>NZ_CP134870.1:2340000-4705035 GCF_047497105.1 Hyphomicrobium sp. DY-1 | reverse complement strand
ACTTCCTCACATATCTCGTCGACCGAGTAAAAATTGCGGCACGCTGCCATCTCAGCTTGACCGGGCCTGCGCGAATTGTGGCCGCTTTTCCGGCGGCGCCATGAACTCAGGAGAAACCGGATCGCTGATGCAGGCTTCCAAAATCGAATTTATTTCACGCTTGCTGCCGTCGTCGATATGCCAGCCATCGACTTCGGCCACCGGATCGAGCTGACCGGGATGGCGCGCGCCCCACAGCGCAATCGTGGGCCCCTGGTCAAGGACCCAGCGGACAGCAAGCGCGAGCACGGATTTGCCGAAGCGGTTCTGCGCCAGAGCTTGCAGCTTTTCGATTGCAGCAAGGTATTGTGCGAAGCGCGGGGCCTGGAACTTCGGATCGGCTTTACGCAGATCATCGCCGCTAAACGTCGTCGCGGCGGTCATGCGCCCGCTGAGCAGCCCTCGGCATAAGGCGCCATAGCTGAGCACCGTAAGACCGACTTTCTTGGCATAGGGAAGAACGTCGGCCTCGATCTCGCGCTCGAACAGATTGTAGGGCGGCTGCACCGCATCGAGCGCCGCAGCACGGCGAAACTGCTCCATTTGCGCCGGAGAATAATTGCTGACCCCGATCGCGCGTATTTTGCCAGCACGCCGCAAATCTTCCAGCGTGCGCGCCGTCTCTTCAAATGGCGTGTCGAGATCGGGCCAGTGGACTTGATAAAGGTCGATGACGTCCGTTCGTAGACGGCGCAGCGAGTCCTCGATTTCCTGACGAATGCGTGCCGGTGAGGAGTCCCGATAGACCTTACCGTCCTTCCAAGCGAGCCCGACTTTCGTTGCGATCTGTACTTTATCGCGCAGTCCGCCTTCTGCGAGCGCTTTGCCGACGATTTCTTCGGACTGGCCGAAACCATAGACCGGCGCGGTGTCGATCAGCGTAATGCCGCGCTCGACGGCCGATTGGATTGTCGCGATGGACTCGCGTTCTTCGCTGCCGCCCCACATCCATCCGCCGATGGCCCAGGTTCCAAGACCTACCCGAGACGTCGTGATGCCGGACTTGCCGATAGCGATCTGTTCCATGACATGCTCCTCATTTCGCCGGCTACACTGCGCTTAAACATGGCGACGCGACGAAGAAGCTTCCAATACAAAACTCCGATGGCATTAAGCGCTCGTTGAGATGGCAGGCAGCCTGTCGGAACGTAATAAGAGCGCGCGAAGATGCGCGCCCCCTAGGCCAGGGCGCCGCGCATCTCGACTTGATATCTAAGATCCGTGATGGTTTTGCGTAGTTCGTCGTTCTCGATGCGAGCGTAGGCGTCGGCCGCGTGTCGCCCGAGGTTCTGCAGCATCCGTCGTTCGTTGCCGTCGATCGCCGTGCCGGACTCGTGCGGGCCATAGAACGTGATGGCATAACAATGCACGCGGCTCGTCGCCGGAATCGCCAGGATCGGCATATCGAGATCGCCAGGAAATGACGCGTCCTTTGCCACCGCCTCGTTGATGACGCACGGCTCGCCCTTCAGCAGCGCGCCGAGATTGTCATCGTTGAGACGAAGATCCGAGATATCGCCGGTCCAGCCTGTGCCGTTTTCGTAGCGGCGAAAACCGCTTTCGGTCCGGCGGAACGTCACCGCTGATGACAGCCTGAGAATATTGCTGGCGCGGCTGGATAAAATTCGGTCGATCTCGTCTCCGGTTTTGGCCTCCAATATGGCTTCGTCGAGAATCTCCCCGGCCCGATCGAGCGAGCGATTAAAAAAATCGTCGGCGAGCTCGACGGCCCATTCGTGCAGCCGTCCGATGACAAACAGAATGATCGCGCCGACGAGAAGCCACGTCCAGCTCGGAAGCTCGACAAGCTCATGCAGATGCTCGGCCTGCTCGTGCAAGAGGAGAGCCGGCAAACTCGTAATGAGCGCAAGCACGGTCACGCGCCTGAGCGGTATCGCAACGTTGACGACGCGCTGCCGCCGCACGGCTTCGACTACGAACAGGCAAAGCACGCCGTTGGTCAGATAGAGCAGCCCGGCGACATCTTCCGGCAGAAACAGCCCGTCCCAGTCGGTCAGCAGCGTCGTGTATTCGTTGAGATCGGCGATGACAAACGCCGGAAGTCCGATCAGGCATCCCCACATCACCCACCGCAGGCGCTGGTTGTCCTTGGGCGACAGCGTCTGCCGCCGCATCAGCAGGATCGCAACGGCCGCCACACTGACGAGGATACCGAACAAGATTGTGACGCGACTGAGCAATTCAGTATGGAATCCGAACGAGCTGCCGTAGGACGCCATGAGCGCCACGGCAATAACGGCGCCGAGCCATGGCATCAGGCGTTCCGCGCGCGCCCATTGCGGCTGCAGCGTATCGGTCGGCGCTCGCATCACGAAGATCAGCAGGCCGACGTATCCCGCAGCCTGAGCAATGCAACCCAGAGCGTTCTGCGCCATCAGCACGATCGGCCAGCGCTGCAAGTGGGCATAGAATTCGTAGGCTTGGCCGGGATTGAACCAGATGGCGTACAGGAAAAAGCCCCAGCTCATAGGGCCGGGCTTCGTCCACACCAGCCACCCGGCGCCGAGGATGACCGCGATGCCGGCGATTTGCTCGAGCATCAGCACGAAGCGCACGAGCCAGTTTGAGGGCCGGGGCAGCGCCATCAAGTGCACCTGACGTGCCGGTTCCGCGCCATTGGGCAGCAGCTCGAACGTCGCCTGTACGCCAGGAAGGACATATTCGTTGCCGCCGACCGCTGAGATCGTCGCGGCACACACGTCGCGATCGTATGGAATACATCGCATTTTCGAAAAATCGAGCCTGTCGCCCTCGCGCACACCGGCTTTCCAGGCGGGGGAGTTCTCGAGGGCATTGAACGGACCGGCAACGTCATAGATCAGCCCGTCACTGTCGGCATAAAAACCGAACGATCCGAGAGGGCGAACCACGCGCGCGAAATCCGGCAGGATCATCGCGAGCGCCCAGATCAGCAGTCCGAGAAACAGAAGCCGCTGGCGTATCATCGTCGATTGCTTTCGCCTCAGGACTGTCATGCAAATCTGGTGACGGCCAACTTATCCCCGCAGTCCATGCCAGTGGTAGAATGCCGATGCATGAGGCCGCAAGGAGGCGCATTTGCGCAGTTTGAAGTTAATGATTTCCTTAATGAAATCCTGTTCCCGGGTTGCCCGCTATGGCACGCGGCGGCGTCGCGCTGGATTTTTATTATGAACATAATATAAAACCCTTGGCATGTGTTAAACGCGAATACGGTTTTGGGGCCTTCATGATCTCTTCGGCGCTCGCCGCAACGATGGCGCGAAAAAACATCCACTACGGCTGGGCCGTTGCCGCCGCGGCATTCCTCACCATGCTCGTGACGGCAGGCGCCGTGGGTGCGCCGGGCGTGTTCATCGTCCCGCTCGAAAAGGAATTCGGCTGGAAGACGTCGGAGATCTCATCGGCGTTGGCCATTCGTTTCATCCTTTTTGGGCTGATGGGGCCATTCGCGGCCGCGTTCATGAACCGCTTCGGCATTCGCCGCATGGTGCTGACGGCGCTCGTCATCGTCGCCGCCGTGCTCGCCGCGTCGTTGGCGATGACCAGCCTCTGGCAACTCGTTCTGCTGTGGGGCGTCGGCGTCGGATTTGGAACGGGACTGACGGCGATGGTGCTCGGCGCCACGGTCGCGACACGCTGGTTCTCCGAGCGGCGCGGCCTAGTGATGGGCATGCTGTCTGCCAGCACGGCAACCGGCCAGCTGGTCTTTCTGCCGCTGCTCGCCAAGCTCACGGCGCTTTACGGATGGCGTCTCTCCGTCGCGTTCATCTGCGCGGTGATCGCCGTTGCTGCCATCGTCGTCTGGCTCTTGATGCGCGACCGCCCCGCGGATGTCGGCCTGCCACCTTACGGTGCGAAGGACATCGTTCCCACGCCGCCGCACACTGAGAATTTTGCTGCGCTGTTGCTGACGCCATTGTTGGTCCTGAAAGAGGTCTCCACAAGCGGAGCATTCTGGGTGCTGTTCGGCACGTTCTTCATCTGCGGCGTGAGCACGACCGGGCTGATCCAGACGCATTTCATCGCGCTGTGCGGCGATTACGGCCTCGCATCCGTCGCGGCGGCGAGCGTGCTCGCGATGATGGGCGTCTTCGATTTCTTCGGCACCATCGGCTCGGGCTGGCTATCGGATCGTTTCGACAACCGCTGGCTGCTCTTCTGGTATTACGGCCTGCGCGGGCTATCGCTGCTTTATCTGCCGTACACCGACTTCACATTTTACGGTCTGTCGCTTTTCGCGATGTTCTACGGCCTCGATTGGATCGCGACCGTGCCGCCCACGGTCAAGCTGACGACGCGCTATTTCGGGCCTGAAAAAACCAACGTCATCTTCGGCTGGATCTTCGCCGGCCATCAGATCGGCGCAGCGACGGCGGCATATGGAGCAGGGCTGACGCGCACCGAGTTCGCAACCTATCTGCCGGCGTTCTTTGCCGCGGGAATTGCGTGCCTCGCCGCGTCGCTGCTCATTCTGTCGCTAAAGAAACCGGAGAGTGCGCCCGCAATGCTCGATGCCAAAGCAACAACGTAAGGTGTAAATAATCAGACGGCGTAAGCCGCAGCGATCAATAATCCGCCGACAATGGCGGCGTTCGTTTGCCATGCGGTCTTGGCGGTCTGCCGCATCGGTTCATCCATGTTCCAGAAGTTGAGCAGCATGACCGAAGCGGCGATCGTGAACACGATCAAGCCGAACGCAGCGGCGGCCGTGAAGATATTGAGAACGAAAAGCGCGCCGGCAACAATCTGGAAGAGAGAGCCGACGATCAGGACGAGGCGAGGGTAGGGGATGCCGCGCGCAGCAACCATGGCGGTCAGTGGCGGCATGATGAAGAAGTGATGCACGCCCGCGTAGACAAAAAATCCGCCGAGCAGCACGCGGCCAAGCCCCAAAAGAAACGCGCTGAGGCTGAGCATTCTCTCGATCCCCCGAATCTTTTCCCGCTGAGCCTACTCTATATCAATGGCCCGCAAACGCAGCGCATTTCCGATCACGCTGACGGATGACATCGCCATCGCTGCAGCCGCGATGATGGGCGATAGCAGCAAACCAAAGACCGGATAGAGCACGCCTGCCGCAATCGGTACGCCCGCGGCGTTATAGATGAAAGCGAAGAACAGGTTTTGCCGGATGTTCGACATCGTGGCTTCGGACAGCCGACGCGCTTTCGCGATGCCTCCAAGGTCGCCTTTGAGCAGCGTAACGCCCGCGCTTTCGATCGCGACGTCGGTGCCCGTTCCCATCGCGATGCCGACGTCGGCGGCGGCGAGAGCAGGGGCGTCGTTGACGCCGTCGCCCGCCATCGCAACGGCGTGGCCGCGACTTTTGTATTCGTTGACGATGCGCGCCTTGTCTTCCGGCAGCACATCCGCCTTGACGTCGTCGATGCCGAGCTTGCCGGCGACAGCCTTCGCCGTCGTGGTATTGTCGCCCGTCAGCATGACGACATGAATACCGCTGGCTTTGAGTTTTTTAAGCGCCGATGCCGTCGTCGCCTTGATGGGATCGGCGACCGCAATGATACCCGCTGCCTGCCCATCGACCGCGACGTAGACCGCGGTCGCACCGTCGGCGCGCAGCTTTTCCGCGTCTGCATCGAGTGACGACGTCGAGATGCCCGCTTCGTCGATGATCTTCCTGTTGCCGATAACGACGGCGCGGCCGTCGATGGTACCGCTGACGCCCTTGCCCGACGGTGCTACAAAGTCGCTGACCGGCGAAAGCGCGATATTGCGTTCGCGTGCGGCAGCGACGACGGCGGCGCCGAGCGGATGCTCACTCGCCTGTTCAAGACTTGCCGCGAGCTTCAAAAGCTCGGCTTCGTCAACACCGGACGTGGTGCGGATCGCGGTAACCTTCGGCTTGCCTTCAGTCAGCGTGCCGGTCTTGTCGACGACGAGCGTGTCGATCTTTTCCATCCGCTCCAGCGCTTCGGCGTTCTTGATCAGAACGCCCGCGCGCGCACCGCGTCCGACGCCGACCATGATCGACATTGGCGTTGCAAGACCAAGCGCGCAGGGGCATGCGATAATCAGCACTGAGACCGCTGCGATGAGAGCGTATGAAAACCGCGGCTCTGGACCGAACGCCATCCACGCGATGAACGCCAATACTGCGACGCCTAAGACCAGCGGCACGAACCAGCTTGCAACCTCATCGGCCAATCGCTGGATCGGCGCGCGGCTGCGCTGTGCATCCGCCACCATCTGGACGATGCGCGCGAGCATCGTATCGCGGCCGACCTTTTCGGCGCGAATGACGAGCGCGCCCGAGCCGTTGATCGTGCCGCCGATCACCTTCGCACCGGCCGTTTTGCTGACGGGCATGGACTCGCCGGTAACCATCGATTCATCGACGTTGCTTTTGCCATCGATGACTTCGCTGTCGACCGGTATGCTTTCACCGGGACGCACGCGCAGTTTGTCGCCGACGACGATGGTCTCGACTTGCACTTCTTCTTCGGAATCGTCGGCCTTGATGCGCCGCGCTGTCTTGGGAGCAAGATTGAGCAGCGATCGGATGGCGCTGCTCGTCTGGTCACGAGCGCGAAGCTCAAGAACTTGGCCGATGAGAACCAGCACCGTAATGACCGCAGCCGCTTCGAAATAGACGGGCGCTGCGCCATCCATGCCGCGTAGGCTTTCTGGAAACAAGCTCGGCGCCAGCGTCGCGACAATGCTGTAGACCCACGCCACGCCCGTTCCGAGCGCGATCAGTGTGAACATGTTGAGGTTGCCAGTCTGGATCGATTTCCAGCCGCGCTCAAAGAACGGAAAGCCCGCCCACAGCACGACGGGCGTGGCGAGCACGAGCTGCACCCAATTCGAAACCGTTGGGCTGATGAGGTGGTGCAGATCGAAGATGTGTCCGCCCATTTCGAGCACGAACACTGGCAGCGCCAGCGCAAGGCCAATCCACAGACGCCGCGTCATGTCTTCAAGCTCAGGATTCGGCTGAGCCTCGGCCGATACGATCTCGGGTTCGAGCGCCATGCCGCAAATCGGACACGAGCCCGGCCCGACCTGGCGGATTTGCGGATGCATCGGGCAGGTGTAGATCGTGCCAGCGGGAACGTTCTCAGTGCGCGCTTCGGCGGGTTTCAGATATTTCGCAGGCTCGGCGAGAAACTTCGTCCGGCATCCGGCGGAACAGAAATAGTAAGTCTGTCCCCCATGCTCGGCGCGGTGCTTCGCCGTAGCGGGATCAACGCTCATGCCGCACACGGGATCCTTCGCCTTGTGCGCGGCCACGCCGTGACTATGACCCGAATGATCATGATGGGCGTGATCGTGCGCCTCAGCAGTCGCGCCGTCTTTCGCGGTCTGATGCGAGCAGCAGCTATGCCCGTTCTGGCCACTGTGATCGTGTCCGTCGGTCGGTTTACCTGCCGCCATCATTCCGCATCCTTGAGTCCGCGTACCCGCCTAGGGTATCGTTTGACAGATATACCCCCATAGGGTATACGTCAAGGCATGCAGAAACAGACAAAAACCGCGTGCTTGAAACGCCTGAGCCGGATCGAGGGGCAGGTGCGTGGCATCGCCAAGATGGTCGAGGATGACCGGTATTGCATCGACGTCGTCACGCAGATCTCGGCCGTTCGCGCCGCCCTTCGCCGTCTCGAAGAGGAAGTTCTGAAAGATCACGTCGCACATTGCGTCGAGCACGCAATCGCCAGCGGCAACTCGGCCGAGCAGCGTCGTAAGGTGGCAGAATTAATGGATGTGTTGGCCCGCTCTTCGCGCTGAACTTCGTCGGACAAGGAAAATCGGCTTTTATCAATATTGAGCGTTTCTTCGTTACAATTTGAAATACCGCCCATGCGTCGATGCCATTGATTTGCCACGCCGATGACGACTTCAGGCATCACATATTGAACGACGGAAATGGCGTTCCGATCTGTTCAGCCATGACTGCCCTACGGGTAAATCAAAGAATGCGCGGGATTCAATGAAAGCAATCATTCTGTCGATCGTCGGCGTGTCGGCGTTAGCCGGTTCGTCGACCCTGGCCTCAGCCCAGCAGTGGCAACAATGGAATGACCCACGTGGCGCACCCGTGCAGGGCTATTCCCAGTATGGCTACGACGAACCGCAGGGTGACGATCGCTACTTCGATCAGCAAGACGGCCCGCGCGCCGATAATCGCTACGGCGATCCCGACAGCGATCCGCGCCGCTACGATCCCCGCTACAACGGCAACCGCGACGGCGGCTATTACGCGCCCTATCCGGGGCGGCGGGTCTACGGCAGCGACGGCTATGATAAATATGGATACGATCGCGACGATGATGGTGCGTGGGACGCAGCGCCCTCTCGCGAAGAAGAAGAGCGGTTAAGCAGGTCGCAGGGCGTCAGCGGCGGATCACGGCCTTACATTCGTCCTGTGGCGCCGCCGAAGGTGGCCTTCAACGCGCCGTACGCGCCGGGCTCCATCGTCATCGATACCAGCGCGCGCAAACTCTACTACGTGCTCAACACGCACACGGCTTACGCCTATTCGATCGGCGTCGGCCGTCAGGGTTTTGCCTGGACCGGTAAGGAAAAAGTGTCCCGCATTGCTGATTGGCCGGATTGGTATCCGCCCGCAGAAATGCGCCAGCGCCAGCCGGGACTTCCCGTGCGCATGCTCGGCGGTATCGGCAATCCGCTCGGCGCCAAGGCAATCTATCTCGGTAACACGCTGTATCGCATCCACGGCACCAACGAGCCGAAGTCGATCGGCAAGGCGATGTCGTCAGGTTGCTTCCGGATGATGAACGCGAACGTGCTGCATCTTGCGTCTCTCGTGCATGTGGGAACCGAGGTGACGATCGTGCGCTCACTGAGCGGCCGCGTGGCTGCCGCAGAGAAGTCGCGGTCGAAGCCGGCTGAGCGGACGTCGGTGAAGACCTCTGCGGCTGCGCCGAAAACGAGCCCGCAATCGCCGCACATCATCAATCGTCAGTCGGAACGCCAAGCCGAGGACGATGGCTGGGACCCTTATAATGGTTGGCATTGACGCAATGCCACGTGTGCGGGGCCAAGGGCATCGCAGCGCCTATGCATCGTCGTCTTTCTCCGGCGGCGGATTGCCGTTCTTGTCCCAAGTGATGAACGGATAGCGTGCGAGGTTGGAATTGCCGTAGCGGCGGTCGTTGGTCACTTCGCGCCCGGCCCACTGCGGCAACGCCAGCGCCTGATCCGGGCTTTTGAGTTCGGCTTCGGCAAGCACCAGCCCTTTGTTCGCGCCTTCGAAGACGTCGACACTCCATACGACGCCGCCATAGGGCACATCATAGCGCATCTTGCTGATGATCGGCTCGACGCTGAACTGCTTGATCATCTCGACAGCGTCGGCTTTCGGAATCTCATATTCGTATTCATGCCGGACCAGCATGCCCGGTTCGCTCTTGAGCGTGATGTAGCCCTTGTCACCGTAGATGCGAATGCGGGCTCGGAGCAGCGGCGTGCGCGCGAAATAGCCCTGCAGAATGCGTTCAGAACCCGTCACCGCCTCTCTCCAGGAGGCGTCATGGATCAGAAATTTTCGTTCGATTTCGAGTGCCATTCGCCCTCCCGTCGTCCGCGCCGCAAACGAAGAACTGCGACGCGTCGCACAGACTGTAGCTCGTTCTGACGGCCGGAATGTTGCTGCTTGCTTTCCGGAGCAGTACGAATTGTTGGAACCGCATGCGACGACCTGTTGGGACCGAGCCGGCGGGAGTTCGCGACCGGGCGGAACTCTCCCGCCGTCGCAACGTAGCAATTAGGTCCGCGCGCTCCGATTGCCATTGATCCAGGCCAAGAGAGGCGCGACGAAAACATTACTCTTGCATATTGTTCGGAAAATCCGATCTAAGGCACATCAACCCTCCAAACCGGAACCGGCCCATGAAAATCGATTTGACCGACAAGACCGCCCTCGTAACTGGCTCGACGGCCGGTATCGGACTGGCCATCGCGAAAAGTTTGGCTCAGGCCGGCGCCAAAGTGGTGATCAATGGCCGCAAGCAGGAGACGGTCGATAAGGGCATCGCCGCCGTGCACAAGGCATGCAACGCTGCGGCTGTCACGGGTGTCGCTGCCGACGTCGCTACCGCAGCAGGCTGCGATGCCTTGATCAAGGCGGTGCCGTCGGTCGATATCCTGATCAACAATGCCGGCATCTTCGAGCCGAAGCCCTTCTTCGATATTCCGGACGCCGATTGGATGCGCTTCTTCGAGACGAACGTGATGTCCGGCGTGCGCCTGACCCGCGGCTACCTGAAGGGTATGCTTGAGCGCAACTGGGGCCGAGTGATCTTCATCTCGTCGGAGTCAGCGGTGAACATTCCCGTCGAGATGATCCATTATGGGTTCACCAAGACCGCGCAGCTCTCGATTGCCCAGGGCGTCGCTCAACTGACGGCCGGAACCAACGTCACCGTCAATTCCGTCTTGCCGGGGCCGACGCTTTCCGAAGGTGTCGATGACTTCTTGAAGTCGATGGCCGAAGCTGCAGGCAAGAGCACGGACGAGATGGCCGCCACTTTCGTGAAAGAACACCGCCCGACCTCACTCATTCAGCGGTTCGCGAGCGTTGAAGAAGTCGCCAACATGGTTGTGTACGCGGCGTCCAAAGAAGCCTCCGCCACCAACGGCGCAGCGCTCCGGGTTGAAGGTGGCATTCTTAGAACCATCGGCTGACCGCGGCCGGCCTCCTCGACGCGTCATGCCGAGGAGCCATTGCGCAGATGAAAAGCGGATGCTCGGCACAGTCACGCGTGACTGCCCCGAGCATCACAACTCGATCTGGAGATCAATTCTGCGGCTGCTTAGGCGGCACTTCGATCTTTACGCCCGGAGCTTCGATCTTCGTGCCTTCGTTGCCCTTTTCGATATGAGTATAAGGCGCATCGATCGTCGTCTGATCGCCTGGCTTATTGGTTTCGACTTTCGCCGCCGGCGTATCGACAAGCACTTCTGTGTGTGAACGCCTATAGGTCGTCACCGCACCGATGACGACACCCGCAGCGATCAGGCTAAGCGCAATGAAGATGAGAAGTTGGCGGGTTTGCATAGGCATCCCTCCTTTTTCGTTTTTTAGCCGAATCTTATTGTAACGCGATGCGGCCGGAAAAGTTTCTTCACGGATCAATGTTCAGACTACTCATGGTTCTGCTGAACGGGTGGCAATTTCCAGCTTCGGCTCGCCCGAGGCATTCGGCTTGAGTGTGTATAGTTTTTTGTTTTCCGCCGTTACCTTCGCGATTTCCGTTGCCGAAGAAAAGACCCCGCCGGGCTTGGTAATAACGAGCTGCTGTTGCGAGCACGATGAGTGAACGACGGAAACTCCAGGCTTCAGTTCATAGGTCTTGCTTCCGTAGGAATAGCTGAGTTCCACCTTTGCGAAATTCTTGATCTGGAATGTCAAGATTTTCGAAGCGGGCTGGCCGAACAGTTCGACCGATATGAACTTCGGTTTGGCGCCTGGAGCGCGCGCAACGCCGACGCCGATTTCGGACACGCTGGCGCGAAGAATGTTGGCGCGATGCGGCGGCGAGTTCATCCAGCCCGCAATGGCTTGCAAGGCAAGCTCGCCAGTATCGAAGCCGCCGATGTTCTGGTCCATCGCGAGGTTTTCGGCGATATCGCAATGTTTGTAACCGACGCTCTCAGCGCGCTGGGCGGGCGTCCGGCCGTCTGCGGTGTGTGAAAACCTGCCGCTCGTTGCCACCTTCTGCGCAAACGCGCGCGCAGCCTTGGCTAGCATGGCATTGACCTTAAGCGCCGGCAGATTTTTTTCTCGACGCACTTCGTTCGTCATTTCGACGATGTGTTTTTCAACCTGAGGCAGGTCTGGCACGAGCGCCGCCATCGTTCATCCATTCTGGCCATCTGATCCCCTGGTTCTAAGAGGAATAGCGGCCCTCACATGCGGATGCCATCCCGTCCGATCAAGGAGCCCAACGGACTGTGGATTTTGTGTCGCGCCGCTCGCCTCGGGGACTTGTGCCGCATTGCGCCCAAATGGCGCGTCCCTGCAACTCTGGCCGTCCGCAGCGCTGCCCTAGGCTTGAGCGCGCCTCGGCAGCGCTGTAGAGGGATGCGCCATGAGTGACAAACCGATTCTTCCGGGCGATGGCCCCATTGAGCCCGTCGAGCTCAGAGCTGCTCTCGAAGAGCGCTATCTGGCCTACGCCCTTTCGACCATCATGCACCGTGCACTGCCGGACGTGCGCGACGGCCTGAAGCCCGTTCATCGGCGCATTCTTTATGCTATGCGCGAGCTTAGGCTCAATCCCGAGGGCGGCTTCATCAAATGCGCCAAGATCGTCGGCGAGGTGATGGGCGACTATCACCCGCACGGCAACCAGGCGATCTACGACGCTCTTGCGCGTTTGGCGCAGGATTTCGCGGTGCGCTATCCGCTGGTCGATGGCCAGGGCAACTTCGGCAACATCGACGGCGATAATCCGGCTGCTGAGCGTTACACCGAAGCGCGCATGACCGAGATTGCTGCGCTGATCCTCGAAGGCATCGACGAGGAGACGGTCGATTTCCGTCCCAACTACGACGGCCGCGTCGAAGAGCCAGTCGTGCTGCCGGCCGCTTTTCCCAATTTGTTGGCGAATGGATCGTCGGGCATCGCCGTCGGCATGGCGACGAACATCCCGCCGCACAATGTCGATGAATTGTGTGCCGCGCTTCTGCATCTCATCAAGCATCCGAACGCCACGATCGAGAAGCTTGTCGAGTTGGTTCCCGGTCCTGACTTTCCGACCGGCGGCGTGATCGTCGAGCCGCGCGCCCAGATCCTCGAAGCCTATAAGACTGGCCGCGGCGGCTTTCGCTTGCGCGCGCGCTGGGACAAGGAAGAGACCGGGCGCGGCGGCTATCAGATCGTCGTCACCGAAATTCCCTACGGCGTGCAGAAGGCGAAGCTGATCGAGAAGATCGCCGACCTGATGAGCGAGAAAAAGCTTCAGCTCTTAGGCGACGTCCGCGATGAAAGTGCCGAAGAGATTCGCCTTGTGCTCGAACCCAAGAGCCGCACGGTTGATCCTATTCTGCTGATGGAGAGTCTGTTCCGCGCGACCGAGCTTGAAGTGCGCGTCAGCCTAAACATGAACGTGCTATCGGGCGGCCAGATCCCGAATGTGCTCGATCTGCGCGACGTGCTCTGGCAATGGCTAGAGCATCGCATCGAGGTTCTGGTTCGGCGCTCAACGTACCGCCTGAAAAAGATCGAGCATCGCCTTGAAGTGCTCGACGGCTACCTGATCGCCTACCTCAACATCGACGAGGTGATCCGGATCATCCGCCGCGAGGACGATCCTAAAGCCAAGTTGATGTCGAAATTCAACTTGAGCGACGTCCAGGCCGAAGCGATCCTGAACCTGCGCTTGCGCTCGCTGTCGAGGCTCGAAGAAGTCGAGATCAAGGCTGAGCACGACAAGCTTTCGAAAGAACGCCGCGAATTGAAGCAGCTTCTGAAGTCGGAAGAGCTGCAATGGGAGCGCGTCTCTGAAGAAGTCAAGGAAACGCGCGAAAAGTATTCCAAGAAGACGCCGCTCGGCCGCCGCCGCTCGTCATTCGCCGACATGCCCGACATCGACATCGATCTCGATGCGGCGCTCGTCGAGAAAGAGCCGATCACCGTCATCATGTCTGAGAAGGGCTGGGTGCGCGCGCTGAAGGGCCATCAGGACGACCTGTCGAAGCTCGACTTCAAGCAGGGCGACGGCTTGAAACGCGCCTTGAAGGCGTTCACGACCGACAAGCTCGTGCTTTTCGCGACGAACGGCAAATTTTTCACGCTCGAAGCGGGCTCGCTGCCGGGCGGGCGCGGTCACGGCGAGCCGCTCCGCCTTATGATCGATCTTGAAGAAAACCACGATATCGCTGAGCTTTTCGTCCATGACCCATCACGCAAGCTGCTCGTGGCTTCGACCGGAGCTTACGGCTTCATCGTGCCGGAAGCCGAGGTTATCGCCGCAACACGCAAGGGTAAGCAGGTCCTGAACGTCAGCGAGCCCGAGGAAGCCCGCGTTTGCGTGCCGGTTGATGGCGACTACGTCGCGACCATCGGCGAGAACCGCAAGATGCTCGTTTTCAAACTCGACGAGGTCAACGAAATGACCCGCGGCAAGGGCGTCATCCTGCAGCGGATCAAGGACGGCGCACTGTCGGATGCGCGCGTGTTCAAAAAGTCCAACGGCTTGACCTGGCTCGACAGCGCCGGCCGCGAATTTTCGCTGTCGTGGAGCGAACTGAAGGAATGGGTCGGCGAGCGCGCGCAGGCAGGTAAGGTGGCGCCCAAGGGCTTCCCGCGGTCAAATTCGTTCGGTCCCCGATTTTAGTCACACCTGTTGACTGCCGGACCTTGTGGCATTCGCTGCGCGAAGCTACGACTGCCTGCTATGGGTGGGTATCTGAAACGGACGGCTTCCAGGGCCGGGTTCTCGTTGCTGGCGATAGCGTGTGCCGGGTCGGCCGCATGCGCCGTGGAGGCGACGACGGGTTGCTCGAAGGAAGACTTTGAAGCGGTCGTCGAAGAGGCGGCCGGCAGCCTGCGCGACCTTAATTTGAAGAACCGCCCGCCCTTCCAGGAAAAACTGCGGGCGCTGAAAGACAAGCGGCACTGGAGCCATGACGAGTTCATGGAAAAGGCAAAACCGTTCGTAAGGGACGATAAAACCGTCGTCTATGACCAGACGACCAACGAATTGCTGTCCGAGATCGCCATGATGGGCCAGCAGGGGGCCGAGGCCGACACGCCTGATTGTGCACGCATGCAGGATCTGCGCGAGCACATGAAAATGCTCGTCGATACGCTATCGGCGAAGTGGGCCTACATGTTCCAGAAGCTCGACGCCGAACTCGCGAATTGATCGAGTTCAGGACTTATCTGTCATCCCTCTGCGTAAAGCTCAGGACACGGTCCATTGGCATCCGAGGTGTGGCAGGCGCAACTACTGCGGAATGTCTTCGTCGTCAGGCGCGCGTTCCCAGCGGTCGGGTCCAAGACGTTCCTGCGGCTTGAAGCGCGTCTTGTACGCCATCTTCCGCGAACCCTCGATCCAATAGCCGAGATAGACGTAAGGCAGTCCGATCCGGCGCGCGAAGGCGATGTGTTCGAGGATCATGTACGTTCCAAGGCCCGCATCGGCATCGTCAGGATCATAGAAGCTGTAGACCATCGAAATGCCGTCGCTCAGCCGGTCGCACAGTGCAACTGCTTTGAGCGGCCAGGTATCGAAGTCGAGATCTTCGGCCCCCTCAGGCTTTTCGCGATATTCGGTAAGGAACGTCTCGATGACCGTATCTTCGACCATCATGCGATAGTCGAGCATCGTCATGTCAGCCATGCCGCCGTCGCTGTGGCGCGCGTCGATGTAGGCGCGAAACAGCCGGAACTGCTCCATGGTCGGCGTCGGTGCCGTACGCTGGGCGACGAGACGCGAATTCCTTTTCCATGCCCGTCGCATCGAGCGGTCGGGCTCGAACTGGTCGGCGAGCACGCGAACGGAGACGCAGGCTTGGCAGCCTTCGCAATAAGGCACGTAGGCGATGTTCTGGCTGCGTCGGAAGCCGGTGGTCAAAAGGCGATCGACAAGCTCAGGCGGCTTGTCGTGCGTCAGGTGCGTGAAAAGCTTGCGTTCGAGCTTGCCTGGTAAGTAGGGGCACGGCTGCGGCGCCGTCACGTAGAATTCTGGAAACTTCTTTTGCTGCTCCGTCATTCAGACGCGTCCCTCAGGGCTCCAGCGATTACTGATGATAGGAGGATGAAGACTCCAAATTCAAGGTGCTGGAGATCACTACGCAGCATCAATAGTGAATGTCAGGCAAAATTGTAGAAGCATAGCCGAGCAAAATACGCCTTTTCTGACCGGGCGGGTGCCAGTTATGCGCGCAAGGCGCTGCGTTTTGTAGGCAACTTAACCTGAAGTGGGTGCCCCGAGATGGGACGCCGCTGTGCCTGCATGACGGGAATTCGCATACCGCGGCGCATCGCAATCGCGCAGCAAAGGTCCATTGCGGAGGAACCAGCCGGCTCCAGACAGGCCCTCGTTCGGTGCCGGGGCGAATCCGCTGCACCGATAGTCCAAATCCGGATTATCCGTAATGACCGGAAATCTAAACCTTGAATTCCGGCGAGGGCGCTCTCGGGATGCGGGCGCCGTCCGCGCCGACTTGGCTCGCCACGCCGTAAAGGGTGCATGCCAGGACAAGGGCAACGAACATGATGCCCATCCAGAGCGCCGAACGGCGCACAAACCAACCGACGGTAAGAGTTCCGGATGCGCGCGCATCGTCCCACGCCGCGCCTTCGGCCCGCTCGACACTTTGAGTAGTCATATGCTGATCTGCCGCCTTAGAAACTTGCCTCTGCGACTCACCCGATCACATCGCCCCGACACCCCCATCCGCACAAGACGACCATGCGCGCTTTTGGTGGAAATCGAATCGGATGTGGCATCCGCGCTGCTTATCTGCCGCGAGGAAGGGAGTGGCAAGGCCAAACCGTGGCAAATTCGATACGCTTTGAAGGCGACATGAGGGCCAATCCGCAACAGGAGCCGCGGCAAATATTCCTGACCACAGATTAGGCAGGAAGTGCGACAGCCTTGTTCTTGTGCACGGGAATATTTCCCGCATACTTGGCTCGATCAGTCCAAAAATGAATAAAAAACGACCAGAGGAACCGTCCAGGGCACACCGCAATCGCTCCCGCGAGCGATTACCGCTTCAAACCTGGAGGCCCCATGATCGAACTCGTCGTCGCTGTCTGCCTGATCGACCAGCCGAGCCGTTGCAAAGACGTCACGCTGAATTTCGAAGGTCAGAGCGTCAGCGCCAGCCAGTGCATGACCAACGGTCAGATCGAGATGGCGAAGTGGATTGGTGACCACCCCAACTGGGTTATCCAGAAGTGGCACTGCGGCATGGCCGGACGCTCCGCCGACCTCTAGGAAAACTTATAACGAGCCGGCCAGTTGACAGGCCGGTTCCACCTCGGCTCCCTGTGGTCCAAAAGGCCTCAGGGGAACGCCAACAATGTCGACATCATCGAACGTCAAGTTCGCGACGGCAGCCGTGCACGCCGGAGCAGCGCCGGATCCCACGACCGGCGCGCGTGCCACGCCGATTTATCAGACGACGTCTTACGTCTTTAATGATGTCGACCATGCCGCCGCCCTTTTCGGGCTGGAGGCGTTCGGCAACATCTATACGCGCATAACGAACCCGACACAGGCGGTGCTCGAAGGGCGCCTCGCCGCGCTCGAAGATGGCTCAGCCGCGCTGGCGCTTGCCTCCGGTCATGCCGCGCAGTTTCTGGCGTTCCATACGCTGCTTGAGCCGGGCGACGAGTTCATTGCCGGGCGGCAGCTCTACGGCGGCTCGGTCAACCAGTTCAATCATTCGTTCAAGAAGTTCGATTGGAACGTCATCTGGGCGGATGCAACGGACCCGCAATCGTTTGCCCGCGCCGTCACGCCGAAAACGCGTGCGATATTCTGCGAAAGCATCGCCAACCCCGGCGGCATCGTCGTCGATCTCCCAGCCATTGCAGCCGTCGCGAAAGATGCGGGCGTACCGTTTATTGTCGATAATACGCTGGCGACGCCCTACCTCTGCCGTCCGAAGGATTTCGGCGCCGACATCGTCGTACACAGCCTGACGAAATTTATTGGCGGCCACGGCAACTCGATCGGCGGCGCCATCGTCGATTGCGGCACCTTCGACTGGCTCGGAAGCCGCCACCATTACAAATCTCTGGTCGATCCGAATCCCTCCTACAACGGCCTGAAGATTGCCGAGGCCTTCGGGCCGATGGCGTTTGCCATCGCGGCGCGCGTTCTGGGGTTGCGCGACCTCGGGCCCGCAATCTCGCCGTTCAACGCCTTCCTGCTGTTGACGGGTGCCGAGACCCTGCCGCTCCGCATGCAACGGCAGGCCGACAACGCGCTCGCTGTCGCCGAATGGCTCGAAAGGCAGCAGAAAATCGCCTGGGTTAGCTATGCCGGGCTGCCGTCGAGCCCCTGCCACGCGCTGCAGAAAAAGATTTGTCCAAAAGGTGCAGGTGCCGTCTTCACGTTCGGGCTCAAAGGCGGATATGAAGCGGGCGTGAAGCTCGTTTCGGGCTTGAAGCTCTTCAGCCTTCTCGCCAACATTGGCGACACGCGAAGCCTTGTCATCCATCCCGCATCGACGACGCACCGGCAGCTCCGGGACGATGAGCGACGGGCTGCGGGGGCGGGGCCGGATGTCGTCAGGCTATCGATCGGCATCGAAGACATAGAGGACATCATCGGCGATCTCGAACAGGCGCTCGCTGCTGTCTAGACGTCAACGGGAAGGGACTATGAACCACCAGCTTGTTCTTCAATTTCAGGGCGACGACGACGATACGCTCGACAAGGTCATCGCGCTGGAAGATCGCCTGATCGAAGCGCTCGGCAGCTCGACGTCGGCCGAAGTGGACGGTCACGAGCCCGGTGAGGGCGTGATCAATCTCGTGCTGCTGGCAAAGAACGCGACGAAGGTCTGGGAGAAGATCGAGCCGATCGTGGAAGACGCTTCCGACGAGCTCGATATCAACGCCGTCGCGTTCCGCTCCCTCGATGGCGAGGATTTCACGGTTCTCTGGCCGGTCGATTATGAGGGCGAGTTCGAGTTGGCGTGAACCTTTTCCCCTCTCCATTGTGTGGAGAGGGGCGATCGCCAGCCCTGCCGTTGTAGGCTGGGACGGCCCTAATGCGCTTTAACGTAAGCGCCGGGGGCGTCCTCGATCACGCCGAGCGTGCTGCCGGGAACGCGCGCCGGCACCCAACCGCCCGACTGCTGCGACAGCCATTCGATCCAGTACGGCCACCACGAGCCTGGATGCTCGACGGCGGACGCCTGCCAATCGGCGATGTTCGTCATTGCCGTGCCGTCGGTCCAATACTGATACTTGACCTTATTCGGCGGATTGACCACGCCCGCGATGTGTCCCGATCCGGCAAGCACGAACTCGACCGGGCCGCCGAACATCTGAATGCCGCGGAACACCGACGGCGCTGGCGCGATGTGATCCTCGCGCGTCGCCACCGAGAAGATCGGCAGCGTAATTTTCTTCAGGTCGAGATGAACGCCACCGAGCGTCATGTCGCCCCGTGCCAGCCGGTTCTCGTTATAGAACTCGCGCAGATAGAACTTGTGATTGGCCGCCGCCATGCGCGTCGAATCCTGGTTCCAGTAGAGCAGGTCGAACGGGAACGGCTTCTTCCCAAGCAGGTAATTGTTGACGACATATGGCCAGATGAGATCGCGCGGCCGCATCATATTGAAGACGTTCGCCATGCGCGAGCCGTCGAGGAAGCCGCGCTCCGACATCAGCGCATCGAGACTCTCAAGCTGCAGGTCGTCGGTGAACAGCAACAGATCGCCGGCGAGCGAAAAGTCGACTTGTGTCGTCAGCAACGTGCAGCATTGGAACGGCTCTTCGCCGCGCTGGGCGAGATAGGCGAGGCCGGTCGCGAGCGCCGTTCCGCCAACGCAGTAGCCGAGCACGTTGATCTTATCGAGCCCCGTTTCCTTCTGCACGGCCCGCACCGCTTCGAGGATGCCTTCCAGCACGTAGTCCTCGAAGGTCTTGTCGGCGAGCTTTTCGTCCGGATTGACCCACGAGACGATGAAAACGGTGAAACCCTGGTCGACGACATACTTGATCAGACTCTTCGAAGCCGTCAGGTCGAGAATGTAGTATTTGTTGATCCACGGCGGGACCATGACCAGCGGCCGCTCGCGGACTTTCTCCGTCGTCGGACTGTATTGAATGAGCTGCAGCAGTTCGTTCTGGAAAACGACCTTGCCGCCCGTTGTTGCCAGGTTACGGCCAAGCTCAAAGGCGTTCGCGTCAGTCTGGCTGATCTTCATCAGATCGCCGGAACGCTTCATATCCTCCGCCAGCAGATTGGCGCCCTTCAGCAGGTTCTCGGCGTTCGAAGCCAGCGTCTCGCGCAAGACCTCCGGGTTCGTCACTGGGAAGTTCGTCGGCGAATAGGCGCTGGTGAGCTGTTTCAGATAGAACTCGGCGCGATGCCGTTCGACCGCATCGAGGTCCGGCGTCGAGGCCAACTGATCCTCAGCCCATTTGCACGCCAGGAGATAAGCCTGTTTGCAGAAATCGAAGAACGGGTTGTGATCCCACTCGGGGTCCTTAAACCTGTGATCCCCGGCAGCCGGTGCAATGAGCGGCGGCACGTCCTTGTTCAGCATACGGGTCAGGACGTTGTTCCAGAGCGCCGCGAACTGCCGGAAGAATTCGGCCTGTGCCTCGGACAGCTTAACTGGGTCGGATAGCCATTTCCGGACCAACGCGGTCAATGTCTCGGTCGCGGCCGAAAATTCGCTCGCGGGCGAATAGGGACCCATCTTGGCGTCGGGACGTTCCGCAAGCTGAGCAAGCGCCGTGCTGCCCTGCTCGAACGCTTTCAACAGGTTTGTAGCGAACGCCTCCGGATCTGGAATGCGGTAGGCCGAGAAAAACGGCGGCAATTCGTGGCTGTCTTGCGGCATGGCGGCTTAAGAAGCTTTCTAAGGTTTTTTATCCGTTGGCACGGTACGCGAGTTCGCCAAAACCCTCGATGACAGTGCCGTTAAGAGGGGAGTCGAAGCAAGTGCGAATCGGTCATGTTGGCCCTTCGCAGTAGGTAGGTGGTGATGGCGCCATCATGACCGCGTCACGTTTGCTCCCGCAGTGCGAAAATAATGCGAAACCGTGCCCTTTCGCCCCGTTCGGTGCTACCTCGCGCCGCGGTACTGGACGGACCATGGGCCGCAAGCGTAAAGAGGCGTGCGGCCAAGCATTATCGCGAGCCTGGGCTTTGGTTAAACGACCGTTGATCAGCTTCGCAGCCGCCATATGAATTTCGCCGCGATTGCTGCGGTGCCGAGGGATAAAGATCTTTGAGCGAAGAGTTTCACCGCATCAAGCGCCTGCCACCGTACGTTTTCGCGGAAGTCAACCGTTTGAAGGCGGCTGCCCGAGCGCGCGGCGCGGATATTATCGACCTCGGCATGGGCAATCCCGATATGCCGACGCCAAAGCATATCGTCGATAAGCTCATCGAGACGATCAACAAGCCGCGGACGCATCGCTATTCGGCCTCGAAGGGCATTCCGGGTCTGCGCAAGGCTCAGGCTGCTTATTACGAGCGTCGCTTCGGCGTGAAGCTCGATCCCGAGACAGAGATCGTCGCGACGCTCGGCTCGAAGGAAGGCTTCGCCAACATCGCACAGGCGATTGCTGCACCGGGCGACATCGTGCTCGTGCCGAACCCGACCTATCCGATCCACTCGTTCGGTTTCATCATCGCGGGCGCCGCTATCCGCCATCTGCCGGCATCGAACGGCGAGGATTTCCTGCGCGCGATGGAGCACGCGGTAAAACACTCGATTCCGAAGCCGCTCGCCGTCGTCATGTCGTATCCGTCGAACCCGACGGCCATGACGGTCAGCCTCGACTTCTACAAGGAAGCCGTGGCGCTGGCGAAGAAGCTCGACATCATCATTCTGTCCGACATCGCCTATGCCGAGCTTTATTACGATGACAACCCGCCGCCGTCCGTGCTGCAGGTTCCCGGCGCGAAGGACATCACCGTTGAATTCACGTCGCTGTCGAAGACCTACAACATGCCCGGCTGGCGCATGGGCTTCGCAGTTGGCAACGAACGGCTGATCGGCGCGCTGGCGCGGGTGAAGTCCTATCTCGACTATGGCGCTTTCACGCCGATCCAGGTCGCCGCCGCAGCAGCACTCAACGGCCCGCAGGATTGCGTCGACGAAATCCGCGCCATGTATAAGAGCCGCCGCGACGTACTCGTTGATAGCTTCGCAAAAGCAGGGTTTCCTGTGCCGCCGCCGCCCGCAACGATGTTCGCCTGGGCGCCTGTACCGGAGCGGTATCGCCACATGGGCTCCGTCGAGTTCGCCAAGATGCTGATCGAGAAGGCGGATGTCGCCGTCTCTCCCGGTGTCGGGTTCGGCGAATACGGCGAAGGCTTCATTCGCATCGCACTGGTCGAAAACGAGCAGCGCATTCGCCAGGCCGCCCGTTCGATCAAGAAGCTTTTCTCCGAGCCGGCAGAAACGCCGGCGGATATTTCCCGCCCACAGCAGTCCGCAATCCGATAATCGACGACATGGAACCTCTCACCCTTGGTATTGCCGGACTAGGCACGGTTGGCGGCGGTTTGCTTGGACTGCTGCAGGCGAACGGTCCGCATTTCGCAAACATCGTCGGTCGCGAGATCCGCGTCACCGGCATTTCGGCCCGCAACCGCAAGAAAGAGCGCGGCATCGCCGTCGACAATGTCGAGTGGTTCGATGATCCGGTCGCGCTTGCGGTGCACCCGTCGAACGCCGTCTTCGTCGAGTTGATCGGCGGCGAGGACGGTATTGCCAAGGCTGCCGTTGAGGCAGCGCTCAATGCCAAGAAGCACGTCGTCACCGCCAACAAGGCGCTGCTCGCAAAGCACGGCGTCGAATTGGCACGCTTGGCCGAGAAGAACGGCGTCGCGCTGAACTTCGAGGCCGCCGTCGCGGGCGGCATTCCCGTCATCAAAACGCTGCGCGAAGCGTTGGGCGCCAACCGCGTCAGGCGCGTTTACGGCATTCTGAACGGCACCTGCAATTACATCCTCTCCAAGATGCAGTCGGAGAACCGCGCCTTCGACGACGTGCTGAAGGAAGCGCAGGAACTGGGCTACGCCGAAGCCGATCCGACATTCGACATTGGTGGCTTCGATGCCGCGCATAAGCTTGCGCTGCTGACGAGCCTCGCCTTCGGCACCCGCGTCGCCTTCGAGCAGATCCACGTCGAAGGCATTCAATCGATCACCCAGGCCGACATCGAAGCCAGCGACAGCCTAGGCTATCGCATCAAGCTGCTGGGCGTCGCGACGGAAACGGAGACCGGTATCGAGGCACGCGTCTCGCCCGCGCTAGTCTATAAGGATTCCGCCATCGCCGAAGTTTCCGGTGTGACGAACGCCGTCGCGATCGATGGCGATTTCTCCGGGAACATTCTGCTCGTCGGACCGGGCGCCGGTGCCAAGCCGACCGCATCGGCCGTCGCGGGCGATATTCTCGATATTGCGCGCGGCCTGATCGTTCCGCCGTTCGTGACGCCCACCGCCAAGCTCAAAGCGCACAAGCGCGCCAAGCTCGACCAGCATTACGGCTCTTATTACGTGCGCCTGGCGCTTTACGATAAGCCCGGCGCCATGGCCGCTGTCGCGAAAAGCATGGGCGACCAGCAGATTTCGCTCGAAAGCATCGTCCAGCACCGGCCGCAGACGCTGCACGCTCCGCGCATCGGCGGTCGCGCGCCGACGAACAAGGACCAGCCGGTTATCATCATCACGCACGAAACCACCGAACAGGCCGTGCGTAAGGCGCTCGAAACCATCGAGAAAGATGGCATCGTCACCGAGCGCCCGCAAATGATACGCATCGAAGAGCTTTGAACGAAACCTTGGGCACCGCGGAAGGACATGGATCATGAGCAGGGCTGAACAAGCAAACGGCACGCACGGGCCGGGTCTCGATCGAATTTTGGTGCTCGAACTGGCGCGCGTGACAGAAGCTGCCGCCATTGCTGCCGCTCATCTGGTCGGACGCGGCAACGAGAAAGCTGCCGATAAGGCTGCGGTTGACGCCATGCGCCGTGAGCTCGGCCGCGTCGAAATCCGCGGCACGGTCGTCATCGGCGAAGGCGAGATGGACGAAGCGCCGATGCTGTACATCGGCGAAAAAGTCGGCACCGGTGAAGGGCCCGAAGTCGATATCGCCGTCGATCCGCTCGAAGGCACGACGATCTGCGCCAAAGCCATGCCGAACGCACTCGCCGTTCTCGCGATCTCGGAGAAGGGCGGGCTGCTGCATGCCCCTGACATGTACATGAACAAGATTGCCGTTGGTCCGGGTTACCCGAACGGCGTCGTCGATCTCGATGCAACGCCCGCTGACAATCTCAACGCCCTTGCCAGGGCGAAAGGCGTGCCGATCCATGAGATCATGGCTTGCATTCTCGACCGTCCACGCCACGCCGACCTGATCCGCGCCGTGCGCGAAGCCGGTGCAGGCGTGCAGCTCATTCCGGACGGCGACATCGCGGGCGTCATCTGGACGACGGACCCCAAGGAAACCGGCATCGACATTTACATGGGGTCGGGCGGCGCGCCGGAAGGTGTCCTCGCGGCGGCAGCTCTCCGCTGCATCGGTGGCCAGATCCAGGGCCGTCTGATGCCGATGAAAGACGAAGAGCGCATTCGCGCCGAGAAGATGGGCATTTCCGACATCAAGCGGAAGTTCTGTCTCGAAGATATGGCTTCCGCTGACGTCGTCTTTTCCGCAACCGGCGTCACTGACGGTTCGTTGCTGAAGGGCGTGCACATTCGCGGCGACTTCGCGGAAACGGAAACCGTCGTCATGCGCTCGAAGACGGGCACCGTTCGCCGCATCAAGTCGCGCGTGCGCAACGTCGGCTCGCGTTTCGTCTGATCTCGCAGGCCATCCGCTCGCTGGACTCCTATCTCCTTGTGGAGACAACGCGAGCGGATGCCGCGTCACGGCCCGAATCGACCTACAACCTGAAGCGATTGAGGCCGATCACACGAAACGGCGGGGAAACGATTGCGCCCAAATCTCGCGGCAGTTGAACAGGACGCCGGCACGGCCGAGCGTTCGTTTCTCGGAGTGACCAAAAGCGCCCGCGGTTTTGCGTGGCGTGAGCGTCTTCCTGAGCATCAGAAGCAAATCGCGACCGCGATCAGCCAGCGCCACGGCTTGCCCGATTTGATCGGACGCGTACTCGCCGCGCGCGGGGTTGGCTTGGACGCGGTACCGACGTTTCTCGATCCGACGCTGAAAGCGCTGATGCCCGATCCGAGCACGCTGCGCGACATGGACAAAGCCGCCGCGCGCCTTGCCGACGCCGTGCAGAGCAAGCAGAACGTGGCGATCTTCGGGGATTACGACGTCGACGGCGCCTGTTCCTCGGCGCTGATGAAACGCTTCCTCGAGTATCACGATACGCCTGCGCGCATCTACATTCCGGACCGATTGTTCGAAGGCTATGGTCCGAACGTCGCCGCTATTGAAGGCCTCGTCAACGAAGGTGCAAAGCTCATCGTCACGGTCGACTGCGGCACGACCAGCTATGAGCCGCTCGCCGCCGCGCGCAAACTCGGCGCCGACGTGGTCGTCATCGACCACCATCAGGCTGATGAGCGTCTGCCGGACGTGACGGCGCTGGTCAATCCGAACCGTCAGGACGACATTTCAGGGCAGGGGATGCTCTGCGCCGCGGGTGTCGTCTTTCTCGTTCTCGTCGCGACAACGCGCGAACTCCGCCGCCGCGGCCATTACAGCGGGGCACGCGAGCCCGATCTGCTGGCGCTTCTCGATATGGTCGCGCTGGCGACCGTCGCCGACGTGGTGCCGCTCGTCGGCCTCAATCGCGCGTATGTGAAAAAGGGCCTCGCGGTCATGCGGGTGCGCGAGAACGTCGGCTTGACCGCGCTTTCCGACGCCGCCGGTCTCTCCGTCGCGCCGACGCCCTACCACTTGGGATTCATCCTCGGACCGCGCATCAACGCCGGCGGACGCATCGGTAATGCCGCACTTGGCGCAACGCTGCTCTCGTCGTCCGATCCAACGGAAGCGCAACGCATCGCCGAAACGCTCCATCGGCTCAACAAGGAACGCAAGGATATCGAGACGGCCGTGCTCGAAGAGGCGATGGCGATCGCCGACCGGCAGGTGGCGGATAACCCCGATCGCGCGATCCTCGTCGTCGGTTCTGATGCCTGGCACAAGGGGGTGGTCGGACTTGTCGCGAGCCGTCTGGTCGAACGCTTTCGCCGTCCGGCCTGCGTCATAGCCTGGGATGCAACTGCGATGGGCACCGGCTCGCTACGCTCGGTTCCCGGCATTGATCTCGGCGCTGCCGTGCGTGCCGCTGTGACCGCAGGCCATCTAGCGAAGGGCGGTGGACACGCCATGGCGGCCGGTCTGACGGTCAGCCGCGACAGCCTTGCGCCGCTCGAAGCCTTTCTGCAAAGCCACCTCGGCGCGGCAGCAAAAGGTATGGGCGACGTCGCGCATCTCGATATCGACGCGTCGCTCGTCGCGTCGGGCGCTACGTCCGATTTGATGGACCTGATCGAACGCGTGAGCCCCTTCGGTCAGGGCAACGCCGAGGCGCGCTTTGCGCTTCCCGCGCACCGCGTGAAATTCGGCAAGATCATCGCCGACGCGCATGTGCGCGTCATTCTCGAAGGCGGCGACGGTTCGCGCGTCGACGGCGTCGCATTCCGCGCCGTAGGCCAGCCGCTGGGCGACCTTCTGCTGTCGGCAAGCGGGATGCCCCTCCATGTCGCAGGCCACCTGCGCAAGGACACCTGGGGCGGCCGCGAACGCATTGAAATGCAGATCGAAGACGCTGCCGATCCTCGCCGCCAGTAGGAATTTGCGCCGCTTTTCGAGGTGGCCCATCCTGTCGCAGGAAATAGGGGCGACGGCGGCTTGCCAAAGACGCCCAAAGCCGCTTATACGGTGCCCCTTGTTGCCGACGGACGCTCCCTTCGTCTATCGGTTAGGACGTCAGATTTTCAATCTGAAAAGACGGGTTCGACTCCCGTAGGGAGCGCCAGTCAGTTTTCTCGCATTGATTTCATTTATATTTTTTGCCGATTTGTCCCACGGCGAAAATGGGAGTTTCAAGCGACCTCTCATCGGGTCGCACACCGTCCGTCTCTACCACTTCATCCTGATGCCGCCGGTCGCGCTGTAGTCGTTGCTGTCGCCGAAGCTTTCGAGGCTCGTGTTCGCCAAGACTTCGCCGTAGACCGAATACTTGTCGTCGGCCCAGCTATAGGTTCCGCCCACGCCCAGACCGCCCCAGAGGCGCTCGCCTTCTGTGCTGATGTCAGTCCCGGAAACGGTCGCACCCGTGCCGTTGAGAAACTCATAATAGAGGTTGGCGATGCCGTAGAGGCTCGAACGCGAGATCGCGCCGGAGGCATCGCGCCATGCCGTTCCATTTTCAAGCGCCAGCCCAAGCCGACCATCGAGGCTGTCGCCGTCATTTGACGAAACGCGCGCGCCGAACGGATCGGTGAAGCTGTCGAAGTTTACATTCGAATAAGTGAGCTGCGCCTGCGGAATCAGAGCCCACGCAGCGCTCATGGGCACGCGCTGGCCCGCTTCCAGGCTGAAGGCGTAGCCGAAAGCGCCGTTGCCATCTTGAAGCGCCCCGACGAGATCGGATCGCAGATCGTTGTTGAACCAGGTCGCCCGCGCTTGACCGTCAACGTAGAAGCCGCTGCGATCGTACCACGTCAACGTTCCGCCGAATCCGTAACCCTCGGCGTGGATGTGGCCGTCGCCGTAGAAGGAGCGCACATCAGCCGACGACGTTCCGTATTGAAAATTCACGCCGCCGACCAACCGCCCAAACGCGTTGTCGACCATTAGGCCGTCGAGACCCGATTGCAGTTTGAACTCATCGGCATCGTAGCTTGAGCCTGTGGTCGAGTGATCGGCGTCGTACTCTGAATGCCGACCTTCGACGCGCGCCCAAATTCCGGATGCCGATTGCGAATCGGAATCCGAATGCGCGGCTCCGTCCCAATAGCGGTTGCCGACGCGCTGCTGCAGCGTCGGAAGGCCGTTCAAGCCAAGAAGAACCTGGGAGTAGACTTCATACATCGGCACCGTCGCGGCGTAGAGCGGGCCCGCAGGCGCCGTCGGTGGCGGATTGATAAGAGCCGAGCGCAGATACCAGTCCCCGTCATTCGGCGTGTTGATGCCGTTCTTTTGCAGCGTGTAGGCATAGGCGCCGCCGATCACGGCTTGCGCGCCGTGAAGGACATAGTCTCCGGCCAGCGCAAAATTTCCGGCCGACGTACCGGCGACGTCCACGACTTCAATGCCGTCGACCGTCTGCGCGCCGCCACCGCCAACGTTAATGACGCGGAGCGATGTTGTGCCAGACGTGTTTCCCTGAACCCGCAATAGATCTGTCGGCGAGGCATCGCCGCCGAGCACGGATTCGATCTGCAGCGTGCCGCCCGTGCCGGTGTAATTGCCGGCAACGGTCAGCGTGCCGATGGAATTGCCCGGCGCGATGATGCCGGCATTGATCGTGTCGCCGACCGTGCCGATGCCTTGCAGCCGGCCGGCCGCCTGCACATTCATGGTGCCGGCGAGAATGCCGTTGACCGCCAGCGTGCCGCCCTGAACGAGCGTCGATCCGCCAAAGGCCGAGTTGTCGCCGCTCAGGATTTCCTTGCCGCCCGCAACCGACAGCACGCCGGTGCCGTTGAATGTGCCGGCGAACGTGTCGCTGGCGTTGGTGATCGTCAGATTCTTGGCGCCCATTGTGACGACGCCGCTGCCGCTCAGGCTCTGAATGTCGGTGCCGGCTGCCGTCAGCGGTGAAATATCGAAGGTGCCGTTGGCGGTCACGCCGCTCGACGCCGCGATCGAGCCGTTGGCGCGCAGCGCCAGCGTGCCCTGATCGATCACCGTCCGGCCAGTATAGGAATTGCTCGTCGTCAGGTTGACGATGCCGGTCCCTGTCTTCGTCAATGCGCCGGCGCCGCTGAGTTCGCGCAAGGCGGACACCGTGAAGCCGACGCTGTCGAGCGTTAGCCCGCCCGCCGCGATGTTGAGCGTGCCGGGGCCGGTGCCGATCCACACGCCGCTGCTTCGTGTCGCGCGGTAGGTGGCGTTGTCGAAGTTGACCTGGGAGCCCGCGCCCACGTTCAGGCTCTGCGATGCAATCGTGGCATTGCTGACATTGAGCGTGCCCACGCCGCCGGCGTTGCCGAGCGATACCCCGCCGCTGGCGGTGACGGTGGCCCCATTCTCGACGTTCAGTATTCCCCGTCCGGTACCGCCGACGCTGAGCGCGAGGCCGGTGGCCGTCCATTGCGATCCCGCACCGGTCACCGTCACCGTGCCTGTGCCGCTGCCGCCGCCGATCCGGAAACTTCCGAGGCTCATGACCGTGCCGCCGTTTTGAATGGTCAGGCTGCCCGACGCGGTATCGCCGACGAAGAGATTTCCGGTTTGCAGCCGCGAGCCCGTTCCGCTCACCGTCGCCGCTGCGTTGGCGCCGTTCACGGTCAAGCTGCTCGTCGTGACGACGGTTCCGCCGTTCTCGATGTTGAGCGACTCGGGGAAGCCGGTGGCGCCGGAGAGGCTGATCGCGCCGTTGGCAGTCCACTGGGAGCCGGCTCCCGTTACGGTCACAGTGGCGCCGTTGCGGATGGCAGCTGTGCCGGTACTTGTCAGCGTGGCACCGTTTTGAACGGTAAGACTGCTCGTAGGATTGGCACTATTAGCATCGATTGTCACGGAACCGGCTGTGCCGGTCGCCCCACCCTGTATGCCGAGGACCACAATGCCAGCTGGGCCGATGCTGACGGCTCCACCGGCAGGCGCCGTACCGGCGCTCCAGTTCGAGCCAACCGTCCAGTCGTTACTGGTGGCGCCGGTCCACGTTTGAGCCTCGGCTGGACCCGCGAACGCCACCACGAGAGCCGCCGAGGCAAGCGTCAGGCGGCAGGTCCGCGCGTTGAAAACACGTCGCCCAAAAACAGGCGCAAACAGCGACGCCACGGAAACCAACGCCATGGAAAAAATTCCTTGCTGAACATATGTAACCGCATGAAATTTGCGGTGATTCGGCCTGCCAGCCTATGAACGCTCCTCCGAAAGTAGGAGAAGGGTGTAGAGCGGTGATTGCTGTTGCGGAAGGGCCACAGAAGAGGCAGCGCTATCGTCAGGTGACTGACCCGCCCCACTGAGTGGTCCGTTGACATGTTGGATGGCCGGACATCCTACTGCTAGCTGCTGCGTGGACGTGGGAGCGGCGTAGACTGCGAGTAAGGCCACGCAGCCAACGTTGGAACAAACACCTGAGGAAAACCGATCCGTATAGGTCCGCACATGCTCGTTGTGGTCGTCAGCGCTGGTGTCTTCTCAATCTGAAAAACGCCCTTCTTGGCTCTTCTTTAGATGGACCGGCGTGGACGCTGACTATGTCTTTCCAGCAAAGGTAGCCGACCAACCGGCCAGTATTTCTGTTAACGACCGGAACGTGAGCGACATTGGCGGAATTCATGCGTTCGGCAACTGCCTCCAGATGCTCGTCTGGATGAGCAATGACCGGTTTTTCTGCCTGCAGAAGGTTGTGAAGCTGAGCAGTCCTCGGGTGGCGCTTCCGCCGCCACTTCATCACGCTTGGCGGATCGAGTACGCCAAGGACACGCCGATCTTCGTCGACCACCGGAAATGTCGGATGGATCGTATCTGGATCTATGAGAAAGCTCGCAGCGTCGCGCAGCGTCATCGACGCTGGAACTGTCTGCACGCTTCTTGTCATGACGTCTTCGACGCGGGTCAAAGCAAACGTCCGCACATGATATTCGCATAAGATATGGTGCCCGCGCCGTGCCAGACGCTCCGTCAAAATAGAACGCCGCATCATCAAAATCGCGACGGTATAGGCGGCCGTGCACGCCGCTAGGACCGGCAAGAAGCAGTCGATTGCGCCAGTGACCTCGACGGCAAAGAACGTTGCGGTCAATGGAATGCGCATCGTTCCGCCCATCGTCGCGGCCATCGCAAGCAATGGCCAGAAACCGGCGCTCGCTATCGGTAGGATGGCCGTCAAAGCCATGCCCATGGCCCCACCGATAATGAGCAGCGGCGCGAGCACACCACCGGATGTGCCCGATCCAAGCGCTATGCCCCATATTGTCATTTTCACAAGCAGCAACGAAAGCGCGCTCATCGTGCTCAGATCGCCTTTGAGCAGGTGATCGATATTGTCGTAGCCGACGCTCAGCGCCCTTGGATCGATAAGTCCCCCTATGCCGACGCAGATGCCGCCGATCATGGGCCACCACATCCAGTGGATAGGCAGCTTAGAGAACAGGTCCTCCGTCGTGTAGACAAGTTTTGTGAGAACGCCTGAGAGAAGGCCGGCAATCGTCCCGACCGCGACCCAAGTTATAAGCCCCATTAGCGATATCTGCACGTCCCCCGAAGATGGAAATAGCGGTGTCGGCATATGCAAATAAGAGCGTTCGACTGCCGAAACGGTCGCCGCCACAGCGACAGGGACGAAGCTGCGCGGCGCCCACTCGAATAAAAGCAGCTCCACCGCCAGCATGACGGCGGCGATAGGCGTTCCAAAGACTGTCGTCATTCCCGCCGCCGCGCCAGCGACGAGAAGCGTTTTTCTCTCTGCATCGCTAACAGGAAGCATTTGCGCGATAATCGAACCGAGTGCGCCCCCGGTCATGATAATCGGGCCTTCGGCGCCGAACGGGCCGCCCGTTCCGATCGAGATCGCCGATGAAATAGGCTTTAGGATTGCGACTTTCGGACTGAGCCGCGATCGCCCGAGAAGGATCGCCTCAAGGGCCTCAGGGATGCCATGGCCGCGGATTTTCTCGCTTCCGTAGCGCGCCATCAGGCCGATGAGCAGGGCTCCTGCGACCGGAATGAATATCGAGCTGAAGCCTAGATGCAACTCGCCAATCGTCCGCGCGGCAAGCGACCACTCGCCGAAATACGCGATGTTCGTGCAAAAGCGAATAAGGGCGAGCAGCCCAACTCCCGCACCCACACTGATGGTCGCGACCACGACAGCGATTGCTGCAATCCACAAGACTCGCGGATTGGCTGTAAAATCACCGCGAGAACGATCGATTTCTATAAGCCTCATGACGCCTTCTCAAACAAAGGTTCGAACTCTTTCCGGCGCGAATAAATATCGTAATACGATATATATGCAACCGAAAGCGCGTGGCTGTTAAGGCGCGAAGCGCGTCACTCATGCGCGGTTGACCATTTTCCCAGGGCCCCTATTCTGCTCACGCGGGGCAATAGATGTTGAGGGGAGGGGCGTAGTTCGTGGACGAAAGTCATAGGAAACGGGGCGCATCTCGCAAACGGCCGGTAAAGGCTAGAAACGCGTCTGTAAAAAAGGCCGACTACGAAGCTCTCGCCGAATTTCGCTACGCACTTCGGAAATTTCTCGCTTTTAGCGAGGAGGCGGCATCCAAGGCGGGGCTCACGCCACAACAACATCAGGCACTGCTTGCGATCAAAGGCGCGCCCGACACGGATTGGTTGAGCATCAGTCAAATCGCGGAACGTCTGCTCGTCCGCCACCATACCGCGGTCGAACTCATCGACCGGCTGGTCGCGCTGGGTCTCGTCGTTCGCATGACCGATCCGGAAGATGGCAGACGAATACAGGTTCATGTGACGAAGGACGGAGAAGAGCGGTTGCGGGCGCTTTCAGCCATCCACATCGAGGAAGTCAAAAATATCCAACCGACGCTTCGCAAGCTTCTCAAGCAGTTTTACGCCAGCGGTGGAGAATGACGAAGCATCGAAAGAAATACCCGGATGCGCGAGAGAGCACACCCGGGCCATCGAACACGCCCACCCTCTAGGACGAGAAGGCGGACGCGGCTTTCTTTTAGCGGTTGCCGTGCCGAAAGCATAGATCGCATTGCGATATTATTGCACCGGAGTGGCCAGTGTGTTTCCGTCCAGGAGATGCTTTATCCTCGAGCGAAACTCGCAAGATCCTCCTTGGGTCCAAAGAATTCAAAATGTTGCTGCTCGTGCGGGACATTCCTCCTGCTCAGCAGACGATGCATGTTCGCAAGAAAAGCTAGCGGACCGCAGTAGTAATAGTCCGCGTCGCGATCCCCGATCATGGTTTCAAGCAGCGGTGCATCTATGAAACCCTTGCTGGCGCCAATCCCATTGCTACCGAGTGGTTGCTGCGGATCGACGTAGCGGAAGTGGGCGCTTAAATTGGCGTGCTGCGCCGTGAGATCCTCGACCGTGGATTTGAAGGCTTGCACATCTTCGTTCTGGCACCCGTGAATAAGGGCAACCTCACGTTTCGGAGAGATGTCCAGCGAGCTTTGCAGCATGCTCATGAGCGGTGTGATTCCGATGCCGCCAGCGATCAGAACCAGCGGACGGTCATCCGTCAGGTCGTGATCGAGGAAAAATTCTCCGCACGGCGGAGCGACGTCCAGAACCGAGCCGTCTGTCAAAGAATTGTGCAATAAATTCGAGACATAACCAGCCGGCGTGGTGCCCGCGACGCCGTCTTCGCGTTTGACGCTAATGCGCAGCCAATCCTGATTGGGTTTCGCAGAGAGACTATACTGGCGCATGGTCGTTAAACCATCGCCGGTTGGGACGCGGATGGTGATGTATTGACCTGGCTTGAAGGACGGCAACGGCCCTTTGTCTTCCGGGGTCAGATAGAAGGATGTGACGACGCTGCTTTCCTGCTGTTTTTTGGATACGATAAAGCGGCGAAAGCCCTCCCAGCCACCGGGAACCGACGCGGCTTGGCGATATATGTGGGCCTCGCGATTAATCAAAATATCGGCCAGAAATCCGTAAGACTCGCCCCACGCGGCGACGATTTCATCGGTCGCAGCGCTTCCAAGAACTTCGCGGATGGACGCCAAAAGGTTTTCGCCGATGATCGGATAATGCTCGGCCTTGATCTGCAGCGATGCATGCTTCTGAGCGATAAGTTCAACTGCTTCCTTGAGTGCTCCGAGATTATCGATGTTGGCTGCATAGGCGCAAATTGCGGACGCCAAGGCTGCCTGCTGCTTGCCCGCCATTTGGTTCGTGCGATTGAAATAGGGGAGCACTTCGGGATTGTGACTGAACATTCGGTTGTAGAAATGTCGGGTCAATGTATTGCCGTGCTCTTGAAGAATAGGCGCAGTGGCCTTGACGATTTCGATGGTCTTCGAACTTAGCATGATGCTTCCCTTTGATGCTTGGCAATAGATCTTGCGCAGTGTCACGGTGAAAACATGTATTTATGATGCATCTTTTAGGTCAAGGGGAGCACGATGTTAAACTGTCTCAGCGTCGCTCTATAATTTGTGCTTCGTCAGAGGACGGTGCTCGTTAGGAACGGCGATTTCTGGAATGAGAGCTAACGTGCCACGCATTTGTCCATGCCCGGCCCTGCCTCGGATCCTTCCGCCTCAATAGTATCGGCGCCACAATCGAGCGCTTGGAGCGCGTCTTTGCGTGTCAAAAGGTGCGGGATCGCCGACCGATAAGAATATCGCTTTGGGGTCATGGGCCAGAGCTACGTCCAGGGATAGCCGGCTGTCTGCGCAAGGACCACGTTATGAGCCGCAGCCCAAGGCCGATCTCTTACGACATCGAATTCGCGCTCGCGCCAATCGGCATCGCCATGCCCGCCTCCAATCAGTCCAAGAGCACCTGCTTCAGATATCGCTGCCGCAAGCCGCCCTTCAGTGGCGAATGCCATCGGTGCCCAATGATCGGGTGAGGCAACCTAAGCCGTTCGGCCAATCGGTCTGAGCATTATCCAGCTCCGTTTCGTGAGCTCAATTCGGCGCGCTATCAAAAATCGCACGCAAGGCCTTACGGTTGCTCACGAGGTCCGCCAGCGTCCAAGAATCCAGCTCGGTGAAATAGGCTGTCAAAGCGCGTCGCAGTACGTGTTTCAGCCGACAGGCGCCGGTGATGCGACAGGCATTTTCGGAGCCGAAGCATTCGACGATCTCGAAGTCCTCTTCGGTTAGGCGTAACACTTCGCCTATGCCTATTTCAGCAGCTGGTTTGCCGAGGCGAAGACCTCCGCCACGACCGCGAATGGCTTCTACAAACCCCAACTGACTAAGCCGATTCACTACCTTCATCAGATGATTTTCAGAAATGCCGTAAGACTGAGAGATTTCAGAAATCGTAGACAGGCGCTCGGTCTGTGCACCCAAATACATAAGCACTCGGAGCGCATAGTCCGACATTAGAGTCAATCGCATGGAAGTCTCCGAGGCTGAAGCTTGAACTTGCCTCATTGCCATAAGATGTATTCGGTATTCATCTTACAATGGCAATGAGGGAGATGAAACCAGCTATTTTCTGCTTATCGCAATACCGTTGTGGTTTTCGATTGGCAGAAGAACCGGAAAACCAAATTTAAAGCTACTATCTTCTGGACCGGGCCGTTTTGGCGGGACATGCGCAGTGGCGTTCCCTTAGTCTAGTAGGCAGCATCGTTTTCTACGCAGCCCAGCGGGTTAAGGCGTCGTTGGGAATCACATACGGACGGAGCTACCTGGTCGAGCGGGGGCTCTGCGGAAGTTAGCCTTCACGCCAGAGACATTCCTCCTGTCGTACCCGCTACCCGACTTCTATTTCCATGTTGTGACCGCGTGCAACATCCTACGCGCGCGGGGGGGGGGGCGCGGAAAATACCATACCAGGCAGCGACACATGCACTCTCATGCTATCGAACAAACTGTCTGCCGATGGCAGGCGTTTTCGGCCCCCACCGCGTCTGGTCGGCGCGATGCCTTCTACCGAAGTACGGGCCATGATCGGGGCCAGCGACTATCACCGACTTCCGCTTCAGGGATTTTGCCGCTGTGCCGCGAGCCAGAGAAAGCGGACATCTGTTGTCGCATCGCCTCAAGCCGTTCACTGAGACGCGTACATGTCCGCTGCTCGTCCTCAGGCGGACGAATTTCGTTTCTTCGGCTTAGGGGCAGGGGACGACGCAGCGCCAATTCTCAATCCATTCTCGGTTACGGCTCTATCTAGCCGCCGTCGTTGGATCGTCGATCCTCCTACAAAAGTGTTTGAGTGCCGGCGCGAATGGCGTGGAACGTCTTGAGCGCCACCGCCGAAAGCTCTCCCGTATCTAGCCCCGATACATTTCCGGCCGATACCACGACGGTCGCCAAAAGTTCACGAGATCGCTCATAGTCCGAATGGGCGACCGATGGCGCCAACGCCTCCCAGGCAGCGTCGAAGGCGTTTTGCAACCTCTGGAGATCATCTGGATTGAATGCTCCAGTTTGTAGAATTCGGCGCGCGCGCATGAAGCAATCCCTCAATGTGAACCGCGCAGAAAAGATATTTAGTTGAAATGATTGTCAATTTGCCAGAGGCAGAAATGTACGATAGCGTACCAAGGTGCTCGATTACACGCAGCGTAAGATTGAATGTCTCTGCGAACGTCTACTCGACCTGTAAGAGGTTTCGTTCCTGGAGCATGTAATGGGTTTTTGAACCTGTATACGTGACCAGCTGCTGCCAGTCCGTTTCTCCCCTACGCGCCATGTGGAGAACGCCACTTGCAATGCTTTCGCAAATCTGACGATTTGGAAGGCAATCTCCGTACAAATCTTTTATGATTTTATCATATACCTCTTGGAGGGCAGCGAGTTCTCGATCATTGTAGGCTTCGGCCATCTGCAACTCCTTACGCGCTCATACCCGGTCACCCGGTGGCAGCAATATCTTTATCAAAAGAATTTATGCGCCATCGGCGTGAAGTCCGTACGGAGCCGCACATGCATGGAACAATTATTTGAAGCCACGTGTGCTAAGGCGAATAATGAAACAGCCGTTCGAATTCCGCTTCTGGCACACCGTATAGTCCAGCAGCACTCTCCTCCAGGCCTTCTCTATCTCTGATCGTGACTGAGCCCCGCGCCGTTTCGATGAGGCCTCGCGCGGTTAGATGTTGCAGGGCAGTCGTTACGCCGGCTCTACGGACCCCCAACATGAGAGCCAAGAATTCGTGAGTGAGAACCATTTCGTCGCCATCACTCCGATCGCACGCCATGAGAAGCCACCGTGCTAACCGTTCTTCCAACTGACCGTGCGCGTTCGCTAGTGCTGTGTGGGCAACCTGTACCATGAAAAGATAAGCCGATTTCAAGAACAGGTTTTGAATTGTTGGACTCTTCGTCGCGATGAGGTGAACGTCTTCAGTTGCCATGCGCCAGCCGCTTCCCTCGACTTGCATAAAAATATCGAAAGGAGCCCGGTGAGAACCGAGGACAGTCGCGGTGCCGGTCATGCCCTCGCGGCCGATAAGACCGACCTCCGACTGCAATCTGGCACCCTTCGCAATCGCCACCACCGAGGCGATGCCGGAATCAGGAAAGTAGACATATTCGACGGTTCGATTCTCCGCCTGAAGACGATATCGGAAGGGAAGAGCAATACGCTCCAGCAAAGGTTCGATCAGAGCTCTGTCATCGGCCGACAGCGTACTGAGCAGGCGATTCCGCCGCTCGCCGCGCGTTACTGACATCGGGAAGCTTTCAGCGTCGCTACCGCAAACTGCGCCACAGATATGGCACCACCGGTCAACCCAAGGGCTACAATAAAATGCCTTGACCGGCTTGCGAGGGGTCGATAGCTCCAAGCGAAAAGTGCCATCGATATTGCAGCATTATGGTACTACCCGCTGACGCACGATTAGTGCCCCAAACAATTCAGATATGAACGTAAACGATCGAAGCGCGGGTGAGTTTGGAAGGCCGTATGGTTCGCCACGGCCATGAAAAATAGAACACTTTGGATCACGAGATGCAGTAGGCCGACGCAAGTTGCTCGCGAAGTTGTGATAGAATATCTGAAAAAGGCGACGCGCCGCGGCCGATTTGAGCAGCCGCGTGAACCTACCGCACGTTCTTAGTTGTGGTGGGAATTTTCGCAGCCCATTTCGCCGTGATTTTGGTCCGAATGTATCTGCTGCTCGTTCGCTAGAAACGGTTCGCAAAACTGATATGACTGAATGAAACGCGATACGCCCCTTAAAAAATTGACTTGGACGAATACGGCATTTGGCCACTCGTTTGATTGAAACGGCAAACTCCAACGAGTCGCTTGGTGATGACAAATCGCCTTTAAGCTTACGGTATGCCGAATGCCCCTCTCTCACTTGGACAGATATTGTGCTTCGCTTGATGCTGACCATGGCGGCAGCCGATCTCATCGGCCTTGATCGCGAAGCAAGTGGGCACAATGCGGGATTGAGAATTACGCTCTTCGTGGGCCTCGCCGCAGCGATTGCAATGGTTCAAGCAAACCTGTTGCAAAACGTACATCTCGATGAACTTTAGGTCTGCACACGTCAAGCATCTAGATCGACCTTCGCTTCGCGGTCCCAAACCCGCAGATTTCCGCAAGCTTTCACGAAATTTGCGATCGCATTCGTCGAGCTTAGCTCGATGCAACCGTCGTCAAGATCGTTGTCGGTAACGCCGCATTTTTCGAGTAGGCGTTTTGCTTCGGCGTTAAAGGCGATAAACTTACAGTGTGCGTAGGCGTCGCGAACGAAATCCTGGCTAGGCGCATCGTTCAGCAACAGATTGATACCTTCTTCGCTCGCGAGAATGGCGACGGCGTCGAATAGAACTGAAGGACCGCCATCGATCTTCTGCTTGGCGGCGACTTCCGTCCCGTCGGACAGCGCGATGCCGGAGATCTTCGGCGCGACGAGTTCGCAAACGCCACCGGATTTTTCGACGGCGCTTACGAGGGCCTTGAATGTTTTGACGTCAGCGCCGGATGTCGCGAAGATGCCGAGCTTTCGCCCTTCGAACGTTCCTAGATTGCGGCCAACAATGCTGAGGGCATTCGACGTTCCCACATCGATGGGCTTTTTTGCCGGTGCGGCAGGCTTCGGAAGCCTGATGCCGAGTCCATTTCCAACAGTCTTTCCGAGAGATTCATCAAGGGTGAGGAGATGCGCGACCATCCGCTCTCGAATGTGGGGATGCTCGACCTTGCTCAATTCGAACACGAGCGCATCGGCGATGTGTTTCTGTTCGGGAGGCGTTTGACTGCGATAGAACATGCGTGCCTGGCTGTAATGATCGGCGAAGCTTTCGGGTCGGATCCGCTGTTTCGTTCCGTCGATGGGCTCAGCAAAGCTGCGGAACCCAAGGGACGGCGTTTCCCTCGGACCGCCTTCGTCACCCCAACTGTTGGGTTCATAATTGGCGCGCCCCTTCGGATTATGCATCGCCATGTGTCCATCCTGTTGGAAGTGTGCGAACGGGCAGCGTGGGGCATTCACCGGAATATGCGTAAAGTTAGGACTTCCCAACCGTTTCAACTGCGTATCGAGATATGAAAAATTTCGTCCCTGGAGCAAAGGATCATTGCTGAAGTCTACTCCCGGCGGAATGTTCTGGGTGCAGAATGCGACCTGTTCAGTCTCGGCGAAGAAGTTATCGACCACCCGATCCAGCACCAGCCGACCCACGATTTGCACCGGCAGGATCTCTTCCGGGATCAGCTTTGTCGCGTCGAGCACGTCGAAATCGAATTTGTCCGCGAATTTCTGGTCAAAGAGCTGAACACCGAATTCCCATTCCGGAAAATTTCCCATCGTAATTGCGTCCCAGAGATCGCGGCGATGAAAGTCGGGATCAGCTCCGTTGATTTTGACAGCCTCGTTCCACATCACCGATTGCAATCCCAACTTGGGCTTCCAATGAAATTTGACGAACGTTGGCTTTCCCTTCTCATTGAGAAAGCGGAACGTATGAACGCCAAAGCCCTCCATGAATCGGAATGAACGTGGAATTGCCCGATCCGACATGACCCACATGATCATGTGCATGCTCTCGGGCGTCAGTGAGATGAAATCCCAGAACGTATCGTGCGCCGATTGCGCTTGCGGAAAGCCTCGATCGGGTTCGGGCTTAACTGCGTGGATCACGTCGGGGAACTTGATGGCGTCTTGAATGAAGAAGACGGGAATATTATTGCCGACAATGTCCCAGTTGCCTTGCTTTGTATAGAGCTTGACGGCAAAGCCGCGCACATCGCGAGCGAGATCGAACGACCCTTTGCTACCGGCAACTGTCGAAAAGCGGACGAAGGCTTCGGTTTTTTCGCCGACGCGCTGGAAGATATCCGCCCGAGTCACATCGGAAAGAGATTTCGTGAGTTCGAAATAGCCGTGTGCGCCGTATCCGCGAGCGTGGACGACACGCTCGGGAATCCGCTCGTGATCGAAATGGAAAATCTTCTCACGAAAATGAAAATCTTCAAGGAGCGTCTCGCCGCGGTCGCCCGTCTTTAGCGAGTTTTGGTCATCCGCGACAGGAATGCCTTGCTGCGTCGTCAGAAATACGTCGGCGTCAGCAGTTTGTTGGTGCACTTCGCCGCCGTTCCCCCTTTCTGTCTCAAGCGAACTCGTGGGATTGGATGGCGTAAGGAGATTGAAAGGTGCTTTCGGAGAATGGGGTTTTGACGACTTCTTACTCGAGGTAGCCATACGCGCCTCCAAAAAGCGGAGAAGGCCGAATTCTCCGTCATGCCGTGAATGCAATTGCCCAACAAGCCCACGAAGATTCCGTTCCGAGTATCCCGCGAAACTATGCGCGGCTATTCGGGCTAATTTGATCGAACCTGCACTGTTGAGGCCTCTTGTCCGGCCGCCAGCGGAGAAATTTCGTGCCATGACGAAACCTATTCCCCGTGACATGGTCGTAGCGCACTTCGGCAACGAGCAAAGGCCGGACCGGCTGCCATTTAGCGGATCGTTGCGTTGCCCAGCGACTCGGGCGGCCCGGCGCGTCGCCGGTAAAACTTTCCGGCGCGCACAGTTTCAGCAGTTGCTTTGTAAGCTCGGGCCGATCAGCTATAGGGACGGATGACGTGAAACCCACATGATGCAACAGGCCTTCATCGTCGTAGAGACCTAATAGGAGTGATCCTAGGGTTTTGCCCCCTTGCGCGTATCGAAACCCGCCCACCACACAATCGGCGGTGCGCATGCGTTTTATCTTAAGCATGGCTCGCTCGCCGAAACGGTAATCAATATCTAGACGTTTGGCGACAATCCCATCCGTGTCGGTGCGGCCGCTCTGCAGCCATGCTCTCGCGGTTGCAATCCTATGCGTGGCTTCGGTCAGAGAAACCAACGGAGAGTGTAAATTGTCCGCGAATTTCTCGAGTGCTTCGCGCCTCTCGCTGAACGGCTGCTCGGTGATCCATTTTCCGGCAGCGAAAAGTATGTCGAACGCGACGAGGCGTGCTGGTGTCTTTTGGGACAATTGCAAAATGCGGCTTTGAGCAGGATGGAGCCGCATTTGCAAAGCGTCGAACGACAAGCGGCCGTCGATCTCGATTATGAGTTCGCCATCGATGACGAACGTCTGTGGTTTATGCGCGCGGGAGAGAGCTTCGACTATTTCGGGAAAGTATCGCCGCAATGACTTTCCCGATTTCCCGATAAGCTCGACTTCTTCCGCCCGCTTGTACGCAAGACATCTAAATCCGTCCCATTTGGGTTCGTACTGCCACTCGCTTCCTTTGGGAATATCTTCAACAAGACGAGCTTCCATGGGAGCAAGCAGAGGTGGCCAATTCTTGCTGCGACTGGCCGACCCTGTCTTCCCGTGTGAGGGCTTCCCTTGAACTCGTACCACGCCGCAATTCCTACTTCGGTCTGGGATCCTGCAGTCGTGCGCCAGGCTCCATTTCGCCGGAGCGATAGCGCTTCACGGCGTCCAAGAGCGTATAGGTGGCATTGCGAGTTTCTTCGAAGATCGCCGTGTCGCCATCCAAGTCTTCGTGGCTCGTCGCATAGGGTCGATAGTATCCGATGTATCGGTCAATCGCGGCGAGTGTCCCGGCAGGCCGGAGCTGCATATCGCTCAACCAATCATGTAAGGATCTGCGAACAACGTCCGCGCCCTCTGAATCTCCGTGGACGATGATTGAAAATGCGCGTCCAGCGAGATGCTTTGGGTAAGACCAACCGCCTAGTTCGATGTGCTTCGCTTCTTCGGCATTCTTCCCGTGTGTTAAGGTGGGATCGGTATTTCCTCCGTCGGCGCAGACCAATCGATCAATCATCGACTTTAGCGTCGTTGGTGCTTGATACCAGTGACATGGAGTGACGATCATTATGCCGTGTGCGGCGACCCATAGCGGATAGATCTCATTCATCCAATCGTTGATCTGGCCAAGCCCATGGTTCGGGTAACAGGAACATGGCCAATGACAGAGGGCCGGCGATGTTGAGAAACAGGCTTTGCAGGGATAGATCTGGCGACCATACTCCGACGTCAGCCGACTGAGATCCAGGACATCGGCGACGAAGTCTTTATTATTCTCAACAGCGACTTTCGCGGTCTCAACTAAGCGAAACGTTTTCGACATTTCACCCGGACATGTGTGCTCACTCCGCGGCGAGCCGTTTATCAAAAGTATGCGAGAGGGAAGGCGTCTGTCCTCGTGTCGCTTTTGCGCTTCGGCAATTGAGCCTCGTGTGTTGAGCCACTCGGTCGCGACGTCGTAATCGGGATCTGAAAAATCGCTTCCGGCTTTCTGAGTCCGAGGGGCCTTCCTCTTTTTGCTATAAGCCTCCCAGGCAATATGAGTTATCGCAGCGATCTCGGCGTCCAGCCCGCCAAACAAAGGGTCGTTAAAAGCTTGGCGAAATCTCTCATCGAAGGATTGCCTATCAACAGTCACGTCAGGCATTCCCTTGCGGGGGCTAACGGATGCCATGTGAATATGCCTTTATCGCACGCGGAGAGCAGATGTCGGATGCGGCGTTATAAAGGAACGCTGTAAGCCGAGGCAACGTTCCAGGCATTTTGTATAGGCCGCCGCTGATCATGCAACGCTTCGCAGAGAAAAGCCGAAGTCTGTCCGAATAGCTAGGCACATAGATCGGCCATAGCTCGCCGAACTACGTCACCGCTGGCAGCCGCTCCAAATGCTTTTCAAGAGTGATCGGATAATCGCGAACGCGCACACCAGTGGCATTGTAGACGGCATTGGCGACCGCGGCGCCGACGCCACAAAGACCAAGTTCGCCGATGCCCTTGGCCTTCATTGGATTTGCCTTGTCATCGATCTCATCGAGAAACACGACGTCCTGGTGAGGTATGTCCAAATGAACAGGTACTTCATAGCTGGCAAGGTCGTGATTGACGAAGAAGCCATACTTCTTGTCGATTGCGAGCTCTTCCATCAACGCACCGCCGACGCCCATGGTCATCGCGCCGATGACTTGGCTACGCGCCGACTTAGGATTTAAAATACGGCCGGAAGAGCAGACCGCGAGCATCCGATTAACCCGCACGACGCCGGTGAACGCATCCACACGCACCTCGACGAAGTGCGCGCCGAATGTGGACAACTGATAAGTCTTTGCCAGATCACCGAATTCGATTTTATCCTCACCTACAAGTTCACCCGACGCCGCGGCATCCCTGAGGCTTGATGAGCGATTGCCGCTTCTCACGTTCCCGTTCGCGAATTCGGTGTCGGCGGAGTTGAAGCCCAGACGTTGCGCAATCGCTTCTCTTAGTTTTATGCACGCCGCGTAAACGCCGGATGTGGCGTTCGCCGCCCCGAACTGGCCGCCAGATCCAGCTGAGACAGGAAAGGCTGAGTCGCCAAGCTTCACGACGACATCATCCAAGTTGACGCCCATCATCTCTGCGGCGGTCTGCCCGATGATCGTATAGCTGCCAGTGCCGATATCAGTCATATCGGTTTCAACGATGATCTCACCATTTGAACTTAGCCGCACGCGGGCTGCGGAAGGCATATTCAGATGGTTCCGAAATGCGGCGGCCATGCCGATCCCAATTAGCCATCTCCCCTCCCGTACTTGAGCGGGCGAAGAATTTCGCTTCGACCAACCAAACCGCTCGGCGCCTTCGCGCATACATCGCACCAATTGCCGATCAGAAAATCGGCGCTCGGGCCTTTCCGGATCGACTTGGGTATCGTTCTTTTCTCGAAAAGTTATGGGATCCATCCCAAGTTTTTCTGCCATTTCGTCGATGGCGATTTCCAACGCCATTAGACCTGGAGCTTCGCCCGGCGCGCGCATCGCGTTGCCCTCCGGGAGGTCGAGCACGGCAAGCCGCATCGACGTCAATCGGTTCGCGCCGGCATAAAGAAGTTTAGTTTGGTTGACAGCCGTCTCTGGATGCCCGTCCGGTTGATCGCCCGAGCCGCTCTCATGCGCGATCGCCAAGATAGCGCCGCTATGATCCGCGCCGATTCGGATATGCTGAATCGTCGCTGGTCGATGGGTGGAATTATTTGGCATTAATGGGCGGGGCATAGCCACTTTGACAGGTCGCTTCGCAGCCAAAGCGCCAAGCGCAGCCATCAGCGCGTCTGAACGGAGAAACAGTTTCCCGCCGAATCCCCCGCCGACATACGGCGAGATCAAACGGACCTTATTTTTGGGTATGTTGAGGGTCGTCGCGAGATCCGTGCGGCCCCAGTCGATCATCTGATTAGATGTCCAAACTGTAAGTTCGTCGCCGCTCCACGCAGCAATGGATGCGAAGGGCTCCATCATCATGTGGCTTTGATCTGGCGTGACATAAGTCTCGTCGAGCTTGACGGGTGCATCCGCAAATGCCTGCTCGAAATGACCGACGCGCTCTTCCCTCGCGGGCGAACCGCTATTCGGATCGCCGGCGAAAGGTGCATTCTTCCAGCGCTCCGCGAGATTGAACCGGCCGTGAGAACGATCGTAATCGACGCGAATAAGCGATGCGGCTGCTCTGGCCTGTTCGAATGTTTCAGCCACCACGATAGCAATCGCTTGATGGTAATGATCGATCTCGGGCCCTCCAAGCAGTTTCGCAGTATTGTGTTTTCCTTTTCCGAGGTTGCTCGCGTCTTGCGCGGTGACGATTGCGACCACTCCAGGAGATGCCTTCGCCTGCGCGAGGTCCATTGAGTGAATACGCCCCTTGGCGATCGCGGATCCAAGGATAAAGCCGTAAGCCAGACCTGAAAGCTCATGGTGCTCGTAGGCGTACGGGGCCCTACCGGTCGTCTTCAGCGGCCCTTCGATGCGTTCGCGAGCGCGGCCTACGACCAACATTTTATCGATCGGATTCGCGCCGGCGGGCGTGTCGAATTTCATTGGTTTAGCCCTTCGACTGCTCGATGACGGATGCGAGCGCTCTCGTCGCTAACGTCAGCTTGAATGAGTTATCTTTCGTTGGCGTCGCACCTTGAAATGCACGCGAGGTAACTGCTTCTGCGCCGTGTGGAAGAAGGGACTCGGCTGCTTCGACGCGCCACGGTTTAGGTGCAACCCCGCCGAACGCGACACGGCCGCTTCCATCCGATTGAATGACGGCTGCCACTGAGACGAGTGCGAAGGCATAAGAAGCGCGGTCGCGGACTTTTTCATAGAAGTGCTTGCCGCCAAGCGGCGGCGGCAGCGTGACGGCAATTATCAACTCGTCAGGGCGCAGCGTCGTTTCAACGTGGGGGGTATCTCCCCATAAGCGATGAAAGTCTGCGATTGGAATGGAACGCTGCTGACCGCGGGAGTCTATAGTTTCCACGACGGCGTCGAGCAGCCGCATAGCTACCGGCATATCACCTGGAAAAGTAGCTATGCATGATCCGCTTACGCCTATAATTCCGAGTTGACGAGAGTAGCCGACAATTGCGGCGCAGCCAGATCCGGGACTGCGCTTGTTGCACGCCATATTCGTATCATAGAAATATGGACATCGCGTGCGCTGGAGTAAATTGCCGGCGGTCGAAGCTTTGTTTCGTAGCTGCCCCGACGCGCCCGCTACGATTGCGCGGGTAAGCACTTGATAGTCCCGTCTAACGCGCGCATCCGCAGCAAGGTCAGTGTTTGTCACGAGCGCACCGATCCGCAGTCCTCCGTCGCCGGTAGTCTCGATCTTGTCGAAACCTAGATCTTGAACATCTACGAGGTGGGTTGGTGCCTCAATTTCGAGCTTCATCAAGTCAAGGAGGTTCGTGCCGCCGGCGATAAACTTCGCGCCAGTCCGGCCGGCGACCGCTTGCGCCGCAGATATAGGATCTTTTGCGCGTTCGTATGAGAAAGCCTTCATTCGCGATCTCCGGCGATCTCGGCCATAGCTACAGCAATGTTGGAATAGGCGCCGCACCGGCAAATATTTCCGCTCATCCGCTCCCGCATTTCGATATTTGTGGCGCGGGGCTGATCAATCGGGTTTTCTTGAGCGTGGCTCGGAATGCCCCGCTTGATCTCGTCCAAAACCGCAACTGCCGAGCATATTTGGCCAGGCGTACAATAACCGCACTGATATCCGTCATGCTTGATGAAGGCAGCTTGCATCGGATGGAGCTTATCCGGCGTTCCCAAGCCCTCGATTGTCGTTATCTCGTCGCCATCGTGCATGACGGCGAGACTGAGGCATGAATTTATTCGCACGCCGTCTACCAGAACGGTGCAGGCACCGCATTGGCCATGGTCGCAGCCTTTTTTTGTGCCTGTCAGATAGAGGTGTTCGCGCAGCGCATCGAGGAGTGTCGTGCGCGGGTCAATCGAGAGTTCGTGTTTCTTTCCATTGACTGCAAATCGAACTGAAATATTCAAAATTTGCTCCGCTTTGGCTTCGGACGGAGTTGCGACGCCTGACACCTTTACTGCCGCCGCTGACGCCGCGCTGCCCGCGAGCACGTTCCGACGAGACATTTCGAAACCGGTCGACTTCGACATGGATCTCACCCTTTCCCGGCGGGCTCATTCATGGCTCCGTATTCGCAAGTAACTCGGTGGAAACGGGATTCGTTCAATGAGGGGGCGAAGTTTCTTCTATGTCAGCGCGATTTAGCTCAGCGGCTGGAACAAGGACTCGGGATGCAATGTCAGGAGGAACCATAATATATTGAACGTCGTATGGCATTCAGCAGAAGTCAAAGCCGCCAGACCGCTCATATGGACCAGCATTCACCCACAGAGCCCACTGCGACCGATGATAGAGAACACGAAGAGCAAGACGAGGCGCCGGTCCATTTCGGCGAACTCATCCGTGCGCATCTTTGGATTACGGCAGCAATCGTTACAATACTTGCTGCTGCTGCCGTCGGTGTTCTTGTTTGGTGGCTTAACGCGCGCCACTACGAATGGACCGACGATGCTTTTATCGACGCTCGGCAATTTGCCGTAAGCTCGAAGGTTGCCGGATATATCGATGCCGTAAAGGTAACGGACAATCAACGTGTATCTGCCGGCGATCTGTTGGTGCAAATCGATCCCCGCGATTATGAGGCGTCGCTCGCTCAAGCCAAAGCGCGCGTTTCGCAGGCCGTGGCAACCGTCGGCAACGAAGACGCGCAAATAGACGCGCAGAAAGCCCAAGTCACGGCCGCTGAACAACAGAAGAAGGAAGCAGATGCCGCGCTCGTCTTTGCAAAGCAGGAAAACGATCGCGCTCAGGCGCTCGTCAAATCCGCGGTTGGCACAGTCGAACGAGCGCAGCAGACCCGATCTCAACTGCAACAGGCACAGGCAACATCGGCGCGAGCCATGGCGAGCGTCGAAGCTGCCAAGAAGCAGTTGACGGCGCTACTCGCCCAGAAAGTGAGCGCTGAGGCTAACGTGGAAGCCGCCAAGGCAGACGAAGCGCTCGCCGAGCTCAATCTCTCGTACACACATGTGACATCCGCACAGTCCGGCAAGATCGTCCAGCTGACAGCCGCAAAAGGGCAGTACGTTCAGGTCGGACAAAACCTGATGATGTTTGTTCCGTCGCACATTTGGGTAACCGCGAATTTCAAGGAAACACAGATAACGGATATGCGGCCAGGACAACCGGTCTCTATCGAAATAGACGCTTATCCGAACCGCGAATTCAAAGGACACGTCGATAGCATCCAAGCAGGATCGGGCACCGCATTCAGTCTGCTTCCGGCGGAGAATGCGACGGGCAACTACGTTAAAGTTGTGCAACGCATTCCCGTGAAAATAGAAATCGACAACCCTCCCTCCGACGTAACTCTTGGACCTGGAATGTCCGTTGTCCCCGAAGTGAAGGTCCGATGAGCAACGACGCCAAAGCTGGAGGGCCGCGAAAGATCAATCCCTGGCTGATCGCATTCATTGTTTCGATCGCGACATTCATGGAAGTTTTGGATGTCAGCATTGCAAACGTCGCATTGCGCCATATTGCCGGAAGCGTCGGTGCCTCTTACGACGAAGCGACCTGGGTTCTGACGAGTTACCTGATCGCGAACGCGGTGATCCTGCCAGCAAGTGCTTGGCTGTCATCGATGGTTGGGCGCAAGAAGTTCTACATGTTCTGCGTCGCGCTATTCACCTTCGCATCTTTTCTTTGTGGCATAGCTTGGAGTCTACAATCGCTAATTTTCTTTCGCGTTCTCCAGGGTCTCGGTGGAGGCGGCTTAGCGCCGAGCGAACAGTCAATTCTTGCGGACGCGTTCCCGGCGGAAAAGCGCGGCAGCGCATTTGCAGTCTATGGTCTCGCTGTCGTCGTGGCCCCGACGGTAGGACCGACAATTGGTGGAGCAATCACGGATTATTCCACGTGGCACTGGATCTTCTTTATCAATATCCCGATGGGCCTTCTGTCTCTGTTCCTCGTCGGCACTTTTGTCGATGCGGATAAAAAAGAGAAAACGAAAAACGACCCCAAACGCAGCCTTTGGAATTTCGATTTAGTGGGCTTCTTGCTGGTAGCGCTGTGTCTCGGCGCGCTGGAGGTCGTTCTCGACGAAGGGCAACGCAGCGACTGGTTCGAGTCGACATTTATCATCGTGTTTGCATGCTTGTCGGCAGCAGCATTCGCGGTGTTCGTTCCGTGGGAACTGTCCCGAAAATATCCGCTCGTTAAAGTGCGCTTGCTTGGCACACGCCAATTTGGAATGTGCTTCATCATGATGCTTGTAACGGGCGGCGTGCTTTTCAGCTCTATCCAGCTCCTGCCTCAGCTCGTTCAAAACGAATTTGGCTACGATGCGACGTTAGCTGGCCTATCCTTATCTCCTGGCGGCTTCGTTACAATGATGATGATGCCCATTGCAGGCTATTTGACGGGAAAAGTGCAGCCGAAATATCTGATCGCGCTCGGGCTCGCCATCATCGGTTTTTCAATGTGGACTCTAACAGGCCTTAGCCCAGATCTTTCGTTCTTCTACGCGGTCTGGACTCGCATGTTTACGGCGGCCGGCCTACCGTTCCTCTTTATTCCAATTACGACGGCATCTTATGCCGGCCTCAAAGGCGGCGACACCAGCCAAGCCGCCGGCCTGATCAACATCGCACGCAATCTCGGTGGCAGTATAGGCTTGGCCATGGTGCAGACGTCGTTGCAGCAACGCCAGCAGTTCCACCAAAGCAGGCTTGTCGAAAATGCTGTCCCGTCGAACATCCATTTTCAGGAGTCGCTACGCCAGGCGACAATATTCCTGCAAAGCAGCGGATCTTCGGCGACGGATGCTATGCACCGCGCCGAAGCTCTTGTTGGCCAGGTCATCCTGAAGCAAGCAACGTTACTGTCGTATATCGACACATTCTGGGTAATGGCCGTGGTTTGCTTCATTGCCTTTCCATTTGCCTTTTTATTGCGCTCGATTCCTCTCGGAAAGGGCCCACAACACTAGTCTTTGCGCTGCTATCGTGGGGGTCGCAGCTTGTCTCTTGAACTTTTTTACGGCTCGCGCGTTTGGGGGATCGCCAGCATTGGAGATCCCGCATGCCCATCCTTACGACGGCCATCACGACATTTATTTTACTCGTCCTCATCGGTATCGTCGTCGGAATTTTCATGAATCGCGGCAGCCGGAGTTGGCTCGGGCGCCGGGTCGCAGAAGCGACAGGAATTGGCGACGTCACCTATGCGCTCGTGGGCATCGCAGGGTCGTTCATGGGCTTTCATATCGGTGTCATTCTCGAACTGTTGCCGAGCCTGCTGCTGTATCTCTGCGCCATCGCGGGCGCCCTGCTGACGATTATCCTCTGGCGCCGTGTCTGAGCGCTGAACAAGCCGACCCAGAGCATGGATAGAGCCGCACAAATCAAAACCTTGTTGGAGGAAGCCGACAACGCCAAAGCTTGGTTTGCTAAGTACACCGATGAGCTCAAAGGCGATCCGGCGAACGAAATGCTTTTGCGGCTAAAGGAATTATGTCGGGTGGAATTCGAAAAGCGATGGGACCAACTCATCGATTTGGATGTCGACGTTAGCGGATCGGCAGGCGTGAACAGACGTCCCCGGATCGAAGACTAAGGCCGTCGAGACGCGTCGGACCCAAGAAAGTCGGTCTTTCGGCCTAACTCGGCTGTCGTTATGTCTCGCTTTCGATAAATGTAATCCTGGGCTAAGTTCCAACTGACGCGTACCTTCACGGTTGGAATTTAACGATGTCGGAGAATGACGACGCACCGCCAGTCATTGAGCCTCGCCCTGAGGAGCGGCCGCCCGATATTACTTTGCGAGCGCTTCTGCAGCGCATTCGCCAGCAGGAGCTGCTTGCGGAACTCGGCGTAAGCGCCATGCAAGGCGCGACCCTCGATGTGCTGTTGACGGAAGCGACGCGTCTGACCGCGCAAGGCTTGCGCGCCGACTTCTGTAAGGTCTTGGAATATCTGCCCTCCGAAAACCGTTTCCTGATTCGCGCAGGAGTCGGGTGGGAGCCTGGCATCGTTGGCGTGGCGACGGTCGGCGCTGATACCGAATCGCCGGCCGGTTTTGCATTACGCACAGGCAAGGCGGTCATCTCAAATCACCTAGAGAACGAAGAACGCTTTCGGACCCCGGAAATTTTGGCGGCGCACGGCGTAAAACGTGCCATGAATGTCATTTTGCAGGGCGATGGCAAACCTTTTGGCGTTCTTGAGGTCGACAGCCAGTCGGATGATGATTTTGTCGAGCACGACCTCGCGTTTCTTCAGGGTGCCGCCAACGTCCTCGGCATGGCGATTGAGCGGGAGCGTTACGAAAGATCGCTGAAAGCTGCAATTGATCGCCAAGAAATTCTAATCAAAGAGATCAATCATCGCGTTAAAAATAGCTTGGCTCTTGTCAGCAGCATGCTGCGGCTGCAAGCGCGAGAAGACGACGATCCGAAAATTGCCGAGCGCCTCGCCGAAGCCTCCGCGCGCGTCAACGCCGTGGCGCGTGCCCATGAGCGTCTCTATCAGAGCGATGATATCGAAAGTTTGGATCTTGGCGTCTACGTCGAGCAGATTTGCAAGGATGTCGACGCCGGCGTGTCGCAGCTTGACGTCCAAGTCGAGTCAGAACGCGGGATCATCATGACGACAGATCGTGCGATATCAACCGCCCTTATCGTGACCGAACTCATCACGAACGCAGCCAAGTACGCATACCACGAAAGGACCGGTGGCAAAGTCTGGGTGCGCTTGGCGCGCACTGGCGCCGAGACGGTGATGCTGACTGTACGAGATGAAGGCACCGGCCTGCCATCCGACTTCGATTTTCAAAACGGCAAGAGCCTCGGGATGCGAATGATCAACGCATTTGCGCACCAGCTGGGAGCACAAGTGATCATCAATCGATTGTCGCCAGGTACAGAAATTACTGTATCGCTTCCGTTGAACTTTCAATCCTAGCGGCACAGCCACGTCTCAGAACAGCCGCTATATCCCGAGAAATCGACCGCCGGCAGGCGGCTCCCAAGTCGGATTCTCAAAAAGGCAGCCGGCAATCGCATACTGTTGGAACCCATAAATGGCGCCTCGGGCATGCGAGCCGAATTTGTCCGTCATGAGCCAAGTCGTGAGGGTCTTCATAACCTCCTCCCGCTGGTCATTGTTCATTGTGTCGATAGCCGTCAGTGCTTGTTCGAAGCATGCAAGCGCGCGGTCGGGCGTTGTTCTCGGATCAAGGGCATGCCTGTTTGGGAAGACATCCGAAAGCTTCGTGTACGGTCTGGCTTGGGCCATGTTGTGAGACCTTTTTGCGGCATTTGAATGCGGCCTTTGAAAGGACAACTCGCCACGATCCGGCACGTTCAATGTCAATCCCAAACAATTCTTCTATGGTTTCCTGATTGTTAATGCCGCTCGCCCAGATAGTTTTCCGAGAGCTCGCAGCGGCCCCTTTAATCTTCTCGGCAACCATGGGCATGGCGCTCACGCCGGTTTCAGCCACCCACCATAATAGCCCTCGATTTTGTCCCTTGTTTCCTTGTCCCAAGGTCCGGCTTCATCGAGGAAAGAGGGTCCATTCTCCAAATCCTCCCTGGGAATGCCGACGACATAGCCGCCGGCGTCAGGAACGTATTTCAAGGCTAGCCATGGCACGGGATGGTATTTCTTTCCGAGACCAAGCACACCACCGAAGGACATCACGGCGTAGGCGATTTTGCCGGTACGCTTCTCCAGCATCACGTCGTAGATCTCGCCCATTGTTTTCCCGTCGGCGTCGAGCACAGGAGTTCCCTGCACCTTGCCGGCGGAGATCAATGTCAGCGTTTCATCGGGCGTTTGCATGACCCTCCTTCCTGAAGGTGAAGGCCGGAAGCGATCCGGCTCTTCAACGTTGTTGCAGGCATTAGTGCGGCCTAGGTTCACGATTTGTAGAACTTGTAATCCGGCAACGCTTTCAACGAATCCTTCGTGGCGTCAGTCGTGATTTTCTCGCTGTCGCCGTCTCGACCGACTTTCAGTGAACTGAACGGCACGCCCACATACTTGTCGCCGATACCAAGAAAGCCTCCAACGCTCAACACGACTTCGTCCATCGTGCCGTCAGGTTTCAGAACAATGTCCTCGATGCTGCCGATGTTCTCGTTGGCATTGTTGTAGACCTTAGCGCCAACGAGCTTGCTGGTACGGAATTCATCTGCCGTCTGCATGTTGTCGGCTGCGAATGCTGGGAGCGTTGCCGCACTAGCCATCAGTAAGCCAGCGGCTGCGAGAACGTTGAGCGATAGTTTTTTCATCGGGCATCTCCTTGCTTTGTGCTTGCAAAAGATTCCCGCCGTTGGATTGTTCCAGTTAACCTGAGGTCTATCTCGCAGGCACCTCGGTGAACGGAGGTCGCTTCGCGTCTCGCGCGCCCCGCTTTCATCGTGCCGAAACGCTCTGTCAAACACTCTTCCAGCATCGGTATCGTTGGCGACCACCTGTGCCTGGCAACGGTCGGGGGACGTTTTTCGCGGGGAGACGCCGGTTCCAACAATCAACGCGGGGAACGGGAAGGCAGCAAGAGAAGAGGCTGCAGTGAACCAATAGACGCTAAAAGCACCATCGTGGCTGTTTTTGCTGTCCCGTCGCATCCGCTGCATCCGGCGCGGCCGTCGTTCCGTTGAAGGGAAGGCGGCGCCCTACAGCAACGCGCACGATGTCGATCGACGCCAACTCTCTCTCAAGAACGTGGCATGTCCGCTGTGCAGGTCGAGCGATCTCGAATGGGTAGGCCCATAACGCGGAATTACGAGCTCCAAAAGGCCGAGCTGCGGTTCAAGCCCGGTCACCAGATTGACATGCGAATGACTCGCCTGCCGGTGGTCACAACCGAAGTGACTACTGCCGCGGGCTATGGGCGGAGGACTAGTTTTTGTGCTTTTTGCCTTCCAAATCTCTTGGATCGACGTTGTGGATCTGACTGCTCGGGTCCGTGCCCTGCTTGGCGGGCTGGTCGCCGGGCAACAATGGCTTGTTTCCCTCTGCCGGATCGGCGGGATGAGGTTGACCGCTTCCTTGCGCCGCCGAACTTTGGCCGGTCGCATTCTCCGGGTCATTGTCTGCCCACGTGTTATAGCTCAATGCGACAAGCGCAAAGCCGCCGACGAATACAAAAATCAACGCATGTAGCGCGGTCACTCTCATAATCCCGCAAACACTGCGAACGCAGATTAGTTGCCTGCTGATCCGCGATGATTGATGGCGTGCGAATAATCCATGCTGGTGGAACGTTGCTCGGTCCCGAGACGTTGCTCAGGCAAAGGAGATCAAAATGGCTGTCAACAAGCCGACGGGGGATAGCGCCCGGAAGGGTGCTGTGCGGAAGCGCTCGCAGATCGCAACCAAAATCCAAGGCGAAGACACGTGGACGAAGCGGAGCAAAGAAACCGGCGAATTCATGAGTCAGAAGAAAGCGCCGGCCGCGACGAAGTATAAGGGCGTGCGCAAGGAACAATGACAAGCGAAAACCAAAATCGCGATCGGCGCAAAGGGCCGTGGCCGCTCGTCCTCTCTATAGCATTAGTGGGCGGTGCGATTGCCATTGGCATCATGGCGTGGACGGTGCACCTCGGCATATTCGAGGGGAAGGGTCTTTAGCTTGAGCCTTGAGCAGGTGAGCAATAGCCGTCGCTGACTTCACGAAAAGACTAGGCAATGCCGATTCCGCAGCGAAAATCGCGAGAGCTAGAGGACTGTTGACCAACGAGGTAACGAGTGCAAGTTGGCGGGAATCTTTCAGTTCCGCCGAAAAACAGACTTCAATCTGGGCAATGCGGGCGTCGCGTACATCATGCTGAAGAACCACCGGAATCACTAATGCTGCACGATGTATCGAAACCTGTCCGTCCCCCGCACACGTCGTAGGAGCTGAAACGGTCCGTATTTGCTGGCTTTTTTGAGCCTTTTTGGATCGGACCGGACTGCATCGGATAGAGGATTCTGGCGGAGGCGGTGCTCGCCGCACTGACGAACTAACGCGTTTTTCTCATAGCTGAATTTCAGCTCCGCTATTGGTGCGTCCCTACAGTCTGTACCTCAATCCGACCGTGCCGGCAGGTCTCGCACGATCCAGCGCGTATTCTTGATCGACCATGCGCGCGGTCCCGATGGAGCCCGATTAGTGCTGGCCCGGCGGTAGGGAGCTAGATAACGAACAGCTTGCCATGCGGCACGTCAGGACTATCGCGTTGATGATGGGTTTCCGGCTCGCGCATCACGGCCATGTTATAGGCGATGCGAACATAATTTTCATCGAGCGCCATAAACGGACCCGAGGCTGACGTCCTTTTACCTCGGTCGACGCGGCAAGAAAGTTGAGCGCGACGCAGTCATCTGGAATCGGCGTCGCCCTGGGTCGAAAACAGCGAGGCCAAACGCGACGAAAGTCATCGCTGGCCTGCAACCATCTTTCGACCCAGTCGGCGAAGCATCCCTAAAACAGATCGGCTCCGTCTTCCAATGCCCGCGCTATTTAAGCAGCGGCGTCACAGCGGGGAGCACAGCCAAGCGCCTAAGCAGGCTTTGGGCGTCGTCACTTTGCATGCGATCTGCGAGGAATGACATGTCGTCATGCCAGAGCCATCATCGCATTTCGTGTGGACCGGGCCCTTGCCCACGCGGCCCTGCCCATAGATGACATTTGCAAGGCCGTGCGTCGAGAAGAGGTAGGCGATATCGTGAGTCATAGCTTCGCCGACCGCTCCGACCTTGACGCAATTACCAGCCTGGGCTGTTGCCGAAAGTGCGCAGAAGGCCACCGCGGCGGCCAGGCCGAGTTTCAAAGAACGCATTTGCCCCTCCAAAATTAGTTTATCCCGTTCACGAAACTAGATGAGCTTTGCTCTCGGCGACAGAACCGGGCTGCCGCATGCCGGGTTATACGGAAAGAAAATTGGAAAGCGTGCCGCATTTGCCACCCATCCCGCGGCTTGGAGTGCTCAGCGCGAACAATCCGTAATCATCCGGAATAAAGTCTCATATGAGCCGTTGCAGAGGTTCCTTCTTCTGCGTCCGGGAACTTAATCGGCCTTCTCAAGGTGACGTTGGCGGAACTGAGCAGGCCCTTCGCCAGCGATTTGCCCAAACGCCTTTGCAAAAGCGCTCAGCGACGAATAACCGACTTCGATCGCCACATCGCTCACCCGTCTTCCGCGAATCAAAAATCCCATGGCCATCTGAATTCGCGCCTGCGCAAGCCAAGCTTGCCAAGTCATGCCGGTTTCTCGCGCGAACGATCGACGAAAAGTGCGTTCCGACTGCGCTGCGATTGCTATGGCCTTCGATAGCGAAACAGCGCTGAGATCAGCCAAGGCATAGTCCATGGCGCGGCGGATAGATGGATGTTGAGCGCCGGGCAAGAACAACGGAAGTTCGCTTTCCAGCCATTCACCGCACAGCAGCGCTAACGTGCGTAAGAAGCTGTCAGCCAGCGGATCGCTCTTGCTGGCGCCGAGCGGCCAACGAACTGCATGCAAGATCATTCCCTGCATCAAGCGGCTCCCGATCAAAATTCGCACATGCCGCGTCTCGTCTTCGATGGCATCCGGCGAAAAATACAGGGAGGCAACGCCACCCGTAACCAGGGAGCGATGCAGGGTTTCCGCGGGAATCCATGCCGCGCGGCCTTGCGGAAGGATATGACGCCCGCGTCTCGTCTCAATCTGCGCGGGACCGCCCGTCGCGTAGATTAATTGATGGTAGTCGTGTGCGTGCCAATCGTAGAGAACGTCGCGCGCCGCATCGACGAAAGCAAAGCCGACGCCGGACGGCCTGTCGAGGCCGTAAGCGTGAAGGGCGTTTCGGGTTTCAAGGGCATTGAGAGTCTGCATGGCCGATTTTCGCTCTTATTTGGCCGGCGATCGTTAGCCGGTCCGATCGCCCGTGGCTATCATTCTGTTCGAACAGAGAGGATGATATGAGCACCGATACCCATAACCAGCGCATCGTCGACCAGTTCACCCGCTGGGCGAAACCGTTTTCTGAACTTCCTATTCACGCCGAGAGCGGAGCGATGACGCGTACGCTTGAGGCTTGTGAGTTGAAGCCGAAATTGGATGTTCTCGACGTCGCTTGCGGCCCGGGCATTCTTGCCTGCGCCTTGGCACCCCATGTGCGCACCGTGACGGGCATCGACATAACGGCCGCCATGATCGAGCAGGCGCGGGCGCGGCAGATGAAGGCCGGGCTGCAAAATCTCGAATGGCATATCGGTGATGCGGCTGCACTGCCCTTCGAGACAGGCAGCTTTGATCGAGTGACGACGCGTTACAGCTTTCATCACATGCCCGAACCTGCTGCCGCGCTCGCGGAAATGAAGCGCGTATGCCGTTCCAACGGACGCATCATTGTCATCGACGCGACGCCTTCACCAGAAACGCAGTTTGCCTACGACGAAATGGAGCGGCTGCGTGATCCCTCTCACGCAAGTGCGTTGACCCTGGAGCAACTCCGTGAAATCGGCAGGGAGGCTGGGCTTGGCGAAGTCATCGTCGATGCTTATCGTCTCGAAGCCCAGCTCGACACACTGGCAGAAGCATCCGATATGCCTGCGCTTACCACGATGTTCGATGCGGACATCGCGTCCGGCAAGGATCATATTGGCGTTGCAGCCTGGCACAGCACGACCGGCATCCGGTTCCACTTCCCCATTTCGATCATTGCATGGGAGCCGCGGAGCGTGGGCGGATGAGCCGCAGGCTCTTCGTCGGCGCGTCGTCCGCTCGATCTAACGCAATTCTCCATAGTCCGTCAGCCGGCAGCCAACACGATCGCAGCGCCAAAGCAACGCGGGACGCCGCTCCCGCGCCCCGCTAAATTGCCTAGCAGGATGGGCATGAGGGGGAAGTGCCGAAATGAACGTGCTGCACGGCGTTTGCGGGCTCGCGGGCCTGTTGCTGATCGCATGGATTTTCAGCGAGAACCGTTGGCGCGTGCCGCTGCGTGTTGTCATCGCCGGGGTTGCCTTGCAGATCGCTTTGGCATTCCTTTTCACCAAATTCCCGCCGGCAACGAAAGCATTCCTGCTGCTGAATGATGGCGTCACGGCGCTTCAGCAAGCGACCGACACGGGAACGGCATTGGTTTTCGGCTATCTCGGCGGCGGCGCCACGCCTTTCGTTGAAGCGCATCCGGAAGCGAGCTTTGTGCTGGCATTTCGCGCTTTTCCACTTGTTCTCGTGATTAGCGCCATCGCGTCGGTGCTGCTGTATTGGGGCATTCTGCAGCGTATCGTCGGCGCGCTCGCATTCGCTTTGCGCCGAACCCTCGGGATTGGCGGCGCACTCGCGCTTGGCGGAGCGGTGCATATTTTCGTCGGCATGGTGGAAGCCCCGCTGCTCGTGCGGCCCTACCTCAAGACGATGTCGCGCGGTGAGCTTTTCGCGCTGATGAGCTGCGGCATGGCCGGCATTGCCGGGACCATGATGGTCATCTACGCGGCATTGCTGGGCTCCGTCATCCCGGACTCGCTCGGTCAGATTCTGATTGCCTCAATCATCAGCACGCCGGCGGCTCTCGCCATCGCGGCATTGATGGTCCCCTTCGTTCCGGACCCAAAGGAAGCGAGCGAGCTTTCGCTGTCGGATCCGCCGCACAGCACGATGGAAGCGATCGTCCGCGGAACGATCGATGGTATCAGCATCGTCGCGACGATCATCGCCATGCTTATCGTGCTTGTCGCTCTCGTCAGCCTTGTAAACCTTGCGCTTGGCCTACTGCCGTATTCCGGCACGCCACTTACGTTGCAGCAGTTGTTTGCCTATGCCTTCTGGCCGCTGCTCTGGCTGATCGGCATCCCCGTCGCGGACCTTTCGACGGCATCTCTACTGATGGGTACGAAGACCGTGCTGAACGAATTCGTCGCTTATCTCAACCTCTCGAAGTTGCCGGCCGACGCTTTGAGCCCGCGCACGCGCCTGATGATGACCTATGCGCTTTGCGGCTTCGCCAATTTTGGCAGCCTCGGAATTCTTGTCGGTGGCATGACGACGATGGCGCCCGAGAGGAAAAATGACATCATTTCGCTCGGACCGCGCTCCGTACTTTCCGGCACGCTCGCGACGATGATGAGCGCAGCCGTCGTCGGAATGATCAACTGACGCGCAGCCGACGCCTATTTCCTTAAGAAAACATGCAGTTCGTGGTGTGAATTCGAAAAATATAGCACCACGGGTACTGGGAACCGCCGTTTCGGTCACTACGTTCTCTATCGGCGTGGGCAGGGGGCTGCCTGCTTCGAGGGATGTTCCCGATGAGGACACACGGATATTCGGCCGAAGAGTTGTCGCGTTTTTATGCCGTCTTGGATCGCGCCGTGCGCGAAGCAGCAGAGCGCGAAATCGAACTCTCCATTCCCACCATGGTGCAGCGCCTGTTCTTTGCCGCAGACCACGGCGAACGTGAAGCCGATAGGCTCATCGCAGCCATATTTGGTGATGCGGCAACGGTTGGTTGTGCGTCCGCTGCATAATCAAAAAATTGTTCCGCGTTGCGAAACAAATTCCCCGCTCGCGCGTATCTGCTGCGATGATGGGGGTCATTCATGGCATCACATCCCATGGGGTACGAGCTGACGCAGCGGGCCATTCGCATAACCTATGAGCGTGCGATTGATGCCTATACTGTCGAAAGCGCGGTTCGTTATCACAGCGAACTCGTCGATCTTCTCGCGATCGAAGCGATGATCGTCAGAATGAGCGACCAGAACGAGACCGCGAAAAAGGCGGCGATCGACGACATTACCGCCTGCGCCAGTTATCATCGGGACGTCGTTGATCGGCTGACAGACATCATCGAATCCAACCGGCAGCTGAGTTGGCGCCCCTGACGCCATGCAAAGTCGGAGCTGGGGGCGATGTTGTCCAGCCATCGTCTTGATGCGCACCTTCTGTATGCTGTTGATAAATTCCGCCTCCGGCTTGCCTCGAATCGCTCACAAGCGGACGTTGCATACGTCTCCCATCATTGGCAAATTTTGGTGAGATCTACACCCCGGCAGCAGCCCTCGCTCGTCCGGGGTGTCCTTTTAAGAATTGCCACGCTCCGCTCGCGCGGTGCATTCGGAAGTCGATCCAAAAAATTTATCTGACTCTCGGAACCTCGAGGCAGCGAGAAGCGTCCTTGCTCGTGCCACGGTTCTGGCGTTCCCCCGCGCCAATTTCCTACATCGTGGCCGACCCCAGAACACCCCGGCTCCCCCCGCGCCGGGGTGTGCCCTTTCTGCCCGGGCCGGATGTTTCTTAAATGAGCGGTTGGTGAGCGGCGGATTGCATATTTGCGCGCGAGTACCCAACTGCGGGTAATGCCCTCCGACCGCGTTCCTCAGCCTGATTTGTTTGGTCCGCTCACCTTGCCGGGACTTCGCTATCGCGACGACTTTCTGTCCGAGGATGATGAGAGCGGCCTCATTCGCCACATCGATGCCGAAGACCTCGCGCCATTTCGCTTTCAGCAGTGGACCGGCAAGCGCCTCACGGCGACGTTCGGCTGGACCTACGATTTCGAAACGGGGAGGTTCGGCCCCACGCGGCCACTGCCAGCATTTCTCACGCCGGTACGCGAACGCGCCGCGCAGTTCGCCGGGCTGTCCGCCAGCCGCCTGGAACAGGCGCTTCTGATCCGTTACGACGCCGGCGCGGGGATCGGTTGGCACCGCGATCGTCCGGTCTTCGGGGAGGTCATCGGGATTTCGCTTGGATCGCCTGCGCCGATGCGTTTTCGGCAGCGGCTCGAAAAAGGTTTCAGGCGGACAACCGTTCCGCTTGCGCCGCGTTCGATCTATTTGCTGTCCGGGGAGGCCCGGCATGAGTGGAAACACAGCATCGATGCGCTGCCTGAGGCGCGATGGTCGATCACCTTTCGGACGCTATCGGAAAAAGGCCGGGTAAAAAGCTCCCGGCCTGAGTAATCCATGTGATTGTTTAGAAGCGCCGCTGCGCGGCATCGATGAGTTCCGAAATATATCTCTTCGCACGCCCCTCGATCTGCGCCGGCGAATACCCTTCCTCACGCAGACGAGCGCGTAATTTCTGGACGGTATCGACAGCGCCCGAGCGTGCCATATCCACGGCCCGATCGAAAGACGCAAACTTCTGGGGATGCGTGCGCCGGTATTGCCAGATTACCGCCCCGACAGCGAATCCGATCGCCCCGGCCGCGATAAGCGCGACAGCCGGTTTGTTCAGACCGCCGTCTTCCGTGTTTGCAGTTTCGTCGTTCGCATTTTCATCCGGCGTGTCGTGTGCATACGTCATCTTGAAATCACTCTCTCTGGCTAAAAGATCACGAGGTGTGCGGCTGCTGTTGAGCCTGGGACTTGTCGCCGTCGTCGGAAAAACTAAAGACATAAAGTCCGGCCGCGACCGCCAGAACCAGCGGCCAATTCTTTGTTGCGGTCCTGAGTAACGCGGGAAGCAGGATAGGTGCGGCCGTCGATACGATGCCTATCAGCTGCTCGTTATCGAAAAACGATTTGGTGGCGTCGACCGGCTCTTCGCTTGCTGCCGCCTCCGGCTCCTCGTCCATAAGCGGGGACGAGCTGCGGAGTTTGACGACAATCGCAATGATGCCGCCCAGAACAACGAAAGCTGCCGCAACGATGAGATTGCCGATTTCCGCACCGTAGGTCCGATTGACGTAAATCGACAAGCTCGCCGCGCCAAAGCCAAGCGCGACGATAAACGGAATGGTAATCAAAATCCGATTGCCAAGATCGGCAATCGCATTGTCAACGCTGGCCTCAGCTCTCTCGAACAGGCTTGCAAACATGGGCGCCCTCCGAGCTTAGGCTTTCCAAATGGCGCCAAGAATGAAACCTGCGGCGACGGCCATGCCGAGCGTCGTCAACGGTTGCTCCGCGACGGATTTATCGACTGCGTTCGAAAAATTTTTCGCGACTTTCTGCATACCGTCGCCAAGCTCTGCGCCCTTCGACGCCAGCCGCTCGCCCGTATCCTGCAGATTGGCCGCCGTCCGTTCGAGCGAATCCATGGCGCGCATACCGGCGTCCACCGCCTTATCGGTTAAATCGTGTGAAGCTGATCTGACGTTTTCCGAAGTCTCTGAACTGGCCATGCCGTTCCTCCCGAAACCAAAACGATTTGCAACGCCAACGCCTCCCGGCGATCGTTTGTTCCGGGGCAATACCTTCAGGACGCTAGGCGATAGGACGCATGCCGATCATTTTGCGGATCGCAGGGACGGCGTCGCGCTTCCTCGATCTCATAAAGGCGGTTCAATCGCTCCAGGATCGGAATGGAGGTCGTCCAATCCATGTCGTCCTGCAAGATGCGTTTCAGATCTTCCGCCGATCGTTCGGCAAAAATTTCGACCCAATGCACCGGCTCCGCAAAGTTGCGCGGCAACGGGCCGAAGGACCTACGAAAACTCGAATTTTTTTCGCTCATTGAGGGGTAATGCCGTCTACGGACGGAGGTTCCCCGGCGGCACCCGCAGCGTCCGCCCCGCGCTATCAAGTCAATGATCGGAAAACGAGATTCCGTTCTCATAAATTCTCGTAACCGAAGCTGCGTAGTTCTGATGCGGTGCCTTTCGACCTCCCAGCCAGGCTGTCTCTTTCTGAAGCGCACCTTCGCAGGCCGCTAACCGCCCCACAAAATAGCCGTGCCAAGACACCCTCCGGCAAGCTTCGTCAGGCACATTCGCAGCGATGAATGCGGAAAGGCGGAGATTGCCATGAAATGGCTCGGGATCGTAGCGGTTGCCTGCACGATGTTTGCCGGAGCGGCAGCGGCCGGCGAGATGGACGGCCGTCGCCCGGGTGGCCCAGGTGGCGGCGGGCAGAACCCCTGGAGCCAGAACTCCGGCGTCTTCGTCGATGTACCCTGGTCGGCGATCGACAACGGCAACAATTCCGGCATTCCGCCGCGCAGCGACTATGAGATCCACTGTCGCGACGTCCGTCACAGCTGCTTCGGTCAGTTTGGAGTGAGCGAGCCGGGCTATGGCCAGTGCATGGCAAGCCGCGGCTGCTAAAGCGTAAGACCTTCCGGGCGCGGAGTACGCCCGTTTACGCCTCCACTTTATCTTGCGTTTTCGTCTCGAAATCGCTGGCGTCGTGGCGCTCGCGCAATTGCTGATTGAGCGCCCCGGAAATGCGATTGACCATGCGGCCGCGTTTGACGGCAGGACGTTCCGCGATGGTGTTCGCCCAGCGGTTGACGTTGGTGTAGTCCTGAACCTGCAGGAACTCGGCCGCACCGTAGAGATCACCGCGGACAAAATTGCCGTACCATGGCCAGATCGCGATATCGGCTATTGAGTAGTCGTGCCCTGCCATGAAGGCATGCGCGGCGAGATGGCGCTCCAGGACGTCGAGCTGTCGCTTGGTCTCCATCGCGAAACGATTGATCGCATATTCGATCTTGATCGGCGCATAGCTATAAAAGTGACCGAGGCCGCCGCCGAGATAGGGTGCGCTCCCCATCTGCCAGAACAGCCAGTTCAGCGCTTCTGTGCGCGCATCTGGGTCAGCAGGCAGCAGCGCGCCGAACTTTTCCGCAAGATAAAGAAGAATGGCGCCCGACTCGAAGACACGCCGCGGCTTAGGCCCACTGCGGTCCATGAGAGCTGGAATTTTTGAGTTTGGATTGACCTCGACGAAGCCGCTGCCGAACTGGTCGCCCTTATCGATGCGGATCAGCCAGGCATCGTACTCAGCGCCTTTATGGCCGAGCGCGAGCAACTCTTCGAGCATGATCGTGACCTTCTGGCCATTCGGCGTCGCGAGCGAATAAAGCTGCAGCGGATGCCGTCCGATCGGAAGCTCCCTGTCGTGCGTCGCTCCGGCGATGGGACGGTTGATGTTGGCGAATTGCCCACCGCTTGGCGCGTCCCAAGTCCAGATTTTCGGCGGGGTATAATCGGATGAGTTTGTCATGGCTGGAATTCTTGCATTGAAGGACGTGGCGCCGCTTCGCTCGTAACAAGTGGACGGGATGCCGCTTCATGTGACGGAGCGCACCCAACATGACCCTTATCATCCATTCGCGCCAGCCGCACGCCGAGACGACAAGCGCGTCGTTTTGCAACGCTGCCCGCCCCGGCGCCGGCATGTAGGCCGGACATCCGGAGGGTACGAATTTGTTCGCTTAATCCGGACACCGGCAGCGTTATGCTGCTTTCTGCCATTTCGCCGGTCCCTGGGCCTTGAGCTGTTCTTCGAAATCGCCCACGCCGAATGGCAGAACCGGCTGCAGTTGGTCGTCGAGAAAGACGAACAGGACGTCCTCGGCGTTTCGGAAACTGAAAAACACGATCACGTCGTCCTCGCCGCCGCCTTCGAGATGCGGATCGCCATTGGCGACGCCGACGACATAACTGCCAACGGGGCGGATTTCTTTCATGTCGCCGTTCGGTTTGTAGAACCTCAGCTCTCCCTGCAGCACCAGCGTAATGTAGGGCACTTTGTGCTGGTGAAGCATTATTCTCGACTGCGCACCGAACTTGAAAATGGCGTCGACGATGCCGTTTTTGCGGTCGACATTGTAGACGTAGAACCAGAGGTCATCGAAACCCTCAAGCTGCCGCCAAGCAATATTGCTGTCATCGAATGTGTTGCCGGACACGACGTTCCTCCGTTGTTTCGCGATGATATCTGGGCGCAATGCAGCGTCCTGAACGGAACATCGGCTAGCAAGCCAGCGCCGACTACGGCGAAAAGCCCAGCGGCCGCCGGGCAAATTTCCCGACGAAGCAAGTCGGCGCTTCACGCGCTGTCGGCGCCCCGATAGATTGTGCGCAGCTTGAGACTGCTATCGCTGGAGTGTGCAATGACGCTGAAGTGGCTGCTCGTTCGCCGGATCACGCTGGTCGCCATAGCCTGTCTTTTCGCCGGATCGCTCATCGCTATCTATCGCGTGGCAAGCATCGCAAAGCACCAGAATGAAGAGCTGGCGCAATCCGTCAGCCGCCAGCTCAATCTACAGCTCCTTCGGATCGACACGATGCTCGACATTCCGAAGAGATTTCCCGATTGGGACTTGGTCACCAGCTACGCACTTCAGCCGGGACAGTGCGTGCAGCTATTGAAGCAGGACGGGTCGGAATGGAGAACGAGCTGTTCGGGCGTCGACACGGTTTCGAACCCGTCGCCGCAATGGTTCATCGACGCGTTCAGATCTTTCGCCGGCGGCGAGATGCGGGTATCTCGTCCGGTTTCATATCGCAAAAAAGTTGCGGGCAGCGTGGTCGCAACCTTCAATCCTGCCGCGATTGCCGGCGAGACGTGGCACACCATTGCGCCGGTATTCGGCTTCTCGGCTTTGCTCGTCTCGCTGCTTTGTATCGTCACGTACTACGTGATCGATCGCGCACTGCGCCCGACGACGGTAATCCTAGACCGCATCAATCGCTTGGCGAAGGGCGATCTCTCCAGCCAGTTGCCATCCTTCCGTGTCGTCGAAATCAATCGCATCAGCGAAGTCTTCAATGCGCTCGTCGCCGATCTCAAGCGCGCGTCGTCGGAGCGTGCCGAGCTTGCGCGCCGCCTGGTCGACGCTCAGGAACAGCAGCGTCGCCACATAGCGCGCGAGCTTCATGATGAAATCGCGCAGAAGCTCAGCGCGCTAAATGCCCTTGCCGCCTGTCTCAGAATTGCGGTGCAACACGACGCGACGAAGCTCGAAGGCGAGGCGAGGGCGTTGGAGGACATGGCATCGAGCCTGATGACCTCTCTGCGCAAAACCTTGACGTATCTTCGTCCGCAGGAAATCGACGATCTCGGATTGCTTCCGAGCCTACAAGGCCTTGTGGCCGCTTATAACACGGAGGCGAAAGGCCGGACGCGCTATACCATTGAGACGAGTGGCGACGTTGAAGAGCTCAATTCCGAGACCAGAGCGCACGTATATCGGATTATCCAAGAAGCCTTGAACAACGCTGCCAAACACGCCAATGCGCAAAACGTCAAGGTAACGCTCAACCAGTTTCGCAATGTGGCTGGCGAGAAAATAGAACTGGCGGTGACAGACGACGGTATCGGGCCGATGCCCGACGCCAAACAAAAAACGTTTGCCGGATCGGGATTGATCGGCATGCGCGAACGCGTGCTCGCGTTGAGCGGATCGCTGGATGCCGGGCCGCTCGAGCAGGGAGGCTTTGGGCTCCATGTGCAGTTCCCGTCGCACGTGCATGGGAGCGCCGCATGAGAAATATCCGTGTGCTGCTGGTCGATGACCACGCCGTGGTCCGCGAAGGCTATCGGCGCCTGATCGAAAAGCATGACGGCATGGAAGTTGTTGCCGAAGCCAGCGATGCTTCGTCCGGATATGCAGCCTTCAAGGCGGCGAAACCGGACGTGGTCATCGCCGATATCTCTATGCCGGGTCGTGGTGGCATCGATCTCGTACGCCAGATCCGCCAGCTCGATCCGCATGCCCGCGTTTTGATGTTCACGATGCATGCCGATGCAACTTACGCGCAGCAGACATTCCGGGCCGGTGCGCGGGGCTACATCACCAAGAGCAGCGCGCCGGATGTGCTGATCAATGCGATCCGCAGCGTCTACGCAGGTAAGCCGGCGCTGTGCGATGAGATCAATCGCATCATTGCCGAGAGCCGCGTGATGGATGACGTCTCGCCGATCGACGCCTTGACGCCCCGCGAGTTCGAGATCCTACGCATGATCCTCGACGCCAAGGCGACGGATGAGATCGCGAACGCCTTCAACCTCAGTCCGAAGACGATTGCAAATCATCACTACACGATCAAATCGAAGCTCGGCGTCCAGTCCGATATCGAACTCGTCTACCTTTGCATGAAGCACGGATTGATCGCATCGGTGTTGGCTTCGGCATCGATTTAGACGCAATTTTCGGGAATTTTTTCACTTCGCGGAGTGGTGCGATGCAATGACGAATGTCCGCGTGACGAGCGAACTTCCGCTTGCATGAACTCCGTGCAACTGCCTACATGCTCGGCACCGGGGCTTATTCAAAATATTGTCAGCTGCGTTGCCCCGCTGCGTTGCTGTCATCCTGGGACTGCTCGGCTGTAAAGGCTTGGCTCCAAGCGGAAAGCGCGACCGTATCGCGCCGCAAGGTACCCACTATGACGTCACTTCAAGACCTTTCTATTTTGATCGTCGACCCAAATGGCGAAGCAGCGTTTGGACTGCGGCAGTCGTTTATTGCTGCGGGTGCGAAAGCACACGTCGTCGAAAGCCTCGCATTCGCAGAGCGTCTTCTCGATGCAAAAAATATAGACGCTGTAGTTCTGCCGTATTCGCAGGATCCGCAGACGATCGGCTTCTGCCGCATGCTCTCTGTGCGCAATATTCCGTCCGTCTTTACGTCGGAGCCACCTGCGCGCTATCCGACGCGTCAGCAGATGTCAGGCGCGATCATCGCCGTCAAAGGCCTGATCGACGAGAGTGGTCTGCAGACCTACCACTCCATCAATTGACATCGCAAAAAAAACGCCGGGCGCGGAGTGCGCTCGGCGTTGTCTTTCAGCTATCGCACAATCCGACACGTGGGCGCGCGAAGGTTGACTAGTCTTCCTCGTCCTCGTCGGGGACTGCCTCGTTCTCGTCTTCCCGTTCATCGTCAGAATCGTCATCGTCGCCCGGATAGGATGGTGCTCCCAAAGGCTCGCCGGGCATTTGCACGGGCACCGGCGAGGGCTCGTCCGGATCGAATTCTTCCGGCTCAACGACTTGCTGCTTCCGCTTGTCCATTGTCTCTTCCTCGCTCTCGAAAACGCCTTGCCTGAAATATTGTGCGTTCTGGGATTAGATCCAGTGGGCCGGCATACGCGTCCTTTGAGTTACGTCAGACGCACCAGCATCGTGTCAGGACCTCCGATGTCGGAAACGATCTTGGTGGCAAACGCATCGTCTCCGCCGACAACGATATAGGCGAATTTCAGCGCCTTGGCTTTTGCCTCTTCGGCGCCGGCGCCAGGCGTCAATTCGTGAAAGACAGAGCGGTTGAACATGCCGTCGTCCAAGATCTCCGCGATCGCCGGACAGGCGTAATAATAATACTCCCGCTGCTGCTCGATCGTGTCGATGAAGATCGACCCGAGCGCCTCCATAATGGCGCGCCGATTGCGATAGGTCGGGCTACAGGCAACGAGGATGCGCAGTGTGCTCGGGGGGGACTTGTGACGGCTCATGTTAAACAATTCCGCAATGTTGTCGGAACTCGAACGCGCCTCGAACCATTTTGCGCATGGCCTATGACAGGCATGAGCGTACTGATCACGAGGTGCGGCGAACGCACATAGCGGCCAAGCCAGTGATTAGGCGAGCGAAAAATGCGGTCAGCGGGACGCCACGGTGTCGCGCAGCCTGCATTCGCTGTGGCTCATGCTCAAAACGACAAGAAGGTCTGACGAAAGTAGGATACCCAAGCCAAGGAGCACCGCAGTGGATAGTCGCATTTCGCAATTGGAGCGCGCATTCGAGCTGGCAAGCTCGGGCCGTTGTGCCTCGGTCGCGGACATCAAGCGCAAGTTGCGTGAAGAAGGCTATATGGACGACCAAGTGGAAGGGCCGTCTCTGTTTAGCCAACTCAACACTCTCATGAAAAAATCGAATGGCCACGCGTCGCGCAATGCGGCCCGTCCGTCGAGTTCGGGTTCGAGCGCAGCTTAAGCAAATCTCCATAAGTCTGGACGCACCCCGATCCCTGCCAATCGGGGTGCTCCATTCCGCTACGGCCTTCTGGGGCAGTCGCACTGAGGGATCGTGCGTGCCGTAGCCCCGGCTTTACCAACTGCGGTGGTTTCGGTTCCATCAACGTGAACGCAAGCGCTTCTGGACGGGTGTCTTGAGGACACGCCGGGAACTCCCCATGAGCGCGGGCCGTTGCCTCATCTCTCAGGAAGAGGTGGCTATATGGAAAGTTTCTCGATGGTGCAGGCAGGGCGATGGTTGTTTGGTGCCATTTCGATTTGCTGTTTCGCAGCAACTGTGACCGCTGCGGAGGCGCAAACGACGGAGCCCACGCCGTCTCAAAAACCGGACTCTCAAAAACCGGGCGGCCCGGCAAAGCAATCCGGCGATGTCCCGCTGAGTAAGAAGCTCGATAGGAATGACGGCGTGATCAAGCCGCCCCACGGCATTGATCCTGAAATTCATCAGGCACCCCCGGCGAGAACCGGCGATAAAATGCCGGTCATCATCCCGCCGGGCGAGCCGGGAGGCGATCAAAGCGTCCAACCCAAATAATGCCGCGTACGGATCATACGGCGTCCCTTTACTTTTCGGTAAGCTCGTCGATCGCGAATTGGCAATCTTCGAAGAGAATGTTGGCATATCATTCGTCTACAAACGAAGGCGGTAACCGCCCTTCGCGAAAGTCGAAAAATGGAGAGTAGACGCGATGAAAATTGTTCTTGCAGCTTTGATCAGCCTTGGACTGTGCAGCGCCGCGATGGCCGATGCGACATGCAGTGCGACCGCGAAAGAAAAGAAGCTCGCCGGTGCCGCGCTGAAAAGTTTCATGACGAAATGCACGAAAGACGCGAATACGAAGTGCAGCGCTGACGCGAAAGGCAAAAAACTTCACGGTGCAGCCGAGACGAGCTTCACCAAGAAATGCGTACGCGACGCGACAGGCGCGTGACACGGAACCGCAAAAGCAACTAGCGCGTTCTCGGCTCAAAGAACAGCAGCGGCGTGCTTTGACCCAAGCAAGAGGCGCGCTGCTTTTGAGTGGTCTGCGCAAAAATGAGCGATGTTAGCCCTCAAGTCATCGGCGATATGTCGAAGTCTACCGGATGCGAGCAACAGCAGTCGTGGAAGAAAAAACTGCTATGCTGGTTCACGGAGTTCGCCGGTTGGTCGGCACTTCTTATCGGGTCGGCGTCGGCCTTCGTCGTTGCGACGTTATCCGTAATTGTTTGGGCTGCCACCGGCCCGCTTTTTCATTATTCCGATACTTGGCAGCTGATCATAAATACCGGAACGACCTTGGTGACGTTCCTGGCCGTATTTCTCATTCAACACAGCCAGAACAGGGACGGCAAAGCCATACAACTCAAGCTCGACGAACTCATTCGTAGCACGCAGAAGGCGCGCAATCGGCTGATCGACCTTGAGCATTGTACTGATGAAGAGATCGAGCATCTTCAGCAAGAATTTGCTCGGCGCAGAAATTCGTAAGCTTCGCACGATCGCGCACATCCTGGGGGCGGCGGAACCGTGGCCTGCACGTGGCGTTCCACGGCAGTGCGGCTGTCGAAACGGAAAGGATGTCGACCATGCAAGCCGAAAACAGATTTCTCAACACCACCGAAGTGCCCGGTACGTCTGTCTACGACGGCAGCCATGCCGAGATCGGCGCTGTCGATGACCTCATCGTCGACACCATGTCGGGAAAGGTACGCTATGCGGTATTGAGCTTCGGCGGATTTCTCGGGCTCGGAAAAAGCCAATACGTCATTCCATGGACCGCGCTGAAATGGGACTCGGATCTCGATGGCTATGTGACGGGCATTACCGAAGAGCAGCTTCAGTCGTCCCCCGATCTCGATCCGCTTTCGCTGCGCAATCGCGAGACGGAGACGCGCCTGCATGAAGCCTATGGTGCGCCTGGCTATTGGGAGCTGGAGCCGCGGAGATAAAACCACGCTCTACAGAAGTCTGATCGCGCAGCCGTGAAGAGAGTTCGGGCGCTCTGTCGCAGAGCGAAACTCAACCGCATGGCTGCGCGTTCTTATCATCGATCTTCGCAGGAGAACGATGATGCATCCCGCAATGGCAGTTTGGATTTGGTCGGTCGCCATGCTGCGCGCATGGCAATCATCGATGTGGGAAGGCGGCAATTTAGGTCTGTCGCTGGATACCGCGCCAGCAACGACACAGCCTCGTACGCGTCTCGCAAATTATGATATTCGCCTCGTGCCGGCGAATGATTATCTGCATTTTGAGGTCGCCGAAAAGCCGCTTCCCGATGTCCTCCTGGATCGGCTGGCCGATCTCTATTGGGCGGAACGCGACGCGGAACTTGCGATCTGACGGTGACCCCTGTCACCCGGAAGGCTTTGGCCTATTACCGGTTGGCTCATCCTTATGGTCGATCTCAGCCAACCGTTTAAGCCGCTGCGTTAGAGCGTCGGGTAGCTCTTGGGCATCATTTGAGAACAATTTTCTCAATCGCACCGCCACCTGACGCTCGAAATGAAACATCCAGTCATCGATATCTCGCACGTGCCCATCCAATCTTTTTTTTCCGTGTTTGAATTCGTAACGTGTACGTTGGAATGCTGTTCCTGGTGTTTTGGACGCGCGACGAAGCAAGCGCGCAGAACGGAGCAAACTTCTTGCGCACCTCGATGCTCGGCGTTTGCCTTCGACAAGCATTTTTGCGCTGTTTGAACGAAGCGCCGCTGCGAATTATTCGGTTAACATCATGAAATAGAACGTTACGCAGTCGTCACCCGACCGCCGCATTCCGCTTCGACAACACTCGCAAACGTGCAAAGCGGGGTGCGTGATGGAAAAGGACAAAGCGGCGGAACGGATCGTTCACGGCTTGAATCTCATTCGCGGTGAGGCGGCGCGTCTCGATACCGCCCGGGCGGAGGGCAGGTCGTTCGAGGCGAAGCTCGCTCTTAAGACGATCAAAGACGAGTGCTTCCATCTTCGGCAATTTCTGTACGAGCTTCGCGAGGACGGTCGGCTCGATTGATCGAGCGGGCGAGCTGCACCGCGAAAAAATGCGGCCTGTGCGCTGGCGACGGCTCTCGGCTACGTCGGAGCACCCAATGACGTCGGGTCGAAACCGCGGGTATCCTGCCATCGCAAAGACGCAGCATGACTATAATTTAATGGCCGAAGAGCTACGAAGGGAGTGCAAAGAGCGCCCAATAAACCCGCTCAGGACCCGATATCGTCCATTTGCGATAATCCGCGAGTATGATTGCGCGCCTTGTCCATATCGAACAAAGTAGGACCTACGTGCGTTGTGACAATGGCCGTTACGGGTCACGGCGAGAGGTGGTTTCCCATGTCGAAGCAGAAATTCGCGCTGGCCTTGGGCGGTGGAGCCGCACGGGGTTGGGCGCATATCGGTATTTTGCGAGGCTTGGCCGAGGCTGGGCTGGAGCCCGAAATCGTCGTCGGCACATCGATCGGCGCCATTGTCGGTGGTCACTATGCGTCAGGACGCCTCGATACGCTGGAGGAATTTGCCCGAAGCCTTACCCGTCGGCGCGTGTTCAGCTTTCTTGATCTGAGCGTTTCCGGTTCGGGCCTTATCGCGGGGCAACGCCTGTTCGACCGCTTCGACGATCATTTGCGCGGATACAAAATCGAAGACCTGCCCACGCGCTTCGCTGCAATCGCGACCGATCTGTCGTCCGGGCAGGAAGTGTGGTTGCGTCGCGGCAACGTGATCGACGCGGTTCGTGCTTCGTCGGCTATTCCGGGCATCGTGAAGCCGGTCAACATCAATGGCCGTTGGTTGGTCGACGGCTGTCTCGTCAACCCGATTCCGGTCTCGGTGTGCCGCGCACTGGGCGCGCGCGTCGTCATCGGAGTCAACCTGACGACGGAGTTTGGACGCGGGGGCATTTCGATTGGCGACGACGATGACGAGGTTTCAGAGGAGGTCATCGTCGATGAGGCGCCCATCACGCGCTGGAACGGCCGCGGCGCGTTCCAGCTTCTGCACCGTCAGTTGTTCGGGCGCAGCGACGGTGCGCCGGGAATCACCTCGGTTATTCTGAACTCCTTCAGCATTTTCCATGATCGGATCTCTCGCGCGCGGCTGATGGGCGATCCGCCCGATCTACTTGTTGCGCCGAACCTGGCCGACATCGGCGTTCTCGACTTCCACCGCGCTGATGAAATGATTGCGAGCGGTCGGGCGGCGATAGAACCACATATCCCAATGATTGAGAGTTATTTGAACGCTCCGCCTCCGGCGTTGATCAACACCCGGCTTTTTGCCGGTTGAGGCCAGGCCAGCAGCTTTTCAGCATGCATTGAACGGTGAATAGCGCCCCGGGCGTCCGTGTACGGCACATCGTCACGCATGGGAAACCGTTTTAGGCTCGCGCGCGTCTACGTCTCGTGATTTTCTTCGGCCTTGGCTGCGTGGGCTTTCCCAAGAGAGAGCGGGCGTTTGATGACCGTAGTCGCAACCATTCAAGACGTCAGGGATTTCGCTCTCGCCAAGCACGAAGGGCAAGTGCGCAGGCATGACGGCAAGCCCTATATCTCACATTTGGACGGGGTTGCGTCGATCTTGAGAGAGCACGGATACACGGCGCCGGAAGTGATCGCAGCGGCGTTCCTGCACGATACGCTGGAGAAAACCGATACGACGCTCGAAGAGTTGATCGAGAAGTTCGGGATGGTCGTCGCCGAACTCGTCTTTTGGCTGACCGATACGGAGCAGGGAAGCCGCGATGCGCGCGCTTTGGAGGCGGCGTGGCGCCTTTCCCGCGCGCCCTGGAATGCAAAGCTCATCAAGCTGGCTGACATCATCGATAACGTTACAGCCATCATCATGTGCAATCCGGATTTCGGACCGACGTTCCTCGATGAGAAGCGGTTGCAATTGAAAAAGATGGCAGAGGTTGAAAGCAGCAGGCTGCTTCGCCTTCCGCTGTTCCAGAAGGCTGCCATCGTGACGGAATCTGCTTCCCTGTAAAATCCGAACACGGCGCGAATGCAGCGCGTCGGTGCATTCAACTCGCATGCTCGACGTTAGCCTCAGAAACACGCCGACGGCGAACGGCGCCATCCGACATGCTGGCACGTACGCGCGGCAGCGAGCCCGGCAGTTCCTCCTGCAGAAACGCAATCAGCTTCTCTCGAACTTCGCATCTAAGGTCCCACGCCGCAGGCGAAGTGCGTGCGCTGACGAGCGCTCGGAGTTCGACCGTTCCTTCCGTCGCGTCCGTCACCTGCAGATTGACGACCTGCCCGTCCCAGAGCGGCGACGCCTTGGCTATCTCCTTCAGTTTGTCGCGCACGCGATCGACCGGCACGGTGTAATCGGCGTGCACGAGAACCGTCCCGATGATCGATGCATTCTCGCGCGTCCAGTTTTGAAAGGGTTTCTCGATGAAATACGAGAGCGGCACCACCAGGCGCCGCCAATCCCAAAGCTTGATGACGACGAAGGCCGACGTGATCTCTTCGATCCATCCCCATTCACCTTCGACGACAACCGCATCATAGACGCGGATTGGTTGCGTCATGGCGATCTGGACGCCGGCGATGAGGTTGGCGAAAACCGGACGCGCCGCAAGCGCAACGACGAGACCGGCAACGCCGGCGGAGGCAAAGAGGCTGATGCCGTATTGCCGAACCGCTTCGAACGTCATCAATGCGGCGCCGACCGTTACGATGACGATGAGCGTCTCGGCCGCGCGCTGGAGTATGCGAACCTGCGTGTAATGCTTGCGGGCAAGCAGGTTGTCGTCAGCCAGCACGTCGAACCTGCGCAGATAGAAGTCCGCAGCGATCTTCGTTGCGATCAAGGCGACCCAGCCTGCGAGGATGATGAAAGCAAGGCCGAGCGCCCTGCTGAAAAAGGACTGGACACCGTCGCTGAGCGGCGCCACGGGAACGGCAAGCGAAACGATAATGATGATAAGCGCAAGCCTCGTCGCGCCCTTCGTGTTGGTGAAAACCGACCGCAGGTAAGGATGATTGACGCCGATCCAGCGGCGCATCGTGGCGACCAGTGCGCTATGCAAGACGATAGCGACGGCGATCGCACCGAGCGCCAATCCCACCGGCAAGAGCCAATCCGGCATCGCACCGAAATAAAAAGAAGTAACGGCTTGGAGCATAAATCTCCCCCTGGGCCAATTGCTGCTTTGCAGCGTAACGCCAGGGGGAGGGGAGAGTTTCGTCGTTCAGACGATGACAGGCGGCAGGAGAGGGCCGAGATCCGCACGCACCCGTATCGTGCCGGAATGTCGCAGGAACGATCGGCGGAGTGGGAGCGTAATCCTGGTACCACGGCCCGCACCTTCCCCCCAGGTGCCGTCCCTCAAGCCGTGGCCAAACCCGCACACCCTGGCTTCCCCCCGGCCAGGGTGTTCTTTTTTAATGGCTCAGCGGCGCTCCTGCTCAACCAGAGCCAAGCGTTTCAGCGGCTCAGCGATGATGTCGGGGAGAGCCGTGAAATTCCGTTCTGAAGTGAAGAGTTTTCTGAGACGCGGCGCGGCGCGATCCTTGAACTCGACCACCCAGTCGTCGTGTAAGGAACAGGTAACTTGTGCGAACTTGCCCATCGCGATCGTTCCTTCTCCTGCATTCAAATCCAACACGAGAAGAATACGCGAAAAGTGTTTCCAATCATTTGCCTGAAATTCGATTGATCTCGGCCCGGAATATCGAAAACGGCACCGCCGTTAGGAATTCGGTGACGAGCGCCAGTCGCTCTGATAGGACACCCGCACTGATCCCGGCCGCGGCGGATGTCGCGCCGGAAATCATCTCATTTGAATGGAAGGAAAAACGATGCCAACGATGTCAGACAATCGTCGCCGACGCATTATTGCCCGTCAGCGCAAGCTGGAAAACTTGAAGAAGCGGACTGAGAAGATCGCCAAAAAAGAGCGCAACGCCTAACGTGCGCACAACGCGGGGCGGTCGTCGCGCGTTATGGCTGCCACTTGAAAGTTTCGTTGCTCTCAAGAACGGCAGCAAGCCGCGCCACCGCCTCCGCATGTTGATTTAATCTGTCTTCCAGCGCCGCCATCATGTTGGACTTCACGGTTTGCGGCCATCGCCGCGCATGAATGAGGTTGAGCTCGATTGAGAGCTCAGTGATGATCTCATTGTGCCAATAAAGCGCGTCTTCGACGGTATAAGCGTCCAGCGCATTTTCCACGCAGATTTCCAGATATTCGCTAGCTTTCATCATGTTCGCATCCGGCTCGTCGGAACGCAGGTTTGCAGACGTGTCGCGAAAGAAACCGCGCCGCAAGCGAAGCGCATGCAAAAGTGCGCCGCCCTTCATGTGGTCGACCAGCTTGCGGAGCAGCCTCGAAGGATGGGTGCTGCCAAATGCGGGCAGAGGATGATTGCCGTCCGCCGCCATCGCTAAACCCTCCCTGAACATATTCTACGCTATGTGAGCGTTTCTCTTGGCCGATCCTCCGCCGTTCGAAGGACGCGCAATCGCCGGCTTTTGTTCCACCTTCGCGGAAGAATTTGGCTTATTTCCAACGAGCTGGCGAAAGGATCGATGCGAAGATCGGCTGGCGCTGCAACTTTCCCCCGGGCCGCAGGTAATAAAAACGATATCTGGCGTTTTACGCTCGGTATCGCGAGCCCAGAGACTATCTGTCTTCACAAACACCGCTCCGCGGATCCTCGATAGTCGTTGGAGTTCGATCCTGTGCCGGTCCACCCTCCCGGCGCGTGGGCTTCGTCGAGCGGAGCCGTAAAAAGCCTCGGTTTTTGCCTCAAGCGAAGCCGAGGCTTTTTATTTTTGAACGCAGGCGATTGCGGAACCTCTCAATTCCGAGAGGCGTTGAAGGCGCACAACGACAGGAGGTTAGTTATGAATTGGGATCGTATCGAAGGTAACTGGAAGCAGTTCAGTGGCAAGGTCAAAGAGAAGTGGGGACAATTGACCGACGATGATCTTGCCCAGGTGAACGGCAATCGCGAGCAACTCGAAGGCATTCTCCAGAAGCGCTATGGCTATGCAAAAGACCAAGCCAAGCAGGAACTCGATCGCTGGTCGGATTCGCTGTGACGCCGATATTAGCAGTCTTGTAATGGAAAGGCCCAAATTTTGGGCCTTTCTTTTTGGTTTCGGCGTCTAGAATGGCACCAGAGACGATTCTGCGTCGGGGGCATCAGGCATGACCGAAACGTTTTACGCCGAAATTCTCACGCGTTCAGAGCAAGATCGCGCCAACGGACGGCTGGAAATCTCGCTGTGCAATGCGGCCGGGGACTGTCAGACGATTTCACTTAGTACCGATGCGGTCGCGGCTCTTGCATCGCTCATTGCTAACGCACCGCAACCGAGCACCGCACTGACCAAAATCCCGGATAATTTTGCTGTCGGTCACGGTCGGCACGAACCGGTCGTGATGTTGCGCTTCGAGGACGACCCTGCCTACGGCCTGACGGCCGAACAAGCGTTTGGCCTTGGCGAAGCGCTACTGGAAGAGGCCGAGACTGTCGCTACAAAGATGAAATACGCGGTGCGCCAGTAGACAGCGTACATTCATCAGGCATGCCGGGCGGCAAGCTTCCGCGCGCTTTTCAAATCATGCACGAAATCGGCGTAGGCCGTCTCTTTCTCATGGCGATCCCGAATGCGCAGGATCGACGACGGATGCACGGTGATGAAGCCAGCCCTCGTCCCGAACTCTGCCGGTCCGCGTGAGCGCCCGATAACCACGGGCGCACCGGCCAGCGCATAAGCGGCAGTCCCGCCAAGCGCTACGACGAGATGCGGGTGGACGAAGTCCAACTCCTTCATCAGCCACCAGCGATAGTGCTTCACTTCTCCCATCGTTGGCTTTTCGTGAAGACGTCGCTTGCCGCGTTGCTGAAACTTGAAGTGCTTTACCGCATTCGTGACGTAAGATTGCGCGCGATCTATTCCGGCTTCACGGAGTGCTTTATCGAGCAGCTTGCCTGCCGGTCCGACGAACGGATGGCCTTCGAGATCTTCCTGGTCGCCCGGCTGTTCACCGACGAACGCAAGCGCTGCTCCAATCGGCCCCTCGCCGAAGACCGCACGCGTTCCACCCTCGACCATTGGGCCAGCGGCCGCCATATCTTCGTTGAGTTCGGCGAGAGTGCGAGGCTCGTTCCCGACCGAAGACGCAAAGAGATCGCCGGTCGAGGGACTAGGCGAAGCGCGCTTGTGCACGGATGGTTTGGAAGCTTCCTTCGGCATGGCGTGCTCAACGCGCAAATGAAAGGTGAGTTTAGTCCATCACGCGCCAACGGGCGATTGGTTCCCATCAAATGAAATGGGCGCCGGAACGTGGGGTTCCGGCGCCCTCGTCTGAGGCAAGTCAGGGAGCACTGCCAACCTCAGTCGTGGAAGGTCTCCCCATGGAGAGCGAGGTCGAGGCCTTCGGCCTCTTCGGCTTCGCTCACCCTCAAGCCAATCGTGTACTTGATGAGGAGAAGAATGATGAGGCTGACAACACCGGACCAGACCAGCGTCATGGCAACGCCCTCAACCTGCAGCATCATCTGACCGGGATTGCCGTCGAGCAGCCCCGATTTGCCCGTGCCGCCGACCGACTGCACGGCATAGACGCCGGTCAGGATCGCGCCGAGGATGCCGCCGAGGCCGTGAACGCCCCAAACGTCGAGGGCATCGTCATATCCGAACATATGCTTGAAGCCGGTCACGCCCCAGTAGCAGACGACGCCCGCCGCAAGACCGATGATGAAAGCGCCGTTGACCGAGACGAAGCCGCAAGCCGGCGTGATCGCTACGAGGCCGGCGATGGCGCCGGAAATGGCGCCGAGCAGGCTCGGTTTGCCTTTGACGATCCATTCGAGCAGCGTCCACGACACGAGCGCGGCGGCCGTTGCGAGATGCGTGTTGATCATCGTGATGCCGGTCGAAGCGCCGGCGCTCAGCACCGAGCCGACGTTGAAGCCGAACCAGCCGACCCACAGCAGCGAGCCGCCGACCATCGTCAGCGCCAAGTTATGCGGCGCCATCTGGACGGTGCCGTAGCCCTTGCGCTTTCCGATCACGATCGCCGCGACGAGGCCCGCGATGGCCGAGTTGATGTGGACGACGGTGCCGCCCGCGAAGTCGAGAACGCCGGCGCCGCCGAGATAGCCGCCCGGTCCCCAGACCATGTGGGCAATCGGCACGTAAGCGAAGAGCAGCCAGAGCGACACGAAAATCATCGCGGCCGAGAACTTCATGCGGTCAGCCGGACCGCCCAAGGCGATGACTGGCGTGATGATCGCAAACGTGCCCTGGAACATGATGAAGAGAAATTCGGGGATGGTCGGTGCTGCCGGAGCCGGAGTATCCGGCGCAATGCCAGCGAGCATGACCTTCGAAAAACCGCCGAAGAACGCGTTGCCTTCCGTGAAGGCCAGCGAATAGCCGACGACGCACCAGATCACCGAAAGGATACCGGCTGCGAACGTGCACTGCATCAGAATGGCGAGGGCGTTTTTCTTGCGAACCATGCCGCCGTAGAAGAGCGCGAGGCCGGGAACGAGCATTGCCAGCACCAATACGGACGACGTCAGCATCCATGCGGTGTCGCCCGAGTTGATGGCCGGCGGCGGGGCGGCAGCCTGTGCGAGAGCGGCCACTGAAGACGCAAAGAGCGCTGCGGCGCCGAGAGCCGACGCTCTCAACGACGCCCGAATTCTTGAATGCATTATATATTCCCCCGAAATAGGTCACGATCGTCGACTGCCACTCGATCGGCAGGCGCAATCGGCTGCGTTCTCAGAGGGCACAAATATTTATCGCAAGGAATGTGCCAGTAGGCCGACGCAATAAAATGGGAACACGGAACTTGCGAAGCCTTGAGGCGCTTGCTCGTCGGTTGGGCAGTAGGAAAGTTTTTGGGCAGAGTGCTAAAGCTGCCGTGCCGAAACGTAGCCCGTCATGCCTGAGTAGCAGGAGCGGTGGCGTCAGCCCGGCGGCGAAATCGGCCAGTCGGCTTCGACGTATTTCCGGAACCAGGCGCTGAAACACTGCGGGACCGCCGCGATCTGCTCTCGAATCGCATCGGGGGTCGACCAGCTATAGCCATCGCATTCGATCGGGTCCGGAGCGATGACGCCGTCGTAGATCCCGCGAAAGACATGGACGAACTCATGTTCGACGAGGCCTGCGTCGAGTTCCGCCCGGTACGTAAAGGTTCCGATTGCCGTCAGCGGGCAGATGATCCGCATTTCTTCGTTGAGGCGCCGCGCAGCGGCTTCCGACGACGTTTCGCCGGGACGAGGATGGCCGCAGCACGTGTTCGTCCACAGACCACCCGAATGATATTTGTCGATCTGGCGCCGCTGCAATAGCAGGCGGCCTTTCCGGTCCCAAATCATCACCGAAAACGCCCTGTGCAGGCTGCCCTGCCGGTGCGCATCGAGCTTTTCAGCGATACCTGTTGGATTGTCCTCGCTATCGACAAGGACGACTTCTTCTCGAAGCATGGTCGCGGTTCCCCCAGCCGGCCCATTAGCACATCACCCAGCCGGGAGGATAGCGCCCGCTCATTGAGGCGAAATGGCGTCGGGCGCGCCCAGGCCCTAACTCAGCGACGGAAAAATCCCATCATGCGGGTGAAGTTGCGCATGATTTCATCGGCGGGTCGATCAAAGACTTCCAGTGGAATGCGGATGTGGTTGGGCGCTGGCATGGCCCAGGGCAACCGCATCAGGAAACGGTAATAAGGCCGCTTGCGCCAGTCGGCTAGCAGCGCGCGGTTCAGCGGTTCCTCGAGAATGATATGCAGTTCGTTGACCTCCGCTCCTCTGAGATTGAGCGAGACCAGATCGAGTTGTTTGATCGAGCGCCAGGCGATGATGCCGAGGCCCTCGGCGAAGATGCCGTATTGGCTGGCGCCGATCCGCGGCCTGCCCGTTTCGAGGAGCGGAAAATTATAATAGGCATATCCCAGCGTGATGAGCGCCAGCGCAAACAGCACGCTGATGCCATGGACGATACCGAGCGTCGCTAGGACGACACCGATTAGCCCGACGACATAGACCGGAAATTGAATTTCTTCCCGTTCATAGGCCACCGTATAGCCGTGCATGTCGTTTTGGCCCACGGGCACACGGTCTTGCATGTCGACTTCCGCTGCGGCAGTCCGTGGGAGGAACAGTGCCACGAACATGGCCCGTCGTTAAGCCCCCGCTGTGCTCGCCAGCGATGAGACATGCCAATAATTCAGGCACTCGATCGGGGGGCGGGGCGGACGCCGTCGATGATGATGATGACAATCCAATCGCTGTCATGCTCCCGTGCCTCGTGGTACCTTAGCTGAGGTGCGATGAAGAAAGAGGTCACGTCAGCAGCAAGGGGGCGTCGATATGATCCTGGGAATGGATTCGCTTACATTCGTGCACGTCGTATTGAGCTTGATTGGCATTGCCACGGGCCTAATCGTATTCTTAGGCTTCGTTGCCGACGCTGAAATGCCCACCTTGACCGCCGTTTTTCTCGTGACGACCGTTTTGACGAGCGTGACCGGATTTGCCTTTCCATTCTCCAAGCTGCTGCCGTCGCATATCGTCGGCATCATCTCACTGGTCGTGCTGGCCGCCGCCCTCTACGCCCTGTATGTCGCGCGGCTGTCCGGCTCCTGGCGATGGATTTACGTCGTGACAGCGTCGGGCGCACTCTATCTCAACATCTTCGTTCTCATCGTACAGCTTTTTCAGAAAGTCCCAGCCCTTCACGCCGTCGCGCCGACGCAGTCTGAAACGCCGTTCGTTGCTGCACAGGGGCTGACGCTCGCAATCTTTATCGCTCTCGGCTTCCTCGCCGTTCGCCGGTTTCACTCGGCAAGCGCGCCATCCGGAGGCAAATTGCGATCGGCGGCGTGACCCATCGGTTACGCAGGGATGGCGTTATGCCCGCGAACGCGCGAAAGTGTTGCGATGCCCTTGATGCACCAGTAGCCTCGAGATAAAGGGCCTCGTTTCATCTGCAGGAAACGCGAACGCTGATGCGCCGCTACTTGAATTTTCTGATCGGCCTTGCGTTCGCGGTGCGCAGTCTTTTGCCTGTGGGCTTTATGCTTGCCGCTTCACCGGACGCTGAAGGCATGCCCCAGATCGTCATTTGTACCGGGCATGGACCGCAAAACTGGGTCCTGGATGAGAAGGGCGTGCCCCGTCCAGCCAAGACCTCACCGGACAACAAGAATGCCTGCCCGTACGCGGCTGCAGGCGCCGTAGCGGCCGATCACGACGCGCCGCAAATCCTCGCGCATACGGTCCGCTATGCAGCGGTCACGTATTCAATCACGGCGCAAATATTCCGAACGACGCCAAAGCCTGGCGCGCAATCCGCGCGCGGACCCCCAACCACTCTGATCTGAGTTCTTCCGATTTTTTTGTCGAGTTGCGTCGCTGCGGTATCTCGACCGCCTGCGTATGCGCGTTCGTAAGTCTGATATCAGAGTGGAATTTTCGTTATGCAAATCTTCAAGCCTCGCACCAGCGCGGCTCCGATACGCATTGGCATGGCAGCCGCGTCGACGGTGCTGTCATGCTTTGCCGCAGCGCCATGCGCACACGCTCAGGATGCGAATCCGGCGTCGTCCGTCCAGCTTCCCGACGTCAACATCGAGCAACCTAAATCGCAAAAAGTGCAGCAAGCAGCTGAGAAGCCAAAACCAAAGCGCATCGCCCAACAGAAGGTGACCGCGAAAGCACCTCAACCTTTGCCTGCGGCCGCGCCGACGTCGACCGACCAATTCGCCGGAACATTGCAGGCTGGCTCAGGTGCAAGCCCATTCATCGGCAATCCGGGCACACCCTCAGCCAATGTGGCCGCTGTGCCGGGAGCCTCCGGCGCAGGTGCTCAAACTGCGACCTCGGTAAGCATGAAGTATTACGAGGACACACCCGTGTTCTCCGTCGACGATATTCTTGACGACGTTCCTGGCGTTTCGCTGAAGCAGGGCAACGGTCCCCGAGACATGGGTATTTCCATCCGCGGATCGAACGCCAGAAATGGTTTCGGGATACGCAATATCGTTGTCCTCGATGACGGATTTCCGGTTACGCAGCCGGATGGCCTTTCCCGCAGCGACCTCATCGATCCGCACGCCTACGCAGGTGTCGATGTCTGGCGCGGCCCGTCGTCGGCCCTCTTCGGTAACTACGCGACCGGAGGCGCCATCAATTTTCGAACCTATCCGGGCGGCGTGATCGACGGCGTCGAATACGGCCTGGACGTCGGCAGCTTCAATTACCTCAACAATTACGTTATCGGCGGCAAGAAGGGTGACAACTGGGAAGCCTCCGTCTTTACCAGCGACGTTCGCGGCGACGGCTACTTCGGTTACAGCGGCTTCAATACTCAGACCGTCAATGCGTTGATGACCTATCAACCGTCCTCGACCGACAAGTTCACCTTCAAATTCATCAACAACAACGTGGACACGGAATTGCCGTTTCGCACGTCGTTGCAGCAGTTCAATCAGAACCCGTTTCAGAAGGGCTGCCAAACGGCGGCGACAGCCGCCGACGGCTGCGCAACGAATAAGTTCTCCGCGACCGGCAATACCAGTTCTGGTGTCCCGCAAACCGCCGAGCAGGCAGGCGCCGGACGGGATGACCGCCGCACGATTGGCGGCTTCCGCTGGGACCATGCTTTCGATGCGGCAACGGCGTTACAGACGCAAGTTGTGGTCGACGATCGCAACATCAACCAGCCGACCGGTACGACGAGCGCCGTCGGCGATTATCTCTCCTACAACGTCATTTCCGGCGTGACGCACCGTTCGACCGTCGCCGGCCTGCCCACGCTGGGCTACCTCGGAGCGTTCTGGAACTACCTGCCCGTCGATGGCAAAACGTTCAACATCGCGCCGGGTGGCGGCGCACAGCGCGGCCTGTTGCAATCGGAGCAGACAGGTTCGACGATGAACGTCGGCGCGCGTGCCCGCCAGGAAGTGAAGCTGACAGATGATTTTTCCGTTGTCGCGGGCGCAACCGTGGAACGAACATCGCTCGATGGTTCTCAGATTGGCTACGTCTACAATACTGACGGAACGATCAAGAAAACGAACTTCGTTTCAGCCGATCGCGACTTGACGAACGTCGCGCCCGAATTGGGCGTCGTCTACGCGCCAACCCGCGAATGGCAATGGCGGGCACGCGTCGGAACAGGCTACGGCACACCGCAGTTTTCGAACCTCTTTGTCACGTCCGAAGGACTGCCAGGCAACAACACTGAGCTGAAATCGCAGACCAACGTCGGCTTCGATGTCGGCGCAGATTGGACGCCGGCACCGGGCGTTGTGCTCAGCGTCACGGGCTTCTACGAATTCTTCCGGAATGAACTTGTTTCTCAGTCGCCGGGGCCAGGACTTCCCAACTTCTCATTTAACGCACCGGCTTCGGAACATCGCGGCATAGAAGCGTCAGCGAACATCGCGCTGGGGCATGGCTTCAAGCTGACGGCGTCGTATACGTTCGACGACCAGATCTATACCGACTATGCCGAGCGCCTTTCCGGCGCGACGGCGGCCGTCAGCCGCGACGGTAATAAAATTCCCGGCGTCGCACCGAACGAGGTGTCAACGCGCCTGAGTTACGATGTGCCGGCCGGCGCATTCAAAGGCGTCGGTGCGTATGCCGAATACGAATGGCACGACAGCTTCTTCATGGAGAACGCCAACCTCTTGAAGGCACCTGGGTACGACTTGGTAAATCTCAACGTTCACTACAACAAAGATCTCAGCGGTGGTCCGATCAAGTCGCTGATGGCCTACTTCGAAGTCCAGAACGTGTTCAACGAAACCTATATCGCTTCGGCAAATAACATCACCGATCGCGTGGGGGCGGGAGCAGACGATCTGGCCGCTATATCCGGCTCGATCTACGCCGGCGCACCGCGCACGTACTATGGCGGCATGAAGCTGAAGTTTTGACGCTACGCCTCCGGATGGTCCTGGGCGAGGCCTCACAATCCGAATGCCGCCGCGGACGCGCGCCGCGACGGCGTACCTTCCTATGTCGATGCTTCACCTGGATGTGACGCGAATCGCCTCCGCGCGTCTGCGCAATCGCAGGTCGAACTTGCCAGCAGTCGTTTTGACGCAGATCATAATTCTCATTTCGATTCGTGCGCGTGCTGAACGGGAGAGAAAAAATGGATCCCACCTTAATGGCATTGATTATCTGGCTCTTGATCGGCGCCGCGGCCGGTTGGCTGGCAGGGCAGATCATGAGTGGCGGCGGATTCGGATTGCTCGGTGATATCGTCGTCGGAATCATCGGCGCGGTTATTGCCGGTTGGTTGTTTCCGTTTCTCGGTCTCCGGCTGGGTGGCGGCGTTCTCGGCGAGATCATCGCAGCCGCCATCGGCGCTATCATTCTGCTCTTTGTCTTGCGGCTCGTGAAACGAGCGTAGCGAAGGGAACTCACCACGACACCGCGGGCCGCTCGTCACTCGGGGGAGACAACGGGCGGCCCTGCCCGTTAAACATTGAAGCCGCGATTGCAGTACCTCGGCTGGGACCGGCTGACAGGCGCGGCTGCAGCCGCAGCATCTGCGAGCCAGGCATGCACATTTTTGAAAAATAAGAAAATCCTTCGTCCGAAAATAATCATGATTTAGGGTCAAGGTCGCCGCTTGCGCTCACGGCACCCGACGCATCACGAATGCCAGCGTCGCGGCCCTGAAGTGAAAAATGGCAGTCTTTAAAACGCCAGTCGGATTGCTTCCCCAGTGACCAAATACAACAGCATGCGCAGGGCTCCGGTTTCCTGTTTTATCATTTCGAAAAACGAAGCCGACCGGATTGGCCGCACCATTCGCTCGGTCCGGCCGTGGGTGGACGAGGTTGTTGTCGTCGACAGCGAGAGCACCGATGACACCGTCAGCGTTGCGCTTGCGGAGGGCGCCCGCGTGATCACGCAGCGTTGGCTCGGCTTTGGCGGTCAAAAACGCTTTGCCGAGGAGCAGTGCCGCAACGATTGGGTTTTCAATGTCGATGCCGACGAGGTCGTCACGCCTGCATTGGAGCGTGAGATCCTTGACGTCTTCACCGGCGGCGATCCGAAATTCGTGGCGTACGGCATGCCGCTGCAAATGGTCTATCCGTCGGCCTCCAAGCCTCGTCTGTTCGCGCGCGATCATTGGTACGTGCGTCTTTACGATCGCCGCTTCGTGCGCTTTCGCCAATCCAACATTCACGATGCCGTCGTGACTGACGACTACCTGGTCGGCCAATTGCGGGCGCCGATGCATCATTATTCGATGCGCTCGTTCCCTGACATGAAGCGCAAGTTGAATGACCGCACTTGGCTTCTCGTCGAGAACTCCGATGTGACTACAACTGGATCGGTCTCGCTTCGGTTGTTTACGGAGCTGCCGATGAATTTCTTCAAGTACTACATTGTTCGCCGTCACTGCATGGGCGGCTTTACCGGTCTCCGGTACGCTTCAATTCAGGCTTGGTACCGCTTCCTGAAAATCTATCGGATCTGGGGCGAGGCGGGTCACAAGACCAGACGGATGCCAGCGCCGGAAGCGCCCGCGGCCTGAATTTCCGCTGTGAGCAGCCATCCCAGCGACGGCGGCGCACGGAACGACCATCGACCAATAAGAAGTCTTCCACCCCGCCGCCAATTGCGGTTATAGAACAGCCGCGCACGGTCCCGTAGCTCAGTTGGATAGAGCATCTGCCTTCTAAGCAGAGGGTCGCAGGTTCAAGTCCTGCCGGGATCGCCAAGTATTTCAAGCACTTACGCAATTTTGACAGCGGAACATTTGCGGAACATAATCGCTGCAAAAGTCGCACGTGCGACTTTTCTCGGACCTTTAAACGAGGGCAGGAAGCATGCGACGCAAGGGCGAGTTAAGCCGCTTCGCGATGGATCAGGGATGGCCGCACCAGGTGGCGTTGCCGGCGAGCGCGACGACGGGCAAAAATCTCGATCGCGTGCACGCATTCTGCAAAGAACTCAGCCTCTGCAAACGCAATGCGTCATTCGTGAAGGACGGCGCCTATTGGATCGCCTGGTGCTTCGCCGAGCCTGAGCATGCCGAGGCTTTCCAGAAACGGTTCGGCGGCGAGATGATGACGCCGAAGACGCGGCCGCGCTGGCCGGGGTAGCTTGAGACCGCGGCTATTTATTCCGAGGCGGAATGAAGGAATTCCAAAGCCTTAACTGAAATTATAGCACCGGCCGGCCGTCGGCGCTGATCTCGATGCACGAAACCCATTCTCCAGCCCCGTATGCCTGCTTGACAATGGGCATGCCATTCTCTCCACGGACCATTAAGGACAGCGCGCCATGTTCGATCCTGATGAAATTGCAGGGCACATCGGAATACCCGTCTTTCGTTTTAACGCGAAATAGCTTTGGCGGAGGACTCATCGGGCATCCTTTACGGGCGATACAATGGCCAAGCCCCCGTAGCAGAGGCACGCGGGCGGGAGATCGTTCGCACTCCCGTCGGATTTGGTCAAGGCGCCGCGGCGAGCCGATCTTAGTTCGGATCGACCCTTACCGCCCAGCCGGCTTTCCACTCGGCCTGATCCATCCGCCTCTCGAGCTGGACGACGGCAGGCGAATGCTCGACAAACCCGGTCACCGCCCACCAGAGACCGCCGCCGAGCGTGAGCGCCGTCCCGAAGCCGGCGAAGAATTCCTTCCAGGTGAGGCCGTGCGGGCGCCTAGCGTCGCGCTCCACGAGTTTTTCGACCGCGGACAGTGTCCTGGCGCCATCGTGCTCGATGCGCGTCAGGCGCTCTCCCTGAATGGCCTGCTCACGCTCGACGGCGCCAACGCGAGCCTCGAGAGCTTCTGCGCTCATGATGTCTTCGGCTCCTTGGGATCCGCGACGGCCGGCGCGATCGGCGCGGGCGCGGGCTTCGCCTTGCCCGTCGCTTTCGGGCATTGCGACGAACGCTTGAACGCGACGCCGAACTTGCGGTTCGTCGCCTCGATCTGGCTGGCAGTGCCCTCGGTCAGGTGATCGTCTTTCGAGATGCAGATGTCGCGCAGCGTCGCCTTGAAAGGCTCAACAGTCGCGACAGTATTGCTTGCGCAAGCGGCCAACGGAACCGGGCTGAGCAGCAGCAGCACCCTCATTGTCCATCTTGATGATCGTCGGTTGCGCCGAAGCGTTGAGATCCGCGCTGACATTTGTCGCCCCTATGTGCCGTTGGTCCAACGCAAACGCGGTGATGAGGGCGATGAAGCCGGCGATCGCCAGCATGACCTTGCCCCAGCCGTCGAAGAAAAATTCAAGGGTGTTCTCGATCATCACACCACCTCTTCAGCCGTTGCAGGCGCGGACGGCGCAGGCAGCGCGTGCGATCCTTCGTTCCGCCATTTGCGGATCCAGTTCGAGTTCCACGCGATGCGCGCCACCCAATAGATCGACAATGCCCCTACGACCCACGGCAGCTTCGAATAGCTGAAGGTCGCGAAGTCGATGCCGGTTTTCAGCGACGCCTCGAGCGCGCCTGCCGAGCGCGCAAGGTCGGCGTGAGCCGGTATCTGATCGGGCAGCGACGGCAGAATATGGTTCAGCGTGTTGCTCGTGCCGGTCTTCGCCGTGTCGGCGACGATCGCCTTCGCCGTGCCGTCGATATCGTTGGCAGGATCGGGCCAGCGCAGCCCGCGGATCCGCGAGCGCGGGAAGTGCGCCGTCGAGACGCTGTTGGCCTGGTTGCCGCCGAGCAGCACGACCTGGTCGGCCGTGGCGCCGACGACGAAGCCGACGTGGCCCTGGCTCGGATCGGAGCCGCGCGACAAGACGCAGACCGCGCCGACCTGCGGTTCCTTAATCGGCGTTCCGAGCTTCAAAAGCCCATTGGCGAGCAAGCGTTCGCCCTTCGGGATCGGGCTGATATCGATGCCAGACAGCTTCAGGCAGCGGACGGCGAACGCCGCGCACCAGGCGACCTCGTCGGACACGATCTCCGGCCGGCCGGCCTCGCGGAAATAGCTTATGATTTCAGGATTGGCGGCAGAGCCGCTGACTTCCTGCTGGCCGAGTTCCTTCCACGCGATGTCGAGCCATGCCGGCATGTGCCTGTCCCCGTGCCTTGAACCGCGGCCAGTTTATGGCGGGAGGCGGGGTGATAACCGGCGCACAACCAAGCTCTTGGAAATGGCGAGACAATTCGCGACACCTGTCGTTATCGGTAAGCGTTGCCTGGCGACCTGCCAGATGCCGAACTAATCAGTTCCAAAGCGCCGGGCAGGTTCTCGGCACCCTCGACAGAGATGCTTATCGATTTGTCTACAGCATCGCTGTAAGTAAAAAATGCAATTCCCGCCCGTATTTCGTCTGCCCTCTGGGCATAAAATCGGAGCGCGCGTCGAACCTCGGCCATCGACCTTGCATTGACTTTCGTAATATCGCCGGTCTGCTTCTCATCGCCATTCGATGCATGCTCGTAAAAGCCGTTTCGGCTGCTCTGTGTGATCAGCATAATATCAGCGTTTGGAGACGTTGATTTGGAGATCTCTTCACGCAACAGGCGGACGGTTGTTCCCGTGCGGCAATCGTAGAGATCGTCCAAAACCTCATCTTCGTTCTCGCGCAAAGAGCCGCCGAAAAACGATAAACTGCTTCGAAAACTTGAAACAGTTATCTTGCCGAACTTCTTGCACGCCGGCTCGCGGCCGCTCTCGGCAAGCCAGATTAACGCCTTGTCGTAGAGCGTGTCGGATAGGAAGGTGGCGGTATAAAAATCAAATGCCACGACATCGACCCCGCCAGGGATGCCGCCTTCGGTGAACATATTTCCAGCGCTGTCGTAGGTCGAAAGACGATGCCTGGCGAAGGTCGGCCGCCACGCGACAACATCGGGAGCCGGCAGGGCGTTGTAGGCGTCGGCCCGTTCGACGTACGCCTGCGCAGCAGATGCAATCATCGCCGCAAAACTGCTGTTGAAATTAGCGCCGGCGAAATTCACCCCAACGCGAAAAGAGAGACGCCGTTCCGCCATGCCCTGCCGCACCTCGGCGGCAAGTGTTTCGAGTTCTGTCTTCGAAACACCGTTGATATAGGGCTCGTCGATAAGGAAGATCACGTCGACGACGTCGGTAAAATCCTTTGCGACGTCAAGGACGTCCGCCATCGCTCTTCGCCGTGCCGCTACCTCGTTAAGCCGTAGGATCTTGTTAGTTTTAAGTGGCGGGAAAGCCTTCACGACGATCTTGCCGGCGCTGTTGGTGAATGATCGCTTCAATGTCGCTGGGTCGGCGTTGTGAACGAGTGACGCGCCGATATCTATATTGACCCTCAATCCGTAACTCTGCGCCAGCTTTAGATTGGTTCGAAGGTGTTCCGGAGATCTGTAGGAGATGGTCGCGAAATCTACCCTGTCGGCATATGCCGAGACGATACCCGCCGGTTCAAAAAAACCCACACGACGCGCGGTCTCGGCTTCGTTCATAAACAGTGCCGCCGCAGCAGCAACGAAGACCGATAGCTTCATCCGACACCCCCCACAGGCCGCTTTCACTCCGCAAAACAGCAGATATCAAGAAGAGGAGCAATAAACAAAAAGCCTTTTTCCAATTCGCTTGGCTTTTGATGGACAATCGACGCTCAACGATAGCCGCACCATACCCAAGCCGTCGCCACCGTCGTTGTAAAGTATATACTGCCGCCCGGTTCGAGGATCACGGTTCCAGGGTTGACCCCCAACAACGCGCCTGGGTCTGTACCGTGCGCGTCGACTATTACCGTTCCCACGTTTCCTGACATGTAAATGATGACTGGATAAGGGTTAGTGTTCGTCACCTTGTTCCCGCTGCCCGTTCCGCCGGGCCGAGACGGCGTCACGGTGTTCCATCCGGGAGAATGATAACCGAAAGCGAATGACTGCGTTTTTGTAAAGCCGGCGCCAAAGGATTGATGCGCCACGCCCACCAACCCGACGATATTCGGGACAGCACCCTCGCTGTCCACGACGTCGAATGCCTTGACCGTATTGCCGCATGGCGTGCCGTTAGTTAGATCCGCCGCCGCGCCCCCGCTAATGGCCAGAGATCCGAAGACGTTCAAGTTCGGATATATTTTTCCGCCGGTTGGTCCCGATCCCAAAAGCTTAAGTCCAACCGTCCCCGAGAGAGCAGACTGACGACCAATATCCACCAGATTGAATTCGTTGAAGCCGGCGTATCCCAGCAGAATGCCGACGACGTTAGTTCCGCTGACCGGCATGTCGACGACGTTGAACGTATTCTGCAGCGTGCAGATGGATAACGAATTATCGCCGTCAAGCTGGAGCCCAGTAGCACCCGATGGCACGGTGTCCGTCGAAAATATGCCGAACTCATTGTTGCGACATCCGCCGAAGGAATTAGCCGTTGCCTGGGTATACAGCAGACAATAAACGGTCGTGCAGGCGATCACCCGAACGTTTGGAAATTTAGCGCCGACCCAATCCGTTAGCGCCAATCCACGACCAGCCAGACCGCTTCCGTCGAGAACCCATCCGCCGAGCAGCCCGCCGCCTTGTCCAGTTCCTTTAAAATGCACGACATTAACCGTCGTTGAAGCCGCGCCATACCATTTAATTGTGCTTGGATCGACCGCACTTGAGAATGTCGAGGCGCAGGCTCGACCGCGCAAAAAAACTCCGTTGATAGTGCTGCGAACCGTCGATGTTCCGTTGCCCAACGCGAGCGAGCCGCTGATGCCTACCGGTGCACGTAGATTGTCGCAGCGTATTTCGCCGCCGCCCAGATAAGAGCACAGGCTAATCGCAGCGTTCAAAGCAGCCAGGTCGTCAGTCGCATAGGATACCGTTTTCGCAACAGATGAGAGCGTCGTGCCGGCATTGGCTGCCAACGTGACGTGGGTTGCATCGGCAAAGGCCGATATCGTCGTGACGAGTGTCGCACCAGAAGCTCCGGCTCCCGGGACAAGAATACGTTTGCCGACATCAGCGGCCGTGAATGCGGCGCCAACCGCCGTCAGGGCGGCCGAGCCCGAGGCAATGGAGACGGTCGCCGCCACCGAAACGCTGTTGCCTTGGACGCCAAAGTAACTCGCGTAGAGATGTTCGAACACACGGACCCAGGCACCACTTGCGCCGGTCGTGTCGCTTGACGGCGCGACAAAGACACCTTGCCGGGCGTCCGCCGCAACGTCGTTTATGTGGTTAGATGCGCTCCATTTGAACCACCCCTCGCAACCCGGCTCGTCAACAAAGACAAGTACTGCCGCCGCTGGCAAGGCCATAGCCGCTAATGCGTTTCGGGAAGCGACAGAGGCCGAACCAGTATTGGGGCCATCGATATTGCCCTGCCCAATTCCCCAGTTCGCGCCGACAGAGGCATGATCGCCGGCAGGGCTGCCGTCGACACAGCATTCAATCCAGTCGTTTATTTCAACATTGATGCCCGATGCGCCGCCAATCTTTCCGGCGACCGTGACCCGATACCGATATCCTGCATTTGCCGCGGGATAGTTAGGATTGCCCGAACAATCAATAAAACCCTTAAAGCGTTCAACGTCGTATTCTTCAAGGATGGCGCTCCCAAGGGCGGCTGGTGTGATCTTTCTCGGCCCCCCGGCGCTGGTATCCCAAATACTCAACTCATCGCCGTCAAGGTCTAGAGCTCCAATGTCTGGCAAGCCAGGAGTAAACTGAACTGGGTCGATGTGCGCGAGTTGGTTCATCGTTACGGCATCCTGCGGGTCGATGCCGTCAGCAAGATTAACGCCCCGGCTGCCGTTGAAATCGTAAGCGGTTCCCGCCTGCACGGTATGGATCGCGCCGTCGACATCGCGCCGCATTTCCTGCAGCGCCTTGATCATGCGATCGAGTTCTTTGTTGATCGCATTGTCGGGCAGCGACTTCCAGCCGGCGAAGTTCGAAACACGCTGGATCGGCAAGTTGCCGTCGATCGTGATGACATCGCCCTCAAGCGAACCCGACGTCAGGATGATCGTGCCGGTGTCGCTACCGACGCTCGTGACGCCGTAATCGACGTCGAGCTCGAGATCTGTCTCGATCAGGCCGCGCAGCCTTTTGACCGTCATTTCGGACGCGTTGTCGATCGGGAACGTGTAATTGACGATCGTTTGCCCGGCCGTCATCGTGTACGGTCCGCTTTGGCGTGTTGAGAGGGCAACTGTCATCGGCTAAAGTCCCCGTGCTGCGGCAGCTTCAGGGTATGGCCGTGGCGAGGGTGATAACCGGCGGAGGGCGCAATGCTCAGGTGGCTGGCAAGATGGCTCAGAGGCCCGCGCGCGAGCGCTGCAACGGCTCGGCCGGACGATGGCTATCACCTGCCGGCCGATGCCTTTCTGAACCTACGCGCCACTAATTCAACCGCGGCGCACGCGACGGCGCGCTCTGCCCCGGCGCCCACCAGAAGCCGTTGCCGTAATCCTTGAGCTGCTGCATCTGCCGGCGACGGAACGCGTCGTAGGCCTTCGGATCGACGTAGCGCTGCAGCGTGTCGGCGACGGTGCGCTGATAGGCGAGGTTCAGATACCAGAGCGAGGATCCCGGAACGTAGCTCGTCGCAAGCCGGGCCGATCCGCGCGCGGCCGTCGTCTTCGGGCTGATGCCGGCGGCGCCGAGGATGTCTTCGCCAAGTCCGAACACGGGCCCGGCGAACGTCGAGACCAGGCCGCCGCCGAAGCGGTTCTGCTCGGAGTTGAAAATGTCGCCGACGATGCCGAGGCCGCCGCCCTGCATCAGCGCCGCGCCCCAGAAGCCGGGCTTATCCATCGGCCGGGTGTCCTTACCGCCCTTCAAGTCCTTCAGCTGGACGACGAGCGCGCCGCCGAGCGTCATGACGAGCAAGGTCTGCGCCGCATAACTCGCGCCCTTCAGCGTGCCGTTGGCAATGCCTTCGCGCAGCGCACGTTCGAAATGCAGCATGCCGAACATGAAAGAAAACTGCTTGAACTGTCCGGCCGTCCGCAGGAATTCGCCGACGAGCGTGCCGGGCCTGGTCTTGCCGACCATCGCGGCGCGCGCGCGCAGCATCGACGTCGGCGAGGCAAAGTCGCTTTCCTGCAGGATCATGCCGAGGTAGCGCTCGGCGATACGTTCATTCCCGCGGCCGGCTGCCTCGAGACTGTCGCGCACCAGGTTCGGCGACAGGAAGTCGACGTCGCGCACCTGGCCGGTGGCGGGATCCAAGCGGATCGCATCCCATTCGGCTTCGCCGAGCCCATAGCGCTGAAACAGCTTCTGCAGGCGCGGGTTCAGCGCGCCGACGTCGCCCCACGATTTGACGGCGAGATCGGCGATCGCCGCCTGCAGCGACATGCCGAAAGCCTGCCGCTGCGCATCGGTGAGCGCGCCGAGGCCCTGCAGCGCGATCGTGCGCTCGGCAAGCCAATGCGACCACTCCGGCCCCTGCAGAGACGCGGCGCCGCGCGCGCCATCGTTGAACATATGCAGGTAGGTTTCCCCGATCAGCGCCTGACGCTGCGCCTCACGGTGCGCGTTCGGACCGAGCTGGCGCAGGATGTCCGTGAACGTCTTGTGCGCCGGCAGGCCGGTGAAGCGGCGCGCCATGACCTGCGTGAAGTTGTCGGCGATCGACGAGATCACCATCGAGCCGCCGCGGCCGACGACGCCGACGTTGCGCAACATCTGCATCAGGCTCGCCGCCTTGGCGTTGACCGGCGCCGACGTTACGCCGCGATAGAGGTCCCACATCGCTTCCGCGCGCGAGATGTAACTCCGCGCGTAGTCTTCCGGCGCCGTCGTCCAGAAGCCGCTCTGCGTCATCGTCTTGCCGAGGAACTCGGTCTTTTTCGGGAACAATACCTTGTCGACGTCCTGGACTGCGGCGAGCTCGTCGTAGGCGGCCTCGAGGTCCTGCCGCAGCTGGGCGCCCTCCAGGCCGTCGATCCGCGGACTGCCACGGTCGAGGATCCCGATGCGTTCAGCATCGAGTGCAAACAGCTCGGTGCGCAGCGCCTCGATTTTCTTCTTGTTGCGCCGAGACGGCGGACCGAAACGCTTCTCGCGGATCCGCGCGATCTCTTTGTGAATTGCCCCGATGCGATCGGAAACCTCGTCGAGACGCGTCGGCGTCTTGAGATAGGCGGCCGTCAGATCCTTGATCTTGGAGACCGCCTCATCGATGAGCACGGCAGCAGGGCGAGCAAGCTTGGCCTGCTTCGTCGCGAATTTCGCAAGGCGGGCGAGTTCGCGGTTCGGGTTTGTGCCAAGCACGCGCATCGCTGCGATGTCTTTCGAGATCGACGTGATGTGCTGCATCATCGCGCGGAACGGGTCGTTGCCGCCGCCATATTGCTTCTGATAGTCGAGCCAGGTATCGGCCGATTTGAAATGCAGGAAGCGATGTTCCTGCCGCTGATTTGCGATCTTCTTCGCGCCGGTCGCATCGCCAGTAATGCCGCCGAACGGATCCGCGGCGTTGGCGGCTTGCGTGCCATGCCCGTCGGACGTGATGTTTTCCCAGATATCTGACAGCGCCTGGCGGATCTCGGCCGGCGACAACGGCTTGCGCGTCTCACCGTCGACGATGCGATCGAGATCGAGCAGCTTGTAAATATCGTCGACCCAACGCGCGCGGCCGGCGGCAAGCAGCGCGCCGCGATCGTGAACCTGTGGCAGGAACCAGCCTTCGAGCTTCGGGATGTCGCCGCCGGCGGCGTTGAATTCTTGGCGCAGCCGTTCCGATGTGCGGATCCAGGCCTGCGCCAAAGCTTTCGCCGCGACGTCGCCTGTACCTTCGCCGGCGAGCTCGCGGACGACGTTGCGCAGGCGCGCAGTCTCTCGCGTCTTTCCGGAGAGAAGCTCAGGGCGAAACGTGTGCAGGACCTCTTCCATACCGGCCTTCGCCATCGCCTCGACGGCCTTCTGTTCGGCCGCCACTGACGTCATGCCGGCAGGCAGATCCACCTGGCCGTGGTTCTCGAGCAAATAGACCAGCGCCTTTGCCGGGTCGACCTGGCCGCGGGCGTCGCGCAACGTCGTGACGAAGCGCTCGTTATTCTGCCGGATCTTCTCGTCGATCAGCGCCTGCCGCTCGCGCTGCGCCTTGGCCTTGGCATCGGCGATCGCCGCGACCTGCGCCAGGTCTTCCTTCAGCTGAGCTTGCGCATCGTCGCGAAGGGAGAAGAGGGCGCCGCCGCCCTGCTTGCGCTGCAGCGCCTCGTCGGCGGCGTCGACCTTTTCCGCAATCGCGTCGCGGGCGTTTTCGAGTTTTTCGATTTGGGGCGTTAGAGCGCGTTCTTTGATGGCCGCGGCCTGGTCGACGGCATCGCCTGAGCGATGCCAAGCGGCTTCTGACATCTTGTCAGCCCAATGCTTCACGCTGGCGAGCTGGCCGTGAACCTCGGAAACGTGCTCCATCGCAGCTTCAACCGTCGGGAGATCCATCGTCTCGGGATTGAGCTCGAGAAGCGCTTTAGCCTGCACGTCGTAGCGCGACAAATACTGCGCGCTGGCGTCTGCTTCACGTCCAAGGATCTCGAGCGCCGTATCTCCCGGCTTCGGCTGCCCTGCCGCGTCATAGATCGCCGGGGCGGACGCGGAGAATTCAGCCGATCCGCCACTCTCTTCGTAAGCCTCGCGCGCGGCTGCGTCGTCGCCAAATCGCTCGTCGAGAAGCGTTTCATATCGCTCGTGAAGCTCGTCGAATTTTTCGCCGATATCGCTCGCTAGATTGTCGGCCTGGTCGGAGATCTCCGACAGCCGCGAACTGACTTCGTCGAGCTTTCCAGAAATCAGCTCGCCGATCGCGTCGACGTCGTCGCCGAGCTCATAACCGTGCTGAACGCGGTCCTCGATCACTTGCTGCAGGTCCTCAAGAGAAACGATATACCGCTGCAGCTCCGGGACCGACGCGGCATCGACGTCAACGCGCGAGGCTTTCTGAATGACGCCGAGAATATCTTCGGTGTCGCCCCCGAACGCGGCAAGGTGGCGAGCAACGACGGCAAGACGCGAACCGCTCTGCAGCTGCTCGACTTCTTCGCGCAACGTCAGCGGCTGCTGATCCTTGAGCGAAAACAGCGAGCCATCATTGCCGAAATCCCGCTGCCGGGTCTTGATGCCGAACCTATCCTTGAGGGCATCGACGGACGCCGAGAAGTCATCGACAGCCGGCGCCGCTGTTGTCGCGGGAACGGATGCCTTGAGCGCCGGGTCGGTCGGCGTGCCGCTCGCCGGCGACGGCCCCCTGCGGCCGATCTCGGCGCTGTCGATCGCGCGCATGACGTCTTCGGCGTTTTGCCAGCCGAGGCCATTGAGCGCGTTTTTGACACGCTCGAGAAACTGCTTGATCTTGCGCAGGATGGCGTTCGCCTTCTTGCCGAAGTTCGCGCCGTTTGCGCGGGCCTCGTAGAGGTGCGCGGCCGCTTCCTGCATGACGGCATCGCGAACCTGCTCCGGGGGCAAACTGCGATAGAGGCGCTCATATTCAGCAAGTGAGACGGCATTCGGCAGGTATTGCGACAGCTGCGCTTCGACCTCGCGAAACTTGTTCGCGAGGATCTTAAGTTCGTTGTCCGTCAACAAGCCGACCTGGCGCAACGCGTGGATCGTCTCATGCGAAAGGATCGCGTCGGGGTTCAGCGCGTCGACCGCGATCCAGATATTGCCGCTTCGACGATCGGTCAGAGCTTCGATCCGATAGCCGGCCGATCGGGCGGCCTGGACGTCGCGGGCGAGGTGCGGGGGCAGATCCTCGATGTCCGCAAAACTCTTGGCCGTGACACCATCCGGCAAACGGCCGATCGCGCGATCGAGCGCTTGAGTGAGCTGATCGTGCGCCGCGGCGACGCGGTCAAAGTCGGCCTGCAGCTGGCGCAATGGATCATCTTCACCGCCCCCGCGCGCAGCGGCGAGCGCATCGCCGTCCCGTTCTTTCGGCTTCACGCCGGTGGCTTCTTCGATCTCGGCCGACAGGTCGCGGCGCAGCTGCTCGAGCTGCCGCATGCCGTCGGCGCCGTAGGGATCGTCGACCAAAGTGACCGGCCGATCGACGAGCTCGTCGGCAATGCCAGCCGTCCGAGCATGCGCGACATCGTCACGAGGACCGGCAAGAAGATCGGCAAGCTTCGCGCGTGCGTCGTCAGGCGTCGCCGGCGCGGCTTCCGATAACTGTCGCAGCAGCGGCGCGTGCTGATCGGGATCGGCAACATGCTCTGCGACGATCGTCCCGAGACGCGGATCGACTTCGCCGCCGGCGACCATGTCGAAGGCCTGGTCGGAGAGCTTCGAAAGCTGCGCCGCCGCCTTGAGTTTCGGATCGGTCCACGGCAGACCCTCGGCTAGGATCTCAGGCGTCTCGCGAATGTCGGCCGCCAGCTCGATCGGATCGCGCGCGAGGACCTCGCGCAGCCGCTCCGGAGCCGCATCAGGCCCGTGACCGCCGACGATCGCGTCGCCGACCGGCAGCGCCTTCGGATCGTTCGCAGCCGCGATCGCATCATTAGCTTTCGAAATGTGCTCGAGGTCCATCACGCCAGGCGGCGGCACCAGGTCGGCGCGATCCTGCTCGAGCGCATCGAGCGCGCCGCGCACGGCGGGATCAGCGTCGAGGCCCGTGTGGCGGGCAAGCTCGCGCAGGGCATCGGGGTCGAGCTCGGCGGCCTTGCGCAGCACGCTGCCGGGCGGTGCGGCCGAAGCGGCATCGTCGAGCGCCTGAAGCGGATTGGCCCTTGGATCCGCCGGCGGGCTGTCAGAAGACTGGTAGCCGATGACGTTGCCGCCTTCGTCGAGAACCGGACGCCGGCCAGCGAGCGCCTGGCCGCCACGATAGAGCCCGCGCACGCCGACGTCGGCGACGAAGCCGAAGGCGGCATTCGCGGCGACCTCTTTCAGTGCATCAGTCAAGGTGTGCTCGAGGCCGGCCTGTTTCTTCCATGCGGCGATGTAGGGCTGCTCGGCGGCCGATCCGACGGCATTGGCGGCGCCAGAGCGCAAGCCGGCCCACAAGACGCCGGCAGCGCCTTCGGCGACGCGCGTCGGCGCGATCAGCAGCGTCGGAGCGGTAAAGGGATCGGTCGCGCCCGTGATCAGGCCGCCAGCCATCGACGGGATGCTTTGCCCGCCGACGAGCGGGATATTGTCGGGGAGGCGGTAGGGATAGCGCGCGGCAGTGTCGGCCGCACGCTGCTGGACGGTGGCCGTCTGCTGCGCGGCTTCCGTAGCCGGCGAGACGTCGGCGCGAATGATGTCGGACGCGTCGGGATACTGCGCCTGCAGATCCTTCAGCTGCTTATCGTATTGCCCGCGCCAGTCGATGCCGCCGAGCTGATAGCCCTGCGCCTGGCGCGCCGGGTTCTCGAGCTTGACGCCGAGGCGATTGAAGATCGCATCGTTGCGCGCGTCATACGCCATTTCCTCGCGGCCTGAGTTGCGGAATGCGGAACCGAGGATCTCGGTGTTCGCCTCGAGCGTTTCGAGGAACGTGGACGGCGGCGGCTCATCCTGCGCGAGAGACGAGGTGTCGATCTGTGGCTTGAAGACGAACATCAGTCGGCGGCCTCATACGTTGCGTCGAAGACATGAGGCTTGCAGGGATAAATCTCGCCAACGACGCCACGGATGATCCAATCGCCCGGGGAGGCAACTAAGTCGCCCTCCAATGTCCTGATCACGAGCTCGCCGGCGTGGTCGTTAGTTCCGCTGCGCCAATAGATCGTGCTGGCGTTCGGAGCTGCTACGCCGGTAAACTCTAAGACTGCGTGCCGGTTCTCAGCACCTCCCGTGAACTGGATCGCCTCGATAACGACAGGCTTCTTGCGAAATTTCATCGTCCACCCCCTAAAAACAGATCAGGCCGGATCTGGCTCAGCACCGGCGAGATCTTGTTGAAATCCAAAACGAGCGGCTTCGGCTGGCCGGGCGTCGACTTCGTCTCGGCCGCCCATTGCTCTTGTCCGGGCTTCGTCGGATCGCCGAGCGAAACCATGTATTGCCCGTTGCCGATCTGGACGAGCGTGCCGTTGCGGAAACGGTCGAAGTCGATCGCTTTGCCCGACGTCGTCACCGGCTGGCCGATGCCGGCGCGATCAAGGACCGAAGGCGACAGCGCGTCGATCGTGTCTTGCCAGCTGTCCTGGCGCACGTTCGGCGGAATGACGACGTCCGACGTCGGCGCGAACCAGCCGCGCGATTGCTTGACAACGCCGCCGTATTTGACGCCGTCGATCGAGCGCTCGCCCAGAACTTCGCTCAGCGCCTGTTTGTAAACGTCCGGATCGAACGCGGTCAGATGCGCGCGCGCGGCCCGCATTTCATAGACCAGGTTCGCAGCATTGATCGCGGCTGCCTCATTGCGGGGATCCGCGCTCAAAGCCGTGCCGGCGACGTCGACGACGGCCTGCTGGATCTCCGGCGTCTTCGGCAGCACGGTCGGCGGCAGCGGCTTGCCGCCTTTTTCGGTGCGATCCTGGCGCGCGGCGAGCGCGTCGAAGGCGTCGATCGCCGCCGGCGTCGGTGTGCCGCCCGACTGCGCGACGAGCGCGCCGAGGCCTGCCATCACCGGCGCGCTGTCCGACAGCTCCCCCATGATCTTATCGGCGCGATCGCCGGCGGTCGCAGCGACCGTCGTCGCAACCGCTAACGCCTGGCTGCCGCCCTTTGCCATCACCGTCGCGAGCGCCTGCTTTTCGTCGGGGCGCAGATACTTCGCGGGCTGACCATAGAAATCGCCAATCGTCTCGGCGGTGGCGAGCCGGGCTCTAATCGAGGCCTGCGCCTTGTCCGGATCCGAGAAGTCGATCGGCGGCACCTTGACCAGGCCGACGCGATCGGCCCAGCCGAGCGGATCGGTCTTGATCTCTTTGCGCATGTTGTCGGCGAGCTTCACGCCGAGATCGAGGCGGGCAACGGCAGTCGGCGTCGCACCTTCGGTGTTGAGCTTCTCGCGCAGCTGATCGTTGGCCTGGTCGAGCTCGGCCGGCGTCGCGCGACGCGCAACGTTGACGAACTGCGCCGTGTCTTCGGCAACGGCGAGCGTCTGCGCCAGTTTTGGATCGGCCGCGGCCTGGACGCGGGTTTTCAGCGACGCCATCTGATCGGGGGCAGGGGCGAAGCCTTTCTCAGCCATCTTGCTGACAGCGGTGACGTCTTCCTTCACGCCGGCGATCTGTGCCGCCTGCAGCGTTTTCGCCGAGCGGTAATCGGCCATCAGGCCTTTTTGCACCTTGTCGAACTCGTCGAGATCGTAGGTGCCGGCGATGCCTTTGCCCGCGGCATAGTCCTGCTGCAGGCCTTCGATGAACTTGAGCTTCGCGTCCAGTGTCGGGAGCCGATCGAACGCGCCCGAGATCCGCGCCGTCGCCACGGTCTGGTTGATCTTGCGAACTTCGTCGGCGGCTTTCTCCGGTGTGACGTAAAGCTGGCCGCTCGGATCGCGGCGCTTCAAGGCGTCAGCATAGAGCGAGACTTGACCGGCAAGAACATCGTCGGCGGTTTTGTCGAGACCGGACGAATACGCGATCTGATGGATGCGCTTGGTCTGGTCGGCGAGCTCGGTCTCGAACGCGCCGGCGGCCGCGCTGTTGGCCTCGGCGATTTTCTGCCGGACCTGCTGGCGCGAGAAGGCGAGGCGCTTGCCCTGTGCCGCGAGCTCGAGCTTCGGACGCAGCTCCGGCGGCGCGTTGGCGATGATCGCCATCTGCTGGCCGTTGAGCGCTTTATTAAGCTCGATGGCGTTGCCGGAATTCTGCGCGTAGGCGGTGTCGAAACTGTTGTCGAGCTGCTGCTTAATCCGCGTCTCGGCGACGTCGAGGCCTGCCTTGTCGAAGGCGTCGCCGCGCAGCGTGTTGTTGTGCATCGTGCGGAACTCGGGATCGAGCCCCGCCTGCGCGCCGGCTTCCGCGCCTTCCTTCACGGCGGCCTTGTCGGCGAGTTGGCCGATCGTGTCGCCGAGGCCTGCGAAGGTCGCAGAGACCTCTGCCGCCGCGCGGCCGATGCCGGACGACGGCAGCGGCTGAATGGCATTTGGATCGACACGCGCGTTCGTGTCGAGATTGGGGTCGACCTTCAGCGTGCCGGGCATCATGTTTGCCATGTGCTAGCCCCGCTTCGCGATATCGAGGCCGTAGCCGCCGGCTTGGCCGATCGCCTTCGCCGACGCGCTGATGAGGTCGACGGCTCCGGACGAGCGGTATTGAGAAGCCCTGAGCGCCGCCATCTGCTTTTGCTGGATCGCGTTCTGCTGCTCGATCGCGGTCTGATAATCGGCTTCGTCCTGGAGATTGCCCTCGACCGCGGACGCGCTCGAGATGTCGAGGCCGGAGCCGGCGAAGGCCACGCGCGCCTCGCCGGTCTTGACGGCGAGATCGCGCTTGATGTCGAGGATCTTCTGTTGCGTGGCGAGCGCGTCGGCGTCGCCGGAGATCTGCGCCAGGCGCGCGTTCGTCTCGGCTTCTGCAGCTGACCCGATGCCGCCGACGAGGGTTGACGCGACCGAGGCGACGGTGGCGACGCCCTGCAGGATCCCGAGTGCGGATGATCCCGCTGCGGTCAATCCGGTAAGGCCAGTTCCGACCGCGCTCGCCGCGCCTGCGAGCCCCGTGCCGACGGCCGTCGCAGCAGAAGCCGCGCCGGCGCTCAACGCCGAAAACAATCCGATTGCAACTTCGGCCATAGTTACCCCCTCATAGCCACTTCCGGCCGGAACGCCTTGATGTGCAGCGGCGCCGGCACGATCTGCCGGAACTCGATGATCGGATGGCGCGACCAGCCCTGCAGGTTCTCGATCGTGACGTCGCCGGTCACGAGCCGATCAAGGACGGGCAATTCCGGGCTGTAGCCTGCTTCGGTCGGCGGATCGGCGAGCTCGCCATAATCGAGCGTGCCGCCGTCCATGTAGACGAGCGGCACCTCGCGCCAATCGGTGCCGTTCGCCCGGATCTGCAGGTGGCCGGTGTCTTTGAGCGAAATGCCGAGCTCGTAAATGCGGCCGGGAGGCCGGAACGGTTGTTCGTTCTGCAGCTTCTCGCGCAGCTTCTGCAGGCGACCATAAACTTCCGGCATCAGGCCGACCGTGATCGTCGTCGCGGCGTCGTCATCGTCGATCGTGATCACGCCACCCGTCACCGTGAACGGACCGCAGAGCTGGCTGCCGGCATAGGCCCAGACTTCTTTGCCTTCGTGATGGTCGAGACCGCTGACGGTCGTGAATGGCGCGTTCGCCGTTACCGTCAGCGCGGCGTCGAGATATCCGGTCGGCTCGCGGTTTTCGAGATAGAGATCGGCGCCGCCGGCGACGGTCTCGCGCCGCATGACGAAGACGACGTCGCCGTTGAAATGCCCGGCGATCGCGCGCCATTTTCCATCGGTATTCTGGCGCATCATGCCGATGACGTCTTGCGATCGGAGCAGCGACAGCGTCACCATCGTGCCGTCATCGTTGATGAAGAAAATCAGGTTCGCTTCCTGCGTCGACGGCGCCTTGCGCTGCGCGACGTCGATGACATCGGTCAGAAGATGCGGGCCGAGCAACGACAACGGTTCAGCCTTGTAGGATTGCTCGACATCGTTGAAGAGGAAATCGCGGACGGTGCGGCCGCCCTGCTGGACGATGATCGTCGATCCTTCCGAGAAGACGACACGCACCGAGGATTTGATGCCCTGGCCTGTCGCGCGGACGACGTTCTGCGGCTGCGTCGCGTCAAGCGTGCGCGTTGCCGAATACCATTCCGAGCTGTCGGTGAAGAACTGCAGGTCGCGGCCGACGAAGATCTGCTGGATGGTTTCGACCTGGTCGGTATCGAGCGTGCGGAAAAAGCCGAGGTCGGCCGTCAGCGGCGACCCTGTCGACGTGAAGTCAAACGATCCAACCTTGCTGACGCCCCACGAAAACGGCGCCGACCGGAAGCCGGCAACGAGCACGCGCGACTGAATGAAAAAGCCGCAACGCGCATAGCCTGTTGTCGCTCCGAACCAGGCTCCGCCGGCCGCAAATCCTTGCTGGAAAACCTTGTGGACCGGCGCGCCGGCACTGTTTCCAAGCGGCATGATCTGCACCGCCTTCTGGAAACTGTTGGCGTTGGCGCCGACAAACTCGATCCGCATCTTCGGCACACTATCGACCTGCGTTACGTTCGGCGCATCGAGGCCGGGCAACGTGTCGATGGCGGCCGAGATTGCCGCGGCAAGGCCTGCCGGTCCCGAGTATGTTATCGGGGCCGTAAAGTCTTCGCCGACAAAAATGACGAACTGGTCGCCGTTGACGAAGCCGGCAAACGAGACGTCCTGAATTTCGTTCTGGCTGCTTGAGAACGCCTGCCCAGCCGACAATGCTGGCACGTTCGTCGATGGCATGTCACCGACGTTCCACTCCGTATCGCTGCCCTGCCGCACGATCATGATCGTCGGAATATCTTCATGAAACAACAGCATCGTGTCGCGCGACTGGATGACGGTCACCTCATCGATCAGGTGAGCGGCGATCGCCACGGGGATCGATGCAGCGTAACGTCTCGAGCCGCTTGCGCCGCGCACGAAGACGTCAATGTTGCGTTCTGTCAGAATGAGATCATAGATGCTTGATGCCGAGCGATCGAACGCAAGGCATTGCACGGGCGAAATCTCGCGACGCTCTTGCCAAAAGCCGATACCTCCGACCGAAAAGGCTCCAGCACCGGCAGCATTTTTTGCGACAACGCGCCAGTTGCGCGCGGAGACGACAGTGCCGCCAGGGCCGCCGGGCCATTCGCCGAAACGGCGCGTCCTCGCGGATGTTCGCACGTGCTTGCGCGATGATGCGCCGGCGTCAATCGAGCCGCGCATTTCGACCCAGCTCGCGCCGTCATAGTATTCGATCGCGATGGCATTATCGACGCCGGCGGTGGCGACGCTGAAATTGGTCAGGTCCACGAACACGATCGGCAGCGACACACCGAGATCGAACTCGACGATGACGAAAGCCGATCCCGTGATGGCGGTCGTCGTGAACAATGTCGTCTGATCCTGCTGGTCGACAAGGTTCGCTGCCGTCCCGCCATTGTGGAGAATGACCATCGACGCGGTCAGGTTCACCGGCTGAATGCGCCGGCGCAGGCGATGCTTCAGGCCTGCAGCCAGCACGTCGACGTCGGAATTGATCGAGGTGCCGGCGCGGCGCGCGTAACCGCCTTGCGGCCGAACTTCCATATTGTTGGCGTCGGCGAGGCTGTCGTAATAGTGCTTGAGATCGATGCGCTCCGACAGGTCCGGATCGAGCGTGCCCTTCGTCGCGGTATTGATCAGAGAGGCCTTGCGCGCCATTACCGCGGCCCTCCGTACGAGCCGGTGCGCGCCGCGATCAGCGGGTTATTGTACTGCGCGATGACCGGCGAGGGCTTCGCCATATCGTCGAGCGCCCGTGCCTGACCGAGAAGGCCGCCCTGCATCAAGCTCAAGCCATTGCCGATCGCGTCATTGCGGAGACTGTCGCGCAGAGCACGGTCCTCGCGCGTCGACAGCGCAAGCTCCGAGCGGACGAGCAACATGATGACCTCGCGCAGATAGCCCGGCCAGTAGGTCGGCTCGACGTTCCACGGTCCGCGCACCCAAAGCGTTTCGTGATTGGTGCGGACTTCGCGCGTCGCCATCAGTTCAAACGTCGTCGTCGGCTGCCGACATTCGCTGGAGGGGTAGAAGGCGCGCGGCGCGCCGATCAGTTCGGTCGGAAGTTCGAAGGCATAGAGCCAATGCGCCGGCTCGGGAGGATCGGTCTTGCGGTTCAGTTGCCGGATGTAGGAATTGCAATTCCACGGATGGCAGGAAAGGATCAGCTCGGTCGCGCGATTGAAGCAGGCGATGTGCGTTTCGGCGCCCGGCGCGCTTTCATTGATGAGCGGCGCCGAACCGTTGAGGACGAGGCATTCATTGATGAGGTCGATGCGCGTTGTCATGTCTCACCAAGCCGTTCGAGGAAACCGGCCCAGGCGCTAGAGGGACGCCTGGGCCGCACACATGCCGGGTCGCGGGGGTTAGACGCCAACCGGCAAAGCGAGAGGGTTAGATCGCGTCAGGGAACGAGACCCACGTCGTCGGATCCTGGTTCGTCAGGAACGCATCGACGGTGAAGCCGGGCGTGGTGCCGCCCAGTGTGTATTTCACCTGCGCGTATTCTTCGTTCAGGTTGACCGGCCACGGCATCGTAAAGATCGTGCCGGCAGGAAAGTCCGCAGCCGCCAAGACAGGCCCCGTCAGTACCGTTCTGACCGACGAGAAGCTGGAATTGTCGTCGACCTCGATCGACGGCTGCAGCGTCGGCGTCGTTCCGGTGGGATCGACCTTGCTGACGATGACGAGCCACAAGGGCTCACCAGGTCCGACGGGACGGTTAGCGCCAAAGTCGACAGAGTTGGTAGAAGCCGCGGTCGCAGTGAGCGCCTGGGCTGCAGAGAATTGCAGTGTTTTATCGAAGATCATGGCGAAAGGCTCCGCGTTGAAAGATCGGTACGCGTTACGCTTGAGAAGGCGAGCGGCAGTCGCTGCCGCTCGACCGCGGCGTTAGCTGATCGCCGTTTCGTTGTTCGAGATCGCGTCGACGCGACGGACAGGTATGCCGTCGATCGCCAGGACGTGCTGGCCAGCAGCCTGCTCCATTCCTATGAAGACGTTCTTCGAATTCTTCTGCTGCCGGCGCAGCCATGACTTGATGGTGCGCGAGCAATAGAAGGCGGGCCTGCAGGCCTGCAGGTTCGGGATCTGCTCGATCGCCTGAGCGATCAGGTCGAGAAGATCAGCGCCGGACGACGCATCCTTAGTCAGCGTCGAGATCTTGATGTTGGCAATGCGCACGACATAACGCCAGTCGCGAACAGAGAGGCCGCAATCCCAGCGATAATGCATGCGGTAGGCTTCCATCCGACCACCGCCGACCGGCGCCGTCTCCAGCGTCACCTGGCCTTTGTCTTCTGACGAAAGACCAGCCTTTGAGCCCTTCGGATAGAGGCCATGGACAGAGTTTTCACCCCATCCAACGAGCCAGATCGACGTACAGCCCGTCGACGAGCCACCGGCATCGATAACGTTGTCGGACGATGCCGCGCCGGTTTTCTTCCCCAGACGCGGCGCGAGGCCGGTAAAGCTTTCCGGCTTCGTTCCTTCGTTGCCGTACATGAAGGTCTTGGCAACTTCCTGGCTCATGCCTTCAATGATCGCCTTGTCTTCCGAGAAGCGGAATTGGGCGGTGTTGCCATTGAGGTCTGCGAGCGCCTTATCGACTTCACCGTAGGCCTCGAGCATGCCCATGCCTTCGGTAACCTGCGCCGTTGTTGATTTAACGGGCTGGACGCCACCGTAGAGCGAACGCCAGGTCGGGGCGGGGATGCCCGTGCGGACGGTCGTTCGGTGAGAGGTTGGACCGTTGGCCTCGATCCACGGGATGTCGAGGAGCATCTCGTTCGTCTGGTTCAACAGTTCGGCGATCATCGCCACTTTGCCGTCGGGATCGAGCCGCTTCGCGAGATCGACCAGCGTCGGGTTGTTCGTTGCAAGAAGTGACATCGTGGTCTCCATTCAGTCTGATCGGCTCGCTCGCGCGGGCTCACGGAAACGCAGACGCAACAGGGACGCAGATACGGGAACGACTATTTGAACATCGACGGATAGAGCGAGCGCATCGCTTTATCCTGCGGGGTAAGGCCATCGCTGGCTTGGCCGCCGTTCTGCAGGCCGTGCTCGGCCGGCAAGAGCTTGATGATCTTTTCGAAGGCCGCGACATTGGCCGCGTCCGCGAACATCACAGACAGGCGAGACGCATCGGCCTTCGTCAGGATGCCGCGCGTCTCGAGGCCTTTCAGCGTTCCGGCGATGGCATTGACGCGCGCCGCAGCCTTAGCCGTGCGCCGAACGGGATCGGTTTCGTTCGGCTCGAGCTTCTGCATCTCGGCATTGATGTCGATCGGCTCGGGGATAAGGCCCGCCTTTGCCATCTTCTCGAACAGCTTCGGCACGACGCTCTGCGCCTGCTCATTCGATAGGCCGATCTCGTGTGCGATCTCGCTCCAGATCGGCAGCACGGGATCGCTTTTCATGTCGCCGAACTTGTCGGTGAACTCCGAAGCGAATTCAAACTTGTAGTCCTTCGCCGACGCCGGCGCCTTCGGACGGTTGGCGATATCGCCATAGAGCTTGTCGATCGTCTCGCGATCGTTGGCGCCGCGGAAAGTGTCGGGCAGATTTTCCGGATAGTAGGCCTGCGACTGCTGACCTTGCCCCTGGCCTTGCGCTTGGCCGCTCGGCGGGTTCGCGGCAGCGTGCGCGGCTGCAGCGGCCGCGAGATCGGAAGGCGCTCCGGAGCCGGCCGCCGCGCCGCCGGCGCCTGCGCCAGCCGCGCCCGACGCGCCACCGCCGGCAGCACCGCCGCCGGCGTCAAGATTGAATACGACGAGATGTTTCCAAAAGATTTTCACGGTTCACCCCCTGATGGTCGACGACGAGAACGCGAACTTTCCGAACGCTTGCGATTTTGGCTTTCGGCAGCGGCGCGATCGCGCTCGGCCTGCGCATCGGCAGCGGCTTGTTCCTCGGCCGCGCGCTTGATTTTCCCGTGCTGCTGCAGACGGGCGAGCAACATGAAGATGATGGAATTCTGCCCGTCGCGTTTCGCCTTGGCGATTGCGTAGGCCTCGGCGGTCTGCGCGCCGCGTTCGTCGTCGCCGGGCTGGCGCAGCAACGTCATCTTGACGAGCAGGTCGAGCGCCAGGCGGCCATCCTCAGTACCGAACGTGCGGGCGAAGATCGCGGCCTGCCGCTTGATTTCTTCGTTCTCGGCGTGACCTTGCTCGCGCGCTTGCTTGCCGAAGCGCTCTTGCAGGTTTTCGAGTTCGGACCAGCCGCCAGCCGCCAACGTGTTGAGCATGTCGAGATCGAACATCAGAAGGCGCTCCCGTTCACGAATTGAGAGCCGGGCTGCGGCGGAGGCGCCTTTACCTGCTGTTGCTCGACCTGCATCTTCGCGACCATCTGCGCGACGAGTGTCTTGAAGTCTTTCATCTCGGCTTTCGTCGGGATGTACTTTTCATCGTTGCCGAGCCAGCGGCCGATGTCCGGCAGCAGCTCGTCGACCTTCGCGAGTTGCGGCAAAGCGGCCGGGCCCATCGTGCCGAGGATGATCTGCATCCAGTCGGTCGCCCATTGCACCTTGTCGGCGCGTTGCGAAGCCGCCGCCGGCGACGTGATCGTCGCCTTCGTCAGGATGTTGTCGATCGTCACATTGCTCGCGAGCAAACGCTTCTTCTCAAGGATGTCGACGGTCGCCTGCACAAGCGCCGTGACGAGCTCGATCGAAATGCGCGCTGCCGCTCCGCCCTTGCTCTTCGCAGCCTTGCGGAGGCGCGCGGCGATTTCGGTCGGCGAGCGCACGCTGTCCTGCAACTCAGGCAAGTCGTCGTTCAGCAAAACTTTGTTGATTTGATCGCGCTCGTCCTTTTGCACTATCGAGCTTATGTCGAAATCGGACGGGATCGGCAGGCGCGATAGCGAGGGGCCAAGCGGGCCGCCCGTCGATCCGACCGTCCACATCGCGAGCGGTTCGAAGACGGCGGTGTCGGGATTGAACACGCCGTCATTACGGCGCATCCAAACGCCCATGAGGGCGAAGGCCGCGGCGCGGAGCGAAAGCTCACGGGCTTTCGATGCGCCACGCACGAAGGCGAGACCGAGATGCGCCAAACCGCGCCCCATGCTCTCACCAGGAACGACGAAGAAGCGGGGCGTTATGAAACGGTTGACGCGGAACGTTTCGGTCCAGATGACGTCATCGGGCTTGTCGCACTCAGCGTAGACGCGCAGGATCCAATTGTCTTCCCTCGGATCGTAACGCATCGACTGAACGATATCGACCTCGTCGGTCCGGACTTTCATCCGGCTCATCATCGTCTTCGAAAATTTGCCGTCCGGCCACTTGGCTTCGAGATGGCGGGTCTTGTACTTCCGCTTCCAGAAATGGTCCCAGATCTCATTCGACGGCCCACTGCCGAGAGCGATTTCGCTGATCGGAACGGCCTCAGCCTGCATCGGCTGCCGGTCGGTTCCGGTCGCCGTGTACATTGAGCCCGTGCCGCAGAAGAGATCGGCCATGACCTCATGCGCGACGAGCGGCACGCGCGGGCGAATAACGGCGTGCGCGAGTTCGGTGACTGCGGCGAGCTGCCTGTTGAGATCGGCGCGCTGATCTTCAGGGACGAAGGGGCCAGCCTCGAGCTTGAAGAAATTTTGGAACGGCGGCAGCCAGTCGGCGACCATCTGGCTTGCGAAGTTGAACGCGCCGGCCATGCCGGTCGCGTCGTAAAGGTGATCGGTGCGCGATTGGCCTTCCGACGGGCCGCCCGTCGTCGGCGATTGCTGCGACGTCGATTGCCGGTACGGCATGTAGTATCGATAGATTTCGGCGAGCTCCTGCCGGTACGCCGACGCCTTGTTCCAGGCATCGGCGCAATCGGCCCGCTCGTCTTCCATCGAAACCGGCAAAGGATCAGCCCCCGAACAGTTTTTTTAGATCGTCGTCGAGAAACGACAGGAAGCCAGACCCGCCGTTGGCGACCTTCTGCTGGCCGGCGAGCACCTTGTCGGCGTCGGCGCTCTGCTGCGCGATCGTCGCCGCCTGGGTGGCTTGCGCTTGAGCTGCTGCCCGTTGCGCGCCGATTTCAGCACCGCTCGGTCCTGTCCGAATGCCTACGAGCTTCGCCACTGTCGACATGTTCGCGCCTCCACTGATGATGGTCGCCGAGGACCACATCCGATTTGACGAAGCCCAGAAGCTTCGCGAGCCGTTCGCCCTGATCGTTGTCCGGCCGGACGAAGCACATCGCCGGCGGCCGGATGCCAAACATCGCCCGCGCGAAGCGGACGAGGGCCAGCAAGAGCGGCGGTGCGAGACCGCCAGGCCGGACGACGAACCAGGCTTCCAGCTCGCCGCTCGGCCACGTGGCGCCGCCGACGAGAGCGAACGGCGCGGGATCATCTGGCGTCTCAAACAGGGCGTAGCTTTCCGAGAGCGCCATCTGGGCCTGGACGGCATGATAGGGCGAGCGTTCGGGTGATAACCGGCGACCCGGTACGGGCTTGAGGGCAGGGAGGGCGAGACGGCGATCGGCAGGTGCAAGCGCGTGCATGGCGATGAGGTGGCCGGGCTCGCCGGCTACGACGTGGATCACCACTTCATGCCCCCGTCACGGATGACGGTTCCTTTGCGCGGATCGCGATCGGCCTCGCGCAGGCGGGGATCATCGCCGGGGCGAGGGCGCGCACCGCGCTTCTGACCGACGACGCCGTAACGCCCCTTCTTGCCGAGCAGGGCGTACTGGAGCGCATCGTGCGGATGCGAATAATCGTTCTTTTCCGGCTTGTCGGCAGTGCGCTCGGAATTGCCGACGCGCTCTTTGTGGTAGCGGTAATGCGACGCGAAGCCCTTGCGGATGATCCGACAGCGTGGCGAAACGACGAGGGCAGGGGTGTCACCGTCGATCATGTAGGTGAGCTCGTCGCGTACGGCATCGAGACGCGGCTCGAGTTCGTTCGTTTCGGTCGGAAGCACGGGCATGCCCATTTCCAACATCACGCGCTCAGCCCAAGCGAGCTCGCCGCTTTCTTCATCCGAACCAGAAAACCCAGCGGGGTCGGAATACATCGAACCGATCTCGAGGCGATCGATGCCGGCGAGTTCGGCGAGCTCCTGGATCTCGCGCTTCAGCGCCGCGCAGAATTTCGATGCGCCGCCACGGCCGGGCACGCATTCGCCGAGCAGGATCCATTGGCCGGACGGCTTTTGCTGCAGGATCGCGGCCGCCGGCCTCTGCAGACCGGCATCGAGGCCGATCGTCAGCGGAATGCCTTTCAGCGGCTTGATAACTTCCCGCGCAAGATGCGTGTCGTCGGAATATTCTTCGTAGACAGGTTCGCCATCCATCGACGGCGCATACTGCGCGTGCACCATGCGCTTGATCAGGTTCTTGCCGTTCTTCCTGCCTTTGAAGACGGAAACCTGACGATCGTAATAACCAGGCGGCAAGTTGTGCAGATTTTCCGCCTGTTTCGAGAGGCCGGACGGCTGTTTGTAGAGCGCGAACCCTTCCGGCCTTTCTTCCTCGAACTTGCGATAGAACCAGCTGTCGACGTCAGGCGCGTTCAAATCACAGATGACGTAGCTGCGATATGTCGATCCCTCGGGAAGATCAGCACGCGACGGAAATCGGCCGAGACGGAAGATCGCCTGATCGAGGACGCTTTCCGGCAATAGATCGACTTCGTAAAGCCAGAACGCCGTCGGCTCGAAACCGCGCATGAATTCTTCGACGACCTGGTCGCCGATCGCCGCGAAGAGCGCTTCGAAGTAGACGGTGACGCGCCTGCTCTCGCCGTCGATCTTACGGATCACATCCCACTCGATCTTGTGCGAAGCGTATCGGCCGCCGCCGCCCTTGAAGTCCTGCGTCGTCCAGTTACCGTTCGGACCATCGTCGGCAGGAAGCCATCGCTTCCAGGTCGGGAACAGGTTGCGCTCGAGCTGCCCGTAGGTCTGGCCGATGATCGCGAGCTTAAACTTGATCGTGCCGTCGCGACAGACCGGCATCAGCGACGCGGTGCGGACGACGTCGAAGACGCACACCGATGACTTGCCACCACCGACGGGCCCGAGTAGCGCGCGCACGAAGCTCTTGTCGTCGGCAAGGAATGCGGATCCCACTGGACCCGGCGGCTTGAAGTGACGGACGTCGGGGGAGATCGTCATGCGAGGCACCTCGACACGGCAGCCTGCGTGACGTGGAACAACCCGAGCTCACCCATCAGCGGAACAAAATTCGGCAGCGGCCGAACGTTCTCAAGGACAAACCCGTACTTGCCTTGGAACCACGGACTTGAACTCGATGTGACGACGTCGACGAGGTCCGCGATGCCGATGAGGTCACCACGCTGCAGCTGGTCCCTAGTGGGGACCGCTAGGCCAATGCGCTCGATGAACATCGTCGCCGACTGATATTCGCCGATTGTCATCCCCTTCGAAGCATGGATCAGCAATTTGCCGCGATAGCGCGTGGACCAATCGCGGTTTTCAATTCGCTTAGTCCCAAAGACGATGGCCCATGCCCACGGCTGACGGATCGAGAGCGCTTTCATGCCACCGCACCCCCAACCCCCAGCCCACCGTCCAAAATTTCGCCCATCTCCGGAATTCCGGGTGCGATGTGCAAGCAAAGGGGCTGGTTGAAAATCGGCCTAACGGTGCGGGCCACCACCCCGAATTTTAGTGGGCGCGCGCGTTTTCCGGGGGCCCGCCCGCCCGCGCGCGCGAAACGAAGGCACCCCCCCTTCGCGCCCTCGAGCGCCTGGCCGACCGAAGGTCTGCGCACTGATTTCAGATCAGACGTCATCTTCGAAAACCCCCAATTCTTTCACTGGCTTAGGCTCGGCGTGCGACTGCTCGCCCTCGGGTCGCACGATTTCACCTTCGATAACCCGTTGATTTTGCTCACTCTGCGGCTCGGGTGCGAAGGGCACGTCCAGGTCGCCACCGGCCGTCTCGACGGGCAGATCGCCGATGACCACAACACCGCGCTTAGGCGGCGTGATCTCGATCGCCATGGGCAGCTTCTGGCCGAGGTAGGGCAGCAGCGCGATCGCGGCATCCTTCTGCATTCGCGCCGCCTCGCCCGTCGCAAGGGCATGATCGTACAGCAGATTGCCGTCACCATCGCGCGCATGCTCGCCGTTGGCGTCAAGGCGCGGATGCATCACCGGCTTGCCCTCCGAGTACATGTACAGGCCGAGGGCGCGCGCCAGGTCCGCCGGCGTCATGCTCGTCAGCTCGCCCAGCGTCATCATCGGGTGGCGATACTTCGACAAAAACAGCTCGCGCCATTGCTCGGTCGATTTGTTGCGCGATCCGCGGGGGCGCCCGCCGCGCGGGCCGCTGCGTGCGGGGCTTTCCGGGAGCATCGACGGCATCTCGGCATCGGCCTGGAACATCTCGGCCTGATCCTGCTCGCCATCCTCGACGCGGCCGACCGCCCCCAGCTCGGCCAGGACGGTCAGCACACCGTTTGTCCCGCCGCTGCTCACCGAGTTTCACCCCAGTTTTTAACTGCAAATCCCAGATTGAACGCTGGCTGGAACGCCCGACCGTTCCACCGTTCCACCCTGCGTTCCACACCTAACCAATTGAAAAGACTATTTAATATCACTCTCTGGAACGGTGGAACGATGGAACGATGATGATTTACGCGTACACACGCGCACGCGTAGTAATTCTCGCGCGCCCGCACGCGCCACATACGCGCGCGCGACCGTTCCACTGTTCCACCGTTCCAAATCGTTGAAATATCCATATTATTCAACAGTTTGCGCTTGGAACGCTCGCCGGAACGGTCATCGCTGGACCGTTCCACCCCCGACCCGGAAGTCAGGACGAACATTCCCGTCAGCTTACGGGTCGGGGCGGGGTGATAACCGGCGCGCTGGTCACGGTGGGTCGAACGGCGCCCGCGGCGCCCCATTGCGCGATCGAAATGCATGTCTTAACCCCCTAAAACATCGTCCAAATTAGACTGACTACTCAATGACTTGCCGTCTAACGTCATCATCCCATTGTCGCCGTAGAGCGCCTTCAGGGAGATCAGCGTGCAGCGGCTCTTGACGCCGTTGACGCGCGGTGTGCCTGTGATCCAAAACTCGTCGCGAGGTCCCTGCCGCAACGCTCCAGACCAGACGCCGGCGCCACTCTCGCCGCCCCATTTCGTGCCCTCGAAAAGCTTGCGCGTGAGCGGGTTCTGGTTCGGGATCGCGAGCCAATCGCCATGCATCGGCCGCTTCTCGAGCGTCAGCCCGGCCGAACTCAGCAGCTTGCGAATTTTGATGACGTCGTTGTCCTCGAAATCGTCGGTCTTCTTGAACCAGGCCTCGAGCGCCTGGCCGACCGTTGACTTCGTGCCGTTGCGCCAGGCGTCGACCGGAACCGACAGCAGGTGATCGAGGCACAAGCGCCAGTTCTCGGTCGCGTCGTCGAATTCAGCCATGCCGCGGATGGCCATAATTTCCCGCCAGGGACGAACGTCCCCATCGTGGGTGTGGGAGAGGCGCTCAGGGTTCCAGCCCCTGTGTGCGATCAGATCTGCGCACGTGAGAAGCGTTCCGAACGTGTCCTGGCCGCGCCCGTCCATTCCGGCTTCGGCGAGCTCGCCCTTGAAGGCGCGCCAGGTCTCGTCGAAGCGATGGAACTCCTCGATCATGCGGCGCAGGATCGTGCGCCCAATTTCCGCCAGCGCCTGGCTGTCGTGATCCGGAGGCTTCGCCCCTTCTTTGAGTTTATGAAGGCGCAGCAGCGCGAACCGGGACAGATCCTGCGGTTCCATCGGCGGCGCGTTGATGGAAGAGAAAAGGAAAGCGCTGCGCGCTTGAAACTCTACGCCTTGGTGGCGGTCCCCGCCACGGAGCATGAGGCCACCGCTGGAGGCCTGTCGCGCGAGCTCCAGGAGTGCTTTAGCCTTCGTGTTGTCGGCCTTGCTTTCGAACTCGTCGACAGCGACCGGAAGGCAATCGTGGCCGACGCGCTGATAGATGCCGGCGGCCGTTGTGTTCGTCGCCTGGATCAGCCATTCGCCGAAGATATCCTTCAGGATCTCCTGCAGCGTCGACTTGCCCGAGCCTTTGTCGCCCGTCATGAAGACGGCCGGCCGCCACGGCAGCGCCGCGCCGAGAAACGCGACGCCGATCCAGCCGATCAGCAGATGCGGATCGACCTCGGGCCGCGACCACGACCAGGTCGAGAACAGCAGCTGGAGAAATTTGAACGGATTGCCAAGGCCTTCGCGGAGATCTGCCGGCCAGCCGATCGGGCCGGGGATCCGCGGCTTGGTCGGATAGACGAAGCCGTCGACCTCGCCCGGCGGTTCAGCCTTCTGCGGCTTGCCCTTCGCATTCACCTGGATCATGCGATTGCCCAGATGCGCGAGCAATCCACCGTGACCGTCAGACCAGCAGCCGCGGCCGCGCACTTTCTCGATCGCCGACCATGGCCCCTTCGCCGTCGCGGCCGCGATCAACACCTCGCGCGCCTTTTCGTTCTTCCAGCCTTCGACCTCGATGTTCGCGTCCTTGGTGCCGCGAAACTTCGGCCACGCCCAATAGAGATACAAATGGCGCCCGCGAAACAGCTCGAGCGTGTCGGCCTGGCCGTAGGGCTTCGAATAGCAGTAGAGCTGGCCGATCGGATCGAGAAACCAGTTCGCAGATCCATCGACGCCGAGCGGCGTCACCGGGCAATCGGGCGGCAGGCCGAGATCGTCCGGCTTCCATTGTCCCGGCAAAATGCCGTCACGTGTCGCGCCTGGCTCCGGATCGTCAGCATAGCGCGCAGCCGCAACGGGCTCAGCGTCGGCAATCAATGCCTGGACGCGGCCGACGTTCGGCTTTGGATTTTGTGTACCCCCGGAAATGACGAAGCTCCCCCAAGCTTTATGTTGGTCGCCGCGACTTCGCTCCGCGAAGCCGGCCGCGGCGACGGCCTTGTGTCACGCGCGCAGGCGCGCTTCAGTCGTGCCCCCAACTTTTAGAAATCCGCAGCCATTCCTCGTAACCGCGCTCGCCAGGACGCGTTGAAAGCTCCGATGCTGGCGTGCCTATCGCCCGATCGCCGTCCCGCGCTGGCGGAATTGAGACGTCATCGAAATGATCGCGATCAAAATCCGACACGAGCAGATCGCACGCATCGCAATAAAAGCCACCCGTCATGATCCCAACTGAAGGGTCTGCGCTTTCGTATGTGTCGCTGATATCGGCATCGCACTTCGGACAGTTACATCGCGTCATGCATTCGCTCCTTCCGTTTCGAACCAGGCGAGGGCGAGGTTGCAGGCGTCGACGACGCCATCGAGCGCGGCGCGGCGATCGGAGCGCACCTGGATCAGAGCCGCGCGATGGATGTCGTCGAGCGCGTTGATCAGCACCCGCGGCTTAACGCCAAAATCAACCTGGACCTGGACGACGCCGATCGAGAACGGCGCATTGTCACGCGCGATGAAGTCGATCACGCGGTCGCGCTGAGCGCGCGTCGCATACCACTTCGCCTTGCCGAGATCTTCCTGCAGGCGGCCTTTCTTCGGCGCGCGCAGAATGTATTTCAGGCAATTGCCGAGATGGAAGTTCAGGCCCCAGTCTTCGATCACATCGATGACCTCGAGGCTGTCTCCGTAATAGTGCTGCGGCCGGTTGACCGGATCGTGAGCGTTCATGATTAGAACTCCAAAATTCTGCCGTCGGACGAGACGCACAACGAAAAGGTCTGCGGAACAGCGATCGGTTTGCCGGTGCCGGAAAGGCCCCAGCCCATGCGCGTTTGCGACAAGACATGCCCGCCGCGACGTCCGCATTCGGATTGCCAAGCGGCGTCGCTCCAAAACGCCATAATGGTGGCCACCACAGCTAGGACGCACATCAGAATGATCGCGGCAGGAATTGCGTCGTCGATGGTCATCGCGGCCTCCGAAGTTGCTTTTGCTGGTCGCGCCAGGTCTCGATCGCGTTCGTCAGCAACATGGCGATCGCGACCAGCAATCCGATCGACGAGATGACGGCGATCACGATGAGGACGATGACGATGATGAGCTCAGCCGGGCGCATAGCTGGCACCGATCTGAACTAGAGCCGCCCGCACCTCGTCGAAGGAGATGCAGATATGATCGGCCATCAGCGCCATAAGCTCCGGCTCTTCGCCGTCGCGAGTAAGGATTATTGTTCTTTTGCCTGCACCAGCCATCCAGCCGAGTTCAAGGTGCGCTGACCGTCCGCAGGGCAGAACGAGCAGGCAAACATCGGCCCATTTCATCGCGTCAAAATCAGACTTAAAGCCTGCTCGCGCGATCGGATGGCGAAGGCATTCGCGGTAACGCTCGGCGTTCCACGCTTCCCAGTTCGGATCAATCTCGCTCCAGGCAAAGCCTCTGTCGCCGGGACGCGGATTTCGAAAATCGTAAACGACGTGTCCGCCCGATCGAAGTGCTGCAACGATGTCAGGCTGAAAAGGATTGCGCCACGACGACGCAACGTAAATTCTCATGATAACCCCCTATTTCGCGCGTGTGGCCTTGAAGCCGAAGTAAAACGCGGCGACGCCGAGCGCGAGAACGACGCCGCCGAGGAACAGGTTCACTTCTGATGCGTGCCTTCGACCCCGCGCGCCATGCGCTCGAGGGTGCGGGCCTGCAGGGCGCTCTGCGCACCTCTCAAATGATCCAACGCTGCCGCATTGTAGGCGTTCGCAAACGGGCCGCCCTGGAAGCACTCGAGGCGATCAATGAGGATGCTGAGCAGGGCCTCATGCGTGACGCCGTTGACGCCATGCTCGGCGATCGGGCCGTTCTGAAAGCTAATGCGCCAAGCGCGCGATAAGTATGCCGGTGATGCAGGCGGTGGCGTCGTAATTTGGTATTCGTGGCAAGCGCCGCCGTGCCCAGGCTCATCGAGCACCTCGACCAGCAGCAGGTCATTTACCGGATTGACTTTGTGACCTTCTAACGTTCGCATTCTAACCCCCTTCAGTTTCAACAAGGCCGCGCGCGGCGGCCGGCTTCGCGAAGCGATGTCGCCCGCGCTACGCTACAAGTGCATCGTTCATGTCCTTGCCGCGATTTGAGCGGGCAACGCGGACGACCACATTCTGAGATCCGAGCGCATCGATGCCGCGCTCGAGCAGCTGCTGCGCCTGGCTCTTGCCCCAGTCGTTGTCGGCGCAGACGATCACCTCGTCGACGCACTCCGGCAGCTTGATGTTGGCGAGGTTCGACAGCGAGCCCGCGCACCAAACACGATACTGAGGTGCTGCGATCGCGACGCTCAAACCGTCTTCGACGCCTTCGACGAGGATGAGCGTCTCGCGCGTGCCATGCTTGCGCGCCTGCTCGTTAGCCTTGTCGATCGACAGCCCGCTTTCCCCGCGCCACAGCCGAATGGCAGCGCCGCCGAATGCCGGCCAGATCTTGCGCGCCGGCGTCACCGGCGCTTTGCTGCGGCCGTCTCGCGCCAGATAGGTGCGGTGAATGGCAACGGCGCGGCCGTCGTTGTCGGTGAAGGCAGCGATCATCACCGGCCACTTGCTGTCGCTGTCGGAGTGCCACATCTCGTCGAGATAGCCGAGGCAGCCAAGCGGCCGGCCGAGCGTGCGCACATCGAGCCCGCGCGTCGCGAGATACGTCGCAGCCAGCGTGTCGTTGAAGGGCAGCTTCTTCGCATCGAGATAAATCGCCTTTGCTCGCCTCTGCGCCTTCTCGAGGCGCGCAGCGGCTTCTTTCGCCCGGCGTTCCGCGTCGACTTTTGCGGCGTGAATACGGGTCTGGACTTGCGCCGGCGCCGCACCCTCGATGCCGAGCCAGGCGCGAGCAAATCTCATCGTCTCGCGGACGTCCTGCTTCATTGACGGAAAGCCGTTGACGTAGGCGATGAGGTCGAAGACGTCGCCGGCGTCGCCTGTCGCGAAATCCTTCCATGCGCCAGGAACACCTGTCAGGCCGATGCCGAGCGACGGCTTATCGTCAGCCCGCGTCGGATTGCTGGCCAACCACCATTTGCCGGAGCGAGATCCTTGCGGGCAAAGCGCGCGCGCTAAAGGTTCGATCTGCGTCTGCAGCATCGCCTTGATCTCGGACATCGATGGGCCGCGCGCTTCGCTCATTGTCGGCTCCAGGCCGCTTTCTTCGCGGCGTCAGCGATTTGGGCCTTGGCTTTTTCAGTCATGATTGGCCGGATGAGCAAACCGCCGCGCTCGACGTGCTCACGCTCGCCAGGTTTCAGCGACGCACGTTCCTCGTCAGTCGGTCGATACCATTCCCAGGTCGGCTTTAGTCCGGGGAACACGCGATAAAATGAACTTTCCATCCAACCCCGGCACGGCGATGGAGCTCGGCAACCAAGCATAAACGGCGTCACGCCTTCGTCGCGATCCACCGTACAAATGATGTGCAAGCACTCCTTGCACTGATAGAGATTGAGCCGCGGAGCGGCCTCGTCTGCGTCTTTCACTTCACTCATCAGACGTACTTCTTCCCTCTAGCAAGCCACTCGGGCACGTAGACCGAGAGCGTCTCCGTTCTCTTGTCGACGGGGCCAAGCTGGATTTTCGAAAGCGGCAACCAGAAATCGCCGCCGGCGTCGCGCAGCAGCACGGCCTTGCCGCTCGGCGCGTATCGGACGACGCGGCACATCGGATATTCCGTGAGCCCCGCGAATTCGCTGTCGCTGTTGTGGGCGTACTTGAAGGCCATCGCTCAGCCCTCCGCCAACTTCGTGACGGCGCGGGCGTATCGCGCGCGCAGCACGGATGACGCGGCAGCCTGCGCGGTTTTCTTCGCCTGCAGCTCGAGCTGCTCGATGCGGTGTCGTGCAAGATCCTGGGCGCGCAAACGATCGATGACGTGCATCACGAGGCCTCCTTTGCGATCTGAAGACGCTTCAATGCGACGCCGGCGTAATGCGGCACGCCGCCGGCGAGATGCAGCTTGACCTTCGACACGGTCGGGAACAGCGAATGAAATGCTTCCTCGCTGCAGGCGCGTTCCTGCGCCCACGCTTTGTAACGCTGATAGACCTGCGCGGCGTCGATCCACGAACCTTGCTGCGGCACGAGACACGCAGCGACGAAGCCATTGAGGCCATGCAGGAGATTGATCAGCTCGCTGTTGTCGACGGGCCGGTCTGGCGCTTCGCGCACCGACTGGATCTCTTCTTCGGTCGGCTTGCGATGCGTGACGGCGCGCAAGGCCGAGACATTCTGATCAGCAAGCGTGTCGATCGGGATCAGCGGCGTCGGCGCGGGAGCTGGCGCAGCCTGCGCACCGTGCTGGCCGTACAGGTTCACCGTGATCGGCGCGCCGTGCTGGTGTTGCTCGGAAGGGTTGCTCGCCGGCGTTAGCTGGGGCCGGTTTAGGCCGTCAGCCCCGGCAGAGGTATGAACTCCCGCCGGCGAGCCTTGAGGGACACCACCACGTCCACGCGCTACAAAATTGTCCCCATGCTGAGATCTCAATGCCAAGTTGTCGCCCTCAGCATGGGGGCCGCCGACGGACGATTGCAGCGTTCCTGCGGCGGAATTCGATTGATGCGTAAGGCGCGGCGGGCCGAAATCCCACTCGTCGATCGCCGACTTCGGGGGCTCCGGGTCGGCCCACTTCTCGCCGATGCGGAACAGCCACGGCCCGCACGTTCCGACGAACTCGAGCGCGAAGACGACGAAGATCTCAAACCAGAAGATCACGTCATCACGCGAGGCCTGCACTGGCTTGCCGGAAACGATCGAGCCGATCGCCGAACCAAAAGAGCGCGCGACGCTATAGGGCGCATTGCTGTCGGCGAGTTGAGGCGCATTGCCGAGCTGCGCGACGAGGCCGGGAATTTCGCCGTCAAGTTCAGCCACACGCTTTGCGTTGGCCAGCTCCTTCCGGAACCCCGTGCACAGCGGTCCGACGCCGCTTTCGCATTCGAGATGCTCGTCAGCCTCGATCGCCGCGATCGTGCGTACCCCATCCGGGTACATTGCAGCGATGCGTTCGCGTTCGCCTTTCGCCTGCGCCAGTTGCTCGGCAACGGTGTTGTGCGTGTTTGCTGCGGTGTCGAGGCCTGTCGCGCCTTGCGAAAGATTGATGCCGATCGTCTGCCATCCGCACCATTGCCCTAGGATCAGCTGCAGGACGACCATGATCGTCAACGCGCTGCGGCGAACGCCCGTTGCCTTTTCCAGCTCATGCGCGGCATAGGCGCCGAGCATCGCCATCGAGACGAAGGCGAGCGCCAGCGGAAAGCCGCCCGTCTTCAATCCGGTGCTGAAATTCAATATCGAGACGACGAGGATGACCGCCGCCCAGAAGATGACGATCGGATGATCTGCTACCTTTTTCGCGAACGAGCGCTGCATCAGGCTGCCCCCATCAATGTGAGCTGCAGCTCATCGAGTTTGCGGTCATAGGCGGGATCGTCGCGACGGCTCTCGATCGCGCGAATGCCTTTGTGAATTGCGGGCTGCGTCAGCCCGATCGCACGCGAGACGGAGCGCTGCGGCCGCTCGTAATGCACGACCGTCAGATAGATCGCCTCCTGCAGCGCGGCCGTTGCGGCCTCGCGGCGGTTTTGATTTCCCCGCCGCGGTTTCTTGACGTCTTCGGGCGCGATGCCGGCCTCATGTGTCGCGACGCCGAGCGCGGCCTGAAAGGCGCACGCGGTCAAGAAGCGATCGGCGTTCTTCGCCAGGCGGCGGAAGAGCTCGGCGCTCATGATGCACCTCGCGCAGCAGGAAACGGCACCACGATGCCGCCGGCTTCGCCGAGCTGCGCCTCTTGCGCCGTCAGCGCCGCGCCGGCCAGCATGGCGAGCAACGCGGTGGCGATCGCGTGGGCGGTGTACGGATGACCAGCGACGTCCGGATCTCCGCGCAAAACGCACATCGCGAGATCCACGGCGTCCTGCAGGCGCAGCGGTTCGCCGATGATCAGCGTCTCGTGCGCCGTTGTCTCACAAACAGCGTACTGACCATCTGCGAGACGGCAGACAGTGAGCGACGGCGCGCGCGGATCGAGCGGCGCCGTGCCGACGATTGAGCACAGCACCTGCGCCAGTGGCGCTTGCGAACCAAGCGGCCGGCGCGAGATGCCGAGTGCGTTTGGTGCGCGTGCTGATGAATGACGTTCTGAAGCCGACATGCGGCAAGCTCCCGATTGAAGCGGTTGGACAGAACGCAACTGAAACTGAAGACGGCCGATCGGGCGCACCGCCCACACGGCTATGACGCGCGACGCTCGTTTTGATCCGCAGACGTCACACTTTGCGACGTCAGGTCCTTGAGAATTTTCTGCTCATGCTCGGCGATCACGCGTTCAAGTGCCGCCAAGGTCTTGTCGAGGTTTCGGACGGTCGGGCTGCGGGTGCCGTCCTGCCAGGCGCGGACGTTGGCCCAGCTGACGCCGGCTTCTTTGCAAGTCGGCGTCCACAGCAGGTTGATCCGTGCGGCCCGTTTCTGAAGTTCGGAAATGCGATCGGCGATTTGCATAAATCGAATTTAGAAATCCAAATTAACGAATAGTCAAGTTGCAAGAAAACATATTCGCACCGCGGCCCGACTTATGCACAGTGCGGGAAGCGAACCGAAAAATACCGCCTCTGCAACTTTTCCCAAGTCGAAAAAGAGAACTTCCCTGGACAACCATGACGAGCAAATCCGCTATTGGCTGCGCGAGGTTATGCGCGCGACCAAACTTAAGCCGACGCCGCTAGCGAAGACGGCAGGCCTGTCCCCGTCGACCATCCTGCGCGCGCTTGATGAGGAAAACCCGTCTGGCCTCGAGCGCCGGTCGATCCAGAAGATCGTCGACGCGTTCGGGTATCCTTGGCCTCAGAGCTACGGCGGCCAGAGCCCGGCAAAGCCTGACGAATTCATTCCAGGGTTTTCGGAAGAGGAAATGGCGCTGGCCTCCCCGAAGGACGCCGACACGCCCCTGTCTCCGACCCAGGCCGACTGGCAGATCAAGAGCCGCGTGCTCGAGCTGGCGGGCTATCTGCCGGGCGACTTCGTGCGGGCGGACAGCAGCGTCATGCCGAGGCCGAACGATATCGTCGTCGCGCAGATCCTGCGTACGGCGCGGCCCGGAGCCGACACCGTTCTGCGCCTCTACGATCCGCCCTACCTCACGACGGCGACGATGGACGATCGCTTGCGAGAGAAGCCGCGGCCTGTGGACAACGTCAACGTGTCAATCTGGGGTGTCGTCGTCCGCTCATGGCGCGTGCGCGGCTATTAATTTTTTGTATACCAACATTTTTTAGACTGATCGGCGCCACTTTTGCGCACCGCTTGTGGCGCTCATCACCCGCAAAATTTGCACAAATGCAATTTTCAGATTGCAGTAATCGTATTTTGAATTAGCTTCTGTGCTGTCACCTATTCCCCACTTCGGTGATGCAGCCGCCGCGTGAAGGTCACCTCGCAGTCCCTAACTACCTTCTTCCCGGCGCGGCGGCTGGATTTTTTTAAGCAGCCTGGAGCGTTTCGTCCATGAGCAGCATTCTCGATTTTGCTGATGCCTACCCTGGTTTTTTTATTCTTCTGATGATCGCCGTCTCGATCGGCATCGGACTAGCCATCGCTTTTTTGTCCGACTACGCCGATCGGAGGCGCGGATGACACATCCTCGCGATCATGGCGGCATGCTCCGCCGGCGCCGTAACGATCCGCCCGAGCTGCCGCGCAAGTGTTTCTCAGTCCGCGCCCGCGTCGCCGGCACCGACATCCAGCGCACCGCAACGTTCCGCGCACTGAACGCCACGCACGCCGAAGCTATGGCGCTCGACGCTTTCCCCGATTGCTTTTTCGCCATCGCCACCGAGGTCGACGCGGTCCGCGGCTTTCCGCTTTCCGCCGACCAAATCGCGCTCCGCGAACAGCTCAAAGAGGCCAGCAAGGCATGACGTCACAATGCAAAACGGCCGGCCCGTGGTTTGCCGAAGGACCCGATGAGTTTGGCGATTTCAACATTCACCATCCGGCAGATAGATTAGCTGTAGCCGCCGTGGTTTCTAACCTTCGGCCGCCCAGCGAGGTTGCTGCCAACGCCGCGTTTATTGTTCGAGCCGAGAATAGCTTTCAATTGCTGATCGAGGCGCTCGAGGACGCAAAAGCCCACATCGAAGCGGACTTGGCGGAGCATCTGCTTTGCTGCTCGGTAATTCGCGATGGCGTGCCGGACAGGTCCACAATGAGAGACGAGGACGTCGAACGTGCAGCGTATCTCGAAGGCATAATCTCGAGAGCGCACGATGCTCTCACGGAGGCCAGCAAATGAGGCGTTCTTTAACAGCCGCCGACGTCGGCCGTGAATTTGGGCGCACCGCCGAGTGGGTGCATGCGAATTGGCGCGAGCTCGTCAAGGAGAAGAAGATCCCGGCGCCGATCCTCGAGAGCGGGCACGTCACCTGGTCCGCGGCGCAGTTCTACGCCATCCTCGATCGCAAGCTAACGGCGCAGCAGCGCGCCGTCGCGGCCGCCTTTCGCATCGCGCAAGACGCGGCGCTGACGCCGCAGGATCTCGACCAGCTCGACGCCATCGCCGCCGATCGCGCCGCGCTCGACCAACGTTTTTCGCATGGGGGCCGGGGATGAAGACCTCAAATTACAAAAAGCTCGGCGAGCTGATGGAATATCGCAGGGAGCTGGAAACTTATCTCCGTCAGTGCGATGGCCCGCTCGTCAGGCGCTTCACGATATTCGACACGACTTCTCCTTCGGACAAGGACGCCGTCGTGGCTGAACTCCGGAAGGAGACCATACTTGAAGATGAGGCGACGGCATTCACCGAAATCCAAGATGCCATTAGCCGCATGTTTCAAGGGCGCCTCAATCGCACACTGAATGAGATTGAAGCGCTCGGCGTCACCGTCGACGACTGATTTTCCTCGCGCGCTCAAATTTCCTCCGAGCGCGCGAGTTTCCCTGCGGTCCACGCAGCGGGGGCGGGGCGGGCAATTCAAACTGAGCGAGGGCATTGCCTGCCCCTTTTTCTTTTGCGCGTCCGACATCGCTTCGCGAAGCCGGCCGGACGCGCGGCATTGCAGCAGAAGGGGAAAATCTATGGTCCGTTTTGATGTCTCTAAACGCGAGGAAAAGCTTGTTCGTCGCGTCGTCACGCGCGCTGTGGCGCTTGCTGCAGATCACGGTGAGAAACTCGACCACTTGTCAACGACAATGGATCTTCATGCCACCATCGCGAACGGCTGCCCCCTCGATCTTGATCGGCTGTTGGCGGCCGACAACTTCAATTTTTTGCACGACGTTTTCGGGATTTCCCGTCACCTCGATCGAGAAACGGGCAAGCTGCAAAACCATTTCCGGCCTCGATATGCGGCAAAGGAGGCCGCGTAATGGGCATTTTCAACCGCACCGATAATCCGTCGGGCCGCTTCGCGTTCTCAGATCTGTTGAACGCCGCCGACAAAACGCAGCCGGGATCGAATGTGCGCGCCGTGCCGCTGATGACCCTTTTCGACAATTCGGTCCGCGCGACTGCCCGCGTCGTCACCGCCCAAGGCGAGCTCAGCAAGATCGAGGTCGAGGCGAAGGCCGTCATCGACGCCACCGAGGCGGAAACGAAGGCGACGATCGCGCGTCTTGAAAAGCACCTGGCCGAAGTCCGCAGCGATTATGGCGCCAGGGTTGAAGCGGCGCACGCCGAACTGACGTCTGCCGAGTTGGCGCGCCTGGAAGTCCAGAGCGCGTTTATTCACCGACAGATCGACGAGGGCGCCTTCGAAGGCGTCCGCGACTTCAATGCGCTCGTGCGCGGCAAATCCGAGGGAGGCAAGTCGTGACGAAAGAACAATCGATCACCATCGAGACGCACGTCGTCCACATCGGCGACGAATATTTCGTGCGCATCATGTACGACGGCAAGCAACACGAGCAGTTCGGACCCTTCGCTGACGGCGATGCCGCCCGCGACCTGGCGTCGACGATCGCCCGCACCGCGCGCGCCACGATCGCCTTCTTCCTCGAGACGCAGCAATGGCCAATGAAGGTGCCGGCATAACGGAGGCGTGGATCAAGCAGGGGGATTGCATTTTGAAGAACAAACTTATCGACCTCAATAATCATCTGTTCGCACAGCTTGAACGGCTCGGCGATGAGAACCTTACCGCGGATCGGATCGATGCCGAAGTCAAGCGCACTGAAGCGATTGTCGCCGTTTCCAAAGAGATCATCGCGAACGCTGACATCGCGCTGAAGGGCGCGAGGCTCGTCGCCGAACATGGGGGCACGATCGTAGGCCATCTCCCCGCGACGATGATCGAGGGCAGCAAATCATGAAGGGGAGCCGCATTCGCTACAGCGACGACGAGATGGCATGGCTGCAGGCAAACCGTCTCATGGTCATCTCGGACTATCATCGAGAGTTTTGCGCCGCTTTCGATCGAGATGACGTGTCCGCCCAAAATCTGAATTGCCTGCGCCAAAGAAAGGGCTGGAAGACGGGCCGCACCGGTCGGTTCGAAAAAGGTTCGGAACCTGCGAATAAGGGCAAGCCTTGCCCGCCGGGGAAAGGCGGCCGGCATCCGAATGCTCGGCGCACGCAGTTCAAAAAGGGACAGCTTCCGCACAACACGAAGTACCTTGGCCATGAGCGGATCTCGAAAGACGGATACCTTGAGATCAGCGTCGACGAGCGCAATCCGCATACCGGCTTCGAGCGACGATACGTATTGAAGCACAAATGGCTATGGGAAAAGCAAAACGGTCCCGTGCCCGAGGGCCATGCTCTGAAGTGCTTGGACGGCGACAGGACAAATTGCGATCCGTCGAATTGGGCGCCAGTGCCGCGCAATATCTTGCCCGCTCTCGGCGCACGTTCCCGCCTTCCTTACGACCAGGCGCATCCCGACGTGAGGCCTGCGATCATGACGATCGCCAAGTTGAGGCACGCAGCCCGCAAAGCGAAGCGAGCTCGGGCATGACAGCCAACCGCCGCTTCTTGCGCCAGCTTCTCGGCCTCGCATGCCTGGGCGTGGCCAGCATTCAGGTTTATCAATTCGCGGCGCCAGAGCCGATCGCGCTGAAACAGCTGCGCGTCCGGACGATCGCGATCGATCCCAAATGAAAAAGCCGCCCCCAGCTTTGCCAGGGGCGGCCCAACGCCAACGCGAACACTTACGCTCTGAGAGCGAGGCAAACGTTTCGACCGCTACGCGTTACGATCAGGCGGTCCTCGATTTCCCGCCAGCTTTTGCTGGCCTCGCCGTCGGAAACCGAAAGCAGGTTTGCCAGCTCTCGATTGCTACTAACGGCGCCGCCGTTGATTTCCAGCGCTCGCTCAACGGGATGTTTTCCGGTGATCGGTACAACGTTTGCCGGAAAACGTTTCTGCGACGTTTTCCGGCCACCACCGCCCGGATTTCCTGGGCCGCTAGGCGTCGGCGGCTCCGGCAGCTCACCGGAAAACATTGCCACCAGCGGCGAGGGCTCGATCGACTTCAGCGCCTCGGCCTTGATCTCGGAAAACCTTTCATCCGGTGTCTTTGCAACCTTGCCGTTCGGTCGGAAAGCGAAGCCGAAGCTGACGATCGCGCCGATCTCAAAGAACAGCGTCTTGAAGAAGGGCACCAGCAGCGTCAGGAACGCCACGATCTGCGGCTTGGAGGCGGGGATAGGGAACAGCAGCACGAAATCCGCCATCGCCGCGGCCTGGGCGTTGACGGGCTTCTGCGGCCCGAGATCGGCGATGTCCGCCTCGAGCTGCTGGATCGCCATGCCGACGTCCTTGGCGTTTTGCTTCCAGTCCTTGCAGCTGCGGCCGCAATAGCTGCCCGTCATCGTCTTCTGCACCTGCGCTTCGGCGTAGGCCTTGCGAGCCCGCGCCGATGTCAGATCGGCCTTCTTCTCGGCGATCGTGGCATTGATGTCCTCGATCGACAGCGTCGCCGTTCCCGCCGTCTCGACCTGGCGGCCGACCGACGAATAGACGACGAGGCTGGTTCCGGCCAGGAACAAGGCGAGGAAGCCGATCGCCGATCCCAAATGCTTGAGGCCGGCGAAGAACATCAGCTCGCCGGCGACCGTGGTGCCGAAGACCATCAGGATCGTCAGCCATTGCGAAGCATCCCAGGCGAAGGGGTGCAGCAGATCCTTGCCGAGCAGGATCATCAGAGCGCCGGCGGCAAAGGCGCAGCCGGCGAAAAAGGCGAGAAGGCGCGCTGCCGCTGGCAGCTCGCCCCCCGCTGTCGTATGTCTTTCCATGGATATCGTTCCTTGTGTCAGAAGGTTCGGTGTCTAGGCCCTGGTCGGCGTTGCTGCGCCGGCCGGGCCACCTTGCTGTATTGCATCCCATGGTATATGTCAATAGCATTGTTGACATGGGATGCATTTGCGCGTATCTGTAGCCGCGATGGCACAAGACACGCAGATCGCAATCCGGATCTCAGCGCAGGCGCTCGCAGCGTTGGATCAGCTCCGCAAAAACGAAGATGACTTACCGTCCCGCGCCGAGATGATCCGTCGGCTCATCGACCGCGCCGATCAGAAAAAGGACAAGCGCAAATGAGTTTTCGCCTGCCACCCTATCTGAAATGGCGCGACGGCCGCCCGCGTTGGGAACCAGGTCCGCGTCTGCGCCACGCCTTCCGCGCGCGCGATCTGAAAGACGATGCCGGCGTCTTCCTCGGCCTCGAGGCGGCGATCGCCGCGGCGAAGACGCTCAACGATGAGGTCGCGATCTGGCGCGCCGGCGGCAACGCGCCGAGCGCGATGCCGAAGGTGAACAAGGCGGCGCCGCGAACCTGCAAGCATCTTTGGGAAGTCTATCGCGCAAGCCCGGCCTATCTCGAGCTCAAGCACCTCACGCGGCGCGACTACAAATCGAAGATCGAAATTTTCCTCGCCACCGCGCTCGACAAAAGCGGCAAGACGCTCGGATCGGTATCGGTCGCAGCGCTGCAGCAGTCCGACATGTTTTCGTTCTGGGAAGAGCTTTACAAGACGCGCGGGCACACGATGGCGAACTCAACGCTGTCGGCCGTGCGCTCGATGTTTTCCTATGGCGTGATGAAGGGCTGGCGCACCACCAATCCTGCGCGCGCGCTGAAGCTCAAGAAGACCGCGCCGCGCATCGTCGTCTGGACGCCGACAGAAATCGTCGCTTTCGTCGAGAAGGCCGACGCGATGGGATTTACCGGCGTCGCCGATGCCGTCGTCATCGGCCTCCACACCGGCCAGCGCCAGAGCGACGTTTTGCTTCTCGAATTCGTGTCTGCGGAAAACGGGCGCGCCAGGTTCAAGCAGGGCAAGACGAACGCGCGCGTCTCCGTGCCGTTCACGCCGCAGCTCGCCGATCGCATCGAGAAGATCAAAGCTCGCCGGCGCGCCGGCCAGGTCGCTGAGATCCAATTGACCGGCCAGCTCGTGCGCGACACGCGGGGCAAGCAATACTCGCGCGAGACGTTCGGCAAGGATTTTCGCAAGGTGAAAGCGGCTGTCGCCGATCAGCAGCGCGAGGCCGGCAGCGAGGATCCGTCGATCCTCGGCAAGCTCTATCTCGACCTGCGTGACACGGCAGTAACGCGCCTGGCCGAAGCCGAATGCACGATCGTCGAGATCCACTCGATCACCGGCCACGAGCTCGACACGATCCACAAAGTTCTGAAGCACTACCTGGCCGTCAACGATCGCATGGCCGACGCTGCGATCGCCAAGGTGCGCGCCTGGATGGAACGGGAGGGCATCGCGCTGTAGTATGTCTCGCTAGAACAGCAGCGGCGTGGAGAGCAGACACGCGGAATTCCCGATTGTCAGGGTGTACCGTTCCGGCAGCCACGAGCGTACTCGGACGACAAGACTGCCAACAGCCGGAGTAGCGCCCGGCCTGCTGTTCTAGCGAGACAACATCCGTGCGACTTTTCCCGGACAAACCCGGCAAAACCCAGGTCGTGCGACTTGTAAGTTGTTGATTTTTAAAGGCGGTCACAGAACTTCTAAGCAGAGGGTCGCAGGTTCAAGTCCTGCCGGGATCGCCAATTAATTCAATAGGTTGTCCGGATCGCCCTTCGGTCAAAAAATTCCTTCGGTGCGAACAGGGTGCGATCGGGGAAGGCGCTTCCAAGCGCGTAGCCTATCTCGGAAGATCGTCTGAATCACTTCCGCTTATCGGACGGGCAAAACCAGAAAAGGCTGGCAGAAGGTCAGCGCCATCGCTGAACGCACGCTCGGTCAGCTTGCAGCGGCGAAGCATCTGGCCGACATGGGCGTTCCTCCCGGCAATCGACTGGAACTGCTCACGGGTGACAGAGAGGGGGCAGCACTCGATCCGCATGCACATTCGATGGCGGGTCTGCTTCAAATGGACGGATGCTGGCCCGAACGAAGTTGAGATCACGGATTATCGCTGAGGACGAAGCCATGACGAAGACGACTTATCCCGCGCCAAGTCTGCTCGACATGAAACGGGTCACAACGCACCCAGGCGAGATGCTGGACGAAGAGTTCCTGAAGCCGCTCGACATGAGCGCGCGGGCGCTTGCGAAGGAGATTGGCGTGCCGGCCAATCGCCTGACAGAGATCATCGCGAAGCGACGCGGCATGACGGCGGACACGGCGATCCGGCTGGCGCAGTATTTCGGTGGGTCGGCTGAGTTCTGGATGAACTTGCAATCGATGTACGATTTGACCGTGGCCGTCGTCAAAAAGCGTAAGATCTACGCTGCGATCTCAACGCGCGAGGCCACCTAGCGCGAGCGGCCTTGGAATGCTTGGTGATTTCCGAAGCCAAATGTCCGCTTCGCCCCGATTTTTGAGGCTTTTTCGTGCCGGCCACAGGTCGTTTAGGACCACTCCCAGTGGGGGAATCTATATCCCAGAAGCTGACTTGACCAGCCGCAGCATGACCCTTCGAACTACGACCGGAATGTCGAGAAAGCGGAAGTCTTATTGTCGAAAGCGCATGGTCTCCTGATGAGCAGACATCGCGTCAGCAATGCCTCCAAGAACAGACATCTGGCGAATGGGGCATAAGATCAGTTGAAGGCGGTCGGGCGTCTAAGGCATTGCCGCACATGTCCAAGGCAAGAATTCGCAGACCTAGATAAGAATGCGATAGACGATGAGTTTGACCAAGCTCTCGCCAGATGGAGACGAAAGTTCTTGAATGTCGAGTTTTTGATCGTGACTTGAATCGACGCCTTTGAATCGCAGATCCACGATCGCCAAGTACTGATCTCTGGTTAGATTGTCTTTGTGGCCTGGGTTGCCTGCCTCGATTTCTTCTTTGGTAAGACGGCCACTCAGTTCGTCGATATTCAAAGTGCCATCTTTGTCGGAATCGAGTCGGTCGAACACCGCAGCCCCGGCTTGCCTAGCTTCGGCAAGATCAACGGTAGCATCGTTGTCCGTGTCCAGCATATGCAGGATCGCTGCTGAAGATATCCTCGCACTAATCGGCGTTGTAACGGTCAGAAATCCAATGCCTGACAACAGAAGCAGAGTTCTTAAACGCATGTTACCGTCGCGTTCGTTCATGGCGTTAGCGATTTTATGACCTCGTCGCCCGAGATCGAGATTTTGACGATGCCCTTGCCGTCGATGTCCATCTTCATCAGATCGACCATGCGGATCTGGCTGTTCTCGTGGGTGCGGAAAAAGTACTGCTTTGTCTTGAGATCGCTGGCCGAGGTCCACAAGGTATAGTCGGCAGGGATATTTCCGTGCTCGTCTTTCTGCTCGCGGGCGGCACCTTTTGGTATGTCGAATTGGTTTAGGATGTGGAAGGCTTGCAGAATGGCATCGCGCCCGGTCTTTGACGGAAAGACCGACTGACTGAAGGCGACCGCTCGAACAAAGCGCGACGGTGGCGTGAAGTCTCCCGGAAGGCCCGCCATGCCGGAGCCCTGACCCGTCGGTAGCAGTGTGAGGGCGCCTAGATGCACGGGCGGCGCGTTCGTCATCGAGTAATTCACGAAGTTGCGAAGGTTTGTCATATGCCAGTCAAACGCTGGCGAGTTGGTAATCACACCCAGTGGATTATCGTAGACGTTGAGCTTGCCGCCCACATACTCGATGACGATGCTCTTGCCTGCAGCATCATGCACGATGTAGTGGGCCTCGGGCGCGAAGCCCCATCCAGCGAACACAACGGCTGGGACGACTACGCTAGCAATGTTGGCTTTAACCTCTTCGACGGTGGCGAAGTTCTCCAGAATCCACGACGCGACTTCCCACTGCGCAATGGTCTTGCCCGCGTCGCCCTGAGTGTAAGGCATGTATCCGGCGGAGGTTGGAAAGTAGAACATTCCGGCGGCTAGGCCCTTTTCGTTAAGTCCATCGAACAAGATCGGAAGTCCGACGCCGTTCATTCCGACACTTGCGTACTTGGTCGTCCACTTCAGTCCTTCTTTTCCGTCTGGAGTGGTGCCAATCCGCGCATAGCCGCGCGGGACCATTATGAGTTCGGAGTGAATATCGGTAGCGAATTCTAAAGTCCGGGCGTGAACGACGGTGCCGTCTTCCGCAATGAGACGAATGCCGGTGCAGGCCTGTACGGCTTGCGCCGAGGCACCGAGAAGGATCGTTACAATAGCAACTGCAGCTATTTTGGATGTGGCGCGATGCCTAAACATTTGGTGGACTTTCTTTTGCCGTTGACGCGACGGTCTCTCGGATAAGCTAACTTCCGCCTTCGGTCTCGAGAAACCGGTTGTCCGTTCTTTAGGCCCAGAATGGCGACGCCGCGATGAGATCGTTGATACCCACGCTGGAACTCGTGAAACTGCCCTAACAGTTCGTCAGCACTCGCCATGGTTTTCGATGAGAAATTTAATGAAGGGGCTACGGCGAACAACGCTGAGTGAAGCGAAGACAGCGCGCATTCCCGAAAACCAAAAGGTGCTTAAGAGTACCGTCACGCGGCGGACGGCCCATCGCGCGGGCGCATGCTTTCGGCAACCAAAACGACACCATACATGCTCGATCTCCCTCGAACACGTGGTGACCAGCCCCATCCGCCGCCTTGGCGATCACGTTCTCGGGGAAATGATGCAGCGTCAAATACATTAGTCTCCACATTGCGAAATGACGTTAAAAGATCGAATTCGATGACTTCATGCGCCCGCGAACTTTGACTGCGAGTGTGCTTGTCGTTCTGCACTATCCAAATTCTGCAAAATAGAAATACGAAATAGCCCGAGAAGATTGTCATCCAGCGCGCAATGCGTTTCGCATTGATCTGACGGAAAAGCTCAATCTCGCTCGGTCGAGACTTTAATTTGCATACGTAGGATGTAGCAGATCGGTGACGGCGTTTCACACCGTGGAATGATAGATTTCGAATCATGGTCCCGGCTTCGTGAGGCGGTCTGACAAATGGATTTATCCACCAATCGCATGACCTCCGTTGTTGTCGCGCTTTTCTGCGGCGCATTCGGATATGCCGACACCGGTTTCGGCGCGGATCTCGGGCAAGGAACAGCAGCGCGCGCAGAATCCGTCCAAAGCGCCGACGGCTGGTCGTTTGTCTTCACGAGCTATGGCTGGATCCCATGGATGAGTGGAAACTCCGTTGTCAAAGGGCGGAGTTTCGACGTGAACGTCGATCCCAGCGATGTCTTCGGACATCTCGATTGGTCCACGCTACCGGCATGGATGAGCTATGCTGAAGCGCGCAAAGGACCTATCGGGCTATTCAATGACGTCGTTTATGCAAGCCTCAGCGGTTCGCGGGGCTTCGACGCGGACCGGCGAAACTTAGACTTTTCAGGAAATGTTTCAGCTGACTATACGCAAGTAACCGTTGAGGCAGGCGGCGCGTATGAAATTTGGGCCGATCGCAACCCCGTGCTTTCCGGCACAACGGCATTGGATGTCTTGGCCGGTGCTCGCTATTGGCATCAAGACGCTGAGATTTCAGCCAGTACTGTCACCTCCGGCAACCTTGCGGGGCTCGTACTCGAAAATAACCGGTGGGTCGCGAAATCGGGATCGGTTGATTGGGTGGATCCGTTTGTCGGCCTGCGCGTGAGAAACCAACTCGGCCCTCACGAGGAGCTTGTTGTTCGCGCTGATTTTGGAGGCTTTGGAGTCGGAAGCGATTTTTCCTGGCAAGTCCTGGCGACGTATAACTGGCAGATATGTACGCTCTATGGCCATGTCCTCGATGGCTATGTCGGGTACCGCGCGCTGTCGGTCGACTACTCGCAGGGCTCCGGAACATCGAGATACGAATACGATGTCCTCCAGCAGGGCCCCGTCATTGGCTCTACGCTGCACTTCTGAAAAAATACATGCGCCGCCAAGCTATCGTCATCGACTCCTGTGGCCCGACAAGAAGGCGGCTAGTCTGTCTTGGATGTTAGCGGCGCTAGACGGAACGTTCTCCTCGCGCCCGTATGAGCGTCTGTGAGGGACGCTCGCCGAATTGATTACGGTAATCGACTGCGAACCGACCCAGATGCAAGAATCCAAATCGCAACGCGACCGAAGTCACATCAGTTTGTTCGGAAGGCTGGGAGAGCTGTCGCTTGACCGCGTTCAAGCGCATTTCATGTAACAGTCGTTTGGGAGGTTTGCCGAAAGCCTCTTGGCAAGCCATATAAAGCGTGCGTTCACGGACCGCCATTCTCGCGCAGAGATCGGCCACTGTCATATGGCCTTCGAGGTTCTCCTTAAGTAGTGTTCGCAGGGCCGCCGAAACTTTGGCGCGGCGATGCAGCGGCTCAACAAGCTCGAATGAGGGCACGATAGCAAGCACCGTGTCGAGCACCATCGAATGTGCTGCGTTGAGAACGTCCTGGCGAGCATTGGGCCCCTGATTCAAGAGTAAATTTAGCGTCTCCTTCAGGAGTAGTGCGCGCTGCGCGACTTCGTGCCCACTGATCGGCCAAGATTGGAGAGTCTGCCGATCGATACCGTCAGTTCCGCGGCGCATTCGCATCCAGTGCTCGATTTGTGTCGTGTCAATCGCGACAACCATCAGGTCCGTCCGGCCGTTCGCCGCGAACGCAATATCTTCGCCAGCGGGAACAAATAGTGGCTCGCTGGCGCTGGCCGGTCGGCCCCGGATGTGCAGCGAGCCTTCGGCTGCGACCGGTAGCGCCACAACCCAATTCCCTATGGGGGCCGTGCCCTGGTCTAGAATACCCGGAGACCATCGCACTCTGCCGAGTTGAAGCGACGTGAGAATAACTTGCGTCATCCGTCCGGAAAAGGTGCCGGCTCCAATCTGCTCATAGTGGATGTCCCACTCTCGGGCATCCTGAGCCATTAAATCGAAATCGTCGTAGCAATTGTCTTGAACGCCAACGAGTTCGAGCCTGTTTACGTTAGCGCGCATTTACTGATCTCAGCGCTCTTATTTTGCAGGTTCTGGATAGTGGCGGACTCACCGTGATGTTACATTGTATTCGTATTGCCCCTAAATCACCAATTCCCGAATCACGTTTCTGACTGTCCAAGTGCCAAACTCTGGATCAAATGGCATGCACGTCCCACAGACCGGACTCAAAATTTCCTGAAAATCGAGAGCGAACTATGAAAACGACATTCGGCAAATGCGGCGCTCTTCTTATGTCACTCGCAATAACAAATTTTGTTGGTGGCGTTGCGTCGGCCTCAGACCTGCCGCCTTCGCTGGTGACCCCGGACAAGCTCGAGACCTCGATTGGCACCCTGGAATTCAAAGACGGTGTGCCGGACAAAGCCACCTCGCAAAAACTCTATGACAACCTTGACCTTACTTACGCGTACCGCGCATTCATGGATAACATGCGGGGGGTCAGCATCGATGCATTGCGGAGAGGCATGCATGAGATTGGAGTCAAGGATAACGAGGTGCTCGTCTTCTCCAACCTGATGGATTCAAAATCGCTTTTCCTCACGGCCAATGCTGACACGATCTATGTCATGGGCTCGCTCGATCTCAGCAACGGGCCCGTAGTGGTGGAAACGCCACCGCAATTCTTAGGTGCAGTTCAGGACGCTTGGTTCCGCTGGGTCATTGACCTCGGCGTGCCCGGGCCCGATCGCGGAGAGGGCGGGAAGTATCTGATCGTGCCGCCCGACTACAAGGGGCAGCTCCCGGACGGCGCCTATTTCATTGCGCGCGCCCGCACCAACACCATCGTCTGGTTTGGCCGTTCGTTTTTGGAAAACCACAGCGATCCAAAACCCGTTGTCGAAAGTATCCGCAAATTCACGAAGGTCTATCCCTACGAACCGGGTGGTGTCGGCACTCCCATTGCGTCCTTCCTGGCTGGCGAGGCCAAGCTGGGTCGGGTGACTGAGCCCCCGCCGACGGTGTTTCACGAAGGCAGCGGCAAGGTGATAAACACCATTCCGCCGAACGACTGGACATTTTACGAGAGGCTCAACGAGGTCGTGCAGAAAGAACCTGCAACGTCGCTTGACGCGGAACTCATGGGTCCGATTGCAGCCCTCGGCATCGTCAAGGGTAAGCCGTTCGCGCCCGACGCGCGGATGAAGAAGATCATGACCGATGCGTTGGCACTTGCGAATGCCACGTCGCGCACGCTGTTCTTGAATCCTCGGGACCCGCGCTGGTTCTATTATCCGAATTCGTCCTGGTCGAACTATCTGTTCGAGACAGGATATGAGTTCGAGACACCGATCCCGATGATCACGCGCGAAGGGGTCAAGCCGTTCCCGCCGACGGGCTATCGTACGATGGATGCGCGCACGAACTTCTTCTACGGCGTCACTGGCATCACACCGGCGATGGCGATGCGCCTGCCGGGCATTGGCTCACAATATTTGCTGGCGATGTCGGATGCGAACAAGAACCACTTCGATGGATCTAAAACTTACAAAGTGACCTTGCCTAAGGGCATCCCAGAGAAAAATTTCTGGTCACTTACGGTATACGACACGATGACCAGATCGATGCTCGAAACGCCGCAGCGCTATTCGCGCGCCGGCAGCCAGAGCTACCCGTCTCCGGCCGCTGGACCGGATGCGGACGGCTCAACCACGGTCTATTTCAGTCCGGCTCAACCCAAAGACGTCAGTCGCGGCAACTGGATTCAAACTACGCCAGGGAAGGGCTGGTTCACGATCCTGCGCCTTTACAGTCCGCTTGAGCCATTTTTCGCCAAGACGTGGAGACCAAGCGAGATCGAATTGGTCGAATAAGCGGACATGCTCTGCGTCGAGCTGAGCCCACACGAAACGATAGTGCCCAATTTCTGCTATTTGGACAAGGCGGCCATATCGATACTGTTGTGATGCCGAGAAAGCTGAAGATGGCTTGGCGTGGTCTAATAGCGGACGCGCTTTGCTGGCATTGTCCGTTAACTCGATCAAAGCAGACGTTAAATGCGTAGCTGAGGCAAGCGTCGGGGGCTATTGCATTCTAATTGACCAACTCGACATGCTAGCCATGCGGTCGAGCACGAGCCCGATCGTTGAGGAAACCCAATACGACAAGATTGAAAATTCCAAGAACCATCCAGATGATAAAATGTTGGTAACCGCGTGTTCGACAAACCTCCGGCCCCGCCAATTTGCACCAAAAATGTTCGACCAATGAAGTCATGACGTTGGTCGCATACGCCCACATGACTACGGCTAATACGACGAGGATAGCGCCGAGCACCATTACGGCGAGCCGTTTGACGAAGCTGGTGGCCATTCGATTGCCTCGTGCCTCTCAGTCATTCCTTCGCTGTGCAATGCTCCGCAACTCCGGTGCAGCTTGGGCCTAATTCGTGCTGACCTTTTTCCAATCTTCGTCGGGATCAAACGTGCGGATGCCCTGAACTTCCGCGGCGGTATCCGGGCCGAGATCGGATTCATAAACCGTCTGGTCCTGATTGATCATAAACGTCTTGTAGCCCGACGCGCCGTATTTTGCCGGCCACGCGATGACGGCGAAGCCACCGATCATTCTGCCGTTTACGAGATAGGAGTAGGCTCCGCCAGGAGCGTGTGCGCCTTGGGCCGTCAGCATGCGGAAGTAGTAGCCGTGATAGGGATTTTGCGACGTGTCTCCGCCCTCGGACGATGGCTTGTAACCGGCCGTCACGGCGTCGGCTACGAACGGTCCTAATGGACTTTCCGACTGCGACCCACTGCCGGGCGGCCAATAGAGGCCGTCATGCTTATCGGGTGAGCTGATGAAGCGCCGCGCGTAGGCGGGTGCTCCTTTGCCTAGCGGATTAAGTTCGACGTAATCGTTCTGCGCGTCCGCGATGGCGAGGAGTGTCTGAATTGTGTCGAGTTCGTTTGTGCCGACGCGGCGGTCGATGATTTCTTGTTTGCCCTGTTCGGGATCGAATGCCCACTCGTTGTCCTTTTTTACGATCGGAATCGGGAAGGGGAAGTCGTCGTCGCCGATGATCAGTACTGCCTTGTCTTTTTCGTCGGTGTCTATGGATTGCTTCTGTTCGTAATCCTTCACGAATTTATCTTTGGCCGCGCGATCTGCAACGGGATCTCCGGATTCGATCCACTGCTTGAGCGAGGGGCCAAGTATCGCCAGAAGCGCTTTTTGATCGTCGGACTTCGCTGCCTCGACGAGCGCCTTGGCAGCGTCCTCCGGCGTAGCAAATGTCTTCAGTTCGGCTCCGAATGCTGTGGCATGCGGCCCGGTCAGCAGCAAAGGAACAGCACAAAGGAACATCATGAATTTCTTGAGGTCGCGCAACGCAAGCATGTCCGGATCCTCCCGGCCTAACGCGGATCAAGTTGGGGAATTTTGCCGCCCGACGCGAGCCAGCTTTGGTACGTTTCGAATGGAACGCCGAGCCGGTCGTAATTGACGGTCAGGTATCCTTGCGGATCGCGAGCAACAGTGCGCGGAGCAACTTTTCTCGCTTCTTGGGCGATGACGCCGACATAGAGCTTCGTGTCGCCGTTGTATGCAAAGCGATAGAAGCCAATGCCATTCGAAAGTCGGCCGAGCAAAACGACTTCGTGCTTCACTCTGATATCAGACCGCCGCCCGCCGCCGCGTCCTCCGCCTCCCCGGAAGCCACCTCCGCCTCCTCGGAAACCGCCTACGCCCCTGAAGTTCCCGCCACGGAAGCCGCCGCGGTTGAACGAGGCGGTCCGGCTTGCTCTGCCGCGTGCGCTGGAACGGCGAACATTTTGCCCGGCGGCCGGGCGATCAAAGGCTGTTGGCCTCGGACGGGCTTGACGATCGGCTCCCGCCGGGCGCTGTGCAGGCCGATTTTTGAGGGCTTGTCCTGCCAGCGCACCACCCGCGGCGCCTGCCAGTGCTGCGCGGCCCGCATCGGCTCGTCCTCGGAACTGCTCGCGAGAGGCCGAGAAATTGCCTTGATAAGGCCGGCGGAACTGGTCGTTGAGACGACGGTTCGCATAAGGTACGCCCCTTCGATGGACGACGTTATGCTGCCATCTGCCGTTCGTTATGTTGGTTCGATTCCAGCGATTGTATCGGTTCGTGTTGATCCAAAGTTCCGACCTCGGCCAGTTCGCGATACCCCACAGAACGGCGCCAGCTAGAATGCCGCTTCCCCACCATATTCCCGGACCAGCGATATATCCGGGTGGATACCAATAGTACGGTGGATAATCGGGATAAGGCCAAGTGCCATAGACCACGTTCGGATCGTAGGCAGGGACATAGACGAGGTCCGGCTCCGTCGGCTCTATCGTGATGTAATTTTGCGATCCGCTTGTATCGCGCGCTACCGTTTGTTGCTTCGTCGACTTCAGCTTTCCGGCGTCGTCAGCCCGTTGCCGCAAACTCTGGACGGCACTGAGAACATCCTGTTGCTGCGCGAGAAACGCATTGCCGAGTTGCTGGGTCCAATCAAGCTTTTCGTTCATCATCGCCAGCACACTCGGGAACGCCGTCAACGATTTGACGCTCGCGTCCCATGACCGCTTTTGCATGGCGTTCTCGAGCGCTTTTCCTTTCAGTTTCGGATTGGCTTGCGACCAGCGGGCTGCCTCCACGACTTCGAGAGGATATGTCGATGCCATCAAGACCTGCGTGAGCAGGGGATCGGGATAAAGCGCGATCGGCGCGACAAGCTGCTCGAGCTGCTCTTTGCTGATGGTCTGCGTCTGATCTGCTTGAGACCCACTGGATTGTGACTGATCGGTTTGGGACTCACCAATGTCCGCGTTCGGTTCCGGCGGCGCGTCCTGAGCGTACGCGCGTTGGACCGGCTGTCCAAGAGACAGCCAGCCGATCAACGCCGCAGCAACAATCAACAGCACGTATGCATTTTTATTTTTTATCGTTTTCATGCGCAGATATCCAAATTTACGCATTATCGACGGCGTCGATCTCAAAATCACTTTGATGCAATAAAAGAGCAGCGAAGCCTTGAGGGACATCGCTGCTGCTGTGCTACTATCTTGCGATCGTCACTGGACAGTGAGCGCGAGCCACGACATCGCTCGAAACCGAGCCGAGCATGAAGCGCGCGATAGCGCCTTTGCCGCCCGTTCCCACGACGATGTGGTCGACGCCGTGGTCTTCCGCATAAATAACAATTGCCCGCGCGGCATCGCGGCTTTTAACGGAAACAGCTTTCGGATCGGAGACGCCTGCCTTCCGCGCGAGCTCAGTTGCCGAGTTGAGCACGCGCGCGGCGTCGCCATCTTCCCAAGCGTAAATCGTCGGAGCGCCTCGACCTTCAGCTCCAACAGGCAAATTGACGGCCAGTAGCGTGAGTTCCGAGCCGGTGGCCTTGGCTAGTTCTGCTGCTTGAGCCACTGCATTTTTGGAATGGTCGGTCTCGTCTACGGCACAAAGCACTTTATGGGTCATTCTTTTTCTCCCTTTTTAAGTATCGGCGTTCAGTATTTCGGACGGTCGGTTGTGCGCATTGACTGCCGTCAAACGAATGAGTTCTCGGTATCGATCACCTGGGATCGGGTCGGCAAAAATGCAAACCCTTGTTAGGTGGCTTCAATCGATGATGTGATATCCGCCGTCGATATACAGTGTTTCTCCAGTAATGAGTTTCGCGCCGTCCATGCCGACGTCGTCGACCGACACGAGGCTTCGGGTCGGCGCCTTTGATTGGGCTTTCTGAAGCAATTTATCGAACTCGCCGATGCCGGAAGCTGCGCGGCGCGCGGAAAATCAAGTTTAATAAGCAAAATCCTTTGTTCCAGAAAAGTCGCCCGTGCGACTTCTTTCGACGGTGTAAGGGGCCGGGCGATGCACGAGATGAAGTTGAGCAGGGCTTTTACGCTGATCGAGCCGGGGCCCGTCGTGCTTGTCACCACGCGCGATGCGGAGAAAAACAACGTCATGACCATCTCGTGGACGATGGTCATGGACTTCACTCCCGTATTTGCGATCACGACAGGCGCCTGGAACTATTCCTTCTCGGCCCTGCAAAACACGCGGGAATGCGTCATTGCCGTTCCCACGATCGACATGCTGGACCGGGTCGTGGGCATCGGCACATGTTCCGGCAGCGATGTCGACAAATTCGCGAAGTTCAAGCTGACGGCGCGCGCTGGAAAGTCCGTCCAGGCGCCGCTGATTGAGGAATGCCTCGCCAACATCGAATGCAAAGTCGTCGACATCGTCTCGCCGCACAATATCGTCGTTCTGGAGGCCGTCGCCGCTTACCTCAATCCGCAGCGAAAAGAAAAGCGGATGATCCATGCCGTCGGCGACGGAACATTTATCGTCGATGGCCGCAAGTTCGATCGCAAGACGATGATGGCCTCCAAGCTTCCGTCCGGTCTTTGAAGCAAAGGCGACGGCTCCACGGACCGCAATCACCGTTCCATTCAGTTCAGGCGCCATGTCAACAACCGTTGGCTACGTTCGAATCCATTTCACGATACCGGGCCATGTATCTTGGGCATGAGCCGCCTCATCGAAAGCTTCCAAGCCCGCCCGACGCTCAAACCGTAACCGCGTGAAACGTGGGGCTAGATCAAATCTTGAGATTTTGCGGCACGTTCACGCCACTTAAGTGTCGCTTAGCAAACACCGGCGGAGGCGAGCAGGGGCAAGCGCATCGTGTTCGCTGGATGGGAGCGCGACGACGGCAATTCGAATTTAAGCAAGTTTGAGAGAACTCAAAACGCCCGGAACCGGGTCTTGTTAACGTGCGTTCGCCGTTTGGGCCCTTAGCCGCGACGCCGGTGGCGTGCTATATGGCAGTCTGTATCGCGTTCTTGAGGAGTTGAGCCATGGCAACGGCACGGTCCTTCTGGAAGGGACATTTGCGCCTCGCGCTCGTTACCATTCCCATTCGTCTCGTCAGCGCCACCGCTTCGGAAGACAAGATCGCGCTCCATCAGGTCGACCGCAAAACGAAGCAGCGCATCCGCTATCAGAAGGTCGCAGGTGAGGGCGGCCGCGTCGTGCCGCAGGCCGACATCGTCCAAGGCTATGAACTCGATGACGGCAACTACGTCCTGTTTGAGCCTGACGAGCTCGACAAGCTGAAGCTCAACACCCGCCACACGGTCGAGTTGACAGAATTTGTCGATGCCTGCTCCATCGACCCGCTCTATTTTGACAATCCTTATTATGTTCTTCCCGACGGCGACGTGGCGGAAGAGGGCTATCGCATCATTCGCGACGCGCTGCGCGCTACCGAAAAATATGGTGTCGGGCAGCTGACGATCCGCGGCCGCGAAAATCTCGTGGCGATGAAGCCTTGCGGCAATGGCTTGATGCTTGAGACGCTCCGGTATGCCAACGAGATCCGCGATGCTGACGAGATCTTCTCCGGCATCGGCACGAGCAAGCTGCGACCCGAGTTGGTCAACATGGCGAAGCAGCTCATCGACGAGCGGACGCGAAAGTTCGAACCGTCGGATTTCAAAAATCATTATTCCGAAGCATTGCGCGCCCTTGTGAAGGAAAAGGTCGAAGGCGGCCTGTCGACGGAAGTCGGAGGCGGCGGCGACGAGCCTTCGGGCGGCACGGTCATCGACTTCATGGAAGCGCTACGTCGCTCGACCGAAAAGTCGAAAGCCAAGCCCGCGAGCGCACGCACCAAAACGGCAGCCGCGCGACAGAAGCGCGAGCCCGTCAAGCGGGCTCCGCCGAAAGCACAAAAGCGGAAGTCGCGCGGCCGCTGATTTTTGGTCCAAAATGTCGCAGACTCGTGATACCTTTCACGAACACTGCGAATTGCTCCGGCTCGCTGAGCGGACTTTGAAGGTCCACAGCGGTTTCTCGTAAAATGTGAGACGGGTCGCGATCTCGCCTGATTGCAACAGCAAATTCAGGAGGCTCGAAATGCACCCGTTCTTTGCGCTTTGGATGTGGATGTTCCTGACGCCGCACTTGGCTCAGACGATGTTCTTCCCCTTCACCTAAGATATCTAGGTCTCGATCACCTTGGTGACGGGACGGCGAACGTCTTTTGCGGGCTTGTCTTCTCGCAAGCCTTTGAACGCCGCGTGTCTCAGCAACCCATCGCCCGTCCAGGCGCGATACTCGATCTGCGCCACAAGATCGGGATGGACCCAGACGACGTCTCTGCGCTGCAGATTTGTCAGCGGTCCCTGGACCGGAGGCGCATCGACACGAAGCGGCCTCAGCTTGCGCATCAGGTCGGACGCGGTGCGATGCGTGTACCCGGTGCCAACCCGTCCGGCATAGATCAATCGCTTCTTGTCGTAATAGCCGACGACCAGCGCGCCGACGGCGTTCGGCCCGGCGCTCGAGACGAGGTAGCCGACGATCACGAACTCATCGACCTGAATACATTTCGATTTCAGCCAGTCGTCGTGACGGCCCGAGCGATAGGGCCTGTCGATCCGCTTCGAAATGATGCCTTCGAGGCCGAGACTGCAAGCATCTGAAAGCATGCGTGCACCGTCCACGGCGAGATGCCCGCTGTATCGGATCGGCCCGGTCTTCGCCCGGCGCACGAAGAGCTTCTCAAGCAGACGTTTGCGATCTTGCAGTGTCGCGCCGATGAGATTGAGTCCATCGAGATAGAGAAGATCGAAACAGTGCAGCACGAACTTTTCACTGCGCCTGCTTTTCAGCGCGGCGGCGAGCGCCGAAAAGCTCGAATGACCAGTCGCGTCTTCGACGACAAGCTCGCCGTCGATGATAGCTTTTCCGCGATGAAATTCGGCGAGCGTCTTTGCAAGGCCGCCGAAACGATCGGTCCAGTCGAGCCCATTGCGTGTCAGCAAGCGAACGTCGTTACGGTCGATGCGGGCTTGAATGCGATAACCGTCGAACTTGATCTCGTGCACCCATTCCTCGCCAATAGGCGGCTTTGCGACGAGCGTCGCTAGGCAAGGCTCAACGAATGACGGCATAGCCGATTTAACGGCACCCTCGATTTTGGATGGAGAAACGAGACCGCCCCCCGATTTCAATGCCGAAGCCTTCAACGGGACCGATCGCGGGCGTTTTACCGGCGCTGCTTTTCGCACAAGCTCACGATCCCAGAAGCTTCTTGATCGTGGTCTTCAGTGGCCGCTCGCTGTCGCAATAGTCCTTCCATGCGGATGATTTTTTGAGGAGCGCGGGCACGCTGTGCACGGTGAAGCGCTTGGGATCGAGGCCCTGTTTCACTTGCGCCCACGTCAGCGGCATCGACACGGTCGCCCCCGGCCGCGCACGCGGAGACAATGGTGCAACGGCAGTCGCCATGCGATCATTGCGCAGGTAATCCAGAAAAATGCGGCCCTTGCGCAGCTTCTTGGTCATCTTGATGAGATAGGCATCGGGGCTGTCCTTGGCCATCTGTTGGCACAGAGCGCCCGCGAACGCTTTAGCTTCATCCCACCCAACGCCCGCGCCGCCGCGCGTCTTCAGGGGCGTTACGACGTGAATTCCCTTGCCGCCGGTGGTCTTGCAGAATGCGACAAGACCGACATCTTCGAGCCGCTCGCGCAGTTCGTTGGCCGCAACGACAACGCGGCCGAAATCGACATCCGGCGCCGGATCGAGATCGAACACGAGCCGCCCCGGAACATCGGGCTCGAACGGAGCGCAGTTCCACGGATGAAATTCGAGCGCTGCGATTTGGCCGAGCGCGATCAGGCCTTCCACCGAATTGACTTCGATATAAGGCTCTCGATCGCCGGAGATTTTCACGAGGTCGATTTCCGGCGACATCCCGCGCATGGCGTGACGCTGAAAGAAGCTCTGCCCGTCGATGCCGTCGGGAGCGCGAATGACGGAGCAGGGCCGGCCTTTGATGTGCGGCAGCATCCACTCACCGACCGTTTCTAGATAATGCGCAAGATCGATCTTGCTGACGGCCTCGCCTGTGCCGCCGGGCCAAAGCTCTTTCTCCGGATGAGAGATCGCAATGCCGAGCACTTTGTCGGCGCCTGACGGCGCATCAGATTGCGACTTGGTCCCTGTCTTGCGCATCTTGCGAACGGGCGTCCGTTTCAGCGGTTTCTTTTGAGTGGCAGGCTCACGCTCGTCGTCATCGGACGATGCGTTCGAATGCCAGACCGCATCGGGCCGCTTGGCGCGTCGCCCGCGAAGAATGAAAGGTTCGGGTCCACGGCCTTCGCCCGCCGCGATCTGCGTCATCGTCCGCTTCGAGGCGACGGAGCGATCCTGCGACAGGATCTTGTCGGCGTCACCCGCGTGCGCGCCTTCGTCCTTATGCTTGATGAGCAACCAGTTATTGCGTTTTCCGCCGCCGTAGCGATCGTTCTTCATTTTGACGAGTACCCAGCTGCCTTTGAGCTTCTCGCCCGCGAGCACGAATTTCAATTCGCCGTCGCGCAGTTGTTGTTCTGGGCTCTTGTCTCCGACGGGCGCCCAGAAACCGCGGTCCCACAGCATCACGGTGCCGCCGCCATATTGACCTTTGGGAATGGTGCCTTCGAAATCGCCGTAGTCGAGCGGATGATCTTCGACCTCGACGGCAAGGCGCTTATCTTTCGGATCGACGGAGGGACCGCGCGTCACGGCCCACGATTTGAACACGCCGTCGAGTTCCAGCCGGAAGTCATAATGCAGCCGTGTCGCGTCGTGTTTCTGAATGACGAAACGCAAATGCTGCGCCGAACGGACCGCCGCCGTGCCGCTGGGTTCCGCCGTTTTGGTGAAATCACGCTTGGCGCGGTATTCGGAAAGCTTTCTCTTCGCCATTCGACTGCATCCGGACCAGGGCTTGCGCGACAAATGTAAGGCTCGGCGAAGCCTGCGCGCTAGACGTAGATCAAAGCAAAGCCGCTGGGAGCGCAAGGCTCCCGAGCGGCCCGGGCGCCGTTTGACAGGCGCCTGACGTACGCTGGTGCATCCGTCTGGCTATCCAACGGCGACCGGACACGTCTTGTTCCACAACATTTCGGCCGGGGGGCAATTTCATTTCCTTGCAACGAACGACCTCGCGTTTGCGCCAGCTCAAAGAGTTCCCTTCCGGAACTGCGACATTTACCCGGAAGTTTAGTCGCTAAGGATGTCGTGAGGGCATCCATCCGAGAGACCTAAGGAGTTTTTAGTATGAACCTCAAGATGATCGCGGCGCTGGGAGCTGCTTTGCTCCTGGCGCTCGGCAGTGTGACTGCCGAGGCGCGAAGCGGAGGTGGCGGCTTCCATGGCGGCGGTGGCTTCCACGGTGGAGGTGGCGGCTTCCGTGGTGGCGGAGGACACTTCGGCGGCGGCCGCATGGGTGGCGGCGGCTTTGCAGCGCGCTCGTTCCGTGGCGGACCGGGCTTTAACGGGCCGCGGGCTTTTCGAGGGCAAGTGTATCGCGGTCCGCGCAATTTCGGGCGCGTTCCGAACGGCGGCCGTGCCTTTCGCCCCGGCAGGAGATACGGATACGCCAACGCAAATCGCTGGCGTGGTGGCGGCAAGTATTGGCGGCACGGACGCCGTTGGCGCGGCTATCCGATTTATGCCTATGGCGGCTGGCCATATTACGGTTACGGCTATTATGACGATTACTATTATGACGCCGGTGACGATTGCGGCTGGCTGTATCGCCGTGCCGTGCGCACGGGTAGCCCGTACTGGTGGCGGCGCTATCAGGCATGCGTAGATTGAACGCGCCTCGATAGAGAGACAGCGTCCAAGCAGAAGGCTCCGGAATGCATCCGGAGCCTTCATTATTTTTTATACCGATTTGAAGATCGAGTTACGGGCTGGAGCTTCCCGTTCCCTGCGGCGAGCTCGGGACGCGCGCGCCTGGGTTCGACCCTGCCGCGGGGTCATTCGGTGTTCCCGTCGAAGGGCCGGGCTGAACATTTTCGTTCGTTGTCGGATCCGCCGGGATGCCTGCCGGGCTCGTCGCGCCGGATTCGCCCGTGCTCGCGCCTTCGTTGGCGGGAGCAGGCGTCACCGTTGTTGGCTTGCTGCCCGGCACCTCAGGTCTGACGCCGGAACTATAGTTCGCAGCCATTGCGCTGAGCGAGCCGGCTGCCACGAGGGCCAATGCAGTGGTGCCGACTTTGAAGCCTTTCATCGCGTTTCTCTCCTTTTCTTGTTGCCGTTTGCAGTCCGGAAACGGACCCCGAACGCGGATGGTTCCGCGTCCCGTTGGCTCGAAAAGAAGGTAACGAGATAGCCACTAACGCCCGCGTTCCGGCAGCATCCGCGCCACAATCTCGCGATGGAGACGAAGCTCGTCTTCGGCTTTGGCATAGAACTCAGTCAGTTTGCGCACGAGCATCTGCGGTTCGGACGCCAGCGAATGCCGCAGCTCCGATAATGCTGGAGCATTCTTGCGGTAGGCATCTGCCCCCACCGCTGCCATGCCTCTGAACAACACGATGGATGCCGATGTGGTCGGGCGCTCGCCGGAAATCTCGCAATACCGCAAAATTTGCGAAAAGATGCGCAGACGCCAGTCGTGCAGATTCGGCCGGTTTCTCCAAAGCTCAACGGCCTGCCGATGGCAGGCTTGCTCGATGAAAGTCATATCTCGACAGTGTCCCCCTGACGAAAAAAGCCAACATCCCCGCTTTCTTCGCTAACGCGAACGTTGATCGCTGGTTCCACTCATGATCGCGTTTATCAACCGTCTGGAATATGCAATCATTGCGATGGAATCGCACTGTTCGCGTTGCGAAGACACTGACTTCAGAAAGCGGCGATTGTTGGTTTCACGCAGTCGTCGCATACAGGCGTCACATCTGGTCCCGTGGCTCAATGGATAGAGCGTCGGAATTCGACTCCGAAGGTTGCAGGTTCGAGCCCTGCCGGGATCGCCACACGTTGGCATCTGTTGCGAAGGAAATTGCAACGGTGCCCGTTATTAACATTTAACCTTGGAGCACGATTTAAAATCTTATGCTGGAAGCCGAGCGAAGCTTGCTTAGGTTAGCTTTGCCCACGGTCACCACCGAAATGTAGCGAGTGCGTACCATGATCTTGTCCCCCCGCGGCCCTCACGTTCTATCCAAGTCCTGGAGCGCCCGGTCGCTCATCGGGTCGCTCGTAAGGCCGTTCATGATATGCGGCGCCCTTGCCGTCGTGCCGATCCCTGGGCTCGCCGTTGCCGAAGATGCCGCGCCGCCCCCCAACGTTCCGAACATCGAAGCCGCGCAAGCCATTTCGACACCGCCCGCGGAAACGCCAGCTCCCCTGACCGGTGTCCCGGCGGCGCTTTGCACCAAGCTTTCGACCACGCTGGCCTTCGATACAAGCGACCGCGCCGACGTCGCCTCATTCTATCAAAGTCGGCAATGCCGACCGCTGTGGGTCGATGATAAGGGACTGACGAACGCCGCTGATCTCGTGATCGCCGAATTGGGCCGCGCTGGCGAATGGGGTCTCGACGCCTCCGATTTCAACGTCGCTGCCGCTACGAAAATGCTTGGTGACGGACAATCGTCGCCCGAAGAACTCGCTGCAGCCGACATTGCAATTACCGGTGCAATTCTGCGCTACGCCCATCAGGCCGAAGGCGCACGCATTCCGGAACCCGAAAAGCAGCTTTCCTATTATCTCGATCGCAAGCCGGTCATTACGCCAGCCTCCGGCGTTCTGGCACAGATTGCTGACAAGCCCGACCCTGATGCAGTGCTGCGCGGTTTCCAGCCCCAGCAGGATCAGTTCCTCAAGCTGAAAGCTCTGCTCGCCAGCCTGCGCGGCGAGCATGAAAGCAAGCCGGTCGTGCCGCAAATTCCGAAGCGCGGCGCAATGCTCGCGAATGGCGTTCGCTCGCCCGACGTCGCAATATTGAAGCAGCGCTTTGCGATTGCAACGTCAGGCGAGGATGCTTCGCTGTTCAACGATGCGCTCGAAACGGCGATCAAGCAATTTCAGGAACAGAACGGCCTTGCCGCTGACGGTTTCGTAGGTCCTGCGACACGCGCGGCGCTGGCTGGTGACGATACGAAGTCGACAGCCGACAAGATCGAAGCCGTCATTGCCAATATGGAAGAGTGGCGCTGGATGCCGCGCTCTCTCGGCGATACGCACATCCTGGTCAACGTGCCCTCATTCTCAATTGCACTGACAGAAAATGGTAAGACGCTGTTCAGCGATCGCGTCGTCGTCGGCACCGCCGACAAGGAGACCCCGATCTTCTCCAAGGATATGACGACAATCGTCCTCAATCCGCGCTGGAACATCCCGGATTCGATCAAGCTCTCGATGCTGCTGTCAGGCCGCTCCATCGAAAGTCAGGGCTATGTCGTCATGCGCAACGGCCGCCGCATCGACAGCACCAAGGTCAACTGGGCGAAAGCCAACTTAAGCGCCTACAACTTCTATCAGCCCGCAGGCGACGACAACGCGCTCGGCGTCGTGAAGCTGCTCTTTCCGAATAAGCACTCGGTCTACCTGCACGACACGCCGTCGAAATATCTCTTCGACAAGCCCGTCAGGCTCTACAGCCACGGCTGCATGCGTGTACGCAATCCGCAGGTCTTCGCCCAGACCATCCTGGAGATCGATAGGGGCGACGCCGCGCCCAACGTGAAACAGCTCATCCGTCGCGGACCGATGGACAACGAGATCAAGCTCGAACGGCCGATTCCCGTCCACGTCGGCTATTTCACGGTCTGGGTCGATGATGGCGGCAAGGCCCACTACTACGACGATTGGTACGGCCATCAAAAGCGCATCGAGCAGGCGCTTGCGGGCAAGTGGGACGCAATCGACGTCGCGACGGCGCCGCCGCTCGATACCGCGGCTTTGAAAGCGGTGCGCTTCACTCGCAGCAGCGACAGTCTCACCCCGCCGATGGGCCTGACAAATAGCGGCAGCAGCTATCGTAAGTACGATGGCGGCGTCGGCGATATCATTCGCCAGGTGCTTGGCTTCTAAATGGAAAAGAGCGCCATCATTAGGCGCTCTTCATCCGTTCGAATCCAGCGGCAAGGTCAGCAATGAGATCCTCGACCGCTTCGAGACCGATGTGGAATCGCAGTGCCGGCCCCGGACCCTGCCAGCGCGTCGCCGTGCGGTAGGATGTCGGGTCGAACGGCACGACGAGGCTTTCGTATCCGCCCCAGGAATATCCCATCCCGAACAGCTTCAATCCGTCAAGCAACGCCGCCAGCGCTTTCTGTGGCACGGGCTTGAGAACGATCGAGAACAAACCGCAGGCGCCGGTAAAGTCGCGTTTCCAGATCGCGTGGCCCGGATCGTTCGGCAAAGCCGGATGGAGAACACGGTCAACCTCGGGCCGCGCCGCCAGCCATTCCGCGACCGCAATGCCTGAGCGCTGATGCTGCTGGAGCCGCACCGCGAGCGTTCTCAGCCCGCGCAAGCCGAGGTACGTTTCTTCCGAGCCGGGACAGGTGCCGAGCCGCTCTTTTGCGTCGTCGATGAACTTTGCGGCTCGCGCATTGGCCGTGACAGTGCCGAGCATCGCATCGGCATGCCCCACGATGTACTTGGTCGCCGCCTGGATGGACACGTCCGCGCCGAGCGCCAGAGGCTTGCAGAAGAGCGGCGTCGCCCAGGTGTTATCGGCCAGCACCCAGATGTTCTTGGCGTGAGCCGCCGCCGCAATCGCTGGAATGTCCTGCATCTCGAACGTCTGCGATCCCGGCGCTTCGACCATGACGAGGCGCGTATTCGGGCGGAACAGCTTCGCGATGTCCGCGCCGATCAGCGGATCGTAATAGCTGACCTCCACGCCGAGCCGCGTCAGCATTTTGTCGGCGAACGTGCGGGCCGGCTGATAGACGCTGTCGAGGATCAGGACGTGATCGCCCGCCTCGGCGAATGCCAAAATCGCCGTCGAGATCGCGCCGAGGCCTGACGACGTCAAGATCGTCGCGGCGCCGCCTTCCAGCTGCGTGATCGCCTCTTCGAGTGCGCGCGTCGTCGGCGTGGCGCGGCGGCCGTAGGTATAGGGCTGCGAATAGGCGCGAAGGGCGTCGAGCGTCGGATAGAGAACCGTCGATCCCCGATAGACGGGCGTATTGACGAAGCCGTGCTGTTCGAACGGCTTTCGCCCCAGGTGCACGACGTCGGTCTCGGGACGCTCTCCGCGCTCGGAACCTTCCTTCTTTACAGTCATTCTAAAGCTCTCCGGGCGGGTTCGGCCGTCGTGACGCAAGTTTGGTTGCCGGTCAAGGCCTTGACCATTGCGCGCTGACGCGAGATGTCTGGCTGCGCACTAGGACCGATGGGCGCTCCCGTCGCTTTTGTCTGCTCCGTGTATGGAATGATGAGACCCGAGTGAAGCATTGGCCGGAAGAGTGCAGATGAGCATCGTTGTGCGGGTCTTGGCGGCAGCAATCGCGCTGTTCGTGGTCGCGCTGGGGGTGGCTTCCGAGGCCGAGAGCGCACCGATCAGTATTCTCGACGCAATCAAAGCCCGTGGCAAGGTCGTCTGCGGTGTCCAGGACCATGCACCCGGCTTCAGCGAGGTGAGCCCGCGCGGTGCCTGGAGCGGCATGGACGTCGAATTCTGTTCAGCGCTCGCCGCCGCCATCTTTGGCGACCGTGACGCAGTGAAGCTCTTGAGCCTCAACGCCAGCGATCGCTTCAAATCATTGCAGGATGATGAGGTTGACGTTCTTCTCGGCGCGACGGCATGGACGCTGACGCGCGATACAGAACTCGGTGCGCGCTTCGTGGGTACGCTCTATTACGATGGCCAGGGCTTCATCATTCCACGCAATCACTCGATCGCCAGCGTTCTTGAGCTGTCTGGCGCTTCGATCTGCGTTCTGGCCGGAACGAGTGATGAGACCGCAATCTCCGATTACTTCGGCAGCCGGAAGATGCGTTACCAACTCATACAGTCCGATCGCTGGGAGGATCTGGTCAAAACCTATTCCGACGGCGGCTGTACGGTGCTGACCGGCGACATGACATTGCTCGCCTTCGAAAAGAGCCGCTTGGCCAGCGGCGCCGATCAGATGCTGCTGCCGGAATTGATTACGAAGGAACCGTACGGCCCGGCCGTGCGGCTTGGTGATGATGGCTGGTTCGCCGTCGTCCGCTGGGTGATGATGGCACTCGTTGCCGCGGAAGAAATGAATATTTCCAGCAGCAACGTCGACACCATGAAGGCTTCGCCCTCGCACGAGGTTCGCCGCTTCCTGGGTCTCGATGCCGATCTAGGCGCGCCGCTCGGATTGCCGCGCGACTGGGCCTATCAGGTCGTTCACGACGTCGGCAACTATGGCGAGATCTTTGAACGCACGCTCGGCCAAAGCTCATCGCTGAAACTCGATCGCGGCCTCAACAACTTGTGGAGCAAAGGCGGTCTCATGTACTCGGCGCCGTTCCGCTGATAGTTTCGCCGCAGGGGGAATTGCGGCCGCAGGCGTGACGATGGGGGAGGGTGATGGGAATCCCAGCGACGTATCACATGTTGCTCGAACTGATCGTCTTTGCGATCCCGGTCGCCGTCATCCTGATGCTCCTCTACCTGTGGCGGTCATCCCGGCGTTATCGCCGCGGCGCTTTGCCTCCGGATCGCCTCATCGAGCCTTTCCACGCCGTTGCGCAGCCGTCGCCGGAAGCCGCAGCACCGCCTTTGCAGAAGCCACTCGAAACCGCTGAGACGATTGCAGCGAAAATCGACAGTGCGGCTGCCCACGATGAAAAGACGGCGCTTGCCGGACTTTATCTCGATCTCGCCGCCGCTTACGCCCGCGCAGGCGATCAGAGTGCACGGATGGAAGCGCTTCGCTCGGCCGCCGGGAATGGCGCGCTTCACGGCCCCCATTCGGCTCATGCTGCAGCGCGCCTGGCGCTGGGTGAAGCAGCGCAAGAAGCGGGCGATCTCACGAGCGCCTGCGAGCAATGGCAGTTGGCGCGCACAGCCTGCCTCGAAGGCGGTGATACCGCGCAACATGCACTAATCGAAAAGCGCATGCGCGATAACGGCTGTCCGACCGACTGGGTCCTTACGGATTTCTGAAATCCATCGGCATGCCGCCGGACGTTGGCGCGATTGTTGGAGCGATCGTCGTCGCGCCGCTCGACACCCGATTGCTGTTGTCGTCGGTCGCGCTGGCCATCAGCACTTCGACGCTGATGTTGTCGCCGTCCTTGATCTCGAACGAGTTCTGGTAGAGACGGCCGCCCGACGACGCTGTCACTAGGTATTTCCCAGGTGCCAGCACATGCGTCGGCAGTGCGCCGACGCTCTCTTTCACAGTATCGCCTTCCGTCGTCTGGATCGTCCAACGCGTGTCGGGCACCGCTTCGCCGCCCGCCCGCGTGACGAGCTTGAACGTCGCCTTGCCGCCCGTGTGCGTTACTGTCGTCTCCGTCAGCTTGCCCGCTTCGACGGTCACGTCCGCCTCGATCTTGGCGTTGGCGTCGCCGTAAATCGAAACGATCCGGTAGATGCCGGAATTGAGGCGAATGATCAGGTTCGGCTTGGCGCCGGTGATAACCGCAGAGTTGCCTTCGAACTCATCGCGATCATCGGTGTAGATTGAATACGAGACCGCGCCGGGTGGCGCTGGCTTGCCGCCGATCATCGCCGCGACGCGAAGTCCACCCGCGTTCAGCACGAACGGCTCGAACGGTGGCCCGTCCGGCTTGATGACGATCTTTCGCGTCAGGTTCGCCCGCCCGAAGGCGGCGTTGACGGTATATTCGCCGGGTGGAAGCTTCACCAGCGGGCTGGCTTCGCGGGATTCCAGCACCAGTTTCGATTTGGTCGACCGTGGCACGGTTCGAAAGACGCGCCAGATGAGACCTTGCTCGATCTGCTGGCCGTCTCCCGTCAGCAATGCAACGAGCCGGACGCCGCCTTTCGTCTTGCCGCGCTCAACCGTGGTTGTGTTTTGCCGTTTGCCGCCGACCGGTCCCCATGGCGCAGGCGCTGGGCCGTCAGGAACGGGTTCCTGCGCGAACGATGTCGTCGCCGCAACGAACGACAACGCCATTGCCGCCAGCACGAGCGCAGCGAGGGTGCGCAACCGCTGGCGCCGCGATAATGGGTTTAGACTACGCAACGCTTCGGTCATCCGGGTCCAATCTCAAGCTTCTGGCTCTGGCCCGCTCGGACCTCGAACGCAGCCTGTCCATGACTGTTACGCGCATCGAAGCGCACGGTATATTTTCCCGGTGCTAGGATCGCAGTCGCTTCGGTGCCGGTCGCGCGCCAGATAGGCATGCCGTTTTCATCGGCGACTTCCCAGGTCAAATCGCCGAACGCGGGTACTGCGGCGGCTGTCGGCACGAAGTTGACCTGTCCCGACGCGATATCGATCACGGCTTTTGCAGGCTTGCCTGCGTCGAGCGTCACTTCCTGAGAGGCCGACAGGTGTGCGGTCGCAAGCGAAGCGCTGATCCGGTAGCGCCCCGGAGATAAACTGAGGTTAAGCGCCGGGCCGATGGCGCGTGCAATGCTGACGCGGTCGCCGTCGATGCGGTCGACACGATAGAAAATGTTGTCGTCGGGCTTAGCCGGTACACCTGCAACGAGCGCCGTGATCTTGACCGGCACGAGAGCAATCGCAAGCGTCTCCGTGACCGTCTGCCCGGCGCCGATGGCGACGCGTTTGCTGGTGAGACCGTTGCCGGCATTTGCGCCGATGTAGTAGGTGCCCTCGGGCAGAACGAAGCTCGCCTGCGGGCTGCGCGACCGCGCCACTTCGCGACGGCCGTCAGGACTTTCCGGATCGTCGGTCTCGACCGTATAGAGCACGTCTTGGATCGCACCGCCGTTCGCGCCGGTTGCCGACAGGTCGAGACGTCCGGTCGTGAGCGCGACGTCGAGCCGTTTGTCGTCTCCCGCCGCGAGATTGATCGTCTGCGATGAACGCGCCGCGCCATCGACGGCCGTCACGCCATATTCGGCAGGCTGCAAGTAGAGATCGACCGTATCGCCACGCTTCAAGGCGACAGGCTGCCCGTTCGACGACACGCTCAAGGTGGCGGTGGGCGAGGGCGGGCCGCTCTTGCTGGCCACAGCGCGCGCGACGAGATGTGCAGCGTTGAGCGAGACGATGATGCTCTGCGCTTCGCCGTCGGCTATCGTGATCGTGTGTCGGACCTTGACGCCGCCAAGCTCGGCTTCGATGTCGTAATCGCCAGCCGGCAGCTTGGCTGAAATGTCTTTGCCGACGCCCTGGCCGAGCACTTTCGCGCCGCCGGCTTTGTAGATCCTCCACGTCAGCGGCGCTGTAATGAGAGGGCGGCCTTCAGCCAATGCCGCAGATGCGCGTAGCGATGCTCCGGCGGGCGGTGGCGGTGCTTTCGGCGCCACCGGTTTGTCTGCTGCGCCCGCAACGTCGGACGGCGCCAGAACCGCGAGCTTCACGGCTTCGTCGATGGCGGCATCGAGTCCGTTGGAATCTGCGATGTCGTAGAAGCGGCCGCCCGTCGCCTCGGCCATGCACGCCATGCGCGGGCGTTCGTTCGCGGAAAGTCCGATGCCGATCACCTGAATGACGACACCGGGTGACGACTTCGCGATGGCGCGCGCGGCTGCGCAGGAATCCTGGCGGCAATTGTCGGCATTGTCGCCGACGATAACGATCTGCGCCGGCCGTGAGGAGCCAATAGCGTCCGCCGCCATACGCAACGCCGCCGTCACCGGGCCTGGCCCTCTCGGGCTGAGCTTTGAGAGCGGATCGAGAACGGTCTGACGCGGGCTGTCGGGACCCGCGATCATCTCTACGTCGCTGCAATCACCGCGGCGGCGATGTCCGAACGAGATGAGGCCGACGCGGGTGGACGAGGGCTCGGCCAGAAGCGCGCCGAGCTTGTCACGCACGACGTCGATCTTCGGCCGGTTGGCGGGAGGCAGCCGGCCCCACATCGAACCCGATCCGTCGACGATCAGCATGGCGGTCGGCGCATCGGCGCTCAGAGCAGGCCGCGCCGCCGCGAGGCCGACGGCGGCAAGCACGGCAACCGCCACGAGCGGTGCGACGATCCTCGATATTTTCAGCCGCATCATTCCCCCACCACCTTAGCGCTTCGATCCTTATCCCGACTCTGACTGTAACGGGTGGCTTGTAACAGCCCGACGCCTCGTATAGCGAGACGGGCACGCAAAGGTACGGAACAACCCATGAATACCGCATTTTTTGAATTTCTTGCGGCAAGACGTTCGGTCAAGCCCGACCGGCTCGCCGCACCGGCCCCAACGGCCGAAGAACTCAACAAGATTCTGACGGCCGGGACACGCGTTCCTGATCATAAAAAGCTTTCGCCCTGGCGTTTCATCGTTTTTGAGGGCGATGCGCGCGCGTCGGCTGGGGAAATCTTCGCCAAGGCCTGCGAAAAGGAAGAGCGCGAGCCGCCGTCGCATGTCCGTCTCGACATGGAGCGGGCCAGATTCATGCGCTCGCCCATGGTCATAGCGGTCATTTCATCGGTGAAGCCGCGTCCCGGTGCGCCGGAGTGGGAGCAGGTGCTGTCGGTCGGTGCGCTCTGCTTCAATCTTTGCTTGGCGGCCAATGCGCTGGGCTTCGGCACCTCCTGGCTCAGCGAGTGGATCGCCTACAGCCCCACGGTCCGCGAAGCCTTCGGCCTGTCGGAGCACGAGAAAATCGCTGGTTTCATCTATGTCGGCACGCCGATGGAGAAGCCCGAGGAACGCGAGCGCCCCAAGCTCGAAGCCATCGTCAAGCATTGGCCGGCCTGACATTGAATCTGAGCGGTATCAGTACCGCGGCATTAAGCCAGCATTAACCATGCCCTGCCAAGCTCTCGGCATACGTGTTGGCAAACTCGATTCGGGGAGCCGCGGGATCAGCACCGCCGGCCGGGAAATCGGGAAACGGCACTTCAGACCACATCATGGCCCTCCGCGCGTGCCTCAAGCACCCGCTGGAGGGCCTGTTAGTTTGAGGTTCTCCACGCATTGCGGCCGGCTCCGCGAAGCGGAGTCGCAACGCGCTATCAGAAAGCCCGCCGGCTCGCGGACCGCTAGTCGCCAAGCGCCAACAAACCTAATACCTGAACTGCTCGGCCAGCACGCGCTCTTCGAGGCCGTGCTCGCGGTCGAACATCATGTAGAGTTCGATCGCGCGCGCCTGCTCGATGTCGACCTTGATGACATTGCGCGTCTCGAAGTGGTCGGCGACGGCGCTGACCGGCCGTTTCTCATGTTCAAGCACCGTGATCGTGATGCGCACCTTGCTCGGCACGATGGCGCCACGCCAACGCCGCGGGCGAAAGGGACTGATCGGTGTCACGGCCAGCAATTGAGATTTGATCGGCAGAATGGGACCGTGCGCCGAAAGGTTATAGGCCGTCGAACCCGCAGGCGTCGAAACCAGGATGCCGTCGCAGATCAGCTCTTCGAGCCGCATCTTGTCGTCGATGGCGACCTGCAACTTGGCGGCCTGATAGCGCTGCCGGAATAGCGAGATCTCATTGATCGCGAGGCTCTTGTGCGCTTTGCCGTTGGCGTCGGTCGCGATCATCGCCAGCGGATGGATGCGGCTCGTCTCGGCCGCGGACAGCCGCTCAAGCAGATCCTCTTCCCGATAGTCGTTCATCAGGAAGCCAACCGAGCCGCGGTTCATGCCGTAGATCGGGATCTTGTCGTTGATGAAGCGGTGGAGCGTCTGCAACATGAAGCCGTCGCCGCCGAGCGCCACGATGACATCGGCTTCGGCAGGGTCGGTTTCGCCGTAGCGCTTGATCAGGGCCGCCTGGGCTTCGATCGCTTCGGGCACTTCGCTCGCGACGAAGGCGATGCGCTCGAATTTGTGCTTTTCTTTCGCCATCAAGGCCCTTCAGGTAAATGCTGTCGCGGTTACAAGGCTGTGGAACAAGGCAGGGAAGCTCGCTCAAGTGCCGTCAAACGACAAGCCCCCCCATCTAGATCGTACAGTGCGGGATAGCGGAGAGTGCCGCCCGATGCCAGCCGATGGCGTCGTGATGATTTACGTCACGTTCCCGGATCGCGCCGCAGCCCTGGCTTTGGGCAAGGATCTGGTCGAGCGGCGGCTGGCCGGCTGCGTTAACGTCCTGCCGTCGATGACGTCCGTCTACGTTTGGAAGGGCACCACCGAGACGGCGGAAGAAGCTGTCATGGTCGTCAAGCTCGCAGCCGAGGGTGCCGAACGCGCTGTTGCGCACATCGTTGCCAACCATCCCTACGAGACGCCCGCGGTGCTCGTCGTTCCCGTCACGGGCGGGAGCGACGCATACCTGAGGTGGGTCAGAGACGGCACCGAGATTTAAGACCGTCAATATACGCCGCCGAGCGACTGCATGAGATTGAAGCGTGTCGTGCCCGGACGCGGATCGCCATGGCGGCGCTTGCCTGAGTAAGCATAGGAATTATATCGCCGCCGTTTCTCGCTCTCGGCGCGGCGTGATTTCTTCACCTTGTGTGCGGGCGCGATGTCGGCGTCGCGCGTTACCGGGAGAGCGTCAGCCGCATCGGCGTCTTCGGAAACACTGTCGTCGTCCGGCTCATATTGCAGAGCGGCAAGCTTCGCTGACCCATTGGGTGTCACGGTAGCAGCCGGCAGCGCACCGGTGACGACGGAGGTCAAAGGCGCCATCACCTCTGGCGGAAGAGGCCCACCGATCGACATGCGCCCAGGCAAGGGATCAGCCCGCGGAGCAATGGCGACCTGCGGCAGCGGATCGGTGACGACCTGATTTCTCTGCCAAGGCCGCACCTCGCGCTCGGTCGGCTTTGACGCCACAGCGCGCTCGCCAGCGCGTCCGTCGGCAAGACGCGTGATCGTCAGCCAGCGTCCATCCTGTCGCTTCTGCCGTCTCTCGGCCTGCGCGATGACCGCAGCGGGTAAGCAACGGCCGTCCCCCTGCATGATCTGTCCGGAGGGGCAGTCGGCGGAGCACATCACGTCCTGATGGCTCTGTACCAGTGCAAGCAACACGTAGTCAGGCTGATTGTACGGCAGCACGGCGTTGGCGCGATCCAGGAATGCAGCCATGGCTCGCCGTGTCGATTGTGTCCAGCTGCCGTTGATTGTGCCGCGATAGCAGCCGACGCGCTGCAATTCGGTCTGCAGGTCGCGTGCCAGCTGAGTGCGGGTCGCAGGGTCGGACGAGCCCGAGGATCGCACCGGCGACACGACCGAACGTCCGGCCGCCACGACCGTCGTCCAGGTGCTGGGCTTCGGAAGCACGACCGTCGCGACCTCGTTCGCATTGGCGGCAACCGGTTTGCGCAACGACGGAGACGTGGGCGCAAACGTCGGGATGATGTCTCGCTCCCGATAGGTACGGTCGGGCGCGACGGAAATGCGCGTGACGGCGGCGAGGTCGTCGGAAGGATCTGAGAACGGAAAGAGGTACAGGCTTCCGAGCACGATACCGGCGGTGATCAGCAGCAGTGCACCGGGGCGTGACATGACGCGACTCCACCAACCTCACTGAACATCAGTCACGCGGTCGAAAACGATCGGGCCGGAACGATGAATAGTCAGCCTCGCCCATGAAAATCGACGACGCTGCACATTCCAATGTGCAAGACCAACACGAGATGAGAATGCCTCAAGTCCGGGCGCTTGGTAAACGCACAATGCGTCATACCTTGTGACGGGCGCGACATGGGGCCGCCATGTACTCGCCATGCCAAGAACGATATCCGGCACACGCCCGCCACAATCGGAGGCTTGTGCGAAACTTGCGCGGCCGGTGCAAAACCTCTTGATAACCGGGACTTTTCAACCGCTGCCGGAAGCTCGTGGACACCGCCATATGACACCCGCGTCATAGTCGGCACGTGCTCCTACAATTCTGATTCTTCTATCGTTTCGGATTCACATCGCCTCCCGACTCAGCTACGGCTGAAAGAGAGGGGAGTTTAATTCGCGTAAGTTTTCCACTTTCGGTCCGAACCGGACGATAAAGTTTTCCACTCTGATTTCTTGCGGCGAAATCGTGGCGGAATTCTCCAGTCGGGCTTCGAATGTGGCGGCTCTGGTTTGCTTGATTGTGCGGTTTTCGCGTCGCTCGGCTGCCGATTTGTCATGGGGATGACATCGGAGCTCACAGCCGAACGAACGGAGATCATTCGCAATCTTGCTCGTTCGCGTACCGGAGCTTGGTCGGCGGCACCCTCGGTCGCTGGGACCACAACGACGTGGCCGGTCTTTTTCAATTACCGACCGGCCTTCACAGGAGAGGGCAACCACGATGAGACACGTTTTAGGCGTGTTGGGGGTTCTCGCAGCAGGCGTATTGCTCGCCGTTTCCGCTGCGATGAACTGGCGTTTTGGCTTCAGTCTCGGACGAACCGAACTCGACGGCCAAATCTACGGAGCAGCATCCGCTGCTGCCGACTGCATGAAGGCTCTTGTACCGTTTTTCTTCTTTGCCGCAGTACGCAATCGAATTTGGTCGCAAGCGGCAGCGTCCGCCTTGGTCTGGACGGTCGTAACGACCTATTCCATGACCTCCGCACTCGGTCACGCGGCGTTGAACCGCTTCGATTCGACCGGGGAACGCGCTCAGGAAGCTCAAGTCTATCAGGACTTGAGGACCGAGCTGAAGCGCGCGGAAGAGCAAGCTGCCTGGATCCCTCAGCATCGTCCGTATGAAACGGTGCAGAGCGAGATCGATGGGCTGAAGCTCGACAAGGCATGGAAGTGGTCGAAAGGCTGTACAGAAGTCACGACCAACATGCGGCGCCAGCTCTGTCAGCAGGTGACGTCTCTTGAAGCCGAGCTTGCATCAGCGGCCTCGGCCAAGAAGGCCGACGCTCATATTGCCGAGCTCAAGTCGAAGATCGATGCGACCGCAGGTACGCCTGCGCTGTCGGAAGCCGACCCCCAAGCGAAGGTTTTGACCGAGCTTGCGAACGCGTTCTTCCCGAACGTGAAGATCGAGAACGTGCAGATGGCGTTGACGTTGTTCGTCGCCCTGCTGCTCGAGATCGGGTCTGGATTCGGCATGTACGTCGCATTCAGCCAGTGGCGACTTTATGATCGCCAGCCTAAGCCCGTCTCGCCGAAGGCGCTGACGGAAGTAAGCACCGCTGCGGCAGCGGTGGCGGTTCCGGTGCTCACACCGGTGACCGTGCAAACGAAAAAGCCGCGTTCTGGCGCCAACGACAACCGGTCGCTCGTGATCGCTCTCGAAACACCCGTTGCCCCGGCGCGCGCAATCGAAGCTCCGCCCGCAGAAGTGCATCAGGCAGAGCCGACGGTTGTCGAAAGCAAGGTCGTGGCGCCGGTTGCGCGCCTCGTCCCCGAGAACAACACCGAACGTTTCTACAAGGAGAATGTCGAGGTCCGCGATGGATCAAGCGTAACGGCTACTGAACTCTATGAAGACTATTGCTCTTGGTGTGACTCTAAGAACAAGGAGCCTGCAGCACTTCCGAGCTTTGCACGTGAATTCGCCGAGCTTGGCGTGAAAAAGGAGAAGGTAGCCGGACGAGTCCGGTACATCGGTATCGCACTAAAATCCGACACGGCACTCGAGGAGGTTACGAAATCGCTGACCTTCGGCACGGTCGCAGCCTAAGCGCTGCCTCCTAGAAACGAAAGGCCCGCTTCGGCGGGCCTTTTTTGTTTTGGGGGGAGCAAACGCACCGATTACTTGCTCAGGATCCGGCAGCCCATCATTAACATTCGGTTCGGTCGTCCCAATCTAATCAGCGTGACTTTGGTCACATACGCCGGTGCCATATTCGGCTTTCTTGCGAAATGCAGATCCTGGAGAACTGACATGAAGAGAGCATTGGCAGTCCTAAGTTTCTTGATTTTAGGCGCCCCCGCAGTTGCCGCGCAAAGCATGACCGACATGGTCGATTTCAGCTCCGACGCCTATACGAAGGCCGAGATGAGCCGAGCGGACATCAGTGCTGCTCTCGCTAAGCTGAAAGCAGGGGAAAAGCTCGACCTCTCGGGAAAGGCGCTGAACGGACTGGATTTGTCGAAGATGGATTTGCGCCGCGTGAATCTGCAGGCCGCTCGCCTGATGCGCACCAACCTCTCGAACTCAAATCTCGACGGCGTGAACCTCGATTCTGCTTGGTCGTTGAACTCTAATTGGAGCGGCGCGCAGCTACGAGGCGCAAGCCTATTTCAAACCCAGCTCCAAGGCGCAAACCTGCAAGGCGCGGATTTTTCCGGCGCTAACGTCGCGGCAGATTTCAGTAAAGCGAATTTGCAGAACGCGAACTTCGATAAAGCCAACTTGGCGCCAAACGAGGCCAATCAGTCGATGGGACTGATGCGCGGCACATTCCGCAATTCAACGCTCGACGGCGCGTCGTTCCGCGGCGCGAACATGCGTCGCGTGCTGATCGAATTTTCTTCGCTGAAAGGCGCGGATATGACGGACGCCAACTTGGATGACGCCGAACTCGGCGGATCGAATTTCGATGGAGCGGACGTAAAAGGCGCTAATCTCTTAGATGCCGATTTCACGTCCGCCAACGTCAACGGCATCAAGAACCTTAAGCAGGCACGCAACGCGGACAAGGCAAAAGGACTTGCCGTCGTTGAGTGAAACCGACTGTCTTCTGGAGCGACGCATCATTGAGAAAGACCCGCGCTTCGCGGGCTTTTTTATGTGCAAACGCTGACAAACAAGCCCATAGCATTCGAGCGAATTCCTCTTACGGACGGGTTCGGCATTTATGCTTTTCTTATTTGGTGGGATCGGCAGGGATCTCGTTTCCCTATGATCGCAGCCTCATATCTCCGCAGTGAGCGAGGCTGCGAACGGCTGACACCCGTCAAATGCTGCATCGCAAGCGAATGTGCTCTTTGGAGGAGCATCAAATGGAAACGCATGGTCTTTTCAGAATTCACAACGGTTGGAAATGTCTCACGACGCAGGACAGCGTCAGGATTAAGTTCCCCGATGGGCAGGAAACAGAGGTTCCGGAGGACGAATATCGCGCGGCCGGATATTCCCCCGCTTTCGACACGCTACTTTGGCGAGAGACATCAGCGGAGAAAAGCTCCGCGGTCCGGCCAATCAATGACCCCAGCCTCAAGTAAGAGGCGACACAGCACTATCTCTTCGGATACGCCGTAAAAATATAATCCTTCGCCTGCACGATCGTATGGCAGGTGAATCCGCACTTGGCGTCGTTCTCTTGGGGCGGCGTGTCGGAAGCCGTCGCGGGCGAGAAAGTATCGGTGGCCGGATCGTAGTTGAACGCCGCGTAGCCCCAACCGCCGCTGTCGGCGAAGCGCTTACTGTCCTTCTCGATGAAGTCGACGTTTTGCAGTTTGCCCGGTACCGTCGCAGGACCAGGTGAGTCCTTGTTCGGCACCGGCTTCCAATGGATCTTCGCGATCTTCGAGCCTTCCGGGAACGGCTTGCCGTTTTCGGGAATACCTGACCGGTAGGCTTCGATCATCACCGGGTTGGCGAGGATGACCGCCATCGCGCTTTCCGTCTGGCTGACGGCCACGGTTTGCCAGTCTTCGTAGCCTTTGAAGTCGGCGAAGGCGAGGCCGCCGGGAACTTTCAGGCTGTACTTGTCAGGCGCAGCGCGGACATATCCGCCGGCGGCGGCAAGCAGCACCGCGATCATCGCGAACGCGCTAAGTAGCTTTGTCTTTGAGGAAATAGCCGTCGAAATACGCAACATGCACCAGCCTCCAGATCGGCCGGACGATGCTCCGGCCTGTACGCATGGAAGGAACGTCAATCTTAATTGCAGCAATATGATCAGCAAGCGGACCTTAGCGGCCCCCGCAATTTTGTCGAGAGACCCGTGCTGATGCCAACGTGAAAGTGCGAGGAACGAAAATCAGTCCGGTGTGACAGGCTCAACCGGCTGGGCTGCATCTTTCCCGACGACCGTCGTCCATTCCCGCACCCGCCATCGTGTGACGAGGCCTTTGGTGACGTACGGGTCGGCTTTGGCAAAATTCTCCGCTACGGCAGGCGAACTTCCCGAGAAGAGCAGCATACCGCCATCCGCAGGACCGGCAAACGCGCCGCCGAGAAGGAGTTCGCCCCGCTCGACAGCCGCTCTTGCCAGGACCAGATGCTCGTCGCGAAGGGCCCCGCGTCGTTCCAAGTAGTCCTGAACGTAATCGTAAAAAAGAACGTAGTGCATGATCGCCCCGTCTCGTTTCATCTCGTCGGGACGACGCAGCCCGCCGGCTCGTTCCTTACACTCCGAGCCCCGCCACCTCCAGCGCGAACGAGAAGTTGAAGGCCGTATCCTTCAAGCCGTCGAAGCGGCCCGACGCGCCGCCATGCCCTGCGCCCATGTTCGTCTTCAACAGCACTAGATTGGCGCTCGTGTTGAGCGCGCGCATCTTGGCGATCCACTTCGCCGGCTCCCAATACGTCACGCGCGGATCGGTTAGACCTGCGAGTGCGAGGATGTGTGGATAGTCCTTCGCTTCGACATTATCGTAAGGCGAATAACTGCGGATGTAGTCAAAGTCGTCCTTGCTCGTCAGTGGATTTCCCCACTCCGGCCATTCCGGCGGCGTCAGCGGCAAATCCTTGTCGAGCATCGTATTCAAGACATCGACGAACGGCACGTCCGCTATGATCGCACGGAAAAGGTCGGGCGCCATGTTGGCGATCGCGCCCATCAGCATGCCGCCAGCAGAGCCGCCGTTGGCGACGATCCGCCCGCGCGTCGTGAAGCCTTCCGACACGAGATGCTCGCCCGCCGCGATGAAGTCGGTGAACGTGTTCTTCTTCTTCTTGAGCTTGCCGTCGGTGTACCAGCGATAGCCTTTGTCCTTGCCGCCGCGGATATGCGCGATGGCGAAGATAAAACCACGATCCACGAGCGAAAGCCGCCCGGTTGAAAACGCCGCCGGCATCGCGATGCCATAGGCGCCGTAGCCGTAAAGGAACAGCGGTGCCGAACCATCGAGCGGCGTCGTCTTTTTGTAGAGCAGCGTGACCGGTACGAGCGCGCCGTCCTTCGCAGGCGCGAGCAGGCGGCGCGTTACGTAGTCGGCTGGATTATGTCCGCTCGGAATTTCCTGGCGCTTGCGCAGCGTGCGTTCGCGCGTGGCCATATCGTAGTCATAGGTTTCCGCAGGCGTCGTCAGCGACGAATAGGTGAAGCGGATGCGCGTGGTGTCGAATTCATACCCTGAACTCATGCCGAGCGCGTAAGCCTCTTCAGCGAACGCAATGCTGTGCTCGCCGCTGAGATCGAAGAAACCGTCGGCGCTGCCGCCCGCCTTAATCGGCGTCACGACGATACGCGGCAGGCTTTCCTCACGTTCGAGCCGCGTCACGAAATTCTGGAACACGCTGACGTCGAGGATCAATCGCCCCGGTTTGTGCGGGACGATCTCGCGCCAGTTGGCTTCTTCTGGCGCGGCAACCGGCGCAATCACCACGCGAAAATCTTCCGCATCGTTCGAGTTCGTCGCGATGATGAGGTTTTTGCCGTGATGCTCGACGCTGTACTGGTGCCCGACACGGCGCGGGGTCACCATCCTCGGACCGGCCGCGGGATTGTCGGCGTCGATCAGATGCACTTCGCTCGTATCGTGATCGTGAATGTCGATGAGGATGAATTTCTGCGACTGCGTTGACGACAGTCCGACGAAGAAGCCTGAATCCTTTTCCTCATAGACGAGCTTGTCTTCGGAAACCGGTGTGCCCAGTACGTGGCTGTAGACGAAAAGCGGTCGCTGATGCTCGTCGACCTTGATGTAGAAAAGCGTGCGCCCATCGCTCGACCATTCGAGGCTGCCGTGGGAATCCGGAATTTCGTCGGCGAGGTTTTGGCCCGTCGCCAGGTCGCGGATGCGGATCGTGTAGAGCTCCGAGCCCTTGTCGTCGGTCGCGTAGGCGAGCAGCTTGTGATCGTTCGTGTGCGCCGTTGCGCCGAGGTCCCAATAGCTCTTGCCTTCTGCTTCCGCATTGCCGTCGAGCAGGACCTGCGCATCGCCTTGCGAGCCGCCGCGCGGAATCCGGCAAAGCTGCGCATACTGGCCGCCTTTGACGAAACGCGGGAAGTATTCGAACGGCCCGTCCGGTTGCGGCACATGGCTGTCGTCTTCCTTGAGACGGGCCTTCATTTCTTTGAACAGCGTCTCCTGCAGCGGCTCGGTGTGCGCCATCATCGCCTTGGTGTAGGCGTTCTCGGCGTCGAGATGGTTGCGGATTTGCCCAGCCAACTCCTGCGGCTGCCGCATTACCTCCTGCCAGTTGTCGGCCCGGATCCACGCGTAATCGTCGGTAAGGGTAACGCCGTGATAGGTCGAGACGACGGGGAGGCGGCGCGCCACCGGCGGGGAGGGCGGCGCCGTCTCTTGGGCAAGGGCGGTCGTGTCGGAGCTGCCAGTCGTCGGACCAGTCATCGGGCTACAAACCTTTCGATGCTTGAGTGAGAGAAGATCGGGAGATGGTTCTCGGCCGCCCGCGCGCGCACGTCAACGCGGCTCCAGTCCCCGAGTAATGATCAAATGCAGATGCCCCCACATCAAGAATTAGTAATGTCGTAATCTAATTCTGCACCGCGATTGACAATGAATGCGACCTGTAGTCAAAGCTTTCGCAAGTGAATTCCAGTTGATCTCGTCGGCTGCATTCGCGTTACTGGGGTTTCCGGCGGACTTCGTCGATTAAATCGGAAAACGGCGGGGTGTCGACATGGACGGGCGGTCCGGGCAGGTTTTTCGACCGGCAGAGGAAGCGGAAGATGAGCACATGGACAGTTCTGCCCAGCCTGAGCTTGTGACGATCACGGCGACGATCGTCGCAGCGTACGTCAGCAACAATTCGATCGCCTCGACCGAGCTTCCGAACCTGATCGCCGAAACGCACGCCGCGTTGAGCCGCGCCGCCGGGCGGACGGTGCCGCAGGACCGCGAAGAGTCAAAACCGAAGATCGCCGTCAAGAAGTCCGTCATGCCGGACTTCATCATCTGTCTCGAAGACGGCAAGAAGTTCAAATCGCTGAAGCGGCATTTGCGGACGCACTACAACTTGTCGCCGGAAGAATACCGCGAGAAGTGGGGGCTGCCGCCCGACTATCCGATGGTCGCGCCGAATTACGCCAACGCCCGCTCGCAACTTGCGAAGAAAATGGGCCTCGGCACCCGTCGCGAAAGATAATCCGTCAACGGATCAAATTCGTCAGGCTGCACCGCTGAACTCACCGGTGACGGTGAATAAGCTTGGCGAGCGCGTCGCGTTCTTGCTTTAACAATCTGGCGAGGCGGGAGTGCCGCGTCAGATCGTAGGCGCGGTCTCCGGCAATGCCGCGACGGCGCTCTTTCCGCAATTCCCGTTCGATGATGGCGATAATTTTTCTCCGTCCTTGCTCCGTGCGATCGCCAATTTCCTTTGGCCAAACGGGCAAAAGTTGCAAAGCATCCGGCGCGTAGTTGGACTCTCGCTTGCGAAAGACAGACAGCCCCGCATCGCCGGATGTCGTCTTGTGTCGATTTGATACGCAGTTGTGCATGATTGGCGACTGTGAGGCCGCCGACGAACGCGGGGATAACTTTCCCCAGTGTCGTCGCCGATAAGGTGAACGTAAGCGCTCGAAAAAAACTTATCCCCGCTGTATCGGGCGCCCGTATTCTGCTCGGCGATGACACAACCGAGACGAATGGCCAGACATGTTCACTCATCCGCGACGGGCGTTAACGTCCGTACGACTGTCAGACCATGGGAAGAAGGGATGACACGGGCCTCGCTTTTGTCGGCCCTGAAGACGCGACAGCGTCTTGTGGCCGATCGCCAAACGGCGGACGACCTGCGCCACCGCCAGACGCGCGTTGCAATTGACTTGGCGATTTCCAACGTCTTCGGCGTTGATGCAGACCTCCTCTGGAGTGGAACACGCGGCGTTCGAGACATCGCCGAGGCGCGTCAGGTCGCGATGTACCTCGCGCATGTTTGCTGCCGCATGTCGCTGACGGAAGTCGGCACGATGTTCGGCCGCGATCGCACCACCGTCGCGCATGCCTGCCTTAAAGTCGAGTGCCGCCGCGACGATCCGAATTTCGATCGCGCGCTGGATGTTTTGGGCTGGGCGTTGCCGACGCTCGTCCAGCGCGACGTAACCCCCAATCGGATCAGTCCCCGCGAGGAGATCGAGGAACATCAATGGCTGTAGGAAACACGCGCCGCAACGCAGTCAACGCGCAAGAGGGAAGTGCTACGCCGACGCGCAACCTTGCCGAAAGTCCGCTGGCGTGGCTTGCTCGGCGCAAGGATAAGGACGGACAGCCGATGCTGACCGACGCCGAATTCGACGCTGGCGAAAAGCTCCGCGCGGACTTCTGGTTCGCTCAAATGACGCCGCGCACGACCGCCAACTGGTCGCTACTGCTTTCTGGCGGCGGTGGCGGCAAGGGTGCGCCGGACATCGGTCCCGACATCCGCGATGCCGTTGTTGCGTCGAAGGAGCGGGTGAAGCGCGCGTTGGCGGCCGTCGGTCCTGATCTTGCCGGTGTGCTGATCGACGTCTGCTGTCACTTGAAAGGTCTTGAAGCCAGCGAGAAGGCAAGCGGCTGGCCGCAACGCTCGGGCAAGATCATCCTGCAGATTGCACTTCGTCAGTTGGCGCGCCATTACGGAATGCTGCCGCCACCGACCACTGCCCACGCCGACCGTCCCGTCCGCGTCCGCCACTGGGGCGCGAGCGACTACCGCCCTGAGATCGATCCTCGGTGAACCTGCCTCCTCGGAACAAGCCCAAGGGCATCATGTCGATATCTTGCGCGCGCTCCCTCGCCATCGTCATGCCGACGGAGGTCGGCACCCAGGCAAGCATCATCGCAACGAATGTTTGGTGCCTGGCTGGATCCCGGCCTCCGCCGGGATGACGGTCGTTAGATGTCTCCATTTGCCATGCGGAGCCGACTAGCAAACTCTATCCTCCGGCCGAGCCCGAGGGATGACGTCGTGCTCGCTTACTTCGCGGATTTGCCCGCCTTCCGGCCTTTACCTGAGCGTGGCGGCTCCGCCGCTTCGTCCGGTAGATCGGGAATGATGTACTTCCAGTAATTTTCCTGCTTCACGCGCCGCTCGCTCATGGCGAAACTGCGGACCGAGATCCCCGCCTGATGCACCGTCTCGTCCGTGCCGGAGACCAGCGGATGCCACCACGGCAGGTCGCCGCCCTCACCGACGATTCGGTAAGCGCACGACTTCGGCAGCCACGACAGCTCGCGCGCACGCGGAATGTCGATGGCCAGGCAGTCCGGCATTTTCTCGAAGCGGTTGGGGTAGTCCTTGCAGCGGCAAGTGCGGACGTCGAGCATGCTGCAGGCGAGCCGCGTCAGATAAATCTGCGCCGTGTCTTCGTCTTCGAGCTTGACGAGACAACAGCGCCCGCAGCCGTCGCACAGCGCCTCCCACTCGTCGCGACTCATCTCTTCGAGCGTTTTTGTGCGCCAGAACGGTGGATCGTTGCCGTCCAACATCAGGTCTTGCTCTTCCCTTCTGGCTTGAGCCGGGATAACCACAATTTTGTCGACTTGCGACGTCTAACGTCGGCAAACTCGCTTTGCGGCGCGTCCGGCGGATGCGTCGCAATTGCTGTTGCAAATAAAATTCTTGCAGTAAAGGGCTTAAGCCCGCGTCTCGCGCGTGACAAGAGCGACTTGATACGATCGACGCCGGCAAGGGATGGCGCTTCTTGAACGACTGGTTTCACAAGCAGGGCGGACGGGATCGCTTTATCGATTGGCTCGCCATTGATTCGAAGCTCAATTCGTCGCTCGGGGATGCCTGGTCGCGCATCAAGGACTATTGGAACGCTGGCTCGAGCTTTTTCGCGCGCTTTCAGCTTGTCGGCTGGCGGCGGCTGCTGAACGAATTTGCGTCCGAAAGCCTGACGATGCTGTTTGGCGGCTTCGTCGTGCTTTATGGCTTGGCGCTGCCCGCCTTCCAGGAGTTCGACGAAAGCAAGTTTTCGACTGGGCGCTATGCCGTGACGTTCCTCGACGTCAATGGCAATGAGATCGGTCGCCGCGGCATCCTGCACAACGACTCCGTGCCGCTCAGCGAAATACCAGATGTGCTCATCAAGGCGACGCTCGCAACCGAAGACCGGCGCTTCTTTGAGCATTACGGTATCGACGTCTTGGGCACGCTGCGCGCGTTGGTCACCAACGTGCAGGCCAACGAGGTGGTGCAAGGCGGCTCGACCTTGACGCAGCAGCTCGCAAAAAACCTGTTCCTGTCGTCAGAACGATCCGTCCAACGCAAGATCAAAGAGCTGTTTTTGTCGTTCCTGCTCGAAAGCCGGTACTCGAAGAAGCAGATCCTGAAACTCTATTTCGACCGCGCCTATCTGGGCGGCGGCACCTTCGGTGTCGAAGCCGCCTCGCAGTACTATTTCGGCAAGTCCGTCCGCGACATCAACATGGCCGAAGCTGCGGTGCTGGCCGGCCTCTTCAAGGCGCCGACGAAATATTCGCCGTTGGTCGATCTGGCGGCGTCGCGGGCACGAACCAATCAGGTGCTCGATAATCTCGTCGAGGCTGGATACTACACCGCAGGGCAGGTGCACGCCGCGCGCATGAACCCGGCCAAAATCGTCGAGGCACGGGCGACGAGCAGTCCGGACTGGTTCCTCGATTGGGCTTATGAGGAAGTGCAACGCCTCGCCGAAGGCAAGAACCAATACGTACTGACGGCGCGGACGACGGTCGATCCCACGCTGCAACGTCAGGCACAGGAAGCGCTCAACGCGGCACTCCGCAAGGACGGCAAGGCCGACCGCTTTGACTCCGGCGCCATCGTCGTGATGGAAACCGACGGAAAGGTCCGCGCTCTCATCGGTGGCCCCGATTATGGTGAGAGCCAGTTCAACCGCGCGACCCACGCGAAACGTCAGCCGGGATCGTCGTTCAAGGTCTATGTCTACGCGACGGCCATGGAGAATGGTTTCACGCCGGATACGATTGTACGTGATGCCTCGCGGTCGTGCGGAAACTGGTCGCCGTCGAACTATGGCGGCGGTGGTGGATCGGGCGCACGCATCCCGCTGTGGAGTGCGCTGGCTCGCTCACTCAACACCGTTGCAACTGAGTTGTCGTTCGTCGTCGGCCGCGACAAGGTTGTCGAAATGACCAAGCGGCTCGGCATCGAAGGCGTCAAGAAGACCTGCTCGATGGCGCTGGGGGACGGTGGCCTGACCGTGCTTGAGCATACAGGCGGCTTTGCGACGTTCGCCAACGGCGGCAAGCTCGCCAAGCCCTATGGCATTCTCGACATCACGACATCGAAGGGTGATCTTCTCTATTCGCGCGAGCGCGACGAGCCTCCGGCGCCGCAGGTGATCTCGCGGCACGTTGCAGAAGAGATGAACGTCATGCTCAACCGCGTCGTGACCCAGGGCACGGGCGGCATGGCCAATCTTGATTTCACCAACGTCGCTGGCAAGACCGGCACGTCCACTGGACCGAAAGATGCGTGGTTCATGGGCTTCACCGGCAAGTACGTGGCTGGCGTATGGATCGGCAATGACGATAACCGGCCGATGCGCACTGGCGTCACCGGCGGACATCAGGCGGCGCCGCTCTGGCATGATGTCATGACGGTGGCGCACACCGACATGAACATTCCGACGATCCCCGGCCTCGCACCGCATCCGCGGCAGGTCGAAGAACAGCAACGGCTCGCCGAACTCAGAGCACAGCAGGTGGCCGCCGGATTGGAACCTGCACAGACCGACGCGTCCAAGCCGCAGAGCATAATGCCGCCAAAGACACGCGAGGTCTTGAAGGTCCTGACATCGGCGCTGCGCAAGGCAAACGACGAGGGACCGGCGCCCGCACCGGGCAGCGGCGGCGCTTCGCATTTGCCGCTTCCGGTCGATCCGAAAGACATGCCGCAGCCCGCGACCAAGCCGGATCGGCGCGCGACCTTGTTCGGTACCTCGCCGGATGGTCTGTCGCCACCAATTGCAGCTAGCGGCTCCGGCGCGAGGAACCCGGCCACAGCAGTGCCCTGACGGCGGATGCGATAGGAAAGCAAAACGAACGTGGCATCGATCGGACTTGAACCTGCGGCTGCCCCATCGAGACTGAGCGTCTTGCGCGCGATCGTCGGCATTATCGTACGTGCCGTGACGGTCGTGCTCGTTGTCATGCTCGCGATCGGCGCCGGTCTATGGTCAAGCCGCTATATGATTGCGCGGGGCTCACCGCTGTCTGTCGCGACGTATGGACCATGGCAGCAATGGCCGCGCATCGGCCGAGAAAGCGCCGATCCCTACACCAAGGCGCACATGATCTCGACCGGCAAGCTTCGGATCTCGTCCGACAGCGCAGGTGTGTTCGAAGCGCGAACGGATTCGGAAGGCGCGCGGCTGCACTCGTCGTGCAATTACGTCGTCACCGGCGCGAACATGCACGGACTGTGGTGGAGCATCGGCGTGTTCGATACGCGCGGCAATCTCATCGCCAACGATGCCGACCGCTACGAGTTCACCGCCGACACCATCGCCCCCAATCCGAACGGCTCCTTCGTCGTCACGCTCGGACGCGACGCGCGCCCCGGCAACTGGCTGCCGACAAGCGGCGCGGGCCGTCTCGTGCTGGTGTTCACGGTGCTCGATCCCGCGACCGGCCTGTCATCGGAAGAACGCGCCGAGCGCAACAAGGATCTGCCGATCATCAAGCGCGAGGGCTGCTCATGAGGTTGTTGCGCAGCTTCGATTGGCGATTGCTCATCATCTTCTTCCTCGTGGCCGGGATCGTGCATCTCGTCATGACGTTTCTCGCTGTCAACGACACGCGCGCCTCGGCCTATACGCGGCTCGCCCACACCTATCCCAAGAACAAGATGACGATCGCGGATGCCATCGCGCCGCGGCGGCAGCCGCTGCCGTTCCTGGCGCCGGACGCCCGCTATGCATTCTGTCCATTCGAAACGAAGAACGGCACGATGCGCGTGAAAGCCCTGCTGCCCGATCTCGGCTGGACGATCGGCGTCTATGCGCCCGACGGCACGAACCTCTACTTCGCCGCTGCATCTGCGGATCGCGAGACGACGATCGACCTGTCTATCATTTCGTCAGAGGATCGCTTTCAGGGATTACCGGTCACGAACCCTGCGAACATCGACCCGCAGCAGACGATTGCCGCCGCGAAGGGCCTCGTCGTCGTTCGTGCTCCCGACAAAGGTGAACCCTACCGCGCCGACGAACTCGCGGTGCTCGCCAAAGCCGCCTGCAAACTCGGCGGCGCATGAGTTTGTCATAGACGGCCACTCAGCGGCCGTGACAGTGGAGGGCGGGGGCGTACACGCCGCCCGTCATTCTCGGCGTCATGCCGGAGGATCGATTTCACTTCTAGCCTCTGCGCGATGAAACCGCGGACCGGCTTTACCCGCATCACGATCGCGCAGGAAGCCATCCACGAGAGCAATCCCCGCGCAAAAGCCGGGCGGGCGATGCGTCAACGCGCAAGAGAACGCGCGTGCATCAGCTTTCGAGTTCTGGCTCGTTGCGGTGACGCTGCGCTTTGCGTTGGTCGTCCGCATCCTCTTGGCCGGTCCGCTCGTAGATATCCCGCTCGTACCGGACACCGGGAAACAGAACGATTTCTGCAGATGCTGCCGCCCCGCACACTGACAGCATCGATGCTGCCGTGGGCCTCGGCGCGGACTTGAATTCCAGTATTGTCGCCATGGACAATCCCCCGAAGACGCGAGCATCGCTCGCATCGTGCGGCACTTCCCCGCCATGAAGGCTCCCGCCACGGGACTTAAATCGCGATACCAATGTGGCGAGTATGCGCTGCGGCCGCCAGAATCATCGCATCAGATGAATTACAGTCGTCGAGAAGTTAAGAGCTTGTAAACGGCGGAAATGTCCGTGCCATTCTGCGCGCGGCGCGCTGTGGCTATTTCATCAATTCATCGCCGAGGAAGTTGCGGCCCTCGCGGTCTTCGATCTCGACAACCCAGATGTCGCTGTCGAACCCGGCCTCGCGATTGAGCATGGCTTCGGCCTCGGCTTCGGGCACGAACTCGCTTTTGAAGCGTGGCACCCACCGGCGGTCGAAGTCGGCATCGTCGAGGCCCGCTGGCGCTGGCGAGAAGACGGCAGCGGAGCCGTCGGCCCGCACCACCTTGATGAAAATCGCCCCGGCGTCGTCGTCACCATGGCGCGCGATCACACCCATCGCGCCGTTGTACTGACAGCGACGCAAATAGGCTTTGACCCAGATTTCAGATTTAAGACGCATGCGGCCACGTTAGCAAAAGATCGCGGGCGGGCTCTAGCGGCTTGAAGCTTTGGCGATGGCGTCACGCCGCGCCTTGGGCTCGCTTTTCAGGCGGAGCAGGCGGCTTTCCATCGGCCCCGAAATGCGGCCCGTGATTTTCAGCTTCTGATCCGTCTCGAATTCGCGGATGGCGCGCGCGAGTTCCGGCGTCAGCGCCGGACCCGGCACGCCGGTCTGATAGCCGAGGCCCGCAAGCTGCTGCTTGACGGTCCGCACGAGGCTCTCGGCATCGGGCGTCATCGTCTTGCCGGGACGCGCCGAGCTTTGCGACAGCGATGACGACCCGAGGATCAACTGGCTCAGCAACTGATCGCTCGGCTCGCTCGTCAGGACGAGGCCGTTGTCATATTCGTAGGCGAAGATGGCGGCGCGGGTCACGAGACCCAGAATGCCGTCGGCCGGGCCTGGCTCGTAGTTGATGTTGTTCAGCTCGCGCTGCACGCCCTTCGTGATCTCGGCGCGAGCTGCGTCGTCGCTGGTGCTGAGCGGGGCGGGCGGCAGAACGCCGTCTGCAGACTGCGTCGGCGCGCCGGGGCCAGGGTCCGTCGGTCCTAGAATGATGCCGGGACCGTCGACCCACGCCGTACGGTCGGTGGTGATGCCGCCGGTTTCGATGCCGTTGTTCGTCTTGGCGCCGGTATTCTGGAAAACGAGCATATTCAGCGCTACGCTCGTAGTCGCCAGCAGCGACACGATGGCTGCAAGCTTTCGGTCCCTCTCGGTCATGTGCCTACGTTCCCTCGTTCCCCCGAGAACGATTATCGGGGCCAGCCGTTAAGACCTCCTTAACTGTCGCTTAAAGCGGTTTCAGACTCGTTAAAACCGCCGCCCGCATTCGAAGCAAATGCGGTTCAAATTGTGCGGCGCAGGCTAGCTTAACCTTGATGCGGAGCTGGTATCGATGAGGGTGAGGGGAAAAGCCCTCGTCCAATCCGCTTCCCGTGCCGGGCGTGTCCTGGCCGTCAGACGCGAAGGTTTGTGTTATGGGTTTGTTACGTCTAGCCACTGTCGCCGCAATCGGCATCGCGCTGCTTCCTTCCGACAAGGAACAGCAGCAACATCTGTATGAGCGCGCCGGAGCGACAGCTGAATGGGTCGTCACCTTCTGCGACCGCAACGCCACCGTATGCACCAAGAGCGCCGAGCTGTGGACCCAGTTCGTTGCCAAGGCGCAGTTCGGCGCTCAGCTTGCCTATGAGATGGCGAAAGAGCATTACGCCGGCGACGGCATGAACACGGCGAGCCTGAAGCTCGACGATACCAAGACCGGTGGCCGCCTCGCTCCGGCCGTCCTGGAAAGCGACAGCGGCACTCTGACGCCGCTCGACAAACAGCCCGACTGGCGCGGCAAATCCGCGAACCGCAACGGTATTTGACGGCTAAGCGGCGCACCGCGCCGCCTGAACTCCGGCTGTCGCCCTTGCCCTTTCCCTGTCCGGCCCCCTATGTGTAGGGAAACGGTCCGACGTGGTCGGGATCGAAGCCGGGATTTCTCCATGACGCTTGACGACATCCGCGCCGATTTCGCGCTCCTCGACGATTGGGAGGACCGTTATCGCTATGTCATCGAGCTTGGCAGGGCGCTGCAGCCTTTCCCGGAAGAGCTTCGGACCGAGGCGAACAAGGTGCGCGGCTGCGCTAGTCAGGTCTGGCTGGCGACGCGGCGGATCGGTGACGCGGGAAAGCCAAGCGCTGGCGATAAGCTCGAAATGCAGGGCATGAGCGACGCCCATATCGTGCAGGGGCTCGTCGCGCTGCTGTTCATCATCTACGGTGGCAAGACGCTCGATGAAATTCTGAAGACCGACGCCGAAGGCATTTTCGCGAGCTTGGGCCTCAAAGAACATTTGACGCCGCAACGCTCCAACGGCCTCGCTTCGATGGTGAAGCGCATCCGCGCCGACGCTGCCGAAATGCTCGCGGCTTAAAATTCGTTGCGTCTAACGCCTTATAAAAATTTCGCGAAACTTATCCCCGCTCTACCCGTGCGGATTATACTGTCCGGTTGATTTTGATTTCTGAATATTAGTATTTGTTTTCAACGTCTTATATGATTTTGTCGATTGACAGCGCGACGCTTCTCAGGCATCATTTCTGTATAACGCGGAAAGTGTGAGAGCAGGCTTCGGCCCTGCCACGTGCACATCGCGGTTCCCTGAAAATTCGAAAAGGTCTCCGGCGCATGGCAGCAAGCCCGCGCGCTGCGACCTCCGCGCGTCGAGCAGTCCGCTCGACCGCGGAGAGCCGCTCGGCGCAAAAAATTCCAGCTGCTCGGCGGACGGCTTCGAGCGACGTCGCGATGAAGAAGGCGGCCGTTGCCGATGCCGCGGAAACGAAACCGCTGAAGATCTCGAAACCCAAAAAGATGACCGAACGTCCCGCCACTCCGACGGAAGATGACACAGCCCCGCGCCTTGCGGCCGGCTCCCCGCAGGGGAGTCGCAAGGCGCCTACTAAGAAATCCCTCGTTCAGCGCGTCTACAACACGATCGACGGCGAGTTGACGAAACTCGAAAAGCAGAAGGGGCTGACGTCCCAGGATCGCGAGCGCGCATCGCGGGCTCTGTCGCAGATGGTCAACGCATTGGAGAAAGCCGTTGAGATGCAACGCGAGATGACGAAACGGAAAACGACGGGAGCAGGCGGAGCAAGGACCAAGGAGGCGCTCGCGCATGCGGAAGACCTACGCCGCGAAATTGCGGAACGTCTTGAGCGCCTCAATCGCAAGCGGGCGCCTGGCCGACGATCTGAATGAGCTGACGCGCGCCGAGCTTGAGTTCATCGCCCACGACTGGGAAATCTGGGCGCGCGACGATCAGCTTGCGCCCTCGTTGATGGCGCCCTGCGGCCGGCTCCCCGCAGGGAAGTCGCCGGGTGCAATCAAAAACTGGAGAGTATGGCTCCTTCTCGGCGGCCGCGGTTCCGGGAAGACGCGGGCAGGTGCCGAGTGGGTGCGTTCCTTAGCCCGTGGCGAAGATGCAAGCCCGTGCTCGGCGGCCGGCTCGCGGAACGCGAGTCGCCGAGCACAAACGAAAGACTCACCAAGAATCGCGCTGGTTGGAAAAACCTTGGCCGACGTCCGCAACGTGATGATCGAAGGCCAGTCCGGTCTGCTCGCGATCCACCCCGCGCATGAGCGGCCGGAGTTCGAACCGTCGAAGCGGCGTCTGACATGGCCGTCGGGCGCAATCGCCGAATTGTTCTCGGCCGACGAAGCCGAAGCGCTGCGCGGTCCGCAGTTCACGGCCGCGTGGTGCGATGAGCTTGCGAAGTGGCGCGGCGCGGAAAGGGCCTGGGACATGCTGCAGTTCGCACTCCGTCTCGGCGATGCGCCGCGCGTCTGTGTGACGACGACGCCGCGCAACACCAAGTTGCTCAAACAGATTATCGCTGACGAGACAACCGTGACTGTCAATCTAGCCACCGCCGACAATGCGACGAACCTCGCACCATCGTTCCTCGCGGAGATGACGCGGCGCTATGCGGGCTCGGCGATCGGTCGCCAGGAATTACTCGGAGAGATTGTCGAGGACGCGAGCGATGGTTTATGGCGGCGGCATTGGATCGAGGAAGCGCGCGTCGAGGCGGCACCAGAAATGCAGCGCATCGTCGTCGCGCTCGATCCGCCGGTCACCGCGACGGCGTCATCGGACGCGTGCGGAATTATCGTTGCGGGATTGGGCGTCGATAAGCGCGCTTACGTTCTCGCCGATCGCACGATCCAAGGCCGAACACCTGAGATCTGGGCGAACGCGGCGCTCGGCGCGTTCGATGATTACGAAGCCGATCGCATGGTGGCGGAAGTCAACCAGGGTGGCGATCTCGTGATCTCGGTCTTGCAGCGGTTTCGAGAGAATTTCCCCGTCGTGAAGGTTCGCGCCACGCGGGGAAAATGGGTTCGCGCCGAGCCGGTCGCGGCGCTCTACGCGGAAGGCCGCGTGGTGCACGTCGGACGCTTCGATGCGCTCGAAGATCAGATGTGTTCCTTCGGCGCCGACGGCACGATGCGCGGGCGCAGCCCCGACCGCGCCGACGCGCTCGTCTGGGCGATTACCGATTTGCTGTTGAGCGACACGATGAAGCCCTCAGTGCGGATGCTTTAGCACCACCACCGTCATGCCGACGAAGGTCGGCACCCAGTCAACGATCCACATCTGCTGTATCGCGGGATGGCTGGATCCCGGCCTCCGCCGGGATGACGGCAGTAGAGAACGCCACTGGCAGCGAGAGCGCATCGTTTCGTTCAGTTGTCATCCTCGGGCTCGCCCCGAGGATCCATTGGGCGATCGCGCAGGTGCGAAATGGATCCTCGGCATGAAGCCGAGGATGACATGCGTCGAATTCGAATTCCAAAGGACAGTTCATGTCGCTGATCACGGAGGCGCTGTCGCGCTGGCTGCCGGAGGCATTGTTGGCACGCGGCGACTCGCGTTCCGCAATCCGGCCGCCGCGTGCGATCGATGATGCGCGAGGGTCGTCCAACAAGGCCGTGCCCGGCGGCCGGCTCCCCGCAGGGGAGTCGCCTGGCACAATTAAAACTTCCGTGCCCGGCGGCCGGCTCGCGGAACGCGAGTCGCCGGGCACCATCAAAAGCTCAGCTCCAGACACGATCAACAAGGGTTCCTCCGTGGGTCCCCTCATCGCCTATCACACCCTCGGCGAGCCCGTGTGGGCGCCGCGCGACTACGCCGCCTTCGCTCGCGAAGGCTTCATGCAGAATGCCATCGTCTATGCGACCGAACCGGTGCGCCAGATATTCGACGATGGCGTTTCGCAGCCGGAAAACGTGCATCAGCTTTTGGGGGCAACCGATTGGCAGGTGGCGCTCGATCAACTCGAAACTCAGCTTCCGAATGCGAAATCCGTTTCGTTTGTCGTCAGCTGGTTCGGCACCGATCTGCGCGCAGGCGAATGCCGGATCAAGCCCGGCGTCGAGACGCGCCATAAATCGACCGCGCCCCTGAACTGGTCTGTCGCGGGAGTGATGCGCGACACGGCGTATTTGATTTCAACGCGTGATGGCAATGCCGCTTATGGCGGTACGCCATCCGATGAGACCGTCATCGCCGCAATCGCGGATATGAAAGCGCGCGGTCTCAATGTTACGCTGACGCCTTTTGTTCTGATGGATGTGCCTGCGGAAAACGCGTTGCCCAATCCCTACGGCGGAGCGAGCCAACCCGTCTATCCTTGGCGCGGACGCATCACGTGTCATCCCGCGCCGGGACAATCAGGTTCGCCCGACAAGACAGCCGCCGCCGCAACTCAGATTGCGTCATTCGTCGGCACGGCAGCCGTGTCGGATTTCTCTGTGTCGGGCACAACGGTGCATTATACCGGCCCCGCCGAATGGTCGTATCGGCGCATGGTTTTGCATCAGGCATATCTTGCCAAAGCCGCAGGTGGCGTCGAAGCGTTCGTTATCGGCACGGAATTGCGCGGCTTGACATGGGTGCGTTCGGCCGCCGGAACGTATCCTTTCGTGACGGCACTCGTCGCGCTTGCCGCGGATGTGAAGTCCATTCTCGGCTCGGGGACAAAAGTTCTCTACGCTGCCGATTGGACGGAATACTTCGGTCATCAGCCAGGCGACGGTTCGGGTGATGTTTATTTTCATCTCGATCCGCTCTGGTCGTCGCCCAACATCGACGCCATCGGCATCGATATCTATTGGCCGCTCGCGGATTGGCGCGACGGCCGCGATCATCTCGATGCGATTGCCGGCGCGACATCGATCTACGATCCGGCTTATCTGCGTGGCAATGTGCACGGCGGCGAGGGGTTCGATTGGTATTACGCCTCCGATGCCGACCGCGATGCCCAGGTGCGTAAGCCGATCACCGACGGCGACGGCAAGCCGTGGGTATTCCGCTACAAGGACATTCGCTCGTGGTGGAACAACCAGCACTTCAATCGACCCGGCGGCGTCGAAAGCGCGACGGCGACGGCATGGTCGCCGCAATCGAAACCATTCTGGTTCATGGAAATCGGCTGCCCAGCCGTCGATAAAGGTGCGAACCAGCCGAACGTCTTCGTCGATCCGAAAAGCTCGGAGTCGGCGTATCCCTATTATTCGCGTGGCTTTCGCGATGACCTGATGCAGGCACGCCATCGCCAGGTTTTGCGCGATGCCTTCGACTGGACGAAACCCGGGTACGTTGCTGGTCTCAATCCGGTCTCTTCGGTGACGGGCGCGCGGATGGTCGATCTCGACCATATCCACGTCTACTGCTGGGACGCGCGGCCGTTTCCCGCTTTTCCCGATGCCACCACCTATTGGGGCGATGGCGCGAATTGGGAGCACGGTCACTGGGTCAACGGCCGCCTCGGTGGCGCCGCGCTGAATGAAGTCGTATCCGCGATCCTGAAGGAGCAGGGCTTCGCCGAGTTCGACGCTTCCGGTTTGACAGGCACGGTGCCCGGCTACGTTATCGATCGGACGATGGCGGCGCGCGATGCGATCCAACCGCTGGAACTCGCGTATTTCTTCGATAGCGTGGAGAGCAGCGGCAGCATCGTATTCCGTCACCGCGGCCGCGCAGAACCCGCCATGTCGCTGGAACCTGACGACCTCGTCGAAGAAAACGTTGGAGACGCGCTCTACGAATTGACGCGTGCGCAGGAGACCGATCTCCCGGCCTCAGCCAAGGTCCGCTACATCACCGATGTCGACGATTATCCGCAAGCCGTTGCGGAAGCCCGGCGATTGACAGGCGCGAGCGGTCGCGTGGCGGAAGCCGATTTGCCGATCGTTCTTGACGATGGGCTCGCGACCTCAATAGCCGAAAGCTGGCTCTACGAAACCTGGGCGACGCGCGAATCCGCAACGTTTAAACTGCCACCGTCGACTCTCGCACTGGAACCGGGCGACATTGTTTCAGCCGACCTCGGCGGTCGAATCCGCCTGTTGCGATTGACCGATGTCTCCGAGCACGGCATCCGCGATATTCAGGCGCTGAGCATCGATCCGAGCATTTACGATCAGATCGACGTCCCGGCGCGCACGGCAACACCGCCGCCGCTTGTGCAGATCGGCTCGCCCGCGGTCGCGCTGATGGACTTGCCGCAGTGGAATGCGAGCTTCGATGCCTCGTCGGGATACGCAGCGACGATGCAGAAACCGTGGCCCGGCAGCGTGGCTTTGTTCGCGTCGCCACAGGAAACGGGCTACCAGTTGAAAGCGGTGGCGACGGCGGCCGCGACGCTCGGCTTGACGCTCGACAATGTTCCACCGGGGCCCGAGGGCCGCATCGATCGCAGCGCATCGTTTCGTGTCCGTCTGACGAACGGCGCGCTATCGTCCGTCGATCTCATCGCGATGCTCGCAGGCGCTAACCTTGGGGCACTTCGCAACGCCGACGGCGATTTGGAGATCATTCAATTCCAGATCGCGGAGTTGATCGATGCGCAAACCTATCGCTTGAGCGGTTTGCTGCGAGGGCAGTTCGGCACCGAAAGCGCGATGACGGAAACGCTCGCGAGCGGCGCGCAGTTCGTACTGCTCGACGGTGCGGTGGCGCGCGTTCCGCTGCAGGAAAGTGAGCGCAAGCTGACGCTCAATTGGCATTGCGGCCCCGGCAATCGCGACATCGGTGACGCGTCCTACGTCACCGTACCATTTATGTATCAAGGGTTGGGATTGCGGCCCTTGTCGCCCGTGCATGTCAAAGGTACGCGCGTTTCAGGCGACATTCGTTTGTCGTGGATCCGGCGCACACGGACGGGTGGCGACAACTGGGAACTGCCCGAAGTGCCGCTCGGCGAGGAGAGCGAAACCTACGAGATCGATATTATTGACGGCACCACAGTAAAACGCACACTGACGGCTTCAACGCCAAACGTCGTCTACACCGCATCCAATCAGATCACCGACTTCGGCAGCGTTCAATCAAGCGTTGTCGTCAAAATCTATCAGACCAACGTCCTCCTCGGTCGCGGGGCCCCACGCGCTGCGGTCGTTTAGGCGGAGCCGTAAATCATCAGATCGTCATCCCGGCGCAGGCCGGGATCCAGACAACCATCCACGAATGCTCTGCAGAGACTTGTCTAGGTGCCGACCTCCGTCGGCATGACGGAGATTCTGTAAGCGTCGTCGAGGAAATTTCGAGGAACGATAATGGACCAACCGGCGTGGCTCGCGGCTGCGTGGGCCGAACTTGGCGTGCGTGAAATCCCCGGCGATGCGAACGCACCGGAGATCCTGCGTTATTTCCGCGACGCTGGTGATGATGACGTCAAAACGGAAACGACGCCGTGGTGCGCGGCGTTCGCCGGTGCCATGCTGAAGCGCGCTGGCGTTTCCAACACGGGCTCACTGCTCGCGCGCTCATATCTTGAGTGGGGCACGGCGCTCGACGATGCGCGGCTCGGTGCCATCGCTGTTTTCTCGCGCGGCGATGACCCGACTGCCGGGCACATCGGCTTCGTCATCGGCGAGGCGGCGGGCAAGCTTTATCTGCTCGGGGGCAACCAGAGCGACGCTGTTTCGGTCGCAGCATTCGATGCGTCGCGCCTGCTCGGCCTCCGCTGGCCCAAGGACGAAACGCAGACGCCGAACGCGCCTGCTGACGACGGTTTCTTCACAAGAGCCCTCGGTCATATCCTGGAAATGGAAGGAGGATTTACAGATGATCCTTACGACCCCGGTGGGCCTACAAACCGCGGCATCACGCTCGAAGTCTATGCGAACTTCAAAGGCCAAACGCTCGACGGCTCATCGCGCGATCGTCTGATCGCAGAACTGAAATCCATTCCCGACGCAACCGTCGCCACCATTTATCGACGGCGTTATTTCGAGCCCGCCGATTGCAGCGCGTTCACCGCGCCGCTGGCGCTCATGCATTTCGATGCTGCGGTCAATCACGGCGTCGGCACCGCGATCCGCATGTTGCAGCAGTCCGTCGGCGTAACGGTCGACGGCGAGGTCGGTCCCGAGACGCTCGGCGCCATCGGCGCGCGCAACGTCGTCGATCTGATCGAAGTCTACGCCGACATCCGCCGCGCCCGCTATCGCGCTCTGCCGCACTTCTGGCGGTTCGGCCGCGGTTGGCTGAAACGCGTCGATGCAACGTTGACCCTCGGCAAATCGTGGGCAGCCACTGACGGCATCATCCGCGGACTGATGGAGCCCGCACAAAACGCAAAAGGAGAGACGACAATGAGCGACACATCGACCACGGTCACGACCGACGACAGCGCCAAATGGTGGGCGCAATCAAAGACCCTCTGGGGAACTGTGATCACGGCGGCGGCGACCGTGCTGCCGCTTCTGGCCCCCACAATCGGGGTCTCGCTGCCGGCCGATGTTATTCAGACTTTCGGCGACCAGGCCATAACGGCGGCCCAGGCCGTTACCGGTCTCATCGGCACTGCGCTCGCCATTTATGGCCGGTTTACGGCCTCTTCCATCCTCAGCATCCGCAAAAGTTAATTGCAAATTGGGAGGGGAGGACGGACTCCAGTATTCATCGGCCATTCAACAGGCTAATCTTAACTGGTCTGATTTTTCCGGAAGAGACGTATGGTCGGTTTGGGAAAAGCGGCGGCATTTGGGGCTGCGGCAGTCTTGCTGCCGTGGAGCACCGCCTGCGCTCTCGACTGCATGACCGACTGGGGTATGGCCGGACAAATCGTACGCCGGCAAAATCTGATAACGGTAGAGGAGGTTTCCCGGTCGCTGGCGGCCGACGGAGTGGGGGTACTCGTCAAGACGACGCTTTGCCGGTCAGATGACGGATATTTTTATCGTCTTGTCATCAGAAGTCCGACGGGACAGTTGAAGACGGCCGTTATGAATGCCAAGAGCCGCTAGCCGGTTCGCTGTTGCGGATGGAAGGCGCGGTCAGCGCTCTCTATAATCCGCGGCATTCCGTAGGAGGGGAGGGATACGCCCGTGCGTGCACTTGTAGTCGAGGACGACAAAGATCTGAACCGTCAGCTTTCCTCAGCGCTATCGGACGCCGGCTTCGCCGTAGACACCGCCGCTGACGGCGAAGAGGGCTATTTCCTCGGCGACACCGAACCTTACGATATTGTTATTCTCGACATCGGCCTGCCGAAGATCGACGGCATTTCCGTGCTGGAGCAGTGGCGCCGCAGCGACCGCAAGATGCCGGTCATCATCCTGACCGCACGCGACCGCTGGAGCGACAAGGTGGCCGGCATGGACGCCGGCGCCGACGATTACCTCGCAAAACCCTTCCATATGGAAGAGCTTCTGGCTCGCGTCCGTGCTCAGGTGCGCCGTGCTTCCGGTCATGCCAAATCCGAGATCGAGTGCGGTCCGATCCGGCTCGACACCAAGTCGGCGCGCGTGACCTGCGAAGGCAACCCGGTCAAGTTGACGTCGCACGAATTCCGCTTATTGGCTTATCTGATGCACCATAACGGCCGCGTCGTCTCGCGCACCGAGCTGGTGGAGCATCTCTACGATCAGGATTTTGATCGCGATTCGAACACGATCGAAGTATTTATCGGCCGTTTGCGGAAGAAGATTCCAGGCGATGTTATCCAGACGGTCCGCGGTCTTGGATACCGCATGAGCCAAGGACCGGATGAGGCTTAATTCACTTGCGCTGCGCCTCTTTGCGACCTCGGCAGCGTGGACACTTCTGGCGCTGCCGCTGGCCGGCTACATCATTTACGCGCTGTACCGCGAAGATGTGCAGCTGAGCTTTGACGCTCAGCTGAAAAAGCTTCTGACGCAGATCACCATCGACAGCATGAGCACGATGGGTGACCAGCCCGTCATTCCGCCGAACCTCTACGAGCCGCTGTTCGAAGTCACGCAATCGGGCTGGTATTGGCAGATCAGGCCAATCGACGGCGCGCCGGGACGAACGCTCGTATCGCCCTCGCTTGCGACTGCCGTGCTGCCGTCTCCCTATGATCGCAAATTCCCCACCGACGATACCGGCACGCGCTGGATGAACGTACCCGGCCCGACCGGCACGACGATCCGCATTCTAGAATTCATCGACTCTCCCGGTCACGATCCCGATAAGACGAAGTATTCGATCATCGTTGCGGGTCCGATGGACTGGTTCGAGGCGACCGTCGCCAAGTTTCGAACGCGTCTGACGAGCGCGCTGGCGCTTGTCGGATTGGGCCTGTTGGCCGCGACGGTTTTTCAGGTCCGCTTCGGCCTGTTGCCGCTGCGCCGTGTCGAGAAAAGTCTGGCAAGTATTCGCTCAGGTCAAGCCGAGCGTCTCGAAGGCAACCTTCCTGCCGAGATCGAACCGCTGCAGGCCGAGCTCAACGCGCTGATCGAATCCAACCAGGACATCATCGATCGCGCGCGCACCCAGGTCGGCAATCTGGCACACGCGCTTAAGACGCCACTCGCGGTTATCACCAACGAAGCGCATGAAGACGACAGCCAGTTTGGCAGCAAGGTCGCCGAGCAGGCGCGCTTGATGCGCGATCAGATCAGCCATTATCTCGACCGCGCGCGCATCGCTGCGCGAACGAACACCATCGGCCGCGTCACGCCGGTCGACACAACCGCCGGTCCGTTGATCCGCGCCCTCGAACGGATTCACCAGGACAAAGGCATATCGATCGACTTTGCAGTTCAGCCAGGCGCCAAATTCCAGGGCGAGAAGCAAGACCTGGAAGAGATGCTGGGCAATCTGCTGGATAATGCGTGCAAGTGGGGAAAGACGCGCGTCTACCTTGCCGCGACCGTCAATAGCCAAGACACCACGATGCGCCGGAAACTTCGAATCACGGTCGAAGACGATGGACCGGGATTATCTGCAGAACAGCGCGCGAAAATCGGCAAACGCGGTTTACGTCTCGATGAGACGAAGCCCGGCTCGGGCCTTGGATTGTCCATCGTCAGCGATCTGGCCTCATCATATCGCGGAAAACTGCGCCTCGACGCATCCGAGCACGGCGGTTTAAAAGCCGTTCTCGATCTCCCTGCCGCCTAAAGTTCAATTGGCGCTCATGTGGCGGCGCAGCATCGAACTGCGGTGGGGATTTGCCCGAATTGTGGTGGATTTCCGCCTTGTCGAAGGCACAATATCGGTCTAGCCAAGTCTAGGGACTATGCGCCGGTGGGGAAAAGCGGCGCGAGGGGATGAACCGATAATGGGGTTTACCATGCGCATCGCGCGCTTTTCGCTGCCGCTGCTGGCGACGATCGCCATGCTGGGGGGCTGCAGCAACGGCAACGGCGGGGTCGATAATACAAATACCGGTCTCGTCATAGGCAGCATCACTGGCGGCCTTCTCGGCAATGCCGTAGGCAAGGGCGACGGTAAGGTCGCGACCACGATCGCTGGTGCGGTCGTCGGCGGCATCGTCGGCAGCCAGATCGGCAAAAGCATGGACGAGCGCGATAGGCGCTATGCCCAGGAAGCCGAATACGACGCGCTTGAGCGTGGCCAATCGGGCGTATCGCGCGAATGGCGTGATCCCGACACCGGTAACTATGGCGAAATCGTGCCGAGCCGCCCCTACAAACGTGGTGTTGCTGACTGCCGCGATTACACCCATACGGTCTACATCGACGGCAAGCCGAAGCAGATGCGGGGAACCGCCTGCCGGAGTGCTGACGGTCAGTGGCAGTCTGTGGGCTGACGCACTGCAACAAAACACGGGAAACATTTCCATAATTTAACCGGTCCGCGACAGATGGGCTGCCGCGAGCTTTGACTGCTTGCCTGGACCGGCGCGCGATCCTATTCCCTCCACAAAAGCTCGAGGATCGCGCGGCGATGGTTTTTTGGATTTTAGTGGCTGTACTCGTGGCGGGCGTCACGCTGGCCATCGTAAGGCCGCTGATGCGCCCTGCCGAGCCGGCCGGCGCTGCCACTGACGCCGATGTTGCGGTCTACAAGGATCAGCTGAAAGAAATCACGGCCGACGAGGCGCGCGGCACCCTCGGCGCCGCCGAAGCTGAAAGCGCCCGCGCCGAGATCGCACGCCGCCTGTTGCGCGTGACGCAGGACAATCCCAAATCCACGACGGCCGCTGAGGCGGCTATGCGCAATCGATTTATCGTTCCCGTCTCGATTCTGACGTGCATCGCCTTGCCGGTCGTCAGCCTCGCGCTTTATCTCGACTATGGCAAACCGGGCATGCCGGCTCAACCGCTCAGCGAACGGTTGGCCGAAGCCAATGCGACCAGTACCCCGAACGATCTGATCGCCAAGGTGGAGCAGCGTCTTCGCGAGCATCCCGAAGACGGCAGGGGCTGGGATGTCATTGCCCCCGTTTACTATGCGATGGGCCGTTATTCTGACGCCGCTGATGCCTATCAGAAAGCCATCCGATTGATCGGCGAAGACCCGAAGCGCTTGCAAGGGTTTGCGAACGCTCGGATCCGGATGGAAAATGGCATCGTGCCCGACGATGCGCGCAAAGCGCTGCAGCGCATTCTCGTGCTCAATCCGAACGCCATAGAACCGAAGATCTGGCTGGCGCTTGCGAAGGAGCAGGACGGTCATCTGACCGAAGCCGCGGTTGACTATAAAGATCTGATCTCGAAAGCACCTGCCGATGCTCCGTGGCGTCCGGTTCTGGTGGAGCGTCTGGCGAAGCTCGATCCGCAGAGCGCTGCCGCTTTCGCAAACGATAAGAGCGCCGTGAAAGCGCCCGCGGCGGCGTCCGGCATGCCGTCCGGTCCCGAAGCCGGCGCCGTTATGAATATGAAGCCCGAGGACCGCCAGGCCTTCATCACGCAAATGGTCGATAATCTCGCGGCACGACTTAAGACGGATGGCAGCGACGCAAACGGATGGGTCAAGCTCATCCGCGCGTATCAGGTTCTCGGGCGTCATGACGACGCCGTGAAAGCGCTAAACGATGCCCGCGTTTCTCTAAAGGGCAATCAAGGAGGACTGGCCCAGGTCGAAGATCTGGCCCGTCAGCTAGGCCTCGGAAGTTGATGGCAACGTAAGATCCGCTCAGGGTTCTCATGACACGCAAGCAAAAGCGCGGAGTATTGATCGGAGGCGGCGTCGCGACACTCGCGATTGCGCTGATCCTCGTGCTCTTCGCGCTGAAAGACAGCATCGTCTTTTTTCATACGCCGAGCGATATCGTCGAAAAGCACGTTCCGCCCGGACAGCGCATTCGCCTTGGCGGCCTCGTCGAGAAGGGCTCCGTCATTCGCGGCCAGGGCACGACGATCAAATTCAAGGTCACTGATACGCTGAAGGATATCCCGGTGACGTTCACGGGCGTCCTGCCGGACCTGTTCCGGGAAGGACAGGGTGTCGTGACTGAAGGCGTCCTCGACGGCCACGGCGGCTTCAAGGCCGACACGGTGCTGGCCAAGCATGATGAAAATTACATGCCACGCGATGTCGCGAAGGCGCTAGAAGCAAAAGGCGTGAAGCTCGGCGCCAGCGCTCACCCCGATCAGATGAAGGCAGAGATGCCTTAGAAGGATAATGCCGTGATCGTCGAACTCGGACATTTCGCTCTCATTCTCGCACTGCTGGTTGCCGTCGTGCAGGTTGTCATTCCGGCCTTCGGCGCGGCAATCAAAGACGAGCGCATGATGCGCGTTGCCGAACCCGCCGCCATATCGCAGCTCTTGCTGATCGCGGTCGCGTTCTTCGCTCTGATGCACGCTTACGTGACGTCCGACTTTTCCGTGCTGAACGTTGCCGAGAATTCGCATTCGACGAAGCCGCTGATCTATAAAATGGCGGGCGTCTGGGGCAATCACGAAGGTTCGATGCTGCTCTGGGTGCTGATCCTGGCGCTGTTCGGCGCGGCCGTCGCGCTGTTCGGCAACAATCTGCCGCCGACATTGAAGGCCCGCGTTCTGTCCGTGCAGGCGTCGATCGCCGTAGCGTTCCTGCTCTTCTCGCTGCTGACGTCGAACCCGTTCGTTCGTCTCGATCCGGCGCCTTCGGACGGCAACGGCCTGAACCCGATCCTGCAGGACCCGGCGCTCGCGTTCCACCCGCCGTTTCTCTACACGGGTTACGTCGGCTTCTCGATCGCATTCTCGTTTGCAATCGCCGCTCTGATTGAGGGCCGCATCGACGCTGCCTGGGCGCGCTGGGTGCGTCCGTGGACGCTCGCCGCCTGGATGTTCCTTACGATCGGCATCTCAATGGGGTCCTGGTGGGCCTATTATGAACTCGGCTGGGGCGGCTGGTGGTTCTGGGACCCTGTCGAAAACGCTTCCTTCATGCCGTGGCTCGCCGGAACGGCGCTGCTCCATTCCGCGCTCGTGATGGAAAAGCGCGAAGCGCTCAAGATCTGGACGGTGCTGCTTGCGATCCTGACGTTCTCGCTGTCGCTGATGGGCACCTTCATCGTCCGTTCCGGCGTGCTGACGTCCGTGCATTCGTTCGCCGTTGATCCGGCGCGCGGCGTCTTCATCCTCGCCATTCTGGTGTTCTTCACCGGCGGCGGCCTTGCGCTCTTCGCCTTGCGTGCAAAGGATATGCAGGCTGGCGGTCTTTTCCAGCCGATCAGCCGCGAAGGCTCGCTCGTTCTGAACAATCTGCTGCTCGTCACGGCGACGGCGACGGTGCTCGTCGGTACGCTGTATCCGATGGCGCTCGAAGGCCTGACGGGCGAGAAGATCTCGGTTGGGCCGCCGTTCTTCAACATGACGTTCGGCCCGCTGATGATCCCGCTGCTGATCGCGCTGCCGTTCGGACCGATGCTCGCCTGGAAGCGCGGCGATCTGCTCGGCGCCATGCAGCGCTTGGCCCTTGCCTTCCTCGCGGCGCTCGTCACGGTTGTCGCCGTCTTCGCCGTCGAGCATCGCGGGCCTTGGCTGGCGCCGTTCGGCATTGCGCTGGGTGTCTACGTGATGGTCGGCGCCATCGTCGAATGGGCAAACCGCGTGAAGCTCGGTTCCGCCGGGCGCGATGAAGTCATGCGTCGCGCATCAAACCTGCCGCGCTCGGCCTACGGCACGCTGTTCGCGCACTTCGGCATCGGCATGCTGATGGTCGGCATCGTCGCGACCAGCGCCTACCGCGAAGAGCACATCCTGGCGATGAAGCCGGGCGACAAGGTCATGGTCGATGGATATGAGGTGACATTCACCAAGGTCGAACGCGGCCGCGGCCCGAACTACACCGAGGACATCGCCGACTTTAACGTCAAGCGTAACGGCGAGACCATCGCGACGCTCCAGCCGGCGAAGCGCCTCTACGATGCGCCGCCGCAGCCAACGACGGAAGCCGGCATTCATGCGGCGTGGCGTGGCGACCTTTACGTCGTCATCGGTGATGGCCAGCCGGGCGGCGGTTACGCCGTGCGCGCCTACTTCAACCCGCTCGTCCGGTTCATCTGGCTCGGTGCGCTGTTCATGTTCCTGGGCGGCGGCATCTCGCTGTCCGACCGGCGACTGCGTGTCGGCGCTCCGTCGCGTCCGCGCCCCATCGTTGCGGTTCCGGCGGAGTGATGAGCGTGCGGCGGCCCTTGGCAATTCTGGCGCTGGCAATTTGGGCGGCACTTGCTGCAGCTCCCGCGGCGTTCGCCGTTCAGCCGGGCGAAATGCTCTCTGATCCGGCGCTGGAAAAGCGCGCGCGCAACATCTCGGCCGAACTGCGCTGTCTCGTCTGTCAGAACCAGTCCATCGACGACAGCGACGCGCCGTTGGCAGGAGACCTACGCCGCCTCGTGCGCGAGCGGATCATGGCGCATGACAGCGATCAGCAAGTGCTCGACTATATCGTCGCGCGTTACGGCGAATTCGTCCTGCTGAAACCCCGGTTCGAGCTATCGACCCTGCTTCTATGGCTAACGCCGATCTTCGTCCTCCTTGCCGGCATCGTGTTGATGATCCGCGCCACCCGGCCGGCCGCTCCGACCACCGGCACGCCGTTGACGGAACAGGAAAAAGCCAAGCTTAATAAGATCCTTGCGGCCAAGGATCCGTAAGCCGTTTTGCGCCCCGGCGAGGCGTTAGATTACCAACAGTTAACGTCCCTGACATGCTGCCGTAACCCCGGTTCCGCTAGGCGTCATAGTAAGGCTCGCGAAGCCTGCCTTTCAGCTGGAGACCCTGGGATGCGATTTCCGCACCGCTTGTCGACGACGTTTTCTTCAAAATTGACTTCAAAGTTTGCCCCGGCATCGGTCGCGATGCTGGCTGTTACAGCGGTGGGATTTGGACTGGCGGTGCCGTCTCACCCTGTGCGCGCCGAGTCCGGCGCCCAGACAATTCAAACGCCATTCGGCCGCGCGCCGCTCTCCTTTGCCGACATCGTCGACAAGGTGAAGCCGGCGGTCGTTTCCGTTTCCGTCATCAACGACGGCGGCGCCTCGAAGCTTGCTTCGAACGAGAAGGGCGATAAGGACAAGAAGAATTTTTCGCTTCCCGATCTGCCGCCCGATCATCCGCTGCACGACTTCTTCAAGAACCTGCCGAAGGAATTCGGCCAGGAAGCTCGCCCGAAGATCGTCCAGGGCCAGGGCTCCGGCTTCGTCATCACGCCGGATGGTTACGTCGTCACGAACAATCACGTCATCGACGGCGCCACCAAGATCCAGGTGAGCTTCGACAACGACGAGACGAAGTATGATGCGAAGCTGATCGGCACCGACCCGCGCACCGACATCGCGCTCATCAAGATCGAAAGCAAGAAGACCTTCCCGACGATAAAGCTTTCCACCAAACCGCCGCGCGTCGGCGATTGGGCGTTGGCTGTCGGCAATCCGTTCGGTCTGGGCGGCACGGTCACCGCAGGTATCGTGTCGGCGCTCGCACGCGATATCGGCTCCGGCCCCTATGATTACCTGCAGATCGACGCCGCTGTGAACCGCGGTAACTCGGGCGGCCCGACCGTCAACCTCGATGGCGACGTTATCGGTGTTAACACAGCGATCTTCTCTCCCTCGGGCGGCAACGTCGGCATCGCCTTCGCTGTTCCTGCGAACACGGTCGCCGAAGTCGTCAAGCAGTTGAAGGCCGACGGCTCGGTGAGCCGCGGCTGGCTCGGCGTCAAGATCCAGAACGTCGACGAAGACACTGCCGCCAGCATCGGACTTTCCGAGGCGCACGGCGCGTTCGTCAGCGAAGTGACGCCGAACGGCCCGGCTTCGAAATCCGGCATCAAAACTCAGGACGCGATCCTGCAGGTTAACGGCGAGAAGATCGCCGACAGCCGCGACCTTGCTCGCAAGATCGCCGAACTGGCGCCGAACTCGAACGTCGACGTTAAGGTGTGGCGCAACAATGCCGAAGAGACGATCAAGGTGAAGCTCGGCCTGTTCCCGAAGAACGCCGAAGCGGCGATGAATGGCGACAACAATGACGACAACAACGGCAACAGCAACGACGACGACGCTAAGTCGGTCGACCTGAGCCAGCTCGGCATCACGTTGATGCCGGCACGTACCGGCAAGGATGCTCAAGGCAAGGATACGCAGGGCGTTGCCATTGCTGAAGTCGATCCGACGTCGGATGCGGCGGAGAAAGGCCTGAAGCCGGGCGATGTCATTCTTGAGGTCTCTGGCCAGGCTGTGTCCTCTCCCGACGACGTCATCTCCGGCATCAAGAAGGCGCAGGACCTGAAGCGCACCGCGGTTCTCCTGCACGTCAAATCGGCCGACCAAAAGCGCTTTGTCGCTGTTCAGTTGACCAAAAAAGGTTGAGGTAGCGCGCTATGACGAACTCGAGCAGCTCCGTCAACCAAACGGCGGGGCTGCCTCGACGTTTGGGGGACATCCGGTTAAACAGTGAGCGGAGAGAAGACGAAGGTCGGACACAAACCATGCGCGTGCTGGTAATAGAAGACGATAAAGAAACCGCGCTTTTCCTGCAGAAATCCCTGAAAGAGAACGGTCATACGGCTGATCTGGCTCATGATGGCGAAGCGGGCCTATCGATGGCGACCGACGGCGCCTATGACGTATTGATCGTTGACCGGATGTTGCCGCTGCTCGACGGCCTTTCACTGATCAAGTCCCTTCGAACGGACGGCAATCGAACCCCCGTGCTTATTCTGTCGGCGCTTGGCGAGGTCGATGACCGGGTTAAGGGCCTGCGTGCGGGCGGTGACGACTATCTGACGAAGCCCTACGCTTATTCCGAGCTTCTGGCCCGCGTCGAGATTCTCGGGCGTCGGACGGCGCCGGAAGAGCAGCAAACCCGCTATTCCGTCGGTGACCTCGTGCTCGACCGGCTTTCCCATCGCGTAACGCGCGGCGGCGAACACATCCTGCTGCAGCCGCGCGAGTACCGCCTGCTTGAATATCTCATGCAGCACGCCGGGCAGGTCGTAACCCGCACCATGCTCCTGGAGCACGTCTGGGACTATCACTTCGATCCGCAAACCAACGTGATCGATGTCCATGTTTCGCGGCTTCGGGCGAAGATCGACAAGAACTTCGACAAGCCGCTGCTGCACACGGTCAGGGGCGCAGGATACACCATTCGTGACGGCCCGGTTTGATCGCGTCGCAAAAGCGGCATCGACGACAACCTTCGGATTGAGCGCGTTGGCCGTAGCGTTCTTTTTGTTCGCTGCGGCAATCGTTGTCGGCTTCCTGTTCTGGCAGACGAACAAGCTCTTTACCGATCAGGTCCTCGCGACCCTGTCGGCTGAATCCCGCATTCTGTCATCCGAGTTGAAGGTTGGCGGCCAGATGAAACTGGTCGAGACCGTCACGGCGTTGTCGCGGCCGCAAGGAACGGGGCTCTATTATCTCGCTGACAGCACTGGGGCGAAGATCGCCGGCAATCTCAATCGCATTCCGCCGGAGCTGGAAGCCGACAGTCCTGGCGGTGTCTTCAATTACCAGCCGACGGACGACGAAGGGCCGTCGCATCTCGCCGTCGCCATTCCTGTCGATCTCGGCCCTAATCTCCACCTCATCATCGGCCGCGATGTCGAAGATCAGCGCGCGTTCGCCAATTCGATCCGCTTTGTCTTTCTGCTCGGCTTCGGCGCCCTTTCGATCATCGGACTTCTGGGCGGACTGGCTGTCAGTCGCCTCATCGTCAACCGCATGGATCAGATCACGGCCGCAAGCCGCCAGATCATGGAAGGCGATCTCTCGCGGCGCATTCCGACGACGGGCCGGGGAGGCGAACTCGACGCGCTTGCAAACAATCTCAACGAGATGCTGGAACGCATCGAGGGCCTGATGAATGGTCTGCGCGAAGTCTCAGACAACATCGCCCACGATCTCAAAACGCCGCTTAATCGCATGCGCAACGCCGCCGAAGCCGCTCTTCGCGATCCGCGTGGCGAAGAGGCCTATCGCGAGGGCCTTGAACGCACGATCGAAAAGGCTGATGACCTCATCAAGACCTTCAACGCGCTGTTGTTGATCGCACGGCTGGAAGCCGGTCCGCTCGAAGACAGCACCGAAACGTTCGATCTGGGACATTTCGTTGCCGACGTCAGTGAACTTTACGCTCCCGCCGCCGAAGAGGCAGGCTTCAATCTGACGATCGACGTCGAGCAGAATGTGTTCGTCCGCGGTAACCGGCAACTGATCGGCCAGGCCATCGCCAATCTCATCGACAACGCCATCAAGTATTCCCGTGGCGGCGAGCCTGGAAGCGCCATCACCGTGCGCGCCTATCGCCTTGAGGGCCGGCCCGTGATCTCGGTCGGCGATCATGGCCCCGGCATCGACGAAATCGACCGCGAGCGCGTGCTGAAACGCTTCGTTCGGCTGGAAGCGAGCCGCACCAAGCCGGGCACGGGCTTAGGGCTTAGCCTCGTTGCGGCGGTCGCCCGCCTCCATCATGGCGAAATCCGGCTTGAGGATAACCAACCGGGCCTGAAGGTCGTCCTTCTCCTGTCGCAAAGGTGCCTCGTTGCAGTGCCCGATCAGGAGGGTGACGCGGCACCCGGGCTTGCGGCACAATGAGGGGATGGATCAGACTCTTCCCCCAAGCTTCGCCGAACGTATATCCGAATGGCCGAAGAGCCCCGCTGACGGTCGCGGCGCGGATCGCTTCCAATCTCTGAAAGCGGAAGCCGCAGCAGCCTGCCCTCAACTCGCGGAACTGCTTTTCAATTCCGATGTCGAAAATCTGCTTACGGGCGTCTTCGAAGGTTCGCCGTATCTGACGACGCTCGCGAACCGCGATCTGGCACGCCTCGCACGTATTTTGTCCGAGCCTCCGGCCGCACGCTTTCAAAGCCTTACCGACGAACTCGTCGCGGCAATGCAGGCGGCCTCGGACCTAGGCTCCGCCAAACGCGCGCTTCGCATCTACAAGTCAGAGGTCGCGCTGCTGACGGCACTGGCCGATCTCGCAGGCGTCTGGCCGGTGATGACGGTCACCCGGACGCTGTCGGACTGCGCCGACACCGCTGTCGGGACAGCTGTCCGCTTTCTGTTTCGCTTGGCGTCGGCGCGCGGGCAGTGGCAGCCGCTCGAAGCGGAAAGTCCCGAACGCGACTCCGGCTATTTCGTGCTGGCCATGGGCAAGCTCGGTGCCTTCGAACTCAACTACTCAAGCGACGTCGATCTGACGGTCTTCTTCGATCGCGACAAGGCGCGGCTCGTGGGCGACGGCGACGTGCAATCGTTCTTCGTCCGGTTGACGCGCGATCTCGTGCTGCTGCTCGATGAGCGCACACCGGACGGATATGTCTTCCGCACGGATCTGCGCCTTCGGCCCGACGCCGGGGCGACGCAAATCGCACTCTCGACCGTTGCGGCCCATGGCTACTACGAAACCGTCGGCCAGAATTGGGAGCGCGCCGCGATGATCAAGGCCCGGCCGATTGCCGGAGACCTCGAAGCCGGTGCCGAATTCCTCTCCGAGCTGTCGCCCTTCGTCTGGCGCAAGTATCTCGATTTCGCGGCGATCGCCGATATCCACGCCATGAAGCGCCAGATCCACGCGCATAAGGCGATCGGACCGATCTCGGTCGCCGGACAGAACTTGAAGCTCGGCCGCGGCGGCATTCGCGAAATCGAATTTTTTGCGCAAACACAGCAATTGATCGCAGGGGGGCGTCAGCCCGATTTGCGCGTCAGCAGCACGCTGGACGGACTGGCAGCGCTTGAACGGCGCGGCTGGGTGATGGCTGACGTTCGCGCCGATCTTGATGATGCCTATCGCTATCTCCGCCGCCTGGAGCACCGCGTGCAGATGGTCGCCGATGAGCAAAGCCATGAAGTGCCGGTAGAGCCAGCAGCGCTTGAGTCTTTTGCGCATTTCGCGGGATATGCCGATGTGGCGGAGCTTTCCGCTGCTTTGCTGCCAGTGCTGGAAACCGTCGAGAAGCACTACGACGGTCTGTTTGAGGAACCGCCGCAGCCGTCATCGCCTGCCGGTGCCAATCTCGTCTTCGCTGGAGCCAAGGACGATCCGCGCACGGTGGAAGAGTTGAAGCGCCTTGGATATTCGCAGCCGACACAGGTTCTGGCCATCGTGCGTGGCTGGCACCACGGCCGCGCGCCGGTCGTCAGGTCGCCACGTGCACGCGAACGCCTGACGGAAGTCCAGCCGCTGCTGATCGAAGCGCTTGCCGATACGGTCGATCCAGATGGCGCGATTGCGAGCTTCGACCGTTTTCTCGCCGAACTTCCCTCTGGCGTGCAGCTTTTCTCGTTGCTGAAGGCTCAGCCAGGGTTGATCCGGCTGTTCGCCGACATCATGGGCTCCGCGCCGCGCTTGGCTCACATCCTGTCGCATCGCCGGCGGCTACTGGATGCCGTGCTCGATCCGCAAGTTCTGGGCGGCGATTTCAATGGCGCCGCCATCGACGACGTCGTTGTGAAGGCCTTCGCCGCCGCCCGCGCGACAAGCGACGGCGATCCAATGCAGGAGATCCTCGATACCGCCCGGCGGATCGGCAGCGAGCAGGCCTTTCTAGTCGGCGTCAGAATTCTGACCGGCAGCATATCGGCGACCGAAGCAGGCATCGCTTACGCAACGATCGCGGAGCGCCTGATCGCGGCCCTCCTGGGTGAGGTCACGCGCGAGATGGAGCAGGACCACGGCCGTGTGCCGGGCGGGGCTGCTGCCGTCATCGCCATGGGCAAGTTGGGTGGCCGCGAAATGACGGCGGCGTCCGACGTTGATCTTATCCTCATCTACGATTTCGATCCGGCCGCAGAACAATCGGACGGGGCAAAGCCGCTCGCGCCGCCGCATTATTATACGCGCTTGACGCAGCGGCTCATCACCGCCATCTCGGCGCGAACGGCGGAAGGGGCGCTCTACGAGGTCGATATGCGTCTGCGCCCCTCGGGTCAGAAAGGGCCTGTCGCGACGCGGCTGTCGAGCTTCACAAACTATCAGGCCAGCGAAGCCTGGACGTGGGAGCATATGGCCATGACGCGGGCCCGCATCATCGCCGGCTCACGCGAGTTGTCCGGACGTGTCGAAGCCGAGATTCGCAAGGTCCTGACGGCCAAACGCGACCGCGCCAAGATCGCCGCGGACGTCCTCGACATGCGCCGCCGCGTCGAAGCCGAGAAAGCGACCTCGGATATCTGGGATCTGAAGCAGGTTCGCGGGGGACTCGTCGATCTGGAGTTCATCGTTCAGTATTTACAACTGGTGCATGCCGCCGAGCATCCGGCAATCCTCAATCAGACGACGCTCGCGGCCCTGGCTGCGGCCGCATCCGAGGGTGTTATCCATAACGATGACTACCTGCTGCTGGCACATGCCGGTCAATTGCTGCACGATCTGACGCAGGTGCTCCGATTGACCATCGAGGGGCCTTTCGACCCCACATCGGCGCCCAAAGGCCTGAAATTGCTCCTGGCCCGATCAGGAGATACAACCTCTTTTGAAGACTTGGAAATAAAGTTGAAACAAACGCTTGCAGACGTAGCGGAGGCCTTCAATCGGCTGATCGTCTAGGGTTTTAACGGCCCGGCGACGGATTGTGGCAGGCTGAGACGTTCTTGCGATAACCGACACGGAAAGCCGTCTTTCGGGCGGCAGCATCCGAGGCGTTGGAGCGCAAGGCAGGCGAATAGGATGTCGAGGGGATTAGTGGCGGCAACGAGGACGGATGGCACTCCGGCCGCACCGCGACCGGCAGCCGAAAGCCGAGCCGATGAGGCGATGCTCGTTGCCGCGGTGGGTCGCGGCGACGGCGACGCCTTTCGCCTGCTGATGGCCCGCCATCTCGGAAGCATCGTTTCCGTGGCGCGCCGAATGCTGCGGGACGATGCGGAGGCGGAAGACTTGGCGCAGGAAGCTTTCTTGCGACTGTGGCGTTCGAGCGGAACGCTGGAAATTGGCCCGGTCGGCATTAGGCCGTGGCTGCGTCGCGTGGTCTCGAATTTGTGCCTCGACAGGGTGCGCGGTCAGGGGCGCGTGTCGGTGGTTGAAGAATTACCCGAGGTTCCCGAGCCCGCAAAACAGCTCGCCGGCCTCGAAAGTCAGGATACGCAGCGCCGGGTTGAAGCGGCGATGCAGAAACTGCCGGACCGGCAGCGCCTTGCGCTCACGCTCTTTCATTTCGAGGGGCTGAGCCAGATCGAGATCGGTCAGGTCATGGGAGTGTCGGACGAAGCTATCGAATCTCTGCTCAGTCGGGCGAGACGGCAACTGAAGACGGAACTGAAATCGGAATGGGAGTCGCTGCGAAATGATAGCGAACTCTGAAGTGCGGGAGACTGCAGACAATGTCACGCAATAGTTTAGGCCCTGTGGGGCTCGATAAACTGGAGGCGGCGCTCGATACGTACGGAGCAGACCGTACGCGGTGGCCTGCACCCTTGCGTCTTACGTTATCGGGCTTGATTGCCGGCAATCCGGACGCCCACAAAATGCTGAAGGATGCCGAGGCTTTCGATCGGCTGCTGGACAAGGCTCCGCAATATGATGCGACGCGCCTCTCTAAGTTGAGCGACCGCATCGCGGCTGCAGCGGAACGTCAGCCGCGGCTCGTCACGAGCCAGGAGCGTTCGCCAGCAGCAGCTGTTCGGCCGGCGTGGCCCACGCTTCGCCGTCACCATGGCTTGGCCGCGACGGCTCTAGCTGCATCCCTCGTGCTCGGTGTATTCGCCGGTCAAATGAAGGTCTTCACCTCGACCGCCGATGCGCTTCTCGGTGAAGATGGCTCTTCGTCAACCATCAGCCGGCAGATTGCCTTTACGGACGATGGTGACAGTTTTGTAGACGGGGATCTGCTGTGACGGTCAACGTCGATCAATCGCGACCGGCAGCGGATCGGCCGCGCTGGCTTTATCCGGGCTTTATTGCGTCGTTGGCCTTGAACCTGCTGTTCATCGGCTTGTTTGCGACCGCCGTTTGGCATCATCACGAAGAGGAGCGAAAGAGAGACGAAGGGTTCCTTGGTTTCGTCAAACAGTTGCCTGCCGATAAGCAAACCATGATCCGGCAAAAGGTGATCGAGGCGCGCGCGTCCATGAAAGGTTTGCGCGACAACGTGCGCAAGACATGGACCGATGCCAACGCCATGCTGACGGCCGAGCCATTCGACAAAGATAAATTTTTGGCAGCACTCATGCAGCTTCGGACGGCCGAGAATGCTTTCAAAGGCGCGATCTATACGAGCGTCGCGAGTACCGCAGCCGAGTTGACGCCAGACGAGCGCAAGCTTCTGCAGGAATGGCGAGCGAAGCGTCACGCATCGATGCTGAAACCGCCTGGACCGCCACGGCCAGACGACGACAGGGCAAAATAACAATAACGGCGGCGACCATGTGGACGCCGCCGTTATGCTTTCTTCAGGCCGCCATGGCGAAAAGGTCAGGCTGAACCGCGCGCTGAAGGCGCACGCTTGTTGTCCACTCGCCATTTTCCGCAACTGAACTCGTCAGCTCGGCGCCTGACAGCTCGCAGAATGTGCGCGCCAGGATAATTCCGAAGCCGTCTTCCGGCTGCACGTCGATGCCGCCGATCAGCGTCAGTGAGAGATATACAGCTTCGCTGGCGACCTTCGTTTCAATCCGCAACTCAGAGCCCGGAGCCGCACGACGGGTGGCTTCTGCAATGAGGTTGATGAGCATCTGGCGCGTCGCCTGATGGTCGCCGACGATCTCGGCATCGCCTTTGACGTCAATCGCGATGGCAATAGATTGTGCCGCAAGATCGGGGGCGGCAAAGGCGCAAGCGTCGTCGACGATCGCTCGGATCTTGCTCGTCTCGCGAGCCCGCTTGCGCTCAGGAGCCGTCAGCAGCGCCGTGATCGCCAGCGCGTCTTCCGCCGACTTCAGCAGGATGCGACCACTCGTATGAATATCGCGGGCGTAGCCGCTGTAGCTCGACCCGAGAGGCCCGAAAACTTCGTTCGTCATCAGCTCCGAAAAGCCGAGCACGGCGTTAAGCGGCGTCCTGAGCTCATGGCTCATATGGGCCGTCAGCTTGGCCCAGGCCGCGCGATCCAGGCCCGGTTGCGCCGCGGGCGTGCCTAGAAGCTCCGGGAAGCGCATCTGGCGTCCGGTATCGGTGTTGAAGGCTGAGCGGTGGTCCAGCTCGCTGCGCTTCTGCGTGGCGCCAGCGCCATCCCGCGCAAGCGGCTGCCACGGCAGCATCACGACCAGGGCGGCAAGCCCTGCGCCAGCCACGAAGAATACGGTCGAAAGCATATCGGGGCTGAGCTGGGGAATGATGGCGCCGGCTGCCGTCAGCACGGCGGCGAGAACCAGAAAGAGACCGCGGTTTGGAAAAGTCCGGCTTGCGGCGGCTGCGTAGAGTGCGCCGGTGTGATGTGATCCAAAGCCGCCGAACGCGGCAATACTTCCCCGTTGAGGAACGGACCAAGTCCGAGCCATCCTCAAATTCCCCTGCTGAATTTTGATCTAAGTGCCCCGCCCCACAAGGCCGAAGACGGTCATGTCTCCGAGCATGATTTGAGCTTCGCCGATTTGCGACTCACCGTCGAGGGAGAAAAAATCGCGAGAGAATCAATTTTGTCGCTCTTTCGACGGCCCGAGCAAAAGGATCGCGGGCTGTGGCCGAAATGCTCCAGAAACCGTTTAGTCGTCGAGCATCCGCGTGACCATTTCCAAGCAATCGCGCGACAGCCGCGGCGCCGAGCCCACCCTTTTCAGCGCCGCCTTGGCGAGGTTCTTTCGCTTGGTCTCAAGCGCCCGATAGCTGCGGAACGCAGCCAGCATGCGTGCGGCGACCTGCGGATTGAGCGGGTCGATTTCGAGCACCTTGTCCGCCAGGAATTCGTAGCCCGCGCCATCGGGACGGTTGAACTGCAGCGGATTGCTTGAAGCGAACGTCCCGATGAGCGCGCGCACCTTATTCGGCGTCGTGATCTTGAAGAGCGGATGCTGGCAGAGCGCCTTCACTTCATCGAGCGTTTGCTCTCGCGGCGACTGCGCCTGAGCGGCAAACCACATGTCGATGACGAGATGATCGTCTTTCCAGCGCTCGAAGAAATTGTTGAGGACGCTTTCGCGTCCAGGTGCATTCACGCCCGCGATGAGAAACATCGCATGGCATGCATCCGTCATGTTCGTGGCTTTGCGATAGTGCGCTTCGAGCCGCGCGAAGTCTTCCTCGGTCTCGCGCGTTGTCAGCAGCGTCAGGGCGGCATTACGCAGGGCGCGCCGGCCGGCGTTCTTGGCATCGGGTGAGAATTTCTTCTCGCGCGATGCGCCTGCGTAGATCGTTTCGAGATCGCTCGCCAGCCTCTCGCCGATCGTGCGGGCGAATGCACGGTGCTCGCCGAAGATCGCCGCGTGGTCGACCTTCGTCGCCTTCTCACGCGCAACGTCGGCAACCGACGGCAACTTCAGAAGCTCGGCCTTGTACGCATCGTCGAGACCGGAGTCGCGCAGCGCATAGCCCAATGCGTCGGTAAGTTTCGCGGCCTTCGATGCGGCGAGCGATTTCGGCCGTTTCGCGTCGAGCAGAGCCAGGATGCTCCGCGTCGCGTAGGCGTTGCTCGCCTGCCAGCGATTGAAGAGGTCGCTGTCATGATGCATCAGGAACGCCAGGTCCTGATCGGTGAGCGGCATGTTGATTACGACGGGGGCAGAGAAGCCCCTAAGCAGCGACGGCACCGGCCGCGAACCGACGCCCTTGAACGTGAACGTCGTCGCGCGTTCGGTGACGGCCATGACGCCGTCGCGGATCTTGACGCCGCCCTCGACGTCGAGATCCATCTCTTTGCCGTTCTCGCCAAGCAGCGCCATGCTGATCGGAATGAAGTAGGGCTGCTTCTTGGCTTTGCCGGGCGACGGCTTCAAAACCTGATGAACCGTCAGCTCCGCCGACTTCTTCCGCTTGTCGTAGGTCAGGTTGCAGACCAGTTCCGGTGTGCCTGCCTGCGAATACCAGCGATGGAACTGCGAGAAATCCTGCCCGCTCACGTCCGCGAAGCAGGCGATGAAATCCTCGATGGTGACGGCCTGGCCGTCGTGACGCTCGAAATAGAGATCCATCCCGGCGCGAAATTTCTCAGGCCCGAGCGTCGTCTCGATCATGCGGACGACTTCCGCGCCTTTCTCGTAAACGGTCGGCGTATAGAAATTGTTGATCTCGACGTAGCTTTCAGGGCGCACCGGATGGGCGAGGGGGCCTTGGTCTTCCGGAAACTGCAGCGCCTTCAGTTGCCGCACGTCGGCGATGCGCTGCACGGTAGCACTGCGCTGATCGGCTGAGAATTCCTGGTCGCGGAAGACTGTCAGGCCTTCTTTCAGGCAAAGCTGAAACCAGTCGCGGCAGGTGATGCGGTTTCCGGTCCAGTTATGGAAATATTCGTGCGCAACGACGCTCTCGATCGATTCATAGTTCGCGTCGGTCGCCGTCTCGGGCGACGCCAGAATGAGCCGGTCGTTGAAGATGTTGAGGCCTTTGTTCTCCATCGCCCCCATATTGAAGTCGGAGACGGCGACGATGTTGAACACGTCGAGATCGTATTCGCGACCAAAGCGTTTTTCGTCCCACCGCATGGCGCGCTTCAACGATTCCATCGCCCAGTGTGCCCGCTCTTCCTTCCCATGCTCGACATAAATGCGAAGGTCGACCTCGCGGCCGGACTGGGTCTTGAACGTTGACGCTATGGACGACAGATCGCCGCCGACGACGGCAAAAAGATAGGACGGCTTGGGATGCGGATCGTCCCAGACGGCATAGTGGCGCTCCCCGCCGAGCAGCGTGCCGCGCTCAACCGGATTGCCGTTGGCGAGCAGAACCGGCGCCGTCGCCACATCGGCTTCGAGCCGTACGGTGTATTTGGAGAGCACATCCGGTCGGTCGAGAAAATATGTGATGCGTCGGAAGCCCTGAGCCTCGCACTGCGAGCAGTAGACGCCGCGCGAGAGATAGATACCCTGCAGCGCCGTGTTGGCCTTGGGATTGATCGTCGTCACGATTTCGAGCGTGAAGCGCACTTTCGGCGGCGAGAGGACCGTCAGGCTGGCGTCACCGACGCGATAGGAGGACGGCTTCAGCTTCTTGCCGTCCAACGTGATGCTCTCGAGCGTCAACAGTTCGCCGTCGAGCTTCAGGGGCACCTTGCCGGTCGTCGCCGAAGCAGGATTACGCCGGATCTCGAGCTTCGAGGCGACGCGCGTTTTCGTCGGCGCGAGCGCTATGTCAAGATGGACGGTGTCGATCAGAAATTCCGGAGGGCGGTAATCCGCGAGAAGGACTGGTTTGGGATTTTCTGCTTTCATGGCACCCCGCTGCGAACGTCATAGGCGCTTTCGGGGAAAGTTCCAACCGTTCCGCCGACCGACAACCGCAAAGCTTCTATCCTAATCGGTGCCGGAAATCATCGTAACCAAACGACCGCAGAACATGAATTGTTCCGTCCTCGTTGAGAACTGCGAGATCGGGCAATGGCACGCCGTTGAACGTGTTATTCTTCACGAAGGAATATTGCATCATATCGGTAAAGATGATGCGATCACCCACTTTCAACGGCGCGTCGAATGAGTACTCGCCGATGATGTCTCCGGTCATGCATGTCTTGCCGCCCAGGATATAACCGTGCGGTTTTCGGCCGGGTTCCGCCGCGCCAATAACATGTGGCGTATAAGGCACCTCTAGAACATCCGGCATATGCGTCGAGGCAGAAGCATCCAGAATAGCGATGTCCTTGCCATTGTGGTGTAGCCCCAGAACGGAGCCGACAAGGTATCCCGTATCAACGACGAGACCGGCGCCAGGCTCCAGAACAACGTCCACGTTGAACTCTGTTTTGAATGCCTTGATTGCGGCGATCAGCTTCGAAATGTCGTAGCCGGGCTTGTTGATGAAGTGGCCGCCGCCAAAGTTCACGACCTTCACGCGCCGGACATAGTCGCCAAACGCCCGCGCGACGTGCTCGATGAGCCCGACCGATCCCTCGTGGCTCGACTCGCACAGCGAATGCGTATGGAGGATGTCGACGTCGTCCCACGACACGCTGTCGAGCATGTCGCGCGTCGCACCGAACCGCGAGAAGGGCGCGCACGGATCGTAAAGCGCACCGCCAAGCGTGGCGTTCGAATAGCCCGGATTGATGCGGATGCCGATTTTGAGACCCGGCACCTCGCGGATCACGGCGAGATTGTCGATGATCTGCTGCGGCGAGTTGAAATAGATGTGCTGGGCGAGCTTCGTCAGGCGCGCAACCTCGCCTGGCGCGTAGGCCGGGGAGTAGACGTGCACTTCCTTGCCGAACTCGTCGTGACCAAGGCGCGCCTCGTACTCGCCACTTGCTGTCGTGCCATCCAGCATCTCGCGCATGATCGGAAAAGCGGCCGGCAGCGCAAACGCTTTCGTCGCCAGCAGGATCTTGCAGCCCGCCTCACGCTTGACCTCTGCGGCCCGCGCCAGATTGCGCTTCAACGCCGCCACGTCGAGCACATAGGACGGCGTCGCGATGGACTGCGCCCAGTCGAAAGACTGCAGGTTCAATTTGGAAAGGTCGGACACGTCGAGCCACCGATCAAACAGAAAAAGGGCGCTTTACGGCGCCACGCGAACAGGTCCGGCGGTCGTGCCGGGCCACTTGTAGATGAAGGTAAGATACGCAAGCGACACGTATATGGCCCCGAATGCCACGCCGCCAAGAAGGACTGCAGCTTCGTAGAGCGTCAGGCCATGCAGCCAAGGCGGCTGAGCATTACCGAACCCGGTGATCTCGCTGGCATGTGTCGCGAGCTTCGACCACGCGCGTTCGGTGCCGACCAGAAGGTCGTTCAAGCCCCACGTCAGCGCGCCCATGAATGCCAAGCCGAACGTGAGCATCGTGAACGCCAGAAGCCGCAGCGAAATGGGCGCCTCGCGAAGAAAGAGCCACAACCCGGCGATGTAAGCCGAGATCATTCCGAAACTCACCGAAAAGACCGACACGACAATGCCGGTCAATTCGTTTCTGATCGAAAGGATCTCGGCTTCGCTCATCAGGTCTCGACCGCGAACAGCTTCTTCTGGTCGGATTTGTCGATTTCCTTGGCGTGCCAGGGCAGGCCCTGCTCGGCGAGTTCATCAAGGAACGGTTCGGGCGGCAGCTGTTCGACGTTGAATACGCCTTGGCCTTTCCAGATGCCCTTAAACATCATGATCGCGCCGGTGACGGCCGGCACGCCGGTCGTGTAGGACACGGCCTGTGCGCCGACTTCTTTGTTCGTCTCGGCATGATCGCAGACGTTCCAGATCATGTAGCGCTTCTTCTTGCCCTTCTTCTCGCCTTTGAGGACGACGCCGATCGACGTCTTGCCGGTATAATTTTCGGCCAGCGAGGAAGGGGCCGGCAGCACCGACTTCAGAAACTCCATCGGGACGACGGGCGTGCCTTTGTAGTCGACAGGATCGATGCGCGTCATGCCGACGTTCTGGAGCACTTCGAGGTGCTTGATGTAATTATCCGAGAACGTCATCCAGAACCGGATTTGCTTCAGGCCCTTGATGTTCTCCACCAGGCTTTCTTCCTCCTCGTGATAGATGAGGTAGGATTTGACCGGCCCGACTTCCGGATAATCGATCATGGTCGAGATCGACAGCGGATCGATTTCGATCCACTCGCCGTCTTTCCAATACTTGCCGCGCTGCGTCACTTCCCGAAGATTGATCTCAGGGTTGAAGTTCGTCGCGAACGCTTTGCCGTGGCTGCCAGCGTTGCAGTCGATGATGTCGATCGTGTGAATCTCGTCGAACAGGTTCTCCTGCGCATAGGCGCAGAAAACGTTCGTGACGCCGGGATCGAAGCCGCAGCCGAGCACGGCCATCAGGCCCTTCTCTTTGAACTTTTCATGATACGGCCACTGGTATTTGTACGTGAACTTGGCTTCCTCACGCGGCTCGTAGTTGGCCGTGTCCATGTAATTGACGCCTGCTTCGAGGCAGGCGTCCATGATCGCCAGATCCTGGTAGGGCAGCGCCATGTTGATGACGAGATCGGGCTTGATCTCGTTCAGGAGCTTGACCGTATCCGCGACGATGTCCGCGTCGAGCTGATAGATCTCGATCGGCGTCTTGCACTCGGCCTGGACCTTCTTGCAGCTTTCGAGACGGCGAGACGCGAGATGGATCTTCTTGAAGACGTCGCGGTTCATCGCGCATTTCTTCGCGACGACCGAGCCCGCAGCGCCTGCCCCGATGATGAGTACGTTGTCCAACGACCGCTCCCAAAGTTGAAAGGCCGGTCATACCGGCTTGCGTAGCGCGTAAAGTCGCGCTGGGGGCCGGAAATAGGGCAGGCGCACAATTAATTCAATACGTTCCGTCGTTTGCCGCCGACAACGACGTCGAAGTCGATACAATTCCTCCAAAAAGAGAATTATGACAGTTTCTTGCTAAGCCGTTTACCGCAGTCCGGATCGCGGGCCACCACTGGCTGTGGAAGCCCGTTCCTTAATCCGGAAGCCGCCCAAGCTCGTAGATGGGGCAGACCGAACGCTGTTCCTCCGGCGGCCACCCGTACTGTCCAAGATTGAGGTCGGCCGCCTCGAAGCGGCGCAGGATCACAAGCCGGGCCGGAGCAAGATCCTCCTCCTTGAGCCAATTGGCATGCGAAATGAAAAGTTTGGCGGCTGGCGCCAGGCACCGCCCGATGTTGGCGAAGAACAAGCTCCGCTGCGCTTCGTTGCAATGATTGAGCACCGAGAACGCGATAGCGTGGTCGAACATCCGGTCGATGCCCTTCAGCTCGAAATTCGCCAGCGCGACGACCGTCGGCCGCTTTTCTTCAAGCCCGTGCTCGGCAATCAGGCGGCGGGCGGCCTCGACGAACGACAGATTGTAATCGAAGCCGTAGTAATGCCCGGCATTGAGATAGCGAATGAAATGGACGCCGGCGCGCAGCGGACCACAGCCAATGTCGAGCAGATTGGAAGACGTCTGCAAGCCACCCGCCCGAAGTAGCTCAAGCTGGAAGCGCCCGCGCGCATCCCATCCTTCGCTTCCCCCGCCGAGATGCTGTTTGTATTCGCCCCGTGCGATGGCGTTCCCATCAAGCACGAGGTCCGTATACTTGCCGGCTGCAGCACCCTTGACCTTCGACAGGCTTTTCAAGGCGCCGCGAAGCGTAATTACCCCCATCGGGTCATCCTGCTCCACTGACATACCGTGTTGGATTGGCTTACGGCATGCGAGTGCAGCGAACAGCTATCCGTGAGGCATAGGCTATCTTGCTGATCTCGGAAGCGAAATTGGTATTCTGTCGCGGTGGGCGGGACCGCGCGTCGCCTGATGATCGCCTCGTTTCTGACATTTCGATCAAGTCTCTGACGGGCAGCAAATCATCGGAGGACTGATGGTCGCGTGGAGCAATCCGCTCATCGCATGGGGATTGATGTACTTTGGCGCAATGCGGTTCCATACATCGTGTGAAGCACGCCTTCAGCCGTTGAGTTTTCGTGTGAAGAAGAAGGATGTGGCGGCATTTACTGGGAAAGGCGCTCTCGACGCCCGCCTTGATCGGATCGACGAACATCGCCCGATAGATCGTGTCTTCGTAATGGGGTGCGGCCGCTCCGGTACCTGGTTGTTAACGGGGCTCATGTCGACGTTCAAGGACACTTGCGTCGTTGCCAAGGAAGTTCCGGTCGAACTCTTCGCACAGCTGACGACGACCGGACGGACGCTCGTTCTGAAGCGCAACAACGTCTCGTTTGAACGCCTATCGCAGATCCCTGCGCGCATCAAAATTGCCTACGCAATCCGGCATCCCTTCGATGTTCTGACGAGCCACAATCCAACGAGCACGCACGTTTATCATATCGACGTCGCACGATGGCTCGGCGAGATGTCGGCGCTGCGGGCAGCAGTCGACGATGACAGACAAAACTTCTGCGTCGTCCGTTACGAAGACTTGGCGACCGACGCAGCGGGTGTTCAGAAAAAGCTTGCCGATGAACTCGGACTCGAAGTCGGAACGCCAGCCAGCGAGCTTGCCTCAGTCTTCAAGCCATCCGGCAAGGCTGAATCCGCGATGCACGGATTGCGCGGCATCGATACCAGATCACTGAACAAATACAGAAGTGATCCCAACCGCATCGCCTATCTGAAATCGATCAGGCCGCAGCTCGGCGAAACGCTCGACTGGGTCGCTACCCGTTTCAGCTACGACACGGCGTTGCCGTGATCGCCATGCTCATTTCTTTTTCTTGACGTCGATCCAGATGAAGCCGTTTCGGTTCGGCATTTCGACTTTCGGAAGCGTCTCCGCATTGATCACTTGGCTTTCGCCGATGACCTTGTTTGCTGCCAGCAGATAAGCGGTGATCGCATACGTTTCGTCGGCGGAGAGGGAACCCGGCGCTGCTGGCGGCATGCTGCGCGAAATGAAATCGAAGATCGTCGTCGCGAACGGCCAATAAGCGCCGATGGTTTTGTTTGGATCATCGCGCGTCGGTGGCGTCGGATCGCCGATAAGATCCTCGGCGGTCGCGCCTTCGCCGTGCGCGCCATGGCATCGCGCGCACTTTTCGGCATAAAGCACCCGGCCTTCCTTGGCCGTTCCATGCCCCGGTGGAAGTCCACGTCCGTCGGGGAAAATCGTCCGATTCCACGCGGCGGCTTCGGCGGCCGTCATGGTCTTGCCGAGATGCGGCGCTGCAACTTTACTGGCGTCCGCCGCGCCCACCGCATTGAACGGCGCTGCGGCGGCGAGCACGATGACGATATGTCTAAGCATAGACATGCGTGATCTCGCCATCCTCGTCGACAGCCCAGCTGACGATCGCATTGTAGTGAAAATATCCTTCTCGCCCGCGCTCCTTTACCAGGACATCGCGCTCCGGCTGAACGTAGCCCGTCTCATCCGTTGCGCGGCTCTTGAGGATCGAGGGCTTGCCGTCCCACGCCCAGGGAGCGCGAAAGCGCGTGAAGCAACGCGCCATGACCGGCTCTTGCAGATGCGCCTCAGCCCACGTCTTGCCGCCGTCGGCGGAAACCTCGACTTTCGCTATTCTGCCGCGACCGCTCCAGGCTAACCCTCGAATTTCATAAATGTTCGGGCCATACATCTTCTGCCCCGGCGATGGTGACGTGATGAGCGACTTCGCGTCCATGACGAACGTAAACATCCGCGCTTTGCCGGATGGCAGCAGTTCCGTGTATTTCGCCGTTTCATTGCGCGTCATTGCCGGTTGATCCGTGACGTGCAACCGCCGCAGCCATTTAACGTTCGTAATGCCTTCCCAACCCGGCACGATCAGGCGTAGCGGATAACCGTTCTCCGGGCGCAGCCGCTCGCCGTTCTGGTAAAGGCCGAGCATGGCATCGGCGGCAAGCTTCGACAGCGGCAGGCTGACATTCAACAATCCGGCGTCCGCGCCTTCCGCGATCACCCATGAGGCGGTCGCGTCGACGCCCGCTTCATCAAGTAAGATCGACAATGGCACGCCGGTCCATTCCGAGCATGAAACGAGGCCGTGAAATGCACCCACCGGGCGCTGGATCGGTTCCGAGTGCCAACCGGCGTTGCTGTTGCCGCCGCATTCGATGAAGAGAAAGCGCGACTGCATCGGATAGCGCAGGAGATCCTCGACCGTGAATTCCAGCGGCTTACCGACAAGGCCGTGAATGACGAGCCGATGCAGCGCCGGGTCGATATCTGGAACGCCGTCATGGTGGCGTTCGAAATGCAGCCCGCTCGGCGTCACGATGCCTGCGAGATCCTCCAGCGGCGTCCACGAAACGCCATCGCCCGAAGGCGTTCGATTGCCGCCGATATTGCGGATGACATACTTTTCGTATCTCGAAGGCAGGCCATACGTTGTGAACGGTCCGCCGGTATGGTGCAACCATGGCGGATCGGCAGGATCGAGCGGCGCTGCATTCTTCGTCTCGGCGGCCGACAGTGAACCCGCTGCTTGCGCCGAAGCCAGAACCATGCCGCCCTTGAGCAAAAGGCGGCGATCTAGAAGACCACCGCCCGCAACAGGCTTCAAATCAGTTTCTGTGAGCTTTCCGGCCACGCGGCCGTCTCGCGGGTCGTGAGCGTCAGGACTGGCTGGGCGTCGAATGACCGCTGAACTGCGTGCCTTCCGAATCCTCGGCTTTGACGTCCATCTTGTCCGCCGGGTTGCCTTGGTATGTGAAGCGGAAGTTCGGATCTTCGCTGATAGAGATGCCGCCTTCCATCGAAAAGATCAGCTTGCCGCCCGTCGTCACCGACAGCTTGTCGATGAAGCGCGCCGGCGGATACGCATGCGTGATCTGATCCATTGCCATGCCGGACGTATTGGGATGCTTGAGCATCACCTGCGCGACCTCGCTGCCGTCCTCTTTGCCGGCCGCCGTCTTGACGCGCATCTTACCCATCTCCTTGGCGGCCTCTTCTGGGTCCTTGCTCGCGGGTGCCGAGCAGCCGCCTGATGCCTTCACGAAGACGGTCGTCATATAGAGTTTGTTGTCGGTCGTTTCCGCGATAGCGCGAACGTCCGAGTATTGGTCGATGCGCACACGCGTCGCGAGCATACGCTCACCTGTTCCCGCCGCGTCGCCATAGTTGAACGTCGCAACGACCGGAGACGGATTCTGATCGATGACTAGGGTCAGCGACTTTACGTCAGCGGCGAACGGCGCCGGCATGCGTACGGTAATGGGGACGGTCGCCGCATCCTCGGCGCGCTTGGGAGCCTCAAGCGTAATTTTTCCTGCACCATCCAGAATTTCGCGCGAGCCGAAAGCATCCTTGCGAATGTCTGTCCATGCGCCTGGGTTGTTAACAGTGGGGCTTCCATCATCGGCGGCGAGAGCGCTGACGCTCATCGCGGCGATCAAAATAGCGGATCCCAAAAGTCCGCTTGCAGTTTTCCGCATCGTTTCCTCGCTTGCCGCCTTTTGGCGGTCTTTCATGCGCACTGAATGCCGAATTCGGAATGAAATACTACATCAACCCGGAAGACCGGGCCATCTTTTTCGCGAAAGTACGGCGCATCCTCTATTAAGAATACGCCTAACTGCCTCCATTCGTTACTAATTAGATCGAGAGGAGGCCGCGTCAAGCCACGGCCGTCCGGTTAAGCCATGCGCGCCAGCCGCCGAAATTCGTAATGTCCTCGGCGCCGACAGTGGCGTGGCTTTCGCACAGGAAGCCTTTGACGCGCCGCCCGTCTTCGAGCACCAGCGTTCCGATGCCGAGCGGCGCCGGGATCAACGCCACAAACGATCCGAAGGCGGCGTCATCCATTTCCCAGATCTCGACCTCGATCGCGCCCGGCCCGGTGCCTTCATAAACGAGTCCCGGCTTAGGCGGTGTTGTCCCCGGCAAGGAATAGAGCCGATAACCGGCAGCAGTTCGCGATGTCTCGCGGAAGATGGCGTCGCGCTCTGTCAGCTGGCTGTTGAGCGGCTGCCCACTGAGATGCGCGCCGACGACGGCGACCTGCACGGTCTTTTTCTTGGCCGGACGAACCGCGACCCGCATCGTATCGCCCAATGCTGCGTCGGTGGCGCCGAGCTTGGCATCGAGCAGTGCCCGGTGCACGGCATCGCCGATCGTCGCGAGCTTGCCGTCGGCAAACGCCCGGCCGATGAGGGTCACGCCGAACGGAATGCCGTCCTCGCGGAATCCGGCCGGAACCGCGAGCGCCGAAAGATCAAGAAGATTGACGAAGTTCGTATAGGCCCCGAGGTTCGAATTGAGCCGGACCGGATCGGCCAGCATGTCGGCGATCTTGTACGTCGTGCCGGCCGTCGGCAGGACCATGACGTCCATGCGCTTCCATTCGGCGTCCGCAGCGCGACGAAGCTCGGCGAGGCGATACATGCTCTCGAAGGTTTGCAGCGCGGTCTTGGCTTTGCCGCCGCGAACAATATCGGCGACCACCGGATTAAGGTCGTGTTCGGCCAGATCTTCGGTGGCGAACAAACGTTCCGCGACCCACGGTCCGTCATAGAGCATCGCCGCCGTGTCGCGAAATGGCGTGTAGTTGAAGGGCGTGATTTCGACGCCCAGGCCCGCGAGACGATCGATCGTATGGAGATAGAGCCGGCGGTATTCGCTGTCCTCGAAGAACGAAAGGGGCGAATTCGGTACGCCGACCTTCAAAGGGCGCCCGACACTCTCGACCGTGAACGGCGGCGCATCGGCGCGCGAGAAGCAATCGTCCTTGTCGAACCCAATGGCGGTCTCGGCAACCCTGGCAGCGTCCGCAACTGTCAGGGCGAAGATCGAAACCACGTCCTGGCTTTTGCAGGCTGGCACGACGCCACGCGTCGAGATCAGGCCTTTCGTCGGCTTCAGTCCGACAATGTTGTTGAAGGCAGCCGGCACACGTCCCGATCCGGCCGTGTCCGTGCCGAGCGAGAACGACACGAGACCGCCCGCAACGACGACAGCCGAACCTGAACTCGATCCTCCGGAAATATACTCCGGGTCAAACACGCTCGCCGGGATGCCATAGGGCGAGCGCGTTCCGTTGAGGCCCGTCGCGAACTGATCGAGATTGGTCTTACCGATCAAAATCGCACCGGCGGCTTCGAGCCTCTGGACGACGGTCGCCGATCGCTCCGGTGTGTACGCAAAGGCAGGGCAGGCGCACGTTGTCGGAAGTCCGGCGACGTCGATGTTGTCCTTGACGGCGAACGGGATGCCGTAGAGCGGTCCTTGCGTGATGCGCCGCGCTCGATCCTTTGCCGCTTCCTTGTCGACCAGCGTGATCCAGTCGGGCTGCACGCCTTTGGCCTGAATACGCGCGTAAATCTCGTCGATGACGGCTTCCGGCGTAATCTTCTTCGCTTCATAGAGCGCGGTCAGATGGCCGATATCGAGCGATAAAGTCACGCCGTCGCCTCCGCCTGCAATTCTTTCAAGATGACGAGTGTCTGTCCGAGCGAAACCGGCCGACCTTCGGCACATCGAACCTCATGAACGACGCCGCTGGTCGGCGCAGGAACGGCCATTTCCATCTTCATCGACTCGACGATAATCAATGTCTCGCCTTCGGAAACCGCGGTACCCGGTTCGACAAGGACTTTCCAGACACTCCCCGGCACAGGACTTTCTACCGCAGTCGCCCCCGGCGGCAACGCGGCATCGGCGTCATGGTCCTCGAAGGTGTCGGCCGAGCTAGCCGCCCCTTCCTGGTCGCTCTGTTGCCAACGCGCCCGCTCCGCTTCGAAAGCCGCCTGCTGCCGCGCTTTAAAAGCCGCAATCGTCTCGGCGTTTTCGGCGGCGAACGCCTGATAGTCCTTCAGACTGAACGTCGAAGGTTCAATTTTGACGTCCACTTGACCTTCGAGAAACCCGTCGCGGAAGGCCAGAAGCTCTTCACCGGAAACTGGATAGAACCGAATCTGGTCGAAGAAGCGCAACAGCCACGGCGAACCGGCCTCGAAAGCATTCGTCGTCCGGTAGGTATTCCAGACTTGGCACGTCCGCCCGAAGAGCTGATAGCCGCCCGGTCCCTCCATGCCGTAGATGCACATGTACGCGCCGCCGATGCCGACGACGTTGTCCGGCGTCCACGTCCGGGCCGGATTGTACTTCGTGGTCACGAGGCGATGGCGCGGATCGAACGGCGTCGCCACCGGCGCGCCAAGATAGACGTCGCCAAGGCCGAGCACGACATACGTCGCGTCGAAGACGATGCGAAGAACATCTTCGATGGAATCGAGGCCGTTGATCCGCCGGATGAACTCGATGTTCGACGGGCACCACGGCGCATCCGGCCGAACGCCCTGCATGTACTTATCAATTGTCTTCTGCACCGCCGGGTCATTCCAAGACAGCGGCAGATGAACGATGCGCGACGGCACCTCGACATCGCTCAGATCGCCAAGCGTGTCTTCGATGGCCGAGAGCTCCGCCAGCAAATCTTCCAGCGGCAACGTCGTACCGTCGTAATGGATCTGCAGCGAACGGATGCCGGGAGTCAGATCGAGAATGCCGGCAAGCTTGCGCCGTTCGAGCGCCGTCATCAGAGCGTGTGCGCGGAACCGCAGCGTGAAGTCGAGAATGATCGGCCCGTATTCGACGAGCATGTAGGCGTCGCCGGCACGGCGATAGACGACGCGCGGGTTGTCGCCCGACGCTTCACGGCTACCGATCACGCAATCATCGGCGCCCCACTTGCCGTTCGGAAACGAGGGTGCGGCGATGGACTTCAGCGACGCGACTTCCGCCGCTTGCTTTGCCAGTCGAGCCGCAGCGGCTGCGGGCGTCAACCGCACGAAGCGAACTTTATCGCCAGGGCGCAATTGCCCCATCTTCCAAAGTTCCGCCTGCACGATCGTCACTGGACAGACGAAACCGCCGAGTGACGGACCGTCGGGGCCGAGGATCACCGGCATGTCGCCCGTAAAGTCGACCGCACCGATGGCGTAGGCATTGTCGTGAATGTTGCTTGGATGCAGTCCCGCTTCGCCGCCGTCGGTCCGCGCCCACACGGGCTTCGGTCCGATCAGGCGAATGCCGGTCGGGTTCGAATTGTAATGGACTTCCCAATCTGCCGAGAAAAACGTGTCGATGTACTCCGGCGCGAAGAAGTCCGGCGCGCCGTGCGGCCCATAGAGAACGCCGATCTCCCAGGTATGCGTCAGCGTTGGCATGAGGTCGGCAGAAAGGCCGGGCACCGGCGGTTGGCTCGCCTCCGTGCCGACATGCAGCACGTCCCCGGTCATCAGCACGCGGCCGCCGTGGCCACCGAATTTGCCGAGCGTGAATGTCGATTTGCTGCCGAGATAGTTCGGAACATCGATGCCGCCGCGAACGCCGATATACGCGCGCACGCCAGGACCTTTAACGCCGCCGACTTTCAGAACTTGCCCAGCCTTGACGGCGAATGGTTGCCAATAAGCCACCGGCTCGCCATCGAGCGTTGCGGCAAGCTCGGCGCCGCCAAGGCAAACGGTCGTGTCGGTATTGAAACGCAGCGTCGGGCCGGAAAGCGTGGTCTCGATCGTCGCCGCGTTCTCATCGTTGCCGAGCAGGCGATTGATGAGACGATGCGACAGCGGATCCATCGGCCCCGAAGGCGGTACGCCAACGGCCCAATAGCCGACGCGTCCCGGCCAATCCTGGATCGTCGTCTGAGTGCCGGGGGAGAGAACCTCGATTGTCTCCGCTTTGTAGACGAATGTCTGCAGCGTGCGCGTCAGCATCTGACCGGTGCCGAATACCTCCGAGCGCGACAGCTGACGCAGATAATCGAGGTTGGTTTCAAGCCCGCCGATGCGCGTCGCATCGAGCGAAGTCTGCAATCGAGATAGCGCTTCTTCACGCGATGCGCCCTTGACGATGATCTTGGCGATCATCGGATCGTAAAACGGAGAGACTTCTGATCCGCTCTGTACCCACGTTTCGATGCGTGTCTCAGGCGGCCAGGTGACCTCCGTGAGACGTCCCGAACTCGGCCGGAAATCGCGGCCAGGATCTTCGGCATAAAGGCGAACCTGAATCGACGCACCCTTTGGAGAAAGCGTCGCTTGGGCAGGAAGCTGCAACTCGTTCGCCGCTTGCCGCACCATCCACTCGACGAGATCGACGCCGAAGACTTCTTCCGTCACGCCATGCTCGACCTGAAGCCGCGTGTTGACTTCTAGAAAATAGAATTCGTTTGTCTCAGCGTCGTAGAGATATTCGACCGTTCCTGCGCTTTCGTAATTCACCGACTGGCACAGACGCCGCGCCGTGTCCCAAAGCGCCGTGCGCGTTGCCTCCGGCAGGTCGGGAGCAGGCGTCTCTTCGATGACTTTCTGATTGCGCCGTTGTGCCGAGCAATCGCGCTCGCCGAGCGAGACGACGTTGCCCTTGCCATCGCCGAAGATCTGCACTTCGATGTGCCGCCCGCGCGCCACATACTTCTCCAGGAAGATGCCAGCGTCCTTGAAGTTGTTACGAGCGAGACGCTCGACACGCTCAAACATCGGCGCAATCTCGTCGGCGGACGAGACGAGCTGCAAGCCGATGCCACCGCCGCCCGCCGTGCTCTTGATCATCACCGGATAGCCGATGCGCTGGGCTTCGCTTTTCGCATGCTCGACATCGCGAATAAGCCCTGAGCCCGGCGCCAGCGGTACGTTAGCTTCGAGTGCCAGCTCGCGCGCTTTGTGCTTCAGGCCGAAGGCGCGCATGTGCCGCGCCTTAGGGCCGATGAATGCGATGCCGACTTTTTCGCAGGCTTCCGCAAAATCGGGATTTTCCGACAAGAAGCCGTAACCCGGATGGATGGCCTCGGCGCCCGTCTTCTTCGCAGCATCAAGAATGACGTCATACTTCAGATAGCTTTCGGCCGCAGGCGAGGGGCCGATGGCGACGGCCTCTCCCGCTTGCATGACGTGCATAGAATGACGATCCGCTTCCGAATAGACGGCGACACTCGCGATGCCCATCCGGTCGAGCGTCCGGATGATCCGGCAGGCAATCGCGCCGCGATTGGCGATCAGAACTTTGCGAAACATCTGCGTTACGCCCCCTTCGCCCAGACGAGCACTTCAATCGGCGTCGGATTGTAGGCGTTGCACGGATTGTTGAGCTGCGGGCAGTTCGAGATCAGCACGATGACGTTCATGTGCGCCGTCATCTCGACATACTTGCCGGGCGCCGACAGCCCGTCCTCGAACGTCAGGCCGCCGTCGGGCGTCACGGGAACGTTCATGAAGAAGTTGATGTTGTGGCCGATGTCGCGCTTCGAAAGTCCGTACTGCTCGTTCTCCGCAATCGCCAGCATGTAGCTGTCGCGGCAAGCATGCATCGATTTCTTTTCGAGCGCATAGCGGACCGTGTTGCTCTCGGTCGCGCACGCTCCGCCGAGTGTATCGTGGCGGCCGACGGTATCGGCCGTGATCGTCAGCATCGGCCGGCAGAGGTCCGACAGCAGAACCGTTCCCGCCGTCAGATAAATGTTGCCCTGCTCGCGGATCGTATCGGATGCCGAATAACGCTCGCCGGGATTATCGGCGTTGAAAAACAGCGTATCGGCGGCCTGGTTGCCTTCGAGATCGAGAATGCGAAACGTCTCACCCTCACGGACGACGTGCATCCAGTAGTCGCCAGCCGGAACGACACGCCGATAGATCGCATCGGCATCGCGGAAGGTGCTTTCTTTGATCATCAGTGTGCCTCCTCGCAGCAGCTGGCGAGAAAGATCCGGTTGTTTTCGAAGCCGCGGCCATTCTCGGGGCGCGAGAGGCGCGCTGGGTCGTCATCGGCAGCTGGCGGCCCTTCGAAAATTTCGAATCCCACGGCTTTGCGCGGATAGCTGTTGGCAGGATTGAACGGATGTGGGCAGGTGTGGAACAGCACCAGCGTTTCCATCTCGAAACGCAGCTCGACCTGCGAACCGGCCTTCGCCGCAGCGGAATCGAGCGACATCGCACCACTATCCGCGACGACGACTTTGCTGAACCAGTTGACGTTCGCCGCGAGATCGCGCCGCGTCAGGCCGTATTTCGCACCTTCGACGAGGAAACTGTCGTGGCCATTCTGCTGCCAGTCGTTGCGCGCGGCCTGATAGCTCTTCTCACCCCACTTGCGCGTGACGGTGGCCTTCGTCGTGTTGCCCGAGACAGTGTCGTGCCAGCCAAACGTGTCACCGACGATCGAGCAAAAGATGCGCCCCATGTCGGAGTAGAGGCAATGACCCGTCGTCAGCTTGAACGTGTGCTGACATTTGAGCGTATCGGGCGCGTTGTAGCGCTCCAGAAGGTTTTGCGGATTGTAGAACAGCATGCCGATATTGGCGCCGCCTTCGACGTCCGTCAGCCGCAGTCGCATATTGCGCCGCATAAGCAACGACCAGTGCTTACCGCCCGGTAGCGTATCGGTATAGATCAGGTTTCCCATCGTCGACTCCCAACGCAAGAGCACTCCACTCTTTGCGTGCCGGTCCGGGCCGTCCCGGGTTGGTCATAGCCGCCAGGGTCGTCCCTGGCGGAGGCATGTCGTCTTACGAACGCGACTCCGAATGCCCGCCATCCGCCGGAATGGCGGGCGACCCCGCGATTTTCGGCGGCCAAATATCGATGTCCTTGGTGATGGTCGCGCCCTGGGGCAACACGACGCCGTTCATGCCCGGCGTGATGTCGGCCGACAGGCGCGCGCCATAGCGCTCGGCTTCTTCGGGACGATCACGCGTACGTTCGAAGGCGATGATGCGCGTGCCGAGCGCGAAGGCCTCGCGCAAATCGTGCGTGACCATCACGACGGTCAGTTCCGATTCATTCCAGATGCGGCGCATCAGAACGTGGATGTCGGCGCGAATGCCGGGGTCGAGCGCTCCGAACGGCTCGTCGAGCAGCAGGATCTTCGGCCGCCGCATCAGCGCCTGCGCGAGCGCCAAGCGTTGCTGCATGCCGCCCGATAACGCCGACGGATATTTCTTCTCGTTTCCCGAAAGCCCGACCGCCTTGAGCAACTCGCGAGCCTCTTCCTCAGCCTGTCTGCGCTTCGGACCGAACAGTCGGCCGAGGCCGCCGCTTTTCTCAAATTCCCGCCCGATGACGACATTGCCGAGCACTGTCAGGTGCGGGAACACCGAATAGCGCTGAAACACGACACCACGATCTGCGTCAGGCTCGGGCTTCAGAGGTTGACCGGCGACCGTGATTTTTCCGCGCGTCGGCTTCTCTTCTCCGAGCAGCATGCGCAGAAACGTGGTCTTGCCGCAGCCCGACGGACCGACGAGCGCCACGAAGGCACGCGGCGCAATTCTGAGATCGATCTGTTCCAGAACGACGTGATCGCCGTATTCCTTCCAGACCTTATCGAAGACAATTGCGCTCATTGAGCCCTCGCTTGAGCAAACCACGGGAAAGCCTTCCGTTGCAGGATGCGCAAACCAAGATCCATCAGGAAGGCGAGGAAGGTGATCCACGCGACATACGGCAGGATCACATCCATCGAGAGATAGCGGCGCACGAGGAAGATGCGATAACCAAGGCCGGCATCTGCCGCGATGGCTTCGGCCGCGATCAGGAACAACCACGCTGGTCCGATCTCGAAGCGCACGGAGTCGAGGAGACGCGGCAGTGTCTGCGGCAGGATCACACGCAGCGCGATCTGCATGCTCGATGCGCCGAGCGTCTGCGCTTTGATCAGCTGCTCGCGTGGAATGTCTTCGACGCGCAAAGCGATGTCGCGGATCAGCTTCAGCGACGTGCCGACGACAATAAGTGTAATCTTTGAAGCTTCGCCGAGGCCCATGATGATAAAAAGAATAGGTAACAAGGCGAGCGGCGGCACCATAGATAAGACGGCAATGACCGGCCCGAACGTTGCGCCTGCGACCGGCAGTAAGCCGAGCACGATGCCGAGAACCAGCGCTATGATCGTTGAGATCGCAAGACCCGTAACGAGCCGCGTCAAACTCGCGGTCGTGTCTTCCCATAAAAGATAGTCGCCGGTGCGCGCGTCGGGCTTCAGTGCATAGTCGTCGATGGCCTGGCCCATTTTCGAGAAGCTCGGCAGCAGCTTGTCGTTCGGGTTTTCCGCCAGTCGGATGCCTGACCCGATCATGTAGGCCAGAATTAGAAGTGCGAATGGCAGGAGGGCAAGCGCAAGCCGCCACGTTCTGTCAGGACGATAGTTTATGGCGCGCATGCATCCGCCTTCCTGCGATTATTGTGGGATGAGACGTGTGCGAGCCTAGAGCTTGCCGTCTTCCGCTTCTTTCATGAACGACGCGTCGTAGCGGAACTTCACGTTCCCCTTGTCGCCGAAGACGGTCTTGTCGGGAAATTCGACGCCGATCGCGCCGGCCGACTTCGCGTCCTTGCCGAGCAGCGCCTTCTCGAACAGGAAGTTCGAGACGAGTTCCGTCGTCTTCTTGAGTTGCTCGCCCGTCGTGAAGGCCACGGCGTCCTTCGGCGCGGAGAAGAGCATCGTCGTCGCAAGCTGCTCATCGAAGCCCTTGAGATCGGTGCCAGAAGCTTTTGCCATCGCTTCCTTCGCCGTGGTTCCGTCCTTCATCGCTGCCAGCGTCTCGTACCAGATGCCGACGAGCGCCTTCGCGAATTTCGGATTGTCCTTCAGGACGTTTGTGTTCACGACCATCAGGTCGATGATCTCGCCGGGGATCTGCGAGCTGTCGAACACCTTGTGCGCGTCAGGCGATTCCAGGATCGTCGAGACGATCGGCTTCCAGGTCACGACCGCTGTCACGTCGGGCGTCTTGTAAGCTGCTGCCATATCGGCGTCGGACGTGTTGACGACCTTCAGATCCTTTTCGGCGAGCCCGACGGTCGGCAGTGCTCGGGCCAGCAGATAATGCGAAACCGAGAACTCCACGAGATTGACGTTCTGTCCCTTGATGTCGGCGAGCTTGTCCTTGTTCTTCAGGATGATCGCGTCGTTGCCGTTCGAGAAGTCACCCACGATCACGGCCGTCGTATCGACGCCGCCTGCTGCCGGAATAGAAAGAGCGTCCATGTTCGTAACGGTCACGGCATCGAAAGAGCCGGCCGTGTATTGGTTGATCGATTCAACGTAGTCGTTGAACTGCTTCACTTCGATGTTGATGCCGTACTTGTCGGCCCACTTCTTCACGATGCCGGAATCGGCCGCGTATCCCCACGGCATCCAGCCGACATAAATCGACCAGGCGACCTTGAAGTCTTTTTTCTCGGCGGCGTTGGCCGGCGATAGGGCAAACCCCATCACGGCCGCGGCGCCAATCACAGCTTTCAGAATTGTCGTGACGGAATAGCGCATTGCTGACCCCTGTCCTTGTGCTGGTCACTCAAATCAGACCGCAAGGGCGCCGGTTCAGGAAGCGGGCGGGGATCCTCGAATACGCGCGGAAAATGCGCACAGAGGGAGGCCTGTCCGTTCGAGAGCCGAAGCAACTCGCGGTGTAGGTCTCCCGGGCTTTTATCCCGCCGTGGCTCCGCCGCGCTGCTCGCGAGGCGGGAGAGCCTCTCTCGGACCTGACACTTGGAAAAGCCGGAACCCTAGAGGCGTTATGCATCGCTGCGCTGCACAAGCTGTGCCAGTTCATATTCGTCGAAAATACGTGATTTTATCGCGGTGTTTGCGCGGAGCTCTGCTAATCACTTGAGCACGGCGCCTAGTGCATGAGCATGCCGTCGGCGTTCGGCGATTATTTTGCAGCATCGCGGGGGCTGGCGGCGAGAAGGCTGCGCAGCATGGCAACGAGACGCGACGCCGGTCCGGCGCCGCCGCACTGCAGGCTGATGCGAGCCCCTTCGAACAGCAGGAAGACTTCGTCTGCGAGCCTTTCCGGCTCCCGATAGCGTGCAGCGCGGAAGACTTCGACGAGCCGGTCATGCTTCCGCCGCTTATAGGCTTCGATCACCCCGCGTGCCGGATGTCCGGGATCGAGCTCCACTGCGGCGTTCGCGAGCGCACACCCACGCTCACTCTTATTGGATAGAACATCTTCGACATGATCGATCCAAGCGGTGAGCTTTTGTTCGGGCGTACCAAGGCCTTCGCCCAGAAGGCGGTCCAGGATTTCGACATTTTCTCCCGCCAGCTGCTCGACGTAAGCGACGATGAGGTCGTCCTTCGAACGAAAGTGCCGGTAAAGCGTCATTTTGTTCGTAAGGGCGGTCTCGGCGATGGCTTCGACGCCGACGATGTGCACGCCGAACCGATAGAAAAGCTCACGTGCCGCAAGCAAAATTCGCTCGCGCGGCGGCTTCCCGGCCAGGATCGCGCTGATTTCAGAGCGCAACTCGCTGAAATTGCGCACGTCCTTGTCCAGGGTGGTTCCCATCGCCCTCTTGACGAAAAAGTTAGCCGTCGTTAGCTGTGTTACCGATCGGTAACTGCGTCGGGGACTCGCTATCATGACTCCCTGGACCTGTCATTCGGTTGTTCAGCGCTTGCGCTCCATAGGGTGGGGTCCGAGTAAATTATATCGGCGAGCCCGCCCGTGTGGGTGACGCCGTAGAATCTGACGTTCAATGCCACGAGTTAACCGAAGCGCTCGGCTGATGCATTGACGCAAAATTTCGTGATGGAGAAAGACAGCGTGTTCCAAAGATCCGCTCCCATCGTCGCGGCTCTGCTCTTTCTTTCCGCAGCCATGTCGGGGTGCAGCGAGGAGAAGTCCGTCGCTCAGACGGCGCCTCCGCCGCCGCCGCAGGTCACCGTCGCCAAGCCGGTCAAAAAGGTCGTGACCGACTATGACGAATACGTCGGCCGCTTCGTCGCGCTCGATTATGTCGAGGTGCGCGCTCGTGTCTCCGGTTATCTCGACAAGATCCATTTCACCGACGGCCAGATGGTCAAAGTCGGCGATCCGCTCTTCACGATTGACCGTCGGCCCTTCCAGGCGGCGCTCGATCAGGCCCAGGCGTCCATCGCGCAAGGAAAAGCCAACTTGGCGTTCGCCGAGGCCGATCTCGAACGCGGCAAAAATCTGCCCGTCGGGACCGTCATCACGCAGCAGACGCTCGATCAGCGGGTGCAGGCCGAACGCGTCGCGCAGGCCAATGTGACGGCGGCGGAAGCCTCGACACGTCAAGCGTCGCTGGATCTTGAGTTCACCGAGCTGACTGCGCCGATCTCCGGCCGCATCGGCGATCGTCGTGTTTCCATCGGCAACCTCGTCACCGGCGGTACGAGCGGCAACACGACCTTGCTCGCGACCATCGTCTCCGTCGATCCGATCCGTTTCGAATTCACGATGGATGAGGCGTCTTACCTCCGCTATCTCGATGCAGCCTCGGTCAAGCGCGCCGACAGCGTCGATCGCGGCTTGAGCCTCGATGCTGACTTGAAGCTGATCAACGACAAGGATTTCGTGCATCACGGCCGCATCGACTTCGTCGACAACGCCATCAACCCGTCGTCCGGCACGATCCGCGGCCGCGCCGTCTTCAAGAATGCCGATGGCCGCCTGACGCCGGGCATGTTCGGTCGCATCCGCATCGCTTCCCATCCGCCCGAAGAGGCGCTCCTCGTTCCCGACGATGCCATCGGCACAGAGCAGGTTCGCAAGTTTGTGTTGGCCGTCGACAAGGACAACGTCGCGAAGCCCAAATACGTGACCCTCGGTCCGGTGATTGACGGCTTGCGTGTCATTACGGCCGGACTGACCGCCGACGACACGATCATCGTCAACGGATTGATGCGCGTGCGGCCCGGTTCGAAGGTGACGCCCCAACAGGCGACGGCAGACGCTTCGAACCCGAAGGACCAAATGGTCCGGACCAACTAGAGAACGGACCGTTCCATGCGTCTTTCGCACTTCTTCATCGATCGGCCTATCTTTGCGGCCGTCGTTTCGATCGTTTTTGTGATCATCGGCGCGGTGTCCGTCAGCCGTTTGCCGATCGCACAGTATCCGGAAATTGCACCTCCCGTCGTCAACGTGACGGGGCAATATCCGGGTGCCAGCGCGAGTATCGTCGCGGCGACGGTCGCAACGCCGCTCGAGCAGCAGATCAACGGTGTCGAGCACATGCTGTACATTTCGTCGAACTCGACGAATGACGGCCGCTTCTCGATTTCGATCACGTTTGATATCGGCACCAACCTCGACATCGCGCAGGTTCAGGTCCAGAACCGCGTGCAGATCGCGCTTCCCCGACTGCCGGCCGACGTGCGAAACATTGGTGTGACGGTCGCGAAAGCGTCGCCCGATCTCATGATGGTCGTGCATTTGTTGTCGCCCGACAACTCCCGCGATACGCTCTTCATCTCGAACTATGCCAACGTCAACGTCATCGACCAGTTGAGCCGTATTCAAGGTGTGGGTTCAGTCACGGTCTTTGGCGGCCGCGATTATTCGATGCGCGTCTGGCTCGATCCCGACAGGCTGCAGTCGCTAAGCTTGACCGCCGACGACGTCGTCACTGCGCTTCGCGGACAGAACGTTCAGGTCGCGGCGGGCGTTCTCAATCAGCCACCTTTGCCAAATCCTGGCGCCTTTCAGATTACGGTGCAGACGTTAGGCCGATTGGTGGATCCGAAAGAGTTCGGAAACATTGTTGTCAAGCAGACATCGAATTCGGTTGTCCGCGTGAAGGATGTCGCGCGGGTCGAGCTTGCGGGTCTCGATTACGGCATCAATTCCTATCTCGATAAGCAGGCCGCGGTCGGTCTTGGCATCTTCCAGCTGCCCGGCTCGAACGCCATCGAGACGGCGAAGAAGATCAAAGACGAGATGGAGGAAATTTCAAAGAATTTCCCGCCGGGCCTCAAGTATACGATCGTCTATAACCCGACCGACTTTATTCAGCAGTCTGTCGATGCGGTCGTTCATACGATCCTCGAAGCCATCGTGCTCGTCGTGATCGTGGTCGTGCTGTTCCTGCAGACGTGGCGCGCGGCGATCATACCGATCGTGGCGATCCCCGTATCCCTTGTCGGCACGTTCTTCCTCATGGCGCTGTTTGGCTTCTCGCTGAACAACCTGTCGCTGTTCGGTCTCGTGCTCGCCATTGGTATCGTCGTCGACGACGCGATCGTCGTCGTCGAGAACGTCGAACGCAACATGTCGAACGGGCTCAGTCCACGCGAAGCCGCATATCGGACGATGGAAGAAGTCGGCACCGCGTTGATCGCCATCGCCCTGGTGCTGAGCGCTGTCTTCGTGCCGTCGGCGTTCATCACAGGCATCTCTGGCCAGTTCTATCGGCAGTTCGCGCTGACGATCGCGGGCGCGACCGTCATCTCGTTGATCGTGTCGTTGACACTGTCGCCCGCGCTTTGCGCTCTCCTGTTGAAGCCCCACGCCGAGCACGAACGCCACAGCATCATCACGTGGCCGATCCGAGCGTTCTTCAATGCGTTCAACTGGAGCTTCGAGAGGCTCTCGCACGGGTACGGCTGGCTCGCTAGCCGCGCCGTTCGCTTCGCAGTGATCATGCTCGTCATCTATGCGGGTCTTATCGCGTTTGGCCTGAACGAGTTCCGCAAGACGCCGGTCGGCTTCATTCCCGATCAGGACGGTGGCTACCTGATTACCGTTGTCCAGCTTCCTCCGGCCGCATCGCTCGAGCGTACCGACGCGGTGAACCGGCGGATCGTCGACATGGCGCTGAAGATTCCCGGCGTCGCCCATTGCGTCAGCCTCGTCGGCTTTTCCGGTGCGACACGCGTCAACGCGTCGAACACCGGTGCCGTCTTCGTGGTGCTGAAAGACTTCGCCGAGCGCGCCAAAGATCCCAAAATGTCGGCGGCGAATATCCGCACCGAACTGCTGAAAAAGTTCTCGGCGATTCAGGAAGGTCTCGTTCTGGTCGTTGCGCCGCCACCTGTTCGCGGTCTCGGCAACGCTGGCGGCTTCCGTATGATGGTCGAAGATCGCAGCGGCGCGGGCTCGCAGGCATTGCAGCAGGCCGTCAATGCGATGATGGCCAAAGCAGCCCAGACGCAAGGCGTCCGGCAGGTCTTCTCGCTGTTTGAGACGGCAACGCCGCAGCTCTTTCTCAACATCGACCGCGTCAAGGCTGAGATGCTCGGCATCAATATTCCGGACGTCTTCTCGGCGTTGCAAACCTATCTGGGATCGCTCTACGTCAACGACTTCAACATCCTGGGACGCACGTTCCGTGTCACTGCGCAGGCTGATGGCGCCTTCCGCCTGACCCCGCAGGATGCGCTAAATATCCGTGTCCGAAACAACAACGGCGATACGGTTCCGCTTGGGTCGTTCGTGACTGTGAGTGACATTTCCGGTCCGTCGCGTGTTCCGCGCTACAACCTCTATCCGGCTGCCGAACTCGATGGTTCGGCGGCGCCCGGCTATTCGCAGGGCCAGGCGATCAGCATCATGGAGAAGATGGCTGATGAAACACTGCCGCCCGGCTTTAGCTACGAATGGACCGATCTCGCCTTCCAGCAGATCCGCGCCGGCAATACGGCGGTGTTCGCTTTCGCGCTCGGCGTCGCGTTCGTGTTCCTTGTGCTGGCCGCGCAGTTTGAAAGCCTGACGCTGCCGCTTGCGGTCATCTTGATCGTGCCGATGAGCTTGATCGCGTCGATCTCCGGCGTCGTCATCCGCGGTATGGACAACAACATCCTCACCCAGGTCGGCTTCATCGTGCTCATAGGTTTGGCGGCAAAGAACGCGATTCTAATCGTGGAGTTTGCTGAGCAACTTGAAGGTCAGGGCCGAAACCGCTTTGAGGCGGCAACGGAAGCTGCACGGCTCCGAATGCGGCCGATCATCATGACGTCGCTCGCCTTCATTCTCGGCGTCGTTCCGCTGGTCTGGGCAGTCGGCGCCGGCGCCGAGCTTCGTCAGGCTCTCGGCACGGCGGTGTTTTCGGGCATGATCGGCGTGACGTTCTTCGGCTTGATCTTCACGCCGGTGTTTTACGTCGTCTGTCGTTGGCTCTCTAGTTTGCGCCGCAGCCGGCCGGAGCAGAGCGAATCGCCCGCGCATCCGGCGGAATAAAAATCTCGGCCGGTTCCTCATCGGTGCAAGCCTCGCACATGACGCCGGAGTCAAACTCGACTCCGGCGTTTTTTATGCGGCTGAGAGGATCGGGCAGCGACGATGAATAGAAGAGAGCGGCGGCGCGCAGAGGCAGTTTCGCGAGCGGCACCGCAGTCCGGTCGAAATGCCGACGTCGCCCGGCATTATCACGACGCAGTGCAATCCTTGAAAGCGGGCCGTCTCGACGAATCGGAGATCGCTCATCGTCGTGTGCTCTCGCTCGTTCCTGAGCATCCGCCGAGCCTCCACCATCTCGGCCTGATCGCCTTCCAGCGCCGCGATCTGGAAGGCGCGGTCGATTTCATTCGCCAAAGCGTCACCGCCAAGCCCGACTATCACGAGGCGTGGCTCAACCTGGCAATCATCCTTGGCGAGCTGAGCCGTTCGAAAGAAGCCATTGAGGCTTGTCGCGAATGTCTGGCTCTGCAGCCGGGGAACGCAAATGGTCACGCTATTCTCGGCAATCTCTTGCGCGTTGCCAACAACGACGCTGAGGCCATGACGGCTTTTCTCAATGCTCTCAACTTAAAACCGAACCAGCCGCTCGTTCTCGCGCGCCTCGGTGAACTTCACTTCAAATCGAACGACATCGAATCCGCGACGGCCTATTGCAATCGAGCGTTGGCGCTGGACCCGGAACTCAATGAGGCGAAAACTCTCGAACTGCGTCTGTCGACGATGCTCGGCTTGACTGGGACACGCATCGCCGAAATCGAGGCCCAATCAGATTCTAACGAGGAGCGCGCCAGGAAGTTCGATCACTTGGCCACGTACCTGCGCGAAAATCGGCGCTTTGAGGAGGCGGCCGATCTCGGCCGTCGTGCAATCGTCGCCAACCCCGGTGTTGCCGATTATCATTTCAATCTGGCGCTGTCGTACGAAGGACTGGGATACCGCCAAGATGCCTTGGCGAGTTATCAAGCGGGTCTCGCGATCGACCCCAATCGGGCAGAGGGGTATGCTTGTGTCGGCATGCTTCTCAGCGGCATGAACATGCACGCTGGCGCCGTTCAGGCACTGGAGCACGCGATAAAACTCAATCCGATGCTCGCGTATGCATACTACAACCTCGCTATCGTCCAGAAGCAGCGCGAAAATTACGACGAGGCGCGCGCAGCCTTCCAGAAATGCCTTGAATGCGCGCCCGACGAGATCGTCAATCGCTTCGAATACATCAATCTGCGGCGATTGATGTGCGATTGGGATGGCGTGGATGAAGAAGAGCGCGTCTGCCTCGAAATCTTCCGGACGAGAAACGTAAGCATTGCGCCATTCCAGCTGATTGCATTGCGCGCAAAGCCGAGCGATCAACTCAAGGCAGCACAGAGCTACACCAGAACATTCGACGTTCCGCCGTCTTCGCGGTTTACCTCTTATCGCAGCCGCCTCGGGGCCGGGGAGCGCATCCGCGTCGGATTTGTCTCCTGCGATTTCTTCGAGCACGCAACCGCGATGCTTTTCGCCGAGGTGCTGGAGCGGATCGATCGCAGCCGCTTCGAGATCTTTGGCTATTGCCACAGTCCCGAAGACAACAGTGCCACACGCCAGCGCTTGTTGCGGTCGTTCGAGCATTTGAAGAAAATCGGGACGATGCGCAATCGTGACGTGGCGCAGTCGATCCATGATGACGCCATCGACATCCTTGTCGATCTCAAAGGATATACGCGAGATGCGCGCAGCGAGATTTTTGCCTATCGCGCGGCTCCGATCCAGGTGAACTATCTGGGCTATCCAGGCACAATGGGCGCCGAGTTCATCGACTACCTCATCGCCGACGCGATGGTCGCGCCGATGGATGCTCAGGAATTCTACACGGAACAGATCGTCCATCTGCCGCACAGTTATCAGCCGAATGATCGACAGCGCCTAATCTCCGACGCGCCGATGTCGCGCGCCGACTTCGGATTGCCGGACGACGCGTTCGTGTTCTGCTCCTTTAACAACAGCTACAAACTCAACGCGACGATGTTCGACGTCTGGATGCCGTTGCTGCAAAAGGTGCCGGGATCGGTGCTATGGCTGCTCGTGCCGAATACGACGTGCGCAGAGAATTTGCGCCGCGAGGCCGAGGCGAGGGGCGTCGATCCAACCCGGCTCGTTTTTGCCAAGCGCATGCCAATCGCCGAGCATCTCGCACGCCATCGCTTTGCCGATCTTTTCCTTGATGCGCTGCCCTGTAACGCCCATACGACGACGACAGACGCACTGTGGGCCGGTTTGCCGGTCCTGACGTGTCTCGGCGACACGTTTGCGGGTCGCGTCGCCGCCAGTCTGCTGTCGGCAATAGAGTTGCCCGAGCTGATTACGACCAATCTCGCCGATTACAGCGACCTGGCGCTGGAATTGGCTCAGAACAAGACGAAGCTTGGCGCGATCCGACAGAAACTCGCGGCGAATAGAGAAAGCACACCGCTTTTCGATCCCGCGCGATACACGCGCAATCTCGAAAGATCGTTCGAGATGATGCTCGACATCAAGCGCGCGGGTGACGCGCCACGTCCTTTCACCGTGATCGAGAACGAGGTGGCGCAGATCGCGCCATCTCCGATCAAGATTCCAGCGGAATAGAGCTAAGCTGAAGCAGCGCGTCTATTCGCACAGTGTCAGATGCCGCTTGCGTTCCTTCATGTCGAGGTGAAGGTGATCGCGGTGAGCTTCGTTCGTCTCAGGCCCGAGCACGGTATCGAAAATATTGCAGGCGCCATCGTGCGCTTGGTGCAGGAAGGCCGACTTGGCCTGCTTTTCCTGCTCCGCCTTTAGCTCTTCCGGAGATTTCGCCTTCGCTTTCGGGTCGGCTTTGGGTTTCTCGTCGCTCTTGTCTTTTTCATCGCTATTCTTGGCGATGTCATGCGCGCCGAGCTTGGATGCGGCAACCTCGAACTTTGCCTTCTCGGCGGGCGCTGCGGCATCGCTTGCCTTTTGCGCCCGTTTTAATTCTTCCTCCGTCGGACCCCAGTCTTTCGAAATGCGGATGACCTTGCCATCCGCTAGAACGAAGGCCGAGACGTCAATGGCATTCATCAGGGCATGCTCACTGATGGGCGCACGCGCAAGCCCGTAGCGGTTGCGGCACGAGTAGGACCCCGCAATGACGCGCACGATCGATGAACCGACGGTTTTTTTCGCGGCGGGCTCGAGCTTGTCGGTGACCCACGAGTTGAGCCCTGCGATCATCTGGCAGTTGAGCGTTGCTGCGGGCTCAATTCTGACCTTGCTCTCGCCGACCGCCTTCAGAAGATACGGAGCCGGCGCGCCGCAAATACCTTCGCGGACCGGCGGCAATTCTTCGCTGACGACGGTTATTTTGCCGAGCAGCCGCGTACAATCCTGCTTCGCCGATGCGATCTCGGCCTCGGTCCATTCGGGCGCGCTCTGTTTGCCTGGCGGGACCGGTTTCGCCGAAGCCTCGCTCTGGGCGGGTAGCGTCGGAACTGTCTGGCCCGCATTCGATGACGCCGGCAAATTCGGTCCGGCCGCATCCGCCGCTTTATCCGTCGGCGCCGCGTCGGCCTTTTTGTCGACAGGTGGGCTGTCGGCTTGAAGCGTTGGCGCCTTCGGTGATGAGGGAATAATCGGCGGAACATCGACTCGCGCATGCAACTCAAGTGCGGGCGGCGAACTCAGCCGTCCGGCGCGAACGATGGAGAAGCTGTTGGGTTCAAAGAAGGGCAGCAGCAGCAGGCCGAAGAAGACGATGCGCGTGAGCAGAACAGATGAGCGAACCGCAAGTTCATCTGCCTTGACGGCAGCCTTGGAACGGAACGCCAAGGCCAGAGCTAACAATTCCTGTTGCCTGCTCAAGACGGATCCTATTCGCTGAAGCTCCCGAGGGGTCCGATGCGCTTTGAATGCTTAAGTTCGATAGCCCCAAAATTTGACGACAGATGGCCTCAGCGGCGCGCAAAGGCAAAATCTCAGCCCCTTTGAACGAGAGGGCCTTTCGAAACGCTAATAAAGGCGTGAAGTTCCGCCGACGCCGATTATGACCGGGATTTCTTCAAATTCGGTCAACGTGGGCGAGCTGACGCTTTTTGAAATCTCGTGGCGTCATTCCAACCAGGGCTTTAAAGAGCCGTCCGAAATGCGAGACGTCGCCGAACCCCCACGAATAGGCGATGTCGCTGATCTGGCGATGCGCTTGCGCCGGGTCAGCAAGCGCAGCCTGGCACTTTTCGATCCTTTTGCTGAATAATAGGCGTTGAAGGGATGTTTGCTCGGCATCAAGCAATTGATTGGCGTAGCGGACCGAAATGCCGGCAGCGTTGGCCAGGTCTTCGCATGTTGCACTGCAATTCGATAGGTTGTCATCGACGACGGATTTGAGCCGAAGGAGGGAGGCGAGACGTGCCGATGAATGAACGAAATCGTCACCTTCGGAATCCTTCAGCGCGAGTGCGACGAGATCAAGCAGCTGCAGCTTGACCTGCGATTGCGAGGACGCGCTCAGATAGGAAAGCTGGTCGGGCAGCAATTGGGCAAACGTCGAAGCCAGTGCGCCGCCGCCGTGCCGTCCATCGACCCGCCGCGCGGTCCATCGCGCCAGCGGACCGAGTCGCACTTCGCAATCGCGACGCGAGACTTCAATCACGAGGCAGTAAGCATCAGCGGATTGAACGAACGTGCCGAGACGCCCAGCATCGACAATGCAGAGATCGCCATTCTTGAGCTCGGCCTCGCGGCCGTCTTGTGTAATTCGGACACTGCCGCCGAGCTGCACTGCAATGTGCACGACATCGGCAAGCTGGGCCGCCTGGCGCTTGGTGCGCCACGCCGTCATTCCATTGCAGCGAAAAATCGAAATTGCCATGCCGGGCAGCCGCAGATGCCGCAGGTCGCCTTCGAAACGTGTTGGATGGTCTGGCCGCGTCTCGAAAGGCCCAAGTACCTTGCGGCTAGTCTCGAACCAGTATTCGAACCGATCGCGCGGATGAACATCTGATGTGGAAATGGACCATTCTGTCAGCTCGTCCCCGGCTGACTGAGTGGAATCCTCAAGAATGCGCAACATTTTTTTATCCCTGCCCGCTCACAGATGATACGGGCCGAGGGAGGAACGTCAAACGCAAAGAGAGAGGAACCGCCGATAATTCTACGGATGGAACTATCGGCGGCGTCGGCGGTTATGATGGGTTATTCTTTATGCAGACGCTGCCGTTTCGTCGTGTGCGGACAGGATCGACTTTAGAGTCGAGACAAATTGGCTCGCCTCTGCAGCAGGGACGCCGGCCAGCAATTTCTTTTCGACGCGCGAGTAGAGGCGGTCAGCGCCCGCAATCGCTTTTGCGCCGCGCTTGGAAAGGCGGACGCAGTAGGCGCGACCGTCGAGCGGCGAGCGTTTGCGCTCAAGTAGGCCCTTGCGGATAAGACGGCTTACGATTCCTGCGACCGTAGAACGGTCGATGCCCGTAATCGTGACAAGATCGGTCTGGCTCAGGTTTTCCTGACGGGAGATCGCCGTAAGGATGGCAAGCTGGCGAAGGGTCAGGTCGTTGTCGGCCGTTTCCGTAGAATAAAGCTGCGTTGCGCACTGATCGACGCGCCGAAGAAGATGAATAACCGAGCGCTGAAGATGGGCTGCAGGCTGCTGGCTCATTGTCGAAGTGTCCCTCCATAAGAAAGCGTGCGATTGATCAGCACGCAAATGCTCAGTGGAGAAAACAGTAGTCGGCCTCGGTTTTCTCTACTCATCAGGGCTTGAAAGTCGGATGTGAGGGAGATTGCGGAAAATTTAGGTGAACGTGAACGTGCACAGATTGTTCTGAGCGAGAGAACAAACCCGCATCTAAAACGCGCGTGCTGGCATGCCACACGTGCCTGACGCACAAGGTTCACATTGCGCGTCGGATTTCGCCGAAGGTCGAATTGTTCGCAGACATCAGCCATTCCATTCGCGTCTGCACGTAAAAAATGACAGGGGATTCGCTGCAACACGGCCTGGACTTCGCGCGCCAAATCGCATCCGTGGAATGATACTTTCTATCGGATGCGCCATCATCCGCCCATAGGCCTGCGCGACACGTGCGGCGACCAGGGGAGGGGGCTTTGGCGACGATCATTGCCGTGCACGGAACGTTTGCGGCGCCGACATCGGCTGATCCGAATGGCGGTCCGATGCCGGAATTGCAGTGGTGGGAAGCGGGTAGCACGTTCGAAAAGGACATGCGCGCCTGCGTCGAGGCGCGGGACGGTGAACTGAATTTCGTTCCATTCTCTTGGGCCGGCGACAACAGCGAAGTCGAACGCCGCGAGGCTGGCGACCGGCTGACGAAAGTCATGCGCGACCTCGAAACCAAGAGTGAGCCCTATTGCATCGTTGGCCATAGCCACGGCGGCTCCATCGTCTCCGACGCATTGCTGAACAACGCCGCCCGCCGCCGTCCGCTCGCCAACCTTAAGCGCTGGATCACTGTCGGCACGCCATTCCTGAAGCTTCGGAAAGAGCTTTGGTTGCTTACCCGTTTGAGCTTGATGCGGAAGGTGATCTTCGTCGCCTCGATGATGCTGCTGATCATGTATCTCGTGTATCTGATCGCAACACAGTTCGACGGCGGACGAACCTTGTTCGGCGGAGTCTTTCCTCGCGTATCAATCTTTACGGGCGTTCTTGCAAGCTTACCGGCCTTGGTCTTCTATGTCGTCCTGCACTGGCTGGACCGCCGCAGTCTGCTCAGCTACCGAAAACGAACGACGAGCCGTGCCCGCATAAATTTCGCCCCGCGATGGTTGCCGCTGTCTCATCCCGATGACGAAGCGATCCAAGGGCTCTCGCTGCTGCCCGACGCCAAACTCGATTTTTTTGATAAATCGTTTGCCGTCTCGTCGATCACGCTCCTGTCCGTCATTGCACTGCCGATCATATATTTTGCCATTCTGCTGTCGCCGGCCAAGATGGTTGGAATCGCGAACTGGATGAAAACCGAGATTTACGACGCCAACGCTTCACCCGAAGCGGAGGCGGCGTTGAAGGATCTTCGCAGCCAGCTGATGGCCGCTTGGCGCGGCGAAGGCGAGGCCGTGAAGACCGAGAGCGGTGCGGCGGTCCCAAAGCCGTCGGATCCGAAGGCTGCGTGGCAGCAATATCGCCAGAAACGCAACGAACTTGAGCAGAAATACCCCAATCTTGACGCTATCGAACGGGGAATGCGCTTCAAGAAACGCTTCTTCGAGAAGAACGGGCAGCCCTGCGAAACGCTCTGCGGAAACGGCGAAGATATCGCGACAAACAGCGGCCTTCTGCTGCACGTCGTCACCGACGAATTATCTTGGGCGCTGGGAACGACAGATCTGCGAGACCCACGGCTGCGCTGGTTTGGTACGATCTTCGTGCCCGCGATTATCGTTCCAGCCATTCTTGGCATTTTGGCTCTCGTTCTTATGGTCGTGATTCAAGGCATCGCGACAGTGGTCAGCGCGGGATTGGCGAAAATCCTGAATGGCATCACGAACTCGGAAGTAAAGCGCGCCGCTTACGGCAACGACACAGACGGCGAGGTTGCTATCGGTGCCCTGGACCGGCCGACGTGGGTCGAAAAATCTCAGCCGCGCCTTCCTGCGGCGGTCGCCGATCTCGTCACCAATTACTCCAATGCCGCCGCAAGTTTGACGATCGCCAAGTTCCGCCACGCGATCGGGCAAATCCGGTTCGCCGTACCGCCGCATACAGCCGATACTGCCATCAGTACGTATTTCACCTGGAAAGAACTGGTGCACGCGTCCTATTTCGACGTGCCCGAATTTCGCAAGCTGATCGCTCAGGCCATCAGCCGTTCGGATGGCTTCGTGGCGAGCGCACGCTTTCGCGCCGATCCGGATTTCGCGCGGACGGCCGAGTGGCTGGATGCCATCGAGAACGCACCCGGCACCACTGAAGAGCCGGCCGATCGCGAGCCGACGCCGGGCGACTCCAAGGCCGTCGCGGCCGTCGTCGGTTCGACTGTGAAAGCCTCGCCCTAGCTGAACGAGGCCTCGCGCGTCACCACCGCACGGCGCGGCCCATATAGTCGAGATATTTCAGGCCCGGCGTTCCCGACTGAGCCGATATCGTGTCGACGACGCGCGGAATGCTTTCCTCGATACCGAGCGTCGCGTGTGGGCCGCCCATGTCGGTGCGGACCCAGCCCGGCGCAATGATAACGAGAGAGCGGCGGCTGCCCCGTTGCCTGGCCGCGTAGCTGCGCATGAATGTATTGAGCGCCGCCTTGCTGCCGCGATACACCTCCCAGCCGCCGTGCTCGTTATCGGCCACGCTGCCGAGGCCCGACGACATGACGCCGATGGTGCCGGACGGCGAGACGAGCCCATCGAGTGCCTCGATCACACGCATCGGGCTGAGGGCGTTGGTGACCATCACGCGAATAAACTCGTCCGTCGAAACATTGCCGATCGTTTCATCCGGATCGTTAGCAACACCCGCGTTGACGAACAGCAGGTCGAACGTTCTCCCCGCCAGCCGATCACGCAACGCCGCAACTTGATCTTGCGCCACGATATCGACCGTTTCGATTTCGAGCGATCCGGCGTGTCTCGCTTGCAGATCGTGAAGCGCTGTTTTCGTCTGGCCGCGCACGGTCGCAACCACGTGCCAGCCGCGTCGCAGATATTCCTCGGCGAGGGCGAGGCCCAGGCCGCGCGACGCGCCGACAATCAACGCTGAAAGTCGTTTGTCGGACATGGATTGTTTCCTTTCGATAATTCCAATTGCTGAGATCGGTCCCACCCGGAAGCAGTCCCACACCGCGAAACATCGTGCATCCAGAGCGCGGTTGCGAGTGCGGTTGTGTCAAGGGTTTGATGACAAGAAAGAACGGCGACGCAGGCAAAGCGCTCAAAAATATCAATGCCAGCTTTATGAATGAAGGCAAAAAAGCCCCTCCGCGTTTCGCCGCGAGCACACTGCTTCCGGAAGCTGCGTGCCATCGGCGCTCAGTTCTTGACGGGCTAGGGCAAGGCTGATTGCTATGCCGCCCGCATAGGCGTTGGAGCGTAGGGAATGACGAAAGAGCAGCATGAAATCGAGGGTGAAGGTTCGCAGCGGGAAAGTGGAAATTCTTCCGGCATCAGCAGCCGGTCATTTTCCGCAGCGATATCGGCGCTGGCACTCGCATTCTCGGGTTACAGCCTTTGGGACAGCTCGCTGAAAGCGCCGGATATCAAGATTTTCGTGCCGCCGGTCATTCAATTCAGCGCGCCGTACAACAACAGCAACTTCGAAGTCATCGAAGTTCCCGTCACGCTCCTGAACGACGGCGGCCGGACCGGAACCGTCATGTCGATGGAGTTGGAAGCAACCAACACCAAAACCAATGAAACCAAGCATTTCTACGCTGCCAATTTTGGCCGCTGGTCCATGGAAAAAGCCCGTTCGCTGGCATTCGATGCGTTCGCGCCCATTCCCTTGCCGGGCAAGGCGAGCAAGACTGAGACCGTCCTTTTCTTCACCGATGGCGCGAAAGAGAAGCCGGACCAGCTCATTCGCGATCTCGGCGTCTACAAATTCCGCTTGGTTCTCGACAAAGCCGAAGTGAACGATTTCGGGCCGCTCGACAAGTTTTTCCATCACGGTCCAGCCGAAGTGACGTTCGCCATGGAATTGCGCGATTACGACGCCAGAGCATTCAACGTCGGCACATTGCCTCTTTATTCGACTACGGGACGCTCAGCGAAAGGCGGGGACGCACCACCACAATAGTCGTCATAATGTTCCCGGCTATCGGTCGGGACGTAAGAAGACTAGCGAAGTTCGTTTGTCGCCCGTTTAAATCGGGTTTTTAGGCAGCCGTTGCTGCAATCGCGATTTCCGCAATGGCAACGTCACCGTCCGTCACATAGTGGTTGACGCGTCCGGTCTTCACCTGATCGCCGGCGCGATAGAGCCTTGCACCCGCGATGGCGCCGCAGCCGGTCAATTCGCTGACGATGAATTCGCGTTCGATGTCGGTATCGGGGTCGGTCGCGTGCGTGATTTGGAAGGTCAGACGCGTAAGGGAAAATCCCGTGTCGCGTGTGCCGGCGCCGATCCAAAGAACGCGCTCCTCTTCGCCGGGACGATCGGTATTGAGCCAGAAGTCGAGCGTATTGGCGTTCGCCTGTGCATAGTCGAGCCCTTGCGCCCAAAAGCGGATGTGATGACGTTTGCGCGGACTGTTATCGATCGCCTTTTGAAAGCCGATATCCTGTCCGCGTCCGAATAGGTACAGCGTGCTGAACGGCGCCGTCGGATAGGGTTCGTTGAGGACGAAGGCCTTCGCCATGCGCCACGAGCTTTCCAGCGTCAGACGATCAGCTTCAACCCAACCGGCGGCGGCGAAGGCATCGCGCAGCTGTTGGAATGTCCCGGCCAGGGCCACATTGATCGGATCACCCGGCAGACCATCGCCCGTGATTGTGAAGCTCGGTACATGTCGCGCCCGTTGGATTTTAAGGCCCATTCTGACCGCATTCGGAAGGATGAGATAGGCGCCAATTGCGTAGGCCACGCTCAGCGCCAGGATCGGTGGCAACCGGTGATCGACGAACTTGAAGACGTCGACGATCAGCCAGATGCTCAAAGCGCCGAGGCCAAGAATGGCCACGCGTTGCAAAAGCCGAATTGCTCGTCTCACCATGCGCTGCTACAGCCCGGTCGATCGCACAAACCCGACGTTATTAAGAGTGTTTGGATTGGCGTTGCAAAGGAAGTTTGCGCGGGTGGTTGATCGCGCTATGCATCGGCGCCAGCGTCGACGGCGACACAAATTCCCCCTCCAATCGGCGCGCAAAGCGGGTACAAGGCCCCCGTGACCATTGTTTTGATGGCGCGCATTCGGCGCTGCCGCGCTGTCAGGTTTCTCCGCAATATCAAGCACATAGATTTCCAATGCAATGAGGTGGCGCCCGTGGGCTATCCCTCGGCAGGTACGCATACGAAAATGTACGCGGTCCTCCAGACTAATCGGTAGGAGAAGCGCGCCGACGGATTGAAAGCGGTACCCGGCCATGTCCGTATCCTTAGCGGACGTCGGCTGGTCGACAGTAGAGAAGGATGCCGAGACGGCATTGATCGATGTACGGCTGCGCTATCCGGCATCGAGTTTTCGGCGGATCGCCTCTAGCTCTTCCATGCGCGCCTTCACCTCGGGCCAACGCAGCGCGCTGAGGCGCGCGATCATCGCCTCGATCAGAACCGAGATCGGAGCAAAAGAATCCCAATTGGAATTGACCGCGATCCGCAACGCGAAGACGTGCTCGGCGACGGCAGATAACGGCGACAACCACTCATCCGTGAACAGGATAATCTTCGCTCCGCGAGCAGCCGCTTCCTTTCCCATGCGCACGACGTCATCCTGGTAGCGACGAATGTCAAACAGCAGGTATGTGTCCGACGATGTCACTCCCAGGAGATGCTCCGCCCAGGTCGCCGTCTGGCTGTCAATGATGGTCACGTTCGAGCGCAATTCGCGCAAGTGAAGATACGCCTGCAGCGCAAGGCTTGATGTGAGACGACCGCCCAGGATCGTCACCGGTCGAGCTTCTTGTGCGAGCAAGGCAATGGCACCGTCAAATTCCGAAGGCCGTATCAGGTGCATCGATGCGGCCATCGCGCTCGATACGGATTCCCAGTACTTGGCAAATGGAGGAACCTCCGCCAAATCTCGCGCGTCGGCCGAGAGGACGTCTTTTGTCAGCGGTGATCGGAGACGCGCTTCCAACTCGTCGCGTAGACGTTGCTGAAAATCCGCGTACGCGCCGAACCCGAGCTTAGCAATCAAGCGCAGAACGGTGGGATTGCTCACATCTGCTTGCTTGGCGAACTGCGCCACCGTCTGCAGCCCGGGAACCGGATAGTTGCCCAACAGAATAAGAGCGGCTTTGCGCTCCGTTGGCGTCAGTTGGTCTAACCGCCGGCGGATCATTTCCGCGACAGTGGTGTGAGGCAGGCCGGTCATTAATAGCGCTCCAGGTCGTCCATTGCCTCTGAGCCAAGCCGGGTTCGTGCCAAATAGTACAGCATTCCCGCTCCAAATCGGTGAAATTTCGTGCACGCGCTGGCTCCTGAGAGAGATTCGCGCGCCCATAACTGATCTTAACGTCGATAACCGATTTGGAAAATTTGGTACATATCTCTGTTATTTATGGAACTAAACAACACACATATTGCATAATCTGTTCTATTTGGTACATAGCTTGCAGTGGCGTTGACGGAAGGGGCTCGACGGGACGCCCCAAGCTGAAGCAGGGGAAAGCGCATGTATCCGTCTGTAGATGGTAGCACGGCCGCCGCGAAAGTTGCCGACCGGTCGACGTTTGACGTCACCAAACAAGAAGACCTTCATCTTTTGAAACCAAAGGCCGTTGGGCTCGTCGGCGTTCTCTTTCTGACGCTGACGGGAGCCGCCCCAATGACGGCCAGCCTTTTGAACATTCCGATTGTCGTCGGTAACGGCAACGGATACGGCGCGCCCGCGGCGTTCCTAGTTGCGACGGCGATCCTTCTGCTGTTTTCCGTCGGCTACGCAGCAATGGCCTCGAAAGTATCGGCAGTCGGCGGATTCTATTCCTTCATCAGTCACGGTCTCGGACGTGAACTCGGCATGGCCTTTGGATTCTGTGCCGTCGCCGCATACGCGATCTTCGAACCCGCGCTTGCTGGCGGCCTCGCGTATTTCCTGAACCTTAAGCTCACTGAGCTCTTCGGTATCAATGTGCCGTGGGCGCCTCTCGCGGTCGGCATGGTGGTTCTGATTTCGGTGCTGACGTATTTCGAGGTTCAATTATCTGCTGCACTCCTCGGCGTTGCGTTAGTCGCAGAAGTTCTCATTCTTCTGTTCTTCGACCTCGGCATCTTTGCGCATGCTGGTCACGGCGCGACGGTATCGTTATCGGCGCTCAATCCCATCGGCGCCTTTCAAGGTTTCGAACCCGACGGCAAACTGCTGGGCGGCGCCGCTGGTATCGGATTGTTCTTCGCTTTCTGGTCCTGGGTCGGCTTCGAAATGGCTCCGAACTATGCCGAAGAGTCGGTCAATCCGAAAAAGATCGTGCCCATTTCGCTTTACGTGTCCGTCATCTGCCTAGGGGTGTTCTACACGATCACCACTTGGGCCGTGGTCTCATCCTATCCCGACTTCCATTCTTTGATCGACGCCGCGCAGAACAACTCTGCGACGTTCTTTTTCGATCCAGCCACGAAGCTACTCGGGCCGTGGGTGACATCAATTATGAGCTATCTCGTTCTGACGAGTTCGTTCGCCTGCGGCATGGCTTTTCATAACACTGCTGCCCGGTATCTCTATGCGTTGGGTCGCGAGGGCGTGTTTCCGAAGGCATTAGCGCGGACCCACGTCGTTCATAAAACGCCGTATGTCGCGTCCGTCGTCCAATCGGTGATTGCGATCCTCGTCATCGCTGCATTCGCCGTCTTCATCGGTTCCGATGACGCGAAGACCGATGCCTACGCCGGGTTGTTCTCCCTCATGGCGCTGATGGGGACGATCCTCGTGCTCGCCGCTCAGGCCATCGTGTCGCTTGCGGTGATTGTCTACTTCAAGAAAAATCACCCGTCTGAGGCAGGCCGTTGGTCGACGTTTATCGCGCCGACGTTGGCGTTTCTCTCGCAAGCGTTTGCGCTCTATCTTTGCGCGACGAACATGGAGTTCCTTGGTGGCGGCTTTGCGTTCGCGGAATGGATCATCCCGCTCGACATTGCGATCTTCGCAGTGGGCCTCGCCGGCGCGTTCTTTATCAAAGCAACCAATCCGACAAAATTCGAAAAAATCGGCAGGCTCATCTATCAGGGCCTGCCCGACGGGATGCTCGCCTCTGCCGAACACGCGGCAAAACAGCGATAAACTTACGCAACTGGTGGTTCCGGCGCGCGGCGCCGGCCACCGCACGCAATAATCTCGAACTCCAAACTAAGGACAGCATGATGTCGGCCAAGCAGCCTCATTTCATCGAAGACCACGGCCTCTGGAGCGAAGAGCAAAAACTCATGGCCGCCGATCTGATCGCCAGGATCGAACGCGAAAACATCAAGTGCATCCGCATCGGCTGGGGTGACCAGCACGGCATCGTGCGCGGCAAGACGGTGACGGCTGCGGAATTTCGCTCAAACCTAAAAAGCGGCAAAGATTTTCAACTTGTCACGGCGATCTTCGATACGACGAACCATCCTATCGTCGCGCCGTTCGGCGATTCCAATAAACTGAACGTTCCCGAGATGATCGGGCTTCCCGACGGTGTGCTTGTGCCTGACCCGTCGACATTTCATGTTCTGCCGTGGGCGCCGGACACCGGCTGGATCCTAAGCGACGCTTATCTTTCGAACGGTACTCCGTGTCCTCTGTCGACGCGCCAAGTTCTGCGCAGCCAGCTTGAGCGTCTCGAGGAAAAAGGCCTTGAGATGGTTGTCGGTCTTGAGTTCGAATTTTACGTTTTCAAGCTCGAAGACCCGAGCCTCCGGCCTGAAGAAAGCGGCTATCCGCCGGAGCCGCCGAAGGTGTCGATGATCTCCCACGGCTACCAGTATCTGACAGAAAATCGCGGAGACGAAATCGACCCGGTTCTTCGTTTGCTGCAGTCCAATCTCGAAGCGCTCGGCCTACCGCTCGCAACCGTCGAAGACGAGTGGGGGCCCGGTCAATGCGAGATAACTTTTAGTCCGATGACTGCCATGAACGCTGCCGACAACGCTCTGCTCTTTCGTTCGGCCGTGAAGCAGATCTGCCGCCGCAACGGCTATCACGCGACGTTCATGGCAAATCCGCAGGTGCCAAATGTTTTTCCCAGCGGTTGGCATATGCATCAGTCCATCCGGCGCATCGCCGACAAAACCAATATGTTCATGGCCGAAGGCACAGAGGGTCCGCTTTCAGCATACGGCATGAATTACGTTGGCGGCTTGCTGCAAAATGCGGCGGCAACCTCTCTCATGACCACGCCGACGATCAACGGCTACAAACGTCAGCGTCCTGATGGTTTCGCGCCGTTCAAGGCAGGCTGGGCACTGGAAAATCGAGGCGCGATGATCCGCGTCATCGGACGGCCAAACGACCCCGCCTCTCGTGTTGAAAACCGCGTCGGCGAGCCGACGGCGAACCCCTACCTCTATATCGCCTCGCAGCTTATCGCCGGACTCGATGGTATCGACACGCAAAAGGATCCAGGCAAACCGGCTGCTGCTGCTTATCTTGCCGACGCGCCGCTTCTACCACGCAGCCTCATGGATGCTGTGGAAGGCTTTCGCAACAGCGCCGTCATTAGGGACGCAGTCGGCGAAAAATTCTGGAACTATATGATCATGCTTAAAGAGTATGAAGTCGCCCGCTTCCTGGCCGCGGTTACAGACTGGGAGCAGAAAGAGTACTTCGAGATGTACTAGAGCGGCTTAATCATTCAACGCTTAGGGTATCAGGAGAATGCTTTGAAGATCGCTGCTGCTCAGATCAGGCCCGTTTGGCTCGACAAACGCGCGACCGTCGCAAAAGTCATCGACACAATAAAGCTCGCCGCTGCCGAACAGATCGATCTGCTGGCCTTCCCTGAAGCGTTCGTCAGCGGATATCCGTTTTGGTTATGTCGGACGGATGCCGCCGCGTTCGGCGACCCGAAGCAGAGCGAAGCGTATGCGCGCTTTCTCGATGCGTCGATGGAAGCCGATTCCGAAGAGGTGAAAGAAATCGTGGAAGCGGCGCGCGACTATCGCGTGTCCGTCTTTCTCGGTTTTAACGAGCGCGGCAATGGTATTGGTCGAGGCACGCTGTACTGTGCGTTGTTGAAGGTCGACTGCAATCAAGGGCTGTTGGGCGTACATCGCAAGCTCATGCCTACTCACGATGAGCGCTTGTGCTGGGGCGCTGGAGACGCCCACGAACTCCGCACGCACCGCATCTCAGGAGTTCAGGTCGGAGGGCTTTGTTGCTGGGAAAACTGGATGCCGATGGCGCGCTTCGCTCTGTACTGCGGCGGCGAGGAGCTGCATATCAGTCTATGGCCCGGCAACGCGGTTGTCGCCGAAGGCATCGTTTCTGCTACAGCGCGCGAAGGCCGCGTCTGGTCGCTGAGCGTCCACGGACTACTCTCCATGAGCGATATTCCCGATGATTTCCCATTCAAATCGCAACTTATCGCGGATGGTCACGACGTGATTTTCAACGGCGGCTCTTCACTTGTGGCACCGGACGGTACGGTTGTCATACCTCCATGTCCTGGCGTCGAAGGATTGATTTCGCACACCATCGACGTGAAAGAAGTCTACGAGAACCGACAGCTTTTCGACGTGACTGGACACTACTACCGCCCCGATATTTTCGATCTCCAGATTCGCACCGATCGGTTCGACGGCGCAAAGTTACGACGTTGATCAATCAGAAATTCTGCATTTTAAATTAGGCTGCCGGTCGAAGATGAGGGTTACCGTCGTTCAGAACAGCGCGTATGGCCGCGCCGGTCTCGTTGAAAAATTCATAGCTTCGAAAGGTTGGACGTGTCGGCGCACGCTGTCGCCCAAAGATATTGTGACGACTGACCTCGCCGATATCGTGGACGATGTCGTCGTCTTTCTCGGATCTCGCCGCGGCGTCTATGAAACCCATATTCAATGGATTGCGCGCGAGCGCGCTTTGATGAAGCGTCTCGTTGACAACGCTATTCCGGTCGTTGGGATCTGCTTTGGCGCGCAACTCCTCGCGACCGCCTTGGGTGGCACGGTCAAACCGATTGGACATAGATACCGTGGCTGGATGGAAAATGCCTTTGCCAGCACGCCGGTGTGGCAGGGGCCCTGGCTTCGTTGGCATGGAGATTTCATTACGTTGCCGGGCGAGATAAAAATTCTAGCGAGAGATAACGAGACCGTGCAAGCGTTCGAATATGGCAATGCCGTGGGCGTCCAATTTCATCCCGAAGTTTCAAACGCGGTTCTCAAAGACTGGGGCGCCTATCGGCGTTCTATGCCCGAAGAGGACCAGATATCTCTCGCGAAGGCGTTGAACTACGCGGACGACCACGCCTACGAAATCGAAAAACGGGCATTCGAGCTATTCGATAATATTTTTGGGAAGATTGTGGGTCGGAGCTTGGCATGAAGCGGCCCATATCGCTGCTGCAGGTCCACCGCCGCCTTGATGTCCGGTTTTCTCCCCAAAAGGTAGACATCGCTTTTTGAAGCGGCCGGCACCGCCACCGATTGATCCGGATGCGGAATGTTATCCGCAGTTTTTGAATCCAATGATTCCCTATTGTGTCCGAACCAGTTATGAAGGTGTCGACGATGGTCCGACGCGCAGGCCGTCGCGCACTTCCATCAGAACGCGCCCGGCCCAGTTGAGACCAGTGCCGTCAGGGCCGATGCCCCAGAACGGCTCGCTTGGGCAGTCTTCAACCAATTCGGCGTTCCCTGTCGCGAGTAATAGGATCCCCAAACCCCCGTTCTGCACAAACTTGGCGTAGTCGGCACGACGCATAATGTCGAGTTTCACCTCGTGCCAGTCGGCGCGGGGTTGCTCGCCGTGCTTGCGGAACCATGAGATCTGCGAAACCCGGCGAGGCGAAGTAGGCGGTGCCGCAAGGCGTTTGGCCAATCCGGGATGAACGGCTGCGCGGATAGCTGCCTTGTATTGCGGATTGGCCGACTTCTGCGCCTGATAATAATGCTCCACCGTGGGCCAGGCTTCGCCGTCAATCACAATGGGGCTTGAATGGAAATGCGAGAGAAAGCGGAACCGCTCACGATCGCGGCCGAAGTAGAGGATGCGATTGTCGAGTGGAACAATGACGCTTGGTCCATCTCCAATCATAGCCACCAGTCATCTCGAAAATTTAAACAGTCATATGGTGGATCCGGCCGACGTCCGCCCCTCGCTATGGCTTCGGCTGCGGGTTGACCTCGGGCTCAGGGTTTAGATATTTGCGGTCGGGTGGCGGTGGCTTGGGAAGGGCTAGGGCATTGTAACCTTGGTTGCCGCACCCCAGGAAGAGGAGCGCGGACAGATCATCGAGCGGGATGTTGAAGGGCCCGGCCTTCCTGCCTTCGGTGAGGTCGAGTTCCAGAACGGCGAACGAGCCCGTGCGCAGACCGGTGTTCAGGTCAGTTCGGTCCACAGTGCAACGCTCGCCGGCGGCGTAGCAGATGAACTTTTTCGTCACTCCGCCCTCAACGGCTAGCGTTCCGCCGACCATATGGCCGCCGCGGGCCATTACCTCGACAACCAGCGGCTCGACCCAGAACGAGTAATATGTCCAGTTGTCGGCATCGACGATATTGCGTGCGACGCTGCATCCGTTCTCTGGCCTGATAGCCCAAGGGCCGTACTTGACGCCGATCTTGCCGTCCGCCGGATAATCTTCTTCTGCCGCGGCCTGTGGTGTGCTGAGGAAGAGGACGCTAGCTATTGCCATAAAGGGAATACGCACGGCTCGACCTTTCAAGTTTTCTAGCATTGCACAGCAAGCGGCGCAGTTTATCCGTCAGCGGCGCACTCCCAATCTGCGTAGATTATCGCGCGCATATGCAAAATTCGGGTCGATGTCCAAGGCTCGGTTTAGATCGGAAATCGCTTGCTTCCTGTTACGGAAATAGGTGAAAAGTACCCCCCGGTTCGCCCAGGTCCAAGCATTCTGCGGATCAACGCGGATTGCTTCGTTATAGTCGGCCATTGCGAGGTCGAGCTGGCGAAGATCGAAATAGATCGTCCCGCGATTGTTATAGGCCGGGCCATAATCGCGGTTCGCACGCAGCGCATAAGTGTAGAAGTCAATAGCTTTGCGCTTATCTCCCGTCTTTTCGGCGATAAACCCGGTCAGAAAGTTCGCATCCGCTTGATCGGGATCAAGCTCCAAGGATTGAGCAAGGTCCTTTGATGCCGGTTCGTACTTTGTCGCGGTGGAGCAAGACGGAGGTCGCGGAAGCATCGCCTTGCACGTGTCTCCTTCCTCGTTTGCGATTTGCACGCTTGTCCTCGCGCGCATGTAATAGGCTAAGGCCTTCGATTTATTGTCGGCGGATTGAGACATTTCGACAAGCTTGTCGAAGACCGGGAGAGCTGCACGATACTCACCCTTGTAGAAAAGGGCCTCGCCCTGATCGTACGTGCTCTGGAGTTCAGAAGAGCTAGGGGACGAATTTGAAGGAGTTGGTTGCGGGCTCGGTGCGGGGGAGGGCGACGGCGCGGCTGGCGCGGGCTCTGGCTCTGGTTTGGCTGACGGCTCCGGAGTAGGCGGCGGTGCCGCCGGAGTTTGAGTTGGAGTTGGAGTTGGATTGGGTGCCGGCTCCGGAGTAGACGTTGGTACTGCAGGGGTCGGCGTCGGAGTGGGCAACGGCTCCGGGGCGGGCTTGGATGGAGGAGGAGACGGCGGTTCAGGCGTTGCCGGCGCCTTCTCGTTCTGGACCGGCTTGATCTGCGGTTCCGGGTCTGGCGCGGGCGGAAAAGGGTCAGGCAAGAGGCCCGCTGCCCAAGCCGACGCTAAGGCGGCAACGATTCCGGTGCTGAAGATCAGTAGGCGCAACTTCCGACCCGCCGGCAGCGAACTCGCCGCCACGTAGGCACCATCGGCAGCTAGCTGTGTGGATGCGGGCGCCGCATCTGCTGTCGACGCGCAGGATGGGCACTGACTGTGGGCATCGGCGTCGTAGATATGGCCTTCGACGCAGCGAACGAGCCGTGTGCTCATTTTTTAATTCCAAAGAAAAACTGGCTACGCCCATCCAATATTGCAGCAGCAAAAACTGCAGCACAGCAGATCTAGCCAGATTTTACAACGTCTTCGAGCGAAGACCCTGGCGACCTAAAGATCCGTATTTTCCTGGCGAATTTGTTGCCCGGCGTGTCAGCTTTTTGACGTAAATTGTTGCCGCTACTGCCGTTTGATCTGCGAAACGAGTGGCAACGACAGATCCGGGGGAACTCGACCACCGGACGGATCAAGCATTTGGAACAGCGGATTGTTTGGGCGGATCGTTTGCAGAAGCTGCTCCTGGACGATTGCGCTAGGGACGGGGTTCGTTTCAAAGAAATCACGCGGGGTGCTGGATTGGTGATCAATCAGAAGTTTGATCAGCGCCTTCGCGGCGTCTACGGGCATGCGTCGTTCGGCAACGAGACGGCTGACCTGAAGCGCCGATGCGGGGTCGCAGCCACCGGCTTTCGCTTCGTCCAGGAGAAGTTGGGCCGCCTTCTCATCTTCTGGCCGGTTAGCGAGTTTAATGCCGGCCTTTTCCAGCGCGCGGCGGGCGGCGGTCGCGTCGAAATGGGCTGAGATCGTCAGAAACTGAGCGAAATCGATCACGCTGTCGGGGGCGGCAGCGGCGCGCAGACTGTCGATATAAGACGCACGCTCATCGGCTGTTGCAGTACGGGTCCCAGGAGAAATGCTTGCAGACAGCAGCCTGATCCATTTCGAGATGTCGGAGAATGATATCTGTTTGTCTGCGTATTTCTGGCCCAAGTCTTTGAGCATCGTATTGCCGGGTGAAGCGAAATCGGTCCCGGATGTCCTTACATCTCTCGCGGCGACGATCGTCGAGGTCACGGCGCCTGAAAACCGATCAACGATCGCTTGCGCGAAAGCATCCTTGGCGCCCGGATCGTCAAGGCCACACGTCATCTTCTGGCAATGGGATGCCGCAATCGTTTTTTGGAAATCCTCAAGCTCGGCAGCGGATACGTCGACAGGTGCGAGCGAACCACGTTCGCCACTCTTAAGGCGGACGAGCAATGCGTAGGGTTCACGGTCTGAAACCTTGCCGCTGACAAAGGTCGAGGGCTTCGTATCGCCGTCGAGACGGGCCGACCAGGAGGCCGTGAGGTCGCAGACCATATCGCCGCCGGGGAGAGGGTTCAGCAACTTCACATACACCGTTAGCAGCTCGTCGACGTTGAGCTCATTGATCATGTAAGTGATGGTCCCGGAGGTTGGTTGTCCTGAGGGGCCAGCGCTGGTCCGGTTTGTTACCTCCGTTTGCACCTTATCGGTCTCGAAGAATGGTTTTTGCGCGGTACGGTCGGGCGGCGGATTCACAGACCCGTTCTTACGTGGCAAGTTGCTAGTAATGTAGAGATTGAGTGAAGGCGACGTGCATCCTCTCCAGTCGAGACGCACGATGTTCCAGTAGACGGCCTCGGGTTTCTGGTTGCGCTTCAGCAGCTCGATCTCGGCGAGCAGCTTGGCGATCTCCACCTTCAAAGCGGTGATCTCTTTTTCCTGAGCAACCAACAGCTCTTCAAGTCGCTTCACCTGCGACGTGAGCTGATCGACCTGGATCTTCAATTGGTGGATGTTGAGCAGAGCCTCTTCGAGCTGCCGCGTCGCCTCATCAAGCTCATCCAGAAGTGCGTCGATCTCCTCATCGGTGAGCCGACCCTTCTTCAGCTTGTCTTGAGCCTCCTGAAGTTTCTGTTTGGCGTGGTCCACCTGCTCCGTGGCTTCGTCTGCCGTGCGCTGGGCCACCGGGTCGCTAGTATAATAGGGCATCAGCACAATCATGAGCACGAGGAACGCGCCCATGGCTTTGGTGATCACCGCCATCATGGCGATCTCGCTGCCACCTGCCGTGTCGCGCCGTATCCGTCTCATCGCGCCTGCCCCGTCCTCCCTCGCCTCATCATGTGCGCGGTACGTAAATACGGTTGATGAGATTCTTCAGACAGTATTGTGCGGCATCGTTCAGCGCGCTTTCTTCCATCTTCTGCACCGCGTGCTGAAAGAACACCAATACCGTGCTGACGAGGAGTGCGACGAGCGTCGTGTAAAACGAGACTGCAAGGCCGCCGGTCACACGGCCGATATCGATCTTTCTCGGGTCGATGAACTCCAGCGCGACCGCGATGCCGACAATCGTGCCGATGAAGCCGATAGTCGGGATCAACCAAGCGATATAGCGGACATTCTGATAGCGCAGGTCGACGCGATGCGTGAGTAAGTCGAGGCTGCTCTGCATGATCGAAACCGCCTGGTCGACCGAGTGGCTGGCCTGCAGTTGCGTTGTCGTGATGTCTATCAGGTAGGGAAGGAAGCCGTTGTCGCCGTCGTAGAGTTTCGACACCTTGCGGCGGATCGGGCCGAGGTCGCTGACCTGCAGCACGGATGAATCGTCTTCGGGCAAGAAACCGCAGCTCAGGAACGCACTCTCGGCGCTGGCCGACCGCCAGCGGATGTAGAGGTCGGCGAGACCGGCGGCGAAGATGAGATACGTCATGTTTTGAATGGTGAAGGGGTAGGGAAAGATGCTGCCCTTGTGATGATCGAGCACCAACGCCGCCGCGACCGAGTTATAAGGCAGCGCAAAGCTCAAAATTCCGATGATCAGCACAGCGATCAGCAGCGCCGCTGCGTAGACCATCGCTGAATTCAAGCGGCCGTTTCTGCCGCGCGCGAAGGTCGAGCTCTTCGAGAGGACCGGCGTCTCTGTTTGCATGCGATCTGGTCTCAGTTGTTGGAGAGACTAAAGAGGCAACGTCATAAAATCCGTTTTCAGAGCGTCTTTTAGTTGAGCTGTGTCGGAAGTCCGTTGTCAACCGGCTCTACCCACGGCGGTTTCAATGGAGCAAGAGTAATCGCTCCGCTGACGTGCATCCGCCGGGCGCATTCTGCTAATAGGTGTGATGATAGATGGGCGAGTTCGGCTGATGCTCGAGTACTATTCCTGAATCGCCCATAATGGCCCTTCGCGTATCAGCTGACGAAACGTCCAAATCTCGTTTAGAGATGTTCAGCCCTCTGCACTATGCGCCAATACCAGGGGCGCCTAGAGGGCTGCGAGCCTCGCGAAGTACACATTCTTTGCGCCGAACGAAGCCGGACCTGATTTTTTCCGACCAGGAAACCTTCGTGCTGTGAAGCTGCTGCTGGGGGCACCAGATCGAACGCTCCGAGCGTTAGCTAAGCATCCAAGTCGATGAGGATATCGAGATCGCCGAAGATCGACATCTGAAGCATGGTCTCAGCAAATCGTGAACACTGCCGCTGGTAGGTCCGAATACGATTTCTGCAACTGCTTCCAGAATATAGATAGCCGACCGCCCTTGTGAATTTCGAGTGTCTCCAATAAAACGTTGGACGGAATTAGACGTAAAAATATAGCAATATGAAGTGCATAAGTCACAGATTCTGCGTGGCCCCCATGATGGATTGGACTGACCGGCATTGCCGCGTCTTCCACCGCCGTCTGACGAAGCGTGCGCTGCTTTACACCGAGATGGTCACCGCTGATGCCGTGATTCACGGCGACCGCGAACGATTGCTCGGATTTTCCGCCGAGGAACACCCGATCGCTCTGCAACTTGGCGGCTCCGACCCGGCGAAGCTTGCGACCGCCGCGCGGATCGGTGCGGAGCTTGGATACGACGAGATCAACCTCAACGTCGGCTGCCCTTCGGATCGCGTTCAGGAAGGTCGCTTCGGTGCGTGCCTGATGGCAGAGCCAGAGCTTGTCGCCGCGTGCGTCTCCGCCATGCGCGAAAGCCAGCCTGTCCCCGTCACCGTCAAGTGCCGCATCGGCATCGACGATCAAGATGCCGAGGCCGATCTGACGCGCTTCATCGACGTTGTCGCTGATACCGGTTGCACCTCGTTTGTTGTCCATGCTCGCAAGGCTTGGTTGAAAGGCCTCTCGCCGAAGGAAAATCGCGAGGTGCCCCCGCTCGATTATCAGCGCGTGTATCGGCTGAAGGTGCGACGGCCTGATCTCACCATTATCATCAACGGCGGCATCGAAACCATCGCCGATGCTGAGACGCATCTCGAACACGTCGATGGCGTCATGCTCGGCCGCGCCGCTTATCAAAACCCGTATATTCTTGCGGATGTCGATCGGGCCATCTTCGCCGACGCATCCGCACCGCCGACGCGAGGCGAGGCATTGACAGATCTGCTTCCCTATGTCGAACGTCACGTCGCCAAGGGCGGCCGGTTATCGAACGTCACGCGTCACATTTTGGGTATCTATCACGGTCAGCCGCGTGGCCGCGCGTTCCGCCGCCTGTTGAGCGAGAGCGCAACCAGCGCTTCCGCCACCGCAGAGGTGCTGAGCGAGGCGATCGCGCTCGCAGAGCACGGCTTCGGACGGCAAGACCGTCCCGATGCAGCCTGAACCGACCGCATGGCATTCTCAACAGTCCCGACACATCATCTGATTGAATTGCTGGCGCTGCTTGCCGGTGCGGGGCTGCTCGCCGGATTTTTGTCGGGCCTTCTCGGCATCGGCGGCGGTGGCGTTCTCGTCCCGGTCCTCTATGAAGTCTTCGGCGCGGCAGGCGTTTCCGAAGACATCCGCATGCACATCACGCTCGGCACGACGCTCGGCGTCATCGCGCCGACCGTATTTCGCTCGTTTGCCGAATATCGGGCCAGAGGTACAGTCGATACCGGCATCGTCAAGCGCATGGGGCCATGGATTTTTTTCGGGGTCAGCGTTGGTATCGTCGTCGCGTACTACGCCAGCAGCGAAGTTTTGCGCTGGATATGGGTGGTTTTCGGCTCAGCGCTGGCCGTCAAAATGTATCTCGGCCGCGACGACTGGAAGATCGCCGACACGCTCCCACGTCGCCCGTGGCTGGAAATCGCTGCCTTCCTGATTGGCTTGGTATCGACGCTGATGGGCATCGGCGGCGCGACGTTCACGGTGCCGCTGTTCACGCTGCATGGCATGCCGTTACTGAGAGCCGTTGGAACCGCAACTGGCATCGGTACTGTGATCGCGGTTCCGGGAATCGCCGGCTACATCATCTCGGGCTGGGGCGAGCAGGGATTGCCACCGCTTTCGCTCGGCTACGTCAGCCTCGGCGCGCTGCTGATCGCGCCGCTCGCAGTCTTTGCCGCGCCCTATGGCGTGAGGCTCGCGCACGGCATCTCGAAGCGCGCATTGGAACTCGCGTTCGCAGTCTTCCTGACGACCGTCGTCTCGCGTTTCCTCTGGACGCTTTTTTAATTGGCGCTGGCGACTCCCTGCGGGAAGCCGGCCGCCAGCGCAAATGTATGGCGAATGCACGCACCGGCGGCCGGGGCGCGCTACGCTTAAACAGCTATCTTCTGATTGTATTCGCCGACTTCGGGAAAGCGAGAAAGCTGCTGGTCGATGTCCTTGAAGATCGCCTTCATGTTAGCTTCCGACGTCGGGCTTTCGACCACAACGACCAACTCCGGCTTATTCGATGATGCGCGGACAAGGCCCCACGTCCCGTCTTCCAGCATCACGCGCACGCCGTTGACGGTGATGAGATCGCGGATCTCCTGGCCTGCAATCGTGCCTCCGCTCTCTTTCTGTTTCGTATAGTGCTCGGTGATCCGATCAACGACGCCGTACTTTTTCTCGTCGTCGCAATGCGGCGACATCGTCGGCGAGCCGTAGGTTTTGGGAAGCGCGTCGCGCAGATCGGCAACCGTTTTTCCAGGACTACGATCGAGCATGTCGCAAACGGCGATCGCTGAAACGAGGCCATCGTCGTAGCCACGGCCAAGCGGCTCATTGAAGAAGAAGTGGCCCGACTTTTCGAACCCGACCAGTGTCTTGTGTTCGAAATTATAGCGCTTGATGTAGCTGTGGCCGGTCTTCCAATAGCTCGTCGTCGCCCCGTTAGCGATCAGCACGGGATCGGTCGTGAACAGGCCCGTCGACTTTACGTCGACAACAAACTTTGCCTTCTTGTGGATCGCCGAAATATCGCGCGCCAGCATCACGCCGACCTTGTCCGCGAAGATTTCATGGCCGTCGTTGGCAACAACACCGCAACGGTCGCCGTCGCCGTCGAAGGCCAAGCCGACATCCGCGCCGGTTTCGAGAACCTTTGCAGAGACCGCATGAAGCATCTTCATGTCTTCGGGGTTCGGATTGTGGTTCGGGAAGGTGTAGTCGAGATCGGTGTTGAGGGGCACGACTTCGCAGCCGATCGCTTCCAGCACTTGCGGTGCAAAGGCGCCCGCAGTGCCGTTGCCGCAAGCCGCGACGACCTTCAAGCGGCGCTTCAGCTTCGGGCGATTGGTCAGCGCCTTGATATAGCGCTCGGCAAGATTGGAAACGAAGATATAGCGCCCGCCGGTCTTGGCTTCGAACTCACCGTTGAGAACGATCGACTTCAATTCGGACATATCGTCGGGTCCGAACGTCAGCGGCCGCGACAATCCCATCTTGATGCCGGTCCAGCCATTATCGTTATGGCTTGCCGTCACCATTGCGACGCCTTCGACGTCGAGTTCGAACTGCGCGAAGTAGGCCATCGGCGACAGCGCGAGGCCGATGTCATGCACCTCGCATCCGCCGGCGAGCAGGCCGGTCATCAGCGCCTGCTTCACCGCGGCGGAGTACGAGCGGTAGTCGTGGCCGACGACGATGCGTTTCGGCACGCCTCGGCGCGCAAACAGCGTCGCCATGCCGAGCCCGACGGCATTGAGGCCCATCAGGTTGATTTCCTGCGGGTAGAGCCAGCGCGCGTCGTATTCGCGGAAGCCGGTCGGCTTGACGAGCGGAAGGCGCTCGAAGTCGGCGGTGTTGGGCTTCAGGTCAGCGCGTGGCTTCGGTAGCATGAGGTTCTCCTCGAACGTGGTTCATTCGGGGACCTTAACGCGCTTTGGCATGCGCGTGGTTCCGACGGCCGCTCTATCAGCAATGTTCTGGGCGGAATAGTGGAATAGTCACTCTTCAAGCTCGAGTTTGTCACCGCGCATCTCGACGCGCGACAGCCGCCCCAAAAACGACATGCCCAGAAGCGTGCGTTCGGAAGCACCTCGTTCCGACACCACGCCTTTGACGTTTCGCACAGTGATATCGCCGATTTCGATGCGTGAAATCGTGACTGGTGCGACTCTAGCAATCCCGTTCGCTGTTTGAGCCGTATGTGTGAAATCCGACGGTTTCACGAAAATTCCGGCTCTTGCGGCATCGTCATAAGTCAATGCAACGAGAGACGCGCCCGTATCCACCATGACGCCGATTTCCCGGCCGTTGATTTCGGCCTCCGTCAGAAAGTGGCCATATTGACCCGCAGGCAGCGTCACCGAGTTGGAAGCATGCGAGGCAACGACGGGCACATCCAAAGCGGGGGAGGGTGCCGTATCGGTCTGATCGGCAACCATAGGTGCCGGATGTAGCCGGTCCATGATACCGGCGACGATGCCAGGATGTGTCAGGGTATAGGCAAGTCCTACCGCACCAATAGCCGCGATGGCGAAGGACGCGAAAAGACTGGCCGTGGCCGACGACATTTCCATTGCCCTTTCAACAGCGCCGCGAACCCTTGACTTCGGGCCCAGCTATTGCCGAAGCGTCGCGAAATTGCCTGCCACTTGATATGACCCGAGACGTCTTAAAAAACTGGAACCGAGAAGGGTTTCGTTAAGAGTTCCGGCCTTCGCCACCAGGCCCTCGACATCATTCATGACGAGCGGCCCGATGCGGACGGATTTGAGACGCACCGGCGCCAGATAGCTCGTGCCGTTGGCGGTCCTGAGCGGGGTATCGTAGGCGAGGGTGCCGATATCGATGCCGGCCTTTTCGGCATCCGATTGCTTGAGGATGACGGTCGCCGCGCCGGTATCGATGCGTGCCGTCAGCGCCGCGCCGTTGATCTCCGAATTGGCCAGAAAGCCGCCGTCGTCTGCGCGACGAAGCAGGACGGACGCCGAAGCATCTCGCGGCGTCGGTACCGCGCTATCGTTCGCGTGTCGCGCAAAGGTCATGACATCGGCAAGCGAGAACTCCACGTCCTTGTTGAAAGCACCCATGACGAGCACCCCACCCGCGATACAAGCCGCCAGCGTCGGCCAGACGGCGAGCCGCCGTTCGCCGCGATGGCTCAGAAGCGTGGCGATGTAGAGCGCCAGCAGAATGCCGATGACGGACGCTGCAACCGGGAGGTTCGGAATCGCATCGAAATTGAACCCGCCAAGCATCGACGCGCCCAGCACTCCGGCGAGCCCGACGACCACGACGAAAAGCAGAAAGATCAGCATGCCCCGGCCTTGTTGAGTGAGAAGATGGTGATTAGCGCGCCTCTCCGGCCACCCGCATCGGTGCATCGGAACCGAACGATGAAGACGATGGGCGCATCCGCGGTTGCCGCGGCTGCCGCGGCGCGCCGGTATCGCGGTGACGTTCCTGTCCCACTGGCTGCAGCGGCGATAGCGGATTGAGAACGCGCTGAGGCGGTATCGTTACGGTCACTTCGGTGCCCTTGCGCAACTCTGACTGCAAGTCGAACGTGCCGCCATGCAGATGGATCAGGTTCTGCACGATGGAAAGCCCGAGGCCGGTGCCGCCTTCGGCGGTTTCGTGCGCAAGCGAGCCCTGGCCGAATGCCTGCAGGACGCGCGGGATCTCGTTCTTCGGAATGCCGGGTCCGGTGTCGGCCACCGTCAGGAACTGGCCCCCATCCTGGGTATTTCCGACGATCAGCGTGATGCGGCCGCCCTTCGGCGTAAACTTCAGCGCGTTCGACAGCAGATTGAGGCAAATCTGGCGCATCGCGCGCGGGTCGGCCCACACCTGCGATACGTCCGGGGTGAAATCTTCGACGATCATCAGCGCTTTTGAATCGGCCTTGATTTTCACCAGTCGCTGACAATCCTCGGCAATATCGGTCAGGCGGATCGGTTCTTCGCTTAGATCGTAGCGCCCGGCCTCGATCCGCGAGAGGTCGAGAATTTCGTTGATGATGCAGAGCAAGTGGTCGCCGCTCTTGTAGATATTGTGAGCGTAATCCCGATAGACGTCGTTGCCGATGGGGCCGAGCAGTTCGCGCTCCATGACTTCCGAAAAGCCCATGATGGCATTCAGCGGCGTGCGAAGCTCGTGGCTCATCGTGGCAAGGAAGCGGGACTTCGCCTTGTTCGCGGCTTCGGCGCGGCGCCGGGCTTCGTCCGAGATGGCGGTGGCTTCTTCGAGTTCCGAGATCAAGCCGTCCTTTTCCGCCCGGTATTCGACCATCGCCAGCGCCGTCGAGTGCAGCCCGCGCGCCAGATAGACGAAAAAGACGTGGATGCCGATCGCCATCGAACCGAGGGCAAAATAGAACGGATCGCCGAGGGAGAAGAGACGCGCCGCAACCGCAACCGTCATCGGCACGGTGCCTGCGAGAAAGAGTTGTGGTAGCGTTGATGCAAACGTCATACGGATCGCCAGCACGACCATCAGCGTCGCGAAAATAAACACATGCGATGAGAACGTCGCGGGCGACATAAGATGGTGCCCGCCGCCGCCATGGATCGACATGCCGATCAGCGCGAACGCCGCGAGCGCAAAGCCGTTGACGAGTTCGATGCGGACGAAATGACGGCGCCACTGTCCGACATTCACCTCGGTGCGCGGAATGGAGAGCAGCCGCCGGCACTGATCGAGCATATAGACGCGCGAGATCGACACGATCGCGATCCAGGTCGTCGCCTCCGTGAAGGACGCCCAGAACATCGACGTGATGTAGAAGATGAAGCACAACGCCGGCATGGCGAAGGGCGCGCTGGTCTCGTTGCGCGCAAACATCGTAAGCAGTTCGTATTCGAATTCCGGCTTATTGACGGTGCCATGCGTGAGCTTTTCCCGGAAAGACCTGAGGTCATTCCGAGATTGGGTCTGCCGCATAGAGGGCGCTGCGTCGACAGCCGTTGCTTCGACACTCTGAACGTTGTCGTCCATCCCGCGAGCCGTTATTCCCATTCCATGAATTTGCGCGTGCTCATGCCGGGCGCAGTTCGTAAATTGGCGGCAATTCGTTAAAGCAAGCCTTAAAGGTCTCCTTCGCCGGTCGAAAAAGGAGGCTACACAACCAGAGCGAAGGAAGCCGCAAATGGGGCGTTGGCGACGCTGGAGACGGCGAAACTGGGCATCCTTTATTAAGCTTGCGCTGGTTTTAACTTTGTTTGCCGCAGTTATCGTTGGTGCGCCCCGGCACTGGAATACGCGGTGGCACCGTGCCGACGCGGCCGATCCCTTTCCGCCAACGGTCACCGGCTATGGAGATCCTATCGACGGCGACAGCCTATGGGTCGGCAAAGAAGAGGTGCGCCTCAAAGGCATAGACGCACCAGAATGGCGGCAAGGCTGCGAGAAAAACGGCACGCGCTGGGATTGCGGGGCGGCGGCGCGGGACGAACTGGTCCGCGCCATTGGCGATGATGACGTCACCTGCGCCATCGAAGAACGCGACGTCTACGGCCGAATGCTGGGTCGCTGCACGGCCGGCGGCCGCGATCTCAATGCACAAATGATCGCCTCCGGCATGGCGGTCGCCTATGGCGCGTACTGGGACGAGCAGGCCGTCGCGCGTGCCGAGCGCAGAGGACTTTGGGTCGGAGCTTTTGAAGAGCCGCGCGATTGGCGTCGCGAGCACGCCTCCGGGGATGACAGGTGAACCATGCACATCATCGAGACACACGCCGCTCCGAGCCCGAGACGCGTAAATATATTCCTCGCCGAGAAGGGCATCGTTGTTCCACGCGAGGAGCGCGATATGATGACCGAAGACCTCAAAAGCGGCGACTTTGCTAAGCTCAATCCCTGGCATCGCGTTCCGGTTCTGGTTTTCGATGACGGGCGGACGATTTCTGAGACCGTCGCAATCTGCCGTTATTTCGAGGAGATAAAGCCTGAGCCGCCGCTGTTCGGCGTGGGTGCCATCGGCAAGGCCGAAGTCGAGATGTGGAACCGGCGCGTCGAGCTAGGTTTGTCGAGCGCTGTGTTCAGCGTTTTTCGCCACCTTCATCCGAAAATGGCCCATCTCGAAGTGCCCCAGGTCGCGGAGTGGGGGGAGGCCAATAAAGAGAAAGTTGCATTCGAACTTGGCCGCCTCGATGCCCGCCTTGCCGACAGCCGCTTTATCGCCGGAGACGATTATACGATCGCCGATATCACGGCGCTCGTCGCCGTCGATTTCATGCGGCCCGCCCGGCTCGGCAGACCAGATGCGTTTGCCAACGTCACGCGTTGGCACGGAGAGGTTTCAGCCCGGCCGAGCGCAAAAGCTTGACGCTCATCGGTCGATATGTGGAAAATATTACCAATCACCACGTTGACACACGGCATATACAGAATAATAATCTCAAAAAGCGACGCGAAAGCGTAAAATGTTGTTCTCCTGGCCAGGGCGGTGCCGATGCTCGACGAAATGGACGTTAAAATCCTGCGCATTCTGCAGCAGGATTGCACGCGCCCCGTTGCTGACATCGGCAAGGAAGTCGGCCTCTCTACGACGCCCTGCTGGCGGCGTGTGCAGAAGCTCGAAGAGTCGGGCGTCATCCAGCGCCGGGTCGCCATTCTCGATGCGCAACAGGTGAACGCCGGCGTCATGGTGTTCGTCTCGATCAAGACAGACAAGCACTCGCTCAACTGGCTGGAAAAATTTCACTCTGCCGTCGCGGAATTTCCCGAGGTCGTCGAGTTCTATCGCATGTCCGGCGAGATCGACTATCTGCTTCGCGTCGCGGTGCCCGACATCGCGGCCTACGATGCCTTCTACAAAAAGCTGATCTCGCGCGTCGATATCGCCAAGGTGTCGTCGGCCTTCGCGATGGAGCAGATCAAATACACGACAGCCCTTCCGCTGCAGTTCGCGATCACCGAGCGTTCGGGAAAGAGTGAGCGCGCCGAAGCGTAAGAGCCTAGCCGTCAGTCCGACGTTTTGGGTTTGAGGCGCGCGATCAGACTCGATGTATCCCAGCGGCTCCCGCCGTGGGCCTGAACGTCCGCATAGAAACCGTCGACGATTTTCGCCACCGCCAGATCGGCGCCGTTCGATTCTGCTTCATCGAAACAGATGGCGAGATCCTTACGCATCCAGTCTACGGCGAAACCGAAGTCGAATTTGCGCTCGTGCATGGTCTTCCAACGGTTGTCCATCTGCCACGATTGCGCCGCGCCCTTAGAGATCGTCTCGATCAGCGCCGTCACATCCAGCCCGGCGCACTCGGCGAAATGGATCGATTCCGCCAGCCCCTGGACGAGTCCTGCGATCGCGATCTGGTTGCACATCTTGGCAAGCTGCCCTGATCCGGAAGGTCCCATGAGCCGGACCGCGCGCGCGAAACAGGTGATCAGCGGCTCAGCCTTCTCGAATGCGGTTTTGTCGCCGCCAGCCATGACGGTCAGCACGCCTTTCTCTGCACCCGCCTGGCCGCCTGAAACCGGACAGTCGAGAAATGCGCAACCGCCGGACGCCGCCGCTGCTGAAAGCTCCCGCGCGACCTTGGCCGACGCCGTCGTGTGATCGACGAAAATCGTGCCCGCGCTCATGGACTGAAAAGCGCCGTCTGGGCCGGTCGTGACGCTGCGCAGGTCGTCGTCATTGCCGACGCACGCAAACACCACCTCGCAGCCACGCGCGGCTTCGGCTGGTGTCGCAGCGACTGTGCCGCCGAACTGCTGCTGCCATTTCTGGGCTTTGGCGGCAGTCCGATTGTAGACGACGACATCATGGCCGCCGCGCGTCTTCAGATGCCCCGCCATGGGATAGCCCATGACGCCGAGACCGAGCCAAGCCACCTTCGCCATATTGTCCGTTCCTGTTCCACGTCGCCGTGCGTCTCACCCGACCACGGCGGCTGATGACAAAAAGCAACGCCGGGATCAACTGCCATTGTCCCGGCGTCTGCGCGACGATATTGCGAAGAGACCGCTAGTAGCGGCGATTCTGAGCGGCCCACGGGTTACTGCGGTCAAATCCGCGCACCGGCTGGGCGCTCGCGATGCAGATGACGCCGTTGCGCCGGTCCTTGTGGCAATCGACGTTCTTTCCCACGGCAGAACGCCACTCGGAGAATTCCGGGCCATAACGGTCGGCAACCTTGCTGCGCCAGCCCTGGATTGCAGCCCGACGGGCGTCATCCTGCCGAACGCTCAAGGGCACACCGTCGTCGGGGGCCGAGGCTTGGACTTCGATCCGCGGCATGGTGCCGACATCTTGAATCGGCGGTCCGCCCACGCCGCGCGGCGGTTGAACTGACGGTGAAGGCGATCCACCACCGTTCTGGGCAGGCGAAAAGACGTCTTGGGAGGGTGAGTAGTGGCCCCGCGGAGACGAATAGGCGTCACCGGTAGGCGCGGGCGCATTGCCGCTGCTCTGATAGGCATCAGATTCGCCAGCTTGGTAGGGAGGCGCCGCCGCACCTCCGACGCCGGGAGGCGAACTCTGATGGTTCGGCGTGTAGCTGTCCGGCGGCGGGTCGGTCGGCTGGCCGCCGGTATTGTTGACACCCCTGTAGGGCGTGTATTCGAACGTCTGCGCACTTGCAGGCAGGGCAAAGCCCACAAGCAGGGCCGCCACCGCGGCAATCGACTTCAGGGGCAGACGGGCCATTTAGGTTCTCCGGACGGCGAATCGGTGGAAGTTATCGCCGGTAGATGCACGGGCCTGAGCAAATGCTGAATGGCAACGGGCCAAAAGCTGGTAGCGCCGCGCTGCCGAGCAATATGCTAAGGAAAGACCTTCCATTAAACCCCCCGGACGATAATGACAAATTTGGCGAAACTTGATTCCCGGCCCCTATCCGTAACCTATGGCGATGTGGTCCGCGCGGCAGAGGCTATCCGCGGGGCCGTCGTTCCGACGCGCTTCGAGCCGAGCCGAACCCTCAGCACCCTTCTCAACGCCGAAATCTGGCTGAAGTTCGAGAACTTGCAGTTCACCGCGTCCTACAAGGAGAGGGGGGCCTTAAACAAGCTCCTGTCGCTGTCGGACGTCGAGCGGCAAAATGGCGTGATCGCCATGTCGGCCGGAAATCACGCCCAGGGTGTGGCCTATCACGCCCACCGTCTCGGCATCCCGGCAACAATCGTGATGCCGGCTTCGACGCCCACCATCAAGGTCGAGAACACCCGCAGCCATGGGGCCGAAGTCATTCTCGAAGGTCAGACGCTGGAAGAATCCTACGCCTTCGCCGTCGCCTATGGGGCCGAACGCGGCATGGCCTTCGTTCATCCGTTCAATGATCCGGCCGTGATTGCGGGGCAGGGAACGGTTGCGGTCGAGATGCTGGCGGTCGCGCCAGACCTCGATGTGCTGATCGTGCCGATCGGCGGCGGCGGATTGATCTCGGGCATGGCTGTCGCCGCGAAGGCGATCAATCCAAAGATCAAGATCATCGGCGTCGAGGCGCAGCTCTACCCCTCAATGCTCAACGCCGTGAAACATGCCTCGTTGCCCGTCGGCGGCGATACCCTCGCGGAAGGCATCGCCGTCAAGACGCCGGGCAGCCTGACGCAAGAGATTGTCGAAGCCCTGGTCGACGACATTCTGCTCGTCTCAGAAGCCGATCTCGAACGCGCCGTGTCACTACTGATCACGATCGAGAAGACGGTCGTCGAGGGCGCAGGCGCCGCCGGGCTCGCCGCGCTGATCGGCGCGAGCAGGCTTTATAAGGGCCGCAAGATCGGGCTGGTTCTCTGCGGCGGCAACATCGACACGCGGCTGCTGGCCAGCGTTCTGACGCGCGAGCTTGCCCGTGACGGCCGCCTGTCACGCCTTGCCATCGACCTTCCCGACCGGCCCGGCCAGCTCGCCAAAGTCGCGGGCGTGATCGGTGGTGTTGGCGCCAACGTCGTCGAGGTTTATCATCAGCGCGTCTTCACTGACGTTCCGGCGAAAGGCACCGAGCTTCACCTTGTCATCGAAACGCGCGATCGCGCCCATCTCGATCTGGTCGTGACGGGCCTCAAAGAGGCGGGCTATTCGGTGATGGTGAAGAGTTCGACCGGCGCCGGAGCGCCCTGACCGTCAGAAAACAACGCGCAAAAAAATGGGCCCTCGGCTTTTGCGGAGGGCCCTAAGTGGATCGTTGGATCGGGGAAGAGTCGGATCGAAATTGACGAGGCATCGAAAATATTGCGGCTACCTCGAAGTGAACTGGACGGGGAGCGGAAATTTCAACTTGGTATCGTCTTGAAGCTTATTGAAAATGAGCGCGCCAATCAGAAGTCCGCAGCTTGCCAGAAAACAAATCGCCATACCGGCACGCGTTAAACGATCGACCGTGGAGTTTTGATCACTGGCTGCCTTGAGATCCATCGCACAAGCCCGCCTTCAATCTATTGAAGTAAGCTTCTTGTAACCGACTTTTACGAGGCGGTCGATTTTGAAGTCTTGCGATGACTAATCACTATACGATCGAATTAAGGAACTGTTTACGCCTGTAAACAAGGCGTAAACCCGCGCTCCGATTTGGCATTCCAATAGATTGGGAGACGGACCGCCGGTCGCCACGTTACAGCCGCGCCTCCGCTTTAGGGATGCGCGAAGATACAGCGGCCAGAGACGGTCTTGGGCCTGGAAGACGAAACACGAGAGACGACGTGCAATTCGAAGACGTGATGTTTTATGCGCGGCTGTTGGCAGGCCTGCTGACTTTCGCCTGTTTCGGCGCGCTCGGTGCCGTTGCGGCGGACCCGCAAGCCGCGTCGGCGCCAGCCTCGTCGTCCGCATCGTCTGCCGTGCCGTCGCGCCCCGAAGAGCCGCTCGCGGCGAAGGCCTATAGCATCCTCGATACCTACTGCGCGCGCTGCCATCAGACGGGCAAGCTTGAACGCCCGCTGGCGTCAGGCGGCCTCGCGAATATTCTCGATATCGACGATCTGGCGCGCGATTCCATTTTGGTGAAGCCAGGTTTCCCCGACGCTTCGCGTCTGTACGACGTTCTGGAAACGCGTCACGCCCCACTCGATGTTTTTATCGGCGCCAACGCGGCGGTGGAACCGCAGCCGGACGACATTCTCGCCCTTCGTCGCTGGGTGAAGGATCTTCCCGATACCGCTCAAACGTGTCCGTCGCGCCGGCCGATCAGCCTTACCGACCTCGACAAGCTGATGCGGGACGCCCAGCGTCTGGAACGCGAGCAAGGCAAGGACGTCCGCTTCATTTCTCTCGCCCACCTCTACAACGCGTGCGCGACACCGGACGAAATGGCGGCATATGCGGCCGCGCTGAACAAACTGATGAACGCGCTCTCCTGGGCGCCCGAACCCATGAAGCTGACGCCGCTCGATGCCGCTGGAACGGTGCTGTCGTTCCGGCTTTCAGATTTCGGCTGGGACGCGGCGCGCTGGGCGATGATCGAAGACGCCTATCCGCCCGCGCTCGTTCACGCCGTCGCGCCGGACATTTTAAAAACTGCGCAGACGAAAGCGGTCATCGTCAACGGCGATTGGCTTGCCGCTGCCGCAGGCGAAACGCCGCTCTATTACGGTCTTCTTGGCATCCCGCAGAAGCTATCCTCTCTTGCCGCCATGAACGGTGCGAAGATCGACGACGATATTCGTGCTGGATCCGTCCGCCGCATTGCCGTTCGCGAGAGCGCAGTGACGCGCGGCAATCGTTTGATCGAACGCCACCCCGGCGATCATGCGGGACTGTGGCTGGTCTACGACTTTGCAACCAGTACCGGCGATCAGAACGTTTTCGATCACCCGTTGGGCCCCAAATCCGCAACCAGCGCCGCGGCGCCCTTCAAGGCGGATGAAGTTCGCGCGCTGTTCGCGCTACCCAACGGCTTTTATGCGTTCGCGCTCTACGATGCGTCGGGCAACCGCATCGATCGGGTACTGCCGGGCATTGAGAAGCCATACGCGGGCGATGAGGCCAACGCCGTTGAGCCGACAACGACGGCCGGCACCGATTGCTTTGCGTGCCATACCGAAGGATTGGTCAAAGCCAAGGATGATTTCAGGCCTGCTGGTCCGGTCGATATCTCATCCGCACCGATGCCAGCCGATCGCCGCACGGCGCTGCCGTTGTTTGGCACGGACAGCGAAAACATGCTCCTGATGCTTGGCGGCACGGATCGCTTCCGCGCCGCCGCCAAATCGGTCGGCGTCGATCTCAACCTTCGAATTCACGGCGAAGAGATGGTTTCGGGTCTTGCTCGCCGCTATCGCGAAGGCGCCGATTTTGAGGTTGCGCTGTCCGAGACGGGCCTCGAGCGCACAGACTTCCTGAAAGAGCTTTCAAACGCCAAAGGCCAAGCCGCGCCGCTCGCCCGCCGCCTTCTGCACGGCGTGCTGTCGCGCGCGCAGCTCGAACGACTGTTTTCGCTGCTCAAAGGCATAGACAAGCCGAAGCAGACGGCATCCGCGGGGTTTCTGCGCGAAGTAAAGACAGACATTGGGCTCAGCATGTGGCTCGATAAGCCACGCCCGGTTCCCGGAGACCTCGTGACGATCAAGGCCGAAGCTGACAACGACTGCTACCTGACAATCATCAGCGTCGATGCCGAGGGCGTTGGGACCGTGCTGTTTCCGAGCGATTTCCAGCACGACAATCTGATCAAGGCCGGAAAGCCAGTGAGCGTCCCGCCGGCCGATGCACCGTTCCAGCTTCGCTATAAAGCAGCGGGCAGCGAGACGATTCTAGGTCGCTGCTCGACCAGCGCTACGCCGCCGGTCGGCATTGAGCACGACTTCGTGCATCAGCGCTTCACGGTACTCGGTAACTGGGAAAACTTCATTCGCGACACGCTCGTCACCGACTGGGAGATGCGCGCCAACCCGGAAAAGGCCGAGCGCGCCCGTATCGCCCGGGCTGGCGCCATCAGCCGCCGCGAAGCTCAGGGCGAGCGCATCGAGCCACCGCGGCCCGACATCGTGACGGATCGGCCACTACGCGACGGTCGCGCAGTCCTCATTCTCGGCCTTCGCTGACGTTTCGAACGCGGCGCCAAATGCCTGAGAACAGGGCGCTTCATAAAATTGTCGCAAACGGTAGGTGCCGAAACGCATCGCTCTGTATGCCAATTGCATCCCGCCACTCGCGTTCGGGAGAGAATCCGACAACCCTAAAAAGCGTTTGGGTTCGGAAAGGCTTTACAGAGGGAGCCGAGGTACCTAAATGCACCCCTTCAACATTGTGTCCAGAGCCGACATCGCTCGGCTGCCGCGCGCGAAACCGGATAGCGCTTCCTCAGGAGGTTCTTTCGCGATGGAGAAGTTTGCCACCGCCCTTGAAATGGTGACCGAGATGAAGCCGGATCTTCCGGTCTTCGCCGCGCGTCCCCACGCTGCGGGACGTGCCGCTCGGTGGTTCATCAACAACTTTCCGGGCGAGGTCGCTTACGCTTACAAGGCGAACAGCTCCGTCTTTCTTCTCGGCGCGCTTTACGGTGCGGGTATCAAGCAGTTCGACGTCGCCTCTGTCGCCGAGCTTGAGGACGCCGCAACGATCCCCGGCGTGCGCCTGCACTTCATGCATCCGGTGAAGTCGCGCTACGCCATTCGCCGCGCCTACTTCGATTACGATATCAAATGCTTCGCGCTCGACACTGAAGACGAGCTGCAGAAGATCATCGAAGAGACGGACGGCGCGAAAGACCTTGAGCTGTTCGTACGCGTCTCGGTTCCGGCCAAGAACAGCCGCGTGCCGCTGGAGCACAAGTTCGGTATCTCCGGCCAGAAGGCGCAGCGCCTGCTCGTCAAGGCGCGCCAGGTCGCCGACGAACTCGGTATCACCTTCCATGTCGGCTCGCAGACGACGACGCCCGACGCCTACGCGATGGCGTTCGAGGAAGTGAAGAAGCACATCGTTAAGGCTGGCGTCGTGGTCGACGCGATCGATATCGGCGGCGGTTTCCCGTCACGCTACACCGATAGCGTGCCCGCACGGCTGTCCGACTTCATCGAAGTCATCAAAGCGTCGATGGCGAAGATGCCCGTGACCGAGGATTGCCGCTTGATCTGCGAGCCCGGGCGCGCGCTTGTCGCCGAAGCCGAAAGCCTGATCGTGAAAGTCGATCTGCGCAAACCGGGCAACCAGCTTTTCATCAACGACGGTTCTTATGGTGCGCTCTTCGACAGCGCGCATCTGGGCTTCGTTTTCCCGGTTCGCCTCATTCGTCCGGGCCTCGATCCGAACGAGCCGCTGGAGCCGTTCGAGTTCTGGGGACCGACGTGCGATTCCATCGATCACATGAAGGGGCCGTTCATGCTGCCTGCTTCGGTGCGCGAAGGTGATTACATCGAGATCGGCAATCTCGGCGCCTATGCCCGCGCGATGGGCACGCGCTTCAATGGATACGGCGAATACATCGACGTCATCCTGCAGGACGAGCCGATGTATTCGATCTACACGGAAGATCTCGAACCGATCGCGCGCAACGCCTGATAGTCGGTTAGGCATGGAAAGCGACAACATCGCGGATATCTACCGCGAGTACATTGCGTGCCTGAATAATCGGGACTGGGACCGGCTAACTGCATTCGTTGCCGACGACGTCACGCGCAACGGCAAGCCGCTGAGACTTTCCGGCTATCGAGAAATGCTGGAGCGCGACGTCTCGGAAATTCCCGACCTCCGATTTCACATTCTGCTGATGGTTTGCGAACCGCCCTTTGTTGCAAGCCGTCTGGGCTTTGATTGCACGCCAAAAGGCAGTTTTCTCGGGCTCACCGTCAATGGCCGGAGGGTGTCGTTCACCGAGAACGTCATCTACGAATTTCAGAACGCGAAGATCCAGCACGTCTGGTCGGTCGTAGATAAAGCTGCGATTGAGGCTCAGATCAAAGTCTGAGCCTCTTACGCAATCGCGTGACCTTAGTTCGACGCCTTCGCGAGCGCGACCAACTTCGGCTCGGCCCGATAGTTCTCCGGGAACAGCCGCTTCAGATTGGCGACCTTCGGCAGGTCGTTGATTACGATGTACGGATAGTTTGGATTCAGCGTCAGAAAATTCTGATGATAGTTCTCGGCCGGAAAGAACGTGCGGCCGGGCTCCACCGTCGTGGCGATTTTGTCTGGGAAGATATGCGCGGCATCGAGCTGTGCGATGTAAGCCTTCGCGACGTTCGCCTGTTCCGCCGTCATCGGAAAAATCGTCGAACGATACTGCGTGCCTGAATCCGGCCCTTGACGGTTGAGTTCGGTCGGATCGTGCGCCACCGAGAAATAGATCTGCAGCAGCTTACCGTAGCTGATCTTCTGCGGATCGAACGTCACTTGCACGGATTCCGCATGACCCGTCGCGCCCGTGCCGACGATCTGATAGTGCGCATCCTGCGCGTCGCCGCCGGTATATCCGGAGACCGCGTTTTTCACGCCGACAACGTGCTGGAACACGCCCTGAACGCCCCAGAAGCAGCCGCCTGCCAGCACAGCCGTTTCAAGATGCGCGCTTTGAGGCGCGGGCTCATCGATGGCGGGCGGCGGCACGCGCGTGCCTTCCTCTGCATCGACGCCTACGCCGCCGACCGTACTCAGAACAAAGACGGCGGCCGCAACGGTGACGATTGAAAAGAAAATGCGGTCGGACCGCAAAAGAGATTTGAACTGGATTGCCATGGACGTCTCCGGGGGGATTGGTCGTGTGCTTCCGCACACTCCAATACCTACGTCTGCCGTGCGCAATCCGTTACGCGAGCGTCCGCGGTAACGTCTTGTTGAACCTTACCGCTTGCACGCGGAATGCGCCTCGGCGGCTTTAGAAAGCGGCCGAGGCGACGCGAGATAAATTGCGTTAGCGCGATATGCGCGAGATCTTCGACCCTTCGAGCGTCAAATTATACATGAGCCCCTTGGGGTCGAGGATGAAGCCGACGACCGGGCTCGTGATCTTGTTGGTGTCGATTGATCCGCCGACGCCGACCGTGATGATTGCCACTGAAGCGTCTGCGCCGACCTTCCATCCCGCGGTTTTGCGAAACTGGCGCAGCGCCTCGGGTGTCATGAACGCGATGATGACCGATCGCGCCTGCACACCGATCTGAAAGCCGAACGAGCCCGAAACGGTATTGTAATAACCGGCGGTGCGGCCGCCGATCAGCAGCGCGCCTTCGCCATATTCCCCGCCGATGCCAAAGCCCGCCTTCACGACGGACGGAAACACCAAAATACCGACAGCCTTGTGCGCCAGCTCGCGCGCGCCGCCGACCTGGCGGAAAAATCGCTGCATGGTCTCATGCACGCCGGCATCGATCTCTGGTCCCGATTCTGCGCGGCTTGCCGGCGACGCTGCGACGAGCGCGAACCACGCGACAAGCGCCACGCTAAGGTGTCTGATGAACATTTTGTGTCTCCCTCGTGCCCCGACCGACGCTTGCCTGCGCTTCATGGCCGAATTTCGCTTGCAGGCCAAAAATTCGGCCCGCGGATTAAGTCGGCGATTAACGGTGTTCGGCAGCAAACACAAATGCCGGATGCTGATTTTCCGGCGAGGCGAGTATTGGGGGAAGGGCGGGCCACCATACGATGAGGTCCGCGTCCTTGGGATGGAAGGCTATCGGATCGTCAGCCAAATCAGCGCCATAGCTGTTGCGCCGACAGCCAGACTGACCGGAAGGAGCGCGATCTGAAGCATGGCCTCGCGTCCGCTCACGAGGCCCGTCGCGATGTCGACTCGGCCGTGGAGAAACTGGCGGAAGCTGCGACGCTGGCCGGCCGCGCGGTCATTCGCGGCGCTGTTGGAATTATAGGCGCCGAGAGTAATACCGCCGAGATACATCGCCGAGATGATCGTCACGATGGCAACAGCCAGACCGGTACGGAGGTCGAACGCGCCAAAACACGTCCAGCTCAAAACCAGGAACCAGGCGCAGGAGGCGAGGCCGATGACGACAGGTGCCGGATGCACGGAGAGGTCATAGCTAGGCACGGCTTCGGCCGTCGGCACATGCGAGGCGGTGACCGGACGGGGCCTTTGAGGGAGCCAAACCTCGGCCTGGCGAGGGAAGCGATCGTTCAATAGGGATGCGAAAGCCATGAGACTATTCCTTCTTTCGTTCGTCTCCCGGAACGGTCACACCCTGCGGCGTCGCTCCGGCCATGAACCAAAGATCGATAGTTCAGACCTATAAATCCAACGCATTGGTCCAATTGAACCAATTTGGAAAAGAGATTGAATTGCTGTTCTCCAGCGCCACCTCATCTCAAGTTTGACTGTTGAAATCCCCGTGTTGTTGTTCCGCTACTTACGCGCGACTGCTGAGGTGTCGGTAGAGTTTCGCGGAGAGGTCGATGCAATCTATCGAAGCCATTTTGGATTTTTTCAGCCGTCTATTTGCAGGCGCAAATTCTCTTTCTTGGCCGCTCGTCGTTTTGCTTTTGCTGCTCTTCTTTAGGCGCGCCGTCTGGGACCTTTCGACCGCGCTCGTGAACGTTAGCCAACGCGTTCGTCGCCTTGGAGACATCGATTTTCAAGAACAGGAACCTGGGCAGGTGGTTGCCGCTCCAGATGTCGCGGAAGCGGCTTTGGCCGACGTCGTCGATAACGACCCTGATCTTCAACCATGGATGGAGAATACGCGCAAATTCTTCAGCAGGCGAATATTCCCGCAAATCAAATCCGTGCGCGCCTCGTCCGAGCATGGGCCTTCGCCAATCGTGCGCGATCTTTCGACGATATAGGCCGAGTTATTTTCAGAACCCAGGTTGCAGCACTGCGCAGAATTGCTCAAAGCGGTGTTGACGGCCGTGGTCTAAGACGTTTTCACCGCGAGCACGTTTGGGATTGCCGATTGCAGTCGATATGTGAGCGCATAGCCCTACCTGCGTGCCCATTAACCGATCCCAATACCGTCCGCACGCGCCCAAATTCGATGAGCGCTGCAGCCGCAGACCAGATCCGCAATGAGTTTCAGTGCATCAGGCCGCCGAGATAGGATGATTGCCGTGAAGAGCTCTGGAACTGCTGTGATCCGGCTCATTTTCGAGACTTTCGTTTGCCTCCCGAAGGTTAGCTCGACCCCAAGGAAGCGCACAATAACTGCATCTTCAGATCATAAATCCGGTTCAAAACAAAATAAGCAGTCGACGGATTTATGTTGTCCCACGGTCACGGCCAACAATGGAAACTGGTGCTAAATTCGAGTCGCGGGACCACGCTCTTCATGAGGGCTTCCAGATGAAACATCGCCTCAAAGCCGCGGTACTAATTATTGCTTCCTGCACTGTCGTTGGATCAGCTGTTTCGGCAGGTAGTGCGGAGCTATCGCATGGATCTTCGCCGACAACTGAGGACGGAAATTGGTCCGTCATCTTCACGACCTACGGCTGGATCCCTTGGCTATCAGGTAATACGGTGATCAAAGGGCGGTCGTTCGACGTCAGTGTCGACCCGAGCGATCTGTTGGGGCATTTGGACTGGTCTACACTACCAGCGTGGATGAGCTATGCCGAAGCTCGCCGCGGCCCGGTCGGACTCTTCAACGATATCGTTTATGCGAGCTTCAGCGGTTCGAAAGGTTTCGCGAAGGACGGGGAGCACGCCACGTTCTCAGGCAATATCTCAGCTGATTACACGCAAGTGACGGTCGAGGCCGGTGGCGCTTATGAGATTTGGCAGGGTCGCAATCCTGTGCTTATGGGAACCTCCGCATTCGACGTGTTGGCCGGCGCTCGCTATTGGCATCAGGACAGCGTGGTTTCCGCCGATTCCGTGACGACCCTGAATGTTGCCGGCCTCGAGTTTGAAAATGGCCGTTGGTTTGCAAAATCAGGTTCGGTCAACTGGGTTGATCCGTTCGTCGGAGCGCGTCTTCGGAACAAGATCGGCCCCGGAGAGGAACTCGACGTTCGTGCGGATTTCGGTGGCTTCGGCGTGGGCAGTGATTTCTCTTGGCAGGTGCTTGCGACTTACAATTGGCAGATGTGCATTCTCGATGGTCATGTGCTTGACGGCTACGTCGGATACAGAGCCCTTTCGGTTGACTACTCGCAGGGTTCTGGGACATCGAGATATGAATACAATGTGCTTCAACAGGGCCCTGTCGTCGGCACAACGCTGCATTTCTAGCGCAAGAACGACTTTTGCGCTCGATCGAGGGGCTTAACGCCCCCCAACTCCTCATACCCGACGCCGACAGCGGCAAAGATCGGGGAGGGACCCCTAATCCTTCGCCTTCGCATTTTGCTCTTCCATCGTCTTGTGGTCCTCTTCGGACAACTGCTCCGGTCCAATTTTGTAGGTCAGCTTGTCAATTCTGCCGGTAAACCGGAAAGGAAGTTTGTAGCTGCTATCAACTGGCGTGCGGGTGTCCATACCGATGTCTAGTGACTCATCGAGCGCCATCAAGAACGGAATTGTGTGTTCGACCTTCTGCTTCGACAGTTCCCTGCTATCGACGGAGAGCACACCTGTTCCACCCTTGCCGAGACCGGGACCGTCGTATTTGAAATCGAACACGATCGTGTGCTTGCCGGGTGCGAGTGGGGATCCCGCTAACCAGTCCTCGGCTCCGATTCCGCCTTCCCAGCGATAGCGCTTCAAGTTGAGCATGTTGTAGACGAAGACCGGCTTGCCATTGAGCAGGTAGAGCCCATAGCCACCAAAGCGACCGCCCATCGTCGCGATCATGCCGTCGGAACCACCTTCGAGAATAGTCACGTCAGCGGTGATCGTATAATCGCGATTCAGAAGGCTCGGCGCATTACCGACCGGGATGCCTACGTTTTCTCCTTCATATGTGAAGATGGATCGGCCAGCGGTCGCACTCGGACGCGGCGTCAGCAGCCGCGGCAACACCGAGTTGTCGAGCGGCAGAACCTGGTATTTCTTCGCTTCGGTGAGAAACAGCGCTTGCAGCTCCTGGAGTTTCTCCGGCTCCTTCGCGGCAAGATCGTTAGCCTGCGAGAAGTCATCAGCAACATTGTACAGTTCCCATTTGTATTGCTCGACCGGTGGCAGTGGTTTCGTCCCAAGGAGCCACGGCGGGGTCGGTGGCGTCGTGCAGGCATACCAGCCGTCGTGATAAATGCCGCGGTTGGCAAACATTTCGAAGTACTGGGTATCCCGCTTCGACTTCGTATTCGCATTCGCCTTATCAAAGGTGTAGGCCACGCTGATACCTTCGATCGGCTTCTGCTTGATGCCGTCGACCAACTCGGGCGGTTGGATTCCGGCTGCGTCAAGGATGGTCGGCACAATATCAATCATATGATGAAACTGCGTGCGGATGCCGCCAACATCTGTGATGTGGCCCGGCCAGGAAATAGCCATTCCCTGGCGCGTGCCTCCGAAATGCGATGCGATTTGCTTGACCCATTTGAATGGCGTATCGAATGCCCACGCCCACGGGACAGCCATATGCGGATACGTTTCGTCCGAGCCCCACGACTCGTAATAGCGGAGGTATTCAAGTTCCGGCAGCTTCAGCACGCCATTAGCCGCGGTCATCCAGTTGGGCGTGCCCATCATAGTGCCCTCGGCGCTCGTGCCGTTATCGCCGTTGATGTAGATGATCAGCGTGTTATCGAGTTTGCCGATATCTTGGACCGCCTGTATCACGCGGCCAATCTCATGGTCGCTATAGGCTGTGTAGGCCGCAAAGACGTCGGCTTCACGGATCACGATCTTCTTCTGGATCTCCGAGAGCGAGTCCCACTTCGGCAACTCGTCCGGCCACGGGGTCAACTGTGTGTTCGCCGGGACTACGCCAAGCCGCTTCTGGTTCGCAAAGATCTGCTCGCGCAAATGTTCCCAACCATTGTCGAAGAGGTGCATGGCGCTGATCTTGTCGATCCACTCCTTAGTCGGCTGATGCGGGTCATGAGTTGCGCCAGGGACGTAATAAACGAAGAACGGCTTTTCCGGAGCAGAGGCATTCAGCTCCTTGATGTGCCGAATGGCATCATCCGCCATGTCGCGGACGAAGTTGTATCCAGGTTTGTCGAGCCATGGATAAACAGGCGTGTGATCGCGGAAGAGGTAAGGAGTCCACTGATCGGACTCGCCCCCCATGAAACCATAGAAATACTGGAAGCCCATGCCGCTCGGCCATTGGTCGAATGGGCCGGCCACGCTGTACTGGAATGAGGGCGTGTTGTGATTTTTACCGAACCACGATGTCGCGTAGCCGTTGTCTGACAATATCCGGCCGATGGTTGCGTTTTCGGGTCCGATGATGGAATCGTAACCTGGATAGCCAGTCGCCATCTCACCAATTTGACCGAACCCGACGGAGTGGTGATTGCGACCGGTAATCAGCGCCGCGCGTGACGGAGAGCAGAGGGCGGTCGAGTGGAATTGTGTGTAGCGCAAACCCGATTTGGCGATGCGATCGAGAGACGGCGTAGGTATCACACCGCCGAATGTGCTCGGAACTCCATACCCCGAGTCATCGGTCATTATCAGAAGCACGTTCGGTGCGCCCTTGGGAGGCACGACTCGCGGCGGCCACCACGGCTTGGAGTCAGGGGCGGTCTCGTTGATGACCCCGCCAAATTTGGGGGGCGCCGGCGGCAGCTGCCTTCCATCTATTGTCGTGGTGGTGTTGGGTGAACCGGGTGTGCCGGTAATCTGCTGTGACGAAGCTGGCGAGATGCCAAAAACAAATGTAAGGCCAACGGTTCCGAGAACAGCTTTCATGGCGTGTCTCCCACCTGGAAAGACGCTTTTTTCAATTTCTTTTCGTCTCGCGAGCATCGAGGAGATTCAACGTCACGATGCGAAGTCGTTCGTATACGTTGTTTTTCAAAGTAGGTTCGTGCGTACTGGGCCTATTTGAATCACGTTCTGACGGTCTGCTTTTTGCCCTTAGCGGAAGAGGCGGATCAGTCTGCTCGTAGGCGATCGGCGGCCAGCGAGTATTCGCATCGAAAATGCTGAAGGAGTTCGAGCGGCGCCAAAGTTTGTGAAGACCGGGGGAGGCTCACTTGGCACCGCTCGGATGCTCGCACGGGGGGAAGCGGAGCATCTTCGCCCGAGCGAGGGATCTCAGGCAAAGGTGATTGTATTTACACTGAGCAGTAATAATTTGATCTAACTCAATCGCCCGCCAGTGTTTGCCAAGTGATGGACGATTTCTTCGCCAAGCACGGGCTATCCGTCAAAAGCGAACAGAAGATCGACAATCTTGGGATGGCGATATCGTTGGTGGCGTCCACGCGGGCGCTAACGCTACTACCAAGATATGCGAAGGACTTCTTGACCTGGTCGTCCGTGACCAGCCGTCCGATCGAAGGCGAAGGCGCAATGATCGATCTCGTGGTCGGCTACAACAAGGCGAACCGCTCGCCGGTTTTGCAGCTCTTTCTTTCGCGGCTCAGCGACATTGTCTCGCGCATCAACGAGAGCCACGTCTAAAGCGATGTCAAATGATCCGGTACCGCTTCGCAACCGCAGACATCGAGTGGCTTCATCACATTAGCAGAAGTCGACTGCAAATTCGTCAGTGATCGCGACGTATAGCGGAGCACGCCCGCTAGTTGACGAAGACCGCTTTCGTCATGCCTGGGCGTAGACGAAGGCCAAGAGGAGCGCTAAGCGCAATTGGGGTGGGGAGGAACGCGGATGGCCTTTGGAAGCTCTACGCGCGTGTCGGCGCCACCGCTATATGTTTTTGCTCTTCTGATTGTCCTTGGCGCAGCGGTCGCTGAATACGCCATGGGCCGTGTGCCGATTTGCACGTGCGGCACGATCAAGCTTTGGCACGGGGCAGTCCAAAGCTCGGAGAATTCGCAACACCTGGCCGATTGGTATACCTTCACGCACATTGTCCACGGCTATCTTTTCTATTTTGTGCTGTGGCTTGTCGTGCCGCGCTGGAGCATACCGCAACGATTCCTTGCGGCAGTTGCTGTTGAATCGCTTTGGGAGGTTTTGGAAAACTCATCCTTCATCATCGATCGCTATCGAACAGCGACATTTTCATTCGATTATTATGGCGACAGCATCGTCAACTCCATGTCCGACATCGCGGCCATGGCCATCGGTTTCGCCATTGCCGCCCGCTTGCCGGTTGCGGTGACCGTCTTGCTGGGCATCGCCAGCGAAGCGCTTATGGCCTACGCCATCAGGGACAATCTGGTTCTTAACATCATCATGCTGATCCACCCGATCGACGCGATCAAAGCGTGGCAGGCAGCAGCGCCTCGATGACGCGCGCAAGCGCGGTCGAGAGATGAACATGTATCCCGCGTGCGGCAGGCCTAGCCTTTACGCTTTTCTAACCCCGTTCCCAAGCTACCTGACGGCTTGGAGTACATTTTAGAAAAACATCCATTACGATTCGCAGCCGCGCCGCCTAATGATCAGCGCACGCATGAATCGCACAAGGATTGTTTTGGTAATGCAAATGCTCGCTCGTTTGTCGGCAATAACCGCCATGGTCGCATTGACGTGCGCGAGCGAGGGAGTGTTATCCACTCCTGCTTCTGCGACCAGCGACTCGCTGCGCAACTCGCTCGCGCAGAAGAATTGTCGTCGGGGCACGTTCAAGGACTATTACCTTCAGGGCAACGGCGGCGATCCTCCGTCGAGCTACAAGGGTCGCGTTTACAAGCTCAGCCAAGATTATCCCTCGGAGCTCGAAGGAAGAATATCCCTGGCTAAAAATTCCGTTTAAAGATGGCGGTCCGGTAGATCCAGAGGCCTATCTGCGCGCTCTCCTGGACTATGGCCTGGAAGGCAACGTCGCGGCCGGCTTCTACGTCGAAGACAATAAAATCCGTAAATGGTACGGCTCGCCGTGGATGGATTGGAACACCGAAGTCGCTTCCGACTGGCCGGGGACCGACGGCCGCGAATTCGTGCACGGATTAACTCATGAATTCGACTCTGCCGGCAACACCTTCGGTGAGCGGCAGCTTGAGTTCGTCGACACGTGGGCTCAGGCTTACGTCAACGATCGATACGCATTCGCATTAGGCCAAGTCTATTGCGATCCTGACGATCCCAAGCCCGGCGCGCTCAATCCTGATCCAACAGGTTTGAACAGCATGCCGGATGGCGCGTTTGTCATCAAACTTCTGTTCTCGACGGTGACCGAGGAAGAATTGCCGACGGTGAAAGGCGCACTGGAGTGGGATGCCGATATCTTCGTCAACAAGAGCCCGCGCTTTCGCAACGAGGGGCCGTTGTCACGGTACGAGCGTCGTATTGGCAAGGTGCGCCTCATTCAGATCGATCTGCAAGTGCGCGACGAGCGCAGTCCTACGGGCTGGTTGCTCGGAACTTATGGCTATGACGGGAACGCCAAAGGCGAAACACCTTGGGCCCGCATGACGCCGCTCGGCCTGCAGTGGGGCAACAATCCTAAGGTCACCTACGCCGAAACGTGCAAAGGGCCGAACGGACCGTGCAATTATGAACCACTCACCGAACAGTGGATCAATCGTCAAGCCGTCAAGGATCTGGCAACTGCGCCGCTGAGCTTCAATCATCTGGGCTTCGGCGGCCGCCTCGCCGGCCCCGTAGATAATCCGAAAAGTTCGTGCATGGGCTGCCATCAGACAGCCGGCTTTCCGATGGTGCCTATCCTCGCGGAATTTGCGCCTAATGGAGCTATCCTCGGGCTCGACGCGGAAAAGCATCCCGAAACGGCGCAGGGCCTTCGCATGATGTACTTCGGCAACGTCCCGGGCGGCGCGGTCTTCAGTGATACTCAGCTCTATTCGAGCGATTATTCCCTGCAGCTTGCAATGGGCTTGCAGAATTTCGTCTCGCTCCGCTGTGCAAAGGACGCCCCGTCTCCGCGCCCCTCGCTTTGCGGACAACTCGCTGACTGGACGCGGCTGCAGCGCAAGGCCATCGACAGTGTGACCGTGTTTGGGACGCCTGGACCGGGCGGCGCACCGATCACTCCGAAGTGACAATAGATAAGCGCTTTCGGTAATTCACGTTCCTTCCACCGAGATACTTTGACCAGGCGGCATTACCTACAACCCTGCGCAAGTCACGGGGCACCGCGCCAAGCAGAAGAAATTCAATGATTTCAGGGGGGATGGTGGGCGGTATAGGGATTGAACCTATGACCCCACGCGTGTGAAGCGTGTGCTCTACCGCTGAGCTAACCGCCCGATTTGGGAACGGCCCTTATGCGAGGCGGCGGATCGCGCTGTCAAGCCGCAAACGGGCCGCGATCTGGGCCGGAAAGCCGCGGACGGCACATCACGGCTTGGCGGCTGGTGCAGGCGTCACCGTGGCGCTGGCGAGGATAGCCTCGATCGTAGCGCGGCTGGCGTGACCATCGGCCAATGCGCTCTTGGGTGCATAGGCAGTCACGATAGCGGCCCGACCTTCGCCGCCGATAACGAGCAGGAACCGTGACTCGGGGCCTTGTGCGCCCTTCGCCTCGGCCGTGACGAACGTATATTCGCCAGTCCGCTTTAGGCCGCCGTCGACGTAGGCCGGATCCGTGAAGCCGAGACTTTTCAGGTAGTCGAGAAACGCCGGTCCTTTGAATTCATGTAGCGCTTCGGGCGGTAATGGCGAAGCTTCGATTGTAATGCCGGAAGCATCCTGGTGGATCGCCGGAGGTTGGCTCGATACATCCTTGAAGTCGTCCGCCACTTCGACCGACACGGGACCGACCGTCGCGGTCTTCGCTACGGCCTCCGACACCATGACCAACGACAATACGAAAGCCGCGAGTAGGGCCGCAACAAGGCGTTGAAACGGAAACGTCTCGGGCATCTAAAACCTCAAGATTGAAGCACTGTTCTTGCTATGTGTCGTTGGCACCGACGCTCTCCCATACACTGCTGCCCCGTTGCAAGAGAAACTCGGCGTACCGCCGTGATTCGCTGCGTGGGCGCGCCGCGCCTCTCTCGTCAAAGTTGCCAAGTATCGCACCGCACCCTTGAAATTCGGGCATTTCCCTTGGGACGTGAGGCCAAGTGGACCTTGCGCCGAACACCGTCATAGTGCCATGTCACCCGGCAAAGACAAACGACGCCGGGGGGCGCTGGTGGCGACTTCTCAAATCGAAGTCGTTGGGGAGGACATTTTTTGCAGTCAGCGGAGCCGGAACGCCCGAACCTGATTTCTTTGGGCCTGAATAAGATTGGCCTATTGGGCATCAGGGCGCCGATCATATCGGCAATCATCGTCCTCATTCTAACGGCTGCTGCGGCGGCCGGCATTTCGCGCCTCAGGGTCGACGACAGCCTGTCGGAGCTGTTCCGCACCAACACCCCCGAATTCAAGATCTACGAAGAGATCGACAAGCGCTTCCCATCGAGCGAATACGACGTTCTGGTCGTCGTCGAAGGCAAGAGGCTGCTGACGAAAGAAGGGCTGACGGCCTTCGGCAATGCCGCCGCCGATCTGCAACTCATTGACGGCGTCAGCGGCATCGTGTCGATGCTGTCCGCGCGCGGCAAACCCGACGCGAGCGGATATCCCCCGCCGATCGTGCCCGACGACCTGCCCGACGATCCGGTCGAGTTCGGTAAGATCGTCGATGCCCTGAAAACCAACGACATCGTCAAAGGCAAGTTTCTGTCGAACGATGGTCAGCTCGCGCTGATGGTGCTGGCGCTCGACCGCAAGGTCGTTGAAGAGAAATCCGCGAAAGTCGTCATCGGCGAGATCGAAAACACGGCGAAGGAAGATCTCAATCCGGTCGGGCTGTCGGTGAAGCTCGCCGGCGCGCCGGTCATGCAGCTTGAGATCCGCAACGCTGTCGAGCGTGATCAGATCGTCTATAACGGCCTCGGCCTTCTCTTCGGCGCAGCGATTGCAGCGATCTTCTTCCGCCGCATATCGCTGATGCTCGTTGCCGCGCTGCCGCCGGTCATTGCTGTGGCCTGGTCGCTGGGTCTGCTCGGCTGGCTCGGGTTCAAGCTCAATCTGTTCCTGAACGTCATGACGCCGCTCATCATGGTGATGGGCTTTGCCGACAGTATGCAGATGGTGTCGGCCTTCCGCATCCGGCTGCGCGAAGGCGACACCAAGCTTCAGGCTGTCCGCTTTGCGATCCTCGTTGTCGGTCCCGCGTGCGTGCTAGCGCACGGCGCGGCGTTGCTGTCGTTCCTGGCATTGTTGTTCTCGGAATCGGGCCTCATCCGCACGTTCGGCGAAGCAGGCGCCATGGCAGTCTGCATCTCGTTCTGCGCCGTCATCGTCGTGCTGCCGATCCTGGCGCTGCTGTTCGTGCGCAACGAGAAGACGCTCGCCAAGGACCACACGCCCGCCGATGGACTGATGGACGCGCTCGGCATTTTCGTCGGCGGCATTGTCGATCGCGTCGTCAAGCATTCGGTCGTTTACACGGCCATAGCCTTTGCGCTGTTTGCCTACTTTGCCTCGCTGCATCTCGCGCTAGAGCCGCGCTATCGCCTCGCCGATCAGGTGCCTGACCGCGAGCAGGCGATTGCCGCGACCGGCCGCATCGATTCCAAGCTCACTGGCGCCAATCCGTTCCACGTCATGATCCAGTGGAAGAACGGTGCCAGCCTCTACGATCCCAAGACGCTGAAAGTGATCGAAGAGACCCACGAGGCCCTTGAAAAAGCCGCGGGCCTCGGCAACGTCTGGTCGCTCGAGAGCCTGCGTCGCTGGCTGCGCGAAAGTGGCCAGGACAACGTCGAGACGATCAAGAAATACGTCGGCCTTCTGCCGGAGCACCTCGTCCGCCGCTTCATCGCCAAGGACGAGAAAGCCGTACTCGTGACGGGCCGCCTGCCGGACGTTGACGCCAGCAAGATTCTGCCCCTGGTCCATTCGGTCGATAAGGCGCTCGATCCGATCCGCAAGGCGTATCCCGAATATCAGATCTCGGTAACGGGCTTGCCCGCGCTTGCGGCACGCAACAGCTACCGGATGATCTCGCAGCTTGACGAAAGCATTCCGCTCTGCGTGCTCGTTGCGGCCGTATTGCTGGCGCTTGCCTTCCGTTCGGTGTTCGTCGGGTTCATCAGCTTGCTGCCTGGTCTGTTTCCGGTCGTGACGGCTGGAGCGATGCTCTACTTCATGGGCGGCGGCTTGGAATTCTCATCTGTCGTTGCGCTGATCGTGGTCTTCGGACTGGGCGTCGATGCGCTGATCCACTTCCTGAACCGATTGCGCATGGAGGAGCAGCCCGGCGTCCCGCCCGAGCTTGCCATTCGTCGCGCGCGCGTTCTGGTCGGCCCGGCCATCATCCTGACGACGATCGTGCTCGCCTTCGGCCTCGGCGTGACGATCTTCTCCGACCTGCCGTCGCTTCGGCTGTTCGGCCTCGTCTGCGGCGTGACGCTGATTGCGTCGCTGGTCGCCGACCTCGTGTTCCTGCCGGCCACGATCCTCGTTTACCGCCGTTATATTAGCGGTCACGACGTTTGATGGCTTGAACACGCGTTAACGGTTGCGGCCGACGCCGGTCGCAGCCTAGTCTCGGCGCAAGTGACTCCGAGCAGGACGCCAGCCGTGACGCGCAAGCTTATCATCGTATTGGCCAACGCCAGTCCGCATAGTGACGAGTCGATCTGCCCGCCGATATTTCAAGCCTCCGTCGCAGCGTCGATGGGCTATCAGGTCGAGGTCGTCTGCACGGGCGGCGCCGCCGAAGTTCTGCGCAACGGCGTGGCCGAAGCCGTGCACGTCAAGGCGGCCGAGTGCCGGTCGGTTTACGACTTCATCAAGGAAGCACACGCATCAGGCGTCCGCTTCCATTGCTTCTCAACCGGCCTCGATAGCTGCGCCATGCGCAAGGACGATCTGATCGCCGAATGCAGCGGCGTCATTGGCGCCGCGCATTTCATCGAAGAGATCATGTCGGACGATTGCCGCGTTCTTACCTACTAGCCGTTATGAACTGACCGGCATCCCCGCGAGCTTGCCGATCGCCCCGCGTAGTTCGCGGTAATCGTTGATGACGACGTCAGGCCCGAACGACAGCACCGGATCGATGCTGTAGCCGAAGCTCACCGCCACGACCGGCACCTGCGCAGCCCTCGCCGTCCGGATGTCGGTTTCGCTGTCGCCGATCATGATGCTCTTGCCCGAATGTCCGCCGGCCAATGCGATCGTGCCCGTCAGATGCCGTGGATCAGGCTTGTAAGCGCCGAGACTGTCGCGCCCGGTCAAAGCCGAGAAATAGCCGTCCAGTTGCAGCGCTTCGAGAACGGCGCGCGCCTGCGCTTCCATCTTGTTAGTACAGACCGCGAGCGTCGCGCCTTCGGCTTTCAGCCCGTCGAGCGCTGCGACGATGTGCGGGTAGGGGACACTGCGATCGGCGATGTGGGCCGTGTAATAAGTCAGGAAGACCTCGAACAGATCGTGTAGCTCGCGTTCGGGAAGTTTTCGCCCGTGCGCCTTCACCGCGCCGTCGATCATCGCCAGTGCGCCATGGCCGACGAACGGGCGAATTTCCATTTCGTTGATCCGCTCAAGGCCGAGCGTCGAAAGCACGTGATTCGTCGCTTCGGCCAGATCCGGCGCCGTGTCGATCAAGGTGCCGTCCAGATCGAAGACGATCGTCCAACCCTGCATGAAATCTCCTCGTATTTTCATTGGTTGGCGTCGGCGGCGCGCATTCCGCACGCCACCGTCGACGCTTGACCGTAGTCGTCTCGGTCCGCTCTGTCACGGCGTCACGAATGTCTGGTAGATTTGCGCGGCTTGAAAGCGCCGCACCGCCAGCCTAGACAAGGCGCACGATCCGGCGAGCAGCAGCCGATTTTGGTCTTTGGGGGCAAGATGAGCACTGACGATTGGAAGAGGCAGGCGGCCGAGCAGGCGCTCGGCTATGTTGAAGACGGCATGAAGCTCGGTCTGGGCACCGGCTCGACGGCTGCGAAGTTCGTCGAGCTGTTGGGGGCACGCGTCAGAAGCGGCCTGAAGGTCGTTTGCGTTCCGACGTCGGAAGCGACGCGCGCCCAGGCGGCAGCCCTCGATATTCCGTTGACGACGCTTGATGAGACACCGGCGCTCGACCTCACCGTCGATGGCGCCGACGAACTCGACGAAGACCTGCGCCTCATCAAGGGCGGCGGCGGCGCGCTCCTCCGAGAAAAGATCGTCGCGGTGGCTTCGAACCAAGTCATCATCATTGCCGACAACAGCAAGCTCGTCGAGGTACTCGGCAAGTTTCCTCTGCCGGTCGAGGTCGTGCCGTTCGGACTGGCGGCGACTGTAAGTCTGATCGCCAAGCTTGCCGACGATCTGGGGCTCGACGGTGAGATCAAGTTGCGCCGTGGTACGGATGGCAAGGCATTCGTAACCGACAATGGCAACCATATTCTCGATTGCGCGTTCGGTTCGATTGACGATCCCGAAGCGCTGGACGACGCTTTAAAGCTCGTTCCCGGCGTCGTCGAGAACGGTCTTTTCCTTGGCATTGCCGATGTCGGCATCATTGCCGGACCAATGGGTGTAGAAGTCATTTCGGCAATTGAAATCGATTTCGAAGAGGATGAATAAAAATGGGCCGCTGGCTGCGAATAATTGCACTGTTTCTCGTCTGTTGTTCGACCGCGGCGCTGGCTGAAGACTCGCCCGCAACGCCACCCGATCCCGCCCGCGTCGCCGCCGCCCGCGATCTGCTTGAAGTCACCGGCGTCACGAAACAGATGGACGGCATGGTCGAAGCCATGTCGCGCGGCTTCGCCAAAGGCGCCAACGCCGACAATTCCGAAGCCGGCAAAAAGCTCTCGGCGCAATTCGACTCGAGCATGAAAAAGCTGCTCGAATATAAAGACCAGATGATCACCGACTTTGCCAATCTCTACGCCGAGACGTTTACGGCTGAAGAGATGAAAACGGTCGCCGACTTCTATCGTTCGGGGCCGGGTGCAAAGTTTATCGCCAAGACGCCTGAACTGATGAAGAAGGGCGCGGAGATCGGTATGAAATACAGCGCCAAGATCGCCGACGAAATCAAAGCCGGGCAGACGCCGCCCATCCCCACCGATCAGAAGTAAGCCTGCATAGCCAAGCGATGTCAGATTTCGAATACGACCTTTTCGTCATTGGCGCAGGTTCGGGCGGCGTGAGAGCCGCCCGCATTGCGTCGAGCCACGGCGCACGCGTTGCGATTGCCGAGGAATTCCGCATCGGGGGCACCTGCGTGATCCGCGGGTGTGTTCCAAAAAAGCTGCTCGTCTATGCCAGCCGCTTTAGCGACGAATTCAAGGACGCGGGAGGCTTCGGCTGGACGCTGCCTGAGAGGACATTCGACTGGCCGTCGCTGATCGCCGCCAAGGACAAGGAAATTTCGCGTCTCGAAGCCGCGTACCGCACGACGCTCGACAAATACAAGGTAGAGGTTTTTCCCGAACGTGCGATGTGCCTGTCGCCCAACGAGGTGCGCCTGTCAGCGTCCGGCCGGACGATCACGGCAAAGACGATATTGATCGCGACGGGCGGCCACCCCAACGTCGATCGCAAGCTTCCCGGCATCGAGCACGTCATCACCTCGAACGAAGTCTTCAACTTGAAGAAATTTCCGCGCCGCATCGTCATCGCCGGCGGCGGCTACATCGCGACCGAGTTCGCATCGATTTTTCATGGGCTCGGTTCCGACGTCACGCTGATCTATCGCGGCGAGAAAATCCTGCGCGGTTTTGACGACGATCTGCGCGACGGCCTCGTCGAGACGATGAAAGCGCGCGGCATTCGTATCATCAACGAAAAGGTTTTTACCAAGATCGAGAAGACGGCGTCGGGGCTCGTCGGCACGATCACGGGCGGCGAGACGCTCGAAGCTGACCAGATCCTGTTCGCGATTGGCCGTTCGCCGAACGCACGCGGACTGGGCCTCGAAGCCATCGGTGTCCAGATGGACCCCGAGAACGCAATCGTCGTCGACAACCATTCGCAAACGACGGTGCCATCTATATATGCCGTCGGCGACGTCACCAATCGCGTAAATCTCACGCCCGTGGCCATTCGCGAAGGCCAGGCCTTCGCCGATAGCGTCTTCGGCAACAAGCCGACGCTCGTCGATTATACGACGATCCCCACCGCGGTCTTTACAACGCCTGAGATCGGTACCGTCGGTTTCACCGAGCAGGAAGCGAAAAACCAGTACGGCGACGTGCATGTTTACAAAGGCAGCTTCCGCACGATGAAGGCGATCCTCGGCGGCCGCGATGAGCGCACACTCATGAAGCTCGTCGTACAGTCTGAGACGGATCGTGTCGTCGGCGTGCATATTCTTGGACCAGACGCAGCCGAGATCGTGCAGACGGCCGCCATCGCCGTGCGCCTGGGCGCAAAAAAATCCGATTTCGATCAAACCATGGCCTTGCATCCATCGGCCGCAGAAGAACTTGTGACTTTGCGCGAGAAATGGATGGCCCCTGGCGAAGCGGCGGCTTGATCGGGAGAGTGCACCGCCGTATGGGTTCGGCCCCCCAATCGACGACGTGAGGTTCACATGGCGCGGCTCAGCGGAAAGATCGCAATGGTAACGGGTTCCGGCGGCGGCATCGGCGCGGCGATCGCTCATCGCTTCGCTGCCGAAGGAGCGCACGTCTGGGTGACCGACATCAACGGCGAGACCGCCGAGCAAACCGTTCGCGATATCAAGGGCAATGGCGGCGCCGCGACGGCAATGGCCGTCGACGTCTCGAAAGGCCAGGACATCACGGCGCTGTTCCGCAACATCGAGAGCGCCCACGGCTACGTCGATGTTGTCGTCAACAATGCCGGCATCCTCGTTCGTGGCGAAGTCCGCCAGCTGTCCGATTCCGATTGGACGAAGCTGCGCGAGGTGAACCTCGACGCCATCCTCAGAATTTCGCGTGATGCGCTGCCGCTGCTTCGAAAGTCGAAGTCGGCGTCTCTCATCAACATTTCCTCGATCATGGCGAGCCGAGGACTGCGTCCGCTTGCGGCCTATACCGCCACCAAGGGCGCCGTCACGGCGCTGACGAAGGGGCTGGCGGTCGAATACGCGCCGTTCAACATCCGCGTGAATGCAATCGCCCCTGGCTACGTCGAAACCGCCATCACCGACCGCCTGCTGAAGTTGCCGCCCGTCAAGCAGGCCCTGATCGACAAGACCCCCATGGGCCGCCTCGGCCGCCCGGAGGACATGACGGGCGCGGCGGTCTTTTTTGCCTCCGACGACAGCCTATATTGCACGGGATCGGAACTGGCCGTCGATGGCGGCATGGGAGCCGGGCTTTAATCGCAAGGAACGCCACCCGGGACGGGCTGGCGCGGGGCGGCGATATCACCTATAAGCGCCCCGAGATAATATGCCACAGAGCAGAGGAAGGCACCGCCTCCGGGCGGGGCCCGATAGCTGCTTTTTAGGAGTTGACGATGGCGTCCAACGCCCAAGCCGAAAAATGGTCGCCAGATACCTGGCGCGGCAAACCCATCATGCAGGTGCCGGAATACCCGGACGCGCAGGCCCTCGCCGACGTGGAAGCACGTCTGGCGTCCTTCCCGCCGCTCGTTTTTGCCGGTGAAGCCCGTGAGCTGAAGAAGCAGCTTGCTGCGATTGCCGGTGGCCGTGGTTTCCTGCTTCAGGGCGGCGACTGCGCCGAGAGCTTCGTTGAGCATCGCGCCGACAACATCCGCGACTTCTTCCGCGTCTTCCTGCAGATGGCCGTCGTGCTGACGTACGCGGGCGGTGAGCCCGTGACGAAAGTCGGCCGCATCGCCGGGCAGTTCGCCAAGCCGCGCTCCTCGCCGACCGAGAAGAAGAACGGCCAAGAGCTGCCGAGCTATCGCGGCGATATCATCAACGGCACCGAGTTCACGGCCGAAGCGCGCATCCCCGATCCGCATCGCCAGCTCGAAGCCTATCGTCAGTCGGCGGCGACGCTGAACCTGATCCGCGCCTTCGCGACCGGCGGTTATGCCGATCTCGAACGCGTGCACCAGTGGAACATGGGCTTCGTCAAGGATAGCCCGCAGGGCCACCGTTATCAGGAGCTGGCGGATCGCATCGCCGAAACGCTGCAGTTCATGCGCGCCTGCGGGATCACGTCCGACAACACCTCGCAGCTCCGGACGACGAGCTTCTACACCAGCCATGAGGCGCTGCTTCTCGGCTACGAAGAGGCATTGACGCGCAAGGATTCGACCAGCGGCGACTGGTACGCGACGAGCGGCCACATGATCTGGATCGGCGACCGCACGCGCCAGCCCGATCACGCCCACGTTGAATACTGCCGCGGCATCAAAAACCCGATCGGCCTCAAATGCGGCCCGTCGATGGATGCGGACGGCCTGCTGCGCCTGATCGATCTTCTGAACCCGAAGGACGAACCGGGCCGCCTTACGCTGATCTGCCGCTTCGGCTACGACAAGGTCGAAACGCACCTGCCTAAGCTGATCCGCGCCGTGAAAAAGGCGGGCCGCTCGGTCGTCTGGTCGTGCGATCCGATGCACGGCAACACGATCTCGGCCGTCACCGGCTACAAGACGCGGCCGTTCGACCGCATCCTGAAGGAGAGCCTGTCGTTCTTCGAGGTCCATCGCGCGGAAGGCACGCACGCGGGCGGCATCCACGTCGAGATGACCGGCCAGAACGTGACCGAATGCACCGGTGGCGCGACGGCGATTTCCGAGCAGGATTTGTCGGACCGCTATCACACCCATTGCGACCCGCGCCTCAATGCTGACCAGGCCTTGGAGCTGGCTTTCCTCGTTGCTGAGCAATTGAAGAAGGAGCGGAACGCGGACACGCACATGGAGCCGAAATCGCTGATCGCGTAACGGCGGGGCCTTTTGTTCGTGACGTTTGTGTGTATGCTGAACAGCGGCCCCGCTTGGCAGGGCCGCTGTTTTCATGTCGAGGGTTTGGCTCACATGGGATTGCACATCTTCGCCGCGCTGGCGGTTTGGACGTCCGCGGCCGCAGCCATCGCGATCGAGCGCCGCCCGGCGACGCTCAGCGTCGTTCAGGAGGGCGGGGGCATGTGTTGGGACCCCGACGTCGAGTTCCCGGTCCCCTGTGGCGACGACGGCGATTAAGCCAGCGGCTTCGCGGTTCTGGACCTCGGTCGCGCCGCGCCCTAAATAGCGGGCATGACATCACCCGCTTCGCTCAAGATCGCCCTCGCTCAGCTCGACCCCGTAGTTGGGGATTTGCAAGGCAACGCTGAACGCGCCGCCCGCGCCCACGCCCGCGCCAAGGAGCTTGGCGCGGACGTCGTCGTCTTCTCGGAGCTGTTTCTCAACGGCTACCCACCGGAAGACCTCGTTCTGAAACCCGCCTTCCAGGAGGCGACGAAAGCCAAGCTCGAATGGCTGGCAGCCACCTGCACCGATGGACCCGCCATCCTGATTGGAACGATCTGGGCTGAAGGCCGAAAGGTGCACAACGCCGTCGCGCTGCTCGATGGCGGCCGCATCCAGGCGACGACGCTGAAGGTCGATCTGCCCAACTACGGCGTCTTCGACGAAAAGCGCGTGTTCGCACCCGGACCACAACCCGGTCCGCTGAATGTCCGCGGCGTACGCATCGGTGTGCCCATCTGCGAAGACATCTGGAGCACCGAAGTCGTCGAGACGCTGACCGAGACGGGCGCAGAAATTCTCGTTTCGCCGAACGGCTCGCCGTTCGATTGGCCGAAGCCCGACGCCCGCATGAATGTCGCCGTCGCGCGGGTCACCGAAAGCAACCTGCCGCTCGTCTATCTCAATCAGGTCGGCGGCCAAGATGAGCTGGTGTTCGACGGCGCGTCGTTCGTGTTGAATGCCGACCGCAGTCTCGCCGTGCAGCTTCCGGCTTGGCGCGAAGACGTGTCCGTAACGGAATGGACCCGCACGCCATCGGGCTGGGTCTGCCGGAAGGACAAGGTCGCGAAGCTCACCGAAGGCAAAGCCGCCGCTTATCACGCCTGCGTTCTGGGCCTTAAAGATTATGTCGAGAAGAACGGCTTTCCGAGCGTCGTGCTCGGTCTGTCTGGCGGCATCGACTCCGCGCTCGTCGCGGCGATAGCCGTCGATGCGCTGGGACCGGAGCGCGTTCACGCCGTGATGCTGCCGTCGAAGTACACCTCCGACGAGAGCCTCGAAGACGCCGCCGCCTGCGCCAACGCGCTCGGCATTCGCTACGACAAAGTTTCGATCGAGCCCACCGTCGCCGGCTTGACCTGGAGCCTGAAGGATCTCTTCACAGGGACCAACGCCGACATCACCGAAGAAAATCTGCAAAGCCGCGTGCGCGGCACGATCCTGATGGCGGTGTCGAACAAGTTTGGCGGGATGGTCGTGACCACCGGCAACAAGAGCGAAATGTCCGTCGGCTACGCGACGCTCTACGGCGACATGAACGGCGGCTTCAATCCGATCAAGGACCTCTACAAGACGGAGGTGTACGAGTTGGCGCACTGGCGCAATGCGCACGTGCCGGAAGAAGCGAAAGGACCGGCGGGCATCGTCATTCCAGAGCGCATCCTGACCAAAGCGCCGACGGCGGAGCTTCGCGCCAACCAGACCGATCAGGATTCGCTGCCGCCCTATGCGGAGCTGGACGACATTCTGAATTGCCTCGTCGAAAAGGAAATGCCGCTTGCGGACGTCGTCGCGCGCGGCCATTCGGTCGAGACGGTGAAGAAGATCGAGCGGCTGCTGTACCTAGCCGAGTACAAGCGCCGCCAAGCCGCGCCCGGCGTCAAGATTTCCTCGCGCAACTTCGGCCGCGACCGCCGCTATCCGATCACGAACAAATTTCGTGAGGATGTGATGCAGGCGGACCAGAAAGCGTCTCCGGTCCCAAAACCTCCAATAGTTGCCAAAGGCGCCTGACGCCAAACCATCGCTCCGTCATGCCGACGGAGGTCGGCACCCAGACAATCTTCAGCATGCTCAATGTCGAAATTGTCTGGATCCCGGCCTGCGCCGGGATGACGGCAAGAATCAAGCGCCTCGCCGCCGCCTCACGAGAATGTCGAACAGAACTTGCGTTCGACGGTGCGCACGCTAGGTTGCGCGCAAATCCGATCATCAACCGAGCTTTTCATGAACCCACGCGTCCGCTTTGCTCCGAGCCCCACGGGCCGCATCCATATCGGCAACATCCGGACGGCGGTGCTCAATTGGCTTCTCGCCAGAAAGTACGGCGGCACATTTCTGCTTCGGCTCGACGATACCGACACCGTTCGCTCGACCCAGGAATATGCGGACGCCATCTGCGATGACCTGAAGTGGCTCGGTCTCACCTGGGACGAGTTCGCGCGACAGCAGGATCGCACGGCCTTGTACGACGAAGCTGCTGACGCTCTGAAAGCCAGCGGCGCGCTCTACCCGTGCTTCGAGACGGAAGAAGAATTGGACCGCCGCCGCAAGCGCCAGCTCGCGATGCACAAGCCGCCGATCTACGACCGCGCCGCGCTGAAGCTGTCCGATGATGAGATCGCAACCCGCATCGGTCGTGGCGACAAACCGCATTGGCGCTTCCGACTACCGAACACGGAAGAGGAGCGCGGGCTCGCGCCGCAACCCACGCTCGTGTCGTGGAACGATTTGATCCGTGGCGACCAGACCGTCGATCTGGGTTCACTGTCCGATCCGGTGCTGATCCGCGAGGACGGCACGTATCTCTACACCTTCACCAGCGTCGTCGATGATGTTGCGTTCGGCATCACGCATATCGTGCGCGGTGAGGATCATGTCACGAACACTGGCGTGCAGATGGCGATCTTCGAAGCGATGGGCGCAACGCCGCCCCAGTTCGGCCATCACTCGCTGCTTGTCGGCGCCGACGGACAGGCTCTGTCGAAACGCCTCGGTGCGCTGTCCGTGCAGAGCTTCCGCGACGATGGGCTGGAGCCGATGGCGGTGCTCTGTCACGCCGCGCTCGTCGGCACCTCTGATGCGATCGAGCCATTCAAGTCGCGCGATGAGCTGGCCGCCAAACTTGACTTCGCAAAAATCTCGACCGCGCCAGGACGCTTCGACGTCGCCGAACTGAAGACGCTCAACAGCAAGCTGCTGCACATGCTCGACTACGCTGATGTTGCGGATCGCTTGCGCGCGCTCGGCATCGAGGGCTGCGAAGACTTCTGGAATGCCGTGCGCGGCAACCTCGAACTTTTTGCTGATACGCAGGACTGGTGGACGGTTGTGGCGGGAGACATCGATCCGGTCATTGAAGATTCGAAAGTGACCGTCGCGGGCGCGTCGCTGCTGCCGCCTGAGCCGTGGAGCGAAGCGACTTGGTCGGAATGGACCGGCGCGATCAAAGCTCAAACCGGCGCGAAGGGCAAAGCGCTCTTTCACCCCCTGCGCCTCGCGCTGACGGCACGTGAAGCCGGACCCGAGTTAAAATTCCTGCTGCCGCTGATGGGCCGCGACCGCGTTCTTGCCCGCCTGGAAGGTAAGAGAGCTTAGCGGATTGCCATCATCATCCCCGGCTCTCGACACGGCTGCGCCGTGCTCGGCCGAGGATGACGAAAGTTACTGCTGCGGCTGGGCTTCGGTTTGCCAGCCGCCGGCGCCGATGGACGGAGCGGTTTGCGGCTGCGCCTGCGGTTGTCCGCCCGCATCCGGGAGCGTTTCGCTCTGAACGGCGGCGGCCCCCGTTGTCATCGGCTGTTGCGACGTAGCCGCATCAGCCCGGTGCTGTCCTTGAAGCGTCTGTAGGGCGCCTTCAACCCTCTTGTCACCATCGGCGGGGGTATAGTCAGCCGCCTTGCACGAGCAGCCGTTGACGTATTCCTTGCGATACCGGAACGCGAACTTGAGCTTAGTGTACGGTTCCTGATCTTTCATCGCGACCGCTTGTTCGACGGTCCCGCCGGGATTGGGATAATAGAACAACTCCGACGGCGCCGCGCAGTGCGACGAGCAAACGTCCGCGTCATGATCGAAATGGCTGGGCAGTGTCGAGAAGCTCACCGGGAAATAGAAGCCGTCGCATAGACGGACGCACAGCGTGCGATAGGTCTGCGCACCGTTCGCAGCGCGTGGGTTCCAGGTGTTGCCACCGCTCGATTCTTCATCTTCCCACATGCCGCCGGTGTTGCCGTCTTCGCGCCGGGCCATCGCAGAGTAATTTGCGCCGCAGTTATTGCGCGCAAGCTCGCGGATGATGTCGTCCTGATACGACCGGCCAGACGAGCCGAGGATATCTTGCCGCTGCGCATCGAGATCGGAAAGCCGCCGCTTCGAATTGTCGACCTGCCGGGCAAGGTCCTTACACTGCGGGATGTTCTTCAGCGACTTCGTGAACAGGAAGTATTCGTAGCAGCCACGATCGAGCCGCGCTTGCGTCTGGTCGACGGTGGTTTCGAGCTGGCGAATTTCGCCTTCGATGCGAGGCAGATCGGCCTGCGACTGGCCGTTTTTCTTGTTCTCCTGCACAAGCCGCTGCTCAAGCTGCAGACAGATCGGGTTGCGATAGCTCGATGCCGAAGATTGCGGCGGCGCGCTGGGCTGCACGGGAACGCCGGCCTGGGGGGGCGGGGCGGCCGGATAGCCGGGCTGCGGCGGAGCCGACGGATACGCCGCGGGCGGCGGTCCCTGCGGCGGAGGCATGGGCGCGGGCGAAGGTTCCCGGTAGACAGGCTCCTGCGGTACGGGCGGACGGTCGCCGCCGTCCTGCCGGTCGTCACCGCCGCCGCCGCCGAACGGCCACCAGCTCTGGGCCGAGGCTACTTCCGAGACGAAAAGCAAGGCAATTGCCGCGGCGGCAAGTGCAAGCGCCAGCCGGCGAACGGTCGTGTTGATTGGACTTCCTTGGCTCACGCCTGCTCCCAACGTCCCCTAGACGGAATGCGCGCGCAACGCTCGAAGGCGCTCAAAAATCACGCATTCCGGACCCTAAGCAGCGATTTGCTAGCGGGTCAATTGGGAGCAATTGAGACATTCTACGTTTTGCAAGCGGTTTCAGCAGCTTGACGGATGTGGAAAGGAGCGGATAAGGCCCGGCTGCAGACTTATCCCCGCGCCGTGCAGCTATGGCATACTGCGGAAATCATGAATGACGATGGACGAGGTCCGGCTTTGGCGCTGAAACTTTACAACACGTTGACCCGCCAGAAGGCCGCGTTTGAGCCGATCGATCCAAAGAACGTCCGCATGTATGTCTGCGGCCCGACGGTCTACGACTACGCGCACATCGGCAATGCCCGCCCGGTCATCGTGTTCGACCTGCTGTTCCGGTTGCTCCGTTATATCTTCAAGCCGGGTCACGTGACCTACGTCCGCAACATCACCGACGTCGACGACAAGATCAACGCCCGCGCTGCGCGCGACTATCCCGACCTGCCGCTGAATGAGGCGATCCGCAAAGTTACGCAGGCGACGGAAGATCAGTTTCACAAGGATATCGACGCACTCGGCGTTTTGCCGCCGACGTACGAACCGCGCGCGACCGAATACATTCGTCGCCCGGAAGGCGGCGAGGACATGATCTCGATCATCGAGACGCTGGTGAAGAACGGCCACGCCTACGTCGCGGAAGATCACGTGCTGTTCGACGTTGCGTCGATGCCGGATTACGGCCGCCTTTCGAACCGCTCGTTGGATGAGATGGAAGCCGGTGCCCGCGTCGAAGTCGCGCCCTACAAGAAAGGGCCGATGGACTTTGTGCTGTGGAAGCCGTCAAAGCCCGGCGAGCCTGCTTGGCCGTCGCCCGCCGGTATCAAAACGCCGGGGCGCCCAGGCTGGCATATCGAATGCTCGGCGATGTCGGGCGCGTTGCTCGGCCCCGTATTCGACATTCATGGTGGCGGCATCGATCTGACGTTCCCGCACCACGAAAACGAAATCGCGCAGTCGCGCTGCGCGCATGGCACGTCGGTGATGGCGAACGTCTGGATGCACAACGGCTTTCTGCAGGTCGAAGGCGAGAAGATGTCGAAAAGCCTCGGCAACTTCATCACCATCCGCGAGCTGTTGAATGACGGTTGGCCGGGCGAAGTGCTGCGGCTCAATATGCTGCGCACGCACTATCGCCAGCCGATCGACTGGACGAAGAAAGGCCTGGAAGAGAGCCAGAAAATTCTCACTGCTTGGTTTGCACTCGAGGGCATCGATACCAACAATCGCAATGTGATTCCGCCCGCCGTTCTCGAAGCGCTCGAAGATGATCTCAACACGCCGAAGGCCATTGCAGAACTGCACGGGCTTGCGGCCGCCAAAGATGTGAAGGGGCTCGGCGCCGCGCTAGGACTCTTGGGCTTCGACGGCTCCTCATTGAAGGCCGCCGACGCACGCGCGGCAGAAAGCGCTCAGGCTGTTGCGGCGACCATCGAGCCGCTAATCGTAGCGCGCCTCGAAGCCCGCAAGCGCAAGGACTTCAAGGAATCGGACCGTATCCGCGATGAACTCGCTCGCATGGGCATCACGCTGAAAGACGTGAAAAACAAGGACACCGGGGAGATCGAAACCACCTGGGAAGTTGCTCGCTAGGCGACTGCAACCGAATCGAATCATCGACACCGGCTATCAATGACTGTCAATAACCTCAGGCGGATAATGCACGTTTGATATAGGCTGACCAACAAATGTGGATGGCAGATATAGGCCGTTTGACATAGCTCCCACGCTGCCTCAGCCTGGAATGGTTGGGGGGGCCCCATGATCAAACGCGCAATTTTGCATATCGGTGGAGAGAAGACCGGTTCCACGACACTGCAGCGTTTTTTGACACGGAATGCCGCGCTTCTAAAGCAAGCGGGCTTCTTTTACCCTTGTGCGTCGAATGACATCTGCTTCGAGCACGATGCGCATTTTCCCGTTGCCGGCGCTCTCATCGACGGCGACGTCGAGTTCGTCTCTGCCAAACGCCAACCCATGCTACCGTCGGTGCTGGCGCATCTAGCGCAAAGCGCACGCGCGGCGAACGGCAATCTTATTCTGTCGTGCGAGCATTTCTCATCGCGCATCACGCGGCTGCAGCAACTTCAAAAGCTGCGCGACGCGCTACCGACAGATGACATCAAGATTGTTTTTTACGCACGTGAGCCGTCGGAGCTGGCTTTGGCGTCGTGGTCCGAGAGCATTCGGAACGGGAGTCATCACAGGTTCAGCGCCGACCAGATTTTGCCTCAGGCTCGTTTCTTCAACCATTTGCAGACACTCGATTTATGGGCGGAAGCTTTCGGCAGAAGCAACTTGATCGTGCGAGAGTATGACCGGACGCAAATGGCAGATGGCGATATTCGGCGGGATTTCTGCGAGCAACTCGGCGTGGAGATCACAGATCCGCTGCTCGATGACGACCGGAATATCTCACTCGATTTGCAACGCCTTGAAGTTCTTCGCCACCTTAATGAAACCCTGCCGAAGTTCAGCGAGTGCGCGGACGGTTGGCGGCGGGCACAATGCATTCGAGTTTTGGTCACGGAATTTATCCCCGAAGGTGAGCCGCTCGGGCGCCTGCTGAGCATGCACGAATCCAACGCGATCAAAGCGCGGTTCAGCGAGGTCACGCAAGAACTCAACAGCCGATATTTCGACGGTCGGCTGTCACGCAAATGGTTTCCGCAGGACATTCCCGCCGACCCCGAGCCAAATAGCGTCACGGCCCTGCAAGAGGCCGAGGTCATCCAGGCTTTGGTCGCTACGATCACGCGCATGGCTGAACGAACGTCTGAGGATGGCGCCTCGCATGCGGTCGGGGGGGCTCGGGCGTACCGGAAAAGACGGCTTCGCAACACTCGGCGGAAGTTGAAACAGGCTCTCCAGGTAACGAAACAACGGCTGTTAGCGCCGTTCGAAGCCCGCGGCGCTTGATTGAAGGTGAGCCGAACGGTCGCTCCGAATTCGGCGCGCGATAGTCGCTGAATATAAGGGCGAATGGGCTCCCTGGACGGGACCCGCTGAGAGGCCGTCGGGCGTACGGAAGACACGCCCGACGACAAAGACAAATCACCTCAACCCGCGAAATACCCCGGCTGCCCAATGTCGGCGATGAGCCCGATCTCTTTGGGCGTCCACCCAAGCCGCTGCTGCGTCAGAGCACTGGATGCCGGCATGTCGAGACCGGCGAACATCGCGAGCGGGCCGAAATATTCGCCGGCTTCTTCTTTCTTGATCGACAGCAGAGGCACGCCTACGGCGCGAGCGACGATCTCCATGACATTAAGCATAGGCACGCCTTCCTCGCTGACGGCGTGATATATGCTGTCCGCCGTGCCTTTCTCCAACGCGAGCTTATAGACGCGGGCCACATCCAAGACGTGCGCCGCTGACCACCGTTGGCTCCCGTCGCCGACATAAGCAGCCACGCCTTTCTGGCGCGCGCTTTCAACGAGATAAGAAATCAAACCGGCCTTTCCTTTGGCGCCATGCACTTGGGGAAGGCGTATCGCCATCGCCCGTGCGCCGCGCGGCGCGTAAGCCAGTCCTGCCTGTTCAGAGACGCGCGGTATGTGAAGGCCGGCCTCACGCCTCATGTCTTCGGTGACGACCACGCCAGGAGCGATCAACCCCGTTCCCGATGTGACGATGAAAGGCTTATTCGTGCCTTCGAGTGCATCCCCCATCGCTTCGATGGCGCGCTTGTCGATCTGTCCGTTCCCCGCGAATTTCGCGAAATCATGGATGAATGCGCAGTGGATTGTCCCATCGGTCTCGCGAGCGCCGATTTTAAGACTATCGAGATCTTGCAGGTCGCCACGGTGCACGTCGGCACCCGCCGCAGTCAGCGCCGCCGCCGCATCATCTGAGCGTGCCAAGCCCAGCACCTGGTGTCCGGCGCCAAGCAATTCATTGACGACAGCGGAGCCGATAAAGCCCGTCGCGCCGGTAATAAAAACACGCATGATATCCTCCTCAGTTACGTCGGAGGCTATCTCGTGCTAGCGTCTATGCTGGTAAAGACGTGAGTTTATACGGGTATAATCACTAATACGATGAGTTTATCGGACACCAAAGAAAGCGCGCTCGGCGCTTACCTGCGAGATCGCCGGACGAAGCTCGATCCCGCATCGTTCGGCTTGCCGCTCGTACGCAGGCGCACGCCAGGACTCAGGCGCGAGGAGGTGGCACAGCGCGCTAACGTCAGCGCCACTTGGTACACGTGGCTGGAGCAGGGGCGCGGCGGTGCGCCATCCGCCGATGTGCTCGACCGTATCGCACGTGCGCTGATGCTGACGGACGCGGAGCGCGAGCATCTTTTCATTCTGGGCCTTGGCCGCCAGCCGGAGGTGCATATCAAGGAAGATGAAAGCATCACACCGCGTCTGCAGCGCGTGGTCGACGCTTTCGAGATCAGTCCCGCGATGATCAAGAACGCGATGTGGGATGTCGTCGCCTGGAACCGCGCGTTCGCAACCGTCCTGACCGACTATGGCAAGCTACCGCCGGAGAAGCGCAACCTCTTGCGCGTCGTCTTTAGCGATCCTCAAGTTCGCTCGGTGCAGTACGATTGGGAGAGCGTTGCGCGGTTCATCGTGGGCGTTTTCAGGGCGGACGTGGCGCGGATAGGCGCGACTGCGCGCGTGAGTGCACTGGTCGATGAGCTTTGCCAGTCGAGCCCGGATTTCGCACGGCTATGGCGCGACAACGATGTGCGCAACTACGGGGGCGGAATGAAGAAGCTCCGGCATCCGGTTCTCGGCACCGTCACGTTCGAATATTCGGCATTTGCCGTCGATAGCCGCCCTGATCTTGGAATGATCGTATACAACCCCGCGACGCCCGAAGACGCCGAGCGAGTAAAGTCTTTGATCCGTTCGGCCGGCGGTTGAATCCTAAAGCCTGTGTGCTTTTCGGGTGACGACCTAGGCCTACGAGCGGCCTTCGTGATGCGGCACTCCGTCAATCAGCCGGAAAAATGCCGTGAGGCGGGCAGCGTCATGAAACTGCTCCAACCGCGAGATCTGCATGCCGCGAAACATCACGATCTGACGATATGTGCCAGAATGACTTTGTCCCGTTTCTCTATCTTTCAGGAAATAGGAGACGCGCGAACGTCCTATACCGGCGTGAAATTGAAAAGCTTCAACCACCGCCATTCCGGTGGCCTTCGCGTTGATGTCTCTTAGGAAAACGCCCATGGCGTCCTTGCCCTGGATGACCAGAGGGGGAGAGGTGCTGTCGACTGCATTGCGCTGAAACCATAGATCATCGGCATAGGTGCGGAGGACACCCTCGATATCGCCGGCGCTCCAGGCGCGGTGCGCCTCATCAATGATGGCTTTTGCCGTTGCGAAGTTCAGCGACATTCGTCGGTCTATTCAAAGGCCCGCTGTGTGCACGGTTAGTCCGTACCGACAGTTTCGGGCAGGCACTCGACAACGTCAAAGGAATTACGGCGGCGATTTTTGGTTATTCCGAGGGTAATGGCTCGGCGGAAGAGCGAAAAATATGGCACGGAAGGAGGTCAACAGGGGGCTTGCATCGGCCCCCGCATGGGGGTAGGCCCATCGCAGCATCCCATAAGCCCTGGCGACACCAGAGAAGGCCGGTTAACGCCGGTCCGCGCCGGTTTGTTTAGCCCAGACGTTTACCCTCAGACGCAGCCATGTCCAACGAATACCCGCTCCGCCCCTTCCTGCCCGCCGATGCGATGGCACTGCGCGATCTTTTCGCCCAGTCCATCGACGAGCTGACGGTCGATGACTATGACGAAGATCAGAGGCTCGCTTGGGCCGCCAGCGCCGAAGATGCCGCCGAATTCCGCGCCCGCTTGGCGGCGGCCTTGACACTTGTCGTCCAGCTCGACGGTGAATATCTGGGTTTCGGGTCCCTTAAGGACAATAAAACCATCGACATGCTCTACGTGCATCCCGACTACGCAGGCGAGGGGGTTGGCACCGCGCTGGCCGATGCGCTGGAGAAGATCGCAGGCGCCAGGGGCGCCGAGGCTGTCACGGTCGACGCAAGCGACACGGCCGTGCCGTTCTTTGAAAACCGAGGCTACGTCGCGACGCAGCGCAATTCTGTTCCGCGCGACGACCAGTGGCTTTCCAACACGACCATGATAACGCGGCTCGCCGAGAGCCAACCGAAGAAAACGACCGAACCGTCATGAGCAAGGAACGCCTTTATCTTTTCGATACGACGCTGCGTGACGGCGCGCAGACGACGGGCGTCGACTTCTCGCTCGAAGACAAGCGCCGGCTGATGCGCGTGCTCGACGACCTCGGCATCGATTATATCGAAGGCGGCTATCCAGGCGCCAACACGACCGATACGGACCTGTTCGCGTCACGTCCGAATTTTAATTCGGCGCGATTCACCGCGTTCGGCATGACGAAGCGGGCAGGGCGGTCGGTCTCGAACGATCCTGGCTTCCAGGCAGTCTTGCAGTCGGCAGCCGACAGCATCTGCCTCGTCGCCAAATCGTCGGACTATCAGGTTCGCGTCGCGCTCGGCATCACGAACGAGGAAAATCTCGAAGCCGTTGATCAATCGGTGCGCGCCGTCGTCGAGACGCAGCGCGAAGCCATGATCGACTGCGAGCATTTCTTCGACGGCTACAAGTCAAACCGCGACTACGCCATCTCCGTCGCCAAAACCGCCTACGATGCCGGTGCGCGCTGGGTGGTGCTGTGCGATACCAACGGCGGCACGCTCCCGCATGAGGTTGAGCGCATCGTCGCCGATGTCGCCAAGCACGTGCCGGGATCGCACCTCGGCATCCATACGCATAACGACACCGAAAATGCCGTCGCTAACACGCTGATGGCGGTCCGCGCAGGCTGCCGTCAGATCCAGGGCACGTTGAACGGCCTCGGCGAGCGCTGCGGCAATGCCAACTTGACGTCCATCATTCCGACGCTGCTCTTGAAAAGCGAGTTCGCGGAATACTTCGAAACCGGCGTCACGCCGGAGAAGCTGCGCACGCTGACGCATGCGAGCCGCGTTCTCGACGAGCTTTTGAACGAAGCGCCGAACCGCCACGCGCCGTATGTCGGCGAAAGTGCCTTCGCGACCAAGGCCGGCATTCACGCGTCGGCGCTTCTGAAAGCGCCAGAGACTTATGAGCACGTTCCGCCCGAGAGCGTCGGCAACGAACGGCGCATCCTCGTCTCGAAGCAAGGGGGGCGGTCATCGCTGACGTCGGCGCTCGAACGCCTCGGCCTGCCGTCCGATAAGGACGATGCGCGCGTGCAGGCGCTGCTGGACGAGGTGAAAGCGCGCGAGGATCAGGGCTATTCATACGAAGCCGCTGAAGCCTCGTTCGAGCTTCTGGCCCGGCGCGCGCTCGCCACCGTACCTCGCTATTTCTCGGTCGATAATTTCCGCGTAACGGTCGAGCGCAAGGAAGAGCGCTCCAGAGCCCGCAACGGCAACGGCACCGTTTCACAGGCTGTGGTCACCGTTTCGATTGCGGGTGACGACGCGGCGCTGGTGTCGGTCGGCGAGGGGAATGGTCCGGTGAACGCGCTCGATAAGGCGTTGCGCAACGACCTCGGTCGCTATCAGAAGCACATCGAGAATGTCGAGCTTGTCGATTACAAGGTTCGCATCCTCACGCAGACGCGCGATGGCGGTACCGCGTCCGTCACGCGCGTTCTCGTCGAAAGCCTCGACATGGAAACCGGTGAGCGCTGGACCACCGTCGGCGTCTCGCCCAACATCATCGACGCCAGCTTCGAAGCACTGCTCGATAGCATCAACTACAAGCTCCTGCGCGACAACGCCGTTGCAGGATGACCGCCTTCACTGCAAGCGCTGTCACCTAGACTGCCGAAAGCGCTTGCGTGAGATCGGCAATGAGGTCGTCAGGATGCTCAATCCCGATTGAAAGCCGGATCGTTCCTTCAGAGACGCCGATGGCTGCACGAACGTCGGCCGGAACGCCGGAGTGCGTCGTCGAAGCGGGATGGCATGCCAGCGATTCCGTGCCCCCCAAGCTAACCGCGAGCTTGAAAATTTCCAGCCGGTTCAAAAACTGAAAGGCTTGGCGCTCGCCGCCGGCAATGTCGAATGAGAATGTCGAGCCTGCGGCTTTGCATTGTGTTTTGAAGACGCGATGCTGCTTCGTTCGGGGTTCGAGGAAAGCCAGATAGTGGACTTTGGTAACCGCCGGATGATCGCGTAGAAACTTAGCGACGGCCGTCGCATTTCTGTTGGCACGCTCCATGCGAAGTTCCAGCGTTTCGAGCGAACGGCCAAGCATCCAGCAGGAATGCGGATCGAGTTGCGTTCCGATCGCGCCGCGCAAAAGTTTTACGGGGCGGGTCAGTTCCGTGCCGCCAAGAACGGCGCCGGCAATGAGATCGGAATGGCCACCGACGTACTTCGTCAGAGAGTAGATCGACAAGTCCGCTCCGAGCGCCAAGGGTTTTTGAAATAGTGGTCCTAGGAGCGTGTTGTCGCAAATGAGAATGGCGCGATGCCCTTGCTGCTTTGACGTTTCCTCCGCAATGCGCTTGACGAGCGCGATATCGACCAGCGTATTCAGCGGATTTGACGGCGTTTCGATCAGGAAGAGCGCAATGCGCCCCTTCGTTTGCGCAAGTGCAACGGCCGCGCGCACGCTTGCTTCATCCACGCCATTGGCAAAGCCGACCGCACGAATGCCTAAAGGTTCAAGCGTCCGCGACAGAAGCGTTTCTGTGCCGCCATAAAGCGGCTGCGAGTGGACGATGACGTCGCCAGGCCGCGCAAAGGCCAGCACCGTCGTCGAGATGGCGGACATGCCCGACGAGAACAAGATGCACGCGTCCGCTTCCTCGTAGACCGCGAGACGTTCCTCCACGATCTCGCTGTTGGGATGGTTGAAGCGCGAATAGACGAGGCCCGCCGACGTCCCTTTTGGCGGCTGCTTTCGGCCCGCAACGTAATGAAAGAAATCGCGGCCTTCTTCCGCCGATTTGAACACGAACGTCGAGGTCAGGAACACCGGCGGCTTGACCGCGCCTTCCGACAGAAGCGGATCGTAGCCATACCCAAGCATCAAGGTTTCGGGGTGAAGTTTGTGCTTGCCGATATGGGTTTTAGACGGGCGCGGAGGAGCCATGACGTGCGGCCTCGGGTTGGCGGCCGGGATCGCAAGGCGCTTAAGATTCGCAATCCGAGACGCGATTCAACAAAAAGACAGTATGTTTGTCTTTGAGCGGGGAGGAGTCAAACGAGGCGCGATGTTTTGGTATTGCCGGTCAGCTAAAGCGCGCGCGGCAAGCCTACATCCAGCTCTTGCCGTCTTCCGCCTGGCATCCCGCGGGCGGCAGTGCGTTGGGAAAGTTCGCGTGCAGCTTATCGCAACCCCATTTACGGAGCGGCGCGGGGAGCGCGCTGTTGATCTGAATGCCCGTCTCATCGTACGGGCTCGTCTTGTTCGTCACGTAACTATACCAGCGCTGACCGAAGAAAATAACGAACGCCACGAAAGTGATGACGACGATACGGAGTGCTCTGCGCATGGGGGAACCCTAATTCATCTGCGAACCCCACGCCATGCCGCGCGAATGTGTCGAGGTCGCGACGTTTGACGGCGGTCGGGCAAGAACGACGCAACATGCCCGTGCCCCGTGCCTGGCGGCCGGCTTCCCGCAGGGGAGTCGCCGGTTACCACAAAAATTCAACCTCCCGCAATCGCGCCGACGATGAGAAACGGTTGCGCTCCCCGCACGACGTCGTCGGGCAATGGCGCATCCGGAGCATCGTGCGAAAGATCCCGCTGGCATGCGAAAAACCGCAGAAACGGGCGCCGCTTCTGAGTGCCCTGATCCCGGATCGTTCCCCGCAGCACTGGATACGTTTTCTCCAGCGCATCAAGCAGTGCCCGCTGCGTAACCGGCGCATCGACTTCAACGACCACCTCGCCGTTGATGCTGGCGTGCTTCTTCAGATGCGACGGTAAGACGACACGGATCATGTCAGCGTTTGCACCTCGACGGAAAGCACAGCCGGCAGATCGCGAACGATCGTGCTCCACGTATCGCCGGCGTCGGCCGAACCGTAAACTTGTCCGCCAGTCGTTCCGAAATACACGCCGCACGAGTCCAGCGTATCGACGCACATCGCATCGCGAAGAACGTTCACATAGCAGTTGGACTGCGGCAGGCCGTTGGTCAGCGCTTCCCAATCGTTGCCGCCCGTTCTGCTCCTCCACACCTGGAGCTGGCCATCTATTGGAAAATGCTCCGCGTCGCTCTTGATCGGCACCACGTAGATCGTCTCCGGCTCGTGCGCGTGCACGTCGATGACGAAACCGAAATCGGTTGGCAGATTGCCGCTGACCTCGCGCCACGAATTGCCCGCATCATCCGAGCGCATCACGTCCCAATGCTTCTGCATGTAAAGCACCTCGGGCCGCGTCGGATGCATTGCCAGGCGATGGACGCAATGCCCGACTTCCGCTGTCGGATCGGGCATGAATTCCGATTTCAAGCCTCGATTGATCGGCCGCCACGTTGCGCCGCCGTCGTCTGTTCGAAACGCGCCGGCCGCCGAGATGGCGATGAACATGCGCTGCGGATCTTTCGGGTCGAGCAGAATGGTATGCAGGCACATGCCGCCCGCACCGGGCTGCCAATGCGGACCCGAGCCGTGGCCGCGCAGGCCGGAAAGCTCCGCCCACGATTTGCCGCCGTCCTTCGACTGAAACAGCGCCGCATCTTCCACGCCCGCATAGACTGTATCGGGATCTGCGAGTGACGGCTCGATGTGCCAGACCCGCTTGAACTCCCACGGATGCGGTGTCCCGTCATACCATTGGTGCGTGCCGGGAACGCCGTCGTAGGCGAACGAATTATCGACGGCTTCCCATGTCTTGCCGCCGTCGTCGGATCGCTGGATTTGCTGTCCGAACCAGCCGCTCGATTGCGATGCATAGATGCGGTTCGGATCGGCAGGCGAGCCTTTGAGATGGTAGATTTCCCAGCCCGCGAAATGTGGCCCCCTGACGTCCCAATTTTTGCGCGCGCCATCGGCCGTCAGAACGAATGCCCCTTTCCGCGTGCCAACCAGCAATCGAACGCCTGTCATGTCGCCTCCCGTTCTCGTTGTCCGGCGATCCGCTTTGTGGCCCCGACTGAAGGCCTTTTTTCGGTCGCAGTCCACTTTAAGACGAACGGCTGCCGTCCATTCCGACAGGGCATCGCAAAAAAGAATTGAACGACTTTCGTTATTTCGCCTTCTAAACACGCCCGAACACACAAGGTGTTTCATCAGATGACGGGTGAGTAAAAAAACACCGTCATCCCGGCGAAGGCCGGGATCCAGACAAACCGCAGCATGCCGGATGGGGAGGCTTGACTGGGTGCCGACCTTCGTCGGCATGACGAAAGAGTTCTTGCCCGGCGGCCGGCTCCCCGGAAGGGAGTCGCCCGGCACCAATCAAGAAATCATCACCGGGGCTGTCGCAGCAACAGTCACGCCGTCATCGTCGATCCAGGCGATCTCGATCGTGCCGGGGCCTGAAATGCGCAACTGAAATGCGAGATAAGGGTTCGCCGAAATGCCCGGCCCGAACTCGGCGCGGAAAACCTGTTGGCCGTCGAATTTCGCAATGAACGTGTTGATGATATCGCGCGGGATTGATTTGCCGTTTTTGTCGTGGCGGTTGCCCGTTTCCATGACATGGCGAATGAGCGTCTTCACCTCGATGACATCACCGGCTTTGATCGTGTCGGGCAGCTTGATGCGGGGGCCTGTGGCAGCCATTAAGTTCGCTCCCTAGATCCCGCAGCCGCCGATGAGCACTTTTACGCGGGTCGTCGACACCAGCATGTCGCCGCCGGAAAGCTCAGCCAGCACGATCACGTCCTGCGTCTTCGCAAGCCGCATTCGGCTCTGCACACGCGCGACCGCATTTACCGGCGACAAATGAAACGTTGCGACATGCGCATGCGGGTTTGCGGTCGAAAGAATGTGAATGGCTTTGACGTGATCGGCGTCCGTCATCGGGCTGTCGACCACGATGGTAATCGGCACGAAATTGCCGTTGTCCGCCGTCTCGGGAAGATCGACGCTGATCTTGCCCTCGATCGGCTTGGCGCTGCCGACGATGCGCGCGAAATCGTCCTTGAAGTCCTGGCTCGGCACGAATGCGTCGGATGCGCCGGCGTCCTCGTTGGCGCGTGCGATGAACGGCGCCAGCCCAGCTGCCACCGCTCCGGCGATGACGAACGTCCGGCGGCTTAAGACGGCAATGTCGATCCGGTCACGCAAGCCAGCCTGCCTCAAATCGCCTTGATTGCTGTTCGATATATAGGAATGGGGTTCGCCGGACGCCTAACCTTACGATTTATTTTCCTGACATGCCCCGCTGCCCGTGGCAAATCTCGGTCAAAATGGCCGTTAAGAACGAAAAGAGGGCGCATGTCGGCGCACCAGCATCAGGCCAAATCTGGGGGCGGGGAATGACCGGTATTACACGCCGTGAATTCAATGGATTGGCGGCGGGCGTCGGTGTTGCCGTCTTGATCGAGCTGCCGCGTCCGGCATTGGCCGCTGGCCCTGCGAAGATCGTCGTCATCGGTGGTGGACCCGGCGGCGCGGCCGTCGCCAATCGCCTCAAGTCGGCCGACGCTACTCTCGACATCACGCTGATCGAGCCCAAGGTAAAATATACAACCTGCTTTTATTCGAACCTGTATCTCGGCGGCTTCCGCACCTTCAAATCCATCACGCATGATTATGAGGGCGTGAAAAAGCGCGGCATCACGGTTCTGACCGACACCGCGACCGGCATCGACACGGTGGCAAAAAAGGTGACGCTCGCCAAGGGCCCGACGCTGACGTATGACCGCCTCGTCGTCGCTCCGGGCATCGATTTCAAATGGGATGCTATCGAAGGCTATTCGCCCGAAGCCGCCAAAATCATGCCTCACGCGTGGCAGGGCGGCCCGCAGACGTGGCTTCTGAAGGAAAAGCTGCTCGCGCTGCCTGACGGCGGCCTCGTCGTCATGGCCGTACCGCAGAACCCGTATCGCTGTCCGCCGGGCCCCTACGAGCGCGCCTGCATGATCGCGCATTTCCTGAAGACGAAGAAGCCGAAGGCTCGGCTCGTGCTTTTCGATGCCAAGAAAACCTATTCCAAGCAAGCCGTGTTCGAGGAAGCCTTCAACGAGTATTACAAGGACATCGTCGAGATCAATCTGACCAACGAGATTGACGATTTCTCGGTCATCAAAGTCGATGCGAAGACAGGCGTCGTCACCACGAAAGCCGGGCGGACTGAACGCGCCGCGCTCGCCAATATCATCCCGCCGCAGAAGGCGGGCGCCATCGCGGCGAGCGCCGGCTTGACCGAGGGCGACTGGTGCCCGGTCAATCCGGAGAATTTCACGTCGACCAAGGCAAAAGACGTCTACGTGCTCGGCGATGCTGCAATTGCGAACGAAATGCCGAAATCAGCCTATTCCGCAGTTAGCCAGGCGGGCGTCGTCGTCAACGACATGATCGCCGACCTGCAGGGCAAGCCGAGAACGGCCGGCCGTTTCCGCAACACCTGCTGGTCGATGCTCGCGCCCGACAACAGCGCCAAGATCGGCGGCGACTATGTGCCTGCAACCAAAGACGGAAAAGCATACCTGGAGATCAAGGACGGCTTCATCTCGAAGCCGGACGACAGCGCCGAGCTTCGCCGCCAGGTGAACGAGGAAAGCGCCGACTGGTATCAAACCATCATCGAAGACCTGTTCGATGAACCGTCCCAGCAGGTGACGCTTCCCAACTTCCGCAATCCTTAAGCTTTATCGCGCAGCATCTGGCCGGGCCGAAGGGACGGCCTATGTATCTGCAAGATTAGCGACTGCCGTACAAACGTGATTAATTAGGCTCAGAATAGACCCTGGAAGCCTTCGCCCTGGACATCTGGCGGCGGGCGACCCAAGTTGACGTATACGTCAACGGATGATAGGGCGCGCTGAGACTGATCGCCTAGCGGCAGCCCTGTTCGGGAGGCACGGAAATGGCACCCATTGTTCTGATCCTGGTGGCTTTTGCCGCTGTTTTGGCGCTGGGAATGGTACGAGCGCCCCTCTGGGGCTGGGCGGCCGCCGTCGGCGCCTGGACGCTGCTCGCGACGGACGGCCATATTGGTCTCGTCTCTTGGACCGCGTGGCTGCCGTTCGTGGCGCTGGCCGTGCTGTCGATCCCGGCTGTGCGCCGCAGCCTCATCATCGCGCCGGTCTTCGCCCAGATCCGAAAAATTCTGCCGCGCGTCTCCGACACCGAAGCACAGGCCCTCGAAGCAGGAACCGTCGGCTTCGACGCCGAACTTTTTTCCGGCACCCCCGACTGGGACAAGCTCAAATCTGTGCCGCCGATCGAACTGACGCCCGAAGAGCGCGCCTTCCTCGACGGCCCGACCGAAGACCTCTGCCGTATGATCGACGACTGGCAGGTGCGCCATACGCTGCACGATGTGCCGGACGAGATCTGGGATTTCGTCAAGAGGAACGGCTTCCTCGGCATGCTGATCTCGAAGGAGCACGGCGGCCTCGGATTCTCTGCGCAGGCGCAATCGCTGATCCTCGGCAAGATCGCCTCGCGTTCGCCCGACGTCGTCACGATCGTCATGGTGCCGAACTCTCTTGGGCCGGGCGAACTCATCGAGAAATACGGTACCGACGAGCAGAAGCACTATTACCTGCCGCGCCTCGCCAAGGGTGAGGAAGTGCCGTGCTTCTCGCTGACCGGCCCGACGTCCGGCTCCGATGCCGCTACGATGCGCGATGTGGGTTACGTCACGCGCGGCAGCTACAAAGGCCAGGATACGCTCGGCATCAACCTGTCGTGGGATAAGCGCTACATCACGCTCGGACCCAAGGCGACGCTCGTCGGCCTCGCATTCCGACTGTTCGACAAGGACAACCTGCTCGGCAAAGGCGAGGACGTCGGCATCACACTGGCGCTGATCCCGGCCGATCATCCCGGCATCAACATTGGCCGCCGCCATCTGCCATCCGGCGCCGCCTTTCCGAACGGCCCCAACTGGGGCAACGATGTTTTCATCCCGATGGATTGGGTCATCGGTGGCGACAAGATGGCCGGCAACGGCTGGCGCATGCTGATGGAATGCCTTTCCGCCGGCCGCGCGATTTCGCTTCCGTCGTCCGGGACGGCCGGCGCCAAGATGATGCTGCGTGTGACGTCAGCTTATGCCCGCATCCGCAAGCAGTTCGGCCTGCCGGTCTCGCGCATGGAGGGCATCGAGGAAGCGCTCGTCCGTATGATCGAGACGGCCTATGTCAACGAAGCCGGTCGCGCGATGACCGCTGCGATGGTCTCACGCGGCGAGAAGCCGTCGGTCATCTCCGCGATGATGAAATACCAGACGACGGAGAAGCTCCGCCGCGCCGTCAACGACGCGATGGATATTCACGGAGGCCGCGGCATCTGCGACGGCCCCGCGAACTATCTGCAATCGGCGTATCAGATGGTTCCGGTCGGCATCACCGTCGAAGGCGCGAACATTCTCACGCGCACGCTCATCACCTTTGCGCAAGGTGCGCTGCGCTCGCATCCCTATCTCTATAAGGAAGTGCAGGCGGCCCAGAACCCCGACAAGAAGCGCGGGCTCGACGATTTCGAAAACGCCTTCAACAATCACATCGCCTTTTCGCTATCGAACGCGACAGGCGCGTTCGTGCACAACGTCACCGGCGGCGCTTTCGTGAAGGCGCCGGATCATGCGCTGCGCATGTCCGACTGGTATCGCCAGCTTGGCCGCGCCAGCCGCTCCTATGCCTTCGTCGCGGATATGACGGTCGCGCTTCTGGGCGGCGGTCTGAAGATCAAGCAGAAGATCACCGGCCGCATGGCCGACGCGCTCTCCGAGCTTTACCTGCTGTCGGCCACTTTGAAGCGCTACGAAGATGATGGTCGCCCCGAGGGTGACGAGTTGATCGTCCAGCTGGCCGCCGAAAATGCGCTCCATCGCTTCCAGGAAGCCATGAGCGGCGTCATCGACAATTTCCCGGTTCGCTGGGCGCGGCCGCTGATGCGCGCTGTCGTCTTCCCACTCGGCCGCCGTCGAAAACCCGCCTCCGATACGCTGGGGCATCGGGTTGCGCGCCACGCCTTGCAGCCGGGCGAAGTTCGCGACCGCCTGACGCGCGATATCTACGTCTCGAAGGACGTCAACGACCCGACCGGTATCCTGGAAGTGACCCTGGAAAAGGTGATCGCCGCCGAGCCCATCGAGAAAAAGCTCGAAAAGGCCATCCGCGACGGCGTCGTGCGCCGCTATCATGGCAACGACTGGTTTGCCGAAGCGGTCGCCAAGGCTGTGATCACCGAGGCGGAAGCCGAACAGCTTCGCGAGGTCGAACGGCTTGTCGCGCGTGTCATCGCGGTCGACCATTTCGATCCGGCGGAAGTAAAACCAAATTACGTGACGCTCGGCCACAACGTTCGTGGCGCCGAGAGCCTGGCAGCGGAATGACCGCTACCGCATCCTATTTGTGTTGAGGTGACGAACGATGACGGAATTTGCGGCTGAGCCGAGCATTCTCGATCTCAAGGACTGGCGTTACTGGGTCGACGGCGAGGACATTGCCTGGGCCATATTCGATCGCGAAGGCGAGAGCATGAATTCGCTCGGCCGCCGTCCGATCGAAGAACTGGCGGCGATCATCACGCGGGCTGAAGCCGATGCCGCGTCCAAGAAAATCCGCGGCCTCGTCATCATGTCGGGCAAGGATCGCGGCTTCGTCGTCGGCGCCGACATCCGCGAGTTCGAAACCTTCACCAGCGAGCAGGACGTGATCTCGGCGTTGAAGCCGGTGAACGAACTCTTTGAGCGCATCGAGAAGCTGCCTGTCCCAGTTGTCGCCGCGATCCACGGTGTCTGCGTCGGCGGCGGCCTGGAACTGATCCTCGCCTGCCACTACCGCATCGCCACCCGCGATGATTCAACTCGCGTCGGCTTCCCTGAAGTGAAGCTCGGCATCTTCCCCGGCTTCAACGGCACGGCGCGGTCGATCAAGCAAGCCGGCCCGATGGCCGCGATGCAGGCGATGCTGACGGGCGGCATGATCCGCGCGACTGTTGCAAAGGCACAGGGCTTCCTCGATCAGCTCGTCGGCAGCCCCGGCGAATTGCATTGGGCGGCGCGCAAGGCGGTGCTGCAAAATCGCAAGTCGAAATCGGCGGGCGCAGCGAAGGCGCTGCTGGCGAAATGGCCGGCGCGCGGCTTCCTCGCAGGCAAGATGCGTCAGGAGACGGCAAAGAAAGTCCGCGAGGATCACTATCCCGCGCCGTTCCGCCTGATCGACCTGTTCGAAAAATACGGCGGCGACCTCCAGACCATGAAGCGCGAGGAAACGAAAGCCTTCGCGCCGCTGATGATGTCGGACACATCGAAAAACCTTCGCCGTGTCTTCCGCCTGACCGAACTTCTGAAAGGCCAGGCCCCGCGCGGGCTGAAGTGGCGTCCGAGCCGCGTGCACGTCATCGGAGCAGGCACCATGGGCGCCGACATTGCAGGCGTCTGCGTTGCCTCGGGCATGGAAGTGACGCTGCAGGATATTTCGCCCGAACAACTCGAAAAGGGCATCAAGGCTCAGGGCAAACTGTTCGCCAAGAAGTTCAAGACCAAGGCGACGCGCGACGCGGCCAAGGCTCGCCTTATTGCCGATCCGGAAGGCAAGGGCGTCGCCCACGCCGATGTGATCATCGAAGCGATCGTCGAGCGGCTCGACATCAAACAGAAGCTGTTTGCCGATCTCGAAACCAGGATCAAGCCCGGCGCTGTGCTCGCGACGAATACGTCGTCGCTGAAGCTCGAAGACATCGCTGCACCGCTGAAAGATCCCGGCCGCCTCATCGGCCTGCACTTCTTCTCGCCCGTCGCGCAGATGCCGCTGGTCGAAGTCGTGCGCGGAACGAATACGCGCGACGATGAAGTGAAGAAGGGCGCAGCCTTCGTCACATCCATCGACAAGTTCCCGCTGATAACGAAAGACGTGCCGGGCTTCCTCGTCAACAAGGTGCTGACGCCGTACATGTTCGCCGCGATGACGCGACTGGAGCAGGGCGAAGACAAGGAGAAGATCGACGAGGCAGCGCGCATCTTCGGCATGCCGATGGGACCGATTGAATTGGCCGATAACGTCGGTCTCGATATCTGCGCCCATGTCGCGAAAATTCTCGGCCAGTCGAGCGAAGGCTCGCGCCTCGATCGCCTTGTGGCGTCCGGTCGTCTCGGCAAAAAAACGGGCGAGGGCTTCTACATCTGGAAGGACGGCAAGCCCGTCAAATCCGACAAGAAATACACCAAAGCTGAACTCGACTCGTTGGGCCGCGATCTCGTCGCGCCGATGATCGACGAAGCGCAGAAGTCGCTGGAGGAGGGCGTCGTTGAAACCGCCGACCTCGTCGATGCCGGCATGATCTTCGGCACCGGATTCGCCCCCTTCCGCGGCGGCCCGCTGCACTACAAGAAAAACCTCGCCGCAAAAAGCCCGTCGTCCGCGACGCAAGCCGCCGCTGCTGAGTAATATTTTATTCCCTCTCCCCGTTCCTACGCGCGAGAGGGATACTGGAGAAATGAGATGGTAAGAGAACTTCGGCGCGTTGCGGTGATCGGCGGTACTCGCATTCCGTTCTGCCGTTCGAACACGTTTTACGCCGACCAGTCGAACCTCGACATGATGGCAGGTGCGTTGAATGGGCTCGTCGATCGCTATGGCCTCAAGGGCCAGCATATTGACGAAGTCGTCGGCGGCGCGGTCGTCACGCACTCGAAGGATTTCAATCTCGCGCGCGAAGCCGTTCTTTCGACCAAGCTCGCCCCTTCGACGCCCGGCGTCACGCTGATTCAGGCCTGCGGAACGTCACTGCAATCGGCGCTGATGTCTGCGGCCAAGATCGCAACGGGCGAAATCGAAAGCGCGATCTCCGTCGGTTCCGACACGACGTCGGACGCGCCGATCGTCTTCACGAAGAAATTTTCCAAGCGCCTCATCTCCGCCCAGCAGGGCAAATCGGCAATGGACAAGGTGAAGGCCTTCAAGGGCCTGTCGCCCGCAGAACTCGCGCCGCAGCCGCCCGCCGTGTCTGAGCCCCGCACGGGCTTGTCGATGGGCCAGCATTGCGAACTGATGGCACAGGAGTGGCATATCCCGCGCGCAGACCAGGATCAGCTCGCGTTCGAAAGCCACCGGAAGGGCGTCGCTGCCTACGACGAAGGCTACATGGATGACCTCGTCATTCCCTTCGCGGGCGTCTATCGCGACAATAACCTGCGCCCTGACATCACACTCGAAAAACTCGCATCGCTGAAAAACGCTTTCGAGAAATCGGATCGCGGCACGCTGACGGCCGGCAACTCGACGCCGCTGACCGACGGCGCGGCTAGCGTTCTGCTCGCGTCCGAAGAATGGGCGAAAGCGCGCAATCTGCCGATTCAAGCCTACATCACCTACGGCCAGCACATCGGCAACAACTTCGTGGGCGGCGACGGCCTGCTGATGGCGCCGACCATCGCTGTCTCCAAGATGCTCGACCGTGCGGGCCTCACGCTACAGGATTTCGATTTCTATGAAATCCACGAAGCGTTCGCCGCGCAGGTGCTGTGCACGCTGAAAGCCTGGGAGGACCCGGCTTACTGCAAGAAGCACATGGGCAAGGACACGCCGCTCGGCTCGATCGACCGCGCGAAGCTCAACGTCAAAGGCTCATCCCTCGCGTTCGGCCATCCGTTCGCCGCGACGGGCGCTCGGATCGTCGCGAATATGGCCAAACTCCTGTCAACGAAAGGCGGACGCGGGCTCATTTCGGTCTGCACGGCTGGTGGTATGGGCGTGACGGCAATCATGGAATCCCCAATGACTATCGAAGCCCAGGCCGCCTGAGGCCCTGACGGGAAGACTCTCGGCCTCCGATGCGCTATGTCCCTCGCGGCCACCGATCGCGAGGGAAGGGACGAATGGGCGCGAAAGACGATAAGCAACTCGAAGCCGCGCGCACGCTTGTCCGCAGTCTGGCGGAGCGTTTGGACGTCGATGGCTGGGTGCGGCTATGGGACGGCACGCGCCTGCCGCTCAGCAAAGCGCCGCAATCGAACTTCGAAATCTCGATCCGCGACCCCGGCGTGATCGGTGCGATCCTGCGCCGCCCGTCGCTCGATTCCATCATTCGCCAATACGTCGAGAAGGGCATCGACTTCTCCGGCGGCACGCTCGTCGATTTCGGCAAGGGCCTACAGGACGGCCGCAAGGGCGTGAAGCTGAAGCCGGGCGAGATCGCGAGTCTCGCACTGAAACTCTCGCCGTTCCTGTTCGCGAAACCATCGGAAGCGCGGGACGCACACGGCTTTGAGGGCGAGATCACCGGCAAGAACCGCAAGACCGCCGACAACAAGGCCTACATTCAGTTTCACTACGACCTGTCGAACGATTTCTACGCGCTCTTTCTCGATCCCGAGATGGTCTACTCGTGTGCCTACTACACGGATTGGTCGAACGACATCGCACAGGCCCAGCACGACAAGCTGGAGATGATCTGCCGGAAGCTGCGTCTGAAGCCCGGCGACCGAATGCTCGACATCGGCGCGGGCTGGGGTGGCCTGCTGTGTCATGCCGTGCAGAACTTCGGCGTCACCGCACATGGCGTGACGCTCTCGGAAGAGCAGCTTGCGTTCGCACGTGAGAAGGCCAAGCGTCTCGGCATCGCCGACCGCGTGACGTTCGAACTGTCGGACTATTCGAAACTGACCGGCAAGTTCGACAAGATCGCCTCCATCGGCATGTACGAGCATATCGGACTTAAGAACATCCCGACGTATATGCAGAAGGTGCGCTCGCTTTTGAGCGACGACGGCCTGTTCCTCAATCACGCCATTTCGCGCCGTGCGCCGAAGCACAAGCCGGGTTTTTTCAAAGGCCGCATGCGACCGGAGAAAAAGGCCATCGCCAAATACATCTTTCCCGGCGGCGAACTGGACGACATCGGCCACTCGATCTCCGCCATGGAGCGCGCGGGCTTCGAAGTGCACGACGTCGAAGGCTGGCGGCTGCATTACGCGCGCACGTGCCAGCTCTGGTGCGAGCGACTGACGGAAAACAAGGACCAGGCGATTCAGTACGTGGGTGAGGAGAAGTATCGCATCTGGGTCGCATATCTCGCAGGCGTCAGCCTCGCGTTCTCGCGGGGCACGCTGCGGCTATTTCAAACGCTCGCGTCGAAGTCCGCGAAACGCACGCCCATGCTCCCGCCAACCCGCGCGGACCTTTATCGCTAGCGCCGCAAGCTCGATGGATTTGCAATACTGTCGTCGTCGGGCTCGTCCCGTGGATCCATCGAGCATCCGCACGAGCATCGAAATGGATCCTCGGCCTAAAGCAGGCCATACGCGACAACGAGAATCTAACGTTCGCGCGCTTTCAGATGTGCATCGCAACGCGCGCGGATTTCGTTGAGATCGGCCAGCGACCGCTCGATGTCGCGCCGTTTCGTCTCAAGATCGTCGATCGCGTCCGTCACCTTGTCGAGCAGCAGCCGCGTCTGCGCTAATTGCCCCGGATCGGAATCGTAAAGCGATAGATATTCGCTGACGTCTTCGACGGTGAACCCGAGGTTTCGACCGCGCAGGATAAGCATAAGCCGCGCCCGGTCGCGCTTGGAATATTTCCGCGTCGTGCCGATCCGCTGCGGCGAGATCAAGCCGCGGCTCTCGTAAAAGCGGATGGTGCGCGTCGTGATCCCGAATTCCTTCGCCAGCGCCGAAATCGAATAAGCCGCAGCCTCGCGCGGATTCTCGCGTTGGAGCGCTTCGGTGCGCGCGAGCGGAGCGGTTTTGACCGTCATGCCGATTTGCCGCGCTGGGCTTCCTCGGCGGTCAACTCCTTTTTGGACAGCTTGCCGATCATGGTCTTCGGCAGGCTGTCGCGGAACTCAATAGCCGCTGGCATTTCGATCTTCGAGATTTTGGCTTTCAGGAATTCGAGCATCTCCGGTGCCGTCGCCGTCATGCCGGCCTTCAATTTGACGAACGCCTTCGGCGCTTCGCCGCGGTAGGGGTCGGGAATGCCGATGACGGTCACTTCCTCGACGGCGGGGTGCGCATAAATCGCCTCCTCCACGCGCCGCGGATAAACGTTGAAGCCCGAGCAGATAATGAGATCCTTGATGCGGTCGACGATGGCGAAATAGCCGTTCTCGTCCATCACCGCGACGTCGCCGGTTCGCAAAAAGTCGCCGACGAACTGCTTCGCGGTTTCCTCCGGGCGGTTCCAGTAGCCCTTCATGACCTGCGGCCCTTTGGCGCAAAGTTCCCCGCGTTCGCCCTGCGCAACCTCTTTCGTCGGGTCATCCAGACTTCGCAGCGAAATCATGGTGCCCGGAAGCGGCATGCCGATGGAGCCCGAAACCGGGGCGCCGTCGAGCGGATTGGCCGTCAAGACCGGCGACGTCTCGGAAAGCCCGTAGCCTTCCACGACCTTTGTCGATCCGGCCGCCATGGCCTCGAATTTGAGTTTCGTCTCAAGCGGCAGCGGTGCGCCGCCCGAAAGGCAGAATTTGAGCGACGAAAGATTGTACGACTTGATGTGCTCGAAATTGAGCATCGCCGTTAGAATCGTCGGCACGACCGGCATCATCGTAGGCTTTTCGCTGTTGATCAGCTTCAGCGTCTCGATCAGCTGGAAGCGGGGAATGAGCACGATTTTGGCGGCCAGCTCGATGCCGACCGTCATGACGACCGTCATGGCGAAGACGTGAAACAGGGGCAGGGCGCCGAGCACGCACTCCTCGCCGGGCTTCAGAACGGTGCCCCAGGCCACGACCTGCTTGGTGTTCGCAACGATATTGGCGTGCGTGAGCATGGCGCCCTTGGGCGTGCCGGTCGTGCCGCCGGTGTACTGTAGAACGGCGATATCGTTGTCGGGGTCGATAGCAACGGGCGACAACGGAGTTCGCGTCGCGGCCAGTTCGAGGCCGTCGACCACCCGCGCCGCGCTGGGCGAGCGCGTGACGTTGGCGATGTCCTTGCGCTTGAAAATCCGGAACAGCACAGATTTCAGCGGCGAAAGCACGCTGGCGAACGGCACGACGATGGCGCGCGAAATGACGCTGGCTTGCAGCAAAGCCTCGATCTTGGAGAACAGCAGGGCCAGATCATGGGTAACCATGATCTCCGTCTCACTGTCCCTGGCCTGGAACGTCAGCTCTTCGACAGTATAAAGAGGATTGAAGTTGACGACGGTTCCACCCGCTTTGAGTATCCCAAAATAATACACAATAAAAGTCGGGGTATTCGGCAGAAAAAGCCCAACTTTGGTGCCCCGTTTTACTCCGATCCGTTGCAAGCCGGCAGCCACACGGTCGACCTCGGCCGCTAGATCCGAATAGGACGTGGAGCGGCCCAGAAAGCCGATGGCGGGGTTTTGGGGGTAGCGGGCGGCGGCCTCGTCCAGCAGTCCGGGCACGGTCCCCTTGGGGATTGGCATGCGCCAATCGATGCCTGCCGGGTAATGATCGACCCACCGGGGCGACATCTGGGACACAGGTGAGGTGGCTTCTGCTGTCATGGTCTGTCCGGTCACTCGATTTTATTTTATCCGGATCGCGTTGACCTTCGCTGAAGATGTCTTAAACCGTGCAGTAACCAGCAAGGGACGCGCGAATATTAGACAATTTTCGGCGGCCAACGCTAGCGCTTGATCGCTCATGTAAACACCTGTCGATGAGGCAGCGAGCGGTCGAGGTCGGCGACGAGGGGGCAAGCGCGACGGTCCGTACCTAGACTTCGCGGTTGTTTAAGGATAAGTGACCCCCCCGCTTGCTGATCAAGGGCTCTTGATTTAGTAGATGCCAAGCAAAACTGGCCCGTCGCAGGGATTGCGAGGGTGGGAGAGGCCGATGGACGAAGTCGCGACTAAGGTTATTGAAATCCTCAAGAAGCATATGAAGGAGCCGCGCGACGATATCTCGCTCGACACCCAGCTTACAGATCTCAAGATCGAGTCACTTGATCTTGCTATGATCGTTTTCGACATTGAAGATGGCTTCGGGATTGAGATCCCATACAACGCCAATGAAGAAGTCGAAGCGTTCAAGACTGTCGGCTCAGTCGTTGATCGCGTGAAGTCGTTGATTGCCGAAAAGCAGGCTTCCGCAGCCAAGGCTTAATGGCCGCGAGCGATCTTCTGTCGAAATTAAATATGTGAAGGCCGGAACCCCCTACCGGGGGTTTCCGCGCATTCGCTAGGCAAGAAAGATTGATGATGTCGAATAGTAAGCCGGGACGCCGTGTCGTCGTCACGGGTCTCGGAGTCGTAACTCCGATCGGGCAGAACGTTCCCGATTTCTGGGCTGGTATTAAGGCCGGCAAATCGGGTGTCAGTGAACTGGAAGGCTTTCCAGTCGACGATCTCAAAATTCTGATCGCCGCTCAGATCAAAGGATTCGATCCCAAGCAGCGCCTGAAGCACTTCAAGCGCGACCGGATCATCACCCTCGCTGACCGCTACTCCTGGTTCGCCGCCGCTGCTGCAGACGAAGCCGTGAAGATGGCAGGCCTCGAAATGCCGCTCGTCGATCCGTATCGCGCGGCATGCATCATCGGTTCGGGCGCGGGCGGTCTGACGACGTTTGAGACCGCCTATCGCGATCTCTTCATTCACAACAAGCGCGCCACGCATCCGCTCACGCTTTTGCGTATCATCGGTTCGTCGGCTGCGGCCCACGTCGGCATCGAATTCGGCGTCAAAGGCCCGACATTCGCAACCTGCTCGGCTTGCTCGACAGCGACGCACGCGATCGGTATCGGCCGAGATTACATTCGTGACGGCATGGTCGACGTCGCTCTCGTCGGAGCGTCTGAATCCGTCATCAACTACGGCACGATGAAAGCCTGGCAGGCGCTGCACGTGCTCTCCCCCGAAGGCTGCTTCCCGTTCGCGAAGAAGCGTAACGGTACCGTTCTTGCCGATGGCGCGGGCGTTCTCGTGCTTGAAAGCCTCGAACATGCCCAGGCCCGCGGTGCAACGATCCTCGCCGAACTCTGCGGCTATGGCATGGCGTCCGATAGCCAGGACATGGTGAAGCCGACGGTCGAAGGCCCGAGCGTCGCCATGAAGGATGCGCTTGCAGATGCCGGCATCACGCCCGAGCAGATTGACTATCTGAACGCGCACGGCACGGCGACCGCCGACAACGATCTCAACGAGACGAAGGCGATCAAGAACGTCTTCGGCGATTACGCCTACAAGCTCGCCATTTCGTCGACGAAGTCGATGCACGGCCATCCGCTCGGTGCGGGCGGCGGTATCGAAGCCGTCGCGACGATCATGGCGATGCGCGAAAACTGGGCGCCGCCGACTATTGGTCTCGATGAGCCCGGCGAAGGCTGCGATCTCGACTATATCCCGAACGTCGGCCGCGAAATGAAGCTCGGCTATACGATGTCGAACTCGCTCGCGTTCGGCGGCTTGAACACCTCGCTGGTGTTCGGACCTGCGCCGAAGTGATCGCATTGCAATTCGGCCGTTGCCAAATGACGCCAGGCGCGGCCGTCTTTCGCAATCGCAATAAACACATTGCGCCGCGCAAACGGCAAATCCTGCGCGATTTTCGAGCGCGCAGGACATTTTGTTCGCGTTCGAGACCCGTAAAAGGCTTGCTGACTGCGGTTCTCGATGAGAGACTTCCCCATTGCGGCCGCATTCTCATCCCGGTCGCGAAGTGCTGATCGGGATTTGTGCGGTATGCGAAAGATCGTGATCCGGGCCGGGAGTGTTGCCATTCGCGCAAGGCTGCTCGACACGCCTACGGCCGAACGGATATGGGCCGCACTGCCCATCGAGTCTGCGGCGCGGACTTGGGGCGGTGAAATCTATTTCGACGCTCCGGTCAGTTCAGCAGCCGAGCCTGATGCCCGTGTCACCGTCAAAGCCGGTGACATTGTTTTTTGGCCGGAAGGCGACGCAATTTCCATCGGCTTCGGTCCAACGCCACTGTCGCGCACGCGGGGTGAAATCCGTTTGGCCGGACCCTGCAACGTCTGGGCGGAAGCGCTTGACGATGTTCGTCAGCTTAAATCGGTGCATTCCGGCGTTGTCATCTCCGTCAGCGAAGCCGAATGCTGATTTGATGCTGGTAGTGAGTTGCTGACGTGCTTCGATCAGCCTCCGCGGCCCTTAAATCGGTAGCTTGCATCGACGATCTCCGGCGTTTGGCGCACCGGCGCGTTCCAAGCGATTTCATGGGCTATTACGAGTCGGGCTCGTATTCCGAAACGACGCTCGTCGCCAATCTTCGCGATCTTCAGAACATCAAGATCCGCCAGCGCGTCTTGGCAGGCGCCGCCAATCGCAATCAAATCCAGACAGTGCTGGGTGAGACGCAGCCTTTGCCGCTTGTGTTGGGGCCGGTTGGTCTCAGCGGTATGGCCTATCGTGACGGCGAGATCGCTGCGGCACGCGCCGCCGAGAAGGCCGGTATTCCCTACACCCTGAGCACGCTCTCGATCTGCTCCATTGAAGACGTGGCCGAAGCCGTCTCGAAGCCGTTCTGGTTTCAGCTCTACTTCATGAAGGATCGCGGCTTCGTGGCCGATCTCATTGCGCGTGCGCGTAAGGCGAATTGCAGCGCATTGGTTTTGACGGTCGATCTTCAGGTGCTCGGCCAACGTCATCGCGACGTGCGCAGCGGCATGACCGTTCCGCCTCGCATCAAGCTCAAAACGATTGGTCGCATCGCGTCGAAACCTGCCTGGATCGCGAACGTGCTGATGGGCAAGCGCAAGACCTTCGGCAACGTCGCCGGGCGCATTCCCGGCACCGAAAATCTTCTCTCCTATATGGACTGGATCAACAGCCAGTTCGACCAGGCGCTGTCGTGGAACGACGTCGCCTGGATTCGTGAGCAATGGCCCGGCAAGCTCATCATCAAAAGCATCATGGACGCCGACGATGCGCGGATGGCCGTCAAAAGCGGTGCGTCGGCGATCGTCGTTTCCAACCACGGTGGCCGCCAGCTCGATGGCGCGGCCTCGTCGATCTCAATGTTGCCGCGCATCATCGATGCAGTCGGCGACGACGTGGAAGTGCATTTCGATGGCGGCATTCGCTCCGGCCAGGACGTGTTCCGCGCCCTCGCGCTTGGTGCTCGCGCATGTTGGCTGGGCCGCAGCTATCTTTACGGGCTTTGCGCGGCAGGGGAAACAGGTGTGACCAAAGCCATTGATCTCATCGCCAAGGAACTCGATGTCACGATGGCGCTCGCGGGTGTTCGCACCATCGACCAGATCTCGCGTGATTGTCTCGAAAGCTGATTGACCTTCATTCCAGGCGCTGCAGGTTGCGCAGCACGGGAAAGAGCTTCATCCAGATCAGCGCCACCGCAATCGTACCGAGCCCGCCGAGAACGGCCGCGGGGACCGCGCCGAGCAAAGCCGCCGTCATTCCGCTCTCGAATTCACCCAGCTGGTTCGAGGCGTTGATGAACAGGAAGTTTACCGCACCGACGCGCCCACGCATGTCGTCGGGCGTTGCCAACTGCACCAGCGACACGCGAATGACGACGCTGATCGTATCGGCTGCACCCATCACGGCGAGGGCGAGAACCGATAGCCAGACCTCTTTCGAAAGCGCGAACACGACAGTCGCGATCCCGAACACGATCACAGCTTGGAACATGCGCATGCCGACGTACTTTGTAATCGCATGGCGCGCCAGAATGCCGGTCATGATCAAAGCGCCGATGGCTTGCGCACCGCGCAGCATGCCGAGACCCCAAGGTCCGGTGTGCAGGATGTCGCGCGCATAAATCGGCAGCAATGCCGACGCGCCGCCCAGTAACACCGCGAAGAGATCAAGCGAGATCGTGCCAAGGATCGCCGGATTGTTTCTGACGAAATGCGCACCCGCAAACAGCGCGCCGGCGGTCGGCGATTCGCGCGGCGCGACCGGCCGGTCGAGTACGATGGCGCCATTAAGCACTGACGCAATAATCCAGAACACGGTCATGATGACGTAAGGCACGGCAGGCGAAATGCCATAGGCGAGGCCGCCGATTGCGGGTCCGCTGATCGCCGCGAACTGAAAAACGCCGGTCGAGAGCGCCGTCGCCTTCTGCAGTAAGCCGTTCGGCGCAACGCCCGGAAGCAGCGCCGCCGTCGCTGGACTTTCGAATGCGCCCGCGACGCCGAACACGGCGACAGCCACGAAGATTTGCGGCACCGTAATCCAGCCCTCGTAGCTGCCCCAAGCCAGAAAAACCGCCGCCGTCGCCTCGACGATCTGGCAAAGCTGAATGACGCGCTTGCGGTCGTACCGGTCGGAAGCGTGCCCGGCCACGAACACCAGAATGGCCGTCGGCAGGAACTGCACGAGGCCGACCATGCCGAGGTCGAACGCGCTGCTCGTCAGGTCATAGACCTGCCAGCCGACTGCAACCGTCAATATCTGCGAAGCGAATTTCGAAAAACCGCGTCCCCACAGGAAGTACTGCAGCGGCGAATGGCGCCAAAGCGTTTGCGGTTCGGTTTGCGAGGATTGCGTGTCCATCAGGCGGCGGGTGCCGTCTCCCTAAAGCGGATTGCCGCTGTTTGCCCAAACCGAAACGCGCAAGCCATCGCCGACGTTTCGGAGCCGCTTCTGGAAGGCAAATACGGCCGATTTATTGAGGTATCAAATGGGCGTGGGCGGATTGTATTTATCCAAATCTTCTATGGGCTTGCGTGGCGAACATGCATCAAAGACTCAATAATCCACAGTCTCCCGCACCGAGCCTTAGAGCAATGTGCCGAATCGGCTAACTGAACATAGGTCAGGAGCGTCTGGACGTCGATGCGCCCGACAATTGGAATACCGAAATTGGAATGATGACGCAGATGGCAGATCGGACAAGTGGCGCCTCTTTCTCTCGGACGCCGCGCCTTCCGCGGTCCCTGTCACTCCCCGCTGCCGTTGCTACATTCGTCATGCTGGCAATGCTGCCTATGACTGCATTGGCGGAGCCTGTTTCGACGGAAAATTTAATCCAGAACCCGAGCTTCGAAAGTGGGCTTTCGGACTGGGAAACGGCCGGTGCGATAGACGTCTTGCCCGACGGCCTAGGTGGCATGCCCGCGCACAGCGGCAATTATTTCGCCAATCCCTACTCCGGCGGTGCAACGCTTAGCCAGGACGTAACGCTGACTAAAAGCGGCAAATATCAATTCCAGTTTTATTATGCGGCGATGGCAGGAGACACGTGGTCACTCACCGCCAAAGTTGCTGGGATTACCGTTTTTTCACGGTCGGATATCACCGGCAATGACCTGAAGGAATCTACGTCGGTTGTAAAACTTGATGCCGGTTCCGCGCAGGTGTTGTTCGATGCGGATTGGGTGTCCGGCTCGTACGGCGAATTCGCCATCGATGACGTAAGCCTGATCTACCTCGGACCGAATGCGTTGTCGTTCGCATCGCTCAACCGCAACCAGAGCGCGATGGTCACCTCGATCAATGCGGCCATGGACGCCGGTGCTCTGACGACGGTCACCAATGCGCTGGCGGGCGCATCCGACCAAAAAGAACTGGCCGGCGCACTCAATCAATTGTCGCCTGAGATCTACAACTACGGCCTTGTTGAAACACTTTACGGGAGTCAGCAGTTCGCCAACGATCTGATGAGCTGCAAGGTCGCCGGGCAGCAGGGCGTGTCGATCGCGCGCGAAGGCCAGTGTCTGTGGGTTCGTGCCCGTGCGCGCTTCTCCGATTTCGACCGCACATCCGAAGACATTGGCGCGCACGCGACGACGGGCTCGTTCTCCGCAGGCGGCCAGATTGCCCTCGCGCCGGATTGGCGGCTCGGTTTCGCTGCCGGCTACGATAGCGTTTCCCTTTCGAGCGGTGTCGCAACGAGCGAAGGCGACCGCGCCAACGTCGGCGGCATCATCAAATACAATCCTGGCCAGTGGCTGTTTGCAGCGGGCGTCACTGGCGGCTGGAGCACTTTCGACACCGACCGTACCATGCTGTTCGGTGACTTCAGCAGCGCGGCGCATTCCAAAAACGATATCAACTACGTGTCGGGCCAGTTGCACGCCGGCTATTCCTTCCAACACGACAACTATTATGTGAAGCCGCTGGTCGATGCAGCGATCACCAATGTCTCGCTCGACGGCTTCACTGAAAATGACGGCGGCGGAGCGGCGCTGGCGGTTGCTGGAAAAAGCGATACGGTCGTCAGCGTGTCGCCGGGCATCGAATTCGGCAGCGAGAAGAACGTCCACAATTTCGTAACGATCCGTCCGTTCGTAAGGGCGGGTTTGACGTGGCAGGACACGGATCAGTTTCTTCTCAACACCAATTTTGCCGACGCGCCAGACGTTGCTGGCTTCACGACGGCCACCAAGCTCGATACGCTCTTTGCGGATGTGAGCGCTGGCGTTGATCTCATCAATATGCACGGCGCAACGCTGAGCCTGCAGTACGACGGCCATTACGCCGAAGATACGAGCCTCAGCAGCATCAGCGTCAAAGGCAGTGCGCGGTTTTAAGCGCGCTGCCTTCAATGTCCTGACGCTCAATGCCTCCGCTCAAGCGGGCGTGAAGCCGTACTTTTCAAAAATCTTCAGTGCTGAAGGTGAGCGGATAAAGTCGAGCCACATCTTGGCCGCTTCTGGGTGGGCGGCGCCCTTGACCATCGCTCCGGCGTAAGTCGCAGTTGTGTTCTGATCCGTTGGAATGACGACGTTCGTAATCGGGTTTCCGACTTGCTCCTGGAACATCGCTTCCGACAGCCACGTCACGCCGGCATCGACGTGACCCTGCATCAGGAACAGTGGCGTCTGCCGGTGATGGATGTGCGTTAAAATTGTGCCACCATTGGCGACCTTCGTTTCGTAGACCTTCTTTTCGAGCGCCTCGCCGCCAGCTTTTTTCAGCGACGCCTTGATCTGCCGCGCCACGCCCTCGAATTCCGGGTTCGGCATCGCAATGCGCAAGCCCGCCCGCCCGAGATCCGCAAGTCCAGAGACGTGTCCAGGATTGTCCTTGGGGACCATGATCGTCAGCGTGTTCTTGACGTAAGGAACCGGAGGACCGGCTAGCGTGCCGTCATCGACGAGCCGCTTGACGGCAACAAGTCCGGCGAAATACGCATCCGGTTTTGCAGTCCACGTCATGTTTCCCGAGGTGACGACGCCGTGCGCCTTGATTTGATGCACGAGAAGCCCCGGCGGCAGCGTCTCCCAATAGATCCGGCCTTTGAATTCCGGATGCGCTTGCTCGAACTGATGCACCAGTGGCGCCATGGCGAAGAAGTAGTTGCCGCCGACGTAGAGCACGAGCTTGGGATCGGTGACGCTGCCGTGGAAATCAGCAAGGTTATCGACCTGCGGTACGGTGAATTCGAAGCCGCGGTCGGTCGCGTCGTTGTTGAAGCCGTGCTGCCAAGGCGGGAAAATATTCGGTGCGTTTTGCTCGGCGCTCTGTGCTGACATTGCACCCAGAGCCACTGCTCCGGCGATGCCTGCTCCGAAAACCGCTTTAACGATGGAATTAGCGCGCATAGTGGAACCCCGCTTGCTGCAGTTCAGGAAGTGTCGCGACGGCGCCGGGAATCAGAACCACGCCGGGGATCAGATGGTTCGTTAGCTCGGCCGCGAGCGCATCGACTTCAAGCTTGTCGGGATTAACGCCTTTTTCGTGCAGCTTGGTCGCCTGCTCCCAGATGGCGTTGTGGCACGACATGAAAACGGCGCCGCGCCTTTGCAGGGCCGGGATCGAGTTGTTCAGCGGGGAGAACACGCCCGTCGGGCTTTCATAGTCGGCAGAATTGGCGGACGCTGCGGGCTTATCGAGGATCAGCGTGTTCTTCTCGAAGCCTTTGCCGACGATCTTCGCAAACTGATATTTGTCCCACATCTCCTGATCGTAGAGCGCGTAATGCGCCGAGCCGTGCGTTGCCGAAACGACCAGAAAATCCGGATGCTTGAATGACCAGACCTGCGCATTGATGGAATTGCGCATCACATTGAGCCAAGGGCCTGCGATGTCCGTCACGTCCCAGGCCTGCTTGGTGATGGGCTTGTAGGCGAGGACTTCCTTCAGAGCCTCGTCATCCCATTGATCGGAATGATCGAGGATCATCGGCACGGTTTTGAAGTCACGGCGGCGCGGAGCCTTGGCGAGCCTGTCGGTGAGGTCTGCGAGAGCCGACGCGCCCGCTGGAATGTCATTGGGTGCAGCGGCGTCGGCTTCGCGTGTGAGGCCTCCGACTGAGGCCGCAGCTAGCGCCAGGCCGATTGCCTGTAACGCCTGTCGTCTGCCGGTCATGGTCATTTTCAACTCCGGGTCTTCATGTGAGGCCACTCGGAGCGCGAACGCGCCGAAGGGCTGGGGGAAGCTAGTGCTTCGCGTCGTCCTTGAGCTTTTTGTCGGCGTCGATGATCGGCCCGAACGGCCCAAGCTTGTGCTCGCTCTCCGGCAGATCGTCCGCATAAGGCCCATAGGGCGTGTCGATGGGCTTTTGCAGCCGGTTCGGAAAATCGCGACTGAGATGCGCTTTTTGCGGCCGAGGTTGCGTGTCGATGTAGGCGGCGACGTCCCACGCATCCTCAGGCTTCAGCGTTGGATTTTTCCACGTCGTACCCGCTGGCATGTTGTTGTGAATGAAGTTGGCGGCGTCGATCAGCCTGTCCATGCCGGCGCCGTCGTTGTAGCTGTCAGGCCCCCAAAGCGGCGGGAAGATATAGCCCTTTGCATCGCCGACTTTGCCGACGCGCTGACCCAGGCCGTCGGCGCCGTGACAAGCGGCGCACATGTTCGCGTAGATCGTCTTGCCGCGGACGGGATCGGCGGCGCGATTGAGTTCGGGCATAGCGCCGGTGCCGCGCCCGAACGTTTTTGCGCCAACCGGAATGCCATCTGACAAAAACCTCAGATAGGAGAGCATCGCGATCATTTCCGGTCCGTCCTCGGGAAGTGCTTTGCCGTTCATGCTGCGCTGCATGCAGCCTTGAATGCGATCTTCCATCGAGCCGACGCTGCCCGACCGCTTTCGATAATTCGGAAAATCGGCATAAACGCCGACCAGCGCCAATCCGAACTGCTTCGTGCCGGCATTGATATGGCAGCTTTGGCAATTGAGGTTGTTGCCGGCGAAACGGTGCGCCGGATCTTTGACTTCGGGGCCGATTAGCGAGGATGTTTTGGCGATGAGATCGCGACCGTGACGCACGGTGCGGCCCCAATCATTATCCGGCAGCTTGTCGATGTCCGGTACGACCCAAGGCGTTTGATGGTCCTTGGCTGGCGCAGGCGCCGCGCTGTCGGCGCGGCACACCTGCGATGTCGATAGAGCGATGAGCACCGCCGCGCCTACGAGGCCCAAAACTGCGTTGCTGGAACGAGGCATGTCGAAAAGTCCAAAAATGGCCATTGGAGTGAGCACCAACCGTGGGAGATGAACCTGCGCTGTCAGAAAGATCGGCGATTATTTCGCCGTATGCCAATTCGAAGTGATGATTGTTTTAAATTAACGATCAGATTAATCGCCAGCCGTGCAGACCAATTGAAACCACGGCAGCTCAGCATCTGCCGCCCGCGCTGAACTGAGCGTGACACCATCAGGTGTCGGTGCGGCGCAACTCTATTGTTCGATTTTCTTCGTGGCGGCCGGTTGGTTGCAAGCTAAGAAAGCGGTGACCGGGCGCATCGTTTGAGGCTGATCCAGTCCACCGATCGCAGGCTGAAATGGAACCATCAAGAGAGGAATGCATGAGCGATATTATTTTCAAGGCCGGTGAGGCGACTGTACTCGCAGCTCCGGGTCAGTACACTGATGCTATGCCCGAGGTGCTGATCGGTTCGGTCAACGGCCCAGTGGGGCATGCATTCGCCAGCATGATGGGTCAGAGCGTCGGCCACACCCGGTTTTTCGCAATACGCGATCTCAACCAGATGGCGCGTCCGGCCACCATGATGACGACGAAGGTGACGATCGCCTCCGGCGAGTATGTCGAACTGCTCGGCGGTGTCGTGCAGGCCGCGATCGCTGATGCCGTCGTCGATAGCGTCGCTGAGGGAATTATTCCGAAGGCGATCGTCGATGAGATCTGCATCGTCGTGACGATCTGGCTGGACCCGCGCTGCGCCGACCACGCCGAACTCGACAAGAAAGATCTCTACAATACGAACTACAAGGCTATGAAGCTGGCGATCGAACGCGCCCTGAAGAGCGAGCCGTCGATCGATGAGCTGATCAAGAACCGCAAGACCATCAAGCACTACGCTTTGGACGGCGTCGTCGACTACTGACGCACGACGTCAGCTCTCCACCAGTTAAACGACGGAGCCGTGCGATCATCCGCGCGCTCCGTCGATGGGGCGCTGACAGATGGATCAGGAGGAAATTCAGCAGACGCGTAATAGGGGAGGTGAGAGGAGAAACCTCGAACCGGAACCATCGCGCGCAGGGGGGTGTGGCGGCTGGGCGCAAAAAATGTGGTGGGCCCGCCAGCATCAACATTGGATGATGGATTGCTAGCGAAATCAAATCATTGGCTTGAGGCCGGAAACGCTCATGCCAACGATGAAACCAACAAACCGTTTAGCGCAGGCGGTATGCCACATGCTTTTTGCGGTTGAGCTTGACGGTTTTTCGCGGCGTCAGCTTGGCCAATTCGCAACCGATCGCGGCCCAGCGCAGGAGCGGCCATTCTTCTTGCGCGGCTATTTCCCGATAAGACTTCTCCAGGTCGCCCACGATTAGCCAGCAGCCTTTCGCCTCCGGGACTGTTTCACGCAGGATCCGTAGGAGTTTCGCCGCTTGTAGGCGGGCTGGGTTTGCCGGTTCACGGCAGAGCCGGAAAATCGGTGTCGGCTTTCTGGATGGCTTCCGGCGCGACGTGGGATGGCTTCGAAGGGCAGGGATAGGGTCCGGGGTCTCGGGCCAGGTACTGAGGCCAGGGGCGCGGGGCAGGGTGTCGGGCCGGGTACTAGGGCCAGGGTCTCGGGCCAGGGCTGCCGATCTAAAAAACATTCCCGCTCAATGCCCTTGCATCACGTGCCGCTCGAAATCCTCGGCCAATGCCACTGTTATTGTGCGCTCCGGTTCCGAGGCAATCTCAGCCGCAAATCTGGCAGCGTTCGCGCACTGAGCCAAGCTCCCTTGGCAACGATTGACGTGGAGATTGGTAACCGTTGCCGTAACGACATCCGTAACGGGTTCCAAGCGGCGAGCCGTGGCCGCCCAGCGCTGCAGGTCATCGCCGTCGATGCGGACGAAGGCAAGGTCGTCACAGGCTCGGAGGATGTCGTCCATCAGCCTGAGCCTTTCTTCAATGCCCGCCCGGCGAGCTTGTGCTGTGCGAAGGCGATCACTTCAGCGTCGCGCGGTTTGGGGATGTAGACGCTGCTGAGGGCCTTGAGGGCGTCCTCGTATCGGCCGCCGCCGCGCTTGAATGCCTCGATGGCCTTCTGAAGTTTCTCGTCCATCTATTTCCGCCCCTTTTGTTTCCGTGCTGACAGAGCTTCAGCGACCAACTCTCGGATGATGCTCGATCGGTCCGGCGCGTCTAGGCGGCTTGCGGCGAGCGCATCGACCTCAGCCAGAAGGGCGGGAGGAAACCGCACAGCGACTTGAGCCTGACGTTCCGACGCGGGCTTAGACGGCCGCCCAGGCCCCGATTTACGCGCAACCATGTCATCCGTTCCGATTTGTTCCATGTCGTAAATATATGTATGACAAATAATTACGTCAAGCCTCTTGCGTTCTGTCTATAATTGTCTTACATTTATTGACAGACGGCAAGGGCTGGCCCGAACAAAACCCGGCCCCGAACGCCCCGAAGCGACAGGTTCGCAAAAGAAGGGAAACGGGAAAGGTCTCCGAAGTCTCCACCCCTTCGGAACCGGCTAACGATGTAGGACCTCCAGCAAGCCCGAAACGGACCTCGAAAGAGGAACGGCGAAGCATACCCAAAAACAAAGCGGCCCCGCACGGTGGTTCGAAGCACCGGACGAGGCCTTGATTCCAACCTTCGCTAGAAAGGCCAAAATCCAATGGACACTCTAAACCTAATCCCACTGCTCGTCACGCTCTCCCCGGTGTTGCTCGTCGGGGTGCTGACGCTGATCCCCTTCTTCAATCAAGAAGAGGGGACGAGCCGATGAGATTTCCCAAAACCACAGAAGACCTCGCGACGCTCGGCGGATGTTGCGCGCTTTTCGCCGGCATCAACTGGACCATCGCCCACAGCGGCCCGGGAATGTCGGCTTATCTGTCGTCGTCAGCCGTTCTCGCAGTTGCTGGCGGCGTTAGCGTCTTCGCTGGCGCCCGTGCACTCGGGGCCGGTCGGAAAGGCTCTGGCCGCCTCCTGGCCATGATCCTCGTCGGCTTGATGTGCGGCGAAGGGTACAACTTCTACATGACGGCGAAGACATCGGTTGCGACACAAGACGAAGCAACCGCACCGCTCCGCGAGAAAATGCAGAAGCACACCGATGCTGCCGAGAATCTCAAAGAAATCGAGAATGTAGCGCCGGCCACGATGAGACTGACGGCGGCGAGACAAGCCCTTGCCGACGCCAAGGCCAGCGGTGAATCCCAGCGCGTTCGGGACGCCCAAAGGGCTCTCGATGCTGCTCAGCTTGTTGCTGACAAAGAAGCTGCTGACGGATGCATGACCATGTGCAAACAGAAGCAGGCTGAAGTGACGAAGGCTCGCACGGATCTGGCTGCGGCGATTGCTGCCGCCGCTGAAGATCGGCGGGCCGACATCGTGGCGGCGGAACATGAACTGACGGCTGCTATCGACGAGGCGGAAGCCAAGCACGAGGCGGACGTTGCAGCGGCGAAAGCGACGTTGGAAGCTAACCCGCTGCCGGCGTCGCCAACGTCACTCTCCGACACCACGGGCGTTCCGCCTTGGGCGCTCAGCTTGATCGAAGCTCTGCTCAAGTCGATCGGGCTCAACGTCATGGCAGCAACGTTGATCGCCTACGGTGCACATGGAACCGGAACCGAGAAGACTGAAAAGACAAGTTCCACGGCGGTTCCGAACCATGTGGAACCGCCTCCGGGCGGCAAGAAGCCAAGATCACAGAGGCAAAAGCAGGCCAACGCGATCGCGGCGGAACTCCGCGCCAAGGGCGTCAAACCGCAGTTCCATGTTGTTCGCAACGAATATAGGAACCGGCACGGCGAAGACGCTCCGAAAGTGACAATCCATAGGGCTTGCGCCTGAAACTGAAACTCGGAAACTGATGAGCCCCGGCGCCGAAAGGTTCCGGGGCTTTTTTGTTCAAACTCTTTCGCTGCCGTCCGGGCTTTGGGCGATCCGCCCAATCCCAAGATTCTTCGGGGTCGTTCCTGACACGCGCTCAAATCCACCGAGCATCGTGGAGATCATCGCTTGCAAAGCCTCAACGTTGGACCGGATATCCGGCGTGACTTCCTGATAGTCTTCGATCGTCAACACGCGCGCGCAATTGCCGTACGGCTCGTGATCAATCAGAGTTCTGACGCTATCCCGAAGAATAGCGAGCTTGCTTCTCATCATGACGGCAAAGATGAAAAGATCGTTCATGTTTGTAGGCTCGCTCGTCGATAACAGTTCCTCGATTGCGGGCAAACGGCGATCAACGACGTTGATGAAATGCGGACTTGGCTTTTCTCCATCCTTGCGTATCGCTTCTGTCGCTGCACACAGCAAATCGTATTCCAAAGCCAGCGCCTCCATCCTCGATTTGGCAGGCTCTTTTGGTAGTTCTTTAACAGCCGAAACGCGCTTGTCCGGTTTCGCACTGAGTGCACGAGAGCCAGATTTTGCCTTTGCCATCACGCCGAACCCCCATGAATAACGACACCCGGCAACAAGCTCTGCGCCAGCGCTAGCTTTAGAACGCCTTCAACAACATGCGCGTCACGCTTCGTGATGCCGAACGCAAGATGGTGCTCCAGGGGAATGCCTGCATCGTCGCGTTTTTCGGCATAGCAGAGATCGATGACAGCGAGCATCCCAAGATGCTGTAAGTTTTGTGGCTCGCGACTGAGCATCGCTTGCTCAAGCGGTCCGCGCTCTTCGTCGAGCGCATCAAGCAGCCGATCGTGGCTGCTCTCGTCTTCCTCGGCGTAAATCCGCTGCTCTTCCATTGTCAGTTCGTACCAGCGACGAAACTCGGGCCATTCATAGTCCATGTCGTCTCTCTTTCGGGTTGAGGATCAATCCGATTTTCGCCTCATCCGCTTCAATGCCGCCGCGGCGTACTCCATGCAGAATGCTTCAATCGCATCCTGCATCGTTACGCCGTTTTCCGCCGCAGTGACCTTCATTGCCGAGCGAAGTTCCGGGTCGATCCATATTGTCAGTTGCACTTTATCCTGGCGCGACGGCGGCAGATCCTTAGCCATATCCTGTTTCTCAATTCGCATTGGAGATGGCCTTGTTTAGCACGTCAGTCGTGACCAGCAATTACTACATGACATCATGTCTATGTCGAATGTTGGGCGTTTCCCAAAAGTCAGGGCGGTGACTGCGTGCTTGCGCGAATGGATAAAAACGTTCGAACGGCGACGGTCGCAAGCTCTTCGGCGTCAAGATCGGATACGTTTCCGGCGGAGACAACAACCGTTGCAAGGTGTTCCCGAGAGGCATCCCGTTCCCTATCGGGTATGGAAGCTTCCACCTGCAGCCATGCGGCTTCCAATGCCTCCTGAAGACGTTCTACGTCATCAGGGTCAAATGCACCGGTCTGCACAATTCGCCGTGCGCGCATGGCTCAGTTCCGCTTTCGGCGGCATTAAAAGCCCTAGCGCGGAGGTGTCAATGTCCTCGTCTCGGCGATCGCTAAAGCGCGCAATCTATTTCGCCTTGCCGTCGCTGGCGTCGTTCAGATTTTTGTCTTTGCTGCCCTGACTGGTGATTTTGTCTTTATTCGGCTCAGTATTGGTGTCTGTGTTCGTCCTCGTGTCCGTACTTGTGGGAGGTTGGGCGGGCTTGCTACCTGACATGTCTTCCTCCAGTTTCAGCGAAGCGATAACTCTAGCATGCGTGGAGGCGCACCCGCTCTCTTTCGAAATGGGCTTTAATCACGATTTGTTTCTCACCAGAGAGTTGGATCGCGCCCGGCGAGCCGCCCCACGGCCTCTCCTCGCGCACTCGTAATCAGTCATTTCGCGGCTCCGGCTGGTGTAACGCATAGAGCCAATCAGGATGCGCCACCGACGTATAATGGATGGCCTCGATCGCTTCGAGCATCACTTCGCGACCGGACGGGCGGACGATCCCTGGATGAAGAATGTGCGGCACGGCATTCACGTGGCGCGTCGTTGCCTCAGAGGACGTCTGCGACAGACCCACTCTACAATGCGAATGCTTCCTTCATCGAACTCGATACTTTTAAGTTTAGAAAGGACTTGGAGGCAGCTTTCAAACTCCGGTTCATCAAAGATCGGGATGCTATATTTTTTGAGCAGCGAGTTTATTTCGGTAAATGCTGTGTTTCGGCTTATCCGCATGTCAGAATCGCATGCGAGCCACATCGCTTCAATTGCGGCGGCGTGATGCGGCGAAAGTTTAACCTCCATTAAACCTTGCACATCTCGCCATATGCATAAGACCACGAACGGAGCCAGCCAAGGCTTAGCAACTGCCCCAGCAATTGATGGAACCCACCTCGCCGATTTGTCTTTGACGCTTTCCCAATTGACTCTGATATTGCGAACCTTTTTCGAGTTACCGCCTTGACGAGGGTCGGGCGCGAACCGAGTGGTCTCCAATCGAGGAGTCACTTCAATCTCAGGTAATTCATAAATTACTTCAGTTGTTGCCGTGACAGTGTCACAAACCGCCCTGTAAATTATTATGCGATCTTCGTGCTCAATTGCCGGTTCAGAAGTTCTGATGCGATCAGTTATGCCATCTATATCGAAATCCATTGAAGCGTTCCTTACTTAATATACAAGACGCAATAAAGTATTTTGTATACTAATCGGTTTTCGCTTCCCAAGCACGTTTTGCGTTCGTCGGTCGTCTTTAGATCTAGACTGCTATCTTTTCGCTGATCTTGCCGGGCCATTCCTCCTGCATGCTCTCTCTCCTTGAACGGTTGTCTAGGTTCAGAGCCGGTCTTTCCGCTTCATCCGCTTCAAAACCGGCGTCGCATACTGTGTGATAAAACCGACGACAGCATCTTGCATGGTCTCGCCACGTTCGATCGTCGCCAACTTAAACGCTCTGCGGACTTCCTCATCGAGATGGATCAACATTGAGACCTTTCCATCTCGTGACGGTGCTTTGTATCCGGGCTTTGGCCCCATGATGTCGCTCCATGTTTAGCGCGACATGGTTAGTATGCTATCTTACTTATGTCAAATGTTGGGCGCAGAATACTTACCGCTTTAAATCCATTGAGAACAAGCAGTGGAAATCTCGGCGCTTGCGGAAGCCAGGCTTCTCTCCGGTCGCTTGGTCACTATTATCCCGGCAAGATTTTGTGAGTCGGCCGAGCTCCATGCGAGGTGCAGATGAAAAAGGTACAACTGCTGCTTGCGGTAATTGTGTTCCTATTGGCCTATCAAATCGTCTTTCCTAAAGGGAACCCTCTCACCGTTTCTAATGCGGAACCATCTAACTACGCGCCCTGGGTTGGCTATGCGTTCAGCAAAGAAAAGCATCGCTATGAACGATGGTATTCGCGCTTCGATTCATACTTCGAATGTCGAGATCTTATGGGTAAGGAGATCGGGCACAAACTGCCGCCGGGCCACTGGCTAAATGGAGGAAATTTGGGGGATTGGTACAGCGGTCCCGTAGGCTGCATCTACGAGGGTTCAAATTCTATGCTGAACTGGTGGATCAATAAGGCGCTGTCCAATCCCGATTACCTTTGGCTTTAAAGGGTTCTCGGTGAGCCTGAAAAAAGGGAGAGGTTCGACTTGCCCGACCGCGCCTGTCGAAATGTGCAACTTCTATAGAACACTCCGCAAGTCGCTACGCTTCCCGGCAATCCCCTTCCGCTGCAAACAAGCTCGGTGAACGAAGCACTAGGGCTTCAGATGCGCACATGGACCACTGGCGGCTTCGGAAAGGCTATCTCTCCAGTCGAAGCCGGATCGCATCCGCGACGTGTTGAACCTGACATAAGAGTCCGTTTCGTATTTCCACAGGCAATCATGATAAGCTGTTGCCTGGTACTCGCGATAATTTTGATTACACTTATGGATGGTCCAAACACCGATTCCGACGAACGCAAAAAAGTAGATCGGCCCCAGCTTGGTCCACACTGAAGCGATCACGCTCCAGACGATCTGGGCGAGAAAATACGCAACAACTCCGGCGACCAAGGCCGCCACTAAGGGCAAGAGGTAGGTCGACATAAGAGCCCGTGTAATAGAAATTGGCTAAGGCTTTCTGAAACGTCACCGCTGCCAACCTTGGCGCATCTGATCTTGCATGGCCCGGGCCCTACTCCGTCACCTTATCATCCGATAACGTCGTTTTCTTCGCGTTGCAGATCTCAGACGCTTCGTAGCTGGCGCAGGCCATCAACGCCTGCCCTTTTGGAATGAGGGAACTAGGAAAAAGGTAAGCCAAATAGGCAAGGTAGAGCAGCAAAGGAGCAGCCACTATGATTTCGAGAGGCAATACTGCGTTTTCCTCTTTCGCCGATAGTGTGGCTCTAGCACTGCTCGCCCATAGTTCCAGAGATAACGCGATCAGGCCGCATTGAACCCCGATACCGAACAATAGCGAACGTGGGTAGGGATACTCCCAAAGCTGCGCAGCGGCGGTGACCGTGACGGCGGCTATAAAGCCCCCGACTTTCGCCCACACGCTCATTGTGACGACAAAGCCTCGATTGAAGGCGAAAAGGAATCGCATTGTCGCAATTTGTCAGCCACCCTGCCCCTCGCAAAGGGTGACCACGGCCTATCCCCAGAAAATGGCCGGCTGTTAACCTGAGATAGCCTCTACGTCATCGGGCGTAAGTTCATACCTGCCGTCGCCGAGCGCTTTCCATCTTTCAAGCATCGCCCTGTATCGCGGAAGACTCATAGGACTGTGGGAATTCGCGGGTCGATCTTTTTGCTCAGCCCACTTGCCTTGAACTTTCCTTAGGAATTGCGCGATTCCAAACTGCGGGTGGTCGTTATTCCCGTCGAAGCCGTCGAATTTTGTATACGGACTCTTCGGCGTGTATTTGTGCTTTTCGCAGGCCGACTGAATGGCACGGAACATGTCCAGAATCTGGATGACTTCCGATGTTTCGGCACGGCTCACAGTGTCGTCATCAATTCCAACGTGCAAGTCACCGTAAAATTGCTCATAGCCCTTTGCGACGATCTCTTGCTTTTCTTCGTAGCTTTTCTGATCGTACTTGTTGGTGCTGAGTGTTTTTAAAATTTCATACTGATTCCACAGCATCAATCGTTCGGCGCGCGTTAACATCTGCTATGCCCTCAATATCGATTGCTTCACGAGCGGCAATATTGCCGCTCGTGGCGACGTGCATATAGGGTGGCGATGGAGATTAAAAGCTGTCGCTAGCACACGCTCGATCAATGAACGGGCGGGATGGCTAGATCCTCTTTTTTTGAAGCTGATCTCTGAGCCTCGTTTCAGCGTCGATCCTTGCGAGCCTGACACGGCGAACCGCCAACTGGCATTGGTCCGCCGTGAATGGTGAGAACGACAGAGAAACGGCGAAACTTTCCAGATTTCGCTGGGTCACATAACTAGGCAGCTTCCTGCTGAGTATCATAGGCCTCAATGAGGCCGCCTGAGCATGCCTTCACCTTAATCATGCCCAATTGTATATACGGAACCTCGTAATCTGGGTCTAATATCCAGGGATCGATGACCGTCAGATTAGCTATCATGCCAGCATCGTAGCTAACCCCAGGCGCAGCTTTCCGTAGTTCTTCGCATATTAGTAGGCGCAGAACCTTTTCCGCATAACCGCCAATCGGCTGCTTTTCGCTTTCCCAACGCGACAACGTTTCTACGGCAGTTCTCTCGCCCAGTTTCTTGGCTAGGTCTTCGAGATTCATACCCATGATTTTGCGCATCGCGCGGATCTCCCATCCGCGCAGCTTAACCTCTTTGAGGCAGCGAATAACAGCGGTCGTGGCCATCAGATTGGGGATCTTCGGCACCTCCACGCTTGCTTCCCCATCTTCTTCAACGCGTTGGATAACTGCGTCGTGGACGATAACTCGCAGACCAACAATTGCCGTCGCGTCAAACTCGTCGAGCCTGATTGGCCCCCGATTGATCGACAGTTCCACTTTTTTCTCCTGACCATTCTTGCTTTTGTCTCTTTTACGCATGGCTTCCTCCAACCCTGCGAATAAAGCTGGCTCCCTTAGAACACGGTGATGATTTTGATCCTTGGCTCATTCGCAAATACCGCAACGACAGCCGTTATCACCCGACCGTCCAAATCCTTTCCCACCGCTCTCCATAACTGATCCTTTTTGAATTCGACCCACGTTATTTGACAATTTGTCAACATGTGTTTAATATCGGCTTGGGTACAAGGAGGTTCCATATCCCGTGACATTTCATCCAGGGCATGGAGCGTGAATACCCACCGACAAGCAGGATCCTTCGCTATTTTTCGGCAAATCAACCGCTCGGCATCAAATTTCTGTTCTGCCATATCTTTTTCCAAAACCCTGTGTCCCCCCTAAGGGGGGATTAAGGGGCAAGTTTGACATTTTGTCAAATGCTGATTTTGCAGAGCAGCGATCGCTAGTGACGGCCTTATCTAACGGAATGCCACCGTTAAACCTCGATCTTCGCGCCGAGCTTGTCAGGCCACGCTTTTACGACACGGAGCTCAATGCGGTCCGTAGTGATCTTCGTCATCACGACATGCCCCCCGACTTGGGCGACTGGCTCGCCGCGCCCAAATACTGGAGATTTGATGCCGCGAGCGCGGTCCATCACCCATTCAAGATTGGACAACCTGCCGCCGCCCGTTTCTTCACAACGCTTCTCGAACTCGTCCGCGATCTCGGGCGTGAACGGTCCAAACATCGCGTCTTCTTCGTCGATATCTTCGATCGACCAATCTAACCCGGTGGCCGATTGGGTGACGCGCATGACATATGCGCACGGTCCTCGCGTCTCGGAGATGCCAGCGACGTAGATCTCACAGTCGGGCGTGGCGCCCATAGCGGCCAGCGTGCTCGTCAAGGTGGGATGCGGATCGGTGAAAACTGGTCGCAGCGCGCTTTCCGCGTTTGCTCTGATTTCATCGAACGCCGTGCCTGCTCTCTGCAGGTTGGCAACGGCAATCCCCAGCGCCAGCGTGTGGCCACGAACTGCAATGACAAGGTTCGCGTGCGGTATAGGGCAGACTTTCGCGGTGAAATTCGACACTGTGCCGTCGTTCGCGGTCACCGCTGTATCGCTGAGGACGTGGACCTCATCTTGCCCTACATGGACGATAATCGCTGTCACGAATGGCCTCGCAAGACTGAACTGCGGTAGCTGATGCCTACAGCAAGACCGATATCGACGACTGCGGTGGCCACGGTGGTGACGGCCCCGAGACCGCCGAGCCCTGCCAGACCGACGATCGCGGCCGAAATTGGATCGGCGCAAGCCGCCGTCGTCATCGCGACTAACAGAGAAACGGCGTAGGTGAAAATACGTCCCATAATTTTCCCCTCAATGCGTAAGTGTTGCCGCGAAGATCACAACGGCGGATCCGGCGCAGATCACCCTCAGCAGGCGATTTTGTAGGAATATCCTAATGGCCGGCGGCATCAGACACCCTGTCCTATTGACGGCGCCGGCAGCGCACGAACGCCAAGCGTGATCGCATCATCGAACCAATGAGCTTGTGACTGAGGCTCAGCAACGGGGCCGAGATTTCGATATTCGCCGTCATCTGTTTCGGCGATCAAGACGCCGCTCCGATTGATCGTTATCGATGCAACGCGGCGGCTGGCAGATTTTTCCACTTTTAGCTTTGTGACGGCAGCGGCGACTTCGGACTCGATCATCGGACGAACGTCGTCAACTGTGATCGCAGGGATCGCCGCAACGGCTTCCTGAACGCGCTCATCGATGTACGGCCTCACGGCATTGATTGCGCGAGAGACGATGGCGGTTTCGTCAACGACATTTGTCACACCGCGCAAGGCGATGGCGTCAATGCGATTGTCGAGGCGATCGAAACGCTGGTCGGCACGATCAAGCCTCTCTAGGACAGGACCGAGCTTCTTCTCAACATGTGAGCGCACAGCTTTCACGATTTCTTCGCCCAGTGCTTTGCCGTCGAAGCTCATCGAAAACCGCCTCCTATGCCCCTTCGTGTTTCATGTCTAACCCCGCCGGGCGGGCCATTCGCTCAAACCCGCCCGGCGGGTAATGCCACGTCGCGATGGCTGCGACGGGCGAACCAATATCATCGGCCTCGTCTCGCACGGCGAAGATCTTCGGCGGTGAGTTTCACAACGCACCTCGTGATGCCAGTCGCTGCTCGCCGTCGTTGGGAGGCCAATTGTTCTTTCACCATAGCGATTTCCAGCTTTTCTCGCTCGGTAAGCCGTGGCGATTTCTCGCTCGATGATGGCTCGTCCAGCTTGACGATGCGCCCGTTTTTGCCTGCTGATCGCATTACATCGACGGTTCCTCGCAAGCCCAGCCTGTCGTACTTAGAAATCTCGCGTGTGGCGTCCGCCATCGATTTGGCGGAGAAAATCAACGCCTCGGCATTTGCCGGAACGCTCACGAGTGACAGCTCAAGCCACTCCCACCGCTTAAATCGCACTCCTCCGTTGGGCATGATTTCGACCCCATCTGCCAACGAACGGAAGCCGATCGATACAGCTGCGCGCAACTTGGCTTTTACTAACTCCCAAGTGCCGTCCACGAGATCTTTAGCGGGACCTGGCGTCGCTATTTTCGCGATCCGCGCGCGAAACTCGATGCCCTTGGATGTGGCGCGGGCAAACTCAACCTGTCCCACGGCCGCTCGACTATCGTGGTCGAGCAACAAAGGCAGCGGCGTCTTGAATTGGCCTCCGAGGGGCTCCACGACGTCGCCTTGCCTGTCAATCGTGGGCGTCGATGCGATACCCTCGATGATCCTCTCATCGTCGCTCACGCGCTTGATTGTCAGTGTCGAGTATGCGCGATCCATTCTAGTTGCTTCCTCCCAGCAATTCGGGCGCGACGCGCTCGATGACTGCCGCCTCTATCTCGCGCGCTAAGTTCGCGATGAAAACGCCCCGATTTTGTGGTTCGCGAAATGTTTCTGGGGTGAACCCAGCGGTCTGCCAGCGCTTCACAAGGTCATTGTGAATTCGCTCAACGTCCCTGTCAGAAAGCACCTTCCCCGCCATCTTCCGCCCCTCGGAAAGCCGTCTTCAGCAGTCATCGCACGATGTGAAATGCGGCGGCGTAACGCGTTACATGCCGGCTGCGCCATCTAGGATTGCGCCGCGCACGAACTGTTCGAGTGCTTCCCGAACGGCAGCCTTGTCGTCGGCAAGCTCTGCCGAGAGGAAGCCGAGTTCAATGAGGACGTCCTCCGTCTCGGCGGCCGGAAGCTGCAGCGTGACACAAAATTCCCCCGCATCTCGCCGCCGTCGATGACGGGTCACACGCACGCGGCTCTGCGATCGGCGAGTGTCTTCGGGCAGTGAGATCGCGGTTGGGACGAGGTCATTTGCCATCGGTTTTCTCCGGAAGGTACGCGCCTGGTACGCAGATGCGTGCGCTGCGTACTGAATTTTGATTTCGGCTCGTCTTTGGATTTTTCAAAAGGAGAAAATCTCTTTTAAATTTCGTGGCTTGGCCGTTTGATTTCACGTCGCCGTTTGATTTATTTTTCTTAGGCGGGAAAAAAATCTGTAAGTGAGAGGACCCGCGGGTCCGCTCAAATGACGGTTGCAGAATCAAGGCGCCCCCCCCCGGTCTCATCTTGGCGGCGCGCGTTCGGAGGATTGTTTCGCCGAGTCATGGCATCCCTTGCATACGCACTGCAGGTTTGATTCATCCCAGAACTTCTGCTCGTCACCACGATGCGGCTCGCGATGATCAACGACGGGACTGCGCGGGTCTGGATACTTGCGGGCGGCCATGCATCCGCACAGAGCGCACGTGTACAGGTCGCGACGCAGGACGTTCTGCCGAAGGTCTCGCCATCGCTGCGTGCGGTACCATGCGCGCCACTCGTTGCTCGCATCGCGATCCTTGAACCGCTGTCTCTCTTTCTCGACACGGCTGCGCTCCAACCGCTGCGGCATGGTCGGGATGAGCGGCTTCAACACGCCAAGGCGTGACGGCTTTCGCATATCACTGCCTCCGTAAATGGGGTGGCTCAATCAGCCGCTCGGGAACGCCGTGCCGCCGCTGTATCGAGACCCAGATCTCGTCTGCCTTTTCGTCAGGGCAATCGAAGCCGCCGGCTGCATTGATCCCGTTCCGAAGCTCGCTGGCCATTACCTTGACGACATCCGGAGCCAGGCCGGTGGCCGCGGCGACGTCTTCAAAGATGTCGTCCGCCTCGGCGGTAATCGTGCCGTCCTCCATGATTACTCTCGACATCAGTGCCTCCGAGCTGTGGGGTTGGTAAGACCGAAAAAATCGCTGATCGCAGCTGCTAGGATCAAGGCCTCGGCCTCATCGGGTGGCCTGCCGAAGTGCGCGACGAAGCGCATGAGCGCTATACGGGTCGTGGTTTCGATGGTGTCGCGGAAGTTGTTGGTGTCCATTGTGATCCTCATCAAAAGGCGATGGCGTCATCTGCTGTTGAGCGTCCGCTTCAATGCACGCGCGCGATCTTCGGCGTCTCTCTCAGCTCTTCCGTATGTCCGGGGTGCGAAGTACGTTTCGCCGTCCTCGAAATCGTATCGGTAAAACGCCTCACCCTTTGCCTCCGCTTCGGCCTTCGCTGCGATCACGACTGCAAGACGTTTGTGCGTTTCGGTCATGATTTGGTCTTCGGTCCAGTCCGCCCGGTCTTTCGAGTAGGCTAACATCGAGCGAATGGCGCGCACCTCTTCAGGAAGGGAATTGAGGTACGCTTCGTGCTCGGCTGCCTTGCGAGCGCGCTCGGCTCTGTCAGCTCGGATTTTGTGGATTTTCTCAAGCACACCTGGGGGGAATGCCTCTTCTGGCATTCGATCCAGAACGTCGTCGGGTCGCGTCAAAAGTAACGCGTCACTATAGCCTTGGCGCGTTCGATCGTCCGCCGCTTCGATATCGGGAAGTTGGCGCTCGATCTCTTCGCGAAGGTAAATGATCTGCAGATCACGAGGGACGATGCAGCCAGGCTCACTAGGATCGCCGAATTGTCGAGCTGCGGAATACCGCTCTAGCAGATCGCCGTTGTTCTTTTTTAGAAATTCATCAGTGGGCGTCTCCGCCCACTTGCCACCGAGCCAGTACCAAACAACCCAGCGCCGCCACAGTCGATCGGTTAGCGCGCAGGCTTCACGGACGTCCTGTACAGTCGGCAAACTCGCGAAGTTGCGAGTATTCCTAGGATTGTGAAAGACAAGCCAGTCCAATGTCCACAAGGCCACGGCCAAAGCGAAACCTGCGACAGCTTTGATGTAAAGACCGAGTAGTACGCGCTTGTCTGCCTCCGTCATTCCCGGCGTCGGGGACGCGGTTAAAAGCTCCACTGCGGCGCGGGTGACAGCGGCTTGCGGCCGATCAGTAGGAACGATAGCCGAACCGTTCTCGGGCATCAGCGTTACTGATTGAGGTTTGATGGCAGGCAGCGTGGTTTTTCCGAAAGCCATCAGAGATCTCCGTCAAGACCAAATTGTTCGGCAGCTATTTCAGCGAAGCCTTTGCGCCCAGCGCTACGGCTCGACCGTGGCTGAAACCGCGGGTCCCCGAGCCATTGCAGGAGCGATGCTTCCCAATCGGCACTAACGGATTTATGGATGCGCTGATGGTTATCGAAGGCGACGAGACGGTCACGGAGATGTCCGGTCGGCCAGCTACGCTCTAAGGCATAGGCCTTGCAAATCTCGCCGAGACGCTCTCTCTCGCTCTCGTGAACCCAATCCCAAGGTCGCTTTCCGGTAGATCGAGATTTGCGTTTCGTTGGCCTTCCTTCATCAATGACAAGAAGCGGAGTTTCCGGCGCGTGCGAACCTTCGTTCGCAAAAGCACTTTCTTCACTATGAGTTCTTGCTTTGAGATCTTGCAGTGAGTTCTTGCAGTCGGAAGCACTGTAGTTCCGGGGTTTATCGATTTGACTTCCGGGGTTTTCGTCTTTGACTTCCGGGGTTTTTTGATCTTCGGCGTTATACTCCGGAACATATGAGTTCCGGGGTTTTCCGTTTGATGCGGGACTATCCTCAGGAAGACATGACTTCCGGGGTTTTTCTACAGACGACGGCCGACCAGGCGAGCGCCGCGGCGGCGCAATCGCCTCAGAGATCTGCATCGGGCTGGCTGCGATGATTGCGTGCGGATATCGAAGCCAGAGTGCTGGCGTCTGTCCCGGTCTGACTTCAATATGGATGATGCCGTCATTGACCATTTGGATGATCAGAGAGCGGCATTGCCGCTCGGAGCAGCCCATATATTCGGCGTGGCGCTGAGCACCAATCGTGCATCGACCATATGGATTATCGGACCAAAGAGCGATGTGATGCAGAAGCGGACCGATCAAGCGGCTGTTTATTCGATCCGCGATCGGTTGGCGGCCAACTGAAGACATCGCGTGAGCTTCCGCGGATCTTATGGCGCTTGCCCTGGAATACCCAGGAAGTTGTCCGATTTCGTCTGGACTGTATTCAGGGGGTGCACTTTGGACATTCGATCGATTCCATGCGGCTTCGATCGCATCTATCAGTGAGATCTCGCCGGCAGCGTTGCCGCGAGCGATCACAGCATCTGCAATTTCCATCGCCATGAGCCGCTCGAATTCCTCGCCAAAATCGGAATAGTCATCGAGAACGCTCTCTCGCAGCGCCATTTCTTCCATCCTCATGGCATCACCTCGAGGAGCGCCGCGAACTCGTTTGCAAGCCGAAGGTCTTCGGCCTCTCGGGGAACAATTTCGGCGAACGTCACCGCCGCCGAGCAGAGCTTCAGCGTGCGAGCCTCATCTGCCGACAGCATAGGCAGGCATCGGTCTGAGATGCGGTCGAGCGTATCGACGGTCGATCTTCCGAACTGAAGCGCGACGGGATGACGAAGGATTTCCGCTGCGAGCGACGATTCAGTGAGCTGTTGAGAAACAGGGCGTGCCATCGGAAACCTTTACGGTTTGGATGGCTTCGCAACTTGCGAAAGAACGCGGGATCAGATAATGTCCCACCATCGACTGAGATTGAATTGAGCGATTGAAATTCGAGGCCGCGCAGCGCCAACTGCGACGGCCTTTTTCTTTGGTGCGCATGATCACGCAGCCTCGCCGTCTGACGCATCACCGCATGCGCGATCTCTCAGCGTCTTCAGCCACGCGTGCAGATCGTCGCGCATGATCAGCCGTTTCCGGCCACACTTAAGACTCGGCAAATCACCCCTGCCGATTGCTTCGTAAAGAAAGGTCTTGCCGCAGCTCGCGGCGATTTGCGCCTCAGACGGCGAATACGCCAGCTTTTCGATCATATCGTCCTCCAACGAACTTCGTTGCGTTCGTAGAGGGACGATGATGACAATATCCGGGACTTAAAACGGGGAGGGGTAATTCCTTCCCGATTTTTTATCGATTCCTACCTTTTCGAACCGATTTCTTTATTGTCTCGTCAGTGAGGCCCCTAAAGGCTTCATCGAGGTCGGGGTTCGACCTAATTGCAGCGTCGCGCGCCGCCTTCCGACTTATGCCCTTCGCTTCTTGCTCAATAACCGCATCGGCGGCGGCGGCATTACGGTCCTTTGTGGTGGCTGGTCTTCCTCGGCGCCCGGCGCCCGTCCTTAATTTTTTTAGTCCATCCGAGGTAAGCTGGCGCTCAAAAGCTTCGGCCAGGAAATGCTTGCCTTCTCGCAAGGCCGCAGTGGCGTACTCTGCCTCGCCACCGTCAAGCGCCTCTAGACCACGTCGGGCGTGCTCATTCGCCGCGCGAAATGCGACGGCGCCCGAACGAAGGTCATCAAAGGCTCGACGCTCGTCTGCTTTATCGCCGTCCATCCAGGAAGGCTCGGAGACCCTATTGTCGGAAATTGCCAACAATTTTTCGAGTTGATCTCGAAGGATTCTGAGATCGCTCATGCCGCCTCGCGAGCAATCATCACAATGCGGCCGGTGGTTTTGATCTGCTCAAGCCAGTCGCTCCACCACTGTAACATCGAGCGCCGGCCAGTAAGGTATTGGGCCGAGTTGTAAGCTCCGCGCACCTCATCACGTTCGTCGTGGGCAAGCTGCCGCTCAATCCAATCACGATCAAAGCCAGCTTCGTTGAGCAACGTCGAGGCGACGCCTCTAAATCCGTGCACGGTCGCGCGGCCGTGAAAGCCGAGGCGGTACAGGGCGAACAGCATCGTATTATTCGACATGCAACCCTCGCGCGACGGCGACGGAAACAATGGGCCGTCTCTCTCTCCGCCCGGCAACGTGCGAAGCTCTTTCAAAGCGATCAGCGCTTGACGTGAGATCGGCACGAGATGTTCGAAGCGCGCTTTCATCCGCTCCGCAGGGATGCGCCATAGCGGCTCGTCGCCGTCAAGATTTTCGAACTCTTCCCAGCGCGCCAATCGGAGCTCGGTCGTCCGCACCATGGTGTGCACGATCAAGCGAAGGGCCAAGGCGGTTCGCGGATCTCCGTCATAGCAATCGAGCGCGCGAAGAAAGCCGGGGAGTTCCTGTCGCGGCATGGTCGTATGGTGCTGCTGGCGGCCTTTAGGCTTCAGCGCGCCCTTCAATGCAGCAGACGGATCGTGCTTTGCTCGGCTCGTAACGACGGCATAGCGGAAGATTTGTCCGCACGTCTGTCGCAAGCGCTTCGCTTGCTCGATAACGCCGCGCTTCTCGACCTTGCGCAAAACGTCGAGTAGTTCCGGCGCGTCGATTTCCGCGATCGGGCGATGTCCCAGCGCAGGGAAAATGTCTCGGTCCAGCCGGCGGAGAAGTTGGTCCGCATAGTAGGGCGTGAGAGCGTGTCGGCGATCTGCAAGGTATTCGAGTGCGATTGATTTGAACGTCGCATTCGCTGAGACCTTGGCGGCGATCTTGTCACGCCGCTTCTGGGCGCCGGGGTCAATGCCATCGGCCAGCAGCCGCTTGGCCTTTTCTCGTCCTTCGCGCGCCTTTCCGAGCGTGACTGTAGGGTAAGCGCCCAGCGCCAACGTTTTCTGCTTGCCGGCGAAGCGGTAGGCCAGCCGCCAAAGCTTTGCGCCGTTGCTCTGCACGAGTAGGTGCAGGCCTCCACCATCGCTAATCTTGAAGGGTTTGTCGGCCGGCTTTGCAGCGCGGATCGCGGCATCAGTCAGTGGCATCGCGGCTTCCCCCAAAGCTGTTGGTATTTCGGGACGCAACGCCAACAAAAACGACAACAAATTTTGTGGATGTCCACGAACGTCAGGGAACGTCCACGGGCAAATAATGCCAATGTTTGCTGGGAAAATCAATGGACGTGGTGAACGTCAGGGAACGTCAGCGGACGTCTATTTGGTGGGCCCGCCAGGACTCGAACCTGGAACCAGACGGTTATGAGCCGTCAGCTCTAACCATTGAGCTACGGGCCCACGCGGTGCTTCTCATACCAGATGTTTGCCGGGCGGACAGCCTCAACGACGATTTTGTGTCAGGCATTCTGTCGCCGCTCGGCAAGCGCTAGCAAGGCTATTTCGTCCGGTTCCGCGCGCCCCGTTTGCCGTAGCGTTCATCGTACGTCTGCCCCGTCGCGATCCGGTAGGCCGTGTTCCGCCCCGCCCGGAAATAGCGCTGCACCCCCCGCCGCAATGTCCAGGCCGGACGCGTCTGATCGTGAATGCTGTCGTGCACGACGACGGCGTCGGTCGGCGCGTCATGCAACTCAATTCCGGCATACTTGAGCGGGAGCGTGCCGACGGCATAGCGTTCGGGGCTGTCGCCCATCACCTCGATCAGGATTGCTTCCGCGGAGTCTCCCTTGCCTGCGTACTGGGTTCCGGCCTCCCAGGCGGCAATGAACGCATCTGCGCCGGCCGTGGGGCGAAGCAGCAGCACGCGCGTCGTCGGCTTCAAGGCGCGCCGCGTTGTGCCAAGCGCCGTGCCCTTTGTCCGCATGGCAAGATCGCCGGGCGATTGCAGGATGCCGCTAATGTCGCCGCGCACGGTGCAATCGACGTCCATGAAAATTAGCGGCCGGTCCGGATAGTCGCGGCGTGCATCCGCCATGACCGTCGGCTTCTGTCGCGTCTGCGAATACCAACTGTCGCCGAGAACAGGGCGCGCGTAGAGATGGTGCGAGATGCGATGCTGGATAAGATTTTTCGAGAATGCAGCCGCCGCCGGTTCGTAATTCGGCGTGAAAAAACCAATGACCACGAAATCCGCACCGAACGATTGGCGAATATCGTTTCCATGGTTTCTGCTGTCACTGTCTGCGCGCGGCTTCGTATCGACCATTCTGACCGTCTCGGTATCCTTGGGAAGCCATGACGCCGCCCGGTCCGGCCCCAATAGCTGCAAATGCTATAGCAGGAGATCCGGGCGTCGCAAGGCGGCGAGCCCCGCTTTGCAACGGCCCGCGACGTGTCATTCATCCGAACGACAGTATTTCGCCCTCATTTGTCCTCGAAGCGACTATAGCCAGCGGGGAAAACTGGCGGAGACACCCATGCTTAGCGCTTTGCGTCCTCGAGATATTGTTTTGGCTCTCGCAATTGGCGGCGTAGCAGCGCTGCTGATGTTCTCGCCCGCCATGGCGCGCGCGGAGGATAGACCATTGGAACGGACAATTACCGTCTCGGCGACAGGCACGGCCGAGGCCGAGCCCGATCGCGCGCGCATCACGTCCGGCGTTTCGACGGAAGCCGAGACCGCGCGTGACGCGTTAACGAAGAACAGCGAGACGATGACGAAGATCATCGACGAGCTGAAAGGCAAAGGCATCGATCCGAAAGATATCCAGACGGCTTCGTTCAACGTCGAGCCGGTGATGGACTATAAAGAGGGCCAGCCGCCGAAGGTGCGCGGCTATCGCGTCAGCAATCAGGTGATCGTTCTGGTTCGCAAGCTCGATCAGCTCGGCGAGATCCTCGACAATGTCGTGAGCGCAGGCGCCAACCAGATTCAGGGCCTCGCCTTCGAGGTGTCGAAAGAAGATACTCTGAAGGACGACGCGCGCAAGGAAGCCGTCGCCAACGCGCTGCGCCGTGCCAAGCTGCTCGCCGCGGCTGCGGGTGCCGAAGTCGGCGACGTGATCCAGATTTCGGAAGAGACGTCGTCGAACGGCCCGGTGATGTATGCGCCGCGGCTCGCAAAAGCTACCGCGTCCTCGGTGCCCATCGAAGCCGGTACCAGCACGCTCGAAGCGCGCGTGACGATTACCTGGGCATTGAAGTAAGAAATCGGCTTCCGGCCCGCTCCTCGGAAAGGAGTCGGAAGCCGAAACTAAATCAACTTTACGACGTCGACGTCGACCTTCGGCGTCGGAGCGCCGGGCTGAACCGACCAATCGCCGAAATTGTGCATCTCGGCCGAAACGCGCAAATGCGTAAGCCGCGCTATGTCGATCTCGGCGACGACCCACTCGGCCGCGTTGAGCGTGCCTTGCGCAAGCACGCCCGTATCGGAAATGCCATGCTCGGACGGCACGTAAATGCCCGCTGCACCGGCATTGAAGTCGACAGCCGGAGACCACGGCGCATCGCCGACGGTTGGGCTCTGCACGGCCGCAATGGTGTTTTCGAGTGCACGCGCCATCGAGCCGGTGCGCACCCGGTGATAGCCCGAGACTCGCTCGGTGCATGATGGGACGAGCAGCACTTGTGCGCCAGCTTCCGCCATTGCGCGAGAGATCAGCGGGAATTCGCTATCGTAGCAGATCGCGATGCCGAACGTGCCGATCGACGTCTCGAACACGCGGACCGTCTTGCCCGCCGTCACGCCCCAGTTCTTTTCGAACGGCGTCATGACGAGCTTTTCCTGCACGCCGACCGAACCCTTTGGCGTGACGAGCTGCGCCGAGTTGACGAACAATCCGTCTGCGGTCTTCTCAGGTCCCGAGCCGACGAGGATATGCACCTTGTACTTCTTCGCGAGATCGACGTGAAACTGAACGCGCGCGTCCTTGATCTCGGCAACCTTGGCAAGCGTCGCCTGCAGGTCGCTATAGACCTCCGGACCGAAGCACGCCGCCTGCTCGATCGCCGCGTACTCCGGAAAGACCAGAAGCTCTGCGCCCGTCGCTGCGCCATTCTTCACCCAAAGCGCAATCTTCTCTTCCCATTCGGCAAGCGTCTTCGGCTGGCCGATCGGGTACTGAGAGCTTGCAACTTTGAGTGTCTTCTTGGTCATCAGAGTTTCTTCATCCAGAATTGCATGTCGTGGGTCGTTTCGGCGGTCTGGTCGATATCCTGCCAGTCGTAGGTGGCGACGATGCCGTCGACCGGCTCATAGCCGCGCTTTCTCCAGAACGGATCAAGTGGGGCGTAATCCGCTGGTTTCAACGGATGGTCGTCAGGCCGAACGACGCGGCAGAACGACGAGTATTCAAAGCCGCCGAGCTTCTTCGCCTGCGCCTCGCGTCCGTCGAAGAATGCATGGCCGAGGCCGTGGCCGCGATGGCTTTTGAGCAGCACGCTCTCGCCGCAATAGAAGATCTTGGAGATGTCGTAGCCCGCTTTCTTGAACGGCTCGCCGAACTCGTCGGCATGCTCGATCATCGGCGCGCCGGTCGAAGCGCCCACCATCTGATCTCCGTCATAGGCGCAGACGACGACCGCGCCCTTCGCCTTGGCGAACTTTTCAAGATACTTCTGCTCGTATTCGAGCGTGCCTTCGTAGAGATAAGGCCAGTCCCGAAAGACGATCATGCGCAGGCGGCTGAGATCGGGCAGGACCGGAAGGATATCCGCTCCTGTCACCGATTTGACCTCGAGCTTCTTCTTTTCGTCAGCGGCCATTCGCTCTCTAATCCTTAGCCTGCGACCTGTGCGATCCAGTCGGTCAGATTGTAATAGGTGGTGACGCGCGCAATCTTGCCGTCGCGGATGGCGAAGAACGTGCCGGCCGGGAGAACATACTTCTGGCCGACTGCGTCGGGCAGACCTTCTTCCGTATTCTTGTAAACGCCGTGCACGTTGAATTCGGCCGAAGCGCGCAAGCCGTCCTTCGACACCATGACGACGATGTCTTTCAGCTCTTCCTTGTAGTTGTGCGTCATGCGCGCATTGAAGGCCCGGAACTTCTCGATGCCCTGACGGCGCTCGCCCTGGTTGACGTCGTGAATGACGTCGTCGGTCAGAAATTCGAGCATCGCGTCGGTGTCGCCGCGGTTGAAGGCCTCGTAATAGTCGCGGATGAGGGCGGCGGTTGCGACGCGGGCTGCAGATTCAGCGGACGTTTCGGACATCGGTCTTTCTCCGGTAGGCTTTTCGATTCGATCTGCCGGGGGTCTTAGCAGGTCGGGTCCCGGCCTTCCATGCGCAAGGATGCTGCGGTAAACGCGACATTTCACCTACCATCTCGAAGCCGGAAAGAGGCCATGGCGCGCATTCAAGAGCTTTTCGTTACCCACGTTTACCGTGAGGAGCTTCAGCGCGGCGCGACATCCGCGCTCATGGCCGAGCTTCTGGATGCCGCACACGAAATCGCTGCCGCCGACCGGGCGGGGCAGGGATGGTCGAAAGCCAATGATTATCCTGGATATACATCCTATGCCTCGCTCAACGACCTCCCCGATCGGCATCCGGCCTTTGCCGATCTCGTCGCGGTGCTGGATCGCCAGGTCGCGGCCTTTGGCCGGACGCTGGAATTTGACCTCGATGGCCGCCGCCTCGTGCTCGACAGCCTCTGGATCAACGTCCTGAAGCCCGGCGGCTATCACACGGCACACATTCACCCGCATTCGGTCATCAGCGGCACGCTCTATCTCGCGGTGCCGAAGGACGCGAGCGCCATCAAATACGAAGATCCGCGGCTGGCGATGCTGATGGCCGCCCCGCCGAAGAAGCCCTCGGCGAAGGACAAGAACAGGACGTTCGTCTCAGTCGCGCCCGCGCCGGGTACGCTGCTGCTCTGGGAAAGCTGGCTTCGCCATGAAGTACCGGTCAATCACGCCAAAGCCGAGCGCGTGTCTGTGAGCTTCAATTACCGATTGGATTGAGGACGCTCAATCCGCGGTCCCGTCGTCAGGCAACGGCACGTCGAAGCCATTGAGGATGACCGATACGGCACAATAAAGCCCGACGAGATAAATGAATTCCGCCGCTCCATCCTCACCGAACGCGCCGACGGCGCGGTTATATGTCAACGCCGGAAGCGTGCTCCCCGTCACGAGGCTCGACGCCAGATCATAGGCGACAGCTTCCTCTTCCGTCAGATCGTTCGGCCGGTTTCCCGCAATTATGGTCGTGATTTTTTCGTCGGGAAGCCCGCGCAGTTCCGCGATAAGCACATGCGCGTAGAGTTCATACGCCGCGTGAAACTCCGTGCCGGTGACGAGAATGGCGATCTCGCGCACCTGCCGCGGTAGCTTCGGCGATGCCGACATCGCCTTGGTATACTCCCACACCGCGCTGCCGAACTGCGGAAAGCGCAGCCACGGGTTCCATGGCCCGATAAGCTGGCCGGTCTCGTTGATCGCGGTGAAACCTTTGAAGTTGTTCTGGATGCCGTTCTTCATGTCGGCATAGAGCGTTTTCTGCTCGGGCGTCAGCGTATCCAGCGGGATCAGAGGCAGGCGCATCGCGGCACTCCTTTGGAGGAAGGGGAGGGGGGCAGTCTCGGCACCGTTAAGCTAGAGATGTTTCAGGCTGATGCCAAAGCGCAGACGTTAATCGCCGATCACATGCACGATGACATGTCGGTCGTGCGGATGCGCGCGATGCTCAAAAAGGTAAATGCCTTGCCACGTCCCGAGCATCAGCCGCCCGTTGGCGATCGGGATCGTCAGCGTCGTCTGCGTCAGCGCACTCTTGACATGCGCCGGCATGTCGTCGGCGCCTTCCGAACGGTGAACGAAGTGCGGATCGCCGTCCGGTACGAGGCGCTTGAAGAAGGCAATGAGATCGCGCTGCACGTCCGGATCGGCGTTCTCCTGGATCAGCAGCGACGCCGACGTGTGGCGGCAGAAAATGTGCGCCAGTCCCACCTCGATCTCCGCGTCGCTGACGATCTGCACCACGTCGAGCGTAAACTCGGACAGACCCTGTCCACGGGTGTTAAGGGTCAATGTTTGCTGGTATTGCCGCATTCTGGTACCGGCCTCGAAAAATGCTTATATTGGTTTGATGAGCAGAGCATTTGTCAGAGAATCCGATGCCGTCGAAGAGCTTCCCGAGAAGCTCGTGTCCGAGCATCGCAACCTCGTCACCCCGGAAGGCTTAGCGCTGATCCAGGCTGAGGTCGAACGCCTTCAGGATGAGTTGGCCGAGGGGCAACGCTCCGGAGATCGTGACGCCATCCAGCGGACGTCACGCGATCTGCGCTATTGGAACCAACGTCTGACGACGGCGGAAGTCCAGGCCGCACCCGCGAACGCCTCCATCGTTTCGTTCGGCTCGACCGTCACGCTTGAGCGCGACGACGGCCGCGTGCAGAAATTCCGCATTGTCGGCGAGGACGAATCCGATCCCGCCAAAGGCAAGATCTCTTACGTTTCTCCGCTCGCCCAGGCGCTGATGGAAAAAGCCGTTGGCGACACCGTCGCGGCCGGCGCGGGCGAGGCCGAGATCATCAAGATCGAGTAGTGCGATCCGCTCAGGACGCGTGGTCGGACGACGGCATGAATTTCTTCATCGCCTCTTTGATTTCGCGCTCGCTCATATCGCGTTTGTGCGTCGCGACCGACCACTTGTGCCCGAACGGATCTTCGATGATGCCGTAGCGGTCGCCCCAGAACATGTCTTCGACCGGCATGCGCAGAATCGCACCGGCCTTCACGGCACGCTCGACGAACGCATCGACGTCGGCGACGTAGAGGTGAATGGTGACCGGGCTGCCGCCAAGCGTGATCGGCGAGGATGATCCCCATTCCGGCAACTCGTCGACCAGCATGAAGCGGGCGTTACCGACGCGAACGGCAGCATGCATCAGCTTCCCGTTGGCACCCACCAGCCGCATTTCTTCTTCGGCGCCGAATGCCTTTTTGTAGAAGTCGATCGCGTCAGCCGCCCCCGCGCAGACGAGATGGGGGGTGATCGCTTGGCAATTTTCGCTTCGGATGCCGCCGGCATTCTCCTGAACTTGGGACACGGTTTCCTCCAATTCTTATGGGGCTGCCGTACAGCTCAAATCCGGGAAAAGCTGAGGTTTTTGACCTCGCCGCAGCCGATTTTCCCGGCTGTTCAGTCTCAATAACAATGACGGCGACTTAAAGAAGGGACAAGACCTCTGTTTTCGCTAGTCGCGAACGAAGTTCAGCATAGGCAGCAAATGCCCGAAAGTTCGATAAACTATTGGAAAAACATTCGAACGCGTGACGGCGTTCCGGTGCCCCGTGGAGAGTGCTCAAAACGAGAAAGGGCCGCTTTCGCGGCCCTTTGAAATTCTGGATCAGTTATCCAGGAAGCTTCTGAGCTTCCGAGACCGGCTCGGATGTTTCAGCTTCCGTAGCGCCTTGGCTTCGATCTGGCGAATACGTTCGCGCGTGACCGAGAACTGCTGGCCGACTTCTTCGAGCGTATGGTCCGTGTTCATGCCGATGCCGAAGCGCATGCGCAGCACGCGTTCTTCGCGCGGCGTGAGAGACGCGAGCACGCGCGTGGTCGTATCGCGCAGGTTCGACTGGATCGCCGCTTCGATCGGCAGCACCGCGTTGCGGTCTTCGATGAAATCGCCGAGGTGCGAATCTTCCTCGTCGCCGATCGGCGTTTCGAGCGAGATCGGCTCTTTCGCGATCTTCAGAACCTTGCGCACCTTTTCGAGCGGCATCGCGAGCTTTTCCGCCAGCTCTTCCGGCGTCGGCTCGCGACCGATTTCGTGCAGCATCTGGCGCGAGGTGCGGACGATCTTGTTGATCGTCTCGATCATGTGCACCGGAATACGGATCGTGCGCGCCTGGTCGGCGATCGAACGCGTGATCGCCTGCCGGATCCACCATGTCGCGTAGGTCGAGAACTTGTAGCCGCGGCGGTATTCGAACTTATCGACCGCCTTCATCAGACCGATGTTGCCTTCCTGGATGAGATCGAGGAACTGCAGGCCGCGGTTGGTGTATTTCTTCGCAATCGAGATGACGAGACGAAGGTTGGCTTCGACCATTTCCTTCTTGGCCTGACGGGCCTCGCGCTCGCCCTTCTGCACCGCTTTCACGATGCGGCGGTATTCCGGAATTTCCAGACCCGTTTCGGTGGCGAGCTGATGGATCTCGGCGCGGATCTGTTCGACCTGGGCGCGTTCGACTTTGACGAACTGGCCCCACTTCTTGCCATTGTTGGCGACGCGGTCGAGCCACGTCTGGTCGAGTTCGTTGCCGTAATATTCGTCGATGAAGTGCTGGCGCGGCACGCCGTAGCTGTCGGCGAGGCGCATCAGGCGGCCTTCGAGACCGATGAGACGCTTATTGATCGCGTAAAGCTGCTCGACGAGGCTTTCGATACGGTTGTTGTTGAGCGACAGCGATTTCACGTCGACGATGATCTCGTCGCGAAGCTTCTCGTAAGCTTTCTGCTGCTGGCGCGAACCCTGCTCACCGACGAGCTGCTGTTCGAGCTTTTTGTCCTGCTGCTTGCGCAGTTTTTTATAGGTGCCTGCGATCTGATCGAAGGTTTCGAGAACCTTCGGCTTGAGTTCGGCTTCCATCGCCGCGAGCGACATGGCGTTCTCGAACTCGTCGTCGTCATCGCTTTCGCCCGACTGCGATTCCTGTTCGCCCTCGGATTCCTCGCCTTCGCCGGACATCGCCGGCACTTCTTTGGCTTCCGGCCCTTCATAGGTTGCTTCGAGATCGATGATATCGCGAAGCAAAATCTTGCCGTCGTTGAGTTCGTCGCGCCAGATGATGATGGCCTGGAACGTCAGCGGGCTTTCGCAAAGACCGGCGATCATCGCTTCGCGGCCGGCCTCGATGCGCTTCGCGATGGCGATTTCGCCTTCGCGCGACAACAGCTCGACCGAACCCATCTCGCGCAGATACATACGCACCGGATCATCGGTACGCTCTGCCGGTTCGGCTTTGCCTTCCGACTTCGTCAGCGCGGAGGAGCTCTGCGTGACGAGCGAACGGCCTTCTTCCTCGTCAACGAGGTCCTCGCCGCCTTCTTCCTTCTCTTCGCCTTCCTCGTTCTCGACGACAGTGATGCCCATGTCGGAGAGGGTGGCGTAGAGATCCTCGATCTGGTCGGATGAAACTTCCTCCGACGGCAGCACCGAGTTGAGCTGATCGAGCGTAACGTAGCCCTTAGCCTTCGCCGACTTTAGAAGACGCTTGACCGCCTGGTCGGAAAGATCGAGGAGGGGGCTGTCGCGTTCTGGTGCATCGGCTGCCTGATCTTTGTCTTCTGTCTTCTGGACTGCCTGCTGGGCGCGTGCCATTTTCGTTCCTTGTCGTCTGCGCCGCTTCCGCACGGAAACGGCTCAATCCTGATTTAGGCTCCGGACCGCTGCCTGCCGCAGCGCGCCGAAGCCGGAATGCGAAATACGCGCCTATACAGCGCGCTTTACCTCAGAAGCGTCGTCGTCGGGTTGCTCGAACTCTTCGTCCATTTGATCCATCGCCGCCTCGCGGGCGATCTGGCGTTTGATGTCGAGAAGGCGCATCTCGGCCTCTTCTGTGCAATCCCGATACCAAGCCTCCTCAGCTGCTTTCAGCGCAACGCCGAGCGCAGCCTGTCGCTGATGCAACGCCAGAATATGGTGCCAGGCGGCTTCGACATCGGCGGCGGAGGCATCGGGCTCGGCAAAACGGTCGCTGGCGTGCGTAATCGTTTGCGCGACGAGGTCCACCACCTTTGCAACCCCCGATTTGCTCAATTGGGTGCGTAAAGTTGCGCTGTCAAGTGAATTTTGGCGTGCATGAACCCCTAAAATTTCGTCGCGAAGCACCGAAAGCGCTGGTGCGGCAAACTCGATCGCCGCAATCGCCTCGGAATACTCATCAATCAACCACGGATGGTTAAGAAGGGTTTTCATGATCAGAGCTTCGCGCGGAGATATGCTCTGAAAATGGCTAGTGAGCTCGGGGCTGGCAAGGGGCAGGGTGCTGACTGCGTCACGCCGGCTTGCAAAGCGCCGCTCGCTGGATGCCCCCCCGAGCCGAGTGCGGTCGCGCTGGCGCCAGTCGGGTGCCGCGACAGGCCGCGCGTAGGACCCTTGGCCCTTGCCACCGTCAAAGCGTCCCGCCGAAACTGCGCCGCCGCGCATGGGCGAGCGTTGACGCCCAAGCTGATACAACCTGTCGCGAAGCTCCCGCGCGTAATGGTTGCGGACCGCCGCATCCTGGATGGAGTTGGTCAGCGCCCCAAGCCGGGCTTCCAAGGCCGCACGCTGCTCGGGCGTCGTCGTCGGCTGGGCGTTAAGTTCCCGTTCCCACAGCACGTCGATCAGCGGTCGTGTTTTTTCCAGAACCTCCGACATGGCGGCCGCGCCCTGCTGGCGGATCAGATCGTCGGGGTCGAGACCATTCGGCAGAAAGGCAAAGGCCACGCTGTGACCAGGTTTGACCCAGGGCAGGGCGACCTCCACGGCGCGGTTAGCAGCCTTCTGCCCGGCGCTGTCGCCGTCAAAGCAAAGGATCGGTTCTGGTGCAATACGCCACAGAAGTTTCAACTGATCTTCCGTCAACGCCGTTCCCAGCGGTGCAACGCTTTCGCCGAAACCGGCCTCGCTAAGCGTCACGACGTCCATATAGCCTTCAACGACGATGACACGGTTCTTATCGTGCCCCGCCGACCGGGCGCGGGCAGCGTTGAACAGGATATGCCCCTTATGAAAAAGGGGCGTCTCGGGCGAATTGAGGTACTTGGCCGGGGCGTCCTTATCGAGCGCCCGGCCGCCGAACGCGATGACGCGCCCTTTGAGATCAAGGATTGGGAACATCACCCGGTTGCGGAACCGGTCATAAGGCTCGGGAATATCGGCCCCGGCGATCAACATTCCGGCCGTCGCCATGTCGGCGGCGGAAAAGCCTTTGCCTTTGAGAAACGCGCTCAGCGCCGTCCGCGAATTCGGAGCGAAGCCGAGCCGGAAGCTTTGGATCGTCTCGGCGGCCAGTCCGCGCTTTTCGAGATAGCGGCGCGCTTCACTGCCGGGACCTGCACGTAGCGAAGTCTCGAAGAATTCCGCCGACGCTTCGAGCAGCCGGTAAAGGCGTTCGCGCTGGTCTTCCTGCTCGATGTTGCGCTCGGGCTGCTTTGGCATCGGCACGCCCGCTTCCGCAGCGAGGCGCTCAACCGCTTCGGGAAATTCCAGCCCCTCCGTCTTCATTACGAAGGTGAAGATGTCGCCGTGCTCGCCCGACGCGAAGCAATGATAGAAACCCTTCTGGTCGTTGACGAAGAAGGACGGGCTTTTCTCTGCCTTGAACGGCGACAGCCCGCGGAATTCCCGGCCCGCTTTCTTCAGCGCAACTTTCCGGCCGACCACCTGGCTGACCGACAGCCGGGACCGGATTTCATCCAGAAAGTTTGGACTGAAGCGCATGCGCGTAATAAGGCCTCAGGAGAGCGACGGACTGCGCCGTACCATCTTGCGAAGGCCCGCAGCGGACTGATCAATAGGTGATTCGCTCAGAAGCCCGGCTATTCAACGCCTTGTTGCGTAAAGCCATACCCGCTTTCCACAGTGCCTACGCATTAGGCATTCCCGTCGCAGGTGTCGTCATCCTCGAGCTTGGCCCGAGGATGACAGGATATGTATGTCTTTTTCTAGCCGGCGATCAGCCTAGCGCCGCCTTGACTGCCGCGCTGGCCTTCTGAAAATCCATTTGCCCGGCGTACTTGGCTTTGAGCACGCCCATCACCTTGCCCATGTCCTTGGGCGACGCCGCACCCGTTTCCTTGATGGCCTCGGCAATGGCCGCAGTGACGGCAGCATCGTCCATCTGCTTCGGCAGGTACGCTTCAATAATGTCGATCTCGGCCTGCTCTGTCGCAGCCAGCTCCGGACGGCCACCGCTCGTATACTGAGCGATTGAATCCCGCCGCTGCTTCACCATCTTGGTCATGACCGCAAGGATCGCCGCGTCGTCGAGGTCTTTCTTCGCTTCGATTTCAGCGGATTGAATGGCCGCGTTGATGAGCCTGAGGGTGCCCACCTTCTGTTTTTCGCCGGCTTTCATGGCCGTTTTGATGTCTGCGTTGATCTTCGCGCGCATGGGTAGGTCTCCTTGAGGTCGAAGGGCTGGTTTACGGTCTGCGCGCAGGCCGGGGCAAGCCTTTAACAAAGCACGGACTTTCTTGCCGTGTCCGGAATTGACGTTGTAAAGCTGTTCCCCTAGGTTCCGCCGCGACGAGCGACCCGCGCTTGCAATTCCTTGAATGGACGACAGATGACCGCACCTGAACCCTGGACAGAAGTGCCTCTAACCGCGCGCCTTGTGCTTGATGACGGAACCGTCATCGCCGGACGCGGCCTTGGCGCTACGGGTACGGCCGTCGGCGAGGTCTGCTTTAATACGGCTATCACCGGTTACCAGGAAATCCTGACCGATCCGAGCTACGCCGGTCAGATCATCACCTTCACCTTTCCTCACATCGGCAACGTCGGCGCCAATCCGGAAGATACCGAGACGTCGAACCTGGCATCGCGCTCGGGCGTCCGCGGCAGCATCCTCCGCGCCGACATCACCGACCCGTCGAACTACCGCGCCGCTGAAAATCTCGATGCCTGGCTGAAGACCCGCGGCATCGTCGCAATCGCTGGTGTCGATACCCGCGCCTTGACCGCACGCATCCGTGAGCGCGGCATGCCGAACGGCGTCATCGCGCATCATCCCGACGGCAAGTTCGATATCGAAGCACTGAAGGCCGAGGCCAAGTCCTGGCACGGTCTGTTGGGGCTTGACCTCGTCCCGGAAGTGACGAGCGGCCAGAGTTATTCCTGGGACGAGCAGCGCTGGGTCTGGAACAAGGGCTACCCGCGCAACGAAAACCCCGAGTTCCATGTCGTCGCTGTCGACTATGGCTTGAAGCGAAACATTCTGCGCTGCCTCGCATCCGCCGGCTGCAAGGTCACCGTCGTTCCCGCGAAGGAAAAGGCCGAGGACATCCTGGCACGCAATCCTGACGGCGTCTTTCTGTCGAATGGTCCTGGCGATCCTGCGGCGACTGGCGAATACGCCGTGCCGGAAATCAAGAAGCTCGTCGACAGCGGCAAGCCGGTGTTCGGCATTTGCCTCGGACATCAGATGCTGGGCCTCGCGCTGGGCGCGACGACAAAGAAGATGCATCAGGGCCATCACGGTGCCAACCACCCCGTGAAGGACTTCACGACCAACAAGGTCGAGATCGTGTCGATGAACCACGGCTTCGCCGTCGATCGCGACAGCCTGCCCGATGGTGTCATTGAAACGCACATTTCTCTGTTTGACGGTTCGAACTGCGGCTTGGCCCTTGAAGGCCGTCCCGTGTTCTCCGTCCAACACCATCCCGAGGCATCGCCCGGACCGCAGGACAGCCACTATCTCTTCACGCGCTTCGTCAACATGATGCGCGAGCAGAAGGGGCTGCCGACGAGCCGCGAACGCTGAGGGGCTCGCTCCCTGGGAAAGTAATGCACGTCGTCCATCGTCTTATCGCTGCGGCCCTGCTGTTGATCGGCTGGGCCGCCGACGCGAACGCCTGTTCGTCAGCCGAACGCGGTCCCTTTTTGAAAGAGATCGCGCTGACATCGAAGTCATGCGCCCATCCGCTCTGCGGGCAAATCTACGCCACCGCCCGACCGGAGGCAGAAGATCCCAAAACGCCGTGTCCGGACGATCAATGGCAACGTCTCGATGCGGCCGTGACGGCTGCGCTCTCGGCCGGCGGCGTCCTGATCCTCGGCGAGATGCATGACAACGCCACACACCATCTCTTGCAGGCGGCAGCCATTCGTGAGTTTGCGCTGTCGGAGCCTTCGAACGAAACCGCGATCGTATTCGAGCAGCTTCGTGACGATCAGCAACCCGGCATTGACAAATTTACCGCCAAGCAGCGCAGCGGCGGGAAAGTAACCGTCGCCGACTTCAAGCTCGCCGTAGCCTGGCAGAAGTCGAACTGGCCGGACCTCTACGATCCGCTGTTCGAAACCGTGATCGCCGCCAAGAGACCGTTCTATGCAGGCGACGTGTCGCGCGCCGAAATCATGAAGGCGGCGAAAGACGGGGCAGGGGCGCTCCCGGCCGACGCTAGCAAGCGCCTTGCGCTCGACATCCCGCTGGGTGCGAAGTTCGACGCCGCGTCCATCAAGGAAATCGAGGACGCCCACTGCGGCGCGTTGCCGAAGGAAGCGTTCGACGGCATGGCGTTCGCGCAGCGGTATCGCGACGCGCATCTGGCCGATGCTGTCTTGAAAGCCTCGCAGCAGCACGGCTCCGCCATTCTAATCGCCGGAACGGGTCACGCCCGGACTGATCGCGCCGTGCCGTGGTATATCCGCAAACGGACGCCGGAGAAGAAAGTCGTGTCGGTGATGTTCGTCGAGGTCGAGACGGACAACACCGATCCAGAGACGTATGTGCCCCGCGATCCCGATGGCCTGCCGGCAGCGGACTTCATCGTCTTCACACAACCGGCCGAGCGCGGCGATCCGTGCGAGAAAATGCGCAAGAAATAGCCGGAACGCGCCGCTGCTCATTTTTATGGCGCACACTCATCAACCTTGCTGAACTTTAAGGTCGCGTCTGCGGCAAATTTGCTTATAACCCAGGGAAAAAATCTGGGAGGAATTTGATGCGCCTTTTCTTTGTCGCCGTCGCGGCACTCGCGGTTGCGACCCCGGCAGCCGCCGCCGGAACGGATTGCTCGGCTGACGTTCTTACCGCCATCAGGAAGCAGCTATCGTTGAAAGCTTTCCGGGTCGAATTTTCGCAGGAAACCGCCGAGGGCGAGGCCCACATGCGGATCGACTACATGCCGCCGCTGCGGATGCTCCAGACCGTGACGTCGCCTGCCATGCCGGGTGAGCAGCAGACGATGCTGGTCGACAACCGGGCATTCTCGGGTTCGGGTGGCAGCTTCGAGGAACTGCAGCCGCAGTTCACCCAGTCGATCGTCGCCGAAGTGGCGGAAGCTTTGGCGCGGCCGAGCAAGCTCGAAGGTTACGACTGCATCGGCACGGTGAAGTACGAGAACCAGGACCTTGTCGGCTACCGCTTCGAGGACAAGACGCATCCGCAAACGGATCGCGCGAAGATCATGACGCGCACGATCTACGTCGATCCAAAGACCGGGCTGCCGGCTTATAATGTCATCGCCACCCTGGCCGAAAACGCCAAGCCGCTGCGCGAGGTCAAATATTCGTATCCGACAGACATCAACATCGTTGCGCCTCAAAACGCGCCGGTGCAAAAGCTCCGTTAACGCCGCTTATCCGGCTTCGTTTGGGATATTTCCATGCGCCGCAGTGCATTTGCTCTTATTTTAGTTGCCGTTTTCGCGGGTGACGCGGCGGCGCAAGTCCCGCCGACGGCGCCTGCAAAGCCGAACGCCAATCCATGTCGCGACGAAGTTTCGGCCGCGCTCCAGAAGCTGCGCAAATCATCGTGGTTCCGTATGGACACCCAGATGATCACGGAGAACGGTCCGACGTCGATGCAGGTCGATTACGTCCTGCCTGACCGGATGCGTCAGACAGTGACCGACAAGCTCACCAACAAGACCACGCAACTCATCCTGGTTGGTGACCACGCCTGGGCGGACCAAGGAAGCGGTTGGCGGCCGGTACCGCAACAGATTGCAGCGCAGCTCCGCGAGCAGATGGACGACACCGTCGTCAGACAGCAGACCGACGTCGGCGATTACTCCTGCAAAGGCCGCGCGCAGATCGATGGCCGCGATGTGCTCTCCTACAAGCTCGAAAGCGAGCCGGAGAAAGGTTCAAGCTCGCCGCAGAACCAAGCCTTCCGTATGTTCTACGTCGACGCGCTGACGGGTCTGCCGGCAAGCAATGCGCTGCTTGCGCCGGGCCACGAAGACAAGCCGATCTTCAAGACGACCTATTCGTTCCCGATCGACATGAAAATCGAGCCGCCGAAGGATGCTTTGCCGGACAAGGCACCAGAGCCTGCGACACCGGCGCCTGCTGAAGGCAAGTAGCGGTATTTTCCGCGCTTTTCAGAACGATGTGCACGCCCATGCGTGGCCGGATGGCTGCCATGCCGGCGTGCGCGATGTGTTTCGCGTGCTCCGGCGTTAGAAGCCCGACCGGAGATTCCCATGACCGTCATCGATTCATCCCGCGCCGCGCTTCGCGCGCCGGTCGCCAGCGCCTCTCTCGCTGTCCTGCTCGCCGTGAGCTTCAGTCATATGCTCAACGACGTGATGCAGTCGCTGCTCGTCGCCATTTATCCGATGCTGAAAGCCACCTACCGGCTTGATTTCTGGCAGATCGGCCTGCTCACGATGGCGTTCCAGATCACAGGCTCGCTGCTGCAGCCGTTTATTGGTCATTTCACGGACAAACGCCCGGTTCCCTATTCGACCAGCGTCGGCATGGGCTCGACGTTTGCGGGTCTCATATTGCTCGCTTTCACAACCAGCTACCTCGGTTTGCTGATCGGCGCTGCGCTGGTGGGTGTCGGCTCGGCGATTTTCCATCCCGAGTCCTCGCGCATCGCCCGGCTCGCATCGGGCGGACGCCACGGCTTCGCTCAGTCGCTGTTTCAGCTCGGCGGCAACTTCGGCACCGCGATCGGCCCCTTGGCGGCGGCATTCATCGTCGTCCCGCGCGGACAGCCGAGCATCGCCTGGTTCGCAGCCATCGCGCTGGTCGCCATGGTGATTTTGTGGAAGGTCGGCGAATGGGCATCAAGCGCCGCGCCGAAGCGCAAGGGCGCATCGCTCGGCCCTGGCCTCATTCATTCCCGCGGCCGCACGGCCGTCGCGCTGGCGGTGCTCGCTGCACTGATGTTCTCGAAGAATATCTACACCGCGAGCTTTGCGAGCTTCTACACCTTCTATGCCATCCATCAGTTCGGCGTCTCCGTGCAGACGTCACAGCTCATGCTATTCGCGTTTCTGGGAGCGTCCGCCGTCGGCACGATCCTCGGCGGCGTGTTTGGCGACCGCTTCGGCCCGAAGATGGTGATGTGGTTCTCTATCCTGGGATCGCTGCCATTTTCTCTGGCGCTGCCCTACGCGGATCTCACCTGGACCGTGATTCTGTCAATCATCATCGGCCTGATCATGTCGTCGGCTTTTCCGGCCATCGTGGTGTTCGCGCAGGAGCTTATCCCCGGGCGAGTCGGCATGATCTCCGGCATTTTCTTCGGCGCAGCGTTCGGTATCGCAGGCATCGCCGCAGCGGTGCTTGGCCTTGTCGCGGACGCCAAAGGGGTCGGCTACGTCTACGAGATTTGCTCGTACCTGCCATTGCTCGGACTTTTGACCGTGTTCCTGCCCGGCGAACGGACGGAATATGACAAAGTAAAAACAGCTTAAATTGCTTTTGAGGCGAAGAACGTCGCAGCGCGGTATTTTCGGGGGTTCCCCCGGCACGATGCTTTGCCTATAAGGCCCCCTTAGCCCGTCGTTCCATCCACCCCTGAGCCGACCGCGTCACCACGCGAGCCTCGGCCAAATTTTTGCGCCGCATGCCAAAACGCACTGACATCAAATCCATTCTTATCATCGGCGCAGGCCCGATCGTCATCGGCCAGGCGTGCGAGTTCGACTATTCCGGCACGCAGGCCTGCAAGGCGCTGCGCGACGAGGGCTATCGGATCATCTTGGTCAACTCCAATCCGGCGACCATCATGACCGATCCGGACCTCGCTGATGCAACCTACATCGAGCCGATCACGCCCGAAGTCGTGGCCAAGATCATCGCCAAGGAAAAGCCCGACGCCATCTTGCCGACGATGGGTGGCCAGACCGCGCTCAACACCGCGCTGGCGCTGCACAAGCAAGGCATTCTGCATCGTTATGGCGTCGAGTTGATCGGTGCCAAGGCCGAGGCCATCGACAAGGCCGAGGACCGCAAGCTATTCCGCGAGGCGATGGAAGAGATCGGGCTCGAAACGCCGCGCTCGCGCCTAGTGCATAACCGCGACGAGGCGGCGTCGGCCATTGAGCACGTCGGCCTGCCGGCGATCATCCGTCCGTCGTTCACGCTCGGCGGTACGGGCGGCGGCATCGCCTACAATCGCGAAGAATATTTCGAGATTATCGACCGCGGCCTTGATGCCTCGCCGACGTCCCAGGTCCTCGTCGAGGAAAGCGTCATCGGCTGGAAAGAGTACGAGATGGAAGTCGTCCGCGACAAGGCGGACAACTGCATCATCATCTGCTCGATCGAAAACATCGACCCGATGGGCGTGCACACCGGCGACAGCATCACCGTCGCACCGGCACTGACGCTGACGGACAAAGAATACCAGATCATGCGCGACGCCTCGATTGCCGTCCTGCGCGAGATCGGCGTCGAGACGGGGGGCTCGAACGTTCAGTTCGCGGTCAATCCGGCCGACGGCCGTCTGATCGTCATCGAGATGAACCCGCGCGTGTCGCGCTCGTCCGCGTTGGCTTCGAAGGCGACGGGCTTCCCGATCGCGAAGGTCGCGGCGAAGCTCGCCGTCGGCTACACGCTCGACGAAATTCAGAACGAGATCACCGGCGGCGCGACGCCCGCGTCGTTCGAGCCGACGATTGATTACGTCGTCACGAAAATTCCCCGCTTCGCGTTCGAGAAATTCCTCGGTGCCGACACGACGCTGACCACGTCGATGAAGTCGGTCGGCGAAGCGATGGCCATCGGCCGGACGTTCGCCGAGAGCATGCAGAAAGCGCTGCGTTCGATGGAAACGGGCCTGACCGGCTTCGACGACATCCAGCTCGAAGGCCTGGGGCAGGGCGACGACAAGAACGTCGTCCGCGCCGCCGTCTCGCGCCCCACCTCCGATCGCATTCTGAAAGTCGCGCAGGCCTTCCGCGAAGGCTTCTCGCTCGACGAGATCCATCAGTATTGCAAGATCGACCCGTGGTTCCTCAGCCAGATCAAGGCGATTACCGACACCGAAGCGCGCATCATCGCGCACGGCCTACCGAAGACTGCGCCGCAACTGCGTGCGCTGAAGGCCCAAGGATTCTCCGATGCGCGCTTGGCGAAGCTCGGAAAGGTCAGCGAGACCGATGTCCGCAAGCTGCGCAAGGATCTGGGCGTCACGCCCGTATTCAAGCGCATTGATACGTGTGCTGCCGAATTTGCGTCGCCCACGGCCTATATGTATTCGACCTACGAAACCGGCCTCAGCGGCGATCCCGTATGCGAAGCCGATCCGAGCGCAAAGGATAAAGTCGTCATCCTTGGCGGAGGCCCGAACCGCATCGGCCAAGGTATCGAGTTCGACTACTGCTGCTGCCACGCCTGCTTCGCGCTGACGGCCGCTGGCTTCGAAACAATCATGGTCAACTGCAACCCCGAGACCGTTTCGACCGACTACGACACGTCCGACCGGCTGTTCTTCGAACCGCTGACCGCCGAAGACGTGCTCGAAATCATCCGCGTCGAAAGCCAAAAGGGCTCTCTAAAGGGCGTCATCGTGCAGTTCGGCGGCCAGACGCCGCTGAAGCTTGCCAGCGCGCTGGAAGAGGCAGGCGTTCCGATCCTCGGCACGTCGCCCGACGCCATCGATCTCGCCGAAGACCGCGACCGGTTCAAAGCGCTGATCGATAAGCTCAACCTCAAGCAGCCCAAGAGCGGCATCGCCAAGACGCCGGAAGCCGCCCGCGGCATTGCCGAAGAAATCGGCTATCCCGTCGTCATCCGTCCGTCCTACGTGCTCGGCGGCCGCGCGATGGAGATCGTGCACGACGGCGCCGAAGTCGACCGTTACGTCGCGCGCCTCTCCGCAACGCTCGACAGGCCGTCCGAACTCGTCGTTTCCGAAAAGCGCCCGTTGCTGATCGACAGCTATCTGACCGACGCTGTCGAAGTCGACGTCGACTGCTTGTCGGACGGCAAGGATACGTTCGTCGCCGGTATCATGGAGCATATCGAGGAAGCGGGCATTCACTCGGGCGACAGCGCCTGCTCGCTGCCACCGCACTCGCTCTCGACGACCATCGTCGCCGAGCTTGAACGCCAAGCCCGCGAGCTCGCTCTGGCGCTCCGCGTTGTGGGTCTGATGAACGTGCAGTTCGCCATCAAGGACGAACAGGTCTTTATTCTCGAGGTGAATCCGCGCGCGTCTCGCACGGTGCCGTTCGTTGCGAAAGTCATCGGCCTGCCGATCGCCTCGATCGCGGCCGAAGTCATGGCTGGCAAACCGCTCGCAGATTTCAACCTCGCGAAACCGACCTACACGCACATTGCGGTCAAAGAGGCGGTCTTCCCGTTCGCGCGTTTCCTCGGTGTGGATCCTATTTTGGGACCCGAGATGCGCTCGACAGGCGAAGTCATGGGCATCGACCACGACTTCGCGATGGCCTTCGGCAAGAGCCAGCTCGGCGCCGGGCAGAAACTCCCGTCCAAGGGCACGGTGTTCGTCTCGGTCAAAGAAAGCGATAAATCCCGCGTCGTGGCCCCGGTCCGGGAGCTGGCCGCCATGGGCTTCAAGGTCGTCGCGACCCGCGGAACCAAGCGCTTCCTGGAAGCGAACGGCATCCAGTGTGATGCCATCAACAAGGTTCTGGAAGGCCGTCCCCACATCGTGGACGCCATCAAAAATGGCGATATCAACCTCGTTTTTAATACAACCGAGGGTTCGAAAGCTCTGAGCGATAGCAAGGACATCCGGCGCACGGCCTTGCTTCACCACATCCCCTACTATACAACATTGGCGGGGGCGGTAGCGGTTACACGGGCTATCAAAGCACTGGCATCGGACACCCTGGACGTGGCTCCGTTGCAGGCTTTCGCGCATCGCTAAGCCGTTTGCCGACCAGACGGGGCACCCGAGATCGGCTGCCCCTTCATTGCTTTCCTAATTGCCAAGCTTACTGTTAGCGTGTGTCGGGGCCATCCCCGCAATTGATTGAGACGTTGAAGACGTTGGAGAAGATGATGGAACGGGTGCCGATGACGCTTGAGGGCTACAAGAGCCTTGAGGAGGAATTGCAGCGGCTGAAAGCCGTCGAGCGCCCGCGTATCATTGCGGCCATTTCGGAAGCCCGCGCACATGGCGATCTTTCCGAAAACGCGGAATACCACGCCGCCAAGGAGCAGCAGGGACTGAACGAAGCTCGCGTCGCCGAGATCGAAGATAAGATCAACCGTGCAGAGATTATCGACGTCACCAAGCTGTCGGGCGATACCGTCAAGTTCGGTGCGACCGTGACACTGGAAGACGAGGATTCCGGCGAGAAGGTCAGCTACATGATCGTCGGCGACACTGAAGCCAATCTGCGCGACCGCAAGATTTCCATCTCCTCGCCCATCGCCCGCGCGCTGATCGGCAAGTCGAAGGGCGAAAGCGTCGACGTCACCACGCCGAAGGGCGTCCGCACGTTTGAGATCCTGCAGGTGAAGTGGGGCTCAAGCCCGCCTGCCTGAAGCTAAGCAGACGTTCGAGGGCGGCTAGTCGTTGCCGCCTTCGAAAAACGCCGCGGCGTCCTGGCATTCCTCTTTTGACGGCACAAGGTCGAACGTCTTGTCGATGCCGTCCTTGCCGGACAGCTCGACTTCGGAATCGCCATCATCAACCGAAATGCCGTCGTCGCCGGTCACGAGTTTCAGACCGGTTTTCTGAGGGCTGAGCCGGAAAATGCCGCCGTCGCTTTCGAGATAGCATTCGAAATCGTCGTCGTTGGTTTGACAGTTTGCTCGCTGGCCGAACCAGTCTGATCCCGACGCCAGCATGACGGCGAACCCGAGCGTGAAGCGATCCGGCGTATTCGGCGTGCCGTCGGAGTTCGTCTTGGCAAGATCGATCTCGATCTTGCGCACGCGCTGCTGCGGATTAGCGTTCAGCGCCCTATCGTCGAACGTTTGGGCGAAGCAGGGGAGTCCGCCGAGCACATTGCCGAAATAAGTATTGAACAGTTCGTCAGACGTCGCTGCGACGGCAACTGAGGTGCTTGGAATTATCGAAAGGAGGACAGCTTTTGCCGTCCAAGACGTCCATTCAGAAAAGGTCCGCATCAACCCTCCAAAATACGCCGCGCCGGGTTACGTCCCCTCAGGCCCCGCGACGCTGATCGGAACGCCGGGTTCGCGCTTGGCACGCCGGATCGTAAGGTATGTCTTGACGCTTGCGACATTCGGCGCAGCCGTCAATTCTTCCAGCACGAAGTTCTGAAACCCCTGCAGATCGCGTGCGATGCATTTCAGTATAAAGTCGCTCTCGCCGGACAGCATGTAGGCTTCACGGACGAGGGGCCAGCCGAGAATGCGGTTCTCAAAGGCGTGAAGGTCCGCTTCGGCCTGATTGTGCAGTCGGACCATGGCGAAGGCCGTCAGCCCGTATCCGAGCCTAACTTCGTCCACCAACGCGGTATAACGTGTGATAAGCCCGGCTTCTTCGAGCGCCCGGACGCGGCGCAGGCAGGGCGGAGCTGAAAGACCGATGCGATTGGCAAGCGCAATGTTGGTGATGCGGCCGTCGGCTTGCAGCTCTCGCAAAATTCGCCAGTCTGTTTCGTCGAGTTCTAATGCCATGGACCGCGCCGTCGCAGGAAACGTTAGAGTAATATCAGGAATGGTCCCCAGCGCGCAAAGTTTCGCAAATTTCTTTAAATGCCGTTCCGGCATAAGCGCGATGGCGATGAGCGGGAATGGTAGTCGTGTCTGACCCAATCCAAGCCGATAGCGATCCCGCGGTGATTACCGGCCGATCCGCGTGGATTTTTTCGGACGGCAAGGCTGGCCACGAAGCTCAGTGTCAGGGCGTCGTTGAAGCGCTCGGCCTGAACGCCATCGTCAAGCACAGCAATCTTTCGGGCATATACAAGCTGGCGGCTCCGTGGGGACCGCTTCCGGCCGGGGAGCAAATGGGCGCGAGTGGCGGCCCGCTCGGTCCGCCGTGGCCAGCGTTCGCGTTTGCAACGGGCCGGACGACCATTCCCTACATCCGCGCGCTGCGGCTTCACGCCGGGCTGCAGACATACACCGTCATTCTGATGGACCCGAAGACCGGTCCGAATAGCGCCGATCTCATCTGGGTGCCGCAGCATGACCGCCGCCGCGGTCCGAACGTCGTCACGACGCTGACCTCGCCGCACCGCTTTTCTCCGGCTCGGCTCGAAGCGCTGAGGGCCAATATCCCGGCCGCGATCGCCGCGCTGCCGACGCCGCGGATTGCCTGCCTCATCGGCGGTCCGAACGGCGATTACCACTACACGGACGCTGACGAAGAGCGCCTCGTGGCTTCCCTCGGCGCGCTTATCGACAACGGCGCCGGTTTGATGCTGACCACCTCGCGGCGGACGCCGGAACGCTTGGCCAAGCGCCTTCAACAGACCATCGCCGGTAAACCCGCCATCTTCTGGAACGGGAACGGTCCCAACCCTTATCCGGACTTCCTCGCGCAAGCGGATGCTTTCGTCATCACCGCCGACAGCGTCAGCATGATCTGCGAGGCCGCCGCCACCGGCCGTCCGATCTTCCTGTTCTCACCGACGGGCGGCAGTCCGAAGTTCGACCGTTTCCATGCAGCCCTTGCGGCCTACGGAGCAACCCGGGCGCTGCCCGCTGCCGGCGGGCCATTATCGCCGTGGAGCTACAAGCCGCTTCACTCCGCTGACACGATCGCCGACGAAATTCGCAGGCGCTGGCAGAAGCGCGCCGCGATGCTGCCGGGGCTCGTCAACGCCACCCGATCCTAAGCCGTTCAGCGCGGGAGTTTGGATGACAGCCTCTTTCTCAACAAAAGACGTCATCGGAGCCACCGGCGGGATAACAGCGGCCGGAACTGTCGATGATGGCGCCGCCATTCCGCCGCTCTCCGACGCGCGTCGATTGCAGCTGTGGCTGGAATTCGGGCTCATCTACATCGGCCTACCGCTGCTGATGCGCATCGCCGTGTTCGATTACCGTGTGCCGCTGTTCTATGCGCTCCCGCCCGTGCTAGCCGGTTTCGTCGCGTTTCTCTATTTCGACAAAAGCTACAGCCTGAAACAGGAACTGGCACGCTGGCCCGATCGCGCCACGCTTCTTTCGATCTTCCTGATCTTCGCAATTGGAAGTCTCATTGTGGCCGGGCTCGTCGCGGCGATCATGCCCGACAGGTTGTTCTCCCTCGCAGCTGAGCGCCCAGGCCTTTGGCTGAAGATCATGGTGCTTTATCCGTTCACGTCGGTCTTAGCGCAGGAGTTCGCGTATCGCGTCTTCTTCTTTCATCGCTACGGCGCGCTGTTCAACTCACGCTGGACGCTCATTCTCGCAAACGCATTGGCGTTCGGCTTCGGCCATATCCTGTTCCGCAACTGGATCGCCGTCGGCGGAACGTTCGTCGTCGGATTGCTGCTGGCGTGGCGCTACGAACGCACGCGCTCGTTCTGGGCCGTCTATATCGAGCACGTCCTGTGGGGCTGGCTTGTTTTTACGATCGGCCTCGGCGTCTACTTCTTCACCGGCGTGAAGAACCCGGCGTGGTGACAATGTGCTGGCGGCCGGCTCCCCGTAGGGGAGTCGCCAGCACAAAATCAAAAGTGTGCTGGCGGCCGGCTCCCCCTAGGGGAGTCTCCTGCACCCAAAAAAGCCATGCGGGAGGTGGGCTCGCGGACTGTCAGTCGCCAGGCCCCAACCAAAGAGCCCGCTACTTTCTACGCTCCGCCAATTTGTCGAGCTGCAACGACTGAATCTCTGCCAGCCGCTGCCATTGTTTATTGATCAGATGATCGATCTTTTCGTGCAGATGCCGGATCTCTAGCTCGGCCTTGAGATTGACGCGGTAGTCGTTCAGCGACCGCAGCCGGTCTTTCTCTTCTTGGCGCCGCTGGCTCATCATGATGATCGGCGCCTGAACGGCCGCGATCGTTGAAAGAATAAGATTCAGCAGAATATAGGGGTAAGGATCGAACGCGGCTCCTGCGCGATAGGAATTGTAAAGCATCCATATGCCGAGGAACGCGGCAAACACGATGAGAAACGTCCAGCTGCCGCCGAACTGAGCCAAGCCGTCCGATAAGATCTCGCCCACAGAACGCTTGGCCGAAAATTCTTCTTCGACGTTCTCGGCAAGCGTTTCATGCGTTGCAAGACTTTCCGCAACTTGCTTCTCGATCTCGCTGACATCGCCAGATTCATCCCGAAGGAGTTCCGTCACATAGAGCGTGCGATAGCGATCAAGTTCCTTGCGCGAAACGAACGCATCGTCTTTCAGATCGGGGTAATCTTTACGTATGCGCTCGACCAGCGAGGGCATAACCGTCGCAATACTGACCACGGCGCCGCGCGAATATTCCTTGCCCGTCAAGGAGCAGACGATTTTTGGCTTCGATGCCTTGCCATTTTCGGGCACTTTACCGTTTTCGGGGATCTGATCCGCCATCCCTGTCCTCTTTTGGAAACGCGTTCCTATATATCCGGGGTACCCGGCCGCGGCACGTCGCGCACGGGCTCAATGATACAATTGAGCAAGCCGCCGCAATCGGCTAGAAGGCCGATTAAATCCCTCGAACTTAAGGTCATAGAGGCGCCGTTCATGGCTGCACATCAGTACGTTTATCATATGCATAAGCTTTCCAAGACCTATCCGGGCGGGAAGCAGGTGCTGAAGGACATTTCGCTATCGTTCTTGCCGGGCGCCAAAATTGGCGTCGTCGGCCTCAACGGCGCTGGGAAATCGACGCTGCTGAAGATCATGGCGGGCCGGATCGACGATTTCACGGGCGAGGCCTGGGCCGCCGACGGCATCAAGGTCGGCTATCTGCCGCAGGAGCCGGAACTCGATCCCGAAAAGGATGTGCTCGGCAATGCCATGGAAGGCGTCGCGGAGAAAAAGGCCATCCTCGATCGCTACAACGAGATTGCGGCGAACTATTCCGAAGAGACCGCCGACGAGATGACGGCGCTTCAGGACCAGATCGACGCCCAGGATCTCTGGGACCTCGACGCCCAGGTCGAACAGGCACTCGATGCTTTGCGCTCGCCGCCGGGCGACGCCGACGTCACGAAGCTGTCGGGCGGCGAAAAGCGTCGCGTTGCGCTGACGAAGCTCCTGCTGTCGAAGCCCGATATTCTGCTTCTCGACGAGCCGACCAACCATCTCGACGCCGAAAGCGTCGCTTGGCTCGAACGCTACCTGAAGGAATACGCGGGCTGCGTGATCCTCGTCACCCATGACCGCTACTTCCTCGACAACATCACCGAATGGACGCTCGAACTTGACCGCGGGCAGGGCGTGCCGTGGAAGGGCAACTACTCAGGCTGGCTCGAACAGAAAGCCAAGCGCGAAGCGACCGAGAAGGCTCAGGAAGAAAGCAAGCAGAAGGCGCTATCCCGCGAGTTGGAATGGATCCGCTCGTCGCCGAAGGCCCGCCAGGCCAAGTCGAAGGCCCGTATCACAGCTTATGAGAAGCTGGCTGACGAAGCCGGCCGCGAGGAGAACGGCCGCGCCTCGATCCAGATCGCGACCGGCCCGCGGCTTGGCGGCGTTGTGATCGAAGCCGACGGCCTGACGAAGGGCTTCGGCGATCGCCTGCTGATCGATGGTCTCTCGTTCAAGCTGCCGCCCGGCGGCATCGTCGGCGTCATTGGTCCGAACGGCGCCGGTAAGACGACGCTGTTCAAGATGCTGACGGGGGCGGAACAGCCCGACAGCGGAACGATCCGCCTCGGCGACACGGTGAAGATTGCCTACGTCGACCAGTCGCGTGCCCATCTGGACGACAAGAAGACCGTCTGGGAGGAGATCTCCGGCGGCCTCGACCAGATGCTGCTCGGTGGCAAGAAAGAAGTTCCAAGCCGTGCCTACTGCGGCTGGTTCAACTTCAAGGGTGCCGACCAGCAGAAGAAGGTCGGCATGCTGTCAGGCGGCGAACGCAACCGCGTGCATCTCGCGAAGCTCCTGAAAGAGGGCGGCAACCTGCTGCTGCTCGACGAGCCGACGAACGACCTCGACACCGAGACGCTCGGCGCGCTCGAAGCGGCACTCGAAGATTTCCCCGGCTGCGCCGTGGTGATCTCGCATGACCGCTTCTTCCTCGACCGCCTTGCCACGCACATCCTCGCCTTCGAAGGCGATAGCCACGTCGAATGGTTCGAAGGCAACTTCGCCGACTACGAAGAAGACAAGAAGCGCCGCCTTGGCGACCAGGCCGTTGAACCGCACCGCATCAAGTTCAAGCGGTTCGAGCGATAGGGCAGAGGGGAAATGTGGCTTCCGACCGGCTCGACGAAGGAGAGTCGGAAGCCACACTCAAAAGCTTCACCCGTTGCTGTTGTCGATGATCGGAAGCTGCTTGGCTTCCTCCGAGGTCAGCGACAGCTTCACGCCGTCCGCGACGCTCGTGATCTTATCGGCCGGAACTTCGAAGACTTTGGCGTTGATGCCCGCGGGCATGCCATCGGTAACGAGAATTTCCTGCACCTTGCCGCTGTCGTCGGACTTCACGCCGTTGACTTCGCCGATCTTGGCGCCATCTGAGCCGAACACTGCCGCGCCGATCTGAATTTGACTGGCGTTGATTGCAGCACCGCCTTCTGCAGGCGCGCCTTCGGTTGCCGTTGGTTGCTCTGGCTGAGCCGGCGCCTCTGTTGCGCCGCTGTCGGCAGGCGGCGCTTCCGTCCCGCTATCCGCAGGAGCTTGCTCCGACGGCGCGGCTGATGGTTCTGCACCGTCGTCGCTGGGCTGCGCTGCGGCACCGTCGTCTGCCGGAGCGGTCTGCTCGGGCGCTGGCTGCTGCTCGCCCTCGGCGGGAGCCTGCTGTTCCTGTTCCTGGCTCCAGACCGGCTGCGTTTGAGACACGCAAAAACAAGACATCGAGACGACGAGAGCCATTCCCGGCGCCAAACGCAATTTCGAAAACGTCATAACCCTGGACCCCAATTCCATCCCCACCACCAAAACGTAACCCGCGTTTCATATAGAACGTATGCGGGCTTTTTGCTCCCCTATGCTCGGCGGCGATGCAAGGGTGCGGCGCTTTGTCGATGCAAAGCTGGACGTAAATGGGGCGAACAGCGCCGATGTCGATAAAGAACAGGCGTCGCCCGAAGAGCGACGCCTGAAAGGCACACTTCCGGGCAATTGGCGCAATGTCAGATGCCAAAGCTGCCCGAATGGAACGGTATCGTCTTAGCGGCTCAGCGCCAGGACGAGTGCCCGCGGATTATTGCCATTCTCGGTGATGTAATTCTGGAAGAGGTCATCCAGGAAGGTCGTCATCCAAAAGCCGACAACCTGCGCGTCACGAACCTTGTAGCCCTCTTTGGTCTTCATCACGAGCCAGCGAATATCGTAGCCCGAGCCGTCGGACAGTGTGATGTGGCTGTCGACGTTCGTGCCGCCCGCATCGCCCGGACCCTGTCCGGTGACGACGGCGCTGGTGACGATGTATTTCGGGCCCTGCGTGGCGGCGTACTTCGCGATGAAGTTGATCATGCCGTTGTAGTAGGCGGGCCGATCGGCCTTCGGCAGCGTCCGCGCGTGCGGGCCGAGCGCCGTCAGGCCGATGTTCGGAACATCCATGTGTCGGCGCAGCACGTTGGCGTAAGCGGAAATGCCGCCCTGACGCTGCGCGTACATGAGCTCATTCTGAACACGCTGCATATAAACGGCGGGCGACTCGGCGCGAGCACCGGTCGCGGAAACGCCTGCAAAACAGGCAAACAAAACAGCCAGCCAACTGGCGGAGCGAATTCGCTGTGAAATTGCCCACCCCATGTCAAACCCTCGCATTCGTCGTCCCCAAAACCATCGCGAAGTAGCAGGGGCTCTTGGCCGATTCTGCTACTGTCGCCCTATCGAAACAAGCCTCTCGTCACGCTACAGAGGCAACAATCACGTCAAAACAATGCTGGATGGCTATGCGGCCACAGCATTTTGTCGTTCGCGAGGCTTATCGCCGAGATCGTAGAGCCGCCCCGCCGACACGACGGGAAGGCTCAACGCCAGACAAAGCCTATCGAATTCCGTTCCACCGATTCGATCTGCCGCCATCAGAATGATGCTGCGATTTTTGTTCGGGTGCACCAATACAGCTTCCTGGTGAACGCCCGACAGCGACGTCCGCGTGTGCAGCGCGACACCCTCGAAACTCGCCAACGGCATATCCCAGAGCGTCGTCGAAAACGGCGTCCGGTCGATGACCTTCACGCTTCCATCGCGGATATCGACCAGACGGCTGGAAATCAACGCGATCAATATGTTGCGCAGCGGCCAAATGATCAGGCCGACCCAGAAGACCAGCGCCAGCGCCAACTCGATGGCCACAACCGGGTTCGAAACCAGGGCGCGGCGCACATCCGCGGAGGTAAGTGCGTAAACCGCAAACCCGAGCTGGGGCAGCACGATCAAGGCCGCCAGCGCAGTCATCAGCAAGAGGCCGGGAAGTTTTGCCATTTTCGAATTGGTCTGCCGGATCGTGATCGGAAGGCAACCGGGATCGCCTGAGACTTCAATGACTTCAAAACCACGACGCTGCATGACGCAACTCAACCCCCGCGCGAGCACTGTCGGCGACCTTATGGTAAATTTCTCTAAAAGGCGGTTAAGCACCGTACTGTTTTCGCGACCGCCAAACGCCCCTTGACATATAAACATATCTTTATATCTTCCCGCGCATGTCCAGCTCAGAGGAAATGCGAACGGCTGACTTGGTGGCGGCGCTGAAGGCGGCCGCCGAGCCGACGCGCCTGCGCATTCTCCTGCTGCTTGCTGGCGGCGAACTGAACGTCAAGGATCTGACCCTGATCCTCGGGCAAAGCCAGCCGCGCATCAGCCGCCACTTGAAGCTGCTATGCGAGGCGGGGCTGATCGAGCGCTTCCGCGACGGCAGCTGGGTCTACTTTCATATCTCGGATCGCCAGCCTGGCGGGCGCTTGGCGCTGCGCCTCGTGGCCGATGTTGATCCCTCGGAAGCCTCCGTCCGCCGTGACCGCGAGCGCGCCGAGACCTTGAAGCGCGAACGCGAGTCGGTCGCGCAGACCTTCTTCGAAGAACATGCCGCCGACTGGGACCGCATCCGCACCCTACACGTCGCGGAAAATGACGTCGAAGCAGCGATGCGCCGGGCGCTAGGCGACGGGACTTTCGATTTCTTCGTCGATCTCGGCACCGGCACCGGACGCACGCTCGAACTCTTCGCCGATCGTTTCGAGCGCGGCCTGGGTCTGGATGTCAATCAAACCATGTTGACCTACGCGCGCGCCAACCTCAACGCCAAGGGCTGCGCCAAGGCGCAGGTTCGCCACGGCGATATCTATTCGCTGGCACTGGCGGATGCACAGGCCGACGCCGTCGTCATGCATCAGGTGCTGCACTTTCTGTCCGATCCGGCGCTCGCCATTCGCGAAGCGGCGCGCGTGCTGACGCCGGGCGGCAAACTGCTGATCGTCGACTTCGCACCGCATGAGCTCGAATTCTTGCGCACGCGCGAGGCTCACGAACGCCTCGGCTTTACGCACGAGCAAGTAGCAGGCTGGCTGAAAGATGCCGGCCTCGCGCCGAAATCCGTCGAGGACCTGACACCCAAAGCCGATGGCCGCGACGACATGCTGACCGTCACGGTCTGGCTTGCCGAACGTCCGGTCAGGCAAATGCCGATTACAAAGATAAGCGCACCCGTCGAAGACGTGCGCGAGGGAGCACGCTGATGGCACAAAATAGCGAACGCAAGAGCAAGCTGCTCGGCTCGGGCGACATCGTCGTCAGCTTCGAATTCTTTCCGCCGAAGACGGAGAAGATGGAAGAGACGCTGTGGTCTGCGATCTCGCGCCTTGCGCCGCTGCATCCCGAATTTGTTTCGGTGACGTACGGCGCCGGCGGTTCGACGCGTGAACGCACGCACTCCACCGTCACGCGCATCCTCAAGGAAACGGACCTGAAGCCCGCGGCGCATCTCACCTGCGTTGACGCGACGAAGGACGAGGTGGATGCCGTCGCGCGCCAGTATTGGAGCGAGGGTGTCCGCCACATCGTCGCCCTGCGCGGCGATCCGGTCCACGGCGCGGGCACGAAGTATGAGCCGCATCCCGACGGCTATCAGAACGCTGCCGATCTCGTCGCCGGATTGAAGCGCATCGCGGATTTTGAAATCTCGGTCGCGGGCTATCCGGAGAAGCATCCGGAAAGTCAATCGATCGAAGCCGATCTCGATAATCTCAAGGCCAAGGTCGATGCCGGCGCCGATCGCATCATCACGCAGTTCGGCTTCGACAATGCGTATTTCCTGCGTTATCTCGAACGGGCGCGCGCGGCAGGCATCTGGGTACCGATCTCGCCTGGGATCGTTCCGATCCACAACTTCAAGCAGGTCGCAGGCTTTGCCAAACGCGCAGGGGCGACGGTCCCGTCATGGCTCGCGCGCCGCTTCGAAGGCCTCGAAGACGACAGCGCGACGTCGCATCTCGTTGCCGCCGCCGTCGCGACCGAGCAGGTGATGGACCTCGTCGACGAGGGCATCAAGAAATTCCACTTCTATACGTTGAACCGTGCCGACCTCGTCTACGCGATCTGCCATCTTCTTGGCCTTCGCGCGGCGAGAGCGGCCAACGCCAACGCGGCGTAATCACATTCGGAAAGTCGAGGCGTGACATGAGACGGAAACCAAGTTGGGCCGCGCTGGAAAAGGCTGCGAGCGAACGCATCCTCATCATCGACGGCGCCATGGGCACGATGATCCAGCAGTACAAGCTCGGCGAAAACCACTATCGCGGCGAGCGCTTTCAGGATCATTCGAAAGACATCAAAGGCAATAACGATCTGCTCGTGTTGACCCAGCCGGAGATCATCGAAGAGATCCACGGCAAGTATCTGCGCGCCAACGCCGATATCATCGAGACGAATACGTTCAACGCGCAGCGTATCTCGCTGGCCGACTATCACATGGAAGACCTGGCCTACGAGATCAACGTCGAGGCCGCGAAGATCGCGCGCCGCGCGGCGGACGAGTGGACAAAGAAGACGCTGGACAAGCCGCGCTTTGTTGCAGGCGCCGTCGGCCCGACCAACCGCACCGCGTCGATCTCGCCGGACGTCAACAATCCGGGCTTCCGCAATGTCAACTTCGATGAGTTGCGCGATGCTTATAAAGAGCAGGTGCGGGGGCTGATCGACGGCGGGTCGGACATCATCCTGATCGAGACGATCTTCGACACATTGAACGCGAAAGCTGCCGGTTTCGCGACGCTCGAAGTTTTCGAGGAAAAAGATCTCGAACTTCCGGTCATGATTTCGGGAACGATCACCGACCGCTCGGGCCGTACGCTCTCCGGGCAGACGGCGGAAGCTTTCTGGTATTCGATGCGGCATCTAAGGCCATTTTCGATCGGACTCAACTGCGCACTCGGCGCCGAGTTGATGCGCCCCTACATCGCTGAGCTTTCGCATGTCGCCGACGTTCGCATCTCGGCCTATCCGAATGCAGGTCTTCCCAACGCCATGGGCGAATATGACGAGAACCCGCACGACATGGCCTGCAAGATCGAGCCATGGCTGGCGGATGGCTTGATTAACGTCGTCGGCGGCTGCTGCGGCTCGACGCCCGATCACATCGCCCACATCGCGAGCCACGCGAAAGGCTACAAGCCGCGCACGATCACAAAGACCGAACCGCGCCTTCGGCTCTCCGGCCTCGAACCGTTCGTTCATGGATGATGCAATGACAGCGTTGAAATTCGAAGATCAGAAGCTGCCCGATCTCGATGACTACGCGAAGCTGGCCGAGCAATTCATTCCCGGTCGGCAAGCCATCTTCGCGATTGTCGAATCCGCGCTTCTTGAACTCATTCCGCAAGGGCCGGCCAAAATCTTGATCGTCGGCGCGGGTGGGGGCGAAGAAATTTTGCGCCTTGGACTGAACAATCCGGATTGGTCGTTCGTCGGCGTCGATACCTATGAGCCGATGGTCGAATTGGCGCACAAGCGTCTTGGCCGAACGCCCGTCGGTTTGCGCAGTAAGGTGCATGCGACGACCATCGACAATCTCGCAGAAAAAAACTTCGACGCTGCGACGTGCATATTGACCGCCCATTTTGTTCCGGACGACGGCGCGAAACTGGCCTTCTTCGAGGCCATTTATAAGCGGCTGAAGCCGGGCGCGCCGTTTACCGTCGTTGACGGCGTGGGTGTTGCCGGCGATGACCAAACCGAGTTGCTTCGCCGCATCTGGAAGCGCCATGCCATTCGCAACGGCATATCAGCCGAAGTTGCTGCGAGCAATGCCGAGAACTTCAAGAAAGTTTCGGTCGTGTCTGAGCAGCGCGAAGAGGAGCTGCTTGTGAGCGCCGGTTTCAAGCGCCTGACGCCGATCTTCCGCGGACTTGCCATCAAGGGTTGGCTGGCATTCGCATGAAAGCCGTTAACACATTTATCTTCTGCCAATTCAAAATGGAATTCGACTGATGACCACAGCCAACGCCGCGCAATCGTTCATCAACGTCGGTGAGCGCACAAACGTCACGGGCTCCGCGAAGTTTCGCAAGCTGATCGAGCAGAACGACTATGCTGGCGCACTCGCCGTTGCGCGCCAACAGGTCGAGGCAGGCGCGCAGGTTATCGACGTCAACATGGACGAAGGCCTGCTCGATTCCGAAAAAGCGATGGAGACGTTCCTCAACCTTATCGCCTCCGAGCCCGACATCAGCCGCGTACCGATAATGATCGACAGCTCGAAATGGAGCGTCATCGAAGCAGGCCTGAAGTGTGTGCAGGGCAAGCCGATCGTCAATTCGATCTCGCTGAAGGAAGGTGAGGGGCCGTTCTTGGAGCATGCGCGCAAGGTCCTGCGCTACGGCGCGGCCGTTGTCGTCATGGCGTTTGATGAAGCCGGACAGGCCGACACGATCGAGCGCAAGGTTTCGATCTGCGAACGCGCTTACAAAATTTTGACCGAGAAAGTTGGGTTCCCGGCGGAAGACATCATCTTCGATCCGAACATCTTCGCCGTCGCAACCGGCATCGAAGAGCACAACGGTTACGGCATTGCCTTCATTGAAGCAGCGCGCCAGATCAAAGAGAAGATGCCACTGACGCACATTTCGGGCGGCGTCTCGAACTTGTCGTTCGCCTTCCGCGGCAACGAGCCGGTGCGCCAGGCGATGCACTCTGTGTTTCTCTACTATGCCATTCAAGCCGGGATGGACATGGGCATCGTCAACGCCGGTCAGCTGACGGTTTACGACGATATTCCCGCCGAGCTGCGCGAGCTTTGCGAGGACGTGATCCTCAACAAACGTCCGGACGCAACCGATCGCTTGCTCGAAGCCGCGCCGAAGTTCAAAGGCGATGGTTCGGGCGCGAAGGCGAAAGAGAAAGACTTGTCCTGGCGCGAGGCGCCGGTCGAAGCGCGCCTCACGCACGCGCTCGTGCATGGCATCACAGACTTTATCGAGATCGACACGGAAGAAGCTCGCGCGAAAGCCGACAAGCCGTTGCACGTTATCGAAGGCCCGTTGATGGCGGGCATGAACGTTGTCGGCGATCTCTTCGGCGCCGGCAAAATGTTCCTGCCGCAGGTGGTGAAGTCCGCGCGCGTGATGAAACAGGCCGTCGCCTATCTGCAGCCATTCCTGGAAGCCGAGAAGAAAGCTTCCGGCCTTGAAGCCAAGCCCGCCGCCGGGAAAATCCTGATGGCGACGGTGAAGGGCGACGTCCACGACATCGGCAAGAACATCGTCGGCGTCGTTCTTCAGTGCAACAACTATGAGGTCATCGACCTCGGCGTTATGGTGCCCGCCGCGAAAATTCTCGAGACGGCGAAGAAAGAGAAGGTCGACATGATCGGCCTTTCGGGCCTCATCACGCCGTCGCTCGACGAGATGTGCTTCGTTGCGGCCGAGATGGAACGCGAAGGCTTCTCCGTGCCGCTGCTGATCGGCGGCGCGACGACGAGCAAGGTGCACACGGCCGTCAAGATCAATCCGAACTATCATCGCGGGCAGGCCGTCTACGTGCTTGACGCCAGCCGCGCCGTCGGTGTCGTCTCGAACCTGTTGTCGGACACGGAGAAGACGCCGTTCGTCCAGAACATCAAGTCGGAATACGCCAAGGTTCGCGAAGCGCACCTTGCGAACGAAGCGAGGAAGCAACGCATCACGCTGAAAGCGGCGCGCGATAACAAGTTCAAGATCGACTGGAGCGCGTACAAGCCCGTACAGCCGAGCTTCCTTGGCGCACGCACGTTCGCCGATTATCCGCTCGCGTCGCTCGTGCCCTATATCGACTGGACGCCCTTCTTCCAGACGTGGGAGCTTGCAGGCCGCTATCCGCAGATCCTGACCGACAACAAAGTCGGCTCTGAAGCGAAGAAACTCTTCGATGATGCGCAGGCGTTACTGAAGCGCATCGTCGCCGAGAAATGGGTGAAGGCGTCCGCCGTCGTCGGCTTCTGGCCTGCGAACAGCATCGGCGACGACATCGCGCTCTACCAGGATGATACGCGCGCTGCGCAGATGGCGACGCTCTATACGCTCCGCCAGCAGATCGCGCGCGATCCTTCGCGCAATCGTGCGCACACCGCGCTGTCCGACTTCATCGCGCCGAGAGAGACGGGGCTCGCCGATTATATCGGTGGCTTTGCCGTCACCGCAGGACTTAGCGAGGAAGAAGCGATCGAGCGCCACGTTAAGAAGACCGACGATTACACGCGCATCATGGCGAAGGCCTTGTGCGATCGCCTTGCCGAAGCATTTGCCGAAGCGATGCACGCGAAGGTGCGCCGCGAGTTGTGGGGCTACGCCAAGAGCGAAACGCTCTCGAACGACGATCTGATCCTTGAAAAATACCAAGGTATCCGCCCGGCACCTGGCTATCCGGCGCAGCCTGATCACACCGAGAAGGCAACGCTTTGGACGCTGATGGACGTCGAAAAGCAAACCGGTATCACGCTGACGGAAAGCTACGCGATGTGGCCGGGCGCGTCCGTTTCCGGCCTCTACTTCGCAAATCCGGAAAGCCATTACTTCGGCGTCGGCAAGGTCGAGCGCGACCAGGTCGAAGACTATGCCGCGCGTAAAGGCTGGACGGTCGAAGAGGCGGAGCGCTGGCTGGCGCCGGTCCTGAATTACGAAAGAACAGGTTCTGTCAACGCCGCCGCCTGATTTGCTTGGACGTTGCGTTCGTCAAAAAAATCGGCGCGGTGTGTACCCGCGCCGTATGGTCGTTTGGCTCGCGCCAGACATCCCAGAAATAGTCCCCCGTCTCGTTGGCTCCTTGGAGCATCGTGCGTGGGATTACTGTTTCAGGCATTTCCTCCAGACGGTCGCTCTCAAAAGGTCCCGAGCACGACCAAAATCACGAATCCAAACGACATTCCTACGGCAAGAACGTTAAGACCGCCTTGCAGACTCATGTCACACCTCCGAGGTCGAGATGCTTCTGAATTCGCCTCGCTTCCCTCTTCGAAGCGCAGGCCGGACGCTACCGAGCAGTCCACGTCGCTGACAAGAAAAAAGCATTTTGCGGCGCAGAGCGTTTGACCGTCGCGAAACTGTCACTGCTGTTGCATCGCTCCGAACGCAAACCGCCGGAAGCAAAAGCGGTTCCCGCCTGCGATTTGGGAGTTAACAAAAATGCAGCTAAAATCGCCGTTTTTAGCGAAGCGGCGCCGAACGCGGTAACCAATTGTGATCGAAGAATGACGCCTAGACGTCAGCGCCCCCGCCAACGCAACGCACAAAAATAATCCCAAAATATTTTGCTTGCATCCTACCGGAGCCTGATGCGAAGCGCGCTGCGGTGCTTTCGGAATGCCGTTCGACTCGCCGTCTATGCAACGCATCGACGGCTTCGGATCAACCGATTATTAGCCGTTTTCTCAAAAGAACTTCGTCGGTGCCTTCCGCAACGAGCCCTTCGAGTGTCGCGATGCGGACGAACCCGAACCGTTCGTAAAAGGCGATGGCTCGGACGTTGAAGTCGGAAGCGCTGACCCAGATGTTCCGAGCCTGCAGTCTATTTCCCTCCGCTTCGAACCATGACAGCACGGCATTGCCCACGCCGCTATTTTGAAACGGCGGAAGGATGCCGAGAAACTGAAGGTACGGCCCGCGCAACCACGTTCGGCGAATACTGAAGCCTCCGGCAAGGGTGCCGTCGACGAGAATTTCCAAACGCGGAGCGTCATCTTCGTCGGCCCGCAAAAACGTCGTGAGGGCCTCGGGCGTATAGCGATAATGCGCCCAGGGATTAATAGCGGCGAGAGGTGCGCCAAGCAACTCGGCGCTCTCCGATGTCATTGGCCGAAACGCGATAGTAGCTGTCATGTCAATTCACTGATTGCCCTGCCGCGCGAGCAACCGGCTTGGTATTCTTTTTGGCCACGGCTTTCTTCGCTGCGAGCGGCGTGTAGGCGACTTTCGCCCCGGTCTTCGGGCTGGCGTTCAGCGGCTTTTTCAGTGCCCACAGGAAGTCATAGCGATTGACGTCGCCGGGCTTGCGATCATAGCACTCCGATTTGATGACCGGCTTGCCCATCGTCATCAGTTCGCTGACGGTTACGAACTTGTAGCCCTTGGCTTTGAGCTTCGGGATCGCGATGCGCAAAGCATCTGCCGTATGCCATCCACGCCCGTTCGCGTGGTTGACGACGATCGAACCGGGTTTCGCTTCGTTCACCATCGCCGCCGCGATACGCTCGGCCGATTCATGCGGATCGGGATCGCCCGTCGCGACGTCCCACTGAATGGCGAGCATCCCGGCGTCGTTCACAGCCTTGAGCGAGGCGGGATTGCACGTGCCGTAGGGGAAGCGGAAGAGCGTCGGCTGCGCGGGGATGCTGCGCATGTCCTCGGGAGACGCCGCCACGCATTGTTTCGAGGCGAGATCAGCGCGCGCATCCTCATAGGCTTTCTGCGGCGCGAGCACCTGCTGGCGGATGGCCGCTTCGTTTAGCAGCCGGAGGTTCGCGTGTGTTTCAGTATGATTGCCGACCTCGAACAACGGATCGGTCATCAGCTGTTCGGTGCGCGCGCGATGGGAGACCATCCATTTTCCGCCAGCAAAAAAGGTGGCTTTTACGCCCTGTTCGCGCAGATAATCGAAAATGCGGCCGTCGTAGCCTGCAATCTCGCCGCGCTGCTCACACAGGTCGAACGTCAGTGCGATGACTTTTTCGCCCTTCGGAACGTCGACGCGCCGGATCGATCCGCGCAGGGCTTCGGGGACCGGCGCAGCCTGAGTGAAACCGGCGATCTTGATCGGCGCATCGTAGGTGTGGACGCCGCGCGAGACTTTCTCCTCGCCCGGCACGCCTGCGAGCAGCGCCGGCGAATAGCACGCGTGTTGCAAGACATCGTCGCGCGCGAAGGCCGCCGTCGCATGTGCGGAAACGGTGAGCGACGCAACGATGAGAGCCGACAGTCTGATGCACATTGTCAAAGTCATTTGCCCTTGAACTGGGGTTTGCGCTTTTCAAGAAAAGCGCGGCGTCCCTCGGCGTAGTCTTCACTTGCAAAACATGCGGCGATAGCGGCGTCGAGAGTTGCCATGTCGGGATGCTCCGGATGGCGCGAGATCTCGTCGATCACTTTCTTCGCCGCGGCGACCGACAGCGGTGCGTTTGCGGCGATCTCCGCGGCCAATGCTTTCACCGTCGTCTCCAGCTCCGCCTTCGGCACGAGTTGCGAGATAAGCCCCATAGCCTCCGCATCGGCCGAACGGAAGCGCCGTCCGGTAAACAGCAGCTCCTTGGCGCGCGCTGCCGGTACGGCCGCCAGAATGGGCCGCACCCAGCGCGCATTATAGCCGATGCCGAGCTTGGCTGCCGGAATGGCGAACTGGCTTGCATCGTCGGCAATGCGCATGTCGCAGCAGAGCGCGAGACCGAGACCGCCGCCAAGACAAAAGCCATGGATCATTGCAATGGTCGGCTTCGGGCATCCGACCAGCGCGTTGAAGGCGTCGTCGTTCAAGGTGTCGTAAATCCTGGCGGCATCCCCGGTGCGTGAGGTTTCGAACTCCGAAATATCCGCGCCGGCCGAGAAGGCCTTATCGCCCGCGCCGCGCACGATAATGACGCGCACCTCCGGATCGTCGACGGCCGCACCCACTGCGTCAGGGATGGACTTCCACATCGCAGCCGTCAGGGCGTTCATCCGTGCCGGATTGTCGGCCGTGATCCAGGCGATCGCGCCGTCCTTGGCGTATCGCAATGTCGGGTTGGCGACTTCGGCCGCATCTGCCATAAACGGGGTATCCTTTCGATCTTTGCGGCCATTTAATTGGCATTTGCAGGCGTCGCAAACGGCCTCCGCGGCGGCAGATGCACGCGGCGGCCGGAAAGTGTATAAGTTTTACGGCGAGGTCGATTGACCGCCGTCGGTGTGGACGCTAATCGCCTGCGGTAACATATTGCTAACGGACCTGATTTCGAGCCAGAGGCTGCCCGTGTCGAATACCAAAACAGCGATCTCAAAGGTCCAAGTCGTCGACCCAATTTGGGCGCAGATCCGCACCGAGGCCGAGGCCGCGATGAAAGCCGAGCCCGCGCTCGGCAGCTTCATCTTTGCGACCGTGCTCAGCCATCAGGCTCTGGAGGACGCGGTGTGCCATCGCCTGGCGCAGCGGCTGAACCACACGGACGTAGACGCCGGTCTCATTTCGCAGACGTTTCTGAGCGTGCTGGCCGAGCAACCCGAGCTTGGCACGATCTTCCGTGCCGATCTCCAGGCTGTCTATGACCGCGACCCGGCATGCACGCGCTATCTCGACCCGCTTCTCTATTTCAAAGGCTTCCACGCGCTGGTGACGCATCGCTTTGCGCACGCACTCTGGAAAAGCCGTCGTCGCGACTTTGCCCTTTACCTGCAAAGCCAGTCGTCGCGCATGTTCGGCGTGGACATTCACCCCGCGGCGCGCTTCGGCAAGGGCATCATGCTCGATCACGCCACTGGCTTCGTCGTCGGCGAGACGGCGGTGGTCGGCGACAACTGCTCGTTCCTGCATGCCGTCACGCTCGGCGGCAGCGGCAAGGAGACGGGAGACCGCCATCCTAAGATCGGCGACAACGTCTTGATTGGCGCCGGCGCCAAGGTGCTCGGCAACATCAAGGTCGGGCATTGCTCACGCGTCGCCGCCGGGTCGGTTGTCCTCTCTGAGGTTCCGCCGAACGTGACCGTTGCCGGCGTGCCCGCCAAAATTGTCGGCAGCGCCGGCTGTGCCGAACCGGCCCGCTCGATGGAGCAAGGCTGGGTTGATGATTTCGGCGGACTTTAAAAAGATCATTCAGGAGACAAGACATTGAAAAAGGAAGAGCTCGCTCGCCTGCAGGCTTACTTGCGTAAAACGCTTGGAGCCGCATCGCTTGAAGTGAAGGCGCAGCCAAAGAAAGACGACATGGCTGAGGTCTTCGTCAACGGCGAGTTCATCGCCACGCTGTACCGCGAGGTCGAGGAGGGCGAGACGTCCTACCAGTTCCAGATGGCGATCCTGGACATGGATCTGGAAGGCGTCTGAGGCCGAACCGTCCAATGCCGCTTTACACGCTCGATGGCCAAGGTGTCGTAACGCCTCCAATCGGCTCGTTCTGGGTCGCGCCAAACGCCGTCCTACTTGGCAAGGTCAAGCTCGAGGAAGAGTCGAGCGTCTGGTTCGGCGCGGTTCTGCGCGGCGATAACGAGCTGATCACCGTCGGCGCGCGCTCGAACGTGCAGGACGGCTCCGTGCTGCATACCGATCCGGGCTTTCCGCTGACGATCGGCGAGGACTGCACGGTCGGCCACATGGCGATGCTGCATGGCTGCACAATCGGCCGCGGCAGCCTCATCGGCATCGGCAGCATCATCATGAACGGCGCTAAGATCGGCGAGGAGTGTGTGATCGGCGCCAAGACGCTGATCGCCGAGGGCAAGGAAATTCCGCCACGCTCGCTCGTGATGGGATCGCCAGGCAAAATCGTCCGCGAGTTGACCGACGAGGAAGTCGCGCGTTTCGGCGGCGCCGCCCGCCGTTATGTCAAAAATTGGCGCCGCTACGCTGAAGGCCTGACGCTTCAGAACTGAGCCCGGACAATCGCACAAAAAAATGCGGACCGGCGTCTGGGGAAGCGCGCGGCCCGCTGAACAGGTCCGGTTTGGGTCGGGGGACGGCTGGGGCCGGGCCTGTAAGTGTTTCTGAGGATTTTGAAGGGGATTACCTCAGGGGAAATCCGGCGTGCCGTCGAACATTGACGGATCGACGGACTGCACGCCCGACAGCGCCGGCGGCGTGACCGCATCGTTCGGATCGAGCGACACCCAGACCTTCGGGTTGAGGTACGATTGCCGCATCACGTAGTGATAGGGCGTCTGGTTCCAGAGCCGCACGACGTCGATCTTGTTGTCGAGAATGAAGTCGCCCTGCGTTGTCCGCGCGGTCAGCACGGCATGGCCTTCGTTCTTCTCGTCACGCACGACTGTCATGAGCAAGGTGCCGGAAGGCCAGCCGCTGGCGATCAGGCGATGGCGCTTCAAGAGCGCGTAATCTTCGCAGTCGCCGCGCGTCTTCGGGATCGTCCAGTATTCGGTGACGCCGTAGACTTCCTGATCCGTCGCCGGTTCGATCTCATGGTTGACCGAACGGTTGATTTCGTCGAGCTCGCTCAACGCCTGCGGCGTCGCCCGGAACCGGGCGTCGTCGGAAGAGGTGACGACGCATTCCTGAGGCATCCGTTCGCAGAAGGCCACAAACCCATAAGGGGGTTGCGAACTGCCATAAATCCGCATGAACTCTGGTGCACGCACCGCGGGACTGATAACCGCAACCTGTTGCGCCGCCGCCGGCAACGCCGCACCACACAACCACACTGCCACCGAGATGGCTACGCTACCGTACTTCATGAAACGCCCTCGAACACGGTACGATACAGTACGCGACACAGCTGGTTTTAGCATGAATGCCCACCGCAGCATTCGAGCTAAATTCGTATAAAAATTTAACTTAACGATTTTGGCAACTCGGCGAGCAATTTGCGGCATCACACAACCAACGCAAAAACGTCAAGGGAACCTGTCGCGCATCGCCTCCGGCGACAGCAGCGACAAAAACTGCAAACCAATTCCATGCTCGTGGTGACGCCGGACGATCGCCCGGGTCTTTCCGGCAACCACGAAGCTGCCGATAGGCGGCCGCGCAGGCGTGGCAATCGAAGCGCCGGATGCTGAAAGATCGAGCAATTCCACGTCGATAACGACCCCGTCTTCGACCCTCAACGTCGTACGACGCCCGCGAGTTCCGACACGTTCATGGCTACGACCGGCGGCCCCGGGAAAATCATCCTTATTGATGAGCCACGTAATCTGCGCGGCGAGCTTTTCGCGCTTGTGTTCCGTGACTTTGAAAACGAATGCGAAACCATCCGACGTAATTCTTGCGACGACACCCTCAAATCCGCCCAGATGATCGAAGTAGACGACCACGCGCTCACCGACTTCAGGTAGATGCGCGGTCGTAACGGCTGCACCGCCGACGGAAACGTTTTTCAATTGGCAGGTGTATTCGCTGCGGTCTGCGCGCATGAAGCGGCCACTAAGCGAAAGCGGAACACGGCGATGTTTGCGCATGTCGCCAGCCAAGATGGCATCGGTCGGATGCAGGACGTCACGGATGATGCTCGTATGCACGGCCATGGCCGACCTTTGAACTGCGGTCAGAAATTGCTGCCGGGCGTGCTCTCGAACATTGCGAAATGAGCGAAAACCACCCGCATGAACTATGCGGGTGGGGTCCTTAATGAAGTTCTAATCGGCGCACCAAATTCGACGGGTGCGGGCAGGGGAAGATTATGTATTGAAAGAAGATTACCGCTCGTCGCCGGAAAGGCTGAGCCCACCGTCGAAGACGCGGAACTGCCGCCGCGCCGAGCGCACGATGCGTGCTTCCCGCCGGGTGTGGAGGATGGGTGCCTGATATTGAAAGTCGCTCTCGTCCTCAGGGGCGGCGCGGCTCGGCCAGACGATCTCGTGATGAACGAGCTTCCGCCTTGTCAGCGGCACGGAGCCGAGCCATTCCGGCTTCTCTCGAGAGGCAACAGAGCCGAGAAAGCGTTCGACCGTATCACTCGTGTGCGTCAGCGGCAGGATCAGCACCTCGAATGTCGTCGACTTCCCGTCGGCGCTTTCGGCGGACATATGGAACAGACCGACCGCGCAGCGCGACGCGATCAGCTCCATCTGGTTCTGCAAAGTCCGCCGATCGCCGATATCGAACATCTCAAACAGGTTCCTGCCGCGCAGCTCCATGCCGAGCGCATCGGTGATCCGTGTGCCCGCGAGCCGGAAACGCGCATTGGTATAGTTGACGCGCTCCAGAATGAACGTATCGGGAAGATTATTCGCGATGCGCGACGGCTCGATCTCGAAACGCTTCGGCGCCGGGCGATTGCCCCGGAGAGCGTCCCAATATGAATAGAGCGACTGACTGACGGCTTCTTGCATGCTCACGCGTTACGACCCTGAATTTTCGTTGGGTGGCGGACATCCCAGACCTCCGCCGTTCCATTTCGGAGCGCGCAGGCTCCCTGGCAGTCGAATGAGCATCGTTCATGCCAGCGCACGTCGAAGCCGCGAAAAACGCGTTTCGCCTGTCCAGTTGCCCGCTTTTGCGTGAACCGGTAACAACGGCCGTTCAGTTGCTGCGGACTGGATCGCCTCAAAGTGGGACGAAGTCGTGAACCGAGAACCAATGTTTAACGTGCCGGGCGCCGTGCTCGGCATCCTAGCCGTGTTGATTGCGGTGCACGTCGCGCTGTCCATACTGCCGCCCGAGCAATATTCGTGGTGGGTGCTGGCGCTCGCATTCATTCCGGCGCGGTACTCAGGCTTCGCCGATCAGATCCCCGGAGGCAGCGTCGCCGAGGTGACGTCATTCGTGACGCACTTGCTCGTGCACGCCGACATCACGCACATCGCTTTCAACGGCCTTTGGCTGTTGGCCTTCGGCTCTGTGCTGTGCGCCCGTCTCGGCGGTTTGCGGTTCATTGTTTTTTCGGTCTGCGGCGGCATCTGTGGTGCATTGCTGTTTCTACTTTTCAATCCAGGATTGGCAGCGCCGGTCATTGGTGCGTCGGGTGCTGTGTCGGCGATGATGGGTGGCGTGATGCGGTTTCTCTTTAACGCTCTCGATCGCGGCGAGGGCTATCTGTTGCGCCACAACCCGTCGGCCATTCCAGCCGTGACGATCATGGGAGCGCTGCGAGACAGCCGCATCGTTCTGTCGTCGATCGTGTTCGTCGCCATCAATCTTCTGGCGATCATCGGCTTCGGAAAAATGGGCGAGGCCGGTGCGATCGCGTGGGAGGCGCATATCGGCGGCTATCTGTTCGGACTTTTTGCATTTGGTTTATTTGACCGTTCAGATAATCCCGCGATGCAAAATGATTTACCGCCTGCTGCAGATCTCGAATGAAAGCTTGCAATCCTGTAAGAATTGCCTCAGCCTTCCTGCATTAATCCGCCGTCAGAGCGGATCTTATTGGGTGTGAAACGCAGCGGAATGCCGGCGGGAGACCGCGCTAGCTTGCGGGCCTCTAAGTGACGCGCAAGCGCGCGACCACGTTTCCAGTTCGGAACAGCGTTCCGCAAACGGAGGCTGATTTTATGATTATCGGACAGATATTGAAGTCCAAGGGCAGAAGCGTCATGACCGCGTCGCCCACCGACACCCTTCAGGAAATCGCGCTACGTCTGGCGAGCCGCAAGATCGGCGCGATCGTCATCCTCGAGAACAACAAACTCGCCGGCATCATCTCGGAACGCGACCTCATTCGCCTCATCGCCGAGCACGGGCCGAAGGCGCTCGCCATGACCGCGAACGACGGCATGACGCGCGACGTCATCTCATGCACGCGCGACTGCACGATCGACGGCGTCATGGAGACGATGACGAAAGGCCGTTTCCGCCATGTGCCTGTGATCGAAGACGGCGAGCTCGTCGGCATCATCTCGATCGGCGACGTCGTCAAACATCATATCGCTGAGGTCCAGCTCGAAGTCACCGCCATGCGCGATTACTTGGCGACGGGCTGAAGGTCCTGCTGGATGGCGACGCGCTTGTCCTCCGTACGCGTCCGCTTTGGTTCGCAGACCTCGATCTCGCGCATCAGGTCGTCGAGTTGACGTTCGACGGCCTGCATGCCGAGTTCAATGGCTTCTTCCGCTCGATGGAAATCGAATAGCCCGACATCCTGTAATCGCGGCGACAGCATCGCGTCGGGCGGATCGCCTGCGAGACGCGAACGTGCGATCCTGTCCTGCACGATATTGAGCGCGTCGACCATGACGGTCGAAATTCCCGGCGCGCCGTCGCCTTTTCCGAGGATCTGCCGCTGCAGGAGCCCGCGGACGCCTTTCTTGCCGACCGTTTCGGCTGCCGCGGCGTTCCGCAATTCTTCGTCAGCCTCCGAGAACATCGCTTCGGGTGAGGAGATGACACTGCCGCGGCCCAGGATGTCGAAATTCAGATTGACGGCGATGACATAGCGCGCGCCCAGCGCCCGGCAGACGGAAACGGGGATCGGGTTGACGAGCGCGCCGTCGAATAGCCACCGCCCGTTGACCTTCACCGGCTTGAACACGCCTGGCAGCGCATAAGAGGCGCGCACCGCGTCGACTAGCCGTCCGCGGGATAGCCAGTGCTCATGCCCGGTGCCGATCTCGGTCGCGACCGCAGTGAAGCGCGTCTCGAGATCTTCGATGTTGCGGTCGCCAAGCTGCTGCTCGAGCCGGCTGCACAGCCGCTGCCCGCTGATGAGGCCCGTGCCGGCGAAATTGAAATCCAGATATCCGAAGATGCGCTTCGGCGTCAGCTCGCGCGCCCAGCGCTCCAGTTGATCGAGATGGCCCGCAGCATAACAGCCGCCGACGACGGCTCCGATCGACGTTCCGGCAATGACGTCGGGCCGGATGCCATGGCGTTCGAGCGCCTTCAAAACGCCGATGTGCGCCCATCCGCGCGCGGCGCCCCCACCCAGTGCTAATCCGATCCTCACGCTCGTCCTGCCAAGCATGATTGGCACTCCCGATACGCACCCTCTGCCGGCGATGGTTTTTGCCGGCACATCCGCTGCGACGTTATCGCCAGCCGATTAAGGTCCCGCTACCAAGAGGTAAGCAAGTTATGAACGCGAGCATGGCAAACGGGATGCCGGACAGCCGATACGTGATGAGAGCGTCAGGTTCAGGCGGTCGGAGTTTTTGGTGCGGGGAGGGGGGCGAACTCCAGAGCGGCGGCGTCTGTGCCATCCGGCTTTACGACGCGCCGGTAGAAACACGACCGCTCGCCCGTATGGCAAGCAACCCCATCGCCCTGCACCTCGGCGGAAACCCAGACGACGTCCTGATCGCAATCCGTCCGCAGCTCTATGACTTTGAGAAGGTTGCCGCTTTCCTCGCCCTTCTTCCACAGCTTGCCGCGCGAGCGACTCCAGAAATGTGCGATGCCGCTGGCAATGGTCTCATTGAGAGCCATCTGATTCATGTAGGCGAACATTAGCACGTCGCCCGACCGGTGATCGGTTACGACCGCCGGAATGAGCCCCTCGGCGCTGAACTTCGGCTTGAATGAATGGGTCGTCTCTATCGTCTCGGTCATGCCGCTTTAGTTCTCCGGCGCCATCTCGTCATCACAATGCACCTGAGCGAAAAGCGCATATGTGATGACCGCGACGCCACATAGGGAAAGTCCGTTTTTCGCTCGACGGCCCACTGACGCAGCTGGCGAACGGCCGCATCTCGCATTCGATACCGGCTCGGCTTATATACGGCGACCGGAACGTTTGGACGAGGGCCGGTCGCGGCCTAAAGATCCGAAAGACGGATCCTGAGAACCGGAAGACGCGAAGATCGCTATGGCCAATCTCGATGAGATCTACAACACGCGCATCCTGGAGCTCGCGGGCGGGATCTCCCATACCGATCGCCTGACCGATCCTGACGGCAGCGCCACGGGACACTCCAAGCTCTGCGGCTCGACCGTGACGGTCGACGTCAAGCTCGAAGACGGGCATGTGAGCGAGTTCGGCCAGTCGGTGAAGGCTTGCCTGCTGGGTCAGGCCTCGGCTTCGGTCATGGGGCGGGAGATCGTCGGCTCGACGCCCGATGAGCTTCGCCGCATCGGCCGGGAAATGCGCGCAATGTTGAAGGAGGGTGGTCCGCCTCCCGCCGGGCGCTGGGCGGATCTCGCCGTTCTTGAGCCGGTCCGCAACTACAAGGCCCGACATGCATCGACACTCCTGGTGTTCGACGCGGTCGAAAAGGCGCTCGAGGACGCCGAGGTGCGAGCGAGCGCCGACGTCCGGGCAGAACGCTAACCTTGACCGCAATTTTTCCTCTAAATTTCTGACCGACGCCCGTACGCCCAATCGACGGACGCGAGCCGGCGTGCTGTATATTCTGCGACTGCACCCCGGATCGATGCGGCGAGCCATTTCGACAACTCGGCGGAATCTTTCTTCCCTCGGCTTGCTGGAAGGGCTTTCGGTTTGAGAAAAACTGGGAGTAGAAGACGCATCGAACGGTCGGTTCGTTAGTCACAAAAACGAAGAAAGAAACCGGCGCGTCTCCAAGCATGGGCTGGCGTGCAACGGCTGGAAAAAATAGACCTTAGAGCACAACGGGAGATCCAGATGTCAGCGCAGGATAACGATAGTGGCGCGCGCGCAGAGGGTGCTGCCTCATCGACCAGCGCACTGAAATGGATCGTTATCGCGATCCTGGCGTTGGTGGCGATCTATGGCTGGCAACAGAAGACGTCGGCTGAGGCTCAGGTGTCGGCGCTCCAGGGCGAAGTAGCCTCGCTGCAAAAGGCTGTCGACGACGCCGCCGATGTCAGAAAGTCGTCGCAGGACGAGATCGACCGCCTGAAGGCCGCCGTCAGCGATGCCCAGCGCCAGGCCGACGAAAGCAAGGCTGACGTTTCAACGGCAATGGGCAAGGTTTCCGAACTCGACAACAAGGTCACGGCTGTGACCAAGGAAAACGACGACCTGAAGGCCAAGCTCCAGGGCGCCGCCGAGGAAATGAAAGCCAAGCTCGCCACGGCCGACGACGCGACGAACAAGGTCAAGGCCGAGCTGGAAGCCGCAAATAAGGCGAAAGCCGACGCCGAATCCGCAGCCGCTGCGCTTCGCGGCGAGATCGACAGCCTTAAGGGTCAGATCGCAACGCTTCAGAAGGATCTTGAGACCGCCAAGGCTGCTGCCCAACCGGCGACGCCTACCGCACCGGCCCCCGCGGCTCCTGCAACCCCGACGCCGTAAGGCGAGGCGCGGGCCATCAGAGCGTCGCACTTGCATAGCGCTGTGGAAACGCGCTCTGCTTCGGGCATGAGTTCGAGGCTTGCCAAAACGCTGCTGAAAGCGCCGATCCACATCTACCGCTACACCTTCAAATGGCTGGTTGGCGGCCAGTGCCGCCATTGGCCGACATGCTCGGAATACGGGCTGCAGGCGATCGAGCTGAACGGCGCCTGGCGCGGCTTCTGGCTGACGCTGTCGCGGTTCGTCCGCTGCGGACCGGCTGGCACCCACGGTGTCGACCCCGTGCCGGACATCCGCGACGTCAAACACACCTTCCAGCCCTGGCGCTATGGTCGCTGGCGGTAGACTTCGCTTTCGATCATGCCGCAGCAGCTTGACTTGGACGCGCCCACACCCCATTAGCGCAATCGAAAATCGTCTTACGCCGCGTCCGTATGCGGCGAGTGAGCAAAGGAGGCCACGATGACAGACGTCACCATTACGTTCCCGGACGGCAAACAGCGCCAGGTAGCAGCGGGAACCACGGGCCTCGAAATCGCCAAGTCGATCTCTCCCTCGCTCGCGAAACGTACCGTCGCCATGCAGCTCAATGGCGCGCTGGCCGACCTTGCCGATCCGATCAATCAGGATGCGTCGATCAACTTCGTCTCGCGCACCGATCCGGCAGCCTTGGAGCTGATCCGGCACGACGCCGCGCACGTTCTCGCTGAAGCCGTGCAGTCGATCTGGCCCGGCACTCAGGTGACCATCGGCCCGGTGATCGACAACGGCTTCTATTACGACTTCGCCAAGCAGCAGCCGTTCGAGCCGGAAGACATTCCGAAGATCGAAAAGCGCATGGGCGAGATCATCGCCAAGAACGCGCCTTTCACCAAGGAAGTCTGGTCGCGCAACAAGGCGAAGGAGTTCTTCAAGGACAAGGGCGAGTACTTCAAGGTCGAGCTTGTCGACGCGATCCCGGAAGACCAGGACGTCAAGATCTACAAGCAGGGCGAGTGGCTCGATCTCTGCCGCGGCCCGCATATGACCTCGACGGGCCAAGTCGGCAAGGCATTCAAGCTGATGAAGTTCGCTGGTGCCTATTGGCGTGGCGATTCAACCAAGCCGGTCCTTCAGCGCATCTACGGCACCGCGTTCGCGACCGAGGATGAACTGAAGGCCTATCTGCATCAGCTCGAAGAAGCCGAGAAGCGCGATCACCGCAAGCTCGGCCGCGAGATGGATCTCTTCCACTTCCAGGAAGAAGCGCCGGGCTCCGTCTTCTGGCATCCGAAAGGCTGGACCCTGTTCCAGACCTTGATCGCCTACATGCGTCGTCAGCAGGCGCGCGCAGGCTATACCGAGGTCAACACTCCGGACATGATGGAGAAGCACTTCTGGGAGCTTTCGGGGCACTGGGAGAACTACGGCGAGAACATGTTTACGACCGTGCTTCCCGATGAGCGCGTGTTCTGCTGCAAGCCGATGAACTGTCCCGGCCACGTACAGATCTACAAGAACGGTCTGAAGAGCTATCGCGATCTGCCGTTGCGCATCGCCGAGTTCGGCAAGGTACATCGCTACGAGCCGTCTGGCGCGTTGCACGGCATGCTGCGCGTGCGCCACTTCACGCAGGACGACGCCCACATCTTCCTGACTGAGCATCAGATCATGGAGGAATGCCTCAAAATCAACGATCTGCTGCTCTCGATCTACAAGGACTTCGGCTTCGAGAACATCGTCATTAAGCTGTCGCTGCGCCCCGACAAACGCGTCGGCTCCGATGAGCTTTGGGATAAAGCCGAGAAGGCGCTGAGCGACGTGCTAGATGAAGTGAAGCGCCGCTCGAACGATCAGATCAAGACAGAGATCCAGCCGGGCGAGGGCGCGTTCTACGGACCGAAGCTCGAATACGTGCTGCGTGACGCCATCGGCCGCGACTGGCAGTGTGGCACCACGCAGGTCGACTTCAACCTCGCGGGCCGCCTCGGCGCGTTCTACATCGACGAGAAGTCGGAGAAGAAAACGCCGGTGATGATCCACCGCGCGATCTTCGGCTCGCTCGAACGCTTCACTGGCATCTTGATCGAGAACTTCGCCGGACATTTCCCGCTATGGCTCGCGCCGCTGCAGGTCGTCGTCGCGCCGATTGTTTCCGACGCGAATGATTACGCGGTCGAAGTCGCAGAGAAGGCGAAGGCGCTGGGCCTGCGCGTCGAAACGGACCTTCGCAATGAGAAGATCAACCTCAAAGTCCGCGAGCATTCGCTGACCAAGGTTCCGGTCATCCTCGTCGTCGGCAAACGCGAGGCGGAAGAGAAGAAGGTTTCCGTACGCCGCCTCGGTTCGCAAGATCAGACCGTGCTTGGCCTCGATGAGGCGCTAACGGCGTTGGCAAAGGAAGCGGTTCCACCGGATATGCGGTAACGGAATAATTCGCATCGCCATTCGGACATAAGTCGGAATGGCGATGCGTTGACTCGGTTGCCCTAACGTCGTGGCCGCGGAACCCGCCATCCTGGCCACTCACTATTCGGGCAAAGCGCCAGCTTAGTTGGAATACAGCGTTCGGACATTGCTCACCGAATTGCCATGAAACCATCCGCTCTCCGTTCGCGTTGCACGGTCGATGTTGCAACAAACGGAGTACCCCCAAAATGGCTACGTCATCCGCATCTCAGTACGGATCAGGCAGCGTTGAAGATCTAAAGAGCAAAGCGAAACAAGCTTACGATGACGCGTCCGATCGTGCTCAGGAAATGGCCGGTCAGGCCAAGCAGCAAGCCAGCGAAGTCGCCGGCAACGTGAAGGGTGCAATCGACAAGTCGGTCAAGGAACAGCCTGTGACGACGTTGTTGGCGGCTGCAGCAGTCGGTTTTGTCATCGGCGCGCTGTGGAAGTCGTAACGACGAACACCGTCGTCAAACAACCGACAGCTAAGCAATTCATCCGCCGAGAGATCAATTTAAAAGCGATCGCTCGGCGGATTTATTTGCGCGGGGCGATCGGCTGCGATCGCAAATCCGCTTTTCGTGCTTGAGCTTCTTTTCGCAACTCGCCGCTGTAAAGATCGATCGCCGCCGCGCCGACCTCATGAATATAGGCGCGCACGAGCCGCCCGGAGATCGTGCCCTTCAGCCATTGAAACAGCGATTTCGATAAACGCTCGCGCATTTCATATGTTGCGGCTGTCGCCGGATTGACCATGCGCGCCACGCGCCACACCGACCAGGCGCGCCCGGCAACGTCATAAATTCCGCGCCAGCGATAGACTTGCGCGAACTGCGCCACAGTCAGTCGATTGCCGAGCGGGATCGTTCCCTCGAACACAGGCCGCAACCTTGCGCTCACCTGTTCGACGAGAGTCAACGCTTCCGGCACCGTAAAGTGCAGCATAGGGTCTTTGTCGGCTGGGTGATAAACCTTAGCAACGATCTCGACCGTCTCTAGGCCGGTATTCAGAAGGTCGTTCCAGGTCGAGATTGTTCGCGAGTTAGAGTCGTTCGCAAACACTTCGACCGCCGACATTGCGTCACTACGAAGATCCGAGGCGACATCCGCAGTCTCAGGCGGCAACACCTCTTGAAACTCAGAAACGTCCGCGGTGCGGGCCGGCGGCCGACCCAGCGTTCGGCGCTCGAATACGAAGGCCAGCGCCGTGCAGATGAGCGTCGCAACGGCCCAGTGAATAAGATAGCCGTGCTGCCAAAGCCAAAGACTGCCCAGCGGAATCAAGGCGATCGTCGGCAGCAGAAGCCCCATGGCAACGACAAAGAGGCGTAATGGCGTTAGGGCGTCGTTCATTCCGCGCTCCGTTGAGGCACAACCTCAAAAAACGCTCTCGTCGCCCATGCAGTTCCGAAAAGCCGTGGTGAGCCAGCGCGGTTAATTCCAGCGGCGGTTGGACCACATCCATTGCTCAGGCAGTTCGCGCACCCATTCCTCGAACTGGCGCGTCATCTCGGCGGTTGCCCATTTGACGTCATCGCTATGATTGGACGTTCGCGGAATGCGCAGCTCTTTCAGCTCGATCTCGAAGCGGCTGTCGTTGCCGACGCGCATGCAGCGAGACATCCAGATGCGAGCGCCGACGCGCCGGGCGATCATCGCCGGAATGGTGACGGTCCGGGCGTCGTGCCCGAAGAAGGGAACCGGCAGACCGGTCCGGTCCCAAAGATCGCACACGACCCCGAGCCGCCCGCCGTTGCGGACGTAATCCATGATCACCCGCGCCGTCTTCTGGCTCTCGCCGTGATCGCCTTCGACTTTGCCGCGGCCGAATAGTCCGCCCGGATAGAGGTCGCGCCGCTGATAGCGGATGTAGCGGTCGATATAAGGATTGTTTACGGAGCGATAGACGCATGCCGGATTGGCGCCTGCGAGCGTCAGTGGCCAAATCGCCAGCTCCCAGTTGCCCATGTGCAGCGATGCGCCGACGATCGGCCCGAGCTTGCTCGCATAGCGATTGAAAACATCTGGGTTCTTGATCGTCAGGCGCGACGGTTCGGCGATGATCTGGTCGATCCGCATCGTCTCGGCCATGACGCGGCCGAGATTTTCCCAGTGACGCAGGGCGATCGTCAGTCGCTCTTCGTCCGACTTTTCGGGAAAGGCGATCTTCAGATTATCGAGGGCGCGCTTGTGCCGTTTTGGATTGATCTTCGGCGCCAGCCGCCGCCAACACCACGCCGAAATATGCGTCGCCGTGTCGAGCGGCACCGAGCGGACAATGCCGACGATGAAGCGAAGCAGGCCGTATTCCAGCCTGAACTGTAGATCGCGCAGTGGCGAAATTTCCGTCGAGGACAGTTCCCGGTTCCTTATCCTGATGGCGAATGCCGCAGCGAAATGCCCCTGCGCTCCGCTGGCCGTCAAGCCTCGGTGGTCACATTTCCCCGCCGCTCATCAGAGCAGGCCGCGAAGCGGCCGGGAGGATGCCTTCGCGCATCACCTGCGTCCGCAGGGTCGAACTTGAAGCCAGCGCAAAGAGACCGAGCCCACGGGCAAGGTTCACGCCCGGAATGTGGCTGCTTAGCAGCGAGCGATTCAACAGGTCGATCGCGAAGATCCGGGTTCCGATGTCAGCTTTCCGCGCACTGTCGTACCGGCTGAGCGCGGCGTCGCTGCCGATATCCTCGCCCCGGGTTTTAGCCTCTCCCGCAATCTCGGCGAGAGTTGCCGCGTCTCGGCAGCTGAGGTTGAGGCCCTGGGCGCCGATCGGCGGAATGACGTGGGCGGCTTCGCCCGCGACCACGACCCGGTTTTTCGCCAGTATCCGTGCGTTCTGGCCGGAAAGCGGAAAAGCTTGTCTTGGCGTCAAGCCGGAGATGGAGCCCAGCAGCCCTTTAAGCGCCTGTCCCAGTTCGTGCTCAAATGCCGAATCATCAAGCGCCAGCAAGCGCTTCGCTTCTTCCGGTTCCTCGATCCAGACGAGGTTCGATGTTTTGCCCGGCCCCGGCACGACCGTGAGAGGGCCGACAGGTCGATGCAACTCGGTTGAGATGCCGTAATGGTCACGCTGGTGATGGAATGTCGCTACAATTGCAGATTGCGGGTACGTCCATGACGCAACGTCAATGCCCGCCGCTGTGCGGGCTGCCGACCGGCGGCCGTCGGCGGCGACGACCAACCGCGCCGTGACGGTCGCGTCATCGCCATACGTCAGCGTGACGTTCTCAGCACCGATGTCGATCCGGCTGACGGCTACTGGAAGGCGCGTTGTCGACCCTTGGCAGACCGCCTCCAGCCCCTCCGTCAGCGGCACGTTGGGGATGTTGTAGCCAAAGGCTTCAAATCCGGCCTCGCGCGCCTCGAAAAGCACCTCCGGCGCCCGCAGGAGGTTCTTGCTTCCATCTACAATCCGGATGCCGGTGATAGGCTCGGACTGAGCCTGCAGCCGCGCCCAAATATCGAGCTTTTTCAGAAGCTCGACAGATCCGCCAAATAGCGCCGATGTCCGCCGGTCGAGCGGGTTGGATGGTGGCCCGATAACCACCGTACGGAGGCCGGATATCGCACATGCTGCGCCTGCGACCAGTCCAGCAGGGCCCGCTCCGATGACAGCAATGTCAAAAATGTCTTTTCCAGCCATGCTTTAGGTCCCAAAAGTGTGGTTATTGAAGCACAGAAACGGTGCAAAGGGCCAGATGTTGCAGCAAAGCAACGTTTGTGACGGCCAACTGTCACGCAACTGTTAAATTGACCGGTTAGCAGACACTTAAGTTGTCCACATGGCTTAGACGCACTGTAGGCAAAACTGGCGAAAACGCCCGGCGCGCTAGGGGATTGCGTGCCGACAATTATCTGGGGTCTGTAAAAATAGAGGGGCACCGATGAATTCGGTATTCAAATTATCAAGCAGCCGTTGGGCTTTGCTGGCGGCCTTCGGGTTCGTCGCCGCAGGCATCACGCCGGCCGCTGCTGCCGACTTGGGTGGCGACTGCTGCGCCGATCTTGAAGAACGTGTGGCCGAACTCGAAGCCACGACCGCTCGCAAAGGTAACCGTAAAGTTTCGCTAACGGTTTCGGGCTGGGTCAACGAAGCCGTCATGTACTGGAACGACGGCACCGAGAGCAACTCCTACGTCGGCACGAACAAGCTTGAACAGTCGCGCGTCCGCTTTGTTGGCGAAGCTCAAATCATTCCGGGCTGGTCGGCTGGTTACACGCTGGAACTCGGCATCACCGGCGGCAGCTCGAATACATGGGACCAGAGCAATCCTGACGGCAGCGGCAACAACTCCGTCACGGTTCGTAAGAGCAGCTGGTTCATCAAGAGCAAAGACCTCGGCAAGGTCACGGTCGGCCAGGACGGCACGGCTCTCTACCACACGCTCGACGACGCCGATGGCGTGAATACGCGTAACTTCTCGGACGCGCAGGCCGCCGCTGTCTACCAGGGCTCCTTTAAGCTCCGTAGCAACGGCGCTTTCGTCAACGGCCTCGGCTGGAACAACATTCTGCAGGGCGTCGACAACGGCACGGTTGGTCAGGATGGCCGCCGCAACGTCGTTCGTTACGACTCGCCGACGATCGCCGGCTTCACGCTGACGGCCTCATGGGGCGAAGACGATGATTGGGGCATGTCGCTGAACTACACGAACAAGTGGGGTGATTTCCAGGTCCTCGCCAAGGCCGGCTACGGCGAAAACTCCGACGAAAACATCGGCTGCGCCGACAAAGGTTCGAGTTCGCCGTTCGCTCAAGGCACGCATTGCGAAATCTTCGGCACCGCGGCGACCATCCAGCACGTCCCGACGGGTCTCTATGTCTACGGCGGCTACGCTCAGAACGTCGATGACAACATCCGCAACTTCGATCCAGCCGCTGAGAACAAGAGTACCATGTACTTCATTCAAGGCGGTATCGAGCAGAAGTGGATCCCGCTCGGCAAGACGACGATCTTCGGCGAATACCGTCACGATGACGGCGGCAGCAAGATGTCGGCTTCGTTCGACGGTTCTCACCTGCAGTCGACCAGCCTGAACTTTGTCGGTGCTGGTGTTGTTCAGAACATCGAACCTGCCGCGATGGACCTCTACGTCATGTACCGTCACGCCGACGGCGACATTACCAACGCAGCCAATACCAATGTTGACCTCGATGCTTTCGACTCGGTCATCATGGGTGGCTTGATCCGGTTCTGATCGCTCTCTCCCGTTTGCGAACAGATGCTTGGGGCTGCCTTCGGGTGGCCCCTTTTTGTTCTCCTAGGAAATGCTTAAATACATTACCGGAATTTCCCCTCGACCTGTGACAAACAGGCGATATGGCGACCTTACAACAGGATTGCCGAGAAACGATGGGAAGCCAGACAACCTGGGATATTGCCATTGAGTTTCTGCTATCTACCGCGCATCAGTAGCTCATGTGCATGCTTGCGAGGCATCGCGGGGTATTTGTGAAAAGGCTAGGACTGGTGCTCTTGGTGCTTGCGGCTCTTGCCGCCGTGCACAGCACTAATGTGATCGCCATGGAAGAACAGCGGGGCGCAATCCCCGGTGGCGTCCCTGTGCCTGATGCACCCAAGGCGCAGGAGCAGGAAGACTCGGCACCCGCCAAAGCCGACACGGGCACCGAAATCCGCATTCCCGGCCTCGGTAAGATCGGCACGCTTCCGAAAATGGACTTTGGCCTCGATCTCCTTTACGGCGCCGTCGAGGAAGAAAACAACCGCTCGACGCCCGACTTTCCCAACTCGCCCGATGACGACGAGAAGCGGGATCTGATGATCCACGGCACCGTGAAGCACCGCTTCTGACAATTCGCGACGAGCGCCTGCAGCGCCTCGATTCGGCGGGCTGTCCGGCCGGCGGAGTGCGACACTCGCCCAGCGGTTTACCCTGCCTTAATCGGCATCTCTCTATAAAAACGAGATCCGTTCTCACTCAGGGAAATGCGCGTGCATTACGCGAGTCCACCGCGCCGCCGCGGAGCCATCTGGCTCCTCAAACAGCTTTCGGTGACGCTCGCATGCGTCGGGCTCACGGCCTATTTTTCGTATCATATTCGCTACGGCCAGCACGGCCTTGAGGCGCGCGCCGAGCTGAAAGATCGCTCCGCACTGCTGGACTTCGAAATCAAGGGTCTCGAAACAGTCCGGACGCGGCTTCGCCACGACGTCGCGTTGTTGTCGCCGGAAATTCCGAACGCCGATATCGTCGAAGAGACCGCGCGTGACGTGCTTGGTTATGTCCGCCCCGACGACAAAATAGTTGTCGCCCGATAAAGACCGTAGTTCACTACTAACTTGCAATATCGTTGTGGCTCACAAGTGTGAGTAATAGCGATAGTCAGCCGTGACGTGTGTGGTGGCTAAATTTGCCGACGCGATCGTAATCAAGGAGTCCGTCGACGATGTCTGACTTTAACGATTCGGATCCGCTCCTTGAGCTGGATGTGCCCGACGGGGTTCCCGAAGCCGAACAGGCGGTCGAATTGATTCGGGCCTGGGTCGCCGACGGTGCCTTGGCGGTGGCTCTCAACGGCGAGGCCTTCGGTCCCCAGTTGGAAGAGTGGGGGCGCGTCCTTGCGCAGATCGGCCATCACATCGCTCATGCGGCGTCGCTGAGCGGAGAACTCGGTGAGGAACACTCCATCGAAGCCCTCCGCAAAGGCTTCAACGCCTCGTTCCCGCAGAGCGAGCTTGCGAGCTACGGCAAGATGCGCCGCCGCGTCACGCACTGACGCATTCCACCAAGCGATACCACTCCCTCTCGGTTCGACGTGAATCGAGTGTTGCCGGGTTGCGCCAGAGCGCCGATGTCCACACCTTCGATCTGCCGGCAGAGTTTCGCTAGGGGATGACCGGCCTCACCCAGCTTGCGCACACTTCCGCCCAGCCGCTAAGCAAACGAGACGTGCGCGTTAAGTTGCCGGCGTGCAACTTCTGGGGGTGGGTCGATGACTGCGGTATCATTTGGCAAAGTCGGAATGATCGTCGTTGCAACAGCGTTGGTCGGCGGCTGCGCGAACGGGGGCTTTGATCTCTCGACGGGCTCGATCACACCCCAGCAGACCGCCGCAAAGACGGACCCTGTGTGCGTCTCGCTGGCAAGCCAGATCAACACGCTGAAAGCTGACGGCACCATCAATCGGCTCGAGCAGGCGGCAGACGGCAAGACGAGCAAGGTCTCGGTCAAGCGCACGGCGCTGCAGAAGCAGGCTGAACTCAACAAAGCCTACGAGCAATTTCAGACCCGGTGCGGCCCGTCAGTCCCGAACCAGGCTGCGGCGCAAGCACCCACGCAGCAGACGGCAGCGGCAAATAAATAAGTCTGCCTGAAAGCCGATGATCGCGCAGCGCCCGCGGCGGGCTCCGGAAAACGGGGCCTGCGCTGGCGCAGAGTGTATCCCCGGAGGCTATTTTCAAATTGGTGAGTGCTGCTGCGCCGCCACAGGAACGCCACGGGGGATTGCGAAGGCTATCGAGCTGTGGTCTTTGCGACCATTGCGGGGGCAGGGGCTCCTTCTCACTTCCAAAGAACTTACGCGAGCGAGACGGATAAATGCGGGGTAGTCTAGCGGTTGTTCTTGTGACCGTCCTGACGGGGGCGCTCCAAGGTTGCGGAGGCGCGGCCGGAGGAAACGGCGATCCGGGTGCGCGACCGCTGCCACCGGGTCAGTCGTGCGGATCCATCCGTAACGAACTCAATCGCCTGGACTCTCAGGGCGTGCCTGCGCAGGTGGAACGCGCGAGCAACGGCGGCAAGCTCAGCGCCGGCCAGCGTGCCAACGTTGACAAGTACAATGACCTGCTCAATCAATATTTAGGCGCGCGCTGCCACGTCTAAAGCACCACGTCGCAAGCCGGTCAGTTGATGATCGCTTGCGCTGGCACTGGAAATGTCGTCGGAGAGCCGGATGGACAGCCAAACCCGCGATTTGATCGTCTTTGCCCTGATCGGCATCGTTGCCGGCTTCCTAGCCTCGCTCGTGGTCGGCGGTGATGGCCTGATCCGGTATTTGATCACCGGCATCATTGGCGCGTTCGTCGGCGGCTATCTGTTCAAGGCGCTCGGTATCAATCTCGGCATCGGCAACGCCCTCGTCACCGAGATCATTACCGCGGCCATCGGCGCCATCATCGTCGTCCTTCTGGCCCGGCTGATCGCTTAAGTGATCGCCGGCTGCTGTGACGGGGCGGGAAGCGCCTCGCGCAGCTATGACGTCATGCGCATTTTCATCTTATCTGATCGTGTGCCATAAGCGCCGCCATGCCGTCTTTTTCATCCCAGCGCCACGTACGCTTCTCGGCCGCGCAAATGTATGCGCTCGTCGCCGACATCGAGAAATATCCCGAATTCTTGCCGCTCTGCACCGGCTTGACTGTCCTCTCACGCCTCCCGCAAGGGGAGGGGGAGGAACTGACGGCGCGCATGAGCGTCGGCTATAAATCAATCGCCGAGAACTTTACCACGCGCGTCGTAACCAACCCGGCAGAGCTGCGCATCGACGTCAGCTATCTCGACGGTCCCTTCAAACACCTCGACAATCGCTGGCGCTTCATGGACGACGCAACGGGCTCGGCGGTCGACTTCTTCATCGATTACGAGTTTCGCTCGAAGCTGCTCGGCGTGCTGATGGGCTCGATGTTCGATCAGGCTTTCCGCCGCTTCACGCAGGCATTCGAGGAACGGGCTGCCAAGATCTACGGCAACGCAGCCGCGAAGATCGCATCTAGCGAATGATCTTGTCCGAGTTTCTGGCGAGCGACAGCCCCTTGAGGCTTCCGAGCCCGATCGCGCCGTGAAGCCGCGTGCCGGACAGGTCGGCGCCGGTGATGTTGGCATCGGTCAAGTCCGCGTCCGTCAGGTCCGCTCCGGTGAGGTCGGCGCCGCTGAGATCGGCTCCTGAAAGATCGGCCCCTCGCAACTGGGTAGCGTGCAGGATCGCGCCTTTGAGCACGGCGAAGCTCAACTGAGAGCGGTCCATGTTGGCTCGCGTCAGGATTGCGCCAGAGAGGTTCGCGCTGACGAAAACCGAGCGCCAGAGATGTTCGATGAAACCGGTCCTGTTGATCGGCGCGCAGACCGAATCCGTCAGATCGGCGCCGGAAAAATCGGACCCCGAAAAATCGCCAAAGAACTTCACGCGTTTGAGCGAAGCGCCCTTCAGGCTCGGCGCCTCCCGCGGGATAGGCACGAGCGTTGACGTCGTCGCCGGCCGCATGAGGGACGCATCATCGAGAGTGGCGCCGTCGAAGCGTGCACCGATGATAACCGCCCGGTCGAGCCGCGCGCCGCTCAGATCGACGCCGGAGAGATTGGCGCCGGTCAGGTCCGTGCCGAACAGATTGGCCTGCCGAAGGTCGGCTTTCTTGAAATCGAGAGATGCCAGATCGAGCCGCATCAGATTGCGGTTGTTGAGCGCTGGGTGGCTACCGGGTGCGGCGCGGAACAGCAGGATCGAAATATCCCGTGCCGAAAGATCGGCCGCCGAAACCGGTGAGAAGACCGACGTTGTTCCGAGCAAGGCACCGAACATAGCCACGGCGATCGCGCCGATGGATCGGTTGCGCAAACCCAGACATCCGATCATTTGGCCGCCTCTTCGAGCAGTCTCAATGCCGCCCTGAGGCTGGCTAAGCGTACTTCGTCGCGGCCGGCTTCGCCGAACATGTGCCGTTCCACGCGCGGAGCATCAAATACCGACGCGACGGCGATGTAAACCAGCCCGACCGGCTTGTGCGGGCTTCCTCCACCGGGACCGGCGATGCCCGTAATCGAAACCGCGAGATCGGCGCCGGTTGTGCTGACCGCGCACTCTGCCATCGCGTGTGCGACTGCCTCGCTGACCGCGCCGTGGTGCTTGATGAGTTCGGCATCGACGCCGATCATGTGTTCCTTGGCGTCGTTCGAATAGGTCACGAACCCGCCGTAGAAGACATCGGAGGAGCCGGGAACGGCGGTGATGGCCGCAGCCACGAGCCCGCCCGTGCAGCTCTCGGCCGTCGTCAGCGTTCGATTCTGAGCGCGAAGGGTGTCGATGAGATGCTTGGCGCTGGTGAGGACGTCTGCCGGGAACACTGGGGGCCTCGTCGCTTATTCCAAAAAAGAAAATGGGGAGCGCTTCCGATGAAGCGCCCCCCTAAAGGCTAACTAGAGAGAGGAGAATGTGCAAACGGCCCAGCTGATCAGGCCGCCGCGAGTACCTCGGCATGCGAAAGCAGACTGTCGAGTACAGACCTGCTGTCAGTCCCCATGGCACCGACAGTACGCTTCTGGGCATCCTGCCAGATCGGATAGGCATCCTTCAGAACAGCCTGACCTTTGGGCGTAAGGTGCAGACCGCGTCCCCGCCGTCCGGCGGGCGGATCCATGACGATGTGGCCAAGCGCGAGCAGGCGCTTCAAGTTGCGGGACAGTGTCGACTTCTCGATGTCGAGTTCGTGGCCGATCTCGACGGCGGTGATGCCGTCACGAGACGCGAGCTGGGCAAGCAGCGTGTATTGGCTTGCGGTGATGCCAAGTGGGCGCAAGGCATCATCGTAGACCCTCGTGACGATACGCGAGAGCTGACGAACACGGGTCGCTAAGCACATCTCGGCTTGAGCCTCGGCAATAGTGCTGATGGCTGCGTCGACGTGCTGGCGGTCGAGATTTTGGGGCATGATGTTCATATCGGCTCCCGTATGGGCACTCTCGTGTGGATCGTGGCAATACAACCACGTGTTCATTTGATGCCGCGATTCTGCCTTGAGGGTCAATGGCGAAAGCCGTTGCAAAGCAGCATCTGAGGCTGTGGTGTTGCCCATGTGCGCAGCTGCAACTCGACGCACCTGCGCTTGTGGATATCTACCGCTGTCAGGAGCGTGACTGCGCGTGCTCTTCGCGAGCCGCTTCATAGACTTCGTGCGCTGCACCAGCATTGATCGCGGCGATGCCGAGGCCGACGATCAGATCGGGCCAGTGCGAGTGCGTGACGCTCGTCAGCAGGCCTGCCGCAATAATCGCAATGTTGGCCGCCACGTCGTTGCGCGCCGACAGGAACGCAGCGCGCGTCAGACTGCCGCCGGCGGCCCGGAACGGCGCCAGCATCCACGCGCATATTGAGTTGACGATGAGCGCGCCGATGCCCGTCACCGTGATCGGTATAGCCTCCGGCACCAAGCCGCTTGAAAAATTCTGCCACGCTGTCCAGAGCGTCGCGAGGCCCGGCACCAGGATAATGACAGCCAGAACCATTCCGAGCTTGGCCCGTTGCGCCATCGTGAACCCGAGCCCGGCGAGGATCAGCAGGTTGACCGCGCCGTCTTCGAGAAAATCGACGCTGTCGGCAAACAACGCGACCGAGCCGATCGCCAGCGCGACCGCAAACTCGATACCGAAATAGGTGAGGTTCAAGACGGCCACGTTTCGGACCGTCAACCGCAGCGCGGTGTTCGTCGCGATGTCTGAAGAAGACTGCTGCGGCTTGTCGCTCATGTTGTCTCCGCGGGTAAGAAGACCATCGCTGTCGCCATGGCGGCGATGCCTTCGCGTCGTCCGGTGAAGCCCATCTGCTCCGTCGTCGTTGCTTTGATGCCGACGCGATGTGCGGGAAGTCCGAGCACGCCACCGATCAGCTCTTGCATGGCCGGGCGATGCGGACCGACGCGCGGCGCTTCGGCGAGCACCGTAATATCGACATTGCCCACCCGGCCGCCAAGATCGCGCACGCGCCGAACAGCGTCTTCAAGAAAGAGCTTCGATGCCGCGCCTTTCCACTTCGGATCGGACGGCGGGAAGTGCTGACCGATATCGCCGTCGCCGATGGCGCCGAGCAAAGCGTCGGTCAATGCGTGCAATACGACGTCGGCGTCCGAATGGCCTTCGAGCTTGTGTGTATGCGGGATCTTGATACCGCCGAGCCAGACGTGATCGCCCTCGCAAAAGCGATGCACGTCAAAGCCGCTCCCGATCCGCGGTTCTAATGTGCTCGTCAATTGCCGGTCCGCCACGTCGAGATCCTCTGCTGTCGTGATTTTGATGTTGCTGCTTAAGTCTTCGACGATAGCTACGTCGAGCCCGGCCCATTCCGCAATTGCCGCGTCGTCGGTGAATGTGTCGATGCCTTGCTCGGCCGCTTTGCGGTGCGCGCTCAGGATCGGTGCAAAGTGAAATCCCTGCGGCGTCTGTGCCCGCCAGAGACCATCGCGTGCGATTGTGTCGGTCACAATACCGTCGGCCGCGCGCTTCAAGGTATCGGTGACGGCAAGAGCTGCTAGCGCGCCTGGCCGTTCGCCGAGGGCGCCAATGACCTTCGAAATCGTCTTACCTGAAACGAACGGCCGCGCTGCGTCGTGGATCAGGACGAGGTCGGGCGGCGACGAGGAGGCGAGAGCTTCAAGACCCCGAAGGACCGAAGCCTGACGCGTCGGCCCGCCGATCGCGGGCGCGGAAAGCTTCGCCCAACCGCCAGCGGAGGTCGCAAGCTGATACAACTCGCGGTCGTCCGCGTGAATGACAACTTTGACCTCGTCGATCTCGGCGTGGCCCGCGAAGATGGCTATCGCCCGCTCGAGCACGGATTTGCCGCCGATCTGAGCATATTGTTTCGGACCCGCGCCCTGGTTGGCCGCGCGCGTTCCCCGTCCGGCCGCGACGATTAAAGCGGCGATGCGCAACACAAACCTCCCCCAAGAACAGGATGCTGCCCGAAAGTCAGGCTGCAACTCCCTGCCTGTTGGCGAGCACTTTCGCAACACTCGCCTTGCAACCGCGACGTTGACGGCGGACGTGCTATGCCCAATTTCATAGCCGAACAGGGTGAGACCGCGTCAAATGGGCAAATTGTAAATGTATTGTTCGCCCTTGCGAAATCATTCCTCCTTGCCTAGTCTGCCCAAACTCACGGCAGACGATCGTTCTGCTCAATGAATAGGCAGTCGATGGGGCCGTCTCTCTAGGACCGTATGCTGGAAAACATCGTAAACGGCGCGCCACCTGCAGTGCTGGCGCCCATGTCCGGAGTAACTGATTTACCGTTTCGCCGCCTTGCTCACCGCCTTGGAGCGACGCTGGTCGTATCTGAAATGGTTGCGAGCGAGGAACTGGCGAAGGCGCGCCGCGACGTGCTGCGGCGGGTCGAAGGTCGTGATTTAACGCCGTTCGTCATTCAGCTCGCCGGACGCGACGAACATTGGATGGCCGAAGGCGCGAAGATCGCCGAAGCCAAAGGCGCCCACATGATCGACATCAATATGGGCTGCCCGGCGCGCGAAGTGACAGGCAAGCTGTCCGGCTCCGCGCTGATGCGCAATCTCGATCATGCCCAGTCGCTCATTCGCTCCGTCGTCAATGCCGTCAGGGTGCCGGTGACGTTGAAAATGCGCCTCGGCTGGGACGACAAGACCCGCAACGCTGGCGAGCTTGCGCGCCGCGCCGAGGCCGAAGGCATCAAGCTCATTACCGTGCACGGGCGCACACGCTGCCAGTTCTTCACCGGCGCTGCCGATTGGCGCGCGGTGCGCGCCGTCGTCGACGCCACCTCGCTTCCCGTCCTAGTCAACGGCGACATTCTCTCGCCCGACCACGCTCGCGCGGCGCTGGAAGCTTCCGGCGCAAAGGGTGTGATGGTCGGACGCGGCGCTTACGGCGCGCCGTGGATGCTGGGACGGATCGCCAAGTCTCTCGCATCGGGCCGCGACCCTGGCGATCCGGTGCTCAACGAACAGCGCGATATTGCGATCGAGCATTTCGAAATGATGCTCGGTCATTACGGCAGGGAACTGGGCCTGCGCAACGCGCGCAAGCACATCGGTTGGTATCTGGCGTCGAGTGGGGCCAGCGACGCAGTCGTCAAGTCCTGGCGGGGAAAGCTTTGTGTGATGCTTGAACCGCAGCGCGTGATTGATGGCCTTAAAGCCTTTTACTCTGGTACGGAGTCTCTCGCGGCATGAGCAGCAAGTCGGCGTCGATACGCCAATCCGAACGCGCCTCCGCGGCGCCACCACCGGGACCGATCGTCGATTGCGAAGATCTCTTGAGTGCGCTTCCGCACCCGATCCTCGTCATCGCCAACGATCAGTCGATCGTGTTTGCGAACTCGGCAGCGGAATCCTTCTTCTCGATGAGCGCGACCACGCTCACGCGCAGCCGGATTTCGGAGATCGTCGCGTTCGGCTGTCCGCTGCTCGGTCTTATCGAGCAGGTGCAGGCGACCGGCGCAACCGTGAACGAATACGGTATCGAAGTCGCGACACCGCGCTTCTCGGGCGCTAAGCTCGTCGACATCTACGGCGGCCCGCTCCCTGAAGAGCCGCGCAACATGTTCCTCATGCTGCAGCAGCGCTCGATGGCGCAAATGATCGAGCGGCAGTTGACGCATCGCGCAGCGGCCCGCTCCGTTTCCGGCATGGCCGGCGTGCTGGCGCACGAAATCAAGAACCCGCTGTCCGGCATTCGCGGCGCGGCGCAGCTGCTGGAGCCGGGACTGTCCGATGAGGACCGCGCTTTGACGCAGCTCATCTGTTCCGAGACCGATCGCATTCGCAATCTCGTCGATCGCATGGAAGTGTTCGGCGACGAACGTCCGATCAGCAAGGATGCCGTCAACATCCATGATGTTCTCAACCATGTGCGCCGCATCGCCGAGCATGGCTTCGGCCGCAACGTTCGTTATGTCGAAGACTACGATCCGTCGCTGCCCTTTGTTCTTGGCAATCGCGACAAGCTCGTTCAGGTCTTCCTCAATCTTCTGAAGAACGCCGCCGAAGCTATTGGCGAAAAGACAGATGGCGGTCGCATCATCCTGACGACGGCGTTTCGACCGGGCGTAAGACTGTCGCTTCCGGGCTCCGATACGCGCGTCAGCCTGCCGTTGATGATCCAGATCGAAGACAACGGCTGCGGCATCCCTGAGCACCTGAAGCCGCATCTCTTCGATCCGTTCGTCACGACGAAGGCATCCGGCAGCGGACTGGGCCTCGCCCTTGTCGCGAAGATCATCGCCGATCACGGCGGTATCATCGAATGTGAAAGCGAACCAAAACGCACGGTATTCCGCGTGCTGCTTCCGATGCAGCGTACACGTCCCGCGGCCGTGCCGACCACGAGAGAGACTTGATGGCCAGAGGCACCATACTGATCGCCGACGACGATACCGCCATTCGAACGGTGTTGAACCAGGCACTGGCGCGCGCCGGCTTCGCCCCCCGCGCAACGGGGAACGCGGCGACGCTCTGGCGTTGGGTGAGTCAGGGCGAGGGCGATGTTGTCATCACTGACGTCGTGATGCCCGATGAAAATGCGTTCGACCTGATCCCGCGCATGAAAAAATTGCGTCCGGATCTGCCCATCATCGTCATGAGCGCGCAAAACACGCTGATGACGGCGCTGACTGCGGCGGAGAAGGGGGCATTCGAATATCTGCCCAAGCCGTTCGATCTGAACGAGGTCGTTGCTGTCGTCTCGCGGGCGCTGTCGGAACCGGGCCGCAAACGCCAGACGACGGCGACCGAGCGCGAATCTGACGAGCTGCCTCTGATCGGTCGTTCGCTGCCGATGCAAGACATCTACCGCGTTCTCGCCCGCCTGACGCAGAGCGATCTGACGGTCATGATCAACGGCGAGAGCGGTACGGGCAAGGAACTCGTCGCCCGCGTACTGCACGACTACGGCAAGCGCCGGCATGGTCCGTTCGTTGCGATCAACATGGCGGCAATCCCGCGCGAGTTGATCGAGAGCGAACTGTTCGGTCACGAGAAGGGCGCCTTTACCGGCGCTCAGACGCGCACGCCCGGCCGCTTCGAGCAGGCGGAAGGCGGCACGCTCTTCCTCGACGAGATCGGTGACATGCCGCTTGAAGCTCAGACGCGTCTTCTGCGCGTTCTGCAGCAGGGCGAATATACGACGGTCGGCGGCCGCACGCCGATCAAGACCAACGTCCGCATCATCGCCGCGACCCACCGCGATCTCAAAACGCAGATCCAGCAGGGCCTCTTCCGCGAAGACCTGTTCTATCGCCTGAACGTGGTGCCGATCCGTCTGCCGCCGCTGCGCGAGCGCCTGGAAGACGTCGGCGATCTTGTCCGCCACTTTCTGCGCCAGGCCGCCCGCGAAGGCCTCGGCCAGAAGTCGATCGAGAGCGCGGCCATCGAACGCCTGAAGGCCCATCCGTGGCCCGGCAACGTTCGAGAGCTTGAAAACGTCGTCCGTCGTCTCGTCGCGCTCTATACGCAGGACACGCTGACAGCACAGATCGTTGAGCAGGAGCTTGCAGGCTCTGCCGTTGCGCCGCCTATCGGTGGCCAGCCGGAGAGCGGCGACCTCGGCGAGGCGGTCGAGCGCTACCTGTCGCGCTACTTCTCGTCCTTCGGCAACGACCTGCCGCCGCCGGGCCTCTACGATCGCGTCATCCGCGACGTCGAGAAGCCGCTGCTAAGTGCCGCGCTGGCGGCGACGCGCGGCAATCAGATCCGGGCCGCCGAGCTTCTTGGGCTCAACCGGAACACGCTCCGCGCCCGCATTCGCGACCTCAACATCAGGGTATTCCGCACGGTCGAGGGCTGACGTCCTCGGCCGGAAACGGCGTCGAAGTTATCCACAGGCAGCCGGTAACGGAAAATTTGGCGCTTGAACTGCGCCACACCCGTCGCGAAAATGTCACAGTTACGTTGTTGTTTCTCCCGACGTGATGCGGGATCGCCGCTTCATGCGCGCCAGCGGGCGACGCACAGCGTTGGGCAACGTCGCGCAGGAACTCTATCGAACGAAAAATAGAAAACGAATTCATAGCGATAGTAGACTTGGTCGTAATCTGATGAGCGCCGGCAACAGCAATGGCAAAGCTGACACGATCGCTCGCGGCGATCGCGATGCCGTGCGCGATCCCGACGCTATGGGCGACCGCGAGGCTATGGCTGCGCTCATGGATGAGGGGACGACCCCACTCAATCCGTCCGACCGTGCGTTTTGGTTTGGATTGGGCGTCGTCCTGCTGTCGCTGACGTCCGCGCTCGTCAGCTACATGATTTTGACCGGGCTGACGGCGATTGCTCCCCGCAACGAATACGTCTGGGGTGCGCTCGCCATCAACGCCGTTCTGATCCTGACGATGTTCGGCACCATCGCGTGGCAGGCTCTCGGGCTCAGGCGCGCGTGGAAGCAGAGGATACCCGGCGCCCGCTTGCACACCCGCATCGTGGCGCTCTTCAGTTTGATCGCCGCATTGCCCGCGGTGCTGCTTGCCGTCGCCGCCACGACGACGTTCTCTCGTTCGCTCGACGGCTGGTTCTCGGGCCGCACCAGCGCCATCGTCGAAAACTCTTATGACGTTGCCCGCGCCTACGTCGACGAGCACAGCCAGATCATCCGGACCGATATCGTCAACATGGTCCGTGACATCAACGGCGAGGCCGCGACGCTCAAGGACGACCCTGACGCCTTCCAGAAATTCCTCATCGGTCAGGCCGGCCTGCGCGATCTGACGTCGGCCTACGTCATCGATTCCGACGGCGTGCCGATCGTGCTCGCGCTCGACGACCCGAAGCTGCCGTATGTCGTGCCACCGCCATCGGCCATCCAGCAGGCGGAAGCCGGTCAGGTGGCACTCTCGCGACCGTCGAGCGATTATCGGATCTCGGCCATCGCCAAGATCGACTCGATGCCCGGCCGCTATCTCTACGTCGCCCGCGGTGTCAGCCCGAAGGTGATCCAACATCTCAAAAGTACCGAGCAGAACGTCTACGAATATTCCCGCCTGCGCCAAGCCAAGAGCGGTCTCAAAGTCGCGCACGGGCTGATCTATTTCATGATCTCGTTGACGTCGCTACTGGCGGCGATCTGGGTTGGCATGTGGTTCGCAGGCCGCTTCGTCGCTCCGATCCGCAGGCTGATCGCCGGCGCCCAGGAGGTCTCGCGCGGCAATCTCGAAATCGAGCTGCCTGAGAAGCGCGGGGAGGGGGACCTTCGCCGTCTCTCGCACACCTTCAACCTGATGACGCGCGAGTTGAAAACCCAGCAGGACGCGCTTGTCACGACCAACGCGCAGCTCACCGAGCGGCGGAATTTCATCCAGGCGGTGCTGTCGGGCGTTTCAGCCGGCGTCATCGGCCTCGACAGCAACGATCGCATCACGCTTCTGAGCCGCGCCGCCGAGCGCCTGCTCGGAACGCAAAGCGTCGAGGCCGTCGGCAAACTTCTGACCGACGTCGTTCCTGAATTCGCACCCGTCCTCGCACCTGTCGATGAGCAAGGGTTGAAAAATAAAGGTCAGCACGAAATCAAGAAGCAGATCGGCGATGAGGAACGGACGTTCGCCGTCCGCATTACCCACGAGCGGGAAGAAGATGAGGGCGACGTCGGCTCTGTCGTGACGTTCGACGATATCTCCGAGCTTGTGCAGGCACAGCGGACGAGTGCGTGGGCCGATGTCGCGCGCCGCATTGCGCACGAGATCAAGAACCCGCTCACGCCGATACAACTTGCAGCCGAACGCCTGCGCCGCAAGTTCGGGACGCAGATCGACGACAACCGCGACCTGTTCGAAACGCTGACGCAGACGATCGAACGCCAGACCGGTCAGATCAAAAGCATGGTCGACGAGTTCGCGTCGTTCGCGCGCATGCCGCAACCCGTCATGGCCGACCAGGATTTGCGCCTCGCCGTACAGGAGCCCGCCGTGCTCTTCCGCGAAGGCAACAAGGATATCGACTTCAAGCTGGAGCTTCCCGAGGGCCCCGTCACCACGCGCTTCGATCTGCGGCTCATTTCGCAGGCCGTCACCAATCTCATCAAGAACGGTGCGGAAGCAATCGAGTCCTATGGCGAAGCCCAAGGCCGCCCCGCGAATTACAAGGGCAGTATCGAGGTCCGGCTTGTTCCGTCGGCGGATCGTGTAGCGATCGAGGTTATCGACAACGGCATCGGCCTGCCAAAGCAAAACCGCGCCAAGCTTCTCGAACCGTATGTTACGACGCGTGCGAAGGGGACTGGCCTCGGTCTCGCAATCGTGCAAAAGGTCGTCGAACAGCACGGCGGCACGCTAGCACTTGAGGATGCACCCTTGACCGAGACGCGCACGCGCGGTGCCTTGGTCCGTCTAACATTGCCTCTGAAAACCAAACCTTCTGAAGTGACTTCAGCCGAGCCCATGCGCTCTCCAGCACATGCCGTTGGCGGAGCATGATATGAAACGCTTTAACCCCCCAGGAGCGCAGCAATGTCAGCTGATATTTTGATCGTCGATGACGAGGCCGATATCCGGGATCTGGTCGCGGGCATCCTGCAGGACGAGGGCCATCGCACACGCCTTGCGCGCGACAGCGACGAGGCCCTGCGCGCCATCGAAGACCGCAAGCCGCATCTGGTGATCCTCGACATCTGGCTGCAGGGCAGCCGCCTTGACGGCCTCGAGGTTCTGACGGTGATGAAGCGGACGTATCCCGATCTTCCCGTCGTCATCATCTCCGGACACGGCAACATCGAAACGGCCGTGACCGCGATCAAGCGCGGCGCGTATGACTACATCGAGAAGCCCTTCAAGTCCGACCGCCTCGTGCTTGTGGCTTTGCGCGCTCTCGAGGCCTCGCAGTTGAAGCGCGAAGTGAAAGAGCTGAAAGAGCGCTCGGTCGTCTCGGCCGAGATGATCGGCAAGTCGCCCGCGATCAATCAGCTCAAGAACAACATCGACAAGGCCGGGCCGACGAACAGTCGCATCATGCTGCGCGGCGCGTCGGGCTCCGGCAAGGAACTCGCGGCCCGCGTTCTGCACCAGAAGTCGCTCCGCGCCGACGGCCCGTTCGTCGTGCTGAACGCAGCCGCCATGGTGCCAGATCGCGTCGAGGAGGAGCTGTTTGGAACCGAGGACCGCACCGGTGGCCCACGCAAGGTCGGCGCGCTCGAAGAAGCCCACACCGGCACACTCTACATCGACGAAGTCGCCGACATGCCGATGGAAACGCAGGGCAAGATCCTGCGCGTTCTGGTCGAGCAGAAGTTCTTGCGTCTTGGCGGCTCGCAGAAGGTGTCGGTCGATGTCCGCATCATCTCGTCGACCTCGCGCGATTTGGAGCAGGACATTCGCGAAGGCCGCTTCCGCGAAGATCTCTATCATCGTCTCAACGTCGTGACGCTTCGCGTGCCGAGCCTTGCCGAGCGCCGGGAAGATATTCCCGAACTGATCCAGTACTTCATCGGGCAGGTCGCGCAGACATCGGGCCTCGCGCCGCGCCGTATCGGCGAAGACGCTATCGCGGTGCTGCAGGCGCACGACTGGCCGGGCAACGTCCGCGAGTTGCGCAATAACGTCGAGCGCCTGCTGATCCTTGCGGGCGGCGAAGCGGGCGCGGCGATCACGGCCGACATGCTGCCTGAAGAAATCGGTTCGAACGTGCCGCTGCCCGTGAACGGCGGGGCCGAGCATCTGATGTCGCTGCCGTTGCGCGAAGCCCGTGAAATCTTCGAGCGCGAATATCTGCTGGCGCAGATTAACCGTTTCGGCGGGAATATTTCCCGCACTGCGGAGTTCGTCGGCATGGAGCGTTCTGCACTTCACCGCAAGCTTCGGGCGCTGGGCGTCTCGTCCGAGCAGCGAAGCGGCGATCTGCGTTCCGCCTCCTAGGAGCCGCGCTTGACCCGCATCGTCTACGTCAATGGCGCCTACCAGCGCTATGCGGAAGCCGCAGTTCACACCGAGGACCGCGGCTTTCAATTTGCCGATTCCATCTATGAGGTCATCGAGGTGCTCGATGGCCATCTGGTTGATGCAACCCGCCATCTCGCCCGACTGGCCCGGTCTCTGTGGGAGCTTCGCATCGCACCGCCAATGTCGGACGCTGCTCTGATGCAAGTGATCGGACAGGTAATCCGCCGTAACCGCATCCGCGACGGCATCGTCTATATGCAGGTGACACGCGGCGCCGGCCCGAGGGATTTTGCCCTGCCGTCGGCCGGAACTGCTCCGACCCTCGTCATTCTGGCGCGCGCCCAACGCAAGGGCTGGTCGGCCGAGCTCGCCAAGACGGGGATCGCCGTTAAAACCATTCCAGACAATCGCTGGGGCCGCTGCGATATCAAGACCGTGATGTTGCTTCCCGCCGTTCTCGCCAAGGATGAGGCGCGCAGAAACGGGGCCAAGGAAGCCTGGTTCGTCGATGCCGAAGGAAATGTGACAGAGGGCGCGTCAAGTAACGCCTGGATCGTATCGTCTGATGGAGCGCTGATTACGCGCCCGCTCGGCCCCCATATTCTTCCCGGCGTCACCCGCGCTACCGTCATGGACGTCGCCAAGGCTGAGGGATTGAAAATCGAAGAACGCGCCTTCGGGAAAGAGGAAGCCTTGCGCGCCCGGGAAGCGTTTGTGACGTCCGCTACGAATATCGTCATGCCGGTGGTCAATATTGACGGCAGTCCAGTAGCCGACGGCCGTCCGGGCCCACTGGCGCGCCAGCTACGCTTGAGATTTCATCATGTTGCTGAAATTTCAGAGGGGTAGTGCGAACGTTGCCGCATTGTGCGAAGCATCAATGGATGTAGAGTGCCGTCGCTTCGATCGTCATCGCACCCCCGGTGAAATCGAAACCGTTGCGGCGCTTCGTTGCTTTCCAAACGTGACAGCGCCCCACGTTTCAGACAAGACGCCTATCAAGACGTCGAGATAAAAACGGACAACAACAATGGCGGCCGAAAAACCTCAGAACCTGCAGGACACATTTTTAAATTATGTCCGCAAGAATAAAACGCCCCTGACGATCTTCCTCATCAATGGCGTGAAACTCCAAGGCATCGTGAGCTGGTTCGACAATTTCTGCGTCCTGCTCCGCCGCGACGGCCATTCCCAGCTTGTCTACAAGCACGCGATCTCGACGATCATGCCGGGCGGTCCGGTCAATCTCAACGATCAGGATGAGAGCGGAGCCGGTTGATCGCGCGCCCTGAAAACGGCGAAGACGAACGGCGCGAGGGCGAGGGAAAGCGCAAACGTCGAAAAGCCTCCGAAGAAACGCGGGCACCGAGAACGCGAACACTTGTCCTTGTGCCCGCGCTGAAGCGTCCGTTGAAGGCGCGCGGGGTCGCGAATGCCGATGCGCCGATCCACAGTCCTGAAAATCGACTGGCGGAAGCTGTCGGTCTCGCGAAGGCGATCGACCTCGACATCATCGACTCGGCCGTCGTGCCGATCGCCGAGCCGCGTCCGTCCACGCTTCTAGGCTCGGGCAAAGTCGAGGAAATAAAGGACCGCGTTGCCGAGCTTGAAATCGGCCTCGTCGTCGTCGACTACAACATCACGCCGGTGCAGCAGCGCAATCTCGAGAAGGCGTGGAACGCCAAAGTTCTCGACCGCACCGGACTCATTCTCGAAATCTTCGGCGAGCGGGCGCGAACGCGCGAAGGCGTGCTGCAGGTTGAGCTTGCACATCTGACGTATCAGAAGGGCCGACTGGTTCGCGCCTGGACGCACTTGGAGCGTCAGCGCGGCGGCGGCGGCTTTCTCGGCGGCCCCGGTGAAGCTCAGATCGAACTCGACCGCCGCATGCTTCAGGATCGCATCGATGCGATCAAGAAGGACCTCGCCGATGTCGTCAAAACCCGCGACCTGCATCGCAAGGGACGACGCAAGGTGCCGTATCCAATCGTCGCCATCGTCGGCTACACGAACGCGGGCAAGTCGACGCTCTTCAACAAGATCACTGGCGCCGGCGTTGTTGCGATGGATCAGGTATTCGCGACGCTCGATCCGACCATGCGCGAAGTGAAGCTGCCGAGCGCGCGCCGCATCATCCTATCGGATACCGTCGGCTTCATCTCCGATTTGCCGACCATGCTCGTCGCCGCGTTTCGCGCCACGCTAGAAGAGGTTGTCGAAGCCGATCTCATTCTCCACGTTCGCGACATTGCGCATGAGGAAACGGAAGCGCAGGCGCAGGATGTCGAAAAGGTGCTGTCTGAGCTTGGCATCGACACGCTGCCGATCGAAAGCAACATCCTCGAAGTCTGGAACAAAATCGATCTGCTTTCGAGCGATCGCCGCTCCGAGCTACAACACGAAGTCCAACGCAATGCCCGCCCGCCGGTCCTCGTCTCGGCCGAGACAGGGGAGGGGATGGCGCCGCTGCTCGAAACCATCGACACGCACCTTGGCGCTTCCGATGAGATCATCGACGTCATCGTTCCCGGAAGCGCCGGGGCGTTGCTCAATTGGCTGCATGAGACGACAGACGTGCTTGCTCGCGAAGCCCGCAAAGATGGCAGTCTTGAACTTCGACTCCGAATTCCGAGCGAAAAGAAAAATCGCGTGATCGGGCAGCTTCGCAAGAACGGAATATCCGTATAAGCTCGATCCTCATGGATCAGCGCGTGACCTGTTGCGTGACGGGCGGCGGCCCGGCGGGCATGATGCTCGGGGTACTCCTGGCGCGTGCCGGAGTGAAGGTCTGCGTTCTCGAAAAGCACGCCGATTTCTTCCGCGATTTCCGTGGCGATACGATCCATCCCTCGACGTTGCGCATGATGGAAGAGCTGGGCTGGCTCGACGAATTCCTCAAGCTCCCGCATCAGGAAGTGCAGCGCCTTTCCATGCAGTTCGGCGATACGTGCGTCGAGATGGCGGACTTCAGCCACCTGCCGATCACGACGAAATTCATAGCGTTGATGCCGCAATGGGATTTTCTGAACTTTCTCGCCGAAAAGGGCCGGACTTATCCGGGCTTCGATCTGAAGATGAGCACGGAGGCGACTGGCCTCATCTACGACGGCGACCGCGTTACGGGCGTCACGGCGAATTCGCCCTCCGGTCCGCTCACGATCAAAGCCGATCTCGTCATCGCCGCTGACGGCCGTAACAGCACGCTGCGTGCAGCCGCTGGGTTTGTGCCGGAAAACTTTGGCGCGCCGATGGATGTGATGTGGTTTCGCCTGCCGCGGCTTCCGATCGACGCGGGGGATGTGGCAGGGCGCTTCGAGGGGGGCCACATCTTCATCATGATCCCGCGCGGCGACTATTGGCAGTGTGCGTATATCATTCCGAAAGGCGGCGACGCGGCGACACGAACCGCCGGTCTTGAAGCGTTTCGCAAATCGGTCGGCGCACTTCTTCCATTCGACCCGGCGCGTGCGAACGACATTCCCGATTGGGATCACGTCAAGCTGCTGACGGTTGCCGTCGATCGCCTGAAGACTTGGTCGAAACCAGGCTTCCTCTGCATCGGCGACGCGGCGCACGCCATGAGCCCGATTGGCGGCGTCGGCGTCAATCTGGCGGTACAGGATGCGGTCGCCGCCGCCAACAGGCTCTGGCAGCCGCTGAAAGAGGGCGATCTGCAGATGAGCGATTTGAGAGTGATCCAATCGCGCCGGACATTTCCGACGGTCGCAACTCAACGCCTGCAGCTTGCCATTCAGAACAGCGTGATTTCGAAAGCCCTCAAAGCAACAGGGCCGCTCAAGCCGCCGGGGTTTGTCCGGCTCGTGGAGACGTTTCCGTTTCTGTCACGCTTTACTGCTCGTGTCTTGGGTCTGGGTTTCCGCCCTGAACACATCGCGCAACACATCCGCGCGTCGAACGGACGTTAGCTTTTCTCCAGCGCCTTCGCTTCGTCCCAGAGCGCGTCCATCTCCTCGAGTGTCGATTGCGACGGTGTCTTGCCGCGTTCCGCCAGCACCTTTTCGATGTGGGCGAAACGGCGAATGAATTTCCGGTTCGCCCCGCGCAACGCATCCTCCGGATTGATATCGAGATGCCGCGCGATGTTCGCCATCACGAATAGGATGTCGCCAAACTCTTCTTTGATCGCGGAGTCTTTGTTGGCGCCCGGCGACTCTCCTCCGGAGAGCCGGCCGCCGGACGCTGCGCCTTCCGGCCGGCTCGCGGAACGCGAGTCGGAAGGCGCCGACAAAAACCCCCCGCGAGGATCGTGGGGAAGGGCGACCTCTTCAAATTCCTGAATCTCTTCCTTCAGCTTGTCGAACACCGGCAGCAGGTTCGGCCAGTCGAAGCCGACCTTCGCGGCTTTGTGCTGCAACTTGGTTGCGCGCGTCAAAGCAGGGAGGGTAGGGGGGACGTCGGCCAGCGTAACGGGTCCGTCCGCAGAGGTTGTATTGCCGCCAGAGAGACGCGCCCGTTCCGCAGCTTTCTCGGCGCGTTCCTCCGCCTTGAGCTGATCCCAAGTCGCCTTGATGGCAGACGGATCGCGCGCTGTGCCGTCGCCGAAAACGTGCGGATGCCGGCGGATCATCTTCTTCGTCACGGCCTCAACGACATCGCCGAAAGCAAACGCGCCTTGCTCTTCCGCAAGCCGGGAATGATAGACAATCTGAAGCAGGAGATCGCCAAGCTCATCCTTGAGGTCGGCAAGGTCACGTCGCTCGATGGCGTCTGCAACTTCGTAAGCTTCCTCGATCGTGTATGGTGCAATCGTCTCGAACGTCTGTTCGAGATCCCAGGGGCAGCCTGTGACGGGCGTCCGCAGCGCCGCCATGATCTCGATAAGCCGCGCAATATCGCGCGAAGGTTTCATGGTGTTCGCCATGTCCGTCCTCTATGTGGTCGGGCCGGACACTAATCGACCACACGCCATCGGGCTACCGACGCCGTCTGCGACCAGAAGACGAGGGGCACAGACTTTGCCGCCGGAGCTTGCTGAGGCCACGGCGTCTGCTAGTCTTTGTACGGGGATGAGGGACGGCCATGCACATTCTCTTCAATGGCCTGACGATGGTGCTGGAGCTGGCGGCGATCTGCGCCGTCGCTTGGGCAGGTTTCACCGCGCCCTTGATCTTTGCGGCCGGAACGGCGCTGATTGCCTTGGCCGTCGGTGCCGCGCTCGAAATCGCGCGCCTCAAGTATGAGTTCCCGTTTTACTTCGACCGCACGCCGGGCCGCTCGATCATCTTCATCGTCGCGGTCGGCGTCATCGAGTCCGTCACCAAGGCGATCCTGGCGGGCGTCGTCGGCCTGCTGACGTTTCTCGGCACCGATCAGGAGCGCCTGAAACTCGTCGCAATCATCTTCGCCGTTTCACTCTTTCTCGGCGTCCAGGTCGTCCGCTTCCTGATGGACCGCCTGAAGGCCCGGCCGCTGCGTTGGGGCTACTTCCGTCTCGCCGCGCCGCTCGGGCTGGTCTTCTCCGCGGGGCTGACGTTCATTCCCGCGCCGGGCATCACCGAACTCGCAACGCGCGCCACGTTCGATCTGCCAGCGAAGCCGACCATGGAGCAGGCGAGCGAGTTCCTGTTCCTCTTGAAACAGAGCTTCGACGATATCGTCGTCAGAATGCTGTCCTGGGTGTTCGATCCGTCTCTGGCACAAGCCATCGGCGCCGTCGTATCGGTCAACATGCTGTCGGGCTTCGTGCTGGCGCTTTATGCGGTCTTGATCGCCGAAGGCATTCGAACGCTCGAACGAAGGGAACCTTAGCCGCGAGAGACAACGATGCCGATTCGGATCGCGCATACCACGCTGATGCTGCCGGAGGCGATTGTCATCGAGAGCTTGCTCGATGCCCACGGCATTCGCTTCGTCCTTGCAGGGAAGGACATCGTTTGCCAAGCACCGCAGTTCGCGATCCTCTACGGCGGCGTATCTTTCCTCGTCAACGAGGATGACCTTGCCGATGCCCAGCGCCTCATTGCGAGCGGCGAAACTGTGCCGGGTTACACCTCGATTGAGAGCACCGCTTTTGAAAGGCGTCCGCTGCGCAACGCAATCCTGGCGTTCGTCATGCTCATCATCGGAGCGCCATTTCCGTTCTGGTATCGGAAGTCGACAATTCTCAGCGCCGATTGAAATCGAGCCGCGGCCAGCAATCGACCATTCCAGCATTCCGCATCAATTTCGCATAATATGTATTATGGAAACAAAGCACAGGAGAGGTATGTGTTTCAAAATGATACAAAGTGTCGAGCCAACTCAGATGAACCGAATTGGCTCGGCCGCTGAAATTACTTCTCGCCCTTTTCGTGATGCTCCGCGACGAACGCGTTGAGCAGCCGCACGCCCCAGCCGGCGCCCCAACTCTGGTTGATGTCGTTACGGCTGCCGTCCATCGCCGTGCCGGCAAGGTCGATGTGGCTCCAGGGCGTATCCTTCTGGATGAAGCGCTGCAGGAAGGCCGCGGCCGTTGCTGCACCAGCCCAGCGGCCGCCCGCATTCTTCATATCGGCGTTTTTCGAATCCATCGCCTTGTCGAAGGCTTTATCGAGCGGCATCCGCCACAGCTTCTCGCCGGTCGCGCGTGACGCCGCCAGGAGTTCATCGGCGAGCTTGTCCTCATTGGAGAACAGACCCGCATACTCCTTGCCGAGCGCAACCATGATCGCGCCCGTCAGCGTCGCGAGGTCGATGACGAGCTTCGGCTTGAATTGCTCCTGCGCGTACCAGAGCACATCGGCGAGCACGAGGCGGCCTTCGGCGTCCGTGTTGATGACTTCGATCGTCTGGCCCGACATCGAGGTGACGATATCGCCCGGACGGGTCGCGTTGCCGGACGGCATGTTCTCCACGCAGCCGACGAGACCGACGGCATTGACGTTGGCCTTGCGTTCGGCAAGCGCGTGCATCGTCCCGATCACGGCTGCTGCGCCACCCATGTCGCCCTTCATGTCTTCCATGCCGGCTGCAGGCTTGATCGAGATGCCTCCTGTGTCGAACACAACGCCCTTGCCCACGAAGCAGATCGGCTTCTGCTTCTTCGATCCCTTGGCGCCGTTCCACACCATGACGGCAAGCCGCGACGGCCGCACGCTACCTTGGCCGACCGACAGCAGCGAGCCCATGCCGAGCTTCTCCATGTCTTTCACATCGAGAATTTCGACGTCAACACCGAGCTTTTCGAGCGCTTTCGTTTTCTCTGCGAGTTCGACCGGACCAAGGATGTTGGCCGGCTCGTTGACGAGATCGCGCGCCAGGTTGACGCCGTTGGCGACGGCCTTGAGCGGTTGGAAGGCAGCTTTCGCCTTGTCCGGATGCGGCACCTGGATGACGAGCTTCTTCAGCCCATCCTTGTCCGCATTCTCATCGCCGGACTTCTTCGTCATGTACTTTTTGAAGTTGTAGTGGCGCAGCATGGCGCCCTGGGCAATGAGCGCCGCGATCTCATCCGCCGACAGCGTCTCGGTCCCTTCGACGTCGACGATCACACATGCCGTGTTGCCCTTGCGCGCCTGGATCGCCGCCAGCACCGCGCCGCCAAGATCGATGGCCTGCTGCTCGGTCAGTGCACCCGCCTTGCCGACGCCGCTTAGAATAAGCCGGTCAATTCCGAGCTTTGCGGGCGCCAGAATTTCGATTGACGACTTGTATTTGCCTTTGAAGTCGGCGGCTGCAGCGGCCTTGCTGATCGCGCTTGCGGACTTCGTATCAAACTCGCGCGCCCGCGTGCCGAGCACCAGTCCATCGCCCGCGAATACGACGGTCACCGTCTCCGGTTCGGCACTGAGAGGCGCAAAGGCAATTTCGAAGCGATCGGACATTTTCAAGACGACTCCAAGTTAAGATGAGATCCCGATCCGGGATGAGAAAAGCAGGGGCTGGACGCGGACGCCGATCCACGGGACGACTCGCGGGCCTGGTCAAGGCGGGCGGGACGGGGCAGCATGGCCGCGCACAACTTAGTCGTTCGCAAAGGCGTGGCAAGCAAGCCGTTGTGCAGGCAATTCCGGCTAAGGCCCTCAAACGGCCTAACTATCTGCGATGCAAGTAGGTTTTTTGTAATATATCGCACGGCGGGACAACTCTGAACAGCCGAAATTCTGCCACTGTGGTATGGGAGCCGGAAGGGATCACTGCGGAAGCCGGCGGTGACAGCGGGGGGGAGCTTCTGTCGGGTGACGGAAGCGGGGACGGCTAAGGCATGCGAATTTTCTCAAGATATGTGTTCCGGCAGGCGGCGAGTTCGTTCCTGCTGATACTCATATCTTTGACCGGTATCGTTTGGATCGCGCTGGCTCTGCGCCAGTTCAACGTCGTGACCAGCCAGGGTCAGGACACCTGGATGCTCGTCCGCGTCACGTCTCTCGCGGTACCGAACCTCATGGCGATCATCGCGCCGTTCTCGCTGCTGATCGGCGCCCTTCAGACCCTCAACCGGCTGAACACCGACAGCGAGCTGATCGTCCTTTCTGCTGCCGGTTCGACGGTATGGACGGTGGCCCGCCCCCTCCTCCTCCTGGCATTCCTCGTCAGCATTTTCTTGGCCCTGGTCAGCCACTTCGCGCAGCCGTGGAGCATGCGCTTGCTGCGCGAGTACATGGTCCAGGTGCGCAGCGATCTACTGACACAAGTCATTCAGCCCGGCCGCTTTTCAAGCCCCGAGCAAGATTTGATGTTTCATATCCGCGACCGGTCCGCAGACGGCGAGCTTTTGGGTCTGGTCATGAACGACACGCGCAACAAGGCGCAATCGCAGACCTACCTCGCCGAGCACGGCACTATCGTGAAGCAGGACGGCACCGCCTACCTCGTCATGACGACCGGCCACATCATTCGCCGCTCCGATGCCGAAGGCCCGCCGCAGATCATCGCCTTTGACAAATACATCGTCGATCTCGATCAGTTCGAGCCCCAGAGTGATGGCTCGGGCGAGCTGAAGCCGCGTGAGCGCTATTGGAATGAACTGGTGCATCCCGACCCGGACAGCAAGCTCTATAAAAACCAAGCCGGACAGTTCCGCGCCGAGATCAACGAGCGTCTCGTCAGTCCGCTTTACCCGATCGCATTCGCGTTCCTTATCATTGCTTTTGTCGGCCAGGCGCGCTCAACCCGTTCGAGCCGAATGCAAAGCCTCGTTCTCACCTTCTTGCTCGGCGCGGCATGCCGGATGGCAGGCTTGGCGTTGAACAGCGCCGTCGCGCGCAATCCGACGATGCTGTTTTTCCTCTACGGGACGCCGATTTCAGCAATCATCCTGTCTCTGCTCATCATCAAGCGCGCCGATCGGCAACGCCGTACATCCCGCATCGTTGGACTGTTCCTTGATACCGGCGCGGCCATCTGGGCCAACATCATTCGCCTTGTCATGCCGCGCCGGAAATTCGCGTCATGAGGAACTCGTTCATACTCTGGCGTTACATTGCCAAGATGTTTTTGGTCGCGATCACCTCGACGCTCGCGGTCTGTGCAATGCTCATCTTCATGATCGACTTTGTCGAGTTGCTCCGCCAATCGAGCAAGTTCGGCAACGTCCCGGCACACACGCTCGTCCTGATCGCCATGCTGCGTCTCGGAGCCTATGTCGAGTTCCTGCTCGGGTTCGCCGTGCTCGTCGGCGCGCTGGCCGCCCTCCTCCACCTCAATCGCAAAAGCGAACTCGCCGTCATGCGCGCGGGCGGCATGTCCGTCTGGCAATTTCTGGTGCCCGGACTGATCGTCGGCCTCGTCGTCGGCGTGCTGGGCGTTACGGTCTACAACCCGCTGGCCGCCAAAGGCCGCGCCAAGTCCGAAAAGGTGTTTGCCAAAGCGTTCGGCAACGACAACAACCTATTACGTGCCCAAGGCGGTGGCTCGTGGATCCGACAGGATGGCGTCGATGGGGAATCGGTTCTCGGCGCCGCGGCGGCGTCGAACCGAGGCCTGACGCTGACGGGCGTGATGATCCTCGCTTATGATCGTCAGGGGCACTTCTCAGAGCGTGTCGACGCCAGCGAAGCCGAGCTCAAAGACGGCTACTGGGACCTCAAGGATGCATGGGTTTCACGCCTCGGCCAGCAGCCCGAAAAATTCAAATCGTACCTTGTATCCACTTACCTGACGCCGGACCGTGTACAAGAGGCCCTCGGCACCGTTTTTTCGGTCTCGTTCTGGGACCTGCCAGAACTCATAGAAGCTGCTGATAAAGCTGGACTTTCGACGGAGCGACTGCGCGTTCAGTATCAGTCGCTACTGGTTCGTCCGCTCCTGTGCATGGCGATGGTCCTTTTGGCGGCCACTGTGTCATTGCGGTCATTCCGCTCTGGTGGCATCCAGACTATGGTTACGACAGGGATGATCGGTGGGGTTAGTTTCTTCTTGTTCTCGGAAATTGCGAGACAAATTGGGATCGCGGGGCTTGCGCCGGCGTGGGTTGCTGCGTGGGTGCCTGTGATCCTTATTCTGATCATCTCGACTACGGTGCTGTTGCACCAGGAGGATGGCTGAGTGATGCGTGAAGCGCGGACACCGCATGAGGGTTGCGGGTCGTCACGCGAGGGTTCTCGCCACCGGAAGGTGGGCGGGATCGCTCGTGCGCTTCTGTGCGTCCTGACGCTCGTCAGCGCAGCCACCGAATTCGCCCCACGTGCGGGCGCTCAAACCTACGACGCCCAGGTCACCGATCCCGGCGGCACACTGGGTGGCAGCAAAAAGAAATCATCCGCCAATTCATCGTTCGGCGCGGCCAACTCGCCGAGTGCGATTTTCGGCAAGATCAATACCAATCTCGACCGCGCTCAGCCGATGCGTCTCCAGGGCGATCAGCTGATCTACGACAAGTCCGGCGACCGCGTCATTTCACGCGGCAACGTCGAGATTTTCTACAACAACTACATCCTGACCGCCGACGAAGTCGTTTACGATCAAAGCGCCGGCACGCTGACGGCCATCGGCAACGTTACGCTGAAAGAGCCTCAGGGCAACATCGTCCACGCTGACCGCTACACCCTGACCGACGACTTCCGTGACGGCTTCGTGTCTGCGCTTTCGATCACGTCGAAGGACAAATCGCACATCTCCGCTGACCGCGCGACCCGGCGCGAAGGCAACATCACGGAGTTCCACAACGGCCGCTTCACGCCGTGCCAAAGCGACGGTGGCACGCCGCCGCTCTGGTGTATCAGCGCGACGCGCATCATCCACGATCAGTCGGCCGCAACGCTCACCTACCAGGACGCCTACTTCGAGATCTACGGCCAGCCGATCTTTTACCTGCCCTACTTCCAGAGCCCTGATCCGACCGTGAAGCGGAAATCGGGTTTCCTGACGCCTGACTACGGCCACTCCTCGACGCTCGGCTACATCACCGGCATCCCTTATTTCTTCAACCTCGCGCCGAACTACGACGCGACGCTTGAGCCCATCTATTTCAGCGATCAGGGCTTGATGATGAAGGCCGAGTGGCGGCAACGGCTGGCCAACGGCCAGTTCAATGTTCGTCTCGCGGGCATCGACCAAAATTATCGCGATCTCCCAGGCGCGCCGGCCGACAACAAAGATCTCGATGGCCTGCGCGGCAGCGTCGAGACGCATGGTCAGTTCTCGTTGTCGAGCTGGTGGAAGTTCGGCTGGGACGCGATCGTGGAAAGCGACGACCAGTTCCGCCGCTTCTATAAGCTTGACAGCATCCTCGTCACTGACCGCGTCAACCAGATCTATTTGACCGGCCAGTCCGACCGCAATTACTTCAGCGCCAAGCTTTATCAGTTCGGCGGCCTGCTCACGAATGACACGCAGCAGACCGAGAGCTACACGCACCCGATCATCGACTACAATTATGTCTTCAAGGACCCCGTGGTCGGCGGTGAGCTCAGGTGGAACACCAATATCCTGAGCTTCACGCGCGCGGATGGCGCCCTCGTCGATCCAATGACCGGCCGCCAGACAGATGAGAACGTCAACCGCATCGTCAGCGAACTCAAATGGCGACGCCGCCTGACGGACGCCATCGGCATCAGCTACACGCCATTCGCGGATATCCGCGGCGACGTCTATCAGTATGACAACGCGACGAACCCTCAAAGCGTTGTGCTGAACCAAGCCGGTACCGCAGTCGAGTCGTCCCAGGTCTTCTCCGACACCGTCACGCGCGGTATCGTCGACGGCGGCATGACCGTGTCTTATCCCTGGGCCGCGACGAACGCCGCCGGCACGCACATCATCGAGCCGATCGGCCAGATCGTGGCGCACCAGGAGAGCATTCCGCAGCGCCGTCTACCCGACGAAGACGCGCAGAGCCTCGTGTTTGACGACACCAACCTGTTCTCGACCTCGAAATTCTCGGGCTATGACCGCATCGAGACGGGCACGCGCGTCAATGCCGGTCTGCAGTACACGTTCCAGTCCAATGACGGCGGCTATGCCCGCTTCCTCGCCGGTCAGAGCTATCATCTGTCGGGCGACAACATTTATCTCAACCCCGGCCGCAACGCCGACGGCAACTACGTCTTCAATCCCTATAATGGCCTCGAGACCGATCGCTCGGACTACGTGATCGGTGCTTACATCGCGCCGCTGAGCAACTTCCGCATCATCTCACAGAGCCGGTTCGACCAATCGACGTTCGCTTTGAAGCGGATGGACTCGTCCATGATCACGAGCTGGGGTCCGTTATCGGTTCAGGCTGGCTACTCCTACGATGCCGACGCGCTGTTCACCGATCCCGAGAACCCCTACACCATCGCCACGCTCTCGCGTGAAGAAGAAGTCTTGGCGGCAGCCACCCTGCAGCTCACCAACCGCTGGAGCATCGGCGGATCGTCTCGCTACAACCTCCAGGAAGGCAACTTCCGCTATGACAGTGTCAATTTGAAGTATGTCGACGACTGCTTCGCCCTGACCGCGTCCTACATCCAGTCGAACTACTCGGATGAATCGATCGAGCCTGATCAGACGATCATGCTGCGCTTCGAGTTCAAGCACCTCGGTGACTTCGCGACCTCGACGGGAACCGACTTCAATCTGGGTGGCGACCAGCGCACCAACTGATCCCTGTTCGTGCTGGTCCTGAACCTTGAGTTCGAAAACAGCGCGAAAACCGGATTTTGGCCACTCTTGATGTGGATAAGGCCGGTTGAACAGGTGGGGCCGGGCTATGCTCCACGTGGCCGAATCGAACGCTACAGGGTGTCGTTAACGCATGCCGCTGAGACGGAGCATGACTGCAGGATTGTCCGGAACCCTCGGATCCGGAAACATCAGGCGCTGTGCGCTGGCCGCTGCCGCCTGCATCGCCTTTTCGATCTCGGCCGCGGCTCAGAACGGAACGGTCGCCGTCACCGGCGACGGCACCCCTGCGGCAGCGCAGAAGCCGTCGATCGGCGATACCTTGCCCGACACCGGCAAGGGCCAGAAACGGCATGGCAAGAAATCCATCGATCCCGGCAGCGCTGCTACGGCGAGCCGCGACATGTCCGGCCCGCCCACGGCTGAGCAGCGCTCGATCGTCGCCCTCGTCAACGACGAGCCGATCACCGGTTATGAAGTCGACCAGCGCGCCATGATGCTCAGCGGCACGAATATTCAGACCCAGGCGAAAGCCAACTTCCAAGCCATCATCAAGGACCCGAGAACGTCGGAGCATCTGAAGGAAATCCTGCAGCAGACGGCGCGCGACAACCAAGGCAAATCGCGTGAGCAGATCATCGCCATCTTCGAGCAACGCAAGAAGGAATACGGCATGAGCCTGCAGCGCCGGGCCTTCGAAAGCGCCCGCGCATCAGCCCTGCCGGCGATGAAAAAGCAAGCTCTGGAAGAATTGATCGACGACCGCCTCAAGACGCAGGAAGCAAAACGCCAAAGTGTGACGATCGAGGACTCTCAGATCGACATGATCGTCAAGAGCATCGCCGAACGCAACAAGATGACGATCGAGCAGTTCCAGAAGCAGATCGGCGGCAGCCTCGAACCCATCAAGACCCGCATCCGTGCGACGCTATCTTGGAACGAGGTCGTGAAGAAAAAATTCGCGCCTTTGATCAACGTGTCGAACCGGGACGTCGATAAGCTCGTCGCCTCGGCCACATCCGCCAACGACGATATCGAGTTGCAGCTTCAGCGCATCCGCATCGCCATGCCGGCTAAGATCGAGGAGCACGGCATCGCGGCGCGCATCCAGGACGCCGACAAGATCCGGCAGAAATTCACCGGCTGCCAGTCGACGGCGCAGGCGGCAATGGGAGTCACCGGCGCCCGCTTCGAAAACCTAGGCAAGCAGCGGCCCGCGACCATCCCTGAGCCGACCCGCACCCTGCTCCTTAACGCTGCCAACGGCGAAATGCTGCCGCCCGCCGTGAACAACGGCGCCATCGAGCTATGGGTCGTCTGCGGCCGCGATGCCGTCAAGGCGTCTGAGGTCCAGCGCAACCAGGCCGAAGGCGAGCTGAAGCAGAAAGAGTTCGAGCTGATGGCCAAGCGCTATCTCAAGGATTTGCGTGAGGACGCCCACATCGAGTACCGTATCGACGTCGGCTCCAAGTAGAGGGCCAGGCGCTCCCTCACTCGGATTTACACAAGCTGCCCCCTATCTTCATGCCTCCCCTTGCCCTGACGATGGGCGATCCTGCCGGTATCGGTCCCGAACTGGCGCTGCGCGCCTGGCAGGACCGTTCTGCCGACGCGATCCCGCCTTTTGCGATCTATGCCGATATCGAACTGATGCGCGCACTGGCCCGCGCCTCCGCGCTCGATCCTGAAACCGCGATCATGCCGGTTGCGAATGCCGGCGCGGCTGCGCTGGTCTTCCCCGATGCCCTGCCGGTCGTTCCGGTTCCGCTGTCGGCGCCTGCCATCGCGGGCAGCCCTGACGTCGCCAACGGCGAGGCGACGATCCAGGCGATCCGGCGGGCGGTGGCTGACGTTGCAGCAGGTCGCGCCGCAGCCGTCGTCACCAACCCGATCGCCAAGTCGGTTCTCTACGAAGCAGGCTTCGAGCATCCCGGCCATACCGAATTTCTCGGCGCGCTCGCAAACGAGTTCTGGCCGTCCGAGCCCGCCGAACCCGTGATGATGATCGCCGCGCCCGTGCTTCGCGTCGTGCCTGTGACGATCCACGTGCCTTTGAAGGACGTTCCTTCTCTTCTCACGACCGACAAGATCGTCAGCACGGCGCGCATCGTCCACGCGGCCTTGCAGCGCGACTTCGGCATCGAGAAACCACGCCTCTCCCTCGCCGGCCTTAATCCGCATGCGGGCGAAGACGGCGCCCTGGGCACGGAAGATCGCGACATCGTCCGCCCTACCGTCGAGCGACTGCGCGCCGAGGGCATCGACGCGACCGGTCCCACTGCCGCCGATACCATGTTTCACGAGGCCGCCCGCAAGACCTACGATGCGGCGCTCGCGATGTATCATGATCAGGGCCTCATCCCGATCAAGACGCTCGCCTTCGACGAGGGAGTCAACGTTACGCTCGGATTGCCTTTCGTGCGCACCTCGCCCGACCACGGCACGGCGTTTTCGATTGCGGGAAAAGGCGTCGCCTCCGCGTCGAGCCTCAAGGCTGCGCTGAAGCTCGCAGCCGACATGAGCGCCCGCCGCCGCGCTGCAGCAACACCATGAGCGCTGCCAATGGGCCAGATGACCTCCCGCCCCTACGCACTGTCATCGAGCGCTATGGTCTCAACGCCAAGAAGTCACTCGGCCAGAACTTCCTGCTCGATCTCAACCTCACCCGTAAGATCGCGCGCCTCGCCGGCGACCTGAGCGAACGAACAATTGTAGAGATTGGTCCCGGCCCCGGCGGACTGACGCGCGCTCTTCTAATGGAAGGTGCAAAGCATGTAATCGCCATCGAGCGTGATGATCGCTGCCTGCCGGCGCTGGCCGAAGTGTCCGCGCGCTATCCCGGCCGCCTCGATGTCCATCCCGCCGACGCGCTGGACGTCGATTGGCGGCCGTTGCTCGGCGATGCCCCGTCCGCTTCGATCGTTGCGAACCTGCCTTACGGCGTCGCCTCGCTGCTGCTCGTGAACTGGCTGGAAACGGAACCTTGGCCGCCGTGGTACGACCGCATGGTGCTGATGTTCCAACGCGAGGTCGCCGAGCGCATCGTTGCGCAACCGAAGTCAAAAGCCTACGGTCGCCTTTCGGTGCTGGCGCAGTGGCGCACGGAAGCTCGGATTGTGATGAACCTCCCGCCCGAAGCCTTCACGCCCCCGCCGAAAGTTTCCTCCGCCATTGTCGAGTTTTGCCCCATCGCATCGCCACAGCCCGCCTGCCGCGTGAAAACGCTGGCACGCGTCACCGCGGCCGCCTTCGGACAGCGCCGCAAGATGCTGCGTTCGAGCCTAAAACAGATCACCGCGTTTCCTGAATTGCTTCTGCAGCGTGCGCAATTGGCGCCCGAACGCCGCGCCGAAGAGCTGTCGGTTGCGGATTTCGCGCGATTGGCTCTGGTGCTCGACGAAAGCGAAGCTTCGACGGCTTAGAGCGCCACCTGCAAGGTCCGCACGAATTCCGAGAGCCCCAGCAGCCGCCCTCGTTTCAGCCGCTCGGCGGTTAGGATTGCGAGCGCCGACGCCACGCTCGCTTCAACGTGCGCATTCACAATCACGTAGTCGTATTCCGGCCAGTGACTGATCTCGGACGATGCAGCCGCCATGCGCTTCGCAACGATGTCCGGCGGATCCTGCGCCCGCGTCTTCAGCCGCTCTTCGAGCACATTGCCAGACGGCGGCAAGACGAACACGCGAACCACGTCGCCCGGCATCTTCTCGGAAAGCTGCTGCGCGCCCTGCCAGTCGATGTCGAACAGCACGTCCTTGCCGCTGCGAATGGCGGCTTCGACCGGCGCCCGCGGCGTGCCGTAATAGTTGTCGAACACCCGCGCCCATTCGAGCAGTTCGTCGCGCTCTTTCATCCGCTCGAAAGCAGCGTGGTCCACAAAGTGATAGTCGACGCCGTTTTGCTCGCCGGGCCGCGGGGCGCGCGTCGTCACCGAAACCGACATCTCGACGTTGGCGTCGGCCTCCAGCACCCGCCGCGCCAGCGTTGTCTTGCCCGCGCCTGATGGCGACGAGACGATGTAAAGCAGTCCCCGGCGCGCGATGTGCGGCTCGGCGACGGCGGTGCTGCTAGGTCTCTCTTCCGCGCTCTTGCTCATGTTATTCGACGTTTTGCACTTGTTCGCGGAACTGGTCGATAATCGTTTTGAGTTGTAGACCCAGCCGGGTGACGTCGACCGCATTGGCTTTCGAGCACAGCGTATTGGCTTCGCGATTAAATTCCTGCGCCAGGAAATCGAGCTTGCGGCCAACCGCGCCGTTTTCCGCCAGAATTTCCCGCGCACCCGACACATGCGCCGAAAGCCGCTGCAGTTCCTCCTCCACATCGGCGCGCGTTGCGAGCAGCATGGCTTCCTGATGCAGTCGTTCCACATCGAGCGGCGCCGTCGTATCGAACAGGCGGGTAATCGCATCCTTGAGACGCGCGACGATAGCCTCCGGTGTGCGCGACGGTGAGGCGCGCACATCGGACCCCAGCCGTTCGATCTGAATAAGCTGCTCAATGACAATGTCGTGCAAGCGCGTGCCCTCGGCGCGCCGTGCTTCAGCCAGTTTGTCGAGCGCAGCCTCCAGGCTCTTCAGGAGCGCTCTCTCCCGCGCCGCACGTACGTCGCTGGCTTCAGCCATCTGGTCGGCCGCTTCCAGAACGCCTTTGATCATCATCAGCTGGGCCGCATCGGGCGCCGATGCCCCCGACAGCGCCGTTACGCGCTCGGCGGCCTTGATAACATCCTGAAGCACCGCTTCGTTCAAGCGGACCGAGCCGTTCGTCTGCTGCTTTTCGAGGCTCAGCGAAATCGAGACATTCCCGCGCGCCAGCCGCTTGGCGACAGCTTCGCGCGCCGGCAGCTCCAGAGCTTCATAGCCCGGCGGCAAGCGCAAGCGGACATCAAGCCCGCGGCCGTTGACGCTGCGAGCCTCCCACGTCCAGGCGAGGCCATCGGTCATGCCGTCGACGCGGGCAAATCCCGTCATGCTGGATATGGTCATAGGGGAATGTCTCGCCGACGGGTGGGTTTACGCGGGCCGCAACTTAACGGCTCGGATCGCATCCGCCAACTATATCTGATGGCTCGTCCGGCTGAAGGTTACTGTCGCTTCGGTTTGCGGACAGGAAGCGGCATGCCCGAGGCGTCGTTAGCTGTATCTGACGGCGAAGAGTCGTCGCCATCGCCGTCGCTCGCCCCTGAGGCCGGCGTCGTTGCCTTCGCCGATTTCTGCCCTTTGGACGTGCTGGTTTTTGCGGTTTTGGCAGTTGGGATCGGCGCAGCATCGTCGTCCTGATCGGCTGCGTTCTGAGCTTTTTGCTTTTCGACCTGCCGCCATTTCTGGACGGCGTTGTTGTGTTCTTTGAGCGTCTCCGAGAACGTGTGACCGCCCGTGCCGTCGGCAACGAAATAAAGATCGCCCGTTTTCGCTGGATGCAGCGCAGCAAGAAGCGCCGATTTCCCGGGATTACAAATCGGCCCCGGCGGCAGTCCGTTGATCTGGTATGTGTTGTAGGGCGACTTGGTCTCGATATCCGCCTTGGTGATGCCGCGGCCGAGCGCGCCCTGGCCGCCGACAATGCCATAGATGATCGTCGGATCCGACTGCAACCGCATGCCCTTGCGCAGACGATTATAGAAAACGGCGGCGACCCGGTCGCGCTCATCGGCGCGCCCCGTTTCTTTTTCGACGATCGACGCGAACGTCACGAGTTCATCCGTCGATCGCACGGGAAGGTCGGGATCGCGCTCATCCCAGAGCTGCCCCAACGCCTTCTCCATGCCGACCCGCATGCGGTCGAGAATCTCGTTCCGCGAGGCACCCTTCGAGAAATAATAGGTATCGGGAAGCAGCGTCCCTTCCGGCGGCACGCTCGAGATCTCACCGCTGAGGTTCGGCTCGGCTTTCAGGCGTTCGACGATCTGCTCGCTCGTCAGCCCTTCAGGCATCGTCGTCTTGTAGAGGATCGACTTGCCCTCCGCGAGCGTATCGATCACGTCCCGCATCGAGGCGTGTTCTTTGATTTGGTACTCGCCGGCTTTCAGCTCGCCGCCCTTGTGGCCGCCGAGAAACCCTTGAAGCAGATAGCCGCCGACGAACGTCCAGCGGTTCGTGATAACGCCTTCGCGCTCCAGCCGTTCGGCAATCGCAATGCGCCCCTCGCCCTTGGGAATGATAACCGTGCGCTCCTGCGGCAGCGGACCAGGGCTTTCGAATTGATGGAAAATGAGGAACGACGTGCCGCCGATGAGCAGCATGAGTACGAGGGCGACGGTCAGCACGCTGCTGATGGCCCGCACGATACCGCCGAGCGCGCGCGATGGTTCGCGCGCTTGAACGCCGCGCGGACGGCTCGGTGCACGTCCCGGCTCCAGCCGTTCTGCAGGACTTCGCGCCCCGGCTGTTCGTGACGTTCTAATTCCGTCCGAACGCTTCCGATTTTGACTCATGTTACCGCGAGCACCGTCATTGAAGGAGCGCGGTGCACGAGGTCATTGCCTCAAATCCCAGCGCTCCATCCCCCACCCGCGCCGGACGCTCACCGTAAAATGTGGCGAAAACGCGTATTAGGACGCGGTTTTAAGCCACCCGGCGCAGAACCAGCGAAGCGTTCGTGCCGCCGAAGCCGAACGAATTCGACAGCGCGATATTGATATCACGCTTCTGTGCCTTGTGCGGCACAAGGTCGATCGCAGTTTCGACCGATGGGTTGTCGAGATTGAGCGTCGGCGGAACGATATTGTCGCGGATGGCGAGCGCCGAGAAAATCGCCTCGATCGCACCGGCTGCACCGAGCAAATGCCCCGTCGCCGACTTCGTCGAGGACATCGCAAGCTTGCCGCTGCTGTTGCCGAACAGACGTTCGACGGCTTTGAGTTCGATCTCGTCGCCCATTGGCGTCGAGGTGCCGTGGGCGTTGACGTAATCAATCTCGCTCGGATCGACGCCGGCGCGCTTCAAAGCGGCCTTCATGCAGCGATAGGCGCCGTCGCCATCCTCGGCCGGTGCCGTGATGTGGTAGGCATCCGCCGACATGCCGTAGCCGATGATCTCGGCGTAAATCTTCGCGCCGCGCGCCTTCGCATGCTCGTAGCTTTCGAGCACGACGACGCCAGCGCCCTCGCCCATCACGAACCCGTCGCGATCCCTGTCGTAAGGCCGCGAGGCTTTCGTCGGGTTGTCGTTGAACCCGGTCGACAGCGCCCGGCAAGCCGCGAAGCCCGCAAGCGCAATGCGGCAGATCGGGCTTTCCGTGCCGCCCGCAATCATTACGTCGGCATCGTCAAGTGCGATGATCCGCGCAGCATCGCCGATGGCGTGCGTGCCAGTCGCACACGCGGTGACGACGGCGTTGTTGGGACCTTTGAGCTGGTGCTTGATCGAGACGTAGCCGCCCGCGAGGTTGATGAGACGGCCTGGAATGAAGAACGGCGAAACGCGCCGCGGCCCCTTCTCCTTCAACAGGATCGACGTATCGGCGATGCCCGAAAGGCCGCCAATGCCCGATCCGATCAGCACGCCAGCGCGTTCCTGCGTTTCGGGCGTCTGGAACTTCAGGCCCGAATCCGTGATCGCCTGATCGGCAGCTGCAACGGCGTAAACGATGAAGTCATCGACCTTGCGCTGCTCCTTTGGCTCCATCCAATCGTCCGGATTGAACTTGCCCTCGGACTGCGCGCCGCGCGGCACGAAATTCGCGATCTGACAGGTGATATCGGAAACTTCGAATTCCTCGACACGCCTGGCTCCGCTTTGTCCTGCAAGCAGATTGGTCCACGACGCTTCGACGCCTGAACCGACCGGAGTGACGAGACCCATTCCTGTAATAACGACACGGCGCATCGATGTTGTTCTTGTTCGCTGTTGCTGTTTGAGATCCACACTGGGCACGTAAAGGGGGCCGGTTGGTGACCCAGCCCCCATTAAATTCTGCCCAGAAGGCGCAATTACGCCGGGGACAAATCTGAGACGCGCGAGGGCTGCTTAAGCCGCGCTCGCGTTCTTCTCGAGAAACTTGACGGCATCGCCGACCGTCAGAATGTGCTCGGCGGCATCGTCCGGAATTTCGCAGCCGAATTCCTCTTCGAACGCCATCACGAGTTCAACGGTATCCAAGCTATCTGCGCCAAGGTCGTCGATGAAGCTGGCATTGTCGGTGACCTTGTCGGCCTCGACCCCAAGATGCTCTACGACAATTTTCTTCACGCGCTCTGCGACATCGCTCATCGTTAATCCTCGTGTCTTTCTAATTTTTGGCGGCCTTTTCTGGCCCGCCTGTTCGCCCTGCAGAACCCGCTATAAACCGCATGACAGGATATCAACTTACGGGAAGTGTAGCCTGTTCGGATAGGGGTTCGCCCCGTTATAAAAGTCTTTTTCCTTAGTCGCCCTAGCGTGAGTCTTCCGCTTAGGCACCGTCCCCACGAAGCACTTCGCCGAGTTGTCCCCAGCTCTTCGTGCCGTCCCGATAACGTGTTTTTCACGTTTCAAAACCGTGGTGTCGTTAACACACTTCACCAGCATTGCAAAGCACGTGGTGACGCAGCCGACGACAGCCGAACCTTCAATCGTAAAGTCGCCGATAAATCAAGCATTCTCGGCGTTTACCATCATAGGCTGGAGTTGATTACACCATAGCCATGCCGCCGTTGATGTGCAGCGTCTGGCCGGTGATGTACCCGCCTTCGTTGGAAGCCAGATAGAGGCACCCGGCAGCCACGTCCACCGGATCGCCGAAGCGCTGCGCCGGGATCATCTGGGCGATCTCGCCCTTCTGCTTATCCGTCAGCACGTCCGTCATGTTGGTCTTGATGAAGCCCGGCGCGATGCAGTTCGCCGTAATCCCACGCGAAGCGACCTCGCGCGCGAGCGATTTGGTCATACCGATCATACCGGCCTTCGAGGCTGCGTAGTTGCCCTGCCCCGGATTGCCGAAAACGCCGGAAACAGACGCAATATTGATGATCCGCCCGTATCCCGTCTTCGAGCGCATCATGTGGCGCGATGCGGCCCGGCACAGCATGAACGTCGACGTCAGGTTGACCGCGATGACGTCATCCCACTGATCGTCCTTCATCACCATGAACAGGTTGTCCTTGGTAAGACCGGCGTTATTGACGAGAATGTCGAGACGACCGCCCAAAGCCTTCACGGCATCGTCGATCAACTTCGCGACGGCTGCGCGGTCCGCGAGATCGCACGGCAGCACATGCACGCGGTCGCCGAGTTCTTTCGCGAGCGCATCGAGCGCTTCGACTTTGCGGCCCGAGATTGCAACGGTCGCGCCAGCCTTGTGGAACACACGTGCGATCTCGGCACCAAGTCCGCCCGTCGCGCCCGTGACGAGGGCGGTCTTGCCGGTCAGGTCAAACATTCAAATCTCCTTATGAAGTGAGTGCGGCGAGCGCCGCATCGATATCGGAAGGGGTGCCGAGGCTCGAAGCGTTGACGCTCGGAGCCGTGCGCTTCACGAGGCCTGCGAGGACCTTGCCCGCGCCAATCTCATAGAAATCCGTGACGCCATCAGCCGCCATGAACGCCACGCATTCGCGCCAGCGGACCGTGCCTGTCACCTGCTCGACGAGCCGCTTCTTGATCTCATCCGGATCGGAAATCGGCTGCGCCAGCACGTTTGCGACGACTGGAACAACAGGTTTGTTGACCGTCACGGACGCGAGCGCTTCCGCCATCGCGTCGGCGGCGGGCTGCATCAGGGCGCAATGGAAGGGAGCGGACACGGGCAACGGTACCGCGCGCCGAACACCGAATTTCTTGCCGATTTCCGGCACGCGATCGAGCGCCGTCTTGTGCCCGGACAGGACGACCTGCGTCGGCTCGTTGTCGTTCGCGATCTGACAAACGTCGCCCTGGGCAGCTTCGGCAGCGACTTTCTCCGCCACGTCGATGCCGACGCCGAGCAGCGCTGCCATCGCGCCGACGCCGACCGGAACAGCCTTCTGCATGGCCTGTCCCCGCAGCCTCAAAAGGCGCGCCGCGTCCGACAAAGAAAATGCGCCGGCCGCGGCGAGCGCCGAATACTCTCCGAGCGAATGCCCGGCGACGAATTTCGCGCTGCTTGCGAGCGATACGCCTTTCTCTTTTTCGAGCACACGCATGACGGCCATCGATACCGCCATGAGCGCGGGCTGAGCATTCTGCGTCAGCGTCAGCGTTTCTTTCGGGCCTTCCCAGATCAACGCCGATAGCTTTTCGCCCAGCGCATCGTCGACTTCTTCGAATACGGCGCGAGCAACGGGAAAGGCATCGGCAAGCGCCTTGCCCATACCGACGTCCTGGCTGCCTTGACCTGGAAAAACGAAAGCGCGTGCCATCGTGGAGATAGTGCTCCCTGGGCTGGAATTGGGAATGACCTGCGTGCACGCAGATATTGGGCGGCCTTAGTCCACGCCCGCCCATCCGGTGTCAAGAGACGCTGCGCTCCGCCAACCGCCGCGCCAGCCCGTTGCCGGCGGCAAGCCATTACGCGTTGGGTGCCGGTTCCCGCAAAAGGGCTCTCAGATCCAAGGCGTTCGTGAACATGGAAATATTGCCGTCGGCGTCGCGCGGCCATTCGGCCTCCGGCCGGTCCCAGTAAAGTTCCACGCCGTTGCCGTCCGGGTCATCGAGGTAGAGCGCCTCGCTGACCCCGTGTTCGGAGGCTCCGGTCAACTGGACGTGAGCCGCCATCAGCCGCCGCAAGGCATCGGCCAGCGCTACCCGTGTCGGATAGAGCACAGCGAGATGGTAAAGCCCCGTCGTGCCCGGAGGCGGCGGCGTCCCTCCCCGGCTTTCCCAGGTGTTGAGGCCTATGTGGTGGTGATAGCCGCCAGCCGAAATGAAGGCCGCCTGGCTGCCGAAACGCTGCATAAGGGTAAAGCCGAGAACGCCACAATAGAAGTCCAGCGCCCTCTGGAGATCCGCGACCTTCAGATGAACGTGTCCGATCTTGACGCCTGGGTCGATTGGCCGGGCCTCGGTCGGCGTCGCGCCTCCATGCGGCGTTTCGCGAATATCATCCATCAAATCTGCCTCGGCTGGTTGTCATTCAAGATGACATGGGCCGACCGAAGCCGCCGGGCAAGCTCGACGAATGTGGCAGATTGCCAATGGCTTGCCGCCTGGACGAGTTGCCAAAAAAAAGCGCCGCGAAGCCGCGACGCTCAAATGCGCAATCGAAAAAACGCCGAAAATAGAACCAGAAGGCGCCGTTCGCTCCGGCGACGGGAGACGTGGCCTGCCGCGAGACGCCTGCTAAACGGTTAGCCTTCGACCGTCTCGACTTCGCAAAGTTCGCCGTCGATCAGATCGAATAGAACGTCGGCGCCGGATTCTTCGGCTTCCTCGAGCGCTTCGACGAGATTGTCGTCGATCGGCGCGACCTTAAGCGCTGACGTGTCCGTCACGCCATTCTCGGCCATGTTCTCTTCGCCCTCTTCACGGGCGGTCTCTTCATCGTCCGCGACCGCCCAGATCGTCTCTTCAGTGTAAGCTGCATACTTCATGTCGTTGGTCTCCCTCGACGCGCCGGATCGATCCCGGCAATCCCCTTTAGGACATGATTCCCGTGTTTGCGCCGTGACCGTCGATGATTGTTGACTGTCAAATTTCAAAGTTGCATGGACGCCACATTTTTGGGCAGGGCGGCACGGCATTGGCCTAGCTTTCCTGTCCGAGCTGGACGGCATCTGTCCTGACTTGCCCCGGCCTGAAAATGCTGTATAAGGCCGCCTTTCCGTTCGGCAGGAGGCTGAACGGGGGCTTGGGCTGCGCTGGCGTCTTAACCATCCGCATCTCGAGAGGGGCTTTCGAGCGCCGTCCCCCAGTGTCTTCTCCTATTTGGTGCCAGATCGGCCTTTCTCGGGTCTTTTGGGGCTTTGCGCCGACGGAAAGATAAGACGTCGCAAGACGTTATAACTCGAACCGAAAGGCCAATCGTATGCCGCTTTACGAGCATACCTTCCTGGCGCGCCAGGACGTGACCCAGGCCCAAGTCGAAGCTCTGATGAAGGAATTCCAGGGCGTCGTCGAAGAAGGCCAGGGCAAGATCACGAAACAGGAATACTGGGGTCTCAAGAACCTCGCCTTCAAGATCAAGAAGAACCGCAAGGCGCACTACGCCTTCTTCAACATCGAAGCCCCGCCGGCGGCCGTGACCGAAATGGAGCGCCGCATGGGCCTCCACACCGACGTCATCCGCTTCATGACGGTGCGCGTCGAAGAACTCGAAACCGAGCCGAGCGTCCAGATGCGCAAGCAGGACCGCGAGGAACGCGGTGATCGTGGTGATCGCGGCTTCGGTGGCCGTGGCGGTCCCCCGCGCGGCGACCGTGGCGGCTTCGGCGGCGGCCGTGAAGGCGGCTCGACGTTCCGTTCGCGCCCCCCGCGTGACGGCGATGGCCCGCGCGGCCCGCGTCCCCCGCGTGAAGGTGAGGCCCCCCGCGGCCCGCGTCAGTCCAACAATGGTTCGGAGGGCTAATCCATGGCTGAGATCGCTTCCACTGGCGGCGGCGCACGCCGTCCCTTCCAGCGTCGCCGCAAGACCTGCCCGTTCTCGGGCGCTGGCGCACCGAAGATCGACTACAAGGACGTCCGTACGCTCGGCCGTTATATTTCCGAGCGCGGCAAGATCGTACCGAGCCGCATCACGGCCGTTTCGGCAAAAAAGCAGCGTGAGCTGGCCCGCGCCATCAAGCGCGCCCGCTTCCTCGGCCTGCTGCCGTACGTGATTAAGTAATTTGCGTCTGGGTGCTGGCGCCATGCGTCGCAACCCCGGACAACATTAAAAGCGCCTTCCGGCCGGCTCCGCGGAGCGGAGTCGGAAGGCGCAAACCAAGTTGGGTCAGGACGGGCAACCGGATCTGGCTCTAACCGCTCCGATGCGGGACAGCAAAAGAAGATGCCGACGAACGCTTTCATACTTGCCCTCGCAGCGGGCCTGATTTCCGCAGTCGTATTCGCATCGGCGACGACGGGCGCGTTCTTGCTCCGCATCGTCCTCTTTCTGCTGACGCCGCTCTCGCTTTATCTGACCGGGCTTGGTCTCGGCCCGATCGCCGCGTCGATTGCCGCCATCACCGCGACGACCTGCGTGCTGCTTATGGCCAACCCGCTCGCCGCCGAAGTGTATGCCATCAGCACCGCGCTGCCGGCCGTCATCTGCACGCGTCTCGCGCTGCTGAGCCGCGAGAATGACGGCGAACGCGAATGGTATCCCGTCGGCCGCATCACCATCGCCGCCGCCATTTTCGCCGGTTGCTTCACGATCCTGGCGCTGATGCTGATGGGCGGGGACGTCGATACGTTGACGAAGTTGCTCCGCACCGTCGTCGAGAGCTTCGTCAAGACGGAGCTGTCGCAAATTCCCGGCGCTCCCGAAATCGGCGCGCCTGAAATCGACGAGATCACCCGCTCGACGCTTTACTCTCTGCCTTGGGCGCTGGGCATTCTCGCGATGGGAACGATCCTCATCAATCTTTGGCTCGCAGGCCGCATCACGCTGGCATCCGGACGGCTGCAGCGGCCGTGGCCCGATTTCGCGGCATTCGCCCTGCCGCCGGGAGCGACGTTCGCACTTTTGATCGCCATCGGACTGAGCTTTGTCGGCGGCATGCCAGGATTGTTCGCTGCCGGTTTTGCGGCGCCCTTCACGCTGGCGTTTGCGCTTGTTGGCTTGGCGCTCATCCATTCGCTGACGCGCGGCTCGCAGTGGCGAACGTTCATCCTGACGGCACTCTATATCGGTGTCCTTTTCATCCCTCACCTCGGCCTGCTGCTCGCCATCACGGGGCTCGCCGAAACCGTCTTCCGCTACCGGTCGGCACGAAAGCCGCCGGAAGCGCCGAACTGAAAATCGCATTTCCCCAATTTCAAACCAGGAGCTATGAAAGACATGCAAGTTATTCTTCTTCAGCGTATTGGCCGCCTCGGGCAGATGGGCGACATCGTCAACGTCAAGGACGGCTACGCCCGCAATTACCTGCTGCCGCAGAAGAAGGCGCTGCGCGCCACGGAAGACAACAAGAAGGTGTTCGAGGGCCGTCGCGCTCAGCTCGAAGCTGACAACCTCGCCCACAAGGCCGACGCCGAAGCCGTCGCCGCCAAGCTCAACGGCCAGTCCTTCGTCCTGATTCGCGCCGCCGGCGACACCGGCCAGCTTTATGGCTCCGTCTCGACGCGCGACATCGCAGCCGTCATCACCGAAGGCGGCTTCACCGTCGACCGCAACCAGATCATCCTCGACAAGCCGATCAAGACGCTGGGCGTCACGCCCGCGACCGTCCAGCTGCATCCGGAAGTCATCTGCTCGATCTCACTCAACATCGCCCGCTCGCAGGACGAAGCTGACAAGCAGGCCCGCGGCGAAGACGTTGCCGTCGTCAAGGAAGAGGCCCTCGAACTCGAGACCTTCAATCCGGACGCCGCGTTCGAAGAAGGCGCCGCGCCGCAGGACGAAGCCGAAGACTCGGCCTGAGGATCGCACGCTCCTGTGGACTGCTTGGCCGTTGCGAGTTTAACACGGCCAAGCACTTCTGCAGCGCCCTGTCGGGAGCGTGTTGATAGCGGGGATGCTTCACAGGTTGCATGAGCACAATTTCCCGGTCGCGACGTGGAATCGGTTAGCTTCCGGCGCATGGCAGATCCCGCAGTCCTCCCCACCGAGAAGCTCAAACAGGTTGTCTCGGCCAATGAGCCGCTGACCTTCCGTCAGCCGCCGCATAACATTGAAGCCGAGCAGGCGCTTCTCGGTGCGATCCTCGTCAACAACGAGGCGCTCGATCGCGTCTCCGGCTTCCTGTCGCCCGACCATTTCTTCGATCCGCTGCATGCCCGGATCTTCGAGACGCTCGGCACCCTTATCCATGCCGGCAAGACCGCGACGCCGATCACGGTGAAGACGTTCTTCGAGAACGTCGAACCGATCGACTCGAACCTGACCGTTCCGCAGTATCTCGGCCGTCTCGCAGCGAACGCCACGACCATCATCAACGCCGCCGAATACGGCCGCACGATCTACGATCTCGCGACCCGCCGCTCGCTGATCATCATCGGCGAAGACATGGTCAACACGGCTTACGACAGCGCCGTCGACCATGCGCCGCGCGCCCAGATCGAAGAAGCCGAAGGCCGTCTCTACTCGCTCGCCGAGCAGAACAAGTACGGCAAGGGCTTCGAGACCTTCAAATCGGCGCTGACCACCGCCATCGAAATGGCGAACAGCGCGTTCCAGCGTGCGGGGCATTTGTCGGGCGCATCGACCGGTCTCTCCGATCTCGACAACAAGCTCGGCGGTCTGCAGCGTTCCGACTTGATCATCCTGGCCGGTCGTCCGTCGATGGGTAAGACGGCGCTCGCAACAAACATCGCCTATAACGTCGCCAAGGCCTATCGTGGTGAACGTCAGTCCGACGGCACGATGCACACAGTCGATGGCGGCATCGTCGGCTTCTTCTCGCTCGAAATGTCGTCCGAGCAGTTGGCCACCCGTATTCTCGCCGAGCAGGCCGAGGTGTCGTCGGAAAAAATCCGCCGCGGCATGATCGACGAGGCCGAGTTCCGCAAGCTCTCGGAAGTTGCGACCGAGATGTCGCGCATTCCGCTCTTCATCGACCAGACCGGCGGCATCACTATCGCGCAGCTTTCATCTCGCGCGCGAAAGCTCAAGCGCCAGCACGGCCTCGATCTGCTCGTCGTCGACTACCTTCAGCTGCTCGCCGGCTCAAAAGCGAGCAGCAGCGCCAACCGCGTGCAGGAAATCACCGAGATCACCACCGGCCTCAAGGCACTCGCCAAGGAACTGGCGGTTCCGATCATCGCGCTGTCGCAGCTGTCCCGTCAGGTCGAACAGCGCGAAGACAAGCGCCCGCAGCTCTCCGACCTTCGCGAATCGGGCTCCATCGAGCAGGACGCCGACGTCGTCATGTTCGTGTACCGCGAGGAATATTACATCGAGCGCACGAAGCCCGCCGAAGGAACGCCCGAATTTGCCGATTGGATGACGAAGATGAGCGCAGCCTCCGGCAAGGCCGAGGTCATCATCGGCAAGCAGCGTCACGGTCCTGTCGGCACGGTCGAGTTGTCCTTCGAAGGACAATTCACGCGCTTTGGCAATCTGGCCCGAGACTATATGCTGCCCCAGCACTAGAGGGGCCCGGATCGCAGCCGGGGTGGGAACGTGAGATGACGGTCAATGCGCGAATGCCCGAGAGCGTAGCAAGGGCGACGGGAACGATCACCGTTGACCTCGGATGCATCGCTGCGAACTGGCGGGCACTGGCCGATAAGGTCGCGCCCGCACGTTGCGCTGCCGTCGTCAAAGCCGACGCGTATGGGCTTGGCGCTGAACGCGTCATCGCCACGCTTGCGCGGGCAGGCTGCACAGCTTTTTTCATTGCGACTCCGGGCGAAGCCGAAACGGCACGCCGTATCGCGCCGGATGCCGACATCTACGCGCTCGACGGTCTGGTCGGAAACACCGCCGCCGCGTTCGCGCATTTCGCCGTGAAGCCGGTGCTATCGACGCTCGATGACGTCGTCGCCTGGTCGGCGCTGTGCCGGGCGCGCGGCGAACGGCTTCCCGCAGCGTTTCACATCGACACCGGCCTGCATCGCCTCGGGCTTCCCGTGCGCGACGTTCGCCGCCTCGTCGCCGAACCGTCGATGATGGCGGGCATCGAACTCGACCTGGTGATGAGCCACCTCGCCTCGGCCGACAATCCGCGCGATCCGAAAAACCGCGAGCAACTGCTGACGTTCGAGACGCTATCGGCGCTGTTTCCCGGCGTGGCGCGAAGCCTCGCTGCTTCCGATGGATTGATGCTCGGACCGTCCTATCATTTCGATCTGGTCCGGCCCGGCTACGCGCTCTACGGCGGACAGGCATCGCAAATCGCCCCAGCGCCGGTACACGCCGCCGTTACCGTTGCAGCGCGCATTCTCGCCGTCGCGGACGTCGCCCCTGGCGAAACGGTTGGCTACTCTGCGACGTGGCGCGCCAAACGCCCAAGCCGTATCGCCACGATTGCCGCCGGATATGCCGATGGCGTTCCGCGCAACGCCAGCGCGCCCGATGGCCGTCCCGGCGGACACGTCCTCATCAGCGGCCACTTGGCGCCGATCGTCGGCCGCATCTCGATGGACCTCATCACCGTCGACGTCACCGATCTGCCTGAAGGTGCCGCCATGCCCGGCGAATTCGCGAAACTCATTGCTGAAGGTCTGACGATCGAGGACGCCGGATTCTCAGCCGGGACCATCGGCTACGAAATCCTGACACGCCTCGGCAACCGCTTCACGCGCCTCTATCTTGATGAGAATCCGTAGGCGCCATGGCAAAGCCCTCGCGCTCCCTTTACGTCTGCCAGAATTGCGGAGCGACTGCGTCGCGCTGGGCGGGAAAGTGCACCGCCTGCGGTGAATGGAACACGCTCGTCGAAGAGACGGACGCAGGCCCCCCACCCGGCGCAGGCGTCACGCGCCAGAGCAAAGGTCGCGTCATCAAGCTCGAAACGCTGAAGGGCGAAGCTGAAGAAGCGCCGCGCTTTTCCAGCGGCATCGCCGAGCTTGATCGCGTGACCGGGGGCGGCATCGTTCCGGGCTCGGCCATTCTCATCGGCGGCGAACCCGGCATCGGCAAATCGACGCTTCTGCTTCAGGTCGCAGCGCACCTCGCCCGCAGCGGCGGACGCGCGTTCTATTTTTCCGGCGAAGAAGCCATCGCTCAGGTCCGCCTGCGTGCGAACCGCCTCGGACTGGCCGATGCACCGGTCGCGCTTGCCTCCGAGACGAACCTGTCGAACATCCTGGCGACGCTCGGTGACGGCAAGGCACCGGATCTCATCATCATCGATTCCATCCAGACGCTCTGGGCCGATACGCTCGATGCTGCGCCTGGCACCGTCAGCCAGGTCCGAGCCGCAGCGCTGTCGCTGATCCGCTACGGCAAGATGGCGGGAGCGGCCATGCTGCTCGTCGGCCACGTGACCAAGGACGGCCAGATCGCCGGACCGAAAGTCATCGAGCACATGGTCGACACCGTGTTGTATTTCGAAGGCGATCGCGGCATGCCCTATCGCATTCTGCGCGCCGTGAAGAATCGCTTTGGGCCGTCGGACGAGATCGGCGTGTTCGAAATGGTCACCGGCGGCTTACAGGAAGTTGCCAATCCGTCAGAGCTGTTCCTCGGCGACCGCGACAGCCGCAGCCCCGGCTCGGCGATCTTCGCAGGCGTCGAAGGCACGCGCCCGTTGCTCGTCGAGATCCAGGCGCTCGTTGCGCCGTCGGGCTTCGGCACCCCGCGCCGCGCCGTCGTAGGCTGGGACTCGAACCGTCTCGCCATGCTGCTCGCCGTACTCGATGCCCGCTGCGGTGTTTCGTTCGCCAACCATGACGTTTACCTAAACGTCGCTGGCGGGCTGAAGATTACCGAACCGGCCGCCGATCTCGCCGCCGCCGCGGCGCTTTTGTCATCCATCTCCGGCATTGCCTTGCCGCGCGACGCCGTCTATTTCGGCGAGGTCTCGCTGTCGGGGGCCGTCCGCGCCGCCGCCATGATGACACCGCGCCTGAAAGAGGCCTCAAAACTTGGATTTGGACAGGCGGTTCTGCCGGAAAACGGCGACGTCGATGTCCAGGGCATGAAGCTGTCGCTTTCCCGCATCGCACACCTCAAGTCGCTTGCAGACGCTACGGCGTCATGCGACTGATTCTTGGGGTGAGTCTCATGCTCGGGGAGCACGCGACCAAAGAGGGGATACGGCCATGGTCGGCCCGTTCACTTACCTAGACCTGGCGCTGATCGCCGTCTCGTTCATATCCGGTCTTCTTGCGATGTACCGGGGCTTCGCGCGCGAGCTGCTGTCGATCGTCTCCTGGATTTCCGCTGCTGGCGTCGGCTACTGGATCTTCGCCACCAAGAAGGAGATGACGGCCGATCTCGCAACCCAGACCGGCCTGCCACCGCAAATCGCGACGGTCGGCGTGGCAGTCGCTGTCGCCCTCATCGTCCTCATCATCGTGCACCTGATTACCGCGCGCATCTCCGATGCAATTCTGGATAGTCAGGTCGGCATGATTGACCGGGTTCTCGGCTTCATCTTCGGGGTCCTGCGCGGCTTTCTTCTCTTCGTCATACCCTACATGGCCTATGAGGCCTTCATTTCGCCTGAGAAAGAAAAGCAGCATCCTCTTGTTCGGGATGCATTTTTTAGGCCCTACGTGAAGGCGACGGGGGAGTCGATCCGCAATGTCCTGCTGCAGGTCATTCCGCAACCGTCCGCGACGCCGCCACCGGCTTCGCCAAACGAACAGCCTGGACAGCAAGGCTTTCTTGAGCAAAAGGGTCGTTCAGTCGCGCTGGTCATCAATGGCCAACGGTACTATATGACGCTCGCGTGACGCGGGTAGCGTCAGCGGCGACGGCACGTTCGGAATTTAGTTACCCGGCGTATCGGGCAGAGCAGGGCGGCTCAATCGCGGGAGGTGCCTTATGGCACAGCAAGGCGGCGCGACGACGAAAATCGACGGGCTCACGTTCACGCGCTATGGCGATGATCGTCTACGCGAAGAATGTGGCGTCTTCGGCATCTTCGATCATCCCGATGCGGCGGCGATCACAGCACTGGGTCTACATGCCCTGCAGCATCGCGGCCAGGAAGCAGCCGGCATCGTCTCCTACGACGGCCGCAACTTCCACTCCGAGCGCCGCATGGGCCTCGTCGGCGACAACTTCTCGAAACCCGAAGTTCTCGCCCGCCTCAAAGGTCGCATGGCCATCGGCCACGACCGCTACTCCACAACCGGCGATCCCCTCATCCGCAACGTCCAGCCGCTTTTCGCCGACATCGATACCGGCGGCTTCGCAGTCGCCCACAACGGCAACCTCACCAATGCTCTGACGCTCCGGCGCGAACTGATCTCATCCGGCGCCATCTGTCAGTCGACCTCCGACACGGAAGTCATTCTTCACCTTCTCTCCCGCTCCAAGAAGCGCCGCATCGTCGAGCGCCTCGTTGATGCGGTTCGCCAGGTCGAAGGCTCTTACGCCCTCGTCTGCATGACCAACGACATGATGATCGGCGTCCGTGATCCGGTCGGCATCCGCCCGCTGGTCATCGGCCGCCTCGGCACCTCTTATGTGCTGGCTTCTGAAACCTGCGCGCTCGACATGGTCGGCGCAGAGTTTTTGCGCGAAGTGGATAACGGCGAAGTCGTCGTCATCACTGACGAAGGGCTCGAAAGCCACCGCCCCTTCCCGATGCGCCCAGCGCGTCCATGCATCTTCGAATACATCTATTTCGCGCGTCCGGATTCCATCGTCGGCGGCCAGACCGTTTATGATATCCGCAAGCGCATGGGCATCGAACTGGCGCGCGAATCCGCGCCCGCCGCCGACGTCATCGTGCCGATCCCGGATTCCGGCGTGCCGGCTGCTATCGGTTTCAGCCAGCAGAGCGGCATCCCGTTCGAACTCGGCATCATCCGCAATCACTACGTCGGCCGAACCTTCATCGAGCCCGAGCAGCGCATCCGTCAGCTCGGCGTCAAGCTCAAGCACTCGGCGAATTCCGGCGTCATTCGCGGCAACCGCGTCGTCCTGATCGACGACAGCGTCGTGCGCGGCACCACGTCGAAGAAAATCGTCCAGCTCATCCGCGACGCGGGCGCAGCCGAAGTCCACATGCGCATTTCTTCGCCACCGATTACGCATCCGGATTTCTACGGCATCGACACGCCGAGCAAGAAAGACCTGCTCGCCGCCAACATGTCGCTCGACGAAATGCGCGACTTCATGGAAGCCGACAGCCTTGCCTTCCTGTCGGTTGACGGCATCTATCGCGCCATCGGTCTTGAGGGCCGCGACAACCGTGCGCCGCAGTTCACCGATCACTGCTTCACCGGCGATTACCCGACCAATCTGACCGATTACGGTGGCGAAGCCATTCCGAGGCAGCTATCCCTTCTCGCCGAAGTCGGCTGATGAGGGCGGCCTGTCCGTCCGTTGCTTTTGAAGAGTGACACATGACGGACACTCCCCTCTCAGGGCGCATTGCGCTCGTCACTGGCGCGTCCCGCGGTATCGGCCGCGCCGTTGCTCTCGGCCTCGCGAAATCCGGAGCTCACGTCATCCTGGCAGCGCGATCGCTCGGCGGGCTCGAAGCGGTTGACGATGAGATCCGGGCACTTGGCGGCGCCGCGACCCTTCTTCAGCTCGACCTCAAAAAAGGCGACCGGGTCGATCAGCTCGGGCCGACAATCTATCAGCGCTGGGAGCGCCTCGATATTCTGATCGCCAACGCCGGTATCCTCGGCCCGCTCTCCCCGCTCGGCCACACGACCGACGAAGGCTTTCTCTCCACCATCGACATCAACCTCAACGCCAACTGGCGTCTGATCCGCACGCTCGATCCGCTGCTGAAGCGTTCCGACGCCGGCCGGGCTGTGTTCGTGACGTCGGGCGCCGCCAGCGGCAAATACGCTTACTGGGGCGCCTATTCCGCGTCGAAGGCCGGTCTGGAAGCGCTCGTCAAAACCTGGGCCGCCGAACTCCAGAGCACGTGCGTTAAAGCCAATCTGATCAATCCTGGTGCCACGCGCACACAGATGCGTGCCAAGGCATTTCCGGGCGAAGATCCTGAGACGCTTCCCGCTCCTGAAGATCTCGTTCCCCTCTTTCTCGAACTTGCATCGCCGCAGTGCGAAAGAAACGGCGGGATCATAAACTTCCGCGAATGGCGCGAGCCATTAGCCTAGCGAGCGCCATATTTACTTTTTCGACAGCTGCCGTCCCTAGACTCCCGAACCATCGATGGAATCTGAGTCGCGCATTGCAGGCGAGGTCTGCAGTGACGGATGTCGCCTCATTACGGTCACATCAACGCGCGTTTTGACGATCGCGGTCGGGGGGCCGCTTCCGGTCGTTCCGGACTGATGGGAAATTCAAAGGGGAAGTCAGGGGAATGCTCTCGAAGAGAAGTCTTGTATTGTTGCTTACGTTTGCGGGCAGCACGCAAACGGCGTTGGCGGATGCTTCGATGGACCGCGTGCTCAAGGAGCTTCAGCCGGAAGAACGTGCGCATCAGGTCTGCAATCTTCGCGGCATCGACGCCGTCCGCAAAGGAAGCCATTTGAAAGGCATCGACCGCGTCACGACGACCATTCAGAAGCCGGCGATATTCAAGGACAACGTCGTCACCGCAAAAGGCGGCGCAGTGCGCGCCAACAACCGCTGGTATTTTCTCGATTTCACCTGCACGGTCACGCCTGACCAGATGCGAGCGAAAACATTCACGTATAAGCTGGGTGGTCTGATCCCCGAAGCGAAATGGGACGATTACGGCCTTTGGCGATGACGTCAGGCGGCGTTCGCGCCGCCCTTCCTCAGGTAAACGAAATCATCATGCCGTCGTAAGCCGGCTCCACGCCCGCAGGCAATTCGCGCGCCAGCGTCGCGTAATCGAGTTCGCTGGTCATATGCGTCAGGATTGTGCGCTTCGGCTTCAGACGCTCAGCCCACATCAGTGCCTGCTTCACGCTGAAATGGCTTTCGTGCACGCCGTGACGCAACGCATCGACGATCCAGACGTCGAGGCCTTCAAGCAGCGGAATGGACTCCGCCGGAATGTCATTGATGTCCGGCGAATACGCGAGATTGGAAACCCGGTACCCGAGCGACAGGATCGAACCGTGATGCTGCTGGATCGGCCGTGCCGTGATCGTGCCGCCGCCGCCCGCAATTGCGACCGGTGTTACGCCGTCGATCTCATGACCGTTGAGCATCGGCATGTACGCCGATCCGGGCGGCGTCTCGAAGCAATACGAAAAGCGCGACTTCAAGCTGTCGCCCGTCGCCTTGTTGAAATAGACCTCGACGCGCCGCTTCATCGAAAAGGCGACCATGCGCAGATCGTCGATGCCGTGCGTGTGGTCGGCGTGATCGTGCGTATAGAGCACGCCGTCGAGCGCGGTGAGACGCGTCGACAAAATCTGCTCGCGAAAATCCGGGGAGGTGTCGATGAGAACCGACGTCCGCCCGCCCGACCCGGTGCGTTCGATCAGCGCCGAGCAGCGCAGACGCCGGTTCTTCGGATTCTCAGGATCGCATGCCCCCCAGTTCATGCCAATGCGCGGCACGCCACCGGAAGAGCCGCAACCCAATATCGTGCATCTGTAGTTCATGCTGCGGCAGACCCGCCTTCCGTGGACGAAAGAGATTTCGGCGGCTTTGCCTTGCTGTAGAGCCGGAAGAAATTCGCCGTCGTAGCGGCAGCAATCTCGTCAGGCGTGACGCCTTTCACATCGGCCAGCGCCGCCGCTGTGCGCACGACATAAGCCGGCTCGTTGCGCTTTCCCCGGAACGGAATGGGCGCGAGGAACGGCGCGTCCGTTTCGACAAGCAATCGGTCGAGCGGCACGTCGCGCACGATCTCGCGCAAGCCCTCCGAGTTTTTGAAGGTAATCACGCCCGTGAAAGATACGTAAAGCCCAAGCTCCAGCGCGCGCATCGCGAGCTTGCGCCCGCCGGTGTAGCAATGGAGGACGGCCGGAAATGCACCCTTTGCCGTCTCGTCTTCGAGAATGGCGAGCGTATCCTCGTCGGCATCGCGCGTGTGAATTTCGAGCGGCAAACCCGTCTCGCGCGCCGCCGCGATATGCCGGCGAAAACCTTCCGCCTGCGCGGCCGGTGTCGAGGTATCGTAATGATAGTCAAGACCGGCTTCCCCGATCGCAACGACCTTCGGGTGCTTTGAAAGCGCGATGATACGTTCGAGCGGAATGTCGAGCTCTTCGTGCGCATTGTTGGGATGCGTGCCGACCGAGCAGTACACATCCTCGAAGCGCTCGGTAATCGCCTTCAGCTTGTCGAACTCGCGGATCCGCGTCGAGATCGTGACGAGCGTGCCGACGCCTGCCGCGCGCGCCCGCGCGACGACATCATCAAGCTCCGGCGCGAAGTCGGGAAAATCGAGATGGCAATGATGATCGACAAGCATCAGGTCGTTTTACCCTCTACAGGCCGCGCCGCGCCGTGCGGCGCGTTGTCCGCTCACGCCTTGCTTTCCTCCGGCGCGACGTAGCGGGGGAAAACGCCTTGTGGTTCAGGGGTTTTCGTCCCCGGCTTCAGGCGTCCTGTGGCCCCGAGACTTGCGAACATGCGATCCTCCGGCGCAACTGCCAGCAGATCGAGCAGTTTCGCCGCACTTTCGGGCATTACCGGCTGAATGAGGATTGCAAACTGGCGCACGCATTCGGCCGTGACGTACAGGATCGTCGCCATCCGCGCGGGATCTGTTTTCTTCTTTGCCCACGGTTCTTCGGCGGCGAAGTAACGGTTGGCATCCGCGATGACCGCCCAGAGCGCATCGAGATATTTGGTGATGCCCTGCCGTTGCATCTCAGCGCGTACGGTGACGTAGAGCCCGTCTGTCGCAGCGAGGATCGCTTCATCGGCTTCGCTGAGTGCGCCCGGCTGCGGAATAGCTCCATCGCAATTCTTGAAGATCATCGACAGCGACCGCTGCGCCAGGTTGCCGAGGTTGTTCGCGAGATCGGCGTTGATCCGATTGACGATGACCTCGGATGAGTAGCTGCCATCCTGACCGAACATCACTTCGCGCAGGAAGAAATAGCGCACGGCATCGCGGCCGAACGTTTCAACCAACTCGAACGGATCGACGACGTTGCCGACAGATTTCGACATCTTCTCGCCGCGGTTGAACAAAAAACCGTGCGCGAAAACCCGCCTGGGCAGCTCGATGCCCGCCGACATCAAAAACGCCGGCCAATAAACGGCATGGAAGCGAACGATGTCCTTACCGATCATGTGGACGTCGGCAGGCCAGTACTTCCACCTCTCGGCGCCGTTATCGGGATAGCCCGCGGCGGTAATGTAGTTCGTCAAAGCGTCGACCCACACGTACATCACGTGCTTCTCGTCGCCCGGCACCGGTACGCCCCAGTTGAACGTCGAGCGCGAAACGGACAGATCCTTGAGGCCGGATCTCACAAAGCTCGCAACTTCGTTCAGTCGCTCTGGCGGGCCGACGAATTCCGGATTGCTCTCGTAGAGTGCGAGCAGTTTGTCCTGATAGGCCGAGAGACGGAAGAAGTAGCTTTCCTCCTCGTTCCATTCGACGGGCGAGCCGAGCGGTTCGCGACGTACGCCGTCTTCGCCGACCGTCGTTTCCTTCTCGTCGAAATAGGCTTCCTGGCGAACCGAATACCAACCGCCGTATCGACCGAGGTAGATGTCACCGTTGGCTGCCATCTTTTCCCAGATCGCCTGGCAGGCTTTGTAGTGACGCGGCTCCGTCGTGCGAATGAAGTCATCGTTCGAAGCGCCGAGAGCTTCGTACATCGAGCGGAAGATCGCCGAGTTGCGATCGGCCAGCGCGAGAGGCGTAATACCTTCCTTCTCGGCGGTCTGCTGCATTTTGAGACCGTGCTCGTCGGTGCCGGACAGGAAGAACACGTCGCGGCCATCGAGACGCGCGAACCTGGCGAGCGTGTCGCTCGCAATCACGGTATAGGCGTGACCGATATGGGGTTTGCCGTTCGGATAGAAGATCGGCGTCGTGATGTAATATTTTTCCGCCACTTTAGGTTCTTTCTGCAGTGCCAGATGCGGCGCGCATGCGCACCCTGCTCAGCCGCGGCTCGCTGCCTCGAGGCGCGCGAAACTTCCGAGGATGAGCGATTTGCGGTCAAGGTTGAGCGTAACGGTGTCAGCCTTGTCGCGGGCCAGTGTTTCCCATAGCTCGGCAAAAGTCGCAAGGCGCTGAGGCCCTATCAGCCGGGCCGCCAGCTCCACGTCGCGCTGTGCCCCCTCGCCCGTCGCCGCCGCTGAGATCAGGCGTCCCAGGCTCGCCTGGAAAAGGTCCATGAAGAGCTGGAATTTCCGGTCCTGGGCTATGGGTTGTAGCTCATCCGCAAGGCCGTGAACGACCCTGAGATCGAGCTTCGGTAGGCTCCCGAGAACCTGATCGATACGCGCCTGCAGGCCGAGCCCTCCGCCTCCGAGCAGGATCAGCGCCCGCCCGACGCTGCCACCGGCCAGCGGCAAGAGCTTGTCCCAATCATGCTCTTCCGGGAGTGCCATCTCTGCCGCCGTCAGCGCCTGCGCAGCAGCACGCTTCAGGTCGCTGTCCGACAACGGCGGCATGGCAATGACGCGGCACCGCGACCGGATCGTTGCGAGCAACCGTCCCGGCGCCGATGTGATGAGGAGGAAGACCGTTCGCCCTGGCGGCTCTTCGAGCGACTTCAAAAGCGCGTTGGCCGCGTTCTGATTGAGCTCGTCGGCACTGTCGACGATGACGACCCGCCGGCCTTGGTCGCCCGAGCTGAGCGACAGGAAGCCTTTGAGCTTGCGCACCTCGTCGATCGGTATGGTCTGCGGGAAACGCTTCGTCTTCTGATCGTACGGCCGCCGGATGACAAACTGTGCCGGATGCGAAAGCGCGCGCACCTGCCGATCCGTCCGCGAGTCCGGTTCGATCGTGAGACCCTGCCCGAACATATCGCGCTCGTCGGGTTCGGCGAGCGCCGCACGCGCCACGAGATAAGCCAGCGTCGCCTTGCCGATGCCGGCTGGCCCTGCGAGCAACCACGCATGATGCATGCGCCCGCCGGCGAGTGCTTCTGCGAACACCTCTTGTGCTGCGTCCTGGCCATAGAGAGCACGCGTCTCCCGCGGGTGCGGAAAATCATCGAGCCGATCCGCTTCCGGCAACGCCTCGATGTCGGCCCCCAATGGCGCACGCGCCATCAATCGGCCTCAGCGAGCAGATGCGCGGTGACCGCCTGCCACACCGCCGTCTCGACGCTCGCCACCGGCAGATGGCCGTCGATCAGCACGCAGCGCTGCGGTTCCTGCTCGGCGATTTCGAGGAAGCCCTCTCGCAACGTCTCATGCGTTTCGATGCGCTCGGCATCGTAACGCGAAAGCGTGCCGCGCAGCTCCGCCCGCTCGATCCCCGCGCTCGCAGGCAGGTCAAGGATCAACGTCAAGTCCGGGTAGTCCGGCGCCACGATGAACTTTTCCAGTTGTTCGATAAAGGCGCGCTCCAGACCATAGAGCTTGCCTTGGTAGACGCGCGTTGAATCGATGAAGCGATCCGAGATCACCCACGTGCCGTCATAGAGCGCTGGGCGGATCACCGACGTCATATGCTCGGCTCGTGCCGCGGCGAAAAGCAGAAGCTCTGTCACCGGATCGGTTGGACGATCCTTCATGATAAGGGCGCGCACGTCTTCGCCGACCGGCGTGCCACCCGGTTCGCGTGTTACGATGACGGGAATACCGGCGCGTTCCAGCCGTTCGGCCAGGCGCTTCGACTGGGTCGATTTTCCGGTGGCCTCGCCGCCTTCGAAGGTGATGAATTTTCCGCGCTTCATGGCTCGCCTCTGCTTTTCGGCGGGCGTAATCTAGAGTGCCAGCCGGCGCAAGGCCATTAGCACAAGGGAGTCGACGCCCTGGCGGACGATCCCGCCGTTCGAAACGTCCTCCGTAGCATAGAGCGGCACTTCGGCCGATGCGCTGCTTGAACTCGAAATACGCAGCGTCGCGACCTGATCGCCTTTCTTCACCGGCGGCTTCAAGGGCGCCTTATAGACGATTTCCGCCGAGATCCGCTGATTTGCCGGATATTTAGGCATCGTAAACATCACGTCGCCCTTGGCGGCGAGCGGCACATACCAAGTCTTCCCGCCCCAGACGCGCGCTTGCCCGACGATTTCGCCCGCGTTGAAAAGTTTGACCGCGCTGAACGACTGAAAGCCCCACGTCAGAAGCTTCGCAGCCTCGTCCTTTCGCTGATCCGCTTTCTCTAGGCCGCTGACGACGACGATAAGCCGCTTGCCGTCCTGAACGGCCGAACCGACCAGGCCATAGCCCGCAGCCGCTATATGCCCGGTCTTCATGCCATCGGCACCGATGTTCAAGAACAGCAGCGGATTGCGATTGATGAAGCGATGCTGGCGGTAGCGAAATTCCTTCTGGCTGAAAACCGGGTAGAAGTCCGGATATTCACGGATGACGTACCGCGCCAGAATGGCAAGCTCCCGCGCCGTCATCAGCTGGTGGGGATCAGGCAGCCCCGTCGAATTGCCGAACGTTGATTTTTTGAGGCCGATCCGCCGCGCCTCCTCGTTCATCATCCGCGCGAACGCGCCTTCGGTTCCCGCCATGTTCTCGGCGATGCACATGGCGGCATCGTTGCCCGACTGAACCGCGACCCCCTGAATAAGCTCATCTACCGTCACCGTTGTATTGACCGGTACCATCATCGCCGACGTACCCGACGGCGCGCCGCCGTTGCGCCAGGCGTTGACGCTCATCTTGTATTCGTCGGTCTTTTTAACGCGGCCTTCCTTGATGGCGCGGAAAAGCACCTCCAGCGTCATCAGCTTGCTCATGCTCGCTGGCGGGAAAAGCTCGTCGGCGTTGTGCTGATAGAGGATGGCGCCCGTTTCCGCGTCCATCAGCATGGCATGCGGTGCCTTGGTCGCAAACCCCGTCTCAGCGGCTTCCGCATTTTGCAACACGACCGCAAGCAGCCCTGCGATCGCAACAATGACGAGCCAAATGCTCCGCGTCTTCCACATCGCTCGAATCGTTTCCGTGTGATGCCGCCTGGCTAGACGACCCGACTGATGGAAACCGAAGTATCCGACTGCATTGAGACATGGTCAACGCCGGGTTAACGCAAATTGTGCAACGAGCCGCTTAATCCATCACGATCGCGGTATTCGCGACACCATATGTCGCAATGCGGCTCTGGGCGCGCGACGCCTCGCCCTGCGAGAAAGGCCCAACGCGGACGCGATAGACTTGCATCCCGTTGCTGGCTTGTAGAGGCGCTACTTCCACCGGACCCAAAGCGCCAAGTTCACGCCTAAGTCTCTCGGCATTGGAGCGATCTCGGAAAATGCCGACTTGCACATACGCGCGTTCGGAATAGCCGCTACTCGCAGGCTCGTCGTACGCCGATACGGGCAGATAGGCGTCGCCGTTTTCGGCCGAAGTCTGCGCCGGCGCAAACGGCTGCGGGGCGTCGAATGGCTCGGGCTCAGGTTCCGGCTGACGCTGGGGCGCGGCCGTCAAAGACATGCGCTGCGTAAAATCAGGCTCGCCGATACTCGCCGTCTGCACCAACTGGCGCCGCGATCTCTGGGCCGGTGCAGGTGCTGGCGGCACGGGCTTGCCCGCGAGCGCCGCGCGATAGCTGTTTGGGTCCCACCGATCGGATGCATCTGCAGGCAAGTCGGAGGCATTCGTCTCGGCCGCCGCATATTCGCGCGCGGGCGAAGGCTGGCCCTGATACGGCTGGTTGTTCTGCTGCGCCAGGAATTGCCGTTCTCGGCTGTCGTCGCCATTGAGCGGCGCCAATCCGGCATACCGCACGCGGACGCGTGCACGCCCCTTGCCGACAAAACCAAGTTGCTTGGCTGCCGCATACGACATGTCGATCAGGCGATCGTTGACATACGGTCCGCGGTCGTTGACGCGCACCAGCACCGTCCGGCCGTTGTCGATATTAGTCACATAAGCATAGCACGGCAGCGGCAGCGTCGGATGGGCCGCAGTCAGCGCGTTGGCGTCGAACACCTCACCGTTCGCGGTCCGGCGGCCGTGGAAATCAGCGCCATACCAAGAGGCTACGCCGTATTCATCGTAATTCGGATTATCGCGGGGAACGTACCATTTGCCCGCCACCTTGTAGGGCGAACCAAGTTTGAACTTGCCACCGCCCTTCGCAACACGACCCGACGCAACCCGCGGACTGCTGCTGACGCCGTATTCGTCTTCCGTGAAGGTGGAGCGATTGACGCCGGTTAGGGATTGCGGCGACGGGCTGCTCGAACAGGCGCTCAAAAGCGCCGCGGCACTGACTGCCAGCATCAGCCGGCAGGCAAGCCTCCCGTAAAGGCCCCTGTCCATGTACGCAAACCCAACTCGATACGCTACGCCCGCCCAAGCGCACCCTTTCCGCAACTACACACGGCGAGAATGGCCGAAGCTTGCTGGAATGATGACAAACGCTGCTTAGGATCAGGTTAAGCGCGGGGCTTGAGGCCGGCGCCGGAACCCGCTAGGAGGGGCGATCCGGACAATGCGCATCGAGGCCGCCTCTCAGGAGGCCTCCCCGCAGTGGGTCCTGGAGGGGTGGCCGAGTGGTTTAAGGCACCGGTCTTGAAAACCGGCGTGGGCGCAAGTCCACCGTGGGTTCGAATCCCACCCCCTCCGCCAGAACCCTTATTCCGCACTCTTCCATACTCTTCCACTACGCTCCGAATTTCCTGGAAACAGCCAGCAAACATTGGGCTTTAGACTTTCCATACTCTTGCGCGTTCTTCCGCACTCCTCCATTCCAATCCGCAACAAACTGTGGGATAAAACGTGGGACATGTGATTTGCGTCGTCGGGGGAAGCGCATGGCCGTCCAGGATGACATTTCAACTGTTTCACGCCGCAAACGCGGGCTGACGGCACTCTTCGTCGAAAAGGTGAAGACGCCCGGCCGCTACGGCGACGGCAATGGTCTCATGCTCGTGGTCGATTCGTCCGGGGCATCGCGCTGGGTGCTGAGAATTCAGGTCCATGGCCGGCGCAGGGATGTAGGGCTTGGGGGAACATCGGTGGTCTCGCTCGCGGAAGCCCGAGACCTTGCGCACGAGATCCGGAGAAAGGCAAAAGCTGGCGCCGACCCCGTCGCCGTGCGGCGTGCTGAGCGTGAAGGCGTTCCGACGTTCTCGGATTGCGCGAAGGTCGTTCACGCCGCCCTGCTCAAGACGTGGAAAAATGGCAAGCACGGGGATCAGTGGCTCACCACACTTGAGACTTACGCTTTTCCCATCGTCGGCAAGCGTCCAATCAACAGGGTCGAGACCGCCGACGTGCTGCGGATCCTCTCTCCAATCTGGACGGACAAACCCGAGACCGCGCGCCGTGTCCTACAGCGCATGCGAACCGTGATCGATCACGCCACGGCGGCCGGCCATCGCAGCGGGGAAAATCCATGTCGCCTCGTGAAGATGGGCCTCCCGAAACAGAACGACGAGCCTGAGCATCACGCAGCTCTCCCCTACGCCGCTCTGCCTGCATTCATGATCAAACTTCGCGGCGCTGGGGATTATGACCCGATGATCCGCCTCGCGTTGGAGTTCCTGATTCTCACCGCCGCGCGATCGGGTGAAGTGCGCGGTGCTCCGCCGGCAGAGTTCGATCTCAAGGCAAAACTCTGGACGGTTCCTCCCGAGCGCATGAAAGGCGGTAAGGAACATATCGTTCCATTGTCGCCGCGTGCGATCGAGATCATCGGGGAGGCGCAGAAGCTCGCACCGAATGCCGAGTTTGTCTTCGCATCGAAGCGGACGGGAGGGAAACCGCTTAGTGACATGGCGCTGACGATGTTGCTGCGGCGGCTCAAAGTCGATGCGACGGCGCACGGTTTCCGCAGCACTTTCCGTGATTGGGTGAGCGAAGAGACTGACTTCCCGAGTGAAGTTGCCGAGATGGCGTTGGCGCATGAAATCGATTCAAAGGTCGAGAAAGCATACAGACGCGGCAAGCTGTTGGAGAAGCGTCGCGCGCTGATGATCGCTTGGGCCACTTTTGCTGGCGGGAGATGATCGATGCCAAGAAAGGTTAGATGCAAACGACTGATCAAAACTCTTGACCATGCTTGCGCCAATTTAGAACAAATAGAGCGGAGCATCGCGCACGCTAAGCAAATGCATTCTTTTCTGATAGGTGCCATCGAATCTGAAATATCCGGCACTCTCGATGATCAACAGCGAAAGCACTTGTTAGAGCTTCTGACTTTCTGGTCGTTGGGCCCTTTGATCGCGAAGCAAGCAAAAATTCGTGTCGCGGCATGGAGAGATTTACTCATCCTCGCGCTGAGACGAATTCTCGCCGAACGTGGCGTATCGACGAGTCTGTCAGAGGACGCCCCGACGGAGTTTCATCAACCGTTCGCCCGTGTGCTCAAAGCTGCATGGCTGTCTCTTCCGAAGGAAGCGAAAGCGAGAGGAAGTGGACCGAGCGCATTGGTCGCGAGAGCCCGCACGCACAGCAAACGTAAGGGCGTCCCTCGTGATTTGGTTCTCAACTACGTCGCCGCGCACGGGAGGGAAATAATCGCAATCCAAGATGCGGCCCCGATGCGATCGTCCGAGGCGGTGCGCCACTTGAGAAATCAATTGGCTTCCGGGGAAGTTCAGCGCGGCAACCCAACTGCGGAAGATTTGGCAAAATACGGTGGCATCGGCCTACCAGGTACCAAAAACAGCTGAACTCTACCCTCCCCGAAGCAATAAGTATCGGCGACCATCCTCGCACACTGATTTGCATCGATATGCAAAAGCGAGGAAGACGATGGAACAATCACAAATCTCCCCTGATCGAATCCTGAGGATCAGGGGGGTGCTTGAAAAAGTCCCGTTCGGCCAATCGAAGATTTATGAGATGGTCGCCGCTGGCGAGTTCCCGGCGCCTGTCCGTATTGGCTCACGGTCGGTTGCGTGGCGCGAGAGTGAGATAGACGCCTGGATCGCAAGCCGCCCCGTCATCACCCGCAAACCGTATCGGCGTTCTCGCGATACCGGGGCCGCGGCATGATCTCAGCAAAAGTAAACCGCCCACAGTTGGCGCTGGGGCGGCTGAATTCATGTGCTGCGTTCCGAACCACCGGCCGCGCGATTTTGATACTCGTATTCGCTTAAAAAATCAACGGCCCCTCACTCATGGGGCAACAATGGATCTACTGGAAAAGCCGAGCGTCCTCGATGATTTCAGTGACTTCGGCGACGAATTTGCGGAACTGATGGCGATGGAGATCGCTGATGCTGCGCTCGTCTGCGGCAAGGCTGCCGGCGAAATCACACTCATCGATGCGATTGAAACGGCTTGGCGTCGATCTAATGGTGAAAACGCACAGCCTGAATACAGCCCGAACGAAATCGGACAACTTCCGGGGTATTCTAGGGCAAGCGCGATACGGTCCGCCGAAGCTTACGCGATGTCTTCAGTTGGCCGTCAACCGATGGCGGATCGAATAAACAGCCGCCTGATCGGTCCGCTTCTTCATCACATCGCACTCTGGTCCGACAATCCATACGGTCGGTGCACCATCGGTTCTCAGCGCCACGCCGACTACATAGGTTGCTCCGATCGACAATGCCGCTCCCTGATCATCCAGGTGGTCAATGATGGCATCGTCAAAATCAAACCGCGGCCAGGACTGCCTCCTGCGTTGTGGCTTCGATATCCGCACGTCATCATCGCAGCCAGCCCGATGCAGATCTCCGAGGCGATTGCGCCGCCGCGGCGCTCACCTGGCCGGCCTTCGTCTGTAGAAAAACCCCGGAAGTCATCCGTTCCGGAGGATAGCCCGACATCAGACCGAAAACCCCGGAACTCATATGTTCCGGGGGATAATACCGATGATCAGAAAACCCCGGAAGTCAAAGACGAAAACCCCGGAAGTCTAATCGATAAACCCCGGAACCACAGCGCTTCCGACTGCAAGAACTCACTGCAAGATCTCAATAAGCAAGATGATAGTGAAGAAAGAGAAGAGGCGAACCTTGGTTCGCCCTCGCTCGACGAGGACTCATGTTCTTTGCATTCGGTAGAATCAGAGGTCCAGACCGAGACTGTCGAACTTATTTCTCTCGAAACATCCGCAACGAAGCGCCAGCGCGCCGCAGCTCGGCCACATGAACTTCCCGGCGATTGGGATCCGGGCGCAGACGGCTTCGCCTATGCGATCGAGAGAGGTCTCTCGGAAGATAATATCCGACACGAGTGGGAGAACTTTCGAGACCACCACATTGGCAAGCGCACGAAGTGGGCGCGCTGGGATTTGGCTTGGCAGAAATGGGTCCGCAACGCGATCGAGTTCCGGAATAACCGAAAGGGTCGCGGACGCGCATCATCTGAAGAAATCGCAGCTCAAGCATTTGGAGGCTCGTCATGGGAGCGCTCGTAACGGTTAGCAACCTCGTCCCCGTCGGTGCTGGGTCGCCTCTATCGTCTGCTGTGCGGACGCTCATTGTAGATCTTGACATCGCATTTCAGGCAGGCACTCAACGCTCGGATGCCGATCGGCGCCGCGCCTATCAGCTCCGGGCACGCGCTATATCGCATGTCCACCAGAGCGTCGCGGCATACATGCTGGCGGACATGCACTTGCATAATCCCCGAAACCCATTTCCTCCGACTGATCAGGATCTTTTCGAAGCGGCGAATACCGTCAACGATCGCTGGCAATATTGGGTCAAAGATTTCTACTTCAGCGGACAATGGGCGAAAGCGCCAAACAACGTGGAGAAGCCGGACATCGCTCGCCATAGACGTGCGGCGATTGCTGGTGGCAAGCCTGGAGAACCTGGTTGCATCGTTCCTTTCGATCTCTGCCTCCATTACTTGAGCGAAGAGATTGATAGGCAGCTTCCAGACATCGCCGACTCAGAAAGGCGTGCGAGGCAAGGCTACGGCGTGCCTTCGCTACTCGCGATCAAAGATGAAGTTCTCGAGCGCATGCCCGAGGCGGCTTTCTCCGATGGTGCGCTCACGAAGATCCGCAGCATTCGAGCAGCACGAGCGGAAGCGGCACGCAAGGCAGAAGAGCATGAAGCCTACCTCAAAAGCCTACCTGATGAGGTCCGTTCCGTGCGGTGGACCGTTCTAGACTCGGACCAATGGAAAGACGCCCCCGAGTCTGCGGTGATGGCCGAGACCAATCGTCGGATCGAGAGGATCAAAGAAGGTAGAGCTGAGGCCGAGGCTAATGGCGGCGAGTTTGCCGGCTGCTGTTTTGACGACGGCACCGAGTGGCGTGAGTCCTGGCGCCGCAGCATTTGGAGAGCCTGAGATGTAGGGGGTGGTCGCATCCTAAAAAAGGCAAAAACGCCGGAACCGCGCGCCCACAAATTCGCAGATTTTGCGCGCGCATTAGAAAAAATCAGGAGGCCATCTGATGGGACGTAAAAAAAAGTTCGATCCGGTGAAGATTTTGCAGGAAATCGCGGCGAATCCGACCTCTGGCGATACCGCCAGAGTGGCAGCGGCAAAGGTGCTTTTAGCGCACCAAAAAGCCGTCGATCCCAAGCCCGGCGAGAAAGACGCGCCGCCGTCGGACGCCATCACGCGGCGCGCACTGCGGCTTTTAAGCGGAGGAAAATCATGAGCAACGATGAAATCCCGACGGATGGCTCGTATCGCGGAGTTGGCTTGCACATCGGCCAAAACGAAGAACGACTTCGTGTCGTTCGCGCCGATATCGACGCTGCGCATGCGCTTCATGATCTGCGGGACATTTACGATTTTGCCCGAGACACGGGCAATGCACCCGAGGCGCGCTTGTTGGCCCGTGCCAAAGCCGAGGCGACCCTGGACGATGCCGTCGAGCGGCGTGCACCTCGCGACCGAAACTCAACGATCAGCAGGGAGATACTCCGAGCCGTGACTGCGGGCTTGAAATCGCTGACCTGGCAATCGCGGTGGCGTTACTGCTCGGTGCTAGATCCCCGACCCAAGCCCGGCGAGCCGGATCGCAGCGTAAAGCGCGAAGTGCCGTTGCCCGATAGGTACGCGAATTGACCGAAACGAAACCGGGGTAACTGAAATGCCGAACGACGATAAGACCGCCGCCCGGCGCGCGCAGAGCCGCGAACGAAGCCGCCGCTATCGCCGGCGTCGAAAGTTGGGCCAGATTAGGATCTCGGTTGACCTGCCGGCAGCCGAACTGGACGACGCCCTGATCGACGGTGGCTTTCTCGCCCTCGAACGGGCGGACGACAACGATGCTGTTCGCGCAGCGGCTGAAATGTTCGCGCGCGAGACATTGGCGTCACGCGTGACGCGCTGAAGGCGAACGATGTGGCAAGGTGCTCGTAGTTCGCACAATCTACGAGACAGCTATGAACGACACTTCGACCGTTGACTTGGGCTCTGTGGTGACAGCCTTCGAGCGCGAACTTGGCCTAGGAGCGGCACGCAGCCGTTCTGTTGCCAGGTGTCTCTCAGAGGCGAAGATCGTTCCTGCCGGCGCCGCTCACGCACCCGCGCGATACGACTTTCGCGACGTTGGCAGCTTGCTTTTAGGGGTTTGTGCCGACGTCACGCTGCCGAACGTGGCCGAAACTGTCGTCACGCTGGACCGCCTCATGCCGAACGGGATCGTCGTCGATGACGAGATGCCCGAGCGGCTCAAATCCAAACTGTTTCGCGCGGGCCATGCGCTCGACGCTCTACTCGAAGCAGCTGTTGAGGACGACGATACGCTGCGCTCGATCGACTACATTGAGGTCGTAAGTTCCTGGCCCGAAATTTCCATTCATTGGAGTGTTGGCGAGCCCGAGCGGTATCGCGAGCCCGGCAAGGACGCGCGCCAATGGGGCGCGATGCACATGCGGAGCATCAAGATTCCAGGCAAGGCGCTCTTCCAATGCATACGCCGTCTGTTTGCCGATGAGGCATCTGCAGACGCGGCGTAATGAATTCGCGGCGTCAGTCGCGATGTTTGACAACAGCCATCGGGGAAACACATGGCAGCGAAGCCGATTGTAAAACCTGAAGTTCGCGTTCCTGGCCTTGCAGAGTCTGATCCGACTTACGCGGCACTTCTGGATAAACGAGAAGCGATTTCGGCCGAGGCGCGAGCCGTCGCGGACGAAAAGAAAGCGTTAGCCCGTGACTTGGAGAAGAACCCTCCGACCACCGGCAACGTCAGCCGGGCGGTAGCGGAAGCCTTAGGGGAAGTGGCCGCTCTCGACGACCGCCCGAAAAGGCTTCTTGAACTGCGTCAACGTGGAACCGTTCTCGATGAAGCAGCGGCCGTGTTGATTAAGCGGATTCAGGACCGGCGTTCCGCTGCGAGCCGAATTGTCTGCGATCAAATCAGGCCAGAATTTGCGGCTCGCGTTAAGCGGCTCGCTGATGCGTTGGAAGCTGCCCACAAGGCGCGCGTCGGACTTGAGGACCTCATCAACGATCTCGAGGCGCAGGACGTTCAGTGGAGCGTTCTCGGCTCCTTCCGAGCACCGTTCCTCGGCGACATCGAGAATGGCCCCGTGCAGCGATTTATCCGTGAAGCGAAGGAAGCCAAATATGTCTGAACTAAAACCCGGCCATGAAACGCGCATCGAAATCGAACGCGCAACGATCCATGGCAAGCGCGGCACAGTGCGGGCATTGACCCGCTTGCCCGGCAAATCTTCTTACCAGGCGACGGACGAAAGTGCCAACGACACCGCTCGCCGCATCCAACGCGAGAAAATCGAACGGCGCGCACGGCGGGGCTAACGTGAGCAAATTCATCAGCGGCTATTGCGTTCGGTTTGGCGACATCACCACCATCGCCGGGTTGTTTCGCGAACGGATTGCTGTCGGCGCATTCGATCGGACGCTTCGGGAAAACGAAGATGTCTTGGGTTTGTGGGGCCACGATTGGAACCGCGTCCTTTCCCGCACAACGAGCGGGACGTTACAATTGCGAGCCGATCGCATTGGCCTCTTTTTCACGATGGACGCGCCCGAGGATATGAGCCCAGAATGGCAGACTGTATGGTCCGCGGTTCAGCGCGAAGATGTTCGACAGTGTTCTTTTTCATTTTCCGTTCGTCGACAGACATGGGAGGATGGCGACGACGATCAGTTGCCTCTTCGCACGCTCGAAGACGTGGACCTTTTCGAAGTGAGCATCGTTTCGGCGCCCGCCTATCCGACCACGAGTGCTTCAACGAGCGATCGCAAAGCCAATAGTCGCAACGCGCAGAGACGGATCGCTCACAAAATGACGCTCCGTGAGCGCCAAATCGCGAATGCACAGATGGCGATGAAAGCGCGGGGGATCTGATGCCGCCAGCCATCCGTCGCGCTCTCGAAAACCCGTTTCTTCGGTTTGTTTGCGCCAGTTCGGCGATCGTGCTTTTCGCGGTGACGTGGCCACATTGAGGAGGAGAGATGAGAATTGTTCTTTACGCGATAGCAGCTTTTGTCACGATGACGACTGTAGCATGCGCTGATCCGATTTCGGGTGCGATTGTAGCGTTTGCGGGACTGGGAGGTCTCGGGGCCGTCACGTCGGTTGCTACAGCCATCGTCGATATCGGCCTTGCTGTCGGGATCAGAAGCGTTGTGAGGAAACTCGCGGCGGCAGGTTCGCCAATCTTGAATGGGTGATGGACCGAGCTCGCGGCATGAAGTCGCCAGTCTTTGGCCGTGGGGAATCTGTTGCCCAGGTCGGCGGACACGTGGTGCTAACTAAGATCACGATGGGGAAGATCGAGACCAGCATTCTGAAGACTTGGCCAGACAAAATCGGTCAGAAGATCGCTATTTGAGGAGGCCAGAATGGCTGATGATCGGCGGGGTGCTGCAGATCTTATCTCGTCGAGGAGCGATTAATCTCGCTGTCCTACCCTCGCGCGGCGCTAACCACAGATATCCATATCTAGATGGGGCACATCAGCGTAGGATGGTTAGCGTTGGAAAGATTGGTCTCTCGATAACCGAAGTTAGATAGCTCGCACACGAAGGCTAGACTATGTAACGGTGAATGCATTTCCATTCGAATTGCTACTATGTCGCGGTGATTAAGGGGAAATCGAACCGAACAACAAGAGCGGTTCCTGGATTTGTCATGCAGGCTAGGTCGCTGGATCGTGTTGGATTGGAAAATAGATGATTCACTGGAAGCCGATTGCAGAATACGTGGAGCCCAATTGGGTAAAGCTCGGTACGGTCTTGCCGCCGTCTCTCTTTTGGCGCCCGAATAAGGGGGCGACGCTCGGTTATATAAGGGATGGAGAACTCTTCGACCTGAAATGGATCTATGTCTCTGACGCGAACAAAGTAACTGACTTTTCGATCGTGAATGAGCCTAGCGATAACATTACGACCCTGAACGTTGCTCGCTTGGGCGGAGCACAAAAAGGCTGACACTCGGTTCTAAACTGCATTGTGTGTCTTCCCAAACCCCCTTCAGCCGATTTTACTTCTCAGCCCCCATTTCACGGATCTCCGCGATAGAATCGGATGGGCGATAGAAAGTTCAGAGTATGCAGCATCGCGGCGTCGATTTCTCAGTGAAACCGATAGGACCTACGGAATGGCATTGGCGGTGGATCGTCTATCGACGGCAGCCTCAAGGCTCAATGGCTTTGGGCGAGGTTATGGGGACCAGCGAAGACGCCATAGCCGTCTGTATGAGCGAGATCGATAAGGGTCTCGATGGGGAAGGGCGTCAAAACAAAGCGAAGCCCAGAAGCGTAACGCCGTTAGAATGACGGCTTTAAAGTGCATGTGCGGCGTTAGACGATGCATTGAGAGTGCTGAGCAGCCCATCATCAATAGGCGCTCCTGGTCTTTGCTAGGATGGTAGCCATTCGTACAACATAACCATCACCATAACGGCAATCACGGCGACTACCGTGGAGATCGACAGGCTTTTAATTGAATAGATCGAACGATGCCCTGGGACATCGCGAGAAGATTCTGTTGTGTTGTTCGATTTTGGATCTGTTCGTGCCATCACGGCAATCGCAAGACGGCGCGGCCGAGCTTCGTTCTGTGCTGGACGTTAGCCGGCTTGGTGATAGCTGCGGTCGCTTCTTCGGATTTGAGCTCACGGCGGAGCCTTTCGAACTTGTCATCGTACCTTGTCTTTTTCGATAACCTGATCGCGCGAGCGCGATCGGTGAACTCACCGATGTTCATGCTAGCCTCTTTGTCTAGAGCAATGGCGCGTCGGACTCATTGGCCTGCGCGCTCAGATGCGGATATTGCCGCCAACTTAATTATAACAGATTTCAAATGATCTTGTTCCTTTAATTTTAAAGAACGAGTGACCGAGAGCGCACTGAACGCCAATCTTCATCGTTATGTCTTGAACATTTCGCTGGAACAACCCTCACAACCAAGATGTTGACCAAGTATCGCCTGTCTGCATGCACGCAATAAGCACGAACAAAGAGCTCAGATCGGCCCCTGCGAACAAAAAGAACTGGAAGCCAGCATGGGTGCCAGCCGCGCGCCGCCCGTCGCCCTCGTGATTGAGGATGAGGGGCTGATAAGAATGTCGATCGCCGAAGACTTGCGCGCCGACGGCTGGACCGTGCACGAAACCGCGACCGGCGAGGAAGCTATGGGTCTATTTCGAGCCAACCACATCGATGTTGTTTTCACGGATATTGAACTTGCGGGAACCCTGAGTGGCTGGGAGGTGGCGGAGATTTTCCGCTCAACGCATCCGGACCTTGCCATCATATACACGTCCGGCAAAGTTGCGTTGGAATCCAGGAAAGTCTCGGACTCCGTGTTTTTCGGAAAACCCTACGATAATATTGAGGTTTTGGCAGCGTGTGATCGGCTTGTGGCACGGTGAATGGGCTCGACGTTCTGGGGTCTGCGAATATAAATTACACATGCGCCGAGCCAGCTCCTTGGGCAACACTCCAAAGGCTCAGCGCTTCCGCTTCCAGGTCCATGCATGTCCATCGCGCTTCGCAATATCCATAACCGCGTGTTGGTCGTTACACCCAAACCATCGAACGTGTGATCGAGCGCGTTGTCTGCGAAATTCTTGTGCCCGGGCTCTAAGCGTTCCATCGATCGCCGTCACGAGGACGTTGACACCGCCTTGCGAGGCTATTTTAGTGCCGCCGAAAGCGGAACTGAGCCATGCGCGCACGGCGAATTGTGCAGACCGGTGCATTTGACCCTGAAGACGTAGAGCGTCTGCAGGCGGCATTGGAAGCTGCGTGGCTGCAGTTGGAAGCCTCCGTGCCCCAAAGGGAACGTGATGCCGCGCGCGAACAACTTGCAACTGTTGTTGTCTCCGCCGGAAACGTATCCGGCCTTGATGCCGAAGAGCTCGCGACCGTTGCGGTTCGAACATTCTTATCTATTCGCGCAGGCACTCAATCCCTGCTTTGACCGCCGGACCCGCCCAACATCCGCCACACACATGTTATCATGTGTAAATTGCGTGTCGCGCTGGGCATGTTAGAAAAGAGCCATCTGCAATGCATGTTGAGAACCAACACATGGTCAAGAACCTGCCCCCGTCACGGCAAGACCGAGTGCAAATATCAATCTGGATCACGCCAGAGCTCCGCTCTGCCATGAAGGTGACGACGGCGGAAAACAATACGACATTGCAGGATGCCATCGAAGCGTTCTGCATGGAGTATTCCGCGACGGCACTCAAACGGATGAAGCGGAAGTCTCCGGATTGATCCTCAACCGAACGAGAGAGATCATGGATACTGAAAATCATTCACGTCGTAACGCGATTGCCCTCTTGGCCGGCGCTGTTCCTGCGCTATGTGCAACGTCAACGGTGGGAATGGCGGCTCAACATCAGTCGCGCGAGTTTCTTGAGTGCACAGCGCTATGGGACGAAGAGCAACGGCTCTGCGAACTTGCCGGAAAAGAAAAGAAGGGAGAAAATCACTTCAGTGATGCATTTAAAGCGACCTACGATAAGTTTGACGAAGCCGCTGAAAAACTCGCCGCTACGCCTCATAGCAAACAAAAACTGAAAGAACTTCTTACGCTGGCGGCACGGGATCAAAAGGCAGCACCCGGCGGGATTTACGACGGTTGTGACCGCATGGTCATTTTGTTAGGCGCGGCTCTTGAAACTTTCGATGCCCTTGGGGAGGTCGCCTGATGACAAGCCATGAAGCGACACCACTCTATCGCGAAATTCTCGCCTGCCTTGAGCGGCAACGACCATTGATTTTGGAGCATTGCGAACTTGCCCACGGTACTCCGGAGGAACGGACGGCAGAAGCTCGCGTTGAGGCTGAGGGGTTTGTCTACAACGAACTATTTTCCAAGTATGCGGAGGAAGCTTTGGCGAATCCAACGCTTCAACACGTTGGTGAACTTACCGCGCTATGGCGCTTCTATGCTTATGACGAAGCCGGCGAGCAAGTCGGCATCATGGGCGAGGATAAAGAAATCCAAACTTTGTTCGCCGTGGTTGAGAAGCTGACCGGGGTACCTGTGCCCAAGAGACCGTTTGCGCGAGAAGCTGCCTAGCCCGGCCACTTCGGGAGATCTTTGGAATCCAGAAATTCTCCCCCAAACCTCGCCCGAAATTTCTCTGCGTCCTCTCGCTCAGCAAAACACCAGCAATTCACATACCGGCCATCGCGAACGAATGTATGCCCTCGAGGTGAGAGGGATAGATCCTTGCAGAACAGCAGTAAGGCCTCGTGGACTTTACCGGTCGTAAGAGACGCTGGAATCGCGACCTGGTGAGGCCAGTCACGATCGATCGCGCTGTTGCTGATTTCGCCTTTTCGCCGACCCATGCCAAGCGTTTAGGAGGTTCATGGGGCAGAAAAAAGCCCCCCGCGCTGGGTAGCGCCGAGGGCAGTAACGGGAATTTAGAAGCTACTTGTGAACTGCGATGGAATGGGCGCGCGATTGCTCTCTAGCAACTTCCGCGTTGAGCCGCTTCTCGAGATTCTCGCCGCGTTCAAGCCCCGTGGCGATTCGGAGATTCCGAATGGGCTTAAGGATATTCTGGGCAGTATCTCTAATGGCCGATCTGACCAGTGCAGTTAGCTCGGTTTTCAGTTCTGACATCTAGGACCTCCAGACCTCGTTCAAGGCCGCCCTGCATCCTCTTAAGATAAAGCATCCGACCACGAAACAATCGCTCAAAACGATGAACATATGAAAATAATATCGCACGGCATCGATGATCGGGTCATCTGGTTCATTTAGCCAGCTCTGCACCCAACGCAACCCATGGTCTCCAAGTTGCGCAGCGGCAAAAACCGCAAAAAAAAGTATAGTTACAAAAAGAATTTCAAGCAGAATAAAACCAAAAACCCTGGTTGACCCCGTCGGGCCATGGGGTGGTAGATCACTCATAAAGCCCCCAAATATAGTTATGCTTCGTCTTTATACAAGTACAGAGCCCGATAAAAAAGCCCCCGGCGCCGGACGCCGACGGCTAGCTACCGCAAAAGTTTTTAGCTTGTCCGGCGACAGCCACGTTGAACTTCGGGCTCGGGCCGGAGCCACACCTTGTTCGGCCGCCTCTCATTTCTTGGGAAGCGCCGGACGCGGTGAAAATGCATGTGCAAGCAGCAGCCGCGCATAGTCATTGCCGTAGCCACCAGCCTTGCGGATTGAAACATCTGTGGCGGCAGCGAGGACGAGAGCCCCGATCGTTATCGCAAGGCGTCGTTCGTTTGCGGTCGGTTCAATCATCGGCCGGCCTCCTCAGCAAACATTGCTGCGGTCATTAACAGGCCACCGACGATAAATGCCCCGAGAGGGACAAGAAGTCCGATTAGTGCTAGATCTGACATTGGGTCTTAGCCTTTCGTGAGAAGGTTGAGATCAAGGCCTCGTTCGGTGTTGACGCACCGCTCGGGGCCGCTTTGTTTTAGGGATAGCTGCGCCGTTCCCTTTCTCAGGGTTGGCTTCGGGTCGCCGGTCGTCCCGTGATCCGCTTCCCGTCCGCTTGTTTCGCGTTTTGTACGGGTCGTTCTGTCTTGGGGCCTGCACACCGTCTGATGCTAATATAGCAAGACGTATGTACGTTGTCAATACCTCATGGGCTTGACGAGTGCATAAGAAGTATGTACGTTGTCCGTATGGCAAATACAGCACAACTCAGATACGATGAGCGCTTCAATATGAAGGTGGATCAGGCCTTCTTTGACGCTTTAGACAAGCTCAGGAAGCGTGAAACACCCGAAATGTCCCGGTCGGACATGGTGCGGAAACTCGTGCTTGAAGCGGCAAAGAAGGTCCGCTGAAAACGGATGATTTCACTCGGGGGATGGTTCGCGGCATTAATGCCAATGGTGGGCGGGCACCGGTTGGGCACCGGTTATGGGAGGCCTTCCGAACCCATGCCCAACCCGATCCCAACCGCTGCCCGCATGCCTTCCCGCACCCGTCGCTACAAGGCAGAAACTAAAGCAAATAACGCGTTGGCAACGATTGCCGTAACCCCTGCCCAACCGCTGCCCGCTCCGAGAGGCATCGTTGCCGTGAAACTGGCGGCTGGGGATGGCAAGCGGCTTCGGTTCATCGCGGATGTTTCACGGGCTCCGCCAGGAAGTTTCGACGAAGCCGGCGCGCAATTCGTGAGTCTCATTCGGGAAGCAGCAGCGCTGGGGCATCTGCCCAAGGAAGTGCCATACGCTCAACTGCGCAGGGTGTACGATGCCATAGCAGCCGAGTTCGATTGGCCTGCGCTGAGCAACGTGAAGCTTCCAAAGCTGCTCGATCGGGACGGGTGTGTGAAGACGGTCCACCGAGATCGCAGCGCTGGGCAGGACCGGCGGACGGTCGCCTACCGGCTTCTGTAGCGGGAATAGCAGAAGTAGCAGGCACCTTTCGCAAACCACGATTTCTCATTCGCACGCATGAAGTGGGTTAGAATGTGGGATGACAAGTTTGCGTGTCTGAAAGTTTCGTTATAGCTCAGCACCTTGTTTCAATTGTTTTGCGGACACCCCCTCCGCCAGATGCCTGCCCTATTCCGTAAATCGCCAAGCTGGCGTCGCGTTCCAGAGGACTGAGGGAACAACGGCTTAAACACTGGGTGGGGGCATGACACTTCGGACGAGCCAAGCGGCGTGGACAATTGTCGGCTTGCTGTGGGTCGTCTGTCTGCTGAATTATCTCGACCGGCAGCTTGTCGTCGCGATGCCTGGAATGATCAAAGCTGACCTTAAAATCGGCGATGAGAAATTCGGTCTGCTGTCTTCCATGTTTTTATGGATCTACGGTATCTGTTCGCCAATTGCCGGATATGTGGCTGACCGCGTTGGGAAGCGACCCATCGTGATGGCCAGCCTCCTCATCTGGTCGGCGGCGACGTTTCTAAGTGGCGTAGTCACCTCATTCGAGGGAATGCTGCTGACAAGAGCAACGCTCGGCATCAGCGAAGCCTTCTACATGCCGGCCGCCGTTTCGCTCATCGTCGAATTCCACCGGGGGCCTACACGCAGCCGCGCCACCGGATTGCATCTCAGCGGCGTCTATGTAGGCTCTATTCTCGGCGGCCTTGGTGGAGTCACGGCCGAAATTTTTGGCTGGCGCACCGTTTTTCTCGCCATGGGAGCGCTCGGCGTCGCTTATGCCCTCGTCCTTTTGATCCTGTTTCCGCAGAAGACGGAAGAGGCCTATCCCCACTCTCAAGAAGATGCATCTCCTTCGTTTCCCGAAGGAGCTTCACTTTGGTTCCTCCTGTCGGCTCAAGGGTTTCGCCTGCTGCTCTTGATGAACCTGCTCAACGGCGCCGCCTATTGGCCCGTTCGCAATTGGCTGACCGAGTTCTTTCGCGTTGAACTGGGCGTGAGTTCGGCATTGGCGCCTGTTTACGGGCCAATGACCTTCAACGGCGCGGCATTCGCCGGAATGCTAATTGCGAGCAGTCTCTCCGACTGGTGGGCGGTGCGGAATTTGCGGGCGCGGGCTCTTGTCCCTGCGTTCGGCTTCTTGATCGCGTCACCTTTTCTTTTCGTGCTCGGCGCTGCGCAGTCCATCCCCGTAATTCTAGCATGCGTGCTGATTACGGGTATGTCCCAAGGTTTTCTGGACGCCAATCTGATGCCCGCGACCTGCACGGTCGTGGACCCGCGTTGCCGGGCGATGGCCTATGGCCTACTCAATTTTGTTGGCACGACTGCCGGCGGCTTCATGACTTACGTGGGGGGCTGGCTGAAAGAGCAGGACATTCCGTTCAGCGCCACATTCCAATTCGCCAGCATTCTCATTCTGATTGCTGGCGTTCTCTTGATGCTGGTGACACCGGCCCATAGGCGGCAAGTGACTCAAGACGTATAGATGCAGACTGGGAAGGCGCGGTATGGCGACGGCGGCGCGCGTTATTCCGACAACATTTCGAAAAACATCCTCAGCGCTAAATTAAAGAAGCAAAAACATCAAAAAATCTTCGCCGATTTTGCAACTTCCACTGCATTGATATCGATCGGATGAGGTGAAGCGGACAGCCTTTCAGCGGCTTCCAATTTCGATTTATGCCACCAGACGATGTCGAATGCTTTGCCGAAGTTATCCAGGCCCCCACTCAATTCCAGAGCGATGAGCGTCCGGATGCATTTCGTGCATTTGCCGCAGTTTATAGGATCGCACGGACCTCTATTTGCTTGGTATTTTTGATTTGTACAAACGTCCAAGTGCTCGAACGCGAGCGGCATTTTCGATACTTCCGCCGTCCGCTTTATCCTATTTGCATCCCAACCTAGATAGATTGTCTCCAAGCCGGTCGGAAGAAATGAGCGGATGATCGCGGGGTCGATAAAATCAAGTCCGTATCGCTTCGCCGCATCAAAGGATAGATCCGTAACCTCGTGCGCCGCTGAGTAGTATATTGTGCTCACTTCTGACGCGGCGATGGCAGCAGAAATGTTTCTAAAAGTGTGGCACCGAACATGGGCTTCTTTATATGCGCGATGGAAGTTGGTTTCGATGGTTAAAAGAGGAATGCCCAAGGCGGTCGCAACAGCATTGACGTTGTTCAGCCGAACATTCCAGGTTTCCAAATTATCGTCATGAGCACCTGCGTGGACGTTAAGGAATGCATCGGGCGTTATGCCAATATTCCTCAGCAGATGAAGACTGTAAAAGGAGTCAATGCCAGCACTGAACATCAGCGCCGACTTTCCAGGTCGTACGTCGATCTCAGATTGATCTTGTCTGCTGTAATCGCTACGCGGTGGCCGCCAAAATACCGTTCAACAAAGGGCGATAGCTCGCAGGACAGCTTTGCCAAAAGCGTCGAACTGATTGCACCTTCGATATGAAGATCTCTATTCAGCCTTGAGGCGATTAGTACGGCCATAGGAATGAATGCAGAAATGGGCGGCGTTTTCCGCACGACCGAGCCGCGGATGGCGAGCTCGATATCCCCCATCTTGGCGACATGCCATCCCGAGTTGGAGGCTAAAACGGCCGCTAGATGCATGAACTGGTTCATGATTTTGTCCCGTCAAAATCATCTCAGCGCTGAATGCTTAACGAGCCCAACACCATCGCACGCCCCTTAAAAAGGCGCTATACTGATCGTTCTCCGCCCCGCGAAAACCATATCGGTCTTTGGTGTTAATTTGACGCCTCGCATCAAGCAAATGCAGGCGCTGGGGCTCGACGTCCGTCAGGAAATCGCTCGCTAAAACAGGCGTGGCGGCGATAGCCGCTAGATTTTCTGGCGGGGTAAAAATGATAGCAAGCGGCGCCCCGTTGGGGGCCTTTCCCGAAAGCATACAAAATCGTGACTTTCCTACCGCAATTGCGTCACGCTGCCCTCAGAGGTCCAAGGTTTGGGGCTCTCGTGGCTATGATGACAACAACGACGTCGATCTAATGCGCATACTTCTCGTCGAAGACGATCAGGAAACGGTGAGGATCGTTCGTGAGAGCCTGATTGGCCAAGGACACGACGTCGTAGTTGCCATCAACGGCGCCGAGGGCCTCAAGGCGGCGATGGTTGAAACCTTCGATGTTCTTGTCGTCGACAGGATGTTGCCGGGCCTCGACGGACTGCACCTCGTGCAAAGCCTTCGGCGCGCCGACGTGCTGTCCGGCATCATTCTGCTCACTGCAGTGGGAGGTATCGAGGATCGCATCGAAGGCTTGGAAAGCGGCGCTGACGACTACCTTGTGAAGCCTTTCGCGCTCGGCGAGCTGCTTGCGCGGATTACAGCCTTGGGCCGCCGTCCCCCCGGCCCCAAGCAGGACGCCACCTTCCGGATCGGCACCTTGGAAGTGAACCTCATTCGGCGGCAAATCCGGCGAGGAAACGATGAGATTCATTTGCAACCGCGCGAGTTCAAGCTGCTTGAAATTTTCCTTCGCAATCGCGGGCGCGTCGTCACGCGATCCATGCTGCTGGAAGAGATGTGGGGATTGGAACGCGACACGAAGACTTCTATCGTCCAGACCAACGTCAGTCGCCTTCGATTGAAGATCGAACGCCCCGGAGATCCGCCTTTGATCCGTACAGTGAGAGGATTGGGATACATCATTGATGCGGCATAGGCTAACCCGCGGCACCGCCTTTCGGTTGGCCGCCCTGGTCGTTGTGATCATTACGTTGGTCAACTCTGTAATTTTCTCCGCGCTCTATTATTCCCTCAGCACGCAATTGACGGCGCATCTGCGTGCGCACATCGACGAGGTTCGTAAAACGCTGATCGACGTCCAAGGGAAAGAAAGCGACGGCTTTCAAGAACTCGCGGCAATGATCGAAAGCCATGCCCGTGTCGCGAAGTCCGATGAAGATATTTATCTCCTGACGGACAGCTCGGGAAAACGCATCGCTGGTAACGTAGCGTCTCTCCAACGGTTCGAGGGCTGGCGGAGCATTCCTTGGAACAACTTGAATCTTCTCGGCGACTGGTCTCCGCACAGGGCAAGCGATGCGGTGATTGGGCGATGGACGACGATCAATGGCGGTTATCTGTTTGTCGGCGACGGCAATGGAGACATCCGCGATGCGCAGAGACTGCAGCTCAACGGCCTGATGTGGGGCATCGGTCTTTCGGTGATTTGCGCGATTATCGGAGGCTGGTTCCTCGGCAGCCGGGCGCAACGACGCATCGGGCAAATGGAGGAAGTTTTGAATGCCGTGGCAAGCGGTGCGCTTGACCGCAGAGTGCCGCGAGTATCCGCGTCGGACGACATCGATCACGTTGCGGCGCTCATCAATGCCGCCCTCGACCGCCTGCAACGTCTCTTCGAAAATTTGCGCCAACTCTCCGTCGATATCGCGCACGATCTCCGCACGCCGATCAGCCGCATGCGCCAAAGGCTGGAGCACGTGCGCTCAGGTGGCGATAGCATCGAGGCCTATCGGGAAGCGGCCGACGCTTCGATCGCAGAGATCGACAACATCGCTGAAACCTTCGATGCCCTAATGCGCATTTCGGAGATCGAAGCCGGTGCCCGCAAAAACAGATTTGCCGATGTCGATCTCAAACCCATGCTAACCAACATCGTCGATGCGTTGGAGGCGGTCGCGGAGGAGCGAGGTCACCGCCTGCATCCTCTCATCGCGGCTGAGGGCGCTTTTATTGTGCACGCCGACCACCGCCTTCTGAACCAGCTCTTCCTCAATCTCATTGAGAACGCGATCGTCCATTGCCAAGAGCCGGCCGACATCAGCGTCGAAGTCACGAACGGCGGCGGCTGTCCCGTCGTGCGCATTCGCGATACTGGACCAGGAATTCCCGCTGAAGAGCGCGAAAACGTCTTTCGCAGATTGTATCGGCTGGAAAAGAGCCGGACCACGGCAGGCAATGGATTGGGCCTTAGCCTCGTGGCGGCGATTGCCGACTTGCATGGAGCGCGCATTACGCTCGCCGACAATGAACCCGGCTTGTTGGTCGAGATATGGTTTTCTTCTTCAGTCTGAGTATCGACCGCCGACGACCGCAAATAACATATGAATGGCCGATGCCGTTAGCGCCATAAATACGCCGGCAAACGCGACATCGGACAGGAAATGTCCGCCCTCGGCCATGCGTACGAACCCCGCGAGCGTTCCCAGAACAACGCCGCTCAGCGTCCAAAATGCGGCATCGGCGGGGAACAGAAAAGCGGCGGCAAAGCAAATGATGTAGATCGACGAGGCCTCCCCTGAAAAGAACGAGCAGTTCCGGATGCATTGATCCGATGGTTTCAAGGGCGGCGCATAGATCTTCGATCCGCCGAATTCCATGACATGATTAGGTCGCGGCCGCCCCCAATGGTCCTTGAAGCCGAGGTTCGCGATCGTAAGCGGCCCTATCAAAAGGCATACCGCAAGGTATAGCCATTGACTCGCGGAAAGACTGAGCCAGCGTTTGCGCATGCTGATCAGCGAGACGACGCAGCCGACACCCGCGAGCACGCAGACGGCACAAAACAACGTCGAAAATCCCTTACGAAGACTGCCAAAGAACAGGGATTCGCTGCCAATGAAGCGATGGGGCTGCACGTAGAGGGCTCGGCTCACCGAGAGATCGAAGCGAGGATACGCAAGATAGAAAATCATCAAGCAGATGCCGAACGCAACGGCGCCGAAAAGCATCGCTTTGGCCGGCGCACATGCCACATCCGCAGCGGACGCCTGATTTGACTTCCACACCTCTGCATTGTCCAACGGCAATCTGAATACTCCCCCGATATTCGCGGGTACACATTGGGCAAAACTCCATGCAGCCTTTACGGCCGGAACGTCTCAGAACTGTAAGTAAAAGGCGACCTTTCACCCGCGCTTTGAAACGTGCGGCCGGCGTCGGTCGAGAGACAGATAAAGAATGGCCAGCAGCAGCCCGAACGTTACCAGCGACGCCTGCCCACGCGGCAAGCTCAAGCCGCCGTCGCCGACGGGTTTCGTCAGGAAATCGCCAAATGTCGCGCCGAAGGGACGCGTAAAAACGAAGGCGATCCAGAACAGGATGACATCGTTGATACGAGAGAAATAATGAAGCAGGGCGACAGCTCCGATAATACCGGCCGTCACCAGCGCGCCCTGGATGAAACTCAGACCCGCATCATCGACGAGATAATCGCCGAACGCCGTGCCGAGACTGTTGGAGAACAGGACCGCGGCCCAGAACATGATTTCGACGTCGCGCCCGCGAATGGGGAAGACCCAAAGCGTACCTTCGCGAAGGCGCCAAATTGCCAAAGTCAACGCCAAGGCTGTCGCCAGGATCACGGATCCGGCGAGATATCCAAGGTCGAGCGAGCGGTCCATGAAGTCGGAGATTTCAGTGCCGGCCGTCGTCGTGGCAATGATCGTGAACCAAAAGAGCAGAGGACGGTAGATTTCGCTTCTGACCTGCAGGAAGAGCAACGCGACGAGGATTGCAAAGGTAACCGCGAGGCCCACATAATAGCCAAGTCCAAGCGACATCGAGAGGAAGTCGCCAGCCGTTTCGCCCAGCGTCGTCGCCAGGATTTTCATGATCCAGAAGGCGAGCGTAACTTGCGAGACTTTGGACATTTGATCTTGAGCGTTACCCATTGCAGCAAAGCTCATAGGTCGTCGATTTCGTCAGAACGCCACCCGGCGTGACCTGCAGATGACGTCATTGCGAACCCGCCAGTTCCAGCCCACGTGCCAGAGGCGCGATCAGAGACCTCGCTTCGATGTAATTCAAAATCGCCCTAACCGCCGATTTGCGATCCCGGTACGTGCGATTATTGCCGACCAGTCGATTGGCGACGAGAGTCCAGGTCGCGATCCCTGCTGGCCTTGCAGCAATCAACGCATCGAGGCGAATCCGGAAGACTTCGGCATCATCGATGTAAGGCGCAAGCTCCGAGCAGATATCGTTTGCTAGCGCCGCATTTTGGCTTTTGAAGCGGCGCGCGCCCACGCCTTGCGGCGCAGGCGGAAGGCAGATCGACGTACAAAAATCGTCGACTGAAGCGCCGGGCCGACCTGTAAAGATTTTCAACAGCTCCCGAACGGACGAACTCGCCTTAACGGCGCCGCTGGCGTGAAGTCCGACGGCAATAGTGTCGAGCGTTTCCTTGAGACGCCCCGGATACTGCTCGGATGGAGACATGCGCTTGACGCGAGCGGCGATGGTCTCGTCACGACCGCGATCCAGTACGGCTGCCAGTCGATGCAGTTCGTACGAGCGATCAAAGTCGGCAATCGCGGCGAAAGCCCGAAGCGCGCTCGCAAAGTCTTTCGTATGCATGGGATGAGCCTCCACGGCATCTTTCGTGTGCCGAGGAAGCACAATGCTTCGCAGTGATTTTGCGGCATCAAAGCCACAGAATTGTAAGACTGGAGCCAGCCAGCATGGCTTTGCTGATCAGTCCACCGGCCGAGGGCGAGTCCAGCCGTGCTGAAGCAATCTCCGCGCGAATTTCTTAGGCCGAGCTTTGCAGCGGCGGAGTCCGAACCCCTCAGGCGTCCGAATCGTTCGTGGCAGCAGGAAGACGCAGCGTAGCAATGAGGCCGACCGTGCCGTTCTCGATCGCTAGGCTTCCCCCCCATGCCTCGACGATGTCGGTGACGATCGCCAATCCGAGACCGGCACCCCCAACGTGCGTATCGAGTCTCTGTCCGCGAATCAGCATCGCCGCCTGATGTTCCTTTTCAATGCCCGGACCGTCGTCGATGATAGAAATCGAGATACTCTGCATTTCGGCGCGCGCCTTCACAGAAACCTTTTCCTTGGCATGGCGCGCGGCGTTGTCGAGCAAGTTCCCAAGCGACTCAGCCAGATCGACGGCATCGATGCGCGCCTCCAGATCGGGCGGCGCATCAATAGTCCAGCTCAAGGATTGCCCGCGTGGTGTCTTCTCGACGACACGTATGATTTGTTCTGCTGACGTCCTGACGTTCGTCGACGCATTGCTGTTGGCGTAGGAAATGCGCGCACGCGCAATCTCGCGATCGATGTGGCGGCGCATGAGATTGACGAGATAGGAAATATCCGACGCGATTCCCGTCTCGCCTTTCTCTTCGAGCCGTGTCACTTCTCCATTCAAAACCTGCAGCGGCGTCTTTAGTCCATGCGCCAGGTCCGCGGCGCGCCCTCGCGCTTTCTCGATCGCCTTCTCCCGCTCGTCGAGCAGCGCGTCGATTTCCTCGGCGAGTGGCCTTACCTCTTTCGGAAACGCACCGCCGAGCCGCTGTTGCTTGCCCGAGCGAATGCTCGAAAGCCTGCCACGTATCGTCGACAGCGGACGCAGACCGACGCTGACTTGCACCCAGGAAGCCGCGACCAGTAGCGCACCGATGATCAGCAGAAACGGCGCTAGCTCAGACGCAAAACTTCGCACCGATTGGCCGACTTCCCGAGAGTCCACAGCAACCGCGATCCGAACTTTCGAGCCTCCGATATTGTCAGGCAGCTCGATGTATCGTTGCAGCAGATAGAGCCGCGCGTGCTGCGGGCCAACAATCTCGTACCGGCGAGAAACATCGGCGACATTGGTTTCGGGCGGAAGCGACAGAACCGTATCCCACAACGATCGCGATCGCAGATCGTCCGTCGGCGATCCTCCTTCGATCTGCCAATAAAGCCCTGACAACGGCTCCTCGAACCGTGGGTCAGACGGGCGATGCGCCAGCGCCAATTCACCAGACGGCTTGCGCGTCAGCCCCGCTGCGAGCTGGTTCAAGTAAATGGTCAGCTCCGCATCGACGCGGCGCTCAACGTGGCGCTTGAACAATTCCGTCAGACCGAAAGCGGCGACGCCAAGCGCGAGCAAGATCGACAGCACACCCGCAGCAAGCAATCTGAGGCGAAGTGAACCCACGCTCATGCCGGCACTTCCACGACGGTGTAGCCGAAGCCGCGCCGGGTCTCGATCAAATCCTGGCCGAGCTTTTTGCGCAGTCGCGTCACCACGGCTTCGAGCGCGTTGGCATCTCGCGCGTCGTCGTCGCCGTAAAGATGTTCGATCAGTTCCGCCGGAGGAATGACGCGTCCCTTGTGATGGATAAGGTAGGAAATTAACCGGTATTCCAGCGGGGATACCGCCACCGACGCACCGTCGATAAGAACGCGCATCTGCCGGGTATCGACGGAAAGCTTGCCTGCCGTTAGTAGCGCCGACCCCTGCCCCACCGAACGGCGAATGAGCGCGCGAACGCGGGCGATCAATTCCTCGATCTGGAATGGTTTGACGAGATAGTCGTCCGCACCGGCATCAATGCCTTCGACCCGCTCCATCCATGCACCACGCGCCGTCAGAACCAGAACAGGCATCATTCGGCCCGCTGCGCGCCAGCGCTTGAGCACGGAAAGCCCGTCGATTTTTGGCAGGCCGAGATCCAATATCACGAGGTCGTAATTCTCCGTGTCGCCACGGAACCAGGCATCCTCGCCGTCGTGAACGGCATCGACGCTGTAGTTCGCAGCGGTCAAGGCCGTTGCGAGGTTTTTTGCAATTTTGGGTTCGTCCTCGACGATGAGAATGCGCATCAATCGTCATCCTCAATCGTCAGGATCTTTGCCGTCGCCGCGTCGACGTTGACCTCTTTCAGCTTGCCCTGAGGCGTCAGGATCTTGAACTCATAAACGAAAGCTCCTGTTTTTTTGACCTCCAGCTCGACACCGATGATTTGGCCCGGAAACTGTGCCTTCAATTCGTCCATGATGTCCGTCAACGGACGAATGCGGCCCTCGCTCAACGCTTTGCGGGCAATCTCATGATCGCGCTCGTCGTCATCGTCGGCAATCGCAGTGAGCGTACCGGCGGACAACAGCGTGAATGCGGTCAGAGATAGGACGATAAGGCGCTTCATGACGGGTTCCATGACGTGAGCATCGTGCAGGATCGGAGCTGACAAACTCCTGACAGATGCCATCAGACTGGCGTCAGCGCGCCTCGGGCAAGGTCACGCTCGACCGACAACGGTTTGGCAAAACACAGGAGTTTTTACAATGCAGAAGGCCCGCAACCTTGTTCTTCCCGTTGCAGTGATCATCTTCGGTCTTGCAGCATCCGCGCAGGCCGACGACCACAAGTATCGGCTCAACGTGCCGGCCGATAAGTGGCTCTCCGTCTCCGAAGTGATCCAGAAGCTGAAGTCTCAGGGCTATCAGGTGACGAAGATCGAAGCCGACGACGGCGTTTACGAGTTCGATGCGACGAATGCCGAAGGCGTGCGCATCGAAGGACACGCCAACCCCGCGACCGGCGAAGTCCTGACTGGCTACGACGACTGATGCTCTAAATTCTCTGGCTCTGCAGCACGCACTCGCAGAGCCAGAGACTATCGGCTCACACTTTCTCTGCTCGGCGATATCGGGATCGGGAGCTTGAACGGACTTCTAGATCAGAGGTTGTAGACACACAATCGCCGCGCCTATCAATTCTTGACGAACATCCGGCGAAGAATTCCAGGCCGCGGCGACGCCGCCTCCGCATCGCTCTCGCGCTCGGTTTCCGCTCCCCTGTCTTTGACGAGGCGGTGAATGAACGCGAGTTTGCCTATGATGGCTGGCGAGAGCACAAACGGATAGAGATCCGGTTGGCCCATGCTGCGATTGAGGCTGTTGACGGCGAACGTAACCGGTATCCATTCACTCATGAGTGTTTCCATATCGGCGATGGCATAAGGATCGCGATCGGCTGTTGCGCTCAAGCCTTCTGTAGCCGCCAGTCGCGGCGAAATTCGCAAATTGAACGTATGCGCCATTTCGAGCGTATCGATTATGTGCAGATAGTGAGCCCAGGTTTCAGCGAAATCTTCCCACGGATGCATGGTCGCGTAGGCGCTGACAAAATTTTCCCGCCAATTCGCAGGCGCTCCGTTTTGATAGTGCGCTTGCAGAGCGGCGTCGTAATCGAGCGTTTCGTCGCCAAAAACTTCGCGAAATGCCTCGGTCTTTCCGGCATCCCTGACCAACCGATCCCAATAATAATGACCGACTTCGTGACGGAAATGTCCGAGCAGCGTCCGATAAGGCTCATGAAGATGTGTGCGCAGTTTCTCCCGTTCGGCATCGTCCGCCTCCAGAAGCGAAATCGTGATGATGCCATTATCGTGGCCCGTCAGAACTTTGGCTTGCGGAGCCGATGCTAGGAAATCAAAAAGCAAGGGCTCGGGATCGCCACTCGCTGTCGTGGGCACCGGGAGGCGCAGTCTTAGCAGCGTGTACATCAAGCGCCGCTTCGCTTCTTCGATCCGATGCCAACGTGAAACATTGATCGGATCAGACAGATCGGGAACCGTCCGGTTATGCTCGCAGGCCGAACAGTAAGGTGTTGCGGAAGAGGCGTTGACCAGCCAATTGCAGGCGTGAAGCTCCCAATTGGCACAGTATCGATATTGATTCTGATTGTCGGCCAGCGCGATCCACGTGCTTCCGTTGGGTTTTACGGCGCTCATGGTCTCCTGGGGCGGAAGATATCCGACCTGAAGATGGCAGCGCTCACAATGCGTGTTCTCAAAAAAAAGAACCTGCCCACAATTCTGGCATTCAAATAATTTCAAAGGAATTGTTCCTTCTAACCCGCAAACATTGCGTACACAATCGGCACTGCAACGCCGAAGGGAGATCAAAGTTGCTCACGGGCAACCGAAATTTGCGGAAATATTCCAAACCGCCGGGCTGTCGGGAAGCCATGATCTTTTGTCCTCGTTACAGAGCGGAGTGAAGCTCATAACAAAGACGTTGGATTGCGATGGAGCTTCACATGTTCGCCGATCTTTGCAGAATGCTTTTTCTCTCGACGTTTTGTTTAACCGTAGCGACATCGGAGGTCCGCGCCGATACCTGCGGGGATCGTCTCTCCAACGTACAGTCGCAAATAAAAGGCCTGACTTTGAAACAACGAACGCACGTCACGGATAATTTCGATGCGTTCTACCTAGAGAGTGCAGCTCCGCCCGCACGGATAACGGTCTCCTGCGGAAATAAGATACTGTCATTCGATGCGGAGTGGCACGGTGGAGACCTTGCTGCCTATAGCGCGCTGCTAGCCGACATCGGGACTTCGCTCGATCTCGGCAGCGATGATTTCTCGTCGTTGCTACAAAAGTGCTGGGATAGAGCAAGCATAGAGGATGGCGAGGACGAGGAAGGGACCGTTGTCGTGCAGACGAAGCGCGCACAAATCAGCTGTGCGAACACAAACGGCACGGCTGAGATAAGCGTAATTCCCCTACCGCATTAGCAGTTGAAAACGTGGTTGCGCCCGATTTGGATCGAGGGGGATTCGATAACGATCCCCCCTGACCCTTTATCGCCTTACAGCTTGTCGGTCGCCTTATCGACCGCATCGCGCACCTTATTGACCTTGTCGGATACGGCGGTCTCGACCTTACCTTTCACGGCCTGAGCCGCGCCCTCGGCCTGAAGCTTATCGGAGCCGACGGCATAGCCGACCTTCTCCTTCGCCTTGCCGACAGCAGTATCAATTTTACCTTTCAGTGCGCCCATTTTGCGCCTCCTTATCAATTGATAGCGCACTGTAACGCCGGAAAATCCGCCACGGTTCCGTATGGCGAAAGCCAAACCGTCCGCACGCGGTTAATGTGAAGCCGGAGCGACTTCTCGACTGGTCTGCCGCTCGGTGTCCGAAGAATTTGAGAGGGAATGTTCCAATGAATTCGTAAACCGCGCAAACGAGGTAAATATCTCGGGAGCGACGAAACGGTCACGTGAAGAAGGCAGAGAAAGCTGCCTTGACGAGACGTCGAGCAGAACGACCTCAACGCCTGGGAATAGAGAGCGGGCGCGATCGACCAGTATCCTTATCCCGCCTTCGGCAAGCCCTGTGACCGTCATAAGCACGATCTTCTGCAAGTCGGCGTAACCGATATCCGCCAGAAAGGCCAAAGCCGTCAGACCCGAAGCTTCATTCATGGCACACGCCAGACCCGGGTGATCCCGATTAATCGCCGAGACTGCAAAGCGGGTCGCGAGCTCGTCGAATTCTCCCCGCACGGGGACGAGCACCATAATGGGATCTTTATCGGGCTTCTCCGGCTTGGACTTTTCCGGCCTGGACTTTTCCGCGATGGCGCCAATCGTGCTCGATAGTTCCGCCTGGGCTTCCTTGTCCAATCGACCGCGCCGCCGATCCCGGGCGCTTAATGCCAGCGCCGGAAAGACGAGCTTGTCCAAAACTTCCGCGTAAGGGGCCTTTTCTTCGGCTTCGGCGATTTGTTCCGTCGCAGCAAAGACATCGCTCGACAAGAGTCGATGATAAAGGTTCTGCTGCTCGGATAACGGCGGCTCATCACCGAGCAGCACCGTTATGAATTCAAGGTCGGGCACGTATTTGCCCAGCACCACAAGGATGAGCGTGATCGGCGCAGCTAAAACGAGCCCGATGGGACCCCAAGTGAGCGTCCAAAAGCTCGTCGCCAAAATCATCGCAAAGGGAGATAGGCCAGCTCGCCGGCCGAGAACCAACGGTTCCAGAACCTGCCCCATGATAGGTTCGCCGATAGCAAATATCGCAAGCGTCAGAAGAGCTTTCGTCCAGCCTGGATCGACGGCCGCAGCCAACAATATCGGCGGAATGGCCGCGACGTAGGAGCCAACGAACGGGACGAAGCGCATGACGAACGCCATCACACCCCAAAGCGGCGCATTCGGAACTCCGAGAGCAAATAACGACAGACCGACGAACGTCCCGAACGATGCGTTGAGTATGACCTGTCCGGTAAAAAGCGCGATGAGCCGATCGCCGGCATCCGACATCGCTGCAGTCGTTTCGGTTATATGCTCGACGCCGAAAATTCGCACGATCCTGTCTCGCAGGTCGCGAAACTGCATCAGCAGAAAAAGCGTGAACAGGAACGTCAAGGCCGCTTGCGTCAGCGGCTCGGCGAGAATGCGAAGCCCGTAAAGCGCCGTGCTTTCGTCGTCGCCCTTAACGATCTGGACCTTGCCGCCGTCCTTACCCGAAGCATTCTCTGCTGGCGGTTGAGCCTCAGGATAAGTCACCCCGAACTGAAGTTCGTTATTGATCATTCGCTGATACGTTTCGACCGCGTCGATGGCACGGCCAACAAGACCGCTCGGCACGGATGAACCAACGATGCTTCTGACTTTCTCCAGCACATTCGTGCGGTACTGAGGCAGATCGGCCGCGAGCGACAGAAGTTGCGAACTCAAACCGATCGAGGCTGCCGTCATGCACACAACCACGACAAGCAGGACGGTGCCTTCGGCAAAGCCTTGAGGAATGCCACGTTTCTTGAGAAAAACGACGATGGGCACCAGCACGAAGCAAGATATGCCTGCGAGCGCGAGTGGCACCAGGATATCCCGCCCCAAAACGAGCGCCGCAATAATAAGGGCCGCCGTTACGAGCGTGGCAGACAAACTTCGTATCGAATCTGCGAGTAACGGCATCGGATGACGTATCGGACGTTAGAGGAAGCGTCGCGCTTTAACGTTGCTGCCTTCCCTCCTGTTCCCGGCCCGCAGGCAATGCTTATTCAACAGTGAACTGAACCCTTTTCCCTTCCGCACGTTGAATGAATGCACGCGCCCGGTGGCAACCGGCCGCAACAGGGAATGATGGACGCAGCTATTTTGCCGGTTTCTCGCTGCGACACCAACGCATTGGTACGCGCTGACATCTAACCCGTTCCGGGCGAGTGCGCTTTCCTGAAAGGCCGCACCAGCCACGGCCACCCGTTGCCGCTAAACGCTCTTCCGCTAAACGCTTCAGACTGCGCTTTTCCGAAAGCATGAGTGTCCCCGCCGCGGCTCCGTCTTTTTGGGGCGATCGACCACGTTCTCTGATCGTATGACGCGTGGCAATGTGGGCACGATCGAACTTGCGAACGGGGTTCATTCGAGCCTGAAGCGAAGTGGGGAAAATGGTTTTGGCTGAACTCCGCGAGATCCTGGAAAGCCGGCAGGTCTCGATCTATTTCGCCGCCGTCGCGTTGGCCGCAATGCTCGCTCTAACCGTCGGTGGGACGGATGTTCTGGAAGGCAGCATCAATCCCGCACTCGCCGCGATGCTGTTCCTCACCTTCCTACAGGTCCCCTTAGCCGATCTTGGCGTGGCCTTCGCGCACCGCCGGTTTCTTGCCGCGCTACTCCTCACGAATTTCGTCGCGATGCCGCTGCTCGTCGCACTTCTCGTACAGATCCTTCCCGATGATCCGATGATTAGGCTCGGAGCACTGCTGGTACTGCTCAGTCCCTGCATCGACTACGTCGTCACGTTCTCTCACCTCGGTCGCGCCGACGCCCGCCTGCTGCTTGCCGCCACGCCCATCCTGCTCATCGTGCAGATGCTGCTGCTGCCCATCTTCCTCCAGTTATTTCTCGGAGTGCGCGTGGCAGACCTCATCCATGCCGGACCGTTCGTGCATGCCTTCATCTGGCTTATCGCCATTCCGCTGGCGTTTGCAGCTCTCCTCCAGTACTGGGCCGCGCGCAACGCTGCCGCCGCGCGCCTGTCCTCTATCTTCGGACTTCTGCCGGTTCCGGCCACCGCCATCGTTCTCTTTATTGTCGTCGCGGCGGTCGTGCCCCAGCTCGGGCATGCCATCGACAAAGCTCTGAGCGTCGTCCCGATCTATGTCGCGTTCGCGATCCTCGCGCCGCTCATTGGATGGCGCATCGCACGCCTATTTCAGCTTCAGGCGCCGGCAGGACGCGCCGTCGCATTCAGCGCCGCGACGCGGAATTCGCTCGTCATCCTTCCGCTCGGACTTGCTATTCCCGGCGCGGTGCCGGTCCTTCCGGCGATCATCGTGACCCAGACGCTGATCGAACTTTTGAGCGAACTCGTCTACGTCCGCCTCATGCCGAAGTTGACTACCAATCGCGAGACGGAAACGGTCTGACCGGCCGCCGCAATATCAGCTTTGCAAGCTAAAAGGCTGCCAGCCGTTTCGTCGGACGCTGGCCGATGTCATCCGCCCGTCGCTTGAGCCACGTTCCGCCCTTCTGGTCGGCTTCGGCCACGCAGTCGTCGACCCACGCCACCAAATTCGACGATTGCTGACGCAGACTTTCGAGCTTCAGGATACGCCGCACCTCCATCAGTCGCCCCGGTTGATGCGGAAAAACCGGCCTATCGTCGCGATCGACGTTCCAGTGGCACAGGATCATAAGATCGCCGTCGCCCGCTGCCGCTTCCTTCACGACGTCCGCAAGAATATCGTCAACGGGCAGAACTTCCGCGAAGCCGCCGCCAACCCCAATGAAGAGCAGGATCTGCGCCAGGTTCTGCGGACGGCGCAGCGCGTTACGCAGAATGACGTGCCGGTGCATTTGCCGAAGCGCCGTCCTGAATTCGCCGTCGAAAATCTGTAGCAGCGCCGTGCCGCGATCAGGCTCCGTGCTTCGCCATAGCGTTTGGCCCGGATCGTATTCGAGGTCGACAAGTTGTGGGTCGGAAACGGAAGCGGGTGAGCGGAAAGGCATGGCGGGGCTCCGGATGCGCTCGCAAACGCACGGCAATGATTGCCGGCGCAAGGTATTTCGAAATCCCGCGAAGCGATCTGTAATACCAAAACTGGGTCGAAAGAATGACCGAGCCGAGCATTTGCAGCTAATTGGCTTTGATGAAATCGACGAACGCCCGCAATGGCGCGGGCACCAGCCGCCTCCCTGGATAATACAGAAAGGGCCCGGAAAACGCTTGCCACCACGGTTCGAGGATGGGCTCCAGCGCGCCGCTGTCGAGATACGGCCGCAGCCAATCTTCGAACAGATAGATGACGCCCGAACCAGCTACGGCGACGTCCACCGCCAAGTCGACCATGCCGCCCGCCTGCACGATCATAGGTCCGGTTGTGTCAACGCTCACGATCTCGCCGTCGCGCTCGTATTCCCACGGCGGCATGGAGCCACTCGCGAACCGCCCTCGCAGACACGCATGATTGAGCAGGTCCCGCGGATGTGAAGGTCTGCCGTGGCGATCGAGATATGCAGGCGATGCAGCCGTCGCGAAACGCTGCACGCGAGGGCCGATCGGCACGGCGATCATGTCCTGCTCCAGCCGTTCGTCATAGCGAATACCGGCGTCGCATCCCGCTCGCACCACGTCGACGAAGGTGTCTTCGGCAATGATTTCGAATTTGATTTCGGGATAGGCCGACAGAAAAGGCGGAATGATCGTCGGCAGCACGAGCCGCGCCGCGCTGACCGGCACGTTGAGACGCAGCGTGCCCGCAGGCCGGTCGCGGAAAACATTGACGACATCGAGCGCGGCTTCGACCTCATTGAGAGCAGGCGTAAGCCGTTCCAACAAGCTGCGGCCGGCATCCGTCGGCACCACGCTCCGGGTTGTCCGGTTGAGAAGCCGGACACCAAGCTGCGCTTCCAGCCGACGCACCGCGTCGCTCAGGCCAGAAGGGCTCGCACCGCTCGCCCGGGCGCCATCCCGGAAGCCACCGGCCCGCGCCACAGCAACGAACGCGTTCAAATCACCAAGGTCAACGGCCATTGTTCGAAAATCCGCACAGCTTGTCCGGATTGTGGTCGATTATCGCATGCTAAACAACCGCTATATCTCCGCGCAGCACGAATAAGGAGACGCCCATGACCACCCTCGACGCTTCCGACACCTTCAAACTCGGCGACCGCACCGTCACGCGCCTCGGCTACGGTGCCATGCAGCTGGCCGGACCCGGCGTTTTCGGTCCGCCAAAAGACCGTGCCCAAGCCATCGCCGTTTTGCGCGAGGCCGTTGCGTCCGGCGTGAACCACATCGACACCAGCGATTTTTACGGCCCGCACGTCGTCAATGAACTGATCCGCGAAGCACTGCACCCGTACCCGGACGACATGGTGATCGTGACGAAAGTTGCCGCCCGCCGCGGTGACGATGCCTCGTGGATTCCGGCGCTCTCACCAAAAGAGCTGACCCAAGCCGTGCACGACAATCTGCGCAATCTGGGCGTCGATGTGCTTGATGTCGTCAACTTCCGCAGCATGCTCGACGTGCATGGGCCAGCAGAGGGCTCGATTGAAGAGCAAGTCTCTACGCTTGCCGACCTTCAGCGAAAGGGACTGATCCGCCACATTGGCCTCAGCAATGTCACGCGCAAGCAAATCGAAGACAGTCGCAAGATCTGTGACATCGTCTGCGTCCAGAACCTTTACAATCTTGCGCACCGTGACGACGACGCCCTAATCGACCAGCTCGGCGCTGAAGGCGTGGCCTACGTGCCCTTTTTCCCGCTCGGCGGCTTCACGCCGTTGCAGTCGTCGGAATTGTCGGCAGTCGCCGCCCGTCTCGGCGCAACGCCTATGCGGGTCGCACTCGCATGGCTGCTCCGGCGGGCATCGAATATCCTGCTGATCCCCGGTACGTCATCGCTGGCGCACCTTCGCGAAAATCTGGCGGCAGCAGAGTTGCAATTGCCGGACGATGCGATGGGCGAATTGGATCGTATTTCTGCAAACACTGCTCCGGCAAACGGGCATTAGGTCGAACGTTGAAGGGACGGGGGAACGAATTCTCAGCCGGACGCCTTTATCCGATATGGAAAACGGCAACGATCCCCCGACCATCCCTTTCCCGACGCAAGAGCCCGGTGAGTTATCGCCGCTGCCACCTGAGCCGAACAAGCCGCCTGAGCCGTCTCCAATTCCGATTGACGATCCGGCCGAGCCGATGCCTCATCCGCCGGGGAGGTGAGCGCTCGGGGCGATGCTACGCGTCGATCACACCGCCGCAATTCTGCAGTAGCGCCCGCAGGGTGTCCGCATCGCCGCCGTACGAGATGAAATGCGGATTGTCGTAAGAACCGTCCGCCGCGCATGGCACGCCGTATTCGAGTTCCCTGCCGTCCGACGTCAGCGTGCAGCCACCGGCGCCGCGCAACACCGCGTCACCCGCCGCGGTGTCCCACTGCATCGTCCGACCGAAACGCGGATAGATATGAGCGTCCGCCATCGCCACGAGACAGAACTTCAAAGACGAGCCAACCGAGACCTTGCGATCGACCGGGAGCTTCTGCAGAAAATCTTCTGTTTCCAGATTTCCGTGCGAAGCACTCGCGACGGCGGTCAGGCGGCCATCTCCGCATGACGCGCGAATTTGCGAGCGCTCACCAATCGAAGCATCTTGCAAAATTGCGGACCGGTAAGATGCCAAGCCGTCACTGCTAAACAACTCGCCCCGCGCCGGCGCGAAGACGACGCCGAGTTTCGGCTTTCGATTTTCGACGAGGCAGATGTTGACTGTATAGTCCGGCCTGCCGCGAATGAATTCTTTTGTCCCATCGAGCGGATCGACAAAAAACAGCGCGCGACTTGTTGAATGGTCTGCAACACAAGAAGCGGCAGATTCTTCCGCGATGATCGGAATATCCGGCGCGATCCTCTGCAGCGCGCGCACGATCAGATCTTCAGCCGCCTGATCGGCATCCGTCACCGGACTGCCGTCGGACTTGGTCATAACGTTCGCGCCACCTTGCCGAATTTGGGCAATGAGCGTGCCGGCCTCGATGGCAATGCGTTCGAGCGTATCAAGCATTTCTTCTTCTCTTACCCGAACAAACGGGCAAGGCGCCGCTCGCATTGATAGCGGGGTCTCAGAAACTCCGAGCGCCTGAATTGACTTTGCAGATCGGGAGCAACTCTGACGTCTTCTTTCAGCACCCACCGTCGCCACAGATAACGATCAAGCTGTGTACGCGATTTCAGCTCGGCGCGTTCGGCGTCCGACAGATCGCCATGGCGCACCATCGTCCAACCGGCCTTTGCTTTTCCATCTTCGGTCGTGTTTTGCCGTTTAGCCACCGGCGAGATACCGAGTTCGGCCGAGATTTTGCGAACCAGGTCGTCTGCCTCGCTGATCGGAGCAATATGATCGACAGACGCCAGCGCGTCGTCGAGCAGACGCATCTTCTGCTGATCCGACAGTCGCACCAGATCCAGCCACGGAAGTTCGAGCCAGCGGTCCAAGAGGAAATGCGAAATGAAATTCTGGCGCGTTGCCCGCAAAAACAGCGAGAACCCATAGGGCCGCAATCCCTGCTGGATGTACCGTATCATGCGATAATTGTAGTAGGACAGCATCAGGCTTTCCGGCTCGCGAAGAATGATCGAGCGAACGATTTTGCGGTCCTTGAACTGCTCCTCGATCGAGCGGCCGATGAAATGCCCGGATAAGGCTTTGATCTGGTCGAGCGGCGCCGGCGGCTTGTCGTTGTATTTTCGACCGAACCAACCGAGCGGAAATTGCCGCGTCCGCTTCGGCGCAAACCACACGCCCGAATGGCCCAGCTCGTATGCCAAATGCTTTTCAACCGTCGTGCCTGCGCATTTCGGCACGTGAATATGGATGAGCAACGGCTCCGGCATGCCAGACTTCCCCCCGTAACAGCTCGACGTCGGATAGACTGAGCAGCTTAGATCACCTTATCGGCAAGTCACACCGAGAGAGCTACCCTAAAAGTCATAATGGACAACTTTTTGGTCGCGGGGGGGATCGCGGCTTCGCGCAGCACGAAGCCCGTATAACGTACTGTTTTTTCGTATTTATTCCTGAAAGGAGGATCGCATTAGCGCCGATTAGGCTTGGTCGGCTAGGCTCTCCTGGAAGACCGAGCGATTACGACCCGCCGCTTTCGCCTGATAGAGCGCCTTGTCGGCAACGAGAAGCAGCGACGCCAAATCGTCGTCCAGCGCCGATCGCGTCGTCGCTCCCACACTAACTGTCACGGAAACGCTGAGACCGTTCTCCATTGCGATCGGCCTCGCCTCGAGCGCTCGGCAAATTCTGTCTGCTACGGCCTTCGCCTCACGCGCCCCGCAACCGCTGAGCAGAATGGCAAATTCCTCGCCACCCAATCGGCCGACGAGATCCTGTTTCTTGACGCAGGCCTTGATCCGCTTTGCCGCGACGGCCAGCACCTGGTCGCCACACGGATGGCCATACTCGTCGTTAATCGACTTGAAGTGATCGAGATCCATCATCAGCAGGCTGACGGGTGCGGCGTGTGCTGAGGCCTGCGCTATCGCGGCAGAGGCGCTATTGATGAAAGCTCGCCGGGTCAACAGCTCGGTAAGCTGATCCTCCGTCGCCATGCGCTCCAGCTCTTTTGTGAGCCGGGCGCGTTCCTCCGCCGCGAGGTACGAGTCATGGATGTCGGTGCTCGTGCCGAACCATCGCGTAATGTTTCCCTCGTCGTCGCGTATCGGCAAGGCCATGACGCGAAGCCAGCGATACTCTCCGGAATGATGACGGAACCGATAGTCGACATCGTAAGGCGTACCGGTCGCAACCGCATCCCTCCATGCCTTGCGGACCATATCCCAATGCGGCGGATAGACCAGCATCTTCCAGGTATCTTCGCTGATTTCATGCGAGAGTATCCCTGTGAATTCGCTCCACCGCGCCGAAAAATAATCGTACTGGCCCTGCGCATCGCAGCTCCATACGATTTGCGGCAACGCTTCCGTTAAGGTTTCAAATTGAAAGCGGCTCTGCGCTAACGCCGACGCCGTTTCCATCTGATCGGTCACATCGACGACGACGCCCGACATGCGTACGAGGTCGCCGCGCTCGTCGTAGACAGGCTTTGCCGACGTAATGACCCAGCGCAGCGCTCCGCCCTGCGGCAGGACGCGATATTTGCAGCGATAAGACGTTCGCGTCTCGATGGCAGTACGCAGCGTCTCTTCTACGCGCGCACGATCGGCGGCATGGATCGCGCGTATAAAATGCCCATCGTCAACACCGCGCACACAGCCTGCTGCCGACAATCCATACATCCGCGCCACGTTGGCGTCGGCCGTGCTGATGTTCGTTTTGACGTCGAAGTCCCAGACGCCGACCATTCCGGATGATTCGAGCGCAAGCTTCAGCCGCTGCTCCGACTCCCGAAGGTTGCGCGCGCACTGAACATGGCTTGTAACCTCCGACGCGATTGCAAGCACACCCAGCACCTGTCCCTGCGCATCGGCGACCGGCGTGAAATGCAGATTGAACCAGCGCGTCGCCCATTGGCCGTTGCGCACGAGACGCATCGGCTGATCATGGAAGCTGCAGCTTTCGCCGGTGAACACGCGCGATAGAACATCGGCGTAGAATTTCGCCCCTTCCCCGACAACCTCTTCGACCGACCGGCCGAGGAAATCACCGCGTGTAAATTCACTGAATAGCACGGTCGCCGCCGCATTCGGCACGAGGTGACCTTCCCGTCCGACCATCAATGCCATGGGTACGGACGCGTGCGCCACAAGCCGCGCGGCCATGCTCAATGCCGCGGGCCAGTCCTGAAACGGCGGCAGCCCTGACGACGGCCAATCGAAATGCGAAATCTCGGCGAGGCCACCGTTGTCGGCGCGTCGTGACAGGAGAAAATCGATACTGCGCGTCGGAATATCGCTATCGCGCATCAAATCAGTGACCCACCGCGTCACGATTGAAAAATTGATACAGCATTCGCGAAAGTTACCCTAAGCCACCGGAATTGAGAAAACGTTAGAATATCGCCGATAGTTCTCGGCTAATCCGTAGTCGGAATATTGTGAAAATAACGCTTAAAAAGCCGACGGTATCAGAGCGAACGCGCATTCAAAGCCATTAAGGCGAAAATGAACAGCGTGCTCGCTGCAATCGAGGCAGCGGTGCGGACGTGATTCCATATCGTCCAATCGGACACGTACCGCTTCCAAACGCCCCCTGACGATGCCGTCATCGGATCTGCTGTAGCCAAAGCGTCGTTTAACGGCACATTGAAGACAATTGTAACAATGAACATGCCGACGACATAGATCACGCCGCCGGCGAACATCGGAGCGGCGCCCTCGTTTCCCCAATGCCATAACGCCAGAACTGCCAACGCCAAACCGGCGACCGAAGTGCCGAAGAACAGCGGCATGAACAGCGATTTTAAAATGTCTGTGTTGATGGCATTCATCGCAGCAATCGCCGCCGCATGGTCGATCCGGCCTAACGCCGCCATGATGAATGCTGAAAACGCGAAGTAAACGCCGCCCATCACGGCGCACCCGACGGCGGAAAACCAGAGCAGCGCTGTCACGATCGTATGCATCGTTGCAACTCCCGACGGCCGGACATGTCCGCGAGGGGAAGCTAAGCGTCCCGATGGCTTTCCCAAAGCAGTTATTGGCAGGCAAACGTAGTGCACCGAATATGAACGGGAGTATTTTTCGGCCAACGTCTTGCGGGCGATACGCGAGCCCTTGCAGCCTAGCGCATTGCTTTTTCCCGGAAAGTCCCGCCGACGTCGATGACGAGCGCCAGTGACATCGCAATCATGCCGATAACAAACAGAATGTGATAATCGCCGCCGCTATGTGCGAAGATAAATGAAAATCCGTAAGCGGCTGCAGCCTGGCACAGTGCAAACGCCACGGTCGCAACACTCCAGGCCGCCTTCTGCTCGGCCGGATGATGCGGCAGAAGCTCGTGAATGCGCCCGAGAACCAGCGGCACGGTTCCGGTCACGAACGCACCAATGATGACGCTCGACAGAAACAGCCAGGGCGTGCTGGTCACGTCGAACACGAGCAAACCGATTGCGAAGATCTGCAAGCTGAACGCCAAGCGCAACGCCGATCCAAATCCGATACGGTCCGCGATGTGCCCGGCCAGAATAGGACCGGCCGTCGCGCTCAGGCCGAAGGCGACCCAGAACTCCGCACCGACTTTCACACCTTGCCCTAACCCGCGCGCCACGAAATCGACGAGAAAAATCATGTGCGGCACCCACCCGCCCGCATTGAGCCCATACTCGACATAAAGCGCGCGGAGTGCACCCAGGCGCGGCGGATGGACGTGGCCCGACGGGGCCGTCAGCACATGACCCGGTCCGTCCGGCCAGCCGCGCCAGGCAATAGCCGTCAGCACCAACGACAGTATTCCAAGGCCGATCCATGCGGCCTGCACGCCGAACTGCAACAGGAAAGGAATGACCGTTCCCGACGCCGCAATGCCAGCGCCGATCCCCATGAAGATCAGCCCGCCCGCCAATCCGCGCCGCGCAGGCGGAACGTGCGCAAGCACCATCGGAGCGGCGAGAACCATCATCGCTCCGCCCGCAAAGCCCGCAGCAAAACGCCATACGAAAAACCAGAGAAAGCCTTGCGGCGCAGCACACGCGAAAAAGGCAGCCGTTGCCAGGATCATCATGGCGCGCAACACCGCGACGCCCGAAAGGCGTGCGGAAATGGGCCTCCCGAGCACAGCGCCTGCGAGATATCCCGCGAGATTGGCCGCGCCGAGATAGGCGGCATCCGCCGGCGCAAACCAGTGCGCATCGACGAGGGCGGGCAGCAGCGGCGTATAGGCGAAGCGCGCGAGCCCGATGCCGATGAGGCCGGTGCAAAATGCACAGATGATGGCTCTGGCAATTCTGGGAGAAGAAGCCTGCAAGACATCAGTGCGCGCCATACCGGTATCCCTTTTTGTTCGCGCGCGACCATACGCAAGCACGGGACATCCACAATAGGCGCTCCGCGATGGCACCTTTGCTCTCGGGCCCCTTGACGAAGAACCCCAAAATTCTAGCGAAACCTCACACCGATCTGCAGGCGACAGATTCATCGAGCGCCCCAGCCTTCACCTGAAACTTCCTTTGGAAAGAAGGCCGGGAAATATTTGTGCGGATACGGAGCACCACCTATAAGAGCGGGGCTTTAATGACTTTTCAGCATTCCATTTTCCGGAGCAGACGATGACCAATGAAAAGCCGATGATCTCGCAACTGCGAACAACAGGCTTCGCCTTCTAAGCGCAGTGCTGACGCCTATTTTCACGTTCGCTTTCAGCTTCTCTTTTGTCGATCTGACACTTCCGGACCGTCCGCTGCTGCCGCCTCAGGATTGTCGTAACGACGCTAAATCCTGTGCGCACGGCGTCGACCGGCTTCTGCGGTGAGAGCATGCAAGACCTTCACGATCCATTCGACCTCGAACGCTTCGTCAGTGCTCAGGCGCACACCTATGAGCGCGTCGTCAGCGAACTGACGGCCGGCAAGAAGCAATCCCATTGGATGTGGTACACGTTTCCGCAGATGCGCGGATTAGGCTCCAGCGCCATGTCGGAGAAGTATGGCATCGGCAGTTACGAAGAAGCACTCGCCTATGTCTACCACCCGATGCTCGGTCCGCGCCTCGCACAAATGACGGCGCTGATCCTCGAACACCGATACGATTCGCTCCTCCAGATTCTCGGCAATCCGGACAATCTGAAATTCCATTCCTCGATGACACTCTTCGCCGCCGTCACTGGGCACGAAAGCATTTACGCGCGAGCACTATTCACGTTTTGCAATGGGCCCGACCCAAAGACGATGGAGCTCCTTGCAAAATCGCGCAAGCTCGACTGACAGGCTGCGTACGGACGCATAATCCGCGGAAGATTTCCGCACGCGGCCTGCACACACAGGCCGGAAAAAAGATTTTTCGCCGTCTTAACTGTTCGTTACACGCCGTCCCCGAAAATGCTCACGACTATCGCGATTCCAAGTTGTACGGCCGCGCGCTTCGTTGAAGCAGCGAACAGCGCTCGCGCCATTCCGACCAAAGATCGTAGTGAGCCACATTCGGACCGAGCGCTTGCAAGCCATGAAAATTCTGCCGACCCTCGCGGCCGCCTTCATCTTTTTTATGCCCGCACTGGCGTGCGCTGCCGACTTCGGCGGCGAGGAAGCCCCGCCGGAAGAAGCTTTCGTTACGCCAATTCCGCCGCCGGTCCTGCTCGCCCGCCCCTATAATTACGTTTACGAGGAAAGCGGCATCTACTACGCGCCGCCGTATCCGATGCCCTACTTCGGACTGTTCCCTCAGTGGGGACCGCAGGTCGCGTTCATGCCGCAGCCATATTGGCAGCCTCCCCCGCGGCCGCCGCATCCGCCACGCCGCCGCTGGTAGAGCTAGACGCGCCAAAGTCAGTCAGATGGTCGCCGTCGGTATCTCCGGGCGCGATTTTTGTTGCCTCCCCGCACCGCTTCGACGACCTTATTACTGAGCAAGATATAGATGTGCAAAAAAGCCTATATCTTTCGGCATAGCGGGCCAATGACGATTATCTTGGAGGCGTGCGGTCGCCCAGAAGCCTGGGCCGTGACCTCCGGGGGGAGCCATGAGAAAAATCGGCATGGAAAGTTTGCGCGGAGATCGCGCTTTGAACCTGCTTTGGCAGGATACAGCCATCTGCAAAGACGATCGGGCCGACGCCAAGGGGCAGAAAGCCTGTTGCCTGTGGTTCACCGGGCTTTCGGGCGCAGGCAAAACGACGATCGCCAATCTTCTCGACCAGACCTTGCATGCCTCCGGCCAGCACACGTTCGTGCTTGACGGCGACCGCTGCCGTACCGGCCTCTGCAGCGACCTCGACTTCACCGAAGCGGGACGCGCCGAAAATGTCCGCCGTATCGCCGAAGTCGCCAAGTTGATGGTCGATGCCGGACTGATCGTCATTGTGTCGCTGATCTCGCCGCTCCTTTCTCACCGGGAAACGGCTCGAAAGATCTTCGATAACGGCGAATTCCTTGAGGTCTTCGTCAACACGCCCCTCACCGTCTGCGAGCAGCGGGACGCCAAGGGGCTCTATAAGAAGGCGCGACAGGGCCTCATTCCGCAGTTCACTGGCGTCTCAGCACCTTACGAGCCGCCGCTGAATGCCGAGATCGAGCTGAACGGCCGCGCGCATCCCGAGGAACTCGTGGTCGCGATCCGTTCCAAGCTCGAAGAATTGGGCGCCCTGGAAGGCCCTTACGGCTGACCGCCGCCCGGCAGCCAGCCCCTCCCGAAGCACCTTCTGCGTCGCCGAGTGCGATCGCGTTTAGCTGTGGTGCTTCGTCTTCCAGGCTTTGACCGCCGCCAGCGTATTCTTCACGTGCTCCGACGGATCGAGCGCCGTGTACTCGTAGGAAATCCGCCCGTCCGGCGTCACCACATAGGATGTGCGGCTGGCATAAGGCATGAAGCCCATCATCACCGAGTCGTAAGCGGTCATGATCCGCTGGCCACTGTCGGCTGCCACCGGAAATTTGCTGCGGCACTCCGACGTCGAAAACTTGTTGAGCGTCGCGATATCGTCGTTGCTGACCCCAATCACCGAGGCTCCCAAAGCATGGAACTGCCCCATCGCCTCAGCGAAATCGTGCGCCTCCTCGGTGCAGCCCGACGTGAAGGCCTTCGGATAGAAATAGACGACGACGGGCCCTTTCTTGAGCGCCTCAGGCAGGGAGAACGTGAATTGCTTGCCTCCGAGTGACGCCTGCGCCTTGAACATCGGCGCCTTGTCACCGGGCTTGAGCTGTGCCAGCGCCGGCGTCGTGACTGCCGCTAGAGAAATCAGCAGGTATCCCAGGAAACGGATCAGCATGATTGGTCCCCTCACTTATCAAAACCCAAAGCCGAAGGGCGATCCGACCTTGGCTCGAATAGCCGGACTTATAGCGCGCGCATCGGGTTCCGGCATCCCCAAATGGTCGCTGATCCACTCAGTATCCGACTATCAGCTATTTGCGCTCACGCGCTCGACAACCGCCTTCGTCAGCGCCACGACATCCGCCAATGCGTTGCCGTATTTCTGCCGCGCCGTCCGCAGGTTGCCCATCCCCGGATGCGCGGCAGCGTTCTGTAGAGCCGCCGTATAAGGCACCGGTCGGGAGATCGCGTTGAGGTGCGCCAGCCCTTCTTTGATGTGCTGGAGCATCTCGCGTTGTAGAGAATTCGTCGCCTGATACTGCGTAATCAGCGGATGTACCTTGACCTGCGCCGCAAGATCGAGATCGTCCGCGAGAATAAACTTCAGGAAGTCCGTCAGTGTCGAATAGGCATTCGTCTCAAGGCTCGTCGGCGCCAGGATATGATGCGCCAGCCGGATGCCCGCCAGCGCGAGCGGTCCTGGCCCCGCTGGACAATCGACCAGAACGGCATCGTATTCGTCATCGAATTTATTCAGCTCTGCGCGCAGAGCCTTAGCAAGCTGCACATCGAGGCGGTCGCGCCGTCGTTTCCGGTGCGCCGAACGTTCGAAGTCGGCCATGTCACCTAGCAGTTCATGGTTCGACGGCACGATATCGATAAAACCTTTTTCCCGGTCCTGAAGCTCGACGAGATCGCTCGCAGCCACCCGATGCGAAGCAAGACGGATATCGCGTCCGCGCGCAAAGGCCTGAAGCATGGCGCCGAGGCCGATCCGCCTCTCGCGTAGTTCCTGCTCCGCGTCGATTCCGAGCAGCGCCTTTGTCGCCCCGGCCTGCGGATCCATGTCGAGCACGAGCACGCGAGCGCCGTAGGATAGCGCCAGCCCATCGGCCAGCATCATCGTCGTCAGCGTCTTGCCGACGCCGCCTTTCGGATTGGCGATCGCAATCGTAACGCTCATCGCCACACTCCCCGGCCCACCAGCCAGGACGTCAAAGTGTTGTATAGAAGCCCGACGAGACCACGCACGAGCATACCGGAACGCCCCCAGCTCCCCGGAGAGACACTACGTTCCACATCGAGCAAATGCCAGCGCGGCGATGCCACAACGCGCGGGCTGACAAGGTAAACGGGCCTATTTGCCGCCGACCGGGCGGCGTGACGGGCCGTCGTCGTACCGCCACGGGCTATTTTTGCGCGCCCGCTCTCTGGCGACTTCAGGATCGATCTTCGGCCGCTTGTTGACGGGCGTCTGCACCGGGGTTGGCGTCACCTCCGCATCCGGTTTGCGTTCGCGCCGATGGACCCATCCGAGCATGCTCATCAAAGATAGCCTTCACGATAACATTGCCAGTCGCCGTTCGGCGCGTGGCGCCCCTTCGAGTGGCACCGAAGAATCAAATCGATCATAACAAACGGACACCGCGGGCGCGCATGTCATAAAACTGGAAGTTTGTTATCTGCGCGTCCCACTCACGGCATATTTCGCACATCATTGCTGTCGTGCGAACGATCCCGCTGCGAGATGCTATTGAGATGAGATTAAGATCGGCTGCCAGGTTTGCGATTGCAGGTGTCATCGCTGCCGTGCTGTCCGGATGGCTCAATCCACCGACGGACGCTTGGGCCAAACACAAAAAGCCGAAAAGTTCTTCCGCGGCCAACAGCGATCCCTGCGCCGAGCCGACAAAATTCGTCAACGACCAGCTCGTAAAAATTCGCGCCCTACAGGCCTCTCAGGCAGCGCGACCGACCAACACCGTTTTCAGCTTGTTCAGCTCGAACGCGCACGTCGATCCCGACAGTTACGCGCAAATCGCTAATTTGCGTCGCGACGCCGATACCGTGAACGAGATGCTGCGTACCGGCGGCTGCAAACCGATCGATATCGATCTGGTGCTCAAAAACATGCCGGCCCCGGCGCCGACTCCGGCAACACCGAGCCATAAGAAACATCGGCAGTAAGCGCGATTGCGTTAAGCGCCATAACCGCCGATGACGGGAAGTATTTCGCCCGTGATGTAGCTTGAGCAGCAGGGCGCTGCCATGAATACGAACGCGGGCGCGATCTCTTCCGGTTGTGCCGCGCGTCCCATCGCCGCCGACGTTCCGAACTTGGCAACATCCTCGGCCGGACGATCGGCAGGGTTGAGCGGCGTCCACACCGGCCCCGGCGCGATGGCATTGACGCGAATGCCGCGCTCTATGAGTTGAGACGACAGCGAACGCGTAAACGCATGAATGCCGCCCTTGGTCATCGAATAATCCAGCAACTCTTTGCTGCCTTCGATGCCGGTCACCGATCCCGTCATGATGATCGCAGAACCAGAAGCCATATGTGGAACGGCAGCCCGCGCCATGTAGAAATAGCCGTAGAGATTTGTCTTCAGTGTCCGATCGAAATGCTCGTCGCTGAGGTCGAGAATATCCGACGTGTGCTCCTGGAAAGCCGCGTTGTTCACGAGCACGTCGAGCTTGCCGAGCGTCTTCACCGTTTGCGCGACGGCATCTTCGCAAAATTTGGAATCCGACACATCGCCTTCGATCAGTAGGCAGCGTCGTCCTTCCTTTTCGACGGCTTCCTTCGTGTCGAGCGCATCGTTGCGCGATTCCAGGTAACAGATCGCGACGTCGGCGCCTTCGCGCGCAAATAGCACCGCGACGGCCCGGCCGATGCCGGAATCCCCGCCCGTGATTAACGCGACGCGATCCTTGAGCTTCGCCGAACCTTGATATCCCGGCGCATCATACATCGGCGCAAGTTGAAGCGCGGCTTCATCGCCGGACTTTTCCTGATGCTGCGCCGGAAAATGCGAAGGGTATTCGCGCGCCCCCGCCTGCATGACCGGCTTTGATTTTTTCTTTTTCTCCTGCCCGGCTTCCTTGGCATCCAGGAGATCGACCTCATCCTGAATGTCGCGGCCTTGTTGCGCCGTACGCTCAGGTTCTGACTTTGCTTGCGTTGCCATGATTATCCTTCGCAAATGGACTAGTGGCCGCCGCCCGACGAAGCTCCGCCGCCTGCGCTGCCGCCCGCACCACCGGCGCTCCCACTTGCACCCGAGCCACTTGACGCGCCCGTTCCCGGCGATGATCCGATGCCGGACGTCCCGGTGCTCGTGCCGCTGGTGGAAGGCGCCCCGCGCATGATCGTGTTGTAAGACGATCCAGACGGCCCCGGATGCAACGCGTCCGCATCAGGATTGCGCACCGAGGCGCTGGTGCCATCTTCAATCTGCAGTCGTTGCGGACTGGGCGCCGCCGGATCGAGCCGATGCCGTTCAACCGGTCCAGCCGCGCTGCCCGGCGCTTCCGTCGTCGGCTGCGAGCTTCCGCGGTTGGCGGGCATGTTCTGATCGCTGGCGTTCTGCTGCGTCACGCTTTGTTGGATACGCATGCTTTCCGGCAGCGTGCTGTCCTGTGCCAACGCTGATGCAGCAGGAGCGGCGATCAGAGTTAGGGCTATCGCTGTTAAATGTTTCATGTCGCAGCTCTCCTTTGCGAGGCAAACGACCTGACAGCGCGACAGTTCCAACAAAGAAAAAGCCCCGACGCGGGGCTTTAACAAATGGCTTGCATGAAGACGTAGGCGTCAGCCTTTTTGCGGCCTCGCATCCGTCAATCGCTTCGCGCCACGATAGAGAAACCAGATTGCGAAGAACGGCGACAGCACTGTTAATATCGTGACGTCCCAGGTCAGGCAGATGGTACGCTTCACCGCCACGAAGAGTGGCGATTGCGGCTCTTCGAACTCGCCCGGAATATAGTTGCTCGCAACAGTCGGTTCCGAAATCTCGACCGGCACCGACCTGCGAACTGTTCGTGGCGTCCACGATTTACGCCGGAAATTCTCGACCCGTCGCGGGCGAGCAATCACCTGCTGAGCCAATACTCTCGATTGTCGCATTACTAACCCACCCTCTTACTCGCGGCAGAAACGCTCGCGAGGGGCAAAACGTTCCGACATCAGATCAGCATAGAAGATCGCAAGCGAAAGTGACGGAAAGTCGGTGAAAAACGACCTCGGTTCCGTAATGTTCGAAAAAAACGGCCCTTAAAGTTTATGCTGAGGCACGTTTAATTACTGATCGTCCAGCATAAACGGCGACATCGCCAAGCTCTTCTTCGATGCGGATGAGCTGGTTGTACTTTGCCAAACGATCCGAACGCGACAGCGATCCTGTCTTGATCTGACCGCAATTCGTCGCGACCGCGAGATCCGCAATCGTCGAATCTTCGGTCTCGCCGGAGCGGTGCGACATGACGGCAGTATATCCGGCGCGCTGCGCCATGCTGACCGCATCGAGTGTTTCGGAGAGCGAGCCGATCTGATTGACCTTCACGAGGATCGAGTTGGCCGTCCCCTTCGCGATGCCGTCCGCAAGCCGTTTCGTGTTCGTCACGAAGAGATCGTCGCCCACAAGCTGCACGCGATTGCCAACAAGATCGGTCAGGATCTTCCACCCGGCCCAATCGTCTTCTGCCATACCGTCTTCTATCGAGATAATCGGGAAACGGTTGACGAGATCTTCGAGGTATTTGGCGTTCGCCGCGCTGTCCAGCGATTTGCCGTCGCCGGCAAGCTCGTACTTGCCATTCTTGAAGTATTCGGTCGAGGCGCAATCGAGCGCCAGCATCACGTCGTCGCCCGGCTTGTATCCTGCCTTCTCGATCGCCTTCATGATGTAGCCGAGCGCCTCGTCGGCGCTTTTGAGGTTTGGCGCGAACCCGCCTTCATCGCCAACCGAAGTGCTGAGGCCGGCGTCATGCAGGTTCTTCTTCAGCGTCTGAAAAATTTCCGAACCCATCCGGATCGCATCGGCGCAGGTCTCCGCCGCCACCGGCATGATCATGAATTCCTGAATGTCGATCGGGTTATCGGCATGCGCGCCGCCGTTGATGATGTTCATCATCGGCACCGGCAGGATGTGCGCATTGACGCCGCCGACATAGCGATAGAGCGCCAGGTTGTTCGCAATCGACGCTGCCTTGGCGACGGCCAGCGAAACGCCGAGGATCGCGTTGGCGCCGAGACGGCTTTTGTTATCCGTACCGTCGAGCTGGATCAGTGCCGCGTCGATACCGCGCTGGTCTTCCGCGTCCATACCCGACAGCGCATCGAAGATCTCGCCGTTGACCGCATCGACCGCCTTCTGCACACCCTTGCCCTGATAGCGCGCCTTGTCCCCGTCGCGCAGTTCGATGGCTTCGTGCGCGCCGGTCGAAGCGCCCGATGGCACCGCCGCGCGTCCCTCCGAGCCGTCTTCCAGCACCACATCCACTTCGACTGTCGGATTGCCACGGCTGTCGAGAATTTCGCGGGCAATGATGTCAACGATGGCGGTCATGAGCGTTTCCGATATTTTCTGGTTGGCTTGTCGAGAGACGACGGGTGTGACAGGTTCGGGCGGGTTTTAGCCGCAATCGCTAATAAGGCAAAGTCCCTGCGGGCAGTCGAACGCCTACCCGAAAGGACATTTACCCGAGAACCAAGGTATACCAATGTCGGAAACGAAGAAGTGGACCGGAGGTTGCCACTGCGGCCGCGTCCGTTTTGAGGCGGAGCTGGCCCTCGAAGGCCTGAAAATCTGCAATTGCTCCTTCTGCCAGAAGCGCGGCGCCATCATGGGCTTCGTACCGGAGAGCGCTTTTTCCCTTTTATCGGACAAAGACGCACAGGCCGAGCACCAGTTCAACAAGAAGGTGATCCACCACACCTTCTGCCCGGAATGCGGCATCGGCTCCTATTCCTACGGCACCACACCGAGCGGCGCGACGATGGTCGCCGTCAACGTCCGCTGCCTTGATGGTATCGACGCGGCGTCCCTGAAACCGACGCTGTATGACGGCAAGAGCCTCTGATCGTACCCCCATGACGACACCTGAAACATCCGCGCTCGTATTGTTCTCAGGCGGCCAGGATTCGACCGTCTGCCTCGCCTGGGCGCTCGCGCATTACGACCGCGTCGAAACGATTGGGTTCAAATACGGCCAGCGCCACAGCGTCGAGCTTGTCCAGCGCGACGTCGTTCGCGACAAGCTCGCGAAGTTGGGAAAGGTCGGCGCCCGGCTCGGGCCTGACGCGGTGCTCGATCTTCCTGCCTTACAGAGCATCAGTGACACGGCGTTGACACGCGAAACAGAGATCACGTTCGCGGCGACCGGCCTGCCGACGACGTTCGTGCCGGGGCGCAATCTCTTGTTCCTCACCTACGCTGCGGCACTGGCCTACCGGCGCGGCATCACCACCCTCGTCGGCGGCATGTGCGAGACCGATTTCTCCGGTTATCCCGACTGCCGCAACGAAACGATCCAGACGCTCGCGCAGGCGATCTCGCTCGGCCTTGCAACGCCGATGACCATCGAAACGCCGTTGATGTTCATCGACAAAGCCGGAACTTGGGCGATGGCGTCCGAACTCGGCGGCGACGATCTCATCAAGATCATCATCGAGGATACGCACACCTGCTACATGGGCGACCGCACCAACCGTCATGACTGGGGGTACGGCTGCGGCATCTGCCCTGCGTGCGAGCTGCGCGCGAAAGGCTGGATCGAATGGCAGTCTCAGCAGACCTGAAACGCGCCGTTGATCTCGCCATCGCAGGCGATTGGGACGGCGCCCACCAGATCGCCCAACGCGACGAGCGCGCTCCGATGCATCGCTGGCTGCACGCCATTCTGCACAAGATCGAAGGCGACGACTTCAACAGCCGCTATTGGTACCGCGGCTCGGGGCATTCCTACGAAGATTTCCCCTCGCCTGAAGCCGAGCTTCAGGCGATCGCCGAAGCGTTAGAGTGATCCGGCCTTATATCGAGGCAGAACAACGTCATCCCGGCGCAGGCGGGGATCCAGTCGAACCGCTGCACCGCAAATGTCGATCGTTGTCTGGGGGCCGGCCTACGCCAGAATGACGATACTGAAGAGACGGCGTAAACCTAGAACAGGTCATCTCCGATCTAAATCCGAGGATAACAAACATCAAAAACTGAAAACCAGACACGTCGTCGTTGCATGCGCGATGAGCTTGCCGCGCTTGTCCGTCAAACGTCCCTCAGCCGTGGCAGCGCGCCGCCCACGGCTCATGATGAGCCCTTCCGCACGCACGAGACCGGTATCCTTCGTCATCGGCCGCAGCAGCGAAATCTTGAACTCCATCGTCGTGAAGCCCGTGCCTTTCGGCAGCGTCGAAAGCACGGCGCACGCCATGCAGGAATCGAGCAGCGTCGCCGTGTAGCCCGCGTGCACGGTCGCGATGGCGTTGTAATGTCCGACCTGCGGCTCGGACTCGAACACCGTCCGTCCCTCTTCCGCCTCGACCATCTGAAACCCGAGCGTGGCCTCGATCGGCATTCTCGGCACGTCGCCGCGCATCATCGCTTCGAGGTACTGCAGCCCGCTCATCGACGCCATCGTCGCGACGTCGATGATGGCGTGATGCTCTCCTGCGGACATGCTTTCGTCAGCCAATATGAAGCTCCCTCACGCGTCCAGCTTGAACGGATTGAAATCAGTGTGGCGGTCGAAATAGTCCTCGTTCTCCGCCCGCTTCAACGCGGCGACCACGCGCACCGTAATCGGCAGGAACACGATCTCGACCAGTGTCTTCACAACGAACTGCGAGATCATCAACGTCAGCACGAGATCGTTCGGCATGATCCCAGAGTTGTAGAATGCTAACGGATAGAACAGCGAGGAATCGACCGCCTCGCCCGCAATCGTCGACGCCACGAAGCGCCAGCTCATGTGCCGCCCTTCGCTGCGCACCTTCATCTTCGCGAGCACATAGGAATTGACGAACTCGCCGCAGAAATACGCGATCATCGAAGCACCCGCGATCCGCCACGTGTTGCCGAAGGCGACTTCGTAGATGTGCTGGTTCGGCCATCCCGGCGCTGGCGGCAGCGCGACGATCACGGCCGCCATCACCGCCGCAAAAATAAGCGCCGCAAAACCTGTCCAGATCACCCGGCGGGCGCGCGCGTAGCCATAAACCTCCGTCAGCACATCGCCGAAGATGTAGGAGATGGGGAAGAACAGGACGCCTGCTCCAAACGTTACCGGCCCGATGACGGGAAGCGTCAAGGTCGCGGCCTTGGCTGGCCCGATCAAATTCGAGCATATTAGGACGACGACAAAGGCGACCATGACGAGGTCGAAATACCGATAGGTGCGCTGCTCGGTCACCATTGCCCCCTCTGAGACTTGGATAAGTCGCACTTGACTGGCGCCCCCGGCGCCGTAGGTATCCGGCATGTATGCCGTCAAAGAAATCTTCTATACGCTACAAGGCGAGGGTGCGAACGCCGGGACGCCTGCGGTGTTTTGCCGGTTCGCGGGCTGCAATCTCTGGAGCGGCCGCGAGCAGGACCGCGCCAAAGCCACCTGCCAATTCTGCGATACCGATTTCGTCGGTACGGACGGCCCAGGCGGCGGACGCTTCGACACGGCCGAAGCCCTCGCCCGCGCCTGCCGCGACGCCGCGATGCCCGCAACGGATGCGCCGAAGTTCGTTGTTCTGACCGGCGGCGAGCCGATGCTGCAGGTGGATCAGGACCTCGTGGATGCACTCCACGCCGAAGGCTTCCGCATCGCCATGGAGACGAACGGCACGCTCCCCGCGCTCGATACCATCGACTGGGTCTGCGTCTCGCCGAAAGCGGGTTCCGAGCTGAAACAGCGCCACGGCCACGAGTTGAAGCTCGTCTTCCCGCAAACGGGCATTGATCCGGCCGGCTACCTCGATCTCGCCTTCGAGCAGCGTTTCCTCCAGCCGATGGACGGACCCGATCAAGTCGCAAATACCCAAGCCGCTATCGCCTACTGCAAGGCCAATCCGGCCTGGCGGCTGTCGGTGCAGACCCACAAATTGCTCGGGATCCCTTAACGTTCGGGCTTTCCGCGCCTGTTTGGCGCGGATTTGGCCTGCTACCGGGGGTGGCGGACGCCGGGAAAATCCCCTATTTGAGCGCCATGCAGATCTATAAGGAATTCCGGTTCGAGGCGGCCCATTTTCTGCCGTCGGCACCGCCAAGCTCGCCGAATTCGCGCGTGCATGGCCATTCTTTCCGTGCGCGCATTGTCATCGACGGCGAACCCGGACCAAAAACGGGCTACATCTTTCATTTCGATGAGCTTGCCGCCGCGCTTGCCGACACCGAAGACGCGCTCGACCACCGTATGCTGAACGACATCGACGGCCTCGAAGCCCCGACGCTCGAACGCATCGCCATGTGGATCTGGAACCGCCTCGCCAACCGCATCCCCGGTTTGGCCCAGGTCGAAGTTCACCGCGATAGCTGCAACGAGGGTTGCATTTACCGTGGGCCCGCGCCCGAAACGCGTCTGGCTGCGGAGTAACGCGCCATGGCGGCATCGAAGCCGGACGTCACGCAGCTCGGTAAACAGGTCGGCATTCCCGAAAGCCCTGAGAAAGCCGAGCTTGAGCGCGTTGCCAATCCGCACACCGATACGGATTATGTCGCTCGCTTCACGGCGCCGGAATTTACCTCGCTTTGTCCGGTGACCGGCCAGCCCGACTTCGCCCATCTCGTCATCGACTACGTGCCGGGAAAGTGGCTGCTCGAAAGCAAGTCGCTGAAGCTTTACCTCGCAGCATTCCGCAATCACGGCGCGTTTCACGAGGACTGCACGGTTGCGATCGGCAAGCGCATCGCCGCGCTCATTAAGCCGAAATATCTGCGCATCGGCGGCTACTGGTATCCGCGCGGCGGCATTCCGATTGACGTCTTCTGGCAAACAGGCGCGGCGCCGGCGGACATCTGGCTGCCCGATCAAGGCGTCGCGCCCTACAGGGGACGAGGCTAAGCTCGTCCCGTCCCCCTGAGAGAGTTCGCTGTCTAGGTTCGATTACCAGCGATTGTAGTAACCGTGGCGCCAGTGACGGCGATACGGACGATATCCGTAGTAGTACGGCCGCCCGTAGTAGCGGCGCCGCCAGTATGGACGGTGGCCGTAATAGCCACGACGCCAGTAGCGATGGCGGCCATAATATCCGCGCCGGTAGTACGTCTTCTCGACCGCGCTATTGCCGCTCTTAGCGACCGCGTCGATTGCGGCGACGTTGCCGCCGACCGCTGCAGCCTGAGCGCCCGTCGCCGCGAAGCCGAGGCCCAACGCCAGGGCGACGGCTAGGAACAAGTTTCGCATTTTGGTCTCCCGAGATTGTTGCTTCACGAGTTCGCTTGTCCCTTCACACCGCCCACCCAAATGCGGATCTGTGAACTGACCAGCGGAGTGATCCGCACCCACCACGGAACACCAACTCAGGATGAAATATGAGCGTCCCTGCCGCCGGATTTGCGACCCGCAAGTGAACCGCAGCTAACACGCTGCTTTATTCAAAAAAAATCGCCACGCGCGGAACTTTAAGATGAGAGTCCGGTTAGCGGTCGTCCGGCAGCGGAATAAATTCCTCCGCGTCGCCTGGGACAGTGTCGAAACGGCCTTGCCGCCACTCGTCTTTCGCCGCCTCGATGCGGTCCTGCGATGACGACACGAAATTCCACCATATGTGCCGTGGCCCATCCATCGGCTCGCCGCCGAGCAGCATGAGTCGTGCATTCGACTCCGCAAGAATGGAAATCCGGTCGCCCGGCTTGAAGACCAGAAGCTGTCCGGCGTCGAACGACTGCCCGGCAATGTCAATGCGGCCCGACGCGATATAAACGGCACGCTCGTCGTAATCGGGATCGAGCGGCAGAACTGCGCCCGGCGCCAGCATTGCTTCCGCATAGAACGAGGCGTGCGGAAACTCGGCAGGCGACGTCTCTCCGTAAAGACTGCCCATGATGAGGCGCACGCGCTTTCCATCGCCTTCCAGCCGAGGCAACGCGGCGACGTCGAGATGCACGAAGCTCGGCGCCGCCTCTTCGTGCGATTTGGGCAGCGCCATCCACGACTGGATTCCGAACAGGTCTTGCCCAACGGCGCGCGCCTCGGGCCCCGTACGTTCGGAATGAACGATGCCGCGCCCCGCCGTCATCAGATTGACCTCGCCGGGCCGAATGGACAACGCCGATCCAAGGCTGTCGCGATGCGTGATCTCACCGTCGAACAAATACGTCACGGTCGCCAACCCGATGTGCGGATGCGGCCTGACGTCGATCCCCTTCCCTGCAATGAACTGCGCCGGTCCCATCTGATCGAAGAAGATGAACGGCCCGACCATCTGCCGCTGCGCCGAAGGCAAAGCGCGACGCACCGAGAAGCCGCCGAGATCGCGTGCCCGCGGCACGATCACTTGCTCCACCGCATCGCAAGATTGCCAGTCGCCCGGAATCGGATCGTTATGGGTCAGCCAGCTCATCGATGCCTCCACTGCTTAAACGTTTGAAAGACCTTCATGGTCCGACGAGAAAGCGAGACATCTCGCTCGGCGTCGGACGTCGGCATGCCTGCCGCTCCCCGAACCACTTCAGTCTGTTGCGCTGGACCCAATCATAGATCCGGTCGCCGATGGCATCAGGAACAACGCGCCCGGCAAAACCGAGGAACCGCCACGGTTGCGGCAGCGTCCGCGCCGCCGCGAGAACACCGGCCCATCGCGTATAGGGCAAACCGTCCCTGAGAACCATGAACGTATCGAATGCCGCCGCGTCGAGGCCGTAATGCCGATAAAGCGATTGCGGCAACGGATCCTGAATGATGGCGAAGCGGGTCTCGCCCTTAGGATCGCGCTCAAGCATCCACTGCACGCCGCCCGAGCACAGCACGCAGAGCCCATCGAAAATCACGATCGGACGCGTGTCGTCGAACGGCGGCACAGCCGCATCGTCGCGATAGCTGTAAGCTTCGGCACGCATCGGATCTCTCATCCCCAGACAATGTGGGGGTTACGGTAAAGGACGGCAATTGCAGAGAAAACGTTTCATTCGCCATGCTGCCGAAATCTTCGCTCCGACAGCCTTCCGATAGGGCGCCGCTCCGTCTAACACATCGGCTTGAAACCGCAGCCGCCCGGAGTTCGCCCCATGCCACATCTCGACGCCAGAACGCTTTGCATGATCGTCGGAGTTTCATCGCTCGCGTTCGCCGCACCCGCCACAGCCGACGAACCGATCGATTGCGCCAAAGCGGAATCGACCGTCGAAATCAATTTCTGCGCCGACAAAGAATATCAAGCCGCCGACAAGGCCCTGAACGCTGCTTACGCTTCGGCGTTGAAGGTCACCCGCGCCCGCAACCTTGAGAAGCCCTACGACGCCAAAAGTTTCGAAGAGGCGCTGCGGGGCGCACAGCGCGCCTGGGTCGCCTACCGCGATGCCGACTGCAAGGATGTCATGGCGCAGGTCTGGACGAACGGCACCGGTGCGACCTCCGCGATTCTCGGCTGCATGACCGACAAGACGCTGCGGCGCACCAAGGAATTGAAAGAGATGCTGGAACCGCAGTAGGCGCCCGACTCGCTCAAGATTGAACGGCGCATAAAAAGTCAATTATCTGTGGCGTCATCCGTCTAATTGATAAGCATCAATTGGCGTCCGCTTCCATCCGAGGTACGTCTGCACCACATCAGTTGCAGCCACTGTTGGGTGCCTTTAGGAAGCTACCTCACAGTGTCAGTACGGGGCTCGAAATATCCGACCGTTTTGAGTTTTCTTATCTGCGTCGTCCGTGGCCAATAGTGGCTGCGAACGATCGAGCGATGTCAGGAGAGACGACAATGACCCTTTCGCCCATCCGTTTGCGCCTGTTGGCAGGCAGCGCCGCGCTCCTCGCAGCAGCGCTCGCAACGGTTTCGCCCGCATCAGCCGACCCGAAAGTCGCGCTCGGCACGCTGACCTGCCACGGCCATGGCGGCGTGGGCCTCATCTTCGGTTCGAAAGAGAGCATGAACTGCGAATTCACGACGGCGGTCAGCGGACGCGTGTTCCCCTATCACGCGACGATCACCCAGGTCGGCGTCGACATCGGCTTCACCGGCGCCAGCACGCTCGTCTGGACAGTTCTTGGCGGCACGAACGCCATGCCGGGCGACGCTCTTGAAGGAAGCTACGGCGGCGTCACCGCGGGCGCAGCCGTCGGCATCGGTGCGAGTGCCAACGCTCTCGTCGGCGGCTCGAATCAGTCCGTCGTACTCCAGCCGGTCAGCGTCGAAGGCCAGACGGGTCTCAATCTCTCAGCGGGTGTTGCAGGCTTGACGCTGACGCGGTCGTAATCGATCGCCAGTCGCGGCTCGCTCTTACCTTGTTGGTGATGACGTCACCGGCTGAAGCCAGACGCATCGTCCTTACGCGGCGGTGTTAACGCGCGATCCGCGACGGCTTGATCTTCCCGAAAAAAATAGCGCTCCGCATCTCGTGCGGGGCGCTTTTAATTTGCTCGCCGATACCCAAACGAACCACGACGAAAGTCTGCATGCCGACGACTCAAGCTGTGCATAGATCATTCGCTGAGTATATCTGCAACATTTTTTAGCCATGCGAATCAAGCGGTTTGGTCTACTAAGGCTCAACAACCCTGCGAGGAGAAACCGATGACGGACCTATCCAAAAACGTCGAAGAAATGTTGAGCCGCCTCGCCGAGAATGCCCGCACCGAGCAGGACTTCGTCCGCACGCTGTCCGATGCGCTACGCCGCGTCGACGAGCAGTTGCTGCGCGACGTCCGCAACGTCTCACTGCAGCATGAGCTTCGCCGCGAAGCGATCCTCGGCGAACTTCAGGAACTGGCTTCCCGTCTTTGCGCGCTGCCGGTGCGCGGACCCGCTCAGCCTGTTCAGGCCATCGATCAGCAGGACCATCATCATCAGGTCCAGGGCGAGATCGAACCGCCGCCGGGCATGGCAGTCGGAGCCGACTGGCGCCAAGCAGCTCAGAACATGCAGAACATGAACGACGAGTTCGAGTTCAGCTTCAACGCACCACGCCACTGATCTGCAGCGCCGGCCGCTTCAGCGGCCGATGAAACCCGGCATTCTTGCCGCCTCTCGCGACCGGGCAAGCCACATGGCCCGGTCGTGCGCATAGTCAAAATCGCGCCGGACCGTCGAACGCGGGATGCGCGTGCGGAAGAAATCTGCCCATCGGAATTCGGCATAGGGCTTGCCCGTCTTGGCAAAGCCACCCGCCCCTCTCACCGACCACGCGAGATCCCGGTACGGATCGCACCGCATATCGTCGAGCCGCTCGGGCAGTTTCGTCGGAGCGACCGCGCGGCCATGCCCGTCGTAAGCGTGCAGCAATCCGAGCCCGGCCATCTTCTGCAAAAATCTCTTGCGCGGCAGATGCGAGAGATCGCCGACCACCGTCACGAACGCCTCTTCGACGTCGCTTTTGAGCAGCGCCAGACTCAAATGATGATGATCGATAATGAAGAGATCGTCGTTCGGCCCGCGGACGGCAGGGATCGGCCGGTCTTCCAGAAAGCGGCGGAGCTTGCGGTTGTTTCGCGCCCGCCGCTCCACTTTCTCGCGCTTGGCGGCGACCGCCCGCATGCCGACCGCCATTTGCGTCGGCCGCAATTCTTCGAGCGGCACGCTCAGCAGTTTTGATTTTCGAGGCTGCACCCTGATGGGCGGCAGCGAGACAAGGAAAGGAGGGACTACTGGCGACGCGAACGCCGGTTCACGCGAGACGGCAACCAACGACATGACTTCCCAGAGTGCGAATTGAACAGTGGCTTAATCATTTCGTCGCCATGGTTAAAATTTCATTGCCACCCGTTCGCACACGCGCATCGTCCGCCGCCGAGCGCGCCTAAAACACCTTTGAGATACCGGAATATTTTACCGCGCCGCCGTCTCGGAGATGCCGCGCCGATGAGCCACCTCTTTGGCCGACACTTCACCTGCCGCAACCAACGCATCGACACATCGCTTCGAAAGCCCGGCACCGACGGCCCGCATGCACGACCGCACCTGCGGACTGTTCGGGCTATAGGCGCTGCAATGCGCATAATAGTCGGTTGCACACGCGATCTGCACACGAAGACTGACGGCATTGGCGTTGCTCGCAAGCAGTGTGGCCGTAGCCAGCGCTATGATCGAGACGCCTGCCGAACGGGTGCCGGTTCGCAGCACACAGGTCCAAGACGCCATGGGAAACCTCCTTCTCGTCGCTGAAAGAGAGCCACCACGGCTCTCGGGACGAGGAGACATAGCGGCAGGCAGCAGCCTCCCGCTGTTCCCGGCGAAACGGGTCATCCGTATGCAAACGATGCCAATGTCAGTCGGGAGCGTTTCCGACGCGCGGAACCGGATATGAGGCCGCGACGGCCCCGTTTTGCCGCGCGACCCGGCACGCCTGCTCATAGACGACCGTTGCGGCCGCCAACGCCGTGACACCGCCTTGATCGTACGACGGAGCCACCTCGACGACATCGCAGCCGACGATCTTCAAAACATCGAGTTGCCGTAACATGGCGAGCAGCTCCCGCGGCATCAGCCCGCCCGTCACCGGCGTGCCCGTTCCCGGCGCGAAAGCCGGATCGAGACAATCGATATCGACCGTGAGGTAGCAAGGACTGCCACCGGCAAGTGCCTTCACCATCGATGCGACGGCCGATGCGCCTTTATCGGCGACGACCATGTTGTCGAAAATGTTCATGCCTTTCGGATCGTCCACCCATGTCCGGATGCCGATCTGGCTCGACTTTACCGGATCGATCAGCCCGTCGTCGATCGCCTGAGCGAACATCGTGCCGTGATTAAGTTCGACGCTGCCGTCTTTGCCGACTCGCGGCGTCCACGTATCGGTGTGCGCATCGAAATGGATGAGCGTCAGCTGGCCGTGCACCTTCGCGTGCGCTTTCAGCAGCGGATAGCTGATGAAATGATCGCCACCCAGCGAGCACAAGAATGCGCCCGTTTCGACCACCTTGGTCGCCGCATCTTCGATGGCAGCCGGGATTGTTTGCGGAAAGCCGTAATCGAGCCAAGCGTCGCCGAGATCGACAACATTCACATAGCTCAGTGGATTGAATCCACCTGGATAGGCCTTGAGCTCGGCAAGTTGCGCCGATGCGCACCGAACCGCATCCGGCCCCAACCGTGCGCCGGGCCGGTTCGACGTCGCGATATCGAGCGGCACACCGAGGACCGCGAAATCACCCGCCTTCGCCTGCTTTACGCGCGGCGACCTCAGGAACGTGTGCGTCCCTGAATAGGTTTGTTCGGAAGAAAGACAGTCGGGAGAAGGAGATGCGGTCCACGCGTTCGCGTGCACACCGCCGGGAATGGTACCGGAATGCATGACGACCTCGATTGTATACGATGTCGTCCGGCCGACACCTTCACAATCTACCGGGCCGAGCCCGGTGCCTCCGTTTCGCGGCCCAAGGAGAATGCCTGACCCAATATTCTAGTCAAGCCCTCAAACGCATGGCTGCTTTTCCGGCAAAAAGGGGCCTAAAAGAACCGCTTCCCCCGTCAGCGCGTTAGCACAGGAGAATAGGCTTGATGGATGCAAACCATGACCGATCTCGTCGATCTCGATGCTGAAAGACTGCTGCGCGCCGAGCGTGCTGCCGAGCTGGCACGCGCCGAACTTCTAGCGAAATGCGAAGCGGCCATCGAAGCCGTCGGCAACGACGTCGCTGGATTTGCGCTGATCGTGTGGAACGGCAACGGCGAGATGCGAACGGTCTACGACGCCTCGAAGGGACCGATCGGAGCCGCCCTTCTCCCGACGCTTGCATCGGATGCTCTGAACCGGCACGTCGCGGTCATGCTGGCGAAAGACGAAGCTGTCGACGATTCAAGCACAAGCTGATGGGTCGTGAGCTGCAAACAACGCAAAACAAAACCCAGAGCGTGCGCTCTGGGTTTGTGCGTTCAGGCTCCCTCGGGGCTTAGTGAAGGAAGCCGAACAGATGCAGACCGATGATGACGACCAGCGGAACGCCGGCGAACCAAAGGATGAGATCGCGTGCCATTCTTTTCTCCTCAATGCTTGATCGGTGATGTGGGAAGCGGCTCGTCCGGAACGTCGCGGTGCGGTTCGTCGTTTCGCGCCGGTTCGTCTGCACGAGCATTTTGCGCGAGGCTGAGAACCGCATCGAGATTGCGCCGCGCGTCCGCCAAATGTCGTTTGGCTTCGTCCCGGCGCAGCACAACACTGTTTTGAGCAGCGCTGCGTAAGTCCTTCTCGAGTTCCCAAAGCGTTTTAAGGAGCTTCGGAACCGTTTCCTGAATGCTGCGAGACATCCATCCACCTCGTCACGTGCAACTGAGGCGTGAACGCGTGCGGATTATTTCCGGTTCCGTTTTTTGGTGATCCGTCGTAGGCGGTAAATTTCGAGGGAACAAAAAGCCTCGAACGTGAATTCTGCAACGCGCCCCATAACGGACAACCAATGATCCCTCAATCGCTTCTGCCCATCGTCCTGCTGACGATGTCGAACGTCTTCATGACCTTCGCTTGGTACGGTCACCTTAAATTCACGAACAAGCCGCTGTGGCTTGTCATCATCGTGAGCTGGGGCATTGCATTCTTCGAATACTGCTTAGCAGTTCCCGCCAACCGCTACGGCAGCGCGGTCTATAATCCCGCCGAACTGAAGACCATGCAGGAAGTCATCACGCTGACGGTTTTCTCGATCTTTTCCGTCACGTATCTTGGTGAAACCCTCACCATCAATCACGCCGTCGGCTTTGCATTCATCGCCCTCGGCGCGTTCTTCGTCTTCAAGGCGCCGCTGTAAAAGCGCGACTTCGCGACCAAGCGAACTCGACCCACCACCATCCTCGGCTTTATGCCGAGGATCTATCGTGCAGCAATGCGGGTCTGGAAACGGCATCCAAGCACGACGCCAAGGGATTGAGCCAAATATGCTCCGCTATTTGTTGAGCGGCACGTTCAACTGCAACTTGCTCGATACGCTCTGCGCTTCATCAGCAACGCCGAAATTATCGACCCCGGCCGAAACGCTCAGCGAGTACGCGCTTGAATCCGTGTAGGTCACACCCGCGCCGACCGATTGCGTCGCATCGAACGAGGTGTCGATGCCGTCCTTGTGCGACGTCGAGAGATCGAACTCGCGCTGATAGCTGAGATAGGGCGAAAGCTTCGAGCCATCGTCGAGCTTGAAATCGTGATTGATCTTCGGCGCTAGGATAAAAGAGCTGCGTTCGTCAGCGCCCGTCGACTCTGCGAATTCGGCATTCCCGGTTTGCCATTGCGTGCGCGCGTCGAAACTCAACAGGGGCGTCGCTTGCAAGGTCACGTAGGCAGAAGCCTTCTGATCCGCGACGACGCCCGGCGTGCCGTAATTACGCGTATCGCCGCGCTCGATCGAGACGCCGACCTTCGCCGCCTTGTTGAAATTATAGTCGGCGCCCAGCCCCGTCCGCGTCGACTGATCGGGCGACCCGTTGTAGCCGTTGAGATCGACGTTGGTCCAAACGTCGAGCGGAGTCTTACGTTCGACGGGCGCCGACGGCATTGCGAAGTCGGGTTTGATGGTCTCGCCGAATGCGGGCTGCTCCAGCGTCACGGACGCGCTGCGCTTGTTGTAGTCGCGCAAGGTGCCAAGGCTGGTCCGCACCGAAACGCCGGTATCCGTCGTGCTGAACGTCGCGGGAATGTCGTTGGTGTCGGTCGCAATCCAAGGAATGCCATCCGACTTCGGCGCCGGCTTCTTCGGCTGCGGCAAGTCCGATGGCTGCGTGCTGAGGTCAAGCTCCACACTGTAGCCTTCGCACGGCTGAAACGTCGTGAGCGCCGTCGTCGTCGTCACGTCCGCGCAGTCGTCGCCGCGGGCGGCGGCGGTGGCGGCAACAAGTGCGGCGAGGCTCACGCAGCCGAGACGCAGGCTGCGATATCTCAGGGAGGCGATTGAGGTTTTCACGATCATGAGTGCGAGGTAGCCACGAACTTTGATCATCATGTGGCGATATGGTGAATCGCCGGCCGCCGAAACCCTCCTATGCCATTCGTTAATAGGTCGTTTTTCCTAGACAGCATTTACGGCAATGTCGCACAGTTTTGGTATACTGTGAGTTTGGTTTCCTGCACGAAACGCGTGCGCTCGCACCCGCTAATGCACGTAGAATTTGCAGTCGCCATCGGCAAAAATTATCACCAGAAAGGGCAATGCATGACCTGGAGCGACGCGCTGAAGGGAGTTGTCGGCAATCTCGTTGGACAAGCCGAGCAAGCAGCCCTTCACGATCTCATCAAGGGCGTTCTCGGCACCGAAGGGCTGCAGACGATCCTTTCCAAATTGCAAAGCGCCGGTTTCGGCGATCAGGTGCAGTCGTGGTTCGACAAGAACAAGGACAGCTTGCCGATCACGCCGGACCAGATCAAGACCGCGCTCGGTGATGAGCACGTTCAGCAGATCGCGAAGTCGCTCGGCATTCCGGTCGATGCCATCCTGGCAGCCCTCGCCAAGGAACTGCCGCAGGTTGCAGAGACGGCAGGTCCTGCCGCAAATCCTTCGGCGTCGGCGGATGCATCATCCACGCCCGACCCGAAAGGCTGATCGGACGCCTTAATTCAAGGCCGGAGCCGCGCGTTCGATGATGGCCCTGGTGTCGGTTCCCGCCGGTAATAATCCGAACGCGCCGCCTGCCTCGCCCGCAAGACGCGTCGCGCAGAACGTCTCTGCGATTTCGCTCGGCGCGTGCCGGATCAGCAGCGCTGCCTGCAAGGCCAGCACCAGACTGCGAACGAACACCCGCGCCTGCGCTTCATCGAGGCGCCCTGCGCTCTCCTGAAGCTTTGTAACGAACGCCGCCAGCCTGCGATCCGCCGTCGCCGCCTCACGCAGTTCGGCCTCCAGCATGTCCATCGCCGTCTTCGATCGCGTCAACGCCCGCAGCACATCCAGGCACATGATGTTGCCCGAACCTTCCCAGATCGAGTTAAGCGGCATCTCGCGATAGATGCGCGCCAAATTGAATTCCTCGACGTAACCATTGCCGCCGAGCACTTCCATCGCCTCAGCCGCGAACGCCGGACCACGCTTGCAGATCCAGAATTTCGCGGCGGGCGTCACTACGCGCCGATAGGCGAGCGACGCTTCGTCGTCTTCGTCGTAGGCGCGCGCAAGCCGCATCGTCAGCACGGTCGCAGCCTCGGATTCGATCGCAAGATCGGCCAGCACGTTCGCCATCAACGGCTGATCGACGAGAAACTTCTGAAACGCCCGCCGGTGCCGCGCATGGTGGATCGCCTGTGCCAAACCCTGACGCATCAAGCCCGACGTTCCGATGGCGCAGTCGAGCCGCGTATAATTGCCCATCTCGATGATGGTCGGAATGCCCCGCCCTTCCTCTCCCAGAAGCTCCCCGTGCGCGCCCTCGAACTCCACTTCGCTCGACGCATTCGAACGATTGCCGAGCTTGTCTTTCAACCGTCGAATGTGGATCGCATTACGCACGCCATCGGGCGTCCAGCGCGGCACGAGAAAGCACGTCGGACCAGCAGCCGTTTGCGCCAGCACGAGGAACGCATCGCACATCGGCGCCGACATGAACCACTTATGTCCGCTTAGCTTGTAGAAGCGACGTTCCCCGATGCTGCGATAGAACTCCGCGCGCGTGACGTTGGCGCGCAAATCCGAGCCGCCCTGGTTCTCCGTCATCGCCATGCCGATCAGCGCCCCGGTCTTTTGCGCGACGGGCCGGAAATTCGGATCGTATGTTCGCGAGTAAATTCTCGGCAGCCATTCGTCTGCGATGGCGGGCGCGTGTTTCAGCGTCGCGACTGACGCATACGTCATCGACACCGGGCAGTAGACCCCGCTTTCGATCTGCGCCAGCATGAAACAACCCGCCGCCCGCGCGACATGCGCACCTTTCCGCGGCTCGGCCCACGGCGCTGTGTGCAGCCCGGCCTCCAGCGCCAGCCCCAAGAGCTTGTGCCAACTCTGATGAAAGTCGACCTCATCGAGACGATGACCATAGCGGTCGTAGATCTTGAGTTCGGGCACATGGCGGTTGGCTTCCGCGCCTACCGCGATCATCTCCGGCGTTCCGAGTTGCCGCCCGAGCATCGCGAGACGCGCGGCCGCCCAGCCTGCATTCTCGCGCGCCAAAGCCTCGCCAAGCACCGTGTCGCTCGACAGCAGATTGTAATTTTCGAGCGGCGGCGGCTGGTTTGTAACGTCGATCATCGGCGCACCTTCGGGCATGATGCGGCACTCTCGTTGCGGCTAAATCGACATTTCCAGCTGCACCTGATCGCGCCGTCCGTCAGCATAGCCTTTTTCTGGACTGAAGAAGCCCCGGTTGACGTTGATTATCCGGAAACCGCGACGAACATAGAAATTGATGTTGTCGGTTTCCCACGCGCCCGTGCCGACAATCAGGCGGCCAATCTTATTCGCACAACAATGATAAACCACAGCTTCGATCAAGCGCGTGCCGAAACCCTGCCGTTGAAATTCGGCGCGAACCGCGAGGCTCACCAGTTCGGTATACCCCACATCATCGAAGACAAGCGCCAAACCGGCAACCGACGTGCCGTCATACGCCGCAAAGACTGTCCCCAATTGGTAGTAGCTTTCGATTTGGCTGTCGGACTCGTCGGCAAGCCGAAAGAGCGGCAGCAATTCAGCTCGGCTGCCCTCATAGATTTGAATAGTCACACGGTCGCTCCTGTTCCCTAGTGAAGTACGCGAGCGACGCGCGAACTGTTTCGTCGGGACAGGTCAGACGGGCATTGACGCCAGCGGCTACTCCGCGACGATTTTCTCCGGTACCGCCTGGTATGGATCGGCATGTGCGACCGACGCAGTTCGAGCTTTTGTGCCGGGCATGATTTCAAAGCGCGGGTCGAAGTCAACCATCGTCGCGGCTAACTTGCCGAGAATTGAAATATCGCCTTCGAACGTCGCCTTGCCTTCTGCAATCTGCTCATCAAGCGACTTCACACCCATCATCGTCAGCTCGAGATCGGCCCTGTTGATCTTGAGCGTCAGATCGGCCTTCGCCGCTTGGTGCCCCTCGATATTGGTCAGCGTGGCATTTGCCAATTCCACGACAAACTTTTCGCCATTGTCCGGCGTGATCAAATTCATCGTGAAGTTGAGACCTTCGGCCTTCCGGCTATCCATCCGGATGCCAAGAAAGTTCAAGAACAGCTCGGTCGACATCGCGCGGATGACGTCCGGAGAGCTGGAGTTGGCAGTCTCGCCTTGGGGTATTCCGGAGCGCAACTCATAAGCTGCTGCGAGGAAACTGTTCCGCAGGCCAGGATTTTCCTGCTGATATCCGAGCTGCTCGAAAATATCGGCCAGCAAATCCTTGGCATCCGCGTTTTCCGGCTCGGCCTGCACCAGCTTGTTCACGATTTCCGACGCGAGAAGATATTGACCGGCATCGTGAAGCTCGCGGCCCTTGTCGATGATCCTGGACGAACCGCCCATCATCTCGACGTAAAGCGGCGCAGACTCTTCGGGCGACAGCGGTATCAAACTCGCCGGGTTACAGTCCCAATAACCCAGATACCTCTGAATCACGCCGCGCGCATTATTCTCCGCCGAGCCGTGATATCCGCGGCAATGCCACTTCTGCAGAATGCTTTTCGGCAACGCGTACACGTTATGGATCTGATTGATCGTCACGCCCTGGTTGGCGAAATGCAGCACTTGGTTATTCATGTGCGCATAAAGATCGCGCTGATCGCGCAGCACTTCCTGCACGCGATCGTTGCCCCATCGCGGCCAGTGATGCGAGGCGAACATAACCTCTGCTTCCAACCCAAACAGATAGAGCGACTCGTTGATGTATTTCGACCAGCGCAACGGATCGCGCACCTGCGCGCCGCGAAGAGTGTAGATGTTGTGCAGCGACGCGACGACATTTTCCGCCATCCAAAGCGCCTTCAACTCCGGGATGTAAGTGTTCATCTCGCGGGGCGCTTCAGTATTCGGCGTGCTCTGGAAAATCATCCGAACGCCGTCGACCTCAAACTCCTCAATTGCCCCCGAGACATAGCGGTTGGGCGCGATCAGCCCAGTCGCTCCGGCAGAGACGCCTTGGCCAAGACCTTGCCCGACATAGCCGTAGGGACTGGCGGGAAGCAGCAGTCCGTATTGATAAAAAAGTCGCCGGTTCATCGCGTTCCCGGCATAGACGTTCTCAGAGATCGTGAAATCCATGAAGTCGATTGGCGCGATCAACGCGACCTTGCCCGAGCGCACATCCGCCTCATCCACGATCCCGCGGACACCGCCCCAATGGTCGCCGTGCGTGTGCGAATAGATGACGGCTGTTACCGGCAATCCATTCCCCACATGCTTCTGAAAGAGCTGCCATGCCGCGCGAACGGGTTCAGCCGAGACGAGCGGATCAAACACGATCCAACCGGTCTTGCCGCGCACGAATGTGATGTCGGACAGGTCGACGCCCCGCACCTGATAGATGCCGGGCACAACCTCATAAAGACCGTAGTTGTTGTTCAATCGGGACTGGCGCAGCAACGACGGGTGGATACTGTCGAAATCGCGGTCCTCGTTCAGGAATTGAAATCGCTCCATGTCCCATGCTGTGTGGCCGGCGTCGGCCATGATCTTGAGATCTGGCATCGGAGCGATAAAGCCCTTCGCCAGCTCGTCGAAATCGCGTTTGTCGGCAAATGGCAGCGCGCTTTTCGACTGCTCCAGAATTGCCTTCGTAAATTTCGATGGCGCTTTGCCCTTGGGATGGAAATGTCCAGGCACCGGAGCAGCCTCTTCGGCCCACGACGAAGTCGCCTCCAGCACGAAATTCGATCCGACCACAAATGCCGCTCCAACAGCAGGAACGGCCTCAAGGAACGCCCGTCTCGTCGTCATTGCCAACTCCCCGGTTACCAAAACTGCGGGCGGCATTGAACCAGTGGCAATACGTGCACGGATTGATTTAGGGCAATAGAACGGGAGACAAGAACAAGCAACGACCGGTAATCGACGGGCTTTGATCAAAAAACTTATCCCCGCTCGTGCCGCAGGCCGCATACTGACCCCACCTCGCCTCGAAGATACGACGGACAGTCTCGAGACCGTTTGGAGATTGGGGGTGAGCGGCTGGTCGAACGTTTGCGGCACAAGGGGGTAACGGCCCGAGGCCCGAACGGAGCGAACCGTCCGGTGATCCGCGCGAATACGGTACCAACCGTCGGAGGAGTAAGGAACCTCCCATGCCGGACCGGTCGATCAGAATCCCAGCTACGGAGCGCGCCAAGGCGCTGTTTCATTCTTCGGAACGAGAACGGCACCAGGTGCCGGCGCGCTCCGTCTCCGATTTTCCCGCCGGTGCGACAAACACGCGGCGGCGAGAGTGTGTGGCGCGCCTTGCGGCCAGCTCCCCGCAGAGGAGTCGCAAGGCGCCCTCAAAGAGTTGACAGCCGCCGCACGTCCCCTAAAGGATGCACGATCCTCCAAACGTTTGAACAGGATAGCTGCCGATGGCTTCGACGCGCACGCCCGCCAAGCACTTTTCGCCCCTCGCCATTGGCGCGCCGGAGCCCTATCGCGCACTGCCCGTGAAGCTCGAGCGCATGATCCATTTCGTGCCGCCGCATAACGAGAAAATCCGCTCCAAAATCAAGGACCTGGCGTCTCAGGTCGACGTCGTGCTCGGCAATCTCGAGGACGCCGTGCCAATGGACCAGAAAGAGAACGCCCGCAAAGGCTTCATCGAGATGGTCCGCGACAACGACTTCGGTGCAACCGGCGTCTGGACCCGCATCAACTGCCTGAACTCGCCTTGGATTCTCGATGATGTCACCGAAATCGTCGCCGCCGTCGGCAACAAGCTCGACGTCATCATGCTACCCAAGGTCGAAGGCCCGTGGGACATCCACTACCTCGACCAGCTTCTGGCCCAGCTCGAAGCCAAGCATGGCGTCAAGAAGCCGATCCTGATCCACGCCATTCTCGAGACCGCCGAAGGCGTCAACAACGTCGAAGCCATCGCCGCAGCCTCGCCGCGCATGCACGGCATGAGCCTCGGCCCGGCCGACCTCGCCGCCTCCCGCGGCATGAAGACGACCCGCGTCGGCGGCGGCCACCCCGATTACGGTGTGCTGGCCGACGCCCAGAAGGACAATACGTCAGCACCGCGCGCCTTCTACCAGCAGGACCTTTGGCACTACACCGTTGGCAAGATGGTCGACGCCTGCCTCGCCTACGGCCTGAAGCCGTTCTACGGCCCGTTCGGCGACTTCTCCGACCTCGCCGCCTGCGAAGCCCAGTTCCGGAATGCTTTTCTCCAGGGCTGCCTCGGCGCCTGGACGCTGCACCCCACCCAGATCGAAATCGCGAAACGCGTGTTCTCTCCCGATCCGGTCGAGGTGAAATTTGCCAAGCGCATCCTCGACGCCATGCCGGACGGCACCGGCGCCGTCATGCTCGACGGCAAGATGCAGGACGACGCCACCTGGAAACAGGCGAAGGTCATCGTCGATCTGGCCAAGATCGTGGCCTCGAAAGACGCCGAGCGCGCGGCACTTTATGGCGACCTCTAGGGCGTGGATATGGGCTTGCGCACGGGCCGCAACCGCCACACATTTACGCCATGAGTGACATTAAGCATGCAAAGTTCGCGATCGGTCAGGTCGTCCGCCATCGGCTTTATCCGTTCCGCGGACTGATCTTCGACATCGATCCGGAGTTTGCGAACACCGAGGAGTGGTGGCTGTCGATCCCTGAAGAGGTCCGCCCTCACAAGGACCAGCCCTACTATCACCTCTTCGCCGAGAACGCCGAGACGACCTACCTCGCCTACGTGTCCGAGCAGAACCTGCTGCTCGACGATACGCAGCAGCCGCTGCGCCATCCCGACATCGAAGATCACTTCATCATCGACGGCAACGGCGGCTATCGGCTTCGCCCCGAAGCGAATAACTGACCCCTCTCACCTGACGTCGTCTTCGTAACATCGTCATTCTCGATCGGACGAGCCTGCGAAGCCGATCGGGAATCCAGCGTAAGACGCTCCGAAGGCTCAAGCCCTCCCTCACCCTGCCCCTTCTCGCCAAGGAGAGAGCGCCCTCAGATCAGTCCGAGAGAGCCAACCTCTGCCTGCCCGGACAGCATCCCGTACCCACGCAACAAAAAAACCGCCCCGAAAGGATCGGGGCGGTTTCGATTTAGAGTAACGCTGGTCCGACGATTACTTCTTCGTCGAGCTCGTCGTCGTCGGCGCCTTCTCGATCGGAGGCGCGCCCGGACCATCGAGCGGCAGATTCTTCATCTCGTTGGCCTTCCACTTCTCGGCCGCCTGCTGCTGACGCTGGCGGATTTGCGCCATCAGCTGGCTGCGAGCTTCGGCGTATTTCTTGTTGTCGACCGGAGGACCTGCAGCGGCTTCGTTGTAGCCGTCGAGCGGAACCGGGAAGCCGATCGGCTGCGCCGCAGCGTTCATGGCCAGAACCATGATGCCGCCGCCCGTCGACATTTCCTTCAAGATCTCAGGCGTCGCTTCCGTCTCGGCCGTGCAGCCTGCCGGATGGCAAAGCGCATAACGCAGTTCGATAGGCTTCAACTGCTTCTCGTCGATCTTCTCGCCCTTCGAGGCAGCGGCCCACTGGGCCTTCGTGTAAACGGCAGCGCGAATGCCCGGCGGGATGGCCATGCCGAGCGGCACCATGATCATCAGCGACTTCTTGGGCGAGCCCTCGACGGTGCGGATCGCCGCCGAAACCAGAACCATGCCGGTATTGCCGTCGAGACGCTCATGATGCGTGAGGCAGAGCGACTTCTCGGTCTTGACGTCCTTGCCGTCGGGCCCCTTCGTGACGACAGGCGCCTTCTCGCAAAGCTTGACCCATGCGCTTTGGGGTTTAGCAGCGGCGGTCTTCGCAGGCGCCGGCGCCTTTTTGGCGTCCGCGGCCTGAGCGCCGGCGGACGCAGCAGCGATTACCGCCAACATAGCAACGGCTGAAACGAGCGCCCTACCGCCCGTGCGCAATACTGCGTTTGCCATCAACGTAAAAATCCTCGCTTGTTTTGAACCAGCCCCGCCGGTTCGTCCCCTCAAAGTCGCCGCGCCGTTTGCTCGACATTGCAAGCTCGCGCAGACCCGGCATATACCTCTTGCCGTTCCTGAGCCGAGTAAGGCTCCGAATACGGCAATCCCGTGACCGGATCGAGCCCCTATTGGGGGCTTTTCCGCAGCCTTCTCAAACGTGGCCGCTCTGCAACTGCGACAAGCTGGACAGCAGGTCGAAACCGCCGCTAGAACATGCCCACGGCTTATTCGATGGGCATCTTGAATGCCGGGAATTATCCCGCTTTACCAAACACGTGGACGGCTTTCTGGTGCCTGGAATGTCATTTGGGAAATTCTCTCTCGCACTGCTGCTCACGGTCACGCTTGGCTGGAGCGCTGAGGCCGCTCCGGTTCGCGCCGTTGCACTGCACGGAAAACCGCTCTTTTCGGACAATTTCACGGCATTCCCCTACGTAAATCCGAACGCGCCGAAAGGCGGCAAGCTGACGCTCGGCGTCCTCGGCTCCTATGAAAACGTGAACCCGCTGATCGTCGGCGGCACGCCCGCATCCGGCATTCGGGAATTTGTCATCGAAGGTCTGATGGCGCGCAGCCTCGATGAGCCCTTCACCCTCTATGGCCTGCTCGCCGAGACGATCGACATCGCCGACGACCACAAATCCGTGACGTTCGCCATTAACCCAGCCGCGCGATTTTCCGACGGCCAGCCGGTCACCGCCGAAGATGTCCTCAACTCGTTTCAGCTCTTGAAGGACAAAGGCCGCCCCAATCACCGGACCTATTTCGCCAAGGTCACGAAAGCCGAAAAGATCGGCGACCGCAGCGTTCGCTTCACATTCGAAGACGCCAGCGACCGAGAATTGCCATTCATCCTCGGCCTGATGCCGGTCTTCGCCGCCCACGCGACCACGCCGGAGAAATTCGAAGCTGCCTCGATGACGCCGCTCGTCGGCTCCGGCCCCTACACGGTGTCGAAAATCGACGCCGGACGCTCGATCATCTACCAGCGCAATCCGGACTATTGGGGCAAGGATCTGGCCGTTAATCGCGGCCGGTTCAATTTCGACGAGATCCGCTTCGATTACTACCGCGACGCCTCATCCATGTTCGAAGCCTTCAAGGCGGGGAACATCGACCTGCGCCTGGAAGAAGACCCCGGCCGCTGGGCCACGGGCTATAATATCCCCGCCGTCCGCGACGGGCGTATCATCAAAGCTGAGTTCGACATCGGCTTACCGGCAGGCATGACAGCCCTCGTCTTTAACACCCGCCGGCCCATCTTTGCCGATCCCATGGTCCGGCACGCTTTGATGATGCTTTTTGATTTCGAATGGTGCAACCGCACGCTTTACAACGGTCTCTATAAGCGCACCGAAAGCTACTTCGAGCGTTCATATCTCGCCTCCACCGGCCATTCCGCCGACGCTTACGAACAAAAGCTGCTCGCGCCGTATCCGGATGCCGTTAAGCCCGAGATCATGGCTGGCACCTATCGCTTCCCGACGACTGACGGCAGCGGCCAGGACCGCCCGACCCAACGCGCAGCCTTTGCGCTTTTGAAAAAGGCGGGCATGGTCCTGAAAGACGGCCGCATGATCAACGGCAAGACCGGCCAGCCTCTTTCTTTTGAAATTCTTGCCAACAGCAACGCCCAGGAAGCGTTGTTGCTGAGCTATGCGCGAAGCCTCGCACCGCTCGGAATCCAGGCGCGCGTCCGCCTCGTCGACAGCGCCCAGTATCAGGCGCGGTTGACCGAATTCGATTACGATATGATCCAGAACACCTGGTACGCATCGCTCTCTCCCGGCAACGAACAGCTCTTCCGCTGGTCGGAAAAAACGGCTGGCGCAAAGGGCTCGTTCAATTTCGCCGGCGTCAGAAACCCAGCCGCCGACGCGATGATCGACGCCATGCTCGCCGCCAACACCGAAACGGATTTTGTCTCTTCCGTACGCGCATTGGATCGCGTCCTGCTGTCGGGCGACTACGTCGTGCCGCTGTTCTACACGCCGCGCCAATGGGTGCCCTATTGGGCGCGCCTCAAGCATCCCGACAAGACACCTCTTTTCGGCTATTCCGTCGACACATGGTGGACCGAGCCGAAATGACACCGTTAGACGGCACGCCCTTCAACATGGCGGACTACGCTATCGGTCGGGCCGCACGCAGCACGCCCGATAAAACGGCGCTGCTCGTCTACGATACCGCGACGCCCGAACGGCCGCAGGAAAGCTGGACGTTCGCCGAGATCGAAGACGCTATCCTGCGCCTCGCAGCAGGACTGGCAGAGCGCGGCCTAAAGCCCGGCGACCGCATCGCCATTCGCCTTGGTAACTCCAGCCAATCGGCGTTGCTGTTCTTTGCGGCGATGGCCGGCGGCTTCATCGCTCTCCCCTTGTCCGATCAGTTGACGGCAACGGAACTGAAATCGCTTCTCGAAGACAGCGGCGCCGCGGCGATCGCAACATCGTCGCCGCTCACCGATGACATCATGCCTGGCGCGATCGTCCTGACATCCGCTGACGTCGCTTTACTGATGCGCGGACCGACGCGCGCCGACTACACACCGACCGCCACCGACGATCCCGCATTCCTGATCTACACCTCCGGCACGACGTCGAAACCCAAGGGCGTGCTGCACGCACAGCGCTCCGCTCTCGGCCGCCGCCCGATGTATCAGGGCTGGTATGGCATCACGCCTGATGACCGCATGCTGCACGCAGGTGCCTTCAACTGGACGTTCACGCTTGGCGTCGGCCTGACCGACCCGTGGGCGAACGGCGCAACGGCCATTGTCTGTACCGGCGATAAGGCGCCCGAGCTTTGGCCAGCCCTCATCGCTTCAACCGGCGCGACGCTGTTCGCCGCCGTGCCCGGCGTCTATCGCCAAATTCTGAAATACGCGCGCCCCGAACGCGGCACCCTAGGCCGGCTTCGCCACGGATTGACGGCGGGCGAAACGCCGCCGCCCGGTTTGATCGAGGAATGGACCGCAACCACCGGCCTGCCGCTCTACGAAGCCCTCGGTATGAGCGAGATCTCGACGTACATCTCGACAGGTCCAGACGTGCCCTATCGCTTCGGCACCGTAGGCAAACCGCAGGCGGGCCGTCGCATCGCGATCCTTCCCGCAGAAGGCGGCAATCAACCGTTGCCGACTAGCGCCGAAGGCCTGATCGCCGTCCATCGCTCCGATCCCGGCCTGATGCTCGGCTATTGGAACCGCCCAGACGAGGAAGCTGAAGTCATGCGCGGCGAGTGGTTCGTTGGCGGCGATCTCGGTTCCATCGACGCCGATGGCTACGTCACGCATCTCGGCCGCGCCAACGAACTGATGAACGCAGGCGGTTATCGCGTCTCGCCGCTCGAAATCGAAGCGGCGCTCGCAGCGTGCCCTGGCGTGGCCGAAGTCGCGTGTTCAGAAATCCGCATACGGAGCGATGTGTCGATCATCGGCGCGTTCGTCGTCGGCAACGATGCAGCGAAGATCGACGCCGACACCGTCAAAGCCTTCGCCTCCGAACGCCTCGCTGCCTACAAGGTGCCGAAAGAAATCGTCTTCGTCGACAAGCTCCCCCGCACCGCCAACGGCAAGGTGCAGCGCAAGGCGCTCGCACCGCTGCTTCAGTCGAAATAACCGTCATCCCGGCAAAGACCGGCATGACGGTGTCGAAGACAAAAACCTAAGCCGCCTTTTTGGTTTTCGCGGCGAGGTCGGCGAACTGCTGCACCAGCGCACGCACGCCCTTGAGACGCAGCTCTGGCAAGTCCCAATCCGAGCGATAGACGAGCCGCTGATCGGGCTGCACCTTGAGAAGGCCGCGCGAATTCTGCACGAGCGAGATGAGTCCTTCGGGGTTCGCAAACCGCCCCTTGTAAAGCGTGATGACGGCGCCCTTGGGACCCGCATCGACCTTCGCAATGCCCGCCGTGCGGCACAGGCCTTTGATCTCCATGACGTCGAGCAGATGGCCAACTTCGTCCGGCAGCGGACCGAAGCGATCGACCAATTCCGCTGCGAACGCATCGATCTCGGAGCGCTTTTCGAAACTCGACAAACGCCGATAGAGACCGAGGCGAAGTTGTAGATCCGTGACGTAGCTTTCCGGAATCATGATCGACGTACCGAGCTGGATCTCCGGGCTCCACTTGTCGTCCGCTTCGAGATCGCCGCCCTTCATCGCCGCGACCGCCTCTTCGAGCATTGACTGATAAAGCTCGAAGCCGACCTCGCGAATATGACCCGACTGTTCTTCGCCGAGCAGGTTGCCTGCGCCGCGAATATCGAGATCGTGCGACGCCAGCGAGAAGCCCGCGCCAAGCGTATCGAGCGATTGCAGAACCTTGAGCCGCTTCTCCGCGCCCTCAGTCAGCTTTTTATCCGGCGGCGTCGTGATGTACGCGTAAGCGCGCGTCTTGGAACGGCCGACGCGTCCGCGAAGCTGGTAAAGTTGCGCCAAGCCAAACATATCGGCGCGGTGCACGATCAGCGTATTCGCATTCGGCACGTCGAGACCGGATTCGACAATCGCCGTTGAAAGCAGAATGTCGTACTTGCCCTCATAGAACGCCGTCATGACGTCTTCGAGTTCGGTCGGTGACATCTGCCCCGTTGCGCGCGCAAACGCCAGATCGGGCACCGCTTCGCGCAGGAATTCCGCGATGTCGTCGAGATCAGAAATACGCGGCGCGACGTAGTACGTTTGGCCGCCACGGAAGCGTTCGCGTCTGAGCGCTTCCTTCAAAATCACCGGATCGAATGGCGAAATAAACGTGCGCACCGCGAGGCGATCGACCGGCGGTGTGGTGATGAGCGAAAGTTCGCGCACGCCCGTCAGTGCAAGTTGCAGCGTGCGCGGGATCGGCGTCGCCGACAGCGTCAGCACGTGCACATCCTCGCGCATCTTCTTCAGGCGTTCCTTGTGATTGACGCCGAAGTGCTGCTCCTCGTCGATAATCAAAAGCCCAAGCCGTGCGAAGTCGATGCCCTTACCAAGCAGCGCGTGCGTGCCGACGACGATGTCGACGTTGCCCGACTTCAGTCCCGCCTTCACCTCGGCGAGATCCTTCGCACTGACCATGCGGGACGCCTGCGCGATCGTCACGGGCAAGCCCTGGAAGCGCTGCGCAAATGTGCGGAAGTGCTGTCGCGCTAGCAGGGTCGTCGGCACCACGACCGCAACCTGCAAACCGTTCATTGCAGCAGTAAACGCCGCGCGAATGGCGACTTCCGTTTTGCCGAAACCGACGTCGCCGCAAACAAGGCGGTCCATCGGCTTGCCCGACGCCATGTCGGCAAGAACGGCATCGATGCTCGCCGCCTGGTCCTCCGTCTCCTCGTAGGGAAAGCGCGCGACGAACTCATCGTAAGCGCCGGTCGGCGGAATAAGCACGGGCGCTTCCCGCATTGCCCGCATCGCCGCGATCTTGATAAGCTCGTTGGCAATCTCGCGCAGCCGCTTTTTGAGCTTGGCCTTGCGCGTCTGCCAGCCGACGCCGCCGAGACGGTCGAGCTGCGCGTCACCTTCGTCCGAGCCGTAGCGCGACAGCAGCTCGATGTTTTCGACCGGCAGGAACAGCTTGTCGCCACCCGCGTAATGCAGTTCCAGACAGTCGTGCGGCGCGCCGAGCGCCGTGATCGTCTGCAAGCCGTGGAAACGGCCGATACCGTGATCGCTGTGCACGACGAGATCGCCGACCGAAAGGCTCGTCGCCTCGGTGAGAACGTCGGCGGCTTTTTTCGCGCGGCGTCGTTGCCGCACGAGCCGGTCACCCAGAATGTCCTGCTCGGCGATGACGGCGAAGTCTGGCGTCTCGAAGCCTTCCTCGATGCCGAACACCGCGAACGCCGTCTCCTTAGGGCGCATCGCCTGCACGCCAGCGAAGTCGTCGACCTTTACGGCGTCCTTCAACCCATGATCTTCAAGCAGCGTTATGAGCCGCTCGCGCGCGCCCGGCGTCCAGCACGCAAGAATAACGCGCCGATTGTCGCCCTGAATGCGCCGGATATGTCCGACGGCCGCATCGAACACGTTCGCATCCGGATTGGCGCGCTCGGCCGCAAACGTGCGCCCGCGCTTACCGTGCATCTGGTAGACATTCGTCGTACCCGGATCGTCGAACGGCGTCAGGCGCGAAACGGTCCGCGCATCGAGCGCCGCCTTCCAGTCCTTGCCGTCGAGGAACATCTGATCGGGCGGCACCGGCTTGTACGGCGGCGCGCCGAAACGCTGGCCTTCGAGCGAGTCGACGCGCGCCTCATAGTGCTCTCGGATCTGCTCGAAGCGCCGCTGGACCGCTTCGTCTGCAAGATGATCGAAACTGATGCCTACACCCGGGAGGTAATCGAACAGCGTCTCGAGGTTCGGATGAAACAGGGGCAGCCAGTGCTCCTGACCGACATAGCGGCGCCCGCTGCTGACCGCCTCGTAAAGCGGATCGTCGCCCGTGTTGCCGCCGAACAGCGCGACGTAGCGCGTGCGGAACAGCGCCGTCGCCGCCTCGCCGAATGCCACTTCGCTGACCGGCATCAGCGAGAACTTCGGCACCGGCTTCTGCGAGCGCTGCGTCTCCGGATCGAACGCCTTGACGGACTCCAACTGGTCGCCGAAGAAATCGAGGCGGATCGGCAGGCTTCGTCCCGGCGGATAAAGATCGACGATACCGCCGCGTTGCGCATATTCGCCGGGCTCCATCACTGTACTGGAGCGATCGTAGCCGTAGGACTCCAGTCGCCGGATCAGGTCAGCCGGATCGAGCCGCTGCCCTGGCGCAATCGTCTTCACCGCCCCGCGGATGAAACTGCGTGGCGGCACGCGCTGCAAAATCGAATTGACCGTCGTCAGCACCAGCGTCGGCTTTTTGCGTCCGCCGACCGCGAGCTTGCCAAGCGCCGTGATCCGCTTCGATACAATCTCCGGATTGGGGCTGGTGCGGTCGTACGGCACCGTATCCCACGACGGGAACGGCACGACCGAAACATCGGGCGCAAAGAACGCTACCGCCGCCTGCAATTCGTCGAGCCGCCGGTCGTCGCGAGCGACATGCAGATGAATGCCCGGCAGATCGCCTGAGCGCGCAGCCTTCGTCACGTCCGCAATGACGCGGCCGTCGAAGCCTTCCGGAACGCCTGAAAAGATTGCGCGTGAATTTTGAACGTCTGTCGTCATCAACTCGTCTTAGCTCGCCGTGGCGCTGAGGCCATGAAAGGCGCGAATGTCATTCACAAGATCTTCGAACTCGATGCCGGCAAAACCCTCGCCCGAAAAAATCCATTGCTGCAGCGCCGGATCGGGGATGGTCAGGAACCGCTCGAAGCGCGCGATCTCCTCGCCAGAATAGCCCGGCAGCCGGTCATCGGCATAACGTCCGACAAGAACGTCCATTTCCTTCGTGCCGCGGTGATGCGCGCGGTAAGACGCCCGCCGCCTGCGCGTTTCCAGTTCATCGGTCATTTGCAGCTCGGGTTGCATGGCAATGGTATAAAGCGCCGCCGGCAGCTTGACGGAGTGCCGGCCGGCCGTCACGGTGCGCCATTCGCGAAGGGCTCGTATAGCGCCCGCAGCTTGGCTCGCCTAGCGCGGCGGGCGATGCTTATTGCCGCGACCTTAGGGCGCGGCCGCGAATCTGAACAACCGCAGGCCCCTTTCGACGATGCGACCAGCCCTCCTGAACCCGCTTTTCGCATCGGCACAGACGCTCGGCGGCATCGGCCCTCGCCTGATCCTGCTGCTGAAAAAGTGCCTGGCGCTGCCCCCCGGCATCTCGGAGCCTCGCGTCATCGACGTGCTCTGGCATATGCCGACTGGCGTCATCGACCGCCGCAGCCAGCCGCGCCTGACCGAGGCCATCCCCGGCACCATCGTCACCCTGGAACTTCGCGTACTGAAGCACAAACCCTCGCCACGCGGAAACACCAAGGCCCCCTATAAAGTCACCTGCGAGGACGATACGGGCCGTATCGATCTGGTGTTTTTCCATGCAGAACACAAGTTCATCGAGCGGCAGCTCCCCGTCGGCGAAATCCGTTTCGTCTCCGGCCGCATCGAGCGCTACGGCGAGAACCTGCAGATGTCCCACCCGGATTATATCGTCTCGCCGGAAGCGCGTGACGAGATGCCGATGCTGGAGCCTGTCTATCCGCTCACCGCGGGCCTCTCCGGAAAGATCGCGTTGAAAGCCGCACGTCAGGCCGTCGATCGCGTCCCCGAATTTCCCGAATGGCAAGAGGGTCACTGGCTGAAGGCCCGCGACTGGCCGAATTTCAAGGACGCGATTTCCCGCGTCCATCGCCCCGACGACGCGCAGGACGTTTCGAGCGGTGCTGCGCCATGGCAGCGCCTCGCCTTCGACGAGCTTCTGGCCGGGCAGCTCGCCTTCGCGCTGGTCCGTCGCAACCTCAAGACCGAGCGCGGACGCCGGTTGTCGGGCAACGGCGAAATCCGCGCCAAGATCGCCGCCGCGCTTCCCTTCTCGCTGACCGGGTCACAGAAGAACGCGCTTGAAGAAATTTCGGCCGACCTCGCAGCTTCCCACCGCATGCTGCGTCTGCTGCAGGGTGACGTCGGCTCCGGCAAAACCGTTGTCGCGCTGATGACGATGGCGGTCGCGGTGGAAGCGGGCGCCCAGGCCGCGATGATGGCGCCGACCGAAGTTCTCGCCCGCCAGCACATCGACACGATCGCGCCTCTCGCAGAAGCCGCCGGGCTGCGCCTTGCGCTTCTCACGGGTCGCGAGAAGGGCAAAGCCCGCGACGCCGTCATCTCGCGCTTGGCATCGGGCGAGATTGACATTCTCGTCGGCACGCACGCGCTGTTTCAATCCGATGTGATCTTTAAGGATCTCGCGGTTGCCGTCATCGACGAACAGCATCGCTTCGGCGTGCACCAGCGCATGGCTTTGCAGTCGAAAGGCACAAATGGCGACACCAACGTCCTCGTCATGACCGCCACGCCCATTCCGCGCACACTGTTGATGACCCATTACGGCGACCTCGACGTCTCGAAGCTCACCGAAAAGCCTGCCGGACGCAAACCCGTCGTCACCAAGGCCGCGCCGCTCGAACTGCTCGAACGCCTGATCGACCGCATCCGCGTACAGCTTGAGGAAGGCGCACAGGTCTATTGGGTCTGCCCGCTGATCGAAAGCTCCGAGCTGACCGATCTCGCCGCAGCGGAAGAACGCTATGCCTATCTCCGCCAACTCTTCGGCGACACGGTGGGTTTGCTCCACGGCGGCATGAGCGGGAAGGAGAAAGACGAGACGATGGCCGCGTTCGCCGCGAACCGGCTCAAAATTCTCGTCGCAACTACCGTTATCGAGGTCGGCGTTAACGTGCCGAATGCCAACATCATGGTGATCGAGCATGCCGAGCGCTTCGGCCTCGCCCAGCTGCACCAGTTGCGCGGACGCGTCGGCCGCGGTGCGCGGGAATCCTTCTGCATGCTGCTTTATAAATCGCCGCTCGGCGAGACCGCCGAAGCACGCCTCAAGATGATGGAAGAAACCGAAGACGGCTTCAAAATCGCGGAGAAGGATTTGGAGCTGCGCGGCGGCGGCGAAATTCTCGGTGCGCGCCAAAGCGGTGACCCGGGGTTCCGCATCGCAGATGTTCCGGGACGCGATGCCCTCCTCGAAGCGGCACGCGACGACGCGGTGCTAATACTCGAAAAAGATCCCAACCTCGTCTCACCGCGCGGGCAAGCGCTGCGTACGCTGCTCTATCTCTTCGAATGCGACGAAGCCGTCCGCCTGTTTCGCGCTGCGTAGATCGGCCGAAGACACGCAAGCGCTCACCGCGTCCCAACGTTCAAGATCGTCATCAAAATTCCCCACCCCCTTGCGGGGAGGGGTTAGCGGTGGGGGCTATAGCCCCCCACCACGCGCTTTGCGCCACCCTCCCCGCAAGGGGGAGGGTTCAATCGAATATCTAAGCAGCCGGCTTGTCGCCACCGCGCCGGAAGCGTGATTTTTTCTTCGCGGCAGCCTCAGCAAGAAGCTTGAGCTTTTCCTGCTCGGTATTCGGCATGACGATGCCGCCCGATAGAATAATCTTGGCCGCTTCCTCGACCGTCATGTTCAGGAACACCACGTTCGAGCGCGGCACAAAACAGATGAAGCCCGTCGGCGGCACAATGCCGGTCGGCATGAAGACGGTCAGCAGATCGCCCTCACCGCCGGGTTGCACGTCCTTGATCTCGCCGGTCGTCTCCCCCGTCACGAACACGAGGCTCCAGATCTCTTTCGAGGGGAATTCGATCATCCCCACCTTCTGAAAGCTCTGGCTTGGACCCGTTGTCGAGATCACGCTCTCAAAGATCTGCTTAAGCGCGCCGTAAACGTTACGGACGATCGGCGTGCGCGACATCATCAGTTCGCCGGAAGACACCAGCGCACGGCCGAGAAGGTTTGCAGCGAGCGCGCCTATCAGCGTTAAACCGAAAACCGCGATGACCAGCCCGAAGCCTGGAACCGGAAACGGCAAATAGGTGTCGGGATTGAACCAGGTCGGCAAGAGCGGCTTGATCCAGGCGTCGATCCAATGGATCACGCCCCACATCAGCCAAAGCGTAATGGTGACGGGGCCGACGATGACGAGGCCCGTCAAAAACGCGTTGCGAAAACGCGAGCCGAGCCGCCAGCCTGTTTTTCCGCTGTCGCTCGCAAGGCGCTTGAGGCCCGCTGTCAATTGCGCGTCGGACGGCGTAACGCCCATCACGCGACGGACATCGTGCTCAGGATCAACCGGGGGAGGAACCATTCTCTCCTACTCGAGCATCAGACCCGACGGAGGGACGGGCATCCCTCAGTTTGTCACGACCAGACAGTCAAGGCCACTGCTTCTGAGTTTGTTGCAGAGGCTTCGCGGCTCGGCTTGCGAAGCGTAGCCGCCGATACGAACCCGATAGAAGGTGCCCATGCTGCCAATCACTGCGGAATCGACGACCGGCCGATGATTGCCAAGCTCCGCACCGTGCTCCGCCATGAGCTTCTGAGCCAACGCATCGGCCTGAGCCTTCGAGCGCAGCGCTGCGATATGGATCTTGAACTTGCCCTTCGTCACGACAGGCGCAGCAGGTTGCGCTTCTCGCGAATAGGACGCCTTCTCGGCGCGGATCACATCATGTTGGCCATGGTTTGCAACAGTCGTCGCACTGCTCCAGCTTGATGTCTCGGGCGCAACCGCAACGGTCGATGCCGTCGTCACGCCAGCCGGTGGCGGTGCTGCGGGCGCCGGCGCAGACGAGCCGCCGCCGCTGAACATGTTTGAGAAGAAACCGGACACATTCCCCGGAATGGCGGTGACCGTCTGAGTGAACGACGATCCTGTGCTTGGCGCTGCTGCGACAGGCGCGGGCTCCGGTTGTGGCTGCGGCGTGGACGACTGTCCCCAGCCGAAGAAGCCCGCAATGCCCGATGACGCAGGCTTTGCCGGGGTCCCGGCGACACTGCCAGCAGCAGCAGACTGAAGTGTCGTTTCGCCATTGACGGGCGAAGGCGTGCTCTCAGCCGACGCCGCGTCCGTATTGGCGGCTGCCTTCTGGGCATTGGCGGCCTCGGCGACGGCCGCGGCCGACAGCCCTGCGGAACCGGCGTTCGGTCCTGGCGCTGCATTCGCAGTCACATTCGACGCCGGTGCTGAAGCGACGGCAGGTGTGCCGATAACGCGCTGGTCGGGTCGGCTGCCGGTATCCGAAAGGCCGGCCATGCTGTAGGCCTCTGACCGCTCGGCCATCGCCGACTTCTGCTCATCGGGGCTCAATCCGTTTTTCAGCCAGATCGCGCTTGTGAGATCGGAAATCGCCAGACCTGCTTGATTGTCCTTTTTGTAGGCCCGGCCGCGTGTAAACATTGCCTTGGCCAATTCCGGCGACGACAGCTTGCCGGATTTAATCGCCACCGATAGCTGTTCGATCGACGGCTTGAATTTCCCGGCGGCATAAGCCTTGAGGCCAGCATCATAGGCTTTTTTGGCCGCTTCGGTCTCGGCAGCCTTCTGAGCGGCATCGCCACCCGCACCAGCCTGCGGACCTTGCGCCGACGGACCTGCAGGCCCGCTCGCTGCTTTTGCCTTACGCGCCTCGCCGATAGACGGCCAAACCGCAAGGGTGCTTGCAAATACGCACGCCACAGTAGCAGCGAGCGCCGCCTGGCGCGCGAGCACTTGGAATTGCGTCATCTCCCGTACCTTCCCCAATGGTCACGTTCTGAAGTGGCGTAACCCTCCCTTCGCGCTGATAATTGAACCAGCGGAACGAGGCGAATTAAGGGCCCCCACCCCCAATGCGCCGGCTTTGGGCTACTCCACCGTAACTGACTTCGCCAGATTCCTGGGTTGGTCAACGTCGGTCCCCATCAGCACCGCCGTCTGATAGGCGATGAGCTGAGTAGGAACAGCATAGATCATTGGCGCGACAAATGGGTCAACCTTTGGCATCGGGATATGCCCGGCAAGTTTACATCCGGCCTTGTCCGGATCGGCATCCGAAATCAGGATGACCTGCCCGCCCCGCGCCGCGACCTCCTGAAGGTTCGAAACCGTTTTCTCGAACAGTTCGTCCTCCGGTGCCACCACGACGACCGGCACGCTTTCGTCGATCAGCGCGATGGGGCCGTGCTTCAGCTCGCCAGCGGCGTAGCCCTCGGCGTGGATGTAAGAAATTTCCTTAAGTTTCAACGCGCCTTCGAGGGCGATGGGGAAGCTCGATCCGCGCCCCAGGTACAGCACATCGTCCGCTTTTGCCAGTTCGTGAGCGACGGCCAGATAGGCCTCATCGCTCCTCAGAATGGACGCCACATGCCGGGGCACTTCCATCAGAGATTTGATGAGAGATGCCTCCTGCTCAGCCGTGATCGTGTTCCGCGCCCGGGCGATCGCAATTGCGAGACAGGCCAGAACCGAAAGCTGGCAAGTGAACGCTTTTGTCGACGCAACTCCGATTTCCGGCCCCGCCAGCGTCGGCAACGCGGCATGTGATTCGCGCGCGATCGTCGACGTCCGGACGTTCACGATGGACGCAATACGCTGGCCGTTGGCCTTGGCGTACCGAAGCGTCGCGAGCGTGTCGGCCGTCTCGCCGGATTGAGAAACGAAGACCGCCAAGCCTTTTTCCGGCAGCGGCGCCTCGCGATAACGCATTTCCGATGCGACATCGATATCGACCGGGACGCGTGCGAACCGCTCGATCCAGTATTTTGCGACGAGCCCGGCATAATAGGCCGTGCCGCACGCCGAGATCGTAACCCGGCTGATCGTCGATAGATCGACGCCGAGATCGGGAAAACGTACGCGCCCAGCCGTCATGTCGAGGTAATTCGCCAGCGTGTGCGAAATCACCTCCGGCTGCTCGTGAATTTCCTTCGCCATGAAATGGCGATAGTTGCCCTTGTCGATCAACAGAGAGCTCGCAACGGCTTTGACGAGCGGCCGCTCGACGCGGACACCGTCGATATTGAAGATCTCGGCGCCCGAACGGCGCAGAACAGCCCAGTCGCCTTCCTCGAGATAAGTGATTGCATCCGTGAACGGCGCAAGGGCGATGGCGTCCGAACCGAGATACATTTCGCCGGAACCGTGCCCGATTGCGAGCGGCGAACCCTTTCGCGCCGCGATCATCAGATCCTCTTCACCCGCAAAAATGATGCCGAGCGCAAAAGCCCCCTGCAAATGCTGCAAAGCATTGCGGACGGCCTCGATGGGCTTCGCACCTCGATCCATCTCTTCCGTGATGAGATGAACGACGGCTTCGGTGTCCGTGTCAGTCTCGAACTTGTGGCCCTTCGCCTCAAGCTGCGTCCGCAGCTCGCGGAAATTCTCGATGATGCCGTTATGGACGACGGACACCTTGCCGGTCATGTGCGGATGCGCATTGCGCTCCGTTGGGCGTCCGTGCGTCGCCCAGCGCGTATGGCCGATGCCTGTGCGCCCTCCCAGCGGCTCAGAGATCAGCCGCTTTTCGAGATTGCGAAGTTTGCCCTCGGCACGCCGGCGCTCAATACCTGTGCCTTCGACCGTCGCGATGCCGGCCGAATCATATCCACGGTATTCGAGCCGCCGCAGGGCATCGACCAGATTGGTCGAAACCGACGATTTCCCGAGAATTCCGACGATCCCACACATTGGACCGGTCCCCCGAATGCGCTTCCCCTTATCCGACGATGAAGCCGGTTAAGGATGTTCTCAAATCACAGTATATTTCAAAGCCCCGCACGTGCCGAGCGCACGCCAATTCCGCAACTGGTTAACAGTTACTTTTTTTGCGCCGCTTTGCGACGGGACATCATGATGCGGAACTTCTCCGCCCACCCAGGACGCTCCTCCTGCGCACTCCGCTCCAGCGCCAGCGCGCCGGGGCTGACATCCTTGGTGATGACGCTTCCTGAACCGATGTAGGCGCCCTTCCCGATCTTCACCGGCGCCACAAGCGACGAATTCGATCCAACGAAAGCTTCCTCTCCAACCTCTGTCAGCTGCTTGTTAAAGCCATCGTAGTTGCAGAAGATCGTGCCCGCGCCGATGTTCGCCCGCGCCCCGACGCTGCCATCGCCCAGGTAGGAGAGATGATTTGCTTTGGCTCCTGCCCCGAGCGTCACGTTCTTGACCTCGACGAAATTGCCGATGTGAACGTTCTCGCCGAGACGCGCTCCCGGCCTCAGCCGTGCGAATGGGCCAAGTCTGACACCCTTGCCGACGACTGCCCCCTCGACATGGCAAAACCCCAGTATTTCGGCACCTTCTTCGACAGTGACGCCTGGCCCAAATATGACATTTGGCTCAATCCTGACGTCGCCCGCGATCCTGGTGTCGAAACTCAGCCAGACCGTCTCCGGCGCAATCATCGTCACGCCATCGCGCATGAACTTCGAACGCATACGCCGCTGCCATATCGCTTCGGCCTGCGCGAGTTGCTCTCGGCTATTGACGCCAACGACATCGTCCTCGTCGCATACGACGACCGTCGCACGCACACCGGCCTCGCGACCGACCGCAACGGCGTCTGTGAGATAGAATTCGCCCTTCGCATTGTCGCAGCCGATGCGCGCCAGAAGAGCGGCGAGGTCCGGCACTCGAAAGGCCATGACACCTGAGTTGCAGAGATCGATATTCCGCTCCGCATCGCTCGCGTCCTTCTCCTCACGGATCGCTGTCAACGTGCCTGTATCGTCGAGCAGCAATCGGCCGTAGCCCGTGGGGTCCTTCGGCCGAAAGCCCAGCACCGCAATCCCAGCACCACCATCCAGAGCATCGCGCATCTCGGCGATCACTTCCGGCCGGACGAGCGGCGTATCGGCAAACAGCACGATAACGTCGAGACCTTTGCTATCCGGAAACGCAGGTTTGGCCGCCAGCACAGCATCCGCCGTCCCGCGTTGGTTCGCCTGCTCGAATATCTGAACATCCGGGACGAGCCGTTTCGCTTCTGCAGCAACGGCCTCAGCACCGGGAGCTACCACGACAGCAAATCTGCCGCCGGTCGAGGACGCCGTCCCAAGAACGTGCGCCAACATCGACTGCCCGGCAATCTTGTGAAGCACCTTTGGCAGCGACGACTTCATCCGTGTGCCCTTGCCAGCGGCAAGCACGACATAGAGACAGGGCCGGGGACTCATGGATGACCTTGCGTTTCAACTACAGCCTGGGTCGGAACGCGAACGCCAAGATGCCCGCGCGCACAGCCCACTCCTGCCATACCGCCTGCCCTCCATGCGCTGCAAGGCCTGCATCCGCAACCGCTTCAGTCTCCTTGGAAAGACGGCTTGACCAAATGCCGCCACAGCCGCTTTGCCGTGGTTTTACTGACGGATAGCCGATCTGCAGCATCTCGGCCTTCGTCCACAGCTTCGCGCATGTTTCCCCCGCCATGCCATTGCGGCAGCCGCAAGGCCGAACCAACCTCATCCACGTAGTGAAAATGATTCGGGGAAGCTCCGCTCGCCCGGAGCACCCGCAAGGCAGTAGGACGACACACGCCATGACGAAGCCCGCAACCGATAAGCCGATGCGCCCGAAAGCCAACGCTTCGCCCTATTCGGCCGCTTGGGCCGTACTTGGTGTTGCAGGCCTTGGCTATCTTGGCATCGCGTTTTTTGCGCCGCAGCTCCTTCCCGATCTGTCGCATGGCCGTCAGCACGCCGCCGAGACGACCGTCATGAAGGTGTCCGCGGACGTCGAGACCCTGAAAGCGTCGCTGAGCAAGATCGAAAGCGATATTTCGATAGTCAAAGCCGACGTCGCAACGCAAGCGACCCAGACCGAGCAACTGAGTTCGCAAGTGGCAGCGCTTGACGACAAGGTCCGCGTCGCCCAGGCGCAGACACCGGCTGTGACCACCACCGCATCGGCCGCTCAGCCCACGGGGACGGACGCCGCCCCGGTCGATGACGCAGATGGCGGCCCTGCTCCGCCGAAGATCATCAACTCGCCCCCGCGCGTCGGCGCGCCGATCGAAACCGGCAGCGTTGATAAGAAATCTGCAAACAAGCCAATTTCGTTCGGTCCGGCCGTCGTGAAACCGGCACCGCACCCCTACGGCATCCAGATCGCAACCGATCCTTCGATCGACGGTCTACGGATCACTTGGGGAGCCCTGTCGCAAATTCACCCCGAGCAGCTCAGCCAATTGAAAGCCCGCTATGCCGACGTTGGTACCGCAGGCAATCCCAATTACGGTTTGATTGCCGGACCGGTAAAGTCGAAGGCTGAAGCACGTAAGCTGTGCAAAGAGCTTCTGGCGCAATCGATCAGCTGCAAGGTCAGCGATTATCGCGGCAACGTGCTCTAAAACTCTAAGAAAGCGGCGGGCCTTCTCTATTTGGTTGCCCGCACAAAGAAAGGGGCCGTCGGGAACGGCCCTTTTTCATGGACTCGGCGAGTTATGGGCTGGCCGTGTTGAACGTATCGCACGCATCCATGCGACCCGACTCCAGACCGGCTTTGAACCAGTGGACGCGCTGTGCTGCCGTGCCGTGCGTGAACGCATCGGGCACGACCCGGCCCGTCATGCGCCGCTGGATCATGTCGTCACCAATCTGAGACGCAGCGTTGAGCGCCTCTTCGACGTCGCCCGGCTGTAATCGCTTCTTCATCTGATCGTTGAGATTGGCCCACACACCGGCCAGGCAGTCCGCTTGCAGTTCGGTCCGAACCTGAATCTGGTTGGCCGTCGCTTCGTCGCCTGCACGCTCCTTCAGCTCCTGCACCTTCTGCAAAATGCCGAGCTGGTTCTGTACGTGGTGCCCAACCTCGTGCGCAATGACGTAAGCCTGCGCAAAATCTCCGGCCACGTTGAAGCGGCGCTTCAGCTCGTCATAGAATGCAAGGTCGATGTAGACCTTCTGATCGAGCGGGCAATAGAACGGCCCCATCGCCGTCTGGCCGACGCCACACTGCGTACGCGTCGCGCCGTTGTAGATGACGAGCTTAGGATCGGGATAATTGCGTCCGAAGCTCTTGAACACCGACGTCCAAACGTCCTCGGTGTCGGCAAGCACCTTGCCGATAAACTCCTTCTCGGCGTCGTCATTGTTCGCCGTTTTCGACTGGGATCCCGGCAAACCCGGAATGTTCGACGGCGAACGATCAGGCCGCTCCGTCGTCTGTGGCAGTTGCGGCATCTGAATCTGGCTGTTCGGTCCAAGCAGAACGTCGAGCGGGTTGATGCCGAAGAACAGCATCACCGCACCGATGATCAGCAGCGTTGTAATGCTGAACCCGCCGCGGCCGATCGGGATTTGAATGCCATTGCCGCCCGGAAACTGAAAACCTCCGCCGCCGCCGTCTTGACCGCGACGGTCCTCGACATTGCTGCTTTCCCGGTCATTTTGATCGTAGCGCATCGCGGACCTTCATTATGACGATTGCATTACGATCCGGCAGCCGAACATCAGCGCAGAGCGCAACGCTTTGCGCCCATACTGCACGGGGAAATAGCCTTTACAAGGGCCTCCTTGGTGGCCCCGGGCAGCGCAGTGCGACTAGGATTGCGGTTCCTCGCCGCGAACACGCTTCGTCTTCGAAACACCCGGCAGCGCCAGTAGTTCTGGCATTGCAGCAAGGCCTTTTGTCTTCGCCAGCGGCCGCAGAAGCCCACGGACGGCGCGTGAGGCAGCGACAGTTCCCTGATCTGCATATGCCTCGTGATTGCGCTCGATCTCTGCAAGATCGTAGCGATAGTTGACCATCAGGCCATGCGCCTCACGCAGCCCCTTTTCGGATGTATCGCCCAGCCAGTTCAGCCGTTCGAGCCGCGCGCCGTTTCCGAGATGAAAGCGCGCAACCTGATCGACGGGGCGTTCATCGCTCGAGCGCGCAGAGAGATAATAATAGGCGGCAAGCCCCATCAGTGCCGACTTCAGTTCGTCCGTGCCGGGTGCATCCTTGACGGCATCCTCGACCCAGCGCGGATCGCGCAGGCGCGTGAGCGCCTTGCGATCCTCGGCGCTGACCGGCACGTCGCTGCCGCTTGCCAGCGCCCGATCGACCCAACGCGCGAAACTCGGCGCCGGCGATAGCGTCACGAACGTCTTCAATGTCGAAACATCGCGCGCCAGGTCTTCGACCACCTGCTTCAGAAGGAAGTTGCCGAACGAGACGCCTTTGAGGCCCTCCTGGCAATTTGAGATCGAATAGAACACGGCCGTCGTCGGTGGCGCATCATCGTCCGTTGAACGGCCGTCGAGCACGGTCGAGATCGCATCGGGCGTATCGCGCATCAGCGCGACCTCGACGAAGATCAGCGGCTCATCGACCAGCGCCGGATGAAAGAACGCGAAGCAACGCCGGTCCTTCGGATCGAGACGACGGCGCAAGTCATCCCAGCCGCGAATTTCGTGCACCGCTTCGTATTGAATGATCTTTTCCAGGATCGCCGCCGGCGTTTGCCAGTCGATACGGCGAAGCACGAGAAAGCCGCGGTTGAACCATGACCCGAGCAGTCGTTCGAGATCACGATCAACGGCAGCCAGCCCCTCGTCCGACTTGATATGACGAACAAGGTCAGCCCGCAGCGCCACAATTTCGGCGGTCGCTCCGGGCGCCAGGTTGAGCCGCCGGAAAAATTCCAGTCTCGGGCTATAGGAGGCTCTCTGCAGCCGCCCGAGCGTTTTCTCTGATGGGTTGTCGAGGTAATTCCGCGCCGCCTCGGCAACGTCGGCGGCGTCGGGTTGCAGATCCTCCGCGAGAAAATGATAGAACGCCAGCCGTTCCTCGCTGCTCGCCTTCTTGAGCTGATTGAGAAGCTGCCGCGCAATCGCGACCCCAGAGGCTTCACCCCGGCCGGACATCAGCGCCCGCGACAGAACCTCAATCGACTCTCCCGCGCTGTCGCGGAACAGCGCCTTCGGCAGCAGCGCCCGCCCCTGCTCGGCAACGGTGGCCATCAATTCCTGAAAGAACGAGACGTTGACGCGGTCTGCCATGGGTGTGGATCGGGCTCCTGTCGTTAACGTTTGCTTAACCGTATCGGTCGAGCATCCCGTCGTTGCTTGTATAGGGCATTTTCCCCATGACCGATCGCTTTTCAACCGGCTCACCGTCGTCGAGTCTCGGCGCGGCAAATAACGACACCGGCCGCGTGGCCTTTTGCGGCCCGTATGTGCTCTCCGCGATCACCGGCTACGGCATTTCGAAGATCGAAGATGTCATTCGCGAAGGGCGCGAGTTGCCTCCGCACCGCAAGCCGGTCGTGCGCGGAACCTATTCCGACGAGGTCGAAGCCGCGCTCGCCTATTTCGGTTACCGCATGGAGCTGAAAGAAAGCCACATGCACCGCGCCAGGAAAGAACGGCCGACGTTCTGGACGTGGATGCAAAAACCCAGAAGCGCCTGGGCCTATTACATTTTGGCCATCCACAAGGGTAAGGAGGGCCACTGGATTCTCGTGAAGGGCGTCAAGATGTGCGACACCTTCACCGAAGGGAAATGGACATTCGTGGTCGACGGCCCCCATCGCGGCTGCCGGATCATGGAAATATTCGAAGTGCGCAAGGCCCACGACGCCTGATTTCGCTCCTGAACCGACAGTTTCCTTCCATGAACGCCGCCTGAACCTGCGCGTCAGGGCTTATTCAAACCTTTGAGCCTATGGTCCTTCCAACACTGGTTGTGGGGGACTTGGCAAAGGAGAAAGGCCGTGTCCGAATTTCTGCGTTCCGGCGCCATCATGCTGATGGCCGTCGCGGTAATGGCTGCAGGCGTTATCGTCTTTTTCTACGGTTGAGCCGCGGCACTTGATATGGCGCAAGACCGGCGCCCGAAACGTCTTGTCGCGACCTGCAAGTTACGCCACTTAAAGGGGGGCCTTTCCGGGCCCCTTTTTCATTGGCGACACGCGGCACCTCTTGGCTGATATCTCATACTCTCTCATCAAAGATGCGCAGGCGCGCCTGACCGATTACCTGACGCCGTCGATCCGGCTCGGCGTGACAGGCCTGTCCCGCGCCGGCAAGACGGTCTTCATTACAGCGCTCGTCCGTAATCTTGTCAGCGGCGGCCGCCTGCCCTTTTTCGCTGCCGACGCTGAGCACCGCATCGTCCGCGCCTACCTCGAACCCCAGCCCGACGACAGCATTCCGCGCTTCGACTATGAGGCGCATTTGGCGGACCTGCTCGCAACACCGCCGCGCTGGCCCGAAAGCACCCGGCGCATCTCGGAGTTGCGCGTCACCATCGAATACCGCTCGGCTTACGCTCTTAAGCGCCTCGCCGGATATTCGAAGCTGCACGTTGATATCGTCGATTACCCCGGCGAATGGCTGATCGACCTGCCGATGCTGGAGCAGGACTTCCGCGCTTTCTCGGCTGGCGCCCTGGCGCTCGCACGTTCGCCGTCGCGCGCCGAGTATGCCAAGCCGTTTCTCGATTTTCTCGCCGGCACCGATCCGGCCGCCGCCGAAGACGAGCAGATCGCCATTACCGGCGCAAAACTCTTCACGGCTTACCTGCGCGCCATGCGCGATAGCGGCGCCCAATCGACGCTCGCCCCTGGCCGCTTCCTGCTGCCGGGCGAACTCGACGGCTCGCCCTTGCTGACATTCTTTCCGATGCCGCTGACGTCTGAAGAACGCCCGCCCCGCGGTTCGCTCGCCGCGATGATGATGCGCCGCTTCGAGAGCTACAAGTCATCCGTCGTCAAACCGTTCTTCAACGATCACTTCGCCAGGCTCGACCGCCAGATCGTGCTGGTCGATGTGCTGACAGCGCTGCATCGCGGAGCCGACGCCGTTGGCGATCTCGAACGCGCCATGACCGATATTTTGCGTGCCTTCCGCCCCGGCGCCAACTCATGGCTTTCGATGTTCCTCGGACGGCGCATCGACCGTGTCTTGTTCGCAGCGACAAAGGCCGACCACCTTCCCGCCTCCAGCCACGATCGCCTCGAGGCTATCCTGAAAGAAATCGTCGACGAAGCAGTGAAGCGCGCGCAAACCGAAGGCGCGGGCGTTCATGCGCTTGCGTTGTCAGCCCTGCGCGCCACCCGCGAGGCGACCGCCAAGCAAGGCAGCGAAAGCCTCCCCTGTCTCCGCGGTACACCGATCAAAGGCGAGCGCATCGGCACCGTGACGTTCGACGGAACGGCCGAAGCCGCAATCTTTCCGGGCGACCTTCCCGCCGACCCGGCCGCTGCGCTGAACGCTGCGCGCCACGCAAAATCGGCCTCTCTTGAACTCGTCCGCTTCGCACCGCCGAAGCTCATCGATACACTGCCCGACGGCAAACCAGCCGCCTTCCCGCATATCCGGTTGGACCGCGCACTCGATTTCCTGATCTCGGACTATCTCTCATGAGCTTCGAGGACAACGCCCCGCCGCCGCGAAAACCCCGTGTCTTCAAGGCAGACGACATCACCGAAGATACGGACTTCACCGCCGACGACATTCGCGACGGCGGCGCCGTGACGTCACGGCGTTCGGACGTTCCCGCACGGCGTTTGTCGGTCAACGATATCAATCGTGGCTTCCGTTTCGGCAGCGTCATGCTTTCAGCGATGGCGGCGCTAGCATCGATTGCGGCAGGACTCTGGTTCACGCGCTTCGTTTCAATCGCGCTCGAACGTCAGGACTGGGTCGGCTGGGTCGCCTTCGGACTGATGGTCATCATCGGACTGGCCCTGCTCGGGATCGTCCTGCGCGAACTCCTCGGGTTCCGCCGCCTTGCACGCCTCGCAAAACTGCGTTCCCTCGTCCGCGCGACGCTCGCCAAGCCCGATGTCGCGGCCGAACGCAAAGCTGTCTCTGCCTTGCTCGCCCATTACCGCGGCCGTCCCGATCTTTCCTGGGGTTTGGCGCGGGTCAAAGACCATTCCGGCGATGTTCTAGAGCCCGGCGAGTTGCTTCGCCTATCGGATCGCGAGCTGCTGCGTCCGCTCGACGGCGAAGCCCGCAAGGTCATCCTGGCGTCCGCGAAACGCGTCGCAACGGTGACTGCGCTTTCTCCCATCATGTGGATTGCGATGGGCTACGTGCTTGTCGAGAACGTTCGCATGTTCCGCGCGATCGCGAGCCTCTACGGCGGACGCCCGGGTCTTCTTGGCGCCCTCCGCCTCGGACGCAACGTCATCGGCCACATCATCGCGACCGGCGGCATCGCCATGACGGACGACTTGCTCGGCCAATTCGTCGGGCAGGATGTGCTGCGGCGACTGTCGCGGCGTCTCGGCGAAGGCGCGTTCAACGGTGCACTCACCTCACGCCTGGGCGTAGTTGCCGTCGAGGTGATCCGGCCGCTCCCCTACCTCGACTCCGAACCACTACGCGTGCGCGAGATCTTCAACGAATTGGTCCGTTCGCTGCGTGGCGTTGACAAGCAGGCCGAAGGTTAGACAAGAGCATCTGCGAGAGGGCGGCTCGCTAGGCCGCTGCAGCGTCCGGCAGCGGGCTAAGTGCACCGGGCGTCGTCATCTTCCGTTCCCAATCGCGCGACCTGTGCCCGGCATCGACCAAAACCGGCGGCGGCCTGCGGTCTTCATTCGTCGCCAACGCCCACCGCTCGATGGGACCGGCACGGCGTGACGTCAGCCAGCTTACCGGTCCTGCCAGAATGAGCCCGCCGATCACCGGCGACATCCAGGCGAGAAGCGCCGGGGAAACCGTATATGTGATGGCCCCGACGATGCCGCCGATGGCGGTCTGCCAGCGCGCAAACCACATCGCATCATCAAACGTGATCGCACCGTCGTTGCGCTTCTGCGGCTTCCATCCGGAATCCCGCCCGGCGAGGATTTCGGCGGCACCGACTGTCTGCGTCACCATGAAGATCGGCGCGATGAGCATCGAATAGACCGTCTCGATCAGCACCCCGATTGTCACCCGAATGGCGCCAAAGAAATTCCGCTCCTTGCGCATCTGCTTCCAAGCGAGCAGCAGGCCGAGTGCCTTAGGCAATAGAACAACGACCATCGTGCCCAAGAACAGACGCAACGCAGCGCCAGGATCGATCGTCGGCCAGATTGGAAACAAGGTCTTGTCATCGCGGAAGTAGCTCGGAATCATCTGCTGGCCTTGCAGCGCCAGCACGACACCGACGATGAGCGACATCGCCCAGACGCCCGAAATCAGATAGGAAGCCGCTCCCATACCGAGGTGCAGGCGACCCATCGGCGTCAGCCCCGGTTGCGAGACGATGGCCAGATGCTGGAGGTTGCCCTGCGCCCAGCGCCGGTCCCGCGCCACCACATCGATGATGTTCGGCGGCATGCCTTCGTAAGACCCTTCGAGCGATGGCATCATGTGCACGCCATAGCCTGCGCGCTGCAGCAAAACCGCCTCGACGAAATCATGGCTCATAATGTGGCCACCGAACGGCTTGCGACCGGGAAGGTCAGGCAGCCCAGCCGCCGACGCAAACGCCGCCGTGCGAATGATCGCGTTATGGCCCCAGTAGTTGCCCTGGTCGCGGTGCCAGAACGCAATGCCTGCGGCCACCGCCGGACCGTAGGTATTGCACGCGAATTGCTGCAGGCGCTGCAGAAGCGTCTCGCCGCCAACCAGACGCGGTACGGTCTGAATGAGGCCTGCCTTGGGATCGCCTTCCATCGCAGCCGCCAGCGAAACCAGCGTGCCGCCCGACATCACGCTGTCGCCATCGAGAATAATGAAAGACTCATAAGAGGCCCCGAAACGCTCGACCCAGTCGGAGATGTTTCCAGCCTTGCGCGCCGTGTTCTTCATTCGGCGGCGATAGTAGACCGACGCGATATCGTCGAGTTCGAGCGCAAGCGCTCGATAGACGGCCGCCTCCTTCGCGCCATCCTCGTCGCCGCGCGTATCGGACAGCACAAACACGTCGAAATTATCATTGCGGCCGAGGTCTGCGAGTTCACGCACCATCGCCTCGATCGCACCCGCAATCCGCGCGGGGTCTTCGTGATAAACTGGAAACAGCAACGCCGTGCGCCCGGTCAGTGACGACGACGGGGGCGGCGGCTCGATGGTATCGGGCTGCTCGCCAATGAACAGCGGCAGAAATCCCAACGCCGCGCTCAGGCTGCCAATGGCGATCCATCCGAACGCGATCGTTGACAGAATGAGAAAGAGAAACTGGACCGGCGTAATGACGACGAACGACAGGATGCTGAACAGCTCGTGCCCAAAGGCGGCGGTCAGCACTGCAGCGCCAGCAAAGATCGCCGTACGCGGCACCCAATATCCGCGCCGCCGAACTTCAGTGCTCGCGTGCGCCGGCGTGGAAAAATCCTGCGTCGGCATATCGAGCGGCGCCGTCGGCGGTAAATGCCGCCACGGTCCCGCGTCGGGCGATGTTTTGGAATACGATGTGACTTCCGGCATCTCGCCTATGAAGTTCTCGTTTACGGCTTTGTCCATCGATAGAGCCAGGTCTCCGAGACGGGTTGATCGCCTGCCTTCAGAACGCAACGAAGTTCGATGAGTTCATTGTCGCCCGTGGCCAGATTAAACGAGACACGAACGCCGGAGATTTCAGGATTTCGCTGGACATTGATGTTGGAAATTTGACCAGCGCTCGCAGACAAATCCACGGCTGGCAGATCCTTCGCGTCCTTGACCGACGGTCCTGCCAGATCGATGACGAAAACAATGATGCCTGGCTTTTTGCCATTTCCCACACGCGTCTTGACGACGCGGGCGCCGGCCCAGGCTTCCGGGACATCCCTGCCCCAGTAGATCTTGTAGTTAAAGAGATGCGGACCGCCAGCTGCCAATTGCTTTGATGGTTTCCAATAGGCGGCGATATTATCGTGAATCTCATCTTCAATGGGGATCTCGACAAGCTCGACGAACCCTTCCCCCCACGGACCTTCCGGCTCGACCCAGACCGAAGGCCGACGCTCGAAATGACTTTCGAGGTCTTCGTAGTTGTGGAAGTCGCGGTCGCGCTGCCAAAGCCCGAAGCCCTTCGGGTCCTTGTCCATGAAGGCGCTGAGCTGCAGGGTCTTCGGATTGTTTAACGGCCGCCACAGCCGCTCGCCGCCGCCATTGATCATGGCGAGCCCTTCACTGTCGTGAACAGCGGGGCGAATGTCTTCGACCCGTCTCTGGCTCGATTGTCCATGGAAGAACATGCTCGTGAGCGGACCAATCCCGACATGGCTCAAGGCGACACGCGGATATAAGGTTGCCTCGACATCCATAACCGTCGTCTCTCCCGGCGAGATCGCAAACCGGTAGGCGCCGGTCGTCGACTGACTATCGAGTAACGCATGGATGACCAGTTCGGTTGCGATCGACTTCGGCCGTTCGATCCAAAAGCTACGGAAAAATGGGAACTCTTCGCCGCCGGGCTGCGCGGTATTGAGCGCCAGGCCGCGAGCCGATGCACCGTAGACCTGTCCACGGCCGACGGCTCGGAAGTAGCTCGCACCTTGGAAGACGGTGTACTCGTCGAAAGCGTCGGACCGGTTGATCGGCCCGTGGATACGAAACCCGGAAAATCCGAACGGCGCCGCATCGGGGCCCGGACCGATCAGCGGCCCAAACGAAAACAGCTTGTTGTCTGCAACCAGTCGAACCGCCTTACCGGCATCGACGATCCACAGATCGACCGGAACGTCATAGAGCCAGCCCATGGCAAACGGCTGAATCTGGAAATCGAGATGATCCCCTTTCCAGATCGCCTTCTCCGGCCGGAAGCGGATATCGCGGTACTGGCTGTAGCTCAGCTTATTGAACGGCGGCGGCAGATCCATCGTCGGCTTGACGAACGGCTGGTCCGAAAGCCGCTTGGCCTCCGTTTTTACCGTCGTCGTTCCGAAGGTCGTCCCCTGCTGGCTCTGTTGTGGCGCCGGCGACGCCCCATCCGCATAGGCATCTGTTACAGCCAACGCCATCTTGGCGAGGCCCATGGCAAAAGTTCCTGCGACCGCCTTCTCAAGCAGTACCCGGCGATCGACGATTTTTCCTGTCATTTCCGATATCAGCCAAACCTCGAGGCGCGCACGTTCCAGCCCAACGCTATCGCGAGACAGCACTGACGAACAGCCCACGACTGCTATCCAACGATTGTGGCAGATTTTCCACTCGCGAGACGTTGGCGTGTGACTTTCTCGTCAACGAATTATGAAGTTAGCAACCCGCCATTCGATGCATCCTACCGGGCAAGACCGCCCATAAAATCCCCTCGAAGAATTTTCATCATCAACCGTCGGCAGCCATAGGTTGCCCATACCCAAGCCTTTGGCTCCGGCAGTCCCAGCGGTCGGACGCCGATGCCAACATCAGGAAAGCCCTCTGGTCGATGCCCCTGCTGGTCCGCAAGCAGGTCGATTTCCTCAGACAGTTTTTTTATCACTGTCCACATCCCGTTATTCGCGCTCGTGCTGATTTGCGACCCTGCCGTGGTGGGCTTAAAGACCCTCCTAGCCGGATTAGTCGAAGCCGAACTCGCCTTTTTTGGGTGGATAAACGGCAAGCGCTCATCGACGCCAGCCTGCTTGCTCGACGCCATGCAGAACTGATTTCGCCAGGCGTTCGGGCACACTGATCGCTTCCAAGCCCAGTGCAGTGAACGCTTCGTGCTCGCGAGTTAGGCAGACCAGCCGGAAATGGTTGTCGTGACACACCCGTCGGCTTTTTTAGTAATAATCCCGGCCTTTGCATCTCGACGATGTCTTCAAAATCACTCAAAGAGGGACATGCGGACGCCGTTTATCCACATGACGACCGCATGAATCATCAGTGATTTTTCCTTCCCTGCCAGCATGACGAGGAAGGCACTTCGTCCGAATTTAGGTCGGCCCGTGACCGCCGTGTGGCAGCATCAACGCTCGTGACTTTTCCGTCACAAATCCCCGCAATTCCACAGCGGAACGCCCGTCCACTATTCCCCGACCGAATCAGATCTGCTTAAAACATAACCCTGAGCGGTGATTCGGGGGGAAACCCGTTGGCCGCAAAGACGGGTTTGAGGACGGGTAAAATAACACCACGGAAAGAAGAGTGTTGGGCCGGGCGCTGGCGCTCCTGCCTGTCATTCCTCAAGTCGAAGCAGACGGGAGTAGTTCTATGAACAAGTACAGTCTGAGTGCCCTGGCGGCGGCAGGCCTGATTGCGGGCAGCCTGTCAACCGGCAGTGCATCGGCAGCTGATCTCGGGGGGAACTGCTGCGCAGACCTCGAGGAGCGCATCGCAGAATTGGAAGCGACGACGGCACGCAAAGGCAACCGCAAGGTCTCGCTCACCGTGTCGGGCTGGGTTGGACAGCAGGTTATGTGGTGGGACGACGGCTCTGAGTCGAACGCCTACGTCACGGACCTCGGCTCAACGCTCGGCAGCCACGTGAAGTTCACCGGCCAAGCCACAATTCTTCCCGGCTGGACAGCAGGTTACGTCCTGCACATCGAAGCCATCGGCTCCGATAGCTTGACGACCAATCAAGATACGCCGGACGGCCGCAACGCACTAAGCCAGAGCGCCGGTCAGACGAACGGCGTTTCGACGCTGCAGTCCTTCTGGTTCATCAAGAGCGACCAGCTGGGCAAGGTCTCGGTTGGTAAGCAGTCCGACGCGGCTGACAACGCAGCGATCCTGGTTGACGGTTCGGGCTCGCTCGTTCCGGCAAACTGGGTGGCGTTCGACGTCAACAGCTTCGGCATCCGCACGAAGAACGGCATGTTCCTCGACGGCGCCGGCGGCTTCACAACTTCGGCCAATGCTTCGGCGGCAGTCTGGGGCGGTTCCTACTGCCAATCCGCAGGTGGTGCCTGGGGCGACTGCTTCGGCGTTCCGCGCAACGTCGTTCGCTATGACTCGCCGAGCTTCGGCGGCTTCTCGGTGTCGGCATCTTGGGGCGAAGACGACATCTGGGCCATCACCACGCGTTATGCCGGTGAATGGGCCGACTTCAAAGTTGCAGGCGTTGCGTCTTACGCTGAAAGCACCGACGAGAACCTGAATGCTGGTATTCAGGGCGTGACTCAGCGGTACTTCCAGGCCGGCGCCTACGTTGAACACATCCCGACGGGCTTGTTCGCCTACGGTGCTTACGGACACGACGACTATGACTTCGCAGGCTCTGGCCAGTCGGAAACTTGGTACGGCAAGGCCGGTATCCGTCAGCGCTGGACGCCGCTTGGCCACACTATCCTGTATGGTGAGTACGAGAACGCCAGAGGTTCCGGCGACTTCTCGCAGTCCGAACTGGCGGATATTGGTGCAACCCATGACCGCACGGAAGTCATCGGCGGCGGTGTAGTCCAGGAAATCGACTCTGCTGCGATGTCGATCTGGGTCAAGTATCGCCACCTCGACTATAGCGACAACAATACCAGCGATATCGGTTACGAAAACTTCCAGTACGTCGGTATGGGCGCTCTGATCAACTTCTGATCCGAAGCCAGAACCACAAAATCGAAATTGAAGGCCGCCCTCACCGGGCGGCCTTTTTATTTGTGTGCACATGAATTCCCTGATGCGTGGAAAACCCACAGTGCGACTTCCGTGGCGCGCACAAAAATAATGCCTTCAAAAACAGTCATTTAGATTAGTTTTCGGGCATTCGCCCAACAATCCGGCCAGTTGCCCCTGCGCCACATTGTCGGATTCGTCGCGGTCGTTTCGCAAACCGCAATTGTTGCCAACCCACGAATCACGGACTTTCCCGGCAAGCGGCGAAGTCACTTGGTAGGTGTTCCGCCGTGGATCGCTTTTGATGCGGCCGACAATACGGCGAACGCCAAGTACCGCGTCTACTACTAGAAGTGATTGAAGACGGGAGAAGGTAGAATGAGGAAGATGAAGGTAGGCGCTTTGGTCGCTGCAGGCGTCCTCGCTGGCGGTTTCGCCGCGACGAACGCTTCTGCGGCAGACTTGGGCGGCAATTGCTGCGCAGATCTAGAAGAGCGGATCGCAGAATTGGAAGCGACGACGGCACGCAAAGGCAACCGCAAGGTCTCGCTCACCGTGTCGGGCTGGGTTGGACAGCAGGTTATGTGGTGGGACGACGGCTCTGAGTCGAACGCCTACGTCACGGACCTCGGCTCAACGCTCGGCAGCCACGTGAAGTTCACCGGCCAAGCCACAATTCTTCCCGGCTGGACAGCAGGTTACGTCCTGCACATCGAAGCCATCGGCTCCGATAGCTTGACGACCAATCAAGATACGCCGGACGGCCGCAACGCACTAAGCCAGAGCGCCGGTCAGACGAACGGCGTTTCGACGCTGCAGTCCTTCTGGTTCATCAAGAGCGACCAGCTGGGCAAGGTCTCGGTCGGTAAGCAGTCGGACGCGGCTGATAACGCAGCGATCTTGGTTGACGGTTCGGGCTCGCTCGTTCCGGCGAACTGGGTGGCGTTCGACGTCAATAGCTTCGGTATCCGCACCAAAGCTGGCGGTTTCGTCGGCGGTCCGACGGCCACTGACTCGGCGCTTCACTGGGGCGGCGCCTACTGCCAAAGCGCTGGTGGCGCCTGGGGTGACTGCTTCGGCGTTCCGCGCAACGTCGTTCGTTACGACTCGCCGACCTTTGGCGGCTTCTCGGTGTCCGCATCGTGGGGTGAAGACGACATCTGGGCCATCACCACGCGTTACGCCGGTGAATGGCATGACTTCAAGGTTGCTGCCGTTGCGTCTTACGCTGAAAGCACGGACGAAGGCCTTAATGGTATTGTCAACAACAACACGCAACAGTACTTCCAGGCCGGTGCTTACATTGAGCATATCCCGACAGGTTTGTTCGCCTATGGCGCTTACGGACATGACGCCTATGCCAACGATGTTGTTGGCTTCGGAGACGGTGGACAGTCTGAGACCTATTATCTGAAGGGTGGCATTCGTCAGCGTTGGGTTCCGCTCGGCCATACGGTTCTCTACGGCGAGTATGAGCACATCAAGGGCTCAGGTGTCTTTTCGCAGTCTGATCTGGCTGGCATCGGCGCCACCGAAGATACCACGAAGGTTTGGGGTCTCGGCGTTGTCCAGGAAATCGACGCAGCTGCGATGTCGATCTGGGTTAAGTATCGTCACCTCGACTACGATGATAATAACCTCAGCGGCATCGCCTACGACAACTTCGACTATGTCGGCATGGGCGCTCTGATCAACTTCTGATCTGAAGCCAGACGATCGAAATACGAGAAGCCGCCCTTTGGGCGGCTTCTTTGCGTTAGAACGTGCTTGCGGCGCTCCGCTCATTGTCTCGACGCTCCAAAACACCTAGTTGTGCCCCCATGTTCCAGGCCTTCTTCACAGAGCTGCGCTCAGCCAAACTACCGGTCACGCTCAAAGAATATCTGACCTTGCTTGAAGCCGTACGCTCGGGCATCGCAGGCGGCCGCGTCGAAGATTTCTATTATCTGGCGCGCGCCACGCTCATTAAGGACGAGAGCAATCTCGATCGCTTCGATCAGATCTTCGCCCATGTCTTCAAAGGCCTCGAAAGCCTGCCCGACGCCGCGGAAGCCGAAATTCCCGAGGAATGGCTGCGCCGTGTGAGCACGCTTCACCTTTCAGAAGAAGACAAGAAGCGCATCGAAGCGCTCGGCGGTTGGGACAAAATCATGGAGGAGCTGAAGAAGCGCCTCGCCGAGCAGAAAGAACGCCATCAGGGCGGCAACAAATGGATCGGCACCGGCGGCACGTCACCCTTTGGCGCGTATGGCTACAATCCGGCTGGCGTCCGTATCGGCCAGAAGGAAAGCCGCCATCGCCGCGCGATCAAAGTCTGGGACAAGCGCGAGTTCAAGGACTTGGCCGGCACGGCGGAAATCGGCACACGCACGATCAAGGTTGCCCTACGCCGCTTGCGCCAGTTCGCCAGGACGGGCGCCGCCTCAGAGCTGGACCTCGACGGCACCATCCGCGGCACCGCCGAAAAGGGCTACCTCGATATTCGCATGCGGGCCGAGCGGCACAACACCGTCAAGCTCCTCATGTTCTTCGACATCGGCGGCTCGATGGACGATCACATCAAGGAAGTCGAAGAGCTGTTCTCGGCGGCCCGCTCGGAGTTCAAGCATCTTGAGTACTATTACTTCCACAACTGCCTCTATGAAGGCGTCTGGAAGGATAACGCCCGTCGCTACACCAACAAGATCGACACCTGGCAGGTTCTGCACACTTACCCTGCCGACTACAAAGTGATCTTCATCGGCGATGCCTCGATGAACCCCTACGAGATCACCGTTGCCGGCGGCTCTGTCGAGCACATGAACGAAGAACCGGGTGCGGTCTGGCTGAAACGTGTTGCTGACATCTACAAGCACACGATCTGGCTCAATCCTGTGGATCCAAGACACTGGCATTGGACACCCTCGATCGGCATTGTGAGCAAACTGCTTGGCGGACGCATGTATCCGTTGACTCTCGACGGTCTTGACGCCGGTATGCGCGCCCTGATGCGCTGATGCCCCGTTTCGGCCCCACTCGTGGCCGATGACGCCTAAAGTTGTATTGCGACTCGTTTGTCTCAAACCGTGGGAAATGGCGCCTGAGCCATTGACCGGCCGCGGCGACTAGGCCATCTCAAATGCGATATCGGGGGTGGGGGGAACATTCCCAATGAGAAACGCCAAACTGATCCTGACCGTGGCCGCGACCGTTGCTCTCGGCGGCTGCGGCGCCTCGCTGCCGAAACTGCCGACCACAGGTTCGCTTCTGGGCGGCTCCAGCACGGCAAAAGAAAACCGCGACCCGAACGACCCCGTCGCCCGCGCCATGGGCGTCGCCGCGACCTCGGCCCGTGCTCTGAAATGCGGTTACAATTTCGATCCGGGCAAACTGAAGAGCCAATACCTCGCCTACGAAACGGCATCCGCACCCACCCTGGGCGAGAAATTATCCAACGTCTACGACACCGCATTCAACGGCGTGACGAAGGCGATCTCCGCGAAGGAGCAGGAAGAAGACTACTGCACGCCTGATCGCACGGCCCGGATTAAGGAAGCACTCAATCGCAATCTTGCCGGCGATTACACGCCTCCTCCCTCCGAAGCGCCAGAAGACAGCGGCGGCTTGTTTAGCGGCTTCGGAAACAGCGGCACCGGCGATGAAACCAGCGAGAAGATGAAGGAAGTCTTCCAGTAATACCGCAGTCACGCTTCTCGGAACGCATGCGTGCAACAGATTCTATGGGCTGAAATCGCGATCAAGGGGACAACCGGCGTCGTACTGGTCGTGGTCCCTCTCATCACATTGACGCTGGCCGGCATCGAGAAGCCAAACTCCGGACTCTGGCCGCGACTCACTGGCGCGCTGATCCTCTCAATCGCAGTCAGCGTCTGGATCGGCCTCACTTATCCTGAAGCCCGCGGCTCCATCGGACCTGCCGCGCTAGTGCCGATCAATCTGATATCTGCAGCAATTCTGATTGCGGCGCTGGTCATGGGCGCCGCTGCCCCGACGCGCCGCGGCAAATTGATCGTCGCTGCGGGTGCCGTCGTCCTGCTTGCCCTTGGATTTCTGGAAATCGCCCACGCCTGAGCGTGGGGAGACCGCGAACGTTATTTCACGCCGAGCTTCTTCTGCAGGCTCGAAGACGACGTCGTGTATTGGAACATCACTTTCTTGTCCGGATAGACGATCCGTTGTGCGGCCTGAGCCATCAGCGCCCCCTCGTGGAAGCCCGACAGAATGAGCTTCAGCTTGCCCGGATAGGTGTTGATATCACCGATGGCGAAGATGCCATGCTCGCTCGTCTCGAAACGCTCGGTATCTACGGGGATGAGATTCTCGTGAAGATTGAGGCCCCAATCCGCGACAGGGCCGAGCTTCATCGTCAGACCGAAGAACGGCAGCATGGCCGTGCAGGGAATTTTTTCGCTGCCTGAGGCCGTTTTTACTTCGAGCGCCGACAGCTGCCCGTCTGCCCCGTCGAGCGCAGTCACCTGGCCGATCATCAACCGGACGGACGCCTCCTCCACCATCTTGCGCATTTTTTCGACGGAATGGGGGGCTGCCCGGAATTCATCGCGGCGATGGATCAGTGTCAGGCTCTTTGCGACCGGAGCAAGGTTGAGCGTCCAGTCGAGCGCGCTGTCTCCGCCACCGACGATGACGATATCCTTGCCGCGCATGGATTCGATCTTGCGCACCGAATAGAAGACCGACTTGCCTTCGAAGGCTTCGATGCCGTTGAGTGGTGGGCGCTTCGGCGTGAACGATCCGCCGCCGGCTGCAATCACAACGACCTTGGCAATGAATTCCGTGCCGGCATCCGTAATAAGGTGATAGCGACCGTCGGCGTACTTCTTCAAGCCATCGATACGCTCGCTAAAATGGAAGACCGGGTTGAACGGCTTAATTTGCTCCATCAGTCGTTCGGTCAATTCCTGCCCCGTCACTATAGGCAGCGCCGGGACATCGTAGATCGGCTTTTCCGGATAGAGCTCGGCGCACTGACCGCCAGGCCGATCCAGAATATCGACAACATGCGCCTTGATATCGAGAAGGCCTAATTCGAACACGGCAAAGAGCCCGCACGGACCTGCGCCGATGATAACGGCATCGGTCTCGATTGGTGCGCTCACTTCGGAAGAAGCGGATGCAATAGAAATCGTTTCGGCCATCACGATCGTCCGTTGAATGTCTTTGATCAGAACTGCTTTGCGGGCACGCGGACGACCAGACCGTCGATCGCATCGGAGATCTTGATCTGGCAAGACAAGCGGCTGCCCTCGCGCACGTCGAACGCGAAATCCAGCATGTCCTCTTCCATGTCGCTCGCCTTGCCGACCTTGTCGCGCCAGGCGTCGTCAACGTAGACATGACAGGTCGCACAGGCGCACGCGCCCCCGCATTCTGCCTCGATCCCAGCAATGTCGTTGAGCTTCGCTGCTTCCATGACGGTCAGACCGTTTTCCGCTTCCACCGTCTGACTCTCGCCGTCAGGCTGGATGAACGTAATTTTCGTCATGGTTGCGCGTGTGTCCTTGAGGCTTGAATGGGCCGTTGAGAACGGCCTCAGACGGATGGGGATCGTTGGTTAGCGGGCACACTTAATTGGACGCCGCCAGTATTTCAAGCCGAACGCGGGGGATGCGGCGGGAGGGCCACAGAAGATCGGTCAGCCGCTAGGCTTTACACGCCGTTTCCTTGACGAAAGTACTGGCTTCTGCGGCGGCGGCCTCAAGTTTTGCGATCGCCTCGGAACAAGCACCGGTCGTCACGTTCGCAGGAAGCGTCTCCGCTTCCTGCGCCAGCGCAGCGATCCGCCACGCTCCAACAGCCCTGCTCGATCCCTTGAGCGCATGCGCCGCGATTTTCCAGTCCCGCTCAGTCTCGGCCGACTTCAGAGAGGCAATGGTTTCAGGCAGCTGCGCGAGGAAAAGCCCGAGAATTTCGGCCTCGAGAGCCTTGTCTCCAAGGGTATATCTCCTCAGATGAGCGAGATCGACCGGCACGTCTATCGGCCTGTCGCTTCTATCCGGGGTGTGCAGATCATACGATCGAGCCCGCGGAGCATCCATACGTCACACCTAAACCGATGGCGGTCAGAAAGGCGTATTCCCGCCATCCTGGCCGCAACTTTTGGGGATAGAATAGTCCCAGAACCGCAATAACTCTGGGTAAACCGGACCGGGGTGTTTCGGCCAACGTCATAAACGGCTACTTAACCTACGACGTGAGGCCGCAGCCGCATCGGAGGAGCGCCTGCCGCCGCAATCCGGCCGTATTATCGGTCCCAATTCGCTAACCCCCTAAGATGCATAGACATTTCTTATGGTTACGCATGTCTTTCCATTTTGCGGGCAATTAAAACTCTTATAGGGTGCGAATGGGAGTTCCGGTGGCCTGAAGCGCACGGGCTTGTGCCGCGTACCGGATCGAGTGGGGGACATTGCGCAATGTCGCAAGATCAGATTGCGAAACTCATGGCTATTGCGGGCAGAACACCGCCCGTCGAACCGTCCCTGGACGGCATCCCTAACGATGCCCAACCCGCGACGGACGCCAAGGAGCCTGCCTCTAGACCGGCGCCCTCCCTTCCCCCGCCGCTGCTTTCAATCGATGCCGCCCAGGCGCCAGCCGCGACGGCCGCGGCCTTAGCTCTTCCCGCGCCAGCGCCGATGCCGCCGCCCGACAAAGAACAGCCCGCAGACGAACCCACCACCGAGCCGCCAGCCCGCCGCGTCGCGCGTCGCCGCCCGGCAGGACCGGTCCGTGGTAAAATCGCCGCCAACGACGACATCCCGAGCATCGGCGGCCTGATCTACGCGCTCGAACAGAAGCCGTCGAACAAGGTTTTTCGTTACGCCGCCATCGGCAGCGCCGTCTGGGCCGTCGTCGGACTGATCGTTGGCGCCTTGACGCTTGCACCCGGATGGCAAGCAGGCGAGCCCCTGTCGTCGCTCCTGCTGCATCCGACGACGTTCTACACCGCGACCGCCATCATCGCGCCGATCGCCATCATCTGGCTGTTAGCCCTTCTGTCGTGGCACATCGCATCGCTGGCACTTAAATCCGCAACGATGAGCGAAGTCGCCATTCGCCTCGCCGAGCCCGACCGCACGGCGGAACAATCAATCGCTAGCCTGGGTCAGGCTGTCCGCCGCCAAGTCTCGTTCATGAACGACGCCGTGTCCCGCGCCCTTGGTCGCGCCGGCGAACTTGAAGCACTCGTGCACAATCACGTCGCCGAACTCGAACGCTCCTACGAGCACAACGAGCGCCGCATCCGCGAGCTGATCAACGAACTCGGAGGCGAACGTCACGCCCTTCTCGACACGTCCACCAACGTCACCGAAACGCTGAAGACGCTCGGCACCGAAATTCCGACGCTGATCGAAAAGCTCTCGACGCAACAGCTGACGCTTCGCGGCATCATCGCTAATGCAGGCGAAAATCTCGCCAACCTCGAAGGCTCGCTTGCCACCGCCACGGGCCGCTTCGAAAATGCCGTCGGTTCGCGCACGCTTCAGCTTCAATCGGTTCTCGAAGACTACACCACTGCCTTCTCGACCGCGCTTGGCGCTCGCACGGAACAGATGCGCGCCACGTTCGACGGTTACATGCAGACGCTCGATACGACGCTCGGCAACCGCACTGAAAACCTCCAGACTGTTTTCGAAGAATATGCGCGCGCGCTCGACACCACTCTGTCTAACCGCGCCCAGGCTCTCGACATCCAGCTCGTCGAACGAACGCGTTCGCTCGATGAAGCCTTCCAGAAGCGGCTTGAGCTATTCGACGATCAGATCATGCGCTCGACGACCGCCATCGACCATGCGGTCAGCGAAAAGGCGTCTCTGCTGACGAATGCCCTGCAGCTCCATTCGCAGACCTTCCGTGAAACGATTGCGCAGCAGGCGACGGAACTCGACGATTCCGTCGTGAACGGCATCAACGCCGTCCGCCGGACGAGCGAAAACATCACACGTCAGACGATGAAGGCCATTGACGGGCTTTCGAAACAGTCGGGCATCCTGCAGGACGTCGCCGATAATCTGTTCCAGCAGATCCACGGCGTCACCAACCGCTTCGAGAACCAGGGCGAGCAGATCCTCAAAGCCGCCAACGTCCTCGACACCGCCAACCTTCGCATCGAGTCGACGCTGCAGACGCGGCACGCCGAGCTTTCGCACACCATCGATCGCCTCTCGGGCAAAGCCGACGAATTTGGCCGCACCATCGCCGGTTATTCATCGAACCTCGAAGGTTCGCTCGAAAATATCGAACTCAAGGCCCGTGCCATTGCCGAGGAGCTGCGCGACACCGCCGAGAGCCGCTCGCGCGCCTTGATGGCCGAACTCGATCGCGTCAAGCATGAGACCGAGGCCCAGAGCGATCGTGCGCTATCCGATCTCCGTCATCGCTTCCAGAACGTATCGGGCGAACTGTCTCGCGAATTCGAAACGCTATCGACCCGCCTCTCATCGGCATCCGAAGAAACCCGCCTCCGGGCAGCCGAGGCCGCCGCCACCCTGGCGAGCGAGCAGGCCCGCATTCGCGAAGAAGCCTCTCGCCTCCCGACTTCGACGCGCGAGACGGCGGAATCGATGCGCCGCGCCCTGCAGGATCAGTTGCGCGCCATCGAACAGTTGACGCAAATTTCCCAACGCGCCAACGCTCCCCGCGAAATCATGCGCCCTGAGCCAGCTCCCGCGCCCGCGCGTCTCGCGCCGACACCGTCGCTGACCTCCGCGCTTATCCAACAGGAAAATGCGCCCAGCCGCAGCCGCGCCAGCGTCCAACAGGACCAACGCGAGGGCTGGTCCCTCGGCGATCTCCTTGCCCGCGCCTCGCACGAAGAAGACCACGCGCCGGTCCGCAACGTTCCGCCAGCGCCGGAACCTGCACCGCCACCGCATTCGGCTCCGCCTCACTCAACCGCTCCGGTGCGCCTCGATGTCGGCATGATCTCCCGCGCGCTCGATCCGCAGACGGCCGGCGCCATCTGGAACCGCATTCGCGCGGGTCAGAGGAACGTCCTGGTCCGCAGCATTTACGCTCCGGAAGCGCGTATGCTGTTCGACGAAATCGCCGCCCGCGCCCAGACCGACGCGGACCTGTCGCAGTCGATTTTCCGCTACCTCACCGACTTCGAACGGATCATCAAGGAAGCCGACACGCGTGACCCGTCAGGCCGCACGGCGCAAAGCCATCTCGTGTCCGATACCGGCCGCGTCTATCTCTTCCTCGCGCACGCAGTCGGCCGGATTCGCTAACCGGCAAAGGCCGCCATGTCGCCTGTCCGCATGCCGCCTATCCGCATCGAAGCGCGACACGAGGCATGGCCACTCAGAGAAGCCTTCGTCATCTCACGTGGCGCGAAAACCGCGGCCGATGTCGTCGTCGTCGAAATAACGGACGGAACGCACAAAGGCCGCGGCGAAGCCGTCCCCTATGGCCGCTATGGCGAGACAGTCGATGGCGTCCTCGACGCCATCCGAACAGCCGCCGGCCGAATTTCAACGCACGCCGACCTGCCGCGCGAGCTCAAACCCGGCGCGGCCCTCAATGCCCTCGACTGCGCCTTCTGGGACCTCGAAAGCAAACAGACCGGCATCCCAGTTTCGAAGCGTGCTGCGCTTCCCGAACCCGCGCCGAAAGTCACCGCCTTCACCTTGAGTCTCGCCGCTCCCGAAGAGATGGCGGCAAAAGCCGCTAGCGTGGCCCCGCTCTCGCTCTTGAAGCTGAAGCTCGGCGGTGACGGCGACGACGCACGCATGCGCGCCGTCCGGCAGGCCCGCCCAGACGCTCATCTTGTTGCCGACGCCAACGAAGCCTGGACAGCAGAAACGTTGACGCCTCTGCTGGCGATCGCGGCTGAGTGTGGCATCGAATTAATCGAACAGCCGCTTCCCGCCAGTCAGGATAGCATCCTCCGTGACACTCCCCACCTCGTCCCTATTTGTGCCGACGAAAGCGTTCATACCGCCGATGATATCCCGCATCTCATCGGACTCTACGACGCTGTGAACGTCAAGCTCGACAAGGCGGGCGGCTTGACCGGTGCAAGCAGCCTCGTCGCAGAAGCACGCCGCAACGGTCTCAAGATCATGATCGGCTCGATGGTCGGAACATCACTCGCCGTTGCGCCCGCGATGCTGCTGGCACCGTGTGCCGACTGGATCGACCTCGACGGCCCGCTTCTGCTGGCGCGGGATCGCGAGCACGGCCTGCGCATCGACAACGGCATCGTTCAGCCGCCAAGCCCTGAGCTGTGGGGCTAACGCGCCTTACACTGGATCCGCCGCCGCCATCGTCGAGCCGCTGCGATTCCGGAGCAGCCAAAGTGCTGCGCCAAGCGCCACCATCGAGATCGCGACCATCCCGAGATACGACAGCGACCCGGCGCGCACGTAGATCCATCCGGCAACCAGCGTCGCCGCACCGAGCGCGACACCGGCAGCCATCGTTGCGTAGAGTGATTGCGCAGTTCCCTGCTTATCGCGCGCCACGTTTTCGTGGATGAAGTGGATCGCGCCTATGTGGCAAGCGCCATAGGTCGCGCCATGCAGCAATTGCAGCGGAATGAGCGCCGCAAGCGGCGGCTCGAACGCCATCCCCGACCAACGCACAATCGACGCCAACGCGGCAAGCGCGATCAGGCGTAATGATCCAATCCGCGCGACCGCCCGTCCGGAAACGGAAAACAGCATGACCTCGGCAAAGACGCCGACGGCCCACAGCGTTCCGCACCACGCCGCCGAAAGGCCCTGCTTTTCCCAAAGCAGAATCCCGAACGTGAAGAACGTAGCGTGCGCTGCCATAACGAGACCAGCCGCTACGAGAAACAGACAAAATTGCTTCTGGCTCAGGAGATCGTGCAATACGGATGACCGCCACAACGGCAGCGCTGGCTTGATCGCATCTTCAAACCGCTCGTCCGGAGGCAGGAAATGTCCGGCAGCAACAGTCAGAACGCACCCGAACGCGATCAGCCAAATACCGGCTCCGCCGCCGAAAGCGTAGATCATCAACCCGCCGATAAAATTTGCCGCCACGAACGATAGGGATCCCCACAGCCGCATTTGCCCATAGTCGAGGCCGCGGTAGCGAACACCCGTCACCGCGATCGTCTCGATCAGCGGCATGATCGTCGAGTTGCAGAGCATCAGCGCGATCGCGAACAACAGCACCGGCCAGAACGATGCTGATTCAGCCAGCGCCAACACCAGCGCGATCGTCAGCCACGTGAGCAGCACGAGATACCGGCGGTGCGCTCCGCTCCGATCTGCCGCCATCGCAACTACGGGTGACACGAACACGCGCAGAAACAGAGGCGCTGCGATTACCGTGCTGATCTCGCCAGCCGACAGTCCGCGCCAGTTCAGCCAGACTGGGAGAAATGGCGTGTGCATGCCGTAAAAGACGAACAACGCACCGTAAAATAGCGCGACGCGCATCGCGAAACTGCGCTTTGCGTCATCCCCGCTGACCATGCCCGTCCTCCCATCTCTATGCTCATGCCACACTATAACGCGGAAGGCGTAGCGCTGCCCGATAAGTCCTGTTTAGTTCAGCCGGAGGTTGTGTCTTCGCCACTTGCGAATCGCATACCCGTTGAGGCGATTTTTTGCGGAGCACAACTGGCATGCAGGCTCTCACTTCGCCCGTTACCGACGATATTGAAACCGAATACCGCGCCATTGAGGCGACACTGCTCGAAACCGCACGCGGGCGCTGGTTCCTGGCCGAGCACGGCCGCCGCGCGCGCCGCCTGGACAGCGCCCTGCTTGAAGACGCCATTCGCCGTCTACAAGGCTCCCTGCGCGAGCCGCCGGCGCTGCTCGGCCAGCTCAAGGCCGAAATCGAAGCCGTCCGATCCCAGATGGCCGAGACCCGAGCCGCCCTCCTGGCACGTCCTACGATGGATGAAAGCGTGCTGCCGACACATGCCATGCTCAAGGCTGCCGAAGATATTCACGACATCGCCTGGTCGCTCCAGGCCAATCCGTTTGATCCGCAAGGCTGCGAGCAAATCGCCCGCAATGCCGGCAAGCTCTATGCCATGAGCCAATCGCAGGCCGCCCAATCGAACCGCGTCGTGGCCGCTGCGAGCGCACTTGAAATATCGGCTAACAAACTCGAAGGCGTTCTCGAAAGCATCCTGCACGAGTTGCAGGTTGATGAGGCCGAGTAGCTGCCGGGCATAGTGACACAAAAAAGCCGGGCGACATGCCCGGCTTTTTTTGTGGGGTAGCTGATCTTACCACCTCGTCCGCATGCCGAACGAGACAAGATCGACAGCAGCTTGCGATTCCCCTTTGAATTCCAAAGTTGGGAGCGGCGCGAGAGTGCCTGTTCCTTCCGGCGTACTAATGTCTACACCGCCGTCCTGAATGAAGATGTGCGAATAGCCGATGTCGAACGTTGTTGCGTCGGTCCATTTGTAGCTCGCGCCGACACTCAGCCAAACGCGATTATTGTCTGGAATTTGAACGATCCGCCCCGTCGCAGAATCGATGGGCGACATTTCGTAGGCGACACCGGTCCGCAACGTCAAATTGGGCGTATAGTCGTATTCACCGCCCACAGAAAAGAACCAGCCGTCAGCCCAGTTTGTCGGCAGGTTGAGGCCACCCCCTATCGATGGCAACGACAGCGGCAGGTTCTTGAATCGGCTCCAATTCGTCCACTCTACGGTACCGAGCAGCCGGGTTGTCGGCGTTATGACCTGCCGCGCACTGAGAGTGACGATATCTGGAAGGTTGACCGTAGCGGTCCCCGGTAGGCCGCCAAGGCCACTGAAAGATCCATCAATGTCATGGGTCAATTGAGACCGATAGCCGAGACCAATGGTTGTTCCGGTAAATGGCTCAAGGGTGATACCCGCGGTGCCTCCGAATGCCCAATCCGCTCCGCCGAACCTATCGAGTTTTTGCGTCAGCAGATCGCGAAATTGAAGCTTCGCTTGCGCCCATTCTATCTGAAGTCCCGCGCCGATCGTAATTCCCGGCGCGATGCGATAGGCGATCGTCGGGTTAGCATTGATCGTCAGAAGTTTGGTCGTCACTCCGAGATAGGAGCCCGGATAGTTCACGTTATCGGGCTTCGTCGCAAGGCCGAACGGCGAATTCATCGCAAGACCAACCCAGAGGTCTTTGTTGATCTGGAGGGCGGCATAACTTGCACCGCTCACCGCATCGATGCCTATGTTGCCACTGCTCCCAGAACCAACCAGCGGATTGCTAACGTCCACATTCGCGTAGGGAAGAATCAATGTGTAGGACGATTCAGTGTTCAAACCCGGAAACTGGGCCGTTGCAGCTGGGTTCCAAAACATCGAGCCGAGGCTTCCGCCTGCCGCCGACCCTGCCGAAGCCGAACCCAGAAACACGGTCGATTGCTCGTGGATATCGAAACCGCCGGCGGAAGCCGCGCCCATGTGCGCCAGCATGGCTGCAGAGCTAATCCCCAAAAGGCGGAACGCATTTTTTATTATATTGATTTTGCTCAAAGACAGCATTCGTGACCCCCAGGACGACTCAGCGCCTTCCCCACAAATGCCACAATAGCTCCATCGCCCCCGCGCCACATCAGGGTTTCAAACATGAAACTCAGTGTTCGGATTTGATGACTAAGCGCTGTGCTTCTTGGGCAACAAAAAACCGGCCCGCCGAAGCGGACCGGTTCTTGCCAAGCCGAGTCTCAATCCCTCGAAACGTCGCTTGGCGCTCCCCCCGGAGTCCTTAAGCGGCGGACGTGCCACCGAAATCGCGCGCAAGCTGCCAAAGTCCTACTGATGGTGCAAGACTTGACTCTTCACGCAGGGGGCGAGTCGGTGCAGGACGATGCGCCCTCGCAACAGATCGCACGTTGGAAACCCAAAAACGTTGAACCCCGAAAATCAGCCTACAGTTTTCTGAGTGCAAAATTGTGGTCAATCGGGCCATTGCGACCTTTTCCAACATGCAAGTGCGAACCCGACGATAACGCGCCCCAAACGAAGCCCTTGGCATCGGCGACAGCCACATCGAGAGGCTTGCCGAGAGCCATACCGGCAGCAATCGCCGCCGATAATGTACAGCCCGTGCCGTGTGTATTGCTTGTGACGATACGTGGTCGACGAAACGACGCATGCGTTTTGCCGTCGAACAACATATCGATCACATCCTCCCCACTCCCATGGCCGCCTTTGAGCAGAACAGCGCCGCAGCCGAACTGCATTAGCGCCTCGGCTTGTGCGCGCATATCAGCCTCGGTCGTCGCTTCCGGACGATCGAGCAAACGGCTGGCCTCGGGAAGGTTGGGCGTGATGAGGCTCGCGCGCGGAAGGAGTGCGTGGCGCACCGCATCAATAGCGTCTGGCTTCAGCAGCACATCGCCGCTGGTCGCCACCATGACCGGATCGACGACGACAGGCGCGGCGCCCATCTCACCCAGAAGCGACGCCACGATCTCGACGGTGGCGACATCTCCGAGCATGCCGGTCTTCATCGCGCCAAGCGAAAGATCCGAGACGACAGACCGGTATTGGGCTGCGATGAAATCCGGAGGGATCGCAAACACACCAGATACGCCGGTCGTGTTCTGCGCCGTCAACGCCGTTATTACGCTGGCGCCGTAAACGCCGAGCGCAGCAAACGTCTTGAGATCGGCCTGAATGCCGGCGCCGCCCGACGGGTCCGAGCCTGCAATCGTCAGTGCAATCGGAGGCGTTTTAGCGCTCATGGCGTCGACAGCTTTCAGTGCGCACCTTGCTTCAAAATCTCGGCACCGAGATCGGCCGGCGTAACGTAGGATTCAATCCTGCCGAGTGCCGGAAAGTTTTCGATCATCCACTGACTGAACCAGTTCTGCGCGCCGAACACGAACAGCAAGCCGGTCACGACGAGCAGCAAGCCCATCACCCGCTCGAGCGTCACGAAGTGCCGCTTGAACTTCTGCATGAAGCCGAGAAACGGCCTGACAGCGACGGCCGCCAAAATAAACGGAACCCCGAGCCCCAGCGAATAGATCAAAAGCAGTTTGACGCCGGTCGCGAGGCTGTTCTCGCTCGCTGCGAGCGTCAGCACGGTTGCGAGCACGGGCCCGATGCACGGCGTCCACCCGAACGCAAACGCAAGCCCCATGATGTACGCGCCGAAGAAGCTTGCCTCCATCTCGGCCGCCGAATAGCGCGCTTCCTTATAGAACGCGTGAATTTTCAAGATGCCAAGGAAGTGCAAGCCGAACAGGATGATGACGACGCCGGCCGCAGTTCCGAGCGCCGCTCGATAGGACAGCAGAACCTGACCGATAGTGCTCGCACCGGCACCGAGGCTGACGAACACCGTCGTGAAGCCAAGCACGAAGAAAACGGCGGACGCGACGACGCGCAACCAGACGCGCCGGTCGATCTTGTCTTCCCCTGTCAGCTGATCGAGGGTCGTGCCGCCGATGTAACCCAGATAAGGGGGCACCAGAGGCAACACACATGGCGAGAGAAAACTTACCAGTCCCGCGAGCGCGACACCGAGGTAGATATGGACATCTGCCAGCATGCTGCCTTCTTTCAAACTGCCCGCGGGCTAATGCACTTTCTCGCGCGTGAGCGCCGCGATGCCGGGCAACTCACGCCCCTCGAGCCATTCGAGGAACGCGCCGCCCGCGGTCGAGACATACGTGAAATCGTCAGTCACACCGGCAGCATTCAAGGCGGCGACCGTATCGCCGCCGCCGGCAACCGACACAAGCTTACCAGCTTTCGTCAATTGCGCGGCAGCGCGCGCCAGCGCGAATGTGCCCTCTCCGAACGGCGAAATTTCGAAAGCACCGAGCGGGCCGTTCCACAGCAGCGTTTTCGACGCTGCAAGCACATCGGTGGTGCGCGCAACGGACTTTGGACCAACATCCAATATCATGGCGTCGAACGGCACCTCGTCGACTGACACCACTTCGTTCGCCGCGCCTTCCTTGAACTCGCGCGCGATGACGGCATCGACCGGCAGAATGATCTCACAACCCTTCTGTTTGGCTTCCGTCATAATATCGCGCGCCGTCGCATGAAATTCGGGTTCGGCTAGCGACTTGCCGACCATCACGCCGGACGCCTGCAAAAACGTATTCGCCATGCCGCCGCCGATGATCAGCTTGTCGACCTTCGCGACGAGATTCGTCAAAACCGGAATTTTAGTCGACACCTTCGCCCCGCCGACCACGGCCGCCGTCGGGCGCTGCGGTATTTCCAGCGCCGTTCTGAGTGCGTTGATTTCTTCCATCAACAGCGGACCTGCGAAAGACGGCAGGAAGTTGGTCAGTCCTTCCGTAGATGCATGAGCGCGATGTGCGCACGAAAAAGCATCGCCCACGAAAATGTCGCCGAGCTTCGCGAGCTCTTCGGCGAATTTCGGATCGTTCTTTTCTTCGCCTTTGTGGAAGCGCAGATTTTCGAGCAGCGCGACGTCACCGTTCTTGAGCGCGCCGACCGTCGCTTGTGCCTGTTCCCCGATACAGTCCGGCCCGAATGCAATCTGCCGCCCCAGAAGCTGCTGCATCGCGTCTGCGATCGGCCGCAGCGACAAGTCCGCTTCCGGTCCGTTCTTCGGCCGTCCGAAATGCGAGATGACGATAACCTTCGCCCCGCGATCAGCCAGCGCCTTCACGCCCGGCAGCACGCGCTCCAGACGCGTCGCATCCGTCACCTTCCCGTCCTTGACCGGAACGTTCAGATCCGCCCGCACGATCACGCGCTTTCCCGCGACGTCGATGCCGTCCGTCGTCTTCAACTTATCGAGGTTCATCAAGACACCACTACGGTTTGCGCTGCGTCTGCGTTTCAGTGCGTCACGAAGTTTTTCCGATCGCCTTGCGCGCAGCCGCTACCACATGCGCCGCGGTAATGCCGAAGTGCTCGTAAAGCTTCGACGCCGGCGCCGAAGCACCAAACCCATGCATGCCGATGAACACATCCGATTTGCGCAGCCATTCGTACCAGCTCTGCGGTACGCCCGCTTCGATCGCAATACGCGGTGCGTCTCCCAAAACTTCGTTCTGGTAGCTTTCGGGCTGGGCGCGGAACAATTCGAACGACGGCATCGAAACCACCGCGGCCTTGATCCCATCCTTCGCCAAAGTAGCAGCGGCTTCGGCAGCGAGACCAACTTCCGAACCGGTTGCAAGAAGCGTCACGTCGCGCGCACCTTCCGTCGGTGTCAGCACATAGGCACCTTTGGCACTAAGGTTCTGATCGCCCTTGGTGCGAAGGTTCGGTACGGCTTGGCGTGAAAGCGCCAGCACCGACGGTGTGTCAGCCGTTACGAGCGCCAACTCCCAGCACTCGGCCGTCTCGATGCCATCGGCCGGACGGAAAACGTGCAAATTCGGAATGACGCGCAGCGCGCTCAAATGCTCGACCGGCTGATGCGTTGGCCCATCCTCGCCGAGGCCGATGGAATCGTGCGTCAGAACGTAGATCACACGCTGCTGCATCAATGCCGAGAGACGGATCGAAGCCCGGCAGTAATCGGAAAAGACGAGGAACGTGCCGCCATAAGGCACGAACGAGCCCGACAGCGCGATGCCGTTCATCGCTGCTGCCATGCCGTGCTCGCGCACGCCATAGTGCATATAGTTGCCCGCGAAGTTGTCGGGCGTAACGGACACATGATGTTTCGTGCGGGTACCATTCGATCCCGAAAGATCCGCAGAGCCGCCGATGATCTCAGGCAGCACCGGAATGAGTCGCTCGATCGTCATCTGCGACCAGACACGCGTCGCGCGCTTGGCGCTGTCGGCCGCGAAATCGTTCTTCGCGGCAATGATCGCATTCGCAACGGTGGCCTTGAGATCGCGACCCGAGACCAGCGCCTTCGTCGCGTCATCCGCTTTGGCTTCGCGCTTCGTCCAGTCGTCACGCATCTTCGCATGGCGGCTTCCGACAGCACGCCACGCCGACAAGATGTGTTCAGGGATTTCGAAAGCCTCGTATGGCCAGCCAAGCTGCGCGCGCGTGGCCTTGATCTCATCCGCACCCAGTGCTTCGCCGTGCGCCGACGATTTTCCAGCTTTGTTCGGCGAGCCATAGCCGATCTGCGTCTTGCACGCGATCAACCACGGCTTCGAAGGATCGGCCCTCGCCGTCTTGATCGCTGCTGAAATCGCCGCCACGTCATGACCGTCAACGCGGATCGTATTCCAGCCGGACGCCTCGAAGCGCTTCACCTCGCTGTCCGACACCGCAAGGCTCGTCGCGCCGTCAATGGTGATCGAGTTGTCGTCCCAGAACACGATCAGCTTGCCGAGCTTCAAATGCCCGGCCAGCGAGATTGCTTCCTGGCTGATGCCTTCCATCAGGCAGCCGTCACCGGCAATGACATAAGTGTGGTAATCGACAAGATCTGAGCCGACACGCGCCGCGAGCAGCTTCTCCGAAATCGCCATTCCAACCGCATTGGCGATGCCTTGGCCCAGCGGCCCCGTCGTCGTCTCAATGCCTGGTGCATGACCATATTCCGGATGGCCCGCCGTCTTCGATCCGAACTGCCGGAAATTCTTGATCTCCTCGATCGTCATTTCCGGATAGCCGGTAAGATAGAGGAGCGAATAAAGAAGCATCGAACCGTGACCAGCCGAGAGAACGAAACGATCCCGGTTGGGCCACTGTGGCGCGCTGGCGTCGAACTTCAGCGCTTCGGTGAAGAGGACCGTGGCAACGTCCGCCATCCCCATCGGCATGCCCGGATGCCCCGAATTGGCAGCCTGAACCGCATCCATCGAGAGCGCGCGGATGGCGTTAGCCATATCCTTGAGGCTCGGCGTTGAGGATGTCTCCGCCACGACTTGAGCTTTGCTCATTATCTTACTTAAGTCCGTTCCGCTAAGCGCCGCTGGCGCGCTGTAAAGTGGTGGGACATTTACCGGGGGATTGCAGCGGCGTCTACCGCGCGCGCAAGGGTAGCGCACGGCAAAAAACAGGGCGTTTCAGGCCTCGCCGCCCCGCGACGGACCAAGTGTCACGCTCAGGACGCGATACCGCCCGCCTTGACCTTGCTCTCCCGCTGGCCCTTGGCGTCGCGTTGGGCCTTCTCAGCCTGCGCCAGCTTGGCCTCCTCGACCTCGTCTTCGCGGAAGAGCTTTTCGAGCATAGCCTGAGACGTCCGAGCCCGTTCCAAGAGCTTCTCGACATCGGTCGCAAGCTTGTAATCCTCGTTCAGACGCCGCTCGTCATGGTCGCGAAACGTCTGCACGGTGCGGTTCGCCACACGCTCTGAATACCCGAGACCAAGCATCAGCGTCCTCGTGAGATCGAGAGATGCCAGAAACGTCTCGCGCCGCATCGCAGCAACGCCGAGATCGAGCAGCCTGTAGGCATGCATGCGATCGCGCGCCCGCGCATAGATCGGCACATGCGGATAATGCGTCTTGACGATTTCCGCCGCACGCATCGACGCTTCCACGTCGTCGATAGCCAACACAAAGGCTTTCGCCTTGTCAGTTTGCGCAGCCTCCAGAACCTCCGGTCGACTTGCATCGCCATAGAAGGCCTTGTTGCCGAACCGTTTGACGAAATCCACCTGCTCGACACTGATGTCCAGCGCCGTAAACGGCACGCCTTTGGCGCGCAACACGCGGGCCACGATCTGGCCGAACCGGCCGAAGCCGGCAATCACCACATGCCCATCGTTGTCAGGCAGCGGATCGAATGCCCGCATCTCGACCTTCGACTTCTTCGAAAATAGCCGATCGACGCCCAGCAACAGCGGTGTCATCGCCATCGACAGCGTTACGATGACCGCCATGATCTGCGACGACCCACTGCCTAGCACACCCGCCGCTTGTCCCACCGACAGCAAAACGAATGCGAATTCACCGCCTTGCGAAAGCGCGAACGCAAGCCGTCGCGCCGGTCCCGACTCAAGCCCCTGCCAGCGTCCGAGCAGATACAGAATGACCGACTTGACCACGATCAGGGTGAGAGTTGCCGATATGATCAGTGCCGGCGCCGAAATCAGCAGCCCGAGATTGAGCGACATGCCGATCGCGGTGAAGAAGATGCCAAGCAGCAAGCCCTCGAACGGCGCAATGTCGGCTTCAAGCTCATGTCGATAGCTGCTCTCTGCGAGCAGCGCGCCAGCGATGAAAGCGCCAAGAGAGGCTGAAAGCCCCACAGCTTCCATGATCAGCGTAATGCCGACGACCGTCAGCAGCGCTGCAGCGGTCATCGCTTCCTTGACGCGCGACAGGGCCACGAGGCGCAGCAACGCATCGAGAACATAACGACCTACGACCACGACCAGAACGATCGTCCCCAAGCCCTTCGCGAGCGCAAAATAATCGATCCCAGTATGGGTCTTGACTGCCGACACGGCGAAGTACGGCGCCAAAGCGATCAGCGGAATGGCCGCGATATCCTGAAACAACAGGATGGAGAACCCTAAACGGCCGTGCCGGGTCGAGAGCTCGCCGTTCTCTTCCATCACCTGAAGCGCGAATGCCGTCGAAGACAGCGCCAGCGCCGTCCCAGCAAACAGCGACGGCTGCCATTCGCTGCCGAGGAAGAAAATGCCGACGCAAGCCAGCGCAAGGCCTGTAATGGCGACCTGCAGCGTTCCGAGCCCGAAAATGGCCTGACGCATGGCCCATAGTCGCCGCGGACGAAGCTCCAGACCGATTAGGAAAAGCAATAGAACGACGCCGAATTCGGCGAAGTGCAGAACCTGCTCGGCGTCCTGCACGGAAAACATGCGCCCAATTCCGTAAGGACCGAGAATGACGCCGGCAACCAAATAGCCAAGCACAGCAGCTATACCGAGCCACCGTGCAAGCGGAGCAGCAAGCGCCAACGCGGCCAACAAGACTGCCAGTTCATTCAGTGTCACATCGTCCCCCGTTGTCGCGGCGCCCTCGCACGCTCAAGGCAATTTAAGCAGAGATCTCCAATACGCCACCCCGCACCGTTGTATGACAACCCAAATCTGGACCACCAATGAACGTGGACTGACTGACGCGCGCAGAATTTCACGTCTTGTCTCGCAGCAGGTGCGACACAGTGAAGTCAATGGATTATTGGCTATCGCCGAAGGAAATCTGCCGGTGATGAATCCAGAGATTTCAATCCGAAATTCTAAGGCAGCGGGTGCGCATCGACGACGAGGCCACCGATCTCTTGCCAACCGTCAGTACCATCGCGAAACCATGAGACATTGGTATAACCAAAGCTCAGCGCCCGTTTCGCGGCATTCCAGCTCATCCAGCAGTTTCGGAGACAGAAAAAGACCAGCGGTTTTGCCTTGTCCCCGGCTGTGAGCTTTTCCAGATTGTGCTTGAAATAATTCTCATACCCGGACGACAGCGCCCCATAGCCGACGTTCGGCAGCCAGACCGCATTTTCGATGGTCATGTGCGTAGTCTCCCGCCAGATCGTACCGGGCGGCAGCCCTGCGGGCTTCGGCGGATGCGGATAAACGTCGATAAACACCGCGTGGCCCTCGGACCAGACTTTCATGGCCTGGCTGCTTGATAGGACCGTAGCGCCCTTCAGCGTCAACGGCACCGGCGACCGATATTTGTCGGTGCGATAGCTATTCGGTTCGGGCGGCGGCGGGCCGACGGGCGACGGCCCGGAAACGTCTTCGGCCAACGCGCGATCAACGGAGACGAGGGCAAGGCAGCCTAACGTACTTGATGCCGCGATCACCGCCGCCAGAAACTTTGGCAAGGCCGATTTCAGCGGCATCCGCGGATCTCCAATGGCAGCCCAAAGAATAGGCCCCGCACCGTCGCCAAACGATGAGCGGGGCCGATATCACTAATGCGTTTTTGCTTAGGGCGTAGCAGCCGCTGGTGCAGGTGTCGTCGCGGCCGCATTCGACGGCGCCGGCAGATCGGTTTCCGACTGTCGCGGCTTGGTGACCATCTCGGTCGATGTATCATCATCGACAAGCAATGGCACGCCGTAGTCGAGCAGCACCTTGTCGATGTCGGCGCGACGCTTGCGGATTACCTCATTGAGTCGCCGCTTCCAGTTGTCGTCTCCGTTACGCACACCCATCGTGATGCGGAACGCGATACGTGCAGCTCCGTTGTCTTTGACGAGGGGAACGACAACCAGCGGCTCACCGTCGCGCTTCGCCCAATAGGCTGCCATCGGTCCCCACAGAATACCGGCTGCAATGTCACCCTTACGGATATCATTCATCATGTCTTCAGCCGGGTTTTCATAGCGGCGATCGACGATCATCGGATAGCCGTGGACGTTGGCCATCAGTCCGTATTTCGCTGCGAGCGTAGCGCCGGCCGAGCCCTGCTGCATGCCGATGCGCTTACCCTGAAGGCGCGGATCGCTGAGCGATTCAACGCCGTCGAGGCCGGTCCCTTTCTTGTAAATGAGCGCCGAGGTCGAACGATAAATGGCGTTGGTGTTGAGCACCATGTCGTCGCCTTGTCCCCACCCGATCACCAGATCGCAGCGCTTGGCGTTGAGCGTCATGCGAACGAAGCCGGTTGCCTTAGGGAACCACGTATAAACGACAGGAAGTTTCAGTTCGTCGCCGATAATGTTTGCGATCTTGTTTTCGAAGCCTTCGCCTTTCTGGTTCGAAAAGGGAAGATCGGCCGGGTCGGCGCAAACGCGAAGCTCTTTGCGATTGACGAGATCGGCCTTGGGAGTTTCAGCGGCCTGCGCCGCGCCTGCGAATGCAAAGATCATAGACACGGTCGTCGCGATCACTCCGAGCGCCAAAGTCGGCGCTGAGAAGTTCGAAATCTTGAGCGCTTGTTTCCTCACGTGAGTAACCTTTTTGTTATGGCGGCGTGAACGTCGCGGCCCTTGATATGGACTGGGGGCACGTCGCGCTTGCGACCCGCCCCCGATCCATTGAATGCCGATAGTCCTGGGCTGCATCACGCGACACCGACGCGCGAGGCAGGCTTCTCATATGAGAAGGTCGGGAAAAACTTCCAGACCTCAGCCGGTGCAGTCGTCGGCAGCTTTCTTGGCTTCCGGCGAGATGTCTTCACGGCCATTCGGGCGACCCGGAGGGAGACCAGTCTTCGGATCGGTTGCGTAGTAGGAACGGGCTTTGATGTAGGTATAGATATCGTCGATGTAGCACATGATGTTCTTATCTTCGCCGAACGACGGCATGACGAACTCTGTGCCACCGCGGTTCACCTTTCGGCCACTCGAAACGGTCGCAATGAAGGTGTTATAATCCATCGTCTTCAGCGAATCGGCGAGAGCCGGAGCGAACGTGCTGCCTAGCGCGTTCGGACCGTGGCAAACGTGGCAGGCGTCGTGATAGCGACGGAAGCCGTTCCAGGTACCCCAGTCCACCATGTAGTCTTTCGTCACGACCGGCATAGGATCGCCGTCTTTGTTGCGATAACGGCCGTCTTCGAATTTGATGCCATCCTTCTTCGCCAGTTCACTGACAGGGTTCGGATAGACGGCATCGCCATCGGGCTTGCGCGAGCCCGGAGGCGGGGCGTTCGGATCGTCCGGATTGGGAGCGGCATCTTCCGCAACTTGCATCAGCTTCGCAGCGGGAGCCGCCGCGTGTGCTTCGTCAGTCTTCGTCTGCTCCTTCGCAGCGGCAGCGCCTGCAGCCCCGAACGTCATCAATGCGACTGCAAGTGTCTTAATCAACTTGTTCACGAGGATCCTCTTCTCCTGGATTGAATTGCGTGGGTCGCCACCGCCCATTGGTCTTTTTTTATAGAGCCCTTTTTCCGAACGGACCCCTTGTTGCTGTCCGATAGAACAGTGCGCAGGATAAATACCTGCGCAAACTTGCCTGTTAGACTATTACAAATTGTCGCCCTCGTAGCAGATTGTGCCATTTTCTTGAAAGATGTTTTTTCGGCCACTGCATTAATTCGGCGCAATTTTCACGGCAAAGAGCCGGCACGGGTTGCCCCGCACCGGCTCCTGTATGTCTAGGCTCGAGCCTATGGGAGAGCGAACACGGTGAGCGAGCCACCGAGGTTCGTGTACTCCGAGAGGCCAGCGTAGCCACCAACGGCACCGAGACCGTCGGTCGGGTTCGTCAAGCCCGCAGCGAGACCGATACCGGCCCAGCCACCAACGCCCGAGAACACGGCTACGTACTGCTTGCCACCCTGCTCATATGTCATGGCGTTGCCGATGATGCCCGACGGCGTCTTGAACTTGAACAGTTCCTTGCCGGTCTTCTGGTCGACGGCTTTGAAGTAGCCTTCGAGCGTGCCGTAGAAGGCAACGCCGCCGGCTGTCGTCAGAGCACCTGACCACACCGAGAACTGCTCAGGCTTCGACCAGACGATCTTACCCTTCGTTGCGTCCCAAGCGATGAAGTTACCCATACGCTCCGGCTTATCCGGGCCAGGGAACATCGAAAGCGTGGCGCCGACGTAAGGCTGACCAGCCGTGTACGAGACCTTGAACGGTTCGTAGTCCATGCAGACGTGGTTCGTCGGCACGTAGAACAGCTTGGTCAGAGGCGAGAACGCCGCTGGCTGCTGGTCCTTAGAACCGAGAGCCGCAGGGCAGATGCCCTTTGTGTTGAAGTCCGCGCCGTTCTTGAACGTCGAGTACTTCGCCACACGGATCGGACGGCCATAGTTCGGGCTCGACTTGTCGAGATCGATGCCGGTCGCCCAGTTGACGATCGGATCATACTTCTCGGCAACGAGCGGTTCACCCGTCACGCGATCCCAGGTATAGCCGAAGCCGTTACGGTCGAAGTGAACCGCAACCTTGCGCTCCTGACCCTTGATGTCGAGGGTGGCCAGGATCGGCTCGTTGATGCCGTCATAGTCCCACTCGTCGAACGGTGTCATCTGGTAGGCCCACTTGGCGATACCGGTGTCGACGTCGCGAGCGAACATCGTCATCGACCACTTCTGGTCGATCGGCTTGCCATCCGGTCCCGCACGCTGAGCGGGGTTCCAGGTCGAGGGGTTACCCGTTCCGTAGTAGATCAGGTTGAGGTCCGGATCGAAGGCCATGTAGCCCCAGGTCGAACCGCCGCCGATCTTCCACTGATCGCCGTTCCAGGTCTTCAGAGAAGAATCCTTGCCGACCGGCTTGCCGAGCGACATGGTCTTCTCCGGATCGACGAGGATGTCGGAGTCAGGACCCATCGAGTAGGCGCGCCACACCTTTTTACCGGTGTTGATGTCGTAGGCGGTGACGTGGCAGCGAACGCCGAATTCAGCGCCCGAGATACCGATGATCACCTTGTCCTTCGTGACGAGCGGAGCACCCGTGCCCGTTTCGCCCTTCTTCGGATCGCCGTCAACGACCTTCCACAGTTCCTTACCCGTCTTCGCGTCGAGAGCGACGAGAGCGGTATCGGCCTGATGGAGGAAGATCTTGCCTTCGGCATACTGCACGCCACGGTTGACCGTGTCGCAGCACATGACGGGGATAACGGACGGATCCTGCTTAGGCGTGTACTTCCAGATGATCTTCTGCTCGTCAGCGAGGTTCAGAGCATAGACGATGTTCGGGAACGCCGAGTGAAGGTACATCACGTCGCCGATCACGAGCGGGCCGCCTTCATGGCCGCGAAGAACGCCCGTCGAGAACGTCCAAGCCACTTTCAGCTGACCGACGTTTTCGGTCGTGATCTGGTCCAGCTTTGAGTAGCGGGTACCAGCATAGTCACCGGACTGAATTGCCCAGTTGTTCGGATCGCTGGACAACTTGATCACATTCTCGTTCGCCCATGCGGACGCCGAGAATGCGGCAGTTGCCAACAAACCGCATGCGAATGCACTTTTGCGCATCGCGCTTCCTCCGTTTAAGACAAATGTCTTGCCACGCTTGCAAGTCGATCCCGCGAACTGCCGATATCTCCCAAATCCGATCTCAGGTTTTGCGGGATTTTTTCCCGTCTTTGCCCGGCCGGAGCAGGAGTTCTTCACGAAACCGTGTAGAAACCGGTAGTCCGCGTGAACGGGGGGCATGTAGACACTTTTTTTTTCAAGCCGCAACACGAAGTGCGACGATCATTCTCGTGCGGCAAATTAGGACAACCCTTCTGACCCAAAAAACCCCTGTGTTTATGGGGGAAAATTGCGTCGCAGCAAAAATGGTGCGCTGCACGTCTAATTGTTCCCGAATGTGAAAATCGCGGCGTCCGATCACACAAACTCGCGCTTTCGTGAAGGGCGTAAATTCAAATGCCGCGGAAAGAGGCGCATACTAGGAGCTGTAATCAATTGGCTCGCATGCATGACCGATTATCCCTTCATCGTTGGAAAACCTTCCCGAAAAGACTTTCTCCGAGGCGCTGCGCTGACAGCACTGCTGCCACTCCTGCCCCAGATCTCGCGCGCCGAGGCTGAACGGATCGGAGTTCTTGAAATCGCTCCAGGAATTTTCGTTCACGTCGGCAAATACCAGCTCGTGAACAAGGCCAACCGGGGCGACATTTCCAATCCGTGTTGTATCGTCGGCTCGGAGGCGGCTGCCGTCATCGACACCAGTGGATCATTCGCTATGGGAAGCGATCTCCACGCCGCCATCAAGCAGATCACGGACAAGCCCATTCGCTACGTGATCAACACGCACATGCATCCCGATCACGTGATGGGCAATGCCGCCTTCAAGGCGCCGAACCTGGAATTCGTGGGCCATTACAAGCTTCCCGCCGCACTTTACGCGCGTAAGGAAAGCTATCTGGCGAATGCCCGCGAGCGCCTCGGCGAAGCCGCTTTTAAAGGCACCGAAATCATCCCGCCGACGGTGCTCGTCAAAGACACTCTCGAACTCGACCTTGGCAGGCGTGTCCTGACGCTCAAGACCCGGCCGACAGCTCACACCGACAATGACTTGACGATCCACGACCAACCGACCGGGACGTTCTTTTTAGGCGATCTCTTGTTCTCGGGGCACATTCCGACGCTCGATGGCTCGATCGTCGGCTGGCTCAAGCTCATTCCCGAACTGATGCAGGAAAAGGCCGAGCGCGCCGTCCCAGGCCATGGGCCAAAGTCCATGACTTGGCCTGACGCCATCCTGCCCGTGCAGCGCTACCTGACAGTCTTGGCAACCGACGTCCGCAAGATGATCAAGGACGGAAAAACGCTCGAACAGGCCGTCGCGACTGCGGCTCAGTCCGAGCGCGATAAATGGGCCCTTTTCGACGAGCACAATCCGCGCAACGTCACAGCGGCCTACACCGAGCTTGAGTGGGAATAAAAGACGATGCCGTGCCCGGCGGCCGGTTCCCCTTTGGGGCGTCGCCGGGCACAAACATCAAAAGCAGCGCAATTCGCCTTCAACCTGCGCGCGGCGCAGGTTTTTGACCTTTTCCTGGAATTCCGGCGCGTGGGTCCACGCGACGTTCTCGCCACCCTTCAGGCCGACGGAGATGAGCGTCTCGGCTTCTTCATACTGCGCATAAGGCAGAATGTTTGCGATCTCGTCGATCGAGCACGAGCACTTTTCGAGCATCGGCCGCGTCTGGCCATTTACGGCCATACACGCGTAAACATAGTCGGCGCGCGCAACAGTCGGATAGTCGTTGGCCGGCAATTCCTGCGCCCACAAATGCGTCGTGAAACCTGGAACGAGAATCGCCGCAATCGCGAGAAAACCGCTCGCGCCGGCATTCACAAGACGGCTTTTCATTTGACGTCTCCTACACCATCAAGGGTCAACGTCTCTTTGAGCGAAGGACCTTTTTTGTCGTTGTTCGTATAGTCCGAAACCATCTTCGCAAAATAGCCCGGGATCTTGTCCGATAGCGCAATCGTGAATACTGAGCCCTCGAAGCCGTTCATCCGTGCCTTCGCCGGATCGTTGATATAGGGCGTGAGGCTCACGCGATAACCATCGATGGCTTGCCCTTTGTAGTCGATCTTTACCGGCGCAATCTTCGCGTCCTGCGCCAAGCTCTTCTTGAACATGTTCTTGAGATAGGCGCCGTCGCCACCGGCAAGAAGCCTGAAATGCGCCACCGCATCGTCGAGATAGACGACGAGCATCGGATTGCCGTCCATGTCGGTGATTTCTTGCGGATCTCTCGCGCGGTCACCCGAATAGATCTGCAGCCGAACGTTCTTTTTGCCCGGTGCGCCATCGCTCTCGACCGTCAGCGTAATGTTATCGGAAAAGCCGGGCCCCAAGGCCTTTGGATCCGATGGCGTGCGCTCGAACTTGTAGACGAGGTTCGTACCCGGCGCGACGGACGCAATGTGAGGCCGTTCGAACAGAATGTCGGCCGGCTTTGGAGTTTCCTCCGCCGATAGGCTGGCCGACGCCATGCACATTACCGCAAGAGCTGCCAGACCGGCATAACGGAATGAAAACTTTGACATAAAGGGCGATCCTCCTAGATCGTCTAGGTAATTTTTCCCGGCTATTTAGCGGGACATGGATCGCTTGAACAGAGATTGAGAGAAATCTGCCAAACACCGCAGGGCCGCTTGCCGGGTTGCAAAACATCCTGAAAGTTGCCGGAAGAACGGCAACTCACAACTTACAAGCCGGTAACCCTGCAAAATTTAACGAAGAAACTTACCGAAGGCGCGCGGCCCGTCAGCGACGGCTGCCCTCCCCGTAACGGCGAGCTTCACGGGATCGATACGAAGCAAAACGTCTTCGCCCCAGCATGAGACGTAAACATTTTTTTCGCCGGGATCGGCTTCAATCCCTTCCGCATGATCGCACGTGTCGATCCGCTTGACCGGAGCGAGCGTTGCCAGATCGAAAACCGTAACCGTCCCTCCGTATTGGTCCGTAACGAACCCTTTCCCCTGCGCGAGCGCCACAGCATAAGGACGGCGTCCTGTCTTGACGCTGCCAACGACTTTCCGCGCTGCAATATCAATGACGGTTGCGTCGTCGCTCTTCACGTTCGCGGTATAGGCACGCTCGCCACGCGCGTCGATCGTAATGCCGAAAGGACGCTTGCCGACCGGAATTGATGCCAGCACCTTACGGCTCGCAACATCAACAATCGAAATTGCATCGCTGTCGCGATCCGCAGACAGGAGCAATTTTCCGTCGGGCGTCACGGCGAGGCCGGAGGGCGAGTCACCGACCCTGATCTCCCCAACCACGGTCAGGCTCTGCGTATCGATGATGCGAACTTTGTGCGTATACCAGTCGGCGACGTACACCTCCGGCCGCATCGGATTGGCTGCGATCCCGAGGGGCCCGCCGTCAAGGAAAAGCCGCCGCTGCACCTTGCGCGCAACGGCATCGACCTCGATCAGCTCCTTGCTGTCGGGCGCAGTGATGTAAGCCGTCGCCTTATCGGGAGAAAGCGCGATGCCGGCAGGCTTGCCGGTCACAGTCAGCCGCGCCGTTTCCTTCATCGTATCGAGATCGACAAAGGACAGCGTATCGGACGTCTGATCCGTCAACAGTGCTTCGTGCGCCGACGCAGGCAAGGCCATCGCGCATACCGCGATCAGGCCTTGCCCAAGCTTCAAAAGGCGCAATTTATGTGCGTTTTTACGCACTCAGCCGCCGCTCTCGACCTTCTTCTTCAGGTCCTGGAGACCTTGCTTGTAGAGGTCAGTCACGGCCTTGAGCGCCACTTCGTCCGTCAGGTTCGGCGGCGGATCGTTCAGCATGTAGCCGCGATAGAAACCACCCCACCACGTCACTGTCGACTTATCGGCGCCGTCAGCTTCAACCGTAATGTGCGAGGAGTAATCGTTGACGGGTAGAACCTTCACATCGACCTTCGTGATCTCGTAGGCGTACATGTGATCTTCCGGGTTGTACTTGTCGAGCATCTCTTCGACCGTACCACCGTTCTTGAGTGTGAGTGTACGCGTGGCGTTAACTTCGTTGCCGCCCTTGCCTTCGGTCTTGGCGACGATACCAAGCCAGCTCATGTCCTGGAAGTTACCGACAACTTTCCAGACTTTGTCGACGGGCGCGTTGATCTCAATTGTTTCCGTAACCTTCTGGCGGCTCGGACCATGTGCCCAAGCTGCCCCAGCGAGCGAGAGCGGCGCGAGTCCGACGATCGTTGCGGCGATCACCAAGCGTTTCAGCATACATTTCCTCCGGAGATTTCTGGTGTGGGACCCAGCCCTGAGCCCGACAACGAGCGGGCGGACATTATGCGTGTTCAGCATCGACGGAAAGACGGCAAAATGTGTCGCATTCGATCTGCCCCTTCGCTGTGCTTGACCGTTAGCGTCGCGTTGTTTTACCTGCGCCGGCGTACTTTGGTCGAATCCCGCGGCCGAGAGGCTCTGGGTCCATGAGGAGCTCGATTTGGAATCCGAAAAGTCGAGGAACGGCGCGAACCACTTTGAGAACGTCCCCTGCCCGTTTTGTGGCATCCTTTGCGATGATCTCGATATCGGCCCTTCCGGTGATGGACTGAAAGTCCTCAAGAACGGCTGCGTAAAATCTGTTGCTGGTTTCGAGCGGCCGCTCAGCGAGCCGAAACCGCAGATCGATGGCAAGGACGTTACGCTCGACGAAGCCGTCGCTGCCGCTGCCCGCCTCATCAATGAGAGCCGTCTGCCGATCTTCGGCGGCCTTGGCACCGACGTCGACGGCATTCGCGCGGCCATTGCCCTAGCTGAAAAAGGCGGCGGCATCGTCGATCATGCGCTGAGCGATGGACAATATCGCAATTTCCGTGTGCTCCAGTCGACGGGCTGGGTTTTGACGACGCTGACGGAAGCCCGCAACCGCGCCGATCTCTTCATCGTTGCGGGCAGCGATATCCATCAGCATCACCCGCGCTTCTTCGAGCGCATCGTGTGCAACGAAGCCTCGATGTTTGCTGACGATCCGCCGAAGCGGACAGTCGTGTTCCTTGGCGATCAGCTCGACCAGTCCGCAGTAAAAGGCAAACGCATCGGCGAAGTTCTGTCGCTGCCCGTTCAGCCCGATCGTATCGCCGAAATTCTCGACGCTATGCGCGCCATGAACAAGGGCGGCACCGTCTCGGGCGATAGCATCGGTGGTCTGCCGCGCGCCGCCGTCGAAGATCTCCTCGCGCGTTGTAAAGCAGCGAGCTACGGTGTTATCATCTGGGCGCCGCCGAGCTTGACCTTCCCGAATGCTGATCTCACCGTCCAGGCGATCTCCGAGTTTGTCAAAGAGATCAACCTGACCTCGCGGTTCGCCGGCCTCTCCCTTGGCGGCCATGACGGCGCAACGTCCGCCGGCGCGGTATGCAGCTGGCAGTCAGGCTTCCCGCTGCGCATATCATATGCGTCCGGAAAACCCGACTATGACCCCGAGCGCTATTCGGCAAACCGTTTGCTCGCGGCGAAAGAAGGCGATCTGCTGTTGTGGCTCTCGTCGTTCTCGTCGAACATTACGGAGCCAGAGACGGACGTCCCGACGATCTTCCTCGGCGCACCTGGCATCAAGCCGTCGCGCACACCGAAGGTCTATATTCCGGTGGGCACGCCGGGCGTCGATCACGCCGGCACAATGGTGCGCGTCGACAATGTCGTCTCACTGCCGTTGAGACAACTTCGCCAGTCGACGCTTCCGCGCGCGGCTGACGTCCTCGAAAAAATTGAAGCTGCCCTCTAGGCACAATTCCGAGATCGCGAATGCTCATCAAGCTCACCGGCGGCAAAGTCTACGACCCCGCGAATGGGGTCGACGGCGAGGTCCGCGATATCTTCATCGAGGATGGCCGCATCGTCTCCCCGGATCCGAATGCCAAGGTCGCGCATGAATACGCGCTCCACGGCAGAGTGATCATGGCCGGCGGCATCGACCCACACTCGCACATCGGCGGCGGCAAGATGACGATCGCCCGCATGATGCTGCCCGAAGATCATATGCACGACACCGTTGCACGCACGGATCTGACGCGCGCGGGCGTCGGCCATGCCGTCCCGTCGACGATGCTGACCGGCTATCGCTACGCCGAAATGGGCTACACCGCCGCGTTCGAACCGGCGATGCTGCCCGCCAACGCCCGCCAGGCGCACATGGAGATGGCCGACACGTCGATCATCGACAAGGGCGCCTTCGTCATGCTTGGCTCGGATGACTTCTTCCTGCGCCAGGTCGCAGGCAAGAAAGACTTCTCCGCAATCAAGGATTATATCGCCTGGACAATGCACGCGGCACAAGCGATCGCCGTCAAGGTCGTCAATCCGGGCGGCATCAGCGCCTTCAAGTTCAATCAGCGCAAGCTCGACCTGAACGAGAAGCACGTCTACTACGGCGTCACCCCGCGGGATATCATCGTCACGTTGGCGCGCGGCCTGAAGGAACTCGGCGTCGTCCATCCGCTGCACGTTCACGGCTGCAACCTGGGCGTACCAGGCGGCTATGAAACGACGCTTGAGACGATCAAGGGCGCGGAAGGCCTGCCGATCCATCTCACGCACATTCAGTTCCACAGTTACGGAACCGAAGGCGATCTGAAGTTCTCATCGGCGGCGGCCCCCATCGCGGAAGCAATCAACGACAATCCGAACGTCTCGTGCGACGTCGGTCAGGTCATGTTCGGCCAGACGTGCACGGCTTCCGGCGACTCGATGCGCCAGTTCGTGACCTCGCGTTCTGCAAGCCCGAAGAAGTGGGTCGTGATGGATATCGAGTGCGACGCCGGTTGCGGTGTCGTACCGTTCAAGTATCGCGACAAGAGCTTCGTCAACGCGCTGCAGTGGGCGATCGGTCTGGAGCTGTTCCTGCTGGTCAACGATCCGTGGCGTCTCTTCCTCACGACCGACCATCCGAACGGCGGCCCATTCACCTGGTATCCGCACCTCATCCGCTTGCTGATGGACAAAGCCTTCCGCAACGACATGATGCAGAAGATCAACCCGGACGCGCTGAAGTATTCGACGCTGGCCTCGCTCGATCGCGAATATTCGCTCTACGAGATCGCGATCATGACGCGCGCCGGCCCGGCACGCAGCCTCGGCCTGAAGGATCGCGGTCACCTCGGCGTCGGCGCCTGGGCCGACATCACGGTCTATGATGACAATCCGGATCGCGAAGCAATGTTCACGACACCCGAATTGCTGTTCAAGAACGGCGAACTCATCGTGCGCAACGGCAAGATCATCAAGGTCGTCAACGGTGCAACGCACGTCGCGCGGCCGTCGTACGATCCCTCGATCGAAAAATCTCTCAAACCTTACTTCGAAGATTATCACACGATCCGCATGGATAATTTCCGCCTCTCCGATGACGAGATTATCAACGGTGGCCGCGGCTCGCTGATCATCCAACCGACCGGGGCGCGCGTAGCATGAGCAAGACCGTTAACGGTATCTCGATCGACGATACGTTCGCCGAAGCCTTCGGCATGAGCGGCACCGGGATCATCATCACCGCCGACTCGATGAAGTGGGCGAAAATAGCGGCGACGGTTGCGACAGGCTTCGGCACCTCCGTTATCGGCGCCGGCGCTGAATGCGGTATCGACAAGGAACTGTCGGAGGACGAAACGCCTGATGGTCGTCCCGGCGTTCGCATTCTGATCTTCGGATTTTCGCCTGATGCCCTGCTCCCGCAGGTCCGCAATCGTATCGGCCAGTGCGTGCTGACGAGCCCCGGCTCGGCTTGCTATGCGGGCCTCAAGGCCGAAAAGACGATGCCTCTCGGAAAAGGCACGCGTTTATTCGGCGACGGCTATCAGACGGCTAAAAAACTCGGCGATAGCCGCTACTGGCGCGTACCCGTCATGGACGGTGAGTTTATCATCGAGGAAGACACTGGCGTCACGACGGATGCTGTGGGCGGCGGCAACATGTTGATCGTCGGCCGCGACCGCAAAGGCCTTCTCGAAACGGCAGAACACGCCGTCGAAGAGATCGCCAAGATCGACGACGTCATCACGCCGTTCCCCGGCGGCATAGTTCGTTCCGGCTCGAAGGTCGGTGCGAAATACGCCGGCATGCACGCCTCGACTAACGACGCGTTCTGCCCGACCCTGCGCGGCACGGTCAAACACAGTGAGCTATCACCTGATACCCTCGCCGTGCTCGAAATCGTCATCGACGGTCTGACGTCCAAAGCCGTCGCCGACGCCATGCATGCAGGTCTCAAAGCCGTGACGGATGTCGGCGCCAGCCGCGGCGTTACGCGGATCACCGCCGGCAATTACGGCGGCAAGCTCGGACAGCATCATTATCATCTGAAGGATCTGATCTGATGAGCGGCCTCACGCTGCGCTTCAAGGCGCCCGCGACGGAGCGGATCACTCTCGACGGCATCACGCCATCTAAGCTCGCTGCGCTATCGGCACACGAGATCGGCAAGCTAAATGTCGGCATCGAAAAGGGCGGCGTCGCCCTAGGTGACGCATTCGATATTTCCGGCAGCGCCGGCGACACCTTGACCATCGAAGGCGCAACGTCGGAGATTGATTTCGTCGGCGGTGGCCTCGATAGCGGCACGATCCGCGTCATCGGCAATATCGGGTCGTTCGCTGCGCGCCTGATGACCGGCGGCAAGATCGAAGTTCGCGGCAATGTCGGTGACTATCTGGCGTCGGGTTCCACCGGCGGCATGATCCTCGTTTCCGGCAACGCCGGAGACAATCTTGGCGGCGTCGCGACCGGCGATCGTTTCGGCATGCTCGGCGGTACCGTTGTCATCGAAGGCAACATTGGCGCCCGCGCCGGAGACAAGATGCGTCGTGGCATTATCGTCGTCAAAGGCAAGACCGGCCCTGGCGCCGGTTCGCGTATGATCGGCGGCACCATGTGGGCGGAAGGCGGCTTCGGTGCCGAACCCGGTCTTATGATGCGCCGCGGCACACTGATCGGCCCGAGCGTCGAAAGCCTGCTGCCGACGTTCGTCGATTGCGGCAAACACGATCTCGTGATCTTGCGCGTCATCGCCCGCTATCTGAAGGAAACGCTTGGCCATCTCGCGCCTAAGCCCATGCCCTTGTTTGTCCAGAAGATTGGCGGTGACACCGCCACGATTGGACGGGGCGAAATCCTATTGCCTGCGGCTTAGCGGCCGGCCTTTGCGGTTGCCGACATAAGAAACGGATTCCCGGTGCGTAGCGTCTCAGTATGATGACGCTTCAACGACGCATCGCCCGGGAAACCTCGCCATGATCGCCCTCATTTTGTCGGCTTGCTTGACGAACGATCCAAACGTCTGCCGCGACTATAAAATCCCGATTGATGCGGACGTCGACGCAAGAACGTGCATGGCGCATGCCCAGCCACAGTTCGCCCGATGGTCTGCAGATCATCCCGGCTGGACTGTTAAACGTTGGCATTGCGGTCCGACCAGCGAAGATAAAATCTGAGCTATCAAGCGGCCTGATTGTCAGCCTTCTCGATTATCGGCCTGACGTGGCGATCGAATACTTTTGCGAAGCCACGCTGCTGACTTCGATGACGAACTTCTGCCGGATCGCCCGCTCGAAATCACCGTAACCCAGCGCCGGCAGAACGAAACTGCTCGGACCGCCCATAACATGCTCGCGATACCATTGTTCGAGCGGCGGCTTCCCCCCGGGAACGGCTTTCGGCAGCAGTGCTGAATCCTCGGGCGTGTCGAGCAAGATCGGCAATCCGTTGATCGTCACGCCATTGCTGACGAGTTCGTTGCGGACTTTATCGATCGGCTCCTCGGCATTGCAATTGTCGGGGCCGTCGCCCGAAACGTCGATGATGATGCGCGAGGCCTTCGCGGGAATCTGCGGCACGATCTTGTCGTTCGCAGATCGCAGCATCCGCGTCATGCAGGTGAATTCCCCGCCCTGCTGCGGCAGGGATCGCACGCGCTTCGCCGCAGCCAATGCGTCAGCCTTGTTCGCAATCCTGATCCACGGAATGACGAACGACGGCGTGTCGGCCCACGTCACCATGGAAAACAGAATGCCGCCCGCCGAACCGCCGGTAATGGCATCGATGACGCCGGGATCTTCCAGCGCCTTCGCAATACCTTCCATCTGCAGCTTATAGCGGCCTTCGTCGACGGAGTTCGATACGTCGACAGACACAACCAGCGCCGTATCGACCGGCGGCCCTTCTTGCGCGTTGGCAGACGTCACAGCGAAGCCAACACCGGCGACAATAGCCAAGATCGCTGCGATGGTCGCTCGTCCCTGTCCGACAAAATTAAAAATGCGAGGCTCCTGCAGGCGCAAGCGCGGCGCGAACGCCGAATTCCTACCAAGCTAGCAAACAGGCATGATTGCGCAAGCCATCTGCGCCAGTCGTAATACTCGCGCTTGCTACGCGCCATTTCTTCACTGAAGAGGCATCCTTGTGCATCGCCACATATTTTCTCCGTCGCGCGAGAGAGCTCGGACTAGGCCAAAAGGTCGATAAGGCTCACGACGAAACGCTAGTAAGCGTTCCTGCCCGTCAGCAATGAAATCGGCGTCATCGCGATGATGTAAAGATCGAGAAGCACCGACCAATGGTCGATGTAATAGAGGTCGTGCTCGACGCGCCGGACAAGCTTCTCGTGGGTATCGGTTTCCCCACGCCAGCCGTTGATCTGCGCCCAGCCGGTGACACCCGGCTTCATGCGGTGGCGCGCGAAATAGCCCCGCACGACATTTTCGTAGAGATCTCGCTCCGCGCGGGCGCCCGTTGCATGCGGCCGCGGTCCAACGAGAGACATCTGCCCTTGCACTACGTTGATGAGCTGCGGAAGCTCATCGAGACTCGTGCGCCGAATGATCCGGCCGACACGAGTGACACGCGGATCATCGCGCGTAACGAGCTTGCTCGCCGTGGCGTCCTGCTGATCGACATACATCGAGCGGAACTTCAGGACTTCGATCAGCTCATTGTTGAAGCCATATCGCTTCTGCCGGAAGAAAATCGGTCCGCGGCTTTCGAGACGGATCGCAATCGCGACGATCGCCATGATTGGCGACGCCAGAATCAATAGCAGCGAACCGATCAGCCGATCTTCGACCGCCTTGAGCATATGATCCCAGTCGCCGAGCGGCTTGTCCATCGCCGCCAGCATCGGCACCTGACCGATGAAGCTATAGGCTCGCGAGTTGATCCGGAGCTTTGAATTCAGCGCCGAGATCCGTACATCGACTTGCAATGCAAAAAGCTTGTCGAGAATCTGCATCAAACGCTCTTCGGCGCGCGCCGGCACCGTAACGATCAAGAGATCGACACTCGACTTGCGGCAGAAGTCTGCCAGGTCTTCGAATGTCCCGAGCCGCGCGACACCTCCGAAGTCGCCGGCTGAGCGATCATCTTGCCGGTCGTCGAAGATGCCCAGAATGCACAAGTGATTGTTCGGGTCGTTGTTCAACTCGCGGATAAGATGCTCCGCATCCTTACCGCCGCCAACTATGACCGTCCGACGGACCAGGACGCCCGCGCGTGTCAACCGACGAGCCACCAACGCCGCAACGAAACGCACGAAACACAAAAGGATGGCCGACAGCTCCATCCATCCACCGACGTCCTCCGGCGACACCGACGTCTCGCCCGCAAGAAAAATCACGCCCGATACCGCGAGAGAGACGACGGCAACGGAAATCAGAACCTTCCAGACTTGCTGCACAAACTTGCGGAGAGATGGAATTGTATATGACCACTGCACGCGCAGCGCGGCAATGAACAACCCAGCCACAAAGACCGTCGCCCAGAAGCTGCGCCACGTGGGCGTGAAAGATTCATGAAGTAGTAAGTTGACCAGCGGCCAAGCGGCCATCACCGACAGGGCGTCGGCGCATGCGACGGCGAATAGCAATTTTGGCCGTGAGGCGTTGCCACGGCGGTCGAAAAACAGCGACCTCAGCCGAGGCGCCCACTCCGACACGTGAGCCGAAGCATCCTTCTCGAAAATGGATCGGGCTCGACCCGTTTCCTCAATCATTGCGCAAACCGCGTACCCGCCAACTGCCAAAATGGGCATACGCGCATGCCAGTGAGGCTCTGGTAAATGAAAGCGCCGGAGGCATCCGTAGAATAGAAAAGGGTCACAAAACAAAATCGGCACGGCAAAGATAACGTAATTGTGTGCCGCAAAATGATACGCTCGGCCGCGGTCCTTTGATCTCGACATCAATCCTGATGCGCGGGCTGTTCCCTTGGGAACAGGTAACCCCGCCACCGCTTCCTACCTTATGGCTAACGGAGAGACGTTCCGTTCGTCGGCCTTCCCGACCCGACGCAACTGCGCCCCCACGCACGTCCCTGAATCCTCAGACCTGCGCGCGAAGGCCCCGTCACTCGACGGCACGAAGGCCGAATGCACTCGCATCTGATCAAGGAGACAGCAATGTCGAAACGATTCTTATTTCCGCTGGTCGCCGGAGCTTTCGCTCTAGCTGCCGGCGCCTGCGCCGCGGTGGCGGGGCCAATAACGCCACTAACAACCCTGACGTCAGGCGACGTTCAAGGATTCCTCGTCCCAGTGCACGCCGGTGGCGGTGGCGGGTTTGGAGGCGGTGGTGGCGGCGGCCACGGAGGTGGCTTCGGTGGCGGCGGAGGCCACAGCGGAGGCTTCGGGGGCGGAGGCTTTCATGGCGGTTTTGGCGGTGGAGGGTTTCACGGTGGTGGGTTCCATGGTGGCAGCTTCGGGGGCTTCCACGGCGGTCACCTTCACGGTGGACACATGGCGGGACGATCGCACGTCCGCACCCAGTCTCTGGCCCGCGCGAACCTAAATCACGGTCGCCATTTCCATCACGGACATGGACACGGTCATCACCACCGTCACCGCTTCTTCATCGGCGGCTATCCCTACTTCTATTATGACGACGGCTACTATGATGACGACTATGGCGACGATTGCTGGTGGAGCAGCCGCTATGATCGCTGGGCCTGCCCGGATTATTGAGCGCAACTGATACCCAATTTGGCCAGCGCCCCCGAACCTTTTCGTTCTGGGGCGCTTTCCCTATCGGCCGTCAAGCGATGGTCTTGATTGGTCGTTAACCTGTATTCTGAGGTTTTCGAGCCACACGCCCTGGCAGAGACAACGATTACGGAGCATGCGCTAATCAATAGGCAACCTGATTGAGATTATGTTGGAGGCCTCTGTTTTCTCGCATCAGCTGCATATTTAAGGTCTGACAAATGTTCAGTTTGCGTCTTCAGTGGAAGCGTTCGATCGTCCGGTTGGCAACCATCGCGTTATCAACCCTGGCCATCAGTGCCGCCCTTACCCCCGCAGACGCCGGAAAACGCAATCAGCGCCCTATCGAAGAGACGGCCCGGGAAACCCTATCCGGCCCTCCCGTCATCGCGATCGTCTCCATCAAAGATCAACGCGTTACGGTCTATGACGCAAACGGTGGCTCCATGAGCGGCCGGGTATCGAGCGGCCGCGACGGCTACGAGACTCCGGTTGGTGTCTACAGCGTCCTTCAAAAAGAAGAAGAACACTATTCGAACCTCTACGATGACGCCTCGATGCCCTTCATGCAGCGGATTACATGGTCGGGCATTGCCCTGCACGCCGGTCAGTTGCCCGGTTATCCCGCGTCCCATGGCTGCGTTCGCATGCCCGACAGCTTTGCCCAGCGCCTTTTCCCGCTGACGAAACTCGGCATGCGTGTCGTTGTTGCTTACGATGACGTCGCGCCGGTCGAGATTTCTCACCCGCTGCTAATGAAGCCGACGCCGCTGCAATCCGTCCAGACCGCGACGGCCATCCCGATGTCGTACCAGGATCCGATCGTGAACGATCCCGATTCCAGCCCGACGTTCTCTCCTGACCTACGCGCATGGCCGGAACGCCAAGTGGAACTCAATGCCCTGAAATCAATCGCCGAGGGCAAGCAGATCCTTGCCGACGCCGCCCTCGATCAGGCCAAGGAGATGGAGCAGATCATCGCCGACAAGAAGGCGCCCCGAGACAGGGCCGCGAAAGCGCTGCGCAAAGCCGAAGCGGTCAAAAAGTCCGCCGACAGCCGTTTGGCCGCGATCGACAAGCGCCTGGCGAACGCCAAGTCCGATAAGCTCAAGAAGAAATGGACAACAGAGAAGGAACGCGCCGCCAAGAAATCCGATGAAGCTGCTGCAAAAGTTGCTACGGCCACAGAAGCTTTGCAGGCCGCCGAGGCCGAATTGCAGAAGGCAACAGATCAGGCCGCCCCGGCATTGGCGGCACGAGATCAGGCGGTTGCCGTTCTCAATGAAGCCAAACGCAAGGCGTTGCCGATCTCCGTCTTCATAAGCCTGAAGACGCAACGGCTCTATGTCCGTCAAGGCAACGAGCCCGTTTTCGACGCGCCCGTCACCATCGCCGATCCGCAACAGCCCATCGGCACGCACGTCTTCACGGCCGTTGGATACAAAAATGGCGGCAAGGACGTGAGCTGGACGGCTGTTTCGCTCGAACACACCGACAACGCCGATTATGCGTATAACGAAGACCGCCGGTATAGGCTCAACGATGCCAACACGCCTCCCCCGACGAACGTGGCCGAAGCGAGCGCAGCACTCGATCGCATCACTATCTCGCCGGAGGTGTCCGCCAGGTTGAGCAGCGCCGTATGGCCGGGATCATCGCTGATCGTCTCGGACGAACCGATGAGCAAGGAAACCGGAAAAGCCACGGATTTTATCGTCCTCATCAGCACGGAACCTCAGGGCGGCATCAAGAAGCGGCCAAAGCAGTTCTTCCGCAACGATAACTTCATGAGCGACAGCGCCGATGACTACTACTACGGCTATGATCGCTACGGACGCCGGACCTATCCTCGCCAACGATCAATGTTTGGCTGGTGGTGAAACTATCCCAAATCTTGGCGCGCCCGCGTTACGGCACGGATCGATTTCAAAGTGGCGTCCGCCGTTCCGCGGCCCGGCATGGTTGCAAGCACGACCTTTAGCGGCGGTGCCATGACGTTCCCCGTGCCCAATTGCCCTGAGGGTCGCTCCGACATATGCAGGCGGCGTATTCCTTGAAATTGCCGCGAGAAAGATATTGCCTCCCGGAATAAGGGCCGGGAGGAACCACAATGAACGCGCACGAACGTCTTCCGAACGACATCACCGCATTGGGTGTTATCGAGCAGCTTCGGGACGCCCTGAAGTTTGCCGACAACGAGCTTCAGAAACGCTGCGTCATCTCAACTAAGGTGCGGGAGGCACTCGACTTAGCGGAACGCATACTTGCGAGCGCCCAGCACCGGTACGACTGACCGAAATAGGCATTGGCATAATCGAACGACGGCCGGCGACGGAACGGCTGCCCCGCGCAGCGATGCGCTGTGAACTGCACCGACCACCATGCTCGGATCGTCAGCGGCGAAAGCAGCCAAGGCGCCAAGACCGCCGCATGCGGGCCATCAACACCGAGCTATGCGACAGAAGTCGATCCCAGACGCCCAGGTTCACCGTCTCGTCGAACAACTCTTCGAATTCAGCGCGACGGCTAAGGCCTAGTCGGCTCCGATGCGGATAATAAAAGACCAGGGCGGGCGAACGCCGCCACCAAACCTTGAATTCTGCGTCCGACATATTTTTCGGTGAGACCGGCCAAAGCAGCCCGCCGATCTTGGCCATATCGGCCGTGATAAGATCGTAAACTGCGCTCGCGATGCCCTTGCGCTGACAAGACCGCGAAACCTCGGCGCTGCTAATGACGCAGATGCCGTTCTTCGGCTTTACGATATCGCAAAACCCGATCGGCTCCTCGCCGATGATAGCCGACAGCTCCGTTCGGAAGACACGATAGACCACACCGACGTCGGAGATTCCACGGCTCACGAAGAAAAGCCGCTGGCTTTTCGTCATCAACTCAACGATCGGCTCCTGGCGAATAAGCGTGGCCAGCCGCCTATCGACGTCGTCCGATTCCTGAAGTGTCTTCGTGCGCTGCGCTAAGAGACGCGAATATGTCGCCTCAGCCTCATCCAATCGCCCCGAAACGATCACGACGGGAGTATCCTTTTGCAATACGGATGGTTTTTAAAGTCAGCTTAGGAATGAGTGCAATTATTGCGCCCCCAATCGCTCCCGATCCGTTAACGCCGGGGCTAGCTCCTTCGACCAGTTAAAACTTCGGTTTCTGACGATGCACGCATCCTGGAACGACCGTTAACGCTGCCCCACCCGGCCCCACCCCGCCTCCGCCAGCGGAAACAGCCGGAACGATCCGCAAAGCCGGCCGTTTTTCAGGTCGAAAGCGCCAGCCGAAGGTGAACGGCGGGCCTCGCCCGAAAGCCCCTACCGCGACATTTCGGCGACCCCGCACGCGTAATCGTCGCGTTGGTGACAAATCCCCTAAGAGCCTATAGAGGGGGCATCGATTGTCTCTTTTTGTGCGCCGCGTCGGGATAAACCTCCGCGCCGGTGGCAATCAAAAAGCTCAATATTTCGGCCGGGCCAGTCGTATACCGTGATTGGGCGTCGGACGGCGTGCGTGCCCATTTTGCCTGTTGCGGCAGACATTCCCGTTCCTGGCAACTGCAAAAGGACTACGAAAGTTGCAGCCTTCGAATAAACGGAAGAAGCCGATGCAAGAGCGATTGCCAGAAAAAAAACCACCGGCCAACGGTGGCCAGGTCACGCCTTCCGATAAAAAGCCGCTGCTTTCGAAGCGGGGCATAGGCATTCTTGGCTTTGTCTGCCTGCTCGCCCTCATCGCTGCCGGCTACGCGTATTGGCAGCACGAAACGCTCTATCCATCGACGGACAACGCCCAGGTCGAAGCTAACATCATCCAGATCACGCCGTTGGTGACAGGCCTCATCATGGACGTGAAAGTCAAGGAATTCGCGACCGTCCAACAAGGCGACGTTCTGGTCGAGCTCAATCAAGCGCCCTTCCGCGCCACCCTTAAACGCGCTGAAATTCGCCGCGACATCGCCAAGCAGCAAGCCGCCCAGGCGACGGGCCCCCAGGCCGCAGCCGCCAAAGGCAATGCTGAAGAGGCCGATATCGCCGTTGCCGAAGCCAATGCTGAACTTTCGCACGCGACGATCAAGGCGCCGGTCGACGGCACGGTCGGCAAAGTCCGCATCCAACCCGGCGAGGTCGCGAAAGCCGGCGTACCGCTCTTCCCGCTCGTCGATACTTCGACGTGGTGGGTCGATGCGAATTTCAAGGAAACCGACCTTGCCCGCATCAAGCCCGGCCAAACGGCGTCTGTCTGGCTTGACAGCGATTCGTCGAAGAAGTTGACCGGGAAGGTCGAAGCCGTGAGCCGCGCTAGCGCCTCGGCATTCTCGCTGATGCCTTCGGAAAATGCGACGGGGAGCTGGGTCAAGGTCGTCCAGCGCTTTCCCGTCAGGATCGCGCTTACGGTCGAACCTGGCGACCTGCCGCTCGGCGTCGGCGCGTCTGCGTCTGTAACCATCGACACCACGTCCGATGGAGCGGGTAGTGCCACCAAATAATCAGGCCGTGGCCCCAGCCGACGCCCCCGCGGGACCGAGCAGGCTGCTGAGTTCGCTCGCGGTGCTGCTGGCGGTGCTGATGGTCATTCTCGACATGACCATCGTCAATGTCGCCCTGCCCGACATGATGGGCACTCTTGGAGCGACGCCCGATCAGATCACCTGGGTTTTAACGTCCTACATCGTCGCCGAAGCCATCGTCATTCCGATGAGCGGCTTTCTCGCTGAGCGCTTCGGCCGAAAACGCGTGCTGACAGTCAGCGTCGCAGGCTTCGTCGTGTCCTCGATGCTCTGCGGCCAATCGCATTCACTGATGCAGATGGTCATCTTCCGCTTGCTTCAGGGTGCATTCGGGGCAAGCGTCGTCCCTCTCTCACAAGCGACGATGGTCGACAGTTTCGAGCCGGAGAAGCGCGGCAAGGCCATGGCGATCTGGGGTATCGGCGTCCTGCTCGGCCCGATCATGGGGCCAACGGTCGGCGGCTTCATCACCGACCACCTCGGTTGGCAATGGGTATTCTACGTCAACCTTCCCATCGGCATCATCAACCTGCTTCTGATCGCCGCCTACATCAAAGCGACGCCCCATTCGGGCTCGCCGATCGATTGGCTCGGCGCTGCGCTCCTGGCAATCGGTGTCGGCAGCCTGCAGATGCTGCTCGACCGCGGCAACAGCGAAGGCTGGTTTGCATCGCAGATGATCGTCAGCCTCGCGCTCCTATCCTTCGCATGCCTAACCTGGTTCGCGGTTCGCAGCTTCAATCGGCCGGACGCCATCCTGAAGCTCAATCTTCTGCGAGACCGCAATCTGGCGACGTCGACATTCCTGATCATGGCGTTCGGTGTCGGCATGCTGAGCACCATTGCGCTGCAGCCGCTGTTCCTGGAACATTTGCTCGGCTATCCGGCAAGCACCGCCGGTCTGGTGATGGCACCGCGCGGTATCGCCGTCGCCATTGGCATGGTCGTCGTCGCAACGCTCATCCAGCACATCGATTCCCGCTGGCTGGTATTCGTCGGACTGACACTGTCCGCCGCCGGAACCTACGTGACGACGACATATAACCTCGACGTCGATCGCTTCTGGATTATCGCGCCGAGCATCGTCCAAGGCATCGGCATGGGCATGATCTTCGTGCCACTCTCGACACTCGCCTATCAAACGCTACCGAAAAACGCTTCGGATCAGGCCGCGAGCATCTTCAACATCGCACGTACGATTGGCGGCTCGCTGGGCATCGCGATAGGCGCAACGGTTCTGACGCGCGCGACGCACGAGAACCTTCAGACCCTCTCGGCCGGGATCAATCCCTACAATCCCGCCCTGCACATGTGGCTTAACTCGACGGGACTGTCGCCAACCGATCCGCGTGCGATGCAGATTCTGGGCTATGAGTTGACACGCCAATCGACAATGATCGGCTTCATCGAAGCCTTTGGCTTCGTAACGCTGAGCTTCCTGTTGCTTATTCCATTCGTGCTGTTGCTGCGGCAAACCGGTGCCGCTTCACCCTTCGGTGACGTCGGCAAGCACTAGGGCGCTTGCCGAACTTTCAGCACCCTGGCTTATCGCTGCTGTGTCTGATAGTTCGGATTGAACCACACCGGCACCTCTTCCGCCGGCAGTGGCGGCCGTCCACGGATTGCATCCGCCAGCTTCTCGGCCATCATGATGGTCGGCACGTTGAGGTTACCACTGACGACATCCGGCATGATCGACGCATCGACCACCCGCAATGCTTCGACGCCATAAACCTTGCCCGTACCGTCAACGACGGCCATCTCATCGGTGCCCATCCGGCACGAGCATGACGGATGATAGGCGCTTTCGGCCTTCGCACGGATGAAGGCGTCGATGGCTGCGTCACTCGTTTCGGATGGCCCCGGCGCCAATTCGGCACCACGGTACTGATCGAAGGCCTGCTGCGAAAAGATCTCGCGCGTTAAACGGATGCCCGCCCGCATCTCTTTGCGGTCCTGCTCCGTCTGCATGTAGTTGAAGAGTACTCTTGGATACTCGCGCGGATCGGCTGATTTAAGCTTCACATAGCCCCGGCTCGTCGGTCGCATCGGCCCAATATGCGCCTGGAAGCCATGCCCCTTCGCCGCCGACGTGCCGTCGTAGCTGATGGCCATCGGGAAGAAGTGATATTGTAGATCGGGATGCAAAACGCCCGCTTCACTGCGGATAAAGCCGCCGGACTCGAAATGGTTCGTCGCCCCTAGGCCCTTCCCCGTCAGCAGCCACTCGATGCCGATCTTCAATTTTGCCAGCGGATTATTGGCGCTGTAAATCGAAACCGGCTTGGTGCATTCGTACTGGACGTAGGCCTCGATGTGGTCCTGCAGGTTTTCTCCAACGCCGGGCAGATCCTGCACGACCGGAATGCCATGTTTTTTCAATTCATCCGCATTGCCAATACCCGACAGCATCAAGATTTGCGGTGAATTGATCGCGCCGCCGCTGACGATCACCTCGCGCGTTGCGCGCGCCGACTGCAGATTGCCGCCATGGCTGAACTCGACGCCGACGGCACGACGTCCTTCGAACAGGATGCGCGTGACGAGCGTTTTCGCCTTGAGTTCAACGCCGCCACGCTTCTGCGCTGGCCGCAGAAACGCCTGAGCGGCGCTCCAGCGGCGGCCTTTGTAGACCGTCATGTCCATGCGGCCGAGGCCTTCCTGCTGGTAACCGTTCATATCCTCGGTCACCGGATAGCCCGCCTGCCGGCCGGCCTCAATGAAGGTATCGTAAAGCGGGTTCGTGCACGGCGCCGTCGTCACATAAAGCGGCCCGGAATTGCCGCGATACTTATCGCCGCCCTTGAGCCGCGTCTCGGCCTTCTTGAAGTACGGCAGACAGTTGAAATACGACCAGTCCTGCAAGCCCCGATGACGCGCCCAAGCGTCGTAATCGAAGGCATGACCGCGAATATAGATCATGCCGTTGATAGACGACGAGCCACCGACGACGCGTCCACGCGGACAGTACATCCGCCGATTATCGAGATAAGGCTCCGGCTCCGACTCGTACCACCAGTTGTATTTCGTGCCGGCCAGCGGATAGGCGAACGCCGACGGCATATGAATGAAAATGCTGTTGTCTTGCGGCCCGGCTTCGAGAACGAGAACGCGAACCCCTTCGTCTTCCGTCAGGCGGTTGGCGAGGACGCATCCCGCCGACCCGGCACCGACGATGATGTAGTCGAAGTCTTGGGTTTTGCTCATCGTTCCTTGGACCTCAGTCTTTCTGTCTTAATCTGAAGATGCGTCATTCGTACGGGCACTGCACATCGCCCAGTTCCACATAGACGCTCTTCAACTGCGTATAGTGCTCGATGGCAGCCTGGCCGTTCTCGTGACCGAAGCCCGACTCCTTGATGCCGCCGAACGGCATCTCGACCGGCGTGATATTATAGTTGTTGATCCAGCAGATGCCCGCTTCGAGGCGCGCTGCGACGCGATGCGCGCGGGCAAGATCGCGCGTAAAAAGCCCCGCGGCCAATCCGAAGCGCGTCGCGTTCGCACGCGCTATGACATCGTCCTCGTCGCGGAACCGCAAAACCGACATGACCGGCCCGAAGATTTCTTCTCGCACAATGCTCATCTCGTCCGTGCAGTCGGTGAAAACGGCCGGACGCACATAGTTGCCGCGATCGAGCGGAGCCTCATCAACTCGTTCGCCACCGTAGCAGAGCCGTGCGCCTTCCGCCTTTCCGGCTTCGATGAAACTCAAGACCCGTTCCATATGCGGCCGCGAAATCAACGCCCCTACTTGTGTTTCAGGATCGAGCGGCAAACCGATGCGCAGCTTTTTCGTCCGCTCCACCACCATATCGACGAAGGCATCGTAGATGTCGTCGTGGACAAACACGCGCGTGCAGTTCGTGCAGATTTCGCCCTGCGTGTAAAAATTGCCGAGCATTGCCGCGGAAACGGCCTGCCGAAGATCAGCGTCCTGGAACACAAGAAGTGCCGACTTGCCGCTGAGCTCCATCGTTGTACGCTTCAAAGTAGCAGCCGCCGCAGCGACGATCTTCTTGCCAGTGCCCACCGAACCGGTCAGCGAGATTTTGGCAACGCGCGGATCTGTCGTCAGCATTGAACCGGTGCGTGCGTCTCCGTGCAAAACATTGAAGACGCCATCTGGCAACCCTGCTTCCGTGTAGATCTCGGCAAGCTTGGCGGAGGTCGTCGGCGTCATCTCCGACGTCTTGAAGATCATCGCATTGCCGCATGCCAGCGCCGGCGCCGACTTCCAGCACGCGATCTGGATTGGATAGTTCCATGACCCGATACCGACACAAATTCCTATCGGTTCGCGGCGGGTATAAACGAACGCATTATTCAGTGCGATCTGCTCGCCGTGCAACGTGGCTGCCACCCCGGCAAAATATTCGATGCAATCGGCACCGCTGACGATATCGACGACTTCCGCTTCTTGAATTGGCTTGCCGGTGTCGCGAACCTCGATCTCGGCCAACTCGCGATTGCGGTCGCGAAGAATCCGTGCCGCCTTGTTCAGAACGCGCCCACGCTCCGCACCGGACATGCCAGACCAGCGAGCGAGCCCTTCTTTTGCTGATTGCAGCGCAGCATCGATTTCAGGCGCAAGCGCGATCTCGACCTGTGAAATCAACTCGCCCGTCGCCGGATCGACATTCGCGAACGTCTCCCCGTCCGATGCCGCAACAAAACGGCCCCCGATATAGTTTTGGAGAACTTTCGCCATCGACCACACTCATTGAATTTGCCCATGCTGCAAACCGAGCGCGGCACCCTTCGTTCGCAGCAACTTCCGGCGCCAAAGCCTCGCCGATCACCCATCACGCTATGCCGGTCCAGAGGCCTGAAAGCATTGTCAGATACGACACAAATGTTATCCCCCGCGACAGTCCAAACCGCGCCGGAAGACCGACGAAAGTAGAACGATCTCGCGCCGCAACCGCCTTCTTTTGCAGCACCGAAAGCCTGTTTCTGCGGCAGGAATTGAACTTTCTGGAACTTGTCAAAACACGGCGCGGTGCTAAGATTTTCTCATGATCTGCTCGATGTCATAGTCAGGCGTAACGATCACCTCCGCCTCGGTCTTTGACTAGAAGCGGAGGCCATAGATTTGCGGAGCATCCGGGAGCTTTGCTGCGTGAATGAGGTTCCGTCGAAACTCAGAACGATCCGTCGGATCGGGTTTCTGACACTGAACGAATACACCATGATCGCACTTTCCAGTGCGATCGAGGTTTTGCGAATGGCCAACCGTTTGAGCGGGCAGGACCACTATTCGTGGACCATCCTTTCCGTCGACGGCAAGCCGACGTCCTGCAGTAATGGCCTGTCTTTCGCCGACGCTAAAACCTACGATGATGCCGGCGATCTCGATATGGTACTCGTCTGCGGCGGCACGCACGTCGAGCGATACGTCAACGACAAACTCATCAATCTTCTCCGCCGGATATCGCACGATGGCATCGTGCTTGGTGGCCTGTGCACCGGCACCTACGCGCTCGTGAAATCCGGCCTTCTCGACGGCTACAAATGCACCGTCCATTGGGAAAACATGGCGGGTCTTCGCGAATTCCATCCGCGCGTGCAGTTCCAGGAAGAGCTTTTCGTTATTGACCGCGATCGCGTCACCTGCACAGGCGGAATAGCGCCCGCCGACTTGATGCTCTCCGTTGTGAAAAGCGCATTCGGTAAAACGCTGGTTGCCGATATTTCCAACCAATTCATTCTCGAACGCGTGCGCGACGGGTTCGACCGGCAGCACATCCCGATGGCGGCGCGCCTGGGATACAACAACAGTGCGCTGGTGGACATCGCCGCACTCATGGAAGCCAATTTCGAAGAACCGCTGACAGCCGTCGAATTGGCAAAATTGGCGGGCCTTTCGTTGCGCCAAGTCCAGCGCATGTTCCAGGTTTCGCTCGAAACAACACCGACGAAATACTATTTGCAATTGCGTCTCCGTCGCGCCCGCGAGCTGCTTGTGCAATCGCAAATGTCGATCACGCAGATCGCTATTTCCTGCGGTTTTCAATCGACCTGCCATTTCAGCAAATCATATCGGGCCCTTTACGGACGTACGCCACGCAGCGAACGCCAGCCCCAGACGGTCCCAGCTGAATTCAGCGCGCCGCCGCTGCCACGACAGCGTAAGTCTGTGGTGCGCGCACGCGTCCCCTCGATTTAGATCGACGCTCGCGAACACCGGAAGACCGTCGATTTACGCAGGATCAAATGGACACCCTTCGCGAAAGGAGTGTAGCCTGAGGCGCGTAAGCGCTAGATCGCGTCGCAATTGCAAAAATAGGTAGGCCGCCGCTGCTATTAGCTGGTGGGGTCGCCCTCGCCGGGTGGCGCCTTCAACAGGCAACCGACAGAAGGGCGATCCGATTTCAGATCCCCCAGCAAGCGGACTGTTGTCCATCACGCCTGCCATTGCCAACAACAGGAGTTGTCATGACACGCATAGCGATTGGGGCCACTTTCGCCCTCGTCCTGGCCGCAACCGCGGCGCACGCTGCCGACAGTGCCACTTGCAAAAAAGTCCGCTTCGCCGACGTCGGCTGGACCGACATTCAAGTGACGACCGGACTGACCAGCAACATTCTAGAAGCGCTCGGCTATGAGCCCGAGGTCAAGACGCTCTCCGTTCCCGTCACCTACGCCTCGTTGAAAAACAAGGACATCGACGTTTTCCTGGGCAACTGGATGCCCAGCATGACCGCCGACATCAAGCCCTACATCGACGACAAGTCCGTTGAGGTGCTTGGCGTCAACCTCGATAACGCCGGTTACGGTCTCGTCGTCCCCGACTACGTCGCCGATGCAGGCGTCAAAAGCCTTAAAGACCTCGGCACCCATAAAGATCAGTTCGACGGCAAGATCTACGGCATCGAAGCCGGCAATGACGGTAACCGTATCATCAGCACAATGATCGCCAAGCCGGAGAACAACCTCCAGGGCTTCGAATTGGTCGAAAGCTCCGAGGCAGGCATGCTCACCGAAGCCGAAAAGGACATGAAGAAGAAGAAGTGGATTGTCTTCCTCGGCTGGACACCCCACCCGGTCATGGGTGCCATGAAAATCCACTACCTCGACGGCATGGGCGATTCCGGTTTCGGCGCTGCAACCGTCAGCACCAACGTTCGCGCCGGCTACGAAAAAGAATGCCCGAACGTCGCCAAGTTCCTGAAGAACGAAAAATTCAATCTCGCCATGGAAGGCGCTATGATGGAGCCAGTGCTGAAAAGCGGTGCCGATCCGAAGGCGACCGCGCTTGAATGGCTCAAGAAAAATCCTGAAGCCGTAACACCGTGGCTGGCAGACGTAACCACGTTCGATGGTGGCGACCCACAGGCTGCGCTGAAGGCGTACCTCGCAAAGTAGGGGTCCTGCCACTATCCGCCCGGCAAAGGACAGGACGGCTGCTTCACAAGCGGCCGTCCGTCGCCGAATGAAGCTTGAGCACTGGGAATGGCGCAGATGGACCCCGTATCGAAGCTTGTAACTGCCTGGAAAATTCCGGTCGGACAATTCGGCAAAGCGATCTTCGACTTCGTCACCGACTATTTTCAGTGGTTCTTCGATGCCATATCGACGGTTCTCGAGACGTTCGTCGACGGAACGTCCGATTTCCTGCTGCAAATCCCGCCTCTCGTTCTGGCGGTTATTCTCGCCGGTCTCGCCTATTGGCTTCGGCGTTCCGCCGTTCTCGCGGTCGGCGTTTTGATCGGCCTGCTGTTCATTCTGAACCAGGGCTTGTGGAAAGAGACCGTCCAGACGCTTGTACTGGTTTTGTCGGCCACCGCGCTCTCAATGATCATCGGCGTGCCCATCGGAATTTGGGCGGCGCATAAACCTCACGTCTGGCGCATCACGCAGCCTATCCTCGACCTGATGCAGACGATGCCGACCTTCGTCTACCTCATCCCCATTCTGATTCTGTTCGGCCTCGGCGCTGCGCCCGCACTGATCGTCACGATCATTTTCGCCATGCCCGCCCCCGTGCGCATGACGTATCTCGGCCTGACCTCGATCCCAAAGCCAATGCTGGAAGCCGGAGAAAGTTTCGGCGCCACGAAACGCCAACTCTTATGGAAGGTTGAGTTGCCCGCAGCGCTTCCGTCCATCATGGCCGGTCTCACCCAATGCATCATGCTATCGTTGTCGATGGTCGTCTTCGCCACGCTGATCGGCGCACCGAGCCTCGGCAATCCGGTCAACCGCGCGTTGGCCAACCGCAACATTCCGCTGGGCATCGAAGCCGGCCTTGCGATCGTTATCCTCGCCATCATCCTTGATCGCGTCCTTGCCATTAAACCGGAGGTCCGCAAATGAGCGTCGCGGTCGATTTCAAAAACGTCGATATCATCTTCGGCAAGGACGTTGCCCGCACGCTCGCTATGGTCGATGCCGGTGCGACGCGGGCTGAGATCCTTGCCAAAACGGGAGCCGTGCTAGGCGCCGCCGGTGCGAACCTGACTGTCAACGAGGGTGAGATTTCAGTTCTGATGGGCCTGTCCGGCTCCGGGAAATCGACCCTCCTGCGCGCTGTCAACGGCCTTAACAAGGTCTCGCGTGGTTCGCTCCTGGTGAAGGACGGCGACCGCATGGTCGATATCGCAACCTGCGATGCAGCAACCCTTCGCCACATGCGGCAGAACCAGGTCGCGATGGTGTTTCAGCAGTTCGCGCTACTGCCGTGGCGCACCGTGCGCGAGAATGCTGGCCTTGGCTTGGAGCTGGCAGGCGTCCCGGCCGCCGAACTCAAGGAGCGCGTCGATCGCCAGCTCCATCTCGTCGGGCTCGATAGCTGGGCCGACAAATACGTACACGAACTTTCCGGCGGTATGCAGCAGCGCGTCGGCCTCGCTCGCGCCTTTGCGACAGACGCTCCAATCCTGTTGATGGACGAGCCTTTCTCCGCGCTTGATCCGCTGATCCGCACCAAGCTGCAGGATGAGTTGCTGCAGCTTCAACAGACCATCAAGAAAACGATCATCTTCGTCAGTCACGATCTAGAAGAAGCGCTCAAGATCGGCAACCGCATTACCATCATGGAAAGCGGACGCATCGTACAGTCGGGGACGCCGGAAGACATCGTCCTTAACCCGGCCGACGATTACGTCCGCGACTTCATAGCCAACGTCAATCCGTTGTCCGTGCTGACGGCCTGGAACGTCATGCGCGACAAACGCGACCTTGAAACAGCTGGCGACAACTGGCTCTGGCTCGACCGGCGGCAAACGACCAAATTTAGGATCGATAGCACAGGCAAAGTTGAAGCCGCCGAATGCCGCGGAAAACAAGCAAGCTGGGTGACGTGCGGCGACATCGAAGAACAAGTGTCCGATGAGTTCTCACCAGTCTACTGGGCAAGACCCGGCACCAGCCTAAAGACCGTGATCCTCGCGATGCATAAATCGGGCACAGCTCCGGTTGCGCTGTTCGATGACGACGACCGCTTCGTCGGTTCGATCGGCGTCCGCGACGTACTGCAGGCCATTCTGCGCCGTTCAGATTGATTTTCCGGCGGAGGCGCCGTCCGCGACCTCAGTTATTTTTCGATCGTTACATCACTGAGCGGCTTGCTGCAGCAGATCAGGATCATGCCCGCATCGATCTCGCGTTGCCGGATGCCGCCGCCATGCGTCATCACCACCTGACCGTCGACTTTCTTGCTTTTGCAGGTGCCGCAAACACCTTTGCTGCACGAAAACGGCAGACGCAGGCCAGCGGCCTTCGCCGCTTCGAGAATGAATTGATCGGGACGGCAATCAATTGTGCGACCCGACTTGGTGAACTCAATTTTGAACCCGACGCTTGGCACCGATGCTGCCGCAACGGCCTCCTGCACTTCCTCTTTCTCAACCGAACTTAATCGTTCGAACGAGAAGCTTTCTTCATGATAGCGCGTCATGTCGAAACCGGCGGAGGCCAGCATAGCGCGAATATTCGCCATGTACGCTTCAGGGCCACAGCAAAAGATTTCGCGCTCTGACAGATCCGGTACAATCGACTTCAAGAGCGGCAGCGTCAGAAAACCCGTCGGCGCGCTCCAGTCGCGTTGCTCGCCGATATTTTCGCAGACGAATGCCGTTCGAAATCGGTTCATCCCATGTGCCATGGTGGCAAGTTCGTTGCGGAAAATAATGTCCCGCGGCGTCCGCGCGCTGTGAACGAAAACAACGTCGCGATCTTCGCCAAGATCGTAAAGCGCACGTGACATAGACATCAACGGCGTGACACCGGACCCGCCGGACAAGAACAGGTACTTCGGTGCTGCGTGCAACGTGCAACTGAATTCGCCGGAGGGTCCGAAAGCTTTGATGGCAACGCCAGCTTTCAGATTGTCATGGAGCCAGTTCGAAACCTTGCCGCCCGGCACGCGCTTCACGGTAATCGACAGCGTGTCAGGCCGCGTCGGCGATGACGACATCGTATAGCAGCGATTGATCGTCTCACCATCGATCTCGAGTTCGAGGGTGATGAACTGCCCTGGACGAAAACGAAACAGCTTTGCCGTCGGCGTGCGAAACAAGAAGCTTTTGACGTCGTGCGTTTCCGCCCGAACATGCGTGCAGACAAGCACATCGTCTTCGTCAGAATTCCACTTGCCCGGCACGGCATCCCACTGCGCCGGATCGAGCCTGTCCTGCATCTCGTTCATGTCGTTCAGGCGCTCGCGGCAAACGGGCTGACGGTCGCCGATTCATATCCGGTTGCCGTCCGAAGCCGCTGGAAATACCAGGACATGAACTTCTCGACCAGTTCTTCCGTATAAGGCGAATAAGGCCCAGGAACATACGCTGCACTATGCGAACCGATCTGCGTCCTCTCGACGAGCGCTCCATCCTGCATATTGGTCGCGTGCCAAACAGCGCTGAGCGCCTTGGGATCGTAGTCCTGCCCTTCCACGGCATCCTTATGAACAAGCCACTTCGTCCGCAGCAACGTACGTTCCGCATCGATCGGCAGCACGCTGAACGTCACGATGTGATCGCTCATAAAATGGTGCCACGAATTCGGCTGTGTCCAAAACGACAGGCCGCCAAGATTGCGCAGAGAAAGATCGCCGAGCAATTTCTTGCACGCAACCTTGCTGTCGAGCGTCTGGGATTCTCCCGCCTTATCGAGTGGAAGCCGTTCCGTTCGGAACGCCGTCACGCGACTGTCGAGAAACTCCAGTTCGACGGACGGTAATCCGCATGATTCCCACCTTGCATGCTCGCGCGTCGTCAGATCCTTGAACGCGCGCACGTCGTCTGCATTCTCTGGGGACGGCTGATACCCGAATCCGAACTCATAGAGCGAAATCGTAAGTTCCGGATGATTGCCCTTGCAATGGTAGCATTCGCGATTGTTCTCCATCGTGAACTTCCAATTGCCGTTCTCGATGAGATCTTCCTCATACGCGACTTTGCAATCACTAATGCGGTGCGGAAGAATATAGGGTTCCATCTCGCGCCGCATCTGCTCGAAGTCGACAGGCGGATTGTCCGCAAGGCAGACGAAGATCAGCCCAGCAACATTCCCGACGTGGACCATCTTCAGACCGAATTTACTCCGGTCGAAGTCATCGCCCATGTGCTCCGTGTGAATCAGATTGCCACGCAGGTCGTAAGTCCACTGATGGTAAGGACAAACGACATTGCCAACGCTACCCTTGTCTCCATCGCAGAGGCGCGCGCCCCGATGGCGGCACACGTTGTGAAACGCCGTGATCGACATGTCGTCGTCACGAGCCACGACGACTGACGTCTTTCCGATCGGAACTGTGAAATAATCGCCTGGCTCGGGAATGTCAGGCTCGCAGCCGACGTAAATCCACGTCCCGCCGAAAATGACCTCCATATCGAGATCGAAAATTTCCTTGCTCTGATAGAATGACGCTTCCAGGCTATAGCCCGGTCGCCGTCTGGCTATCAGGGACCGCAGTTCATTTGATAATTGCATGTGGTCCTCCCATTGCAGGGGCTCAGCTCAAAAATCAACGAGGCGATGTTCTCTCAGATAATTCAGCACCACTTGTGCTTTATCGACGGATGTCCCCTCAAAAGCGACAACACCGCCTTTCACCTCAGACACGATCGCCGAGATCAATCGAGCGTGTGCCGCCTTTTTTTCCTGGGCCTTAAGACGCTGGGGATGACGCGGCTCGGCTTCCACTGCCCAGCTTGGCTGGAGCATCACGCTCTCATCCAGACCAGCGCTCGGCAATGGCTCGATTTTTCCGGAAGTACGGCGCGCATAGGCATATTTCAAACGCACAGGCGCCAAGGGATGCACGGCGACAATGACCGGCAACGGGCAGGCCACCCGCCGCCTCTGCCCCCTGGGAAGAAACTGGCGGATCGTCGCCTCGCGTCCCGACGCGCCGACTTCAATTTTGATTTCGAGCGCATTTGAGATAATCGGCCGCCCGAGCGTCTCGGCCAGAACATACGGCAACAGACCACTGCCTGCGCCCTGCTCGGCCCGGCTCCCCGTCAGGATGATATCGGAGTTTCTCAACGCCTCACACAGCGCCGAAATCGAAACACCGCCGGATGTCCCCTCCAGCACGTCGATCCTGCTGGCTCCGAGGGCCATATAATCCTTGAGTGCGGGTTCTTCTTTTTCTCCGGCGTGAACGATGCGTAAGGCATCGCCGGATAAAGCCTTGCCGACGGCCATGGCAACCGTATCGCCGCGACAGGCGCGCGCCGCACCGCTCACCGGATGGCGACCGGCGGAAACCAGTACCGCGACGGAAACGGGCGCGCTCATACCTGCCCCTCCGGCGTTTCCGACTGAGCTCGTGCTTGCCCGACGCGCGCGATCAAAGCTTGCATCACCTCTTCCGCGTCACCAACCACCGTTAAATCCGCGCGCTTGATTATCGGCGCACCTGGATCGCTGTTGATTGCGATCACGTGACGGCACGCCTTAATGCCCTGCAAATGCTGGACAGCGCCGGAGATGCCAACCGCGATGTAAGTCGTCGCGCTGACGGACTTGCCCGACGCACCGATCTGTTTGCTGCGCGGAAACTTCCCATCATCCACCGCAACGCGACTGGCACCCACCGCCGCATCGAAGCAACCCGCCAGCTTTTCGAGCGTCGCCACGTTGGTCACGCCATTTCCCGCCGAAACGATGAAGTCGGCTTCCTCCAACGCGATGGATCCCGTTTCCGTTGCTTCGAGACCGAGATCTCGGCACACGTCCTTGACGTCGGCAGCCAACCGCACGGACAGAACCTCTCCGGCGCCAATAAAAGGCAGGTTACTATCGACCGCGCCTGCCTGCAGCAGCACGAAACGCGGCAGCGGCGCATCCGCCAGACACCCACCGCCGGACCATCCGACGGCGACGTGCTTGCCGCTGATTTCTGAAACGTGTGTCGCTGCAGAAGCACGAAGCTTCGCAATCAGCCGTCGCCCGAGATCGCCATCACCCAGCGCGTTGTCAGGCATGAAAATGTGCTCTGGCTGATAAACATTGATGAGCGCTTCGACCACACCCTCTTCACGCCGAGGTTCGAAGCGGGCGGCATCGAGATCATCCACGATCACGACCTTATCAGCGCCCAGCGCCGCCGCATTCTCATGAAAGGCACCGAGAATCACGGCAATCACGCCCGTCTCCGACGCCGCGAGAATGGCAGCTGCTGCAATCGCCTCGCGGGCATGGTCGTCGAGCCGTCCTTGATAGGCATGCGCGATGGCCATATGCCAACTTGTGGCGGCGACTTGGGTCCGCAAAGGTTTCGCCCGAGGCGCTTCCGAATTTCGTGAAGCGCCAACGGCGAGGTCCCCCGCACCGGTCTCGCCAAGAACGATCCTACGCAGGCCGTTCGGTCCGATGCGATACGGACGGCGCGGATCAACCCGTTTCGCCCCGCTCATGGCCGTTCCTCCAGCGAAGCTGCGACGAGTTCCGCGATATCGAGCACTTCCGCACGATCGCCAGCCACGCCCTCCAGCATTGCCGTACATTGCGGACAGGCCACAGCCACAACTTCGGCGCCGATAGCGCGAATATCATCCATGCGCATATCCGGAATGCGCAGTTTACCGGGGATGTCGGTCAGCGGCGCACCGCCGCCACCGCCGCAACACCGCGCGCGAAACCCGGAGCGCTCCATCTCTCGAACGGTCGCACCGAGCTTTCGCAGAACCGAGCGCGGCGCTTCGAACTCGCCGTTATAGCGACCGAGATAACAGGGGTCATGATAGGTCAGTGCGCCCGCATCTTGCCGCTCGACCAATTGCAATGCGCCACGCTCCATCAACTCGTCGATCAGAGCGGTGTGGTGTACGACAACGTAACGCCCGCCAAGCGCCGGATATTCGTTGCGAAGACTGTGCAGCACGTGCGGATCTGCCGTCACGATGCGCTTGAAATCGAGCTTGGCCAACGTCGCGATGTTCTTTTGGGCGAGGGATCGAAAGGTTGCTTCATCCCCCAACCGACGCGCCGTATCACCGGTATCCCGCTCATCTTCGCCGAGCACAGCGAAATCCGCGTTAGCAGCTTTCAGAATTTTCACCAGCGAACGAAGCGTCCGCTGATAGCGCATGTCAAACGCGCCCTCCCCGGCGAACAGCAACAGATCGACCGGCTTCCCAGGTTCAGCGGTCGGCGCGTCGAGGTCAATTGCCCAGTTGTATCTCGCAGTTTTTGCGTAGCCGCCTTGCGTATCGGTCTCGCGTAAATTGGCGAGAACATCCGGCGCCGTCCCAGGGACATCGCCCTGCGTCAGGTTTAAGCTCCTGCGCATGCCGACGATCGCGTCGACATGCTCGATCAACATCGGACATTCCTCGACGCAGGCCCGGCAGGTCGTGCACGACCAAAGCGTTTGCGGCTCGATAAGCTGCGGAACGATCGCGTCATCCGGCGCGCCGTGATGCGTACCGATTGCGATGCCGGGATAGGGACTGCCCGCATAACTCACGTCGCTTCTGCCCGAGAACCCGCAGACGAGATCTTGAATAAGTTTTTTCGGATTGAGCGGTTGTCCCGCAGCAAAGGCCGGACATGCCTGTTCGCATTTTCCACACTGAACACAGGCGTCAAAGCTCAAGAGCTGATTCCAGCGAAAATCACTCGGTGCGTTGACCCCATATTCGCGTTCGTCGAGATGCAACGGCTTGAGAGCAGTTGATCGGACGCCCGAGAACCGCTCAGGCCGCGGATGAAACGCGAGATGCAGAAGACCTGCCACGGCGTGCTTCATCGGCGCCGCAAAGCCGATCCCAAGAACCAGTTCAGCCGAGCCAATAAGCAGAAAAAATATCGCCAGCGTTGCAATCGCAGCCGAAAGCATTCCCGGCGGTACCGCCACGGCAATGAGCAGCCCCAGCGCGAACGCTGCAAGCGTGAACGGCAGGCGATCCCACGCCCCGCGTGACAGACGTGAGGGCGGATTCCGCCGCCGTTGCCAAACGCAATAGACGCCGACAAGCATCACGGCGGCGCCCAGAACGATGCCCCAATCGAGAAGCCGCGAATAAATCCCCAGCCCATAATTGACAGCAACTAACCCGATTGCGAGCACCGCGCCGCCTGCTGTCGCAACGTGCGTGTGTGCAATGTGGGGCTCGCGCGCAACGACGTGGTGCAAGTCAACGAAGTAGCGCTTCGGAACGGCAAACAATCCCGACCATGCAACCGCGGCCGGCTGTCCTGCACGCCACAGCACCGCGCGGCGCGTTAAACCGAGTGCCAATGTCACCACCGACACCCAAAACAGCACGGTGATGACATGCGCGACAGACACGATCAGAAATCCTTGCAGAGCCGGAGCGAGTCATAGATCGCCGCGTGGATATTGTGCATCGACACGCAATCGCCGACGCGGAACAGCACGAAACGGTCCCCTTCCGTCGAGTCACTCAGCACAGGTTGTGGCGTATTAGAATAGAGCGCATCAAGATCGACCTGACCGCGGTTGATCGACTTCTCTTTCAGAGACCAGTAAAGCTCAGTGTTCGGCGTGATGCCGTTCTCGATCACGACCTGATCGACCGCCCGCTCTTCGAGTTCATCAGTATATTCGTTGCGCAGAACGGCGATCTTCTTGTTGCCCTCCGCATAGACGCGATCGAGCCAGAAGTTCGGTGTCGGAATGATGCCCTGCGCGTACATGCGCCGGTAGAAGATCGGAAACGTCGTGCCGCCGACATCGTCGCCGACCTTGACGTCCGGCGTCACGATCTCGACCGTACAGCCGCGGCTCGCGAGAAAATCTGCCGTCCCGAAACCCGCGTGCGTGCTGATCCCGTCATAGACCAGCACGTTCTCGGCAGGCGGCACTTTCTCGGAAAGAATGTCCCAGGCGCTGACGGAGAGCCCTTCAGCGGCACCCCACCCCTCTACCTGCTCGACGTGGCTTCGCCCGCCCGTCGCCAGAACAACAATATCCGGCCGTTCGCCGACGATCATTTCGGGCGTCGCCTCAACGCCAAGGCGACGATCGACGCCAAGCCGCTTCGTTTCGAGATCGAACCAACGAACGATACCCGCCATCTGCTCGCGCTGCGGTGCTTTCGATGCGAGATTGATCTGCCCGCCGACAGTTTCGTTCCGTTCGAACAAAATGACGTCATGTCCGCGCGACCGCGACACGCGCGCCGCTTCAAGTCCAGCGGGACCCGCGCCAACCACGACAACGCGCCGCTTTGCGCCAGTTGTCGGCGTGATGATGTGAGGCATAGTGGCTTCGCGCGATGTTGCCGCGTTTTGCACGCACAGCGTATCCGAACCCGAATACATGCGATCAATGCAATAGTTGGCGCCGACGCATTGGCGGATCTGATCCTCACGACCTTCGCGCACTTTCTTCATGATGTGCGGATCGGCAATATGCGCTCGCGTCATGCCGACGATATCGACCATGCCGTTTGCCAGAATACGCTCGGCCTGTGTGATATCGCGAATGCCCTGCGCATGCAGGATCGGAACCTTCACGACCGACTTGATGCCCGCTGCCAGATGCACGAACGGTTCAGGCGGTAACGCCATCGGCGGCATGCAGTTGGCAAGCGTGTTGTGCGTATCTGCGCCCGAGCCGATGACACTGATGAAATCGATAAGCCCCGTCTCGGACATGGCCTGCGCAATTTCCTTCAGCGTCACGTGATCAAGGCCGTCGTCATGAAACTCGTCGGCGCACATTCGCATGCCGACACAATAGTCGCGGCCGACAGCTTCACGCACGGTCTGCAGCACCTCGATCCCGAACCGCATACGATTGGTGAGACTCCCGCCCCATTCATCCGTTCGCATGTTGGTGCGTGGTGACCAGAACTGATCAATGAGTTGCTGATGCGCAGCTGAAATCTCAATCCCGTCGAAACCCGACTTCTGCACGCGCTTCGCGGCCGCTGCGAAATCGCCGATGATCCGCCGAATGTCTTCGATCTCGATTGTCTTGGCATTGCCGCGATGCACCGGCTCGCGCACGCCCGACGGCGACACCAGATGCGGCCAGGGGTCGCCTGCGTAAGCGGAACGCCGCCCCATGTGCGTCGCCTGGATCATGATCTTCATGCCATGGCGATGAACCGTGTCTGCCAAACGCGCCATCGGCTCGATCACGCGATCCGTCGTCAGATTGACGGGCCTCCACGCCCCTTGCGGCACGTCGATCGAAACAGGGCTCGACCCGCCGCAGATCGCCATGCCGAGACCGCCCTTGGCCTTCTCTTCGTAATAGCGGATGTAACGGTCGCCGGGCATGCCGCCTGCATCCGCATAGACCTCGGCGTGCGCCGTCGAATAGATGCGGTTCGGCAATGTCAGCTGATTGAGCTTGATCGGGGTGAAGATATGCGGATAAGCCGCCATCGCCTGATCCTTGCACCGCTTCGCGTCAACAATAAACGACCGTCGCGGCGAGGCCGCCAAGCGACGTTTCTTTGTATTTCGATTGCAAATCGTGACCGGTCTGCCGCATCGTCTCGATCACAGCATCAAGCGAAACGAGGTGGCCGCCGTCATCCATCATTGCGAGGCGCGCGGCGTTGATCGCTTTCATCGCGCCCATGCTGTTGCGCTCGATGCATGGTACCTGCACCAGGCCGCCGATCGGATCGCAGGTCATGCCGAGATTGTGTTCCATGCCAATCTCGGCCGCGTTCTCAATCTGCTCTGCCGTGGCACCCATAACGGCGGCAAGTCCGGCGGCCGCCATCGAGCAAGACACACCGATCTCACCCTGGCAGCCCATCTCTGCGGCAGAAATCGAAGCGTTCTTCTTGTAGAGCATGCCGATGCCCGCTGCCGTCAGCAGGAAGGTGACGATATGATCGTCGCGGGCGTCGGCATCAGGCGCCGCATCGCAAAAGCGCGTGTAATAGGCAAGCACCGCCGGAATGACGCCTGCCGAACCATTGGTCGGCGCCGTCACCACGCGCCCGCCCGCCGCGTTCTCTTCGTTGACGGCTATGGCGAAAGCGCTGACCATATCCATCGCGCGAAAATCAGCAGTGAGCTTGCCATCGACATCGCTCGCCTGCCGATAAAGCGCCGGGGCACGACGCTTCACTCTGAGACCACCAGGCAGAACGCCCTCTGTCGCAAGCCCGCGCTGCAGACAATCGTTCATCACCTGCCAGACTTTCAAAACCTTGGCGCGGGTCGCAGCTTCGTCCTGGTAGGCAAGCTCATTGCGCCAGACGATCTCGGCGATCGTCAGGTTGTGGCGCTGACAGAGCGCGAGAAGCTCCTTCGCACTACTGAAGGCATAGCGCACCGGCCGATGCGGAACCTCATCCGTGCTGCGACTTGCAATCAGCGCCGCCTTATCGAGAACGGCACCGCCGCCGATTGAGAAATAGGTGTTTCGGTAGAGCGAAACGCCAAGCGCGTCGAACGCCTCGATGATCATGCCGTTCGGATGCTCGCTGAGCATCTTATCGCGATGGAACAGAAGGTCCGTTTCGGGCGTAAAGGCAATATCGCCTTCACCGCCGAACGCCAGACGTTTCGTCCGCCGGACATCATCGACGCGTTGCGCCAGCGTTGCAGGGTCCGCGTCTTCCGGCGTTTCGCCGAGCAAACCGCCGATGACGGCAAAATCGGTCGCGTGGCCGACGCCCGTCAACGCCAGAGATCCATAAAGATCGACGACAACGCGTTCAACCAAGTGCATCAGGTTCGCCGTCCGAAGCTCCGCGATAAAACTGTTGACCGCGCTCATCGGCCCGACCGTATGCGAGCTTGATGGGCCAATCCCAATGCGAAAAACTTCGAAGACGCTGTAGTTCATCCTGCCACTCCATCCCCGGCGTGGCCCGTTGCCTCGATAGCGGCAATCCCCAGTCCATACGGCGCCGCGGCGCGGGCAAGATAGCGCCAAATATAGTCGGCGAAACTGCGGCGCATTAAAAGGCAGAAGCCATTGCCCGAACGATAGGCATAGACGGATGATTTACCGAACGTCGTCCCGACAACCCGTCCAGGCTGCAAGGCCGCAAAATTGTAAACGCTGGCGTGCTGAAGTACGTCGAGCGCGTTCCGGCCTTGAAGCAGAACCTGCGTGTACCCGCCAGAATTGTCTACGACCTGGCTTCTGATCCCCTGAAGACCGGCCTTGAGGGCGGCAATCAACTCACCCAGCCGGGACCGTGCGCAAACGACCATCCACTCATCCGGCGAGATCCACAGCACTTTCACCCCATTAGCCACGGTGAACGTACACGGATCGACCGGAAGCGGAACGCCGATCGCCGTCGACACCTTCTCGACGAAGGCCGGATCTGCGGAGTTGCCCCGCAGGCTGACATAGCCCAGCAGCGGAATTTCATTCGCCCACGCACCGCGAACGTCGTCAGCGGGCTGCGCCTGAGCCGCAAGATCGAAAGCATGAAGCGGCGATTGCATGGTCGGCTCAGCCATTCTGCCGCTCCCCCTTCGGATCGACGAAAACGGGTGACACCAGTTTCACTTTGTGCGTCTTGCCGCCTGCATATGCAAACAACGTATCGCGCCCGGCGCTCCGACCGTCGTCCCCTCGCCGGTTGATGCCATCGCGCACGACGGCCATTGCTATCGACCGGCCAAGCTCGGCACTGAAATAGCTCGACGTCACATGACCTAACATCGCGACAGGAGGCGTCACATCAGGTTGCTCGATGATTTGCGCCCCTTCCGCCAGAACTACAGTCGGATCATCTGTCAGCAAACCGACGAGCTGCTTGCGGTTCGGCGCGGCCGTGTCGCTGCGCGCAAACGACCGTCTGCCGATAAAGCTGAACGGCTTTTTCATCGACACGGCCCATGCCATGTCGAGATCGAACGGCGTCTGCGAACCGTCCGTATCCTGGCCAACGATGATGAAACCTTTCTCTGCGCGCAGCACGTGCATGGCATCGGTGCCATAGGGCGTGATGCCGAATTCGTCTCCCGCGGCCATCAGCGCTTCCCAGACATGACGGCCATAGCTCGCATCGACATTCACTTCGAATGCCAGCTCGCCCGAAAAGCTGATCCGGAACACGCGGGCCGGAACGCCCGCAACCGTCCCTTCGCGCCAGTCCATGAATTTGAATGCCGACGGCGAAAGATCGATGTCAGTGCAGACCTTCGCCAGCACCTCGCGGCTCTTCGGCCCAACCACGGCGGCTGTTGCCCAATGATCAGTGACCGACGTCATATAGACATCAAGCTCCGGCCACTCGGTCTGGTGCCAGTTCTCCAGCCACGTGAGCACGCGTGCAGCGCCTCCCGTCGTTGTCGTCATCACGAAGTGATCGTCCGCGACGCACGCCGTGACGCCGTCGTCCATTACCATGCCGTTCTCATCAAGCATCAAGCCGTAACGGCACTTGCCCGGCGCGAGCTGCGTCCACGCATTCGCATAGACGCGATTGAGGAATTCGCGGACGTCCTTACCCTGAAGGTCGATCTTGCCGAGAGTCGAGGCATCCATGATGCCGACGCCGCGGCGAGCCGCCAGACATTCCCGACGCACGGCAGCGTCCTGATCTTCGCCGCGATGAAGAAAGTATTGCGGCCGGAGCCACTGCCCAACGTCTTCGAACACCGCGCCGCGCGCCACGTGCGAAGCATGCATCGCCGTCGTGCGCCGCGGTTCGAACGTCTCACCCTCGTTCGCGCCAGCCAGCGTCCCGAACGTTACCGGCGTGTAGGCCGGACGATACGTCGTCGTGCCAACCTCAGGAATGCTTTTGCCGAGCGCGTCCGCTGCGATCGCAAAACCGTTGACGTTCGATAGCTTGCCTTGATCCGTCCCGAACCCCAGGGCCGTATAGCGCTTGATGTGCTCGATCGAGCGATAGTTCTCGCGCACGGCAAGATGAATATCGGCCGCTGACACATCATTTTGGAAATCGACGAACGCCTTCTTGCCATGTCCTTCCGGCTTGCCATCCGGAACACGGAAGATCCGTCGCGCCGGTGTGGCCTCTGGCTCATCGGTTTCCAGGCTCCGCGTTTCGGCGGCCGGCTCCTTGCCAAAGGAGGCAATCAATGCAGCCGTCACTTTTTCGGCTTCCGTCAGGGCCGCCTGCAGTCCGAACGTTCCCGTGATCGCGCCGGCACAATAGATACCAGCAGCGGCACGCCCCGTCGCAGGCGCGACGAACGCCAGCTTGCTCTCGTCCCAATATGGACGGCCGCCGTCATGGCAATAGAGATGCACTGTTGGTGACAAACCGCCGGAGCTTCCCAGCGCATCACACTCGAATGACGCGCCCTGCCCTGCAACGTCGTTGCGGTTGCCATCGAGCTTGACGAGCTGCGCACCCTTGACCGCCCTGGCGCCATGCGCCACCGCAATCCCGCATCCCGGTCGGACATCGACACCTACTGCATGGGCGCGTTGCTCCCAAGTGGTGTTCGGCCGCATTCGCGTATCAGCAAGCACGACCGAGCACCCGGCGAGCGCCAGATCGCAAGCCCCTTGATAGGCGTAATCGTTGCTCGTCTGCAAAAGCACGCGCTTGCCGACCGCGACGCCATAGCGATTGAGATAGGTCGTCAAAGCCGAGGCCGTCAGAATACCCGGCAGATCGTTGTTGCCGAACACCAGCGGCCGCTCGATGGCGCCCGTCGCCAGCAGAATGCGTTCTGCCCGGATGCGATGCAGCCTCTGCCGCGGCGTCGCCTCATCGCGGTCTTTCAACGGCAGATGATCCTGAAGCTGCTCGACAGCCATGATCAGGTTCATGTCATGAAGAGCAAACGCGCTTGTCCGCGTCATGACCTTCACATTGGCGAGGCTCTGCAGCTCGCCGATGACCGCCTTCAGCCACGCGGTCCCCGATTCACCGCCGATGACCGTATTCGGCGATGACAATAGCCATCCGCCCAACTCGTTTTGTTCATCGAGAAGCACGACGTCCAGTCCCGCGCGCCCGGCATCGAGCGCCGCCAGCAATCCACAGGCTCCGCCGCCGACGATGACGACCTGAGCATGGCTGTTACGATGATTGTAGCTTTCGCTATCGGCCTCTTCTGGCGCCGAGCCGTATCCCGCAGCCTGCCGGATGATGTGTTCGAAGCGGGGCCAGAGCTTCTGATTTTGAAACGTCTTGTAGTAGAAGCCTGCGGGCATGAAGCGCGCGAAAGGCCCGCAGAAACTCTTGAGATCGAACTCCAAGGTCGGATAGCCGGTCGTGCGCCGGGCGATCAATTGATCGTACAGCTCAACCTGCGTGGCCTTGAGATTTGGAATCGTCAGCGCGCCAGTCTCGACCTGCGTCAGCGCGTTCGGCTCTTCCGGTCCAGCGCCGACAATGCCGCGTGGCCGCCCGTACTTGAAGCTGCGGCCAATCATGCGCACGCCGTTGGCCAGCAACGCCGAGGCCAGTGTATCGCCAGCATATCCGGTGTAGGACTTGCCATCGAACGAGAACGACAGCGGGCGCTCGAAATCGACACGCGCATTGGCGTGCTTGACGCGATAATCCGTCATTGCGCGCCACCTTCCGCATCATAGGCCTTGCGGCCTTCGGCAAGCGTCCAAGAGCCTGCTATGGTGTTCGTCGCAGTATTGCGCTTCACAACTAAAAACTTCCGGCACCCGGTTGCGTGCGACCACAGCTCCCAATGCCAGCCTTTCGGATTGGTCCGCATGAAGAGGTAGTCGCCCCAGGCTTCATCGCTGACGGTTTCAGGCGTTGACGGGCGAACGCGAAATGCTTCGCCCGCATACCCAAACTCCTCTTCCTCGCGTTTTTCCTGGCAGTGCGGGCAGAACAGAACGAACATCGAATTATCCCGAATTAGTGTGCGACAGCAGCGGCGCCGTGCTCGTCGATGAGATGTCCCGTCGCGAAGCGATCGAGACTGAAAGCCTTGTTGAGCGGATGCGGATCGTCTTTCGCAATCGTGTGTGCGAAGACGTTGCCGGAGCCTGGCGTAGCCTTGAAGCCGCCCGTGCCCCAACCGCAATTGAAGTATAGGCCCTTTACCTTCGTCTTGCTGATGATGGGACAGGCGTCCGGCGTCGTATCGACGATACCACCCCACTGCCTGTTCATCCGAACGCGCGAGAAAATCGGGAACATCTCGATGATCGCCGCCGCGGTGTGCTCGATGATGTGCGGACTGCCGCGCTGCGTATAACTTGTATAGGAATCGATGCCGGCGCCGATGACAAGCTCGCCCTTGTCGGACTGGCTTGCATATCCATGAACCGCATTCGACATGACGACCGTGTCGAGCACGGGCTTCATCGATTCCGATACGAACGCCTGCAGCGGGTGACTTTCGATCGGAAGTCGGATACCGGCCATTTTCGCCAGTACCGATGAATGGCCGGAAGCTACGCAGCCAACCCGTTCGGCTCGGATCGGACCGCGCGTCGTCTCAAGCCCCTGAATGCGGCCGTTGACAATATCCATGCCGACGACTTCGCAATTCTCGACGATGTCGACGCCATACTTGCTGGCCGCTCGCGCAAAGCCCCACGCCACCGCATCGTGGCGCGCGACGCCCGCGCGCGGTTGATAGCTCGCGCCAAGCACAGGGTAACGTGCGTTCTTCGACGTATTCAGGATCGGAATCATCCGCTTGACTTGCGCTGTGTCGAGCATTTGCGCGTCAATGCCGTTCAGGATGTTCGCGTTCACGCGCCGCTCGATGTCGCGCATATCTTGCAGTGTATGCCCGAGATTAAAGACGCCGCGCTGGCTGAACATCACGTTGAAGTTCAGATCCTCGGTAAGACCTTCCCACAGCTTCAACGCATGCTCGTAGAGCATCGTCGCTTCGTCCCATAAATAGTTGGAACGAACGATCGTCGTGTTGCGCGCCGTGTTACCACCACCGAGATATCCCTTCTCGATGACGGCGATGTCGCGAATGCCGTACTCTTTCGCCAGATAGTATGCCGTCGCAAGCCCGTGCCCGCCTGCACCAACGATTATGACGTTATAAGAGGGCTTAGGGTCCGCGCTGCGCCAGGCCGGGTCCCAGCCCTCGTTGTGGCCCAGACCTTTCGCGAAAAGCGACCAGATCGAGTAGTCCTTCTTCATCGCAATTCCCCGACGATATGGCCCGGCGCGAACGTGGCGCGGCTTCTTCGGGCACGAACTGAGAGTTAGACGACCGCGCCGAATATCGGCCTTCCAGGGAAGACGCGAATTTTGCTAATTACGACATGTCGCAACGGCGACCTCGTTCCCAGGTCCGCAGGCCACCTAACACATTGAAACAGCTACATATCGCCTATGCGTTTATGCTGCCCGCATCGCCGCGATAAGGGCCACAGTTGGCGCGATCGAAATGTCCGGCCGCCCTGCGAGTTCGAGGTCACAAAAGGCTTTCGTAACGACCTCATGCTCGGTCAGAAATCGTAAGGTCTTGGCATCTTCGGGAGCGCACAGCTGCTCAAGCTCACCATAGCGGGCAATGACCGGCACCAGTTCCTTGCTATAAAGCGCCATGAAGTCGGCCCAGTGCAGGCTGACGTACTTCTGCACATTATTGACGCCCCTCTGCCGGAAGACCTCGCTCTCGGCCGTATCCCCGCCGAGCTTCGCCACCAGATCGTGCATCCGGGCCTTGGTCACGACCTCAAGCTCGGCCAGCACCCGCCATTTTTCCGCCCGCTCCGGATCATCGAGAGCCTCGGCAATGCCGCGATAGAGCGCCTCGCCGTAGACTTCGCCCTGGTAGGCGCGCTCGACACGGCTCAGATAATCACCCGATGTGTCGACAGACATGACGACCTGCCCCTCGCAAACAAATCAAGATCGAAGCCAAGGCTAGAGCTTGAGCGTGCCGGCCTCAAGACGCTTGGCTCGGCACGGCTAAGCTCTAAGAGGAAAAAGAAGCCGGTATCATCCAGCGGGTGCCCTGCCGTATCGCCCCGCGCCGATAGCGTCGACGACGAAGGCGAGCACGCTGGCGCTGCAAGAACCGAGCTGTCCGGTCCTTGGTATGTCTCCAAGGGCTAATTTCATAGCCAAATTCATGACCAATTGTCCCTATTGGACATCCAAAGAGACATCTTTATTTGGCTATGAAAATTGAGCTAAATGCTTTTCGGCACACAACAATTTCAACCAAGTATCTTTTCGAACTGGACATCCAAAATACCCCTACGGCCTCCATCTTTATTCATCACCTCTATTCATCGCGCTTGCCCGACTGGCTCTGTGAATCGAGGGCATCTCGCCACTGGCTCACAAACGACTGCGGGCTTAGCGAAGCGATCTCCACGTTAAGGTTAATAGCCATCATTGCCGTCTTCGCCCGGCGCAGACGGGTGCTTGATATGGCTTTCCATTTTAACCACATAAGGGCCTGCCGCGACGGTGAGCATCTTGCGAATATGTGAAGCTAGACAGCAGATTCGCAAAGGAAGTAGCTGATGGCATCACCTCAAAAACGCAAATCCTACAAAGCAAGCCGGCAAGGGCAACACGCTAGGTCGCGCCGAACGAAGCGGACAGATAAGGAAACAGCGATCGCAATTCTGAAGACGGATTTCCGTCAAAACAATTCAACGGCACCGCGGCGCAGCCTCAAACATTACGACCAATTCCACGATGAGATGATAGAGAGGCACGAGCCATATCTCCCTCTGCATTTCGACATGGTGAGACGTGCGACGCAATTAAGATACGGCTTGGAAAGAATGCACCGATTTAAGGATCAATTCTTTGCCTCGCTCGAAGAAGTAGCCGACGTGAACACTTCGGTGGATCCGGAGAGAAGACAGTGGTTCACAGACCTTCTCGAAATGATATTGCGAACCGATGGATTGAAAAAACTTTCGCAATACGAGGCTGACTTGTCGGAAGAAGTCCGGAAGAACAACAAGGAGCTTGAAGAACTCGCAGACTGGCAGCACCGCGAAGGATTTAAGCGCGGACAAATCGGCTATCAGTTCTCACAGCCATTAGGTTCGGACACACGCATTTGCTATGACGAACCTGCACCACGCGCCCCGCAAAATGCGCCACCGCCACAACTGAGTGCGAGGGAACAGGATGAAGCATCGCGGACCGATCTCGACCCTTCGAAGGGTACAATCCTAACACCGATAACCGCATATAAGACACCAGAGTAGGCGCCTCGCTTTAGGAAACTGATAGTGGAGCGGGCTCCCGCGGCCTGCTCTATATCCCCGTCCCTGCTTCCTTACGCAAAGGAAGAACCTCGTCGACATCGCCGGCAGCGCCGCGTTCGTTGTTTCCGATCGCCCTGTTGTCGTTGTCGTTGTCGTTGTCGTTGTCGTTGTCGTTGTCGTTGTCGTTGTCGTTGTCGTTGTCGTTGTCGTTGTCGTTGTCGACGCATGCTCAAAAGCTGGCTGAAGCGCAACCTCGACAAACATCAAAGATGAGCTAAATCAACACATCAACAAACCGCACCGCATGCAAGGCGCATCTAACCTGGATGAAAAGCACGTTGCCCCCTGAGCACCTGACAGGACCTTCTGGGCAAAACCTTACAACTCGGCGACGAAACATTTAGAGCGAGTATCGCAACCCGATAGCGGCGAGCGGGATCAAGCCCACCGCAAAAAGCCCGGCAGAGACTGAAACCATCAGCGCGCTTCAACGCGTTTGAAGCATCGCAAGTCGTGGCGCAATTGCCGCCGCCGGAGCATGAACCCCAACCGTTGGCGCAAGCAGATCCCTTTCCGGTTAGAAAGCTCGGTCGAGAAGAAGTTACGAGGATGAAGAGACTGATGCAGTCTTGCAGGACAACAGACCCGCTACCCCATAGCGAGACACCATAATTTCTACAGTAAATATTCGCTTTTTCAATGACTTAGGCCGCCAAAACTCTACGATCATCTGCACCCATAACCTTCAAAGAGTGCACAATCGTGAGCAACAAAACTGAAATCGAAACCGACCTGATGGCCACTCTCGCCGGATCCGGCCTGATTGATGTCGCCCAGTCTCTTCGCCAGATCGAGGACGAACATCCCCAGCAACTTCCTCTCGTTGCTAAGCTCCTAGGAATAGAGCGTCGCGACGCTGCTTACATGGCGCGGATAGCTCGCACCTTCAAAGAACTGGAATTGGACGAAGAACGGCTGCTCACACTGGGATGGCCCAAGCTCGTAATCCTGAGCGACTACATCTCTTTCTCAAATAAGGACGAACTGCTCGAGCTTGCGGAACAAATGACGGCAAAAGACCTCGCAAGAAATCTTGCCCTGCAACCCGCTGGCACAAGACCTCTGGTCTTATATCTGTCCGATGAACAGTACAGGCGCCTGGAAAAAGTCGTTTTGGCCCACGGCGCGGTGCGCAGTAGGCGATCTCAATACAGTCTCTCGGGCAAGGAAGAGGCCCTTCTGAGGGCCCTTTCCCCAGAAGCCGACTAGCGGCGCGCGAAGATCCGAGGCGAGTTCGGCACTGCCAATGCAGCGTCGTGTAAAAAGCGAGAGTACAGGCAGCACTATGTTGGTCAGCCGAACAACTGACGATCAAACATATCAATGGAAGGTAGGACTAAATAATCTGCGTAGCGAGTAATTCAACATGACATTTAGCGACGAACAAACACGGCTTCTCAAGGCAAAATTGAAACGGCGTCACGTGAAAACACGAACCATGGACGGCGAACGCCTTTCCTATCTCGAAGGATGGCATGTCATTGCCGAAGCCAATCGTATCTTTGGCTTCGCACAGTGGGATCGCCAGACGCTTGCTCCGCACTGTCACTGGACGCTCCAGCGATCCGGACAAACCGTTTGTCTTTATTCGACTCGCGTCCGCGTCACAGTCAGGAGCGGCGATACCGTGACGATCCGCGATGGTTTTGGAACCGGGCTCGGACGATCAGCGCAGCCCGAAATCGCCCACGATGTGGCGATCAAGTCGGCCGAAACAGATGCGACGAAACGGGCTCTGGCGACTTTCGGCAATGCCTTTGGGCTGGCACTCTACGATCCTGAGCAAACGCACGTCACGAGAAGCAAGAAGCGTTGGCGAAAAGGCACCAAGCCCGAACTCGTCGTCGTCAGCCTGAGCGGCAAAGAGTGCAGCTTTACTGATCCACTAGCCTTCAGCCAGGAAGTGCTTCGCCAAGCTGAGGAAGTGGCCACCATAGACGATCTGTATACCTTGTGGGCCCTTAATGCCGCCACGATGAAAGTGCTCGCTGCCGATCCTCATGGAGGCGAGCTTAATCAGAGAATTATTAGCACCCTGAAAGATCGGGCCCGCCGCCTAACGACAGACAAGCTTCAATCGAGTCCGGTCGCCGATGAGAGACATCCAATCTCAGATGGGCGTCCTCCCCGCTCCTTTCTTCTGCCAAAAGAAAAGCGGATCCGCGATCGCCAGCACCTGGCATTTGTGGCAAGCCAGCCTTGTCTGATCTGCGGTCGACGCCCAGCGCAGGCGCATCACTTGCGCTTTGCTCAATCGCGAGCGATGTCACTGAAAGTCTCTGATGAGTTTACGGTGCCGCTTTGCGTTACCCATCACGATCAATTGCACAGAAGCGGCGATGAACCGGCCTATTGGCATAGCCAAGAAATTTCAAATCCGCTGGAACATGCGGCCAAATACTGGGCACTATCGCATCAACAGAACAAGCCGTCGCCCAGTCAAGTTTTCAATCCTGACACGGAAGAAGAGTTCAATGAACCACCGCTCCGAAAACCAGCCACCAAAATCATGGAATGAGCAGCAGCTTGCATTGGTTCACCAGACCTTGCACCGGCTCGGAGGGCCGCAGTGCGGCGCACGCTCACAACTGCCGCAGTGAACAGAACGGTGATTCTGTCGAACCGCGATCCGTTGCCGGATGAAGCCGGTCGCAGCGAATTGTCTTTGCCTCTCCGTAAAAGATGCGATGCATGGGACGTAGATAATACCCTCAGGATATGAGCATTCAACCGACTATGGCAGTGGACCGCCGGTGAGCCCACGCCGCGCCCTCCTAATACCCGCCTCCATGGGATTGGGACGCCTGGTCGCTTGGCTCGTGCGCGCTGCTAGCAATTGAGCTAGCTCTCGCCAAAGAAGGCCACGCGCAACAGGATTTCTGCGCTGGCGCCCGTGTGGCTCGTCTGCAGGGTCAAGTCTGGTTAGTTGAGTTTCTGTTCGACAGCAAAGGACAAGCGCAGAAGCAGCTTATCGACTTCATGCCTGTGATCTAGCAACGTCTTCCGAATAGCGAACAGCAGGTCTCGGTCCATCGCTTTCAGCGCGTCCGGCGACGATTGCTCAAGTTCATAGATGATTGCGAGGACGCGCGTTGGATCAGATGGCATCAGGCAGGTCCTTTGGCAATCACAACCGCAAAATCAGAAAGGCATCAGAAACGACCAGGAAACAACTGACCGCCTCCACGTTGTATTGGCCGTGTCACATAACCAGCGTAGCTTATTCCTACCCAAGGTCCATCCAGCAAGTAACGGGTAACAGCCCGTGGGATTTCGTGCTGCCGAATATGTTCGGATGTCTACCGAACATCAAAAATATTCGACGGAAAACCAATCCGAAGCCATCCGGCAGTATGCAACGCGCCGTGGCTACGAGATTGTTAAAACCTATTCCGATCGAGGCAAGAGCGGCCTGCGCATCGATGGCAGGAACGGCCTGAAGCGGCTCATCGATGATGTGCAATCCAATAATGCTGATTTCGAAGCTATTCTTGTCTACGATATTAGCCGCTGGGGTCGGTTCCAAGACGCTGACGAGAGCGCCTACTATGAGTATATCTGCAAGCGCTCCGGCATTCGCGTTGAGTATTGCGCCGAACAATTCGAAAATGATGGCAGTCCCGTCTCGACAATTGTCAAAGGCGTTAAGCGGGCTATGGCCGGCGAATACAGTCGCGAATTGTCCGCTAAAGTGTTCGCCGGACAATGCAGGCTGATCGAGCTAGGCTTTCGACAAGGCGGGCCACCCGGCTACGGTCTCCGTCGAAAACTCATCGACCAAGCGGGAAATGCTAAGGGCGAACTAGCGCCGGGCGAACACAAAAGCATCCAGACAGATCGCGTCATTTTAGTCCACGGGCCGCTCGAAGAAGTCGATACCGTGCGCTGGATTTACAAGAGCTTCATTAGCGATCATCGCTCCGAGTCGGAAATCGCAAAGCTTCTAAATGCCCGGGGGTTCCTCACCGACTACGGAAGGCCTTGGACGCGCGGAACGGTCCACCAACTCCTCACGAACGAGAAATATGTCGGCAACAACGTTTGGAACCGACGCTCTTTCAAGCTCAAAAGAAAGTACGTCACCAACTCTCCGGACATGTGGATACGTGCAACGGGCGCCTTTGCGCCCGTCATAGCTGCCGAAGATTTCATCGCTGCAAGAGAGATAATTGATAGGCGCGCCACCAAACTTTCGGACGACCAGATGCTCGAGATTTTGCAGCAAATCCTCGACGCAAACGGCCAACTATCGGGAATAATCATTGACGAGTGCGAAAACGCCCCCTCCAGTCAAAGCTACGCACGTCGTTTCGGAGGTCTAAGACGTGCTTACAAGCTGATCGGATATGCTCCGGACCGCGATGAGCGGTATGTCGCGATTAATCAGGCCTTTCGCCGCCTTCATCCAGAAATCATTTCAAACATAGTTGAGGGCATCGTTAGCCGAGGCGGCCGGGCGCGCGTTCTTCAAGATACCGGTACGCTTCTCATAAACGAAGAAGTGTTTGCTTCGATCTCTATTAGCCGGTGCCGGGCGACCCAAGCGGGAACGCCGCGTTGGATCATAAGATTGGAACGCGATCCGCGTCCCGACCTAACGATCGCCGTGCGTATGGACAGCACCAACGAGCGCCCCCGCGATTACTATCTTCTGCCGCGCATGGACATCCTCGAACAAAAGCTCCGGCTGGGTGAAAGCAACGGCATTTGGATCGAGGCTTATCGTATAGAAGATTTATCTGTTCTCTTCGAACTCGCAGCCAGGAACAAGGTAGCGGAGTTGGCAGCATGACAGAAGAAGCGGCTCAGGAAATTGAATTAATCTCCGTCGATCTAATCGACGTTCTAAATCCTCGCGTACGCTCCTCGCGTTCGTTCGATCAGATAAAGAGCAACATTTCGGTTGTAGGTCTCAAGCGGCCCATCACCGTAGCTAAACGTATCCAATCCGTTGGTGTGAGATACGATCTCGTGTGCGGCCAAGGAAGGTACGAGGCGTATTTGGCCCTCGGCGAGAAGCAAATTCCCGCGGTCGTGATTGAAGCCGACGAGCATGATTGTTTGGTTAGAAGCTTGGTAGAAAATTGCGCTCGCCGTCGCCGTGGCGCCCTGGATCTTTTTAAAGACATTCAACGCATGAAGATCCGCGGCTACTCGGTGGGAGAGATTGCCACCAAAACTGGCTTGCACTCGAACTATGTCAGCGACATCAATAGGCTTTTCGATCGCGGGGAAGAACGGCTTTTACAAGCCGTCGAAGCCGGACAGATCCCGATTAGCGTCGCGATCGAGATAGCGGAATCCGACGACGTCGGCGTGCAGAAAGCGCTCACACATGCTTACGAAAAGAAAATTCTTCGCGGCCGAAAGCTGATGGCGGTAAAGCGCCTCATCGATCGCCGCCGCCAGTACGGCAAGGGCTTCCCATCAAAATACCCGAAGCGTCAAACGGCCCTGACATCTCATGCTCTCGTCAAGACGTTTCAACAGGACGTCGACCGAAAGAGAGTGCTCATACGAAAAGCAACAGCGACCAAAGACAAGCTGATTTTTGCTGCGCACGCGCTGCGCACGCTTTTTCGCGATCAGCAGTTTCAAGCTTTGCTGCAATCCGAAGGCCTAGACAGTCTTCCTAAAAACTTGGCGTCTCGCATCGAAACAGGAGCAGTGTCGGCACAATGAACCAGAAAGCACGCGCTCCCGTTAAGCTCAGCTTCGAACGCACCACACTTCACATATCAATTCACGATATCGCGCCGCTTCATCAGATAACGCCAGCGATCAAGAAGGGCATAAAATACCGGCAAATCTGCTCATCAATCAAAGAGATTGGAATTATAGAACCACCTGTCGTCATCCGGTCGGGCCAAAAGGGCAAGTACATCATGCTTGACGGCCATCTCCGTTTAGAGGCCTGCAGGGATCTAGGTCATGAACATCTGGTTTGCTTGATCGCCACTGACGACGAAGCCTTCACGTACAACAGGCACATCAGCCGCCTCGCCAGCGTCCAAGAACACAAGATGATCATGCGAGCAATCGAGCGAGGCGTCCCGGAAAAGACCATCGCAAAGGCGTTAGACATTCGGATGCCAACGTTGCACGCCAAAACTCACATGCTTCAGGGAATATGCCCCGAAGTGGTGGAACTGCTAAAAGATAAGCACGTGCCGATTCACACGTTTGGCGTGCTCAAGAAGATGACCCCCCTTCGGCAAATCGAAGCGGCGGAGTTGATGATTTCCATGAACATCTTCTCCCAAGGATATGCCGCTTCTTTGCTTGCGAGCACGTCTAAAGAGCACCTTGTAGAGCCCGACAAACCAAAAAAGGTAAAAGGCCTGACTGAGCGACAGATGGACCTGATGGCCCGCGAATCCGCCAGCCTCGACAAAGAATTCAAAATCGTCGAGCAAACATACGGCGGCGACCACTTGGATTTGGTTTTAACGATCGGGTATCTCAGAAAGCTTGCCGATAACCCGCGAATTTCTCGCTACCTAGAACGCAACTACCAAGAAATACACGCTGAGTTCCGTCGACTGATTGATTCCGGTCAGGGAGCCGCCTGAGCCATCAATTTTCAGATTTCAATTTTCAGATTTGAAGTCCGTCTGATTGATGAGCATCGCCGCGCGCGTACGATTTGGGAGCTTGAGCTTCTGAAGCACGGCTGTAACGTGACGCTTAACAGTGTTGAGGGAACAAGACAGATCTTGCGCGATCTCAACATTGCTTTTTCCCATTCCGATAAGCTTCAGGACGTCACGCTGGCGTGCGGTCAGACTTTCGATGCCGTCATAATGAATCTTCGATCTGCGCGACTTCGGTTCCTCCGCATCAAGCCGCACAAACGTTGTTGCCATCGCTTTTTGCACAAGATCCATGCTCAGCTTTTCTGGTTGAGCTTTCTGCGCTCCAGAGTTCGTCACCCAAGCCGAGATATCCGTGTGGACGAACAACGCGCCGCTTTCTTTAGAATCGGAAAGAGGCACGCCCACAACCGCAAACCAAACATCAAGGCCCAGAGTCGGCGGCGGCATTACGGCCGACAGAAGCGGACGCTCTCGGTTGAGCAACTCCTTGATCGCCGGACGATAACGTGACGCGCATTCCTGCGTGTACGCCCGGCCGATTATCCTAGGGTCGAGGGGCCTCGGCCCACAATGCTGAGCTCGTATGTCCATGATTTCCCCTACTGCGCTGACCAGTACGGCATAGGTCGGAAGATCGACAGACTTAGGATCTCGTGTTTTCATGGAATCGAGCGTAGCCAGAATCGGATGGGACTAAGCAGTTAGTACCACAAACTTCTATGCGCTCCAGCATGCGATGGCTTCGCGCTATTGAAAAACCTCCACAGAAGAACGCCAGAGGAACGCCCGTGCAAGGCGCCATCTATCTATCGACGGCATCCGCGACATGGTCCGTTATCTGCCTCTGAGAGAAAGAGGAAATAGTTCTCGGTAAAGAGCACCCCTGCAAGAAGCCGCGAAGCTGATGGTAGGCCATACGGAGCAACCGCCCGCTCGGGGTAACAGCACACAAAAATGACCTTCGTGGTGTTGATGACTTTGCGACTGATCGGGATCTCTCCGTCCGGCTTGCTCCGACACGGGTCGCGGCGGATCGCGCGGATCCTTCTTGAAGCAGACGGCATATTTGCCGCGCTTGTTATGGCAGTGGCGGTAGGTTCGTGTGTCAACCAAGACTAAAAAGCGTTCCGGGTGCGGCCTCGTGATCCAACCGACTCCCGTCTGAGGCGCGGTTGCAAGCAGCGTGCTCGATACGACGACGCCTGTGAAGAGAGACAACATGGGTGCCTCCATAAAGCTCAATTTTGATTTTGTCTGAATTGCGGATGGCCAGCGGGGGTCATGCCGGCCATCCGCGCGGTCACTTGGCCTTCTCGACCATCATGACCGTGATCTGTCCGTTGATCTTGTCAGCGCTGAACTTGATCTTGTCGCCCGCCTTCACCGTTTTCAGCATCGCTGGATCATTCGCCTTAAAAACCATCGTCATGGCGCCCATATCGAGATTGGTGATCGCCTGATGCTTGATCGTCATCTTGCCGGCAGCTGAGTCGATCTTTTTCACCACGCCGTTGATGATCGGCAGGGACTTGGCATCTTCCGCGCTCGCCGCAACGGATATCAAAGAGGCGACCACACTAGAGATAAGAAGCGCTTTCGATCTTTTCATCATACAAACTCCAGTTCACAGTTGATGTTGAGTTGTTCGCCCCATCCGGTCGGTGTCATTTGACGACGGCCTTCCCGTGCATCCCAGCTTCGTAATGGCCGGGAATTAGACAGGCGAACTCGAATTCACCCGGCTTCGAAAATCGCCAGAGCATAATAGCGTCCTTTCCGGGCTGGACGGTCTGTACATTCGGATCGTCGTGCTCCATCTCGGGATTTTTCTGCATTTCAATGCGGTGGTTCGCGTTCTGCTCCACCGATGCCAGATGGAACTCGTGCTTCAGCGAACCGCCATTGTGAATGACGAACTTCACTTGCTCTCCGAGCTTCACGTCGACTTCGGCGGGCTCATAAAGCATCGCCCCGTCCTTCTCGGAGATGGTGATCTCTTGCACGCGGAAGGGCTTGCTGGGGTCGCCGGCTTCTCCAGCGGCGAAATCATCGTCGTCTGCTGCTTCATGCGCATCTGCATAAGATATGAGTTGCGGCATCGTGCCGATTTGCGTCACGCAGCTGAAAGCGATCACCGCCGCGAACAATTGTGCCTTAAGAAGCATGAATGGTACGTCTCCTCGATTTTTCTGATCAGTGATTCATCGATCCCTTGGGCTTGATGACGCGAAGTTCCGTGTCGTTGGGCTTGACGCGGGCGGGCGCAGCCTCCTCAGCATCGGCGAGATTGCCGTTCCAGGGTCTGGCGACTGTGCCCTCAGGATGCTTGAACCAGCCCGGGTCCTTGTAATCGTTCCGGTCCAGGCCTTCCCTGATCTTCACGACTGTGAACATGCCGCCCATTTCTATTGGGCCGTATTGGCCGAAGCCCGTCATCATAGGCAGGGTGTTGTCAGGCAGCGGCATCTCCATCTCGGCCATATCGGCACCGCCGGCTTGGCCCATTGGCATGAAGCCATCCGGCACCGCCTTGGAGATCTTCGGACTCATGCTTTTGAGATCGACGCCAATGTAGGTGTTAACGTCGTGCCCCATCGCGTTCATCGCGTGGTGCGTCTTGTGGCAGTGGAAGGCCCAATCGCCGGGGTTGTCCGCAACCACGTCAAAGGCGCGCACCGCGCCAACAGGCACGTCAACCGTGGTCTCGGGCCATTGCGCGCTCTCCGGCACCCATCCACCATCGGTGCAGGTGACCGCGAAGTGATGGCCGTGCAGATGGATGGGATGGTTGGTCATGGTGAGATTGCCCATGCGCACGCGAACGCGGTCGCCAAGGCGCACGGGAAGCACGTCGATACCGGGAAAGACGCGGCTGTTCCACGTCCACATGTTGAAGTCGAGCATCTCGTTGACTTTTGGGAGGTAGGCCCCGGCGTCGACGCGGTACGCGCTCATGATGAAGACAAAATCACGATCAACCGGCCGGTACGCCCGGTCTTTGGGATGGACGACGAACATGCCCATCATTCCCATCGCCATTTGCACCATCTCGTCGGAGTGCGGATGGTACATGAAGGTGCCGCTGGCATTGAGCTGGAACTCGTAGACGAAAGTTTTTCCGGGCGGGATGTGCGGCTGAGTGAGCCCCCCGACTCCGTCCATGCCGTTGGGAATGATCATGCCGTGCCAGTGGACAGTCGTGTGCTCGGGAAGTTTGTTGGTGACGAAGATGCGGACCTTGTCGCCCTCAACCACCTCGATCGTGGGGCCTGGCGCTTGGCCGTTATATCCCCAGAGGTGGACCTTCATGCCGGGTGCAAACTCTCGCACCACCGGCTCAGCGACGAGATGGAACTCCTTCCAATCTCCGTTCTGCCGCCAGGGCAACGTCCAGCCATTGAGGGTAACCACCGGCTGATAATCAGGACCGCTCGACGGATGGAGCGGCGGTTGCATCAGTGGCGAAGCCTGAATAGGCGCTTCCGGAATTGACGCGGCGGCAACGCGGCCGGTCACTTGTGTTACGCTCGCTAGCGCGAGCCCGGAGGTGGCGAGAAAATTACGACGCGTGACGCTCATGACGGCATGTCCTCGTTAATCGGATTGAGATGAAACTTGCTGCGCCTCGACGGGACTGGCACCGAGCCCCCCTCCGCCGATCATCGCTACATGGAGGTCAACGTCGGCGAGCCAGAAATCGCGTTTGGCATCGATCGCCTGCATATTCGCGGAAATCCGTGCGCGGGCGTCGGTAAGAAGCCCGAACAAGTCCGAGAGCATGCCGTTGTAGTTGAGCAGCGTCTGCTCCGAGATTGTCTCGCGGAGGGGCAGGATCGTTTTCTCGTAATAGCGTGCGATATCATAAGATCCGCGATATGCCTGATAGGCCTGCCTGGCATCCGCGCGCACGTTGACTGCCTTGGCAACCAGCATGTTCACTGCATGGAGATAGGTCTCTTCCGCGCGTTTGACCTTTACCTCGCCAAAATCGTAAATCGGGATCTGGAAGCTGAGTTCGTAACCGCTTCGCGGCGTCCGCTCGCCCGGTTTGATTTCATTGCGGTCGACACCGCTGGCCTCGAGAACATCGACGAAACGCGTTGCGCGCGTGAGACCGTAATCCTTTGCGAGCGCCACCAGATTCATGCGCGCAATTTGCAGATCAATACGCGACGCCACCGCCTCAGTCTCAATCTCCGGAGCTGTGCGCGGTCTGGCAGGCAACGCCGGGAGCTTCTGAGGAAGCCGATACGCAAGTGTGCTGCCCCAAAGACCAAGTACTCTATTGAGTTTCTCACGCTCGCTACGCTGTCTCAGCCGCGCGACGGCTAGCTGGCCACTAACCTCAGCGTAAAAGGCATGTTCGCGAGCCTGTTCGAGTTTCGGCATCGCGCCGGTCTCGCCGAGTTTCTTTGCGAGTTCAGAGCTGGCATCGGCAGATGCGCGTGATTGCTCTAGGAACCTTACTGTCTGCGCGGCTGCCACCGCACGGTAATAAGCGCGGCGTGCCTCGGCAGCAGTTTGAAGCGTCGCCTCAACCGCCTTCAACTGTGCAACTTTGAACCTATCTTCGGCGATCTGTCGTCTACGCGGTAACGTCAACAGCGCGAGGATATTTTGTGTGACCTGCCGCTCGATCTCCAGCTCTGCGCCGGTCAAGTGTACGAATGAAAACGACGGTGCCGGAGGAACACTAGCTTCAATCATCTCCGCCTCTGAGACGCCGAGGTCGTTGTAAGCCGCCTGCAGCGTGCGGTTATTGAGCAAAGCCACCTCTACGGCCGCTTTGGCCGATAACGGCGCCGACAAAAGCGATTTGACCCGCGCCTGCGCAGCGGCGGCTTCCGCTTCATTTCTGATTTTTACCGCCGGCGTGCCGAGCACGCTGCCAGTTTGGTCTGCGACGAGTGTCATCCCGCCATCCTTCGAAAAATGCGCGCATCCCGCGAGCAGCAGCCCTGAGATCCCGGCCAAGACACGAGTGCAGGTGCGTCTACACGTGCGCGTGTGCCAATCATTCCCCCAAATCATTCCATCCCCTCATCGCGCATTCCGGCGCGGCTAGTTTCCCTTTTGACTAGGCTTCGATTGCTGAGGGGCGACGCGCTTGTTCGCGTCTCCCCATGGCATCGGTTCGACCGGCACATAGACCTTGGTTCCCGCCCCCACATTGCTGTAATGGGCGGACGGAACGCGTGCGGGGCGGTCCGGCATTGGCCCGCTTACTGGCCATGGCGGCGGTGGTTCACCCCAAGCGGACATTGTTAAGACAACAGACGTGGCGACGAAGACGCGCACGAGCATCGGTACCTCGCGGAAGAGAGGTCTGACGACGAACCGATAGGTTCGACGATGACGCGTCAGACCGATTGTGTTTTTCGCTGAAAAATTCGCGTAGCGCTAAATCATGCCGCCACGACCGGCCTTTGCTAGGCCGCGCGCAAAAAGGCGCAATTAGACTCTGGGGGGCCTTTCGAGACCGAATATACGGTCAAGACTCGCGATCCCGCCGAGAAATGCTCGGACCTTCGCTCCAGCGTCAGTTAAATCATGCGCAGCGACTGACGCGCTGTTGAGGGCGGATGGCGTGCCACACGAGGAGCTGCAGTGCGACATCCCCTGGCAGCAGCACGGACCATTGCAATCGGAAATCGGAGCCCCGACATTCGAAGCTTCGATCACTGTTTCAGCAGCTAACTTTGTTTGCGTCGCTTGGTGCAAGGACCTAGCGGCGGAACTTGGCGACGAACGCTGCCCGACATGAGACACACCGCCATGCGCGCTAGCAACGGACGACCAACCGACAACGGTTAGTGCGATCACCGCCAGCATTTTAAGTAAAGCGCGCATGCTTCCAACTTATTACCAGTTCGATTCTGAACCTAAGAAATATTCCCTGGCGGTGCAAGTTAATCGCAATTCATGTGGCCGTGGGCTCCCGGAATGTGGCCGCAGCACCACGAGCTTTGAATGCAACTGCGCTCGCGACGGCCGCATTCGCCGTCGGCGATGATTTAGAAACCCTCGCGACGGTTCGAATGCTCAAATCCACGGCATACTGATGATCCCTTACCCATGGCGTCACCGCGCCGACTCGCACTTCGATGTCGTCATGAGCGGTCATAGGGCCCCAAGAGCAATCATGGGCATCACCCGTTTTGCACAAACCTTCGACGCGAATTCTGCTCGACGCACGCAGAACTCAAATGTCTTCCCGGTCAAAACCGCTTTTGGCCCGTTGCAGACATCAGGGTTCGCCGTGACACCTGACCGGTGGAGTCAGCAGTGCCGAGAAAGCGGACATTGGCTGAAATTTGGCGAGAGTGGATTACGGCGGATGAGGCAGATCCGCAGTTCACTGCTAAGCAGACCTGCCGGTTCTTCCACTCAGGGCCACAAGCAGACAATAAAGTCATCGCCGATTAAGAAAATGCCTTGGCTAGAAGCATTATGCCCCGTCGGATCGCTCGCTCATCGAGGGCCGCGTAACCGACGACGAAACCCGCAATTCCACGCTGCCTACGTCGTTTCGCTTCTGAGTATAGAGGGGAAATCGGATAGATGCCCACGCCTGCTTCTCGCGCCGTCTCGGCGAAACGCGCTTCCTGGTTCTGAGACAGGCCATTGACCCATACGACCACGTGCAATCCCGCATCTGAACCTTCGATCGTCACCGCATCACCAAAACCGTCGGAGAACGCTGCGAGTAGCGTCGCGCGACGATCAGCGTTGCGTCGTCGTGCTCGTCTGATATGGCGTTCATAAGCTCCCGTGTTGATTAGTTCTGCCAACGCCCGCTGCTCGAGTGCCGGTGCGTGGCGGTCGGCAAGGCGCTTCGCTGCCGAAAAAGCGGCCACGAGCTCGCCCGGCACCACCAGATATCCAAGCCGAAGCAGCGGAGACAGGGTCTTAGAGACCGTGCCCAGGTAGATGACATTCGCGCGGTGATCGAGCGCCTGCAGCGGCGGAACGGGACGGATATCGTAGCGAAACTCGCCATCATAGTCGTCTTCCACGATATAGGCGCCCGCGCGTTCTGCCCAGGCCAGCAGTTGCTGCCGGCGCGGCGCGGTAAGTACTCCGCCCAGCGGAAATTGATGTGAAGGCGTCACATAACAAAGCCGCGCCTGCTTGATTTCGTTCAAGCCGGTGGTCTGCATCCCCTCGTGATCTACCGGAACCTCGACCGGAACGGCGCCAACGGCTTGAAAGATCTGCCGAGCGGAAACATAACATGGATCCTCGATGATGAAGCGGTCGCCTGGATCGAGAAGGAGTCTCGCACAAAGGTCGAGGCCCTGCTGTGAACCGTTGACCACAACGATCTGCTCTGCCTCGCAGCGGAGACCTCGCCCCCGCCAGAGATAGGCTTGCAACGCGGAACGTAGCTCGATTATTCCCTGTGGAGCGCCGTAGCGCAGGCTTCCCCGCCGCTGCTGTGACGCGACCTTGAGCGCGCGCCGCCAGACGGAAAGTGGGAAATCGGATGCAGCAACGTCGCCGTAGCGGAAATCAACCGCCAATCGCCCCGCCTCGACAGGAGAAGGAGATCCTTGAAACGAGGTTATCAGTCCGGCGAGACGAGACAGCCGTCGTGGCTTCGACCGCCCGGATCTACGGCTGGATGAAGAGGGCTTTGGCGCAGGTCTTGTCGACACACGTGCGTGTCGACCTTGCGAGGTGTCGATATAGCCTTCTGCAGCCAGTTGTTCGTAGGCCGCACTGATGGTCGTCCGGGATGCGCCAAGTTCCAGCGCCAGCATTCGTGTCGAAGGCAACCGCGCGCCGAGGCCGTAAAGACCTTCCTCGATTTGTGCCTTCAGGGTCTCGTAGACCGTTCGGGTACTCGTCGTTCTATGGCTACGCGACTGGCCCATATGTTTTTCTCATAACTGGCTCTTCTCGCGGGCCAGTCTGCAGGTTATTTCCGGTCATAACAAGATCAGTCAACATCTGGAAAGTTCTCATGTATATCCCGCCTGCATTCCGGGACGATGACCTGACTCGCATTCATCAGACCATCCGCGAGTCTGGCCTTGCTACGCTTGTCACAGCGGCTGAGGGCGGCCTAACAGGCACGCCGCTGCCAATGTTCCTCGACACGAGCGAGGGCGAGAAGGGAACGCTCTACGCCCATTTGGCGCGCGCCAATCCCCAGTGGAAGGTCGCACCTTCAGGCGAAGCTATGGCGATCTTCATGGGGCCGGATGCCTACATCACGCCGTCCTGGTATGCGACCAAGCAGCAAACCGGCAAGGTCGTGCCGACATGGGATTACGTGGCCGTACACGCCTATGGTCTGGTCGAGTTCTTCGAGGACGCCGATAGCCTGCTCGATGTTATCACCCGGCTTACGAACCTGCACGAACAGACGCGTGCCGAGCCATGGGCCGTGTCCGATGCGCCTGCTGATTACATCAAGGCCCAATTGAGGGGCATCGTTGGGGTTCGGATGCCGATCACCAAGCTCGAAGGTAAACGCAAGCTGAGCCAGAACTACAGCGCAGCAGATCGAGCGGGCGTCATTGAGGGGCTTTCGCGCAGTGGTAATGCTCAAGAGGCAGCCGTCGCAGCGCTTCTGCCGCGCTGACCAACCAAATATCATTGTGGCCGACTTTTGCAGCAAGCGACGTCCGAGACGGCGCAGCAGCATGCTTTGCCGAGTTTGCTGACGTTGACGTCGACTGCGGTCTAGGTTGCTGAATCAAGGGACCTTATGACCGCATACAGCCAATGAGCGGACATAGCCTTCCGACGCAAACGGCCAAAAACAGTCGGACCGCTCGTCAGTGTTGTCACGCAGCCCGCTGCATGCGTCTCTAAATGGCCGGCGATTTTCTATTTCTATGTGCAGGCTCTTTATTTGCGTTCCAGTTGGGCACATTCTCGCTCATTTGTCGTTGACGCCATTGAGTGGGCGTCTCGCCGGTTGCCTTTCGAAAGAACGTCGAAAAATGCGCATGGGAGTGGAAGCCTGCCTCTAGAGATATCGCGCAAATCGACTGATCAGTGGTTAGGAGCAAAAATTGAGCGCACTCTATACGGCGGAATTGAACATACGCGTGGGGACTTTTGCCGGTGGCCGCTCGGAATTTTCGCGCGAAGTACATCCGGCTCATCCCCGCAACAGCAGCTAAATCAGAAAGACGGAGCGGCTCCGAGAGTTTTTCGTCGATGTAAAGTAGTACTCGCTTTAATCGCCATTTCTGCAGGGGCGACGAGGTTACCAGACGAACCTGAGATTCCGCATTGGGCGGAACATTCGACGGAATGCCGACCGAGTACGAGTTCGTCACCGCGAGCAGGGTCTGCTCAGGCTTCGTGGAAAGTCCTGGGCAAACGTCAGCGTCTGACAGGTTTTTCTCCAATCTCGATGGAATAAACCGTGACCGGCCAATATACCGCGTCGACGCTGTCATTTAGCCCGGCGACGCGATTAAGTTGCGCAGCCGGCATCCAAAGCTTCCCGCTGTCATCGATCCACATTGCGTCTACCCAGGCGAGCCGCGGGTCCGCGATAAGCGTCGAGATGCTGCCGTCTTCCGCTATTTTCAAAATGCGCGAGCGATTGGTATCGCTTGAATAGATTGTGCCGTTCGCATCGATTGCCGTGCCTCCCGTCGAAGGGGTATCGGCAAAACTTTGAACATTCCTGTCCAACGCGTCTGGCGTCAACGTCGGATCGTCCAGATAGCGCGTTTCGATCCTCGACATAGGCCCTGTGCAGGGTTGATAGAAAAGCCATTTGCCATCGGCAGAGACTTCAAGCTGATCGGCATGGATGATGATCGGTTTGCCTTCGGAGTCGCGGAGTTGCTTGCCTTCAGCCGTTAGGGGGCGATGCGCCACCGTTGAAGGATGGTTTTCCAGAATGCGGCGCGCGTTGCCGGTTTCGAGGTCTAGAACGATAATTGCCGGGCGGCCTGCGTCGGTCAGATAAGCATGCTTGCCATTAAACCTTACGTCATCGACGAAGCTCTTGCCTTGGGCGACAGTCGAAAGGTCATAGATACGCGTCACCTTGTTGTTCGCCAGATCGATGCGAATGAGTTTTGGACCTCCTGGAACGAGGGCTTTTCCAATCCCCGGCGCCCCCCGGTCGACAACCCACAACATGCCATCGGGGCCAACACGCAACGAATTTACGCCTACAAAACGGATACTACCGTCCTCGCTTGGCTTCCTGCCATTCCAGGCAGCATTCGGATAGGCAATCGGCTCGCCTGTAGTGATTTCCGCTACCTGCGGCTGCTTCGCCGTTAGGGGCTGAATAACGACAAATTTCCTCCCGGACGGAGTCGTCGTGATGCCATTGATAATTAGCGATGGCGATTGAAATTCAACGGTGAGATCGCGCATCTGTTGTGCGTTGGCCGCCGACGCCCCGCAAGACAGAAAAAACAACAATACCGGCCCCAGCGTGGATGCCGCAACGCCACGTCGTCTTCCGGCGATTGAAGTTCTCTTCATGACGCGGTCTCTATGGATGCTCACTTCAGCAACACGGGACCGGCACCAATTTTGATGCGGAATAGCGTGTAAGGCTTTTGCCGCTGGTCCTGTCCTTCATGAAATTGAGGCTGACGATGAAGCTGGTTGGCAGCGAAGTAGAGATAGCCATCGTGCGCCACCGAAAGTGTGTCCGGCCACAGGATGCGAGGATCGTGGGCGATCGTGATCCATTCGCCATCGATCTGTCTTTGCCGAATACTGTTGCGCTCGTAGTCGCCTGCGTAAACGTGACCTTGGTCATCCGCCTCAAGACCGTCGGAAGCACCTTTTTCGCCGAGATCTTTCACTGCTTTCGCGACGTCCCCGTCGTTAACAGACCGATCTCGGAGCAGTCGCGTCGGGACAGAAAAGAGATGGCGACTGGAAAGGGGACAGAAGAACAGAGTTTCGCCATCCGCTGACAACGCGATTCCGTCGGAGGCAACTGCAAATGGCGAAGGCTTGCTACCTTTCGCACGCACCGCTAGGCGTTCTCCCTCAACAACCGGAATAAAATTTGGATCGGGAGACGTGGATTTATCGCCTGTAAGTGTTCGCCAGCTTTCTCCACTGTCCAGATCGACGACGATAATGCCGCCTGGACCGCTGACGGAAGAGTCTGTGATATATGCGAATCCCGCCTTGCCCTTGCGGAGATCGAAGCGCACGTCGTTGATGTACGTTGTTGGCAGAACCGAGGAGGAGGATAGCGCGATCGTCTTCACAACCTTGTTCGTCTCAAGATCGACGGCCATCAGCTTCGCAGCACCGATCAGGGGCTTGGAGAATTTTGGAGCGGCGGTATCAAGAATCCAGAGCTTGTCATCGGGACCGATAACGACACTTTGCACGCTGCTCAATGTTTGGGCGGCGCGACTGGGATCGAAGGTGTTCGTAGCCAAGTCGGGAAATGCAACGACTTTGTCGTTGCGAATTTCGCCAACCGTGAAGGGAACATTGTCACCCCATCTGGGAAAATTGATGAACATGCGGCCTTTCGCCGACACAGTAACACCGGTTGGCATGGCTTCGCGGAATTCAAAAACGGGTTCGATCGTGCCGATGGTCCGGTCGCTCGGAAGTGACGCGGAAGCGTCTGTGCTTTCTATTGTCTGCTTCTCGCCGGCTATGCTTGCGCCTAGGGTCGCACAGGAAAAGAAAATTGCAATCGTTGTTGCTTGTAGAGTTCTCATGCTCTGTCTCGCCCGTCAGGTTTCAGATGCCAGTGCGTGAAGGACAGCGTCGCGTCCGGCCGTTGCGACAGCTATATCTTGTTCGGTTGTCCCAGAACCGACGCCGATTGCACCGATAATCTCATCCTGGAATATGATCGGAAGACCGCCCCCGAGGTTGACGATATCGCCATGGCTTGCAAAGCTTAGATTTGCACCAAACTCAAATGGGATTTGTCCTGTCGGAATTCCCAGCGACGCGCTTGTGACAGCTTTTGAAATGGCTGGGTCTCGCGCTAGCGTCGCTGCACCATCGACGCGTGCGAATGCTAGAAGATTGCCGCCCGGGTCGACGACTGCGATGCATTCGGGGGCGCCTATTTCCTTTGATTTGGCGACAGCAGCCATTACCGCCGCGGCGGCGCCCTCATATGTGAGCTGTCGTTTGGCTTTCGAAAGCGACATGCGCATAATTTCTGCTCCAAGCTGAAGTATCGATGCGTGCCAACGGCGGCACTTCACTTTCCGGTGGCGGCGACAGAGGGCGCACCGTCGATCCAATCCTGCCGTTGCGGTGAAAAGAAATCCATGTCGACGGTATCTTCGGGGCAGACAAACTCGTGAGGGATGTTCGGAGGAATAACGAGAAGCGTCCCGGCTGTTAAAGTGAACTTCTTTCCCTGCGAATAGACATCGCAACGCCCCTTGAGAATCCAAGTGATCTGCTCGTTGGCGTGGTGATGAAGCGGAACCGTGCCGCCCTTTTTTACAATCCATTTCACGAACGTGGACTGTGTTCCATGGATCACTTGCCGTTGGATGAGAGGCGAGATCTGCTCGACGGGCTGATCGTCCAGCTGATAGGGGATTGGCATCATAGCGCTATGGCTAGTGATACTCGGTTGAACCCCTCGACCCGGCGCATTCGATACGGCGCTAATCAGCGATCGCGCTGGCACCATCTCATCCGCATATACAGGCCATTGTGATGAAAGGCTGAAGGCAAAAGGCAACACCGCTGACCGACGTGAACAAGACCATCTTCTGATTTTTGGCTTTTTGACATGCGCACACACGGCTCAGAAACCCTCCAGAACCATCTTGCCGAACGCTTTCCCGCTCTCGACGATCTGATGGACGCGCTTCAAAGTATCGGCGTTTATCGGACCAGCAATTTCAGAAAGCGTCGTCTTTAAAACGCCGGTGTCGACGAGGTCCGCAACGTTATCGAGCAGCTTGTGCTGCGCGACCATGTCAGCCGTCTGATAGAGTGGACGCGTAAACATCAGCTCCCAATGGACGGAGATGCTCTTTCGCTTGAACTTCACGATATCGAGCACAGCAGGATCATCGATGAGCGCAAGCTTGCCCTGCGGCAGCAGAACGCGTTCAATCTCCGGAAGATGCTTGTCCGTCGCTGTCAGACCCGCAACGTACTCGACACCAGAAATCCCAAGCGTCGCTATTTGCTCCATAAGCGGTTTGTGGTGGTCGACGACATGGTGCGCACCCATCGTCTTGCACCAAGCAATTGTTTCCGGCCGGGAGGCCGTGGCGATAACTGTCAACCCGGTCAGCTTACGAGCGATTTGGGTCAGGATGGACCCCACTCCGCCCGCTCCGTTGATAATGAGCAGCGAACCCTTCTGGTTCGTATTTCCAAATGCGACGCCTAGCCTATCGAACAAAAGTTCCCACGCCGTAATCGAGGTCAGCGGCAGGGCTGCAGCTTCGGCAAAATTCAACGTCTTTGGTTTTCTGCCGACGATGCGCTCATCGACGAGGTGAAGTTCGCTATTGGTGCCAGGGCGATCGATCGTGCCCGCATAAAATACCTCGTCTCCTGGCTTGAACATGGAGACATCCGAGCCGACGGCTTTCACAATTCCCGCAGCATCGAAGCCAAGGATTCTTGCTTGGTCGCTCGGATGTTTGCCATCAAAGTCAGGTGGCGACACAGCCGCGCGCAATTTGACATCTGCTGGATTAACCGACACGGCCTTCACCGCCACCACAATATCTCGTGGACGGGGTGTTGGATCCGGAAGTTCGATATCGATCAGCGCATCCTTAGCCGTAATCGGACCCGCAACCCTGTAGCCAATTGCCTTCATCGGAATTTCCAATAAATTCGTTTCGATGCGGCGTATATCGACGCTGCAGCAGTGCATGTGAAACGCATATTTCTAATAGGGTCAGTAAGGCTGCTAATGACATCCGCCACGCCTGATCTCGAAATCGATCTCCTTCGCGCGCTTGTTGCAGTCGCGGACGGCGGCAGCTTTACCGCCGCTGCGGACACGCTGGGGCGTACGCAATCTGCAGTGAGCCAAAAGATCAAAAGACTTGAGGATCTCGTCGGGTTGCCTGTGATTGATAGGAACAGCCGTATTTTGTCGCTCACCGCAACCGGTGCTCAGCTTCTGGTAGGGGCACGACGATTGCTCGAACTCAATGATGATATTATTCGCTCGCTGCGGGCGCCAATATCCAGCGGAACGCTTCGCGTTGGTATCTGTGAGGATTTCGTCCCTCATCAACTCTCTCGCTTACTACTGCGTTTTCAGCGGCTCTATCCCGATGTGCATCTCAACATCAACACAAGCCTCACTCACGAGCTCATGGAAGCATTCGATAACGATTCACTTGATCTCGTTATCGGAACCAAACAGTTTGATGACAGAGGGCGCATTATTTGGCGGGAGCCTATGGTCTGGTTTGCCGCCGATGATTTTCAATTCAATCTCGATCGCCCGGTTCCGCTCGTCTTGTTGCGAGAGCCGTGCATGTATCGCGATTTGATGTTCTCGACCCTCGATGCCGCCCGCCAAGAATGGACGATAGCTTGCACCGTCAGCAGCTTGATGGGCGTGCAGGCCGCGGTTGAAGGCGGGCTGGGCATATCGCTTCTCGGTCAGTCCTTCATCAAATCCAATATGAAGATTCTGCGCGTTCCCGACCATTGGCCTCCTTTGCCGAAGACGGAAATCGTCGTTCTTGGGCAAGACAACGCGCGCAGAGATCTTGCCCAACCACTCATTCAGTTTCTGATCGACGGCATGAAGGCGCCGGCGACGGTGGTCGTGTAGTCGTTCGGTCGATTGCTCCAAAGCCAAGCCTACGCTCCCTCGTACACAAGCTGCGTGAAGAAGTCCGGATCTATGACGAACTGTCCCCACTTGGCGTCGAATGCAGCAGTCGGCTTCGCCGCTATTGTTTCGTCGAGCGACTTACCGCTCTGTTTAAGCTTGGCGACAATTTCATGGATGGCTAGCAGCATATCGCGATAGGCCTGAAGCTCAGTCCGATTGCTGACGGGGTGGCCGTGCCCCGGAACGATAATGGTTTTGTCCGTTGTGGCGGCGAGGTTTGCATCAGCCGCTTTGATCATTCCCTGAATGTTGCCACCAGTTGAGTAATCAATGAACGGATAGATCCCGTTCCAATACGTGTCACCACAGTGAAGAATGTCGGCGTTGGAAAACATGACCGAGATATCGCTATCCGTATGTGCCGGCCCATAGTGCTTGAGCGCCAATGTCTCGCCATTCAGCTTCAGGGATTTCTCCGACGAAAAGACCTCCGTCGGAATGGCCGCCAAAGGCGACTCTGGGAAATTGAAGTTCCAGTCTTCGACACGTTGCGCCGAGAGAAGACGCTTGTGCGTATTTTCATGCGCAACAATTGCGGCACCCTCAGCGTTCAGCCAAGCGTTGCCATCGGCATGATCGAAGTGCCAATGCGTATTTATCAAATAGCGGATGGGCTCACTGCTGAGAGCGTTCGCCGCGTCGAGGATGCGCAGACGGGAAGCGGTAATGCCGGCGTCGATGAATACCTTTCCATCTTGCCCATGCAAAAACGCGATATTTCCTCCAGATCCTTCAAAGACAGCAACGTTCCCGCGGAGTTTGTATGTCGAGATCGGAGTCTTCGCGGCCGAATCTCTAATGAGGTCGACGAGACTGCGAGAAGCTGCAAAGGCCTCTCTTGGCGACAGCCAACCTTTGGCAAGGACACTGGCCGCACAGCACATACAGAAGCCGCGCCGTGTTATCGCGCTCGTGATTGTCGAGGTTGTCACCGAAGGTCTCCGTTCACAGGGATATTTGCGATCGACGTGGCCATGGATGCCACCCGTAAGGCAGTCCGGGTTGGCTTGCCAGCCAGCCAAATAAAAATGTTATAGGGCTGACAATTTCGTGCTTGTTCGCGCGGCGGAGGTATTCATTTCGCCAAGCAATCGCCGCGCCGTATCGACAAGCACCAACCAGGCACCGGCAAGAATGACCGTGTCTTTCAAGACAAGACGGCCTGCGCCGGACAAAAATGGAAATCCATGCTCAGTATCCCCGAGCGCCGGCACCCAAGCCTCAGGCGTGGTAAGCAAGAACGACAGCGTTACGAATGGTGTGGCGAAAGCGAGTGCTGTACCGACAAGGCCCAGACGCATCGAGAATAGTCCGGCCAATGTCAGGAAGCCGATAACAAGTTCTACGGTGCCTAGCCCCTTGGAAAAGCCGTACGTGTTATTTGATGTCTGCCATGCACGTTGCTCTGGCTTCAATTCACCCTCGTGTGTGAGGTGAATTTTGTAGTCTGCAGGATGCTCATAAAAGAACGACATCAGGGGGCTGTTCGCGACGAACGGCGTAATGCTATCGGCTTCGTACGGCACAAATTTCAGCGCGCCGATCCAAATAAACACGATTGCTATTGCGATTTTTGTAGCTGCGATCCCCATACGATAAGAGAGGGGGGATGCGATGAACTCCAAGATAGACCAGAAAAAAGTGTACATCGCCGAAAGCTCCGAGTGAACGAGACAGACCATCTCTGTTTCGCTCATCGCGAAGATACGTGTCTTTCAATTCCGCATCCAATTCTTGAAGAGCCGACGTCCGCGAGTGTTTCTAGGCGACAGAATTCATCGAGTGGCGAGCTTTTGGATGAGAAATGCACTCGACTTGCGGGCTTCCAATCTTCAGATCCTTGGCAGACGCGTACGCTTTCTTGGCCGAGCGCTGCCTCGAGCTATAAGGTGCTACGTTTGCGTGATTGCCGCTTAGGGTCGAAGATACCTGGATCGTTTGTGACGTCGGCTCCTAACCCAAATGCCGACGTCTGCCAGTGGAAGCCGACGGTAGCTCCGCATACCAAGCCGATGTCTGTAATTGGGACGGAGCGCGGGATCGTATTTTCCAACGATAAACAGTCGATTTAAGCCGAAAGCTGACAAGGATATCGGCGCTGAGGGCCAGAAGCGATCATGTCCGGCAGAGCTTTCGTAGTCGGCCACTAAGGCGTCGGAGCTTTCCGAGCGACTCGGAGGCGGCTCAGCCGTCGCCTGCGACGACCTTCGCCTCGTACTCCTCGTAAGACATGAGGCCCAATTTCTTCGCAGCCTCACGGTCTTCCGGTGAAAGGACATCTTGAACCGCAGGCAGCCGTTTCCATTCGGCGAGCGCTGCGGTCCCATCCTCCTTTGGCACATATCTTGATGTTTCGACGCGCTTGTACTTGTGTACGTAGCGTGGGCAGTTGACGAAGATCTGCAGCGGGGCCACGCGAATGAGAAAGATGGCGCCCGAATAGGCTTCGCACGATGAGCTTTCGTCGAGCCGCGCCGTCCCTTGAACCCGCAAACGGTGCGGCCGCTCGAAGTCCATGAACAACAGACCGACTTTGGGGTCTGCCGTTATGTTGCCAGCGGACAGGAACATGCCGTTGCCATCATAGCAGGGAAACACCAGCTCGTTGTTCTCGATCTGCACGAAGCCAGGCGCGCCGCCCTTGTAAGACACCGTGGGATGGCCCGTTGCGTCTACGGTGGAGAGGAAGAAAAAGTCGCGCGCGGTGATGAAGGCAATTTCCTGCTCGGTAAAGGTCGGATGGACAATCAACTCCGCCGTGCGGTCGGCGAGAGCGCGCTGATCGTAACGATCTTGGATTTTCCGATGCCAGTCGGAATATATCTCCTCGTTTTCCATCGTTCCTCCTCTCCAGCTTAGGCGGTTGGGGGCGCGGCACTCACCAGCCGAAACCCTGCGGCGCGCCTTTCCTTGACGAGTGCAAACAGCTCCTCGACGCGGCGTCGCTCCTCCTCCGTTTGCGGGATAAAATAGGCTGCCACGACGTAAAGCGCGAGGTTCACGAGCAGTCCGACCGCGCCCGACGTCAGTCCGTACGCCCACGGGAGGTAACCCGGATGGGCAAGCTCGAGTGTCACCGCCACCGCAAAGCCAGCGACCATACCAGCTATGGCCCCGTGCTTGTTTCCGCGTTGCCAGAAGATGCCGAGGAATTGCGGTACGGCGAGCTGGATGATGCCCTGATAGGCAAGCACGGCCAGCTGAAACAGGGCCGGCAACTCAAGGCATGCCAGCCAGGACGACAGGATCGTCAGCCCCAGCATGCCGAGCTTGGCGATGACGATCAGCTGGCGCTGGTCGAGGTCCCAATAATTTCCAACGAGGTCGTTGGCAATCTGCGCCCCCGTCGCCTGAATGTTGCCGTCGGTGTGCCCCATAGAGGCGGCAAGCACGATGACACCAGCGAGGCCAAGGAGCCAAAGGCCGCCAGCAGCCTGGCTGACGATAAACCACACGTCATTGGGCTGCGCGGCGACACCGGCGACCTGCGAGCCCAACATGCCGAACACCAGCAGCGACACGCCGAAGATCAATGACAGCGGCACGGCGAGGGCGGCTGATTTCTTCAAGCTGTTGACGCCATCGGCAGTGAACAGCCGGACGAAGATGTACGGCCAGCACCAGCCGCCGATAGCGCCAGTCAGAATGAGGCTGAACACGTAGAGCGGGCCTTCCTTAGAGCCGACGCTTGGGATGTTGAACATGCGCTGATCGAGCGAGCCAAAGCTGATGCCTTGGGCCACGACCATCCAGACGATCAGCCCGATCAGGACCGCACTGCCGATGATGTAGGCGAGGACGCCCTGCGCCATATCGGAGATCACCACCCCGCGCATACCCATGCGCACAGTCCAGAACTGGCGCAGCGCGATGATCGCGACGCCGACGATCACCGCCTCCGAGAACGAGAGTGCGCCAAGCGACATGTGCTGGAACAACGTACCGAGCGCCTGCATGCCGAGTACCAGCCATGGAATGCCCGAAACAATTCCAATGACGGCTGCGATGGTCTTGATGTGGCGCGAGTTGAAGCGAAGAGCAAGCAGGTCCGGCTGGGTTCGCAGGTCGAACGCCTTGCCCCAGACCCACACGGGCCGAGCCATCAAATACATGAGCACAACGGTGAGCAAGCTGTAGGACAGCACGTAAAAGGAGATAACTCCGGCGCTTGCGGCCATGCCGCCGAAAGCAGTAAACATGGCGCCGGGGTACCAAGTGTTGAGGAACGACATCGCTTGGTAGTTGGCTCCGAACGAGCGCCCGCCGACGGCATATTCGGTGAAGCTGCGGTCGCGGATGCCGCTGAGCTGGAGGATGGCGACGATAACTGCGAAGAATGCAGCAATGCATCCGAAAGTGATGAGCATCAGCTGATCTCTCCACTGCGGGCTTCTGCGACGTAGGCGGCCACGATGCTCGCCGCGATACAGGCTGATACGGCCACAAAGTAGAGGACCGAAGCGGGAACTCCGTAAATCGGAGTGCTACTGCCATCGAAAGCCCAGTAAAGCGGGGGCGCCAGCGCCACGATCGCGTCGACGACGAACCATGCCGTCACCCAACGTAGCTGTGCGCGATCGATATTTCCGGCAGCTGCCATTGAACACCTCCCTGCGCTTGTTGCTTTTGTTATTGACGTTTCGCGGCTGCCACCGCTCGATCGAGCTTGGCGAAGCAAGTCGGCCAGCCGTCACCGTAGGCTTCGGCTGCCTCCGGCGTCGCGATGCGGGTCTGCGTGAGGGTCATCGCGGTCTCGCCGCCGTTTGTTGCGCTAAGGTCGACCTCGAGCAGTGTCTCCATCTCACACAACAGTTCGACCGAGCCTGAATAGCTCCACGTCATGACGATGCGGCGCCCAGGCGCAAGCTCGCGATAGCTTCCATCGATTGTGTGTAGGGTGCCGTCAGGCGCGATAGATCGGATGCGGAAGCGTCCGCCGACGCAGACGTCGGTGGTGACTTCGATGACCTCATTGTCGCCGGGAGCCAGCCATTGGCGCATCACGTCGGGCTGCGTCCATGCATCGAAGACCTCGTCGGGCGGCCCAGGGATGTGGCGCTTGAATGTCAGAGCAGCAGTTGGAATCATTTCTTCTTCTTTTTCTTTTCGCGAAACAGCTGCTGGAGCGCATCAAGACGCTCTCCCCAAAACTGCTCGTAGAATTTAAGCCATGTCTGCGCGGCGGCCAGAGGCTCCGCATTGAGACTGCACGTATGGGTGCGCCACTCTACGGACCGGCGCACCAGACCCGATTCCTCCAGCACCTTGATGTGTTTCGACACTGCCGCCAGCGACATCGGTAGCGGCTTAGCCAGTTCGCTGACGGTGCGCTCGCCGGTCGCGAGACGGGCGAGTATCGCCCGCCGAGACGGGTCCGCGAGAGCGTGAAATACGCGATCGAGCACAGCTTCGCTTCGTTCAACCATATCGTTAAGCTATACGAATGGCCCGCGACGTCAAGGCTCAGATTCGGCACGACAGAGAACGCCCGGAGATGTCCGCGACGGGGCAAACTCGTTCACTAGTAACCAATCCAAGGAAGAATCGGGCCGATAGCGACCGCTAAATCGGTCCGCAAGGCCGTCGCGGACGCATGGTCATTCGTCTCTCTAGAAAGGAGACACACCATGGAACAGGAACATGCTCCCAAGACAGGGACCCGACTACCGTGGAACAAAGGGAAACTCGTCGGGGCGAAGCCGCCGCTGAGGCCGAGCCATGTCTGGTCGATTAGGACCAAGCTGCAAATCGAAGGCAAGAAGAGGGATCTTGCGCTTTTCAACCTGGCGATCGACAGCAAACTTCGCGGCTACGACGTTGTTGCCGTCCGCGTCGATGACGTTGCTCCGAGTGGTTACTCAGTGGATCGGGCAACCATTCGCCAGAAGAAGACGGGGCGGCCGGTACGTTTCGAGCTGACCGATCAGACACGACAGGCCATCGACGAGTACCTGCATTTGACGGGGCGCAAGACGGGCCAGTTCCTCTTCGCGGGTCGTGGCGATAGAGGCGGGCTGACAACGCGGCAGTACGCGCGGCTGGTGTTGGGGTGGATTGCCAGCATCGGTCTCGACCCGGCAAAGTTCGGCACGCACTCGCTGCGGCGGACGAAGGCAGTGCTCATCTACCGGCGAACCGGAAATCTTCGGGCAGTGCAACTCCTGCTCGGGCATTCCAAGATCGAAAGCACAGTCAGGTATCTGGGCATCGAGGTCGACGACGCGATCGAGATAGCTGAAAAGATCGACATTTAAGCGACTGCCGGACTTCCTCCGATACCGGACGTGGTCGGCGGCACCGGTTGCGTCGCCGATCGCTGTCCCGCCATGGCAGCTATTGGGACCGAGCGGAGGTGGCACAAGACCAATCCGCAACGGTCGCGATCATCCGAAAAGCCGCCATTACCTCGGCGACATTACAGGCCAAAAACCAGAGGAGTGGCCCCAGATAGGAAGTGCCGAACCACCGTTTCAAACCAGATGTATAGGTTATTGAACCTGAAGCTTCCGTTGTCGTCCGTCACAACGGCGAAGTCCGAAGATCGAGACTTCGCCCCCGCGACGGCATTTTTGTTGCAGAGTTTGATAGCGCCAAGCCCAAACGGAATGAGTGCTATCGATAGCCGCCCTTGCCTGCTGGCTTCACAACAAAGAGCGTGATGATGGTATACACTAGGCCGCCGATGAGCGCGGTAGGTAGCGAGGCGGTCAAATACTCGTATGGTGTCCTGCTCGCGTATGTAACAGGATTGAGCAAGTAGACATAGGTTGCGAAGCCTGCGGCCATTCCGAGGATGGCTGCTGGATTGAACCCGGCCCAGTAGGCGTATGCTGATCCCTCGCCCTGCTGGTAGATGGCCCGAATGTCGATCCGTTGCCCCCGCAGGAGAAAATAATCGACGATCTGGATTGCGCAAAGCGGCGCAAAGAAGACCCCGATAAAGGCAAGAAACGTTCCGAAATTGTCGAAGAACAGGTCAGGAATAAAAAGTCCGATGCCCAACACGGGTAGGAGCCCGAATAGGATAATGACGCTCCAGGGGAGCTTAGACAGGCCAGGCACCTGGCGCAGGCCGATGCCGGTCGCGTAGACCCCCGCCATGGTCGTACCGAGGTTCGCTGCAATGACGAACAAGAGGGCAACCGCGCCGTATATCGTACCGCCGAGCTGAACCATCCAAGCCGACGGATCTGAAACTTTAAGAGCGAGAATCGCCGCGAGGCCGACCAGCGACAACAGCGGCACGGGCAATCCCATGCCCAGCATCGCCGGCAGCGTAGCCGTATGGGCGTTCGGAGACTCGCGGACCATGGCGCCGATGTAAGGCCACCAGCTCAAGAGGCTCACGATCCCAATTTCCAGACCCGTCACGTAGTCCCACCGCAAATTGCCGGAGGCATAAGCAGGTTTGGCTGCGGCAATGGCTCCAGACTGTTGAGTCAACAGAAGCCACGTCATCCAGAAGCCGATCCCGACGATGAAAAAGAAGAGAACTTTGGCAACACGCTCGAGACCAGTGGCTCCTCCAAGCAGCACGACAAATACGGAGATACAGGCGAGCGCCGTAGAAACCCTTACTACTGTTCCGACGTTCTCGGCCGTCGTCACACCAAGTGTCGATAGGAGCTGAGCGACCGATTTCCCAAAGAAGATGAGGAGCAGAGAATTCCAACCTATAATCGACGCGTACTGAAGAAACACCGTTAGGAGCCAGCCACGGTTCCCGAACTGCGGCGTAGCACCTGCAATGGAATCGACACCATAGCGCGTTGCCACGGGGACGACGGCAAGCGTCACGAGTAGCATGCCGATCATGGAGCCCGCAGTCATAGCCGCAAAGCCCATCTTAAGATTAAGATAGTAGCCGACATATTCGCCGATGATGTAGCACCACGTCGCTGCCGCCGCGACGAGTAGGACGACGAACAGCTGCCACTGAGTCCAATGTCGGTCACGCGTCGTGAGTGGCCATCCCGATTGTTCGACGCTTGTCGTTTCACTGCTCATGACGGCCACCCCCAATATAGAAGGAGCATTGGGCCGATCACGCCCAACGAAACAAGCCAGAACCAATCAACGGGCGTAAATCCCGCTTCCTTATTCTCTTCGTTCTCGAGCTCGGCAATTCGCCGCTCAAGCTCCGGATCCAGTCTATTCGCGGTCATTGCATTCTCCTCCCTTGCCGATGCTGGTCATGTTTTGGCGTCCTTCGAAGCTCTCCGCGTCGGCGTACGGAAACCACCAGAAGTCCTGGTTCGACGCTTTCGGATCGATCATGACGAACTTAGTGTTCTGGAACTGAGCGAGGCCTTCGGGTCCAAGCTGGCGACCGCTGCCGGACAGCTTTCGGCCGCCGAATGGCAGCGCGTCATTATCGAGGAGCGGCGCATTTACCCAGAGAATGCCGGACTCGATCTCGCGCACCGCGCGGAAGGCTTCGTCGATGTCGAGGGAGTAGAGATTGGAGCCAAGGCCAAAGCGCGAACGATTAGCAAGCGTGATCGCCTCGTCGAAGTCCTTGACCTTGCAAATTGGCGCAACGGGGCCGAACGGCTCCTCGTTGATGATCTCCATATCGGGCGTAACATCGGTCAACACGGTCGGCTCAACGAACCAGCCGCGGTTGAGCTCGGCCGGACGGCCACCTCCGGTCGCGACCTTCGCGCCCTGCTGACGTGCGCGTGCGATCAACCCTTCGTAGCGGTCGCGCTGTTTACTCGTTGCGAGTGGACCGAGGTCGACCGCGTCGAGGCCATTACCTATGCGAAGTCTTTTTGCCTCGGCAACGAGGCCTTCAACGAATTGGTCGTGAATCTTTTCATGCACATAGAACCGCTCGGCCGATGTGCACACCTGACCGCAATTCAGATAGGCCGCGAACGCGGCACCGCGCACGGCCATATCCATCGGAGCAGATGGCATGACGATGAAAGGATCGTTGCCGGAAGCTTCGATCAGACAGGGCTTGAAGGTTTCGGCACAGGTGCGTGCCACGGCCTGTCCGACAGAGACGGAACCCGTATAGGCGACGCCGTGCGTCCCCGGACTTGCGATCAGACGCTGGCCAACGCGCGCGCCTCCAGTCACGACTTGCATCAATCCGGGTGGAAGAGTGGCAAACGCCTCCATAAACCTGAGAGTCGTGAGGCTCGTCTGCTCGTGAGGCTTGATGATAACGGCGTTGCCAGCGGCAAGAGCTGCGGCCGCCTCCCAACACAACAGGACGAGCGGATAGTTGAAAGGCAGCACGATCACAATGGTGCCGAGCGGCTCCTTTATGCTGAAGTGAAATTGCCGAGGCACTGTCGCGCCGGCAATACGCCCCGACTCGTGGCGTGCGAGTTCGGCGTAGTAGTCGATGGCCGTTGCACACCACGACACCTCGTCTACCGATTCTTTGTAAGGCTTTCCTTCTTCGCGCGTGAGGCACTCCGCGTAGGGAGCCTTGTCTTGTCTCAAGCGCGACGCGATGTCGTGCAGGATGACGGCACGGCTACGCGCGTCCATGCCCATCCACACGCGCCGCGCGGAGTTGGCACGCTCGATCGCGTAATCCACCTCGTCATTGGTAGCGTCAGCAATACCTCCTGCGCGCTCCTCGGTTGCGGGATCGATCACGTCTAGGTGCTCTGTCGCCCGACTGGCCACGAAGCGACCGTCGACGTAGATCTTTCCCGAGAGTCGTTCGAAATCCTGCGGAGCCACCATGACCTTCCTCCTTACGAGTGTGCTCGTGAAGGTCGTCGATGGCGTGCGCCATAACTCCCTCCATAGTTTCCACCGTCAGGCTTTGACGCGTTCTGATTTGGGGTCGTACCAGGGTCCGAGTTGGACCTGTGCTGGGTACCGCTCCCACGCGATCTCCACCTCGAAATTCTGCTTGGCCAAGAGTTCCGGAGTAACGCCACCTTCATGGTCGATGTAGCCGAGGCCGAGCGCCGCGCCGACGCGATGGCCATACGCGCCCGACGTTACGGAGCCTACAATCCGGTTCCCGCACCAAATGGGTTCGTCGTGATGCAAGAGTTTGTCGCCAGCGTCCCGAACGGCGATTTGAACGAGCCGTCGTGCCTGTGGGCCGTTCTGGCGCTGACGCAGCAGCGCCTCGCGGCCGATGAACCCGCCCTTTTTGTCAAAGGCAACGGCGAATCCAAGCCCGGCCTCGAGCGGAGTGTCTTCCTCACCGACGTCGTGGCCCCAATGCCGATAGCCCTTTTCCATGCGCATGGAGTTGATTGCGAAGAACCCTCCATGGCGTAGGCCGAGATCTGCGCCGGCGGTCAATATTGTATCCAGCACATGCGATGCAAATTCCGTAGGGATCGCGAGTTCCCAGCCGAGTTCCCCGACGAACGTCACGCGGCTCGCTCTTGCACGCGCGTACCCCACCTCAACGTCGCGGCTCGATCCGAACGGGAATGCGGCCGTGGAAAAATCATCCGGCGACACTCGCGATAGAAGCTCCCGCGACTTCGGACCCATGACAGCCAAGGTCGACAAGCCCGATGTAATATCGCGTGCGAAGACATGAGCTTCGCTCGGCAGATGGCGCTGGAGCCAAGCAAAGTCGCGCGTTTGGGAGGCTGCGATACTGACAATCAGGAATGACGTCTCGGACAACCGAGTTACGGTGACATCCGCCTCGATGCCGCCGCGCTCGTTGAGCCATTGCGTGTAGACCAGCCGACCAACGGGAACATCGATGTTGTTCGCGCAGATTCGGTTGAGCGCGCGGCACGCGTCCCGCCCGTCGACGATGAACTTTGTAAAGCAGCTCTGGTCGAACAACGTGACGTGGTCTCGCGTATTTCGACACTCTTCGCCGCAGGCGTCGAACCAGTTTTGCGGGCCGTAGGAGTAGACCAATTCCGGCTTCACTCCCGCCCCCGCAAAGAAGCCTGGCCGCTCGTAGCCGGCGACCTCTGTCATGCACGCTCCGAGTGCCAGAAGCTTGTCGTGTAACGGACTGCGCCGAACATCTCGCGCCGTGACATACTGGCGATTTGGCCAGTGCATATCGAAGAGAAGCCCGAGGGTTTCTTTCGTGCGATTGAAGAGGTAGCGCCTGTTCGACTGAAAATGAGCCATGCGACGGACGTCCACGTCCGACAGTTCCATCGGCGGATGTCCGTCTCGGATCCAGAGCGAGAGCGCTTTGCCTACTCCTCCCGACGATAGAATTCCAACGGAGTTAAACCCGCAGGCGCAGAAGAGGTTTTCGACCTCTGGCGTCTCACCGAGTAGATAGCGGTCGTCGGGCGTAAAGCTCTCGGGCCCGTTGAAGAAGAGTTGGATGCCGGTGCGCGCCAAAATCGGCACGCGACTGATGGCCTGTTCGAGTATCGGCTCGAAGTGATCATAGTCCTCGGGCAGGGTGTCGAAGCAGAAGTCTTCTGGAATTCCCGCCTCGCCCCATGGCTTTGCGTGTTTTTCGAAGCAGCCGACGAGCAATTTGCCCGCATCTTCCTTGTAATAGGTCTGCTCGTCAGCGACGAAGAGGACAGGCAAATCTCTGGGCAGTCCAGGTATAGCCTCGGTCACGGCATAGAAGTGCTCCGCCGCATGAAGTGGAAGGGAAACTCCAATTTGCGCAGCGAGCTCGCGCGACCACATTCCCCCACAGATTACGACTTTTTCGGCGCGGATCTCGCCCTTGTCGGTCAAGGCACCCACAGCGCGACCATGCTCAACGAGAATGCGACGAACCGTTGTATTCTCTGAAATACGCGCCCCTCTGGTTCGCGCACCCTTCGCGAGGGCCATCGTTACGTCCGTGGGGTTCACCTGACCATCGTTGGGCGACCAAAGACCGCCGAGGATTTCGTCCGTCTCAAGCGGGTTCCAGCGCTCTTTGATCTCCCCAGGCGTGACCACATCGATCACGAGGCCAAAATTGCGCGCCATGGAGGCACCACGTTTGAGCTCCTCAAATCGACCCTGGGTCTTGGCGAGCCGCAGCGCTCCGTTCTGCTTGAATCCCGTCGATTGTCCGGTTTCGCCTTCGAGTTCGCGGAAAAGTTCTCCGGTATACTTCGCGAGTTCCGTCATGTTGCGCGTCGCGCGCAATTGTGTAACGAGGCCGGCCGCGTGCCACGTTGTCCCGCAGGTCAGCTGCCGACGCTCGCAGAGAAGCACATCACTGATGCCAAGCTTCGTCAGATGGTAGGCGACCGAGCACCCGGCAATCCCACCGCCGATGATCAGAACCTCTACCTTTTTCGGCACATCCAGCGTCATCGTGAAGCCCTAGTAGCTGGGCGGTGTAATCGCCCAAATCACGACTGTCTTTGTTCGTCCGGGATTGCGATAGCGATGGGGAAGATGGCTTTCGAAGGCAAAGCTGTCTCCCTCCTCAAGCACGAAATGTTTGTCACCAACCCACACCTCGAGACGGCCTGATATGACGATACCGGTCTCCTCGCCGCGATGGGAGTAAGCCGCTTCACCACTTGTCGCGCCAGGCGCGAATGTGCAGCGCAGCAGCTCGAGCTGGCGATCAAGATTAGGAGAGAGAAGTTCGTCGGTTATACCCGAATTAAACTTGAGCCGACGCCTTTGGCCTGCGCGGACGACGATATCTCGTTCGATGGCCGATTGCTCGTCGCTCGGCTTGAAGAACCAGCTGATGGTAACGCCGAGTGCTCGGCTGATAGCGTAAAGAGCGTCAACGGCAGGGCTCGATAGACCACGCTCTACCTGACTCAAATAGCCGATCGACAGTCCTGTTGCGGCTCCTAGGTCCTGCAGTGTGATGTCGCGCGCGTTGCGCAGAGAGCGTATCTCGCTCCCAACGAACACCGCGTCTTGATCCAATTTTCCCGATTCGACAGGTACTTCGTCGAGATTTGTGGGCCGCAACATTCGTGGAAGAGACATGATAGGCGCACCTCTCTGGAGCCAGAGTAGGACGTTTAGTGAAAATCACAACAAGAATTTTCATGAAATGCGATTGCATATATTTCATGAGACGAAATAAACGCTACAGCCCGAGCGCAGCGGATAAGCAGCGGCGGCCGCTAGCTTCTTGGCGCCAGAAAGGCGCAGTGCGACGCGCCTGATGTGCTTCCGGGCGGAGCCGGCTAGGGGTCTGGGTAGTGAAAAAAACGACTCCGATGATAACGTGGCCGTAAAACTGCCAAATGGCGATTCCCGACGCCTTAGCGCCGGCCCCTGCTCCGAATTGACGAAGCAGGTCATTGAAATCTTTGCGCCGCGCTTCCCAAAAATGCCGACCGTCATCTTCATGACCTGATGAGGTCTTTGCAGATCTCCAAGCATTGGGAACTTGAGTAAAATTAATCAGGGACCGGCAGAACGGCATCACTTAGGTAATGGTCTTCGCCGGATGCTTAACAAGATTAGAAGGGCCGATGTTTTTCACATAGCCAGGGTCAGAAGCGGTCATTGACGTGGCTGGAAAGGCTTCCGCTCTGTGCTCGAAAACGGACTTCCGCGTTGCGTGTATGCAGACCTCGTCAAACGCCAAGCCGATGTCGGCTAATGGGACCGAGCGGTCATCGTGGATCGGGAAGCCCACAGCGATGGCAGTTCCACTTCTGGCCCGAAGCCGTCATGGCAGGCGCAGATCATTCCGGCTCGTTTCGAAGGAAGTACGGAAACTTCGCGATCGATAATTCGAGAGTCAGCAGAAAGTGCAAAACCGTCAAAAAAAAAAAAATCCCCGGAATTTCTTGCGTTTAGTGGGTGATGAAGGAATCGAACCTTCGACCCACTGATTAAGAGTTATTATTCACGCTAATAACTTCAATAAGTTGCATAAATTTCTATAGCCATGCTTTATAGTCGTTGGCTCCAGCCTCAGCTTGCTCTCTTCCAATGCTCAAACGCTCTCCTCACCGTTTGAAAGGCTCGATCATCAAGCTTCGTAGGAGAATAGCGCTCTACCAAACTCACGCCAGCCCGTACTATTTCGCTCGTATCCTGGATCCAAGGACGGGAGCCTACAAGGTCCGTTCGACTAAGGAAACTAGCCGTGTCGAAGCCTGCCGATTAATCGAAGAACTGGCTCAGAAAATCAGTCGAAAGGATGCCGCCTGCTCTCCGGGAGTTCAGCTTCAAGACCTACGCTCAAGGGCTGGTTCAAAAGGACCAGGCGAATAGAAACTCAAATCAGATGACTTCTGATTTTTTTTGACGTGCCCGCCGCCATCGACACGGAAAAGCGCGATAGTCATTGGGCCTCAGAATTAGTGACAGCGGTTGTCTGCATGCCCGTCTGCCACTGGGAACCAGTAAGAACGCTTCTCCAAATGGCGACAAATAGGGAATTAGTTGTTCACAATGCTGGCGTCTATAAGCCATTCTCGCGCGAAGCAGGTGGCGGTTATCGTAACGGCGGTCGTGTTGGTCTGTTCGCTGCAGCAGGCTTTCGTGCTGTTCCGCGCTTTCAATTTCGGCCGGCTCACGGGATTATTGTTGTGGGATGACTGCGCGATCGTTCAAAAGGCGCTGGTTTCACTCACTGCGGTTTCAGAAAAGGAAACGCTGTATGGCCTCGTCCGGAGTGCGCGGATTTTGGCTCCGCATAGCCCGCTGGCAGATGCGCAAGCATTCTTCGGGCTATTGCTTTCGAATGGGAATGTCCGGGCGCCATATTTCTTGAGCATTTGGGCTCCGATCGTTGCGCTATCAGCTATTCTTCTGGCTCTGCGAAAGTTCGAACCTCTTCTTCTCCTGGCGCTGACCATAATCTTTCTCCAACAACCTCTTGTAGTTCATTCCCTCATCGTTCTGAAAAGCGATTTACGAGGCGGCGTCTTGATGGCGGCGGCAATCTTTGTCCTGTGCCAATCAACCATTTATCAGAACAACCGGCTTTGGCTCTTGGGTGCCTCGCTCTTAGGGCTAGCGATTATATCCAAACTCACGACGTTCTATTTTCCGGTGCTCGCAATTTGCGTCCTGCTCTGCTTTGAGCTCTCGCGTTTCTTTATGGATTCCCAGATTTCAAGTTTCGGGTCGATGTCGGCTAGCTCACGGGTGGCGGCGATTGCTGATTATTTGTCTCGTAATCAGAGGCGTCTGTGTATCGGATCAGTCATCGCGACGCTACCGTTCGTTGTTTTCTTTGCCTGGGCCTCGATCGGCTATGACAGCATTATCGGGTATATCCGCTATGGCCTCAGCAGTACCTGGTATGACGGATTGTCGGCGCCGGAACGCCTTCGAGTTTATCTTCCCGGAGGTGAGCTGGCATGGGGCACGTTGCAGTATTTGCTCGTGCTGCTTTTGACGGCTCTAATTGTGCATGTTTGGGTGACTGGGAAATCGGATTCTCTCAAAGTATGGTTCGCCAGTTTTTTCGCTGCTCTGATGTTTTTGCTGCCTCTTGTGCTGGCGAGAACTTCGGGCGGTTCTTACGGATCGACATTTCTGGGCGTCGTCATGGGCGGCGTTTTGTTTCTAGCGTCATACGTCGGGTCGTTAAACCGAACGTGTCGGGTTCTTGTTTTCGGCGTAGCGAGTGTGATGGCGTTTGGCACATACTACCCGCTCGAAGGCAAATTGGACGACGCGCGGAAACAATCGAGGGCGACCTACGTCCAGCTCGTGAATGATATCATCGCCCGTGAAACGTCGGCACATCCTTCGGTGCTGGTGACGTTCGAGGACGAGATCGCGGGATATCCGAATATCGCTCTATTGCATTTCGAGAAGAACCGCATGCTTCCAGATGTCAGCCGGATGGACAATCTCATTCCAGCAGCAGACGCACTAGGCCAAATCCGTCGCGCCAATTTTGTGTTGACGCTCGATCCGGCAGGCGCGAACGATGTTGCGGGCTATATGCTTGGCAAGCAATTTCCTGCTTCGCAGAACCTCAAAGCGGTTGATCACTTGGTGGCCTCTCAGTCGGGCAAAATTCTTTTAAAGACATACCCTTGGAAAAATTCGACGCTCAAGCTTTATGGCGAGGCCGTGCAAAACTCGCAGTGACGGGATGACGATCAGTAACAAGCCAGGCTAACTCGCCAGTAGAAAAACTCGCATTCAGCTGGATCAACAGACTCCAGCTTTCCGGTTCGCGGCGTTCGCCCGAGGATAAGTTACGCCCCGTAACTTGACGCTCTCCACCTTGCTAAACCGCAAGAGGCATTCGGAAACTTCCGAGGGCCGATGGAAAGCCCCTACTCAGCTCATCTGCAATCCCGTTTCCGGGCTCATTTCGTTTTACTTGACCCGCGATGAAAAAGAGCTTTCCGACACGGCAGGAGCGGATCGTGTCGAGTAAACCTGCCAACGTGGAGCTCTAATTCCGGATGGAGACGCGCAAAGACTTCCAACTTAGATTTCATATGTCTTTGTTTTGCCTCACCGACTAATTTCGCCCCAAAATGTTCGACGAAAACATCGCCAGCCACTCGGCGTCGCCATCCAACCTTCCGCGCTCGGTAACAGAAATCGCTTTCCTCTCCGATCGCAAAATAGCGCTGCGGACAAGCTTGAAAAACGGCCACTGTCCCAAGTCGGCAGTTTTCGTCTGCTGTTTCAATAATCAATAGTCGCGATCGGTGATCGAAGTATCAAATATCCTGTAGAGCCGCCCGACGACCTTATCGAAGATAGGTCAGCACATTCTAAATGAGAGTTTGGGCGACTAGTGGGCTCTACGCTGCCGGCAATTACAATTATCGGCAGTTCAAAATGACCATGAAACGACATCGAATGACTCACACGGTCTAGGCATTGCCGGAGATGAGCAAAGCATTTGATCGGGTATCTTCTGAATTCCGTCTCTAACGCTCCCTGAAAGACCGATAAATCTGATCGGACATCGGCTTCATAATAAAGCTCAACGCTGTACGCTCGCTTCCCGTCAGCATGACTTCCGCTTCCATACCAGGCCCGATTGCTGCACCCTTGAGGCGCGCAATCTCACCAGCATCGAAGCCGATCCGGACTCGGAAGGCCGGCCGTTTGTATTCGCCGACGAGTTCCTGGTCCGGTGAAATCCACATCACCTTGCCAGTAAGCTCGGGAGTCGTCGTGCGGTCAAACGATGTGAAACGGATACGCGCCGATGACTCGCTATGAACACGGTCAATGTCCTTGGGGGGCACGAGCGCATCGACGATCAACTTATCATTGTCGGGAACGATATAAGCTAGCGTATCGCCCGCGGAAATGACGCCACCGACCGTATGAACTGTAAGCTCATGAATGCGTCCGGAGGCAGGCGCACGGACGTCGAGACGCTGCAGCTTGGTCTCAATCGCAACACGCTTCTCCGAGAGTTGACTGAGTTCACCCTCGACAGCCTGCAAATCTACAAGCGCCTCTTTTCGATAGTCCTGCTCAAGTTCGATTAATTTGAGCTCAAGCTCAGAAATTCGTCCCTTCGCCCTTGCCTTTTCCGCGTGTGCCTGACCGACTTCGCCCACCAGCCCTGCCTCTTCGCGCTGGATTGGCCCCCATCGGGTCAATGGCACCAAACCGTTTTTTGCAAGCTCGGAGAGCTTGCCGATTTCCTCGCGGGCAATGTCAAGCTGCTTGTTGCGTGCATCTTCCGCAAACGTCAAGCCAACGACTTGTTGCTGCAGCTGATTGATCTGCTCTCTGAGTTGCAGCCTCTGCTGCTTCAAAACTTCGAGCTTGGTTGCGAACAGTTGCCTCTGCCCATCGACGATAGCTTTCAAATCCGCATCTTCTTCGTTTCCCCCGCCAGCTTCCTGCGGTGGGATCCAATCAGGCAGCTTCTCAAGACGGTCGCGTTCGGACTGCAGGCGCCATCGCTTCGCCGCAAGTTCGAAAATGCGTCGGCGCACCGTACCCATATCGGCCGAGAGCTGCTTGCCATCGAGCCGGAACAAGACGTTTCCCGCATCGACGTGCGAGCCGTCGTCGACGTAAATCTCAGAGACGATGCCGCCGTCGCGATGCTGCACTTTCTTTTTCTGAGAATTGACGGCAACGGTCCCAGGCGCGATCACCGCGTCCTGAATTTTTGCGAAGGATGCCCAACTTCCCGTCGCGCCGACGATCACCATTGTCCCGGCGATTCCGAGCGCCGCATGGCGATTGAGGCTTCTGACGGCACCTTCCAGATTATGCGCCAACGACATGAAGACCCCGCTCCGCCTGCTTTCGTGCATTTGCCGCGAGTTGGGCAAGGACATCTTCCTTGCTTCCAAAGACGCCAGGCTGGCCACTCTCAAGCAAAAGCATCTTATTGACCTCAGATAGAATGGCGGATCTGTGCGCGGCGACGATGACGATGGAGCCGGCGACACGCAGATTGTGCAGAACGACAGCAAGAGCGTCCTCCCCGTGCCGGTCGAGGTGCGCGTTTGGTTCGTCGAGCACGATCAGGAAAGGCATTCCGTAGACGGCTCTTGCCAATCCGAGACGCTGCTTCTGTCCCGCTGATAAAGCAAAGCCGTTCGCCCCAACGAGGGTGTCGTATCCATCTTGAAGCGATAAGATAAGATCGTGAACGCCCACCATTTCCGCCGCAGCTATGACCGCCTCCGAAGATACGTCTTTCTGAAATCGGGAGATATTCTGTCGGATGGTCCCATCCAGCAGCTGAACATCTTGCGCCAGATAGCCGATATGCTTCGCGCGCGCCGCCTCGCTCCATTGATCGAGCGTCGCGCCGTCAATGCGAATCTCACCGGAAACCGGCTGAGACGATCCGACCAACGCGCGCAAGAGTGACGATTTTCCGGCGCCGCTCGCCCCGATGACACCAAGACAATCGCCAGCCTCTACGCGAAATGAGACGTTGGGTAAGAGCAGCTTTCTGCTGCCTTGGGTACCGACAGCAATATTCGATACGGCAAGGGAGCGGCTCGGCGGGCGGAGTTCCGTTCGATCACCTAAATCCGGACCGCGTAACGTCAGTACGCTGAGCCTCTTCCAGCAGCGACGTGCGGTAAGAATGGTGCGCCAATGAGCCACCGCCTGATCGACGGGAGCCAATGCTCGCGCGAAAATAATTGACGAGGCAATCAGGGCGCCGCTTGAAAGCTCCATCTGCATGGTCAAATAGGCGCCGAGCCCAAGAATCGTAGACTGCATGATGAGACGCAGATTACGCGACACCACAGCGTAGGATGCATTACGGTCGCTGCCGCCCTGAGTGCTTTCGATCGTGCGTGCATGGGCCAAGTTCCAATGGCGCCGAAGATTCGGAGCCATTCCCATACCATCCACGGTATCCATGTTTGAGCGAACGTCTGAGACGAACTGTTCTTCACTCCGTGATTGGAGTTCCGCAGATTGCGCCGGCTTGCGGCTTGTCCATTCGTTAAGTCCCGCGATGACCAGGAAGATCACCGCGCTTCCCGCTGCCACCCAGCCGATGAGAGGATGCAAAAGAAAAATCAGAGCCATGTAAAACGGCAGCCACGGAATATCCAAGAGACCTACGGCAGCCGGGCCACTGAGAAACTGCCGCACGACGGCGAGATCTCTGAGCGCATAGCCCGCGCCATCGCCCGGCTGGCTGCGCATCGTGCTTCGATCAAAGGCTGCGTCCGCAAACTTCATATCGATAACGGAGCCGAGACGCGCCATAAGACGCGTCCTGATGAGATCTAGAAAGCCATAGGCGATGAACAGCATAAGCGCCAAGGCGCTGAAGGCGACAAGCGTCGGAAGACTATGTGCCGGAAGCACGCGATCATAAATTTGCAGCATGTAGAACGGTCCCGTGAGAACGAGGACGTTCATCACTATGCTTATGAGAACCGCCCCAGCGATCCCCAGACGACACGTGGACCAAGCCGCTTTCATTAGGCTTGTTCCTGTCCCTAAATTCGATGAATTCGCTGTTTTAAGATTCATTGGAAAGAACGCTCCCGCGTGACAGACGGCAAGGAGCAAGCGGCGTGCCGCGAAAAAGCACCAATCTGGAACAAAATGCGGAAAAAAGTCGGCTCTGTCGGCAGCCGGAAAGAGCGATCACAATTATTAATCAGACGTCGTCCCAATTTGAACCGACGGATTTTTATCGCAAGCATCTCATCCGGCGAGCCGCTTACAGCCTGCTCCCTTATTGCTGACGGGCGGTGGCAAGACCATGACGCTCCCAGATCGCGGCCAGCTCCTTATTTGAGGGCGAACAGTAATTGAAGACGACATAGTCTTCTGGATTCTCGTACCCTGTGAGCTGCGCCATAACCAACAGCGAATCTCGCTGCTCACCAGCCTGTGCGTCCATCCACTGCCGAACATTCTCGCGAACCTTCTGTCGGTCGGATTGCGAAAGTCCTGCGTACCACTGGGAAAGCTCTTCACGATGGTTATGAACTCGCGCGGAATAGAGTCCTGCAGAAATGGCAACGCCCAGCGCAAGACCGAATAGCGCCACCTTGAAACTTGGCAATTGGCTACGACCAACGAAAACCCATCGTGCGCCGATCGTTGCCAGATACACCAATATGCCAAGGATAAGCGTGGAGCGGAGGTCATGGCCAATCGCGAACACGGCACCACCTAGGACCACGTTCGACAAGGCCGTAAAGAAACACGCTGCATGTGCGGCCAACTGGCTTCCCGCGCCGATCGCGCATTCCGCGAGCGAGGTTCTCCAACCAACAATTGGTACAATGCTATGGCATTCCGAGTACGACACGGCAGCGGGCTCCTATCCGCGATGCCTCTGGGCAGGTTCTGCCCAAGCTGACTTTAGTGGTTGACCGGATTGCTGCTACTCGCCTTTCCTTGGCGGCAACGCCCCGTGCATCCCGTCTTAACGCAAGATGCACAAAGCACCCCGTTCGGTGGACATGATCCAGAATGGTCGCAGTGATCTGGTTCGGATGTGGCGACGACAGATACGGCCGACGCGTTCACTTCCAGCAAAATCCGCTTTCCTGCACTATCGAGAGAACGCACCTTGACTGTTCGCCCCGCGAGGATGCTGTCCAAAACACTTTTGACAAGCGCGTGACCCGTTCGCATATCGCCGATCATATCGGTGATCCAAAGGATATCACCCGATTTCCACTCGTCCGGACGCAAACGAATGGGCGCTTCAAGGTTGGAAGACAGGCGTTGGTCGATTTCGGGAGAGACAGAAGCCCAAAAGAGCACAGCAAGAGGCTCCCGCAGGCCGCTCTGATCCGGCTTCGTTTCAGCCATGGCTAGCTGCCCCGTGCTCAAAGCGGGCAGCACCATCCATTCAAGGTCCGACAAGCTGAAATGCCGATGATTAGGCGACTGAAGCATCAGCCTGACGATCTGAGCCAATGCCATCGATGAGTTCATGATCGCGCGCCGACTTTGCGCGGGCTCATCAGATGTCAACCGAGCGACATTCGCATCCTGAGAGCAAATATTCGTGCTCGCATCATTCATCAGCATTCTGCGATACTCCGAGACGCGCCGCTGGCCGAAAGGCCATGATGCCGATGCGCGAACGCCGCCGGCCAGCACACCAAAACGCTTCGTCCGAAAATATCCTCACACTGATTTTCATCAATTACCGATTCAATTTGAAGTTAATTTGCGCCGAGGCCCATGGCGTTTGAAAACAGAGTGCGTCGCATCGCAGAAGATCGACTTAACTTAAAATGCAATCATTTTCTGTCACCCATCTTCAAGTTAGTCCAAACCGCCGCTAGTAGTTATCGCCGCTCAGGTTTTTCACTGCCCCAAAATGAAACGAAATTCATGGGGGCGCACAGTCATATCTTCGGCAGCGAGGAACGGGCGCCGAGATTTTCTGTGACTTGAAAGCAGGAGCGGGACAGCGATGAGTTCTGGCAGTTGGAGTGACGTTGCACCCTGGCCTATCGTGGCCATTCATTCCGTCATGACGCCGGACGGAAAGATCCTCACATTCGGCACGGATCAAAAAGGCGTACAAGGCAGTCACATGCTGTACGATCTTTGGGATCCAGCAACCGGCGTCCATACGACACTCAGCTACACACAGAATACGAACATCTTCTGTTCATGCTGCGTGATCGATCCCATCACCGATCACATCATCATAACGGGCGGTGATGCAAGCACCCTCGGAAATGTGAATGGCGGCGTCCCATACGTCCATACGTTCGATTATCAGACGGACCAGCTCACTCAAGACAAAGCCGACTCGCTCCACTATTCCCGCTGGTACGCCACGACCATAACACTTGCTGATGGCAGGATCCTCGCGCTTGGCGGCTATGATGCCAAGCACCTTGGCGTCGGCACGCCAGAAATTTACACGAGTGGATCCGGTTGGCAGACGCTTCCGAGCCTCGCGAGCGCGGATATTGCCAACCACTGGTTTTATCCGCGTGCATGGGTATCGAGTAGCGGGGCTATATTTGGGTTTTCAACCAGTGCCGACGGTTCCTACGCCGGAGCTCTTTTTAAAATTACCACCGACGGCATCAGTACGCTCACTCAAGCCGGACATACGCCATTCGCCTCAGAAAGGTACGATCCAGCGACGATGTTTGCAGAGGATAAGATCCTCACGATTGATAAAAACGGCAACGCATGGATCATGGATATCAGTGGCGAGACGCCGACTTTTACTCAGACCGCTGCGCTCGGCTCCAATCGAGCTTGGTCGAACCTCACAAATCTCGCCGACGGCACGATATTATTGACTGGGGGCAGCAACGGCCTCGGCCCGGGCGGCTACGGCAATATCGCGACCCAGACAAACCGCGCCATGATTTGGAATCCTGACACGGGTCAGTGGACCAACGATTCGAGTGCCGCAATCGGCCGCTTCTACCATTCAACCGCGATATTATTGACAGACGGTACTGTACTCTCTGCAGGAGGCGGCGCTCCGGGACCACTGACTAACTTGAATTCCGAAATCTATACGCCCGGCTATTTGCTGAACTCTGATGGAAGTTTGCGCACAGACAGACCTGTGATAACGAATGCTCCCCAAACGCTTCAGCAAGGCCAGACATTCACACTCACTCTCGACAACGCCGACGTTATTCAGAAACTTGAACTAGTAAAGTTCGGCTCTACGACACATGCCTTCGATGCAGAGCAGAGGTCATTCGACCTTACGTTCACGCATATAGACGCTCACACGCTGCAGGTAACCCTTCCCTCTAACGTCAATGCCCTGACGAACGGCCACTGGATGCTGTTTGCCAATAACAACAACGGCACCCCTTCGATCGCGGCGACAATCAAAATCAGTCAGTTCGGGGTGGATACGAGCGCACCCAGCATCACGGGCACGAACCTGATGCTGAATGGAACCGCGTCTCACGTCTTCGGAAGCGATGTCTACACCTTGAATGTCGATAGTGGCGGCCAGACCGGATCCGTTATGAGCGACAAACGCATCGACCTTACGCACGACTTTGGTTTGTCGTTTAGCATTTACTTGGGCGCCAAGGGTGCCGGCGGCGACGGAATGGCTTTTGTCCTGCACAATGATGCGTTTGGCAACGATGCCATAGGATTGGGGGGCGACGCCCTTGGCGCAAACGGCTTGCGCAATGGCATCGCCATCCAATTCGATACGTTTCAGAATATAAGCCGCGGTGATATTGCCACCCCTCACACGGGTTTTGTCGACACGGATTTGAACGCCGCAACTTATCGGCTCAGTAGCCAGACTGAACTAGATGCCTTGACCGACGGGCAGTGGCATTCAGTGAACGTGATATGGAATGCCAGCGACCGATCTCTGAGCTATACGTTCGACGGCAATAAGATCGGAAAACTTGAGCTCACGGCGGCACAGTTTGCAAGCTACTTTGGTCGCTCCAACTACGCTTACTTCGGCGTCACGGGCGCCTCAGGCAGCGTGAGTGCTCTCCATCAGGTTCAATTCAATTCCATATCTGCGACTTTCGAGACTGACCCGCCGCCAGGAACGGCACATCCTCATGATGGCAGCATCTTTGACGTAACGACGATTGACCAGCACGTGACGGTCAACGGCTCCGCGATCGCTCAGCCGGATGCGCAGCACACGCTCACGCTCACCCCCGACGCGCAATTCAAGGCTGGGAGTGCCCTCTTTAACGACAAAGTCGACTTGACCCACGACTTCAACATTGCTTTCAGCATTTACTTCGCGCCAGGTCAGCCCGCCGACGGCATGGCCTTCGTACTCCATAATGATCCTAACGGCGCCGATGCCGTCGGCAAATTCGGCGGCGGTCTCGGTGCTCTCGGCCTGCAAAACGGCTTGGCCATCGAATTCGACACCTATCGCAACGGTGCCCCATTCAATGACCCTGCCTACAATCACACCAACATCGTCGACACCGACGCTGGCCCCGGAGCCAACCTCACCAAGCCCACCAATATCGGCAACATTGTCAATGGCGGATGGCACCAAGTCGGCGTCACGTGGGACGCCGATGCCCATCTCCTGCGCTATTGGGTCGATGGCAAGCTCGGAGGCACGCTCACAGGCGATATCGCCACCAAGTATCTCGGAGGTCAGAGCACAGCCTATATGGGCTTTACTGGTGCTACAGGCGGCGCGGACGACCTCCAGCAAGTGCGCGTTTCCGCCGTCGATGCCTACTTCGAAAATGTCAGCCACAATTACGCGAATATCCTCGATCCGATCGCGCTCTCCAACAGCGCCTCCCTGAACGGTTCAGCCACCTACAACAGTGCAACCCACACCTTCGTGCTGACGCCCGACACGGCCTTCCAGGCTGGCTCGGCAATGCTCAACCAGCGCGTCGATCTTTCTTACGACTTCCAGATCTCCTTCGATCTCTACCTGGGCAAAAACGCAGCAGGTGCCGATGGCATGTCGTTCGTGCTGCAGAACGATCCCCGCGGTGAGAGCGCCTTGGGCGCAGCCGGAGGCGGCTATGGCGCCGCCGGCATTCAAAACGGCTTCGGCATCGCTTTCGATACCTACCAAAATGCTAACCTCGGCGACATCGCCGCTGACCATACGAATTTCTTCAACACCAGCGCCCCACTGGCGCTTGGCCGCATCAGCAATCAGTTATCCCTCGGAAATGGCATGGTGACGGACGGCCAATGGCACAACGTTCTTGTCAGCTGGGATGCCACCGATCACACGCTCACCTATTGGTTCGATGGTGTGCAAAAGGCTTCCCTGAACCAGGACATCGTCGCCACTTACGAAGGCGGCTCACAATATGCCTACCTGGGCTTTGCCGCAGGAACAGGCGGCGCGCACAATCTCCAGCAAGTCCGTATCGACTCATTGACCGCGACCTTGGAGCCGCCCTTACCTCCCGGCCGCCCTCATGATGGCAGCATCTTTGACGTAACGACGATTGACCAGCACGTGACGGTCAACGGCTCCGCGATCGCTCAGCCGGATGCGCAGCACACGCTCACGCTCACCCCCGACGCGCAATTCAAGGCTGGGAGTGCCCTCTTTAACGACAAAGTCGACTTGACCCACGACTTCAACATTGCTTTCAGCATTTACTTCGCGCCAGGTCAGCCCGCCGACGGCATGGCCTTCGTACTCCATAATGATCCTAACGGCGCCGATGCCGTCGGCAAATTCGGCGGCGGTCTCGGTGCTCTCGGCCTGCAAAACGGCTTGGCCATCGAATTCGACACCTATCGCAACGGTGCCCCATTCAATGACCCTGCCTACAATCACACCAACATCGTCGACACCGACGCTGGCCCCGGAGCCAACCTCACCAAGCCCACCAATATCGGCAACATTGTCAATGGCGGATGGCACCAAGTCGGCGTCACGTGGGACGCCGATGCCCATCTCCTGCGCTATTGGGTCGATGGCAAGCTCGGAGGCACGCTCACAGGCGATATCGCCACCAAGTATCTCGGAGGTCAGAGCACAGCCTATATGGGCTTTACTGGTGCTACAGGCGGCGCGGACGACCTCCAGCAAGTGCGCGTTTCCGCCGTCGATGCCTACTTCGAAAATGTCAGCCACAATTACGCGAATATCCTCGATCCGATCGCGCTCTCCAACAGCGCCTCCCTGAACGGTTCAGCCACCTACAACAGTGCAACCCACACCTTCGTGCTGACGCCCGACACGGCCTTCCAGGCTGGCTCGGCAATGCTCAACCAGCGCGTCGATCTTTCTTACGACTTCCAGATCTCCTTCGATCTCTACCTGGGCAAAAACGCAGCAGGTGCCGATGGCATGTCGTTCGTGCTGCAGAACGATCCCCGCGGTGAGAGCGCCTTGGGCGCAGCCGGAGGCGGCTATGGCGCCGCCGGCATTCAAAACGGCTTCGGCATCGCTTTCGATACCTACCAAAATGCTAACCTCGGCGACATCGCCGCTGACCATACGAATTTCTTCAACACCAGCGCCCCACTGGCGCTTGGCCGCATCAGCAATCAGTTATCCCTCGGAAATGGCATGGTGACGGACGGCCAATGGCACAACGTTCTTGTCAGCTGGGATGCCACCGATCACACGCTCACCTATTGGTTCGATGGTGTGCAAAAGGCTTCCCTGAACCAGGACATCGTCGCCACTTACGAAGGCGGCTCACAATATGCCTACCTGGGCTTTGCCGCAGGAACAGGCGGCGCGCACAATCTCCAGCAAGTCCGTATCGACTCATTGACCGCGACCTTGGAGGACCATTCACACATTATCGCGTAAACTCCTACCTCACCTCTCCAATGTGAAGTACATGCCGGCCGGGAACCAGTTTAAAGTAAACTGCGTTGCTTGACTCACATTCATTTTTCAGGGTTTGTTCTGACGAGAACAATCAACTCACTCCGCTGCTTCAATTTAAAAGCGACACGTTCTAATGAAATCCGCGAACGGAGCCGTTCCATTCGAGCACCACCCTCTCACAACAGCTGTGTTGAGCACTTACGTTCGCGCCGGTATGTCTCTGAGCGCGGCGCGTGCACTGTCGTCGGGCAGCCACGTGTAACGCAGAGACGGCATCTGAAGACGTCTGATGACGAAACGGCACTGGCAGCCAAAATCGTGCGGCTCCGCCCGCTATGGTCGTTACGGGTATCGGCGCATCCGCGAGACGCTAGTTGCCGGCGGCCTCGGCCGAAAGCAGATCGCGTCCTGACGTCTCGAAGAAATGGAGCACGGCTTTGTCTTCAAGGGACGGCGAATTGGCGACGTCAACGACAACTTGTGTGACAAACATCGCCGCCGCAAGCCCCACGTGAGTGAAGGTGTTTCGCAGTATTCACGCCCGCGAAAATCGCCGCACCTTATAGATACGGTCATATCCTATTCGGAAGTTGGTGACGGCATGAAGGGCTGAAGGCGGTGTATCTTAGTGGTGGCGCATGACACCTCCAGTTCACCACCAAAGAAGCGATGCGTCGAGACCAACGATACCATTTTCAAAATCTTCAACCACGGGCGTTCGCCGCGGGCTAGAGACGGCCTAGCATCCATTCGGGACTATCAAGGCCCGCCTGGGAGCCGCGTGCTCCTGTGCAAGACGTCACCCTATCGGCGCGCTTTCAGACCGCCAAGACCCACGGCTAGTTTGGGTTACCGTAGAACATCAGGCTGCTCATTCTGCTTCTGCTCGACAATTAAAGCACCGCTTCCCCCCAAGTGTAGCACTCTCAACTTTGGAGGTTTAGCTAGACATCTGTCGTAGCAGTCCTGTAGGAGGACTTCGAGCAACTCGAGCAAATATCGGTCAGAAGGTGAGGTCCTTTCCGCCGTTTGGCGGCAATAAATCTGCAGCCAACAAAAATCAATTCGTGCGACCTTGACTTTGAACACGAGAATTGAGTCAGCGAATGGCCTTCAATATCCTAAAGAAGATTGCGCTTCAGCTCTTCAGCACTCCGGCTTTTCCGCCCCAAAAAGACCGATTTTCTCTTCAGCCATGGAATTTCGCTGCGCAAGCTTCTCAGTCCGAGCGCGCCGCCCAGGCGTCGCACCAAGAGCTTCTTAGACAGAGGAAAGAATTGCAGATCGGTCGAGGAGTCTATATCTCGCCAGATGCCGATGTGAGCGTCGGTCGTTTGAAGATCGGCGACAACACTGCGGTTGGCGCTTCCTGCCAAATTGGGATCGATGTCGAGATCGGGCAGAACTGCACGGTCAATCCTGGAAGTATAATTCGCGGCTCCGTGCGAATTGGGAATGACGTCCGCATCGCGTCTGGGGCTCAAGTGCTTGGCTTCAATCACAGTTGGCAAGACCTTGAGCGTCCCATATGGCAGCAGCAGCTGATCCAAAAGGGCATAGAGATCGGCGACGATTGCTGGATCGGTGCCAATGCGCTGGTACTCGATAGCGTTCGCATTGGAGCCCATGCGATCGTTGGCGCTGGCTCCGTTGTGACAAAGGATGTTGCCGACTGGACGATCGTCGCGGGCAATCCCGCGCGAGCAGTTCGATCGAGAAAATACGGCCGGTTCGCAGAATCCGAAGACCTCAGTGGCGAATGGGAGGCCTTCGTCGCCGTCGTGCGTGAGCAGATGCCCACCGCATTGGCCCGTTGCTTTTCGAGAGGTGCTTATTGCGATTTTCCCGGTGACGCGCCGCGGGTCAGACCGCTGGCCGATGCCGTTGAACTCGCCGCGATGGTAGGGTGCGACGTACCAGGCTTCACGCAGCCCCAACTCATCGAAATTCTGACATCATGGCAGGACGAGGCGACGGGGCTCGTCCCTGGCCCGTACGGCGAAGATGCTTTTGAGCGCGGCACGCCACAGGCGGCAAATCTCGAATATAGTCGCTCTGCATATTCCGTGATGTCGACAGGATATGCGCTTGAGTGCCTCGGCATCGGTCTTCGATATCCGGTCTCGGTTGCACACAATATGTCTTCGGCCGATCTCGTGGACATCCTTGATCGTCTGCCTTGGACTGACCACGCGTGGCAGTGCGGTGCTTGGATCGATCATTTTGCGACCGCGTGCTATTTCAACGCAAAACATCACGGCCTGGAACGTGATATGTCCGATCTACAGGGTTGGCTCGCCCACAAAGCCGATGCCGGAAGCGGACTTTGGGGCACGTGCTCGCCACCAGGGGATTTCCTCCAGCCGGTCAACGGGTTCTATCGCCTAACGCGCGGCGCTCATGCGCAGTATGGATGGAATATTGGCACTCCTGACCGCGTGATCGACAGCGTTCTGGCTCACGCCCACGACTCGCGGCACATGGCGGAAGTTTCGGCGACGGCATGCAACGTGCTGGATGTCGTCCATCCGCTTTATCTATGCGGGCGGCAAACCGATTATCGCCGCGATGAGGTTCGTGCGGTTGCACGCTTCTGGCTGAAAAGGATCAGGGCGCATTGGCAGACCGATGAAGGCATGCGCTTTAAGCTATCTGATACTACCCCGGCACGACTTCAAGCGACCGAAATGTGGCTGGCTGTGGCCTGGCTTTGCGCCCATCTCTTAGGGTTTGCTGGCGTGGATGATCCCTTTAGGCCTAGGGGGGTACATCGACTGTGACCACTCCAACAGCTAATCGCTATGGCAGTAGCGGCGATCCGCTAGTCATGACGCTCCTGGTTCGAGACGAGGCTGACATTATACGCCAAAATATTGAATTTCATCTGTCCCGCGGCGTGGACCACGTCATTGCGACCGATAACGCTTCGACCGACGGGACGACAGACATACTCGAGGAATTTGCCCGGGCCGGCTGTCTGTCATTGATCCGCGAGCCGTCGAACGACTATCGGCAGATGGCGTGGGTCAACCGGATGATTGCACTGGCGACCGAAAAATTTGGCGAGATTTGGCTAATCAATAACGACGCGGATGAGTTTTGGCGACCTCCCGATAATTCTGAGGGTCGGGTAGGGAACCTGCGTGATGTGCTTACTGCTTCACCCTCGCCGAGCGTGCTGTGCCGTCGCCGAAACATGATCACATCGCCTGACCGGCTCGGTGCGAAAGCATGGTCGGAAGCGCTGGTCTGGCGCTCTATGATCGAAACCAGACCAAACGCAGCCGAGCTGGCTCGGCCCGAGCCCATGGAGCATCCCTTTTTCTGTTACAATCTTCCTAATAAGGTGCTTATGCATTCCAGAAATTTGGTATCAGTAACAAAGGGGTGCCACTCCGCCACTTTTCGCGATCCTGTGAAGCCGGTCGACCTTGGCATAGAGATCTTTCATTATCCGATCCGGTCTATTTCCGAATTCACCGCCTCGGTTACACACATCTATCGGGCTATTTTACGCGACGTAGACCGAAAGCCGCAGGAATCGACAAAATATATTAGATGGGCGAACATTCTGGAGCGGACAGGTTCTACTCGTAAGCTCGTTGAAGACGCTTTGCCGACAAGGAGCCAGCTATGGCGATACCGCCTCTCGGGGAAGCTGGTAAAGGATCATAGGATGCGGAACGATCTTGCGGGTATCTAGCCCGCCTCATTGTTGGCGCCCGCCGTATTTGAAGTGACACTGCGAGATGCCAAATCACGCGGTTGAACTGCAGGGATGCTCGTAGCTTCGTATTTGTGCGTGAATGGTCACGCTGGCCTACCCAATCGTGATATGCCGGCATGCCGGCTCAAGTAATCAGTCTCGGAGGGCGAAGCCGACATTGCAATCTTTTCAACATACGTGTTGATCACCGGCACTCGATGTCCGGATTGAGTCAGAAAAGATCTTGGCACGTTGGAGCGAGACTGAAATCTGTTCGAATGAATGTCGGCTTGATTCCCGTAGCGATACGTTCAGCTCGATAGAATTCAGACCGACTGCGCCAATCGCGTCCAGGCGTTTTACTCATTCCCGAAATAGATCTGGATTTCGGATCCGACAAGAACCTGCGACTGGAAAACTTTGAATATCCTTGGGCCTGATTTCGAAAAATACAATGCCACAACGCTGAAGCTTCGCTCGAAAGCATCAATCCCTGGCCTCCAAACCAAACATTCGAGTCCCTGCCCGAATTCACACCAAACGGCAAGGATATTGTTAAAAATATAACTAGCGTCGATTGCCTCGTATCGAATATTCGCCCGCTATTTACGAATTTATAGGACGCAAGACGAACTCATCGATATTTATGACTATCGATCGATCACGGGTCATTCTCTAAAATTGCAACGTCATCGAGATAGAGCCATGCCATGCATCGTCTCATCCGCGTCGACGTGGATAATCCAATCGGCATCGAGTTCCTCAATTGCCCTCCTTTTGCATCCGGATTGAAGCTGAAGTTCAAACGCACCGGCATAAGGTAGGTTTGAAAGATGAACGAGGCGCGCGATAATTCGCATTACGAACAATGTCGATTGCTCCGTCAGTATATTCGTTGTCAATTATAGTGAAGCAATCATCTTTATGATCAAGGCAGTCTGCGGTATATTCCCCGTTCGTTACGCAAACAAATAACTGCCGTAATTTTTATGTTCCCGCCCTTTCGGCAATAACTGGATTATCGGCTCACGCCGCTCCATCTGCAGCCTCCCAGTAATAGGTGCTACGGATCGCGCCGTATTAAGGCGGACGCTATGCGTCCAATAGCATGTGGAGATCGCAGCCGGTGCAGATCTTGATTTGAATACCAGACAAGCGCAACGTGTTAAAAACTTTCGCATAGCCGACCGTGGGTGTTGATATTGGCACTTCCGCACCTTGCGGCCGCAAAGTCATAGGGGGTAGACCAGCTCCAAAGCTTTTGACTCTTTGTTGCATAGGAGACGGCGTTGACAAACGCGCAACTTTTTGGGAATTCCTGTAGGACAAACCTGCCCCCCCAAGAAGATCAAGTTTCATCGCAATCAAAACGCGTTTGCATTCTGGTTCTCGGAATGCATCGATCCGGTACAAGCGCGCTGACGCGCGTTCTTAATATAGCTGGCGCCAAACTACCCAATTGTCTCATCGGCGCAGGTGTCGGCAATGAACTTGGCCACTGGGAACCCGCGCGCCTCGCAAGTTATCACGACGAGTTGCTGCAGGAACTCAATTCGCACTGGAGTGACTGGCGGACGATCGACTGGGGCACTCTGCCTCTTTCCAGACGTCAGCAAATCAAAAGCGACATCGTAAGACATTTAGAAGATGACTACGGTGACGGAGAACTGATTGTACTGAAAGAGCCGCGAATCTGCCGCTTCACGCCGTTCTTCTTGGAAGCGCTGGACAAAGCTAGGTATGATGTTCGTATTATCCTACCACTTCGCAACCCACTTGAAATTGCCGACTCTCTCCGAACGCGCGGTGATTTGGGACCTGCTGAGACAATGCACTACCACTCTTCGCTTCTATGGTTGCGCCATGTATTGGACGCGGAAATCGCGACAAGAGACATTCCGCGAGCCATAATTTCTTACGACAGCTTACTTTCAAATTGGCGCGAGACATTGGCATTTTTGTCTCGACGGTTGCGCGTCAATTGGCCCAATAGCCCTGATGAAATCGATACGAGAGTTCAAGAATTCCTTGCGTCGGAGAGACGACATCATCTGTATTCGACCGAAGACCTCTATTTACATGAAAATGCGTTCAATTGGCTGACACAAACGTACGAAACAATGCTTACCCTCCAGCATAATCCGTATTCCAAAAATGCGTTGCAAACCCTCGATCAAATACGGCGACAATTCAATGATCTCCAGCCTGTGCTGGTAGGATTGCTTGCCGAAAAACAGCGTACTTTCGAAGCTGCAATTGAGAAACTCAACAATAGCACGCTTCATGACAAAACCACGATATCACATTATGAAGATATGCTTCAAAGTCACAGAGACGAGATAACCTCGCTCCAGCGGAGGGTGGACCGTCGCAAAACATGGCTTCGAAAAGTGAGGCGTAATCTTTTCAAGCCAATGACACACCTTTTGACAAAGGAGGGCAGACGAAGCGATTAGATGTTTAAAGTGCCGGCTTTTTTAAAATTTTTTCGGCTCAGCTTCGACAAGCTCCGCTACCTGCCGTATTAACGGAAAGCACGATTAAGCCGACGGCAGCTATCGTATAGTTTACCACCTCTAGGGGCTCGCCTGCGTCTGTCCTGGCTGGGGCATAAGCGCCAGTTTGATGCAGTGCTCGGCCAAGCAAAATCTTTGGAGAGCGCTTCTTTGGCGCGCCGATCACTCTGGTTGCGGAGTAAGGCACGGAGCCAAAGTCGGTTCGCATCACTTTTTTCGTTTGCACTCTTCGGATTGATGCCTGATTCAACCCCAACCCGAATATCCTGCCTTAAGGTATTAGCCACCCCAGCTTGCCATCAAACTCGAAAACGCTGGCTCAATGCTTTTTGCCGGCCCACCAACAGGTTTCCAAATTCAGCCGTCCGCTTCTTCAGTATTTACGCCGCTCATTTCCGAAAAATCAGCAATTTTCTCACGGAGTAATGCCTCACTTTTATCAATGAGCGTTCGATATTGGGCGTTGGAAAACGACCATAACGTAGAAACGCTATCATCTCTGTGATCAACAATGAATGGAACCACGGTAACCACGCGCAAAGACTGCTGTCGTTCAATAAATCTATCTATCGTATTTATTGAGACATCGCCGTTGGATGGATCCCATTTCGATAAAATCTGCAACGCTCTCTTAGAATAGATGTTGTACACCATGCTAACCATTCTATCGAGAGTCACAAGCGTTAATCCATCAATCGAAGTCACTTGAACCACTTTCGTATCTTGGTGAAGATCGGCTATCAACCCGCAGAAGAAATCCCAATCCACCTCTTCAAGATGACGCATTATGCATTCGAGATCGCCTTCTCGTTGATTGCGAAATACAGCATCGTCCTCAAAAACAGTAAGCATTTTGAAGTTTTGCTGGAGCGCCTTTGCTGCCAAAAACTTATAGCTTAATGCGCACCCAACCCAGGCAGGAACCGCGCGCAGCCCGTCGAAGGCAAAATCATCAGGATGGGTTCTGCGAAATTCAGCCCGTCTACGAAAAGTCTCGGGCAAACTCAAAGCCAATCGCGCGGAAGGAAGACGATACGCCTCATTAGCATCCCAAAAAACGTCATACGAGATAATACGCATGGCAAGCAGCAGCCGGGTTAAATGAAATCGAAAGTTGGTCTCCTCTGCACTAATCGCATTGTTTCTAGAAGACACATCCGCGTGGGAGAAGCCTCTTAGGGCCTCTCGAATGTTCACAATCAACGCCTCAACATCCCCAGGTTCGACGAACCGGACACGTTCATTTAATTCGGGGTAATCTTCCTGATCAAAGCCTACTTCAGAAACAACCTGACATCCAAGCGACAAAGCCTCAAATATACGCGTACTCTCAAGCAATGCACCTTCGTAGTAATGGATATTTACTACTACTTTGGATGCGCGGACCGCATCGCGGAGATCTTTACCAAAGGTATCATTCAAAATATGGATTCGAAATTCCTTCGCGAGAGCATCTAATATTTTTCGACGCCGGTCGACTTTGTCGTCGCCATAAAATAGAACGTCATATTTCTTGGCGATATCGAAGCCCTCCTCGCCTAGAAACGACGAATAGTTATCAATTGGGCCGAGCGGAATATAAAAGAGCTGCGGATGTGATATTCCGAACTTGTCTAGCGCGGAAATATTGACCATCGAATATTCCGCCACTGCAAGGCAGCTTCGCAGAATGTCGATATATTTCGCCGTAAACCAACGAGAAGATACGGATTGCTCCATCTGAAAGGCAATTGTTTTTGACGGGGGTGGCAAATGCTCGAACATCTGCGGACAGACGACAAAATACAGGTCACAATCGTCTTCTCCAGAATACTCTGGCATCTGAAAAGTCCGAAAATTTAGACTGGACAAATGCTTGGACAAAAGGTGCCCAACAAATTGGGTGTGTCTTGTCGTGATTATCCCGACTCGATAAATACTGCCGGAGCGCAGCAGCGGCGCTTCCCAAGCTAAATATTCGCTTTTCCTGGCTTTGCGGTATGCCTTTCGTTTCTCGGCATTTAATGGATGACGCCACAAGGCTCTAAGCTTAAGCTTCAGTCGGTAGATTTTGTAATCGCTTTTCATTTATTTTTAGGATTCGATTCAGAGACGCCCAAATTCCCTTGGAGAAACGCTAACCCAGCCCTTAGTTCATGCTCGCCTTAGGCGGAAAACCTCACGGAGCTGACGAATGCATTTGAGACCTCAGCTGCAATTTTAGTTTCTCAGCGCGTTCCATGCAAAAAAAAGGTCAAAAAAAGCAAACACTTCGAACTGCAGTGACTTATTTGCACGCGCCTATGGGACAACGTCCTAAGGCCACTCTCTGTTGACCCCTTCTTTTACGCCGACCTACCCGTCGACTCACAAGTGATGTGGGGTCGATCTTCTGCCGATAGGCGCAGATTGTGATGCCAGCGCGAAAAAAGCGCCTTCCCGGCAACAGCTCTCTTGGCAACCAGCGACGAGCAGAAAATAAAATTCAAAAGCAAACAACCACAAATGGGTTTTGTGACAAGATTTTGCGGGCTCCGAAAGCGATTTGGCTCACTACAGATTACTAAAGTCGCCCGGATCATACGTAAATCAACTTGGTCCCACCCTAACATTGTTCCGGCGATCAAAGCATTAGATCTGAACGGCAAGAGATGACGAATGTCGATAGCCAATTGATTCGGCGCCGCTCAGCAGAAACCGCGGAGCGCATCGACCGCCGAAGCTCCGTCACCTCGATCAATGCCCCACACGACGGCTTTCACAGCGTCAATACCCGAACACTTGAGCAAAATTTACGTTACTAATGCAAGCATAATCTAGGATGAAACCTATTTCGCCCGCCGCTAACTTGCTAGAACTCTAACAGCCTCAAAGTGTTAGAACTGCATCTTGCTAGATCGCCAATTCCTGCTTTGCACGCCGATAAATGAACCCTATCAACGCCCGCGTGGCAGCGTCGGCGCCATGAAAGGGAGGGTCGCCTGTGGATGTGATGGTCGTCCGTTCGCAATTCCCGTCCTGCGCAAGTGACCTCGGGGTCTCTAAAAGCGTTCTCCTTGCCTCAGGCAGGAGGCAGCTATGCTTCGACGCCTTTCACGTAGGATGGCTTATCGTGAGATAGGCGAGCATCGAAAACACCTTCGAAAAAGCCTTCTTTCACCATTGGGCAAGCTCTGCGGGCGAACTAGCGCGTCGAACGGGGCCAGTTTTTCTTGAAACTTCGCCATCGGGCATCAATAGTGCGTTCGGTGGGCTAATGGGGCGGACGGAATTTATGGCGCATGTACTGGCCGATTTCCTGGAGGGAAGGAATCGTAACAATTTGGACGGCCTTTACCGAAGCTTCGGTGGGCGTCGGCTATCGGCGCATCGACCTGCTCGCAAAAAGGCGCGGAACCCGGCGAAACCCGGCAGGCGACTCAACTTCGAATCCATTTTAAATAATATCCGTATCGTAATTTTTAAGCCTCAATCGAACAGCGACCAGTCGTTGTCAGTAGCATTGCTCATCAAGCACTAGTCTGCTTCATGCTGCTTCAGGCTCTGCATTGACAAAGCCCAGGATCACAACCTATGCAGATCGCCCATTCGAAAATTCCCGGCCCCCTCGTAGTCGCACCGAAACGGTTTTACGATTCAAGAGGGTTCTTTACGGAGCTTTACAGTGCCAAGGCGCTGGAACAAGCCGACATCAAAGACGTATTCGTCCAAGACAACTTTTCACTATCTACGACTGTTGGAACCGTTCGCGGCTTGCATTTCCAGATTCCGCCGCATTCGCAGGCAAAGCTCATTCGAGTCAGTCGCGGACGCATCTTGGATGTGGCTGTCGATATCAGGCGCGAATCTTCGACCTACGGTCAGCATGTTGCCGTGGAACTCTCGGCCGACAATGGCCATCAAATCTTCATTCCGCACGGCTTCGCGCATGGTTTTTGCACTCTAGAACCTAACACCGAGATTGTTTACAAGGTTTCCAGTTATTATGCCCCTCAAGCCGAGGGTGGAATTTTGTGGTCGGACTCGGCCTTGAATATTGCTTGGCCGATAAGCAAAGATGCAGCCGTCGTCTCGGAGAAAGATGCAGTGCTTCCTGTGTTGAAGGACCTGGCCGCGGTCTTCTAATTTTTACTTGTGTTCGGGGGAAAGCATGAGGGTCATCATCACCGGAGGGGCCGGATTCATAGGCTCGGCCCTCGTTCGCTATCTCGTTCGTGATCGGGGATGGGAAGTCCTAAACGTCGATAAGTTGACCTACGCCGCAAATTTGCAGTCTCTTGCGTCGGTCTCCGACCGACTAAATTATCGCTTCGTGCAAGCCGACATCACCGACATGGCCGCGATGCGTCAGTCATTTGCCGATTTCCGACCTGACGGCGTGATGCATCTTGCAGCCGAGAGCCACGTAGACCGCTCCATTTCCTCCTCCGGAGAATTCATCAAGACGAATGTTCTTGGCACCCACGTCCTTCTGGAGGCTGCCCGCCACTACTGGCGCGATCTCTCCGCGCCGCGCCGTGCGGCATTCCGATTCCTGCATGTCTCAACGGACGAGGTCTTTGGCACTCTCGACGAGAATGAGTTTTTCGCTGAGACAACCGCCTACGATCCAAGATCGCCGTACTCGGCCAGCAAGGCCTCGTCAGATCATCTCGTTAGCGCCTGGCGGGAGACCTTCGGGTTGCCGACGCTGATCACGAACTGCTCGAACAACTACGGTCCCTTTCATTTCCCGGAAAAGCTCATCCCACTCATTCTGCTCAACGCGCTGGAGAAAAAGCCGCTGCCCGTTTATGGCGACGGCCGGCAGGTGCGCGACTGGCTTTATGTCGAAGATCACGTCAAAGCTTTGACGACGGTCTTCGAACGCGGCCGGATTGGCGAGACCTATAACGTTGGAGGCCGGGCGCCCATGGAGAACCTGACCGTGGTCGAGCGCGTTTGCGATCTCCTCGACGCGCGCATGCCGGATGGCGAGCCGCGGCGAAGTCTCATCACCTTTGTCACGGACCGGCCAGGTCATGATCGGCGCTACGCGATTGATCCGACAAAAATCGAAACCGAACTTGGCTGGTGCGCGGAAAAAACGTTCGAGACCGGCATTGCAGCGACCGTGGACTGGTATTTGAACAACGCCTGGTGGTGGCAACCCCTACGCGAGAATGTCTATTCAGGAACGCGGCTCGGATTACTCCCTAAGTCGACCACAGCTGACGAACTTGCGGAGAATTCCGTGTGACGGCGGACACTCCAACCATTCTTATCCTCGGCCGGAACGGTCAGGTCGCACGATCTCTCGAAGAACAGTTGATTGCGCATGGACGCACTGTCGTAAAAGTTGGCCGACCCGAGGTCGACCTCTGCGATCCGTCGAGCGTGTCGCGGGTCATTCGCGTGGCCCGACCGGCATGGGTTATCAATGCGGCCGGCTACACCGCCGTTGATCGGGCGGAAGACGAAACTCAAGCGGCGTTCGCCGCCAATGCCATAGGCGCGCAAGCGGCGGCCCTAGCTGCCTCCGAAGCTGGTGCGCCAATCATTCATTTCTCGACAGACTATGTGTTCGACGGGACTAAGGCCATGCCTTACGTCGAGACCGATGCCACCTCTCCGCTCGGAATTTACGGTCAAAGTAAGCTCGAGGGCGAGCAACTCATCGCGAAGGTCAATCAGCAACACGTTATTTTGCGTACTGCCTGGGTCTTTAGTCCGTTCGGTGCAAATTTTGCGAAGACCATGCTGCGCCTCAATCGGGAGCGGCCGACGATTAATGTTGTCGATGATCAACACGGCAACCCAACCTACGCCCCGGATCTAGCAGACATCGTGTGCCGGATCATCGCTCGTTTAAGCGAGTCACCTTCGGACCAGAACAATTTTGGCATATTCCACGCGGTAAATAACTCTCCAACTACGTGGTGCGGTTTCGCGCAGGCAATTGTCGAAGGCGCAGCGCAGCGCGGCGCACCGCACGCAACCGTCAACCCGATCACAACAAAGGATTATCCGACCAAGGCGGAACGTCCAAAGTACTCCGTGCTTTCGACCAATAAGCTTGCGAAGGTTTACGGTGTCCGGCTCCGGCCGTGGCAGGACGCTCTGTCCGATGCTCTCGACCGCTTGATCGGACGGCGGAATGAAAAACCATCGCATCGCTTGCAACAGGATTTCGGCTAATCAGCATGAGCGCCACAAAAGGAATCATTCTCGCGGGAGGCAGCGGCACGCGTCTTTATCCGTTGACACTCGCACTTTCGAAACAACTTCTCCCCGTCTACGATAAGCCGATGGTCTACTATCCGCTCTCAACGTTAATGCTCGCCGGCATCCGCGACATCCTGATCATCACCACACCGCATGAGCAAGCACTTTTTAAGAACCTCCTCGGAACTGGCGAGCAGTTCGGAATTCGATTGAGCTACGCCGTCCAGCCGGCGCCCGAAGGGCTCGCACAGGCATTCATCATCGGCCGGGAATTCATCGGTAACGATCGCTGTGCCCTCGTTTTGGGCGACAACATTTTTTACGGTCACGGCCTCGGGCCCTTGCTTCGCGCGGCCGCTGCACGAGAGGACGGGGCAACGATCTTTGCCTATGAGGTTGCCGATCCTGAACGCTATGGCGTCGTTACGTTTGACGCGACCGGAAAGGCCCAGACGATCATTGAAAAACCGAAAGCGCCGACGTCCAGATGGGCAGTGACGGGCATCTATTTCTACGACGAACGCGTGGTTGAACTTGCTTCCAAAGTTAAACCCTCCGCACGCGGAGAACTCGAAATCACGACGTTGAACGAGCTCTATCTCAATGTGAACGCGCTGCACGTTGAGAAAATGGGTCGCGGCTTCGCCTGGCTTGATACAGGAACATTTGAGAGCCTGATGGACGCCGGAGAGTACATTGCAACGATCGAACGCCGTCAAGGCTTGAAAATTTCGTGCCCGGAAGAAATCGCGTTTCGAATGGGCTATCTGTCAGCGGATGAAGTAACGGCATCGCTCGGTCGCTTGGGAAAGAGTGCGTATGCGGAATACGTAAGACGCATCCTGACGGCCGAATAAGCCCATCCTTATCCATCAAGGCCTACGCCAAGTTGATCGCCGTGATTGTTTTGTCGGCCAAACAACTTGATTAAAACAGCCGATACGACAGCCCGAATGACGAGTACGTCATCTAAGTAGCCAATTAAACTACCTTGGTATAATCACAAGCATGGTGGCGCAAGCGGTTCGCTGGAATAGACGGAAAACAAATTGTGGACACTCCCCTTCAATAAATTTTCAATAAGCCGAACAGCCTATATCCTTTGCCCAGCAGGGGGGGGGCGAACATGGGCGGAAAAATATTTGTCCACATTGGAGGCGAGAAGACGGGCACAACGAGCCTTCAAGAGTTCCTCACCCGCAATGCATCGAAGTTATCACCACAAGGCTTTTACTACCCCAGCGAGCCGGACAACATAATTTTTTCGCATACTGCTCATTTTCCCGTTGCCGCATCCCTGATAGATCAAAAGGTTGGATTCATAGATAGACAACGGCGAACGACACTTTCTCTCGTGCCTGCTAGCCTAAAGCGAACGATAGCAGGCACAAACTGTACAACCATATTATCATGCGAGCATTTTTCATCGCGACTGAAAAACGTCGAACAGTTGAGAGCCCTCCGAAACTTACTTCCAGCGGACGAAATTAAGATCGTCTACTACATTCGGGAGCCCTCAGATCTTGCTCTGGCCTCTTGGTCTACGTTTGTCCTGTGCGGGGGAAGACAGGAGTTCGATCCTAGCATCGTCGTCCCAGCAAACCGATATTTCAACCATTTAGAAACTCTCCGTTTATGGGGGACTGTATTCGGTGACGAAAACCTGATCGTACGCGAATATAAACGTTTGGCACTCAGATGCGGGGACATTCGTCGGGATTTCTGCGATGTGCTGGGAATTCAAACGGCAGCGATGCAGTTCGATCAAGATGCTAATCAGTCAATCGATTTGCAGCGCCTCGAGGTTCTCAGATATCTTAATTTCGCGCTCTCAGAGTTTCACGAATGCGAAGATAAATGGCTAGTGGCCGAAAATCTCAGGGCAGTTGTTTCTTCGCATATTCCGGAAGGCGGTGATTTAAACATGCTGATAAGTGAAAAAGAAAGAACCGCCATCAAAGCACGCTTCTATGATGTTAACCGACAAATCAACGAAAAATACTTAAGTGGTCGCTTGTCGAACGATTGGTTTCCAGATCCAGAAATGTCCCGAAAAAACAGTGTTGCAACGACTCCGACCCAAGACATCTCACCAATTCTCCGTGAAACGATTATTCGATTAGCCACCACGATGGATGCTTCCAATCGAAAATTGCGAGAAACTCAGCAATTGCGAAAAGCTCCGCGTTGCAAGGAACGCAGGTTAAGCCGATTTTTCAAACGATTGAGACGAGCATCTGGAAGGCTTTTGGAACTCTCCTCAGTAAGAAATTGAATGTGTCTCCGAACGCTCGCGGCTTTTTTTGGAGGGAGAAGAGGCCGGGAGTTGGCGGCGAAAAGTGAAGGCCCAGGGCGATCTTTTCTGCCCTTATCACGACGTCACGGTATAAGTTAGACAGCGGCCTCATTTGCCTACCATCTGGGCTGGCGGAGGCGCCGCTTTGTGCAGACCGAAATGCTGACGGCAAGATCACTTCTGTTGCTGGCGGCTCATAATTCAGCGACGAGTATGGTCTGACGGCGTTATAGTGTCGTCGCCTCCAGCTTTCGACTAGCACCTGAAGTCGTCATAATTTTACTGGCCCAGTCGGGTCTCACGATAGCGTCGTCATCCAGAATACTGAAAACGCTCCTGTGAGATTGCGCAACCTCATGTTTCGCGCGTGGGAACGGATTGGCAGAGGCTGCACGATATACGTGACGCCCCTTGCTGCAGCATACGTCTCACGTGCTTTTGAACCCCAGCGAAATTATCAACAACGATAATCTTAAAATTAGCAAGCGTTTGGCGAAGGAGGGATTCGATCGCACCATCCAGAAGGTTGTAGCGATCATATGTGCACACCACAACAGATGACATCTGCTTCAAGAATAACGGTCATTTTCCTATAGCCGCTTCCCTGCTTGTGGGTGTGGTCGCGGTGGAGTTCGTATGTGGACGGGCATAGAACCCTATCGTCCGTGTTGCCTAATGCTTCGAGCTTTTGCGCACGATAAGCTTTTCTTTCGCGAGAATTGAGGGGATGTCGCAAGAAAGCGGATGCTTTCGCAAGTTTTTGCGAAAATCTGAACGTCGGCTGAGGCCTTGGGCTGCGTGCTTGAGTTCGCAATTCGACATTGTAGAATGCTCTATCGAGTATGCCTCTAAGTGCTCCGGCCGAAATAGTCACGGACACCTCAAAGCAAACCAATCCGGCAGACACTTGTACGATGCAAGCGTGACATGTGACCGACCCACGAAAGGCTGCATGGTCCAGGATCAAGAAAAGTAGTGCTCCCTTCAAAGGGATTGCTAAGTTTCTTCCGCCCCTATGAGACGGCCCCTGCTTCGGTTATTTTATTGGGACTTTAGGCTCTTCCCGGGCCAGATCCGGTAAACGAGATTGACATTGATCCGCCAATCCTCGGCGACCAGCATCTGGCGGATGCGAACCGTAATGGCAGTACCGCGTCACGAACCGCACGATGTCGGCAATCATGCGCTTCATTAACAGGCTTCGAAAAATGCCGTCTTTGCGTTGCGTGTGGCTGTCCAACGACAGGACACGTGCGACCCTCCGAGACATCTGGACACGAATGGTCGTGTTCAACACGAGCCGCTCGCGGCAAGAGTTTCCTTGAGGATCAGCTTGTCCAACGTCTGCTTGGATATCGCTTCCTAAGGCGCTCGTTCTCGCGGATGATTATCACATTGGGTGGCGTCAAGAATTTGGCCCGACTCCGGCAAATTGAAGTGATCGAAGTTGAAGGTAGCGGCCAGATTAAGACAAACTTCGCGTGCATCTGTCCATACAAAGGCATGACTGCGACGACAGATCACTTGCGAAACCTATCAGTCGAAAGATCAAAACCTTCAGCGCTCGAACTGAGTAACGGGATCCGCAAAGATCTACACGCCCCGTCCATGCCTCCGATTTCATTATCAGCGACCCAGACCGTAGTAATTCCGAACTCAGTCAAAAAGGGATAAAGCCCCATCCTCTCGGCAAAGATTGAGGGAAGGATTGAAACGGAGGGCGACAGCAATCCGCGCACGCGATCAAAGAGGGTTGCATCTCCGCTTAACAGAACGGTGACGTCTTCACCGCGTCCCGATACTGTATTAGCCAAACGGCACGCTGCGGAAACAACATGTTCGTCACACGCCGCCAAAATCAGCAGTATATGATTTATATTTCGCGGAGTTTTCATGACTTCGCCAATGAGACCCCCCTGGGCAAATTCACGCCCCGCGGCATATCCCAAATTGGCGACGCATATCGCCCAGGCGTTTTGCAACAATAATCTGATCGCGGATTTATTTACCTCGTAGTGCCTTCTTAAAGCTTGGGCGATGCGAACATGTTCATTATAAAAGCTCTCACTCTTTAAGCTTGCTTTTGAGCTGTTTGACGTGTGGACTCTGAAATAAGCCTTTGCATTCGGATCATAGGCAATTCGGCCGCCCCGCGCGACGCGACTGTAGAGATACCAGTCGCCGCAAATTCTATAAGAAGCCAATTCAGAGAAGATATCCGGACTGAACTCCTGTCTTCGGAAGAGGCAGCCACCAACATTTGCAACAACGTTCTTGTTGCCAAACGGACCATTGAACCAGGAATAGGCACTCGCGATTATCGGCGCCCCCCAGAACTTCGATGCAGAGAGCGAGAGACCTGATTGCGGAACGACGATCCCCTCTCTGTCGATCGAATCTATCCGGCCGAATGCCATCATCACGCTCGGATCACTGAAATATGGAACAAGCGTGCCAAGAAACCTGGGATCACACGTATCGTCACTTTCGCACAGCCAGATTAAATCTCCTTTCGCCAATTCAAATCCCTTCTCCCATTGGCGAAAAATGCTTCCGGAATTCATTTCGTTGAACACAAGCTTCACGGGCACCGAAATGTCCCGCGTCATTTCAAGAATGACATTTCGGCTATCGTCCGTAGATGCATCGTCCAAAATTATCAATTCGCTTAGTTCTACTTCCTGGTCGAGAATTGACCGTATTCGCTCCCGAAGGAACGCGGCATGATTATAATTCGGAATAATCACCGATATCCTTTGCGTCCGCTTGTCTCGAAAGACCGGAAGCTCGCCATCAACCGATATGCCGTATTTCGCATTCGGGGGGAGCCCCGAATGCGAAACCGACTTGGTCCCAGCGAATTGCCTGCGCTGAAAACCATTAAATTCGATCGCTTCAACAAGACGTCCGCGAAACAATTTACGTTTGGAAGATTTGAGCGGATGCCGGATATAGGCCAACAGCTTCGCGAGCTTATGCCTCGGCCGGATTGTCCAGATCGCAGTCATTGTTCGCAGCGCACCGCGAGGTCGACATCAGCCCGCGCGTCCATTTGTGATTGGAAATTGCGCTGTCTCATTTATGAAGAAAATGACAATCTAACAAATCTTCCGGGATGCAAGCGGACGGCGTTGGCAAACATACGCAGCTTGAAGAAGTCCAGGCGACGGTGGTGGCTCGCAGCGAACAATAGAGCTTCCTGATAAAGCTTCTTATTTTGTTTCTTCATTCGAGGCGAAGTACTCTCGATCTTCTTTACAGCCGAGAATTTGGCGTCAAACAAAGCCGTGGGATCGAGAAGAATGAGTGTGGCTCGAAAAAATTCAATATGTTCAGATATGAGGTCATCCAGGAGCCGGTCATTCCAAAGATCCGGAGGACCACGATAGAAGCTCGCCGGATCGGAATGGCCCGCCATTCTCAAATGATAACAAGCCTGCGCCAATGCTGCCGACACCCGCTGCTGAATTTTATGCTTTTCCGAGACACTCGCTCCGTGAATCCGATGAAGGATTCCAACAAATGGCAAATTATCCACCTTCGCGTGCTGCACTACCCTAAGCCACAAATCATAATCTTCGGCATGCCGGAAAGCTTCCCGATAGCCTCCAAGCTTTAAGATAGGCACGCGGCGCATCATTACCGTCGGGTGACATAGTTCACAGCTGCGAAGCAACGCTTCCGAAACCGCTCCTTCTCCCTGCACAACAGTTGGAGTGTGCAGCACGCGACCGCGACCGTCGATCAATTTCCTCGCCGTGCCGACAACCCAAACGTCTGGGCGCCGGGCCAAATATTCAATCTGCTGCGCAAGACGACCAGGCAAACAAACATCGTCCGCATCCATGCGGGCGACGATAGGAGCAGTCGCACTCTCAAGCCCGATATTGAGGGCAGAAACTAGACCTAGCTTGCCACGGCTGATGACGCGAACTCGCGAATCGCGATCTTCGAAGTTCTTCAAAATAGCACTGGAAGCATCACTCGATCCGTCGTCGATGCAAATGAGTTCAAAATCGCGAAGTTCCTGCCGAAGAACACTTTCAATCGCCTGAGACAGATATTTCTCCGCATTATAGACGGGCATAATGACAGACAGAATTTTGCTCATCTCACCCTCATCCCACCTTTGGTGCTTTGAATCCTCTCCCACAGCACCGCTGCTAGCCAACGGAGATCGACAATTGAGAAAGAATCGAGCTTAAAGGGCATTCCAGCCTCGCAGCTGAACTTCGACCACAGGCGCACTGATCTCACTCCACTTGAACCCGCCCAGTCCGGCCGCCAATTTAAGCGGCGTTCACTTTCAACCGCCCAACGATCCGCTCATAAAAATTGTCGGCGCTGGCTGAAACGGCACCCAAGGCGAACTTCTGCGCACAATAGCTGCGGCCCTCTTGAGCGAGCCGGCTCATCATCCCCGGGGCGCCAATTAAGGTGGACACCTGATCGGAGATATCTCCAGCAGAAAAACGATCGGGCAAAAACAATGCGTATTTGCCGCTGACTTCCTTCAGTCCACCGGTCCCAGAACTGACAACTGCACAACCGGCAGCGTGAGCTTCCAGTGCGGTACGACCAAATGGCTCCTCCCATCGAGATGGCACAAGTGCAATCGAAGCTTCTTCTAATCGCTCCCGAACGACGGCAAGTGTTTGATTGACCTCCACCACCACCCGATCCGCGACGGGACGTAACGTCGCCATGACATCTTGAAGATAATCGGGAAACCGCTGTGTCTCGCTCAGTATGAATCGGGCGGACCAAGATGGCTCTCTACCCAGAATATCGACAACGGCCTCGGCGGCTTCTTTAATGCCTTTTTCCGGTGCCGCGCGGCCGACGCAGATGATCTCGCGCCGGCGCGTATTCGCAGGCTGCCAATCACTGAAATCTAAGCCATTGTAAACAACCGACATAGGGGTTGTAACTTCGGGCCAGTCTGCGCGAAATTGATCTCTACACGTCTCGCTGACGAAAATAATTCCTGCCAGAGCTTTGTATTGATTAACGTGCCATCTACGTTTCAGCACGTTCAATACGCCTGTTGCCGGCACCGATTTGATCATGTTGTGCTTGTGCAAGATCACAGGCGTTGAAACTCTGCGTGCCACTCCGGCTGCAGTCGGAAGATGCTGTTGAACGACAATAAGATCGGCCGAGCTCTCTTGCGCTTGGTCCAACGCAAACTTCGTCTTTTTTGTCTTGTGGCGATCTATTGACGGCGGGTACGTCGAGATATTCAACCCCGAAAACAGCGTCTCATTCTCACAACAAAGTATTTTTGTCGTATCTCGATAACGACTGGCTTTGATGAGATCATATACGCAAAGATCAATCGATGTCGCATTGGAGGGACCAAAGCGCATATTTCGGGGCATGAAACAGGTTATGCGCATCCAGTTCGATTTACCCCTCCAAGCCTCAACCTGAGTGCATGCCTTTGACTGCACAGTCAAGCCAAACAAAGATCCGACAGCCCCGCAACATCGCGCAAATGTCTAAATAGCTTCCGCGAGCGGCTGCTTGGTTTCGAGGAACTTCGCAAACTGCAGCTTGAACAGACGACTATAGGCGCCGCCTGCGGCCATCAACTGCTCATGAGTGCCACTCTCGATGACACGACCGGCTTCGATCACATGGATCAAATCGGCATGCAGGATCGTCGACAGCCTATGAGCGATGACGAGCGTCGTCTTCCCTTCCGTCAAGCGTCGCAATTCGCGCTGGATGACGTCTTCCGTCTCACTGTCGAGCGCCGACGTCGGTTCGTCCAACAGAATGATCGGCGCATTCTTCAGAAAGGCACGCGCCAGGGCAATGCGCTGGCGCTGACCGCCTGAGACTTGTGCGCCAAGTTCGCCGACCTGCGTATCATAGCCACGCGGCAGTGATTTGATGAACTCGTGTGCGCTCGCTGCTTTGGCCGCTTCGATGCACTGCTCTTCAGAAGCAGTTTCGTGGCCGGCCCGAATGTTATCGATGATCGACCCTTCAAACAGGAAAGCATCCTGGCCGACGACCGAGATGTTCTGCCTCAACGACTTCAGCGAAACGTCAGCAATCGACTGGCCATCGATCTCGATGGTGCCGGCGTCCGGGACACGCAGACGCTGGAGGAGCGAGAAAACCGTGGTCTTACCGCCGCCGGAATGACCAACCAGCGCAGTCACCTTTCCCGCAGGCACGGAAAAGGTCATATGCTCAATAACCGGCTTGTTCGCCACATATCTGAAAGCGACGTCGCGAATGGCAATCTCGCCGCCTTTGACATCAAGCTCAGGCCTGCCCGGTGGCTCGTCTTCTCGCGCCGGCGTATCCAAGATCTCATACATCATCCGCACACCAATCGAGGCGGAGGCGAGTTGCAGTTGGACACGAGAAAGACGGCGCCCTGGATCGGAGCACATGAGCAAGGCGGTGATAAACGCAAAGAACTGGCCAGGGCTTGCGCCATGATAGAGATTTTGCCAGCCGGCGTAGAAAATGACGGCGGCAACGGCACAGCCGCCGATAGCCTCCATCAAAGGGTTAACGCCGGCCTGAATGCGCAGCATCTTGTTGGACAGTCGCTGGACGGCTTCGATGGCATTAAACATCCGACCGCGCATCGTATTCTCGAGCTGGAAGGATTTGACGACCTGCGCTCCCTGACTGAGCTCGCGCGTCGCCTGGATGATCCCCGCCATCGAATGAATTTCACCCTTCGTCGCTTTCTTAATCCGCGCCACCATCTTGCGCGATGAGATCGCAGCGACAGGGCCGCCGATCAGCGCGATCGCCGACAGAACGGGATCTAGCGCGATCATCGTGCAAACGAGACCCACGATCGTGAACAAGTCACGACCCACATTCAACGAAACAAGCGTCAGCATGTCCCGCACGGCGCTGGCATTGTAAGATATGAGGGTGACGAGATTGCTCGAACTGTATTGTTGAAAGAAGGCGACATCGACTTTCAACATGTGGTTGAACATGCGTTTTTGCGTATCCGCCACGAGACGGTTGCCAATGTTGCCGACGATGACCTCAGAGAAATAGGCTGCAACACCCTTGGCGATGAAAATCCCGACGATAAGGAACGTAATGCCGATCAACGCTTCGCGGTTCTGATTCACGAAGATCGTGTCGATAACGGTCTTCAGCACATAAGCACTTAGAGACGTCGTACCCGCGACAAGCAACATGCAAACGATGGCGATGGCGTATCGCGGAGCGTACTCCCGGCCATTCTCGCGCGCTAGGCGTTTCAATAAATCAAGGGTTGTAGGCGTCGTCGACGGCGTCGGCATCCGCTTCTCTCTGCTTTCGCGACTGACCGCCGCGCCGGCTCGCGCAACGCCCAAACGCGTTGATGTGTACAAGGGCCAAAGTCAACGAACGCATCCGCATGCGCAACAACGTTGACAGCACTAAGCCCGTTCTACGTAAATCTCACCGGCGGGCGGCCTCTGGGATATAATCAAAATCTGCCAGCGAGGGTACCACGCTCCCTTCTTGGTCCACATGTGTTTCCGTCTAGGTGTGGCCCAATCGCGACGACTCTCCGGCCGCAATACCGGACTTGGCGTTTCGAGGCCCAACAAATAGATGGCGCTGGCCTAAGTTGAGATGGGAAAACTCCTAGAAGGAAAGTCGGCCCAAAAAGTGGCCGACGAGCATATCTCTGCTAGAGAGCATTGATCATTGTCCCCTGTTACGCCACCCCGAGCGAAGAATAATAATCAGGACCTCCCACAGTGCACGCCGAAAAGCTTGAAATTCCGGATGTTCTTCTGATCCATTTCAAGCGCTTTTACGACAAAAGGGGCTTCTTCACCGAGCTTTATAATGGCGAGGAGTTCGCACGAGCGGATATTCAAGAAACGTTCGTGCAGGACAATTTCTCGTTCTCCTCCGAGGCCGGCACGATTCGCGGCCTGCATTTTCAGTCCGTCCCCCACGCCCAGGCAAAGCTCGTGCGCGTTAGCCGCGGACGCATCTTCGACGTGGCGGTCGATTTACGACGGCAATCTTTGACATATGGCCAGCACGTTACGGCTGAACTTTCGGCTGAGAACGGCTTACAGTTGTACGTTCCCCGTGGCTTTGCGCACGGTTTTTGCACGCTCGAGCCCAACACCGAGGTCGTCTATAAAGTATCGAGCTACTATGCTCCGCACGCCGAAGAAGGAATTCTATGGACGGATCCGCAGTTGAAAATTAATTGGCCGGTCGATCCGAAAGACGCAACCATTTCCGGCAAAGACGAGGTGCTGCCTTTGCTGCGGGATCTCTCATCAACGTTTTAGCGTCGCACCGCGGGGGATAACCGATGAGAGTCATCGTCACAGGCGGAGCTGGCTTCATCGGATCCGCCTTGGTCCGGTATCTGGTCCGTGATCGCGGCTGGGACGTTCTGAACGTCGACAAGCTAACCTACGCTGCCAATTTACAATCGGTCGCTTCGGTCTCAAGCCGAGCCAACTATCGCTTCGTTCAAGCCGATATATGCGACGGCGACAGCATCAATCGCATCTTCGCTGAATACCGCCCCGATGCGGTCATGCATCTTGCCGCCGAGTCTCATGTCGACCGATCAATTTCGTCATCTGCGGCTTTCATCTCTACCAACGTTTTTGGAACGCACGTCCTGCTCGAGGCAGCCAGGTTATATTGGAGCGAACGTCCTCCCGCGCTTCGAGAAACGTTCCGCTTCCTGCACGTCTCGACCGACGAAGTCTACGGCAGCCTGGACGGTGACGGCTTCTTCACGGAGAGCACCGCCTACAATCCAAGGTCGCCTTATTCCGCCAGCAAGGCTTCATCAGATCATCTCGTCAGCGCCTGGTACGAGACGTACGGCCTGCCGACGCTGATTACGAACTGCTCGAACAACTATGGTCCCTATCATTTTCCCGAGAAACTGATCCCGCTGATCATTCTCAATGCCCTCGAAAACAAACCGCTACCCGTCTATGGCGACGGCCGCAACGTACGTGATTGGCTTTACGTCGAGGATCATGTGAAGGCGCTCACGACTGTTCTCGAGCGCGGTCGCACCGGCGAAACTTATAATATCGGCGGCCGGGCGCCGGTTGAAAACATCGCGGTGGTGGAACGCATATGCGACCTTGTTGACGATCGCTTCCCGGGCGATATCGCGCGACGAAATCTCATCACCTTCGTGCCCGACCGCCCCGGTCACGACAGGCGATACGCCATCGATCCAACAAAAATCGAAACGGCATTAGGTTGGCGCGCCGACCAAACGTTCGAGACCGGCATTGCCGCAACTGTCGACTGGTACTTGAATAATGCGTGGTGGTGGCGTCCTCTGCGCGAAAACGTCTATTCAGGAACCAGGCTCGGCCTGATTGAAAATTCGCCAATCAACGAAACTCAGCTTGCGGATAATTCCGCGTGACATCTGACGGAAAATCCATTCTGGTCATCGGCCGCGACGGCCAAGTCGCCCGTTCTCTCGACGAAACACTGAGCGCATCCGGATATCACGTTGTGCAGATCGGACGACCGGAGACCGATCTTCGCAATCCATCTTCGGTATCTGAGGCAATCCGGGCGGCACAGCCCGATTTCATCGTCAATGCCGCGGCTTATACGGCTGTCGATCAGGCCGAAGTCGAGCCCGAGACCGCCTTCGCAATAAACGCGGCGGGCGCACAGTCTGCCGCCGAAGCCGCGTCCGAGATCGGCGCTCCAATCATTCATTTTTCGACCGATTATGTATTTGATGGCAGCAAAGGCGTACCGTACGTCGAGACGGACGCAGTATCTCCGCTCGGTGTTTATGGAGAGAGCAAGCTCGCCGGTGAAAGCCTCGTCGCCGAAGCCAACCCCAAGCATATCATTCTGCGCACGGCTTGGGTCTTTAGTCCGTTTGGTTCTAACTTTGTGAAGACGATGTTGCGCCTCAGTCGCGAACGCCCCGAGATCAACGTCGTCGACGATCAGCGCGGCAGTCCGACCTACGCTCCCGATCTCGCCACGACGGTTTGCCAAATCATCAGCCGTCTTCGCACGTTGTCGCCAAGCCCAGAATGCTTCGGCACATTTCACGCAACAAACAGCGGTGAGACGTCGTGGTACGGGTTCGCTCGCGCAATCATCGACGGAGCAGCCCGAAGAGGCGGACCCCAAGCAATAGTCCATCCAATACCAACAAGCGCCTTTCCGACGAAAGCCCACCGCCCCGCCTATTCTGTTCTCTCCAACGACAAGCTTTCGCATGTCTACGGCATAAAGCTCCGCCCATGGCCGGATGCGTTATCGGAGGCTCTCGATCGGATAATCGGCGCACGTCATGAAGAGACACCGCAACGTCCGAAACAGGGCTTCGATTCAACAGCATGAGCACATTGAAGGGCATCATTCTCGCTGGAGGGAGCGGCACACGCCTCTACCCGTTGACCCTCGCGGTTTCAAAGCAACTTCTTCCTGTCTACGACAAGCCGATGATTTATTATCCGCTGTCGACGCTCATGCTCGCTGGCATTCGCGACATCCTGATCATCACCACACCGCACGACCAGCCCTTGTTCCAAAGTCTGCTCGGCTCAGGTGAGCAATTCGGTATCCGCTTGAAATATGCTGCCCAGCCCACACCGGAGGGACTGGCGCAAGCTTTCATCATCGGCCGCGACTTCATCGACGGCGACCGCTGCGCGCTCGTCCTCGGTGACAACATTTTCTACGGGCATGGGCTTGTCGACATGTTGCGCGCCGCCGCAGACCGCGACAGCGGCGCAACAATTTTTGCCTACGAAGTCGCCGATCCAGAACGCTATGGCGTCGTCACGTTCGACGCCTCGGGCAAAGCGCTATCCATCATCGAAAAGCCAACGAGTCCAAAATCACGTTGGGCCGTCACTGGCATCTATTTCTATGATGAGCGCGTCGCTGACCTCGCATCACGCGTTACACCATCGGCACGTGGCGAGCTCGAGATCACGACATTGAATGAAATGTATCTAGCGCTTGATGCGCTCCACGTCGAAAAGATGGGTCGTGGCTTCGCGTGGCTCGACACGGGAACATTCGAGAGCCTGATGGATGCGGGTGATTACATCGCAACCATTGAAAGACGCCAGGGCCTCAAAATTGCCTGCCCCGAAGAGATCGCGCTTCGCTTAGGATATATCAAACCTTTTGAGATGGAGCGCTGGCTGACGCGTCTCGGCAAAGGAAAATACGTAGATTACATTCACCGCTTGATTGAGGAAATGTAGACAAAAGGGATGCAGCCAAAAATCCGGAGGAAGCCTGCAGCCTTGCTTTTCGTCGCGACGCCACGGTGATAGCCCGGTGAAGCGCTTAGTGGACGGGCTCTTTGGTGGAGAAGACTTCCGTAGGCCAGAATGCTTCCAATTACCAGATCTGTCTTTTTTCCCGCATCTGTCGGTAGCAGTGGCCGTTTGCTTCATCGCGCTTGCCGGCGTCGCGGCCGAGACCGGCGTCGTGATGCTGATTTATCTCGATAGCGCCAAGCGCGAAGCCCTGGCGAAATGTCTGCTTCAGGGACGGCAATTCCGCGTGAAGACCTCTACCGTGCCATCATGGTCTTCTCATCCACGCTGGTGACGCTGATTGTTATCCCGGCGAGCTATAGACTGGTGAAGAGCTGGAGGCTTCCCATGGCCGCATCGGTGCAATCCGGTCTGCAGCAGAACTCGCAGGTAAGCACGGCAAGAAAATCAGACCTCCGAGGGAAGTCGGAAGTTAGCTTTATGGCCCTTCGTGTCAGGACTGCAGTGTCCGCTGTTTAAGGCGATGTCGTCATGAAGTCTCTCGATGCCCCCTGTCCTTCCTATTATCTCCCATTTAGAAGAAGCGATGAAGAGCTGGCTCGGAGACCTTCACGGATACAGGCGACAATGGCTTCGTCCGCTCTGGGAGAATGCACTACATATGCGGAGTAAGAAAATTCCGGGGCGTTCTCGACGAGCGACAGCCGACCATCTTCCAGATATGGGCAAATGAAGCCGCGCCGAAAATATCCGCGGCCGCCGATGGCCAATATGTATTCGAGGGCAAGTGGGCCATAGCTGACCGCAACTGTAGATGCAGGCTCATCCGGAAAAGCCGAATAATATGCGTCGGCGAATTCTTGCCCCCAATCGATTTGAACGGTTTGCGATGTACAGTGTAACGAGGACGGACGATTTGACTCCGCCAGCACCAATTTTTCTTCGAAAATGAGCTCGGCGACCAGACCAGGCCGCCGCGGCGCGCCATAAAGAACGGCGGCGTCAAGCGAACCCTCCTGCACCTGATCTATCAGACGATCAGCGGTGTCGACCCGTACCGAAAGCGCAAGTTCAGGATGCGACTGACGCATCCACACCAACCAAAGCGGAACGATCGGATGCGAGATGCTGAGTTCCGCCCCCAACATTACGACTGTGTCCTGCGCCTGAGACAACCGGATGGATTGCGTGGCCTGATCTGCAAGCCTGACGAGACTTACAGCGTATCTTTGAAATTTTTGCCCTGCCGGCGTTAATTGCGTCCCGACTTTGTTGCGAACAAAAAGAGGACAACCCAACTCTTGCTCAAGAACACGGATGCGTGCGCCGATCGCAGTCTGCGTTACGTGCAAATTCGTGGCAGCCGCTGCGAAGCTTCCCGTTTTGAGGACCTCAAGGAATGTGCGAGCCGCAGTGATGTCCATATTGTATCAGGTCTAACCAAGCAGGCAAAGAGCGAGGTTACAGAATCCACCACACCGACGTTTTCAGTTGCCAAGCCCAAGAATATCGTAATGCGATGGGAAGTCCTTGTTCCATATTTTCGTTGAAACGGCAAACTTCACATTATACGATTTTCAATACGGAAAAATCTGTCGGTCAACCTGAAGGGCCTTGAGAAAAAGACCCTCCAGAGATGCGCGTTTCCCGTAATTCCGTAGCCTGCCAGCCGCCTCCCAGCGCCAAAAAAATTGCGATCTGATCCTGACTGACTTCCGTCTGCCCAGCAGCATAAGCTTGCTCCGTTGCGGCGAGGCTGCGGTCGGCATCCAAAGACGTCAACGCGTCCGCGCTTCCGCCCCGCCATAGCCTTCGTGCATCCTCAGCGACTTTCGCGGCTCGATCCCGCGCCTTCTTGAGATTTTTCAGCCGGTCGAGGTTGTAGGCATAGTTCGTGAGTGCACTTTCGATTTCACGAAGCGCGGCGAGAACGGTTTTATCGAATACGGCAAGGTTTGCCCTGGTTCGCGCCTCAGCTGCAGCAATTCGCGTACGCGCCACATTCTGATTGATATTCCAACTGATCACCGGGCCGACGCCAAAACGATTGGTGAGCGGGCCAAACACGTCAGTCGCAGCGCCTTGGGTTCCGACGGATGCGCCGATCTTGACGTCCGGATAAAGCTCGGATGTTGCAACCCCGATCATTGCGGTCGACGCTGCAAGCCGGCGTTCGGCAGCACGCACATCAGGACGGCGACCGAGAAGGCTTCGCGCGTCGCCGACCATTATTCTCGACGCCAGCCGCAGCGGCCGGCGGCAAGCCAGCAGCGAACGGTCGTAGTTCTCCGGCAGTTGGCCGATCAGTGTCGCCAAGCGATAGGCCGCGTTAATCTGGCGCGCTTCAAGACGGGGGATACGCGCCTTGAACTGCTGATAAAGGCTCTCCTCCCGATCAATATCGAACGAGGCGACTCGGCCATTCGTCGCCATCGTTCGGGTGAACGAGATGGTGCGCAACTGGACGTCCGCTGTCCGGCGTGCGGACCCCAATTCGTTTCCACTGTTGCAAATATCGGCATAAGCGCGGGTGGTGTCGGCGACGACATTCACGCGAACCAAATCGCGCGCAGCCACAGCCGCCTCGTCGTTCGCAGACGCAGCCTCGATACCCCGTCTTATACCGCCAAACAGATCGAGGTCGTAGTTGATCGCAATACCCGTGTTGGCGATTTGATGCTGAGGCGGTTTGATGTGGCTGAGGTCCGCCTCTGCCGATTGCTGGACGTAAGTCGTCTCGAAGGCTGCGGAACCATTGATTTGCCGGCCCGTCTCAGCCTCGGCAAGTAAAGCGTGGGCCTGTTCGAGGTTGGCCTCGGCGATCCGCAGATCGGTATTAGCACGCAAAGCCATCTGAATATGATGAGAGAGCGTTGCATCGTCATATAGGCGCCACCAGTCGGCAGGCGGGTCGGCGGTATTTGTTGCATCGGCGCGCGACGCGAATGCTCCATTTGCCGAAGGCGCATTTACGAGTGCTTGTTCCGGCAGACGATAGTCTGGCCCCACGGTGCATCCACAGAGAAATGGCAGACACATCCATATTCCTGTCCGGGATACTCTCACCACGGGAAGCTCCGCTTGACCGTTGGCTCTCCGGGTCGGGGTTTTACTTCTACCGTCGCCGTCTGGCCGACGATCAACTTGAGACCCGATGGGATTTCATCGATCGCGATGCGAACAGGAATGCGTTGTGCGAGTCGAACCCACGAAAAGGAGGGATTGACGTTTGCCAATGCGGACTCGCTGTCGCTACGTTCACGGTCCGCGATCCCTGACGCTATGCTCTCCACGTGACCACGCACCGGCTCCCCAACGCCCATAAGAAAAGCGACCGCCGGATCTCCAACATGGATCGCCGGAACTTTTGTCTCCTCAAAATACCCTTCGATCCGCATCGACTTGGCGTAAACGAGCGCAGCGACGGCCTCGCCAGCCTTCATGTAAACGCCGGGCTGGAGGGTCATGTTTGAGACATACCCATCGACTGGCGCGCGAACGTACGTGCGGTCGAGATTGAGTTTTGCGAGATCGCGAGCCGAAGCCGCTTCCGCCACGCGCCCGCGCAGTTCGTCGACACGCGCGCTACCCTGCTCGATCTTTTCAGCTGCGATAAGGGTAGACATAGATCGGTTGCGTCGATCCTCACGCTCCGCCTGCGCAAGCATTGCCTCAGCACTCGCAAGCGTGGCGGTCGCGCGCTGAAGTGCCAGCTCGTATCGTGGCCGATCCATCACCAGCAGGACTTGGCCTCTACGAACGAATTCGTTGTCCTGAACGCAAACCTGTGTGACGAGTCCCGAAACGTCCGTCGCGACCTGAACGACATCGGCCCTGACTTTCCCGTCGCGCGTGATCGGGTCAATTTGATATCGCTGCCAAAGTGCCTGGAGCCCTGCAAGCGTCAGCGCCACAAGAACTAAGGTCCCAAGCGTTCGGCTCCAAAGCAAACCGTCCATCATACGGGAAACCTTGTCGGCAGGAGGCGTCCGTCCGCTAGCCTCGCCAGGCCCCACCAAAGGAGCATAAAAACGGCGATGTCGAAGAGCGCTGGACGCCAACTGATGCGGCTCAAAGGCAAACGATGAAGCAGCGGGCGCAGCCAATACGTCAGCAGGATTGCGAGACTCGCCCAGCACAAAGCCGCAGGCACATACACGCCGAAGATTTGCACCTCATCGATCACGAGGGTGATGACCCGTTCGCGAGCGGAACCGACGGCATAAGGTTGCAACGGATGCCCACGGCGGCGAGAAGTGCTTGGTGCCGAATGGCATTGTTTTCCATGGTTTGTATGGATGCGATTGCATTCTCGAGCTTTGTCCAGAGAGACTTCTGCGGTGGGGTCACGACCCCATCGATGCGGCGCTTGCGGAACAATTCGGCGATTTCCGCCAGCAATACTTCGATCGATCGTTCTATTTCCCCATGCGCAAACGCCGCCACGCGCAGATGCAGAATATTCCGGCCAATTCGAATGTCGTTAAGCCCGTCCGCGGCATGAAATTCATCTCCCTCACTGGAAACGGCAATGCGTGCAGCAATTTGGCCGGTACGATCGATCGCTCGGGTGGTCCAATTTCCAAAGTCCGGCGTGCTGCGCATGGTCGCGAGCCCCTCAAGTTCCTGCCACTGTGCCCTGACCATGCGGTATGCGATCCAGTCCACTCCGGCAGACCGGAAGAGGCGTGTCACGGCAATCGTCACGACGATCCCCATGACTTGCGCGATACCCGTGTTGACGAATGATGCAAAATCCGGCTGAAATGAATCGACGAAGCCCAATCCGACGATGAGACACGAGAACATCGGCAGCGCGACTGCAGACCGAGCCGGATCAGCTTGGATATAGCCGATCCCGATCAGTGCCGGGGCTAGCGCTAACGACAGCATTGGGTAGCCATCTACGCGGGGTAACACCGCGAACATATAGATCGCAGCAATCGGAAACGTCGCCAGTGTTGCAAAGAGATAGCGGCGTATGGCGGGAGCTGGATCTTCCTGGGCAGCAAATGAGCATGTGACGAGGGCCGCGAAAGCTGCTGTCGCCGATCCGGCTGGCCATGCGAGCAATATCCAGATCGTACAGTAGAGAACAACCGCTGCTGACATGGCCAAACCTGCAAGGATCGCCAAAATGCGATCCTGCCTCAGCGGCGAAATCTTATCAGCAACGTCCTCCGAGGAAATATGAACCGGCGTCCCATCAAGCGCGGCGACAAGAGTTTCCGCCTCGCGTATTGCCTCGATGAATTCCGCCAACCGCTCCGCGAGGCTCGCTGCAATCCAAGAAGACCAATCCGATCTTGCGCTATTCTTCTTAGCCAGCGACCGCGCACGCACCACCAGCCTACCACCGCATTCGTCCGAGGGTGGCCTATCTGTTTCCTGGAGCCAAGCGCGGCTTTCGCCGATCAATTCCATTAAATCTTTGTCTGCCTCCTTGCCGGCAAGCAAGTCAAGCCGATGCGCAACGGCGGATGCCAAAGGAATCAACGATGCGAGGCGGCGTTGCAAAACGTAAACGAGCGCACGCGTTCTTCGATGTCCGCTCATGTCGTAAGGAAGATGCATCGCTATTAGTCCGAGTTCAGCGACGTCAGCTGCAATCTGCTGCCGACGCGAACTGCCCCAGCCCTTGTGTTGAGCGTCGAGCGCACCTTCTGCCCATTCAGCCGCGTCGCGGAGAAAACGACGCCCGCGCTCCTGGACAATTTTTCGAGCATCCAAAGGCCGCGTCAGCGAATGAGCGAGCGTGACAGCAAGGATCGCGACTGTCATTTCCTCGACACGCGAGATGGTGGTCATGAAGATATTTGATGGATCGTCAAGATAGGGGAAGCTGATGACTGCCGCGCTGAAACCGGCCATTTGGAAAAGAAAAGCGCGCGGGGTTCGGTCGGAAACGGCGAGATATATACAAAGTCCCGTCCAAACTGCGAGACTGAGAACCAAAAGTTCCGGTGAATTTTGCAGATTGGGAACCAGCACGATTGCGGCAGCCGCACCGAGGAAGATCCCGATCAGGCGATAGGAGACCTTAGGCCGAAGCGCTCCCGACATGGGTTGCGCGGTGACATAGACCGTCAGGATGGCCCACCAGGGGCGCGGGAGGTCGACGGCAAATGCGATACCGAGCGTCAGGACACACGCCAAATAGCTGCTCAAAGAAAAAAGCAGCTTTTGAAGATCACATAAGAAGAAGCGGTGATAACAAGCGTGTGCGCGAGCCAATTCGGACATGAGTTGACAGATGCATTTTCCCTAAACGCGCAATCGAGCCGAGAATGATCGATTCCCGCTCATCACGTTCAGACCACTCCCACATCTGTCCGTTTCACTCAAAATCATATAATTGCGGTGTGACCGCAAAAAATTTTTAGCGATCGACCGTGCGCACGCCGAGCAGCGATCTACTCCCTCTCTCCTAGCCCGCCGGCTTTCCCCTGTGCATCGACGCACTGCGATGTCGGACTTGGGGTTTCTCTGTGGTTATGGATGATTTAGCCTATCGGTTGTGCAGCACACGTCGCGGAGATCCGATAATTTCGTGCCGGCTTTTAATTTGATGCGCCCCTCACCTCAGACGCTAGAGCAGTAGGATGTTGAAGACCCGGCTCACCGATATGTTTTCACTGCGCCATCCGATCATAGGAGCCCCTATGGCCTTTGCTGCAGGCGGTCGCCTAGCTGGTGCGATATCAGACGCTGGCGGCCTCGGATTGATCGGCGGTGGCTACGGAGATTCGAAGTGGCTGGCAGAACAGTTCGCGATCGCGGGAAATCGGCCCGTCGGATGCGGGTTCATTACTTGGTCGCTGGGTAAACAGCTTCACGTGTTGGACCAAGCATTGTCCCAACATCCCAAAGCGATTTTGTTGTCCTTCGACGATCCTTTGCCGATTGCGCCGCGGATAAAGAGCTCAGGAACACCGCTCATCTGTCAGATACAAACCCTTCGCGATGCCGAGCGGGCGCTCGAATGCGGGGCGGACGTCGTAGTTGCACAGGGCTCGGAGGCAGGTGGCCATGGCGAGAAGAGAGGTACGATCTCGCTCGTTCCGGAAGTTGCCGACCTTATCGCAAAACGCGGCTCCGACGCGGTTCTCTGCGCGGCGGGAGGGATTGTCGACGGCCGAGGCGTTGCGGCCGCGCTCATGCTTGGCGCGGAGGGCGTGCTGGTTGGATCACGCTTGTGGGCTTCGCAAGAGGCAAACGTTGGCCCACGCATGCACCACGCCGCGCTTGCCGCGACGGGTGACGATACCGTTCGTTCTCGTGTTATGGACCTCGCACGCAGGTTGGACTGGCCGCCTCGCTATACCGCGCGGGTACTAAGAAATGCATTTACCGATCGTTGGCATGGTCGCGAAAGTGAGTTGATGGCTGTTGCCGACGTTGAAGCCGAAAAGTATCGCGAAGCATGGATCGACGGAGATCCAGCCAGGAGCAATACGTTCATAGGTGAAGGCGCGGGGCTCATTCATGATATCGAACCTGTTGCGAACATCATCGCGAAGATGACCGCGGATGCATCAGATTATCTCTTAAAAGGCAAAAAATTTGCAATCGTCGGCGAGGGTGAACAACCCGGATCCGATAGCGTTGGGACGGGCAATCTGCATAGGTAATTTCTACCCGCCGCGAGCGTAGACAACGAGTTCATAGAGCGTACGCCCCGGACGGATGCGCTGGCGGCTCTTGGAATCGCAATCTGCAGGGCACACGCGCTTACATCGCTATGCACTCCAGAGATCGGGTTCAGATAACGTCAACAGATCACTTCAGAATCAAGGACGCGGCGGACGTCTGCTCGCAGAGCTGGAAGTAGATTGGTTTCAAACCAAGTATTGCGCGCAAGCCACTTGTTGTTGTGCCATGAGGGATGTGGCAGCGGAAACCTGCGAACAAATGGATCCGCGTCATAAACTTCGCGCCATTGCTGAACCGTCCGATTGACACCCTGCCGTGCTGCCACCTGTCCCAGGTGCCATCTTTGGGCGTACCCGCCGATGATCAAGTATAGCTTCACATTCGGCAAATGAGCGAACAACTTTGCTCTCCAAGTTTCTGCACATTCACGGCGGGGAGGATAGTCGCTGCCATCCGACCTCAATCCTGGAAAGCAAAAACCCATCGGGATGATCGCGAACTTGGAAGAGTCATAGAATACTGATTCATCGATCCCGAGCCAGTTTCGCAGCCTGACGCCCGATGGATCATCAAATGGCCGGCCGGTTTTATGAACACGTGTCCCGGGAGCTTGGCTAGCGATGCAGATGCGCGCGGCTTTTGAAACCTGGAGGACGGGTCGCGTCTCATGAGACAGTGGCTTCCCATAGACGGGATGCTCGCGGCAGATGCGGCATGCACGAATAGACGCCAGCAACCCGTCAAGATCGTTGGAACTCGAAGACGAGGTCATAGCCCTTCACATAGCGGCGGCGGGCTTCGAATAGCTTCCAATTCTGGCCGATAGTGGTCGTCAGTTTTCAACTGTTCAGGCATCTCCTCGGCCGAGTAGGACGTCCCTAAGCACCACCGCGTCGTTGTACTCCTCGTCGCGTGCGCTGTAGATGAGGGTAACAGTGTGTGTATTGGCGAGTTTGCGAATGCTATTCAGCAAATCCCCATGTTGGCGAAGCTCGGCTCGGTAGCGACGCTGAAATTCTGTCCAGCGCGCCGGATCATGACTGAACCATTTTCGAAGCCCCGTGCTCGGCGCAATATCTTTCTCCCACTTGTCAAGCGAAGCCTTCTCTTTACTGAGACCGCGAGGCCAAAGCCGATCAACAAGAATGCGAATGCCGTCTTCAGGAATTGCTGCTTCGTAGGCTCGTTTCAACTGCAGATGAGAGACCTGAATATTTACTCTTGGCATAGGACGCTTCCTCAGACCGCCTCAATCTCGCCCACTATTAGACGCGCCGTGATCGACGTACATTTCGGGCGCCACTGAGCGATTTTATTCAATCGTGATTGACGAGCATGTTTGCGACACGTGTGAAATGGCGCAGCAACTCGCTTTTCGCATCACTCGATATGCCCACTTTATCGATAGCCATGCTCATACATTCAAGCCAAGTATCGCGCGCTTCTGCGCTGATTTCGACATGTTCGTGCATCTTGCGAACGTCAGAGTGTCCGTATCTCTCAACATACAGCCTCGGACCACCGAGAAAGCCGGACAGAAATCGAAACTGTTCGATCCGCGAATGGGCAACGCCATGTCCCCTTAGATGCAAGATATTGAGTATCTCTGCTCGCGGTTCCGTTTCCACGATATCATAAAACGCTTCAACCAGCGCCCGCGTCGCTCCCTCACCGCCGATCCGGTCATAGAGCGATGACAAAGTTCTCTTCGACGTCGCGTCAGCTCGCATATCTGAGATCATGTCCGTCTTCGCTCCAAGACTGGATGGAAGTATCAGGATATAGCGTTGCGTAAAAATCGCCAATGTTCGGTTCGCATCTACCAGCGAACGGAAGCTTTCTAGATCCATGCGGAACTGTCCCAAAAAAGAATGGCCCCTTTGCAGGTGAGGTGGAGGCGTCGTCGACCATATCCGCCAGCGGAGCGAACCGCCTCGGATGTCGATCCTCTGCATGGTCTCGCCGGCATCATCGACTTGCCTTCAAGATGACGAGCGGCGCGCTTGACAGCACCAAACGCTCGGTCTGTTGGCGAACTCGGCGATCACCTCGAACTCTTGCCTTCGCTCGCTGCCTGCCGCCGGTACTGTGCCGGCGTCAAACCGACGTGCTGCTTGAACGCCCGCTGGAACGCGGCTTCGGATTGATAGCCCACATCCTCGCCAATCGCCGAGACCGATGTGGATGTTGCTCTCAGCGCGTTCGCTGCCGCCGTCATGCGCACATCGGTGAGAAGCTCGATAGCGGAACGGCCGAGGCTCTGTTGGAACTGACGTATGAACGTGGCTCTCGACATTCCGCATAAGTCGGCGAGCTCCGGCAGCGTCCAAGGATGACCTGGATCAGCGAACATAGCCGACAAGGCGCCCGCTAAACGCGGATGTCCCGCCAACGTGAGCAACCCGCTAGGAGCAGCCTGGTCCTCGCTCGCCAATCGCAGTGCGAGGGTGAAGAGCACAGCCGACAAAGCACCAAGCATAGCTTGGCCCCCAAGGTTCTCTTCGGCCGATTCCGATCGCATCAATGCCACGAGGTTGGCGAGACGGGCTCGTGCCCCCGGCTTCGCAGCCTTCACTAAGTGTTCGGACGTGCTGACCACCAGTCGCGGCGGTAGATAATTATGGATTAGGAGTGCGTGCTCTGCGGAGAAGAGGAAGCGGCCACAGAGCATGTCGAGTTGCTCCCCCTGACCGTCATTTTCGTCGATCGTGATAGTCGCGCCTTTTCGCTGTCGAATTGGCGAGGCGGCTTGGCCTCCGCCATCGTGCAAGACATGAGCTGGCCCTCGCGTCAACAAGAGGATATCGCCAGCATTCAGCGTACGAGACGGCTCGCCATCCGTTCCTTCAAGACGAGCCGATCCAGCAAGAACGACGTGATAGGGGATTTCGCCTGGTTCCGATGGCTCGTACTCGAGCCGCCATGGCGCCGCGAAGAAGCAGCGGTGCTCGGCTCGGCCGCTAACCGGCACGATGTGCAGCAAACTGCTTAGCCAATCGATGTGCGTCATCTCGAACCTCAAATGAGACGATCTAGCATATAATTGCACCATCCTGGCATTATCAATCTCATTTGCACGACTATGATGACTTTCATCGACATCAAGCCAGATGCGATCTCGGAAGCTTTCACCCTCGCAACTGGCTCTACCATTGAGGAGAAATCCAATGAACGTCATCGCTCAGCTTCTCGGCCGCACCGGTCTACTGAAACTCGATTACAACCTGCTCCGCGCCGCAATGGTGATCATCTTCGCGTGGTTCGGTTACGACAAATGGTTCGAAGCAGAAATCAGAGGCTTGCTGCCCATCATCACCCATGGGCCATTTATCTCCTGGACCATTCCGGTTTTGGGCATCCGCGGCACTGCTGTCTTTCTCGGCGCCTCAGAATGGACCTTTGGGACGTTGCTGTTTCTGGGTTTCTGGAACAAGAAACTGGGCATGCTCGGCGCCCTCGGTTCGACCTTTACCTTCATCGCTACCTTCACGGTCCTGCCGTTCGTGCCTGACGCGTGGGATGCCGGCGCGGGAGGCTTTCCAGCCATGACAATTAATTCGGCCTTTCTTCTGAAGGATCTCGTGCTGCTCGCGGTCTCTGTCTACCTTCTGAAGGAAGACGTTCAACGGGTCCTCAACGAGCAGCCGCGCTAAACGTCTGACGCAGGGTCCCTCGCTGATTAAAGCGCCATAGGGCGGTCCGGAAATACCGGGCCGCCCTTTAGCGAACCTCATCCATGCTTGAGCACCTAAATGATCGTCATCATCGACGAGATCTGCTTGCCAGTAAGAGCGGGTGCCCTTCAGAGACGATCGCCTTAGGCGCGTCGCGAGGCAAAGAGCATTCGTGAAATCCCTTTTAGCGCACCAAAGCTCTATCCTTTAGCGCGCATGACGCGCAATCGAACATGGCGCACGTAGTAAGATGCGTCGAGCATCCCAGCCTGCCAGAAATTTCGACTGAAAAGTACGGTGCCTACGCTCCGAAACAGCATCCCCGTCCCCATGCTAAGGCGCCCACCGCGATAAAGCATCCGCCGGACACCCACGATGATCGCGACGACGAACAAAAACGAACTTTCCCCAGACAGAAGAGCGATACGTCCCAAAGGCAACGCCCCTCGCGTGATGCTTAGAAGCGCCGCTTTTTCGCCGAGCTCACTTAGACGTAGGCGCAGCGCGTTCTCATCTCCCAGGCTACCGATAAAACGATAGCTTCCAGGCGTAAGCACATGGACATATCCGGCTCCTGTCGCACCGACGGCCGCATTGCCGTGCTCAATTCTCTTTAGGCGCACCAGCCGTTTCTTGAACCAGATAACAATGCCGGTGAGCGATAAGACGGCAACGACGAGCCCCATGAGCGACAGCAATATGCGACCGGGAAGACCTGCTATGCGGCCGGAGTGCAGAGGAAATTGGAGTTGCATGAAAATGTCGGCGGCTGTCCCGGCCCACGGGATGCTATCGCCAAGCATGACGCCGGTCTTGCCATCAAAATAGAGTGTTTTCGGCTCCATTCCACCGCTGCCGTGCTCTTCGCCAGCTTCGAAAAACGAGACGCTATAGATGCCGGTCTGCTGATTATAGAACGTGCTTCCCAGCGGCTCCTGCCATGAGCGCTTCGCCGCTTCGGCTGCTGCGATATTCAAAACGGAAGCGAACGACAGCTGCGGTGAGATGGGCTTGTCGATCGGAGCCGGGGTCCGCGATTCCCCGACGTCCGGCGTCAAGGAAAACACTTTGGAGAGAGCGGGACGCACGACCTCATCGCCAAGGTTCATCGAGATCGAGGTAAACGCGAGGATCAAAAGAAAAAGCCAAGTCCACAGCCCAAAGGCCCGGTGAACATCGAAATTCATGCGATAGGCACTGGCATTTTTCTTGATGCGCCACGCCGGCGCCCAGCGGCTAAGCCAGCTTTTTTCCCGATGCGGCGATGAGATGGCAATCGCGCTGGTAGCACCGCGCTTCGACTGCGGAAACGTCAACCAAAGGCCGACGAAGCAATCGAACATCCAGACGATGCCGACAATGCCCATCAACCAGATTCCCCAACCGTCGAACCCTAAGAAGTCCGGAACGTGCATCGAATAGTGAAGCTTATAGAGGAACGGGAGAATGTCCCGGCGATCCAGGGAGATTTGGCCCCAATAGCGTTTGCCCCTCACCTCCCCTGTTGCTGGTTCGAGATAAGCTTGGTTGTAGTTGAGTTCGAAGAGGCGCCCCGTCGCCGGATTGACTCGCGGCTGGATGAATAGTCCCGCCGTTTTTCCTGGCTCGTAGGACAGCGGAAAATAGGTGACGCGCGCCTGCGGATTTGCCGCTTCAAAACGCGCCACGAGTTCGAGCGGCGGCAACGGCGGCCCGCCCAGCTTCGCTTCGAAAAGATCTGGATTGAGCCATTCGTCGAGTTCGTGATCCCAAGAGATCACGGCTCCGGTGAGACCGGCCACAAACAGAAAAGCTGCAATGAAGAGACCGGCCCACCTATGGACAATAACGAGTAAGCTGCGCACTTCGCCTCCCTGCCGCATCATTGCAAACGAAGACGATTGTACCCCGACAAATATTGACTTGAAAAGTAAAGAATGTGTCGCTAGCGTGTTCTGATTGGACGTGATTGCGGGGTGGCAATCGCGTTCGAGTTGTGTGGGGGAAGACAATGTTTGCGAAATGGCCAAGCGCCCGCGTGCGGGCGCTAAGTGTTGCTGCGTCCTCGATTCTAGCGGCGCCTGCCGTCCGCGCACAAGAAACCGTGCCCGTTCCGATGCCGGAAATCGTCGTTCAGGGCCAAAGCCAAAAGCAGCCTGCTGCGAAGAAATCCGTTTCCAAACCGGCGAAGACTGCGGCGGCAAAGTCGCCGGTCACGAAGACAAATGCCCCTAAGACTCCGCCTCCGCTGAGCGACGGATCGAGCGTGCCCCTTTCCGCAATCGACGGCTACGTCGCCAAGGAAAGCTTCGCCGCGACCAAAACGAATACGCCTTTGATCGAAATACCGCAGTCGATCTCGACCGTGACGCGCAAGCAGATTGAGGATCGCGCTCCGCAGAATCTTAGCGACGCAATTCAATATGTGCCCGGCATCCGGACCAATCTTTCCGGCTACGATCCGCGCTTCGACACCTTCAATATTCGCGGCTTCGACGCAACGTACACCGGCATCTATCGCGACGGCTTGCGTCAGATGAGTAGCGGCTTCGGACAGTTCCGCACCGAACCCTATGGCCTCGACAGCATCACCATTCTTCGCGGCCCGACGGCATCGTTATACGGCTCAAGTAACGCCGGCGGCATTGTCGATATGTACTCCAAGCGCCCGACCGAAGCGCCCTTCCGAGAGCTTGAGGTGCAGATCGGCAATTACGATCGCTACCAAGGCAACTTCGATTTCTCCGGCCCGACGACGCTCGGCGATAACGTGCTCTATCGCTTTACCGGCCTCGTGCGCGACAGCGATACCGAGCTGATGGGAACGCCTGACGATCGCCTCTATCTGGCACCTGCGGTCACATTCAAGTTCGATCCGAACACGAAGCTCACGGTGCTCGGCGAATACATGGATGCTACGACCGGCGCCAACACGGCCTGGTACAACGACTACAGCTCCGGCCACGCACACCGAACGAACATCTGGTCGGGCGATCCGAATTTCCAGCTTTTTGACCAGACGCAAGAGCGCATTGGCTATGAGTTCGAGCATCGCTTCAACGACATTTTCACTTTCCGCCAAAAGGCGCGCTACTCGCATCTTTCGTCGACCGGCAGATACATTGATATCGTAGATGAGATCGAGCCGGACATTTGGAGCCGTGCCAACGGCATCGTCATCAGCGACGTGAATAATTTCGTGGCGGACAATCAGTTGGAAGCTCGTTTCTCAACGGGACCACTGAAACACGTGGCGCTGGCTGGCGTCGACGTTGCTTATGTCTGGTACAAAGAGGGCATGGGCTTCGGCGAACCCATCGAGGATGGCGGTATCGTCCCTCCCCTCGTCAATTACAACTATGGCCAAACACACATCCCGGCGCCGGCGATCCAAACGGTGACGCATCAGGATCAGATATTGACCGGCACATATCTGCAGGACCAGATCAAGCTCGACCGATGGGTGTTGACCCTGGGCGGCCGCCACGATTGGGTTACGACCGACACCGACACGGACGGCGACGATCTCAAGCAAAGCGATGCGGACTGGACCGGCCGCGCCGGCCTCACCTATCTCTTCGACTCCGGCTTCGCGCCCTACATCGCATACGGTACAGGCTTCGTCGCAAACTCCGGGACAGATTTCATTACCGGCAAACCGTTCAATGCCTCGAAGTCGGAATCGAAGGAAGTCGGCTTCAAGTATTTCGTACCGGGCTACAACGCATCCATCTCGTCTGCCGTCTTCGACATTCAGCAAACGGATGGCGTCCAAGACCAATGCGCGGATATCAACGGTGTCACCCAGTGCGGCTCCGTTCAGACCGGGGTGCTGCGGTCACGAGGTTTCGAGATCGAGGGCACAACCACGCTCGACAACGGGTTGAGCCTCTTGGCCTCTTACTCCTATGTCGACATGCGCATCGAAGACAATGCAAATGGCAATGAAGGCAATGTGCTTTCGAGCATTCCCTTCAACACCGCATCATTCTGGGGCGATTATACGCTCCGGTCAGGACCGGCGGCTGGGCTCGGATTTGGCCTCGGCGTCCGCTATATCGGATCGAGCTTCGGCAATGATGAGAACACATTTAAGAACGCAGGGCATACGCTCTTCGATATGGAGTCGCATTACGATCTCGCCCGTCTCGACCCAACCCTGCGTGGCGCTCGTCTGCAGTTGAACATCAATAATATTGCCGACAAGCGTGTCGACGTATGCTCGTCCGATTATTGCTATCTCGACCAGGGCCGCACCGTGATCGGCAGCTTGCGTTATCGATGGTAGCATTGAACGAGATGAGGAGCCGGCTCAGCGGTTGCTTCACCCGCGGGCGGCGAGATCGCCGTAAATATCCAGATGGCGGGTTGCGATAGCGGGCCACTCGCGTTCTGCCAAGCCGTTCGCAAGTGCTGCGGCGTCAATGACGGGAGGCTCGGGTGCCATGACGTGCGCCACAGCATCGAGCGGCCCAGAACAATGAGTTGTAACCACACGCAGCCAATCGGGCGTCTGTACGGAATGCGTCGTTAGTACGGTCACGCCGTGCTTCAGGCAAGCCAATGCAGATCCCCGCTTGTCGGTGATGCCGTCAGGGAAAGGGAGATAGGCATGACTAGCTTGCGCCAGCTCCTGTGATACCTCTCTACTGTCCAAGTTGAGGCGAAGATCGACTGCGTATTTTTGCGCACTCGCACGGACAAGAGCCACAGTTGGCGAAGCCGGATCAACGACAGCTCCAATGAATGCAACAGGAATGTCTGAGCCTTGCGCACGCAGCGCGGCTACGGCTTCGATGACACGCTCGAGGCCCTTGTTTTCTCCTATCTGCCCGAAATAGATCAAACGTCGCGGCCGGTTCTCTCGGCGAACGGCATGAACCGGTATGTTATTGCCCACCGGAACGACCGTGCACACACGCTCCGCAAAAGGATACAACGAGAGGAAGGCGCGCCGTTCTTCGGCATTCGAAAAGATGATCTGCTTTGCCCCCACAGCAATTGGCAGGCAATAAAGTTTGCGCGCTGTACTGAATATCCGAAACTCGTGCAGCGTCACCACAGAGTTTCTGCACAAAAAGGTCAAAAGCCCCCACCATGGTGCTCTGCCCATTTGCATACTCGGGTACTGTATATGGATAACATCTTGTCGATATGCGCTGGCGACCCGGAGCGTCTCTTTAAGCGACCATCGATCGACGAGCGCACATTCCGTCGCACCATTCATTTGTGAAAGTGCATCGACCAATCTCGTCGTGTAATCGAGGACACCGCACCGGTTGTCGGGCTTGCCCGCCAATACATGGACGACCCGCACCTCAATTCCCCTTTGCGATCAGAGTTGCAAGGGAGCGGACTCCATCTTCGCACGTAGCGATGTGATGATCACGTAGGCCTCCATCTAAGCCACTTTGTGCGGCCTGCAGAACGCGCGCCGAAATATCATCAGGCTGCGCATCTCGGTCGTCGAAGAAGTAATCCACGCGCTGCGTCAATCGATAAAAGCCGCGAACTTTAGGATCCCATCCAATTCCCACCGAAGGGACTCCGACAGCGTAGGAAATGATCGACGCGTGAAGGCGCTGCGCCACAATAGCGTCGAAACCAGCGATACGACTGACCAAATCGGCGTCGTCCCCGGGAGCGATGGCGGAACCATCGTACGCTATGCCACGCTCGCAGAGTTTCGACCCCAAGCGATGTGCCGCGCGGATGTCGCCAACCTCACCGGTCGTGAATAGATAGACGTCCACACCGGCAGCAACCAAATGCTCCGCAGCGGCGATCCAAAAAGCATCGTCAATCCCAGTCGGCGCATCGCGAACAGCCCTCACGACCGCGGGCGACATGATGCCAAGCCCAACGCGAAGACGCTGACGGGGCGAGCGCTTCCCAATCTCGAAAGTCCTTGCCGCAAGCAAGCCTGGGTCAAGCGCGATCCGGATATTTTCCTTTCGCCAGCCGGTAGCGACGAGATGATCGGCCGATTGTTCGTCACGCACGCTTATACTTGCGATGTAAGCATCCTGCAGAAAGCGGTGCAATTGTTTGCCGGCCGCCTGCTGCCACGTATTGGGATGGGATACGCCCACGGAGTGTATGTGAATACCGACACCCAGTTCGCGCGCAAATTCAGCGACAGCGTTGAGACGCACGGGGAAGTATTCAGTCGTCGCAGTAATTAAATGACCTCCTCCGACGACAATCGCGGACACTGATCGCTGGTGCACAGATGTTTTCCACTGAGACAGCAGTCGGCTGCGCGCACGACGCACGTTAAGCTGCGTCTTGAGACGACGCGGAACAAGCGTGCGCACCACATCTGTTGCAGACCATGCCGCTGTAGCCGGTTCGCCCTCGGGTCCGCTCTTTCCGTCGATATCCCAACCATCAACACCGCAATCCAGTTCGGATCGCAAGGCTTCATGAAGACATCGACCAAGCAGCCGATCACCAAGATTGGCGCTGAAAAAATCATTGAAGCAAAGAACGCTCAGTTCAGCACCTTTCACGCTTCGACACGGTCGATAGTTCCGTCGGATTGTTCGGGTTTCTTGATCGGACGGACGAAACCACTGCTCCGGGCCTCCGGAGATTTATTAATCACGATGCCAAGCAAGCGGCTTGAGATCACCTCCGCGTTCTCAAGACACCGCTCCAAATCGGCAATCGGACTGCCCCAGCGACACACCATAAGAACGCGATCTAAAAGCGGTGCAATGGCGCGCGCATCGACATGATCGAGCAACGCCGGAAGATCAATGATGATGTAATCAAAGTTGCCTTGAGCTCGCTGCAGCGCTTGATGCATGGCGTCGCAACTCAGGATATCGGCGGGGTGCGCGGGTATTGCAAAATTACTCTGCCCCACAAAGCTCAGATTGTCCGCCAGGCATACGACCGTGAGTGTTTCGTCTACGCCCGTAATAAACTTCGTGAATAACTCTCCGTCCCGCTCGCAGAAACATTTCGCCAATGTCGGATTGCGCAAATTGGCGTCGATCAGTAGCGTTCGACTTCCAGATTGGGCAGACAGCAAAGCGAGATTGTACGCAACCGTCGTCTTGCCATCATGAGATGTCGGTGAGGTCACGCCAATCGCGCGAGTTGGCTTCTGCAAGTCAAACTGACTGAGCGCGATCTTGATTTTCCGAAGCTCATTTTCGGCAGCATTCGCGCCGCTCCCGGAATTCCCGACGAGCACAACGGGCAGTCCTTTGTCACGACCGAATAGGCCGGTACGCACCTTACATAACGGAAGCGGCTCGAAGACTCGTACTCCAAGCGCTGTTGACAACTGTGATCGCGACCGCACTGGAGCTTGCACAAACTCTGCGCCGAAGGCGCCGAGCGTCCCCAGCGTGCAGCCGGCGATCAACGAAAGCGCCAATACGAGTGTGGTGCGCGGCGAACCAGGAATATTCGGTGGAATGGCTCTGGTTAGCACGCGGGCGGAAGTCGACGGAATTGCAACTTTCTGAAGCTGCAGCGCTTGGGTGTAACGGTTCAAGTAGGCTTCGTATCCTGCCCGCGCTATTCGTGCTTTGGCAGCCAGATCTAACGCTTTTCCGTTGTCGGCGGAAACTACGCCCGACGCTGCCGTCTGGCCCGGACTAGAGCCGGTTACAGTCGCATCTCGCGCCGCCTTCTCAGCGCGCGTTGCTTGATCTCTTAAAACCACGAGACGATCTTGCATCCATTTATTAGCGCGCAGTTGCGATTCCTGACGCGCGCCGAGTTGTTCTTCGATGTAGCCGTCGGCAATTGCATTTGCAATTTTTGCAGCCTTCTCCGCATCGATGGACGTTGCGTCAATCTCCGCGACGTAACTCCGCCCGATGCGATCGATCTTCAATTTCGCTTGAAGATTGTCCAGTGCGATCTCACGTGGATTCGCTTTGTGCGCCGGACTTTTGCCAATCGGAGACATAGCAAGCAATCGCGAAAGAAAGCCTGGTCTTGGCTTGCCGAACTCAGGATCGTCAGCGAGACCGAGTTCGTCTATTACCCGCAAAGCAAGGCTTCCCGAGCGGACTGCCTCCATTTGCGATTCAATGACCGTGCTGTCGACAACAGCGTCGCTCGATGCCGCATCGTCATCGGGAGCCTGTCGGGTTTCGGTAAGAAGAACCGCTGTCGCGATATACTTTTTGGGCGTAACCGCGAGAAATAACAGCGCCGCGGAAAGGCAGCCAATCACGCTAATGATGATTATGCGATGCTGGTATTTAAGCACGCTCGCGATTTCACCGATCGACCACCGAGGCGATCTCAGCTCACGCACGTTTTGATTAAACTGCAGCACTATTCTGATCTTTTCTCATCGGTTTGCGGAGCAGGCGCACTGCTCTCGGGAAAGCGCAGCGCAACATCAACGACATCTCCGGGTCTCAGTTCCTCATCTTGTGACGCTTTGAGGCTACTGACGCCGGCATCCGTTTTCCGATGAATTAGAATGCTGGGCTCTCCGCCATTTCCGCGCACAAGTTGGGATCGAACAAGCCCTGTGTAGATCAGCTTATCGCCAAGAGCCTGCAACCGCGCGCGCGTTTGGCTCAATTCAAGCTGCGTATCGTGCAATTCCGTCAGAAGCCCTTGGCGTCGTTCATCAGGGAGCTTTTGAAGTTGTGCGGCCAAGTCCGCTCGATCCCTTTCGGAGACACCTCGCTGCGCTACGGTTTGCAGATACCGCGTCGATGACAGGAGAATTGTGCGACGAGCTTCAATGACCCGCGTGATGGGCAGCGTTTGCCTTCCGAACAGCTCCTTCACGCGCTCCAATTCCTCAGTATCCGCCTGGACACCAAGCTTCTCTTTGTCCTCTTGTTGAGAGAGCGCCGAAATACGATCGTTTTCGGTCGCGATCGCTGACTGCAGGTAGTCGCTTTGCTTCTTGTTGAGGCTATTACGCGCAGAGAGCTGAGCCTCCTCCAGATCAACGATATTCTTCACACTGCTCGCAGAGATCGGCGTTGCCTGGAGCGCCTTGGAATCGAAGTTGGCTTTCCCTGCAAGTTCCGCTTTCAACCTCAGAATCTTCGCCTGCTGCGTGGCAAACAGCGTCCACTGGGCGTCGTAGTCTGCTCGGAAATCGGCTTCCTCCAAAAGTGGATTCTGCGCTCGAAAACGCATCACATCTACGCCGCCCGCAAGAGCAATAGCTTGGCGAACGGTTATTCCCGGCCTGAATGACTGTTGTCCGGGCTGCGAGACGTCGCCATTAACGTAGATCGGACGATATTCGGCAATAACGACCGATATCTCATCCGCTGCCAACATCACTGAGAGTTGGCGGCCATCACTCGAACGGCGTTGGAGTACTTGTGAGGATACCTCACTGCGAACCTTCGCTTGGAGCTCAGACACAGTCATGCCCTGGGCTTTCAATTCACCCACCAAGGGAAAACTGATCTGCCCATCGATGTCGACTGTCGCGCGCGTCTTGAGGTCTGGTGCCGAGGCCGCGCTGAACTCGATGCTATCGCCAGGTTGAATACGATAACTATCGTCAGCCAGGCTTGCGCTCGTCGTGGCCAGAAGGATCGGCAGATATAGAAAAACAAACCGCAATTTTTTCATCAACTGCTGCCTCAGCTCCCAGTGCCGCGAAACACCTCAGATTTGAAAGTTTGCCAAAGGATCCGAAAATCCAGAAAAAGAGACCAGCTCTCAGCATAGGCGAGATCGTATTCTATACGCGCCTTGGCGAATTTTGCGTCCGTCGTGCTGCCCCTTAATCGATTGATTTGAGCCAAGCCGGTAATTCCGGGGCGCATGCGATGACGCTTGAAGTAATGAGGAACAAGCTCCTCATAGAGTAGACCGCCCGCACGCATTCCAGGAACATGTGGACGAGGACCAACAAGAGACATGTCGCCGAACAGAACGTTGAAGAGTTGCGGCAACTCATCGATGTTGGTGCGGCGAAGAATTTTTCCGACACTTGTGACGCGCGGATCGTCAGCTTTGGTTTGCCTGACGCCTGTGGCATCCCCCAAATCAATTCGCATGCTACGGAATTTGTAGATACCGAAAAGCTCGTTGTTCAAACCGTAGCGAGATTGCTTGAACAAGATCGGTCCGCGCGATGTCAGTTTGATTGCCACCGCCGCTCCAAGAAGGATCGGCGACGCCACAACGATGAGTGTTGACGCGGCGAAAACATCGACCGCGCGCTTAATTGCAAGTTGAATTGCAAGAGTGTTGGCGCTCGGCGATGACGCAAGTTCAGCACCGGAAAAAGACAAAGACTGAGGACGATTGAGAAAGGTCATCGATACCGTCTCCGCACACTGACTGGTTCGATTGGACTGCGCACTAACGGCAATCCAGATGAGTGAAAGGCAAGTGAGTTGCCGATCGAGAGGCAACCTCTCCACTGATCATGAGGCACAATTATGGTGCAACGCACGCAATGTTACTCTCATGAAAATACTATGTAATGCGACGTTTTGTTCGCTTCCGCGAACGCGCTCGATGCGTTGTCTACTTATCTCCATCCGCTAACGTCATTGCTCGAGACGTGTAAAAGTCGGACGCGAACTGATGCATCGCATTAACGTTCCCTCTCACGGCCAGATACCTTTATCCGCATGGCGCGCTGCCATCAGGTGGCGCCGTGGAACAATCATTACGTGGACACTCTTAGGCTTCGCTGCAGGAGCTTTGGCGCTTGGCACCGAGCAACGCCGACACGTCGTGACAGGCGAGGTCTTGCTGCCGTCGTTGAACGCAAGCGTCACAGCATCGGATGCCGAGGCGCGGGAAAGTTTCGTCGCGGCTCAGATCGAGACAATCAAGAGCGATCACATTATTTCCGAAACTCTCGACAAGCTCGCGTTTTGGGGTGAAGCGAACGGTCCGGCGTTTTCCGAGCCGGCTCTTTTGACAACATCCCTCGCGAGCAGTGAGCCGCAACAAATGTCATCTGTTGCGGAGACGGATGCCGAAAGACTCAAGACGATCGGAAAGATCAAGGACCTTCTAACCGTATCTCCTGTGGCATTGGGATCCGCGATCAGAATCACGCTTGCGTCGCGCGATCCATATAACGCCGCGAAGCTCGTAAATGCCGTGCTTGATGCTTACATTGAGGATTACAAAAAAACGATCGGAAATGGGCCCAAACAAGCGGTGCAGGAGTTACAGCAACGCCTCGATACGTTGCAAGAACGTGCGGCTACCGCAGAGGAACAGGCACAGGCAGGACCCAGCAGACCCGTCGAACGCAAAAAGCTCGAAGCTTTAGCAAGCACCTATCGCTCGCTACATCAGCAGACACTTAGTGAGTACGCCAACGCGCTTAACGCCGAGCCACAGGCTGCGACGGGACCAAGAATTCTGACGCGGGCGAGCGCTTCACGCGCTTCTCCCACTTTCAGTACGGCGATACTTGCCGCAGCACTTTTGGGTGGCGGCCTCATTGGCCTCGCATTTGCTGCCCGTCGCGAGTTCGTTCTTCGTCCTGTTCGCACTCCAGAAAATTTGGAGCTCAACCTGGGATTACCTGTACTTGGCGTTGTCTCGCTTGTGCCTGGCCGCAAACTGTATCCAAAGAACGGCGCTGAACCGCCACTTCTTTTGCATGACGACAAGGACGGATTGCGCGGCATTCTTCTACGCCTGCGAGAAAACCTCAATAACGGCACATGTGTTGTCGGCGTCGCCTCAACGCGCAACGGCGAGGGAAAATCAACGCTCGCGTTCAACCTCGCGGTGCTCGGTGTTGAAGGCGGCGCACGCGTTCTCTTAATGGACGGCAACCTTCATCGACCGGCACTTGCGCGCGGACTGACTGGTACGCCGGCAACAGAATTGCTGAGCGCATTGAAGAACCCTACAGATCTCGTCGACAATGTCACGACGACGGAATTCGGCTTTGATTTTCTGGGCGAACGCAGCATTTCCGATGACGTGCGGCCCGCTGTGCTGATGGCATCACCTGAGCTGGACAGGCTGATCACCAGCGCGCGCGGCAGCTATGATCTCATAATCTGTGATCTGCCCGAGCTTACAAACCACGCGGATGCCGAAGCCGTCGCGACTTCACTCGATGTCTGCGTAATCGTCGCGGAGTGGGGATCCACATCGACCTTCACACTCATGCGGGCACTTAAAACGTCGCCTGCGGTTGGCGTCCGTGCAGCAGGTGTCATCATCAACAAGGCTCCGTTGGAGGTTTTGCGGTCAGCTTGAGATCGTCTCGTTGGCTCTAGGAGGTTGTTCATGCGTGTATTGCATGTTGTTCGCCAGTTTCATCCGGCCGTGGGCGGCCTCGAAAATATGGTGCTGTCGTTAGCACGCGCCCAACTGAGAGCTGGGCTGCAAGCAGAGGTGCTCACTCTCAACCGCCGCTTTCAAGATCTCGACACAGTGCTTCCTTCACGCGATTGCGTTGAAGATATTCCTGTTAGGCGCATTCCCTTTCGCGGTTCACGGCGCTACCCAGTTGCTCCGCAGGTTTTGTCACACGTTGAAGATTTCGACTTGATTCACGTCCACGGTGTCGACTTCTTTGCGGATTTTCTATCAGCCACCGCGCCATGGCACAGAAAACCAATGGTATTGACGACCCACGGCGGCTTCTTCCATACGACGTTTGCGCGACGCCTGAAGCGCTTCTATTTCAGGACCATCACAAAGTCCTCGGTCCGCAATTACCGTCGCGTCATCGCCTGCAGCGAGAACGACGCTCAGACCTTCAGCACAATCGCGGGCGAACGTGTTGTGGCGATCGAAAATGGCGTCGACATCCAAAAATTCAGAGATGCCTCAAGTCGAGAATACCAACCGAAGATCGCATATTTCGGTAGATTCGCGGCCCACAAAGGTATTCTGAACCTCATCAACGCATTCGACCTCGTTCGCCATGCGATCCCGGACGCCCGTCTCGTATTGATCGGAAACGATAGCGACGGAATGCTACGCATTATAGAGGCGGCCTGCGCCGACGGCTTGCGCGACGGCAGCATCAAAATTCTGACCGATCGAAATGACGGAGAGATTGCCGATGAACTTTCTACCTGCAGCTTCTTCGCGTCGGCGTCCCAGTATGAAGGATTTGGGCTGACGCTCGTCGAAGCCATGTCTGCCGGGCTCATACCGATTGCAAATGAAATTCCAAGCTTCGAAGCGATCCTGCGACGCGCCGGCATCGGGCTTCTCACGAATTTCGACGAGCCAGAAGTAGCAGCCGACCACCTTCTCAGATTCATGCTGGCATCTTCCGAGCGCTACACCGAATTGCGATCTGCAGCTATAGCGGCAGCAAAGCCTTACGATTGGACACAGGTCGAGCAATTATATCGCAACGAATATGAGCGGGTCCTCGGCCACAAGACACGCACACTGCTAGGCGTTGAAATCAGCGTGATGTCGCGCAATGATGCCGTCGATGCGTTGGATCAGGCCGTCGCCCAGAATTTTCAACAGCGCATAGCATTCGCCAATGCTCACACGCTTCGCCTGGCGGCACGAAATCCCGATTTACGTAAGGCGCTACGGCGCTTTCTTGTTCTCAACGATGGCTTCGGTGTTGATATCGCCAGCCGCATGAAGTTTGGCAGACGATTTCCCGCCAATCTGAACGGAACTGACTTTGTCCCGCACTATCTGAGCAATACCCGGCATAGATTGCGCATTTTCCTGCTGGGCGCGCGACCGGAAATTGTCTGCTCCACCGCCGCCCGGTTTGCCGCTTTATATCCGCGCCACTCGATCGTCGGAGCCCGCGATGGATATCTGTCGCAAGAGACAGACATCCAACTTGTACGCCACGAGATAAAGACCTCCAAAGCCGACATACTTCTCGTCGCCATGGGAAATCCACTTCAAGAAATCTGGATAGACAAGCACTGTCATGATCTGCCGGTGCCACTTCAGCTCGGCGTCGGCGCCCTTTTTGACTTCGCGTCTGGACGCATCAGAAGGGCACCAGGTTGGATTCGCCGCGCCCGATGCGAGTGGCTGTATCGCTTAGCGCTCGAGCCTCGCCGGCTGTTCTCTCGCTATGTAGTGGGAAATATCGTTTTCTTGCATCTTGCCACTCGCGACCGTCGCACCGGCTTCGCGCCATGAGCGACGTAACCAGCCTATCGAACAGCAATGCGAATTTTCGTTCATCCGGCCTAGCAAACAGCTGGCTGCTGGACGTTGCCCCATCCGCCATCGTAATCGCCGCCATCATGTTCAACGCTGGGCTGGCCGTCGTGAATGCCAACGTGATGGCGCTCACGCCATCCCTCGTCATGCTCGTCGAGGGGATGCTGACTGCGACTGCGCTCGCGGTTGCACTGCTTCGATGGCGGCCTGAGATGGCGCCTATCGTCGTCGTAATGAGTCTCATTTTCCTGTTCGGTGTTGTTCGCGCCATCGCCACCGGAGAGCTGCAACCCAAATACATCCGCGACGTGATGATCATCCCCGTGTTTCTGCTCCTGGGAATGGCATCGTCAGAACGCTATCTGGTGCGCACTGTCCTGTTCGTCCAAACAGTAGTGCTTGCTGTCTTTTTGCTTGAGTCATTCTTGCCAGACATACACTCGGCAATTTTCAAAATTCAGGAATACTACATAAACACCCGCGGAACCCGCGCCGATCAGTTCTACAATTCGAACTCCGATCTCTTCGTCAGCGCCACGCGTCCGAACGCGCGCTATTTTCCATGGGTCAACGAACTGCGGATGTCATCGATATTTCTCGAGCCGGTATCGTTGGGAAATTATTGCAGTATCATCGTTGCGTTTACGACCTCATGCTTTCGCCGCATTGGCTTGCCTGCCACAATCTATCTCGCAGTCACGACCGTCCTATTGCTTATGGGCTGCGACGGCCGGCTCGCTGTACTTGCCTCGGTCATTATTTTGGCGGCAGCGTTTGTGACGCCGTACCTGCCTCCGTACTCCGCGATCATCTACCTTCCGCTGGCGGGGCTTACGTTATTTTCTGCCGCGGGCCTCTTCGGACTAAAATCTGGAGAGGACGATTTCGCAGGGCGACTGGCCGGAACGGTCGAAATCATTCATCGGTTCGAACTTCCGGACCTGCTTGGAATCTCCGAACAATTCGTCAACTCTACGGTTGATAGCGGCCTTGCCTATCTTATTGTGACGCAATCTCTCCCCGGCCTCATCCTGCTTTGGACTTTCATCGCGTGGCATGTCTCCGAAAAGACGACGGAGCAGGTTCGCTTTACGCACGCACTCTGTATCTACCTCACCCTGTCCATGTTGGTCAGCTATTCGCTTCTGACAATTAAAACCGCCGCGCTCCTGTGGTTCATCCAAGGTGCCCTCCAGGCGGGGGGCGACGCGGAAGGAAATCAAATTCCCGCGTTAAAAGGAGCATAAGATGGTTCTCAAACCAACGCGCCGGACTGTGATTGCCACGGGCGCCGCTGCGATCGCCGCGCAGGCTTTGAACGCACCGGCGCTGTCGGAAAATTCTTCTGCCTACTGCGCGGGCGTCAATATCGCCGGCGGTGAATTCGGAAAGCTACCGGGAAAATATGGTACCGACTATTCGTATCCTTCGAAGGAGAGCTTCACCTATTTCGCCGCGCGGAATTTCAATCTCGTGCGTCTGCCTTTTCGGTGGGAACGCCTGCAGCCGGCACTCAACTCGGATTTAGATCGGCAAGAGTTGGAACGCCTGAAGGCGTCCGTCGACGCCGCGAGAGCTACCGGCCTCAAAGTTGTTCTCGACACTCATAATTATGCGCAGCGCCGCCTTAAGACCGACGACTGGAAGGAAGCACACGTCATCGGATCGGAAGCTGTGAGCGCCGCAGCTTTCGCCGACTTTTGCGGGCGGCTCGCTGCCGCGTTCAGAGATGACAACTCGATCATCTTTGGATTGATGAACGAGCCAACTGGAATTGTCGCGTATAATTGGCTGCCGATTGCTAATGTTGCGCTCGCTGCCATACGAGCGAGCCAAGCAAAGCAACTCGTCTTTGTTCCGGGCGTGAACTACACCGGAGCCCATTCTTGGTTTTCTTCTGGAAATGACCTGATGGCGGAGGTCGTCGATCCGGAAAGAAACTTCGTGCTTGAGGTCCATCAGTACCTTGATCAGGACTCCTCGGGAAAGACCGGGGATGTCGTGGGACCCGATGTGGGATCGGACCGATTGCACAAGTTCCAGACTTGGGCCCGCGCAAACGAAATTAGAGCATTTCTTGGAGAGTTTGGTGCCGGTCGTGACCCGAAATCGTTGGCCGCTTTGAAAAACATCTGTGTCACCATGCGCGACAACCGTGATGTTTGGATGGGTTGGGCCGCGTGGGCCGGCGGCGACTGGTGGCCCGACGACTATCCTTTGAATCTTTCGCCAGCAAAGGACGGGTCTCCACGACCTCAGTTGGAAATTTTGTCAGCACAGGCAGCCCAATTCATTCACGGCAATCCGACGGAGCAGCGTCAGAACTGATGTCACTCACAATGTCATCGCCAGTGTTGCGTCTTAGCGTGTTTGCGATGCGCATATCCGGCATTACGAGTAAGTTCCTTCTCGGCCTGTTCATCGCGAAACTCATGTCGCTGACCGATCTCGGTATATATGGTCTGCTTCAGGGGCAAGTCGCAATTTTGCCGATCGTTCTTCGCCTCGGTTTAAATCGCCAAGTGGCGCGCGAGTTGACAGACGTCAGCCACACCGAACAGTCGCTGCTCATTGCGGGATACTTTTCGCCGTACGTCATCTTGTACGCTCTTGCGCTCATGATGGCCGCGGCACTTGCGATGGCGGACGTGATCCCCTGGCTCGCTGTTATTGTTGTTGGCCTCGTGGCAGGCGAACACTTGGTTATGGACGGCTATGACTTTTTGATTCAGCTCCGGCGCCCATTTGCGGCAAATGTGGTGCTGAGCGTCCTTTCGACATCGTGGCCAATCGCATTCATAGTTGCTGCATACTTCGAGCCCACCTGGCGCACGATATATGCACTATCGGCATTCTGGCTGGGCGGCAGCGTAGCCGCGACGATTCTGATCACAGTGTTTCTTCGATCCCATCTCTCGGCATTTCACCTTCCCACTATTGAGCGGGTTCGCCGATCCATTCGCGCATCCGCACTTCTTTATGGAAATAGTCTGGCATCGACAGCCACAATCTATCTCGACCGCTATCTCGTTGGCGCGTTCCTGTCACTCGAACTTGCTGGCGTGTACTTCTTTTTCTGGCAAGTCGGAACGGCCATATATAATCTCGTGAATTCTGGGCTTATGTCATTTGCACGGCCTCACCTCGTGTCTGCTTTTCAGGCTGGAGACGATGATGCATTTCGAGATCTCGACATTCAGACCACGCGGAGCGCCCTTATGGAGGCGACGCTCCTCGGATTGGCTGCTGCATGCGTGGTCTGGTTCATCGTGCCTTATCTAGACCGCCCCCTTCTTATCAAATACCAAGCCTTGCTTTGGCTCTTGCTCGCCGCGACGCTCGCACGGATCATCGCCGAGATGGGGGCATTGCGTCTCTACTGCAGGAGCCGCGATCCGTTGCTCATGAAAAGCACTTTGCTTTCCGCCTTGCTCACTGCCGTGTTCCTGCCCACAGGCATCTGGACCGGCGGCGTTTACGGATGCGCCCTCGCGTTGGCACTGATGTACGTTTTGGTTGCTGTCTACCGCGCACACGATCCTTACCAAGTACGCACGCCATCCCCCCAGTCATAGGAGTTTAATATGCAGAATGGTCTGAGAACGACGCTTTCGCACCTAGCGTGGAAGCTCGCGCCGGTACACATGCACGATCGATATTTGGCTCATGATAAATTTGCTGAGAGAGAAGAGGACATCATCGGCGACATCGTCGATCCTAATCGTGGGAGCATAGATGTTGGCGCAAACCTTGGCCGCTATACGATCCTGCTTTCGAAACATACTGAGTTTGTCATCGCGTTCGAGCCGCATCTCGAAGTAGCGCGGCTATTGAAGGATCTTGTTCGCCGCAAGGGCATCGACAACGTCACAATTGTCGAGAAGGCCGCATCTTCGGCCGCCGATCAAACGCGCCCTTTCTTCCTTCCCACCGAAGGGACAGGGCACTCAACCCTCGAGCAAACTGCTCAAAACGGTTCAACAGACGTTACCGAAGTTACGACCGCCACGCTCGACCAACTGGCAGGCCATGATGTCGGCTTCGTAAAGATAGACGTCGAAGGCCATGAATACGACGTTCTTTGCGGTGCAAAGCAATTCATCGAGGCGAACTCACCCACGTTCCTAATCGAGATCGAGACGCTCGTCGCTCCTGGCCAAATTGCCCTCATCCGCGAGTTCTTCGAAGAGCGCAATTACGCTGGCTACTATATTTACAAAAATGCGCTTCATCCGATTGACGCGTTCGAGGACCGGCTGCAGGACCGCAAAGCTCTCGACTGGTCACGTTCCCGGCGGGACATGGACTTCGTCAATAATTTCCTTTTCGCCCCAAGAGGACCAGCTTCTGAGCAATTGGCTGAACGCATCGCGACTGGGCTAACCAGGTGAATTAGTTGAAAGCTATCCTGCACTCTAATGTGGACACGGCTCGCCGGAGAGAAGGAATTATTTGATGAGCACCATTTATCCAGTGATCTTGTCGGGTGGTTCGGGGACGCGGCTTTGGCCGCTGTCGCGCTCGATGTATCCGAAGCAATTCATTCGCTTCTTTAATGGTCAGAACACGTCGTTTCTGGGTTCGGCATTGGCGCGCTTGCCGCAGAAGGCCGGTTTCGAGGCGCCGATCCTGCTGTGTAACAACGATCATCGCTTTCTCGTGCGCGAGGAAGTCGACCGCGCCGGCATCGAGCCTAAGGCCATCATTCTTGAACCGATCGCGCGCAATACGGCGCCGGCGATTGCAGTTGCGGCGCTGATCGCGCTGCGTGACGATCCAAATGCGATCCTCGCCGTCATGCCGTCCGATCACGTCATCGGCGACGAGGCGCTCTTTGCGGAGAATATCCGGCGGGCCGCCGCCGTGGCCGAGACGGGCAAGCTCGTTCTCTTCGGCATCACGCCGACGGAGCCCCACACCGGCTACGGCTACATCAAGCGCGGCGCGGCGCTGTCAGGATTTGACGGCGACGCCTTCGAGGTTGCGAGCTTTGCCGAAAAGCCCGACCGCGCCACCGCCGAAGATTATCTGGCTGATGGCTCGTACTTCTGGAACAGCGGCATCTTCGCGCTCAACGCCAAGACGTTCCTCGCCGAGATCGAACGCTACGAACCGGGCATTCTGGACGCCGCGCGCGCGGCGCTCGCGGGCGCCAGCGAAGACCTCGGGTTCCTGCGGCTGGATAAAACGAGCTTTGCGGCCTCGCCAAACATCTCGATCGACTACGCGGTGATGGAGAAGACGAACAAGGCCGCGATCCTGCCGATGGATGTCGGCTGGAACGACGTCGGCTCATGGTCGTCGCTGTGGGATATCGCGCCGCGCGACGACAAGGGCAACTTCATCAAGGGCGAAGCCGTGCTGGAAGATACGTCCGGCTGCTATGTCCACTCCGAGAAGTCGATCGTGTCGACGATCGGGCTCAACGATCTCATCATCGTCAACACACCGGATGCGCTGCTCGTTGCCGACAAGACCCGCACGCAGGACGTTTCGAAAGTCGTGCAGCGGCTGAAGCTGTCGAACCGCAAGGAGCAGGAACAGCACCTGCGGAACTATCGGCCGTGGGGCTACTTCGAGACGCTGAACATCGGGCCGCGGTTCCAGGTCAAGCTGCTGCACGTCAAGCCCGGCGGCAAGCTGTCGATGCAAATGCATCATCATCGCTCCGAGCATTGGATCGTGGTGCAGGGCACGGCGCAGGTTTCGATCGGCGATAAGGAACAGCTCGTTCGCGAGAACGAGAGCGTCTACATTTTCGCGACGCAGTGGCACCGGCTGCAGAACCCCGGCAAGGTTCCCGTCGAGATCATCGAGGTGCAGATCGGGTCCTACCTCGGCGAGGACGACATTCAGCGCACCGACGACATCTACAATCGCCAGCCCGAAGAGACGAGATAAAGAGGGCGCCCACGGCGGCACGCGCAGCCTGAAAGAAGCAGACTGGCGGCTGCTTCCCAGGTCGGCCGGCTACAACGGAGAGAACCGCAGCCGATCAGCCAGTTCATCTAATGAACACGGACTCGTTCGGCTCTAGCCTGACAAGCCATCAGTAATCCCAGAAGAGCGGTACCCATCGAAAGGCATCACCATCTACCGCCACCCGGCCAACGGACGGAAAGGAAAGATGAGTGGCCACCAGCATTGAGCCGGTCTCTGCCAGCTCCCGCAGAAGACGGATGCGGACGCGGGCTGCTTCCTCTGGGTCGTGCTCGAACCCGTTGTGCCAGTCTGGGTGCTCGAACCCAACCGCGAACATGGCGTCGCCAGCAAACATCAGCCGATCGCCGCCAGATGCCAAGCGAACCACGCTGTGTCCGGGAGTGTGGCCGCCAGTGCGATAAACAATTACTCCCGGCGCCACCTCTTGCTCCTCATCGAACCGCTGTAGCTGACCGCTATACTCTTGCACGAACCGTTGGGCAGCCACCCGAAGTGCGTCCGGAAAACCCGGGGGCATCGCGGTACGAGAGAAATCAGGTGACTCCCAGAACGCAATCTCGGCGGCAGCAACATGTATCCGCAGGTCTGGACGCAGTCGGTCCTTCACTCCGTCCACAAGCAGTCCCCCAACGTGGTCCATGTGCATGTGTGTCAGCACCACATCGGTCACGGTCGAAAGATCAATGCCGGCGGCTTCCAGTCGCTTGATCAGTTGCCCCGCGCGCGGCAGGTGCAAGTCCGGATCTGATCCTAGACCCGCGTCGATGAGGATCGTCCTTCCGCCACTGCGGACCACAACCGCGTTCAGCGCCCAGTCGAAAGCATCTGGCGGCAGAAACATTTCTTTCAGCCAGTCAGCCCTGTCTGCTGCCTCGACGTTGGGTCCCAACATTGCCGTCGGTAGCGGGAGCACCCCGTCGCTGATGACAAGTACATCAATGTCGCCGACACGCACAGCATAACGCGAGGGAACAAGCTCTTCGGCAATCCGATTGTCGGATTGCAGTGGATTGTGCAGATTCATTTTAGTCTCCTGAAAGAAATGTGACGTCTTTCGTGAAATGTCGGGCGATGATGAAAGACAAAAGTTCTCCGTTCACGAGATGCGCGTGCGCCGTGTACATGCCGCGCGGTAATTTCTCGTAGATTTGATGCGCGCTTCACTGGAGCAGTTTCGGCGAAGCGGAGCAGGATGACGGCACGTGCAGTCTTTCAATCGCGAGACCTTCAGCGCCGCGCGCTAGAGTTTGCCGATCGCCTGAGAGCCTTTGGCTCCTAAGACGCGTGTCGAACACTTCTCAGTCATCGCCCAGGCGGTGATTGAAAGGCCAAGGATTGCCGGCAGGGTCACCGCAGGAAAGTCCCTAGGAATGACAGAAGCTGAGCAGATGCCAACCGCAACCTCCCAGAAGTGAAAGAGTGCATGCCCGGCGAGCCAGAGTGACGGCGCGGCCCAAAAGACGATCCGGAGATCGGCTCGCGCAACGCCGAGAAAAAACGCGGCGCCGATGAAAACGAAGATCAGTCCGATGTCCCGCACGAAGTGCTGGTTGAAGGGCCCGGTTGTCGTAACGCCTGGCACGGCGAAATACCAATTCTCCGGCGCAACAAGCATGAAGATGCCGTTCGCTATCGCGACAACGCCGAGGGCGACGGCAATGGCAAGAGAAATGATTTTCGGCATATCTATTTGATTTCCATTCGTTGAACGAGACGGAGACGACAATGGAGCGATAACGTTCATGCTGCAGACCGCTGCGCCAACCAATCCGCAAAGCGGACCTGTCCGAGGATCGCGTTGTCGTCGGCCGTCAAGGATTTGTCGTTGAGCTCGGTTCCAAAATAACGAGCATGGACGTCGGCAATCACCCGCCGGCGATCGCCCGTCGCGGAGAGATAGAGACGGCCGATTTCATCGAGTGGGACCTTTTCTGGCCCTGCCACCTCGACGATACCGTTCGCCGGCTTTCCGACAGTAAGATCAGCCAGTGCCCGCGCCACGTCGTCCGAGGCGATGGGTTGCAGAAACGCCGGCGACAAATGAACGTCGTTACCCTTGGTCGCCGATTGGGCGATGGCAGCGACGAATTCGAAGAATTGCGTGGACCGCAATATAGTGAACGGAATTTTGGAGGCCCTGATTAGCGCCTCCTGCGCAACTTTGGCGCGAAGATAACCGCTTTCAGGAAGGCGGTCAGCACCGACGACCGACAACGCCACGTGATGCTCAACTCCGGCCGCAGCCTCCGCGGCCAGAAGATTGCGTCCCGACGTTTCAAAGAATTCAAGAACAGCCTTGTCTTCGAACGACGGCGAATTGGCGACGTCGACGACAACTTGTGCGCCAGACAATGCCCCGGCGAGTCCCTCTCGCGTGATGGTATTAACGCCCGTGTTGGGCGATGCCGCGATGGTTTCGTGTCCTTTCTCCTGAAGATGACGAATAAGTTTCGTCCCGATGAGCCCACTTCCGCCGATGACCACGATTTTCATAAAGGCTCTCCAAATCAAGCGCAGCGCATCCGTCGCTGTCTTTGCGGAGAATGCCGGAACGCGGTCACGACGACTTTGCCGGCACCTTGAAAAAGGCTTGAGTTTCTCTTGAAAATCCGTCCAAGCTCGACTTTGAAGGCAATGCGCCCATTTTCGCAGACCGTGCGTATCAGAGCGTGCGGGAGTTCGCGTTGTGCGGCTTGGATGGAACGCTTACGTGCATTTTCTTTTCAGAGATTGCGTGCTCGATCCGGAGCGGCGGGAATTGACGCGGGCATCGCAAGCCATTGCCCTCGGCCCGCAAGTCTTCGATCTCCTGCTTTTTCTTCTCCGCAACCGTGATCGCGTCGTGAGCAAGGACGACTTGCTCGATACCGTCTGGGCCGGGCGAATTGTTTCGGAATCGACGCTCACCAGCCATATTAATGCCGTCCGCAGGGCAATCGGCGATACCGGAAGCGCTCAGCAGCTCGTGAAGACGATCCCGCGCAAGGGATTTCGCTTTATCGGCGATGTAAGGGAAGCCAATCCGCCGAACGGCTCTACAGCTCCTTCAGCGGATTTTCCGATCGGCTTTCCGCCCTCCGAACTTTCTAATCTCGGCAAACCTTCGATTGCCGTTTTGCCCTTTCAAAGTCTGTGCGGTGACCCCGAACAGGCGTATTTTGCAGATGGCGTCGTCGAAGAGATCATTACAGCCCTGTCGCGCGTGCGTTGGCTGTTCGTGATCGCTCGCAACTCAAGTTTCATTTATCGAGACTGCGCTTTCGATGTTAAGCAAATCGGGAGAGAACTCGGCGTTGGCTATGTACTTGAAGGCAGCATGCGTAAGGCGGCCGACCGCATTCGCATCACCGGCCAGCTCATAGATGCAACGACCGGATCACAACTCTGGGCAGAGCGTTTTGAAGGAACGCTCGACGATATATTCCAGCTTCAGGATCGTATCGCGGCCGGCGTCGCCGGAGCAATCGGCCCGCACGTCGAACTTGCTGAAATCGAACGCGCGAAACGCAAGCCGACGGCCAGCCTCAATGCCTACGATTTATATTTGCGCGGCCTTGCTCATGTGCATCGCGGAACGCGAGAATCAATTGAACTGGCCCTTCCACTCTTCGGAAAAAGCATTGAACTCGACCCCGATTATGCGGTCGCGCACGCAATGGCAGGTTGGTGCTATTTTTGGCGCAAGATCAATGGTTGGTGTGCAGATCGCGATACGGAAATTGCAGAGGGAACACGATTAGCACATAGGGCTGTCGAATTGGGACGCGACGATGCTATCGCTATAACACGCGGCGCCCATGCCTTGGCCCATCTTGCAGGCGATCTGGACGCTGGGATTGCCCTCCTCGACCGCGCGGTATTTCTCAATCCCAATCTTGCCTCGGCTTGGTTTCTCGGCGGCTTCCTGAGAACCTGGCACGGTGAAAGCGAAAGCGCCATCGCGCACTTCGAGCGCGCAATGCGGCTCAGTCCATTGGATCCCGAACTCTATCGTATGCAGGCGGGAATCGGCATGGCGCATCTCTTTGCGGGACGTATAGAGGAAGCGTCTCGCTGGGCGGAGTTATCCTACAGAAACTTGCCGAGTTTTCTCATGGTGATCGGGCTCATCGCAGCAACACGAGCGCTTTCCGGACGGATCGGCGAAGCCCAACAGGCAATGGCTCAGCTTCGGGAGCTGGATCCATCGCTCCGCATTTCAAATTTGAAGGATTGGTTATCCATTCGCCGCCAGCAAGACGTCGATGTCTTCTCAGAGGGCCTACGCATTGCGGGGCTGCCAGAGGTCTAAATCTCATGAGCGCCTAGCATCCCATATTGGACAGTAAGATCGGCTCCTACAGTCGCGAAAGACCCAAGCGACTTTGCAACTCTGGTGCAGAAGCGATTGCGCCTATTACGGCTGGCGATGCTCGCAGCTCAGAAACCTGAACTGGAATTGAAAGGACGTCGGTCGTTGACTTTTTTCGCCATTCGGCAAATTCGGCGGACTAGACGGCTTAGACGGCAATCTCGTGATAGACATCGCGATCGCCAAACACGTTACGGTGCCTAGCTGTTTTCGCCGACGACCGTTCTAAGGCTCCCCCAGAACGAACTACGTGAGGCGCGCGACATCGACTTGCACCGCAGCTGGAAGCGTCAGAACAACGCCAAGGCCGCCCATACCTGATTTTTGCAACTTGATATTGCCGCCATAGAGTTCTGCCAAATCGCGGACGATAGAAAGTCCAAGTCCGGAACCAGCCTCACGGGAGTCCCATCGTTCACCGATTTCGAAAACAACCTCAAATGCCTCAGGCGGAAGCCCTTTTCCATCATCCTCGACATATAAGCTAAAGCATTTGTCAGAAGGCCGCCCATGGCAAGAGATGCGAACATGCGAGTTGGCATGTTTGCACGCGTTATCGACGATATTCGCCAACATCTCGTTCAGGTCTTGTGAATCGCAGGCCACCAATAGCCCCTTCGAAACATCGTCTGATATCTCTATGCCGCTCTCCCGGTACAATCGGTCAAGGGCTCGAGAGACTTCTTCTGCAGCCTTGTGAACTTCAGCTACGGTCCCTGGCACCGAACGCAAAGCGACGGCGCGCGTGCGGGCGATCTGATAGTCAATCTGTGTTTGCATCTTGCGGCACTGAGCCAGTATCGTCGCCGACGATTGCGGCAGTCCTTGTTCATCAATGCGATAAGCCTCATCCACCATAACAGCGAGAGGCGTTTTTAATCCGTGCGCCAAGTTACCCGCTTGCGTCCGGGCTCTCTTAATCAACTCTCCCGTTGACACGAGCAACGCATTGAGGTCGTCCACCAGCGGACGAACTTCCGTGGGGTACGTTCCCTCAAGCCTTTTGGCAGCACCGGTTCGCACATTCGCAAGAGCCGTTCGCAATGCATCCAACGGCTTCAGTGCGTACAAGATCAGAAGCGCGGCGCCAAAGATCATCGAAAGTCCAAACACCGCAAGCGACCACGACAGGATGCCGCGAAATCGAGATACGACGTCATCGACGTGTCGCTGATCCGTCCCGACAATAAAGCGTATCGGACGAGCGCCGGGCGATATTGAGACAGCCCTTTCCGCGATGAGGACAGTCCCAGACGGCCCCGCGACTGCGCTGGTCCGCATTCCAAGGTCTGTCACATCATTAGCTGGAATTGAAAGCTGTTTGCCATTGAGAGAGGCAGACCTTGCGAGAACATCACCTGCCTTCGTGATTTCCCAATAGTAGCCGGACATCGGGATATCGTAGCGAAGATCGCTTAGACCACGCTTGAGCTGTGGCGACCCGGTGAGTTTAAAGTCCGTCAAATGAACAAGTTCGTCGAGGTGCTCATAGATTTCCAAATAAACCTGATTGGTCACATGGCGTTTGAAGATCCCCGAGAGCACGAAGCCCGCCGCAATCATGGCGATGGCAATCCAAAGCGTCGCAGCAACGATCAGCCGGCGTTTCAAACTGGTCATACCGCTTCAATCCATCCGGTAGCCAAGTCCGCGCACTGTCGTAATGACGTTCGGACCAAGCTTCCGCCTCAAGCGGCTAACGTACACCTCAATGGTGTTCGACTCTCGAGTATCCTCCAGAGCATAGAGATGGTCGATGAGCTCGGCCTGCGATACGACGCGGCCGATGCGGTGCATGAAATAAGAGAGCATCTTGAGTTCGCTCGCCGTCAATTCGACAGCTTTACCATCGAGCAGAACGCGACTTGAAGCCGTATCGAGCGAGAGGGCGCCATGGACTATGACCGGGCTTGCAATTCCCGAGGCCCGGCGGATCAACGCCTTGAGCCGTGCCGCGACCTCTGGGATGTGGAAGGGCTTCGTGATGTAATCATCCGCCCCTGCGTTAAGACCGTCGACTTTCTCTGCCCATGTCCCACGTGCCGTGAGAATCAAGATAGGCATCTTGCAATCGCTCGCACGCCAGCGCTTGAGAACGTCGAGACCCTGCATCTGCGGAAGGCCGAGATCGAGTATTGCCGCAGCATACTCATCTTCGATCCCCATAGCGTAGCCATCGCTGCCGTTGTCGGCGCGCTCGACGGTAAATCCCGATCGCCCAAGTCCTGTCACGAGGCGGTCGGCGATCTCGTCATCATCTTCGACTAGCAAAATGCGAATGGGCTTCTCCTGCACATTGCAGAAAAATTAGCACAGTCAGCCTGAAACGAACCTGAAAAAGTGTCGTCAGGTTTGCTGCAGGTTCAATTCAGCTTCTTTTCAGCTCGGCACCGCATGTCTCCGCGCACGGCATCGCCGTGAAAGGATTCATCGATGGACCGAAGAACAGTCCTCTCCCAGATATTTGCATTTATTGCACTTATATCGCCGGTAAGCGTCTACGCAAAGGACGTCCGAATTACCGAAGAGCAGATCCGAAATCTCAATATCCATGTCGAGCCTGCCCAGCCGGCGAGCAGGGAGACGATAGCGATTCTGCCAGGCACCGTCGTTCCTCCTCTGAATTCCCGTCTCGTTGCGGCAGCGCCATTCGCGGGTACGACTACACAGGTGCACGTGCTGCCGGGTCAGCGCGTGAAGAAGGGAGAGCCGCTGATCACGGTTTCCAGTCGTGAGCTACTTGATGCCCAAAGTCAGCTCGCGCAATCTGAGGCCGAATTGCAAACAGCCGAAGCTATCGCACGTCGAAGGCGCGCGCTCGCCGACAAGAATTTCCAGAATCCGACGCTGGCGGATGAAGCCGAAGCACAAGTGGCGAAAGTACGCGCCGTCCTTGACCAGCATAGGCGCGCGACAGCGCTGAACGGAATAATCACTCGCGAGAACGGACAGTACACCATTCCTGCGCCAGCTGACGGTACAGTCGCCGAGACGCTCGTCATGCCCGGTGAAAAAGTCGAGGCGATGGCCGGTGTCGCGACCATCGATACAAGCGACGAGTTGTGGGTGCAGATCCAAGTGCCCGTGGACATCATCGCGCTCGTGAAGCCTGGCGATGTCGTACAGATAATCAACGGGCCAGAGGGCCGGGTCGTTTCCGTCGGAGGCTCTCTCGATCGCGCCACGCGTTCGGCTGTGATGTTCGCGGCGATTCCGGGCAACTCTCACCTCTTCGCCGGCCAGATTGTTTCGGTAGCCATTCAACGCTCAACCGTCTCGGGAGCCGTGAACGTTCCGGCTTCGGCTGTTGTCCGGATCGGCGAACAGGCAGCGGTTTTTGTCCGCAGCCAAGGCGGGTTCGCAGTCGTTCCTGTGCGATTGCGCGGCAAATCCTCGAGCATCGCCACGATCTCAGGTTCGATCACAAGCGACGCCCAGGTCGCGGCAAGCGGACTGCCTCAGCTCGAACGTCTTTCGGCTGGGAACTAAAAGAATGCTTCGCCGTCTTATTGAGTTCTCTCTCACGCAAAGAGCCTTCACTTTGTTGGTGTTCGGCCTCGTCGCCGCGGCGGGAGGCTACGCGTTTCGAACGATCCCAATCGACGCTTTCCCGAACATCTCGCCGGTTCAGGTGAAGATGATTCTCAAAGCACCCGGCATGACGCCGGAAGAAGTCGAGACACGTGTCATCACGCCGATCGAGATGGAACTGCTGGGAATTCCAGGACAGGTCGTTTTGCGATCCGCCGCGAAATACGCCATCGCAGATATCACCCTCGACTTCGCGGACGGGACCGACATCTACTGGGCACGCCAGCAGGTCGCGGAACGCTTGGCGGGAATTCGCGGCGACTTGCCAACAGACGTTACAGGCGGCCTCGCACCGGTCTCAACCCCGCTCTCGGACGTCTTCATGTTCACCATCGAAGGTGGTGACCTATCGCTCGAACAGCGGCGAAGCCTGCTCGATTGGACAATACGTCCGGCGCTTCGAACAATTCCCGGCGTTGCTGACGTCAATGCACTCGGCGGCCTAGTCCGAACGTTCGAAGTCATACCCAATCACGCAGCTTTGGCAGCTTCCGGTCTCGGCGTCTCGGATATCGCTCAGGCCATAGAAGCGAACAATCGCAACGACGGTGCGGGGAGATTGAGCGAAGGCGAGAAAGCGCTTGTCGTACGCGTCCAGGGGGCCGTCCAAACCCCTAAAGATCTTGAGGCGATCATTCTCAAACGCGACGGCAACCGCGTGTTGCGCCTCCGCGATGTCGCGAAAGTTGAGGTGGGCAGCCTGACACGTTACGGTGCCGTAACCGAAGATGGAAAAGGCGAAGCCGTTGAAGGCTTGGTTTTATCGCTGCGCGGCGCTGACGCCAGCGCCATTGTCAAGTCCGTCCGACAACGGCTAGTTGATCTCGGCCCCAGCCTTCCCAAAGGGGCGCGGATCAACGTCTTCTATGACCGCTCCGATCTGATTTCCAGCGCGGTTGGCACCGTCAGGAAAGCTCTAATCGAAGCTACAGTGCTCGTGGTTGTTCTGCTTGTTGCCTTCCTGGGCAGCTTCCGCGCGGCATTCGTCGTCGCAATCACTCTGCCGTTCGCGGCTCTTATGACTTTCGTCATGATGCAGCTGTTTGGCATGTCCGCAAATCTGATGAGCCTCGGCGGCTTGGCGATCGCCATCGGTTTAATCGTAGATGCGGCTGTCGTCGTTGTCGAAAACACAGTCGAGCATTTGCAGCACAACAGAGAACTAGCTAGCGTTCCGAAGCTGCATACCGTCTACCGGGCGGCGAGCGAAGTTGCAGTGCCGGTTGCAGCTGGAATTCTGATTATCTGCCTCGTCTTCTTGCCGCTGCTGTCACTACAGGGACTCGAGGGCAAACTCTTCGGGCCAGTGGCGCTGACAATCATTTTCGCGCTGAGCAGCTCCCTCATCCTGTCATTGACCCTGATCCCGGTTCTTTGCTCGTTGGCACTGAAAGCTGGATCCCACCCCGAGCCGCCGCTCATGCGGCTTTTAAATCGAGGCTATCGCGCGTTGCTGGCTGCCTGCCTCGCCTTCCCGCTGCCGGTCTATCTGATCGCGGCGGCGGGCGTAGGTCTCATCGGAATTGCTTACAGCGCGATCGGAAAATCATTCATGCCGACCATGGATGAGGGAGCGGTGATCATGCAGATCACGAAGCATCCCTCCATCAATCTGAAGGCCAGTATTGAAGGCGACCTTCAGATCCAGCGCGTCCTCAAGGAGAAAGTCCCCGAGATCGAACGCATCGTCGCGCGTGTGGGATCGGACGAGCTGGGCCTCGACCCCATGGGGCTCAATGAGACCGATACCTTCATGGTCTTCAAGCCGAAGAGCGAGTGGCGGGTTCCCGACAAGTCTTGGCTGCTCGAACAGCTTCGCGAGGCGATGGCAAACGTACCGGGCTACGAGTTCGCGTTTACACAGCCGATCGAAATGCGGACCAATGAGATGCTGACGGGTGCACGCGGCGATCTCGCCATCAAGATTTTTGGTCCAGACCTGAAAACACTATCCGATCTTGCTGGTAAAATTCAGGAGACGTTGAGCAAGGTCCCCGGCGCCGCGGAAGTCTCTACGGTCGCTAACGATGCTGTTGACTATCTGAAAATCAATGTCGACCGGCTCCTAACGGGGAGTTCTGGGCTTTCGGCAACGAAGCTGCAAGACGAACTCCGCTCGACACTCGAGGGGACTTCCGCAGGGATCGTCGCGGAGCCCGGGCGTAGAACAAACATTATCATACGCGGCGAACGCGAGGTTCGCGATGCTCCCGAGATCTTCGCTGCAACGCAGCTCGCGACTGGCGACGGCGGCCTCATTCGTGTCGGCGATGTTGCAAAGCTTGAGCGCGTTGCTGGCCCGGTCAAAATCGATCGCGAAAACGCATCTCGGTTTGCCGTTGTTCAGGCTTATGTCACTGGCCGCGATCTCGTTGGGTTCGTTGATGATGCACAACGGGCGGTCGCTGCCCAGGTACAGTTGCCCCAAGGATATTATCTCGTCTGGGGCGGTCAGTTCGAAAATCAGCGGCGCGCCGCCGCCCGTCTGACGATCGTCGTTCCGATAGCCCTAGGGCTCATCTTCGGTGTTCTCTTCGCAACCCTGCGCTCGCTTCGCCAATCGCTCCTTATCCTTGCCAACGTGCCGTTTGCTCTCGTCGGCGGTGTCCTTGCGCTCTGGGTTTCTGGTCAATACCTGTCCGTGCCCGCTTCGGTCGGCTTCATCGCCCTTCTCGGCATAGCCGTTCTGAATGGTTTGGTCCTCGTCACCCATTTCAATGAGCTGCTGGCAGCCGGCGCGAGCGTTGGCGAGGCCGTATATGAAGGCGCTCTTCGGCGGCTTAGGCCCGTGATGATGACAGCCAGCATTGCCGCATTTGGGCTCGTCCCACTGCTGTTTGCGAATGGGCCGGGCTCTGAGATCCAGAAGCCGCTCGCGATCGTCGTCATCGGTGGCCTCGCAACATCGACAGCGCTGACTCTCATTTTACTGCCGATCCTCTTTCGGCGTTTCGGAGCAGCCGGAACACGCTCCACCAATCTCACCGGACAGCTCACATGGACAAATCCCTTTGCAAACTCACGCTCGTCTGCCCGCCCGATGCCATCGACAACATCATCGAACTGATGCTTTCGCGCGATCCGCCCATGCCCGGCTTCACGACATGGGAAGCTGAGGGACATAGCTTTGGTTTCTCCGGCACGACAGTGAACGAGCGCGTGCGCGGCCGTGTCAAAAGACATCTCATAAGCGCTGTTCTCGAGCGTGCCGAGGCCGACGATATTCTGGAAGCCATCGCACAACGAATGCCCATTTTTCATATGCTCTTTTGGATTGAACCCATTGAGCGCTTTGCCCGGCTCCAGCCGCTTGCATCAGCCAACGAGGCTATCCCTAAGAAAGGGAGCAAGCGATGAGCGTCAGCTTTTTTACCGAAACCATCCTGACCCTTGTCGGGCCAGCCCTTTTCGTCGGCGGCGTCTGGGCTCTGGCGGTGTGGGCACTCAATCTACCGGACGCGCAAACACGCCGATTTCATCATCTCCTTTCTCCGCACCGCAGGATTTCGACACCCCCCTGTGATCGATCTTCCACGCCTGAATCCAAATGCAATGTTGCCAAACTAAAGGAACATTAAATATGCGCAGGATCTCTGCTCTACGGTTATTTGCGATAGCCGCCTGTCTTTGCTTCGCCAATGGCAGCTTGGACATGGCAAAAGCTTCAATTGTCGAAACGCTGACGGAAAGGACAACTTCCGAAAAGTTCACTCGCCTTGCAGATGCTCGAAGCTATCGCCACTGCCACAACATCCACACGCGTGTTTACTGCCACAAGGGCGACAGGCTACCCGTGAATTGGCCCCCGCTTTCCGATACGCCGCGCCAAGACCGAATAGGTTCCTCAAACTCGATCGAATTTCCCGCGGCCGTAAAGCAAATGCGAGTGTTGAAATGAGTGAACAGGCAGAACCACGTAAATCGATTGCGTGAATGAAAAACCGCAGCAGCATTGACAGGTGTCAAGCACCGCTTGCAGAAATGCTTTCATACTTTCGGCACCATGCGCACAATCAAATACACATTTTGGATCTTCCTCACGGCGCTGACGGCGTTGTGGATACTCGCCGAGCCCGCGGCATTCACAACGAAAGACTTCTTCGGCCTCCGCTCCCTGATGATGCAATACACGGGCGTTCTCGCCGTCGGATGCATGAGCGTAGCCATGATGCTCTCGCTCCGTCCGCGATGGGTTGAGCCATGGCTCGGCGGTCTCGATAAAATGTACCGTCTCCACAAATGGCTCGGTATTGGCGCATTGGTTCTCGCCATATCACATTGGTTGTGGGCAAAGGGCCCCAAATGGGCCGTAGGCTTCGGACTTCTTGAACGGCCTCTCCGCGGGCCACGACCTCCGGCGGCCAACCAAATCGAACAGATTCTTTTAACACTTCGCCATAACGCCGAGGAACTCGGGGAATGGGCTTTCTATGCGGCAGTGATTCTCATCGCCATCGCCCTAATCCGCAGCATCCCTTACCGTTTCTTCTATCAGACTCATAAACTCCTTGCTCTCACATTTCTCGTGCTCGCGTTCCATTCCGCCGTACTTATCAAATTCTCTTACTGGTCTTCTCCAATCAGTATTGTCACGGCATTATTGATTGTTGGCGGTGTATGGTCAGCTGTCATCGTTCTTCTAAGGCGCATCGGGGTCGGGCGACAGGCGAAGGGCCGCATCACGTCTCTTGAGTATTATCCCGGCGTTCGGGTTCTTGAGACCGAGATCGATGTCCCTTCTGGGTGGGCAGGCCATAAACCAGGCCAATTCGCTTTTGTTGTATCGGATCCCTCTGAAGGCGCGCACCCATACACAATCGCGTCCGCATGGAATGATGCGAACCATCATATCAATTTTATCGTCAAAGAGCTTGGCGATCACACGCGACGGATCAAAGACAAGCTTGTCGTGGGGCAGGAGGTGAGAATTGAAGGTCCATATGGATGCTTTGCTTTCGACGACACCTGCCCGCACCAGATCTGGATCGGCGCAGGTATCGGCATCACACCCTTTATCGCGCGAATGAAATACCTCGCCAAATTGCGCGCCGATGGCCACACGCCTTCACCTCAAAGGATCGATCTCTTTCATCCCACTGCCGATTATGATGAGGTAGCGGAGCGCAAGCTGAGAGCGGATGCAGAGGCTGCCGGCGTGCGCCTGCATTTTCTCGTCGATGCACGCCACGGACGTCTTAGCGGCGACCGCATCCGTGCGGAAGTTCGCGGATGGGCGGCTGCGAGCATCTGGTTTTGTGGACCTGTCGGATTTGGAGAAGTCTTACGCCGGGATTTTGCAGATCATCAATTCCCGATCGAGAAGCGGTTCCACCAAGAACTCTTTACAATGCGTTAGGCATCAAATTCCGGAAGAACAAACCAAACAGTTTCTTTTTCTCGATCAAAAGCACCAACGCTCTCATTGCATTTCGCTCAGGATTTAAAGCGTAACAAATGCTGTCACAAGAAATTTCAAAAGCTGCGAGGGAAATTGCGCAGGCGCTAAAGCGCATCGCCTTCACCAACCCAGCCTACGTCGTTCTTTCATCCGAAGATGGAGAGCATTTAGAACAGCTCATAGGTAATGCAGCTGGCTTCACTAATTTATATGGCGACCGGTATATCTATCGAGTTACCACGATCTCTGGCGTAGAATTTCGCTGGATTTCCAGACATGCAAAAATAATTAAGTCCTGACGAGTTGCAAGGAAAGAGCGCACGTTTGCAATTTCGACTGGGGATTTCGCCTTAGGAACGATCGTTATTATTACTTCCATGGTGCACACTGGCGATCGCGTACAAAATGGCCTGGGACGTCGGTGTCTGTGTATCAACGAACAACACCAATCCCGCTGTGGCGTGACCAAAGTGCAAAAGAAGCAGCGACGGCGGTGATATTCTCACCGCCGTCGACCTAGCGGTCTTTGGTGTTTTCAGAGCACGCGGACCAGAGTGTCCCACCTGCAGTCATCGCCCGATGAAAAAGATTAGCATCCGTCATCGTGCTAAACTTAAATGTCCCTCTCCCGCTCAACGGAAGACCGTCAAGATGGTTATGGCTTCTGTGCGGATTCCACAACGGAACTCCTACTTCGCTTGACGCGCTCGCGGATTGTTTGAAAGAGCACATAAAGCATCGGAATGAGAAAAATGCCGACGATGCTTGCCCCGAGCATTCCTGCGAACACGGGAGTTCCGACATCGCGACGACTGATCATCGCGGCGCCCGTCGCGATAACGAGCGGATAAAGGCCGAGGATGAACGCGATCGACGTCATCATAACGGCACGAAATCTCATCTGGGCTCCCAGCACCGCCGCGTCCTCGATGGTATCGCCGTGCTCTCGACGTTCTTTGGCAAACTCGACAATGAGAATGCCATTTTTCGCGGCAAGTGCGATTAGGACGACGAGGCCGATTTGCGCATAAACGTCGAGGGACAAGCCCGCGATCTTGATACCGAGGAAGGCACCGAGTACGCCAACCGTGACCGACAACAATACCGGCACAGGAATCATCCAACTCTCATAAAGCGCGACCAGGAACAGAAAAGCGAACAGCACCGCAAGCGCCAAGACAATCGCTGTCTGCCCCTGCGCTTGGTGCTCCTGATACGCCGTCCCGGTCCACTCGAAACTATAGCCTGGCGGTAACGTCTTGGCGGAAACCTCCGTCATCGCCTCGAGCGCAGTGCCGGAAGCTACGCCCGGCGCCGGCGAGCCATTGATGGTGGTCGACCTGTAGTTGTTGTAACGACCTATGGTCTGCGGACCGAGAACTGTCGAAACGTTTGCAACTGAGCGCAGCGGTACCATCTGCCCTGTTTTATTGCGAACGAAGATCTTCCAGATAGCTCCGATATTGCTGCGATCGGCAATTTCGCCCTGCAGATTGACCTGCCAGACACGGCCGAAGAGATTGAAGTCGTTGATATAGGTACCGCCCAATGTCGACTGCAGTGCGGAAAAGATGTCGCTGATCTCCAGGCCAAGGGCCTGCGCCTTATCGCGGTCGATATTCAAATAGATCGATGGATTGGATGCCGTGAAGGTCGAGAACACGCGCTGCAATCGCGGATCCTGGTTTGCCGCAGCGATCAGACCTTGCATCACATTGCCCATGGTCGCGGGATCAGCGCCTTCGAGATTTTCGAGCTGATATTCGAAGCCACCGCTCGTCGACAACCCGATGATGGGCGGGACGTTGAATGCAAAGATTTGAGCGCTGCTTATTTGCTGCGCGGCCATCGTCACTTCGCCAATCAATGTCTGCGCTGAATCCTTTGCTGTCTTGCGGTCGGCGAAGGGTTTGAGACGGGCGACCATAAATGCTGAGTTTGGCTGTGCCCCGCTGTCCAGCAAGGAGAAACCAACAATTGCGAGACTATCTTGAATCTGGGGATAGCGCTTGAGAATCGCTTCAGTCTGCTCGACGACTTCCGTGGTTCGATTGACCGAGGCTCCATCCGGTAGCTGGATCATAATGAAGAAGGCCCCCTGGTCTTCCTCTGGCACAAATCCTGTCGGCGTTTCTTTAGCCACGAAGAAGACGGCGGCTGCAGCCGCAGCCACTGCTGCAAGGCTCAAAATCGAAACGCGCACAAGGCGACGAACGACGGCCGTATAGCCATCGCGGACGTGATCGATGCTGCGCAGTACATAAGCCATTGGGCCGCGCTTCTCCGAGCGTCGGAGCACGATGGCACAGAGCGCTGGAGATAGCGTCAAAGCATTGAGCGCCGATATAACCATGGCGGCGGAGATCGTGACGGCAAACTGTCGGAAGAGTTCTCCGGTCAGTCCCGGAATGAAGGCGATGGGCACAAATACCGACAGCAAAACAAGCGTGATGGCAATCACCGGCGCTGTGATCTGCGCCATCGCTTTCTTCGTCGCTTCGGCTGGCGAAAGCTCAGGCTCTTCCTCCATCACGCGTTCCACATTCTCAACCACCACAATCGCGTCGTCGACGACGATGCCGATAGCAAGCACCATTGCGAGAAGCGAAACGGTGTTGGCCGAATAGCCGAGCGCCAGCATAACGGCAAACGCACCAATCAGACTGACGGGAACAGCAATTGCCGGAATAATGGTCGCGCGGGCACTTCCAAGAAACAGGTAGACGACGAGAATGACCAGCACGAATGCTTCGCCGATTGTGCGGATGACTTCATCTATCGTGTCGCTTACAAACTCGGACGTGTCATAGACCACGCGCGTCTTAAGGCCCTCAGGAAAGCTCTTCGACATATCTTCTAGCGCTGCCGTGACGCGGGCCGCCGTTTGAACGGAATTGGCGCCAGGAGACAGATAGATTGCGATTGCCACCGCGGGCTTGCCGTTCAATCGCGAACCGACATCGAGATTCTGCGCTCCAAGCTCGGTCCGAGCAACGTCGCGAACGCGCAAGACCGACCCATCCGGATTGGCGCGGACGACGATATTGCCAAACTGCTCCGGCGTTTCGAGACGTCCTTGGGTCTGCACATTCATCTGGAACTGCTGATCATCCAAAGCCGGCTGAGCACCGATCCGCCCGACAGGTGCCTGAACGTTCTGTGCTTCGATGGCCGATACGATATCGGATGGTTGCAAACCGAGGTTCGTTAGACGCTGCGTGTCGAACCAAATGCGCATTGAGTAATTTTGCGTGCTGAAAAGGCTCGCCTGCCCGACGCCTTCGATCCGCTTCAAGCGATCGAGAACATTGATCGTGGCGTAGTTGGTGATAAAGAGCGGATCCTGTTTACCGCTTTCGGAATAGAGAAATATGAATTGAAGAATAGCCGATGACTGCTTCTGCGCGGTGATGCCTTGCTTCTGAACCTCTTGCGGCAGACGCGACAGCGCAGCTTGCACGCGATTGTTGACGTTCACCGTATCTATGTCCGGGTCTGTCCCGAGCGCGAATGACACCGTCAGATTATAGCTGCCGTCGTTGCCGCTGTTCGACTTCATGTAAAGCATCTTGTCGACGCCGACGATCTGGGATTCGAGCGGCTGGGCGACGGCGGCTTCGACAACGCTGGCGGAGGCACCCGGATAGGTCGTCGAAACTTGCACCTGAGGCGGCACAAGGTCAGGGAACTGCGCGACGGGAATACGCGATATTGCAAGCGCGCCCGCTATCGTGATGACAATGGCGATGACGATCGCCAGCCGAGGCCGGTCGACAAAGATTGCTGAGAACATGGCTTATTGACCATTCGCTTTGATTGGATCGGGCCCGGCAGGCTGCGGGGCGACTTTGAGATTGGGGCGAACGCGCTGGATGCCTTCGGTTACGACCTTTTCCCCTTCACTCAGTCCGGCAGAAATCATCGCGACGGCGGCCGTCGACTGGCCAAGTTGAATTCGCCGCTGGGTTACGACATTGTCAGCGCTGATAACGTAAACGTAATCGCCCTGCTGATCGGACAAGACCGCTGACCTTGGAATTGCCAGAGCGACGACCGGCTCGACGCCCTCGACGAGAGCAGTGACGAATTCTCCATCAATCAACGGGCGAAGCGATTCATTTCCAGACTTGCGAAGCGGATTGGGAATGGTTCCCCGTACCGTGACGGTGTCCGTATTGGTTGCGACCGAAGGATCGACGTAATCAAGCTTCCCTTTTTCAGCGTAGAGAGTGCCGTCCGGCAGGCGGATACGAAGAACAACCGCGTCGAAGCCTCCCTTTGACGCGTACATTCGCCCGAGTTCAAGCAACGTCGGCGATGGGACCGGAAATGTCACATACATTGGGTCTTGGCTGACGATGGTGGTCAGCGTGCCCGAAGTCGGTCCCACGATATTTCCGACCGTGACGGCGATGCGTCCAACCTTACCGTCGATTGGCGATCGGATGGTGGTATAGCCGAGGTTGATCTCGGCCGTCTTTTGCTGCGCTTGGGCGCCGAGCATCTGGGCTTCATAAGATTGCTGCTGTGCGAGCGCACTATCGACGCTCGATTGCTGGCCCGCGGGGCTGGACAAAAGTTTTTTATAGCGCTCCGTGGTCAAAACGGCGTTGCGAAGGAGCGCATGGAATTGATCGACAGATGCCTTCGCGCTTTCAACGGCCGCTTCATAGGGCGGCTTTTCTAGCTGATAAAGAATGTCTCCCTTCTTGACTTCTGTGCCCTCCTTGAACGGCGCTTCCTCAAGTTCCGCAGAAACACGCGCGACGACATTCACCTTATTGACGGCTTCGATGCGCCCGATGAACTCCTGTATTTGCGTGACCGGCTTCTTTTCAGCAACGACATAGCCGACGACCGGCGGACTACCCGGGACCTGCGCAAATACAGGGGAAGCGAGAAAAAAGACGAAGCTTGCCGCCGCAAATTGCTTGGCAAACCTCAATGCTATTGCTGACGTCATTCGTGGTCCTCAATTGTTCGTAGACACAGCTAAATCTCGAGCTTTTGTCTGGGAGATGGGTTGTTCTTCAAGACCCGGCGGCGCCTTCATCCATTTAAAACCGAGGCGTCCCGAGCGATAACCGACATCATAGAGTGCTCGCATGTATTTTTGATCGAACGGCGCCGGACTTTTCATTTCGAAGTTTGCGGGGATAGCTGCGAGATTGAAGTCCATGTGATCGCGCTTGGCGGTCGCATAGATGCGGTAGAGATCGCCGAGGCCTTCGTTCTTGATGAGCGTTGAGATCGAGCGCCCCGTAATGGATAGCGTGTTCGCCTCCACGGGTTGCCACTCGGGACTTATCTTGCCATTTCGGATGATGAAAACCCGTCTGGCCAATGGCTTTGATCCTAGTCCGGCACTTTTGAGCGACAAAGAAGGCGGTGCCACAAACACCTGCTGGGTCACGCCACCATCGACATGCATCTCGTCATACGTCCTGCCGTCCGCACGGACTTGAATGTGCACAGGGGGAAAGACGCCGGGAATAGAGGCGGAGGCCAATAAGACATTCCGAAACAAACCAAGAGCTTCAGGATTATCACTCATCGCAATGCGTCCCATGTCCCAAAGCACTGGACGCTGCGCATCGAGGTTCGTTGTTCCGACCAAGAGGATGCGCCCCTTAGCCCGCTCACGGGCAACTTCACGCAGGAACTTCTTGTCGACATATCTGGCGATAAGACGCGCAAGAGGAGAACTGTCAGCTAAAGCCGGGCCCCCAACCAACCCGGATATGACGTTTTTCGTGAAGATGTCCTGTTGCGTATACTTGGTGAAAATATCTTGGAGCTCAGCATCCTTCCGCCGTCCAAGAAATACGAACGGAGCGATCAGCGCCCCTGCGCTCACACCTGTGACGAGATCGAAATCGGGCCTCGTGCCAGCATCACTCCAGCCAACCAAAAGTCCTGCTCCGAATGCACCATCGTCGGCACCGCCCGATATAGCAGCGATATTGATGACAGGACGTTCGCCCTGACGCGTGCGCGATTGCATGAGGGCTTGCATTTTGGGAGCCTCCGCCCGCACCAGCTGCCGCAGAGATTCCTCAGACGCATCTCCCCAAATGCGAACACCTTCCATTCCACTTAGATGAGCTTCGTCGACTAGCGTCTCTGGAACGGTGATGCGAGGAAGCGTCGCTGCGCAACCAGCATTGAGAAAAGCAAGAAGCATCGCGGCCAAAAGCAACGTAGCGTGCACTACGAACCTGCTCCGGTCACCTTTGCTCTCCCCCCTCGAAAACATCGCCTACCTCAATCGCAATGGTCTTCGAACTCTGGATGGCAGGACCACGTCCCTTGTCCCATACGCCTTCAAGAACACATCGACACCGGCCTTGGCCCGCCGCCGGATCTCTTGGGAAGAGAGGTGAGATTCGACCCCGAAAAGAGCTTTGAGTTCCGTATCCCGACCTACCAGTGCCATAAACTGACCAGCTGCGAGGAAGGGATCGGCCAATTCAAGATTGCCGCTTTGCGCCTGCTCGCGAAGGTATAGCGCCACCGTCTCCTGCGCTCGGAGCGCACCAGCCTCGTAAACGGAAGGACCGAAGTCCGGAAACCGCGTGGTCTCGGTGAGCGTCAAGCGATAGAGGCCAACGAATTTGGGGCGGACCAAGAGATCAAGAGTGTGCTCGGCAAACGCAATTAGTGTCTCGCGAACACTCGTGCGTCGGCTCGACTTTGCCAAGGGCGCCAAGAACTCATCTACGAGATTGTCAATGATGGCGCGAAATAGCGCCTCCTTGCTCTCGAACTGATTGTAGATCGTCTGGCGCGAGACATCAGCCGCCTCAGCGATGATCTCCATGCTAGCGCCGTCGTACCCATACGAGACAAAGAGATCTGCCGCTGCGTCCATGATCGCATCGCGTTTGCTTGCGTGAATTTTTTGTTTTCTGCGCATCTCGGATCAAACCATCAAACAGACGCATGCTTATTTTTTAGATTGGACTGTAAAGTCCAAAATTGTGGCAAAATAGCGAACCCCTTTGCGCCGACGGCCGGCACGTTCAAGCGCACCGCCATCGGCCGCCAGACAATGTGAGCCTCGTTGGAGTGAAGCCGCTAGCGTAGTCCAGAAGCTCCAGCCACAGCGCTTCAACATGTCCTGGACATCGCGGGAAGTGTCCTGCATAGCATCAGGGCGGTACCGCGCGTACAGCAGGCGGGACCTCGACGACCGGTGGATCGGAGCGCCTTATGTAAGGACCGGCGCATAGCGGAATGAGTAGCGCCCTCGCCATTCGCGGATGCCGAGGTTTGCGGAAATTCACAATCGGGAGCACTTGGTGCAGCGACATCTTTCCGCCAGATGCATCTCGAAATATTCCTCGCCGTAATCGTAGGAAAGCTCTTCGCCGGGCGCGATGTCGCGGAGGGCAAAGACATATACGCGACGCTTGTGGATATCGACCTCACAATTCGGCGCGCAGGAGTGGTTGATAAAGCGCGCTGTATTCGCCGGTATGTTCCCGTCGATCATGCTCCTCTCGCTCGTCCAGAAAAGGTATTTTCCGCGATTCTCTTTCATCTGTTTGGCTGTGGCAGGGCGTCCGAGATATTCGACGACGCATGATCCTTTAGGTATGCGTTCCTCAGCGAAAAGACCTCTGCCGCTGAACGACCGGCGGATAGCAAGACGAAAGTGTGCAGGCACGAAGCGTCGCGTCATGGCGGAGGATGCCCTGCTCTGTTTTCTGGCAAGCAGCGCCATATTCCGAGCGTGGGAGTAGCATCAAGCGGAAAGTTGATGTGCCGCATCAATCCCTTGCTGAATCGGCATTTCTGGATTCGTCGATTTCGATGGCAACGTAGGCGCCAAGACCCATGTTCCGCCGCGCCATCCACGGAGGACACGTCTGGGGGATGTCTTGCACACGATGATGAGTTGCAAACCACTGCCGTCCTCGAGGACGCCGAGGATGGTTGCCTTGGTAATGGCATTTGCGGCGAGGCCAAGTAGTTTGGCGGTTCGCGCCTTGACCCACGTGCCGGGTCTGTTGGTGGAGAGGGATTCCTCCTATAGTTATTGATTTTATTTACTTTTTTCCAGCTCCCCGGATTAGTCCACAAATCAGTCCACAAACGAGCGCATGATGCGCACTTATCGCTCCAAATCGAAGGTTGGCCTGTCGCACCGGCATCTCGACATTGCCGCTTTATCCCAAAAGCGGTCATTTTGGTTTCCAAGCAAGTCATCATCACCGGTTACAGCAATGAGGGTACGGGTCTCACCTGGTTCACTATTGGTGTTATGAGATGCGTCGATGAGACTATTCTGCGTGCTCATCACGCCCATGTTTAGTTCTACGCGGCGGACTCGGTGTAGTTTGATGAGCTGAGGAGCGTGCTCGAAAAACAAGGGTATCAGGCACGCTTCGAGAGCCAGTTTTTTTTGGAAAACGTCATATGCTTCGAAGCGACGCTGAAAGCGCCGGCGCCTCCTCGCCATCCTGAACGAAACAAAGGCGATCTCGTAGGAGACGGCGAACATTGATGCGGCGGGAGGAACAAACGCTGGAGTCGACTTCAGCAGGATCTGCTACGAAATCCCGTGCTTCCTGCCAGTCTGATCGGCGCAGCCGTTCCACGCATGCAAACGCTACTGAGGTGTGATCGTTATCGTCAGCGTGTCAGCATAGGGTCCCGCCACCAGTGTTTTGCTGTTGAGCTGGGGGACAACGGACACAGATAGCGTTCCTGACGGAAGGCTCCCGGATGTGGACGCCGGACTGCCTGATTCTTGCGCGCCAGTCGCGGGATTGGTTGCAGTATCGATCGAGGCAGAGGCGCCCGAGAAGCTCGCCGACGCACTGTAATTTATGAAATTCTGGAGACCTGCTGCCGTGCTCGCTGTCGTCACGCCGCCATTCTGTGAGGTGAGCTGCAGTGACGACGGTGTATTGCAGACAGCATTGGCGTAGGACTTGTTGATCACGGCTGTCACCACTTGTCCGCCTGCTGTTATCGGAATCGTGGCGGTGTCTGCAGCGGGGTGAAACACGCCGCCGATAGTGCAGGACTTGGCAACTTGCCCTGTGACGGTGAATGTTTGGCTCGAAACCTGTCCCTGCAAGAGGCCAGCGAGTGTGCTGGAGAAAACGCGAACTGTCAGGTTGTCGAGGTAACTGCCGGCCTGCTGAGGATCGATCGGTTGAGCGAGCGCCCACACTGTTCCTGAGACGGAAAAAGTGGCGATGCTCAAGGTGGACGCGGGAAAATTTAAAAGCAGTGAGTTCGACTGGGCCGGAAGTCCACTGCCGGTGTAAAGCAGACTATTGCCTCCGGAGGACGCCGACTGCAGCGTATACGGCATCGAGGCTAAGCCGCCTGACGTAAGCGCCATCGATGCGGGCAAAGAAGAGCGGTTGAAGGCGACGGCGATCGCGCAGCCGCCGGCGAGGTCTCCCAGTGCGGCGAGATATGTGCCGCTCACAGTGATCGTGAGAGATTGCGGACTTGGCGCATTCGGCGGGGAATACGTTCCCGTGCTGATGCTCAGAGGGCTGACCGAAGAGGAAAGAATTGCGCAGACCGCCTGAGCTTGTTGCGATCCACATGCGCAGGCAATCGCTATCGCGAAGCTAAGAAATGCCGAGCGGGATGTCGCTTTGATTGTCATTTTGGATGGAGCGTTCCCGCTTTGAATAGGCCCTTCGTTCCCGGCGGAACGTCGAGGACAAATGTTGTCGGCGTTCCGTCGGTTTGCATTTCGATAAGCCAGCCTCCAGGCGCTAAACCGTCGGCACCGAAACGTCCGGCCGCATTCGTAAAAATCGTTACGGTTTTCTCGGGGTGATCGAACGATCGCGCGACACCGCTCACCAGCGAAACCGGCTCTCCGTTCGCAAAAACGAGCGTTCCATAGGCCGACACGGAGTAGTCCGAGCCAACTTCGAGGGCGTAACCGGCTTTGAACGGAGCAAATGTATCGAAAGCCGCAGCGCCGAGGCTGTATCCAGCCGGTAAATTATCCGCGTCCACGGGAATGGTGAAAGGCGCATAAGCCGGTAGCGACGTTACCAAGGCCGGTCCCCATTGATCCGCGATCGCCTTGATATTGTCGTTATCGCCGACGGTGATGTCATTGTTCTCTATTGACGGATGAGGATAGACAATCGCGAACGCGTCTCCGGTTATAGGAGCTCCGATAGCGATCTTACCGTCTGCAAAAGCAATCGCCGTACCTACTTGTAAAGATGTTCTCTCTGGTCCCGGCTCAACGTCAAAGTTCGAGTACGAGATGCCTTCAAAGCCGGAATTCTGAATGATCCTTACTTGCCCACGGTTGCCATAATAACCCGCGCTCGCGCTCACGGACGCCTGGGCGTTGTAGTCGCTATGCTGAACATAGACGCTCGTGTCCCAGCGACCGAGGCCGTTGCCCTGGCTGCGATAAGCCGAAACATCAGTCTGTGTATCAATCGAGTCGTAGCCGGCAGTAACACTTGTAAAATCGTCGGGCCTATCAAATAGACGGACGCCGATGCGGAACTCGGGGCTGGGATCGCGCACGCGCTCGAGAGTAGCCAAGAAGGTTTCGTTGGAAACACCGATGGTCAAGCTGCCCGAAAGTGATCGGGTCAGCGGACGGGAGAACGTCACGTCGGCGCCATACCGATCAGTGTTCCAGTCATAGATCGATTGGCCGAATTCTGCGTTGTTGACGAAATGGTAGCGCGCGGAGAGCGCCATGGTCGTCTCGTTGCTGACGGGAGCTGACCACGTCGCGCTGAGGTTCAGCCAATAATTCCATTCGGGAAAGAGAATGCCGGTGTCTGCTGTGTTGATGTCGCCGGGAGAGTGAAAATGAGGACTGCGATACTCGCTCGAGAAGCGAAAGCTTTCACCGCTGGCGGCAAGTAGGCCCGCAAAGTTTACGACGCTCCAGTCCAACCCGAATGCTGCGCCTATTCCGGGCTGTCCTGCCGACATCGCGGTGCGCAGATTTACAAGGCCGATGCTGGTATCGACCAAAGCGCCTGTTCCAGCCATCGCGACGTATTTGTTTGCCTGAATGTCGCCCTCAGCAGTCACTCCGTCGTAGATGCCATAACGAAAATAGCCACTCGCCATGTAAAGGTCTGGAAGGTAATCCCGGCTTTCGTCGCGCAAGTATGATGGTAGCCCTCCTGTGAGGCCCCATTCGCTTTTTCCGCGAGCCAGCAGGCTGGCGTCGAAGAATGCGGTAAATCGTACGGTTCGTTGCAAGCCTGCGTCGTTGGTGATGACGACATCGATATTGTTCGCACCCGTTGCCAATTGAAGATCGCGGAGATTGTATCTTCCTGGGTCCAGGCGGAGCTGTTGTTGAACGATTCCGTTGACGATTATCTCGACTTTGGAGGGCTGATTGATTGTGAAAGAGCCACCTCCTGCTGGTTCCAACGTATCCCCTGGCGTCAGCTTGCGACTGGATTTCTCAAACGAGAAGCCAAGAAGCTCGGGAGACTGCTGAAACCCGATGCCGAGCGGTTCGACATCGCCAAGCTCGGAGCGAATTCGCTCGGCAGGCATATCATAAACCAAGCGGGACATTTGGCGCTTGAAGCCGGGGGTATGCTGATAGGTGCAGATAGCCTGCGTCGGGCAGACGTTGACATCGACGGTTCCCGTCAGCACGCCGCTATTCTCGAACACGAACTGACCAATTCGTACGGCAGAGTTCATTTCTAGCCTGCCGCTTGTATCGCCCCCCTCATGCGCCGGATAGCTCGTCTCCCACTGATGGTCGAGGCTCGCATAGAGGTTCACATAGCCCGACGTGCGAGCCGGCTCGGCAAGCGTTGAGCTCAATGGCGCGCGACGCTGTTTCCCCAAAGAGATATCGGTCGTGGCCAACTGCACAACGCGCGGTTTGAACTGCAGTTCTTGCAAGGAGCGATCAAAACGAATGTCAAACCCAGCCGCTTCCACATCGGTCAGCGCGATAAAGTACCCCTTAGATGGAATGGCAGCCAAATCTTCGCGGGATTTCCCGTCGAGCAGAGTTGCCAGCATCGACATTATCGCGGAGCGGTTGATCAGCAGCGTGTCATCCGGATTAATTCGTATCGCGATGTCGCCCAGTTCTTTTCCATTGGTCGTGAGCGGCACCTCCATATCGATGGCTTTTCCTGTCGAGTTCAGGAGAGAAGAGATGGGCTTCGCGTATTCTACGGCGCCTGCGGTCGTGGCACTCACGGCGAACGTACTACTCAGCATCACTACCAGGGTAATCTGCAGGGGCAGCAGCGATACGTACTGAAATATCCTTTGTCTCTTGCCGGTACTCCGCGAGAATGGGGCTGCCGCAGACATGACGCATGCCTAGCGTCGAGGATCGAATTGAAGTCTGCACTGCACTGAGGTCGCGCCTGGTGGCAGGGGAACGGGCAATACGAAGCGTCGCCGATGGCCAGGCTGTACCAAACCGATACCTATGAACTGCGCGAGTTCACCGCTCGATATTGTGTCAGACCAACTCCCACTCGATACTTGGACAACGGATTTCGGAAATAACGCATGGACGTTCGTCGGGTTTTCCACGGTGATGGCGGGATAACGTCGGCCGCCTTTGTCGGTTACGATGCTGTTGCCGACGACATTCAGCGCGGGCTGGCCTCGCGGAGGAGCGACGTTCACCATGACTCCAACGCTGAAAACCAGTTGGACGTCGTGACGGCTCCCCGAGAGTTTGACTGGAATTTGATTGACGTAGAAAAAGTAACTCTCGCTTTTTTCGAGCAGTGGCTCTCCTAACCATTGAAGACGAAAATTTTGCGTGGCGCCGGGAGGGATCAGCGCTTGCGGGGGCATTACAAGAAACTCGTCACCCGCGTTGGAAAGGTGCGGCACGCCACGTGGATCGAGGTTTGCTCTTTTGACGACGATCTCGACGGGAAGCGGAACTTCGCTGTCGTTGACGACGGTGATCACGCTGCGGCTTAGCCGTCCGGTCGACGACATTTCGATCTGCATCGGTGTAACCGTCATCGCGAAGGACGGCGGGATCCCGCAGAATAGAAAGAAAAGATAGGCAGCAAAGCGCCAGCCGGGAAATCGCATTGAGTGCGCCCTATCATCGTCGTTCGATTTTTTTTACTGAAATGACGCGACTGGAATGCGCTTATTGAGGTGTCAAAAGTACCGTCAGAAGGTCTGAGTATGTCCCGCCAACGAGCGAGGATGAATTGGCTGCTGGATTAATGGTGACTTGGAGGGAGCCGGATCCCGCCGACACGGGTTGTGCCGTCCCGGACTCCGTTCCGGTTGCCGTGGGAATTGTAGCTGTGTCGATGGTCGCCGTCGCGCTGTTCCAGGTCGCTGACGCTTGATAGTCGATAATGTTGGTGTAGCCGGAAGGCGGGGTCGCAGTATTTTTTACGCCACCATTTTGAGACGTCAGTTGGATCGTCGAGGGAGCATTGCAGATTACATTCGCATAGGGCGCGTTAGCCGGAGTGATGGCTCCGGTCACGACATTGCCCGACGCATCAATCGGTATCGTGGCTGTATCGAGAGTGCCGGTCGACGCCCCGTTGATGGTGCAAGCCTTATTGACCGTCGCCGTAATTTGGATTTGCTGTTGCGCGGCCTGGGAAAAGGCCGGGCTAACAGCTGCCATCACCCCAACGGCGAAGACCCAAAATCGGATGGTGAGCATAATTGTCACCTTGAAATGTATAAAAATGCGATTCGATTACCATTAGAGGTTGCGATTGAACGCTTAACGGCGGGTTAATGCCTTTTTTAGGCGGCCCGAAAAGCTATGCCCGACCTTCATATCAACCGCGGTCTTGATGGGATCACAAGTCGTCAAGGGCAGGAGCGGTCTCACGCGATCTGCACTTCATGTCCGCTTTCTCGGCATCACAACGGTATCGATATGACCGCCTTAGGTCAGAAGCGGTAGTTGCCGGAACTCACTGCCACTTCTGCTAATTTTCAGAAGCAGACATAAAGTTCTCGCTCAGGAATTCGTACAATTTCCTAGAAGCGGTTTAGGCCCGTGGGGAGACATGTATGCCAGAGCCGCTTTGCCGAGATAGCGTTCATCGGCGGAGCGCGTCAGCAGGTATTTTCGCAGTTTTTGCGGATGTCTGCTTTGGCTAAAGACCGGCCTTCTGCTTCGTTCTCAATGCAAGCAGATTCCCTTGATAGCTGGCCAGGGCACATAGATGGTCGCAAATCCGGCTAGGGCTAAGGCCATGCCAGCTGCGAACCGCACAGGCCATTTGGCGTTTATCGTGCGCAGGAAGGTCAAACCACTCGCGGCAGCAAAGACAGCCGGTAATGTGCCAAGCCCAAATCCGGTCATGAATAGAAATCCGTGAAGGGCAGAGCCTGTCAGCGAAGAAAAGAATACCGCCCCGTAGAGCATCGGACAGGCATTGAGCCCCCACGCGACGCCTAACACGTATGGTCCGGCCGTTCGCCTCGTTCTGAGTGGCGCAGCGATCGTATCAAACCCTTGGGCGAGGTAAGACACTCCGCGTTCCAGGAAAGAAAGACGTGGCATAGCACCGGCAAGAACAAGCCCCATCCAGATTAGAGAGACGGCGGCGGCCCATTGCATGATCTCGAAGCTTATTCCGCCTCGGCGTGCTGCAAGTCCGGCGCCGATCGCGCCTCCGACTGCGCCTAAGGTTGCGTACGTCGTGATGCGGCCAGCCTGCATGATGGCCAATTGCCGATATCGCTCTTTGGGTGTCGGTGCGTCGAGCAGCAGCAACGCGCCGCACGCTATGCCACCGCACATCGCCGCACAATGAAGAGCGCTCACAAGCCCGAATGCGAACCCCGATATGAGCAGCGACTCAGGCATGGCGGTCCGTAGGTTTTTCCTGCATGGCCGTGTTCGCAGGCTCTCCATCATCCAGGGCGCGCCAACCGGCACCCTCCAGATCTTCGAACTGGCCGTTGCGCAGCGCCCATAAAAAACCGCCAAGTCCCATGAGACCGAGCGTCAATGCTGCCGGTATAAGCCACGCGAGAGATGTCATGCGCTCCTCCTGACTGGCCGCAGACGAAGTTTCTTTGTCCTGAGACGGAGCGCGTTTGTGGTTACGACGATCGACGATGTCGACATAGCGAGCGCAGCGACCAAGGGCGTCACATGTCCGAGCATCGCAATTGGAACGAAGACTGCGTTGTACCCAATCGCGATCGCAAAATTTTGAAAAGCCATTCGGCGTGCCGCCTGCGCAACCTTCAGTGTTTCGATAATCGGGCCCAAGCGATCGCCTTGAAATACGGCATCTGCCGCCGCCTGACTGATATCCATGGCCGAGGCGGGCGACATTGAGGCATATCCCGCCGCCAGTGCGGGGGCATCGTTCAGTCCATCACCAACCATCAGAGTTTTGTGACCATTCGCGCGCAAATCGGCGATGCGCTGAAGCTTCTCGGATGGGCGCAGCGCTCCCTGCCAATCGGTTACTTCGCACGCAGCCGCGGCACGCGCGACGGCTTGCGGCCGGTCGCCTGACAGCAATTCGACGGCATAGCCGGCATCTCGCAGTGTTTTGACCGTCTCACGCGCGTCGGGCCGAATGCGATCGATGAAACGGAAGCCGATCACCGCTTCATCGGCAGACCTATACCAGAGAGAGGCCTCGACATTCTGATTGATAGCGGCGCCGGCCCAATGCGCCGAGCCGAGCCGCTCTTCGTGTCCGTCCCCGACATATGAAAGCCCGGAGCCCGGAACCTCGCGGACGCCCTCGATCGCGTTGATGGCGATCCCGCGGTCACGCGCGGCGCGAACGATGGCTTGCGCATAGGGATGTCGGCTCGCAGCTGCGAGTGAAGCAACGCGAGCCAGAAGGCCAGACTCGATATTCTGGTCGTCGGCCAGCGCGATCTGCTCGAGTGTCAACGTACCCGTCTTGTCGAAGACCACGCTGTCGATTTCGCTCATCCGCTCGAGACCATCGGCCGCCTTCACGATGACGCCGCGACTGAAGAGCCTGCTGATCGCCGCGACCTGAACCGCAGGCACCGCGAGCGCCAACGCGCACGGACACGTTATGATCAACACCGCGATGGCGTGAGTGAGCGAAACTTCCCATCCGCTTCCAAGCATCATCCATATCGTGAACGTCAATAGCCCGAGAACGTGAACGGCTGGTGCGTAGAGCTGAGCCGCCCTGTCGGCGAGCCGCACATAGCGACCGCGGCTTTGCTCGGCCGAGAGCATCAGGCGGCCGATTTCGGCGAGCAACGTGTTCTCATCGGTGACGCTGACACGAATGTGCAAAGTTCCGCCGCCGTTGACGGTGCCGGCGTGAACGTGAGCGCCCAATGTAACGCTCCTGGGTACGGTTTCGCCGGTGATCAAACTCTCGTCGACTTCGCTGACACCTGAGGCAACGATGCCGTCGGCAGGGATACGCTCTCCAGCGGCGACGGCGACGCGCATACCAGGCAAAAGGGTGCGTGCGGGAAGCAAGCGCACCGAGCCGTCTTCGGAAACCACGGTCGCGCTCATGGCACGAAGGCTCAGCAGATTTTCTGCGGCCCCTCTGGCGCGCATGCGCATGCTTTCGTCAAGCGCCCGGCCGATTAAAAGGAAGAAGACGAGTGTCATCGCGGCATCGAAATAGACCTGGTCGGAGCCGCGTATCGTCTGAAATAGGCTCATAGCCGTCGCGAGGATGATACCGAGAGTGATCGGCACATCCATGTTGAGGCGACTGGCGCTCAGGGCCGAGAAAGCCGAGCGAAAAAATGGCTGCCCGGCATAAGCGATGGCCGGCAGGGCTATAAGCGCTGATACCCAATGAAAGAGATCGCGGACCGAGCTGTCCATGTCGGACACTTCGCCCGACCAGACAGATACCGACAGCAACATGATATTGGCCGCCGCGAAGCCTGCAACGCCGAGACGGGGAATGAGCTCGCTCGTTCGCCCTCGCGATGCGGATGTTTCGGCGCCTTCGACAAGCTCCGCGGCTGTGTAGCCTACGGCCTTTAACGCCGCGACGAGATCAGACACATCGGGACTCGAGCCGTCCGTCTGACGGCGGAGAGTGACAGTGACGCGGCGCAGAGCGAGGTTGGCTCGGGACGCTGAAACGCCTCGAACGCTTCTCAGCGCCGTCTCTACGGTGTGGATGCATGTTCCGCAGACGATATCCGGGACAGACAACGTTATCGTCTCGACGTTCGCCGTTGTGTTATCAGCCGGCGCGCGTCGTTGCGGCGATAGTGAATTGATCAGGGCTGCTTCCATAGCCGCACCTTGGATCGATAAACGACGCTACGATGAGCAGCGTCACCCTGGCTGGCGAACAGGGAAATGTCCCAGTTACCTTCGGCCAAATTCGGCAATGTGACCGTGTAGCCTCCCTCCCCCGCCGCGGCGAGAACGAGATTGCGATCCGCGACGTCCGTGGCGGGACGGCCGATGCTTCCGCTGATTTGCAGATCGTCGATGCTGCGTCCCTCGCGATCTTTCAGCGTGACACTGAAGACACCGGTGGCGCTGTCGAATTTTGTTGCTTCCGTCCAACCGAGCTCATCCTGCCGGCGCTCGTCGGCGATGCGCTGGTTGTAACGCAGGCCCGTCCGGTAAGCGTCAGGCGTGTCGCCTCCGAAGGTCGAAATGGCATCGTAGATCATCACGCTGTCGACCGCAGTGACGGTGACAAAGAAGGCGATCATGCCGAAAAGCACGTGCCAGCCATTGATCCCACTTCGTACGGGAAGGGCTTGTTTCATGGCAGCTCGTTTCATGACGGTGGCCCGCTGAACGTCGTTGAACGTGAAGTTGTGTGACCTGTTGCGGTGTCCGTCACAGTAATCGTGATGGGTGTCGAATCTCCTTTGAGTTCTCTCCGTTCCGATGGCTCGATCAAGACGAAGAACTTCACCGCCCGAACCTCCGCGGGTTTGACGTCGATCACTGGGTCCTGTTCGTCGAATTCCACGAACTGGAGCTGGGCTCTCTCAAGACCTAAAACGGAAATTTTGAAATGCCGTGTCGCTTGGAGCTTGTTGGTGATCTTCACCGTATAACCATCGCGCAGACCGCCGTCGCTCAGCGTAACGAACAGCGGATTGCGATCGGGCGCGACGCTTAGCTGTGTATCGGCGCGATTGAGCAGCGACCAGACCATCAGGCCTCCGACTGCAACAATCAGGACCGAATAGAGGATCGTTCGCGGCCGTACGATCCTCCATCCGTCACGAGGACCTTTGGTAGCGTTCGCAAGGTTGGCAGCCGTCGTATAGGCGATCAATCCGCGCGGACGACCCACGCGATCCATGATCTCGTCGCATGCATCTATGCATAGCGCGCATTGAATACACTCGAGCTGCGCACCGTCGCGGATGTCAATGCCCGTCGGACAGACGGCGACGCAAGCCTTGCAGTCGACGCAGTCGCCCCTCCCTTCCCAGCTTTCATCGCGCTTATGTGATCCGCGCGGCTCGCCGCGAACCTCGCGATACGAAATGAAGAGGGAATCGTGATCTAGCATTGCTCCTTGGATGCGTGGCCACGGGCACATGTAGATACAGACCTGCTCCCGCGCAATGCCACCAAGTATATAAGTCGTGAAGGCGAACACGCCGACAAAAGCATATGCTATTGGCGAAGCAGTCCCATGCACGAGCTCGACCGCGAGCGTCGGCGCGTCGCGAAAGTAAAAGACGAAAGCCCCTCCTGTTGCGATAGCAACGAACCCCCAGGTCAGATGCGTCGCCGCTTTCTTCCAGAGCTTTTCGAATGACCAGCCGCTCTGATCGAGACGCAGGCGCGCATTGCGGTCGCCCTGCCAGAACCGCTCGACAGCTATCATCAGATCCGTCCAGACTGTCTGCGGGCAGGCATATCCGCACCACATGCGCCCAGCGATTGCGGTTACAAGAAAAAGCGAGAGGGCCGAGATAACGAGCAGCCCCGTCACATAATAGAATTCCTGCGCCCAGATCTCGATCGGTCCGAACAGCAGGCGCTGATTGGCAAAGTCGAGCAGAAAAGCTTGATTAGGAAGGCCCGGTCCACGATCCCATCTGAACCACGGCAACATGTAATAAACGCCGAGCGTGAGCCCTAAGGCGACCCATTTAATGGCGCGGAATGTGCCGTGCGCTTCCTTCGGATATATCTTTCGATGTGATGCGTAAGCGCTTGTCTTGGACGCGGCAGCTTTCGCGCCGGACGATCCGTTGTCCGTATCAGCTATGGACTTGTTATGCCCACCCATCATCGTCATTTGGGCGCCTCATGGCCCTCTTTCTTATGTTCGGCCTCGCCCTCGTCGTCTTTTTTCGGCTCGGGTTTTCCGCCACCGAGCGAATGGACGTAGAGCGCGACCATCTTGATATCCACGGGATCCACGCGACCGTTCCACGCCGGCATCATGCCGCCACGGCCGGTCTCGATGCTACGCACGACCGCTTGCTGGCTGCTGCCATAAAGCCAGATAGCATCGGTTAGATTCGGCGCACCGACGTCGGTGTTGCCTTTGCTGTCGGTACCGTGACACGCCGCACAGTTGTCTGCGAATAGCGCACCACCTCGCGAGGCGGCCGCGGCATCGACATCAAGATGCGAGAGCGAACGAACATAATTGGCGAGGTCGCTGATCTGAGCTGGCTCGAGGATCTTGTCGAGGCCGAACCGTGGCATAGCCGTATCGTGGGTTTCGGGATCGCCGGACCTTGCGCCGTGCGTAATCGTCTTTTGGATGCTTTCAAGATCGCCGCCCCACAGCCAATCGTCATCGTTGAGATTGGGATACCCAATGGCGCCTTGCGCACCACGACCGTGGCATGGGGCGCAGTTGTCGCCAAAAATCGCGGCGCCGCCATCGCGAGCGAATTCGAATAGCTCGGGATTCTTCTTTATGTCGGCAATCGGCATCGCGGCGATCGCGGCGCGATATTTATCTTGCGCTGCCTTTGCTGACGCGACGTCTTTTGCGACCTCACCGCGCTGGCTGTAACCGAACAACCCCTCCGTATAGCCATTTAGCATCGGCCAAGCCGGATAGACGAGCCAATAACCGAACGCCCAGACGATACACGCGTAGAACGTGTAGAGCCACCACCGGGGTAGCGGCTTGTTGAGCTCCATCAGGTCGCCGTCCCACACGTGTCCCGTGGTTTCGGCGCCGGTTACTTCGTCGATGCGCTTCTCGCTCGCCATGGGCTGTCACTGCTTCTCTAGCTTGTCGTCCTGATCGATTGCTGCTTTCGCCACGCGCTCAAACTTTGCTTTGTTGGACGAGCGAAACGCGTAGACGAAGGCCGCGACGAGAAGAGCCATGAAAATCGCCATCGACACGAGTTGCGAGACGACCTGTGCTTCATCGTAAGTCATGGTCTCACCGCAAGTTGGGCCCGCTGGCGTCGAATTTCGTGAAATCGACAAGCGTGCCGAGCATCTGCAGATAGGCGACGACGGCATCGAGCTCACTCGGCGGAACGTCATCGCCGGGCTGACCGTCGAACCTTCTGACCTGCGCCTTCGGATAGCGTTGAACCAGCATCTTCGCTCCGCTTGTATCGGGAGCGATCTGAGCAAGGACGTCGGCTCTTGCATTGGCGATCATGTCGTCGCTGTAAGGCACCCCGACCTCTTGCAACGTCTTCATGCGAGCGGCGATGTTGTCATAGTTGAGGGGCGTTTTTTCCAGGAACGGATAGCCCGGCATAATGGAAACGGGAACAACCGAGCGCGGATCTCGCATGTGCTCGACGTGCCAAGCGTCGGAATACTTCCCGCCAACGCGGGCGAGGTCCGGACCGTTACGCTTCGATCCCCATTGGAACGGGTGATCGTACATGCTTTCGGCGGCGAGCGAGTAATGGCCGTAACGCTCCATCTCGTCGCGCAAGGAGCGGATCATCTGGCTGTGGCAGTTATAGCAGCCTTCGCGCACGTAGATATCGCGGCCAGCGAGTTCCAACGGCGAATACGGGCGCATGCCTTCAACCTTTTCGATGGTCGACCGCAACATGAAGAGCGGTGCGATTTCGACGATGCCTCCGATAGAGACAACGACCAGCGCACCAATCAAAAGTATGAGGGAGTTCTTCTCGAAAATAGCGTGGTTCATCGTTTGCTCCCGTCACTCAGCCGGCACGGCGACGACGCCGGGACGAAGTTCGGGAGCGGCCGCCACGCCAGGCTGATCCTTGATATCGACGGGTTTGTCGCCTCTGATCGTGCGCCACATATTGTAAGCCATGATCAGGCCCCCGAGCAGGAAGAGCATTCCCCCCGTTGCACGGATCACGTAAGGCCAATGAAGGGCCTCGACCGTTTCGATGAACGAATATTTGAGGAAGCCGAGGTGATCGTAGGCGCGCCACATCAATCCCTGCGTGATGCCGGCAACCCACATCGACGAGATGTAGAGAACGATGCCGATCATCGCGAGCCAGAAGTGCCATTCGACCAAACGCATCGAATAAAGACCCTCGCGCTTCCATAGCCAGGGAACCATGCAATAGACAGCACCGAATGAGATCATGCCGACCCATCCGAGCGCGCCTGAATGCACGTGTCCGATGGTCCAATCCGTGTAATGAGAAAGCGAGTTCACGGCCTTGATCGACATCAGCGGCCCTTCGAATGTCGACATACCGTAGAACGCGACGGAGACGACGAGCAGCCGGATCACGGCGTCGGTCCTAAGACGATCCCAAGCGCCTGAAAGCGTCATCAGGCCGTTGATCATGCCGCCCCATGACGGCATCCACAGCATGATCGAGAACGTCATGCCCAGCGTCTGCGCCCACTCGGGCAGCGCCGTATAGTGAAGATGATGCGGACCGGCCCAGATATAGAGAAAGATCAGCGACCAGAAGTGTACGATCGATAGCCGATAGGAATAGACAGGCCGCTCGGCGCGCTTCGGAATAAAATAATACATGATGCCGAGGAAGCCCGCCGTCAGCAGGAAGCCGACCGCGTTATGCCCGTACCACCACTGTGTCATTGCGCCTTGAACGCCGGGGAACAGCGGATAGCTTTCCGAGCCCAACAGCGAAACCGGCAGCGACAGATTGTTGACGATATGCAGCATCGCGATCGTCACGATGAAGGCGAGATAGAACCAATTGGCGACGTAGATGTGAGGTTCTTGGCGCTTTCTGAGTGTGCCGAGAAACACGAGCAAGTACGTGACCCATACGATCGTCAGCCAGATATCGGCATACCATTCGGGTTCCGCGTATTCCTTTCCCTGCGTGATGCCGAGCACATAGCCCGAGGCGGCTATCACGATGAAGAGCTGATATCCCCAAACGACGAACCAGGGCGCCCATCTGCCGGGAAGCCGCGCGCGGCACGTTCTCTGTACGACATAAAGCGATGTTGCGATCAGCGCGTTGCCGCCGAATGCGAAGATGACGGCGGACGTGTGCACAGGTCTCAGCCGACCGAAATTCGTCCAAGGCAGATCGAGATTGAACGATGGAAAAGCCAGCTGCCATGCAAGGATATCGCCAACGAGAAAGCCTATGACTCCCCAGAACACGCAAGCAATCGTCGCGACACGAATGGGTCCGTCGAAGTAGCCCGAAACTTTTTCTTGTCGAGTGGTCGGGTAAGAAAGGATGTAAAGGGCTGCTGCTGCGCTCGCACCTAGGAGAAAAAGCCCATGCAGACGCATACCGCCATCGACACCGGCAATGGCCAAAATCAATCCAACAATCGCAAAGAGCAGAGCCGCTCCAAGAGCCGGCATGTCGTTGACGCTGGATCTTCCTCCGCCCGCCGTGTTCTCCACGGTTATCCTCCCCGCTTCCGGTCCATTGGACGCGGACGTTATTTTTGACTAGCCCATTTGCTTGATCATTCCTGCGGGATTGAGCTTTGACTTGCGTCAAAGGGGGCGGAGCCCGCTGGCAAGCTGCGTCTAAAAACTTCGCTCAGCGCAGCATCAAGAGTCGATCCTTGCCGGGCGGCACTGGCGGCTCGGTCATCGACAAAACGCGGGCCTATGCTTTGCATCACTAGAGATGCTTATCCTGTGAACCTCTGCGCTTGCCACGCTGACGAAGGTAAGTGTCTGCTGGTGAGCCCTAGTCGGACATGTCAGATCGTGACTTCCATAGCGCAAGCACGGTATGCTCCAATGCTTGGAACCGTTGCGAACCAGCGTCGCACCACTCACGACCTCGAAAACACTCGATGTCCGCAGTGAAGCAAAAAATCGATTGTCGGCGCGCCGGAAAGGCTTCCGCTTTGCCCCCGAAAGCGGAGATCCGTGTTCGTGTGAATGCCCGCTTGGTCGAGCATCAAGTCGATGTCGGCTAATGGGATGTTTTACTCAAGTGCGGTGCAGTATGCACTTGGAGCGCTTCCGTCCGCTTTCCCGGCAAAGAAAACTTGAACGCGGGAGGCTGCTTTATCCCATAAGCAGACTCTGTGGTTCGGTACTCGATGGCAGGAGTTGGCTGGCGGCTACGTCCGGTTTCTGCGCAAAATGTACACACCGGCGATTTGAGAGTTGTTTGGCTCGCACAGCTTCGTCAGAACAGATCATCGCGACCCAGAAGCGAGGCCCGTGATTTGTTCAGCGGCGTCGTTTCGTGCCTTATTGAGTCCCTGCCCCGGAGCCAGCATTGGAGGCGGCCGCGTTGAGGAGGCGAAGCCATCGGGCATTCGCGATGGCGAGCACTGCCGCTAGAACAAACGACGTGATGATCACGCCGATGATGGCGAGGGCGCGAGATCCGCTCTCGATAAGCAATCCGCATCCCACCGAGCAGAGCACCGGGATGTGTGCCAGATAAAGCGGAAACGACATCTCCCCCAACAGCCGGGCAAAACGCGTTGAGAAGTAGCTATTGACTTGCGGGCAAAGTTCGATCGCACTGATCGCAAGGATTGCAGCCGCGCAGTGGGCGTAGATCTGATTAAATTTGCCGAGCCAAGCATAGTCGTGGGAAGCGATACCAGAACATTCTTCATGCTGCAGCGACTGACTTGGGAATCGCCGCACCAGGTTCGCTGAATTTTTCGACCGCAACAACCGACCACACGCTGGTCGACGCCCCGAACACCTATTCGCAATATAATATTTCCGTCCAAGATGTCGCTTCCGCCGAGAGCCATGTGATGTCTTCGGACACGGGCAGCATCACAAGCATCATCACCAGTGCGCTCGGCATCGGTCACCTGCCGTCAAGCGATCAAACGTCCAGCGACCACTCAAGCGATCACCAGTCGTCGCTGCATATCCTGAGTGACGAACTGAACGGAAGCACTCATCACAATCTGCTCGGCTGAGTGTGAGGGGCGCCGCTACCTCGGCGTAGAGGGAATTATGTGATGGCAAGCTCAGTCGGCGGTGTCCAGACGCAGGAAAGCAGTCTCGCGACCGATAGCGAAGGCGCACAATCCGTTGTGTCTTTGCCCGGGCAGGCCCAAATGGGCGGCGGTGAACTCTCAGGCATACATCCTGCGCTTCAGCACCTGCTAAAAATCAAAAGTGAAATCGAGCGAACATTTCGCGGCACGACAATCGTGGGTTCCTGCGTGCCGCCGCCGGAAACAGCAGACCCGTTGGCGCGTTGGCGCGCGACCGCGCGGCGTACATTCGTAACGGTCGCCGTCTTCTCGGTATTCGTCAACGTCCTGATGCTGACAATGCCGATCTATCTCTTCCAGATATCTGATCGCGTGCTGACGAGCCGCAGCCTCGACACGCTGCTTATGCTGTCAGGGCTCGCCCTCGGGCTTCTGGCAACGATGTCGATGCTGGACATTCTCCGCCGCCAAATTCTTGGACGCCTGGCGGCATCCATGGAGACCATTCTGGGCGGTCCTATCCTCGCCAGCATTTTGATGAGCGCGCCCACCGGTGAAGGCGGCAACGTCCAGGCTCTCCGCTCGCTGCATCAGGTGCGTGGCTTCCTCGCAAGTCCGACGATGCTCCTGCTTTTCGATGCACCTCTTTCGCCATTCTATTTCGGCGTCATCTTCCTCATCCATCCCAGCCTCGGTGCGATCGTGCTTATTTCCGGGTTCATACTTTCCGGCATCGCCGTTCTGAACCAGACCGCAACAGCCGGTCCAATGGGAAAAGCTGGCGCATTGGCGTCGAAAGCGGACACGCACGCTGAATCGCTGGCGCGCAATGCGCAGGTCATCAACGCGATGGGCATGCTCAATGAAGGCATCTTGCATTGGGGGCGCGAGCAGGCACAGGCGCTTTCATTACAGCTTAGCGCGCACGACCGAAACTTTTGGATCAGCGGAACGTCGAAATTTGCCCGTCTCGTCACCCAGGTCGCAATTCTGGGCTGGGGCGCGCACCTTGCCCTTTCCGGAGCGCTGACGGGCGGCATGATGATCGCGGCATCGATCATCGCAGGCCGCGCATTGCAGCCGCTCGAAGGAATGATAGAGGGATGGCGTTCGCTCGTGCAGGCACGCGGTGCGTATGCTCGTGTGCGCGCGACCCTTGAAGGGCTTCGAACCGAAAAACCCAAACTTCGTCTCCCCCGCCCCGCAGGCAAGTTGACTGTCGAGCGATTGCTATACATTCCGGCTGGGACCAGGGAGCCCATACTCAACGGCATCAGCTTTGAGGTCATGCCGGGAGAATCCCTGGCGATCGTCGGGCCCGCGGGTTCGGGAAAGTCGACGCTCGCGCGTATTCTCGTCGGCTGCCAGTTTCCGACGGCGGGACGCGTCCGGCTCGACGGCACCGAGCTTCGGAACTGGGATCGACGCCAGTTCGGCGAATACACCGGCTATCTCCCCCAGGAAGTCGAACTCTTTCCGGGATCGATAAAAGAAAACATCTGCCGCCTTCGTACCGATCTGCCGGACAACGACATCTACGAAGCAGCAGCAGCCGCCGGCGTGCACGACATGGTGTGCCAATTGACGGCCGGATACGAGACTGTGCTCGACCGCAACGGAGCGCCGCTCTCCGGCGGACAAAAACAACGCATAGCGCTCGCCCGAGCATTCTTCGGCAACCCGTCCCTGATCGTGCTCGACGAACCGAACTCCAATCTCGATTCCGTCGGCGAGCAAGCCCTTGCCGACAGCATGAAGAAAGCCAAGGCACGGGGCGTCACGATGGTGTTGATCACGCAGCGTCCTGCGCTCTTGAATTCGGTCGACAAAGTTCTCGTGCTGCGCGCCGGCCGGTTAGAAGGTTTCGGATCGCCTCGAGACGTCCTGCATCGCCTTGTGAAGCAAACGGCGTCCTCAGGGCCAACACCACCATGAGCAACCCCGATTTGACCCAGCGCCACGTGTTTCTCGGCTGTCCGAGTATAGATCAATGGCACGTCACCGTGCCGCGTAGCACGCGCATGCCGATTATTGCGGGGCTGGGCATTGTAGCGGTCTGTGCGCTCGGTTTCGGCGCGTGGGCGATGACAGCGCCACTCGACGGAGCAGTCGTTACGACCGGCACATTCGTGGCCGCGGGACAAAACAAGCAAGTCCAGCATCTCGAAGGCGGAATTGTAAGCGAGGTAAAAGTCAAGGAAGGCGATTTGGTCGAGGCGGGCCAGACGCTGGTGCGGCTTGATCCGACGCCAGCAATGGCGAAACTTCGTATGCTGACGCTTAGAAAATATCGCCTGGTAACGACGCAGGCTCGCCTCGAAGCTGAACTCGCCGGCAAGGCGACATTCCAATTGCCCTCAACTGTCACGATCGACCGCAACGATCCCGAAGTTCAAACCATTCTCACGCACCAACAGCTTGAACTCGATGCCCGTCGCGACCGGATGAACTCCGAGGAAGCGGTGCTGCGCAAGGAAATCGCAGGATTGCAAGAAAGCATCTCCGGCTACGAGGCTCAGATCTCCTCGACCAAAAAACGACTGAGCATATTCGGGGAAGAACTGAAGGATAAAAATGCCCTCCTCGACCGCGACCTTATTCGCCGGACGGAAGTCTTCTCGGTTCAGCGCGACGAGGCGGCGTTGAATGGTGAACTGGGCGGACTGATCGGCCGCGTCGCCGACAGTCGCCAGCAGATCGCACGCGCCGAGCAACAGATCGCGTCGATCCGCTCCACGGCAACGCAGAAATCCGTCGAAGAACTGCGCCAGGCCGAATCCGACCTGGACGATATTACGGAGCAGATCAGGTCCGCGACCGACGTCGTACAGCGGACTGACGTTAAAGCCCCTGTCCGCGGGATCGTCGTAAAGCTGAACCAGCATACGCCAGGCGGCGTTGTGCCAGCCGGCGGAACGATCTTAGAACTCTTGCCGGTGAACGATGACCTCATCATCGAAAGCCGGGTCAGTCCCGATCAGGTCGTGCACGTCAAAGAGGGACAGCCGGCAACAGTACGGCTCTCGGCGCTGAATCAGCGCGTCACTCCGATGATCGACGGCCGCGTTGTCTATCTCTCCGCAGATACCATTTCGGACAGGCCTGATCTCGTCACACAAACACCCTCCGTGACCGATCACGGCTCGTTTGTCGTTCGCGTGAAGCTTGATGAAGGAGATGCGGCAAGGAAGCTACCGAACTTCAAGCCAACTCCAGGCATGCCGGTCGACCTCTACATTCGAACCGGCGAACGCACGTTCTTTGACTACATCATGGAGCCAGTGATGGACAGCTTCTCCCGCGCGTTCCGCGAGAAGTGATCGGATTGGGCCCGTTCACTTGCATTCCGAATCCCAGCTGCCCGTGGCCGAAATATCGAATCATGGTGCGGGCTTCAATCAAATCTCAACCGCCATTCTTAATGACGAAGCCGCTCGGCAGAGTACATAGTTTAACCACCAGAGATTCATGACCTTGTCCGACGTCGGGCAGAGAAGTCCCGTTGGACGTTTTGATCTATGCTGGTGCTCTTTTCAGCCCAGGGTTTTATGTCTGAGTTTCGGCGAATGACCGACTTCTCGGGATTCCAAAAACTCTCGGGCGGAACATGACTCCATGACCGCTTTCTCGGCATCGCAGACGTCGGCGGCTCATGCTGCTCCGTCCTGCCCTCTCCAGGTGGAGACGGGGTCTTGGTGGAGAGGGCTGGATTCGAACCAGCGTAGGCGAAGCCAACGGATTTACAGTCCGTCCCCTTTAGCCACTCGGGCACCTCTCCCCGAAGCCGCGTGCCGCGGCCCAGAAATGAAAGCGCCCTGCCAAACGAGGCAGGGCCTTTCGTCGGGTTATCTTCACGACGGCCGCTCCTGTCAATCGGAAAAGCGCCAATGTGCTCTTGCGCCCCCATCCACGGCCGGGCAAAGAACAGTATTTCCCCAGGCGGAAAGAAACGACCGCCTATAGAGTTGAGGCCAAGCCCTGCAGAAACCACGTTTTAACAAGCCGTGGCGCGACAAGAAGCGCCCCAGTGGGTTTGCCTCGCGCGGACCAAATGCGCCATTTCGCGGCAAACCCCAACGCGCCGATGACCGTACCGGCGACGAAGACTTGCCCATACGCCTCTTTGGCCTCCACGCCGTCGAGGCGGCCCTGAAGAATCCCAATCGTCGCATCCTCCGCCTGCTGCTAACGGAAAACGCCGAGCGCCGGATCCGGGAAGCCATTGGCGAAATTAAACCGCCGATCGAACACGTCAGCCCGCGCGACCTGGACAAGCTCCTTGGCGCCGACACCGTCCATCAGGGCGCCGCGCTGGAAACGGAGCCCCTGCCCGAACCCGATTGGCATGATTTGGCTGCATCGGCCAACGGACGCCCGCTCATTGTCCTGGACCAGGTCACCGATCCGCACAATGTCGGAGCGATCCTGAGGTCGTCGGCCGTCTTCGGCGCCAGCGGTCTCGTTATGACGCGCCGTCATAGCCCGCCGCTAAATGGCGTGCTCGCGAAGTCGGCTTCCGGTGCGCTGGAACTCATTCCCGTGGCGCTTGTTGCTAACCTCGCCCGGGCGCTCGATGAGCTGAAAGAGGCCGGCTTTACCATCGTCGGGCTCGACGGCCAGGGTGAGCAGACCATTGAAGCTCTTGATTGGTCGAACCCCACCGCGCTCGTCATGGGATCTGAAGGCAAAGGCCTACGCGAGTTGACACGCAAGACCTGCGATTGCGTGGCGCGCATCACGACAGATGACGCGCTCGCCAGCCTCAACGTCTCCAATGCGGCCGCCATCGCGCTTCACACGGCGCTCCTCGCCCGAAAGCCGGCCTGACAAAAGCAAAGCCCGGAACAGATGTCCCGGGCGCCGCAAACTGTCCTCGTGACGAAACAGCAGACGCTGCTCACCAGTCTCCGCGACGATGGCCGCCATAATGCCGGCGATGCCATTCGACGTGATAGTACCGACGGTTCGGCGCGCCCCAAGCAGCATAATAGGGAGGCAGCTGCAGTCGGGAACGGCGGATTATTGGGCGCCCCCACTCACCTGAGTTGTAGTAGGGATAGTAGCCACGCGGCGAATAGAAGTACGAATAGTAGTCCTCCAGCGCGTCGTTCCGATAATATGGGCGGTCGCGGAGGTCCGGGCTATTGAAAAGATCGAACGCCGATGCCGGCTGCGCAGCCGCAACCCCGGCGGTTGCGATTACGGCGAGCGCCATGAAAGACCTAAAGCGCATTGGCAGAACTCCTGCGTGGTTCCAGTCAGAGCGGAACGATGCCCTGCAAAGGTTCGAGAATCATTGCCAGAGCTTATCTTAAGATCCCGTACGGGGCATCTTGCGATCGTCACCCGGCATCAAAATCTTCCGAGCCGTTACATCTCTGCCAAGGTGCATGAGTACGGACGCCTGCAGAAATGGCGGCGGCGTGCTCGCCGATTCAAATCTGACGGCTCAATACCCCACCAAGCCATAACAAATACCCGCCTCCCGGGGAACTTAAATACCCTTAACGCGTTTAGCTATGTCTTTGGAAAACAGATTACAAACGGAGATTGTCTTGCGCCTTAAAACCATCGCGCTGGTCGCAGCGTTTACTGTAGGCTTGGCCTCGGCTGCATCAGCGATGACTATCACGAAGCCTGCCGGCTTCGCGCCGCTCCCGAACCTGCAACAGGTCGACTACAAGAAAAATAAGCATCACTACGACCGTAGGAAATACCGGGCCGGCCACCGCTATGACAGGGCGCCCTCCAACTGGCATCGTTACAAAAAACGTCCGGGTGATTGGCAACGTCGTGGCTGCATCATCGTTGGCCCGATCTGGTGGTGCCCCTGAGGGTCCACGGAGCGCGAACTAAACCGCTAAGAGATGCGATCGGGAGTGGAAATAATCTCCGCTCCCTTTTTTCATGCTTTCAGGCCACGACCCTCAGTCTCGCGTGGGTAGCCTTCTCTTCATTGCTGCGCTAAACTCGCTGTTTGTTCTTGCGCATGACTGCGCCAGTCGCAGCTGCGCGCATTCCGAAATCATTCGCGCGGTCAGGTGATCAAAAATCAATTGATTTGCAGAACCGCCAGTGGAGGATGTCGAGCATCGCCTCGCCGGTTCTGAGGACGCACGTACATGATCCGGGCCGCCGGTCGCTCCGCCTTCAGTTTGAGGGCCGCTACAAGGGCATCGTCCCCCTCGACGACGACATGCCCAACCTGCCCGTCGTACTTAAAGCCGACTGTGAACTGCATGTGCTCGCCTCCTCTACTTTTGAAAGCCTAGCACGTAAGCGGAGAAGTCGCATCGTCGACTTGCACCCGGCACCCAACCTCCTGTATCAAGCGCCTTCGCTCGGCCTCGTTCGACCTGACAAATACGTGACAAAATCGAGCGTTGAAGTTTCGCTCCGACCTAAATTATTGATTTTCAAACGGCCGCCGGCTTAGCACAGTGGTAGTGCACCTGATTTGTAATCAGGGGGTCGTAGGTTCAAATCCTACAGCCGGCACCATTTATAATCAATGACTTAGCTGCTTCCCAATTTTCATTCTGACTTTCGCGCCTGATAGAACGGCGGCAAAGCGACTTCGGCAGCTTCGCAGACGGACGCTGCGCCGAGGAGCGCAAAGGAACTTGCCAGAAGACGGACAGCGAGCATTGAATTCACCTCGCTGCTATTAGCTGGAGCTTTCAGCATAGAGACTTTCAGCGTTGAGAACTACGAACGCTGACTGCCGCCGATCAGACTTTCCGGCGGTTCTGCAGATCCCTGATCCTTTTGAAAACCTGCAGCGTGTTGACTTCCACCAACGACTTCCCGGCCGTCATGTTGCCGTCGTGCCGGCGGACGAGGAGGACGTCCTCGGACAATTCCAGGATGCGCGCACCCACGAGGCGCGCGCGCGCAAACCACTCGGTGTCCTCGCCGAAGCGCAGGGTGGCGTCGAAGGCACCGGCCTTGTCGAAAGCGCTGCGCCGGTAAAGGCCAGCGCCGATATAGTAGGGGAAGGTCTCCTCCGGCGAGCCGAGATAGGCGTCCTCGGCGCCGTAGCGGACGAGCCGGGCGCGGGCATGGACAGCGTCCAGGTCAGGATCTGCGGCGAGCGCGGCGCCCAGCAGGTGAAGTGCGCCTGGCGTCCATAGATCATCAACGTCGAGGAACGCCACATAGTCACCTGCCGCCGCGGCAAGCCCGCGATTGCGGGCAGCTGACGGCCCGGCATTGGCCTGACGCAGAAGGCGAACATCCACCGGCAATGCCTCGAGCGCCGCCCCGACATCCTCCGTTGAACCGTCGTCGACGACAATGATCTCAAGCTTGCCGATATCCTGGGACACGACGTTTCGGATCGCGTCCGGAAGGAAGTGTGTGCCGTTGAAGACGGGGATGATGACGCTGATGAGCGGCAGCGTCGCGCTGGTGTCGATGCGGCGGGGCGGCATGGCGATCTCCTCGGCGAGCAGCGCCTCAATCGCGGCCGGAACAGCGCCGATATCTCGGCCGAGGCGGATTTCGCAACCGGGAACGGTCTCGACGAGCCGCTCGACGAACGCGTAAGTCTCCCGCCCGGCATGAGGCAATTGCGCGGTCGTCGTAAACACGGCGGCGCGGATCAGCGCGGCCGATGATGTCGGCGCGAAATTCGTCGCGGCGTCGTCGGCAAAGCGCGGCGTGAGGATCGCTTTAATCGGCAGGCGACGCACCAGGCGCGACCCGTGCTCGCCGGCGATCGCAACAACTGCCTTCTCTCCCGGCTTGGCCGCGTCCTGCGCCGCGCGGCCGCCGAAGCTGTCGAAGGCGGCGGCCTTTTCGGCGACCAGTTTGGCCGTGCCATAGAGGCTGTAGGCCATCGGCTCCGGATCGAGCCCGACGACAAGATAGTCGTCGCTCACATAGCGCATACCGGCATCGAGACACGACAGTGCCGTCGTGGACTTGCCGACGCCGCCCCGGCCGCAGATAAGGACGGCGCCGTCTTCCTGACCGACGCAAGCGGCGTGGATGAGTTGCTTGCCCTCTACGAGCATCAGCCAGTGGAACAGGGTGCGCAGCGGCGATGCCTTCGCCCAGTACGGAATCGCGGCAGGATCCTCAACCCAGTAGATCCCTTCGCCGATGGTGGTATCGAGCAAGGCGAGCGCGGATTCGCCCCAGAGGAACGCGCTGCGCACGACGCGGCTGTCATAGCCCCAGATATCGCCACGGTCCGTGAAGGCATCCCGCCCCACGGGCGGCGGCACCATGCGGAGCCCCGTACCCGCGGAGGTCCACAGGCGCAGCGTAGCGCCGGGCTCGTCGGTGGGCGGGATCTCGAGATGAGCAAGCGCCGGCCACAAGGCATCGTACATCGCATTGCCCGCATAGCGGATGCGCACCGGCAGCCCCGCGACGTCCACGAAGCGCTCGATCACGTCGATCCGCTTCTCGGCTTCTCGCGTCAATGAGCTCACGTCTTCAAAGAACCGGCGTTGCTCCGCCTCGCTGCGGCTGCCTCGGTCGGCGGGATGGTGAAGGCGTGAGGAGACGCCGCTCTCGCCGCTGCTTGCGTGGCTACTCATGCAGAGGCTTCCTCCGCTGGCGTCAACCGGCCCGCAGTCAGGTCGTAAACGGCGTCCGCCGTGCCGATGAGAGCCGAGGCATGGCTGATCGTGAGGACGGCCGTATCGGCCGATTCCCGTCGCAGCGTGTCGATGATGGCGGTCACCGCCATGGGGTCGAGGTGATTGGTAGGCTCGTCGAACACCAGCAGCCGTGGCCGCGCCACCAGTGCCGCCGCGATGGCGAGCCTCTGCCCCTGCCCGCCTGAGATTGTTACGCCGCCTTCGCCCACCAGCGTCTCGAGCCCATTTGGAAGACTGCGGACGAAGTCATCGATACCGGCCTTGCGGAGCGCGTCGTCAACATCTTCCGTCGTCGCTTCCGGACGCCCATAGATGATGTTCTCCAGGAGTGTACCGCCGAAAAAATCAGGCCGCTGTGGCACGAAGCCGATCTTCCGACGCAGCGCGGCCAGATCGAGTTCGTCATAGGGGACGCCGTCTGCGGTCAATCGGCCTTCGCTCGGCTTCAGCAGGCCAAGCACCAACTGCACCAACGTGCTCTTTCCCGCCCCGTTGGCGCCGCGGATCGCCACGTGGCGGCCCGGCCGGATCGTCAGGTCTACGCGCCGCAGTATCGGCCGACTGCCTCGCCGGAACGACACGCCTTCTAGCTCGATGCAGCCCTTGAAGGCCGGCAGCGCGGACCCGGCCCGCAGCGCCGGTGCGCTACGCTGGGGTAACTCGCGCAGGCGATCGACCACGTCGCGGATCATAAACACGTCCGGAATTACTGACGCCAGCCGGATGGACTGGCCACTCAGCATCGCCGCTGCGATGTACAGTGCCACGAAGTCACCGACCTTCAGCATGCCATGCTGAATGGCGATGCCGCCGCTGACCAGCAGCACGATGGCGATGACGCTCGTCGCGACGTTTTGGATCTGGTTGTGGATCTCGAAGCCCCGCGACATGCGGGCGCCGCTTTCACGCAGCCCGGCCAGAATGCTTGTCTGTCGATCTAGTTCCCCTTCCTCGAAGGCGCGAATGCGCGTGAGGTCCATGTGGCGCAGAACGAAGTAGATGCCCTTATTGAAGAGCTCGAACTGGGCCTGGAAGGCCTTAAGGTTGCGCTTCAGAAAGGTGTTCGAGAGACGCGTGGTGAACCAAAGCGGCGGCGCCAAAACCAGCAGAATGCCGGTGACCTGCCAGCTCATGCTGGCCATCATCAGGGTCAGCATCATCGCTCCTAGAAGAGCCGGCAGCCCGACCGACAGCACCGCCTGCATGTGGTTCTCGAGCTGCTCCGTGTCGTGGACGATCCGCTTCTGCAGCCGCCCGGGCGCGCTGAAGTCGTGGAACTCGCTTGGCTGATCGTAGAGGCCTGCGATGATCGCCCGGCGAATCTCCATCGTCACGCCGCGCGTCACGGTCAACGTCAAATGGCGCGACAGCAATGACAATGCGCCGCCGGCGAACCGTACCGCCAGCAGCAGAAGCGCCAGCCCCACCAGCAGCGCCGTATGACCTTCGGGGATGGCGTGATCGAAAATGAGCCGGACGATGTGCGGCTGGGCCGGCGCCAGCAGGGCCCCGGCCACAGCGACGGACACGATCGCCAGCAGCGCATTCCAGCTCCCCCGATAATAGGAAGCCATCCAGGCGAATTCGGCCCGCACTCCCGTTCCTCGCCATGATCCGCGCGCCGGTATGTGAGCGGCTTGGGTCGTGGACGCCTCCGTTGCCAAGCCACTCATTCCTTTGCCGGACCTGATATGTGGCGGGTCGCCAGTCGCTTCAGGCCGCGCCGCGGATAGCTGGCCAGGTAGGGCAGCAGGTCACGCTTGTGCGGCAAGTCGGCCCGGTAGCGCATATAGTCTGGAAACTGCGCGATGACTTGGCCGAGCGGCCAGATCCGCATCATGCGGGTGTACTCGATGAACTTCACCCAGCGGCGACCGAATGGGTTCTCTGCAATTGTCGTCGAGTCGCCGAGGAACACGGTGTTCTCGATCTTCTCAAGCAGGCTCGGGCGCAGCGCTTCCAGTTGCGTAAAGGCGTCTTCGGGGATGGCGCAATTGAAGCGACGCTTGAGATAGGCGAGCCCTAACGAGAGGCGATGGGTGAGCCGGCGCTCAATGGCGAAGCGCACGAGTTCGTCCCAGTCCACGCCCGGACTCGAGTCGATGAGCCTCGTCGCATCAGCCACCCAGCGCACCGGCGGTTCCGGGTTGGAGCGCAAGCCATGCAGGATCGTGTGCAGCAGCAGGGCCGTAGCGTCGGGCTGGAGCGTCGTGCACGGGCCGACGATCAGCGGTGTGCTCCGCGCCCAGAACCAGTCGTTCGCAGCTTTTGATCCATCCTCGACCAAGCAATGCCAGTGGAGATCCATCTCCTTGCCGGCCGCGTTCCTGAACGGCATGGAGTGCCTGTAGAGCAGGTCCTCGTCGCGGCAATATCCCAGGCGCGTCCAGCCCTGCGCTTCCACAATGGCCACGGCCCTATGCGACATGCTCGGCGGGACTGCAAAATCGAAATCCCGCATCGGCCGCACGGCAGGAGAGCGATAATACGAGAGGGCGAGCGGCACGCCCTTGATCATCATCGTCGGGATACCTGCGGCCTGCAGGTTCGAGAGCATCGACGCCGCCACATGCACGATGCTTTGCGTCTCGTAGAAGGCGAGGCGATAGATCCCCTTCAGGCGGCCCATCAATGGATGGTCGAGATCGAGACTGCGCAGGCGCTCATACAGGAGCGGCAGCAGCCGGAACGTGCCCCAGTCGAATTCCTTGTCCAGGTCCGTGGCCGCATTCCATTTCTCGAATGTCGCGACCACGTTTTCCTGCGGCCCCAGAGCGATATCGAGAAGCATTTCCTGGCCCTCGGTAGGCCAGACGAATGAGCGGAGTTTGCCCATCACGGCTTATCCCTTATTGCGTGGCCGCTCGCAGCGCGGCGATCGATCGACGCCTTGAGAGCGCGAAGATAGTCGCCCGTCCGCTGCTTTTCTCTGATCACGGTGTTATCACCATGGATGCGTCGTTCCAGGACGACAGGCTCCACGCATGCAATTCGGGCGCCGCTCTCCGCCGCCCTGGCCACCCAGTCGATGGTTTCGCCAATCCGGAACGCCTCGTTGAATAGGCCGATCCGGTCGAAAAAGTCTCGTCGGATCAGCATTGAGCCGGCCAGCCTGGCCTGCAACGGCTCGCCATGGGGCGCGCGGACCCTTCCGTTCGCAGCGTCGACCGAACGGAACTGGCGCACCGCTCCGTAGACCAGGTCGAGCCTGGGATCCGCCAGGAAGGCTGCGAGCCGGCAGTCTAGGCTCTCGGGGGTCCAAAGGTCGTCGCCGTCGAGGAAGGCGACCAGACCGTCGGTTACGGAGGCAATACCGCTATTGCGAGCCGCCGAGATGCCGCCGTTGCTCCGGCAGACCACACTCAGCCTGCCTCCATGGCGCGCGAGCACAGCCTGAGTATCGTCGGTCGATCCGTCATCGACCACTGTCACCGTGTGGGCCGTCGTTGTTTGGGAGAAAACGCTTGCAAGCGTTTCATCCAGGAACCGTCCGACATTATAGCAGGTCACGATCGCATGGATTGGGGGGCGGCCGCGATCCGAGCTCATCATGCCGTCTCTTTGCGCAGGGGCCATCCCGCTTCGCCGACATCATGGATGGGATCGATGAAAAGAAGATCCTGCATGTCCTCGTAGACCGCGAGCTGCGGCGCCTCATAGGCCTTGGCAATGACGACGAGGCTGGCAATAGCCGATGCCTCTTCGGCTGGCTGCTTGCACCGCTGGATCAGTCCGCGGCGATAGAGATCGTCAACGAAGGCCTCAACGTCTTCGGTCACCTTTGCAAGGTCGTGTTCGAACCGATCAGCGATGACCTGTGCTGTCGTCTCGACAGGAACGCCCGCGGACACCAGGCTCCAAACCGCGGCTCCGACATGATCCGCACTGAAATAGGAACCAGTGGTCAGATCCAGCAGAATAGCCTCGCCGTCGATGACTTCGCTGACAATGCGCCCCTCAGTTGGTTGAAAATAAATTGCCATCGAAAATTCTCCAACTCGCAAATTCAAAGGAGACCATTCTCCTATAGAGTTGGGCAACGCAATAAATCTGTGAGCGGATCAGATTGTCTTTTTATGCTTAAAATGATTAAGACTAAGCGTGGTCCGGTCTTGCAGTTATCTCGTTCGGACTGCGCTTCTAAGCTATTGAAACGTCATCACGAGAAGGACGCGCGAATAGTCAGAATGAGCTCTGTTGATATTGGAGTTGCCCCGAATTTGTAATCAGGGGTCGTAGATTCAAATCCTACAGCCGGCACCAATTCCTCGTATTCAATAATAGAAAATGCGGAGATGACATTGGTAGCGTTGATCACCTTGGCGCCGCGCTCGCCCAGCGCTTTTTCCAACGCACAAGGCGCAAGAAGCGAACCTTTGACGACGAGTACTCGCTTTCCCGAAAGTATCGCTTGCATGATCCCCTCTCATGCTGATCAGTTCGATGAGGCTTTGGAGACAATGGCGTCCAAAATCACGCCCAACGTCCCCTGCCCCGCCAGCGGCGACGCCAATAACTCTCAAACAGGCGCGCCGGGCGGACGACGTGGTAGTCGAGGCCGCGGGCCTCGGCGAAAGCGATTGCCGCTCTCAGCGATGTGAAGAATCTGCAGCTTCCAGGAATGCCTAAGCCGATGAGCCAAGCGCTATTGCGCTCAATCTCGAGGCCCCATCCCTTTCCCATCGGAAAGATCCGACACGAGGGACGGCCCGAAAGCCGTCCCTGTCGAGCGGAGATGCCGGCGCCATGTCCTGTCGCCACCGGCATCACGCTCTCAACGGCCGCAACTGAACGGTCGGAGAATGCCACCGCGTTCATCCCTGCCTCTTAGTAGATGATCTACGCGGCTTTCTTCTCGCTGCGCGCCGGCGCGTCGGAACCATTTCCAATCGTGATCGGGATGGACCGAGGCTTCATCGCCTCCGGTAGTTCGCGTTTCAAGGAAATGACGAGCAGCCCATTGTCGAGCTCCGCGCCTGTAACCTCGACGTAATCCGCGAGATCGAATTCGCGGACAAACTGCCGGGCGGCAAGACCTCGGTAAAGGTAAATTTTTTGATCGTCGTTCTTGGCCCCGCCTTTGATCGTTAGGCGATTTTCAGCCTGGACGATCTCAAAATCATCCGCAGAAAAGACAGACACCGCCATTACGATGCGAAATTCATCGACACCGGCTTTTTCAATGTTGTACGGGGGATATCCATCGCCCTGGCGCTGTAACGCCTGGGCCAGAAGATCGGGAATTCGCTCGAACCCGATGCTCGAACGAAACATCGGCGTGAAGTCGAATGTCGCCATAGCTATCCTCCTTCCAGAAGCGACAACCAGAGCAAGGGACGGCCACATCTGGCCCGTCCGAGCGGCGATTTAATTTCGTCGATTGGATCGTTCAAGAGGACAGATAGGAAAATTTTCAAGACTTAGATTGGATGTGCGACCAAGGCGGACCCAGCGTTTTGGCCTGCGGCGGAACATTCCTAAGGCCAATCGAATTTAAGTGCGGAGTGATTTCAATGATCTCACCGGATCTTCATTGCGGATGAGAGAAGGGACAATGTCGATCTCTACCGGAAAATTCTTCAAGACGTTGATTTGCGTACTGTCGCTCTGTTTCTTGCAGGTTTCTTTCGGAAGGGCGGCCGAGACAGCAAGCTTGGATGGTCGCTATTTTATGGTGGTGTGGGCCTATCAGGGGCCGGACGATGATCTGGTGCATGCCCATACATTCATCAGCTTCTATCGCGGAAATGACTTAGCGAAGGGCGTGGTCAGCCCGCTGACAATAAGCTGGCTACCTGCCACGAAAAAGGTACAGCCGTTCGGATCTGAGCGAGGCCATAACTTTTCACTTGCCGAAACTTTGCAAATGGCCTGTCACGCCGGCCGACGTGTCAAGTCATGGGGACCCTACGAGATCACTGCGGAATTATTCGAGAGAGCGAAGATGCGTCTTGCCCTCTTGCAGTCCGGCCGCGTCAGTTATTCGATGATCAACTCGCTTCCGAGATCTATGAACTGCATCACCGCGGCAGGAGACATCACGTCGATGCCGCTTGATACGGGAATTTTGTGGGGCGTTGCAGCGAGCGCGAAAGTCGTCAAGCACCTGTCGCCCTATATCGTGCGGAAAGAGGATGACCTCGAAGATCTTGTTGCGAGATCCAAATCCGAGGCCTGCCCCGGACGGGCAACGGAACTAAGCCATGGGACGATTAATAAATCGATCCCCCAGAGTATCGCCGCAGCACTTGGGCATTGAGCACAATAGTTTGGAGGTAAAAGAGATGGCGACCAGCTCTTTGAGCAAACGAAATTCAACACCAGAGCCCGCGCCGAAGTTCGCGTCGTTCGATGAATTCTGGCCTTATTATCTCAAGGCGCATTCCAAGCCTGAGACGCGCGCGATGCATATGATAGGAACGACGCTCGGCCTTCTTGGCGTCGCCGGATGGCTAAAAACCGGCCGAGGTCGATACCTGGCCGCAGGCATAACTGGTTCATACGCTAGTGCCTGGGCAGGCCACTTCGCCTTTGAGCGAAACAACCCTGCCGCTTTTGAAAATCCACTTTGGTCGCTGGAGGCAGATCTGAAGATGTACGGACTCTGGCTGACTCGCGGCTTGGAAGCAGAGATCAGGCGCGTCGCAGGCAGCAAAGAAAAATCCCCTCGCCAATAGCGCATCGCAGATTTCGAAGAGGACCCGGCGCACACCATCACACGCAACCAAAAGCAAGGCGCTGGCGTTGATGCTCTGCAGCATCGAACGAAAGCTCAAGCATGGATAGTGGTACTCCCCTTCCGGGAAGCGTGCTCGTCGATCTTTACATAAGACTTCGAGATGAGATCGACGGTGGCGAACGAAATCTCGATCCAAACCATAAGCAGCGGGCGAGAATTGTGATGACAATCCTCGCCGCCTCGGAGTCTGTTTTCGACATGGTCGCTCTTGAGGAACGCGTCCGCGCCTCGCTTGCCGACACGCTCAAGCCTCGGCCCTTGGCGGCATAGGTCGCATTACGACCTAGCCGTTCAAACGCGTCCCGAAGGCCTGCGAAAGTCGCTTGCCGGTCTTAGTATTTCTTGCAATCCAACCAGCCGAACATGCGACGGCCAAACGCCTCCGTGCGATACGCGACGCGTTTAACCATCGTCGTCGTCCCGTCGACCGCAGAGTTGAATTCGGATTTCATGTGCTTGTAACCGAGGCAATGAGCTTCTGAGACTGCAGGCAGCGAGACGAGCGCTGCAGCTCCCATTGCGGCGGCGAATAAGGTACGCTTCGACATGCGGGAACTCCTGTTTGCCTTCAACGATAGGTCGAATCTACGCCGAAAAATCAGGACAACACGTGACAACTGAGCGCTTGGTTAGCGCCGCGTGAAATCATCTCATCCGCCACAAGCGTTAATATCGCGTCGGCCACAACGTTCGCGAAAGCACGGCGGGAACTTTGCATTCTTGGCGTTCGTTGGCGAAAAAAGCCGCGCGGATAAAAGCTATGAAGTGGCCGATCATCATTCTGTCGATCATCATAATCGCTGGGGCTATTTTATATTGGCAGCGCCTTGATCTTTCGACGGTGGATGCTGCCAAGCCCGCACCTGCAGAAGCTAATCACTCGTCCCCAGCAAAGGCAGCGCCTGAGCCATATCCGATCAGCCCGACACCTCCTCCACCCGACGCGACGGTAAACACGAAGACGCCGTAACATTCCCTGTCTCGCGGTGGAACATTCGTTTTCCCCCCGGCGTTGCTCGTAGCATGGACGACATGCGTGTGCTCATCGTTATCGTGGTGATATTTGCCGGCATCGCCTTCGATATCGCATTCAATAACGCGGCGGCTCTAAGCTGGGTCGGTGCGCAGCTCGGACTGAATTGAGCTGCAAAAAAGCCGTCCAAACCGCAGCCGGGCGGCTTTGTCGATTTTACAGTGAAATCAAATGGCGAGCTTGCCGGCCTTTGCCGCCGCATAGCGATCGCCGACGACTTTCCAATTTACAACGTTCCACCACGCTTTCAGATATTCCGGGCGCCTGTTCTGATATTTGAGGTAATAGGCGTGCTCCCAAACGTCATTTCCCATCAACACGCGGCCGCCGTCCATAAGTGGCGTATCCTGGTTCGGCTTAGAGACAAGTGCGAGTTTTCCGTCCTTATCGACGGTGACAAAAACCCAACCCGAGCCGAAAACTTTTCCGCCTGCTGCATTGAACTGCGGCTGTAGCTTATCGAGCCCACCGAAATCCCTGTCGATGGCCGCTTTCAGCTCACCATCCGGCCCAGCGCCACCGGGCGGCCCCATGATCTCCCAGAACATGCTGTGATTGGCATGACCGCCACCGTTATTGCGAACGGTCATACGAATGTCTTCCGGCACGTCGCTGAGCTTGACGAGAAGCTCTTCCAGAGGAAGCGACGCAAGCTGCGAATGATCCTTCAGCGCCGCATTCAAATTCTTGACGTAGGCCGCATGATGCTTGTCGTGATGCAGCTCCATGGTTTGCGCGTCGATATTCGGCTCTAACGCTCCGAATGCGTACGGAAGCGGCGGAAGCTTGTACGGTCCACCGGCCCCGGTCGTTTCGGCGAAAGCTTTGACTGTCGCGGATGACGAAACTGCCGCAACAACGGAAACGGCACGCGCCGCCTTAAGAAACGATCGTCGGTCGAGGTTTGTCATGGGAAAATCTCCTGGGCTGATGTCGCTTCGAGGGCATCGCAAGGAGATGTAGAGCCGGATTACAAAATCTCCAGTCAGAAGATCGACAAAACGGCGCAGGTTGGCGCTTAGCGGCCGGCTATTGTCGTTCAATAGCCACAAAAAATGGCAGCCGCCTGTGAAGGCGACTGCCATCCGCGATTTCGGTCCCGCTTGGGATCACGAAGATGCAAGGAACTTGCCTCTCCGCGGATCGGGATCGTTTGCTATTTCTGCGCCAACGGCGAGGCGAGCGAATGCCAGAACGCGGCAAGGTTATCGATATCGGCATCGCTCAGAGGCTTTGCCATTTCCGCCATCGTCGGATTGGTGCGCTCTGTGCCGGCTCGATACGCCTTCAGCGCCGAGACGATATAGTCAGTGTCCTGTCCGGCGAGGCTTGGAATGCCCGGGATCTCGCTGATGCCCTTTTCACCATGACACGCCATGCAGACTTCAGCGCGTTTTCGGCCGGCGGCCAGATCGGCAGCCTGTGCGTACGAAGCAGTTTGAACGATCGCGCATGCAGCCACGATATAGCTGAATACGGCGCGCTGTTTAATCAACGCCATTGTATCCTCCGATCCTAAGCGAGAAACGCGTTGCGAAGCCAGATCGCGACGCCATAAACGAAAAACACGCCAATCCACACAACGAGGACAGCGACGGCCGCGGAGCCAAGCCGATCCACCCGCGGTTCTGCGGTATAGACGCCCTCAACCCGCCCTGCACGGTAGAGCAATGTCAGGTAGTACCCGCCCACCAAGCTGCCGACCCCAAGGATCGTCGAGAAGAAGAGGATCGTTGACGGCCAATCTGCGTGCACCGTGTAAGTGTCGGCGTTGTAGCCGAACGGCTTCAGATACGCGACGCGAATGACCTCACGCCAAATCGCAAGCAGAGCGACCATCACGAGGCCGAGACTGAGCATGGTGTAGCCATGAAGGCGCGGATGCCGTTGCGAGGCGAGCCAAGCCAGGATGACGAGACCAGCCGGGATCAACCATCCGAGCGGCTGTGAACGCAGACCGGTCGAAGCCGGAAGGTCAAATTGCCACCAGACGGCAAGAAGCGCCGAAATGATCGCACCGCGCGACGCGATCTTACGCCCGAGGTCGCGAGCGAACTCGAGGTATTCCCGCGTCTTGTCGCGACGCACCGTTAGATATTCGCTGTAGGCGAGCAGGAAGAGACCGACGGCGGGCGCCGACAGGCTCATGATGAAGAGATAGCGCGCCCACTCGATTGCGTGCAGCTTCGTGCCGCTTGTATCAACGACGCCACCCGGCGCGTACCACGACATCCACTCACCGGGCAGGATGGCCTGATAAGCCAGGACGTGCATGATCAAGCCATCGAGCGCGAAAATCGCCAAGCTCATCACAGCATAGAAGCCGACGTATTGCTTTGCGCCGTCGTGGTTCGCCTCATAAAAAACGAACCAAAGACAATAGCCGACGATCAGCGTGAAGATGAACCCGATCACCCAGGCCGCCGAGAGCACGTTGGACGTGTACCACTGCGGATCATAGATGACCTGGGTGAAGAGCAACGGCGAAACGCCGAGCACGATCAGCAGCGAAACGCTGACCTTTGCGACCTTCGTCATCGCCAGCGATAGCTGCTCCCAGAAGGGACCGGTTGCCCGCCTGAAAAACGCATATACGGCGAGCACACCGGTGCCCATCGTCAACATCACGAACGCGATGTGAAACACCCACGTCGCAACGGCAAGAATTTGAAACACGACGGGTGTCGCAGGCACGCCTGCCGGATCCCGCATCGTGTTTATGACTGTGCCGACATCCATGTCTGCTATTCCTTCTTAGTCTCGGGATTAGGCGCGGCGGCTGCAATCGGCGTCGTATCCTCCTTCAAAGGACCGGCCTTTGCATCCACAGTGGCGATGTAATGAGCGATCGCTCCGATCTCGTCGTCGGGAAGATCGATGCGCGGCATGTAAGGAATGCTGCCGTGCCGTAGCGGTCCCTTAAGGAACGCTGCGATCATGTCTTCATCCGTCGAGCGATGGAATATGTCGGGCAAGCTGCGAAGCGGCGCACCCGGATCCAGCGAATGACAATTCGAGCACGCAATCTTGGTCAGCAGTTCGCCGACCTCTAGCTTGTTGCGGTCAGTAATTTTTCGCAGCCGGTCCGGAATGAACGGATGGACTTTCAAGAAGCCCTTTTCCGCGATGGTATCCACTTCTCCGACGATGCCCTTGCCCGGAACATCGCGGGAGATCACCTGGTCGCCATAGATGTACTGCCCGGCCACGTAGGGCTTGCGCATGCTTTCACGCATGCGTTCCTCCGGCCAGACGCCAACAATGGCGATGAACAGGAATAGCGGTACCGCGACCCAAAGCCGAACCATCTGCGGCCAAAGCATCGCCGAGATGAGATAGACGGCCGTGACCGCCGCAACCCCGATCATGGCGTGGGCATAGACCGGCAGAAGATGCGCCTGCAGCATGACATGCGCATTATTCGGCAGCGTCTGCAAATAGTAGAGGAACATGACGACGGAGAAGAGGCCGCCGATGAGCCCAACGGGCGCAATCAAGCGAACGACACTTGCGCGGAGCGCCTTATCCTTGACGCCCGGGACAACCATCAGGCCGACGATAGCTGCCATGACCAGCATCGAACCTGTTCGCACGCCAAGGTGCGCGAAGAAGTTGATGTTGTAGAAGGCGTCGTTCGTCGAGCCAGTCTGATACCAAGTATCGCTTCCCGGCCACATCATGAACGACAGGATGCCGACGATCAGCAGCATCGTCCCCCAGGACGCCAGAGCAAACGACCACGTCAGCTTGAGATGCGAGATCGGATCAATCTTGCCCACAAGGTAGACCAGCGCGTATGCGCCGATGACCTCGACCGTGAAGAAGACCCACTCCGCTGCCCAGACCCAGACGAAGTTATGAATGAGGCCACTGACCCCGCGAGGGCTCGCGACTGTAATCGCGTACCAGATGCCCGGCCCGGTGATCGACCCGATGATGTAGGAGAAGACCAGAAGAAACAGACCGTAACGCTTGATGAAGTCGAGCAATTGCGGCTGCTTGTCCCGATAGGCTTTCGTCTCTAGCAGCGCGAACAAAAATGCTGCGCCGACGGAAGTGTGGGAGGCAACGACGTGAATGACGCCGATGATCCCCATGACCCATGCCGTGCCGATGTAGGGCACGTAAAAGGTCGGATACATGCCAAGCATGCTGTCCATGAGGGTTTCCTGAATCCTTAAGCTAGTGATTGTTGAGCGCTCGCGTACGAGCCACGTTGATGGCCAAGACTGCGAGGGCGCTTCCCTGTGATTGATGGCGCTTCAAATCATGGGTGGCCCTCGCGCGCCCAGCGCTGCGAAGCGCTGCGCTGGCTCGCGAAATGCGACATTCGCAATCGCCAGACGCTCGCCGGCACTTGAGGCCGGCACGAGATCTCTCGCGCCCGGCGGCTGCAACCCAGAGAGCTTGGCGACACAGCACAGCCCGCAGGCATCGCCGTACGCGCCGACATGCCCGTCCCTGTTCGCTGGCGAGCAGATTGGCGGTAGCGATCCATCGGGCAGGGCGTATGCACTTGCATCGATGGGTGGCCGGACAGGATGCGGCTTGGAAACGCTGACCGAGAACACACACGCCAGCGCATACAGCGCCAACAGCACGCTTCTGGTCGTCTGTGTCTCCGCGCGGCGCCCGATGCCTCCGAACGTCATGGCGCGTACGGCCCTTTGGTAAAGAGTGACCAGCCGAAGGCCATTTCGGTGCTGAGCGGAACGGAATAGCGCCGCAGGCTCTGCCACAATGCATCCGCAAAGCTCGCCCGCTCTGGTGGCGAGAGATCGCGCGCAATCTCTTCGCGCTTTCCTCGAACGGAAAATGCGAGACGGCGGCAACCAAAGTCAGGATCATCGGAACGGATAAGCTTCAGGCCATAACACGCAAGCCGAAGCTCGCGGACGGATTTTCCGAAGGCAAAACGGCGAATGTTGACGGCGCCATCTTCAACGACGATTTCCTCCCGCCGCTCCTGCTGGCAAAGCCGAAACGCCTGGATAGCAAGCACCGCTCCCAATAAATCGATGACGGAAAACATCGCAACCGGCCAGTAACCTCGCATGAGAAACGGCACCTGAAAAATAGCGACCGCTCCGCTAAGCGCGCCGTAGAGCATATAAGCCCCGCGATCGCTTAGACTTTGATTTGGAACAACAACAAACGATACGCGCTCCCGCGCGCAGCCCCTCTGTGACTGCGCATGCGCTGTTGCACATGGCGACGACATGACTGCCTCACAAATGCTGAATCCGATGCGACGCAGCTTTGCAGAGTTGAACTCCACGCCGCCGCGGCCTTAGCAATTAGACATCAGGATAAGGAGGCGCCCGCGAACGGAAGTTCGGCGGCCAATCGGTGCCGACATTGGCGCGATAACCATCAGGCCACGCATCAACGACAAAGCGTTGAGCGACAGATAGCAGCCTGTCGTGCTCGTTGATGAGTCCCGGCGCAGCCGACAACAGACATGCTGCACACGCCGAGCAGGCATGCTTACCGCCCGGCACGCCCTTGCCTCCTCCGCAAACGAAAGGAAGCGAGCCATCAGGCAACGCGTACGCGGCGAGGTCGACATTCGACGCAGGCGTGATCGGTTTATGCGCAAAGCCAAACGTCGCCGCTGCGAGCACATAGAGTGCAAACAGCAATCCGCGCGTCAGGTCATTGCGACGAAGCCCGCCCATGACGGCGACGTTCACAACCCGGTGAGGTTTAAGTCAAGCGCTCAAACGTCGCGACTGCACCGTCAATTTGATCGATTTTGCGAATGAAAATAAACTCGAGATCGCAGCTCGGATTTTGCGAGATCGAAAACGCTAGCCTACGACAATCGTTCGGACAGCAACGGGCCGACATCGCCGCTGTCCGATCGCAAACTTGCCAAGTCACGAAAACTGACACGCGTCAGTATTACTGCGCGTGCTCGTGCTTCATATCAGTGTCGTCCATCTTCATCGTGCCGTCCATTTTCATGGCACCGTGATCTCCGTCACCACTCGTCATTGCACCGATCGATTCCACTTTGTAGGTCACATCGATCGTGCCTGCATTTTTAAAGGTGAGTGAGCCCTTGATGTTGGGTCCCTGAGCAATCGGCGTCTTCAACCCCGTAAACATGAGATGATAGCCACCAGGGCTGAACTTGACCGTCTCGCCGGGCTTGATCTCCAGACCATCCTTCAGCTGACGCATCAGCATCTTGTCGCCGTCCATCTTCATCTCGTGAATTTCGACGTTGCCTGCGCCCTCGAATGTCCCGCCCGTCATCGTATCGGGTTCTTTGCCGGTGTTGGTGATCGTCAGATAACCGACGCCCACCGCGGCGCCAGGTGCCGTCGCGCGCGTCCACGGATGCTTGATCGCAATGCCGTCCTTTTCGAACTTGTGCGCCATTCCGGGCGTGCTGCACGCAACCACAACCGCCAACGCCATAATCAACCGTTTCATGAGTTCTCCAATGCGAATGTAAATGTTTGAGTTTGGACGCGCTGTATCCGCCAGACCCTTAGGGGCAGCGATACGAGGCCGGCACACTTTGGCGACAGTCTTGCGCGCGTAGTGCTTGATGTCTGCCGAACGCTCGGACGCTCAGGCACGCAGCGGTGGCGGACCGCGATTGAGAAGCCGGTCGGGCCGGCGGTCGAGAACGTGCGCCACTGCCGTCTCCGAGACGACGCGCATTGATGTGGCGCGCAGAGGAACATCGAGACCTGGATCGCTTAAAACGCCAAAGTGTAGCGCCGCCAAGCCTGAGCAGATGGGGCAATGCCTCCGAGGGACCGACTTACCGTCGTCGGACCAGGGGGCTGTCCTGGTTCCACTCTGGCCGCAAATGACGATCGCGCCGCCATTGGCTCGCATCGACGTCAGCGCGACAGATGTGATGTGGACCGCTAGAACCCACGCGTTCAAAGCAGCGCCCAGGATGGCAAAGGCGCCGACGAGCACTCGAAACCGCTGGATACGTCGTATCGTCATGCCGCTACTAGCAGCATTTGCGCGCCGATTAATCAATGCCTGGAATACGCCGAGCCGAAAAACCGGACGCATCCACCTGCGATCACTTCGCGCTCCGAGCTGGCCGACGGCCGCCACGAGCCATCGCCAAGCCGCCGGCCGATGCTCCAAAGATAAAGCAGCCGAGCAGGATTCCGAGCGGATTGAAGGTCATATCGGCCCACATCGGCATGATGATCTGCGCCGTGTTAAAAGGCTCAAAGCTGTTGCTGCAAATTTCGAGCGCGGTCGCATCTTCCAGCATCGCGAGATTGATCTGGTCAGCTAACGCGTCGGCCTTCGCGCGCGTGTCGTCCGCCCGCTGAAGCCGCTCCAAAAGCAACTTGGTCGCGGCAAGATATGCGTGCGAGCACTCGTTGAACGGGCTGGCCTCGTCGGAAATGCTTCCCGGCACCAAGCCCCAGAGGCAGTACGCCAACTGCAGGTTAACGAAATTCTGGAGCGTTCGAGCTTCGAGGCTTGGCCGGACTTGGCGGTTCGCAAGGCTCATGATTGCCGACTGATACCGCGTCAGAACGTGCAACTGTCCGTGCGTAAGATTCGGGATCGAGATACCAGAAGTTTTGTCCGTGCTCTTGCGGGTATGGTGCGCCTCTGCCGGGCAAGTGGCCACGAGTATCAGACCGACGGTAGCCAAAAAGACGGACAATCCTGCAGCCCACGATCGGGCATACCGCGACGCTTTCGGGAGCGCGAGCGTGCTAACAATGCAACTGGTCTGAACCACGGCCGATGCCACCTCGTTCGTCACCAGCCGATAGCAACACGCGATAGCAAGAAATGCAACGCGGCCAATTTATTAACGGTGGCTCAAGCCTTTACGCTCACTGCGGCTCCGTCGATTGCGCAAGCGCAAGCAAACGGCGAATATAGTCTTCGACGGCCTGTGGCTCATACGGTTTTTTGAGATGCGGCCCCTCTTCGCAAAGCTTTCCGGCCGCAGCGGATGCGCTCTTGGGAGAACCTGCCATTACGATTTTGGTCTGAGGATGGTTGGTCCGCACCCACCGGGTCAACGCGAACCCATCAAACGCCCCCGAAACATCGACGGCACTGAAAATTACGTCAACCCGAATGCGGCTGCGATCAAGCACAAGCAGCGCTTCATCGCTCGTCGACGCCTCAATGACGCGGTATCCGCACTCACGAAGGTATCCCGCAATCGCCATCCGCACGAGCACGGCACCTTCGACGACGAGAACCGTCGCAAGAGTTTCCTGTTTGGTAGCTTGTTCAATCACTCCCCACTAACGATCGTGGGAATGGCCCTGTTCCGTCTCGGGAAGCAACTTTCGAACGCATTGGATCAACTCGACGAAACGCACCGGTTTCGTAAAACAGGCATCGAATTCGACCGGGCTTCCAGCACGAATTTCCGTCGAAATGAGAACGATTTTGATCGAAGGGAACTGACTGCGTGTCCAGTTGGCCAGCGCTATACCATCGACATTGCCAGGCATGCGAATATCGGTCAACAGCAAGCCGATGTCGTCGACGCTCGACAACAGCGTTATCGCCTCATCCCCGCTGGCGGCTTCGATGACGTTGTATCCGGAATCTCGAAGCTCCTCCGCCAGATGCAGCCGGATAAGAACTTCGTCTTCCACGACCAATATCGAACGCTGTGCCAGGACCTGGCCCTTTCCTGCAGGCGCCGGTTCGATTTTGTGTCTCCCTTCCCCCATGCGACACTAAATGGCTCAGGCCCGTATTAGTTCCCGATCCAGGCCGCTGATCTCCGATTATACGTCGCGCTCCGAAGACGCAAGTCCGCGCCCGCCTTCATTCTCCAAACGTCGGCAATGGAAGACGAGAGCATTGGCAGTGCAGCAAATTTCTGCCTGACGGTCAGACGAGTTCGTGCACGCTGAAACGATTGCCTTCGTCGGTCCATACGCGATCTGCCTGCCAGCCGGCACGTACAGCCAGATCGCGAAATTCCGGGACGGTATACTTGTACGAATTTTCGGTGTGAATGCTCTCGCCTTCGCGAAAACGAAACACCCTTCCGCACACGCGAACGTCTTGCGCACGATCGCTGACGACGTGCATCTCGATCCGGCCCGCAGCCGAATTATAGATGGCACGATGCCTAAATGCGCTCAGATCAAACGTGCCACCAAGCTCGCGGTTGATGCGTGACAGCAAATTCAAATTGAAAGCCGCCGTAACACCTGCATCGTCGTCATAAGCGCGGGTGAGCGTCTGCTCGTCCTTCTTCAGATCGACGCCGATGATCAGCCGTCCGCCCTTGCCCAGAACACGCTTAAAGCCAGCGAGCAGCCCCTCGGCCTCCTCCGGCGCCAAATTGCCAATCGTCGAGCCTGGGAAAAAGCCAACCGCGCGACGCCCGGAAAGATCGCGTGGCAGACCTTTCATCTCGGAAAAATTTGCCACCAGCGGCCGTACTTCGAGCGACGGATAGCGCAGAGCAAGACGCACCACCGCATCTGCCAATGCCGTTTCCGATACGTCGATAGGCACGTAGACGATATCAGCATCGACACAATCCAGCAGGATCTCAGTTTTCAAGCTCGAACCCGAGCCGAATTCGACAAAGAGATTGCCGTCCGAAAAATCGGCCACGAGATCGCAGGCTGCAACCCGGAGAATCTGCGCTTCCGTTCGAGTCGGATAGTATTCGGGAAGACGCGTGATTTCCTCAAACAGCAAGCTCCCCCGCGCGTCGTAGAAATAACGGCACGGAAGCTCCTTTTGAAGGAGCGACAGCCCCTCGATCACCGCACTGGCAAATTCTCCGTCGGCTTTCGAAACGTCTGTCGGCGACCGTTCAAGGGTCGGAATGTAGCGCATCAATCGATCTCCGCTGCCAGGCGCAAGCCGAGGTACTGCCAGCGCTGATGAGGATAGAAGAAATTGCGATAGGTCGGCCGCGAGTGCCCGGCGGGCGTCACGCAGGACGAGCCGCGCAGCACGTGCTGACCGACCATGAACTTGCCGTTGTATTCACCGATCGCTCCCTCTGGAGGCCGATAGCCCGGATACGCGAGATAAGCACTCGCGGTCCACTGCCAGACCTCACCGAAGAGTTGCCGCGGCGGCGACGCGCCGTTTCCGACCGGATCCGCCGCACACGGACGATAGACATCCGCATTTCGTGCCGGCATCTCGGGATGCGCACGCGCAACGGCCTCCCATTCGAACTCGGTCGGCAGTCGCTTGCCAGCCCAGCGCGCAAAGGCATCCGCTTCGTAATATGACACATGCGCGACGGGCTCAGCGGGCACGACCGGCCGCAAACCCTGCAGCGACATCTGCGCCCAACCTGCATCCGTCTTGTGCCAATAGAGCGGACTGTCCCACGCCTCGCGATTGACGGTCATCCAGCCGTCAGCAAGCCAGAGCGATGCGGTCTGGTAGCCACCATCTTCGATGAATGCCAGCCATTCGGCATTCGAAACAAGCCGATCCGCGAGCTTGAATGGCCGAACGAGCGCATCATGAGCCGGAAGCTCGTTGTCCCAGCTATACCCCTCGCCACCGTGTCCGATCGAAATTATACCGCCGTCAATGTCGAGCCACCCCAGCGCATCGGGCGCCTTGGCATCGGTTTGCGTAGGCCCCGCTTGATAGGCCGGATGCAACGGATTTGCTGCAAAGAGAGCAAGAATATCGGTAAGCAACAGCTCCTGATGCTGTTGCTCGTGGTTGATCCCTATTTCGAGAAGTCGGGCAATCTCGCCGTTTTGCGCGTCGTCCCTGGCAAGAAGGCGCTGAAGCGCTTCATCGACGTGCTGGCGATACGCTAGAACGCGCTCAGCAGAAGGTCGGGTCAGCAACCCGCGGCGCGCCCTCGGATGCCTCGGCCCAAGCGCCTCATAATAAGAGTTGAAGCAATAATTGAAGTCGTCGTCGAAGATGCGATAGCCGTCGAGATGCGGCGCGAGCACGAAGTTTTCGAAGAACCACGTCACGTGCGCCAAATGCCATTTCGTCGGACTGGCGTCGTCCGAAGCCTGAACGGTCATATCCTCCGGCGACAGAGGCTCGGCGAGCTTTAAAGAATGGTTGCGTGTATCGAACAGGCGTCCATCGAGACTTGTTCCGGTTGTCCCGCTCTCCTGGCCACGCTTCGGCGATGCCGATGCGAAGCCACTGCCTTGGCTATCTGGTCGGTCGAAGCTGGCATGGTTCGGCGTGAATGGCATGATGTCCCATCCCCTAGCACATACGTGCGGCCCCTCGTTCCGGATTTGGTCGTCCGAAACGCGTCGCCACACAAATTGGTTCCAAGATTGCAGCGTCAATAGAAGGCTGTCGTTACGAATTGACGCTCACGTATTCCTCTTGCGTTTCTTCTCTTTCTCTTCGCCGTATTTCATGCCCTCGAGCTTAATGCCGTCGGGATCGAGGAAAAAAAGGGCATAATAGTCGTCGTAATATACGTCAGCCGGGTCCACGATCGTTACATGGTGGCGCCGTAAATAGTCTTGAAGGTCATCGACATCCTTCCGGCTCCGGAGTTCAAACGCATAATGATGGAGACCGACATCTCCTGTCCGGTGCTTATGGGTAGCACCCTTGGCATCCGCTTGCCCGATCCAATACCGCGTTTTTCCGTTGGTCCACCCCATAGCGTCTTCATATTCGTCGAGCACATCCAGCCCGAGAAAATCGAACAGCCCGCTATAGAAAGACTTGGAGCGGGCAAAATCGCTCACACGCACCGAAATATGATCGATCCCGACAAACCGCGCCATTCCGTCATTCCCGCATCGAGAGCCCGGACATGCGTCCACCCCGCTAAACTATGCCTGCTGAACGCGAAAGACACGCTCGGGTTCCAAATAACAACACCGCCGTCGCGAATGGCCTGCCTAGCGACCGAAGGCAGGCCCAATTTCCTAAATATTGGGTCTGAACCGCTTCAGCCGACTGCAGAGATCAACCCGGCCAGCACCTTGGACAGAGCTGTTGGGCCCTTCTCTATGCTTAACGGTTTGCCCTCAAACTGGATCCAGCCCTCGTTGAAACCATCGAGCATCTGCATCCGTGGTATCGGGTCCTTCATGCCTTGCGATGTGAAGAGAGGGCCCCATGTCTCTCGCGGCACGGCTTCTGCGCGAACAGGCCGCCCCAGAATGCTCGCAAATGCTGCTGCGACGTCGTTGGGGCTGTAGCGTCGTTCCGCTTCGAGCTCGACAATTCGACGGCCTTCCCAGTGCTCTCGGATGAGCTTCGCCGCCAGCCGGCCAATATCGACGGTTGCTATCATCGGAACGGGCTTATCGAGTGGTTGCAAAAAGGACTTGAAGACACCCCTGTCTCTCGCCTCGGCGATATCCCAGGCGAAGTTCTCCATGAACCACGCCGGCCGCAGAAAGGTTACAGGCATCGGCAGCGCGCTCAACGCCTCTTCCATCAACGTTCGCTGCGTGAGCAGATTGGGCTGCCGCGCTTGTGCACCGATCGTTGAGAGACAGACGACGTGAGAAGGACGCGCCGCATTCAACGCTTGCATTACGGCAGAGATAACCGCACGCGCCTCGGGAAAGCCGGGAGACGGATCGAACACGTTGGGCGGCAGAATGAAAATACCTTCCGCACCCATGAAGGCTTTGGCGAGCGCGTCGGCATCTTCCATCGTCGCGATCGCGATATCGCACCCTTTTTCGAGCCACGCAGCACCTTTTTCGGCTTTTCGCACGACGGCCCGAACAGGCTGCCCCGCATCAAGCAACGCTTGCGCCATCGCGCCGCCGACTTGCCCGGTAATTCCGGTGATTGCATACATAGCTCTTGGCTCCAGATCGAATAACCCGCACACAAGATCTCATGCGGCAGGTCGTTGACTGAAGTGCGCTTTTGTCCACATATTGTTGATTGAAAATCAACGGACAGAGGTGACGATGCCGTTCGACGGACGCTTGCTTTCAGGCGTATCGGTCCTGGCCGCAGTCGTCGAAGGCGGTAGCTTCGCCCGCGCAGCAGACGCGCTCGGTATCACAACATCGGGCGTCAGCCGTGCCGTATCGCGCCTTGAAGCGCGCATTGGCGCTCGCCTCCTGGACCGCACGACGCGATCTGTCTCCCTCACTGACGAGGGGCGTCGGTTCTACGAGCAGGTGAAACCGAGCCTCGCCAACATCGAGGACGCAGCGACTATCGCATCGGGCTCTGCAAACGTCGTGCGCGGCCGCCTGCGCGTGAACATCGATCCCGTCGTTTCGCAACTCATCTTGCCGGGACGGCTCGGTAAATTCCTCGACCTCTATCCCGACTTGTCGCTCGATTGTGTGACACGCGAACAAATCGGCGATCTCGTTGCCGACGGGATCGATGTTGCGGTTCGCTTCGGAGATCTTCCCGATTCATCTCTAATTGTACGCAAGCTCGTGAACCTTCAGGTGATTACGGTTGCAGCTCCGAGCTATCTGAAACGCCGCGGCCGTCCTCGAACGCCAAGCGATCTTGCTGCTGGCCATGCCTGTATCGACTACCGCGATCCGATCACGCGGCAGCCCTTCGACTGGGAATTTCACAAAGGGCGCAAGATTCAAACCGTGAAAACGAAAAGCCGCTTATTGCTAGGCGATGCATCAACAATGTTGACCGAATGCCTCGCAGGAACCGGCATCGCACAGGTCTTTGCCGTCGTCGCCAAAGATCACATTAAAAGCGGTAAGCTGATCGAACTTTTCCCTGATTGGGCCGATGAGCGCTTTCCGCTAAATGCCTACTACCCCTCACGTCACCATCCAGCAGCGAAGGTGCGCGCCTTCGTAGACTACATCGTGAAGGCAGTTCGTTGACGAGTCGGCGCTCGTCGTGAAAGAGCCTTCCAAATGCAACGCCACGTTAATCGCCGATCGCTTGTCTTCGACGATCCCAACTGATGCCGAAATCTCCGGAGGTGAAGAATGGCACGAATTGCGGCGGACTTTCTGACCGAGACATTGCAGCAGGCCGGCATCAAGCGCGTCTACGGCGTGGTCGGAGATTCCCTCAACGGCTTCACGGATTCTCTCCGCCGCCACGGCACCATCGAATGGGTGCACATGCGCCACGAAGAAGCGGCAGCATTTGCGGCGGGTGCCGAAGCCCAGCTGACGGGTGAGCTCACCGCTTGCTGCGGCAGCTGTGGTCCAGGCAACCTGCATCTCATCAACGGCCTCTACGATTGTCATCGCAGCCGCGTACCCGTGCTGGCCATCGCCGCGCACCTGCCCAGTAGCGAGCTTGGCATCGATTATTTCCAAGCCACGCATCCCGAGATCCTCTTCAGGGAATGCAGCCACTTCGTCGAACTCGTCTCGAACCCGAACCAGTTACCTCAAATCCTCGAACGCGCCATGCGCGTTGCCGTCGCCAAAAAAGGCGTTGCGGTTGTGGTGCTGCCCGGCGACATCGCCCTCATGCCGCTCGCTACTCCGGCACCAAAGTGGACCTCACCGAAGCCGCCCGTGGTGCTTCCCAACCCGTCGGATATCGAAAGCTTGGGCAAGCTCCTCAACGGCTCTTCGAAAATCACGCTGCTCTGCGGCGCGGGTTGCGCTGACGCGCACGACGAAGTCATTCAACTAGCCGAACGCCTCAAAGCCCCCATCGTGCACGCCCTGCGCGGCAAGGAATACATCGAATACGATAATCCCTACGATGTCGGAATGACCGGCTTCCTCGGCTTCACGTCGGGGTATTTCGCGATGGAAAGCTGCGACACGCTCCTGATGCTCGGCACGGACTTTCCCTACCGCCAGTTCCTCCCTCACCACGCTCGTGTTGCTCAGATCGACATTCGCCCGGAAGCACTCGGCAATCGCACACCAATCGAGATCGGCCTCCTCGGCGACCTCAAGGAAACAATTAAAACGCTGCTGCCTAAGCTCACCGTCCATGACGACCGCAAACATCTCGATGATGCGATCGAAAGCTATAAAACGGCCCGCCGCGATCTCGACGCCCTCGCCGACGAAAACGAGAAGAGTACGATCATCCATCCGCAATTCGTCACGCGCGTCGTGAGCGAAGTCGCAGCCGACGACGCGATTTTTACCTGCGATGTGGGCACGCCGACCGCTTGGGCAGCACGCTACCTCAAGATGAATGGAAAGCGCCGTCTGTTGGGCTCGTTCAATCATGGCTCGATGGCCAACGCCATGCTGCAAGCCATCGGTGCGCAATCGGCGTTCCCGAAGCGCCAGGTTGTATCGCTGTCCGGCGACGGAGGTTACACGATGATGATGGGCGACTTCATCACTCTGATCCAGAGTAAATTGCCGGTAAAAGTCATCGTGCTGAATAACGGCACGCTTGGCTTCGTCGAGATCGAGATGAAAGCCGCGGGCTTTCCCGATACCGGCTGCGATTTGCAGAACCCTGACTTCGCCGCAACCGCACGCGCGATGGGCGTCAAAGGCATCCGCGTCGAGCGCCCGCAGGATTTACGCAGTGCGATAACCGAGGCCTTCAATCATGACGGCCCCGCACTCGTCGATGTCGTCAGCGCTCGTCAGGAAATGATCATGCCGCCAAAGGCGACGCTCGCCGAAGCGACGCACTTCAGCATGTTCATGCTCAAAGCTGTTCTGGACGGCCGCGCCAAGCAGTTGATCGACCTTGCGAAGGTCAACATCACCCGCTAGCCGCTGCCCCCCCAAAACACAGGAAGCGCGTCACGATCAGTATTTCTGACGCGCTTCCTGCCCAAACGACGACAATGGCGCCGATCCCTCGGGCAATGTGATTTCGCCGCGCGCCCGGCGCTCCTTCAGATACGTGAAGCTCTGCATCGTCTGCGCGAAGAGATGCTCGCCCGCCTTGAGCGACTGCTTCTGTGGCACGTCGCCCGCAACATAACGCGGCAGCGGCGCGACGACCGTGTCGTAGTCGGCAGCAAAGAACAGCGGGAACGAATAGCGCTCTGCCGGCACCTTGCGCACGCGGTGCGACGTGGCTGCAAATTCGCCGTTCGTCCAGATCTCCATCATGTCGCCGATGTTCACGACGTAAGCACCCGGAACCGGCGGCGCATCGATCCACTCGCCCTTGCCGTTCATCACCTCAAGGCCGGGACACGTCGCCCTCAGCAGCGTGAAACATTCGTAATCCGTGTGCGCACCGATGCCCGGACGGTCTTCAGCACTCGAGTCGAAGGGATAATGGATCAAGCGCAACTGGCTCGGCGGCTTGGTCACGTATTGATCGAAGAACGTCGGCTCCTCACCGATCGCCATCGCAAATCCGCGCAGCAGCACGCGACCGAGTGCGAAAACGGCGCTGTAGTAGTCGTCGACCGCCTTCGCAAAGCCCGGCAGTTCGGGCCATTGATTTGGCCCGAGCAGCGGATTACCGGCGACGTAATCCGGATCGTCGGAGGGCAAATCGATCGAGAGGTCGTAGGCCTCTTTCTTGTCCTTCGAACCTGAGGCGAAGACTTCTTCACCTTCAGGAACGTAGCCGCGATGATTGCGCGAATTGCCGATATAGACCTTCATCTTCTCTTCGTAAGGCAGCGCGAAGAAGCGCTTGGTCGCATCGAGAACGCTCTCGAAGAGGGCCTCATCTACGCCACCACCGGTGACGTAGACGAAGCCGACGTTGCGGGCCGCATTGCCAAGCTCTTCCGCAACCATCATCTGCTCAGCGGGCGTGCCCGTACGAAGCTTGGTGACATCGACGATCGGAATACTCGAGAAGTTACCTGCCGTGCTCATCTCTTTCCTCTTAAAGCTAGCGACCACGCCAATTATTTTCAGAGCTTCTTGTCAGCCAAAAGCTGCATGTATGTATCGTCGAGCCGCAGCTTGACATTCGATGCATCGCCGAGCGTCTTGCCGGGAAGCGCGATGCCGATCGCGTCCTTCGACTTGGCGCCGGTTCCCATCAGCTGCTGATCGAAACAGAACGTGCGGACAAGGTCCATGGCCTTGACCATATCGGGTGACCGGACCGACGCCGCACCAGCTGCGGGATCGTAATAGAACGCCGTCGTCTCGATCTGCGAATTGAGGCTGTCGACCGTCGTTCCCGAAAGATCAGCCATGAACTTGCGGGCTTCCTTGCTCTTCTCGTCGTTCGCCTTGATGACGGCGAGCGTCTCGAACCACGCCCCCGTCAGCGCCTTCCCGAGTTCGGGATGCTCTTTCAGCGTTTGGGTGTTGACGAGCAGCGCATCGACCAGTTCACCTGGCATCTCTGAAGATTGATAGACGACGCTGACATTCGGCAATTTCTTCAGCTGTATGAAGGCAGGGTTCCATGCGACGACCGCATCCACATCATCGGTCTGGAAGGCCGCTACGAAATCGGCATCGGAAATGTTCTGCAGCTTGGCGTCCTTGAGATCCATGCCGTGCGTTTCGAACGCCCGCGCCAGCATGTAGTGCGAAACCGAGTACTGAACGAGATTGATCCGCTTGCCCTTGAGATCGGCGAACGTCTTGTTCGCACCCTTCAACACGATGCCGTCATTGCCGTTCGAATAATCACCGAGGATCGGAATGGTCGTATCGACACCGCCGACCGCTGGGATGGTCAGCGCGTCCATCGTTGTCGCCGCGACGGCGTCGACCTTGCCGCCCGTGTATTGATTGATCGACTCGATATAGTCGTTAACCTGCACCAACTCGATGTTGATGCCGTATTTCTTGGCCCATTTCTGCAAGATCCCAGCGTGCTGTGCGTAGGGCCACGGCATATATCCCGTATAGATCGACCAAGCGACTTTGAATGTCGGCTCGGCAGCGCGTGCCGGGTTCATGGACGCCGCAAAAAGAACAGCGACCGTACAAAGAACGAGTCGAAGCATTGAACGCATGGCCATCAGGCACTCCCTGTCATCGAGCGGAAAATGGAAAGCGCTCCTTCGTCGTGTCCTTGCCCTGGAATATTTTGTTGTTGCGCGCCGACATCGAGGTCGGCAATCGTCCATCGCCGTGCAAACGGCTCACCTGCCGAAGACACGTCGTGAATGGTCAAGCCGCTTCCGTCGCCATAGCCTTCAGGTGCGAGATCGGTGCCGATACGGAACGGCAGACTTGATCGCCCGATCATCCACTTCCCGTCGCGCACGCGGCCGAGCGAAATTTCGCAATCGAGCATCGCCCTGGCAGCATCCGGCGATGACGTCTTGACAAGATCGGTCAGCGAACCACCGTGCGGCAGCACAACCGCGCGGTTTCGCACATACATGAAGATTTCGCCGACCCTGACGAGAAAACCGTCGATGCCGGTTTCATCGCGCATCCGAATGGCGAAGTGCGGATTGAGGTTCGGCGACGTGTGATGCCAATGCTCAATGTAAGGGGTGTCCCGGCCGCGCTCGATCAGGACGCCGTCTGCGAACGAAAGATAGCCAGCGTCTGCCGCGTCGCTCGGGCACTGAAAATCAATCGCACGACGCCATTCGAAGGCGTCGCCTGAAAGGACGAAAATCCCGGCAAATCCTTCCTGCCGTGTAAGCCACTCGAAATGCTGGGCGTCGAGATGGTTAAGACAGGAGACGCCGTCAAACGACGGGCGATCGGGCGGTTGCCTGAGATCCGCAAACAACGTCGGTCCCTGGAGCCACGCGACGAACGTGGTGCGATCCTCTCGCCCGTCAGGCCACGCAATGAGCGAGCGCTCCCACAGACCAAGCGTATCTTTGATTTCGACCATCTGCGTATCTCCGATGACAAAAGACTGTCATCGAAGACCGAGCCTCAGAAGCCGTTGAGTGCAGATACGAGCCATAGATTTGATCTATGGCTCTATGCCTCGTCCGAACCATCCGGATCGGCGTCTTTTACGTGCATTTCGATCATGTCGAGAAGCGCCCGCGCGGGCGGGCTGAGGCTTTCGTCCCGGGTCACGAGATAGACCGGATAGGTCGGCAGAACGTCCGGGTGCAGCATCGGCCAAAGCTCGCCCGCCTCCACGGCCTCGGCCGCGACGACCGTCGGTAGAAAGCCGACGCCGATGCCGATCTGAATGAGCCGTTTGACTTCATGCAGCGTTTCGGCGGAACCGCCCGAGCGTTCACCTAAGCGATGGCGTTGGCGGAAGGCGGCAAGCTCGGCCGGCTCATCTTCTCCGGTCAAGACGAACGTCTCGTCGGCAACGCTCTCCGGCGAAACCGGCGCAGCACCGAAGGCTGGATGCGCCTTGCCGCAATAAAGCTGTTGCCATTCGCGCATCAATGGCCGATGGCGCAGCTCCATGCCGGTCGCCGCATCACAGGCGATGCCAATATCGGCGCTCCCGTCCTTCACCGACAAAACCACGTCACGCCACGGTGAAATGTCGAAACGGATTTCGACTTCCGGGTTGACCTGATGAAATGCCAACATCGCCCGATCGAATGCCGGAGCGACGAGATCCGAAATCACGCGCAACGTTACGACGCCTTGCAGTCGACCCGAAGACTGCGCGACGTCACCCGGCATACCGGAAATCAGAATTTCGATCTCTTCTGCGGATTTTAGAAGCGACCGCCCGGCGGGCGTCAGCGCGACACCGCGTGCGGAACGCACAAAGAGCGGCGCACCGACATGATCTTCAAGCCGCTTCAGCCCGGCGCTGATCGTCGGTTGTTGCTTGTTCAGCGTCCGCGCCGCCGTGCTGATCCCCCCTGAACGCACGATATCGAGAAAGAGCCGCACGAGGTTCCAATCGAGATTGCGCGCGAATTGCTGCCCCTTCCTCGATATGCGCGGCCCGCTTGCCATCATCCGTCCTCGCTTACGCCGATGCTTCGTGCCGAAGCGCCATGACCTTCGCGACATTCCCGCGATGGACGGCCTCATAAGGTTCGAAGAACGTGACGGCTCCGCTAGCAAGCGCTTCAGGAATAAAATCTGACAGTGCGACCGAAGCCAACCTCTCGTCGTCGGGCGCCTGAAGAAGTCGCTCGACATACGTTTGCGTCGCCCCGATCAGGCCCCGATCGTAGCCCTCGCCCATGATCCGCTCCTTCGCGCCATGGTTCGGCAGAATGCGCGAGAAATCCCAGGCCGACATACGCTCCAGATCAGTCAGATGCTGAGCGAGACGATCCGGCTCGACGACATACGTCACCGTGTCTTCCAGCGTATCGCCCACCAGCAAAGTCTTATCGCCGGGCAGGAACATCGCCACTCCGTCGCTACTGTGGATGTCGAGCGGACGTAATTCGATGCCAACGTTGCCACACGTCAGATCCAAGCCGCCGTAGAAAATCGTTGTCGGCATCACCAGCGGCGCGATCGCCGGCAATCCATCGTGCGTTCCAGCCTCAATAGTTGCCCTATGTTCGGACAACAGACGCGCGGTCTTTGCACACGCTATGATCTCACAATCATCGAAGACGGCGTTTCCGGCGACATGATCCAGATGCCAGTGGCTCAGCACGATGCGAATGTCCCGAACTCCACGCGCTTCCAGAATGTTGCGAATGTCCCGCGCATGCGCGATCGACAGATGCGTATCGTAAACGACCGCACTCGCCCCATCGACGACGGCATAGCTGCAAATGCCGAGCGCAAACCCGCCGTCATCGAGCCAATTCGGCGCGTCCGAATAATACCTCACGCCCGAAATGCGCCCGTCGTAAAATCCGAGCAAATGTTCGCCGAGATCCAAGACCGAGAGTTTCGTCAATTGTTCCATTGGTACCGCTCGTCCTGCGCCGCTGGAGACTGAAGGGCTGTCCCGACCGTATCTTTCCGCGGGAAAGTGTAGCATCTGGCCGCCGGGCGGCCCGATGCCATCGCGGCGACATAATCACGCTCGCTTTCCCTATGCCAGGGTAGGGCGTGCAAGAGAGGGATGGGCCGTGGTAACGTCCGCGCCGCCAGCGCACTTTCTCTCTTGTGCGATGACAAGGGCGAACGGCGGGAACGGACGCAGCGCAGCCGGAATCGGCGCGGCCCGCGTCTTTCGAGACTGGAGGGTGATATGCCGAACTTTGGAATTCCGCGCCGTGCCGCGGCTAACGATTTGAGGGCGGACACCCCTCCCCCGCTCAACTGGAAACGCGGCCTGTTTCGCGTTTGGATCCTGGTTTCGGCAGGCTGGATTATGGGCTGGACGATCTACCTGCTGCTTGAGGGCGTACAAGGCAGCCTCACCACGCGCGGTGATTTCGTCGAAGTTCCGATTTTGCTCTTCGCGCCCCCGATTGCCCTCTGGCTATTCGGCCATGCCGCAGCTTGGGCCATCAAAGGCTTCGAGGCGGAAAGATAAACAGAGGGCCGGACGCCAGCGCGCGCTGCAGCGGGCTATGCTCTCGCGCGTTCGGAAGAGCCGCTCGTCTTCCAGAACCGGTGCGCCCGCTGTTCCTCTTCCCGCGCATTACCCAACGCGATGTGATCGTTGAGTGTCTTGGCGTCCTTGATGACGTCGTTCCAGGTCAGATTGGCCGCTTTCAGCATTTCCGAGGCTTTCGCTGCGGCTGACGCACGCTCGCCTTCGTTGGGGGAAGCCAGCATGCCACAAAGCTTCATGAAGCGCGGGACATCGAAAGTCACCTGACGCGGCTCGACTGTCTCAGTCGGTTCGCTACGTCGACGCCACTTGGCCATTATACCCTCTGAATTCGTACACGACGTACTTTTACGTTTTGTTTTGAGATTGCGAAAGCAAACTTATAGCCGCCCAATTTCACCTAAAATAGGCAATGTCCGATCGCCCGGCCAGCGATCTCGCAGCAATTGCACGTTCGACCAAGAACGTGGTTCAGTTGCGGCGAGGTCATCCTGGCAACGGCCGCTGCAGTTATGCCGCAGGCGGTGTGTCCTCGGCAGCCTTGGTCGGAGCACCCTTGCGAGACTGACGCCACTCTTCGAAGCGCTGGATGACAGCGAACATCGAGGGCACGAACAGCACCGCAAGCAGCGTCGACGCCAGCATGCCGCTGAAGACCGTGATGCCGATCGACTTTCGTGCCGACGCACCGGCGCCGGTCGCAAACACCAGTGGCGCCACACCGAGAATAAAGGCGAACGACGTCATCAGGATGGGACGGAACCGGGCCCGCGCCGCTTCGACGGCAGACACAGCGATGCTCTTGCCCTCTGCGCGCAGCTCTCGCGCAACCTCGACGATCAGAATCGCATTTTTGGCCGACAATGCGATCAGCAGCACCAGACCGATCTGGACGTAGAGGTTGTTGTCGATGCCGAGGCCGAGCATGACTGAGACCGGTCCGACCAGCGACAGCGGCACCGCAAACAGCACCGAGAGCGGTGAGTACCAACTCTCATATTGTCCCGCGAGCACCAGATAGACGAGCAGCATGGCGAGCGCGAAGACGTAGTAGATCTGGCCGCCGACGATCTTTTCCTGATAGGACAGCGCCGTCCACGAGTAGCCGACGCCCGGCGGCAGCGTTTTTTCCGCAACTTGCTCCATCAGCGACATCGCATCACCCGACGAAAAGCCCTTCGCCGGCACGCCCACGATCGTTGCCGACGGATAGAGGTTGTAAAGGCTGATGAGCGACGGTCCGACGATCGGCGTAATATTCATCACCGTTCCGAGCGGGATCATGTCGCCGTTCTGATTGCGCACCTTGAGACGCAAAATCTCACTCGGCTCCATGCGGTAATCCGCATCCGCCTGCACGTAGATCTGGAAAATGCGTCCGAACTTGTTGAATTGATCGACGTAACTGGAACCCAGATAACTCGCCAGCGTCTGGAACACCTGGTCCGTCGTCAGCAGCAACGTCTGAATTTTTGCTCGGTCGATTGTGACCTTGTATTGCGGCGCCGTCGCACGGAATGTCGTCGACGCGCGTTGAATGCCCGACTGCGTATTGGCGGCATTCACCACGGCATCCACGGCGCTGCCAAGTTTCACGAGGTCAAAGCTGCTGTCGCGCAGCTCGATCTGCATCGTGAAGCCGCCGGCATTGCCGATACCTTGGATCGGCGGCGGCGGCAGCACCATCACGACGCCATCTTCGATGGCGGCCATCGCCCCGTTGAGCTTCTTATAAAGCGAGGCAAGATCCTCGTCTTTGCCGCGCTTGCTCCAATCCTTCAGCATGATGTACGCAACGCCCGCATTGGCGAGCGATGCGCTGTTATCGAGCGGCGAAATACCGGCGATGGTGATGACACGCTCAACGCCCGGCACCGCGTCGGCAATTTGCTCGACCTGCTGCAACGAGTTTTGCGTACGCCCAAGCGACGCCCCCTCGGGAAGCTGCACCGATGCAATCAGATAGCCCTGGTCTTCGATGGGCAGAAAGCCGGTCGCGACCCGGGTCATGCCATAGACAGCCCCCGAAATAATCAGCAAGGCGATGATGAACATCGCAATGCTGTGGTGAACCATCCAATCGATGACCTTCGTATACCAGTTCTCGAACCGCTGGTAGACGGCGTTGAAACCGCGGAAAAAGAAATTGCGTTCTTCAGGCGGTACCGGTCGCCGCAGCCACAGCGCGCATTGCGTCGGCTTCAGCGTGGCGGCGTTGATGGCGCTGATCATCGCCGTCGCCGCAATGACTAGCGCGAACTGCGCGTACATCTGCCCAGTCAGCCCCGGAAGAAATGATGCCGGCAGAAACACCGCCATCAGAACGAGCGTGATGCCGATGATCGGCCCCATTAACGCATTCATGGCCGCGATGGCCGCGTCGTGGCCAGACATGCCCTTTTCGATGTTATGCGCCGCGCCTTCCACGACCACGATGGCGTCGTCCACGACGATCCCGATGGCGAGCACGATCGCGAACAACGTCGAAAGATTGATCGAAAATCCCATCGCAGCCATCGCCGCAAACGCGCCGATGATCGTCACTGGCACAGTCGTCGCTGGAACAAGCGTTGCCCGCCAATCCTGCAAGAAGACGAGAATAACGATGAGGACCAGCACGGCCGCTTCGATCAGCGTGCGGTAGACCTCATCGATCGCCTGCTGCACGAACAGCGTCGTATCGAACGGGATCTGGTAGATCATGTCCTGGGGAAATTCCTTCGCCAGGACTTTCATCTTGTCCGACACTTCTTTCGCAACGTTGAGCGCGTTGGCGCCCGGCGTCAGAAAGATCGCTAGACCCGCCGCCTGCTTGCCGTCGAGATTGAAATACTGCGCATAGGTCTGCGCCCCGAGGACGACATGTCCAACGTCCTTCACGCGCGTGAGATCACCATTGGTGCCCGTCTTGACGATAACATTCGCAAACTGCTCAGGATCGTCAAAGCGGCTTTGCACGTCGATCGTATATTGAAACGATGGTGATCCGGAAACCGGTGGCATGCCCACCTGCCCGGCCGTCACCTGCTCGCTCTGCTGCTGCAGCGCCTGGATCACATCCTGCGCGTCGAGCCCGCGTGCCTGCATCTTGTCCGGATCGAGCCACACGCGCATCGCGTATTGCCCAGCACCGAAAACATTGACGTTGCCGACGCCCGGCAGGCGCGAAATCTCGTCCTTCAACCGGATGGTCGCATAATTGCTGAGATAAAGACTGTCGTAGGTGCTGTTCGGCGACGTCAACGTCACGATCTGCAGGATCGACGTCGATTTCTTTTGCACGACGACGCCTTGCACCTGAACCGCTTGCGGCAGCGATGCCATCGCCGCCTGCACGCGGTTCTGCACAAGGATCTGCGCCGCGTTGAGATCAGTGCCGATCTGGAACGTGACGGTCAGGTTATACGTACCGTCGGATGCAGCATACGACTGCATGTAGATCATATCTTCGACGCCGTTCACCTGCTGCTCGATCGGCAGGGAAACGTTATCGACGACGGTCCGCGCACTCGCGCCGGGATATCGCGTCGTAACCGACACGGTCGGCGGCACCACGTTCGGGTACTGCGCGACGGGCAGTTCAAAGACGCACACGGCACCGATCACGACCATCAGGATCGCAATGACGTTGGCGAGAACCGGCCGTTCGATGAAGAATTTTGAGATCATTGCGCGGTGTCCGCATCCGGCGCCGGGGCGCTGATCGTCTTCATGACGGGTTGGATCTTCTGGCCCGGCACGACCGTCATTAGCCCGGAGATCACCACGCGATCATCAGGAGCAAGCCCCGTCTCGATCACGCGCAGATCGCCCACCTGCTGTCCGAGCACGACCTTGCGCTGCTCGATGATATCATCCTTGTTGGCAACGAAGACGTAGCGACCGGCCTGATCGCTGCCGACGACCCGATCCGGCACCAGCAGCGCATCGTTGTCCTTGCCGCGCGGCACGCGCACCCTGACGAAATACCCTGGCAGCAGCGATTTATTCTCGTTCTGGAAAACGCCGCGTACCAGCAATGTGCCGGTATTTGCAGTGATGGTCGGCGCGGCGTAGTCGAGCGTGCCCTTGTGCGGATACCCCGTCTCGCTCTGCAGCCCGACTTCGATCGGAATTTTCTTCAGCTCCTCCGCGGTTATAGCGCGCGCCCGAATGTTATCGCGGATCGACTGCACATCCGATTCACTGACGTAGAAGTTGACGTAGATCGGCTGCAGCTGAACGATCGTTGCGAGCGTCGTCGGACTTCCCGCGCCGACAAGTTGTCCGAGCGAAACCTCACGCGCCGTCACGATGCCGTCGAACGGCGCCTTGACCTCGGTATAGCTGAGGTTGAGCTGCGCCTGATCGATATTGACCTGTGATTGCTTTTGCGCCGCGACGGCAGCGTCGTAGGTCGCGGTCGCCGCATCGAGCGTCGCTTGGCTGGAGATGTTTTTGGCGGCAAGATCGACTTGACGCTCGTAATCAGCTTTTGACTTCTTGGTTTGCGCCTCAGCGCTCGCCAACCCGGCCTGGGCCTGCTCCAGGGAAAGCTGATAAGGCTGCTGCTCGATGACGAACAGCGTCTTGCCCGCCTTGACGAAGTCGCCATCGTTATAATCGATGCTCTGGATGAAACCCTGAACACGCGCGACGAGCGTGGTCGTATTGACCGCAGCCGTGTTGCCCGTCGCCATGAGATAGCGCGTCACGGTCTGTTTCAGCGGCGACGCCAGTTCGATTTTCGGCGGGGGTGGCGGGATAAAGGTATTCCTGTCCCCGCATCCCGAGAGGGCCAGCGTCGCAGCAACGGCAAGAATGGGGGCCACCCGAGAAAACTGCCGCGAATTCTGCCACGCGCAGCCAGTTCGCGCCGGGCTCGACATCCCTGCCGGCCACGTTTGAAAATTTTCACCCATTCGAGCGCTCACCCCGACGTATGCGAATGCGGAACATCTAAGAACCATTGAGAGCATAGTAGGTCATCTCTCAATAGCCGTATAGGCGAGGAACATTTCAAATCGTAACTCCGACGCCCGAAAGACGATCTGAAAGCTGCACGAAGGTTACTTTCGCCCGAGTCGATTGCCGACAACTTTTGTGACATTGCTCATGAGATACCCGCGCCGCTTCCCGGCGAATAGGCTGGCCTTGCTATCCGCTCCAGGTTGTATCTCAGCCTAAAGGAGTTCGTTTTCGCGATCCCATCCGAACGGGCTGCCGTACCCCCTACCGCGCATGTGCTCAAAAAAGTGCCTGAACGATGTAACTCCGGCGTCCGCGCGCGCGAATGTCTTTTAAACGACACGTCTATGAGCGCCGTCCGCTCTTTTGCAGCGCGGAAGTTCGGCTGCTCCCTCGGAGTAGACATCAATTGAGAACGGAACAACTTATCAGAAGTCTTGTCGCCGACCTCCCGACCTCGCCCGGTTCGGTTGCGCGGATCATTACGGCGAGCCTTTTGCTTTCGATCATCTTTTCGCTGACGGTCATGGTCCTGTGGCTCGGACTCCGGCCAGAACTCGGCACGGCGATGCATTCCGCGCCGTTCTGGATCAAGGCTGGCTACACATTCATGATCGGTACGGCAGGCCTTTTCGCGCTGGAGCGTCTCGGACGGCCCGGTGCGAAAGCGACGTCGTCTTTTGCGTTGCTTTCCGCGATCTTCGCAATCGTCGCGCTGTCAGCGGGCATGGAATTTTTCATGTCTCCGCCAGACGAGCGAAGCCAGCTTTGGCTCGGGAGTTCCTCGTCGTTCTGTCCGTGGGCAATCGTTGCGCTTTCGATCCCACTTCTGGTTGCAGCTTTCCTTGCGCTTCGCCAACTCGCCCCGACGCACTACGCCGTCGCCGGCGCGGCAGCTGGTTTCATGGCAGGCGGCTACGGTGCCTGCATTTATTCCCTGCATTGCACGGAATATGGCATCCCGTTTCTGGCCACGTGGTATTCGCTCGGCGTGTTGATCGTGGTCGGCGGCGGAATGCTCCTGTCGGGGCTTTTGCGCTGGTAGAATTGCGCCGATACGCAAAGCGGGCCGGCAGTTTGCCGACCCGCTTTCAAAACTCTCAGTCAACCGCAAACGCGGTCCATCAATCATTATACTCTGAGCAGTACGTCGAGGTGCGATTATCGTCGACGTGTTCGCGACAAAACTGACCCGGCGTCTCGTCACGGGCTAGCACCGGATGCGAGGTCAGGTGCATCCCTTCCTGGCTCGCAACGTGTTTGGCGTGGACGCGCTGGCAATAGTTTGTTGCGATCCAGTTTCCGCCGACATTTTCAAAATCGCCCGAGCACGTGCCTTGCGCACTTGCGGCACTCGCCGCGGCGCCGAGCGCAATGAGCGAAACAACGAGGGCGACAGGAAGTCTGATCATTGCCTTCACCTTTCTCTGGTCAGGGCCACATGGCCACTTGCAAACCCGAGCCGGAATCGGCCGTCGCTGATGACGTCCACCAACACCGCCTTCTCTGTGCAATCGAGTTCGTCTTCGGTGAAAGCTAGATCGAAACCTCCGCACGCGTTATTCCGGCCGGTGCCATCGGGCGACCGCCCGCCGGACTCACACATCCGTAAAAATACCGATGACTAACGCCGGAGAGAGCGCCGTCGCGAACTTGGAAAATCCCTTGTTTTCCGTGCATCCATGCGCGGCACATCAGATGCCGGCCGGCTTTTTCGAACCGATGCGCAGGCGTTCAGGACAACTCAAAGCAGCCGGGCGGCAGAGTCCATCCGGCAACATACCGAGGGATACGATCTGGCGATAAGTCGTCCTGTCAAAGGCGTCGTCCCCCGACCGAGATAGCCACGACGAACCCAATGTAACGCCGGCACGTCGCAGTCCGTAGCTTCTGCACGCAGCGGAAGGTTATGCATCTCGGAGAACGCCTGTGCGCACATTGCAACGGATCCTGTTCGGGGCGGGACTTCTGATCCCCTTCCCTATGTCGCCTGCACCGGCTGCGGTCTCATCGCAGGCGTTTCGGGGTACCGGCATGCCCTACGATGCCTTCGACGAACTCCACGCCACGAAGTTGCATATTGGGGGAGCCACGCAAACGATCGCGTTTGCACCTGGCCCCCTCCGCCTAAGTCACGACCGAATTCTCAAATGGCTGACGACTTCAGCGAAGGCCGTCACCACTTATTATGGAAAGTTTCCCGTACCCAGCGCGAAGATCTTGATCGTTCCCGTTGAAGGTGAAGGCGTCGAAGGTGGGCAGGCGTTCGGCTATCGCGGCCCTGCCATCCGGCTTCTCGTCGGTGACTTTACAACCGACGACGATCTGATTGCCGATTGGAAAGCCGTGCACGAGATGGTCCATCTCGCCTTACCTGACGTCTCGCAGGACCACCTCTGGCTCGCGGAAGGGCTGGCCGTTTATGTCGAGCCGATTGCCCGCGTCCAAGCCGGCGATCTCAAAGCAGATAAAATCTGGGCCGACATGGTTCGGGACATGCCGAAGGGATTGCCGCAGGATGGAGACGAAGGCCTCGACCGCACCCCCACCTGGGGTCGGACCTATTGGGGCGGCGCCATCTTCTGCCTGCTCGCAGACATCACGTATCGCGAGCGAAGCCACAACAAGGTCGGATTGCAGCAGGCGATGCGTGGAGTCCTTGCCGCGGGCGGTACCCACGATCAGGACTGGCCCATCGAGCGCATCTTGAAAGTCGCCGACCAGACAGCTGGCTACCCGGTCATGGAAGAGCTTTACGCCAAGATGCGTGACAAACCTTATGCACCCGATCTTGCCAAGCTTTGGAACGATTTGGGCGTAACGCCAGCAGGAAACACGGTGATGTTCTCGCAAACGGCTCCGCTTGCTCATATCCGCGAAGCCATTACAGCGCTGCCGCGCGGAAGCTTATGACACCTCCGAGGATCCCTTGCGTTTTCCCCCCTGCTCATTACGTCATGCCAAGGAGGCAACGATGACAGAAACCAAAACGGAGGACCGTGTACAGCTTATTCCGGATAGCAAGCATCCAATAACGCTTGAGAAAAATCCGCGCCGCGTCGTCGTCAGGTTCGCGGGAAAGGTCGTCGCCGACACCACGAACGCGATCGTCCTAAAGGAGGCGAGCTACCCTGCCGTCCAATATATCCCTCGGACGGATGTCGATATGCAGTTTCTGCAAAGGTCCACCCACACATCGTATTGCCCGTATAAAGGCGACGCTTCGTATTTCAGTCTCTCCGCTCCCCGCGGTTCATCTGAAAATGCAGTGTGGAGCTATGAGGTGCCCTACGAGGCCGTTGGCGCTATCCAGGATCACGTCGCGTTCTATCCCGATCGCGTCGAGATCTCCGAGCAGGACGCCTAACGCAGCCGCTTCACAGCTACTACTGGAGAGCGGTTGGAGCGGGTGATGAGATCCAGCACTCCTCCAACGACCACACTAAACCACTGTAATTAAACCATCCTTGAAATTCCGCAAGAAGCCATGTTGACGTCCATGTTGACGTCCGCCTCATCACCGGTTCCCGTCCTCCTTCATCCACCGCAACACTTCGTCCAGCGAATAAAGCACCTTTGCGCATCCACCCTTCCCAAGGCGAATGTATTCGGGGCCTTTCTTTTGCAGCCGCCAATTTTCAAGCGTCCGCTCGGAGACCTTGATCATGCCCGACAGCTCCACCGGTTCCAGAAAAACCGGAAGCTTTGCTTTTCGGTCATCCCCGTCCGACATCCCCGCGTCCGCTTCCCCACACCCTCAACGCAATCCAGCCTAAACATCGCCGCCGCGATCTGCTACACGTGTTTCATCGTTCCACAACAGACGGCGCCCATGGATCAGGACCGTGACCTAACCGCAATCGAGCGCGACCTCAACCAAGCGCTTGCCACCTTCAACATGTCGCGTGGCGTGCTGAATTCAAAGCTCTCCATCTTCGCCGCAAGGGAAGGGGCCGAGGACAGGCTGATCAACATGGCGGACGAGTACGGTCCCGACCATGTGCTGGACGTCATGCGCGAAAACCCAGCCCTTGCAGGATTGCCCCGAGCCGCCACCTCCGCCGAGATCGCCGAACTCAGGAAACCGTTGACCGCCGCCTACAACAACGCGCACACCGTCTCCAAGCTCAATTCCGAAAAGCAAAACAAACTCCGCGAAGCCAACTCCACGCTGCCCAAGGCCGTCATGGTCAACGGCCGCCCCATGGTCTACGACCCCGAGCGCAACGTCGCCCTGTGGATGGACACCGGCGAAGAAGAAGACATGGACCACGAGGTCATCGAACCTTCCACCGAGCAGGACGACGAAGAAGAGCAAGAACGCGGGATGTGAACCGAAATTATCCCCCACTTCGTCAAATGACCAACTCCCCGATTTCTCCCAGCTGCTACTAAGCCCGGTGAACGGGCTCAGCCATGCACAACATCGTTCTTGACCGCGACAACATCGGGCGCCTGACGGTGGTGCAGGCCTCTTCTTCCACCATGCTCACCGACCCCTTGGAAAACATGCACAGCCGCGCCCGCCGCGACATCCTCCTCAAACCGCTGTCATCGGCCGAGCGTCAGCTGATGAGGGCCGCCAAGCACCTCGACATTCAACAACGCCGCGTGGTGACCCACTACATTCTCACCAACCGCCGCGCCGACTACGAACACCACCAAAGCTACCTGGAGCGCGAGGCCACGCGCCTGAGAAGACAGAACGCCATCGATACCGACAACAAGCGCCAGGCCGCGCATCTTCAAGCCCTCGCCCATCACGCCGAGAAGCAGGCCACGCCCACACCCGCCCCCGGAACCCACGACCCCGACGACCAGCACGAAGACGAAGAAGAAATGGGCCGCTAACGCGCGCATGAGCGCATGAGCGCATATGCGCACCTGCGCCAGTTGCCGACCGAAGGGCCGGGCTTTACCGGAAGGGCTGAAGGCGCGCGAGCAAAGGATGGCCGGGAAGGGTGCCCCGCCGGGGGTGAAGAGAGGGCTTCACCCTTCGCACCGGGCGACAACGAAAGCCCTCCACCCATGAACGCCCGCACCTTCAACACCCCACTCACCGCGACGACAAAAGACGAATGGCTGACGCCGCCGGACATTATCCGCGCCCTCGGCGACTTCGACCTCGACCCCTGCGCGCCGGTCAACCGTCCCTGGGACATGGCCAAGTCCCACTACTCCATCGCCGACAACGGTTTGGCGCTTCCGTGGTTCGGCCGCGTATGGCTCAATCCACCCTACGGGGATGAAACCTTCAAGTGGATCCAGCGCGGCGCCGCGCACGGCAACGCCATGTGCCTCATCTTCGCCCGCACCGAAACCAAGGGCTTCCACAACGAAGTGTGGGCCAAGGCCGATGCGATCTTCTTCTTCAAGGGCCGCCTCAAGTTCTTCCACGTCGATGGCCGCGAGGCCGGCGGCGCCGCCAATGCGCCGAGTTGCATCGTCGCTTACGGCAGCTCCAACGTCGAAGCCCTGCGCCGCGCCGCCAGCACAGGTTTGCTCCGTGGGCGGTTCATTCCGTTGAAATCCGCGATGCCCCCGGCCCTCCCGCCGCCCGAAGCAGAAGACGCCACCGGCGCATTCCCCAGCCTACCGTTTGCCGATCTCGCGCGCCCATCCGCGTTCAGGCCGGATGATCCGCCCCGCTTCACGGCCTGAGCCCAGAGGTCGGGGAAGGGGGTGAAGGGCGACCGGCCGGTGCGGGAGGAAAGACCACCTGCCACCGCGGCCGGGGTTCAAGAAAGCACCTCGTATGGGCCTCGACATGTTCGCCTACGCACGCGCCGGCCTCCTGCCCGCCGCCGTGGACTTCCAGCACATCTCCATCGACGAACAACTTTCCTATTGGCGAAAACACCCAGACCTCCACGGCTGGATGGAACGCCTCTACCGCACTAAGGGCGGCAGCGACCCCAGCTTCAACTGCAACGCCGTCGAACTCACCGCCGCCGACCTCGACCAGCTGGAAAAGGATGTGCGCGCCGGCGCGTTGCCTGAGACCTCCGGTTTCTTTTTCGGGGAGTCCACGCCTGAAGACGCCGAGGAGGATCTCGCCTTTATCGCGCGGGCCCGGGACGCGCTGAAAGCCGGCAAAGCCATCTACTACACCTCGTGGTGGTGAGCTTCGCCGCGCCGCCTTTCCAAATCACCGACAATCAAACGAAAGCTCACTTCATGGACGCCAACACTTTCATCGAACACTACTTCGAACAGCAACGGGCGCGCACCGCGCAGATGCCCTTCAAGCTCGCCGCCATCCTCGACGCCGCCCGCACCATGGGCCTCATCGAAATCCACATCGCCTATGATGGCATGGGCGATGAAGGCAACATCGACGAGATTTCAGGTTTCAAACCATCAAACCGCGACGCCCAAGTTGACCTCGCCGGCGCCATCCCTTGCGACCCCGTCGATTTGACGGCACCGCAAATTATCACTGTTGGCGACCGCACCTACCAAGCCCTCAACGACCTCATCGAGGACTACGGCTGGGACATCATCAACACGCAGCACGGCGGTTTTGAAATCAACGACGGCGGTTTTGGAGAGATCCTCATCACCGTTGCCACCGGCAAGGTGAAACTCGACATGAGCAACAGGTTCATGTCCCACGACACCACCGAAGTGGAGGTCGCGTGACATGGCCAACTACGTCTCCATCTGCCGCAGCAATTATTTCAAGGTCCAAGACGAAAAGCGGTTCATCCGCTGGTGCGCCTTTTGGGGCCTCGACCATTGGACCGATACCCCCGACGGCCTTGAGGGAACATTCCACGCCATCGCCAACGAGAACGGTGATGGTTGGCCTTCCTCCCACCCCGAAACCGGAGACGACATCGACTTCGAAGCAGAGCTGCAACAACAGCTACTCCCGGAAACCGTCGCCATCCTCGTTTCCGCGGACCACGAAGGCTTGCGGTTTGTTGGCGGACACGCATGCGCTCTCCACGCGGACGGGCGGAGTGAATACATCTCCCTCCGCTCGATCCAAGACAAGGCGCGCGACGTCTTCGGGCCAGACATCACCATCACGGAGGCAATCTTCTGATGGCAACCTTCCATATCGACGATGAAACCGCCGACGACGGCTTCCTCTACGTCAACGTGGACGACCTCGCCACGGTTCGCATCTACCGCATGGACGGCATGGTCGCTGTTGAAATCTGTCCCCTCAACAACACCGATGACTTCCTCGCGTCGGCCAACATCAACGAACTGGAGCTGAGCGCGTCAACGCCCGGCTAAAGAAAGAGCAAGCACGATGACCGACACCATTCACTACCGCGTCCGCTGGGAAATCGACGTCGACGCCGCCAACCCCACCTCCGCCGCCCGCAAGGCCGAGGCCATCATGCGCACCCCCGTCGACGGCACACCTGACCAGGCCCGCGTTTTCGACGTGCGCTGCGCCAAGGCCGCGCGGTTCGACCGCATCGATCTCGCCGCCCTTCGGCCGCCCAGACAGACACCAGCTCCTCATCAGCTCCGATGCATCCTCACCGTCACCCTCGAGGACGAGACGGGGAAAAAGCCGACGCGCGCACAGCTCGCCAAAGCAAGCGACGCCGTGCAGCGCGCCATCACCAACCGCCTGTTTGGCGAAGGGTTCCTGCCGGACGACGTGTGCGTTGCCGAGTGGGACCTCACCATCGACTAACACAACGAAAGCCAACACCATGGCCAACGCCTACCACCACGCCGTCTCCAGCAGCCGCCAATTCGGCGGCAGCCCCGATGACTACCAGCACATCCACGCCTGGTTCGACGCCTCCAAGGACCACCTCTGCGACTTCCGCCACCGCGCCTTGCGCCACCACGCCCAAGGCATCGAGGACATGGTGGCCGTCTTCGGACCGACCCTCACCCTCTCCACCGGCAAGGTCATCCCGACCCGGTGGGTGGGCGAGCAGCATGTCCGCGAAGACCTGGGCTGCATCCCGACCCTTGCCGACTGGTTCCGCGAGATCAGGCCGCAAAAATGGATGGGGGCCAGCAAAGCCCTGTCACGCGACCTCGAAGCCCAAACCAAGGTGATGGAGGTCGGCCATGACAACTGACACCCGCACCTATTCCGTTCTCGATGTGGAAGCGGCCCTCATCATCTGGGAATGCTTCGATGACTGGAGCCGCGACGAGACCTTCCATCCCGAAGTCGCCAAGTACCGCGCCGACTTCGGCACCGTCGAATTGCGCCATCTCGCCATCGCGCTCGCGCCGCACTGCCTCGCCGTCCACCGCCGGTTGCCGGCATCCCTGCTCGACGGCCTCGCCTACGATTGGGATGTCATCCCCGCCATCCTCGAAAACCTCGACTGGCGAAAATTCCCCGACGGCCAACAGGACCTCGCCCACGCCGTGACGCTTGCCCGGGCCGCGCTGATTGAGCTGCGCGACAAGGAACGCGCCGCGCAAAAACCGCTCGATACCGTTCCGGCCGATGCCGGGGCGCCGGTGATGCCGCCCACCACAATGCCGTCGCGTGCCTTACCTTTCCGGCTCTTCGATAAGCGGTTCGCGCCCATCCCCGCCAAGGGCCACGACATCTGCCGCGACCCATCCACCCTTCCGCGCCAGCCCCTCGAGCGCCACTGGTGGACCGTCCAGGACAACGGCGGCCCGCGCTGGTCCATCCGCCCGGGCATCCACGTGGCGAACCGCATGTTCCTCATCCACTGCCGCAACCCGTGGGGAGGCAACGCGGATGACCATCCGACCTACGCCTACTGAAAAAAGCATAGAACCATGACGACGATGAACCGCTACCAGATGGTGGCCGCCTTGACGTACGCGGGTGGCAAGCACACCGCCCTGGCCGACAACCCCAATTGGCCGTTCGAGCTGCCGAAGCTCGGCGACACCTTGTTCGCCTTCATCATGATCGCGCTTGCCGACGCCGAAGGCTGCACCACCACGGCCGAAGCCATCCTGCGGATGCGCACCGCCCGTCAGCACGTTGACGCCGTCCTCAACGCCCTGGCCGCTCTCTAATCCCATCATCCACAGCAGAACTCACCCCACTTCGTCATCCAACGGGTGAGTTCATCAGCCCAGCACGAATAACCTCGTACGGGCACAGGGAGGATGACAATGGCCTTAATCTCCGCATTCCGCAGGGACCCGAACGTGGCCGCCCAACGTGAGCGCGCACGGCAACAAGCCATCCAGGACCAACGAGACGCCGAGGCACGCGCGAAGGACGAACAGCGCCAAAAAGAGTACGACGCCTATTCGGAGCAGCGCCCCAAGGACATCATGAAGGCCCTGTCGCGACGGATCTCTACAGGCGATGGCGGAATGCCGTACATGATTTTGGACTCACTGGTGGCCTCCTCCATCACCGGTACCGCGAAAAATGAAGCGGCCGATGTCGACAGCGCCCTCGAGGAGGTGAAGAAATCATTGTGGTTCCAATGCCGCCATCTTGGTGGAGACGCGGTGCTGTTCACCACCTTCCGGTTCGAGAAAGGCATCATCTCCTTCACCAACAAGGCGGCGGTGGCGGTCAACATCGCCTCGGCGATGTTTGCGCGGGCAACGAGTGGGCACTTTCACCTTGGACTGCACAGCGAACAGGAACGCCAGACCGCAATCACCGTGACGGGCATGGGAACGGCGGTGAAGCTTTTCCCTTCCGGCTCGGCCATGACGCCGAGCATGTACCACAACATCAACCCGAATTGGTTGGACCTCCGATTGCCGGAGGAACTTTCCCACCTCAACCCACCGGTTGACTCTCCCCCTGTTCAGCCCACACCGGCAGAGCCCGTCAAGGACACCAGCCTTGTAACCCTTTTAGCCCCGCACCTGAACTCGATGGACGCTAACCTTTAGCCGCGTGCCTAGTGCCGAATAATCTTCCCCGCCCGGCGGAAGAACTTTCTCGCGTTGAAGCCCTTGCTCGCGGACATTTCCTGCGTGGCCGCAATATCCAAAATCTCTTCACGTATTTCCATCGGATCACCGTCGCCCCGAACGTAGGGTTTCATCCGACCATCCTTGATCAAGTCCATCAGCCCCGAAATGCGGTAGTGTTCTAGTTTGAGGGTGGCCTGTTCGCCACTGTAACAGTTTGAGCGCAAACAAAAGGCCCGGTTCCGAAGCTCCGGGCCTGTCTTCCGAGCAGCCTTCGCACTATTCCAAGAACGCCAGCAATTCGCTCAGCGTCCAGACGTGGTCGGTGATGCCCGCCGCCATCGCCGGCGTGACGCGGAGGCTCCCGTGCACAACGCAGAAGTTATAGGCGAACATGTTGAGCGCCACCGCATACTGGTGATTCTCCATGGATTTTGAGAACGCCAAACTCTTGCGGAAGTACCGTCGGCACATATTCCTGAGCGTGCCGTTAAACCTCTCAACATGCGATGTGCCGACCAGCTCCCGGTCGGGGCTGCCGCTGATGACCTGGATCACCGCCGAGGGCCGGTTGGTGATGCGGTCGGTGAAGACCACCTTGCGCGCATAATCGATGTCCTTGCCGAAGGCCGCCTCCACCGCCGCCAAGTAGGCGTCGTGGCCGTCCGTGGAAAGCTGGATGCGGTTTCTCAGTCGGCCACGCAGGTCGTGCATGAAGTCGGTGCCGGTGGGAATGCCGCGGCAGCCCAGCTTCCAGCTGACCACCAGCTTGGTGTCTGGACAAAGGGCCACCCACAGCCACACGTCGCCGCCGTCCTGGCCACGTTGCGCGTATTTCAAGTTGTCCCGCTTGACGCGAAGGTAGGTCCACACCTCATCAGCCTCAATCCGCTTGCACGGGACATCACGGACGTGCTGGTCGAGGATCTTCATGGCCGCCACGCCTGCGCGCTTGAGCAGGGACAGGCAGGTGGTGGGGCTGGCGCCGCTGAGGCGGCCGCTGCTTCGGATACTGTTGCCTTCAATAAAGCATTGAAGGATGGAGAGTTGGCGGTAAGCCGGTAGAGAATTCACATCTGTAACTTCCGTTGGGTTATTTGTTGGGCACAAAAATACGCTCAAGCGCCGCTTGAGCGTCGGAGAATTCTGGGATATAGGGATGTGGTGATCCCAGCTAGGACCACATCGCATATACCCACTCGGTTCTCGAAAGCGGGTGGGTTTATTTTTTGATCATGAACAACCTCCTCACCTTTTTGATGTGGTGTTTCTTCTTCAGCGCACTCAGCTGGGAAGAAAGGGAGGAAGCTTTGACCGTCATTCCGTATTTGGGGAATTCCGCGATGATACCCTCTTGGGTGATACCCTCGGGATGCGCCTCGATGATGGTGTAGGCGACGCCTTTCTGGGTTTTCAGGTCGGGAACGAACTTGGTGCGCTCAGCGCGGCGATCGCTTTCGCCGGTGGACAGGTCGCCCTCGATCTTGTCGAAGTTGCTCAGCAATTGTTGGTATAAATCGTAATCCCGCTTGAGGGTGTCGTACTCGGCGAGGCGGGCCTTCAGGGTCTCGCAGTGCCGCGCGATGGCGGTGTAACTCAGGGAGCGTGGGTCTTTCATACGGGGGCAATATTTAGAGTATCGCCGAATCGCAGGCAATCAAAAATCGTTCGCGGCGCGTTTGGGTTGCTCTCGAATGAATCGCAGAAGGGGCGATTATCCATCTAATCATATAGTTCGATATGATGCGGAGGTGTCGCATACCTTCGGACTCTTTCCTTCGGAACTTATGAAGTGGAGCAATCCGCGAGTGATTTCCTATATTCGTTTTATTTCAAACCATTGATGAATTGCGCCACTAATTACGCCACCAATTCCGACAAATAGTGGCGCAATTAATTGATGGTTTGGACGGGGCCGGGTAAATTCCAATTTGAAGGAAAGTCCCGCATGTGAAGCGTTCCCCAGCCGTACAAGAACAAGCGGACCGAATCCGTAAAGCGTTCGGGGAGGATGGTACGGCGCTCTCGATGGGAAAACTCAGGGCCGCCCTCGGCCGCTACGACATTAAGCCCCGCACCTTGAGCCGCCGGCTGCAGGAGCTGGTGGATGGCGGGGAGATCCTGGTGGAAGGCATCACCAAGGGGGCCCGCTACCGGCTCAAGCCGAAGAATGCCGATCCCCGCCACATACCGTTATCGGCCGCAGGCGAAGGGATCGAACGCCTGCTGGCCATTCCGGCGGATCAGCGCCTTGCCGTCGGCTACAACAGGGACTTCCTCGACGCCTACGTTCCCAACACCACCTTCTATCTGTCGAAGGAGGACCGGCAGACGCTTGCAGAGATCGGCAAAAGCCCCGTCACCGGCGCCAAGCCCGCCGGCACCTACGCGCGAGACATCCTCAACCGCCTGCTGGTGGACCTGTCTTGGAACTCCAGCCGCCTTGAGGGCAACACCTACAGCTTGCTGGACACGCAGCGGCTCATCGCTTTCGGCCAGGCGGCGGAGGGCAAGTCACTGCAAGACGCGCAGATGATCCTCAACCACAAGAACGCCATCGAATTCCTGGTGACTTCAACCGAGCCGCAGAAATTCACGCGTTACACCATCCTCAATCTGCACGCGCTGCTGGCCGAGGGGCTGCTCGGCAATCCGCGCGCGGCGGGCACCATCCGTAACGTCCCGGTGAGCATCGCGGGCTCTGCCTACACCCCGCTGGCGGTGCCTGCCGCGATCGACGAGGTATTCAACGCGATCCTCGCCAAGGCCTCAGCCATCAAGGACCCGTTCGAGCAGTCGTTCTTCGTCATGGTGCACCTGCCGTACCTGCAGCCCTTCGAGGACGTGAACAAGCGGGTGTCGCGGCTTTCCGCCAACATCCCGTTCCTCAACCGCAACCTCTCTCCGTTGTCCTTCATCGAGGTGCCGGAGGAGGCCTACATCAAGGGGATGCTCGGGATCTACGAGTTCCACCGCGTGGAGCTGTTCCGCGACGTCTACATCTGGGCCTACCAGCGCTCGGCCAACCAGTACGCCGCCCTACGCCACACCATCAGCCAGCCCGATCCGGTTCGCCTGCGCTACCGCAGCCTGGTGCTCAACACCGTAGCCGACATCGTGCGCGGGCCGTTGCGGCAAGCGGAGGCCAGGAAGCTCATCGACCGGCGGTCGGAAGATGTGAAGGCCTCCGACCGCGCGCGCTTCATCGAGATGGTGGAGTCGGAGCTGCTGGCGCTCCACGAGGGCAACATCGCGCCATACAAGGTGCTGCCGTCAGAGTTCGCGGCATGGCGGAGGGCGTGGGCCAGAGGGTGATGGTCAATGCTCCGCGTGCAGGCAATGTTCGTGGTGGGAGAGGGTGTCGATGATCCGGCACTTGGCGATGCGGCCCTTGGCGCAGGCCTTGATCATGCTTTCCACCTCGACCTTCAGCGCGGTCAGGCGCTCGATGCGGCTGGTGATGCTGCGGAGATGCTCGCGCGCCAGCGCGTCGACTTTAGCGCAAGAGCGCTGTGGCTGTTCCGCGAGGTCCAGCAGTTCGCGGATGGCCTCAACCTCGAACCCCAGCTCCCGCGCGTGACGGATGAAGCGCAGGCGATCCACCGCCTTGGCGCCATAAAGGCGCCGGTTGCCTTCGCTGCGCGGCGGGGGCGGCAGGAGGCCGATGCCCTCATAGTAGCGGATGGTGGGCACTTTCACCCCGGTTTTGCGTGACAAATCGCCGATGGCCATGAGGTCGGTCATAAAGTTCTTGCTCCTCTAGTCGCTAGAGATTGTACGCTCGCGGTCATGGAAACAAAAGGCCCGAACATGACCGACACCTGCCAATCCTCCGCCTGCGGTTGCCACGGCAATCCGCGCTTCGACGGCATGGACCCGCGCTACAAGCGCGTGCTGTGGACGGTGATCGCCGCCAACGGCATCATGTTCCTGGTCGAGATGGCGGCAGGCCAGCTTGCGGCGTCGCAGGCCTTGCAAGCCGACGCACTCGACTTCCTCGGCGACACGCTCACCTACGGCATCAGCCTCGCGGTGATCGGCAAGTCCTTGCAGGTCCGCTCCGGTGCGGCGCTGCTCAAGGGTGTGAGCCTTTCACTGATGGGGCTGTGGGTGTTCGGCAGCACGCTCTACCACGTTCTCATCCTTGGGCTACCCCGCGCCGAGATCATGGGCGGCATCGCGGTGCTGGCGTTGGCGACCAATCTCGCGAGCGTGCTGCTTCTGCTGCGTTACAAGGACGGCGACGCCAACGTCCGGTCGGTGTGGCTGTGCTCGCGCAACGACGCGATCGGCAACGTGGCGGTGATGATCGCCGCGCTCGGCGTATGGGGCAGCGCCAGTGCGTGGCCCGACCTGGTGGTGGCGGGCATCATGGCCTGCGTCTTCCTCACCTCATCCACGCAGATCTTGCGGCAAGCCTGGATGGAGAGGGAGGAAGCGCGTCTGGCCTAGCGCGTGTCACAGCCTTGTAAGGTTTGAGCGACGTCAAGGCGTTTGGGAGGTGCACGGCGCAAATTCCCGCAAAACATAACCAGGGAGTTTCAATCATGGCAAAGGCAGTCAAGTTAACCACCCTCTCCATGGTGCTCGCGATGGGGCTGGCCCCCGTGGCGCTCGCCCAAAGTCCCCAATCCCAGGGCATGATGGGCTACGGCTGGGGCCAGGGCATGATGGGCCCGAACGGCATGATGGGCTGGGGAATGATGGGGCCCGGCGGATGGTCCAACCGCATGGGTCCGGGCATGATGGGTTACGGGTTGATGGGCCCCGGCATGATGATGGGCTACGGTGCGGTGATGGACGGCCAGCTCGCCTATGTGAAGGCCGAACTCGGAATCTCGGATACGCAGGCCCAGGCCTGGGATGACTATGTGAAAGCCCTCAAGGACCGCGCAACGACGATGCAGACCATGCACACGTCGATGATGCAGGGCATGCAAACCGGAACCGCACTTGATCGTATGCAGATCCACATCCAGGCGATGCAAGGCATGCTCGACAGCATGAAAGCCATCGTGCCGGCGACGGAAGCGCTCTACAAGACGTTGAACGACGACCAAAAGAAGAAAGCAGACCTGCTGCTGGGAACGGGCTGCTGCATGATGTGAAGCAATCCTTAGCAAGGCGGGCGGTTGGAGAAGGCAGACAAGTTCCAAAGGCTTGGCAGGAAGAACGCGCGAACCATCTGTGCGCTCATCGGGCTTGTCATCGCGCCAATTCAACTGACCGGCGCCGAGCTTCCGCTGCACCAAGTTGTCAAGGAACTGTTTGATGCCAGGCCGGACGCACCACCCGACTTTTCAGGAAAAGATTTGTCGCTGCTTGACCTGAGCGGCGTCGACTTCAAGCGCGCGAATCTCGCCGGCGCCAACCTGCTGGGTGACGATCTTTCCGGAGCGAACCTCGCGGGCGTCAAGCTGGCGGGTTCCAAGCTCGACCGCACGACGTTGGCGCGAGCGAATTTCAATGGGGCGGACCTTTCCCGCGCCACGCTCTTCGATGCGGTGGGATCGCTGACCTTCGAGGCGCCCGCCGCCAATGCGCCGACCTTCGTGGGCGCCAATCTGTCCGGCGCCCGCATCTTTGCCCGGCTGAGCCGCGCTGACTTCCGCAACGCCAACCTCGCGGGTGCCCGGCTCGGCACCGAGCGCAACCAATTCAAGATGCCGAAGCAGACCGACCTTTCCGGCGCGCTCTTCGGCGGCGCCAATCTGGAGGGCGCCGACCTCACCGGCGCCAACCTGATCTTCGCAAATATGGCCGCCGCAAATCTCAAGGGGGCCATCTTGACCCGAAGCGATTTGTCCAATGCGGATCTCAGCGGCGCGGAGCTCGCGGGAGCCGACTTTGCCGGCGCCAATATTTACGGGACAATTTTCAGGGGCGCCAAGGGACTGGCGGGGGCGAAAGGCCTCGACAATGCACTCAACCGCGACAAGGCCATTTTCTGAGAAGCCGGCATTACGCATTATTCATTGGTCAGTGTTGGGCCAGAGCTTATGTTGCGTCGCAGCTGAAGCTATGGCAGTTTGATTTGGTGAGGAATCGCTTTTTCCAGCGCTGGTTCGTGACGCTCGGCATGTTCGCCATGCTCGGGGCTCTCATTTCCATGCCTCTCACCGCGACCTACGCGCTGGCCATGGCGGGCACCCACGCCACAGTCTCCCACGGCATGACGATGGCCGATGCCAAGGGCGAGATGCCCTGCCAGAAGCCGATGAAGTCGTGCCCGGACTGCCCGCAGAAGGTCTGCCCGGAGATGGGCAGCTGCCTCGTGAAGTGCTTCCAGCCCTTGCCCGCCCCGATTTCCGAGGCGCGGCTTTCCCGTGACGTAATCGCCGAGCGCCTTGTGCCGTTGCCGGTCGCCGTCACCACCGGCTCCTTGATCCCTCCGCTCCTCCGACCTCCCAGCGTCTGAACCGCGCCCATCGGGCGTGACTGCGGCTGCGGCTGACGCCGTGGCTTCGCGCGCGTCGGCCAATGATGGCCCGCGCCGGTTCACGACAACAGGAGATACCATCATGAAAAGTTACTCATTGCGCGCGGCCGCCGTCGGCGTCGCGTTGCTCATGGCCATGGCCGGTTCGGCGATGGCTGACACCAAGGACTACGAGTTCCAGCTTCTCGACAAGGACGTGAAGGCCGGCGCTGCGGTCATCGCGGTGAAACTGGTCCACAAGCCCTCCGGGCGCGCCATCGCCGATGCGGTGATCTTCGCCAAGCGCATCGACATGGGCCCCGACGGCATGGAGATGATGACCGCGCCGATCGAAGCGGTCTCATCCACCGAGCCCGGCGTCTACAAGTTCAAGACCGACCTCGGCATGGCCGGGGATTGGGCCTTGACCCTGGGCGCCAAGGTGCAGGGCGAGACCGGCACGGTCGAGAACAAGCTCATCCTCAAGGCCGTGCAATGAGCCCGCTCAAGGCATTGGTTTCCGTCGCAGCGATTGTCGCTGCGGCGGGAGCCGGCTTGTGGGCCGGCCAGACTGGCCTGCTCAAGCTGCCGATGACCGCCGCGGCGATGACCGAGGCGCACCCCGCCGCCAGCGGGCCCGTCATCTATTACCGCGACCCGAACGGCAAGCCGTTCTACTCGCTGACGCCGCGCAACACCGACGGCGGCCAAGCCTATGTGGCCGTGCTCGCCAGCGAGGACGTGTCGCTCGAGCCCAAGCCCAAGACCGATGCAGTTGCCCAAGCGGCAGCGTCATCCGGCGACAAGAAGATCAAGTATTACCGCAACCCGATGGGCCTGCCGGACACCTCGCCGGTGCCGAAGAAAGACAGCATGGGGATGGATTACATCCCGGTCTACGAGGGCGAGGACAGCGACGACGGCTCCATCAAGGTCTCTCCGGGCAAGATCCAGCGCACCGGCGTCGAGACCGTAGCAGTCGGCCGCCACCAAATGACCCGCACCATCCAGGCGCCGGGGTCGGTCGCCATTGACGAGCGCCGCGTCGCGGTGGTGGCACCGAAGTTCGACGGATACGTCGTGAAAGTCAGCGACGTCACCACCGGCACGCACGTCAAGGAAGGCGATGTGCTGGCGACGGTGTTCGGCCAGGCCATCCTCGACCAGGCCGCGCGCCTGCTCATCGAGCAGAACTCCGGCTTCGTGCGCGGCGACGACGCATTCACGCCCCCCGGCCTCAAGGGTCCCGGTGGCGTGGTTGGTGCCAGCCGCCGGCTGGAAAACCTCGGCGTCACGCAGGAGTTCATCGACCAGGTCAAGCGCAACCGGCAGGTGCCTGACACCTTCACCATCCGCGCGCCCATCAGCGGCGACGTGCTCGAACGCAACTGGAGCGACGGCCAGGGCTTCAAGGCGGGCGACGTCGGCTTCCGCATTGCCGACCACAGTGTAGTGTGGGTGATGGCAGACGTGGCCGAAGGGGACATCGCCCTGGTCAAGCCCGGCCAGCGCGTAAACGTGATGATGCGCGCTTATCCCGGCCGCGTCTTCGCGGGCAAGGTCACGGTTGTTTATCCGCACCTGATGAAGGAAACGCGCACCGCCCAGGTCCGCATCGAGTTGCCCAATCCCGATATGGCGCTGCTGCCGGACATGTACGGCAACGTCGAGATCGCCACCGGCGGCAACGCAGACACGTTGGCTATTCCCGCCAGCGCGGTGATCGACAGCGGCAACCGGCAGGTGGTGCTGGTGGACCTGGGCAATGGCCGCTACGAACCGCGCGACGTGAAGCTCGGGCGAACGGGCGACGGTTTCCGCGAGGTGCTGAGCGGCCTCACGCAAGGCGACAAGGTGGTGGTCAATGGCAACTTCCTCATCGACGCTGAGAGCAACCTGCAATCCGCCCTGAAAGGCTTTGAGGCGGCTTCGCCCACCATGCCATCCAACACGGAGGCCAGCCAATGATCGGCCGCCTGATCGCCTGGTCGGCGAAGAACCTGATGCTGGTGTTCATCGCCACCGCCTTCGCGGTGGTGGCGGGGGTGTGGGCGGTGAAAACCTTGCCCCTCGACGCCATCCCCGACCTCTCCGACACCCAGGTTATCGTCTACACCGAGTTCCCCGGCCAGTCGCCGCAGGTGGTGGAGGACCAGGTCACCTATCCGCTGACCACCTCGATGCTCACCGTGCCGCGCTCCAAGGTGGTGCGCGGCTTCTCGTTCTTCGGCGTGTCCTTCGTCTACATCATCTTCGAAGACGGCACCGACATCTATTGGGCGCGCTCGCGCGTATTGGAATACTTGAGCGCCGCCGCCAAGCGCTTGCCGACCGGCGTGACGCCGACCCTCGGCCCCGACGCCAGCGGCGTGGGCTGGGTCTACCAATACGCCTTGCAGGCGCCCAACAAATCCCTCGCCGACCTGCGCTCCATGCAGGATTGGGACGTCCGCTTCGGGCTGTCTAAAGCCGAGGGCGTGGCGGAAGTCGCCAGCGTCGGCGGCTTCGTCAAGCAGTACAACGTCATCGTCGACCCGAGCCGCCTGCGCAGCCTCGACATCCCGCTGGACAAGATCCGCGACGTCATCCGGGGCAACAACATGGACGTCGGCGGCCGCACGCTGGAGCTGTCCGAGCACGAGTTCATGGTGCGCGGCCGCGGCTACCTCAAGGGCGTGGGCGACCTCGAGAACATCGTGGTCAAGGCCGACGGCGGCGCGCCGGTCCTCTTGAAAGACGTTGCGCGTGTGGAATTGGCCGGCGACGAACGGCGCGGCATCGCCGAACTCAACGGCGAAGGCGAAGTGGCCAGCGGCATCGCCCTGCAGCGCTCGGGCGCCAATGCGCTGACCGTCATCGACAACGTCAAGGACCGGCTGAAGGAGATCATGCCGTCGCTGCCGGCGGGCACGCAGATCCTGCCCGTCTACGACCGTTCGCAGCTCATCGAGCGCGCCATCGAAACCCTCAAGCACACGCTGTTTGAGGAAAGCGTGGTGGTGGCGCTGGTGTGCATCATCTTCCTGCTGCACTTCAGGAGCGCGCTGGTCGCCATCCTGATGCTGCCGGTCGGCATCCTGATGGCGTTCACTGCCATGAAGGCGCTCGGCCTCGGCTCCAACATCATGAGCCTCGGCGGCATCGCCATCGCCATCGGCGCGATGATCGACGCCGCCATCGTGATGATCGAGAACGCCCACAAGCACCTGGAGCGCGCACCCAAAGGCAAACCGCGCCTCCAGATCCTGGTGGACGCGGCGGCGGAGGTGGGTCCGGCGTTGTTCTTCTCGCTGTTGGTGATCACCGTGTCGTTCCTGCCGATCTTCACGCTGGAGTCGCAGGAAGGGCGGTTGTTCGGGCCGCTGGCCTTCACCAAGACCTTCGCCATGGCCTCGGCCGCGCTGCTGTCGGTGACGCTGGTGCCGGCGCTGATGGTGATTTTCGTGCGCGGGCGGATCATCCCCGAGGAGAAGAACCCCATCAACAAGGCGCTCATCGCCGTCTACCGACCGGTGATCAAGGGCGTGCTCAGGGCGAAGACGCTGACCATCGTGCTCGCGGCGCTGATCCTCGCGGTGTCCGTGTGGCCGGTGACCAAGGTCGGCAGCGAGTTCATGCCCAACCTCAACGAAGGCACGCTGCTGTTCATGCCGACCACGCTGCCGGGCATCTCGATCACCAAGTCGGCGGAGCTGCTGCAGACCCAGGACCGCATCATCAAGTCGTTCCCCGAGGTGGCGTCGGTCTATGGCAAGGCCGGGCGCGCACAGACCGCCACAGACCCGGCGCCGACCGAGATGTTCGAGACGGTGGTCAACCTCAAGCCCAAGGAGGACTGGCGCCCCGGCGTGACCGTCGACAGCCTGGTCGCCGAAATGGACAAGGCGCTGCAGTTCCCCGGGGTCTCCAACGCCTGGACCATGCCGATCAAGGCCCGCATCGACATGCTGTCCACCGGCATCCGGACGCCGGTGGGCATCAAGGTGATTGGTACCGACCTCACCGCCATGGATGGCGTCGCCCGCCAGGTCGAAACCGTCCTCAAAACCGTCCCAGGCACCTCCAGCGCCTATGCCGAACGGGTGATGGGCGGCTATTACCTCGAGATCGTCCCCAACCGCGAGCGTCTGGCGCGCTACGGCCTGATGGTCTCGGACGTGCAGGACGTCATCTCGATGGCGCTCGGCGCCGAGCCGATCACCACCACCGTCGAAGGCCGCGAACGGTATACGGTCGCCTTGCGCTATCCGCGTGATCTCCGCTCGGACCCGCAGGCCATCGCCAAGGACGTGGTGGTCTCCTTGCCCGGCGGCGGCACGGTGCCGTTGGGCGAGGTCGCCGACATCCGGCTGACCCAAGGCCCGACCACCATCCGCACCGAGAACGCCAAGCTCGCGACCTACGTCTACGTCGACATCCGCGACCGCGATTTGGGCGGCTACATCGCCGACGCCAAGAAGGCGGTGGAGGCGCAGGTGAAGCTGCCGCCGGGAACCTACCTCGTGTGGTCGGGTCAGTTCGAGTACCTGGAACGGGCGGAAGCGCGCCTGCAGATGGTCGTCCCGGTGACGCTGATGATCATCTTCCTGCTGCTCTACCTCAACTTCCAGCGCCTGACCGAGACCCTGATCGTCATGCTGTCGCTGCCGTTCGCGCTGGTGGGCGGCTTCTGGCTGATGTGGTGGCTGGGGTTCAACCTCTCGGTCGCGGTGGCGGTGGGCTTCATCGCGCTGGCCGGCGTTGCCGCCGAAACCGGCGTGGTGATGCTCATCTACCTCGACCACGCCTCGCGCGAGGTCCAGGCCGAGTGCCTGCTTGAAGGTCGGCCGTTCACGCGGGAGGACCTCTACCGGTCCATCATGGTCGGCGCGGTGGAGCGCGTCCGGCCGAAGATGATGACGGTGGTGGCTATCATGGCGGGTCTCTTGCCCATCATGTGGAGCACCGGCACCGGCTCCGAGGTGATGCAGCGCATCGCCGTGCCGATGATCGGCGGCATGGTCTCGTCCACGCTGCTGACGCTCATCGTCATCCCCGCCATCTACGGCTTGGTGAAAGGCTGGCGGCTTCCGGCCAAGGCGGCGGTCCGCACCCACCGGCTTGAAGCGGAGCACCGGCCATGATGGGCGGCGGCATGAACGGCATGATGTGGGCCATGGACATCCTGGGCCTGTTGCTCCTCGCGGCGCTGGTGCTCGGCATCGCCGCGTTGGGCAAATATCTCTTTGCGCGGAAGTGATGGGCATATGCAGATGATACGCACGCTGATCATCGTGGTGCTGGCGCTGGCCTCGGCTTTCGCGCCAGTCGCGGGCGCCGCCATGGCCAAACCCTGCACGATGGCCACCGAGATGCGCGCGGGCAGCCCGACTGAATGCCCGTGCCACAGCGCGATGAAGGATTGCGCCTCGCTGCCGCAATGCCGGACTTCCGCCGGTTGCGCCAGCCAGTGCTTCACGGCTGGCGCTTGGCTGCCGACGGAGAGCGCCTTCACAGGCTCGGCGGTATCCCGTGAGCGGAGCATCTACGAGGCCCGTTTCACGTCGCTGATGCTTAAGCCGCCCGCCCCGCCCCCACGAGGATAGCCGCGCGTCGCACCACAGGTGCCGCGCGCTCGGGACACGTTTCAGAACCGGACGGCCTGCACGTTGCGACTCTGCGGAGCACCCGGCGGAGCCGTCATCCAAAACCTTCAATTCAAAGGACTACCAACCATGAAGATCCTCTCGAAAGCCGCCGTCGCGGCCGTTGCCCTAGTTGCCAGTTCGCTAGCCAGCCAGGCGAACGCGGAGACCACCGTGCGCTTCATGCCCAAGGGCGGCGTTCCGTACACCTACACGGTGCGACCGGAACAGCAGAAGGTCGCCGCGCGGCCGGTGCACTACCGGCATGTCGCCAAGGGCTACGTCAATGTGAAGACGGCCAACAAGGCGGACGTCGCGCACTAACGCGAGCTCAGGTGCGTCGGTCGGTGTCCGGCCGGCGCATTTGCTCTGGGCGAGCGAGGAATGAACGGGGGGGAGCTCGGCTTCTGCTACAGGCCTAGCGGATGCAAGTTGGAGCCTATTTAATACATCACCCACCGGGATCTGGATGAGAATGCGCCGTGAACTAGGAGTAACCGCCATGATCAAGCTTCAATCGACGGTCACATGCCCCGAGTGCGGTCATCAATCGGCGCAGACCATGCCCGAGGACGCCTGCCAATACATTTACGTTTGCGAACGCTGCGGCGTGCAGCTCAAGCCCAAAAAAGGGGATTGCTGCGTTTATTGCTCGTATGGCGACGTACCATGTCCTCCCGTGCAGCAAGAACGGACCAGTTCCATGAGCAAGGAATGAGCGGAAGCCGAGGCACTTTGCGGGGCAATCCCCGCGACGCGGCAACCACCATCTCCATCCGCTTGCGATCGTCAACTGATTTTGCTTCCTGGGCCCTCGGCGGGCCGCGCTAGATCGCGACGTTGAATTCAACCCGCTACAGCGCTAAACAGCTCACCTTCAAATTAGATCACTAGCGACACTGCGCGGGTTTATCCCCACGTTCGAGCGCCGGCATGCCGGTCGCGGCAGGCGGCCTCTACCCCTTCTTCGGCGTGCTGCTGTCTCCGATCATCGCGGCGGCGGCGACGGCGTTGTCCTCGGTAAGCGTGGCAGGCAACGGCCTGCGGCTCAACCGGAGACGGCTTTGAGGCGAAAGGGAGCATGCTTGACCGGGGACAATGTCCACCGGCATCCGCCCCGGCGTACTAGGTTGGACGGCGCTTGCAGGAGAAGAGGCCAATGAACCACCGCGAACCGGCGCCCTTCCAAGGCAACCACCTCGTGATCTTGCTCACCGTTCTGGCTGCGGTGGCCTTGGCCGTTCTTTGGCCCGCGCACGGCGGCCATTTCCTGAACCTGCTACCGATCTTCCTTGTCTTGATGTGCCCGCTGATGCACCTCTTCATGCATCACGGGCACCGGCATCATAAGGATGAGGCCAGGCCCAATAAGGCAACGGACGACATGGACGGCAAGGCTAAGCGCTGACGTCGATCACCACCATCAGTCCACCGCCGCCGTTGGTCTCCGTGTTGTTGTTGGTGGTGTGGTGGCCGATGTGGCAGTGGATCAGCCACTTGCCAGGATTGCGCGCGGTCCAGATCACATCGTAGCGCTGTCCGGGCCCGAGGTTGACCGTGTCCGCCAGGTACCGTGCGGAGGCCGGGAGCGTCTCGCCGTCCCGCGCCACCACCAGAAACGGTCCGCCATGGATGTGCATGGGATGGATGAAGCCGTTGCTTGATCCGATGAAGCGCACCTTGAGTGTTTCCCCGACGCGCATGTGGATCGTCTCGGTTGAGGGATAGGAGCGGCCGTTGATCGTGAAGTAGTTGGGCTGCGCGCCATCCATTGGCATGGCAGGATAGGTCAGGCCCTCGCGCATAAGCCACTCCTGCACCTGAAGCGTATACTCGTGCGTCGCGTCGAGACTGGGATCGGGCGTCTGCGGATCGATGATGAAGGCGCCGTAGAGGCCAAGCGCCTGCTGCCGATCAACGTGGTCGTGGGAATGGTAGAAAAACGTGCCGGCCTGCCCGGCGCGGAACTCGTAATGGTAGACCCCGCCCTTTTCAATGGGGTCTTGCGTGACCTTGGCGGGTCCGTCCATGGCATTGGGCAGGATTAGCCCATGCCAATGCACGCTCGTAGTCGTGGGCAAATGGTTGGTGACATTGATGCGGACCACGTCTCCCTGCCGCACGCGCAAAGTCGGCCCCGGCACCTGGCCGTTGAACGCATAGGCGTCGACCGCCACGCGCGGCAGGATCTGCCATTGGATCACCGCGGCATCGAGGTCGAATACCTTGACCCCATTTTCGAGGCGGGGCTGAATCTCGCGCGCACCGTTGACATCCATGCCGAACTTGGCTGTGACCAGCCTCGGGTCGATTGCCGCCATGTCGCGCATGGTGTCGGCTGAAGTATCCCGGTCCATAATCATACCCCGAGGCATGATGAGGTCTCCGACTTCGCGCGCGCTCAGCGACAGGTTGATCCAATTGGCCGGGGCGACGAGGCCTATCAGCAAAGCCACAAGCGACACGCCTGCCCACGCTGCCGTCTGCGGTGACGTGGCATCGCTTTCCATGTGATGATGTTCGCCTCCCGCCGCATCACCGTGCCGAGGTCCGTGACCGCCATGTTGCTGAGTGCGCACGGTCATGAGACCGTGCTTGAGGCGGAACGCTACCATCCAGATATTCGCCGGGTAGGCCACCGCGAAGCCCACAGTGACCCCAAGGGACATCACGCCCCAGAACAGCAGCTCCGTGGGATCCATCGCCCGCATGTCCCGCCCCATCATGAGGAAGCTCATCACGGGAGCCATGCCGGCCATCATGAAGTTCATGCTGATGAATTCGGGAAGGAAGCTGCGTTTCAGGTTTTCGAGATAGGTGCCGCCCATCATGCTCATCATGAAAAGCGACTGGAAGATGAAGAGCCCGAAAGCGAATCCCGCAAGATACTCGATGATGAGGTCGAGCCACATGGGCAAGCCGAGGGTGGCAGTCACCACGGCGGCAAGGATGATGCCCGTGGCGTCCCCGGCGACGCAGTGGATCGCAGAGCCGATACCCTGCTTCCACAATGGCCGCGTGAACTCCTCATGGGTTCCGGGCTGAGGTTCCTTGTCGGCGATCACGTAGAGCAGAAGCCCCAGCGGTCCCATGTACAGCGTGACGAGCACGAAGCCCCATTTCATGACCGCCGGTTCGGGATTGCCACGGAACTGGTCGAGGGCGACGTAGAGGGCGGACAGACCGGCGAGGAACAACCAGCCAGCCACGAAATAATCGATCGGTTGGACAAACATGGGTTTCCCGTGTGCTGTGAAGCTTGCAGATGGCGCTTACACCCGGCAAAGTGGTTTGAACAGAATTCACCGTTGATGTTTGCGGTGATCCGGCCCCCAATTGCCGTCGTGCCTCTTCCTATCGTGCGGGCTCACCGCCGGTTCACCGGTTTTTCGCGTGTAACATACCGCGAAGCGTCCCTCATTGTTGTGGCAGTGACGGTATGCCCGCGTATCGACGCGTTGAAAGGCTGCTTCGCCCGGCATGTTACCTCGAGGCAGCGGCATAGCCGCCGCGCCGTTGGAAGCCACGTTCAGCATAGCAAGCATCAGGCCTGTGCCACGCGCCATTGTTCTAGTTTTGCAAGTCATCGTTTAGTCCTCGCCAAGGAAACGGCGTCTAAGAAAATTGTACGATTAGCGGACGGCCTACGGGGGACGGAGGCCGCCCGCCGCGCGGTCACTTGGCCTTTTCGACTTTCATGACCGTGATCTGCCCGTTGACCTTGTCAGCGCTGAACTTGATCTTCTCGCCGGGCTTCACATCCTTCAGCATCGCGGGGTCGCTGGCTTTGAACACCATCGTCATCGCACCCATGTCGAGATTGGTGATGGCGTCGTGCTTGATGGTCATCTTGCCGGCGGACTCGTCCACCTTCTTCACTTCGCCATTGATCATCGGCAGTGAGTTGGCGTCCTCGGCGATGGCCAATGGGCTGAGCGACATCAGCGCCAGGGCAGCGGCAAGCAGGCTGGTAGTGGGTCGTTTCATAGTTACAAACTCCTCATGCTGTTTGGTGGTGGTGGGATTGGGGCCGCGTCATTTGACGAGGACCTTCCCGTGCATCCCGGCCTCGTAGTGGCCGGGGATCAGGCAGGCGAATTCGAACTCGCCGGATTTTGTGAACCGCCAGAGGATTTCCTTCTGCTTCCCCGGTTCGACGGTTTGGGCATTTGGATCGTCGTGCTCCATCTCGGGGTTCTTCTGCATCTCGACCCGATGGCTGGCGTTCTGGGCCACCGACGCGAGGTGGAACTCGTGCTTGAGCGCTCCCCCATTGTGGATGATGAACTTGATCTGCTCACCGCGCTTCACGTCGATTTCAGCCGGGGAATAAATCATCGCCCCGTCCTTCTCCGACATGGTGACCTCCAGCACGCGGAATGGCCGCTTGGCATCGCCGGGCTCACCGGCGGCGAAATCGTCATCATCCTCGCCTTCATGCGCGATGGCGCTTGGCGCCACCGAGGGCAGAACGCCGAGATGCGTGACGGCGCCGAGTACGGCCATTGCCGCGAGGACCTGGTACTTACGAAGCATGGACATCTTTTCTCCCTGTTGTTGACTCAGTGGTTCATCGGACCCGTGGGCTTCACCACATGCATCTCGACGTCATTCGGATTGTTCTTGATGGGGGGCGCCTCTGCCGCGCTTGCGAGCTCGCCCTTCCATTCCCGGGCCACCGTACCCTCGGGGTGCTTAAACCAGCCGGGGTCCTTGTAATCGTTGCGGTCGAGCCCCTCTCGAACCTTCAGCACGGTGAACATGCCGCCCATCTCGATCGGTCCGTACTGGCCGTAGCCTGTCATCATGGGCAGCGTGTTGTCGGGAAGCGGCATCTCCATTTCGGCCATGTCGGCGCCGCCCGCCTGGCCCATCGGCATGTAACCGTCCGGAATGACTTTCGAGATCTTCTGCTGCATGCTTTTGAGATCGACCCCGACGTAGGTCTTCACGTCATGGCCCATGGCATTCATGGTGTGATGCGACTTGTGGCAGTGGAACGCCCAATCGCCGGGATGCGCCGCGATGAACTCCACAGCGCGCATCTGTCCCACCGCGCAATCAACCGTCACTTCCGGCCAGCGCGCCTCAGGTCGCGTCCAGCCGCCGTCGGTGCACGTCACCTCGAACTCGTGACCGTGCAGGTGAATCGGGTGGTTGGTCATGGTGAGGTTGCCGAAGCGGATGCGGACCTTGTCGTCCTTGCCCACCACCATGTGGTCGATGCCGGGGAACGCGCGGCTGTTGAAGGTCCACAAGTTGAAATCGAGCATGGTGTTGACCTTGGGCACATACGAACCAGGCTCGATGTCATACGCGTTGAGGAGAAATACGAAGTCGCGGTCGACGCGGTGCAAGGACGGATCCTTGGGATGCACGACGAAGAACCCCATCATGCCCATGGCCATCTGCAGCATCTCGTCTGCGTGCGGGTGGTACATGAACGTGCCAGAGCGCCGGATCTCAAACTCGTAGACGAAGGTTTGGCCGGGTTTGATCTGCGGCTGCGTGAGCCCGCCAACGCCGTCCATCCCGTTGGGCACCGGCATGCCGTGCCAATGGATGGTGGTGTGTTCCGGCAGCTTGTTGGTGACGAAGATCCGGACCTTGTCGCCCTCAACCGTTTCGATGGTGGGCCCCGGCGATTGCCCGTTGTAACCCCAAAGATGCGCCTTCATTCCCGGCGCAATTTCCCTCACCACCGGTTCCGCCACCAAGTGGAATTCCTTCCAGTCCCCGTTCCGCCGCCAGGGCAGCGTCCAGCCGTTGAGTGTGACGACGGGCTGATAATCCTGCCCGCTTGAGGGATACAGCGGCGGCTGCATGAGCGGCGATGCCTGGGTCGGCGCTTCTGGAATCGCCGCCGCGGCGACGCGGCCGGTGACCTGGCTGACGCCCGCGAGCGCGAACCCGGATGCGGCGATGAAATTGCGGCGCGTGACTGTCATGCGCGGTGGTCCTTCCTAGTCGTTTTGTGCGCTGGCTTGTTGGCTCGGGGTCGGTCCGCCGCCCGCGTCTCCGCCACCGATGATCGCGGCCTGCATCTCGACATCCGCGAGCCAGAAATCGCGCTTGGCGTTGATGGCCTGGATGTTGGCGGAGATCCGGTCGCGGGCGTCGGTCAGCAGGCCGAACAGGTCGGAAAGCATACCGTTGTAATTGAGGAGGGTTTGCTCCGAGATCGTCTCCCTCAGCGGCAGGATGGTCTTCTCGTAATAGCGGGCGATGTCGTAGGAGCCGCGATAGGCCTGGTACGCTTGCCGGGCATCCGCACGGACATTGACAGCCTTGTCCACCAGTGCATTCACCGCGTGGAGATAGGTTTCCTCGGCACGCCTCGTCTTGACCTCCCCGAAATCGTAGATCGGGACCTGGAAACTCAATTCGTAGCCGCTGCGCGGCGTCCGCTCGCCCGGCTTGATCTCGTTGCGGTCGACGCCGCTCGCCTCGAGCACGTCGATGAAGCGCGTCGCGTGGGTGAGGCCGTAGTCCTTGGCCAGCGCGGCCAGCTCCATCCGCATCTGTTGGAGGTCGATGCGTGCGCCGACCGCCTCGGTCTCCACGTCCCGGGCGATGCGAGGCTTGGGCGGCAGGGCCGGAAGTTTCTCAGGCAGGCGATAGGAGAGCTGATCGCCCCACAAGCCGAGCGCGCGGTTGAGGTCCTCGCGGGCTTTCCGCTGATTGAGCCGCGCCGTGGCAAGCTCACCGTTTACCTCGGCGTAGAAGGCATGTTCTCGCGCCTGATCGAGTTTGGGCAATGCGCCGGTCTCACCTAGCTTCTTCGCCAGCTCGGATACAGCATCGGCCGCCGCGCGCGACTGCTCGAGGAATTTAACAGTCTCGGCCGCCGCCACAGCACGGTAGTACGCGCGGCGGCCTTCGGCGGCCGCACCGAACGTCGCGGCAATGGCGCGCGCTTGGGCGACCTTGAACTTATCCGCGGCAATCTCGCGCCGCCGCGGCAACGTCAGGAGCGCCAGGATGTTCTGCGTCACCTGGCGTTCGATCTCGAGTTCGGCGCCGGTCAGATGCACGAGGGAGAACGTCGGCGCCGGTGGCAAGCTGGCCTCAATCATATCGGTCTCGGCGACGCCTAGGTCGTTGTAGGCCGCCTGCAAGGCGCGGTTGTTAAGCAATGCGACCTTGACGGCGGCCGCCGGCGTCAGCGGCGCGGAAAGGATTGCGCTGACGCGCGCCCGCGCCGCGGCGGCATCCGCATCGTTCCTGATTTTCATTGCAGGCGCGCCAAGCACGCTTCCAGTCTGGTCCGCGACGAGAGCCATCCCGCCATCCTTTGAAAATTGGGCGCAGCCGCCGAGCCCCAGCCCGGCTGTTGCGATTGCCAAGGCGGCGCCGGCGCCCCCGCGCCAAACGAACCGCCGCACCTTCCCCCCGTGCATGTCGTTCCTCTCTTCATTCCGAAATTGACGGTTTCAGTGGGCGCGTTGACCCTGCGGATCGTCCTGGCCTTGCGGTTGCTTCGGCGCGACCTGGCGGTTGACGTCCCCCCACGGCAACGGCTCGACCGGCTCGTAACCTTTCGCGCCCGCGTTCACCGGCGTGTAAGATTGGCCGCGAACTGCAACGGGCTGGTCAGGCATCGGACCCGCGACGGGCCAAGGCAGACCGGCATCGCCCCAACCGGCAAGCGCCGGAAGCAGCAACGCCATGGCGAATGCGCGCATAAACATGCGTGACCTCTTGCAACGAGGTTGAACGGCTGCCGACGAGCGCATGGCAAAGTGCCACGGGGCGCGTCGACATGAAATGTCATTGGAAAAATGCGGCGCCCCCGATCAGGGTTTTCCGCGCATAGGCCGAGAACCGGCCGCGCCCATCCGGACGCAATTAGGCTCTGGGAGGTCTCTCAAGACCGAATTTGCGGTCCAGGGCGCGCAAACTCATGTCGCGGGGAACACCGACGCGTGTGACCAACGGCGCATGCAACAAAACTTGCCCGTCCTGGCTCATCGCAGATGATGAAGGCCCGCAAGGTGCACAATGGGAAGGTCCATCGCAACAGCACTCGCCATTGCAATGGCCGCTCGGCAAGACGCTCGAATTTTCGAACTGGGCATCAGTTGTGACGATGCTCTGATCCGTGTCAGCAGTTGCAACCTGGACCTGGGGCGTCGCCCGCTCATCTTGGCCGCCGTGCGCACTCGCCGCCGCAGGCACGCCGAACAGCGCGAGTGCAAACAATGCGAGGATTTGAAACCAGGTGCGCAAAGCGAATCGATCCAAACGTGCAGCCTATTTGCCGCGAAATCCGCTGTGTTCTCAAGTTTAAAGACGGGAAAAGGTTCCCGTCCACGACTTCATGTTGTTGCAATGCAACTCGTTTGTCCAGTTACGAATCTTTAGTAAGTCGGCCAACGGACCTGCACTTGCCCGTGCCACAGTTGAAGTCCGCTTCCTTCCGCCGAACACGGTGGAGAACGGCGCACCGGTTAAAGCGGCGTGACTTCAGCCTTCACGGCTCAGCCGGAGAATCGGAAAGTGGCATGCGCAGGTGCATGACCGGCTGGTCGCAATGGCGCCGTTCCTGTCAAGACGGACGTCGCCCACGAATGGGTTAGGTGAATCGTCGGGTCTCCGGGCGGAGCACTTTATTCGCTTCGCCCATCCACGGCGGAGGGCAGGTTCACCCGGCGAGTCAGCTCCTCCGCGCTTTCCTTCCGCTCGCTGTAACGGTCGACGAGGTAGTCCGCCCGGTCGCGGGTGAGCAGGGTGAACTTCACCAGTTCCTCCATCACGTCCACCACGCGGTCGTAGTAGGCGGACGGCTTCATGCGGCCGTTCTCATCGAATTCGTTGAAGGCCTTGGCCACCGAGGACTGGTTGGGGATGGTGATCATTCGCATCCAGCGGCCGAGCACGCGCATCTGGTTCACGGCGTTGAAGGACTGCGAGCCACCGCTGACCTGCATCACCGCCAACGTCTTGCCCTGCGTTGGCCGGACGGCGCCGGTGGACAAGGGAATCCAGTCGATCTGAGACTTCATCACGCCGCTCATCGCGCCGTGGCGCTCGGGCGAGCACCACACCTGGCCCTCGGACCACGCGGCTAGCTCTCGCAACTCTTGCACCTTGCGGTGCGTCTCCGGCGCGTCGTCCGGCAGTGGCAGGCCGTGGGCATGGTAGATCTTGGTCTCGGCGCCGAAGTGCTCGAGCAGCCGCGCGGCTTCCATGGCGAGGAAGCGGCTGTAGGATCGCGCGCGCAACGAACCGTAAAGCAGCAGGATGCGAGGCTTATGGGTGTCGGCCGCCGCAAGCTTGTCCTTGGCGGGCATGTGCAGATGTTCGTGGGCGACATTGTGAAGGTCGCTGGCGCCGTTCTTGCTCATCAGGCGGTCTTCCTCGCCGGCACCACTTCGCCGTCCTCCTTGGTGAAGGTACCGATGTCGGCGTTCGGCAGAATGTCGATCACGACCTCTGATGGCCGGCACAGCTTCACACCGCGCGGCGTCACCACGATCGGTCGGTTGATGAGGATGGGATGCTCCATCATGAAATCAACCAGTTGGTCATCGGTCCACTTTTGATTTCCGAGGTCGAGTTCGGCGTAGGGCGCGCCCTTCTTGCGCAGAAGTTCGCGCGGACCAATGCCCATGAGCTTCATCAGATCCACGAGCGTTGCGCGCGTGGGCGGCGTCTTCAGGTACTCAATGACTTCCGGCTCCTCGCCGCTTTGGCGGATCATCGCCAGCGTGTTCCGCGACGTGCCGCAGGCGGGGTTGTGGTAGATGGTGATGATCATCTTTATTCTCCCGCCTGCGCCGATAGTCCACGCTTCCTGACGGCATGCCCGGCCTCGTACCAATTCCGGGAAGAATTGACGATCTTCACCACCGACAACATCACCGGCACTTCAATGAGCACGCCGACCACGGTGGCCAGCGCCGCGCCGGAGTGAAGGCCGAACAGGCTGATCGCCGCCGCCACCGCCAGCTCGAAGAAATTGCTCGCGCCGATGAGCGCGGAAGGACCGGCGACGCAATGGGCTTCGCCCGCCGCGCGATTCAGGAAATAAGCCAGCGCAGAGTTGAAGTAGACCTGGATGAGAATAGGCACTGCCAGCATGGCGATGATCAGCGGCTGTCCCAGGATCTGTTCGCCCTGGAAGCCGAACAGCAGCACCAGCGTGGTGAGCAGCGCCAGCAGGGACAGAGGCTGGATGCGGCCCAGCAAAGCGTTCAAAGCCGGTTGGCCGCCGCTGGAGAGGACGACGCTGCGGATGAGTTGGGCGAGGATGACCGGCACCACGATGTAAAGTGCCACCGACAGGATGAGGGTGTTCCAAGGCACCGTGATCGCCGAAAGCCCAAGCAGCAGGCCGACAATCGGCGCGAAGGCGAAGACCATGATGACGTCGTTGAGCGCCACCTGACTCAGCGTGAAGTGCGGCTCGCCGTCCGAGAGGTTGCTCCAGACGAAGACCATGGCGGTGCAGGGCGCGGCCGCCAGCAAGATGAGCCCGGCGATGTAGCTGTTGATCTGCTCGGCGGGCAGGTAGGGCCGGAATAGCCAGCCCACGAAAATCCAGCCCAGCAGCGCCATCGAGAACGGCTTAACGGCCCAATTGATGAAAAGGGTCACGCCGATGCCGCGCCAATGCGCCGTCACCTTGGACAACGCCGCGAAGTCGATCTTCACCAGCATCGGGATGATCATCAGCCAGATAAGGGCGGCGACGACGAAGTTCACGTTGGCCACTTCCGCCCCGGCGATCGCCGCGAAGGCGGAGGGGAAGAAATGGCCAAGCGCGATCCCGACGACGATGCAGAGGGCGACCCACACCGTCAGGTAGCGTTCAAAATTGGACATGCTCAGGCTCTCTCCGGGCTCGTGACGTTTTTGGACCGACCGATGCCGTCGAGCTGCTGCTGCAGGCTCAATTCATCCAAAGATGAGAGCGGCAGGCTGGTGAAGATGCTGATGCGGTTGTTGAGCATGCGGTAGGTATCGGCGAAAGCGAGCGTCTTCTCCACGTCGGTGCCCTGGACCTCGACCGGGTCGGGGACGCCCCAATGCGCCGTCATTGGCTGGCCCGGCCAATATGGGCACACCTCGTTGGCGGCGTTGTCGCAAACCGTGAACACGAAATCCAACTCCGGCGCGCCGAGCGCGGTGAACTCTTCCCAGGACTTCGACCGCATGGTGCTGGTGTCGTAGTTGAGCTTGCTCAGCAGGGCGATGGTCATCGGATGGACCTGGCCTTTGGGCATGCTGCCCGCGCTGTAGCCTTTGAATTTCCCGGCGCCGACGCGGTTGATGATGGCCTCGCCGATGATGGAACGGGCGGAATTTCCGGTGCAGAGAAAGAGCACGTTATACGGACGGTCTCGCTTCATTTCGTTTCTCCCTTACACAGCTTGCGCGCTTTTTTGATTGTTGAACCGCAAAGCTCGGGGTTCCCCTGGCAGCAATCCTCGGTGAGGAAGGTCAAGAGCTGCCGCATGCCTTCAACGTGAAGGGCATAGCGGATGTACCGGCCGACCCGCGTGGCGTGGATCAGCCCAGCACGGTCCAACTCCTTGAGATGAAAGGAAGCGCCCGTGGGCGTTGCGCCCACGGCCTCGGCGATTTCCGATGCGGGCAGGCCATTTGGGCCCTCCCGCACCAGCAGGCGGAAGATGGCGAGGCGTTGGTCATGCGCCAGGGCGGCAAGTCGGATGACGGCGTCTTTGCTGTTCATTGGTCCATACTACAAGGATTCTTGTAGTATGCAAGGGGTGCAATTTATTTTCTGTATGGCGTTATGCTAAGATCCTGATATGCGACACCACTTTGTCCCGCAATTCCTTCTCCGCGCTTGGGCGGACGGCTCCTCCGACGGGAAGCTGCAAGAGTTCCTGGTTGACCACGAAGGCGTACCCACCAGCCGGCGCGCCCCGAAGGGGACCGGATTCCAAGACGACCTCTACGCGCTGTCGAAGGACAACGTAGCGGGGATGGACAAACACGCCGTCGAGGCCAAGTTCCTTTCACGGCTCGATGATGAAGGCGCGAAGATCCGCCGCAAACTGATCGAGGGCAAACCACTAACAGGAGACGAGGTGGCGGTCTGGACGACCTTCGTCATGGGCCTGCGCGCGCGCCAACCCGCCATGGTTTCCAAGATCAAAAGCGCGGTGGCCGAGGCGATGAGGGAGAGCATCGCCAAAGACCCGGAACAGTACCAAGCGTTGGCCAAGGCCGTTGATCCGCCAACGCTGGAGGAGTGGGCCGAGCAGCATTTCCCGGGGCTCATTGAAAACTACGGGCTGTCCATGCTGGCCGATATTGCCGGCCACGAGGACGTGGCGGCCAAGGTTCGGAAGTTGTTGTGGGGCGTGATGGACGTCTCCAAAGGCAAGCACGACTTGATGCTCAGCGACCAGCCCTGTGTTTGGATTGGGGGCATCGACGCACCGCAGCTGATCATCGCGCTCCCACTATCACCAGCAAAGGCTTTCCTTGCCGTTCGGGGAGAGGCGACGGCCAATGCGCTTGTTCGCGCTGACACGGCGGAATTGGCCAAAAGATTGAATGAGAATTCGGTCGGCCAGGCTCAACGGCGCGTCTACGCTCGGGACGAAACGGCCGCTGACTTCGTCCGTGATGCGATGGTCAGAAAGAAGGCCTCTTAAAGCCCAGAGGCTTCGCTTACTACACCGTCGGTAGCCCGTCCGACAGATCGCGGGTTTGCGCTCAAACTGTTACAGTACTGAACAGGCCACCCTCAAACTAAAACACTACCCGAAATGCGCATCATCAAGGACATGGATTTTTCCCGGTCCTTAAATTGCTCGATAACCGCGAGGCTGCCCCGCGACATCGCATTGTCCGTCAACTGATACCGCTGTTCCCCATCGCTGAACCCGTACAATTCCGGATTGGTGTAGGGGCCTTTCTGGGAAGCGGCGGCCATACACACCCCGAGGGCAAACTTAAACTCAGCAGGGTCGACGGCAGGCACCAGGCGTTCTTGGCTCATCATCTGCTCCGCGAAGGATGAAGGGGGGCGCCAGTCTAGACGATTCGCAAACCCTCATCGGTCCCGAATAATTGGCAAGAACATCACAGGGGGTGCCAAGGAGCGTACACCTTGTATGCGTCCTGCCCAAACTGACAGCAGGGTGGCTTGGTGCGGTGACAGCTTGGTGTCTTTGATGTCGGCACCATGCTTTTCACAGAGGAAACAAACCGCCGCGGTAACGTGCGCATCTACGCGACGCAGCAAGCGTCGGTGGTGACGTACTTCGAGGACGACGGCGACGGCGGCACCATGCTGCACACCGAACCCGGCGAATTCCTCAGCCCCTACGTTGCCACCACCGAACTATTCACCGCCGTGCGCACCGCCGTGTTGGAAGAAGCCGCCAAGCGCCTCTCGTGTCCGGTGGACAAGGTGCTTTCCCGCTCGATGTCCGAACTCTCCCTGGTGTGCGATCCGGTGCTGCGCGAAAAGGCGACGTGGACCGGCAAACGGCACACCCGCGAGCCCGTACGATAATCACCCGCTTCCCCGCTCTTTCACCTGTCTTCCCCGTTCAGACTCAAGTAAAAGCCTCCCTGTTGGGCCTCATAGGGTAATTTTCGCCGTGCTCACCGCCTAAAAAACCTTCGGGGGTCCGGGGGCAGACAGCCCCCGGGGGCTCTCTCTTCTTGGCACCATGGTTGCGATAACTTTGCGCAACTTGAATACGCTCCGTATGTACGGCCTGAATACATCACTGTAGTCTGCTCCGAAGTGGAGCAAGCAATGCGTTTGGGCCCAAAGAGGGCCTCAAACGCGAAACGCATTCGGCCTGCGGCCTCAAGCGTTTTGCTTGCTCCTCAAACGCCGGAGGGCTTCAGTTTTATGCCTGCCAAGGGGCACGCAAAGAAAGGCGCGCTGCGCCACCCGCGAAAGGCTCGCTTCACCGAGGGCGAGGCCGCGCGGTTGGCCGTGAAGGCGAAAGAGCAGGGTCTCGCCGAGGCCGTGTTCATCCGCCAAAGCGTGCTTGCCGCGATCGGCGCCGATGCGCCGCTCGTGCCGGTGCGCCCCGCCGACAAACCCATCGACCGCGCGCGGCGCGGCAGCCAGGCCAAAGCCTATTTCACCGATGACGAGGAAGCCCACATCGCCGAGAAGGCCCGGGCGGCCGGCCTCACAATTTCCGCCTTCATGCGCGCCGCGACCCTTGCCGCCATCGGCGCCCCCGATGCGGTGAAGCCGAAGGGCAAGCGCAGAAGCGACGACGAAACCATCGCGCTGCTGCACAAGGTCGATTGGCAGCTCAAGAAGATTGGCGCCAACATCAACCAGCTCGCCCATCAGGCCAACCTGCAGCTGGTACCGCTCACCCACGCGGAATGCGCCTACCTCAAGAACATCGTGCAACTAACGATGAGCGAGACCATCGCTGCGATGGAGCGGGTCTCGTGATCGGAAAGGTCGTTCCTGGGGGAAGGGGATTCCGCGGCCTCTACCGCTATTTGATGCAAGGCAAAAAGGACCGCCCGAACCCGGAGCGCGTCGCTTGGTCGGAAACCCGCAACCTCCTGAACCCCGACCCCGACTTCGCGGCCAAGCAGATGCGCGCGGTGGCCAACCAGTCCACACGCTGCGAAAAGCCCGCCTACCACGTGGTCTTATCCTGGCACCAGGATGAGAGCCCGTCGGATGAACTGATGCGCATTTGTGGCGACGCGACGCTTGCCGATCTCGACCTCACCGAGCACCAGGTGGTGATGATCGCACACAACGACACCGCCCACCGCCACCTGCACCTGATGGTCAACCGCGTGCACCCCGGAACGGGCAAGGCCTGGCACACCGGCAATGATTACGCCCGCCTTGAAAAGAGCGTCGCCAAGCAAGCCCGAACCTTCGACCTCCTGGTCGTGCCGGGACGACACAACAGCCCCGAGGCCTTCAGAGACCGCCCGATCCACGTCAAGAACGGTGAGTTCCAGATGCACGGCCGCACCGGCGGCCCCAAACCCAAAGACCGCTGGAGCATCGAGGAAATCAAATCCCGCCGCCATCAGCTGCAGCCGATCTTCGCCGGCGCCCGGTCCTGGGACCAGCTCTCTTCCCTGCTCGCCAAGGAAGGCCTCGGCGTTTCGAAAAAGGGACAGGGCATCATCATCGCCGACGCCTTCGGTTACATGAAACTCTCCGACCTTGGCAAAGACGTCCGCCTCAAAGCGCTCGAAGGCCTTTACAGGGAAAGCTTCGCCGCATTCGACCAACGCCGCGCTCTCCACGATGAGCTTGAAGCCCAGCGCGCCATCGAGCTCGAGGCGCAGCAGCCCGACATGCCGACGAAACCGGCAACGGCAACAGGCGCCGCAGAGGACGACGACATCATGGATGATGCCGTCCATGAAACGCTTGTTGATAAAGAGACCCTGCCCACAGCCAAGACCACCCGACTTCGTCATTCAACGGGCGGAGACAGGGCTTCGCTTTCCTATGAGGTGAAGGATACGTCCTCACCGCCGCGAGACCTTGATGACGATGAAAAGCAGCTTCTCCGCGAGGAAGCCCGCCGCCGCCGCGAAGAAGAACGCGAACAGCAACGCGCCCAGCGCCGCGCCCAGAATGCCGCCGCCGCAAGCGCATCGGGCGATGAAGCCGCCGAATCGCAACCTGATTTCCATGTCAATTCCGCAGCCGCCCCGGAGCCCCAGATGGCAGAGGCACCCGACGACAACCAGCTGGCCCGCTCCGAGGCCTTCGCCAAGCTTTCCGCCGCGCGCGAAGCCCTCGATTTCACCTATTCGCTTGGATCGCTCGCCGACGAGGACCAGCTCGCCCGCGCCCGCGAGGACGTGGCCCGCGCCGAGGAAGACCTCGCCCGTCATCAGACCATGGTCGAGTGGGTCAACAAGGGCGTGGCCGAGAAACTCGCCGAACTCGCCAACAAGCCGAAGCCCAAAACGCCACCGGCCGCCGCCGTCGAGCCCGACCTCGACGACGACTACGAGGACGAAGAGGAAATGGGTCGCTAACCAAGGGCTTCTCGCAACGGGAGGCCGGGCATGAGCATCTCGCCCGGTGAAACGGTGTGGGGCGCCCGCATCGAGGAACACGAGGACGACGACTGGTTCCAATACAAAGTGGTGGCCCCCGTCGGAAATGAAGGCGGCGCCGGCGCCGTCTACACGCTATCACCCAACACTGAGCCCCCGCTGGTCGGGAAATTCTACAACGAAGACCTGCGCGCCAGCATGACCACCAACCGGGAAGCCGCGCTGCGCATCATCCTGCCGGCGCTGCACCGGGATGGCCTCAACCAAGCGCTCGACTTCGCCTCGTGGCCTCGGCGCATCCTGTTCGACGTCATGGACCCGCCTGCCGCCGAGCTGCACAAGCATATCATCGGCTTCACCATGGAGCTCTTGATCGGCACCAAGTCACTCAACACGCTCCTCGGAAAAGACAGCGACCGCCGGAACCTCACCCGCGAACGCACCATCCACATTGCCATCACGCTCGCCGACCAGCTGGCCAAAATGCACCGCCATACCTGGGGATTCGTTTTCGGCGACATGAGCCCGATGAACATCCACGTCACCAAGGATTTCGCCAAGGTGCTGTTCATCGACACCGATAGCTTCCAGTTCGACAACGGCGCCTTCGAATGCAAGCTCACGGGGCTGACACCGGAGTATTCCTCTCCCGGCGCCCGCGCGGCCATCGCTGCCAACCGCCGCGTCACCGCCACCCATGACGATTTTGTGCTCGCCGTTCTCATCTACCAGCTCTTGATGCGGGACCTCGGCTTCGAGTGCCACCCGTTCTCGATGGACGGCGACGACGCCGACGACATCATCGACCGCCGCTTCTTCCCGATGGATGCCGGCGAAACCAACGGCTTCATGGCCAATGCCTACAAGGAACTCCCCGAGGACATCCGCGCCGCCTTTACCCAGACCTTCACCAAAGACAACCCCGTGACAGCGCTCCAATGGATTCCGCTTCTCACCAACTACCGGAGGTCTCTTTGGCGAAGCTAGCTTTGTCCCCCTCAACACCTCGTCGACACGCCGCCTCAAGACCGTCATTCCCGCGCCGGCACACCCGCCCGTCGGCGCCCCGACCATGGCGGCAACCGACGCCGCAAAACCAGCACCACCACCGGATTTTGTTTCTCAAGAGATCTCGCGACTTCCCAACGTGGTTGCGCCTCGGCAATCCCGGACCGTCCGCCTTGCCTCCGCGTCCCTGCGCTCAGTTCACGACCTCGTCGCCGTTCCCGCCTTTCAAATTGTCGCCGGCGCCGCCATCCTCGGCCTCATCGCCGTCCTACTCATGCAGGCGCCCACGGCTCCGGCGGTCACCAAAGTCACCGCCGCACCACCACCACCAGCGGGACAATGGCAAACCGCAACCCTGCCGAAGTTCCCGCAAGTCACAGTCACGGTGCCAAGCTACGTCCAACCGAGCCGTCTTCCGGCGATGCCCGTCGGCAAGCCCCCGGCCGCAGTTTCTCCGCCGCGCACAAGGGCTCCGGAGGAGGACCGCGCGCTCATGACCGCCATCCGCGCCTTCCACAGCGGCACGTCCAAGCTGAGAAATGACAGCGACTACACCGAGAGCCTCGCCGGGCTTCTCGGACTGCCGCGCTTCGCGGACGCGGAAAAAGCGAAATCCGCGCTCACCAGAGCCAAAGCCAAGGCGCAAGCGATGCTCCCCTATAAGGGCCTCTTCCCGTTGCCAGCCTCGACGCCCGTCTCCCTGCTGGCCCTGCTCACCCCCGTTGATGTCGTCTTCATCACCGACAGCCTCACCGCCATGCTGGTGCAGGATTCCGCGCTCCACACCTTGTCGAGCACGCTGAGCGCCGACGGCGCCGTCGTCAACGGGCGCACCCAAGGCTACTGGCGCATGGGCAGCGGCGGCGCCTGCCTCTCCTACGACCTCACCTTCACGCGCGCGGCCTATTCCGCCTCGATCCACGCCGACGCCTGCCGCACCTCGCGCGGCTGGAAATTCCAGAGGGCTTCCCAACACTGACAACCCGGAGAACGCTTTATGAGCAAAATCGTCGACATCCTCGGCAACAACACCGGCCTTCCAGGGGCCGGCAACGTCAAGGCCAACAAGATGGGGGTGAAACGCTTTCCCTTCGTCTTCCTGATCGACGTGTCGGGCTCCACAGGTTTGCCTCCTGATCCCGACATCGACCACATCAACCAGGCCATCGCCACGCTACTCGACATCCTCAAAAAGCCCACCCCGTCATCGGAGCTGGCCCAACACGTTGAGCAGGTCGACGTCGCCATCCTCGCCTATTCCGACAACGTGATGCAGCTCCTCGACTGGTCGACAGTCGAAAACCTCCCCGCCAGCCTCACGCCCCTGCAGCCCCTGAACGGCACGGCCACCGGCAAGGGGCTCGAAGCCGCGCTCGAAAAGGTTGCCGAGCGCCTCAGGTATTACCGGGATGCCAAGCACAAGATCCCCTTCGGCATGCCGCACGTCCTGCACCTCACCGACGGCGCACCCACCGACATGAAACCCGGGGACGCCCGCTGGAACGAAATCAAATCCCGGCTGACCCAAATCGACGGCCGCGCCAACGTCGAAAAGAAGTACGCCACGCTTTTGAACTTCATCTCGCCCAAGGGCCTGCTCGCCGATTGGGTCGATACCGGCACCGCCAAAATGTCCGGCAAGCAGCTTCTCGCCGAACTGTCCGGCGACAAGTCCGTCTACGAGATGGGCAGCGAAATCCACACCTTCCAGGAGTTAGTCAAACTGATCACCGTGGTCATCACCAAGATCACGAAGAACCTCTCCGCCTCCCAGGCGCTCGACGCGGCCCGCAACGAAACCGCCGACAAGAAAACCAAAGTGCGCATCGGGGAGGCTGCTGCCCGCGCATGAGTATTCTTGAACTGCCGCCGCGCTACGACCTCACACCGATGCAGCGCGTGGAAACGGCATGGCGGCCGCCGTGGATCCTCATCCGCGCGGCCCAGCAAGGGGTCCGCCACTTCCGAAAGGCCGAGCCCATCGAAGACAGCCACACCGTGGGCGGCGCCGGAACGGTGTCATGGCTGGTGCTGGCCGACGGCGTCAGCACGGCCCAGTATTCCCATGATGCGAGCCGTCTGGCTTGCCACGCGATCGAACACTATCTCGGGGCCAAAATCACCAACGGCGCCGCCGCGTCCCGCAAGCTGCTCTTTGAGGCCATCGGCTTCGCACACGGCGAACTGCACGCCCTTGCCAAGCAACTGGGGCACCCGGTTTGCGAGTACGCCTGCACCCTTGCGGCGACGCTCATCGACGGCGACCATATCATCACGGCATCGATCGGCGATTCCAGCATCGCCATCACCACCACCCACCCCGGAACCGACGGCAAGGCCGTCCGCCGCATGAGCCCATTCTGCACCCCGAAGCAATCGGGCGCTTCCGACGAAACCTGGTCGCTCATCGAGCCCAAATGGCACGACGTGGTGGCGTCCAACGAAACCCGCAATCCCGCCGTCGACGGCGTCTACCTCGCGACCGACGGCGGCCAGAATTTCTTCACCGACGAGGTGGGCCCCGACACCTACGAGTTCGACCCCGCCTACCCCAACGCCATCAACGACGTGCTGGGCAGCTGGGGACCGCTGCTCGTGTGCAACGTCATGACCTTCTACATGGAAAAAGAGCCGGCGGAGAACAAAGATGACCGCACCATCCTCATCGCCTATCGCCCACCCCAAAATCTTGCGCCACCCACTTAGAAACCCCGGCGACTACACAACGACGTCCTTCGTTACCACGATGGAGGAAATGCTAACCGACCCGGCGGCTCGGTTTTGCCTACCGGTCGGAGACCTCATCGTCGCCTTGGGCCGGGACCGGCTCGAAGAATTCATCCGCGCCCATTACGAGCCGGAAAAACCTTCCGCCTTTGAATTCGCCGCCATCATCTTCAACATCAAAGGCTCCTCCTCAATCGGCAACTTCGGCGACGCCCTCAAGCACGGTCACGCCAAACGCAAATACCGCGCTAAACTCCAAGGCGCTTTCAACGACATCTTCAATTTCGAAATCAGCCGCGCCGCCATCAGCCTCAACGACAAAGAACGCCAGCTGATGCGCGGCCTTGCCCAGCTCGTCGCCCGACATCTCTGCGACCCCGACGATTGGGGCAACTTCTTCGCTCTTATCGTCCACAACGGGGGCGAAGCCATTCCACAACCGACCGAAAACATCCGCGACAGAACCCGCATCGGCGAGATGCAAAAGCTTCTCGTCGATTTCTTCCGATCCCAACACACCGAACTCACCGCAGTCTATGCCAACGCGGCGCAGGTCATCAGCCAGGCCGCCAAATCCCAAGCCTTCGCCACCACGCCAGTACTGAACAAAATCCTGTCGCCCGGCGCCCATTGGATGACCGAAGCCGACCTCGCCACCAGCGCCTTCTACACCACAGCGCCCACACCCACCTCCGTCATCGTGGGCTATGAACCTGTTAGCCAGAAGCCCGTCTACTATTCCGATGCCGAAAGCCTCATCACGGTGGGTGGCCCGGGTTCCGGCAAAAGCCAGGCGCAAGTCATCCCCAACCTGTTACGCCACGAAGGCAGCGCCATCATCCTCGACGTCAAGGGAGAGCTTTGGAACCTCACCGCCGGTTACCGCGCCAAACACTTCGGCCCGGTCTACCGCTTCGCCCCCACTGACCCCAACGGCGCCACCCACCGCTACAATCCGTTCGACTTCATCCCCAAATCACCCGACGACGCCGCCAACGAATGCACCATCTTCTCGTTGCAGGTCATCGAGGACAATCCCAACCTCACGGACCCCTATTGGACCAACCGCGGCCGCGACATGATGTGGGCCTACGCCATGGTCATCGCACTCAATGGGTCCGGCAAGATACGCACCGTGCAGGGTCTCGCCGAGTTGCTAGCCACCCCCCCAAACAAAATCGCAGGTTCCGACATCCTGAGGCTCGCCGACATCATGGACGATCTCGGCCAAAAAACCGGCGTCACCGAAATGGCGCTGACCGCCCACGCCATCCGCTCCGGCGTCAATTCCAAGGACCGCTTCGAATCCGTGCTCGACAACGCCCGGCGGTTCGTCAACATCTTCAACCGAGGTCCACGCATGGCCGCCGCGATGGCGACCAGCGACTGGCGGCCCGAATACTTCCGCACCCGGCCGGGAACGTCGCTCTACATCTGCCTGTCGCCGGCCGAACTCAAAGCCTACGCGCCCGTCATCCGCGCCATGCTGGTGCAGCACTCCCGCACAATGCAGAAGATGCAAATGAAGCCCGGGGAAAAACCAATCACCTTCTTCCTCGACGAAATGCCCCAACTTGGAAACTTCACATCCATCCTTGAACTCCAGGACGTCGGCCGAAGCGCCGGCCTTCGCCTCTGGATGTTCGCACAATCGCTTGGGCAGCTTTCCGAAGCCTTCGGCCGTGACCGCTACGAGGGCGTCGTCGATGCCTGCCGCGTGCGCTGTTTCCTCCAGCCCGACAACCAGGCAGCCAAGATGATCGAGCCCAACCTCGGCCGCGCCAAAGACCTCTTGAGTGGCGTCGAGAAGCCGCTGGCCGATGCCGCCGAACTGATGGGCCGTCCCTTCAAGGACAAGATCATCGTCACCTCGCGCGGCGAAACCCCGATGTCCCTCGACAAGAAATACGCCTGGCAAACCGACAAGGCGATGTTCCTGCCAACGCCCGTGGTGAAGCCCGCGTCAATGCCGTGAGCACCCGTTTTTCTCATCAGACTCCCCAATCCAACTAGCTCATCTCCAATCTTTCCGTAAGTTAGCGACGTTGCCTCCCTTCGCCGCCCGGCGCATGATTCCGGCACGAGGAAAGCCCCTCATGTGTCGATCGTCGACGAGCTTTACGGAACGCTAAAACCGAAGGAGATCCTTCCGCTTCATGATGCCGACGACCACGACCTCGCCGGTTTTGTCGAGGTCCACGTCGATCCCTGGCAGAGGCGGATACGGGAACTGGCGCGCGATGGCGCCATTACCCCCAGAAGCTCCATCCTGATGGGCCGCAGCCTGCACCACATCGTCGCCCACGTCACCGTCACCCACGATCAGGGGGACAGCGTCGATGTCGGGGACCTTCATGCCCGCGCGGGTGCGGAAACCGTCAGCCTACCCGATTTCGCGCGCCACGCCACCCGCTGGGCACTGGCGAATTCCGCGCTCGTGTCGCCCGAAGCAACCGACACCGCGATTGCGCGCCTCCCGGGGATGAAACTCAGGGATAACCCGCTTACCGAAACCGAAGTCGCCCTCTACCTTGAAGGCTGGAGCGCGCGTTAACGCCCCATCGCCTGCTCGTCTTCCTCTTCGTCGTCGCGCCCGCTTTCTTCTTCACGGAAAATCTGCACGATGACATCGTTCACCAATTTGGTCTTCACAGCCTCGGTGTCGGCGAGCTTTCCGGGTTCCGTTGCTGGTGCTGGGTCGATCCGCGCCGCCTGCTCCTGCTGTTGCGCCGCCTCGATTGCCTTCTCGAGTTGCGCCCATGGCGCAAAGCCGCCGGGGACCTGCACCTTGCCCTTAAACGACCCCAGCGCCATCTTCAGTTCAACTTCGGCCTTCGTTTTGTCGTAAGGTTCCTCGACACGGCCAAGCAACCGCTCCTGCGCCAGCAACGCGCGATCAAGCCCAGGCGCCAGCACCATGGTTTCTCCCCGTACCCGTGCCGCCTCCTTGACCTTCGACGACCACCCCATAGATCATTCCCCTCGCGTCTTGACCGTCGGAAACACCACGTTGCCGCCGACCTGCCGGCGCGGCATCCCCACATCCACCGCGAACCCCCCGAACTCTTCCACGAACGTCGAATAGGCGAGGGGCGCTAATCCCTCGTCGGCGCACCAGCGCCGATACGCCTCCCAGATCGCCGTGATGCTCGCCAACCCGGCCGCATCCTCGACCAGGCAATCATCCGCAAACAGCGCCATGCACCACCCAACGCGCTTTTCAAGCGTCGCGGGCGGTTCCGGGACAACCTCAACGCCGGCGGACTTTTTCTCGGGAACCGCCACAACCTTTTTCCGCATAGACCACGCCATGACCGCACTCCCCGGTAATCCGGCGAAGTGTCGACAGGGCACGGGAGCTGGTCAATCCGACGGCACATGCCGTCCACACGTCCGGCTTCGTCATTTGATGAAGTCGCGGCGGATTTCTCGGGAAAGTCCTTTGGATGTGTATGCGCCGCGCATGCGCTGTGTATGCTTTTTCGCCCAATCGCTGTGCATACCAGTTGTGTACCCTTCCCCCTTTAGGGGACTCTTGCGGCGTCCAACCAAAGAAAGACGACGCCATGGACCAACCCGTACGCCTTGAAGGCAACTTCACTGCCAACCCGCGCCGCTATGCCGCCGAGGGCAAGCCGCACTACTTCGCCAAGCTCGCCGTCCCCGGCACCGACATGACCTTCCGCGCCGGCCTCTACTCGAACGAATACGACTACACCAACAAGAGCGACGGCAGCATCCAGAAGCTCAAGGTGCTCGGTGGCAGTGCCGACCTCATCTCGCCGAAGATGTCCCGCCAGGAGCAATCCGACGCCATCGCCGCGCAGGCCGATACCTCCAAGACGGTCTTCTACGGCAAGAACAACAAGCCGCTGCGCCCGGGCCAGGTCGTCCTCTTCGAAAAGGCCGAGGAGCACAAAAAGCCCAAGGACGGCAAAGTGAAGTTCAACGCCAAGGGCGAGCCCACCAAGCCCTCCGACTACTACGGCTACTGGAACCACAACGGCCAACTCATCGAGGTCGGCGGCTGGAACCACCAGGACAAGGAAGGCTACTTCTTCATCGGCGGCAAAACCCAGTTCCCGCTCGAACGCGAAGCGGCGCCGGGTATCGAACCCTCCGACACGCCGGACTTCAGCATGAGCGCCGAGGACCTCGCCCAAATGGAACGCGACATCGCCGAGATGGACGCCCGTGGCGAAGGGCGCACCGGCGAAGACACCGACATCGTGCCCTTTGGCCAAGAGCCCAAATCCGGCAAGGGTCGTCGCGGCGGGCGTTAAGCCTTTGCCGCTGGATGGACGGCCCTACGGGGCCGTCTCTTCATAACGGCGAATCTTCCCGGGATCCTGCTCTATCCTGCTGCTGGTTACAGAACCCCCCAGACTCGAGGGCCCCCTCCAGCGTGTACAGAACGCCCGCGATCTCCTGACCTCCTATACGGACGAAGTGAGCCCCGATCTTGCCGACAAGATCAGCAACTTCTCGGGCTCCGGACACTCACCCCAATGCCTAACTCGCCCAGTCACACAGCCCAATGAGCCGCTCTCCCAGCAGGCCTACGAATGGCGCTATGGCAAACAAGAACGCGGCAGCAGTTGCTTCATGCAGCCCGCCGAAACCAGCAGCCCCAGCGATTTCAATGTCCGTGGCGGTGGCTATGCCGTCGACCGGAGCAACGCGATTCGCGGAACCATCCGCACACCGCGACGTGACCATCAACGCCACACGAAAACGTGATAGTCACGCTCCCCACCCGCTTCCCCTCACTTCCCCGCTCTACCCCCACACGTCAAAAACATCGATTGCACAAGGGTTTTTCGATGTTCCTTATCTTGAACGCCGCGGCGACTGGCCCGGTGTTCAACGGCGGTTCGCCGCCCCCATGAGGACCATCCATGACAACGAAGACCTCCGACAATCCGCTCCGCTTCCGCGCCTTCCTCAACAAGGCGAAGGAGCCCGGTGACAAACGACCCTTGCTCACCGGCAAACTCCTGCCGCCGGGATCCACAACCGAGCGCACGGTATCGCTTTGGCCGCACTACACGGGGAAAGAAACCGGAAGCCTGCCGGGCGTCCTCACCGGCCGCCTTGGAACAGGCCTCAGCGCCGAAGACCAGATGGCGCTCTATGCCAACTCGGCCCCGCAACAGGACTACACCGTCGAGATGGCGATGAAGGACAACCGCGAGCCGATGAAGATCAAGCCCAACGACGTCGTGCTGTTTTTAAACCCCAACCGCGACAAGAACCCCAAGCAGCCGAACTATTTCGGTTACGCCAACCCCGGCAACGGCGAACCGCTCCTCTCCATCGGCTCGTGGATGGGGACCGACAAGCAGAACGACCTGATGATGACCGGTGACGTCCAAAAATGGGAACCGCGTATGGAGAAGGACATGGGCGGGCAAATGCCGGACGTCGACCCGCCGGCGCGCCACGGTCATGCCCGCGCACCCGACAGCGACCAAGAAGAGGAAGAAGAACGCACCATGTAAGCCCACCCCGGCTCACGCGACGACCAGGGAGCCGGACCACCGGCTCCCTTTTTTCTTATTCCTTTTTGGAGATCAGACGATGACCGAGAAACAGTTCCGCGCCCGCCAGGAGAAGCTTTACCAGATGGCCCGCAAACGTACCCTTCAGCGCATCCAGACCATCCGCATGGGCCGCATCAAGAAACTCTACATGGCAAAACGCCGCCAGCTCGACATCCTTCTCCGCCAGCAGGAGATGGGGCGATGACACCGACCGACAGCGCCATCGCCGCCGTCGAACGCGAATACCTGCGCGGCGACATCAGCAAGACCGAATTCCAAAGCGCCGTCGGCAAGATCTACGCCGAGCGCGAGCAGCGGCCGTCAGACGTCACCACCTGCCGCATCTTCGATGCCGACGGCCACCCGCTGTTCGAGGACGAGGACGATCAGGAGATGGGCCGATGAGAACCGAAGTGTCCCGCAACGTGACCTACACCTATGACGACGACAACGTACTCACCATCGCCCTCAACCCCGCGTGGAACGGCGAGATGGGTTTTAGGACCTTTCCAAAACACGTACGCACGGTGGTCGAAGCCGCCCACGCGCTCTCCTGCCGTCCGGAAGAATTGACGAAGCTGCGCGCCGCCGATCTCATCTCCACGGACATGCTCGCCGCCGTCCGCGACGACATTCTCTGCGGCCGCGCCGAACGGCTGATGGCGGCTGAGAACACCTACACGGCCATGCTTCACACCGGCGGCGGGGATGCGAACCACCCGTGGCTGCACATGCGCAACATGGCCGCGATGATGCCGGACCTCACCGCCGACCACCCCTACGCTGACGAACAGGACGACGAAGAGGAGATGGGCCGATGACCTACCGCCGCGGCGTGGTCTACAAAACCGACGGCCGGGGACGAGTGACCGTCGCCTATTCCCCCGAGTGGAATGGAAAACCCTGCATCGACCAATTTCCTCCCGACGTGCGCGTCGCCATCGCCGCCGAACCGATGCTGCTCGACATCGGCGATGCTAAGAAGCTCGTTGCCGCGCGCGATCACGGCAAGGACATGGTGGTCGCCGTCATTGACGACCTCCGCTGCGCCCGCGCCGTGCGCAGACTCTTGGCGGCCGATTATTCCGATCGAGAAAAGGCGGCCGCGACCGCAGCGTTTCCCGATTATGCCGGTGAGGCGCCAAGCCGGGACAACGCCCCGGCGGACATCAACCCCGGCATCGCCTACGCCCAGAGCCAACCCTTCGAACCCTATGAGGATGAAATCAACGCCATCCAGCCATGCCACGGCTGCGGCAGCGTTTGGTGCCGGTGCGGGCTACCCCTCGAGGCCGACACCTCCTCGGAAGAGGAGGACGAACACCGGATGTAACGCCCCAACCGCGCTGCTAGCCGCCCTCGACGACGACCTGCGCTTACGGCACAACGAAGCCCTGGAAGTACGTCTGGTGAAAATCCGCCGGCAGCAGTTGCTGCGGGAATGACACCGACGTGTTGCTCGTATGGATGACGTGGACGGCGAGTTGCTGGCGGTCCTGCATCCCGGCGTGGCGGAACTCCGCGATCGCTGCATCGGCAAACACCTGGTCCTCGCCGTGTCCCTGATCCGGAAATTTGCGCTTGTCCCAAACCCGCCGGTGATAGACGTAGCTGAAGCCGTATCCCCACGCTTCCTTCGCCCCCACCATTCGCAGCCCGACAGGCGTGTCCGGCCGGCGAGGATGCAGGAGGTAATGGAACGGGAACGTATGCTCCAGATCCCAGTAGGCGAAACGCTGGCTGGCCTGGTGGTAAAGATAGAAGCCGTACAGCTTGACGATGTCCGCGTTGCTTTGGACCAGCAGCGTCAGCATCGCCTCGATGTATTCGGGCGCGTAATAGTCGTCGTCGTCCATGTGGATGATGGTGTCGCCGACAGCGCTGCCCACCAGAACATTCCGCTTGGCGCCCAGGCTCATCGGCTGGGTGCTGTGAATGTAGCGGACGCGCGGGTCGGTGATCGCAGAAAGGGCGACGGACGGTTGGGGCGAGCCGTCGTGGATGAGCCATTCGAAGTCCTGAATGCTCTGGCTTTTGACGCAGTCCCAAATCGCCGGGAGAAAAGCCTCGCGGTTTTCCGTAGGGGTGATGATGCTGATCTTGCCCATGAGGATGTCCTAGCTAGGGGTGCGGTTCTCGGAAGCCATATGGGGCGCCCCGCGCGTTCCGCGCGGGCCCCGCTCTAGCCGCCTTGCGCGCTTTTTGAAAGCGCGGGCGGCCGGAGCCGCATGAAGGATGCGTCTCCGCCCGTCCGGGTGACGATCGGTGCGCCGGCGCTTGCGGCACAGCCAGCGGGCCACGGTGCTTTACGCCATGCGGCCCGAGATCAGAGAAAGAGAGGGGGAGCGGCTGAGGGACCGGCCAGCTGGTAACCAGAGAGGTATCCATGCGTGAGGCCGGGCACCCGGAAAGGATGTCCCCATGCCCACCCCACCTCCAACAAGCCTCACGCTCTACTTCGTTGCCGACAACCCAAGCGTTGACCACAACCGCGACCTCTTGTGCTGGGCCACATCGCCGGACGAGGCCACGGCCTTCTGGTGCGCCTACTACGAAACCGACGACACCCCGCATGACATGCTTCACGTCCCGACCGACAACCCCAAACCCGGCGCTATCCCTTGGCACCACAGCGACGGCATCCGAAGCGTGGGGGTCGAACAATGACCGCCATGAACGCCTCGCAACGCGTCGTCTGCAAAGCTTACGGCGGCGGCGATTTTAATCACTACGCCGACGACCCCGACTGGCGGCACAGCATCGACCAGTGCGGCGATACCCTGTTCCGCTTCCTCATGATCGAACTGTCCGACGCCGAAGAGTGCGAGGACGCGGAAACCGCCCTGCGGCGGCTTACCGCCGCCCGCACCGACATCGAGGACGCCATCGACGCGGTCGCACGCCTCAGCCGCCACTGACCCCTCAACGACAACCCCACCACGGAAACCGCCCATGAAACTGCATTTCCCCTGGAGCGACATCGAGAAGCTCCTCACCGAAGTCATCACCGCGACCACCGCGCGCCCGCTCTACGGCGAAAAGACCGGCAAGGGCCTTTGGCTTGTCGGCGACCAAGGCGTCTACCTGATGGCCAACACCACCGACGGCGAGGTCAATTCCAAGCGCCGCGAGGGCGACAAGCACGTCGTCGTCTACGCCGCCGAATGCGACCCCACCAAGCTGCCCTTCGAGGAATGGTGGAATAACAAGCGCGCCTCGTTCGGCGGTGATGACGGCGTCGAGTTCTTCCCGCTCGCCGACATCGTCGCCTACCGCAAGAACGACCCCACCCACCTCGTGATCGAATTCCAGGGCAACAACATCGCCATCTTCACCGAGCGGCGCAAGAGCAAGCGCTCCTAACCCGCCTCAACACAACAGGAGACACACCATGCCAACCCCCACCCCGCCGACACTCTTGGACAAACCCGACCTCTACCAAGACATCTTCAACCGGATGGAAGCCGTCCTCACCCGCATCGATAAGGAGTTTCCCGAGCTGGACGGCGACGAGGACCTCTCCGGCGCCGATGCGGTCGACCGCATCATCGAAATCCGCGCCGAGGCCAAGGACGCGCTTGCCCGTCTTGCCCGGATATCCAAGGGAGACGCACCATGACGGTCATCGCCGACGAGCACACCGTTACGATCCGCGCCCTCGGCCGCGAGATCCGCGTCACCGCCATCTTCACAACCGCCGATGACGCCAACGCCTACATGGCCACGCGCCCCGACGAGGGCGTTATCGCCGAAATCGCCGGGGTGGTCTTCCTGGCTAACATCCATGACCGAGCATCCAGCCCCGGTAGCTGAGAGCCAAAGGGAAGGGGCCTTCGGCCGAGCCGGAAGGGGTCTCGAGAGGCGAGGTCCCACCCGGCCCCAATCAGCCGAGGAGCTTTCCCATGACCCCATCCCTGCCCGTCGCCGTTAGCGACGCCTGCCCGCCTGTTTCCGTCGTTTCCTCCCCTCCCATCGCATCCCACCTCATCGCCGCCGCCAAAACGCTCCTGAAATCGCTTGTGAACGGTCAGGCCCTTGACGCGCGTTTGCTGCGGGCCGCGATGGAAGCCGCCATTGGCAATTCCGACGCCTCCGGCGCGTGGGTGTGGAAGGACGCCTACGAGGCGGTTGAAATCGCCCAGGCCCTATTCCTGCGCCACTACCTCCCCGCCATGACGCGCGGCGCCAAAAGCCCCGATCAGCTCCTCACCATGCTGGAGAAGCTCGGTGCCCTCCTTCCCACCCACACCCGCCGCAGCGAAGAAAGCCAGGAGCTGCAGCAGTTCTCGACCCCGCTGGAGCTTGCCTATCTTGTCGCCCATGCCGCCGCCATCACCGACCGCGATGTCGTCCTTGAACCTTCCGCCGGCACCGGCCAGCTCGCCATCTTCGCCGAGGCCCACGGCGCCCGGCTTATCCTCAACGAACTCAGCGACGGCCGCGCCGACATCCTCGACGGGCTTTTTCCCTCAGCCGCGCTCACCCGTTTCAACGGCGAGCACATCCATGACCGTTTGCCCGAAGGCTTGAACCCATCCGTCGTGCTGATGAACCCGCCGTTTTCCGCCGCGCCCAACGTCACAGGCACCCATGCCGGCGTCGACTTCCGCCACATGCGCTCCGCGCTGGCCCGTCTTTCAGATGGCGGACGGCTGGTGGCCATCACAAGCTGCGGCCTCAATCCCTTCTCCCCCGAGCATGCCGACAAGCTCGCCCGCATCGCCGAAATGGGGGGCCGCGTGGTCTTCACCTTCGCCCTGCATGCCGGTTCCTTCAAACGCCACGGCACCAACATGGCCACGCGCCTCACCGTCATCGACAAGGATTCCGAGCCGCACCTCCACAGCTACCAGCACATGCGCTTCCAAGGCGGCGGCCCCCGCGAACTGCTCTCCATGCTGCACGACCATCTGCCGGCGCGCCCGCCGGTGACACCGCTGTTCGCGCATCTCGTTCCGCCCGCCGCACACACCACGGTGGCGACGCCTTCCTTGCAACCCACTCGGGCGTTGGCGCCGGCCGCGCCCGTCCTGCCCTCCGGCATCGAGCTGTCCTACGACGTGGTCGATGCGCCCGCCCCCCGCGCCAGCACCGATGCGTTGTATGAACCCTATGTGCCCGAGCGCATCGTCATCCCCGGCGCCCACCCGCACCCGACCAAGCTCGTGCAATCGGCCGCCATGGCCTCGGTGGTGCCGCCCAAACCGACTTACCGCCCCCACCTCCTTCCCGCCATCGTCACCGACGGCCTGCTGTCGGACGCGCAGCTCGAAACCGTGATCTACGCCGGTGAAGCGCACTCCGGTTTCCTCGCCGGCAGCTGGCAGCTCGATCCCGACACCTTCCGCCTCAAGGCCGCGTGGGAGAATGAACCCGGCGCCATCCGCTACCGGCGCGGCTTCTTCATCGGCGACGGCACTGGTGCGGGGAAGGGGCGCCAGGTCGCCGGCATCATCCTCGACAACTGGCTGAAAGGGCGCCGCCGGGCGCTGTGGATCTCGAAATCCGACGAACTCCTCGAAGACGCCCAGCGCGACTGGTCGGCGCTGCTTCAAGAGAAGCTGCAGGTCGTCCCGCAGTGGCGCTACAAACCCGGTAAACCCATCGCCCTCCACGAGGGCGTCCTGTTCACCACCTACGCCACCCTGCGCTCAGAGAGCGACGACAACCACGCCCGGGTCGACCAGCTGGTCGATTGGCTGGGACGGGATTTCGACGGCGTCATCGTGTTCGATGAAGCCCACGCCATGGGCAACGCCGCCCCTTCGCGCACCGAACGCGGCGCCCAAAAAGGGTCCCAACAGGGCATCAAGGGCCTCCAGCTGCAACGCCGGCTGCCGCACGCCCGCATCGTCTACGTCTCCGCCACCGGCGCCACCGTCATCGAAAACCTCGCCTATGCCGAACGGCTTGGGCTTTGGGGTTCCAACGACCTTCCGTTCGAGACGCGGGAAGCCTTCGTCACCGCCATGCACCAGGGCGGCATCGCCTCGGCGGAAGTCCTGGCCCGCGACCTCAAGGCGCTTGGCCTCTACGTGTCGCGCTCACTCTCGTATGAGGGCGTGGAAGTCGACATGCTGGAACACACGCTGACACCCGCGCAGATCAAGATCTACGACACCTATGCGGGTGCCTATCAGAAAATCCACGCCAACCTCACCGCCGCGCTGGAAGCCCTGAACATCGACGACGAGGAAGGGAAGGCCCGCGATTCACGTGCCAAGTCGGCCATCATGTCGATGTTCGAATCCTCCAAGCAACGCTTCTTCCAGCACCTCATCACCGGCATGAAACTGCCGACGCTGATCACCGCCATCCAGGACGACCTCGACCGCGGCGATGCCGCCGTGGTGCAGCTGGTCTCCACGTCCGAAGCCTTGATGGACCGCCGCCTGGCCGAAATCCCGCCCGGCGAATGGAACGACCTCTCCGTCGATGTCACCCCGCGTGAATACGTGCTCGACTACCTCAAGCACTCATTCCCCACCCAGCTGCAGGAAGTCTACACCGACGACGAAGGCAACGAATGCTGCCGCCCCGTCTTCGATAACGCAGGAAACCCGGTGCAGTGCCGCGAGGCTGTGGCCCGCCGCGATGCCATGATCGAACATATCGCGGCGCTTCCCCCGGTGCAGTCCGGCCTCGACCAGCTCATCCAGCACTTCGGCACCGACATGGTCGCCGAGGTCACCGGCCGCTCGCGCCGCATCGTCAAGCGCTCCACCCCGCGCGGCGACGTCCTGGCCGTCGAATCCCGCCCCTCGACCGCCAACCTTGGCGAAACCCAAGCCTTCATGGACGACCTCAAGCGCGTCCTGGTCTTCTCCGATGCCGGCGGCACCGGGCGCAGCTACCACGCCGACCTTGGTGCCAAGAACCAGCGCCAGCGTATCCACTACCTGCTCGAAGGCGGATGGAAAGCCGACACCGCCGTCCAAGGCCTCGGCCGCACCAACCGCACCAACCAGGCCGCGCCGCCCCGCTTCCGCCCGGTCACCACCAACGTGCGCGGCGAGAAACGCTTCCTCTCCACCATCGCGCGCCGCCTCGACTCCCTTGGCGCCATCACGCGCGGCGAACGCAAGACCGGCGGCCATGGCCTTTTCAAAGCGAGCGACAGCCTTGAAAACACCTATGCCCGCGAAGCGCTCCGGACCTTCTACGTCCTGATTTTCGAGGGCAAGATCGCTTGCTGCTCCCTCAAGCGTTTTGTTGAAGCGACGGGACTGGCGCTCACCACCCGCCAAGGACGCCTTCTCGACGAGCTTCCCCCAATCCACCGCTTCCTCAACCGTGTGCTTGCGCTCGAGATCGGCCTCCAGAACCAGCTCTTTGAAACCTTCGAGAACCTCATCGCCGCCAATGTGGAAAGCGCCATTGCGGCAGGAACCTTTGAAGTCGGATTGGAGACCATCACCGCCGAAAAGCTCACCATCACCGGCCGCAAGATCATCGCCACATCGGCGAGCGCCAACGCCGCCACCGAAATCCTTGAAGTGGCGCAGAAGGAACGCAACCGGCCGCGCTCGCGCGAGGACGCCGTGACGGCCCTGCAAGCGCCATCCACGCGCCGACTTGCCAACACCCGCTCCGGCCGCGCCGCCATCGAAATCCCGTGGTCCAGCCTCACCAAACCCGACGGCACCGTGCAGAAACGCGTGATGCTGCTGCGCCCGATGGAAGACCAAGCCATCGGCCGCGACGAGATCGCTGAAACCGCGTGGGAACCCTGCGACGAGCAAACCTTCGACCGCTTGTGGACCAACGAAGTTGCGGCCGTCCCTGAATTCAAGGAAAGCCGCTTCCACATCATCACCGGCCTCCTGCTGCCCATCTGGAAACGCATGCCGTTCGACAACCCGCGCGTCTACCGGTTCACCGCCGAGAACGGCGAGCGCATCATCGGACGCTTGGTGCCCCCGGACTGCCTCAGCGCCTTCGAGACGCCAACCTCACCACCGCTCAACCAGGGCGAAATTTGGCAACGGGTGATGGACGGCAGGATCGTCAAGCTCGAATCCAAACAACGCCTCCTCAAGGTCACGGTGATGCGCGAATCCCGCGTCGAGCTGCAGAACTTCGATGCCGACGCGCTGCCCCTGCTCAAGGCCATGGGGCTTTTCACCGAGGTGATCAGCTGGAAGACCCGCCTGTTCGTTCCGATCAACGCCGAGTCCCAACAGGTCCTTGCCCGCCTGCTCGCCAAATACCCGGCCGTCAACTGAAGGGAGGATGACCATGAACCAGACCTTCCGCCAGCTCTCGGAGAAACTGTCCGCCCATGTCGAAGCGGTGTGCGCCTACTATCTGTCCAATGGCAAGAAGAACGGCCGCTACTGGATCGTCGGCAACGTCCACAACGAACCCGGCCAATCCATGTGGGTCCGCCTGGTCGGGCCAAGCTACGGCCACGGCGCGGCGGGCAAGTGGACCGACGCGGCGACCGGCGAGCACGGCGACCTCCTCGACCTCATCGCCCTCAACCGCAACCTCGCAAGCCATGACGACATCCGCGACGAGGTCCTCGCGTTCCTGTCCGAACCGCGCCACATCGCCCGGCCATCAACGGCCCCGGCGCCACGCAACAGCTCGGAAGCCGCGCGCCGCCTGTTCAAGGCGTCATCCCCCATCAAGGGCACACCGGCCGAGACCTATCTTCGCGCCCGCGCCATCACCACCGCGCTGGATTTCCCGTCGTTGCGCTATCACCCCGGTTGCTATTACCGGGGCAACGACTCCGCCACGCTGCAGAAACTCCCTGCGCTCATCGCCGGGGTCACCTCCCTCGACGGCGACATCACCGGCCTTTTGCGCATCTACCTGTCGGATGACGGCAAGACCAAAGCCCCGCTTCCCGAACCCAAGCTGTCGATGGGCAACATTCTCGGGCACGCCGTGCGCTTTGATGCCGCCGACGACGTCATGGCCGTGGGAGAAGGCGTTGAAACCGTGCTGGCGCTCAAATCCCTGATGCCCCGCATGCCGATGGCGGCGGCTTCATCGGCATCCCATCTCGGCGCCCTCCGGTTGCCGCGATCGCTGAAACGCCTCTACGTCGCCATGGAAGCCAACCACGCCGGGCGGTCCGCCACCGAGCGCCTCATCTTCGCGGCCCAAAACCAGGACGTCCGCGTCTTCACCCTCGCGTCGCGGCTGGACGATTGGAACAGCGACCTTGCCAGCGACAAGATTCATCAGGTCCGTGGCCGGCTACTGCCGCAGCTCGCCGAGGAGGACCGTTCCTATCTCCCGGCGAAATGACCGGAGGCACCGGGGGAAGCGGGAAGGACGGTGTCCACTTCCGAGTGGCGGGGTGATCCGTCACCCCCGGCCTTTAAAAGCGGCGAGTGGGCCAGAGGCGGCCCTAGGGCGCAACGGCGTCCGGTGACTTTTTTCCGCCGCCCGGCTTCGCCGGGCTTTGCATCGCGAAACAAAAAAGTCCCCGGCTTGCCGTCCTCCACGCTGTTCCGGCCGCGCCCAAGAGGGCGCGGTGCTGCCCGGTCCTGCCTCCGGCCAAAGGCTCGCCGGAAAGGCCGGCGATGGGCGCCGGTGCTCTCCGAAACAACGGAAAGACAACCCATGTCCCACTCACCCTCCCGCACCGGCTATCCCTCCAGCACCGCCACCGCGCGCGTCATGGACGGCCTCGACCTCTACGGCTACACGCCGGGCTACAATGAACCCGACCCCCGGCCGATGCCCGACGCCGAGACCCTCAACGCCGCCGCCGCCGCCCTCCTCGCGGCCATCGCCGAACCGTTCGCCGACACCGCTCTGGAACCGGACATCGAGGATCTCGCCTGGTCGCTGGTCGACATCATCCACCGCAAAGTCGACCGCGTGCAGCGCTTCCTCCACGACAACGAAACCCGCCAGCGCGACGCGCAAGAGCAGCAAGACGGCTCCGAGGTGATGTCGGTCGAGCTTGAAAGCCTCATCGACAAGGGCCGCGCCCTCACCGAGCGCCGCGACGCCTTCGAACAGATGCGTGACCTTGCCGCCGCCGCCTTCCAGGACCTCACCGGTTCGGTCTGGCGCCCCCGCACCAAATCGATGGTCAACCACCGGACCCAAACCGCCGCCCTCATCGACAGCAAGGACTTCCTCTCCGCCAAGCGCTACGCCGAAACCAACGTCCTCATCCCGCCCGGCGAGCTGGTCCTCTTCTCCGGCGGCCAGGACTGCAACGACATCGACGGCATCTTCCGCGACCTCGACGCCATCCGCGCCAACCATCCGCAGATGGTGCTCGGACACTCCGCCAACCGCCGCGGCGCCGACCGCATCGCCGAAAGCTGGGCAGCCAACCGCGGCGTCCCCGTGGTCGCGTTCCGCCCCATGGCGACCAGCAAGGACGACAAATCCGCGCCCTTCAAGCGCAACGACCGCATGCTGCAAGCCAACCCGATCGGGGTCATCGTCTACCCGGGCAACGGCATCAACTACAATCTCGCCGACAAAGCCAAGAAGCTTGGTATCCGGCTTCTCGACCGCACCGGCCGCAAGAAGGCGGACTGACACCGCCGACGGCGGCGCGCGAGCGCCGCCTTTCACGGCTTCGAGAGGGAAAGGGAAGGGGCGTTTCGACGAACCGGCGCCCGCCGAAGAGGCCCCGGTCGTTCACCGCAACAGGAGACCTCCCCCATGAAACTTTTCACCAAAGCCATCCTCGACCAGCTCATCGCCAACGGCGACGCCCAGGCCCGTGTCAAAGGTACGGCCGCCGAACGCGACCTCTGGCCCGTCTGCAAACTCTTCGACCCCATCGGCGCCTCGACCTGGCTCCTCACCGAAATCATCCCGGACACCAACCACGCCGTTGCCTTCGGCCTTGCCGACCTCGGCATGGGCTTCCCGGAGATGGGCGAAATCAACCTCACCGAACTCATCGCCTACAAGGGACGCCTCGGCCTCGGCATCGAGCGCGACATCTACTGGCGCGCGCGCGGGTCACTGTCCAACTACCACGCCGCCGCCGTCCGCGCCGGCAGCATCGTCCAGCTGCCGCCCGACCAGGGAGCGAGAGAAAGAGGAGAGGGGCTCCAAGGGTGACGATCAACCGGGCGGGAGAAAGGCTCCCGCTCGCCCGTCGCCCATCCACAAAGGAGACAAGCCCCATGGCTGCACGAACCCAAACCGCCCCGAAGACCCGCGCGGATTCTAAACCCCAAGTCCCGCTCTACCCCACGCGCGACGTACCCCTGAACCAGCTGATCCTCAGCGCGTCCAACGTGCGCAAGATCTACGACGAGAACGCCATCGACGACCTCGCCGAGGACATCGCCCTCAAGGGCCTGCTGCAAAGTCTGCTGCTTCAGCCCTGCGGCAACGTCGATGGTGTCGAGCTCTATGAAATCAAGGCCGGTGGCCGACGCCTGCGCGCCCTGCAAAAGCTCCTCAAGCAGAAGCGCATCGCGCCCGATGCCCTCATCCCGTGCATCATCAAGCCTGATGGCGTCGCCGAAAACGACAGCCTCACCGAAAACGTCATGCGCGAGGGCATGCACCCCGTCGACGAATTCCACGCCTTCAAGGCGATGGCGGAAAAGGGCATGACCGAGGTGGACATCGCGGCCGCCTACCGCACGACCCCGCTGGTGGTGAAACAACGCCTCCGCCTTTCCAACGCCAGCCCGAAGCTGCTCGACGCCTACGTGGCCGACGAGATCAACCTCAAGCAGCTGATGGCCTTCTGCGTCATCGATGACGCCGCCCGCCAGGAAGACGCTTTCGAGCGCATCATGCAGATGCAGGAATGGAACCGCACCGAGCACCAAATCCGCGCCATGCTCACGGAAAGCACCGTCCGCGCCGACGACCGCCGCGCCGTGTTCGTGGGCCTCGACGCCTACCGCGACGCCGGCGGCCAGGTGATGGGCGACCTGTTCAACGAGGCAAGCGCCGGTTTCCTTCAAGACGCCGACCTCTTGAACCGGCTGGTCGATGAAAAACTCGCCACCGTCCGCGACGGCATGTTGAAGGCGGGATGGAAATGGGCCGAAGCCGCCATCGACGTCCCCCATACCGAAAAGCGCCTCCCGCGCATCACGCCGCTGGAGGTCAAGCTCTCCGCCGATGCCAAGGCCCGCCTCAAGGAACTCGAAGAAGAACGCGACGCCTTGGAGAACGACGAGGATGCCGACCCCGAGCATGTTCAGGCCCGCACCGAGGAAATCGACGCGGCGATCAGCGCCATCGAGGAACCGACACCCACCTTCCGCAAGAAGGAAATGAAGCGCGCCGGTGTCTTCATCGCCCTCGACCACGATGGAAGCCTCGACATCGACTACGGCTTCGTCCGCCCCGAGGACATGCCCAAGGCCGGTGACACCGAAACCGACGACGACGAGGACACCGGCGACACCCTTGCCGCTCCCGCCGCCGAGGACGACATCGAGCATGGCAAGCCGCTGTCGGACGCGCTCGTGCAGGACCTCACCGAGTTCCGCACCGTTGCCTTGCAGCAAGCCACGATGAAGGACTTTCGTGTCGCCTTCATCGGCGTGCTCCACGTCATGTGCCTGGCGCGGTTCTACCACGCGAGCTTCAACAGCTGCTTCCAGATCAACTCCAACGACGTGGTCCCCTCCAGGGCACCCGGACTCGAAGGCTGGGCTCCCAAGAAGCAGCTCGACGCCCGCCGCGCCGAACTCAAGGCCCTGCTGCCCGAAGACCCCCGCAACCTGTGGGAGGCGTTGTTCTCCCTTACCAAGCAAGACTGCGAGCAGCTGTTCGCCTACTGCGCCGCCTCAACCATCAACGCCGTGCGCGAGCGCTATAACCCGCGCAAGGCGGAGATCGCCCATGCCGGCAAGCTCCAGAACACACTCGGTATGCACATGGTCGCGGCCGGTTGGGCCCCGACCGCCGAGAACTACTTCATGCGCGTCAGCAAGGGCCACATCGTCGAGGCCGTGCGCGAAGCCAAGGGCGACCACACCGCTCACCTCATCGAGGGCATGAAAAAGGACGGCATGGCCATGGAAGCCGAACGGCTGCTCGCGGGCACTGGCTGGCTTCCCGCGCCGCTGCGCAGCCCACAGGTTGCCGCTGACGCGCCGCCCCCGGATGCGACGGCCCTTCCGGCATTCCTCGCCGACGAGGCCGAAGCCCCAGATGCCGCCGCCTGCTGAACGGTCCCCGCCACCAGCCGCTTCCTTCACGGGAAGCGGCTTTTTTTATTTCAGAACGGACCAACCTCCCACTCGTCCGTGTCCTCTTCCTCGGTCTCGGGGTGGGCTTCGCGCCACATCGCCATCACATCGTCGCTCACCACCGCCAATTCCGCTTCCGCAAATCCCGTCCGCATTTTTTCCCCCGTGCGCGTGACCAACCCGGCTCTTTCCAACGCAGCGGGCACGCCTTCATTCTCCCCCCAGCCCTTCAGCCACACCTCGTTCTCGGCAAGTAGCTTTGGGCATTCGGGGAACAGGTTCACGGTCGCCACCGTCATTTCCTCGCCCTCGTGCACAAGCACCAGCGCCATGCTCCCCATCATCGGGTGCTGCGGGTATTCCTCCAGCACCAGCTCCGTCTCGGGGTAAATGCCGAACGGCTTCATCTTACGTCCGGTCGCCACGGTCATCTCCTCAAGCCACCAATCAATGCCCTCCAACACAACCACGCGCCTCCGTGCATCCACAGTCATCCCGCCCAACTTCATCAAACGACGAAATCTAGCCGATGGGGTTTCACGCTAACCAGGAGCAAAGACGAGGGGGCTCCATGGACCAGCACATCCGTTTTCACGGCTACTGTTCGAAAACCCGCCAGCCATTCCTCATCGTGGCAACGCTGAGGGAAGGCACTCTCACGTTCAAAGGCGCTGCCAAGATCGAACCCGGCGGGGCTTTCGGCCAAGGACGGCCCCCGCTTCCCTCGCAGCCGATCACGCGGATTGACAGCTCCTCCTTCACCTGTCCGTGCTGCGGCACCAACGCGAAACCGCCCACCTCGTGGGCCACCTGGTTCTGCCACACCTGCGAAACCCACCACTGCATGGGCACCGACAACGGCCTGTGCCATGGCGCCTGCGGGAATTGCCTCCACGACCCCGCGAGCTTTGTTCCGGCGACAACGGTTGCGGTCAAACCCGCCGACGCCCGCGACTTCTGATACCGCCCCGAAAGCCGTCCACATTCATCTTGTCGCTGCTGTTGTCTAATTGCGGGCGGGAAGTCGAATCGAATAGATGTTATATATCATCCATGCTTCAAAGACTTATTTCGAACCGTCAAAAATGTTTCGGATGAAGTCCCACACGCGCTGCCAGAAACCGCGCTTCAACGAAGCGTAATGGGCTTCTCGCCGAGTCTGCTCTGCCTGACGTCCGGCGAGGATCTGCGCTTCGGACCATTGCCCGGCCCAATGAATATTTCCGTCGGTGATGAGGTAGTGAGATCGGCAGGGAAGCTGCCAGTTTCCGATCGACGGGCGCACCGTGGGGCGTCCGTTGCGTTGGTAGAAGGACCATTCCGCAGGCCCCGAGGGCACGATGACCTTGTTCCCACAGCCACAAGCGCAAAGATGGCCTGCTACCTTGTATTCTTCGGAGACGTACAGGACGCCCGCCGAGAGTTCCTTGGGGAGGAACGTCACGCGGTTGAGCACGAGCGTGGACGTTCTCACGGCTGCGGCTCGCTGAAGGTTTTCGTTTCGCCCAGCTCGAACAGCAGATTGCACCATGTCGCGCCACTGAAATAAAAGCCCCGCAGTTGTTTGAAGCGGATGATCGCCAGGACGGCGTTCAAGGCATTCACGCGCGCAACATCCTCAACCGGTTGCTGGTGGACCTCTCTTGGAACTCCAGCCGCCTCGAGGGGAACACCTACAGCCTGCTCGACACGCAGCGCCTGATTGCCTTCGGCAAGGTGGCGGCGGGCAAGTCGATGCAGGACGCGCAGATGATCCTCAATCACAAGAACGCCATCGAATTCCTGGTGACCGCGACGGAGCCGCAAACCTTCAACCGCTATACCATCCTCAACCTGCATGCCTTGCTGGCGGAGGGTCTACTGGCCAATCCCCGCGCGGCGGGCCGCATCCGCAACATCGGGGTGTCCATCGGGGGCTCGGCTTACACACCGCTGGCGGTGCCCGCGCAGATCGAGGAGACCTTCGACGCCATCCTCGCCAAGGCCTCGGCAATCAAGGACCCCTACGAGCAATCGTTTTTCGCGCTGGTCCACCTGCCGTATCTTCAACCGTTCGAGGACGTGAACAAGCGCGTGTCTCGGCTCGCCGCCAACATCCCCTTCCTCAACCGCAACCTGTCGCCGTTGTCGTTCATCGACGTGCCGGAACAGACCTACATTAACGGCATGTTGGGTGTGTACGAGTTCAACAACGTGGACCTGCTGAAGGACGTCTTCATCTGGGCATATGAACGCTCCGCCAACCAGTACGCCTTGCTAAGGCACACGCTGGGGCAACCTGACCCGTTCCGCGTGCGCTACCGCACCCTCATCCTGGGCACGGTGGGGGACGTCGTGCGCGGGCCGCTGGGGCAAGCGCGGGCGAAGGAACTGATCGACAGCCGTGCCGCCGACGTGCGCGCGGCGGACCGGACCCGCTTCATCGAGACGGTGGAAACCGAACTGCTGGCGCTTCATGAGGGAAACATCGCCCCCTACAAGATCCTGCCGTCGGAGTTCAAGGCTTGGCAGAAAGTATGGTCTAAAGGCTAATGATGAGAGAGGGCCAGCTTAAAGGGACAACACTACCGGATCGTCACCACGCCAACCTGAATCATTGAAAACACACCCGAACGCCTCCCTTTTAGGCCCAGCGACAGGTGCGCGTTGCCGGGAATCGGCGGTTCAGTTACCTTGGAGCCATGAGAAAAAAAAACACCGTGACAAAGCCCAGCAAGGTCGTCCGAGCCGTTCAGCTCGGATCGACTGACACCGGGCATGTCATAGGCCAGTCCCTCAGGAAGCTGCGTGAAGCTGCTGGCGTTACACCAAAGCAAATGGGAGCTAGGCTGAAGCTCGCCCTCAGCGCCATCGTGGGAATTGAAAAGGATGGAGATGTCCCAGTTCGACTTCTTCGCCGCTATGTTGAGGCCCTTGGTGCCACACTGAGCATTGAAGCGAAGTTCCCCACGAGCCAATCCACTGCGGATCAATTTCATCTACCATTTGAAACGCTGGGCGATGGGAACCAGCTTGTCTTCCCGATATTTGGTGATGACACTCCTTCGACGAAGGATTTGGTACTGAGCATCCATCCTCAGTATACAAACAAGATCATGGAGGGCACCAAAACGGTGGAGCTCCGGCGGCGGTTCCCGTTGACCGCTGCCCCAGGTACCGTCGTCTATATTTACTCCACCTCGCCTATCAGAGCCTTGGTCGCCCGCGCCGAGATCGCCGACGTGACCAAGCTGCCAATCTCGCAAATCTGGCGCAAATATTCAAAACCGGCCGTTATTAAGCGGGCAGATTTTGACTCCTATTTTAATGGCTTAGCAGAAGGCTTTGCCCTGCATTTCGCCAATGTACAGCCGCTACCCCGCCCCCTCGCTCTTTCTGAGCTCCGAGACCGGTTCGGTTTCCAACCTCCCCAATCCTTCCATTACGCCTCGCCGATGCTCAAAAAGGCCCTCAGGGATGAGTTCTCAAGCGTATCTTATTGATACGAACGTCATCATCGGCCTCGAAGATCATAAAGCAGTGCAACCTGCCTTCGCTGCGCTTCTCGCGACCGCCGCCAAGCATAAAGTTGATGTCCTGGTGCACGAGGCGGCCAAGGACGACATCAATCGCGACAAAAATGAGAAACGCCGGAAGGTTTCGCTCAGCAAGCTGGATAAGTTCCAGATTCTCAAAAAAGTCCGGGGGCTAACCAAGGAGGCCCTTGAGAAGGACTTCGGCCCGCTACCGAAGCCCAACGACGTCGTCGATAGTACGCTGCTGGATGCGCTCGTCCGAGGTGTTGCTGACTTTCTCGTCACCGAGGATGGGAGACTCCATGCCCGAGCCCGCCGGCATTCACCCGAACTCGGCCGCCGCGTCTTGTTCGTGGCCGATGCCGTTCAACTGCTCAAGACCACCTACGAGCCGTTGGCTACGCCCGTTCGTTATATCCAAGAGGTACAGGCCAACGAAATCCAGCTGACCGACCCCATTTTTGACAGCCTGCGCGATGGCTACCCGGGGTTCGATAAGTGGTGGAAGGATAGTTGTGTCCGGGAACGCCGCGCGTGCTGGATCATCGAAGATGGCGGACTTGCCGGCATTGTCGTGCGCAAGGATGAGCCTGCCTCAAAAACCGACGCCACCACCAAAGCCGAGAAGATCCTCAAAATCTGCACCTTCAAGGTGAGCCCCGAAAAGAGGGGGGTGAAGCTCGGCGAACTCTTCCTTAAGAAGATCTTCTGGTTCGCCCAAGCCAACCGCTACGACCTTGTCTACCTCACAACCTTTGAAGACCAGGTATCCCTCATCGACCTGTTGGAATTCTACGGCTTCAAGCACACCGCCACCAAACCCGACGGCGAGCTGATTTACGAGAAGACCTTCTCAACGGCGCCGTTGCTGCCAGAGACAGGGGTTTCCAACTTTGATCTCGACCGGCTGAGTTACCCTCGCTTCGTCACCGGCCCGGGGGTGGAAGCGTTCGGCGTGCCAATCATGGAAGACTATCACGACACGCTCTACCCGGAACTGAAGCAGCAGCCTGGCCTTTTCGACGGCTCGCTGTCGGCATCAAGCCAGCCCGGCAACACCATCCGCAAGGTTTACCTCTGCCGCGCTCAATCCAACCTCGGCGCCGCCGGCTCGTTGCTGCTCTTCTACAAAGGCAAGTCGGTAGGAGAGCCGTCGCAAGCCATCACTGCCGTTGGCATCTTCGAAGACTGCCAGATTGCGAAATCGACCAAAGACCTGATGCTGATGACCGGCGGACGCTCGGTTTACAGCGAGGAAGATCTCAAAGCCTGGGAGGCCAGCCCCACCAAGCCGGTGAAGGTCATCAACTACCTGCTCGCGGGCTACATCAAGCCGCCCATCACCATCCAAGAGCTAAAAAAGCTCGGCATCTTCGGCGGCCACCCACCGCAATCCATCTTTAAGATTTCTCCGACTCACCTCGCTCTGCTTTTGCCACGCTTAAGGCTTGGATTTACGCCATGACACAGCCCATCATCGCGCTGGTCGGTATCTCCGGGGTCGGCAAATCGACCTTGCTTCGGGCGGCCGCTGAAACCCTCACGTTTCAACACCTACAAGCAAGTGCCCTCATCAAGGAAGCCAAGGAACGCCGGACGTCTGCGGCCGTGGCATCCGACGAACTCCGAACCGCCGACATCGCCGACAATCAGGCTCTGCTCGTCGAAGGCTTCGGCCTTGCCAGAAATTCCGGAGATGCCCTTGTTGTCCTTGATGGCCACACCGTCATCGATACGCCTTTGGGGCTCATAACCATCGAGCCCAGCGTGTTCGCCGCAGTGGGCGTAACGCAATTCATTTTCGTTGCCGATGACCCAAACGCCATTCTCTCCCGGCGGACTGATGACCAATCCCGAAACCGCCCCCAGAGGTCGGCTTTAGAACTCGAGCAACATCAAGAACAGGCGGTTTTGGCTGCGTTCAAAGCAGCGCTACATCTTGGCGTGCCATTACACATGCTCACACCTCACCAGCGAGAAGCACTGATCGAAATTTTTGCTAAAGCAGCCGAGCCTGGGCACTTATATTCATCTTCAAGGTAGACTGGGAACCGGAAGGTCGAAAAGCGCGCCTAGCGGAGATGGCGAAAAGTTCGCTGAGCAATCCAATGATCGAGGGCCAAGCGTAGGTAGAATTGCCTGAAAAAGCGTCGGCGCCCTTGCTCTATCTCCCCAATCCGTGACAATGGGGGCGGGGGAATCCATCATGCCGTTGAGCTGGAACGAGATCCGAAGTCGGGCTATCGCCTTGGCGCACGAGTTCAAGGATGCGCGGCGCGAAGACGGCGAATCCCAAACCTTCTACAACGAGTTCTTCAACGTGTTCGGCATCTCCCGCCGCCGCGTTGCGACATTTGAGGAACCGGTCAAGAAGCTCGGTAAAAAGCGCGGCCGCATCGACCTATTCTGGAAGGGCACGCTGCTGGTCGAGCAAAAGAGCGCAGGCCACGACCTCGTCAAAGCGAAGGAGCAGGCGTTCGACTATTTCCCGCATCTCAAGGAAGAGGAACTGCCACGCCACGTTTTGGTCTCGGATTTCCAGACCTTTGAATTGCATGACCTCGATACCGGCAAGGTCACGAAATTCAAACTCAAGGACTTGCCGAAGCACGTCGAGCTGTTCAGCTTCATCGCGGGCTACAAGCAGCGCGAGTTCAAGGACCAGGACCCGGTCAACATCCATGCGTCCGAAATTATGGGCGGCCTGCATGACGCCCTGAAGGACAACGGGTACGTCGGCGCCGACCTCGAACTGTTCCTTGTGCGCCTGCTGTTCTGCCTTTTCGCCGACGACACCGGCATCTTCGAGAAAGACATCTTCACCGATTATATCGACCAGCGCACACGGGAGGACGGAACCGACCTCGGTCCGAAGCTCGCCGAGCTTTTCCAGATCCTCAATCAGGAGCATGACAAGCGCCCCAAGAACCTCGATGAGGACCTGGCCCGCTTCGCCTACATCAATGGCGACCTTTTCCGACGTCCGCTGACAATCGCAAGTTTCGACTCGAAGATGCGGACTGCACTCCTCGATGCCTGCTATTTCGAATGGGATGCCATCTCGCCCGCCGTATTCGGGGCGCTGTTTCAGCACGTCATGGACAGCGAAGACAAGGATAAGCGCCGGGGCATTGGCGCGCATTACACCACCGAGAAGAACATCCTCAAGGTGTGCGGCGCCCTCTTCCTCGATGACCTCAAGCAGGAACTGGAGCAGACCAAGGACAAGGCGAAACTGCGCGCCCTCCACGACAGGATCGCGGGCTACCAGTTCCTCGACCCGGCCTGCGGCTGCGGCAACTTCCTTATCATCGCCTACCGGGAGATGCGGCTGCTCGAGATCGAACTGCTGAAGAAACTCTATCCCGACCGCGACCAGCTGCAGCTTCTGGACATCACCAAGCTCTCACGCATCGACGTCGACAAGTTCTACGGGATCGAGATCGAGGAGTTCCCGTCCCGCGTGGCGGAGGTGGCGTTGTGGCTCGTCGACCACCAGATGAACATGCGGCTGTCAGAGGCCTTCGGCTTCGCCTACGTCCGCATCCCCTTGAAGGCCTCGCCGCACATCGCCAATGCCGATGCGTTGAAGGCCGACTGGGCGGGCTTGGTGCCACCCGACAAACTCTCCTTTATTCTCGGCAATCCGCCCTTCATCGGCCACCAGTACCGCTCGAAGCAACAGGTCGAGAACCAAGAGTTGATCTGGGGCAAGAAAGGCCGTTTCGGGCGGCTAGACTTTGTGTCCTGCTGGTACCGCAAGGCGTTGGACTACATCCGCGCCAATCCGGCGATTAAGGTCGCCTTTGTGTCCACGAATTCCCTCTGCCAGGGCGAACAGGCGAGCATCCTTTGGTCGTATATGTTCCAACAGGGTGTCCACATCGATTTCGCGCACAGGACTTTCGAGTGGGCGAGTGACGCGCGCGGCAAGGCGGCGGTCCATTGCGTGATCGTGGGCTTTAGCCTCGGCCAACCGCAGCGGCGACGGCTGTTCGAATACGACGACATCCAGGGCGATCCTCACGAGGTAGAGAAGGTCGCCAACATCAACGGCTACCTTATCGACGGCCCCGACATTGCCCTTCCCACGCGGACGCGGCCCAAGCCGGGCTACCTCCAGATGCTCAAAGGCAGTCAGCCGACCGACGGCGGGCACCTCGTGCTGAATAGGGATGACCGCGCAGCGTTGATCGCGGCGGAGCCCGGTGCAGCGAAATGGATAAAGCCCTACATCGGGAGCGAAGAACTCCTCTACGCCGTGGAGAGGTATTGCCTTTGGCTGAAGGGCATCAAGCCAGCAGAGCTGAACGCGCTGCCGATGATTAAAGCCCGTGTGGCTCGTGTTCGGGCAAGCCGCCTCGACAGCCCCACGGCGAGCGTAAAAGCGAACGCCGCGACGCCAACCCTTTTCACGCAGGACCGCCAACCCGACGAAAAATATTTGGTACTGCCAGAAGTGTCCTCGGAATTGCGGCGCTACATACCGATTACGTTTTTATCTGCCGACACGATCGCCAGCAATAAACTGCAAATGATCGAGGGCGCCGACCTCTTTCTTTTCGGCGTGCTCACCTCGGCGATGCACATGGCGTGGGTTCGCCACATCTGCGGCCGCCTCAAAAGTGATTTCAGCTACGCACCTTCGGTCTACAACAACTTCCCCTTCCCCGAACCGACCGACAGGCAAAAGCAGGATATCGCTTCCGCCGCCAACGCGCTCCTTGAAACCCGTGCGACTTTCAAGGACGCGACGCTGGCCGAGCTATATGATCCGCTCGGCATGCCCCCCGCGCTGACAAAAGCGCATGCCGCTCTCGACCGGGCCGTCGACAAGGCCTACCGCTCACAACCCTTCGCCAACGACCGCGTGCGCATGGAATTTCTCTTCAAACTTTTTCAAGAGACCGTACTGCCGCTTATACCCGCACCAAAGCTCGGAGGCCGCGCAAAGAAGAAAGCCTCAGCATAAGCTAGTCAGAGAGCTACCGACTATTCGCCGGTGCGCGAACCGAAGGTGTCGGAAGAGGCCGAATGCGAGACCGGCAAATTGGTACACTTCTGGACACCTCATTGGCTAATTAGAACACCACCGTCTTGTCGGCTATCGTGACCTCGGTCATACTCCCGGGCATGACGACAACCACGCCCGCATTCGAGACCCTTTACCGAAGCTATTTCGCCCAGACGGCAGACCCCGTGACTGGCTTTGACGATTGGATGATCATCAACCGCCACACCTTCCAAGCCCTCAACCCGCATACAGCCCCCGCCGACTATATCGGCGCGTTCCACATCTTCATGGTCGAAACCTACGAAGGCCAGCTGCCGCGCGCCTAATTGGCGGGCTCCAGAACGACCGACAGCATCGCGTTGTAGTTACCAGCGGCCAGCGTCTTGCCTTCGTCCACCAGCGACACGTCGATACTCACCGCTCCCGAAACCGCCCCCACCGACGATTGCGCTTCGGCCTGGGACGACGTCGACAACGCAGCCGTCACCCCTCCGAACACCGCGGTCGCCTTGTAATCGATCTTGCTTGCAAGATTTCCCGCCGCCGCAGTCGTCACCATCGGCCCTCCCTTCAACCGCAACACCGACGGACCCGTACAGGACGCACCCGCGATCGACGTGGCCATCGCATAACCGGCAACAACATGCGCGGCGCTGATACCCTGGCTGAAATCGAGATGCGATGTCGCCGGCGCCGGCAAGGTGCAGCTCGACACCACCGTTGCCGAAACCACCAAACTTTGCTGCGACAACAGCGTCGATACCGACGACACGTTGATCATCCGCGTCTCCGAATATGTCCCGGCCGGTACGTGCTGCCCCGCGCCAATGACCAAGGCCCCGCTTTGCGGCGGCCCATACCCATTGCCATCCACCGAAATGTTGAGGACCTCCTGGCCCGCTGTCTGGAAGGCGCCCGAGAACCCGTACGCCAGGTGCGCGCCGCCCGGCCCCACCATTCCCCCCACCTGCCCCTTCGAAAGCGTCACCCACGCCACGCACGGGCCAAGACCAGGTGGCGCGCCCACTTGGATGACGCCCGGCACCACCACGTTGCCAGCCGCCGTCGGATCGTAATTTCCTGAAAGCACAATCGGCTGCGCGATCGTCAGGGTCTTCCCGCCCTTCGCGCCGCAGTTCTGGCCGGCCTCAGCGGGCAGCGACATCAACAGAAGCAGCAGGCACGGTAATAGCCGCCCAACCAATCCCCGGTGCCCCACGATGCTCCTCCTTTTCCTCCGACGGCCTCACCGTCCCTACATTCACAAGCGCCGTCTTCCCTTCCGGCACCTCAACCCAGTACCCGACCTTTCCATGCGGCCCCCAGGCCATCACATGCCAGCGACCCGGACTTGCGCCGTCCATCGCAAACCGCCCCTTGGCGTTGGTGAATACCTGCAAGCTCGCGCCACCCACCTTCACCGCTGTACCCATCGCCAACGCCAGCGGCTCACCGCTGCCATCCACGAGCACGCCGCGCACGGTCATCGCATGGTCTGACCCGACCTCCACCGCATAACCCGCACGATAATCGGGTTTCAGCGCCATGTTGCCTTCCCCAAGGCTGTAGCCTTCCGGAAGATTGATCGCATCCAAGGCGAGTTCGCTCTCAACATGCGACGGCAAATTGGTCACCAGCGCCGGCCACGAAGCCGAACCCTTCGCCACTGGATGATCCGCGCTCCCCACAATCACCTCGTTGTCAGCAATGGACTTGTGGGGCGTCACGATCGCGAACGCATCATGGATGGGCGCACCCACCGCGACATGACCATCGGCGTACGCAATGGCCGTGGTCGACCGCAGCGACGTTTCCGCGTAGCGCGGCGTGCCCTCGAACGGCGACCCGGTCCCCCCAGCCGATTGCGTGACGGTGGTCTGCTCAAAACGCCCGTTGTGGGTCAACGATGCCGACACGTTGGTGTCGATACCCTCATTGTCCACCGCTGACAGCGCACCGGTCCAGGCATCATCGGCACTGCGGCGGGTTGCAAACACCGATGTGGATTTGAGGCCGCTGTCCGCGCCGCCCTGGACCATCGTCCGCGCATCAGGTTGCCAGCTGAACCGCATGCCGACAGTGATGTCTGGCCGCGTGTCCAAATTCGGTAGGAACGTCACAAGGTGTTCATTGCCGTAACTCGCCCACAACGACCCCTCGACCGAAGGCGTCAACGGCTTGCTTAATGCCAGCCCTGCTTCCCACCGCGCTCCGGTGTCGACCAACGCACCCGGCGTCACGCTCTCGTTGTTGGGCAGCAAATACCGCCCCGAAGCCACAAGGCTCCACGCCCGCCCCGCCGAGACCGTCCAGCTTCCCGATACGAGAAACAGAGGATCAAGCGTCGCGTACAGCACGCCGCCGCGCCCAACCACGGCATCGCCCGGCGTCCGGAACAGGCCACTCTCGTATTGCGCGCCAATATGGATCGAATGCCGCCAATCACCAGGCACCGCCGGAGGCAAGTAATCCCATGCGGCGGTCAACGCGTAACCGAAAGAACCTTCACCGTACGCACCACTCCCCGCAACACCCACGGCGAACAACCCCGCCGGCGAGAGCATCGACAGGTCTCCGCCCGCCATCAGCACATCCGCATCAGCCTGCCCGTGCACATCCCCGGTGAAAAACGGCGAAAGCCCGCGCCGGAAATAACCGTTGGCCACCAAATCATCGACCACATACGCCCGTTGCGAATCCCTCACGAACGACGCCACCCCCGCGTTGACGCCCCACACCGACTTCCCCGGTTGCAGCATCCGGTCGTCCGCCAGCGCGGTGAGCACGATGGTGCGTGCCTCGCCGCTCGCCGTGAACACGCGCAACGTCACCGTGTTGGCACCCGCCAACAACGGCAAGTCCGACAGCCTGTACGTCCCGGTGTTGAGATGAAGGTGCTGGATCACTGCGCCATTGATGGACACCTCCACATCGGCCGGACTATCGAGCGCAAGGACCGACGTCGCCGATGTCAGGCGATCGTTACCCCCGAACCGCGCCGCATCATGCGAAAACCCCACGCCCAGCACGTCATTGCCCCGCTGCAGCGCATATCCCGCGTAGCCGATGTCCCCGGCCGTCATCACAACGCCACTGTCATCGAACTCCCGCACGAAACGCGTCCCAAGCCTTTTAAAACCCTTTTTGTGGGTGAAGGAGCACTGTGCCGTCGTCGGGCATATAAACGCATCCAGAGGCCCGTCCAGACGGGCTTCACCCTCCATCACCCAGCCGTTGATGCGCCCAGCTCCCTCGAACTCCATATCCATGTCGACCGGCGGCCCGGACGGCGTCTCCCACACACCATCCACCACCGTCGTCACGTTGACATATCCGGACACCGCCGCCGGTTTCCTGTTCACCGCCGCCACACCCCTGCGCGTCATTGGAATGACCGTTTCCGCAGCGCCCGCCGCCGACTTCCTCAACTCAAGCGCAAGACCACCCGGGTTGAAGGCGACCTCGACACCGCCAACATCCTTCAGCTTCGAAATCGGAATGACCGCATCGCCGACGTCGATCGCCGCCAGCTGCGTCAGCACCTCCGGAGTCACGCGGTTTTTGAGAACCGCCGCCAATCCGTCACGGTCCACCGCCACTTCGTCATCGGCGCCGATGGTGACCGGCACCTCACCCGCCAGGTCTTCGCCATCCTTCAGTTCCGCCGGAATCACGATGGTGTGGCCGGTGCCATTGAGGCGCGTCCTCAAAGCTAGGGAAGGGGCGAGGGCCGCCTGCGCAGGGCAACCGAAAACCAACACCGCAGCGGCAAGCACCCATGCGCGCATCATTTCAACCCCCTGGACGGTAATCCAGGCTCACGCGCAACCCTTTGACGCCACGCGGGAGATCGATCGGCAGGAGGAACTGCCGCCTATGATGCGGCTGCACGAGCCCTGTGCCCAGATTGTTGACCAGCGACCCGGCCGCCAGCGTTGTCGACCATTGGTCGGACGCCAACGTGATCGCCGCGTCTTTCAGCAACGCGTGCGTTGCCGTCGGATTGTCCACCACCACGTAAGGGCGCAGCCGCCCCCGCCGGTCATGCTTCACCCCGGAAGCCACCAACCTCAAGACCGGCATCACACCCGCCGCCCCGACATTCACCGCAACCGCGAAACTCACCGACAACGCAAGAGCCGAGCGACCTTGCGCCCCACTCACGGGCAGCTGCGCCATCGTCACGAGGAAGCTTTTGCCTTCCGCCAGCGCTCCATCACCCACCCACTGCACCCGGAACACTTGCGTCTCACCTGGGGCGATCAACGCCTGCGCCGGCAAAATCAAAAAGTCGTCGTCGTCGGGCCGCCGCCGATCACCCCCACGCTCCTCCATGACGAGCGTTTCCACCTGCGGCTCGATGGCGATGGGGTTGGACGATGTGTTGCTGACCGTAATCTGAGCGCGGCTGTGCACTCCACTCGGCGTCATCTCGATATTCAAAGGCGACACCGTCGTCGCCTGGCACGGCACGGCGAGGCAAAACCCCGCCGCCGCCGCGAACAGCATCCGTCGCAGCATCCAAAACTCCAAATTATTAAAAGTAAGCCCGCTATTGCAGAGGCGTGATCACCAGGTGAAGCGCATCACTGTAACTCCCCTTCACCAGCTTCCCCTGGTCCTGCGGCGTGATCGTCAAAACCAAATCCCCCGCCGCCGGTACGTCCGTTTCGACCGGTGGCTGCGGCGCCCCCAGCGGGACATTGAGCGTAAACGGTGCCGCGAACACCCCCGACGTCACCGCCGTGTACCCGATCTTGTTGACATAGCCCGCAACCGTCCCCGGGCCCACAAGACCATAATTGGAACTTGTCATTTGCAACGTGGACGGTCCGTTGCACGCCACCGGGAACGTCATCGTCACCGGCGTCGTCGACACGTGCCCATCACCGTTGATGGTCAACGCCTGGGTCACCGCCGAGGGGCTCGCGGAATCCGAAATCGAACAACTCCCGCTCACGGTGGCGGTGAGATTGATCACTTGCTCCGCGGCCACCGCCGGCCCCGCAGCACAACACAACGCCAACGCAATCATCGCTTTTTTCATGGGGTATCTCCCTTGGTCCGCCTTCACAACGCAAAACCAGGAGACGCAAAACACAACCCGAGCAGAACCCATTCCGCGCAGCCACGCACCCGTCGAATGCCTAAGTCCCCACGAGTTATCCAAACATTCGTGCAAGCTTCAGCACCACGTCGGACTGCCTCCGGCACCCCAGCGCATCCATCAAGCGCGCCAAGTGCCAGCGCACGGTGCTCTCCGACGAACCGATCTCGCGCGCATGCTCGATGATGCTGTCGCCGCGCAGCAGTGCTTGCGCCAACCGTGCCTGCAACGGCGATACCTTAAGGACGCGCCTCAGCTCCTCCGCCTCGACCTCAATCGCCAACGACAACTTCCGCAACATCGCCGTCGCGATCCGCTCGCCTTCCACGCCGCCACTGGACACCGCCCGCAGACGCACCATCAACTCCTCATGGAACTGGACCCTGTGGCAACAGCCGATGTCACCCTCAAACAACTCCGCCAGCACCCGAGCAAATAGCCTGTCTTCCTTTTGTGACACAAATTTCAGCCGGTGATCATCGCCCCACCGCACCACATCGCCCAGTTTCTCGAACAGCAGGATGGCGGCCTCGTTGCGCCCGTGGATGACGCCACGCTCATCCAAAATCAACGTCGCTTCGCAGCTTGCCAGCAGCATCGCCTTCCGCGCTGAAAGATGCGCCTCAAACACGCGGAAACTGTGTACCAATGCCTGAACGAAAACCGCCGTGGTGCACACCTGCTGCAGAACCTCGACCGCCGCCGCCCCGTGCGAACTGCTCACCCCGACCGTCACCGGCACATCCGGTAGAGCTACGACCGCGAGGGGGACGGCGCCGTTGCGCACCACCACCTCCGGCCGCGCTGTCGGGACCCTGCGCTGATGGCAAAACGCGTTGTCCCCGAACTCCCCCAGCGAGAGCGACCGCCCGAGCGGCGGCGCCTCCGAAAAAATCCAGCGCACGCAAAACCCCAGCACCTCGCTCTCCGCAATCAGCTGGGTGAGGTAGGATTTCCACGCCCCTAAAAGTTCAGCCTCAGAAACGGCGGAAAACACGCTTTCAAGCTGCATGGCAATGAGATGCGGATTAAACGAAAACACCCCTAAACTGCCAGATAACCACCCGTTGCCAAGAATTTTATTTCTGCTCCGCCGCAGCTCGCACTCGCACCAAATCTTCTCTCTATGCTGAAATCCCGCGCTCGTTTCCGCTCCGGATCAAAGCCCCACCGCGCGCGCTGCGCCAATCCGTCACTTGGTCAAATGACCAAGTGGCAGCTCAGCCATCCTTCGGACGTCCAATACTCCGCGCCTTCTTCCGCCACGGCGGAGGACATTCATCAAGCCCCACATCGAAAACGTCGCCCATCGCCCGGAGGCGACCCAGCACCTCCGTCATCCGGGACATCCCGAACGACACATGGGGAAGGCTCATGGTCATCGCCTCCATCACACAAAGGTCCACGAACATAGACAGGCGTGGCGCATAGATTTCCAGCGCATCAACGGGGACCCAAAGTTCCGCGCTATCGCCCACCCCATCCACATAGGCGACGTGCTTCAGACGCAAGCCGTCATCAATGTCCCAACAGCTGGCAAACCCGATCTCGCCCACACGCGGCGTGCGGAGGGCCCACTTCAGGTATTTCAACGGATTTTCGCCTGCCCCGCACGCGAAAACATCCCCACCGAACGCAAACAGCAGTTCAACCGGCCATCGCCGGTTCCCAGCGTTGCCGGCACTCAACGCGACGCAGCGCCTATGCGCGGCGCCAAGGCATCCTTCCAATTGGTCGCTAACGTAGACGATCGTCGATGGCTTTCCTTAGGCTCCATCGTGTCCCAAGGACCTCGCGATGGCAAGCGCGCCACGCCGGGCCATACCACCACGGCGCGACAGACCGTCGCCATCCAAACCTCCACGACGTCCGTCGCACAAGCCACCCGTGCGAGTCGCGCGACTGAAAAGTCCCAATCTTAACGGACGACTGCGAGCGGGTGCGCGCATGGCTCCATGCTAACGCTCGATGGCACCCCACGCACCGCCAAGACCCATCAATGTCCAAACCTTCAATCACTACCGCACCATCACCCCATCAAATGAAATTTCGTCGACGTCGTGGGGTTGAACACCCTGGTCATTGTGGTCGTAAAGCTTGGTGGTGTTGACCGAACTGTGGTTAGCGAGACGCCGCGCGCGCTCCATGTCTCCAGTGACGTTGATGAAGCGCGTGATGCCAGTGGCGCGGAAGGTGTGGTTTTTCACGCCAAACAAACCAACCCGCTCGGCGCGCCGCTTCACGATCCTGAGGCACACCCGACGGTCCAGCGGCCGACCCGTCAACCGCTTCCGACCCTTGTCCCACCGGCGGAACACATACCCCTCGGGGTTCGGGTCGCACCACGCGGCGCCCTCGCCCGACGCGTCACGAAACGCCCTGAAGAACGCATCCGCCTCCTTGGACAGCGGCACCCAGTGCTCCTTCTCCCCTTTCTCATCGAGCTTGACCACCAGCCGCCCCTCGGCTTCGCGCACGTCGCTGTGCGTGAGTTTCGTCACCGCGCCCACACGCGCACAAGCAAACAGCATCAAACCGATCAGAGCGCGCTCCTGGAGGTCTTGCAGGCTGTCGCCCTCCATACTCGCCAAAAGTTTCGTCACGTCGTCGGATGACAAAGCCGGATAGGCCCCAATATTGGCCGAGGCTTTCGAGCCCTTGACCTCGGCGGCCGGGTTGACGGTGAGGGCGCCCACATTCACCAGCGCGCGGAAGTAGCTTCTTAAACACGAGAGCGTTTGCGCCCGTGACCGCGGCGCGGCCTGCCCGCCGTTTCCGCGCACGCGCAACAGGCCGGTCTCGTAGCGCTTGATGTCGAGCGTGGTGAGATCACTTAGCGACGACCAGCCACCATTATCCGCCCACGCCAGGAATTTCCGCAGGATGCCGAAATACGCAGTCTTGGTCTGCGGACTGCGCTGATTGGTGATGAAGGTCGTTGTCGCCTGGGCAGCAAGCGGATGGGTCGCATGCACGATGTCGGGAACCCACCGACTCACGGCCGTTTCAAGGTCATCGTGCGCAGGGCTTCCGGACTTCACCCCCGCATTGTCTCACAACACCCGTTGCCGTGCACGCCTCACGCAGCGCTTGCAGTATACGATTTAACGCTGCAAATTTTTCCTATGACACGCCAAACGGACCCCGGCCGGGACCCCACCACGAATCTCAACGACAACGTGCTTGAGCCGATGGTGCTCTTTGGCCGCCCGCTTCCGCAAAATGACAGCTATGAACAGCTCGAAGCCGACATAAACTCAATACGCAAGCGCCTTGAAGACCTCACGTCAAAGGTCAAAGCAGCACTCGGCAAATAACCCGCCCATGGCATCCCTTCCTTCTGATGTCTTGGAGCAACAGCTTCTTTCCCTCGGCAGAAACGAACTTGAGCTTGAAATGTACATCCGAGAGCTGCCCGCACAAATCCGAGCGGCGACGATCCAAGGAAAGGATGCAACCGCCAACGAATTGACAGCCTTGTATGAAGAGGCCCGCCGCAGTCTCGCAGCCATTCAAAAAGAAATCGCCGAAGTTGAAACTCGTCTCTACCGCCTCCGGCGGAAGCGGTCTTAATGTCGATTATGACCGTTTTTACGAGAGGGGGGTGTAGGATTCTAGCAACGGCCACCTACAGTTCCACGACAGGTGCACTTCCACCCATGCGAACGATATCGTTTGTATACGGAGCGATATGGTCCATCACCACATCACACCTGCCGCTCACATAAATTCATCGCCCCCCTCCATCCCGGCCGATACACCCGCTAGCAATCCGCGCGACGACCGAATGAATCCGGCCATACCGCCAAGAATCCTATCAGCCGCCTTGTCCGAATAGTGATGCACGCTCTCGTTCCGCCAATCTCGATAGAGGCGCCAGCATTTCCCGTCGGACACAATTCCATGTTGCCGCGCCCTAGCCACCAGCATGCGAAATGGTTCGCTGCCCTTGCTCGCTTTCGCCGAACCTTTTTCCAGCAGCAGACACGTCATCACCGACGACGCATGCTCCAAACACATCTCGAACGACTTCATCGCTAAGGCGCGGTATGCCGGCGACAACACCGGAAACACCGCCGCGCTCATTGATACTTGGAACAAGGCCATCTCCAACCGAAGAAGTTCTTTTTCGAGCGCCAGCACACTACGTTTCATCAGAACGCCACGCTAACGGCTGCCGACGAATTATTGAATATCGTGCCTCATTCACATGCACATCACCACGCCATTGGCGAACGCGCCGGCCCGAGATATAGTCACCACGCGCCAGGTACGGTGCAAAGTTTCAAAGCTCACCGAATGCGGCTGACGCACAGCCGATACCAAACTGCACTTCAGCACACGGTTGGGGAGGCAGCGGAATACGCGCAAACCGATATGCTACGCCGTTCATTTGGCGGCTTTGAACTCCCCAGCCACCTTGACTGTGGCCGAGGTCACCAACGAAAGCCACCTCCTTGCCACGGACCCCTCTTTCTCTGTGGGACGCCCAAACCGGAAAGCGCATCCGCATCGCCCGGCTCGCATCCAAACTCACCCAGCAAACCGTCGCCGATAAGCTCGGTTGCACCTTTCAAGCCGTGCAGAAACTCGAGAAGGGAACGACCAAGCTCACCGCCCACACCGCCCTTGTGCTCGCGGACCTCTTCAACATCGATGTCCGACAGCTGCTCGGTATCACTCCCTGAACTGAAGCACGATCTTCATCTCCCCGTTCGTGTCGCGCGCGTTCTTGTCCAAATGCCACCGGTGCAGAAGCTTCCGGAACGTCGCCCCCTTGCGAAACAGGTGATGCCGCTCAACGCCCCAATATTGACGGTGGCCAAACACCACCGACAAGCGGTCATCCGTCTTCATCAGTGTGAGGAGCGTCCGGACATACTCCGGCACCGGGCTGAATCCATCGCACCAGCGCCAAACCTGCGAACCCGCCGCGCCGCTCAGGCGCACCAGGTCCCGCTGCGTGAGACCGAGATCCTCGAGCACCGCGCGAAGTTCGAAACACGTCATTGTTTGCATGGTGCATCTATTACGACACCGTGAACAACTCGACAAATATGCATGGTGCATACTTGCGAGACTCCGAAGATCCAAGCGAGCGACACGTGACGCGGTCTAGTGGCTATTTCCCGCCATTTCAAAACATTCCGACAGATCCGAACGACGCCACTCCATCAACGCTCGAAGCAAGTCACTGCCTCTTTCGTGCGCATCACCCTTGTGGCTTATCTCGCTTTCTCCGACCTTCGCCGCAACGAAAGAAGATCCATGCCCCGAGGCCGCCACCGCAACCCTCCGCGTCCCGCACGCTTCACCGACAAAGGAAAAGCCTGGTACCCGGATTATGCCCAACAAACCGCCTCCATCGTTGGTGAAAGCCGCGACGGCTTCTTCTGGCGCGTCAAGCTTGATCGCCTCAAAAGCGTCATCTACCTCATGCGGGCCGCCATCGAGCCCGATGATACTCAAACCTCACAGGTAGCGCATGACGGAGCGCGGCAACCTACCGAACACCACCACGACGAACACCAGCCACAAGGCAAAAAAGCCGAGCCACACCATAAAGCTGATGACGTACATGGTGGCCTTCAATGACCACAACAGGATAAACCCCATGATTTCCAACGCGGGCAGCGCATATTCCCTAAATTCCATACTCAAATGCTAACCGCTGAATTCCTCCGCGTGCAAAGCGATTGCATACGCCGCATACACTGTGCTGCATTTCAAACCACAACTGCCATCCCCCCTGTTGCAAACGCGCACGCCAGTTGCAACCCCAAAAGAAAGTTTTCCATCCCTTCCCCGCCGCACCAACGGCGCAATCATCAGCGCTTTCTTCGCCTTTTTCGGGAGGCCACCGATGCTCGGATGGATGATCGCGGTGTTCCGCAAAGCCGAAGAACCGACAACACCGGCGCAATCAAAATCCCCTCAAGGTACGAGGCTCGCCATCTGGCAAACCGACCTCTTCGGAACCCGCTGGCTGGACGACCTCAAGGACAAAGGCGACGCGCGCTTCCTCGCCTTTAACGGTGGCTATCCCTTGGAATACACCGCACAGGCCAAGCACCTGCTGCCACCCATCCTCGCCGACATTGGCCCGCCCCTCGCCAATGCCGTTTGGAAAATGGACCTTGAAGACTTTCTTGCGGGTGCCGCCCCGAGCCCCATCGGCCGGACCGTCATCGACCATGATGTCGCCGCGCAATGCGCACCGGACGAATGGCTGATCGTCGAAGCATGGGATGCCTCGTAGCCATCGCTGTCCTCAAGCGCCTTTACGCCAGTCAGGGCAGTCTCGGACCTTCCCCATCAAACCGCGCTCCCACGCCAACAATACTCATTTCCTGATCCGGTAGCGGCCGCTGAAGATTGAGCGCCTCTTCCGTCGAAGCGGTCAACCAGGTTTCATATTCTTCGGACTTCGTGAGCAGCACCGGCATCGCCTTCTGGTGCACGGGCCCCACCACGCCGTTACTCTCCGTGGTGAGGAAGCTGAAGAGACGATGCTCCCCCGTTTCATTTTTGCGCGTACCCGTCCACGGCCGCCAGATGCCGGCGAACGCAAACAACGGACGTTCGTCGTTCAACGCAAACCAGTGCGGAATTTTCGGCGTGCTGTCGGTGTACTCGCAGAAACTGGTGACCGGCACCAACACACGATACTCCGGCTTCAGCCACGCCCGCCAGAACGACGACTTCACGTTGCGCACGTTGGTCACAGGACGGTTGCCTTTGGGGGGCGGCGGAAACCCCCACCGCATGAAGGTCAACTCGCGTTCGCCATCGGCCGAATTGAAGACGACCGGTGCCAGCGTGTCAGGAAAGATGCCCGGAAAGGAAGGAGGGGTGGGCGGGGTGCTGTCGCGGGTTGTGCGGAAGAGTCGGCCAATGGTGTCACGCGGTTTCACGCACGAATAAAGATTGCACACCGGCGCTTCCCTTCTCAGTCGTTCCCTTCATCCGCCAACATGCAGGCGAATTCCTGGTACGCCATGTCCTCCGGCGAAAGGCCCGCCTCGAAGGCTTACCGCCAATTTCCATCCGCGCAATGCGCGATGTGGATGAGACCCTCGCCCGGTTGCCACCCGCACTGAATATCCAGCGCGCTCGCAAGTTCCACCTTCCAAACTTCATAGGTCAGGTCCGTCATCAGAGGCTCCTGTTCGCCGCGCGGGTGACGTTCGCCGACGGATGAAACATCACCATCACCCGCCTCGATCCGCAACGCGGGCATTTGAGCCGCTCCCCAAGCAGGGCGAGCGGCATGTCCTTCCCCCTGGTCCAGACAAGAGACGCAAGGTCGAGGTCCTTGCCGTATCTGCATTCCCGCACCGTTTTCATGCCGTCACGCTTGCCCCACGCGCACCGCACGGTGACCTTCCAGCCCGCTATCCATGCCTCGCCAAGGGTCTCGATCATGGCGGCCCACCATAAAACCCGACAAGAACAATGCAAGAACAATCCTTTGGCGCGCCTTGCCGCAATGTAACCCATAGATTACAATTCATCATGGGAATCGACATCAACCCGAGCAAGATCGAGGGCCACTGGACCACCGGCTTCGCCCTGGACCTCCACACGATCAGCAGTACCCCGGCCGGCTACAACGAATACGGCCACATGCAATTCGACACGGTCCGGCCCCCCATCGCCGAATGTCTTTTCAAGCTCAAGAACCGTGGAGACAAAGACGCTGCGGACCCCATCATCGACGCCGCCGTCACCTTCCTCAAACCCAAACTCAAGCACAGCCAGCTCCTCGTGCCGGTTCCTCCCTCCAGCCAGCGGTCGCTTCAACCCGTGTTGATCCTCGGCGAAGGCATCGCCAAGGGACTCGGCATCCCCTTCGTCCCCTGCATCACCAAAACGCGCGCAACCCCACAATTGAAGAACGTCACCGACGTGGCGGAGAGGAAGAAGCTGTTGGAGGGGCTCTATGACGTGGAGCCGGGGAAGACAGAGGGCAAGAAGGTGCTTTTGTTCGACGACCTGTACCGTTCCGGCGCCACCATGAATGCGGTCGCCGACGTGCTTCTCAGAGAAGGCAAGGCGGCGGCCGTCTACGCCCTCACGATCACCAAGACAAGGAGCAACCAATGAAAACGATTTTCATCGGCGGCTCGCGCGAAATCAGCCGCCTGCCCCAAGAAATCAAGGAACGCCTGGACACCATGATGGCCCAAGGCCACCACGTCATCCTGGGCGATGCGAACGGTGCCGACAAAGCCGTTCAAAAGTACCTCGCCGACCACGCTTACCGCAACGTCACGCTCTTCTGTTCCGGCGACCGGCCGCGCAACAACGTCGGCGATTGGATGATCCGCAACGTCATCGCCGAATCCAAAACAAAGGACTACCAGTTCTACGCCGCCAAAGACCGCGAGATGGCCCGCGAAGCCGATTTCGGATTGATGATCTGGGACGGAAAAAGCCCGGGCACGCTTCTCAACCTCTTAAGGCTCTCGCAGGCGGAAAAGATCGCCGTCCTCTACAATATCCCGACCAAGGACGTCGTGAACTTCAAGATGGCCGATCAAATCCGCCGGTACATCGCCTCATGCGATGCGCCCGTTCGCGCCGATATCGAAAAGCGCGCCACGCCCGCCGAGAAGATGTTCCTCGCCGGCGAAGCGGCACAACCCAGCCTCCTCGATGGGGCCACCGTCTCCGACACCACGCCACCCAAACCCCTCGACGCCCGGTCCATCGACGCCCTCAACAAGGCCTTTCACACCGGCAACGTGGCCCGCATCATCGAGACGCTTGGCGCCCTTGCCCGTGAGCAAGGCATGAGCCACGTCGCCCGCGAAACCGGCCTCGCGCGCGAAGGGCTCTACCGTTCCCTGGACTCCGGCGGGAACCCGGAATTCGCGACGGTGATGAAAGTGCTCTCGTCAATCGGGGTCACCCTCGATGCGCGCCCCACAGACAAAGAGGCGATCGACCGCTAGCGCCTCTCAGGCCGCCCCTCTTCTTCTACGCGCCGCAGAAGCGTCCGAGCGGATGTCCTCAAGGTAATCCCGCACATCTTCCGCGAAACTGTCCTGGAGGGCGTCCGAGAGGCCCTGGAAGAGAAACCACTTCCGCGCATGGTCGCTCACGTCGCGATCAGCCGCCTCGAGAAAGCCCGTCCCGTATTTTTGGCGCAACGCAATCCGCTCTTTCACCAGCTGTGCGATGTCGAGCTCGAGGTGATGACCATCAAACTCGGCCGTCTCCACCTCGATCACCACCACCTGGCCGAATTCATCCCACTGCGCCTCACCCCTGAAATGGCCATACGGCACGCCGGCGATATCAACACCAAGCTCCTCAAACTTACGCTGCATCGGCTTCTCCCTCTGCAATACGCTCGCCGCCGGTCACGCGGATTTCTTTCCCTTCGCGGTTTTCACCTTGGGCTTTGCCTTCTCCTTGCCCTCGATGCTCTTCCTCAACGCGTCCATCAGGTTGACGACATTGCCCCCAACCCGCCGGGGCGCCTCGACGTGCGAGATGATCTTCTTGCCCTTCCGCTTGGCTTCCACCAGCGCGCGCAGTTTTTCCTGGTACACATTTTCGAATTTCTCCGGCCTGTAGGGCGCGGTCTTCTGGCCGATCAGCTGAACGGCCAGGTCGATCATTTCCTTCTGCGGCTTCTCCGCCGGTACGTCGTCGAAATAGTCCTCGGGCTTCTTCAACTCATCCGCGAACCGCAGCATCTCCATCACCAATCCGTCCTGCAGCGGCGATACCGACACAACCCACGTCCGGTTGGAAATCGTGACCTCGCCAAGACCAACCTTGCCGGTTTTCCGGAGCGCGTCGCGGATAACCGCATAGCCTTCCGCCGCAAGCTTGTCGGCCGGGACAAGGAAGTAAGGGCGCTCGAAGTAGCGGTAATCGATCTCGCTCTGGTCAATGAACTGGAGAAGATCCAAGGTCTTGGAACTTTCCGGTTTCGCGGCATCAATTTCGGCCTGGTCAACGAGCACGTATTCGTCAGGCGCCACCTCCACGCCCTTCGCGATATCGGACGACTGGACCTCACCCACGCCCTCGACATACCGCTTGCGGCCCACACGGCGGCCGGAGGGTTTGTGTATCTCGTTGAAATGGACCTCCGCCTGGCTCTCCACGGCGCTGTAAATTTCAATGGGCAACGAAACGAGGGACAATCTCAAATGCCCCTTCCAGTACGCGCGGGTATGCTTGGGCATGATTTTCTACTCGGAACACTAGATCTCGACGTGGGAAGCCCACGCACCACAAAATGTTCCCGCGCCCGGTTATCCACAACGGGAACAGGGGTGGAACACCGGCGGTATTGGCCCTATTTCTTGCCGCCATGAGCCATGGCCCCGCACAAAAAGTCCTTCCCCGCGATCCGCGCCTGCACGCCGCCTGGCGCGCCGCCTGTCTCGAATACCGCGCCTGCAGGCGTGAGGGCCATTACGAATGGATCTGCTATCACAACGCCCGCGCCGCGCTGTGGCGGCTGGTGCCGAACCTCACTTACGAAAAGGCGGCCGAAGAAACGACCAACGCCATCTCCTACGCCTCCGTCATGCACCCGAAGTGGCTGTGGTCGGGGACATCCGGCGTTCCGCCCCGGCCGAAGATGCCGTTCACGCCGCCCCACGTCATCAATGACCCCGAGACCTTGATGCGCTTCCGGCGGGAGGACCAGCGGCAGAGGACGCCCCGATGACAAACCTCACCCAACAGGACATCGATCTCTTGCGTGCGCTGCTCATGGAAGGCGGTTCCTGCATCCTGCGCGACTTGCCTTACAAGTCCGCCTACAGCGCCCTCGCCGACAAGGGATACGTGCTTGAAACGCAGCTTGCGCGCGGGGATGTCCATGTCGTGCTTACCGACGCCGGCCGCCGCGCCTTGCACAACACCATCAACTGACGTGTGCGAATATCAAATAACCCGCCCTAGGAACGGGAGAGCTCCATGCGGTTAGCTCGGGCGGGTCAGTCGCTTATGGACACGCTCCTTACGCATCCTGACACCTGGAACAACCACGCACCCCACCGGTTTGCCACTTATGACGCGTGACGAACCAAAACCGCCGCCCATCGCGCCCGCCGAGATCATCGGGTCGCCGAAATCCCCCCTGGACCACTATATCCAATGCCCCGGATGCGGCGCATGGGCGGACATGCGCGACCTCGGCATGGTGTTCGCGCATGCCGGAGACCTGCCGCACGGGCCAGGCGTGAAACAGCAATAGCCAGCTCACATCATGTCTTGAACAAATAGTCGCCGGCGGAAAGCGCAACTTCGGCCTGCTTGGCAGCTTTCCTGTCCGCGCAAGCCAGCGTGCGGTATTCAATGCGCCCGAGGTTCCGAAGAACATACTCACGCTTGGCCGCGTTCTTGCGCGTGCCTGTTCCAAATGGTGCCGGAAGCAAGGACGCCATCCGTTCGCAGACGTTGCCACCGCTGCCGAACAGAACAAGCCTGCCGGTATCGCGCTCGCGCAAATCATAGCAGCCGGGCCCGAACGGTGCCCAAAGGTATTCGCCTTTGCGCGGATCGGGGAACAATCTCCAGTTCGAAAACGCTGCCTTCGCCGGAACGCGCAAGCCCTGTTCCCTTTGCAAATCCAACACACCCCCTCCTTCCGAATTTATTCACTCCGTTGTCAGTTTGGCTTTTGCCCTTCTCGATAGAAAAACGAAAAGGAGCAAACATGATGCGCTTTTTTACTTTGTTGATTTTGAGTGCCGCCCTCACCGGCAATGCCTTCGCGCTGGAGGCGTCAGCAGGTGCCGACACCGTGAACACGAGCCAGCTTGGTATTGACGCCAAACTCAACGCAATGAATGCGGCGACCACGGCGGTGCTCAATAAAATCCTCACCTGCGCGAAGACCGGCCAATCCTTCGATGCAGCGACGGATGCATGCATCGGCCTCACCATCACCGAGCAGCAAACGCTTCTCAGCTGCAATAAGAACAACCAATTCTACGACAGCGCGACCGGAACCTGCGCAAGCGGATCTGCTTCAAAGCCCGAGCTTGTCAGGGTCGCGCATCTTTCCACTTCCAACTCCAACAAAACCTTTCAACTTGGCGGTCCCTATCAACTCTGCACGCTTGTAAGCGACAACCGCGCCGGCGACGCCCACGGGTATTGCACCATTTCAGGAACCCCGGGAACCAACTGGACGATTGCGTCAAAGCACTACTCAGGCGCGGCCGTGATGTGCACCGTTGACTGCTACAATTTCAAATAAGCGGTCATCGATTCACAAAAACCCGATAATCGCGCCGCCCTTCTCTCGTCACACATGCAACAGTGGGCAAAAGCCTTTTCCTCTTGAACCTTGTCAGTTTCGCTTTCGCGGCTCTCCATAACATCTTGTAAAGGAGAGAAACGTAATGCGCGTTCTTGGATTCTTGATTATGAGCGCCGCCCTCAGCGGCAATGTAATGGCCCTGGAAGCCTCCGCCGGCGCGGACAACGTCAACAGCAGCCAACTCGGCATCAACGCCAAGATCGATGCTTCCAACCAGATCCTCACCGCCGGCATGAACCAGATGCTCGCGTGCAATATCCAGGGCAAGCTTTTCGACTCGACTGCGGACGTCTGTAAAGACCCCGGCGAACCGCTGGCAGCGAAGATTGCCGCGTGCACCACCAATAAGGAGTTCTATAACCAGGCGACGGGAGAGTGCATGACGTCCGCCCCGGACCTCACGAACCAGCTCAACAACACAAATGCCCTGCTCACCGCGATGGCCAATTGCTATAATGCCAGGGGCACCTTCAACGTCGCGACCGGTGTGTGTTCGGCAAGCAGCCGCTCAGCTTCCATCAAGCAGGTTTACGTCAGCCCCGTCTACAACAACACCAAATCCAAAAAGGATAAAACCTACAGCCTCGGCACCGCCGACCTTTGCGTGATCAGCTTGGTCAAAGGTTCAACTTCGCAGCCCCGCGGCGGCTGTACCATGGCAGGCGTCCCCGGCGGCACCTGGAACATCACCATCTCCTCCTACAGCGACAGCGCCCGCTGGTGTCAGGCGACCTGCTACGACTTCCAGTAAGCTCCCCTTGCTTGCATCACGGCACTGAGTACGTGATCACAATCAATCCCGGCGCTCCGTTCCCGCCGGTGACCGTGCCGCTCGAACGCGGGCCACCGCCACCGCCGCCGAAGTTTCCTCCATCGCCTCCCAAAGTGGTGTCGTTAGCATTCACTCCGCCACCGCCACCGCCAGAGCCTACCGTCAAGCCGCCCGACCACCACTCACTGCCGGCGCCGCCCACCCCCGGCGGATCTCCCGCCGCGCCACCCACACCGCCGAAACCATTGTCGCCCGCACCGCCGGTTCCGTTAGGCGCCGACACCCCAGCCCCGTTCGGACCGGCGGCTCCACCGCCGCCACCGCCGTAGTTCGAACCTGACCCGCTGTGTCCGTCTCCCCCATCATATTTGATGCTGCCGATGCCGGACGACGCGGCTCCCCCGGCACCACCAGCCCCAGGACTCCCGCGCTTGCCGCCAACTCCTCCCTTCGCGCACACCGACTGCGCCGCGCACGTCGCGCCGGTGCCATTGAACCAGGTGTCGCCACCCGTATCGCCCGGGGAGCCCCCTCCCGCACCGCCGGCCCCCACCTGATATGCAACCGATGCCCCAGGCGTGAGCGCGAGGTCGACAATCTTCGAGTAGGCGCCGCCGCCACCGCCGCCACCTTGCCCGTTGCTTGTTCCACCCGCGCCGCCACCGCCACCAATGACCTCGATGGTGTTGCCGGAACTGTTCCAATCCGCAGGGACAGTCCACGTCCCGGCGCCAGCCGTCGTGAGAAGAACGACCTTCGCCTTGGAGACGTAACGGACGACAATGAGGCCCTGTTTGCCAGCGCCGCCAGCCTTGTCTGACGCACTGCTGGCAGCTCCTCCTCCGCCGCCGCCGCCACCATAACCTCCGGCAGTCGCCCCCGAGCCTGCCGCGTTGTTGGTGCCGCCGCCGCCAGCGCCGCCCCCGCCACCAGGCCCGGCAACCGAGCCATCGCTGGTTTGCGTCCACACGGAGTCTTGGGCGCCGACGCCACCACCGCCGTTATTGAAGCCACCGCCCCCGCCGCCACCCAAGCCGGCCGTGGCCGCATTCCCCGAATCGCCCGTGCTCGTCCCGGGCGTACCGCCCCCTGAACCACTGCGACCGTTGCCTCCGGCCGTCCCCCCGTTCGACGAAGCGTCTGCGGCCGCCGACCCGCCATCGGCCCCCCCCCCGCCGCCGCCGCCATTGGAGCTGCTCGACGTACCGGTGTTTGAACCGCCGTTGCCACCGTCGCCGAAGGGGCCACCCGCACCACCGCCGCCGCCGCCGCCCTTAGCGCTGCTCGAACCGGCGTTCCCACCGTTGCCGCCGGAGAATTTCGACGTGCCGATCCCGGAGGCCGCATCGCCGCCCGCGCCGCTGCCGGTACTGCCGTGATTGCCGCCGACGCCACCCTTCGCGCCAACCGACGCGTCTGCCAGGGTCGTGCCGTTAAACCATGTGTCGCCGCCGGAACCTGCTTGCGCGGAAGAGCCCGCGCTTCCACCTGCCCCGGCAGCACCGACCGCGTACGTGACCACCGACCCGGGCGTGAGGGGTACATTGGAGACGGCCGAATAGGCGCCGCCGCCACCGCCTGCCCCTGCAGTGCCGCCCGAACCGTACCCTCCTCCTCCTCCCCCTCCTCCTCCGATGACCTCGATGGTGTTCGTGGACGAGAAGTCCGCCGGGACAGTCCAAGTGCCCGTGCCTGTCGATGTGAGGAAGACCGTCTTCTCAAGGCACGCGGCAAGCGTGATGCCCGGGGCGCCGTTCCCGTAGAAGGACGCCCATTCCGCAAACGACCGGGTCGGGACGAAGATATCCTTGCCGGTCGGCGACCCGTTGGTCACCAAACGGCATTGGCCCCACTCGCTGATGTACAACGTCGACCCGCTGGCGACCCGGTAACCGTCCGCAGCGGAAACAAACCCGGCGAGTAGCAGGCTGGCGAGAAAAACGACCGCGATTAGCGCGCGCCGCATCCAACGGCTTTCAACTGACCCGCTTTCTCCGCGACACGGACAACGTCATCCCAAGCCGCCGCCGATTGCATCGGCAGGTACACCAATGCACGCCCCACATTCGTGACGCGCGCACAGGCGCCGCTAAAATCACTTTCGATGGTCGAAGAGGGGTAAAGGAGGAGATAGCGGCCCGAAACGCTCTTAATGGCCGCATGCACAGTCGCCGAACAGACGACAGCGACGGCAACGGCAAGGAGCCACTTCATGCCCCCATTTTCATCCGTACGCTGTATACTTCAATCCGTCTGCTGACGGATTGTTCATCGCACTAGTGATGCCCTCGAGCACGCTTCTCCAGAGCGCCCACGCGGCGCGCCAGATTCTCATTGGCAGCCTTGAGAAACTCGTTCTGCGCCTTCAATGCTTCGACCTCGACCTCGAGGTTGTCGTTCGCGGCTTGCAGCTTCTCACCGTTGGCGTCCAGTTTTGCAATCGCCGCATGATCACCGAAGACCATCGCCTTCAGTTCTTTCAACATCTCGAAAATCGGCCCGACAAGGGAAGGATAGTCAACCGAGAGGAAGCCCTTCTCGTTGGTATGAACGGCCTGCGGATAGACCTTGCGCACGTCCTGCGCGATGAGGCCCAGGTGGGTCGTCCTGCTCGGGTCCGCTTTATAGTAGAAGGATACAGGGTTCAGCTCGTCCAGCTTGGAAAGCCCCCCGGTGAGGCTCGTAATGTCGGATTTGAGCCGACGGTCGGACGCGTACAGGTAGGCCACCGCCGTCACGTTGCCGCTGAACACCGTGCTCGCCGCCGTCACGTTCAGCGCATTGCTGTTCTCCAGCGTGATGTTGAAGCTGCTGCCCGGCGTCCCCCAACCCATGTACGCCTGCCGCGTCCCCGAAGAATACCATTCGATGTAGGGCGAATGCGTCGTGTCCGTCCCGCTCAGGCGCAAGGCGTTGGAGCCCGACACTTCCAGCGTGCCTCCAGGGGCCGTGGTCCCGATGCCCACGTTGCCACCGTTCGCATTGATCAACGTATTCGAGGTGCTGCTGTAATTCAGGTAGAGGGGACCATTGTACGTATAAAGCTGGTTGTAGTTGAGCAGGGTGGCTTGCAGGTTGTTCGCGCTGAACACCTGGTATGTCCGGATCGCGCTGCTCGTGCTGATGTCCAGGGTAACGCCCGGAACCGTATTGCCCAAACCCAGGCGGTGGTTGGTGGCATCCCAGTACAGGTTGTTGGTGTCCGCCCCGAACAGCCCGCTGCTGTTGTACTGCAGGGCGCCGCTCATCCCCGCCGGGTTGGCCGCCCCCTGCGAGCTGCCGATGTAGTTGAACGCGTTGCCCGAGGCGTAGAGCTGGCTGATGCTCTGGCCGTTGCAAGACGCCGTATAAGCAGTGCCCGCATAGGTATTGAAACTGCCATCGGCATTGAAAATCACACGATAGCTGGTCGACCCCGCAAAACGGTAATCGGGTTTGCCGCTCGTATCCACGACTGCAAGGTCCAACCGCATAAACCCGCTCGAGCCCGAACAGGTGATCGCATCCGGGAATGTCGGCACCACCGTTGTCGTGCTCATCACCGTGGATTCGGAGATGTTCACCCACTTGCTGCTGGGCAGGTCGTAGCGCAGGTAATCGCGCGCCGAGAGGTTAGTGATGTTCACGTCCGCCAGGTTGGACAGCGCCGACGAGAGGCTGGTCCAGCCGCCCGTCGTGCACACCTGCATGGTGTTGCTGGCGTAGCGCATCGCGCCCTGCAGCCCGCTGCCGCAGCTCGCGATGCTGGTGCCCGCCTGGATCAGCGTGCCGCTGATGGCGCTGGCGCTGACGGTCGGCGCCGAGAGCAGTCCGGTGGAACTCACGTAGGTGAAGCGGCCGGTGTCCGCCGAAAGGCCGCCGCCGCTGTTCTTGAACTGCACGTCGTTGGTGGCGCCCGCCGCGATCGCCGCGTTGCCCGCGCCTGCAATCCACGTGCCGTTGCTGTACGTGAGCACCGAACCGCTGATCGCGCCGGCGACCGACACATCCGACAGGCTGGCCAGCATCATGGGACCCACCATCTGCTGGCTTTGGTAGCCGCTATACTGGCAGAAGATCACCGCGACGTTGGCCGGGCGGGTTTCCGTCGAGGTGCGGGCGACCAAAGAGGCATCCAAACTGACATCAGGATAATTATTGGCCGTGCCCGTGCCGTGATTACCCCCGCTTACACTTGCATCAATGGAGAATGCTCCAGCCGCATTACCTGCTTGACCACGCGTAATTCGGAACGAGCCGGTGATGTTTTGAAGGGTGTCGACTTGCGTCGCGCCGGGGACCCGCGTGCCGGAGGGGTCGACCCCCGCGCCGTTGTCGATGCCGCGCAGGAAGCGGCCGCGCGCGGGGGTATACTCGCTCCAGCCGTTCGGGCAGCTGGTGAACGCGAACGCCGAGATGGTGCCCTGCGGGATGCCGATCCCGACGTTTGTCCATCCACTGCCGTCGCACACCTGCATCGTTCCGCTGGTGTAGCGCATGGTGCCCGCCGCGCCGTTGCCACAAGCCAGCACCGTAGTCGCGCTCGGCAGTTGGATGTAGGTGCTGCTGATGGTGCTGGCCGAGACCGTCGTGGCGGAGAGAACCCCCGTCACGCTGGTGTAGGTGAACTTCCCGGTGTCGGCCGCAAGCCCCCCCCCGCTGTTGAACTGCACATCCTTGGTGCTGCCCGCCGGAGTGGCACCGCCACCGACGGTGCTGGAGGAGCTCAGGTTGGTCCAACCGGTCGTGGCGCACACCTGGATGGTGTCGCTGGCATAGCGGATGGAGCCCACGGTGCCCCCCGTGCAGGTCGTGGTGCTGGTGGAAACAAGTTGAATCAGGCTGGCCGAGACAAGCGTGCTGGAAACGCTGTTGAACGCCGCCGTGTTGCCGCTGAGGGTGCCCGGGTTGTAAATGGTGGTCGCCGAGAGGTACTGGCTGTTCAGCACCGTGGCCGAAACTGCCGGCGCCTGGAGTGTCCCGCTCGCGTAGGTGAAGTTGCCGGTATCCGCCGCGAGAAGGCCGCTGCTGTTGAATTGCACGTCCGCGGTGTTTCCCGCCGGGGTGGCCGAGCCAACAGGGCCTCCACCGTTCATCGTGAGGAGCGACCCGGTGAAGTACGTAAAATTATTGTTGTAAACATCTATATTTCCAGAACTTCCTCCATTCTGCTGGGCAAATAATTCAAAGTAGTCGCCGACCTGAGCATTTACGACTAGTGCAAAACCGACGTTATTATAAAGCCCGTTGGAAACGATAATGTGTTGCCCACCTACGATTGACCCGTTTTTTTCAAGGTACGCATAAATACCTCTTCCCGCATCGTTGCTGGTGACAAATCTAATCGCCCCCGTAAACAGGTAAGTGCCAGGTATCGTCACCGTGAACCTGCTCCCCGAAAAATTATTGTTCGTATCGAAAGTTTCGGCGTCAAAGGTCACTTTCGTAATCGTATTGTAGGCAATGGATTGCGTGGCGGCGGCTTTGTACGCCGCGAACGAAGGAACCACCGTCGCCGACGGCCCGAGAGACAGCCACGCCGTGCCGGAGCAATAATCGATGGTGTTGGACACGCTGTTGTAGCGTTGGGCGCCCGCGAGGCTGCCGGTGCAGGCGGTGGTGGTGTTGGAGATGAGGTGCAGCAGCGTGGTGCTCACCGTGCTAGCCGACACCAGCGTGCTGCTGATATTGCCGCTGGAGAGCTTGGGCAGGTAGCTGTTGGCGCTGTTCAGGTAGCCCCAGTCCGTGCCGCCCGTGGAGAGGCTGATGTAGCTGGTGGCGCTGTTGACCGTCATCGCCAGCGTGCCCGAGGTGATGCGATCGCCGAGGGCGGTACCGCCAGTGTTGGCGTTGCCGATGAAGTTGAAGGCTTTGCCCTGCGCATACAGTTGGGGAATGGACCATGTGTTCGTCACACAATCATAGCCAGTCATGTTTTGCTGCGAGGCATACGCCTGCGTCGTGTTGCTGAAGAACACACCATAGGCTGTCGGCGTCTGGTCTATCGCCGCGTAGAAGTGCTGCGTGGCGCCGACCGATTGCTGGGCCAAGATTCTCGTCCCCGAACCGTTGGTGCACGCGATGGCATCCGGCCAGTTCGACACGATTGTCGTGGTGCTCATCACGGTGGACTCGGAGATGTTCACCCACTTGCTGGTGCCCGCGTCGTAGCGGAGGTAGTCGCGGCCCGCGAGGTTGGTCAGCTGCACATCGGTAAGGCTGGCCATCGCGCTCACGCCCGCGCCGCCCGTGGTGGACGAGGACAGCGACGTCCACACCCCGCTTGCCGGGCAAACCTGCAACGTGTTCGAGGTCGCGTTGTACCGGATCTTGCCGGCATTCGCCGCCGTGCAGGCCCCGCCGGCCCCCACCTCGATGTCGGTGGCGGAGATGGTGCTCGCCGACACCAGCGTGCTGCTGACGTTGGCGCTGGACAGCTTAGGCAGGTAGCTGTTGGTGCTGTTCAGGTAGCCCCAGTCCGTGCCGTTGGTGGAGAGGCTGATGTAGCTCGTCGCGCTGTTCGCCGTCACCGCCAGCGTGCCGGACGTGATCCGGTCCGGCGAAGGAATGACACTGCTCGCCGAAACGTTCACCCACTTTGAGCTGCCGCTGTTGTATTGCAGCAGATCGTTATTGGAGAGTGTATCGAGTGTCACGTCGGTCATGCTGGCGAGCGCGCTGCCGCTCGTGCTCGTACCGGAGATAATCCCATTGGCCGGGATGAAGCAGCGGAAACTCACATTAGACGAGTAGGTACTTGCCGTCGGCCTCGAAGATGTCGTCGACTTCTCGCCGCACGAGGCACTGGACCCATAACTTGCTTCTCCTGTCCACTCACTCGTGGTGAATGGCACAATACCCGCCCCCACTGCGGCAGTAAGTTCCGAGTAGGTGGGAAGACGACCGCCATAGTTCGACCAACAGGCATTGATCGCGGAAATACAGTCGTCCGTGCCCTCGTCTGAATTCTGAATGCACCCCATGGTCTGGCCCTGCGACTGCATCAGGGTGAAGCCTGCCGGACAGGTAAACACCGGCATGGTCGAACCGGACACAAGGCCAACCCACCCGCGCGACGCGCAAACCTCCAGAGTATCGTTGGCGTAGCGCATCGAGCCCAGCAAACCGGTGCCGCAAGTGGCGCTACTGGTGCCCGCCTGGATAAGCGTGCCGCTGATCGCGCTGGCGCTGACGGTCGGTGCCGAGAGCAGCCCCGTGCTGCTCACGTAGGTGAAGCGGCCGGTATCGGCCGCGAGCGCGCCGGCGCTGTTGAACTGGATATCCGCCGTGCTACCTGCGGGGTTGGCCGTGCCACCGCCGAAACCGCCGGAACCGCCCCCGCCGAGTTTTATCGCGGAGAACGAAGAGCCGCCGTTCGTGATCCCGCTGGCTCCCCCATTGACCGCGAGTACCCTCACTTCATAGGCCGTCGAAACCGATGGGGTCACAAAAGCTTGGGCATAGGTATCGTTTCCCCAATTGAATCCCGCCGATCCAGGGCTGCCGACCGCCACGTTGTTTGTGGCGTCGTAAATTTTGTAGATCATGTTGGAAGTCGTCGAGGCGTTGCTAATCGCGACGTTCGCCTGGAGCAAATAACTTGACCCGGGCGCCAAGACGATGCGGTTGCCCGTTGCGGTGATATCGGTACCACCAGAATTTGTGACCGTATCAAAGACAATCACGGTTCCGGCCGCTGTGACGCTACCCTGCGCCGAAGCCTGGGTCTTCAACATATAAGCAACGGTGGCCGACGGCCCCATGCTGCTCCAGTTGCTGCCGTTGCAATATTCCATCGTCGAACTCACGGACGAATACCGGAGTGAACCCGAAATGCCGTTGGTGCAGCTCGCGCCGTTGTTGCCGACCTGGATGAGGCTGGTGGAGATGGTGGTCAGGCTCGCCTGCCCGGTGGCGGTGATGCCGCCGGTGAGCAGGGATGGGGTTTTCAGCGTGGAGCTGGCGTAGGTGAAGTTGCCGGTGTCGGCCGCGAGGAGGCCGCCGGAGTTGAATTGAACGTCGGCGGTGGAGCCTGCGGGGGTGGCGGTGCCGCCGGAGCCAGAGCCTTGGGGCGAAAGTAGCGCACCGGCGAAATAGGTTTGCGCGGTACTTCCCCCGACGCTCGTTCCATGCCGGTTCTGCACATAGGCTTTGACGACATCCCCAGCCGCAATATCAAGAATTGTTGTCACGCCGGATGAACTGCCAACCGACGTTGCAACGTAGTTCTGCGCGACACTCACACCGTTTTTGTAAATGTACGCATCGCAATACGTTGTCGAATCCGCACACCAAACCTGCACCGAGAAGATATATTTTCCCGGCACCGAAGCGGTGAACGCGTTGGACGAAAAATTATTGTTCGTGTCGTAGACCACGTTGCCAAACGTCAGCTGCACAGTCGTATCCGTCGTAACAGTCTGGTCCGTTCCCCCCTTATTGGCCAAGAAGGAGATCGGTTGGGTACTGGACGGGCCCATGCTCATCCAACCCGTCCCGGTGCAGTAATCGATGGTGTTGGACACGCTGTTGTAGCGCTGCGCCCCAGCAATGCCCGCCGTACAGGCGGTGGTGGTATTTGAGATGAGTTGCACAAGCGTGCTGCTGACGGTGGTGAGGCTTGCCTGCCCGGTGGCGGTGATGCCGCCGGTGAGGAGGGACGGCGTTTTCAGCGTGGAGCTGGTGTAGGTGAAGTTGCCGGTGTCGGCGGCGAGCAGGCCGCCGGAGTTGAATTGCACGTCGGCGGTGGAGCCTGCGGGGGTGGCGGTGCCGCCCGAGCCGCCCCCCTGGGGTGCGAGAAGAACGCCGTTCATGAACGTTTTCTGACCACTGCTGCTCTGAATGGTCACCCCATCGTCGAAGGCATATCCCTCCACATAATCCCCCACCCCAAGGTAGAGGATGGCATTGGCAACGCCGCCCGCGCCCGCGCTATCAGCCCGCCCCACCCCATATTTGACGGGGGAACCGTTCTTCCAAATTTCCGCTTGGCAGCTGCCATTGGTTATGTTGGTCGTGCAGAAGACGTTCAGGTTGATGAGGTAAAAGCCCGGAATGGTGGCCGTAAACCTGTCCGCCGCAAAATTGTTGTTGGTGTCGAACTCCTCGGTTTGCCACGTGAGTTTTGTGTGCTGGCTGGCGGTGACGGTTTGATCGGCGTTTTTGCTGACCTGAAACGCCACCGGCGTTGTCGAGCTCGGCCCAAGGCTCATCCATGCCGTGCCGGTGCAGTAGTCGATGGTGTTGGACACGTTGTTGTAACGCTGAGCGCCCGCCAGGCCCGATGTGCACGTCGCGCCGTTGTTGCCTAGTTGGAGGAGGCTGGTGGAGACGGTGGTAATGCTGGCCTGACCGGTGATGGTCGCGCCACCGGTGACGATCAGCGAGCCCAGCGTCGCGAGACCGGAGCTGTTGAGCGTCCCAAAGTTGCCCGCGCCGCTCGCGGTGATCGCCGTGGCGCTGATGTTCGGCGCCTTGAGCAATCCCGCGCTGTACGTAAAGTTGCCGGTGTCGGCGGAAAGAGCCCCACCATTGTTGAACTGCACGTCGGACGTGGAGCCCGCCGGGGTGGCCCCTCCGCCGCCACTGGTGTTGACGGTGAGCGAGACGCCGCCCGCCATGCTCACCCAATTGTTTGAATCGCAAAAGACCATCACGTTCGCGGACGTGGAGTAGGTCATGTCGCCGGCGACACCGGCCGGATTCGCGCAGGCCGCATGCGCCGTTTGCGCCACGATGAGAAGCCCCAAGAGGAGCAGGCACATGCGCATCGCCGCGCCGAACGGGCGAACCGTGAGGGTCACACCGACAATCTATTGAAGGAAAACGTATACCGCGAGGGGTGCCACTCGTTTGCCGCCCATTCCCCACGCAGGGATGTTGCAGGCCCGCACGGCGCAACCGGTTAACTCACTCCTAACCCCTTCCCAGCACCATAGCCTGTATACTTGAAGGCCTTTCAATGAACCTCGACGACCATCACCGCACCGGCCGCGAAGCCGCCTCCCGCCGCAACCGCATCGATCTCGGCATCGAGCGACCGCGTCGGAACGGGCCCGGCATCGGCGCGCTCGCGTCGTCGCTCCGGAGCTGGTGGGTCATTTGGAGCCTTATGCTGGGCACACTGCTCGCACTCGTCTTCGCGTCGCCATGGTCACTCGACGATCTCCGCGTCGCCACCGCTGGCAGGAACTGCGCATCAGCCCGCGCCGTGGGACTTGCGCCCGCCCATCGCGGAGAACCGGACTACTATTGGTGGAACGACCGCGATGGTGACGGTATCGCCTGCGAACCTTGGCATCGCCCCCGCTAATCAGGTCACACCCGGTTAAGAAATTCGCAGCTACCCTCGCTTCATTGCAAAAACATTCAATTTTAAAGAAGGCGGGTTCCCCATGTTCACCTGGATTGGCGAGAAAATCGAAGCCTCGGGATACAAGGGCTGGACGCTCCTGGGGCTCACCGTGGTGCTTGTGCTTATGCTTGTGGCTCCCCGCGCCCAGCCAACGGCCGTGCAAGCCGACCACACCGGCTTCCGCTGCCTTTCCAAGTGGGACGGCTCGCATCCCGGAATGGTCCGCACCGTTCAGGGCACGTTGCGCGACCCAGGAAGTTTCGAGCACATCAAGACGCTGATCGCACCTCTCGACGCCGGCGGCGGCCACCGCATCGTGATGACCTACCGCGCGAAGAACGGGTTCGGGGGCTACAACGTCGAACGCACTAGCGGATCGTTCGATGACAGAAGCTGCGCACTCACCGCGCTCCGGCTCGGGGACAACGAATAGCGCACCTCAGCGTGCCGCTTTCAATTTCTCAAGCTCCCTCTGAAGTTCGTCAACGCGGTGCTCGAGATTTTCGTTGGCAGCCTGGAGTTTCTTTAGTTCACCATGGTCATCATCGAAGAGGTGCTTGAGGTCCTGCACCGCTTTCACGATTGGGGCAATCAGGCCGTTATATTCAATCCGCAGCAGGCCGTCCGGCGTATCCTTGGTTTTCAGGCCGGTGTTGCGCACGATATCAGGCAGGACCTTCTTCATGTCCTGCGCTATGAACCCGTACTGCAGTTCGGTGCCGCTCTTGGGGTCTTTCCAGTGGAAGGACACGGGAGTCATCTTTTCGATGACGGCGAGGCCGCTGTCTTCCTGCAGGGACTTGATATCCTTTTTCACCCGGCGGTCGGATGAGACGGTGATGTTGCCGACGTTGGAGCTGTCCACCCAAAGTTGGGCGACACCGCCTGTCCAATAGAAGTTGAAGGCGTTGCTGCCGGCCGTGCCCGTGCCGGTGCGGGAACGGAGCGCGCCGCGAATCACCCCGCCGTTGAGGTCCAGCGTATCCGCCACGCTGGCGCCGCCGATACCGACGCCACCGCCGTTATCGTTGAGGATGATGGCCTTCGCCGTATTCCAGCCGCCGCGGATGATGGCGGTACCACCGTCATTCACCTGCATGCCCATGGCGTTGTAGGGGGTGGTCGAATAGGCGGCGTTTCCGATGACGAGTCCCAAGCTGGCCTGGCTGGGCTGCATGATATGCAGCTTGCCGTTGGCCGTCCCGGTGTTGATGCCGACGTTGCCGCTGCTATCAATCACGGCCCGCTGCGCGCCACCCGTGTAGAACGTGACGCTTCCCGCGCTGCTGGTGGAGACGGCGGTGGTGCCGGAAAGGATCACGTTGCCGCCCGCGCCGATGGGGCTGATGGCGTAGCCGCCCATGTGCAGCACCGAGGAAATGGAAACCCCGCGCGTGTCCACCGCGAGGGAGGCCGACGCCAGCGTGTTCTGGCCGGTGGTGCTGACGACCATCGAGCCCGAGACCTGCAGGGTGGCGGTGGGGCTTGAGGTTTGAACCCCGATATTTGTGGATGTGCCGACGCCAGGCTTCATGAAAATGGCGGGGTCATAGTCGAAGAATGAAAACGCAACGCCGCCGGCGGAACTCCCCGATTGCCGGAACCGCAGGACATTTTGAACGCCCGCATATGTCGCATCGCCCTTGATAAACATTGTCGGGGAACTTGTACTGCTAAACGGAACCAAGAGTGCACTTCCCGAGACCGTCAGTTCCTTAGCTGGGCTATTCGTCCCCACCCCCAACCATCCGTTAGTGTGGTCCCAATACAGGCCGCTGGTGGTCCCGGACTCATAAGTGAGGCTGTTGGCGCCGTTCCAGAACGCGATGGCGGTGGCCGAACCACCGCTGACGCCCGCGCCGGTGATGGTGCCGGAGTTGAGGCCGGTCCACGTGGTCCCCACGCAGATAGCGATGGTGTTGCTGGTGGTGTCGTATTTGAGCGCGCCGTTGAGGCCTGCCGAGCAGGAGGCCCCTCCCCCGGTGCCCACCTGGATGAGCGTACCGCTGATGCCGGTGGCGGAAATGGTGGTCATGCTGGCGGCGCCGAGAACCGTGAGCCCGCCGTTGCCGAGGATGGAGCCGAAGGTGCCGAGGCCCGTGTTGTTGATCACCGCCGAGTTGACCGTATTGATGTTGGCGGTGCTGGCCGAAATAATCGGTGCCGAAAGGGTACTTGCATTGTAGGTGAAGTTGCCGGTGTCGCCGCCGAGGGCGCCGCCGGAATTGATCTGAACGTCACCCGTCGAGCCGTACGGGGTCGCGCCGCCACCGCTGGTGTTGACGGTGAATGAAACCCCGCCCGCCATTGAGATCCAGTTCGTTGAATCGCAGTACGCCATCACGTTCGCGGAGGTGGAGTAGGTCATGTCCCCCGCGTTGCCGACCGGGTTGGAGCACGCGGCGTTCGCGGCCTGACACATCGCCAACAAGCCCATCAGGGGCAGTAGCAGGCCAAGGGCACGGCGCATTATCATTGTCGTTGTTGCTTGAGTTGTCTCACTTCTTGCCGCAGTTCTTCAACCTCGTTCCTCAAGGTTTGGATGTTGTCGTTGGCGGCCTTGAGCTGCGCGTCGGTGCTTTCGAAGCGGTGCTTGAAGTCTCGGATAACCTCAATGACCGGGGCAATGAGGATGGCGTAGTCCACCGTCTTTGCGGTGCCGATGGTGGTGTCGGACACTTCGGTGACGGCCTGCGGGAATGCTTTCTCGACATCCTGGGCGATGACACCGATGTGCTCCGGCCCGCTTATATCCTTACGTTTCCAGTGGTAGGTGACGCCGTTGATGAGCATCAGCTTGTCCAGCGGATCCTTGATGGGCTCGATGCGGTCCTTGAGCCTGCGGTCCGAGGTGCAGGACGTCGTGCCGGTCCCGTTGGCGAGCGTACAGGTGGAGGTGCCGGTGAGCGTGAACACACCATTGGGGGCGATGACAATACGGGCAACACCAGCGGTATCATCGCCAAGAACAAATCCGGCGGAACCGCGCGAACCTATAGAATACGTACGGCCACTTGTACCGGTGTCTTCAATGCCGATCGCCGCTTTCTTGAAACTTGAGCCATTGCCTGAGTCACCACTCACCGTGAGACGGTAGGTTTGGGCAATGGTATTGATGCCGACAAGATTGCTATTGTCTTTGATAGAGATCGGCCATTGACCGGTATTGTTGTCCCAAACCCCCACACCGGCAATGGAGGTATTTGCGCCGATGGCGTACACATCGCCACTCGTGGGCGAAATGTACACAGCCGGGGCGTTGCTCCCCGTAAGCCGGATATTACCGCCGTTAACAACCAGTTTGCTGCCATTGCTGGGAGCCGTGGTGCCAATGCCCACGGCACCACTTCCGTCCATAACCATCACCGGACTGCCGGCTACAGTAAACGTGATGCTCCCCGCGCTGCTGGTGGAGACGACGGTGGTCCCGGAGAGGATGGCGTTGCCGCCCGCGCCGATGGGCGAAAACGCGCTGCCGGTGATGTGGACAATGCTGCTCACCGAGACACCGCGGCTGTCCACCGCCAGCGAGGCAGACGAGAGGCTGTTCTGGCCGGTCTGGCTGACGACGAACGTGCCGGAAACCTGGAGAGTGGCTGTGGGGGACGCGAAACCGCCAACCCCGACATTGCCGCCGTAAGGCTGGAGGGCGATGTTCTGGACAATCGCGTTACTTGCATTCGTGCCTTGCAGGATGGGCGTGCCGCTTCCGCCGTTCCCCGACATGTAGATGGCCCGGTCGGCGGTGCTGTTGACGCTCATGATCGCTCCGCCGGAAACCGTCAGCGGGACCCCGGGCATGTTGGTGCCGATGCCGAGGCGGCTGTTGATGTGGTCCCAGTAGAGCCCGCTGGTGGTGGCGGATTCATACGTGAGGCTGTTGGCGCCGTTCCAGAACGCGATGGCCGTGGCGGAGCCGCCGCCGGTCAACGTGCCTCCGCCGCTACCGAGGGCGCTCCAGGTGTTGGAACCGTTGCAATAGTAGAGCGTGCCTGCAGTGTACCGGATGGCCCCGCCGTTGGTGGCGGTCACGCAGGCCGCACCAGAGGAGCCGGTTTGGATTTCGCCGTTCGCGACGGTCAGGCTGCTCGGGTGAGTGCCACCCGTGCCGATGGCGAGGTCGCCCGCCCAGATGATGGTGTTCAGGTAAGTAGCCGTGTTCCAGTCGTAGGTTCCCAAGATGCCGGAATTCAAGGCGGGATTGAACCGCATAAACAGCGCTTTTTCCGTCGAGCCGCCGCCGTTGCTGACGCGGATGTCGCCCGACACGTCCAGCGCATAGGGCGCCGGATTAGTGGTGAACACGCCGACGCTGCCGTTGCTGGGCACATAGAGGCCCGGCGAGTTCGGGTCGGTACTATTACTCACCGTGAACGTGCCGGAGACCTGGAGGCTGGCGGTGGGGGATTGGGTGTTCACGCCCACGTTGCCGTTCACATCGATACGCATCCGCTCCTGGTTGGATGACGGCCCTGTCCCCATGATGATCGCCGAGGTTGCGGCGCCACGACCCGTAAGCAAAAGATTTCCGTTCAGGGAACCAATTGAGAAATCGCCGACCGACGTCCCAAGACCAAACTGGTTTACCTGCGTGGCAATGCCAATCTGGCCTAGACCGAGACCACCCGTGTTGCTGACCTGGATGTAAGGCGCGTTGCTCCCACGGACCAACAACCCATCGATATTGTTTCGAGCATCAACCGTGAGCGCCAAGGTCGGCGTCGTCGTTCCAACGCCCAAACGCCCGTTGGTATGGTCCCAGTAGAGGCCGCTGGTGGTGGCGGATTCATAAGTAAGGGCGGTCGGGCCGCTCCAGAACGCGATGGCAGTGGCCGAGCCGCCGGAGAGCGTGCCGCCCGAACCGTTGGCCAACTGGCCCCAGGCCGAGCCGTTGCAATACTCGATGTTGCCGGAATTGTAGCGGATGGCGCCCGCAAGGCCCGTGCCGCACGGCATGGCGCTGGTGTTCACCTGGATGACGGTGCCGGAAACATAGGTGGCGGAGACCGTGCTGGCCGAGATGCTGCCCGCCACCGTCATGCCGCCGTTGTTAATCATGCCGGCAGTGCCCACGTACACCGGGCCCACGGCGGTGTCGCAGGCGATGTCCTTGCCGTCGGTATAGCAAAGGTAGCCGTTGGTCAGCTTGGGGGTGACGGCGTCGGTCATGCTGACCGTACCGAAGTTCACCCAGTCATTGGCGGCGTGCGCACTCCCGCTTAAAGCCAATGCCGCAGCCAAAGCCAATCCGGCACCATGCAACACGCGCGCGAGGGTCTTGCTCACACACTCAAGGTCTTGGAGTTCCGCGTATACGACAAGCCACGACACCATTTTGATGATGAGGCTTGTGGCAGCGCTGCAATCCACGCCCACTTCAACCCGGCCGTTCCCAGTTAATCCGTATACGGACATACTGCCCCCATAAACGCGCCCGACCACAGAAGCCCTGTTATCATCGATACCAGCGAGGACCTGCTGCGCCCCGCCAAGCACATCCACCTCGACACGACCCCCGCCGCCGAAGACGGCATCCGCACCGCCCAGTCGGAAAAGTGGCTCCAGGACAACAAGGAGGCCATCAACGCCTATAACCGCGACATCCGCAAAAACGGCATCGCCATTCCCCCCTTGTGGGCCCGCCCTTGCCCCCATGGCACACTTCGAAATCTACCCCAGCCCCCTCGCCCACGCGCCTTACCTTGTCGACATTCAATCCAACCTTCTCGAACCCCTCACCACACGCGTCGTCATCCCGCTTAAACCTGTCAACACGCCCCAAATACGAATCCCGTCACGACTCGCCCCGGTCATAGAAATCCGAAGTCAATCCTTCATCCTCAGCACCGCTGCCATCGCCACCGACATGGCCGTTGAGATCAAATCGCCACTGCCCACCGCATAGGCACACACCATTGGCCCCGCAGCCCATCCGCATGAACATGCGGCATGGCCCGCCAACCCTTTTGGACACCCGAGAACAGCAAGCGGCTCGACGCGCTCGTCCAACGTAACCGTCTCGTGCTCACCATCGAGAAAGCCGCGACGCTCCTCGGCACTTCGCCCGCCACCGTCCATACCGAAGTCACCCGCCGTGGCCTCATCACCCCCGGGCGCGGGTCCCACATCTGGACGCCCGCCATGCTCTCCAAGCTCAATCTCCTTCTGGACGGCAAAGGCAAGCTCACCATCTCCAACGCCAAAGCCGCCGCCGTCCTCGGATGCGACCGCCACAGCATCATCACCGGCCTCATCCTGCTCCAAGGCAAAACACCCGACCGCCTTCCGCTCACACCCGACACCACCGCCCGCATCAAGAGGCTTGCCGATAAGGACGGCTACCTCACCCTCTCCGTTGCAGACGCGGCGCGCAAGATCGGCTGTTCGGTGAAGGTGATGAAGCGCGCGATGCGCAGCCTCAACCTCCGCAGCCAACCTGTGTTCGCCTGGACCCCTGACAAGCTCGGCATCCTGTGGTCGCTCATGGACCACCACGGCCAACTCACCGTTACCCAGCAAAAAGCCGCCAAAAGCGTCGGATGCTCTCACCGGGCTTTGCAGCTTCGCCTCGCCATGCCGCCAACGAAACGGTGGCTCCCCACGGCTCGCCCTGCGCCCCAACCAGCAACAGCGAACACCCCACAACCAAAACCATCGCATCCCGCGCTTCGCGCGCTCTGCAAAGACGGCGTCCTCACCATTCCGATTGATAAGGCCGCCGCGCGCTTCAAGGTCAGCCGACAAACCATCCGCAACCGACTAAAAGCCATCGGCGCCAAGACACCGCCCCCGGATCATGCCTTGTCCACACATGCCCGCGACAATGCCCTCAAGAAACTCTGCCGCGACGGCCAGCTCACCATGCCCGTGGACAAAGCCGCCAAGCACCTCCACTGCACGGCCGAAACGCTGCGCCGCGCCATGAAGAGGCTTCACATCGCGTTCCCGCCGCGCCCCGGCATCGAGAACCTGCAGCGCCACCGCGACCAGCGGACCGCGCAAACCGCCCAACGGCGCGAGAAGCTCCTCACGTTCGCCAAGGATGGCGTGCTCACCCTCCATCCCAACGTCATCGCCGCGAAGCTCGGATGCCGCCCCAGAACCGTCAACAACGACATGACCGCGCTCAACCTCCGTTCCGCCAAGCATCAGGACAACATCTGGAGTGCCGCCAAGGAAGAGGCGCTGCGCGCGCTGTGCGCGGGGGACCGGCTCACCGTTTCCGTCGCACGTGCTGCGCAGCAAATTGGCGTTCCGCCCCAAATCCTCGACGCGCACCTGTCGCGCCTTCACATCATGCACGTCCAGACCGACCCCGCCGACGCCGGCCCCCTTCTCGCGGTACTGCGCAAGTGGCAACCCAACCTAGTACCCATGAAAGTCGCGCAAGCCGCCAACGAACTGCCCGCACTCACCACCCTGACCAAAGAACAGATCAGCTTGCGCGCCGGGGCGCTCTCCCGCCTCTTGAAGGTCACCCCCGAAACCGCGGTGTCCATGGCGTTGTCGGCGCCAGGACTCTTCATCGACGACATCGCCGCCCTGCGCGCCACGATGCGCCAAGCTCCCCCGCTTCTCGGCATCGGCCCCGATGCCTACCACGGCTGGGTCTGCGAGACCCCGCGTGTGCTCCTGTTGCGCCCTGCCGCGATCATTGCACGCGTCGACGAGCTCTGCGCGTTTCTCCACGTCGATCGCCCGAAGCTGCTGCTCTTCCTCCGACGCAAGCCCCAACTCCTTCAATACTCCTGCGCCGAATTGGAATGCCGGGCACAAGCCCTTGCCGCCGCGCTCGACCTACCGCTCGAAAGCATCACCACCGCCATCTACCGCCAGCCCCAAATCATCGTCACGTCGCCCGACAAACTCGCCGGGCATTGCGCTCACGTGGCCGACCTTCTTTCCACCACCACGCACGCCGTCGCCAAGGCCTTCATCGCCAATCCCTCCATGCTCCAGGTCAAACCCACATCCCTTGCCGACAACGTGCGCGCCGGCGCAGCGCTCTTCAAATGCGACACCGCCGCGCTCGCCGCCGCCTACCTACAACGCCCGCCGTTGCTGACCATGCGGCCCGCGACCTTGTTCTCCCGCATGCTCGACCTCGCCGCCATCTTCCACCTCGATCACGCCGCAATGATTAAGGAAATCCTTGGGCATCCCTACCTTCTGACCTTCGCCGCCGACAACACGCGCGAAAAGGCGTGGCTGCTCACCAAACTCGGGGAAGCCGTGGGACACAACCGCACGCCCGCCGACATCCTCAAACATGCCCCCATGGCCTTCACCTACTCGAAGGAACGCATCGCGTCCCGCGTGGAGATGGCACGCCAGGGCATCGGTCCGAAAAGCGTCAGCGCCCTCTTGACGATGTCGGACCGACGGGCCGCCAAACTCGTTGCCCGTGCCGAGGCCTCACCCAATCGGTATCATTGACCGCTTTGCCGCACTCGGCAGCCATTGCACCCGATCGGGAAGCAGCATCTCCGCCGCGACGTCCTTGAGCTTGTCGACAAAAAACGGTAAGTCGCGAAACTCATCGCCCCCAACCCACGCAACGCCCTGATGCTCCGGTGACAACTTTACCGCTGTCTCCACCGCAAACCCGCGATAGAAGACCCAAAGCCCAGCACGACGCACGCCGCGATGTACGCGAACGTGAAGACCAAGTTCCGGCTCAAGCCCCGTTTGCTCGGAAAGCTCCCGGAAGATGCCGGCACGCGGATCTTCCTTCCTCAGCAGGGCGCCGCCGGGCAACGTCCAACGGTTGCGCGCGTCAATTTCGTAAAGCGGCGGGTATTGAAGCACCAACAAGCGACCTTCCTGATCGGTCACCACCGCGTACTGACGGACATCCACCGCCAACGATTCCGCAGCGACAACGCTGCTCGGCAACCTCCGGTCAAACATGCGCCCCGCCCGCAAAGCTTTGGAACGTGGTGGTCTCGGCCCTAAACAACAGCCGCACGGTGTCCACGGGTCCCTTGCGGTTCTTGGCGATGATCAACTCCGTAATACCCTTCGCCTTCTCAAGCCGCTCCTTGAGTTCCATCACCTTGCGGCGTTCCTGGTCGTTGCCCGTCACTTCCTCCGTACCGGCGCCAAGCTGGCGGGCGAGGTAGAAATCTTCGCGGTAGAGGAAGGCCACCACATCGGCATCCTGCTCGATCGCGCCGCTTTCGCGGAGGTCGTTGAGGAGGGGACGCTTATTCTCCCGGGATTCCAGGTTGCGCGACAACTGAGAGGCGACAAGAACAGGCACATCAAGTTCACGCGCTATCTGCTTGAGGCCTTGGGAAATCTCCGTCACTTCCTGCGTCCGGTTCTGTTCACCGCGAAGGGTGGGGGAACGGATCAGCTGCAAGTAATCCACAATCAGCAGGCCGATGTTGTGCTTCCGCTTCATCTGCCGGGCGCGGCTGTGGATCTGCTGGATGGTGAGACCCGCCGCGTCGTCGATGATGAGGGGAAGTTCCGCCATTCCCCCCATCACTTGCGTCATGCTCTCAAAGTTCTTGTTTGAGAGTTGACCGTTCATGATCTGCTGGCTGTTCAGGTTGGCGGCACCGGCCACCATCCGCTGCATCAGCTGAACCCGCGACATCTCGAGGCTGAACACGCCAACCGCCGCGCCGTCCTGCTCGCCGTCCATCATGCGCTTCGCCGCGTGGTGCGCGATGTTGAGGAGCAGGGAGGTTTTACCCATGCTAGGCCGCGCGCCGAGCACGACGAAGTCGCTGCGCTGCAGGCCGCCCAGCAGCTTGTCCACGTCCATGAACCCCGTGGACACACCCGTCAGGCCGCCCGCCTGCATGGCACGCTCGGCCTGGTCAAGCATTTCGCGCAGGCTTTCCCGCGCCGTGCGTTCGGTGTTCGCCGTCCCCGTTCCCGACAGTCGGAACAACTCATCGCCCACGGAGGCGATGATCGCGCCCACCGCTTCAAACGTCGGCGCCTTCTCCGCCTCCCGCTTCACACCATCGCCCAGGCCCATAAGCTGTCGTTGAAGGTACGTTGTTTGAATAACTTCGGCGACGCTCTTGATGTCACCCGCGAAGCCCGCATTCTCGAACATCGACTTGAGGTGCGGGAGGAGGCCACCCTGTTTCCCGAAGGTCGTCTCCCTGAGTTGTCCCTCGATGCTGATCGGGTTCGCTTCCACGCCGCGGACGTTGATGAGATGCTCGAGCGCGGCAAACGCCGCCGCGTGCAGAGGAACGTAGAAGTGTTCCGGCCGCAGCATCCCGCCCAGCTCATCGTAAAGCGCGTTCCTCACCATCAACGCGCCGAGAACCGCTTGCTCCGCCGGAACCGCGTACGGCAACACGCCAACAGCGGCTCCGCGCGCTGCATCCAGCTTGTGAACGGTTGCAAGATCTCCCACCGGGCGAGAGTGCCGGAAAAGATGATAGCCGTCATGGACGCTGCCGCTTTGGTGGGCAGTCACGCATCGTCGAGCGGCTCAAACTCCAACGTGAACTTGGCCTGGCAATCCGGGCACTCATAGTGCGTGCGCCGGTCCAGGATCATGTCGTAGACCGCGATAACCCGCGAGTAATGAAGGCTGCCGCCATACAAGTGCAGGTGCTCGCGAGGGATTTCCTCTCCTCTCCACAGGGCGCCGCACGCGGGACAGTTGTCGGGTTTCTTCATCCTGCCTCACGCGCTCGGCGGGCCTTGCATGTTCATCATGCGGGATTGCTGCTCGAGCAACGTGATGGCCGACTGCAGGTGCGCCACCAACTCCCTCGCTGCCGGCACGCTGCACCGCAGGTACGCGGTGACCACGGCATCGGTCATGATCTTGTCGCCGTCCGGGACCTGCCTGATCGCCACCAGCGTGGCGCCGATGATCCCGTTCATCACCGATCCCGTCGGCGCGCCATCAAAGAAAATATGCGGCGCATGCGGAACATCCTTCGGTGGTTCGGTGATGGCCTCGAACGGACGGCGCTTGATCTCATCGCTCATTGAACCCTCCCTTGTTTTCCGTTTCTTTTATCATACGCCCTTGCCAATGAAATCCGCATCCACCATGACGCCACCGAGACCTCCTCTCCGCATGCCCCTCCGGCGGCATGCGAGGGGAGAAAGCATCACATCCATGATTTCCCTCACCATCAAGTACATCACCGCGTGCGCCCTATGCTGGTGCTACGGTGAACTCGCCGCCCACGCCGAAGCGCGCGGTTGGTGGAGCACGCGTATGTCCTTGGCCCTTGTGCCGGCGTTATGCCTCGCCATCGTCGCGATCGTGTATGGCTCCCGCATCTTCACGCTGATGATGGTGCTGTCCCCATGAGGGGCGGCTTTTTTGATTTCCACTTTCTTTTTCATTCCCAGTTGCCAACAGAGCTGTTCTGAATCATCACGCCCCCGAGACCTCCGTCTCCGCCACGCCCTTTCCCGGCGCGAGCGGAGGGGGAGAAAGCCGCACATCCATGTTCAACGACTACACGCTCAACCGCGTGGCTTACGCGCTTGTGAGGGCCTTCCTCTACATCGCCTTCGCGTGCGCGCTGCTCTGGTTGATGCAAAACGGTTACGAGGGACCCCGTCTCATCGCGTCCCTCGCGCTCATCTTCGGCGGGCTCGAAGGAATCGTCCGCGTCTTCGCCGACGCCGCGACCGGCGTGCCGTCCGAACCGAAGTTGCCCCAACGGCGCCGCCACGCTTCACCGCGTGGTGGCTGTCCGCCTTTTATTTTGCTGACACCCCATCAGCGGCCGGCAACTCGTTGACCACCTTGAGCAGCACCAGAAAATGCACCTTCACCGTATCCCACACGATATCCGCTTCGACGCGGAAATACTGGTGCCGCAGCATGTCGCCCATGCCAATCAAATCCTTCCACCGAACCTCGGGATATCGCGCGCGGACCGACCTCGGGATCTGCTTGGCCGCTTCGGCCACCACCAGGATGCGGTTCTGCGCCGCCCAATAGACCGCCTCGTTGCTTTCCAGGCGCTCGCGGCTCATGCCCTTGACCAACGCTGCACTCGCCTTAATGGCGTTCCGCATGTCCAGAAGCCAAAGGCCGAGGCCCTGGCTTAGAACACCTTGATCGCCGTGCGCTCCACCGCGCGGCGGATCAACGGGTGCAAGCCACCGCGCGTCCCCAAGTCCACCTTCACGCCAAGCACGTCCTGCATGCGGCGCCGCAAGAGCACGAGGTCCGGCAACCCCATCGGGCGCCGCTTGTCCCTGTCGATGAAAACACCAACGTCCGAGCCGCGGCGCGCTTCGTTCCTCGCCACCGACCCGAACAAATACACATGAACGGCGCCCAACCCCTTCAGGGATTCCTTTTCAGCGCGAAGCCGCGCAACAACGTCGCTACTCTTCATGTCCCCAATTTATCGGTGTACGCACAAAGTTGGCAAACGCAAAACTGACCATATTTTCCGCACCGTCAGTTCCCATCCTCGCGAACCATCCCATAATGATGGCCAACGAAAGCGCGAGGACTGGCACGACGGCCATTGCCCCTTCTCCAGGATGGACAAGACCCCGATGGTCTCGCCGCGCTTGTCGCCTACCACCTTCACCGCCTCAACATTCCGCGCAAGGATCTTGAGGCCGCCGGCATGACCCAACTGATGGCGCGCCACCTGCGCCAGGGATCGCTTCAGCTCGGGAAGGACTTCGTCCAGCAAATCGCCACCAGCCTCCAGCTGGAGCCCACCGACCTCACGGCGCCGCTCACCGACGACCAAAAACGCGAATGGCATTTCTACCGCGCCTCGGCGCGCGAGGTCACCGAAGTCTGGCGCCGCGTCGCCGAGGCAACCACCGCCCACAGCTACTCGCAACGCCAACTCAAAAAACTCCTCGGCATTTCCCAAAGCGCCATCAGCCGCGCCATCACGGGTGAAAGAAAATCACCGGTACTCAATTGGCACGATGCCGCGAAAATCGCGGAGGCACTCAACCTCGACACCGGTGCCGAAACTTTCCTTCCACGCGACTTTGCTCAGGAAAAGACCCGCGAACGCGGGTGATGACCTATTGGTTGCGAACCCCTTTGTTGGCGCTTTCCCGCCGCATTCCCGTCCATTTGGATGCGATCATACCGCACCCGGTGCTGCGCGCTCCTGAGAGCCGCAGACGGCAGCGGGGTCCCATCCCACCCAACCCGTGCGTCCGTGTTTACCCCACGGACCGGGAGCCGACGCGTCTCCTCACCCGGCGCGCAGCACCGACGTTATCGTCGTTCCCAGGGGGAGGCCCACTTGCCGCGTACTCACTTCGACACCATCCACCGATTCCTAACGACGCGACGGCGCATCGTCACCAACGGCCTCGCCTTGATCTGCGCCGACACCGCGCCAGGTAAGCCCGGGACGTTGAGGGTGAGCGCATTGCTCGCGCTCACCCTGCTTCTCCCGTTGATCATCCTGGTCGCGCCGCAGCTTCTCGTGCGCTGCCCCGCCCTCCGCCGAGGACGCCGATGAAAAGGCTCGACCCCTACGAACAGCTGCTCAACGTGATGGAAGGCTACACCGCCGACGGCCAGCCACGCGGCGGGCCCATCGCCATCCCCGGCGGCAACCGGGCCATCGGGTCGGTCGGCCTTCTGCTGGTGGCGCTGTTCCGCGACCTCGAACAGCACATGCCGGACGACATGAAGCTCGACCGCGTCCGCACCGCCATCATCCTCGTCTTTATCCGCTGGCTAAAGCTCACCGGCGTCACGTCGGAACTCCCATTGAAGCGGATGATCCGACGCGTTGCCACCCCACCAACCCACTAAACGCCGCCGTTTGATTTTGTTTGATTCCGGAAAGCCCATCATGCCTCCACGCACCACCAGACCGCCACACGGCATCCTCCTCGGCTGGCAAGACCCCCCCGGCCGTGGACGCAAATCAGAATTCCCATCCGCCATCTGGGACGACAGCCGCGAAGGGCATCACATCACCATCGCACCCACCGGCGCAGGAAAGGGTGTCTCGTGCATCATTCCGGCGCTGCTTACCTGGCGCGGGCCCACCATCATTATCGACCCCAAGGGCGAAAACTACGCCGTCACAGCGGCGCGCCGCCGCGCCATGGGACAGAAAGTGCACGTGCTCGACCCCTTCGGCCTCACCGATTGCCTGCAACGCGCCTCGCTCAATCCCTTCGACATGCTGGGCCCCTTGAAAAAGGCCACCATCGACGACATGCGCGTGCTCGCGAACGCCGCGATCCAGCAGCACGCTTTCGGAAAGCACCAGGACCCTTACTGGGACAACCGCGCCGCAACCCTCATCACCGAAGCCATCGGTTATTGCGCCACCAACCTTCCCGCGCCGACGCTAACCGACGTCAACACCGTCGTCCGCACCTACGACGAACACACCGGCATGACGGAATACGTCAGCGCCAAAGGATCCTGCCATCCCGACATCGGCCATGTTTTCTCGCCGCCCGGCATGGCCATGGGCCGCACACGCTCCTCCATCACTTCCACCGCCATGGACCATCTTGCGTTCATCACGGATGGCGCCGTGGCGGGCAGCCTCTGGCGCTCAACCATCGACCTCAAAAAAGTGGTGCGCGGCGACCCCATGACAATCTACATCGTCATACCGCCGAACAAGCTCGTCACCCATTCGAAGCTTTTGAGGCTTTGGCTGGTGACGTTGCTCACCGCCATCTCGCGCCGACACGCGGCGCCCAAGATCCCCACGCTCTTCCTCATCGATGAGGCCGCACAGCTCGGCGAACTCAAAGAACTGGTGTCCGCCGTGACGCTGATGCGCGGATACGGGATGAAGGTCTGGAGCTTCTGGCAAGACCTCTCCCAATTGACGAAGCTTTACCCCCACGCGTGGGAAACCATCCTCAACAACAGCAGCATCCACCAATACTTCGGCGCCACAACACCGATGGCCGCCAAGAAGCTGCAGGACTACCTCACGGACACCTGCCCGCGACCGATTTCAAACCTCGCCCCCAACCAGACCGCGCTCTACCGCCCGCATCAGCCGGGCGCCGTGGTCCGCCTGCCGAACTACCTCACCGACCCCATGTTCCAAGGCCTTTACGACCCAAATCCCTTCTATCCCCGACACGCCGAGCTCACCCTCGTGGACGACGAGTTCGACTACGACGTTCAGGAAACCGACAGCGGCACGGTCCTGCACTTTCCACCACGGGAGGAGCGCGATGCCTGACGCCTCCCACATGCTCGACAACATCCTCGCCGGAAAGACCGCGCGCGGCGCACCTTTCCTTTCACCTCAGGGCGACATGCACCTCGACTTCACCAACAGCGACTCCATTCGCATGGCGACCATCGCCGCCCTCGACATCTCCGTGCGCATGTTCGGCGAACTGGATGACGAGGCCGACCGCGCCTTCACCTTCTTCGCGCGCAAGGTCATCCTCTTCGCGCGCCGGGGCGGCACCCTTGCCGCGAACCCAAGCTTCCTCACCCGCGTCATCCACGCGGCCGACGTCGCCCTCACCAAACCCGAACTCCTGATCACGCCGATTGGAATCCCGACGATGGTGAGCATGGCGCTGCAGCAAAAAGCGAGGCGGGCCCGCGAGCAACTCAGAACACAAACCGTGGACGAGGAAATCGCCGACATGGCCGCAAGGGCATGTCCGCCCCCGCCACCCTCCGTTTGGCATGACCGCGACGGTCATTACCACCTCGTGGAATTCACCCACCCCTTTCACCTGTGGGAAGAGGGCGTGCGCCTCGATAACTGCCTCTGCCGCCTGAACCCCTACGACCCGGAGAGCCGCGTCCCGGGCAATGCCGACCCGGCGCTGCTTCACTCCCTCGACTACTGGACCCACCTCGCCAGCGCATCCGAACGGCTGTTTTCGCTGCGCGCGGGAACCGCCCGCATCGCACTCTTCCACATGCACGATGCCACCTTGGTGGATCTCGACGTGTGTTTCCCCAATGAACCGTCACTCCGCACAATCATCGCGGACATCACCGACTATTTCGAAGCGCGCTTCGGCCTGTTCCGCATAGGGCTCGGCCGACCACTCGCGACCCAACAGCTCGCGATTGAAAGCATCCGCCACGAACGTCGCGCGCGCAAAAAACAAAACCTGTCCGACCCGCGCCCCGTGTCGCCCTTCGGACACCGCCGCCGCCGCCACATCCACTCCTTCCGGGAGCAGCCATGACCAGCAGGGGCAAACAGCACGATCACACGCGGCGGACGGAGCTTTTCCAGGAGCAGGACGGGCTCTGCTTCTACTGCACCGAGCCGATGCTTCAGCTCCCCTTCCGGCTGCCGCGCTCCCCCCTCGACGCCACGCTCGAACACCTGACCCCGTTCTCCGAAGGGGGGAGGCGGGGCTTTCCCAACGAGGTCGCTGCCTGTCACGGCTGCAACACGCAACGTGGAACCACCTCGTGGCTGCTCTTTTTCTGCTTGAAGGAACTTGAGCGCGCGGGAACCCCGGGGGCACGCGCATGATCACCCGCCTCACCCAAACCCAAATCACCCATGTCCTCGCCGGGCGCGACGTTCTCGGCCGCGCCTACGGCAAGGCGCTCACCATCACCAACTGCGAACACCAGCGCCACGCCCTCGCGGTTTGGATCCAGGGCGCCTTCCATCATCGCCCCGGGCGCCTGACCATCCCCCAACGCACCGAACTCATCCGCAAATTCGCGGCCTTCATGACCCGCGACAACAACCGCGCGCACGGCTCGGATATCGCCGATGCCACGCGATACCTGCTGGCCCGGCCGCAGCTCCTCACCACAAAACTCACGTTCGGCGGCGTCGTACGGCTTGTGCGCGAGCAACGCCGACGCAGGCAAAACCAACACGACGAAGACGAAACCGCCCGCGTCATCGCCGCCGCAAAGACGCCGGTGCCGCCGCGCCCCGTGATCGCCACCCACGGAGCCTACGCGCTCCACCAGCTCGTTCACCCCATACACCTCCGAAACACCGGTCTCGCCGCAGGCAATTGTCTCGCCATCCCGCACAGCGGAAGCCACATCGCCAACCCCACCTACTGGGATGCCGTCGCTTCCAAGCGCACCTCCATCTTCACGCTGCACCACAACCAAGGCCTCTGCCTCGTCGTGGCGATCACCCACAACCGCATCGCCGAATGGCAGCTCGTGTCCGCGACGCCCGGCATGGCCGAGGCCCTTCAACACTGCCTTGCCGCGCTCACGCCCCCACCGCCGCTTGATGGCATTCGCTACATGCTCCGCGCCCACACCATTCCGCCGCGCCCGCAGGGCCGCGTCCTCGCAGCGAACGCCGAACCGCCCTACCTCCCGGAAACAATCGACCGCGCCCTTCGCGGCGATCTCCCCGATGGGCCGCCGCTCAAGCCCCTCGCCCTCAACAGGCGCGCGGCCACCATGCAACCGCTCCGCGCCACGCTCACCCACTTCGCGCAACTCACCAACGGCGCATCACCGGAGGACATGATCCGGTTCGCCCGCAAGCTCGCGGTCTATCTCACCCGCCATCCTTCCCCGGACGCCGAACCCCTGATCCGCGGCGCCGGTTACTTCGCGGCGAACCGCCAAACCCTTCGCTCCAAACTCTCCTTCGCCGGCGCCGCCCGCCTCCAGGGAGTCATGTGGCGCGCCTTCGAAAACAGGCAGCGCCGCCAACTCAAAGCATACGTCAAGTCCCAACTGGACCTTCCCCTCACGGCACCTCGACTGCTCCTTGCCCGCCACGATTACCGCCTCACCATGCTCACCCACCCCCGCCACCTCGTGGACCTCGCGGTCAAGACCAAGACCAAGCGCCTTGTCGCCTGGATCGACGGGAGGGCTTATCCGCACCGCGTCTATGCCGACCAGCTTCTCTCAGGCGACCGGCGGTTTTTCACGCTCTCCCGCGCCGACCACATCTGCCTGTGGTTCGCCAGCATCGACACCAGCATCATCGAGATGCACGTCATCACGCCGCACGAGGAACTCGTCGACATCCTGGCCGACTGCGTACCCGCCGTCGAACGGATCACCGGCCCCATCGTCCACGCCGCCGGCATATGGCCCCAGCCGGAGCACGAATGCCGTCCCCTCGGAACCTACGCTGCGCCCCGGAGCTGGATCCATCCGCGAACGCCAGGAGTCAAACCATGAGCCCCGAACTCGACCGCGCCTACAAGCAAATCGAATCCCTGGCGTGGCGGCTCGCCCGCATCATGGCGGTGTGCGACCGGCTGCAACAGGCGCTCACCCATCCGACCACGCCGGAACTCGCGTCATCGGCGCTCGCCGCCTACCGCAAGCTTTTCGAGGACTACCCGGAACCGCAACCGCCGCCGGGGCGGCCACCATGACCAGAAAAGCGGACAACAGCCGCAAACAGATCGAACGCCTGCAATGGCAGGTCGCCCGCGTCATCTGGGTCTGCGACCTCCTTCATAAAGCGCTGAAGAACGGTTCACGACCGAACCTCAGGAAGAAAGCCCTCGATGCCTACAAACACCTCAAGCGCGATTTCCCCGACCATGAGCGCCACGGCCGGTGACCGCATGACCGACATCGACACCCGCCGCCTCGTCCACCGCGTCATCGGCGGGCGCGAGGGCTTTCCGGCGCTCACGTTCCACCGCCATCCCAGAGCAACGGACATCGTCATCAGCCACGCCCGCGTGTTCATCCACCACACGGCCGCGCTCACCCACGCCCGACAGGTCCACTACATCCGCAAGCTTGCCGTTTACCTCGTCCGCCGTGGCCTCTGCGCCCAAATCGAATTCGACATCATCCATGGCAGCCTGTGGTTCCACCAACACCCGGAGCAACTCACGGCCTCGCTCTCCTTCGGCGGCGCCATCCGCCTTCAAAAGCGCGCGTCCGCCACCACCGCCAACTTGAACCGGCGCAGACGCCGCGCGCGGATGCATCGCGACCCCACCGCGCCTGTTCCCGACAAACCCATCCTCCTCGCGTTCGACGCCTACACCCTTGAGAAGTGCACCCATCCCCAGCACGTCATCGACGCGGGCCGCCGTGGCAACAACTGCCTTGTCATCCCAGACGTCGATGGTCCGTTCCCCAACGCGCGCTACTGGGACCCCATCGAGGCCGGAACCGGCCATCTCTTCACCATCCACTACGACACCCGCCTCGTCTGCATCCTCTTCATCAAACACAACATGCTCGTTGAAATGCAGAACCTGGCGTTTCCCGGCGACTTCTTGCGCATCATGCCCCGATGCGCGGCCGCCATCGAACGACACATCGGGCCCGTCGAACCACTGCATCACGGCTTCCTCTGGCCTGTCCGAAGGACACCGCTGCCCCGCGCGGCCGCCAATGAGAACCCGTCGACCATGTTCGCCGGAGACGCCCCATGACCCGCAGCGAAGCCGACGCCGTGGCGCGCAACGTCCTGGGCGGCAAGACCGCATCCGGGAAGATTCAATTCTCGCCCATCGGCTTTCCCAAGTGCGAGAAAGCGTTCCGCCTGCTGTCAAACTGGACGTGGTTTTACGCCAACCACAACATCGAGCCACCCGACCGGATGCTCACCAACTACGTGCGCAAGGTCGCGTGCTACGTGACCCGCACCGGGTCAACCGACATGGAGGACACCGAACTCCTGAACGGCACCGTGTGGTTCCTCGAAAACCCCTCCAGCGTCTTCGGCAGCATGGGCTTGGCGCAGGCGGCGCGCCTTCGCAACGAACAGCTCCGACATCTCAAGGCCGCCGAGGAGCGCTGGGCACGGGAACAGGCCACCATCGCCTACGATACGCCCGAACCACCGTGCCCCGTCCTGTTGAACCACAACGGCTTCACGCTGATTGAACTCATCGACCCACGCCATCTCGCCCGCGCCGGAGAAAGCGCGGGCAACTGCCTCGTGCACCACCACGGCAACGTCGCGTTCGCCAATCCCACCTACGCGGGCGACATCCGCGAAGGACGACTGCACATCTACGCGCTCTCGAAGGGAACAACGCTTTGCTGCGTCTTCAGCGCAGGGGAGGGCGAACTGCAGGAAATGCACCTCATCCACCCGGACCTGGCGACAGAAGCCATCCTCGATACCTGCATCGCTACCGTCACGCGCCTCCTCGGGCCCCTCACCGACACCTTCTGCGAAATCCACGTCGACGAGGAACCTGCCGAAAACCCGGGAGCCGAGCGTGCGGAGCTTTGACGTCCCCTCCAACAACCAGACCATCCCCTGGCACAACCGAATGAGACACCCCCATGATCGAGAACGCACCGTCGCGCCGCATGGCCCGCCTGCAGAACATCGTCGGCACACTGATCACCGTCTTCCTGTTGTCGTGGCTGGCCCCCATCCTCGTCATCGCCGGACCAATGCTTGCCCGCAGCTACGTCCACGTCTGGAAAGTGGTGCTCGGCCTCGAACCGGACTGCATGTATCCGGCGCTCGACTACCAATGGGGCAAACCGGATTGCCGCGCCGCCGCAGACAACGCGAAACGCGGCGACCGACTGCCCGCAATCCCGCCGTCCCCGTGATGATCGGCATCAGTCCACAGCCCTACCGTTCCTTTCAACGACGGGTGATTTTCCATCATTCGGATGAACTTAAACCTCCGTGGTGATAACGCCGATTAGCCGCGCCCGCGCGCGGTAGAGGGACTCATTTTTGACAACCGGTTTTACCGCCTCGGGCACCGTCCGACGGCGAAGGGTGGATTTTGCCCGCAACCATGAAACATCACCTCTTGCTTTACCTCATGACCGCAGCCGCCCACGGCACCTTGCCCGCCGTCGATCCGTTCCTGCGCCGGGTGCTCACCATCATCGACGATTGGATCGAATCCGAGTGGTCGCAGAAGGAAGCCATCAAGAGGGAAGGCAACGCGCTCGGATGGACCACCGAACGGGCCGCCCGCCTTAAAGACGCGGCCCTCACCGCGCAACACCTCGCCAACCGCGTCGACGGCATGAGCGAAGCCTCCTTCCGCCGCGCGCTCCAGTATCGCGGCGCACCACCACCGGGCGAACTCATCAGGAAAGCCCGCATCCGCTACGCCGCCAAACTGCTCACCCACACCGGCCTCCTGGTGAACAAGGTGGCCAAACGCTCCGGCTACAAAAGCGAAAAGCATTTCACCGACGCCTTCCGCGCCGAATTCAAGATGACGCCCTCGGAATACCGACGCGCATCCATATCCCGCACAACGAACCCGTAAGCTCCTCAGGAATGCTCGACATGACAACCACCACCACACAAGCCCACATCGTCATCGGCTTCTACACTCCCAACTACGAACGTCTCGCCGTGGCGTTCGCCAAGAACCTCGACCAACACGCCATACCCCACCACCTCTACGCCGTCCCCGCCAGCGCGTGGAACAACGCCATCCTTCTCAAACCCCAAATCATCAAGCGCGCCCTCCAGGACTTTCCCGGAAAGACCGTGGTGCTCATGGATATCGACTGCAATCTCCTTGGGCCTATCGCCCCCGTCGTCGGCTTTCACGGTGACATTTCCCTCTACATGGGCGTGCGCTACCACCCCAAGGCCCGCAAGAAGTCCCTGCGGCTTCGCGTGCTCCCGTCCTCCCGCGTCATCCTTTGTCACAACACGCCCAACACAAACGCCCTCATTGACACCTGGCAGCGCCTCTGCGCCGACCAAGACCCTGCGCGGCCCGAAAAGGATGACGAGCAACTGCTGATGGAAGCCATCGGCACGACCCATGGCCTCGCCCTCAACATCCTCGACAAACGCTATTCCGGTCGCGACCCGCTCGACGCCCCCAAGGACGCGGTCATCACCCATTACAGCGCCCACGACAGCTTCCGCACCGCGAACGAACCACGCCGCCAGATCAAGCACCTCAAACGGCAATTCGTCGGGTGGATCGTGGGCAAACCCTACAAGCAATGGAAGTACGGCATCAAACCTCCCCCCGACGATAAACCCCCACCACCCGACGACATGTAACCCACCGCCACAACAGGAACCAACGCACCACTCATCATTCACAAGCGCGGCGGCCACTTCCGTCGCCACAAGACGACGTGACGGCCATGCAGCGCCCGCACCCCGCATACACCTTTGCGATCTTCGCCTTGGCCGTGGCCATCCTCACCCCGCTGCGGGTCCTGCCGCTCACATACCCGCGAAGGCTGCACCGCGCGTGCTGGCGCCCCGCTTGTGCCGGGCTGCACGCATGGTGCGCGTCATGACCGCGCTTCCCGGATTCCCCGTCATCGCCACCATCGTGCTGTGCGCCGAACCCCAGATCGACCCCCAGCTCGAGCCGTTCTGCAACGACGCCAAGCAATTCGACCGCTATCTCCGGGACAACAACTTCATCCCCGACGACAGCATCACCTTCCGCAGCGGGATGATCCTCACGCGCTACAGGTTCCTGGGAGACGTCCTCTGGATGGCAACACTCCCGAACGGCCGCGCCTGCCTCCTGCCCATGGGGATGCTCAGGAAGCCGAAGTTCTGACCCGACGCCCACTCCGCTGACAACAGCGCTTCCGAACGCTCGACATCAAAGGCGGCGTCGGCCATCCCGCAAAGCATCAGGTAACGACTATCCGCATCCATGGCCCCTCGCGCCCCCGTTATCCCACCCCGATCATGTCGAGATCAAGACGCGGCACTAGCGGCCCGCGCTCCATCCTTGCTCGAGCGCGGCGATGACTTCTTCCATTTCCGGGTCGCCATTCTCGATCAGCAAGCGGTTATGGTCGGCCGTCTCACCCGCGTCCTTCGCTTCCTCTTTCCTCTGCCACCGCCGGAAGGCCTCGCGGGCCACATCATCGAAAAACAAATCGGGCTGCTTGTCGCCGCTCACATCCCACGGCTTTCCTCAATCACCGCCGCCAGCCGGCCGTACGTTTCCTGGAACGGGCCGTGGTGCATTTCGTCTGCGAACGGAGAAACGCCAACCATCAGGTCGCGCGAATGCCAGCGCAGTTCCGCAAGCTCCTGCAGGTTTTCATAGGCCGTCGGGAAATCCATGCCGGACAACACGCCCGAAAGAATGCTCAGGCCCGCGTAGGGACCCGAAACGAACCAGCACCCCAGCATCGGCAGATTGAACGGTCCGGTGTTACCCCCGGTCCCCATGACATTGGCATAGTGCTTCGCCATCACCAACGGCATGGTGCCGCCGTGCGGGGACAATTCATACGCATCGTCCAACGCCGACGCCATCCGGTCGAGCACACGCCGGAGGGATGCCTCCAGCTCGGACCGCTCCTCGACAACAATGCCCGGGCCCGACAATGCGCTCGACAGCTTGCTCACATCTCGTAACCGTATTTTTCAAGGCCTTGGTGCCGACGGAAAATTTTGAGACCGTCCCGGAAAATTTGGGATTCGATCTTTTCTTCGTCAACACCTTGGTCAACGGGGATCATCCGCGCCATCTTGATGATCTCCGGAAACGCCTCGCGCTCCTTGAGCGCCTTGTCGATGTCCACCTCCGCCACCGTCCCCGCAAGCCGACCAAGCCCGCCCCAGGGACCGCTGGTGAAGTGGCCATCGAGTTTTTCTTCGCAGAGACGCATCGCGAAAGCCTTCCCCAGCACCAGATACTCGCGGTCCATGCCGTGCTCCGGAGAGAAGTTCGCCTCCTCCAACATGTCCGCCATCTTCTCGAGCGTGAAGCTCACATATTTGCTTTGCTTCTCTTCGTCGTCCATGCGGCGCTCCACGTCGCGGGCCATCAGCATGTCACACACGGCCAGGCGACGGTAGACCCACGCAAGGTCACGCAAGAACCACATCCGTTCGTTCGGCGACCGCGCGTTGATGATTTCTCCCGCCAGCACTTCGGCATTCGTGCGGAGGTTTTCGGAGATCAGGACGCGATCGTTTGCATCCCGCCAGTTCAGGGCGGTGGAGGCGTCTAGCGCGTAGCTCTTTTTCAAGGGGTTTGCTTTCGTCAGTACACGGACGATGTATACCGTATCCGCCATCCACGCAACGCTTCTGCATACAGAGACGTCATCGTTGCCACCCCCGAGCCTCTCTCATAAATGCGAGGCTACCGACGCCCTTCGCCGCCCGAGGCATGCCGAACCAACCCGGAGCAGGAGCGGGGCGGGGCGCGCCGCCGAGCCCGGCGCCTAGTCCGGTCCCCCTTCCCGTCAAGCTCTGCTCTCGCGCTGCGCGCTCGCCCTGACGGGTGACGGGCCCCATGGGGCCCGGCCTTGAACGGCGCGGGCGGCGCGCCTGATGCGCCCGCCTCATGTCCACAAGAGGAGGAGAGAGATGAACACCACCACACCGCTGCGCCAGGACCGGACCGATCTGGACGACAGGGACGAGCAAATCCTGCTGGAACGCGTCGCCCGTCGCGCCCTCATCAACGGGCCCCGCGTCGGCGACTTCGTCATCAGGACAACCGGCGAGGTCCTGCGCTTCACGCACGACCACGGCGACAGCCTCCAGGTCTCCATCAAAGAGCAGTCCGGTTCATACTATTTCGATGCTTCGGGATATCTGGATTATTCCGGCAGCCTCGACCCTGCGATCAAGAAATCAAAGTTGCGGCCATTGCCCGAACTCCGTGAGGGCTGGTGCTGGTGCTTCCATCACAACCAGGCCCGAGCCCATAACGGCGTCGCCGCGCTCATCCCGTGCCGCGTCTATGAGGAGGTGGGCCAATGACCGCGCTTGCCTTCGAACGCGTCACCGCGCCGGTGATCGCCGGCCTCACCGACGACATCGTCTTCGATGAGAAGGATGCCGAGCTGCTGGCGGCGGCAATCCGCTACCGCGCCTTCCACTTCCGGCCTCTGGTCGGCGACTACGTCGTCCTCGCCGATGGCACGGTGCAGCGCCTTGCCTACGCCTACACCGACCGCTTCCAGGTCACGGTCCCCTCGTTCAGATGTTCGTTCCATCTGCACGATGTCGGCACCATGAGCTGCTCCGGCGCGTTCCCCGGTTCCGTCATGAAGGCCGACCTCCAGCACCAAGGCTATCGGCGCTCCGCATCCTGCTGGATGTGGCATCACGGCCGCAGCGGCGGCGGGCGCGGCGTCGATGCCATCATGCCCGTGGCGGTTTGGATGGAGGTCCGGTCATGAAGGAGCGCACCGACATCCACCAGCTGGTCACCGACCAAATCATTGCCGCCATCGAGGCAGGCGCTGGCGAGGTTCAACTTCCCTGGCAGCGCGCCGGTTCGTCCTTCGGCTTCATCCCGAAGAACGCCGTCACCGGCAATGCCTACAATGGACTGAACATCTTCAGCCTGTGGGCCACATCCGAGCTGCGCAACTACACCGGCCCCGGCCTCTGGGCCACGTACAAACAATGGCAATCCATCGACTGCCAGGTCCGCAAGGGGGAGAAGGCGGCGCTGGTCATTTTCTACAAGGAGTATTCCGGAAAACCCGACCCCGACGATGACAGCGATGACGGCACCCGGCGCGTGGCCAAGGCTTCGTACGCCTTTCATTGCAGCCAGGTCGACGGCTTCGAGATGCCCGACGCCCCGCCGCCCAAACCGCCCATCGAAAAGCTTGCCGCGGTCGAGGCCTTCATCGCCGCCACCCGGGCGGTGGTGAAAGTCGGCGGCGACCGTGCGTTCTACGCCCGCCTGTCCGACAGCATCACCATGCCGGACGAAGACCGCTTCACCGGCGACGCGCTGGAGCGGCGGGAAGCATGGGCATCCGTTCTTTTACACGAACTTTCGCACTGGAGTGGAGCCGAGAAACGCCTCAACCGGGAATTCGGCAAGCGGTTCGGCGATGAAGCCTACGCGATGGAGGAATGTTGTGCCGAATTCAGCGCGGCGATGCTCTGCGCGGAACTCGGGGTCACGCCCGCGCCACGTCCCGACCACGCGGCTTATATTCAGAACTGGCTGCAGGTCTTGAAGAAGGACAACCGCGCCGTCTTCACCGCCGCCGCCAAAGCCTCCGAGGCTGCCCGTTATCTCGCCTCCTTCTCGAAGGAGGCGCGCCATGCCGAAGCAGCCTGACATCATCACCTTCACCTGGCGGGACGTCACCTGCCAGGTCGAGCACATCCGCGACTGGAAGATCGACGGCTGGTCCCGGCTCATCCTCCGCGTTATCCACCCGCGCGGAGCCCCCCTCCCCCTCACCGAACACGGTTATCTCCGTCACGAACTCGAAGAGGACGAACTCGCCGCCGCCGGCGGTCCCCTCGCCTTCTTCATGTCCTGGATGAACCGCGAGGCTTCCTCACCGCGCTACGCGCAAGCACTCTATATATGGAACCAGGGCGACCTGTTCCGGTGAACCTCACCCCTTCCCGGTTCCCTCCCACCGGTAATACCGCGCCAGCTCCGCAAGAAACGCCGCTCCCTGCGGATGATGCTCATAGGCCTCGCTTATCGCCTCCCGCACCACCTCATCCACCAGCCCAATCACCGAGAACGGGTCCTCGATGCACTGCTCAAGAGAAAGCAGCCGGTGCGCCTCCCCAAAACCAGCATCCCACTCCCCTTCCCCCGTCATCCACCCGGCCTCGTCCCTCACCTCCATCAGGAACTGCCCGCCGCTTCCCGCCCGCAGGCAGCGCCGCACCTTCACCATCGGATCCTCAAAGTGGGTATGCAGCTCGCGCCAAACGCCACGCACATCCCGCACCCAGAACTCCACCATTGCTAACCTCGACATGTTCGAAGCCAGCGCAGGCTCCCCCACCAGACCCGTCATCGGATAACTCACGTGATATTTCAGGCTCGCCGTCATCGCCCCCACAATCGCCGTACTCAACCGTTCCATGAGCTTCACGGGTTGGCCCACCACGACAACCGCACGCGCGCGCAACGCCCGCCGCAACGGGGCCTCCCCTGCAACGACATCTTCACCGTCCTGATCGCGCGTCAGTGCCATGTGTGAAACATCCCTTCACAGCCTTCATCCTTCCCCCACCCGAAGTAGTCCCGGCACGCCCGAATGTACGCAGCCCCATCCGGGCAACTCCCCCACGCGATCGTCACCGCATCCTCCACCGCCTTGTCCACCACGCCGTCCATGCGACCGTACGCGTGGACCAGATCAAACAACGGGAAACTCACCGCCGCTTCCCCCAGACCCATCTCCACATCATCGCGCGCCGCATTCGGCCACGACGCTTTGACCCGCGCCGTCACCACAAAACGCGCGCCAGCTTTCCGCGCGAAGAAATCCACCGCCACCATCGGATCTTCGCAAAAGCTCTTGAGCAGATAAGCCTCACCCTCCGGTGTCAGGCAGAACAGGCGCACCGTGGCAACCCCCCGCCCCACGGCATCCATGTCGCCCTGGCTCAAAGACGGATACGCCAACGAATACTCTTCCGCCCGCCGAAACGCCCTCGCCACCGCATCCGCCGCCGAGCCCTCCTCACCCACCTCGACCCACACGGGTTCCCGGTGCCGAAACAGTGCCTTGATATGGTCTTCCATCATCTCTCCTTGTTTAAGACCGACCGTTCAACTTCACCTGCTGGTAGACTTCGCTCCGGTTCCGGAGCAGATGGCGCATGCCAGCGTCACGCGCCAATTCCGCAAATTTCTTCCCGAACTCCACGCGCCCGTAGGCCATGAAATCCTTCACCCGGCACCACACCAGGTAATCCAAGTAGATCTCGCCTATCGGGACTTCACCGCGCTCATCGACGTCGAGCTGTTCCAGCGCGTAAGTTTCGACTTCACCGAACGGCTTGAGTTTCACCGCCGCGCCGGCCGCCGCCTTTTCATCAGCCTGATTGGGCTTCTTCTCCTTCCCCCGCCACGGGGTCGTCGACACGTAAAGGCCGATACCACTTCCCAGCTCGACGAACATCGCCAACAGAAACGACAGCACGAATCCGATGTCATCCTTGCTCACCTTCATGCGGACCACATCCGCCGCGTGCTTCAAGGCGTCGACCTGGGGGTCCGCCGAACTGTTCACGCCCGTGTCCTTCGAAAGCTCACGACGCAGACCTTCCGCTTGCTGCCCGAGCTGCACCGCTTCCCGCGCGCGCGCCAACTCCCCTTCGAGCTTGAGTACCTCCGCGCACGCCACCCGCGTAGAAATCCGGTTGAGCGTGCACTTCGAAGACACGTCCCTCACCGTCCACCGCCCAACCGGCTTCTTCAAAAGCGCATCGATGGCGCTCGCCACTTCTTCCGGCGTGCGCACCGCTCCCAGCTGGTCGAGCCGCGCATTCACCCGGTCCAATTCCTTCCGCGCATCTTCGTGCCGCTCGATGTCGCCCAGCATCACGGCCGCCTTCGCCGCACGATGGTCGGCCGCAAACCCCAGCGCCGCGGTGAACGAGTAGGCCGTCAGCACGCTGAACAACACGCACGACCACACCACCGCGAGCCAATCCCGCTGGCGCAATCCCCAAAATCCCATGAACGGCGAAATGGCCTTCAGGCCGTCACCGAGCCCCGCACCTATCCCGTAGACCAGGCCGTCGAATTCCGTATCGGCGCTGCGGTAGCCCATGCGGAAATTCAACACGGCCGACACCGCGATGAGCCCAAGGCTCACCGTCACGCCGAAAAAAGCGACGAGATGGGGAACCCAACCCTCACCGCTTTCTTTTCTTCGCGCAATCCGCCAGAAGCTGCCACGCCGCATCATCATACCGGGCTCTCAATTCCTTCACCGTTTCCACAATCCGCTCCGCCAACACGCGCTCGCAGAAGCTGTTCTTGTTTTCGCCGGTGGCGAGCTTGATCATGTGAAGATTGAAGGCGACGTCCGGCTCGATGCGCAGGTTGAGGCGGGCGCGAGTACCCTTGTAATCGACGCGCCGCGTCGACCCTGCCCCCACCTTGAGCTTCGAAAACTTTTGCAAAACCGCGTTGCGGTTGTCCGTCATCCAGTCCTCATTCGCCACGTCAGCAAATGCTTACCAACGGAACGACGGGCCCGAAGAATCGTTTTCTAGAACCCACCCGCTTCCCACCCGCTTCCCCCCGCTTCACCGCTTCGCTATCGAACCTCAGCCTGGAACATTTGAACTGGCGCATGTGCGCACCTGCGAATCTGCGCTTATGCGCACCTATGCATGTGCGTTCCTGCGCACCTGCGTTTGTGCGTACTTGCGCACTTGCTCACCCGCGCACGTCCTCTCTTGCGCTTATGCGCACCTGCGCTGCTACACTTGTGCGCACCTGCGCACCTGCGCACTTGTACATGTGGATGTGCGCTCCTGCGTTCCTGCGCATATGCGCACGTGCGCATCTGCGCTTATGCGCCATTTGCGGGATGTCCCATTTCCGCCATTTCTAGACTGGCGCACGTGCGCTTATGCGCTCCTGCGCACATTCTCTCCTGCGCACCTGCGCACGTGCGCTGTTGCTCCCATTGCCACACCCCCTCACGATGAATGCCCGGTATGGAGGCGGTATACGTTGACCGCGTTCCTCCGTGTACGCACTATCACCCCATGAACGACATCACGCCACCCACCATCATCGCTTTCGCCTCACCGAAGGGCGGGGCAGGAAAGTCCACCAGCTGCCTCTCCATCGCGGGTGCACTTCTCAAGAAGGGCTACAGCGTCCACATCGTGGACTTCGACCAATCGCAGGCCCTCTGGCGTTGGTACACGACCACGGCGGCACCGGAGGCTAAGACCAACCTCACGGCGCAGCTGCCGCCCAAGGAAGATCTACCGGCTTTCATCCAAAGCCTCTGGCGCCACCCCGCCGACGTTCTCCTTCTCGACCTGCCCGGCCTTCTCACGCGCGACATGCTCCACGTCGCCGCGTTCGCCACCCTCACCATCACACCCCTTAAACTCAGCGAACTTGACATCGTGGAAGCCAACAGGCTGCACGACCAGCTGCGCGACATCCAAACCCGCGTGCACAAACCCATCATCCACCGCTTGCTGGTCAACGACGTCCAACCATTGCCGGGCGCCTATGAGTACGCTCTGCTCGACGAACTCATCCAGGCGCAACTACCCCGCTTCACCACGCTCATCCGCCACCGCGTCGCCTACAAGGAAATCTTTGGTACCGGCCTCACCCCACACTTCGCCGACCGGACGCAGCCGAAAATCTCAAAGGCCGTGGACGAACTCGACCATCTCATGGCCGAGATCGAAGCCCTCCTGGCGGACGACCAATCCGCCATCCAACCGCCAACGAAAGAAGCGGCATGACAAACACCACGCCCCCACGATTCAAGCCCGCGCTCGCCAAGAGTCCGATGCCCGACTTCGAGGCCATCGCCTCGGCCGTCGATGCCGTCGCCACCAAGAACGACGTCGGCAACCTGACCAAACCTTCCGCCGCGCTTGCCAGCACCTCAACGCCGGCTACGCCCACGCCGTCCGACAACGTCACCGCGCTTCCCCCACGCAAGGACCGTGCACCCAAAAAAGCGGCCCGAGCCGAAGAGGCCAAACTGTCTCTGATGGTCCCGGTGTATTTGCTCGAGGCCATCGACAAGAAACGCACCCGCAACAAGACCAAGCGCTTCATCGTGCTGCAAGCGTTCAAGGACGCCGGCTACGAAGTCCGCGAAGCCGACTTCATGGAGGATGGGCGCCGTGGCCGCGAGTAAGACGACCCCGACGAACATGCGCACGTGCGCACAACCGCATATGCGCAACTGCGCCATTCAACTGTACGAAGTCTTCCAGGCATGAATCTGCGCAAGGTCCTGCCTACCACCACGCCCGACGAGGGGGACGGCCTCGCGCGCGTTGGCCTTACCCCGACAGCGGGCATCCGCGACGCGGACCTCTTGAAGCAGCTCAACGACGCGCCCTACCTCATCAAGGACTACGAAACCCGCCGCCTTCAAAACGAACAAGCCCGCCGCGACCACCTCGCCGCACTTCCACGCGATGAACGCCGCCGCGCGGAAACCCACCACCTCCTCACAGAAGGGAAGGGGGCCGAACGCGACAGCCTCCGCCACATCCATTCCGTGCTGGCGCTCTGCTCGCTTCCCTACAAGGCCACGCCCGAGCGCTCCTGGGAACGCGAGCAGGGTCAGATGCGGCTCAAGATCAATGCCGGCGAACTCATGAACCCGAACACCGGCAAATGGGAGCCCCAACCGCTGCCCTATGGATCGCGCGCCCGCCTCATCATGATGCACCTCTCCAGCCAGGCCATCCTGCACAAGCGCCCCGACATCGAGATTGAAAGTTCGCTCACCGGCTTCATCCGTTCCATGGGCATCGCGGTGACCGGCGGCAAGCAGGGTTCCATCCACGCCTTCAAGCAACAGATCAACGCGCTCGCCGCCTGCTCCATGCGCATCGGACTTTTTACCGGCAACAACGAGAAGGGGCGCACCATCAGCACGCAGCCCTTCACGTCCCTGGACATCTGGCTGCCCGCAGGCGGCGACCAAAAAATCCTCTGGCCCGAAAAGATCGTCTTCAGCCAAGAATTCTACGCCACGCTCAAAAAGCACGCGCTGCCGGTCAACATGCACGCGGTGCGGGCATTCGCCGGTTCGCCGCGAAAACTCGACATCTACTTCTGGCTCACCTACCGCTTCAACGCCATCGAGGAGGCCAAGCACATCAGCTGGACCGCGCTCAAAGAACAGTTCGGTGTCGGCTACACCCGCGACCGCAAGTTCCGCGCCGACTTCACCGAGGAGATCAAACAGATCAAGGAAGTCTTTCCGAAGCTGCCGGTGCTGCTGTCGGAAAAGGGTTTCACGATTCAACCAGGTGCCGCCGAGGTGATGGCCATTCCGGTCAAGCCTCGGAAATAGTGCATCTAAGTTACGCATATCTGGGGGCGCAGCCCTCCCGTTGCGCTGTCCCGTTCCACGCCCTTCACGCCCACACCTGTGGATCTTCCACGCGCCCAGCGCTCCTTCACCTGGCCACGCATAATCGGGGGCGCCACCGTCTTCGCCCCACGCATATTCAGGGGCGAGGGGCTCTCCCGCGCCACGCATATTCGGGGGCGGCCCACGCGTCTTCGTCATTTCCGGTTTTGCAGTTCAACAGCCGCCTTCCCCTTTTTTCTCCACGCATATCCGGGGGCGCTCTCCTCATCCGCCCACGCATAATCGGGAGCGCTGAACGTCCTCCCCACCACGCATATTCAGGGGCGGCTTCACCCCGAGCCCCACGCATATTCAGGAGCACTCTCCAACGACGACGCTCCCCCGGTTCCATCAGCCCAACCTCGCCGCGAACCCACCTTGCCCCACGCATATCCAGGGGCGCTTCGTCAAAACCGTCCCCGCGCTCAGCAAGGGTTTCCGAAGCGGGCACGCATAATCGGGGGCGGGCCCACGCATATCCGGGGGCGGACCTCACGGAATTCACGCATAATCGGGGGCCAAAACGCGCATATCCGGGTGCGCCTTCCACGCATATCCAGGGGCGCCCTCTATATAGAACAGAACATCCCCTGACCCTCCCGAACCTTTTCTTTCTAAAAATCCTTCAACTTCAAAACAGCAGATTTTTCTTTTCGGGATTGTTGGAGTTGTAGGTGAGGGCAGGGGGTCAGCATCGCTTCCGCCCACGTCCATAGCTCTCCATGCGCGTCACCGACGACCACATCCACTCCCTTGCCCGCAAGCTCATTGCGCTTGCCGCTGAAAGCGGTCCCCGCGATCTTCAACTTCGCCGCGCGCGCCTTGAGGCGACGCTCAAGACGTTTTCAGGGTGCGCCGCGAACGACATCGAGCGCGCTGTCGCCGAAGCCCTTCACGCGGCCGTGGAGGAGTGTTTCAGCCGATGAGCGTCGAGGTCACTCCAAGCGACATCGACAAGCTCGGCCGCAAACTGGTGGAAGCCTTCGCCCGTGTCGGACTCGAGGATCATGCCTTCGGACGGTACTGGCGCATCGTCGGGCTCGTGGAATCATTTTCGGAGCAGGCCCAAGGGGCCTTTGAGCACGAGACCGCGAAAGCCCTCCACAACGCGTTGCAAGGGCGTCTCCGTGCCGTTGCCCGCTATTCTGTCCAGGATGATGCGGCCGTGGTCGCAGAACTCTTGCAATCCCCACCGCGAACGAAGACCAAGGCGCCACCATGGCCATCGCGCGCCGCCCGATTAACCCGCCTCCGATAAAACGTCGCCTCCTCAAACGCATGCGTCCTGGGAAGCCGGCCCCTGCGCAAACGTGAGATGCGGCGGGCCGGGTTCTGCAAGGTGCGTCAGGCATGGTCGTCGGCCGCGGTGGACACGCGGCCTTTCGTTCAGCGGGGCGCATGCGCGAGGCCCGCCGGTTCTTAGTCACGGGAGGTTTCCCTCACCGCCCCGGCCCTGGCTCCTCAGCTGTACCTTGCGTCCAAGAATAATGACTTCACCCTCGCCTCCAAGGTCGCGTGATTCTTCGTTGGGCATGTCGTGTACATCACGCATCCAACTGCCGACCCTGTGTTGCGACCACAGCACAATGACCTCACAACGACGTGATGGTCACGCTTCACCCTCTCATCCCCGCACAACCCCTCTCTTCCCCGCGACCTCCAAAATCCCGCTTGCCAATCGTCGCCGCTGCGCCGCTGATGACCTCCATGACCAAACAAAAGAAGCTTCCCTTCAGCGCAGATGAACTGCAAACGGCGCTCCATGTCGCCGCGAGGCTCGTCACCGAAATAGGCCCGCAGTACATCCCCGTCTTCGAACGAATTGAGCAGCTCATTTCCGAGTTGAAGCACGATGACCCGATTTCGAGGGCCCGCGCCCTCTGCGCTCAAAATTCGCCTCCACCTTGAAAGCAATCTTCTCCAGCCATTCCCGCTTCTTCGCAAGCGAGTAGCCGTCACCGTAATCAGCTTCTTTGCGCGCCCGACCGGCCAGATCGTAATGGTGCTTGTGGCCCATCAACTTCTTCATCAAATCATCCGACGCGTTCACATCCCGCAACCGGTCCTTGAACGTGTGCCGCAGTGAATAAAACGTCTGCCCCGATTTTTCGAAGAGACCATTCTCCCGCATATATTTCGAGACGACCGCGGACAGCACGTCCGATTTGCCGCGGTAGGTCGGGAATCCTTTTGGGAAACGACGCATCGCCGACAACGCTATCCCCACCAAAGGAACATCCCGCACCGACTGCAGCGTTTTGGTGTCTTGAACCCCAGGCACCACGGACACATGCGGCACCTCATCATCCAGAAAAATGCTTCTTTCCGTAAGACCGCAAACCTCCATCGGCCGCATGCCAGTTTCCATGACGACGTAAACAATCGCCCGGGCTTCTTCATTCAAACCGCCTAAAGCCCCGGAAGCGAGCACAACATCGCGCACCCAGCCAATCGAAAACGCCGGCCGCCGCTTTTGCTCCCCTCCACCGATGAACAGCTTCTCGAAAACATCCTCGAGGCCCAACTGATGGTAATCGTTGACGGCATTGATCATACCACGCAGCCGCCCCATGCACGTGTTGGCGGTATCAACCTGCAACTCGCCTTTCGCGATCCTGTTCTGCAGGCTTTTCCTAAGGGCTTGGGCGTCAGCGCGCGTCAAATCCTGGACAGCCTTGTCCCTCCCAACGACCGCAGTAAAGACCTCAACGACATTGTCTCTCGGTATCCTCCAACGCTTCACCTGCTCCGGCGACTTGCGCGCCATTTCCGTCGCCCGAATCTCCATCGTTTCGTCCACAAGCCCGGACAACCGCAACGAACACTCCGGCTGCGCAGGCTCGGCCAATTCGCCCATCAGCGCAGGCCCCACCGTTTTAAACTTTTCGCCCACGAACTCCTTCAACTGAAACAGCCGCCGCACCAACTGCTCAACCTCACTATGAAGCAGAACGTCCCGATGCAAATATTCGAAACCCCGCCGGCGCGCCTCAGCAACCAACCGCGCGTACTTCGCCTTCGCGTCCGGATCGCGGCCGTCCCTTAGCTCCGACCAAAACACCCGAAGTGCCGCATCGAGCTTCGCCACCTGTTGCCGCGCGCGTATCGCCCGAGGATCATCGCTAACTCGGATGCCCGTACTGTGAGTGACCATTTCGCGTTTGTCGTAGGGTTGAAACTCCAACGGCACGCGACGAACGAGGTACCAAAACCCCTGCCGCTTTATCGGTTTCGCTTCGCGCGATTCCTGATCCAAACTTTTCTCCATCACCAACCGTTATGATGGAAACACGCGGCCAATGTTGACGTCGATGTTGACGTAACAAGCCACCCGCATCGCCCCCGCTACCCCGCGAGCACAGCGGATTATGTTTTTCCATCAGTTTGTTAGTGTGGAAATCGTTGGAGCGGGTGATGGGAATCGAACCCACGTATTCAGCTTGGAAGGCTGCTGCTCTACCATTGAGCTACACCCGCGGCAGTCGCGAAGAAGGCGCTTTGTAGCGAATTTTTTCCCAAGAGCAAACGCCTTTGCGACGGCGCGTGGCGAAGGTCGAATTTCCTGCGGCGCAAGGCCGTGCGATCCCTTCCGGGCAATTGTACCCTGCACGATTTAGGACGGAATTTCCGGGGCTCATCGCGGTGCAATGTTGATTGTGTCGCAGCCGAGGTGCACAAAAGCCGGAAAAACGGTCGCACCAAAGCAGCCAATAAACCTGGGGGAATAAACGCATGACAGTGGCCAGTTCCGCAGACCCGTACGCTCCGGGATTGCTCGATAGAGAAAGAATCATCGCCAAGGCGGGGTTCAACCGTTGGCTGGTGCCACCGGCCGCCCTTGCCATCCATCTCTGCATCGGCATGAGTTATGGCCTAAGCGTGTTCTGGCTCCCGCTGTCGCAAGCGCTCGGCATCACCAAGCCGTTGACATGTCCCGACATGACGCTGGCCCAGGCCCTTATCACGACGACTTGCGATTGGCGCGTCAGCGACCTGCTCGTCACCTTCACACTCGGCATCGTGTTTCTCGGATTATCCGCCGCGGTGTTCGGCGGCTGGCTGGAACGCGCCGGGCCACGCAAGGCCGGACTCGTCGCAGCATTATGCTGGGGCGGCGGCTTCCTGATTTCGGCTCTGGCGGTGCACCTGCACCAGTTGTGGCTTCTCTGGCTCGGCCTGGGCGTGATCGGCGGCATCGGCCTCGGTCTCGGCTATATCTCGCCGGTGTCCACGCTGATCAAATGGTTCCCCGATCGCCGCGGCATGGCAACCGGCATGGCCATCATGGGCTTCGGCGGCGGCGCGATGATCGGCTCGCCGATTGCAATCCTGTTGATGAACCACTTCAAGACCGCTGAATCTGTCGGCGTCCAAGAGGCGATGGCCGTGATCGGCGTCATCTACCTCTTCGCAATGTTATGCGGTGCGTTCGGCTACCGCGTGCCGCCGGATGGCTGGAAGCCCGACGGCTGGACCCCGCCAAGCAGCCAAACCAAAGCCCTGATCACGCACGGCCATGTCCATCTCGACAACGCCCACAAGACCCCTCAATTCTGGCTGATCTGGATCGTGCTCTGCATGAACGTCTCGGCAGGTATCGGCGTCCTGGCGATGGCCTCGCCAATGCTGCAGGAAATCTTTGCCGGCAAGTTGATCGGTCTTAACGACGTCTCCTTCAAGGATTTGACGCCAGCTCAAGCCACGATCATCGCAGGAATTGCAGGCGGCTTCGTCAGCTTGCTATCTCTGTTCAACAGCGGCGGCCGTTTCCTGTGGGCGTCACTTTCCGACATCATCGGCCGGAAGACCACGTACTTCTGCTTCTTCGTCCTCGGCATGGCGCTCTATGCACTGGCGCCGACGCTCGCTCATGCCGGCTCGATCGCGTTGTTCGTCGCGGCGTTCTGCGTGATCCTGACGATGTATGGCGGCGGCTTCGCAACGGTGCCCGCATATCTCGCCGATATCTTCGGCACGCAATTCGTCGGCGCCATCCACGGACGGCTATTGACGGCGTGGTCGACGGCGGGCGTCCTAGGCCCGCTGGTGATCGGCTATCTCCGTGACGCACAGATCTCGGCAGGTGTACCGCGCGCCCTCGTCTACGATCGCACAATGTATATCCTTGCGGGCTTCCTGCTCGTCGGCTTCATCGCCAACGCGCTCATTCGCCCGGTCGCCGACAAATGGATGATGAGCGACGCCGAAGTGGCAAAGCTCCAGGCAGCGAAGTCGACGGCAAACGTCAGCACAGGTTCGCACGGCATCGGCTTCGGCGGTGTGAGCCCAGGCGCCATCGTAGCATGGATCGCTGTCGCGATTCCGTTCTTCTGGGGCGTCTGGAATACGCTCGGCAAAGCTACCGTGCTGTTCCGCTAGGAAAAAACAATTCTCCTGTCGGGGGCTCGCTTGCGGACCTCCGGCAGGCGCCGATCAAAGCATGCTCTGGCGCGATCCTTGAGGCTTGCCTCAGATGAGTTGCTGCACGATGTCCGCGTGCTCGTCGACCAGCTCGCGAGCGGTCTTCCAGACCTCATGCCCGCCGGTCATTTGCGCGCGCACGCTATTGATCCACGATTGCGGCACACCAGCAGCTTCGAAGTATTTCTCGAAGAAGCGATCGGTCTCGGAGCCGATCGCCGTTTCCGGCACGCCACTATCCCTTTTCTTGGAAAAGAAATCGCGAAACGCCACCTCGTGGAACATGAACTCCGCACTCGGCGCCGCGAGACGCAGCTGCCCTTGCAGATAGATCGGCACACACATCGACGCGCAGATGCCGCCGGTGTCTACAAGCGTGACAAGCGCATGCGTCTGTCGGATCCTGCCCAGCAGCCGCACGACGTCCGCGCCCTGATCGAGCGACCCGCCCGGCGATGAAAGCGACAAGATGATCTTATGCGCCTCGCCCTTATGGCGCTCGAATGCCTCCGCAATGCGTGACGCCATCGGAGCATCGATCTTTCCGCGCCAGCTTAGATAGAGCGTGTCGTCGCCTGGAACGACCCGGACATCAAGTTTGCCGACACCTGCGAAATAGATCTCGAAGTGATCCCGCGTCTTGAATGCAAGCACGACGAGAAGAAGGATCATCGCACCCCAGATCAGGCGATTGCGCCAGGGCGACGGCATCAGTGTAGCGCCACCAAGCGACCGTGCCGCCGCGCGAGAGAGGTTCGACGTTTTGAGAGATAGGCAAAATGCGCCATCGAGATTGCGTGGCCAGCCGGATCCGCGAAACGGTGTCGCCAACTCCGCCCAATGGCAGACGCAATCTCAAAGCAAGCCCGCGGCGAGTGGCTGGCTCGCGAAACGCGAGTCGCTCGCCACCAACTCATCAGTGCGTCCAGTTGGTCGTCCGCCCGAACTTGAAATTATCCGCGTACGATTTCTTGATTGGCTTGCGCGGCTTTGGTTCGCTGAGCGTGTAGGCGAGGCCCACGCGCGTCGCGTAGGCAATGGCCTCTTCCTTGGTATCGAACTCGAGCCGAACCTGAGCTTGCATGTCTCGCGAACTCACCCAGCCCATCAACGGATCTATGTCGCGCGCGCTGGCCGGCTCGAATTCGAGCACCCACTCCTTCGTCCGCGCCTCGCCGGACTGCATGGCGGTTTTCGCAGGTTTGAAGATCCGTGCCGTCATGGTGGCTCCGCAATGACGAGAAAGTTCGAACGAAGAACGATCGCAATTTAGATAGGGCGACATGGCTCGAATACGCGACCCTCTGCTCCCAAAGTACGCAGGAAATGAGAAAAATCAACGTGCATTCTGACTGCTAGCAGCCTCTCGCCGGAACAAGCGGCGCTGGAAATGCAGCCGGGCGCGGTTGGCGCGACTCAACATGCTCTTCGGCCTCTTGGGTGCCTCAGGGGCAACGATCGCGGGCCGCGTCTCCGGGATTTCCGGCAAGCGAACGTGCATGGCATAATGACCTGCACGCAGAATGTTTTCGAGGCCGACTAACTCGGGCGGTAGAAATGAAAGTGGACGCGGCCATTTCTGAGACTGCAGCCAGCAGAACGTAGCTGGCGCAAGACGAGTTAAGTATCCTTCCTCTTCGTCACGAATGACCGTCGAAAAAGAAGGCAATTGTTTAGCGTCAATCGCTAGCTTCATCTCACTCCAGTGGAGCCTCGCATTGAATCGCCATAGTTCAGGGCTCCATCTGGATGTGTGTCTCCGGTGTGTGATGAGGGGCACATCAATATTCCCCAATGTCGCGCCACGAGCCGCCATCTGTGTCGGAAACCAGTAGTCCCACCATGTTTCGCCGAGCTGGAAATGACCATCAACAATACCGCGGCTCAGCGCAGTATCAAAAAAGAAGGCATCAAACCCATAGCAATTGCCGATAGACGGAGGGTCGTCGCCGCCGAAATCGATGCGCTCGGCGTAGAGCAGGCCGCCTTCCAATTCGTCTGCCAGAACCGCCGCTAAATTCGGATAGGGAAGAATAGCGCAATCGGAATTAATGATCCCCGCGCGTGGGCCAGATCGCTTACGAACGGCCTCGAGAATATCGCCGACAAGCGGCTTGCCCTCGCTGCTGCATGGCTCGATATCAAGATCAAATCCGTAGGCAAGTACCCGTTCAATCTCGGATGGCCCATTGACGGATACCGGCGAAAAGCCTGCGGCTATCCACGAAGCGATAATGCGGTGCTGTTCTTCAAGTTGATCCCCGACTAAATGCGGCGGGACGGACGTAAAAAGGTAGAATGGATGGTCATTCATTATTCAGAATCCGCGAACGGTAGTTTTTTTGAGCGCAATGCAGTTCTGAAATGCCGCTCTTTTTGGCCGCGTTCCCCATCGCTAACCAGCCATCGAGAGAGATCGTAACGTCACGCCATTTCGGGAGCGGGGGGTGATGGGAACCTTGGGGGCTTATATGGCGTCGTGGTCGGAGGATCGACGCGACTTTCATAGCCTACAAGATCGCAGATATACGCGAGCGCTAATGAACTGCTGATCTCGGCCTGAACGGTGGCTGGACACTCGCGTCGTGGCATGATCCCCCCTTGCAAGTATACAGCGCTCTTCATAGCCTAACGCTGGTTTAAGGAGAACCGCTGTTCTCGGCGGGCCTATCGATATCGGTCGATATCGTGGCTGCAGTTGTTTCCCGTCGGCGTCGAACTGGATCAGGGCAAAGGCACCACGCGGCCTGCGACGCTCGATGAGCTTATGTGCCCTACACGAGGCTCTCGCGGCAGCCGGAGAGCGTCACCCGGCGGGGCTGTATCCCTCTTCTGTTTCGAATGGCACCAGCGCCCGGAGAACGTCCTTGCCGGCCACCTTGCCCAAAGCGGTGCGACCGTGCGTCAAGCGCACGGAAACCCGGCGCGTGATGTAGCTCGCAAGCGTCACGTTTGGGTCGAAAGTGGAAGCAGTGATGAACGTTCTGAGGCCGAAAGTCAGAATGGCGACGCTGCCGGAAAGTCCGAATGAAAACGCGCGTTCGGCTAACCTACAGAAAGTATTGGTCGGGGCGACATGATTCGAACACGCGACCCTCTGCTCCCAAAGCAGATGCTCTACCAGGCTGAGCTACGCCCCGACTTGCGCTCTCATCTGCCGCTTTCGCTCGTTAAGGTCAAGTCGCCGCTGGTCAGACACACCATCCCTAATAGCCGCGGGCGTCAGGAACCCGAAAAAATTGGATAACGCACCTTGTCGCCGGCCTTGATGCCAAGGCGCGCCGACGCGCCGCCCGGAATTTCGAGCACAGCTAGAACCGGCGCCCCCGATGAGATCACCCGGTCCGACAGCGCCTCGGCGCGCTCCTCGATGCGCGTAATGGTGCCATCGGCGCGAATGAAAAGCATGTCGAGCGGGATGTACGTGTTGTGCATCCACATCTGAAGACCACGCTCGACGGTGTAGGGGAAGAGCATTCCTTGGTTGTCGCTGAGCTCCGTGCGGAACATCAAGCCAAGAGCTTTTTCCTTCTCGGTGGTCGCGACCTCGATCGTAAACGCATGCTCGGCGCCCCCGGCGGAGACGATCCGCAACGTGTCCTGCCGCATTTTCGCATGCGCGGGCGGCACCAGATCGACGAACGCATTCATCCACGGCCACGCTGCCACGAACAGCGGCGGAAAAATAAAAAGGGCCACGCTGATCGCGGCCCCCTTCGTTGAACTCGGCACCATATTCGCCATTTTGCTCGTGTCAGTTACGAGACGGCAGCCCCGTCGGCACACCATCCGGCCTGAGTTCCGCGGCCATGCAGCCCTTCGATCCGTAACCCCAACGAACCTGAACGATCTGCCCTGGACGCAGCTCAGTGAAGCCGAAGCGGCGCAGCGTTTCCATGTGACAGAAGATATCGGGCGTGCCCTCGCCGCGTGTCAAGAAGCCGAAACCGCGAACGCGGTTGAACCATTTGACGTATGCCCGGCACCAATCGCTTTCCGGCTGCACGATGACATGCGTGCGCTGAGGAAGTTGCGAGGGATGGATCGCCGAACTCTCATCCATGCTGAGAATGCGGAAAGCCTGCATGCCCTTCGGACGGCGCAACACTTCGCAATGAACGCGCGCACCTTCGTAGGCAGTCTGGAAACCTCCGGCCCGGAGGCAGGTCACGTGAAGAAGGATATCGGGCAGTCCATTGTCCGGCACAATAAAGCCGTAGCCTTTGGAAGCGTCGAACCACTTGATCATTCCGGCAACTTCAAAAACTTCAGCTGCCGCGTCGTCGAGCGCTTCTGGGCTGATACCGCCCACTTCCAAAAATTCAGAAAGCCCGGGACGTTTATTATCCCCCATACTTGCTTACCCCGCATATACTGTGCGTCAAACGATAACTCTTTCGCTGCGCCATGCCGCCGAACATCTCGCTTCTGGAAGAGCCCTCTTCAGAAACGAAACACCGAACATCACCGCGAAACGTGGGAAACCATAACACCGGCTCTGGCTGGAACTAGGGGCAATATTTTGGCGCATCCCCCTTGACCATCGGTTGTGATGCTTGAATCCACATCGTGTTTGCTCGCCTAAGAGCATGATAACACGTCATTAAAAAGCATCCTGATTCTTCCCCAGCTTCGATCTCGCGCCGATGTCCGGCAAACTTTCCTCCACATGCGTGGATAGCGCCGTGCGCTCCGAATCACCGATAAGTGATTCGTTCATCGGCACTTGATTTTCCGCGTCTTCGATGGTGCTGATCCAAACGGCGGAAACGAAGATCTCCAATGCTCATCCACAGCAGGACGAAATCGCGCATCGCGAGCGAGCGGGCGCTGTAAGACGTTTCAGGACGCACTGTGGCAGAGGTGCAGCATTCGCGTGTGCGGAAGAATTTTTCGCGCGAGCAACACGACCACTAAGACGATCACACAGCAGGCAAAAGGTGAGTGATGCGCTACTTGCACACGATGGTTCGCGTGACCGATATCGCGGCTAGTCTCAAATTCTATTGCGATGCACTCGGGATGAAAGAGATTCGCCGGATGGAAAATGAGAAGGGTCGCTTCACCCTCATCTTTCTCGCGGCCCCCGAAGACGAAGAGCGCGCGCTGAATGAGAAAGCGCCGATGCTCGAACTTACTTACAACTGGGACCCTGAGCCATACGGCACGGGCCGCAACTTCGGGCACCTCGCATTTCTTGTCGATGACATTTACGCCACCTGCGCAAAACTCCAGGCCGCAGGCGTCACGATCAACCGCCCTCCGCGCGATGGTCACATGGCTTTCGTGCGTTCTCCTGACCTGATCTCAATCGAGCTTCTGCAGAAGGGCGCTTCGCTGCCGTCGCAGGAACCGTGGGCCTCGATGGCGAACACGGGAACATGGTGAGCAAAACCGTCGACGCGAAGGACGTCGCCATCATCGGCGCCGGACCCGCAGGCTTGTTTGCCGCCGAGGTCATCGCGAACGCCGGACATCGCGTCTCTATCTATGAAAGGATGCCGTCGCCCGCGCGCAAGTTTCTGCTCGCCGGCCGCGGCGGCCTGAACCTGACTCATAGCGAGCCGCTCGAACGGTTCCTGACACGCTATGGCGAAAGCGCCGATGAAGTCCGGATGGCCGTCGAAACTTTTCCGCCTGAGCGGCTCATCGCCTGGGCGAACGATCTCGATGCTCAAACTTTCGTCGGCACGAGCGGTCGCGTCTTTCCGAAGGCGATGAAAGCCTCGCCACTGTTGCGCGCATGGTTACGGCGTCTCGACAGCCTCGGTGTTTCCATTAAACCCCGCCACCGCTGGGTCGGGTTCAACGATACCGGCGCGCTGGTATTTGAAACGACTAATGGCCAACTTACGATCACACCCGATGCGGCACTCTTCGCGCTTGGCGGTGGCAGTTGGCCGAAGCTCGGCTCCGACGGCGCCTGGGTTGATCAGTTCCGGAACACCGGTATTACCATCACACCGCTCGAGCCGGCCAACTGCGGCGTCCTCGTATCGTGGTCTGAGGTTTTCAAATCGCGTTTCGAGGGACTGGCTTTAAAGCGCATTGCGCTCTCTATCGCCTCGACAACGGTCCGGGGTGAAGCCGTCGTAACGGCCAACGGCCTGGAAGGCGGAGCAATCTATGCTCTCGGCCCGCATATCCGCGCCACACTTGGCGACGGCAAAAGCGCGACACTTATAGTGGACCTCAAACCGGACCTCACGCAGTCGGCCCTCGCCGAACGTCTCGGCCGCCGCCGCTCGGGCGAAACGCTGACGAACTTTCTGCGCAAGGCAGCCCATCTCGATCCGGTCGCCGTCGCCCTCCTTCGCGAAGGGAATGCAGCGCTACCCGACAGCGCCGACGCCCTTGCCGCGCGCATCAAAGCTCTACCCCTACAGGTTGTAGGGGTGACCGACATCGACAGGGCTATCTCGACCGCTGGCGGCGTCACTTGGACCGCGTTGGACGAGAACCTCATGCTCAAAGACCGCCCCGGCCTGTTTGTCGCAGGCGAAATGCTTGATTGGGAAGCACCCACCGGCGGTTATTTGCTGCAGGGGACCTTCGCAACCGCCGCATCGGCAGCAAATGGCTTGCTCGGATGGCTCGCGCGACGACAATGATTTCCACACGCTGCCGCCGGCGTAGCGAACGCCATTCTCAAGCGCCGCAAGAAAGGAACGCGGCCATTTCGCGATAGTTTGAGAAATAATATCCTATTCTTATTTATAGAAATGCCTTCTCAGGAGAATAGTTTTCCACTATGTAGCGGCACACGGAGGTCCTTCATGACGCTGTTCGAAGCACCGGCATTCGCCCCCGCAGGCCAGCCGACCGATATTCATTCCGCGGCGCAACATGCGCTCGCAGCCGAACTCGACCACAAGCTCGCAGAGCTGACGACGCTCGAAGAGCGCCTGTCGGCAATCCGCGCAGCCGTCGACGGCACCGTCTCCTTCTCCACCAGCCTCGGCATCGAGGATCAGGCGATCACGCACGCCATCGCGGTGAGCGGAACCGATATCGACATCTTTACGCTCGACACCGGCCGGCATTTTCCCGAGACGCTCGACACGCTGTTCGATACCGAAGGCAAGTACGGCATCAAGATCCGGGTGATGTTCCCTGAGTCCGCCGAAGTCGAAGAGCTGGTTGAAAACGACGGCGTCTACGGTTTTCGCTATTCGATCGAAGCGCGCAAAGCTTGCTGCGAAATTCGCAAAGTCCGTCCGCTGAATCGGGCGCTACATGGTGCTGCTGGTTGGGTGACCGGTTTGCGCCGCGAGCAGTCACAGGGCCGCTCGCATGTTCCATTCGCGAGCTACGATCCTGTGCAAAAGCTCATCAAACTCAACCCAATCGCTGACTGGTCTCTTGAAAAACTCGAAGACTACGTTGCAGCCAACAAAATTCCCGTGAATGCTCTGCATGCGAAGGGATTCCCGTCGATTGGATGCCAACCGTGCACACGCGCCATCAAGCCGGGCGAAGACATCCGTGCCGGCCGCTGGTGGTGGGAAAACGAGAACGGCAAAGAATGCGGACTTCATACGCAGCCCCAAGACCCTGGTTTCGAACCGAAGGACCGCGCGGCATGACGGCCTCGCCATCGCATCTTGATCTGCTCGAAGCAGAAAGCATCCATATTTTCCGCGAGGCTGCAGCGCAGTTCCGCAAGCCCGTGATGCTCTATTCTATCGGCAAGGATTCGACCGTCCTGCTGCACTTGGCGCGGAAGGCCTTCTTCCCGCAGGCGGTGCCGTTTCCGCTGCTGCACGTCGACACGACGTGGAAGTTCAAGGATATGATCGCTTTTCGCGATCGGACGGCACGTGAACTCGGTCTCGATCTGATCGTTTACACCAATCACGACGGCATCAAGCGCGGCATCAATCCGATTGATCACGCGCCTTCGATCCACACCGACGTGCTGAAAACACAGGCCCTGAAACAAGCGCTCGACAAATACGGCTTCGACGCGGCCTTCGGCGGTGCTCGCCGGGACGAAGAAGCGAGCCGCGCGAAAGAACGCGTTTTCTCGTTCCGTGCCCCCGGCCATCGGTGGGATCCGCGCAAGCAGCGCCCCGAGATGTGGAACCTGTTGAACGGGCGCCTCGGTACCGGCGAAACCGTGCGCGTCTTCCCAATGTCCAATTGGACCGAAAAAGACGTTTGGCGTTACATTCTGCGCGAAAAGCTCGATGTCGTTCCGCTCTACTTCGCGGCCGAGCGGCCGACCATCGTGCGCAACGGGCAAATCCTGATGCAGGATGACGAACGTCTGCAACCGCGGGACGGCGAGAAAGTCGAGATGCGCAAGATCCGCTTCCGCACGCTCGGCGACTACCCGCTCACCGCAGCGGTCGAATCCGAAGCCGAAACGATCGAAGCCGTCGTCGCCGAAACGCTCAACGCGCAGACGTCGGAACGCCAGGGCCGTCTGATCGATCACGACCAAGCCGGCGCAATGGAAAAGAAGAAGCAGGAAGGCTATTTCTAATGTCGGTGCACGCCCTCCATAAAATTCAGCCCGCCGCCAACGAGGCGCCACGCCTGGAAGTCGTGCCGAACCTCGTGCGCGATCTCGGCGGCATTACACACCTGCTGACGTGCGGATCTGTTGACGATGGCAAATCGACGTTGATCGGCCGCATGCTGTGGGATGCTTCCGACCTTTACGAGGATCAGCGCGAGAACGTCCGCAAGTCGGGCCGCAAAGCTGCGGGCACCGATCTCCCCGATTTCTCGATGCTACTCGATGGCCTCGTCGCAGAGCGCGAGCAAGGCATCACGATCGACATTGCGTGGAAATATTTCGACACGCCGACGCGCCGCTTCGTCATCATCGATTCACCTGGCCATGAGCAGTACACACGCAACATGGCGTCGGGCGCATCTCACGCCGACGTCGCGATCGTTCTGGTCGATGCCCGCTCGGGCGTGAAGAAGCAGACCAAGCGACACACGGCCATCCTCGATCTCGTCGGCGTCAAGCACGTCGTGCTCGCCGTTAACAAGATGGACTTGGTCGGCTGGTCGGAAGACGTGTTCCGCAAGATCGAAGCCGACTTCCGCACACTCTGCTGGAAATTCAATTTCTGGGACGCGACCGCCGTGCCGCTCTCGGCTGTGTTCGGCGACAACGTCACGACCCAATCGAGCAACATGTCCTGGTACACCGGCCCGACGCTCATCCAGCACCTGGAGAAGACGCCGAGCCGCGTCAGCGAAGCCGGCTCCGTGTTCCGCTTCCCCGTGCAGACGGTTCTGCGCGACAGCCAGGATTTCCGCGGCCTCGCAGGCACCGTCACGTCCGGCTCGATCAAGGTCGGCGACGAAGTCATCGACACGCTAAGCAACGCAGGGGGCAAAGTCGTTCGCATCGCCACGATGAATGGCGATCTGCAAAGCGCCTCGGCCGGCCAGGCCGTCGCGCTTCAGCTCGATGTCGATATCGATGTCTCGCGCGGCGCGGTTCTCTCGAAGCGTGATATGCTTCCCGTCGCGGCCCAGACCGTCGAAGCGCGTTTTGTTTGGTTGTCGGAAGATGCCTTCAGCCCCACCGCAGGTTATCTGCTGCGGACATCGACTGATCTCATTCCGATCTCGAACATCGAGGTCAAGGCGCTTCTCGATCTCGAGACTATGGCCTCGCGCCCGGCGCGCAGCTGCGGTGCCAACGACATCGCCATCGCCAAAATCTCATTGGGACGCGCTGCAGCCATCGACGTCTTCACCGAAACGCCTGAAACTGGCACGCTGCTGCTCGTCGATTCCGTAACCGGTGCCACGATGGCTGGTGGCGTCGCGACGGCTGTCAGCGCCAAGGCAGAAGAGCCGACCGAAGGTCACTTCGTCCTGAAGCGTGACATGCTGGCGAACGGCCTCAACCGCGACCTGTCGATGAGTTCGAAAGATCGCGAAGAGTTCATGCGGCGCGCCAACGAAGTGGCGATTATTCTCCGTGCGGCCGGCATCGCCGTCGCCATTGAGCCGCCACCCCCCGTCGACGACGGCATGGATCCTGGGCTTTAGGTTTCATCACGAAGTCATCCTCGGCAGAAAGTCGAGGATGACGGCCCTGCTCACCCCATTTCAACGAAACTCCAAGATTGCAGACGGCGGCGATCTCGCGTAGGTCTGACTGTCACGTTCCCTGCGGAATCCCATGCCGGAATTCGATCTCAGCACTCTCTGGCCCATGGTCGTCGCTGGCGGCTTCGTCGTCGGATTTCTTGTCGGCCTGACAGGCGTTGGCGCCGGCTCGCTGATGACACCATTTCTCATCACGCAGATCGGCGTGCCGCCAACGCTCGCCGTCGGAACGGACCTTCTTTTCGCATCCATCACGAAAGCCTCGGCCGCGTGGCCGCATCATAACTTCGGCAACGTCAACTGGCGCCTTGTCGGATGGCTTGCAGCCGGAAGCGTTCCAGGCTCGCTCGCGATGCTGGTGCTACTTCATCTCCTTGATCCCGACACCACGGCTCTCGGCCTGTTCATCAAGGAAGCGCTGATCGCGGCCCTGATCATCAGTTCCGTCGCCATTCTGATTTATCCGCTTGTCGTCCGCGGTCGCGCACAGGTCGGCGAGCCTCCCGAATTCAAAATCCGCTACTTGCCGACGCTTCTTCTTGGGCTGACGTTGGGCTCGATTGTAACTCTGACGTCGGTCGGAGCAGGCGCGATCGGCGTCGTGGTCCTGACGCTGCTTTATCCGACGCTCAGAACTCGCCGTCTGATCGGGACCGATATCGTCCATGCCGTGCCGCTGACGCTGATATCGGGCCTCGGCCACCTGTCAATCGGAAACGCCAGCTTTGCGCTGCTGGGCCTACTGCTCGTTGGCTCGATCCCCGGCATCGCCATAGGCTCGCGTCTCACAGGCCTGCTGCCCGATTGGCTGCTGCGCGTGTTCCTTGCGCTGATCCTGTGCTTCGCCGCCTATCAGCTCGCACACAAATTATAGCGCACATACCAACAACGTCATCCCGGCGCAGGCTGGGACCCAGTCCAATCTCAACCTTCGTCATATTGAGACTTGCCGGAGTGCCGATCTTCGTCGGCACGAGACAGATCGAAGCGATTTTTTGCGCTTGGCGGCCGGCGCGCGGAACGCGTGTCGCCAAGCGCAAGAAAAGAGTTCAAACCAGCTTCACGTCCGCGTGGAACTGATTGCCTGCCGTCGTCTCTTTCACATAGCCCGACCGGATCGCGAAATCGCCAAAGCGCTCGCCGTCATTCCGCGTCTTTGCGTAATTGATGAAGATCGGCTCAAGCAGTGACACGATCCGCTGCTTGTCGACGTCCTGCGCGTAAAGCTTCGACAGCCGCGAACCGTTGAAGGCCGCACCGAGATAGAGGTTGTAAAGCCCTGGGTTACGCCCGACCAACCCGATTTCGGCCAGATACGGCCGCGCACAGCCATTCGGGCACCCCGTCATGCGGATGACGATATCGTCGTCTTTCAGACCCGCGCGATCGAGGCTCTCCTCAAGCGCGGTTACGAGATCGGGCAGGAACCGCTCGCTCTCCGCCAGAGCAAGACCGCATGTCGGCAACGCCACACACGCCATTGCGTTGCGGCGCAGCCCCGAAGAGACACCGAGTTCAACGCCATGCGACGTCAGAATGCCTTCGATCTTCGCCTTCGATTTTCCCGGCACATTGGCGAGGATGACGTTCTGGTTCGCCGTGCAGACGAAATCACAAATACCGAGATCGGCAATCTCGCGCAGCGCCGTTCTCAGCGTAAAACCTGGCCGATCCTTGATGCGGCCGTTCTCGACGAACAGCGTCAGATGCCAGGGCTTATCGGCGCTCTTCTTGCCGTCGATCGTTTGCCGCCAACCGATCTTGTCGCCCGTGCTCGCAAACTTGAATGGCTTCGGCTTGCCAAGTTTGAACCCTGCCCGCTTTTCCACTTCCTCGCGGAAGTTGTCGAGCCCGCGATCCTCGATCGTGTATTTCAAACGCGCCCGCGCCCGGTTCTCGCGGTTGCCCCAATCGCGCTGCACGGTCACGATCTTTTCGGCGAGCGTAACGGCCTGCTCCGGTGTGCAGAAACCAAGCAGATCGGCGGTGCGCGGAAACGTATTCGGATCGCCGTGCGTCATGCCCATTCCGCCGCCGACCGTCACATTCCAGCCGACAAGCTCGCCCTTCTCGACGATGGCGATGTAACCCAGATCGTGTGCGTAAATATCGACGTCGTTATCTGGCGGCACCGCCACGACGACTTTGAATTTGCGCGGCAGGTAATGGACGCCGTAGATCGGCTCGACATCCTCTTTCGCCGGACCCGATTTATCTTCGACCTTCTCGCCGTCGAGCCAGATCTCGTGATAGGCGCCGGTCTTCGGCAAAAGATGCTCGCTGATCTCTTTGCCGAGATCGTAAGCCTGCCGATGCGCCTTCGACAGATCGGGATTGGCCGCCGTCATGACATTGCGGTTGACGTCGCCGCAGGCTGCAAGCGTATCGAGGCAGATGTCGTGAAACCCCTGCATCGTCCGCTTCAAGTTCGACTTGATGACGCCGTGAAACTGAAATGTCTCGCGCGTCGTCAGCCGCATCGAACCGTTGGCATAGGTGCTCGCGATGTTGTCGAGGCCGATCCACTGCTTGGCGCCAAGGAAGCCGCCGGGAATGCGCAGTCGGATCATGAAGGCGTAGGCCTTCTCGAGCTTCTTCTTGGATCGCTCGCCGCGCACATCACGGTCGTCTTGAATATACGAACCGTGGAACTTGATGAGCTGCTGATCGTCCTCGGCGATGGCGCCGGTCTCGACCTGCCGCAATCCTTCAGCCAGCGTCCCGCGCAGCTGATGGCTCTTCTCTTTGATGAACTCGTTCTTCGAGCGTTTATCGGTCATTTCGACTGTTCCCGGCATTCCCCTCTCCGATCGCCCCTGTGATGGGGAGAGGGACATTCAATTCTTAATACACGTCGCGCTGATAGCGCCCGGCCTTCGTCAGCTCCTTGAGCTTGGCGCGGCCGGCTTCTTCGTCACCCTTCAGCGGCTCGGCGAGAATCTTGACGAGCATCTGATCGACGTCCTTCGCCATGCCCTTCTCGTCGCCGCAGACATAGATGTGCCCACCCTCTTCGAGCCACGTGCGGAGATCGTCGCGACGCTCCCACAGGCGATGCTGCACGTAAATCTTCTCCGGCTGGTCACGCGAGAAGGCCACGTCGATCCGCGTGAGATCGCCCGACGCCAGATAGTCCTGCCATTCGAGCTGATACAGGAAATCGTTGGTGAAGTTGCGTTCGCCGAAGAACAGCCAGCTCTTGCCCTTTGCACCGTCCGCAACGCGCTCTTCGACAAAGGCGCGATAAGGTGCAACGCCCGTGCCTGCACCAATCATGATGATCGGCGTATGCCCATCGGGCGGCAGACGATAATGCCGGTTCGACTTGACGTAGAGACGCGCCGTCTGTCCGACTTTTCGCCGCTCGCCGAGGAACGTCGACGAAACGCCCTTGCGAACACGGCCGTGAGATTCCCAGCGCACCGCACCGACGAGCAGATGCGCTTCACCCGGATGCGCTTTCAGGCTCGACGCCACCGAATAAAGCCGCCCCGGCAATGGCCGCAGCAAGCTCGTCAATTGCTCAGCCGTCAGCTTTTCCGGATAAGCCTGGAAGAAGTCGATGAGCTGCCGATCTGAAGCGAACTTCGGATAGGCCTCGCCTTCAAGCAGCGCCTTCGCGTCAGCGCGTCCCGTCAGCTTGGCGAAGTTCTCGACGAACGAGCGCGACAGCGTCGTGACGTCATAGGATTTCTGCAGCTTCAAAAGCAGCGCCGCGTCTGAACCGAGACCAACCGCCTGCAGCACGTCGTCAACGAGCGCGGGATCGTTCTCCGGGTACATGCCGATCGCGTCGCCAGGCTTGTAGGTGAACGCCGGATCGTCGAATGCGAACTCGGCGTGCCACGTCTCGCGCGTCGAGCCCGTGCCGTTCAAGTTTACAAGAGCGGAAATCTCTGCTTCGAGCGGATGCTCGGCCGTATATTTCGGCTCATCATCATCGGCAAACTGAGCAGCCGCCCCGAAATCGACATGGACGACCGTGCCGCTCGCCGCCTCTTCCTTCGGCGCGAGTTTCGCGAGCGCGTTTTCCGTCCAGTCTGCCGCCTGCTTCACGTAATCGAGATCGAGATCGACCCGATCGAACGACCGTACGCCACCGAGTTCTTCAAGACGGGCATCGATGGCCCGACCGACCGCACAGAACTGCGCATAGGCCGTATCGCCCAGCGCCAGAACCGCGAACCGCACGCCGTCGATGCGTGGCGCCGCGTCGCTCATTAGGGTCTGATAAAAGTCGACCACGCGCGACGGTGGATCGCCTTCGCCCCAGGTTGCAGCAAAAACGACGATGTTCTTCGCCTTGGCCAGCAGCGCCATGTCGGCGTCGGCCATATCGAAAACCTTGGCATCGAGACCGTGCTTCTGGGCGGCCTTCTTGGCCTTGTTCGCCAGTGCTTCGGCGTTGCCGCTCTCGCTGGCATAAAGAATAGTCAGCGGCGCCCGCGGCCTTGCGGCGGGAACTGCCTGCCCTACGCTGCCACCCTGAGCCGCCTCAAAACCTGCGAAGAAACCGGCAAGCCAAGAGCGCTGCTGCGGAGTTGTCCGCGCAACTACTTTGTTCAGCATCTCGATCTCTTCCGGCAGAAACGGCGCGTTACGCGGAAGCAGAGGGGTGGCGGTCACAAAAAGCTCTCCTTAATCAGGGCCTTCAGCCCGAAATCCTTCAGCCCGGACATCAAGATGCGGGCCTAACGCGCCTTTGATCTCAGCGAAAGCCCCATCTTTGTGATCGAACCAATCACTTTGATCGATCATTTAGCCATCAATGGCTAACGGACCATCCAATAACTGGCACCAGCCCGACGCTCGTTTGCATACGTCATTTTGGAACAATTTTCTACATACCTGCGGCATTCCACCCCAAATATAAGAATAATATTCTAACGCGCTAGACATTCGACCCGATTTGGATGCGCCTGCGCCGAAATCGCGAAGCTTCTACGGGAGGTGCCAGGCCGCCTCATCCGCTCCGGACGCATTTCCGAGCCGGCAATCATCCTCTCGCACATGCTCACAGAACGTCCTGGATCAGACCCACACGCAGACGTGAAGGGCATTGATTTGAAAAGAAGTCTCGAAACGTGATCTTTTGCGGTTGGTAGCGGTTCGAGCCTTGACTTTGAAAGGCCGATCCGCAGATTGGGCCGGCACAAACATAAGTGCCTGCACCAATCGAGTGGACCCTCGGCGGGGTCTGCTGAGTAGGGAAAGCAGTTCACCGCTTGGAGGAAACACCATGAAGACTTGGACGAAGCCCGAAGTTCGCGAGCAGGAAGTTGGTCTCGAAGTCACGAGCTACCTTCCGGCAGAAATCGACCTCATCTAATCAGATGAAGTCTTCGGTCTCGCAAATCTTGTGAGATACCGGCGCGGCGGTCGATTTTTGGCGAATCGGCCGCCGCAGCCTTATAGCTCTCGAAAAAGGACAGAGAGCGCTGCCGGCTTCGGCGACCCGTCGGCGTAAATCAAAAATCAGCGATGCTTATAAAAGTGCTTGGATCCGCCGCTGGGGGCGGATTCCCGCAATGGAATTGCAACGGCTATCACTCATCGCGAGTGCGCGCCGGAGAAGCGGGATATAAGGCAAGGCTGCAATCCTCTCTCGCTGTCAGTTCTGACGGCGCAAACTGGGTATTGCTCAATGCCTCCCCGGATATTCGTCAGCAGATCAACGAAACGCCCGAGCTTCAGCCGGCGCGCTCCGGTCCGCTGCGAACTTCACCCATTAAGGCCGTCGTCGTCACCAACGCCGACGTCGATCACATCACCGGCCTCTTGAGCCTGCGCGAAGGCCAGCCGTTCTCGATCTACGGCTCCGACCGTGTGCTGGCGACGCTCGCCGCAAATTCGATCTTCGACGTCCTGGCGGCAGATAAGGTCAAACGCATCACCTTCGAACTCGACAAGCCGACCCGCCTCGAAGGCGCAGGCCAGGATCTCGGTCTCGTCGTCGAAGCTTTCGCGGTCCCCGGAAAAATCGCGCTGTTTCTCGAGAAGGGCGACACCAGCAACAATTTCGGCAGTCGCGATGGCGACACGATCGGCCTCAAGATCACCGACGCCAAAACCGGCAAAGCATTCTTTTATATTCCGGGCGTCGCCGAGATCGATCCGCCGTTGGCGGAAAAAATCCGCGGCGCCGAGCTGATCTTTTTGGACGGCACGCTGTTTACCGATGACGAAATGCTGGCCCAGGGGCTGCTGAACAAAACCGGCAAGCGCATGGGTCACATCTCTGTGTCGGGCTCCGATGGCTCGATCGCCGCCTTGAGCAAGCTCAACGTGAAGCGCCGGATTTACGTCCACATCAACAATTCCAACCCAATCCTGGACGAAAATTCAGAAGCCCGTAAAGTCGTCGAAGCATCCGGTTGGGAAGTCGGCTTCGATGGCATGGAGGTCCGCCTATGAACCCGGTTAGTCTTGAAAAGAAAACCGCAGAACGGCTCGGCAACGAGCCGCCGATGTCGACATCCGATTTTGAAGCAGCACTTCGCGCCATCGGCCCCGAGCGCTATCACGACTTGCATCCGTTTCATCACATGCTGCACGGCGGCAAGCTGAATAAGGGCCAAGTGCAGGCCTGGGCGCTGAACCGCTACTGCTATCAGTCAGCAGTGCCGCGAAAGGACGCCGCTCTTGTCAGCCGCGTTTACGACCGCGAACTCCGCCGAGAGTGGACACATCGCATCCTCGATCACGATGGACTGCTGCCGGATGAGCAAGGTGGCATCGAACGCTGGCTGGTGTTGACGGACGGCTTGGGCCTCGACCGAGAATACGTCATTTCGCGTCGTGGCGCGCTTCCCGCTACGGTTTTCGCGGTTGAGTCCTATGTCACGTTCGTTCGCGAACAGCCGCTGACCATCGCCGTGGCCTCGTCCCTCACCGAGCTTTTCGCTCCGAGGATCCATAAAGAACGGATCGTCGGCATGCTCGAAAACTACGATTTCATCGACGATAAGGTGATGGCGTATTTCAAGCGCCGGCTGACGCAAGCGCCGCGCGATGCCGATTTCGCGCTGCAATACGTGCTGAAAAACGCCAAGACACGCGACGAGCAGGAGGCCTGCATCGAAGCTCTGCGCTTCAAGTGCAACGTGCTGTGGGTGCAGCTCGACGCTCTCTATCACGCCTATGTCGACGGACACATTCCGCCGGGCGCGTTCCGGCCAGAGGCTTGATTGATGAGCGAAACCACTCGCACACGCGTGATTATAGCGCCGACTTCAAAACCGGCGCTGCCACCCCACATTAAGCTGAGACACGATCCCGGACGCGGTCGCTGGCATGTTCTGGCGCCGGAACGCGTATTCGAACCGGACCCGATTGCCATCGAAATCCTGAAGCGCTGTGACGGCGTCACTTCGGTCGAGCAGATCGCGAATGATCTTGCCAAAGACTACAACGCGCCTGTGCAGGAAATTCTGATCGACACGATAGCCATGCTTCAGGAGCTGTCGGACAAGGGCGTGATCAAAGCTGCTTGAGGAAACCCGGGACAGAACGGAGCTGACGTCATGAACGAAATAGCGCCGATGGAGCAATTCTCCGAAAAGCCCGTTGTCGAGGCTTGCGCGCGAGCCCCTGTCGGCCTACTCGCCGAGCTGACGCACCGGTGCCCGCTGCAATGTCCCTATTGCTCAAATCCGCTTGAGCTTGATCGCGTCAACAGCGAGCTGACCACGGAGCAATGGCAGGACGTGATGCGCCAGGCCGCCGAGCTTGGTATCCTGCAAATCCATCTCTCCGGCGGCGAGCCGACAGTTCGCAAGGATCTTGAAGACATCGTTGAGGTCGCGGCCAAGGCTGGCCTGTATACCAATCTCATCACCGCGGGCGTTACGCTGACGCGGGATCGCCTCGCACGCCTGAAGGATTTGGGTCTCGATCACGTTCAGCTCTCGATCCAGGACGTAGACGATGTCAACGCGGAAAAGATCTCCGCTTACAAGAACGGCCTCGCGAAGAAGCGCGAAGTCGGCAAGTGGGTGCGCGAGCTTGAGATGCCTCTCACCATCAATGCGCCGATCCATCGCCTCAATATCGAGAACCTGCCGAATATCATCGACTTCGCCGTCGAGATGGGCGCTGGCCGCATCGAGGTCGCCAATATTCAATATTATGCGTGGGCATTAAAGAATCGCGCCGCGCTGATGCCCACTCGCGCCCAAGTTCTGAAAAGCGCCGAAATCGTCGAAGCTGCGAAAGAGCGCCTGAAGGGCGTCATGGTCTTCGACTTCGTCGTGCCGGACTATTACGCCAAAACACCTAAGCCCTGCATGGGCGGCTGGGGTCGCGGCGTGATGAACGTCACACCGCAAGGGCGCGTCCTTCCCTGCCACGCGTCGGAGACCGTCCCGGGACTTATCTTCGATAACGTTAAGGATCGCCGCTTGGCCGATATCTGGCTCAACGGCCAAGCCTTCCAGATGTATCGTGGCACGAGCTGGATGAAGGAGCCCTGCCGCGGCTGTCCGCGCGCAGAAATCGATTTCGGCGGCTGTCGCTGCCAGGCCATGGCTTTCACCGGCGACGCAGCAAATACCGATCCGGCGTGCAAGCTCTCACCCCACCACGAAGCGTTCGTGGCCGCCGCCGAACGAGAAAGCGCCGAGCAAACGCCGCCGCCATTCGTCTATCGGCGCATGAGCCCGGTGAAGGCGCCGGCGGCTGAATAATTTGTAAGAAAACGCCCGCTTGACGTGTGTTTGCGACGCAAAAGACATCCGACTAATTCACTAGTCGGTGCGGCATTCTGTTCGGGCGAAGTTCAGAAATTAAATGCCAATTTCCGGAGACTGAGCTATGAGTTGCAACGTTTCTAAAGTATCGCTCAGGCGAAACGGGAAGGAAAATTCGAAAATGCGCAAGTGGATTCTGGCGATCGCAATGATCGCTGTTGCACCGAGCGCTGGCATGGCCGCTGATGCGGCTGCCGGCGAGAAGGTCTTCGCGAAATGCAAGGCTTGTCACCAAGTCGACAAGAACGGCGTCGGCCCGCACCTCGGCGGCATCGTCGGTCGCAAGGCCGCTTCGGTCGAAGGCTACAACTACTCTGAAGCCCTGAAGAAGTCGGGCATCACGTGGGATGAAGCTGCGCTCGACAAGTGGCTCCAGGGCCCGAGCAAAGACGTTCCCGGCACGAAGATGATCTTCCCGGGCGTCAAGGATGCAACGCAGCGCGCCGACTTGATCGCATATCTCGCGACGCTGAAGTAAGTCGCGCTTCGTAACGACTGCAGAAAGCACCGCGGGGAAGGGGTTCTCCGCGGTGCTTTCTTTTTATCAGAGCTTATTGAAGCGGCGTCACATCGCTGGCGTCGAGAGCTTCGATCATGTCATCGAGCGTCTTGCCGCCGATCGTGAGCGCAGGCGCGACGTCCTTGAGCGGCACAACAACGAACGCCCGTTCTGCGATGAGCGGATGCGGCACGACAAGATCCGGATCGCAGATCTGACGATCTCGAATCGCCAGAATATCCACGTCGATGACCCGCGGCCCCCAGTGCCTTGTACGCACACGGCCCATATCGTTTTCGATCGCCTGACAGCGCTTCAACAACTCATGCGGCGACAGCGCGGTCTGTACGCCGACGCAGGCGTTCACGAACCAGTCCTGATCCGTGACGCCCCACGGCGCCGTACGATAAAGCTTCGAGCGCGCGACGACGATGATCGAACCGTCGGCTTCCAATCTGCGCACGGCATCGTCGATGTTCTCGACACGGTTTCCCATGTTCGTGCCGACCGCCAGGATGGCATCAAGCGTCGGCGGCATCCCCTGCACGGCCGCCGAAGCACAATTCGTCTCCGCCATCTCAGGCTCCCATCTCAGGCCCCATGCGCGGATCAATCGTATTTGATGTACGCAAATCGCATATCGCTCTCAGGCGTACCTTCGAGACCCTTGCCTTCCTTGCCCGGCTGCCAATGCACGACCTCTTCGATCTTTTTCGCGAGTTCGAGGTCTTTCGACGTGATGCCCTTGGCCGAATGCGTCATCAGCCGCACTTCCACCCAGGCATACGAACAGGTGATGTCCGGGTGGTGCCACGCGGCCTCTGCCAGATGGCCGATTGTATTAACGACCATGAGCGTGCCTTTCCAGCTCGCCGTCTTGTAGGTGCGCCGGATCCACCCGTCTTCGAGCTTCCAGGCCGGCAAGTTGGCGGCAAGCCATGCCTTGACATCGGCTTCCGCCATCGGTTTTTCGCGTTCTGCACTCATCTTGCCCTCGACCTCCAATTATCGGACAACTCGGTTCCGAAATCCTACCGCCCCCGTAGCCAGGATGGCAAACGGCCTGAACAGGCGGAAATTCAAAAGAAAGGACTGGTTTACGTGAAGCCTATTCCGGCAACTTCTGCCGCGCTCCGCGTTACGGCTCCGGCGCGGCTGCATCTAGGCTTCCTCGACTTGAATGGCGAGATCGGCCGGCGCTACGGCAGCATCGGCATCGCCATCGATCGTCCCAGCACCGACCTCACCATAACCCCGTCGACGGAGAATTCCGCGACCGGCCCCGAAAGCCGGCGTGTCCTCAAGCTGCTGCGCAAATATACCGACGACGGCAAGTCGGGCGCTTATGCCGTCGATATTGCAGATGCCATCCCGGCACACGCGGGCCTGGGCTCCGGCACGCAGCTCGCGCTCGCCGTCGGCGCAGCCATTGCCCGCCTGCAAGGCCGCGATCTTTCCCCCGCCGATCTCGCCTCCTTGGGCGAGCGCGGCGCCCGCTCGGGCATCGGTCTCGAAGCCTTTGCTTCCGGCGGGTTCATCATTGATGGTGGCAAGGGCAAAACCGACCGACCGCCGCCGCTGACACTGCGCACGGATTTCCCCAAGGACTGGCGCGTAATGCTGATCCTCGATCCGAATTTCTCAGGCGTCTCCGGTGAAGCCGAAACGACCGCATTCGCCGGACTGCCGCCCTTCCCGGAACGTCAGGCGGCGCACATTTGCCACCTCGTCCTGATGAAGCTCGTTCCCGGCTTGAAAGAATTGGATATCGAGGCCTTTGGCTCGGCCATCACCGAAATCCAGGAAATCGTGGGCGGCCATTTTGCGTCGAAACAAGGGGGCAGCCCGTGGACCAGCCGGGCAGTCGGCGAAATCGCTTCGCGGATGCGAGACATGGGCGCAACCGGCATCGGCCAAAGCTCCTGGGGGCCGACCGGATTCGCCTTCGTCGATAGCCAGAAAGCGGCAGAACGCCTCTATCATTCTTTAGGCGAAGACGCTAAACGCGACGGGCTCGAAATCCTTATCATTCATGGCCGCAACACCGGCGCCAGCATCGAAACGCTGCGCAATTCATAACGAACGGAGCATTAGAACAAATGAGCGACGCAACCCCAATCCTGCACATGCTGGCGCCGCAGAAGCATATGAGCCCCTTCGACGTGAACATGGCAGCCGACGCCGGCTACAAGGTGATCATTCCCTACATCAACGTCGAGCTTGCGGAAGTCACGGGCCTGATCCAGGACGCCATCTTCTCGCGCCCCCCGAACTACGGCGTTCGCACCGGCTTCTTCATGGGCGGCAAGGACGCAATCCTCGCGCTCGACATGCTCGAAGCCGCCAAGAAGGCGATGGTGCCCCCGTTCGAATGCTCGTGCTTCGCCGACCCGGCCGGTTCGTTCACCACGGCCGCCGCGATGGTCGCCTGCGTCGAGAAGGTGCTGAAGGAAAAGTTCGGCAAGACGTGGAAAGGCACGAAGGTTGCCGTATTCGGCGCGACCGGCGTTGTCGGCTTCGCGTCCTCGATCATCTCCGCTCTTGAAGGTGCGGAAGTAAAGCTCGTTGCACATCGCGGTATCGATCGCGTCATCAAGAACGCGAAGATTTCGAAAGAGCGCTTCGGTGTCGATCTCGAGCCCGTACCCGGCGAAACAGAAGAGCAGAAAAGCGAGATCATCGCCAACGCCGAAGTGATCTTCGCAGCCGCAGCCGCTGGCGTCCGCGTCGTCTCGAAAGAAAACATGCATAAGGCCAAGAATCTTTTGGTCATGGCCGACGTCAACGCCGTTCCGCCGCCGGGCGTCGAAGGCATGGAGCTGTTCATGAATGGCGAGAAGCTGCTCGACACCGAAACGCTCGGCGTCGGCCCGCTCGCCATCGGCGACATCAAGTACAAATGTGAATCGGGCCTGTTCAAGCAGATGATCGATTCCGACGTGCCGCTGTCTCTCGACTTCCGTCACGCGTACGAGCTGTCGAAGAAACTCGTCGGGTTGGCTTGAGATTGAGCGGCGACGTTGTCCTGATCGCAGCATTTTCCGGGCGGAGCCTCGCGCAGTCCGCCCGGCGCGCTGGATTTAGGCCCTTCGTCGTCGACGCCTTCGGCGATCTCGACACCCGCGATGCCGCGGAAGGTCTTCGCGTTATTGATGGCGCGATGGAGACCGGCTTCCACACGAAGCCGCTGATCGCGGCTTTGAACGAACTCTCTCAATCGGCGCCCACAGCGCCGATTGGCCTCGTGCTCGGCTCGGGCCTTGAAGATAAGCCGCGGCTTGTCGACGCCCTTGCATCGCGCTTTCGCCTGCTTGGCTGCGATGCGCGAACGCTCGCAACCTGCAAAGATCCGAAAAAATTCTTCCTACTTCTCGACGACCTCGCAATCCCGCACCCCGAGACGCAAAGCACACCGCCGGGGGACGCATCGGGCTGGATCTCGAAGCGCATCGGCGGCAGCGGCGGCCGACATATTCGCGATTGCTCAGGTACCCCACACGCAAAACCGCGCCGTTACTTTCAGAAGCGACTGACCGGCACGCGCTATTCCGTCGGCGCATTGTGCGCGGGGGACGGCGCAGCCTCATCGACATTCGCTGTGAGCCGGCAATGGATATCTCCATCACCTGCACACCCCTATCGCTTCGGCGGCTGCGTCTCCGCGCCCGCCATCGATGATTCGTTATCGTCCCGGATGATCCGCTATGCCCGCGAACTTTCTGAAAAACTGCAATTGCGCGGCCTCGTATCGTTCGATTTCATCGCCGCGCAAGGCGTGCCTTACCTGTTGGAAGTGAACCCGCGGCCCGGCGCATCACTTGACGTCCTCGACGATCGCTTCGGCTCTTTGTTCGCAAGACATATCGCCGCCTGCACGGGCAAGCCGGTATCGTCGCAACAAGGCCATCCTTCTCCCGCCAAAGCCATAGCGATCCTCCACGCTGACCGCGGAGAGACAACGCTTGGTGACATGCCGTGGCCCGCCTGGAGCACTGACCGTGGCACACCCGGCACTTTTGTTCCCCTCGGCGCCCCTCTCGCGACGGCGTTTGCCGAGGCCCCAACAGCCGATGCGGCAGAAGCCCTCGCCCGCGAGCGCTTGGCGGAACTCGAAGACCTGATATACGGACACGCAAAATCCTGACCTGACGGGAGTTTCAAAGATGGTTAAGCAGCCCAGCGTCTCGGCACGCGCCGCCAAGCTTGTAGAGAGCATCGTGAATGACGCCGATGCCCTTCGCATCGACGTGAGCACGGGCAGCGAAGGCGAACGCCTGATCGATATGGGCGCCAAAGTCGTCGGCGGTCTCGAAGCCGGCCGTCGCCTCGGCGAAGTCTGCATGGGCGGCCTGGGTCAGGTGGCGATCACGCAATCGTCCGGGCTTGCGAACTGGCCCCTCGGCGTCGTCGTGACGTCGAATGATCCGGTTATCGCCTGCCTGGGCAGCCAATATGCCGGCTGGTCGATCTCGGATGAGGCGAGCGGCTTCTTCGCGCTCGGCTCCGGTCCTGCCCGCGCCGTCTCGCGCGTCGAAGAACTTTTCAAGGAACTGGGCTACGCCGACCGCAATCCTGAGACGACGCTCGTCATCGAGGGCGACAAGGCACCGCCCGCGGCTGCGATCAAAAAGATCTCCGAGAACTGCGGCATCAACCCGACGCGACTGACGATCATCTACGCAACGACGTGGAGCTTCGCAGGCATCGTCCAGATCGCCTCGCGCGTTCTCGAAGTCGCGATCCATAAGGCCCACGCTCTGCATTTCCCGCTTGAGAACATACTCGACGGCATGGGCACCACACCGATCGCGCCGCCAATCCCCGATTTCGTCAAGGCCATGGGTCGCACGAACGACGCCATCATCTATGGCGGCCGCATTCATCTCTTTGTGAAAGGCCCGGACAGCGACGCGAAGCGTCTCGCCGAAAGCCTGCCCGCGAGCAACAGCGAAGCGTACGGCAAGCCGTTCGCTGAAATCTTCGCCGACGTCAAAGGCGACTTCTACAAGATCGACCCGATGCTGTTCTCACCCGCGCAGGTGATGGTGTCGAATGTCGAAACAGGCAATACCTTCCGTGCTGGCGAACTGGCGCCGGGAGTCGTCGATGCGAGCTTCCGCTGAGAAACAGCCTGACACTCTGCCAGGCCTAGGGGATGGACTTCACCTCGCCCTTCTGATCGAAGAGGGGCGAGGCGAATGGCATGCGCGCCGCATCGTCCGTTCGCTCGAAGCGATGGGCGCGCGCGTCACCGTTTCATCGCTTCCCCACTGCGCATTCGATACTGGCCTTGAAAGCGGCATCGACATTCCGGGTTTTCAGGGCCGCTTGCCTGACGGCGTGTTCGTCCGCTCGATTTCAGCCGGAACGCTTGAACAGATCACATTTCGCTTAGGCCTTCTGCATGCGCTGCGCGAAAGCGGCGTTCGCGTCTGGAACGACGCGCGCGCGATCGAGCGTTGTGTCGACAAATCGCAAACGACGTTTCTTCTGCACAAGAACGGCATTCCGACGCCACGCACGCGCGTTTGCGAGACACTTCCCCATGCCCTCGAATATACCGAGGGCCTCGACCGTCCGCTTGTCCTGAAACCGCTGTTCGGCAGTCAAGGCAAAGGCATCGGCATGATCGCGCAGCAAAGCGAATTGCCGGCCCCCGAGACAGTCGATCAGATGTACTACATGCAGGATTACGTCCCGCCGAAGGATGGCTTCTACGAAGACTGGCGCGTGCTCGCGACTCGCCATCGCGTCGTCGCCGCCATGACGCGCCGGGGCACGACGTGGGTCACGAATATCCATCAGGGCGGCAAGGCGCGGGTCCATCTGCCTGACGACGAGATGGCTCGCATCTCGATGGCCGCCATGCGAGCAGTCGATGCCGACTACGCCGGAATAGATCTTATTCGCTCGGCATCGGGCGAATTGCAGGTACTCGAAGTAAATTCAAATCCGGCATGGCGCGGCCTTCAAGGCGTCGCTGACGTTAATATCGCCTGGGCCATTGCTGAGGATTTTCTGAAAACAGTCGTTGCGCATCGCGCGGCGTTGCACGTGCCTACCGTCGCAGCAGTCTCATGAAAGCCGCCCGAACCGCTGCCGAAATCAGCGCCGCGTTTTTATATGCGTGCAACGCTGAACTCGAAGCGCTGAAGCCGGGCAACGTCCATCGCTACTCCGCCGGACACGGCATGGAGGTTTTGCATTTCGAACAGGCCGCAAACGCTGCGGCCGGACCGATCGCAGACCCGCAATTGAGCGTCGGCAAACGCATCCTTCGCGCCACGGAAGCAAGCGTCGCCGCAACGGGCCTCAATACCAACCTCGGCATCGTGCTGCTTTGCGCGCCTCTCGCGAAAGCCGCGAGCGAGACGACCTTCGATATCGGCCTGCGCCGTCGCCTTGGCATGATTCTAATGTCGCTCGATGAGCAGGACGCCGAAGACGCATTCGCCGCCATTCGCGTCGCCAATCCGGCCGGCATGGGCAAGGTCGAACAGGGCGATGTCCATTCGCAACCGCAGCATTTAACGTTGCTCGGCGCCATGCAGCTCGCAGCCGACCGCGACCGCATCGCAAACGCCTACGTAAGCGTGTACGCAGATGTTTTCGATTTTGCCTTGCCGGTATATCGCGAAGCCAAGGCGGTATCTGGTTGCGATGCGACTTTAGCAGTAACGACGTTGCATATGGCGCTGCTTGCGGAATTTCCCGATACGCATATTGCACGCAAATTCGGTGCCGCAATTGCCGCGAAGGTGCAAAACGAAGCACGCGTTTTAAGGCCGCAGTGGTCACCTGCTGCAACTGCGAAATCGCTACCGGCACTTCAGGAATTCGACGCAAAATTGAAACATGAGGGCCTCAATCCCGGCACCACTGCCGATTTTGTGGTCACGACCCTTTTTGCCGACGCGCTGATCGAGCGGAAACGCACCTGAACGGCGATTGGCCCCAACTTAAGGGCTTGTCTCTCCCGGTGACCTAGGGCAATACAGGCGCCGTGTCCGCGGACTCCGCGGGCCGATCCAACGCGCCGAGGCTGGTACTCATGACAACCTGGGCGCTAAGCGCGTGGATATTCATCGCCAGAGCAGTACAGCGAAGTCCCGACTTCTGACGGGGGAGCGTTGTTGCTCATATCCATATCGTTTCATTCGTGGGAGGAACCCCCCTGATGGCCAAAATCAACAAAGTCATGGTCGGCGAGTCGCTCGTCGGCGACGGCAACGAAGTCGCTCACATCGACCTCATCATCGGACCGCGCGGTTCGGCTGCTGAGACGGCGTTCTGCAACGCCCTGACGAACAACAAGGACGGCTTCACGACTCTTCTCGCCGTCATTGCGCCGAACCTCCCCTGCAAGCCGAACACGATCCTTTACAACAAGGTCACGATCAAGGACGCCCGTCAGGCCGTTCAGATGTTCGGACCGGCTCAGTACGGCGTTGCTAAGGCCGTTCAGGACTCGGTTGCTGAAGGCGTGATCCCGGCTGCTGAAGCTGACGATCTCTACGTCTGCGTTGGCGTGTTCATCCACTGGGAAGCTGCCGACGACGCGAAGATCCAGGACTACAACTATCGCGCTGTTAAGGAATCGATCGCGCGCGCTGTTGCTGGCAAGCCGACGGCTGCCGAAGCGACCGCTCAGCGTAACTCGGTCCAGCATCCGTTCGGTGCGAAGGCTTGAAGCGGAAACCGTCCTCAGCAGGTAGAAAACAAAAATGAGACTGCCCCTCCCATGAAGGGGGGTCTGCTGCAGCGATTGGGTAGACTGCTCTCGGGCCGTTACAGCGGTTAATTCTCGAAAACAAACCTTGGCCGCAACTGGGATTTGTTTTCGGCTGGAGTGGCTCCTGCCAATTCACTGAAACCGGACATTCATCGGCCGGCGATCTCTTTAAGGTCGTCGGCCGAAATCTTTCCGGAATGCAGCGCTGAAGCGATTAACGCTCCCGAAACGCCGATTTTTCGAATTTCATCGAGATCGCCGCGGTCGCGAATACCGCCCGCCGCATAGACACGCCGTCCCTTGGCTCGTGTCACGATATTGTGCAGCCGATTGAGATCGGGGCCTTCGTTAGCGCCGACCCGATCGAGCGTCATGGCGATTACGCGCGACGGCCACAGCGAAGCATCGTTGAGCATCGCATCCGGCCCCATGAATTCGCCATTGCGAAAATCGAGCGAGAGAACCGTGCGCAACGGCGCTTCCGCGACGATATCCTCCCAGCCGCGCACCGTTTCGATGCTCTCCGTTCCAACGACGAGCGTCGCGACAGGAGCCGCCAGAACCGTGCGCGCCGCGCTGCGTGAGCCCGTCCCGGCGTCGATCCAGATTTCCGCATGCGGCAACGCCTGGCTGAGCACAGGCACGATATGCGTATTACGGCCGCGTCCCTCGATGCCGTCGAGATCGGCAAGGTAGAGCTTCCTGAAAGGAAAGAGCCGCGCCAGCCCACGCGCAACGTCCGCCGGTTCCGACGAGGGCGCAAGCGGGGTTTCGATCGGCTGATATGCGGATCGCACACCCTTCACCGCGCGAACGACCTGCCCGCGCGCGACATCAATAACCGGAATTACGTCCACCGCTTGCCTCCTCACCCCGCGAGTGTATCACGGCTTAAGATAAGCAAGCGAAGGCCCAAATGAGCAAGGTAACCATCGGTCTCGACGTCGGCGGCGCGCACTTGAAGGTCGCGCGCGTCGAAGGCACGCGCCTTGTTGCCGTCCGCCAGATCGCCTGTCCGCTCTGGCAAGGTCTCGACCAGTTGGATCAAGCCATTCGCGAGGCTGCGTCACTGTTAGAGGGTGCCGATGCCTTCGCCATCACGATGACAGCAGAGCTGACCGAGATTTTCGTAAGCCGCGAATCTGGCGTCCTCGCGATTCTCGACCGCCTGCGCGAAAGACTGTCGGGCGAACTTCGAATCTATATGGGACTAAAGGGGCTCGCCCCGCCCAACATCGCGGCGAGCGATCCTTTGTCCGTCGCCTCCGCGAATTTTCTCGCGACAGCAGCCCTCGTCTCGCGCCTGCGCCCGCGATCGCTCCTGATCGACATGGGCTCAACGACGACAGACATCATAGCCTGCGATCGCCCTCTCGGCCTCAGCGATGCCGAGCGCATGCAAACCGGCGAACTCGTCTATACGGGCTTCACGCGGACGGCTGTGCCGTCGGTCGCGACACACGCGCCGCTCGCCGGGCAATGGCAAAGCCTCGCCCGCGACGCCTTCGCCAACATGGCGGACGTGCGCCGTATCCTCGGCACGCTGCCTGAAGATGTCGATCAGCATGCGACGGCCGATGGTCGCGGCAAGACACAAAAGGAAAGTCTCGAACGCTTCGCACGCGGCTTTGGACGCGACGCCGACATCCGCCATCTTTCGACGTGGCAGGTCTCTGCGGTTTATATCGAGGAGCAGCAGCTGAGGTCGATGCACGACGGCGCGCTGCAAGTTCTGTCGCGACCTGGCAGCACTGCCGAAAGCGTCATCGCCGCAGGGATAGGAGCTTCGGCCGCAAAGCAAATCGCCATGCGCCTCGGCCTCCCCCCTGAATTTTTCGGCGATCTGATCGAATCATCTGACGACGATCAGAAGCTCTGGGCGACGCGCTGCGCACCGGCTGTCGCGGTCGCGCTCCTGCTCAATGCATAAAAAATCGGCCGCAGCACCACCGCCGCGGCCGACCAAATTCTCAAAAAGCCGACGAGGCTCAGCCGCGTTCGCGCTTCAGACGAACGAGATCAAACGAGCCGGACTCGAGGATCAGATCATAGACATGGCCGTTCTCGCGACGGGCATCGTCGATCTTCCAGTAACCGTCGTTGTCCCAACGGAGCTTGCGCCACTCGACGAAGCCCATGTGATGCAGCCTGTCAACGACGATAGCCGGATCATCTTGAACCACATGACGGTGGCCAGCGCTCGCGGGCACAGCCGTGGCCAGCGCAATGGCGGTCGCGGCACACGCGAGGCGTACGATACGGGAAACTTCAATCATCGAATTCTGCCTTCTCTTGGGTATTGCTCATTCTGGGGGGTGACCGGAAACAAACACAGCTAATCCGGTTCAGTTCCCTTTACATGCTTTCCATGTCAGTGAGCAACAAATGAGGCGAGACCAAAAAGTCCAATACGGCCTATTCGGCATCCTTGAGTTGTGATGCGAGATGATGCGCCGAGAAGCCGATTGTATTCTGCAATGCCCGGAATTGCTGAAGTGCAGCAGAACGATCAACGGTTGCCGACTTGACTGCCGCAATCAGAATATTCTTCGAGGTGTGTTCGGTCGAAACAAATTCAATCAACCGGACCTTGTAGCCCGAGGCTTCAAGCAGCAACGCCCGCGCCGCATCGGTCACGAGATCAGCTTGGCGCTGTTTCAAAAGCGGATATTTGATCAGCCCTTTCAATCCTTCGCCGGTATCTTTGATTTGCGGTGCAATTTCATGCTGGCAGCAAGGCGCCGAAAGGATAAGCCGCGCTCCCGAATGGATTCCGAATGCCATAGCATCGTCGGTTGCGGTATCGCAGGCATGCAGCGCGATCACGATATCAACCACCGGCGATTCGGCCTTCGCCGCTTCTTCCGCAACGAATTTCAAGCCATCGAAATGAAGATCACGCGCGAGGTTGTTGCATAGCGTAACGAGATCGCTGCGCAGCTCGATGCCTGTCATCCGACATTCGCGCTGCAAGATCGTCGTGATGTAGTCGTAGAACGCGAATGTAAGATAGCCTTTGCCCGCGCCAATATCGACAACGGTAATTGGCGTTGATTTTTCGAACGCGCATTCCGGAATGAGATCCGCTGCAATTTCGATGAAGCGGCAAATCTGGCGATATTTACCCTGCATCGTCGGCTTGATGCGGCCATCGCGATCGGCAACCTCCAGCCCTTTGAGATAGGGCCGATTTGCCGGTACGAGATAAGCTTTCTGTCGGTCATGGGCTTGCGGCGCCGATGACGTCATCGTCGGCTTGCCGGTGCTGAGGTGCGGCACACCTTTGCGGCTGTAGTCGAGGCGAACGTCCCGCACGTTCGTAAACAGCGTCGCACTCATATAATCCGCACCGATCAGATCCGCGATGAATTCGACGCCTTGGTCTATGGTGAATGTCTTCGTTTCATCCTTGCGCGGATAGCTGGTGACGAGCTTCAGATGCGGCTTATCCTTGATGAGAACGAGCGTCGCGACCGCCTTACGCGTGTCCCCTTCGCCGCGAAACTTTCCCAGCGCCAGCTTGGCGAACGAACCGTCTTCGGCAGCCGCCGCGAGCGCCGAGATAAATTCGCCCTTCACATCTGTTGCAGAAGTCATGGCGTCTTCTGATCGAAACGCGCTTGCCGCCACGCCGAAACTTTCTCCATCAGCCATTCCCAGGCTTCATCTTCGCGCGGGCCCGCGGTCTTCGAAACCGCAATTTCGAGATACTTCAGCTCGCTCTCGACCTTCTCCGGCGGCAGCATGTGGAGACGCGTCGTCAGTACGGCCAATTCGAGAACGGCAGCCTGCGCACGATTAAAACCTTCCCACGCCTTATGCATTTCTTCGTCGACGATAGTGCACAGAAAGCGCGGACGCTGGTCGTCCTCAACGACCTTCTCGACGTTCAACTCCCAATGCGAAACGCAATCTGCAAGCCGCTCGCCTTTGATCGTTCGGGTCGGCAGGAGCGGCCAGATCTTGCGCCCTGTAACGGCGCCTGCAAACACGCGCACATCGTCCGTGTGGCTCGCAGCCGCGAACGGATTGATGCGCAGGTTTTCAAGCGTCGTTGACGGCCGAAACGGCGCAATCACCCAATGCTCGCCATCGTCGATCAAACCGAGCGGTGCGATATGCGCTTCGCCGTTGGCGTTAAACGTCGTGATGATCGTTTCGACGATCCGGGGCATCAGGCGGTTCCTTCACCAATCAGAAGCGCCGCCAGTGCGGCGTCATCTTCTGGTCCAAAGATAGACCAGCCGAGATCGGCGCGCGCAACAATTTCCGGAAAGACCGGATCAACGATCCCCTCACGCATCAGGTCCATTGCCGACGAAATATCCCTCGCACTGACCGATTTCAAAAGCACGAGGCGCGCTTCAAGCAATTCCGCCAGTCGCGCAGCAAGTGCGTCCGACGTAACGTCCCAACTCTCGGGTATCGTCTTATCGCTGCCGATCATCTGCAACGGCGCCCAGACCGGAATTTGTCCATCCATCACCGCTTCGGAAATGTCGTCCAGCGATCGCGCAACCGTCATGCCGGGCTGCAGCCCCACGATGCATTCCGCCATCTGCTCCATCGCCAGCATGGCGAGACGATGCGCGACAGCATCGTTGAACCGCATTTCCGATTGCAGATTGCGAACCGCATCGGCAAAGGGGCCGCCACCCGGCACGATCACGACAGGAATGCGCGCGCCACCGATCATCGCGAGCACTGGTGCCAGACGCCCCGTCTCGGCTAGGCTGCCGCCGATCTTGATGACGAGCGGCCGAACGCTCATCGCATGGCGCTCAGCCACGGCCAAACTCGCGCGCCGCAGCACGCGTTGCCGGACGAATGATTTCAACGCCGCGCCGGGGTCCACGCTCCAGCTTCTCAAGCGCAACGCGCACGGCAGCGATGCGTGGATCGACAAGCACCTGCGACGCAATCCGTTCGGCGAACGTCTCGACGAGATTGATATGCCCGCCGCGCGCCAAGTCGACGATCATGTCGATGATGTCGGCATAGGACGGCACTTCGGCCATCGCGTCATCGAGGCTGAACACGTCCGGTGCCAGCCGCGCTTCAACGGTGAACCGCACCTTCTGAGTCACGCCCTGCTCTTCGGCATAGACGCCGACATTGCAATCGACGACGAAGTCGTTGACAAAAATGGTATCGCCGATTTCCCGCGCTTTCGCCGTCGCCTTCTTGAGCTTCAGTGCGTTGCTGACATCGGCGGCCTTGGATTTGACCGGCTTTTTCTTGTCTTTCATGCGACGGACGTCTCCCGCGCCAGTGACAGCTTTGCATTATCGAGCGCCCGGCGAACTGAAACCACACGGCTGAGTTCGATGGCGCTTACGCGCCCCTGAGCACACAACGCACCACGAAAACCGAGCAAGTCGGGGCCAAGACCGGCGAGCATATCGATGTCGCTCTCTCGCAACGATCCGGCAAGCCCGACAAAAAGCCGATTGTCCCGCCCCAAACGTACAAATTCCATTAATCGCGCCGCGGACAATACGGTCGTCAGTCTGCCTGCGGACTTACCCGCCGTGTCGATCATCACACCAGCAAATCCCGCGTCCGCCAAATCGGCAACTAGCGCAAAATCCGGGTTCTGGTCAGCCATCAGGACCGCCACCAACTTTGTCGACCTCGCATGCGCCGCCCCTAACGCTGCAATGGCGCGCCGCGGGTCCTCGCTGCCGAAAAAGCCGATCTTGACGATATCGACACCTGTTGCGGCCATATCGGATGCGGCGTTCGTCAGAACATCAGGTTCGGGCGGCAGATCGCCGATGGTTGCGCTGACCGGCAAGCGGCGGCCGACGCCTGCCACGATCTCACGAACCGTCGCGGCGCTAAGCGCTCCCAGCGCCCCGGCTGCCGGATCTTTGCAATCAATGATGTCGGCACCGCCAGCCAGCGCGATCTCCGCCTCGCCCGCGGTCGTCACGCTGGCGAGAAAGGCTGGCGTGCCTCGTCTCAAACCGTCAATCATTTCGTCGTTCCGAGATTGGTCCGCCGACGGCCTTCAGGCCGCGAAGATGCGATTTTGCTCCGCGAGGACGGCAGCCCGGTCGTGTCGCTGCGCCTCGGTCAGGTTGATGGTCACATCCTGCGCCACACTCGCCTTTCCGGGCGCCAAGCGCAAGATGCGCGTTCCGAGCTGAATTGCCTCGGCCCGGTCGTGGGTAACGAAAATGACCGTGGTCGGATGGCGGTGCCAGAGCCCGGTCAACAGCGCCCGCAGGCTGATCGCTGTCGGATCATCCAGCGAGACGAACGGCTCATCCATCAGCAGGATCTGGGGTTCGACGATAAAGCCCCTGGCCAGAGACGCCCGGCGCTGCATCCCGAGCGACAGACGTTCCGGATAGGCATTCATGGCATCCTTCAGCCCGACGCGCTCAAGCATGTCGGGAATTTCTGCGTGGCGCGGATCGCCTTCCGGCAGGACCAGGGCGATATTTTCGTAAACCGTCCGCCAGGGCAGAAGACGTGGCGTCTGGAAAATAAAGGTCAGCTTATCCTTCGCTGCACCAAGATCGACGCTGCCTTCGAAATCCTTGTCGAGCCCGGCAATGACGTTCAGGAGCGTCGACTTTCCGCAGCCCGATGGCCCTGTGATGACAAGGAACGACCGCGGCGCCACCTCGAACGCGATATCCTTGAGCACGGGCTGCGGCGGCCTGTTGCCGACGGCCGGAAAAACCTTACTGCGAACTTCGACGCGTATGGGCGAAGACAGATTTACTCCGTTCATCGGCGCCATGCGGTCACCCGTTCCTGGAGCGGCTGCAACACCGCAAACTCGATGATCTGCACCACAAGAATGAACGCCAGCGCATACGCCAGGATCGTGCTAACGTCGAATTCCTGAAACGCGATGCTGAGCCGATAACCGACGCCGCTCGACCGCCCGAAGGCTTCGACCACCAGCACAATCTTCCAAACCAGCGACAGGCCGGATCGCGCCGCCGCCGCGAAAAACGGCGCGAGCTGCGGCAGCGTCACGTGACGCAACGTCTTCCACCAGCCGAATTTGTAGATCTGCGCCATCTCGTCGAGATCTTTCGACAGGCTGCGCGCGCCCTCACGCATATTTACGGCGACGTTCGGGATCTTGTTCAGCGCAACTGCCGTAATCGCCGCTGCATCCGTCAGTCCGAACCAGATGTAGCAAAGCGTGATCGTGACGAGCGCCGGCAGATTGAGAAACAGGATCAGCCAAGCGTCAAAGAACTTGTCGGCTGTCCGGTAGCGACCGAGAAAAATCCCGATCGTCGTGCCGATGAACATCGAGACGACAAACGCCACCGCGACGCGCGCCAGCGTTGCGGAAGTATCTTTCCAGAGATTGCCGTTCGCGCCTTCGCGCCAGAGCACGTCAAACACGGCGAGCGGCGTCGGCAGATAGCGATTATCCGCATACACGGCGATGATCTGCCAGAGAACAGCCAGCGCCAGCAGCGACCCGGCCATCCACGCGAGCCGCTCAAGCGATGCCGTGAAACCCGTCGGCGCCGCCATCAGCCTAGGTGTGGAAGAGATCCTGGTCGAAATGGGTGCCATCACCAACGAGTTCCGTATCGCCAAGTTCAATGAGAAGGTTCGTAAGCTTCTCCGCCGCCGCGGTATCCTCCGGTCCCCACGAGCGCGTGATGCCCGACCGATAGTAGTCTCTGATCGCAACAAGCTCGGCGTCTGAGCTGGGCTTGATCAACGGCCGCAAACGCTCCCAAGCCGCATCCGACGTCGCCAGCACCGCGTCGGCGTCCGAGACAGCCGCCAGAAGCGCGTCAACCGGCACCCCCTTAGCGCGAACCTCCTTTTGCGACCAGATGAATCCGACGAGCGCCGGCGTTGGCGACACATCGAGTCCCTTGATGACGTCCGACATCGCCAGCAATTCTTCGGCGCCGCCAGCCTTGAGACGTGCCGCATAGGTCCAGAAGTTCAGCACCGCATCCAGACGCTTGTTCTTGAATTCTTCCGACACAAGCGGCGCTGCTCCAAACACCGGTTCGGCAAAATCGGCAATGTCCTTGCCAAGTTTCTTGCGCGAATAGGCGCGCAGCAAGATCCAGCTCTTGTCGATGCCCGTTCCCGCGACGCCGATCTTTTTTCCTTCGAGATCCCCAAGCGACTTGATCGGACTATCCTTGGCGACCATTACGCTGCCGAGCGCCGAGGAGTACGGAAAAAACTTCAGATCATCGCCGCGCGCGCGTTGACGAAGCGCCCAGGTCCAATCACTCACGATCATGTCGGCCGCGCCCGACAGCAACGCCACCGGCGCCGCCGGATTGTTCGCCACCTCGACCACATCGAGATCGAGCTTGTGTTTCTTGTCGATCCCTTGTGTGCGGATTGTATCGATCACCCAGCTCAACGAGCCAAATTTAACCGACGTTAGGCGCACTGGAGCGGCCGCGAATGCGAAGCGAGGTATCATGATGGAGGCTGCGAGCGCAGAGCCGGCCGCCAGAATGCCTCGGCGGTTGATCATCGTCATTTTGAGGTCGCCTCGACGTTAAACCGGTTTCTCCAGAGATAACGCACACCGTGCAACCAAAGATCATCGGAGTTGCCGTTGATCGAGGCGGACATCGTTTTCGTCAGTTCGCCCGTCTTCGTGTCGCGGGCCACGATCGCCAGATTGATCAGCGCGCCCGAGACCTTATCGACATAGCCCGTGACAGCAATATCGGCGCCCGCTTCCTTCGCAATCGGCACTTCGCAGCCATTGCACTGATTGAACGGCGCGGCCGTCTCGATTTCCTTCTCTTTCGAAGACAGATCGACGACCTGATATTTGCCGTCCTTCTGCATCAGCGAGCGAAGCTCGTCGGCAATCAGCTTCAGTCGTCGCAAATCGTCCGGGTTGTATTGCGGAATAAGCTGTCCGTCCTGCTCCGCATCGTGAAGATCGAACGGAAAGACCGCCGCTTTCGTGACGGCATAAGCTGCGGGCGTCATCGACAAAGATGCGAAAAAGACGAGAAAAGCGCGCTTGAGCAAGGGCATATACATTCGTTTCCACGTAACTGAGCGGATTCATACAGTAAGAGGAGCATCGCGCCCGGCCGAAGCGCTCTAAGACTGTAGGTGCCCGCTAACCCCCCGCCATTGCAAGAGGTTCACCCGCCGTTTGCATAGAATGACCGGTCACAAACGCGCGAGGCGAAAGCGTCCAGCTTGACAAGGCGGCCAACGGCCCCCTTTTAGCAACACAGTAACACTTTGATGCCCGAGAGCTTCGCTGCCGTGTGCTGCGAGGCGAGTTGGAGTTTGATCATTTGCCCATTGCAACTCCCGGCCCTTTCATCCGCTTGATGTCATCCAAAACAGCTATTTTCGGCGTCTTTTTCACGGCTTTTGCGGCCGCCAGCGTTGCTTTTGCCAATTATGCTGCAGCGCAAACGACGCCGCAGCCTATCCCGATCCCGACGCAGACATCGCAACCGCAAGGTGCGGTTATCCAGATGCTCTACGTGAAAGAGGACCGGGAAAAGGAGTTGCCTCTTTCGCTCCTCGATCAGCCCAACCCCGATGACGGCATCGCGGGTGCCAAGCTCGGCATCGCCGACGACAACACGACGGGCCGTTTTCTCAACCAAACCTTCAAGCTCGATGTCATCGAGGGCAGCGACATCGACGACCTGATCAAGCAGGCGACCGACAAGGTCGCCGCCGGCAACGCCTTCATCGTCGCCGACATGGGACCGGACTCACTCTTGAAGTTTGCCGATGGCATGAAGGGCAAGCCTGCGCAGATTTTCAACGTCGGCAACCCGGACGATCGCCTGCGTGAGGAAGACTGCCGCGCCAATGTCCTGCATACGGCGCCGACACGCACGATGCTGGCCGATGCACTCGTGCAGTATCTGGTCTGGAAGCGCTGGCCGAACATGCTGATGGTCATCGGCCCGAGCGCCAACGACCAGCTTCTGGCCGATGCCTATCGCCGCTCAGCGAAAAAATTCGGCGCAAAAATCGTCGAGGAGCGCAAGTTCAACGTCGACACCGGCAACCGCCGCGCCGACGGGGGATTCGAGCAAATCCAGCAACAAATCTCGCAATTCATGCAGGGGGCCAAGGACCACGACGTCGTCCTCGTCGTCGACGAAGACCAAGTCTTCGGCGACTACTTTCCCTATCGAACCTGGGTTCCGCGTCCGATCGTCGGCTCGGCGGGTCTCGTTCCCGGAAGCTGGCACCCAGCGCTTGAACAATGGGGCGCGACGCAGTTCCAGAACCGCTTCAAACGTTTGACCGGCCGCATCATGCGACCGCTCGATTACGACGCTTGGATTGCAACACGTGTCGTCGGCGAAGCGGCATCACGGACGCGTTCGACCGACTTCAAAACGCTGAAAGACTTCATTCACTCGCCGAAATTCGACGTTGCCGCCTTCAAAGGAGTCGCTGTGAGCTTTCGCGGCTGGAACGGCCAGCTCCGCGAACCGCTGCTCGTCAGCACCCAGAAGATATTTGTTAGCGTCTCCCCGCAACCGGGTTTCCTGCATCAGTTCAGTCTGCTCGATACGCTCGGCATCGATAAGCCGGAGACCAAGTGCAAAGCCTATACGCAATGATCCGCAGTCGTTCGCGCGCCCGTCATTCGGCGCTTATTTCTCAACCGGAGTTTAGAATGTCGCGACTTTCAACGCTCATGCCCGCGCTGGTCACCGCCGCGATTGCATCTTTCGGCGTGACGCCTGCCGATGCCTATACGGCTTACGTCACCAACGAAAAAGACAATACCGTCTCGGTCATCGACACCGATAAACTCGAAGTCATCAAGACCGCAAAAGTCGGCCAGCGCCCGCGCGGCATCGTCATGTCGAATGATGGCAAGTGGATCATCATCTGCACGAGCGACGACAACGACGTAAAGGTCTACGACGCAAAAACGCTCCAATACATAAAATCTCTTCCGTCCGGCCCCGACCCGGAATTGCTCACGCTGCACCCCGATGGGCGTCGCCTTTACATCGCCAATGAGGACGACAACCTCGTAACCGTCGTCGACATCCAGACCTCGAAGGTCATCACCGAAATTCCCGTCGGCGTCGAACCCGAGGGCATGGGCATGAGCCCCGACGGCAAAGTGCTCGTCAATACGTCCGAAACGACGAACATGGCGCACTTCATCGACACCACCACGCACAAGCTGTTCGACAACGTCCTCGTCGATAGCCGCCCGCGTGTCGCAATGTTCAATTCGGCCCAGACCCAGCTGTGGGTGTCATCTGAGGTTGGCGGCACGGTGGCGGTAATCAATCCGGCTGACCGCAAGATCATCGCCAAGATCAACTTCTCTATCCCGGGCATCGAGCAGGAAGCGATCCAGCCGGTCGGCATCCGCATCACCAAGGATGACAAGATCGCCTTCGTCGCGCTCGGCCCAGCCAACCGCGTCGCCGTCATCGACACGAAGACGTTCAAAGTTTTGAAGTATATTCTGGTTGGCCAGCGCGTCTGGCAGATGTACTTCACCCCCGATGGCAAACTTTTATTCACGACCAACGGCGCTTCGAACGATGTGACCGCCATCGACGTTGCCAACTTGAAGGCGATCAAATCGATCAAGGTCGGTCGCTATCCCTGGGGCGTCGTGGTCTCGCCGAAGTAACGAACGAAAAGGACTGAATACGATTATGGCAGCGACTGTCACGGCCGAAGCCGAGCAAACGCCGGCCCTCGTCGTCAACGGCGTGAGCCACAGTTTCGGTGACCGGAAGGTTCTCGATCGCGTCTCGCTCACTGTCGAGCAAGGCACGTTCGTCGTGCTGTTGGGCCTCAACGGTGCAGGAAAATCGACGCTGTTCTCGTTGATCACGCGCCTCTATGACAACGTCACCGGCGAAATCTTCATTCGCGGGTTCGACGTCCGCAGACGGGCGTCGCAGGCGCTGCAACGCCTCGGCGTCGTCTTCCAGAGCCGCACGCTCGACGTCGATCTGACGCTGATGCAGAACATGAAGTACCATGCCGCCCTGCATGGCTTCGCTGGCCGCGAGGCGACACGGCGCGCGCAACAAGCGCTAGAGCTCGTCGGACTGGCGGATCGCGCCAACGAAAAAGTCCGCGCCCTGTCCGGCGGTCAGGTCCGTCGCGTCGAGATTGCGCGCTCGATGATGCACCGTCCCGATCTGCTGTTGCTCGATGAGGCAACCGTTGGCCTCGACCTCGGCTCGCGCGAAAGCGTCCTGAAGATCGTCCGCGATCTCGTCGCCAAGGAAAAGCTCGGCGTTTTATGGGCGACCCACCTGATGGACGAAGTCTTGCGCACCGATCAGGTCGTCATTCTGCACAAGGGCGTCATTCTCTATAACGGCCCGGTACCGCAGCTCCTGACGCTGACGGGAACGTCCAGCGTCCGCGAAGCGTTTCGCACGGTGACGGGAACCAAAACAACGATCGAAGAGGCCGCCTGATGTCATCGCAAGCGGCGACCACGAGTCCCGATAACATTTCCGCCATGTATCAAGGCAGCGAGGACGACGCGCGCCGCCGTCTTGGCATCGCGGGTTATTTCGCCTGCTTCAAGGGCATCGTCTGGCGCGAGATTCTTCGCTATCTGCATCAGCGCGAACGGTTCCTGTCGGCCCTCGTTCGGCCGTTGATCTGGCTTTTCATCTTTGCCGCTGGCTTCCGCCAGACGCTCGGCATTTCGATCATCCCGCCCTACCAGACCTATGTCCTCTATGAAGAGTTCATCGCACCTGGCCTGATCGCGATGATCCTCCTGTTCAATGCCATGCAGTCGTCGCTATCGATGGTCTATGATCGCGAGACGGGCACGATGCGGACATTGCTCGTCAGTCCGTTTCCGCGCTCGTTCCTGTTGCTTTCGAAGCTGCTCGGCGGCGTGTGCGTTGCTCTGCTGCAAGCCTACGCGTTCATGCTGGTTGCATGGTTCTGGGGCATCGAGCCACCGCCCGTCACCGATGTGAAGCTCTTTACGTTCTACGATCCGCCGACCTGGGCAGGCGGTGTGATCCCGACCATGTCCGATCCCGTTACGACCTCGCTCTTCTCGTTGCCCGACTTCATCCAGCCGTTTGCAGGTTACATAACTGTAATTCCCGCAATCGTGCTGGCGGGTTTAATGCTGGGCTCCCTGGCCCTCCTGATGTCGTCGGTCATCAAGCAACTTGAGAATTTTGCGGGCGTCATGAATTTCGTGATCTTTCCGATGTTCTTTGCGTCGTCCGCGCTCTACCCGCTGTGGCGTATCCGCGAAGCGAGCCCTGCGCTTTTCGAGATCTGTCGCCTCAATCCGTTCACGTATGCAGTGGAACTCATCCGCTTTGGGCTATATGGACAGGTCGATACCGTATCCCTTGCCATCGTCGTCGGCTGCACGATCGTTTTTCTTGCCGCGGCGGTATTTGCCTATAATCCCTCGAAAGGGTTGATCGCTCGGCGCGGCGGCCCTGGAGGAGCAGCCTGAGGTTTGATTGACAATGAAAATGAACTTTCTCCGTCGCGCCGCCCTGGGAACTGCATTCGTTATGCTGGCACCCCTGACGTGGTCAGCCGTATCGCCCGTATTCGCCGATGAGCCGGACAAAAACGAGTGGCCGTGCGTTTACCGCAAGGTGCCGATGCTGTCGGCGGCCACGATCTGGGATGGTCCCGAAATCACAGACACGAAGAGCTGGCGGAACGACGAAAAAATCCGCACGCTCTCGCAGTATCTGATCTCGCGTCGCATCAAGGAAGATGACGCCGAAGCCGCGATCAAGAAGTATGCTGCCAGCATTCCCGCTGATCAGCGCGACGCGAAGCTGACGGAACTCTTCTCGGCCGTCCTGACCCGCACCAACGAGAACCGCAAGATCGTTATGTCAGGCATTGAACGCTTCCATAAGCGCCAGATGGAGCGCGCAAAGGAAATTGAGGCCGAAGGGCTGGAGCTGCCCCCTGAAAACGAAATGGGCATCACCGACGAGTCGAGCGGACCCGCCGGCGAAATTTCAAAGCTTTCGAACAAGCAGGAAAAATACAAATGGGAAATTCGCACCTTCCAGGAGAAGCAGGCGAACATCCCGATTGCGTGTGAAATTCCCCAGCTGATTGACGAACGCGCCGGCGCTCTCGCTCGTGCCATTCGCGCCGAGATGAAAAGCTAGGGCGCTCGTTTTCAACCATCAACGACTCTATTCGGGTGGCGCGGCGGGTGACGCGCCGCCCGATTTTTTTATTCACGCTTCGTTAGCCTTAACGCGTCCTTAACCAAGGTTGATGCACTGTCAACACATCGGCTCTCGCCGCCGGTTCTGTTCCGGCCCCGAAGCCAACACCGCAAGTGAAACGTGTCGTCATCCCTAGTCTCGCGTTGTGAGGTTGACCATGCACCAAGAACTTGTCTCGCGTGCCCTTGCCTACGTCTCCTGCATTTCGACGATGAGCCTGCTCATGACGTCGATGGCGATCGCCGCCATCAACGTCGGACGAACGTCGCTGTCTTCCTGCGCCCAGCATGCCTGCGTTGCCGGCATCATGGTCACGAAGGACGGACAGTTCGGCGCTCTCACGAGCCCCGCTCAAGTCAATGCGTTGGCTACTGAGCTCTGGTCCGCCAAAGCCTGAAAAACGAATACTCTCGCCAATGCGGATGCAAAAGCCGATCGCGACGGCTCGTGCGGAAACGGCGGCGAGAGGGAAATGCCACGGCCACTACGACTTTGAAGCACTCTTGAAGTCACGACCCGCATAAAAAGCATGCCGTCCGGGCGCACGGACGGAAGTCACTCGATACACGACAAGATCACACGAAGCCTTTTGGTGGTGCTCTGAATCGGCCGGAGCGGAACCAAAAGAGCTAGGCACGTACAGAAGGGCGCGAGCTTCAGGTCTGGCTCGCGGCCTTTTGTGCTTTGACGATGTTGTCGATCGCCTGCAGTTCGGCAATGAGCGCACCGAAGTCTTTGAGCGCAACCATGTTCGGGCCGTCCGACGGCGCCTTATCCGGATCCTGGTGCGTCTCGATAAATAACCCCGCAACGCCAGCGGCAACCGCCGCGCGCGCCAGCACCGGCACGAACCGCCGATCTCCGCCCGACGACGTCCCCTGCCCGCCCGGCTGCTGCACGGCATGCGTCGCATCGAAAATGACCGGAGCACCGGTTTCCGCCATTTGCGGCAGTGCCCGCATGTCGACGACGAGCGTATTGTAGCCGAAGCTTGACCCGCGCTCCGTCACCAGAACATTCGGATTGCCCGAGCCCGTTACCTTGGCGACGACATTCTTCATGTCCCAGGGGGCGAGAAATTGCCCTTTCTTGATCTTGACGACACGTCCGGTCTTAGCTGCCGCGATGAGCAGGTCCGTCTGCCGGCACAGGAATGCCGGGATCTGCAGAACATCGACCACCTCGGCAACAGCCGCGCATTGCGCAACCTCGTGCACGTCGGTCACGACGGGCAGCCCGAACGTCTCGCGGATTTCAGCGAAGACCGGCAAGGCAGCCTCAAGCCCGATGCCGCGCCGCCCTGTCAGTGATGTCCGATTGGCCTTGTCGAAGGACGATTTGTAGACGAGCCCGATTCCGAGCGTCTTTGAGATTTCGCTTAGCGCCGCCGCCATCTCCAGCGCGTGCGCCCGGCTTTCCATCTGGCAAGGCCCGGCGAGCACGGCAATCGGCGCATCATTCGCAAAGCGGACATTTCCGACGCGCACCTCGCGGGCAGGCTTTAGGGTCTCATGCTGTGTCATGGCGAGGGTTATAGCCGCCGACAAGGCCGTCCGCGACCCCCGACACCGAGTTCCCCAAAACAAAAACGGCGACCCAAGGCCGCCGTTTTAGGAACCAAAAGGTTCGAATTCGTTAGATCAGGTCGATCTCAGCCGGAAGGTACGACGTAACTTCCAGACCAACTTCCTGCTCGCGAACTTCCGGCTTCGTCCAGGTCTTCATGGTGTGTCCTCCACGTATTCCGACAGGTTTGTTCCTGTTGCGAACTCACATAGTTAGATAACTGCCAAAATTCCAATCTCTTTTCGCTAACGCCGCTCAAACTTTTCGTGATCACGAAATAGTGACGCGTTATATCATTTCATTCGCTGAGCTTTTGAATCTGCAATCGATTTCCCGTCACCGATGCAATGCGATTTTGCAACAACCCTGACCTGCAAACGGACTTATTTGAGGTTGTTTGAACGCGTCGCCGATAACCACAGGGAGGCAGCCAAGTGTGCTCCTGGAGCGTCAGCCGGGCCCCTCACAACGCCATTAAAACCCGTTGTCGCCTCAACGGCGCATCAGACATGGTAAGGCTGCACGGCAAGCCGCGACTCGGGAGGCGGCAAAAATAAATAGGTGAGGACTACAAGATGTTCGAAAAATATCCTTGGCTGGAACCGGTTCTGCTCGGCGCAGTGATCGTGTTCATCCTCGATCTCGTCGGGAACTTGGTTTCATTCTCGAACCGCGTGCTGAACGCTCTCGCGACGGCAATCATATTCGCCATCGTTTTCGGCGGCCTGCTCTACACCGGAATCCTGACCCTCGACGTGACGACGGTCACGACCGAGACACCAGCCGCCACCGCTCCGGCTGCGCCAGCCGCTCCGGCAACGACGCCATAACGCACGTCTGCGAAAACCGATTGTACGACATGCGATCCCGGCGCCGATGCGCCGGGATTTTTGTTTCGCAAGGTAACGCGCGATTACGAAAGATCGGGCGTGACTTCGCTGGCGTCCTTCGCTTTCTTGACGCTGCCTTCGAAGTGCGCACCCTCGGCGATCGTCAGCTTTTCCTGCACAATGCTGGCTTCCACCACCGAATGCTCATGCAGAATGACGTTCGAGCCTTTTAGTTCGCCTTTGACGCCGCCCTGAATGGCAATCGTGCGCGCAGTGATGACACCTTTGACGTGTGCGCCATTATCAACCGTCACGGACTCGCCGTGAACGTCGCCCTCGATGTGGCCCTGAATCAGCAGCGAGCCTTTGGTCTTTAAGATAAGCTGCTGCCCGAAGATCGAAATATCCGGCCCAAGGATAGATGTCGGCCGGTCGGGGGACACGGATGAATAGCCTGGACTCGGATTATTCGACACGATTCCCATCGGTCCGGAAAATCGCGGCGGGGCCGCCGGTGTTGCCGTTTGCCGTGCCGTCTCCGCACGCGTTTCTGCTCGTGACTCGCGACTGAACATAAAAACCCCCTGGGATTGATCCACTCTGAACATAACAAAAGGGCATGTCCCGCTAGGAAAAGAAGGGCACGCGATTGCAGCGGCACGAGGGCATGAACGGCGCAAATCCACATACGGTGCGAACGATGGGCAGCTTGCGGACCAAAATTCGAAATGCATTCGCGAGCGTGTGCGCTGCGGTTGCTTTCGTCGCGCTCTCTCCTGTGCCCTTTAACGCGCACGCAGACGACCTCACGCGGCAGATCGCTGATTACCGGCAGAAGCTAGCAATCTACAAAGCAGCGCGTGCGGCTTATGACGAGTTGGCCGATCCCTACTGGACGGTCGTCGAAAGCAAACGGAAGCGGCGCATCGCCAAACAGCGAAATGGCGAGCAGCCGACTGCCGCCGATTATGTGCTCGAACAGCCGCCGCTCTATACCGGGCCGCCCAAGCCCATCAATCCTGAAAGCCCGCGCGCCGAAGGCGAATATGTGCCCGTCGCCGCCGACTTCCTGGAACAAGCGCAGGCATACTTTGGCTTTACACCGGACCAACCATCAACGGACGATGCTTACCGCCGCGCCTACGCACGCGCAGCGCGTGCGGCAGGCCTGACGCCAGAGCAGTGCGTGAAAGTCTACGCCTTTGAATCCGGCGGCAACGGCGGCTACGCCGTACAGGCGGGCCTCGAATACGATCGCCCCGGCGCGCGTGCCATCACGACCGCCCTCGGTTACAACCAGCTGCTCACGACCAACAGCATCGAACTGCTTGCGGAAGCGGGCGACAAGATCCTCGCGGCGTTGCGCGCAAAAGTGCGAGATGCCAGCGGCCCGCGCCGGGACAAGCTCGAGGACAAAATCGCCACCCTCAAACGCATGATCGCATTCAGCCGCAGCGTACCGGATCGCTGGTCCGCGCACGCCCGCCTTGCGCGCACGTCGAAGGGGCTAGCCATCCATGCGCTCATTCTCGACGTCGACGTCGGACCGCTGCTGCAGGTCCATAAACTTTTGACGTCGGTGACCTACGCGAGGCGTAAAGGCTACACCGCGCCCCTCACCGCTGCCGAACTTGAGATGATGAATCTGACCGGCGACGGCAACGGCTTCGACATGGTCACGATGTCGGACGCGCTGCGCAAGAAGGTGCCGACGTCGAACTTCTTCCAGCAAGGCGGCTACGAGCGAAACCCCGTTGCCATTCGCAACAACACGGTCGCTAAGCTCTTGGCCGCAACCGATGCTAAGATGGAAAGCGAAGCGCAATTGCCGGGTGCCAAGGCGTTGGCAGCGGCATTTGCGGAGACACGGTAATGCCCTGTAGTCATCCTCGGCCGAGCACTTGCGGCGGCCGGGGATCCCGCGCAAAGCCACTATCGCAATATTGAGCCTTCGGCACTCGTCATGCTGGATTCCCGGTCTTCGACGCCGCTTCGCCGCGCTCGGCTGAGAATGACGAGTGTTGCCGTCCGACCTAAACCAACCGGCTCTGCACCACGGCTGCGCTGATGAAGCTCGCAAAGAGCGGATGCGGTTCAAACGGCCGCGACTTCAGCTCCGGGTGATACTGCACGCCGATGAACCACGGATGGTCCGGGTATTCGACCGTCTCCGGCAGCAATCCATCCGGCGACGTTCCGGCGACGCGCAAGCCCGCCTTCTCCAGATCGGCGCGATACCGCATGTTGACTTCGTAGCGGTGGCGATGCCGTTCCGAGATATCGTTCGACTTGTAAATGCTCGCGATCTTGCTGCCTTCCGCAAGCAACGCCTCGTACGCGCCAAGCCGCATCGTGCCGCCGAGCTCGCCGCCCTGACGGCGCTGCTCAAGCTCGTTGCCGCGCATCCATTCCGTCATCATCGCAACGACCGGCTCTTTGGTTTCGCCGAATTCCGTCGAGCTTGCATCCTTGATGCCCGCGAGATTACGAGCCGCCTCAATGCATGCCATCTGCATGCCGAAGCAGATGCCGAAATAGGGAACGCGCCGCTCGCGCGCGAACTTCGCCGCTAAAATCTTGCCTTCCGAGCCGCGCTCACCAAAGCCGCCCGGCACCAGAATGCCGTGGACGCCTTCGAGATACGGTGCCGGGTCTTCGCTCTCGAAGATCTCGCTCTCGATCCATTCGAGCTTGACCTTGACGCGATTGGCAATACCGCCGTGCACCAGCGCTTCGTTCAACGATTTGTAGGCGTCCTTGAGGCCAGTGTACTTGCCGACGATGGCAATCGTCACTTGGCCTTCGGGCTGCGCGACGCCGCGGGAGATCGTTTCCCAGCGCGCCAGATCAGGTTTCGGCGCGCCGGTGATGCCGAACGCGTGCAGCACCTCGCGGTCGAGGCCCTCACGGTGATACGCCAGCGGCACGTCGTAAATCGACGCGACGTCGAGCGCCTGAATGACCGCCTCGGGCCGGACGTTACAGAACAGCGCGATCTTCTTCCTCTCACCGACCGGAATATCGCGGTCCGAACGGCAGAGCAGAATATCGGGCTGAATGCCGATCGAGCGCAATTCTTTGACCGAGTGCTGCGTCGGCTTGGTTTTCAGCTCGCCCGCCGACGGGATGTACGGCATCAGCGTCAGATGGATGAAGACGGACGCGCCGCGCGGCAGCTCGTTACCGAGCTGGCGGATGGCTTCGAAGAACGGCAGTCCTTCGATGTCACCGACCGTGCCGCCGATCTCCGTTAAGACGAAGTCGACGTCCTCGTTCCCCGACAGCACGAAATTCTTGATTGCATCGGTGACGTGCGGAATGACCTGCACGGTGCCGCCGAGATAATCGCCGCGCCGCTCTTTCGCGAGAATGTCCTGATAGATCCGCCCGGTCGTAACATTGTCCGACCGCTTCGCCGGCACGCCGGTGAAACGTTCGTAATGACCAAGGTCGAGGTCCGTCTCGGCGCCATCGTCCGTAACGAACACTTCGCCGTGCTGATAGGGGCTCATGGTCCCTGGATCGACATTCAGATAGGGATCAAGTTTCTTGAGCCGAACCGAATAGCCACGCGCCTGAAGAAGCGCGCCGAGAGCGGCGGACGCTAGGCCTTTGCCGAGAGAGGAGACCACGCCGCCGGTGATGAAGATATACCGCTGCATGGGCCTTGGTTGTGGCACACCCTCCCCCGGATTCGGAAGCGGTTTTTTTGCACCTTCACCAATAGAAAAGGTCGCAACGCTCAGAACTGAAACAAACGGGCCACTCTAACTCCGTCCGCACTGCTGGGCGACCTCTTGTGTCGCGGCCGCCTGGACGTCGGGAGGAACGGTCTCGGACGCCAGCTCGGACTTGAGCTGCGCGGCCGTCTCTTTCGAGTTTCGAGCTGCGGGCGCAATTCCATCCCGTCCGTAGGTCACGTCGATCGAAACGACTCGGAGGTCGATCGGCTTGATGTCGATGACCTTGCCTTTGTCGGTCGTCTTTGTTTTTCCGCACTTGAACGTCGTCTGCGGCGGCGTCGCGGTAAACGTCTTCTGGTGCTGCTGGTCGCCGTAATCGGCCGCCGCCGCCATCGCGATCTTGCTTAGCCGGTCGGCGGGCGTGCTCGGCGACCCCGCTGCAGTGATATGCAGGCTCCCGTCCGTGTTCTGCGAGATGCTGTATCCGGCTGGCGCGAAAAGGTTGGCCGCCTGATAATTCGTCACCGAGGCGGTGGTCATATCGCTCAAAGTCGATCCGCACCCGCCCAGAGTAGCGACGACACTCGACGCGGCCGCAAGAATTGCGAAAGGCCGCGCAGCGCGCAGCCCGGCTGACAGCTTGCTTATGCTTGTATCCACCATGATCAAGTCCCCCACACCGCCGCACATTTGCAGGGAACCTCGCGAGGGTCCAGACCCTCGCGATCTATAGGCTCAAGTCACGCACATAAAACGTGCAGAAACCGAACTACTGGTTTTGCGGAACGAGCGGCCCGTGCGGCTGTTCGAGCTTGTCCAGAATGCCGCCGCGGCCCGGCTCGGCCTTGGAGCCGGCAGCAGGCGCCGAGCCGTTCGCAGGCGCCGTCGCACCCGGAACCGAATCGAACACCGATCCACGCGGCGTCGAATGATTAGCGAGCAACGTCAATAGGATGCTGGTCGTGAAGAAGGCCGCCGCAAGACCTGCCGTGGTCCGCGTCAGAAGATTGGCCGTGCCCCGCCCCGTGAGGAAGCCGCCACCGCCGCCACCGCCGATTCCGAGAGCACCGCCCTCCGATTTCTGCAGCAACACCACGCCGACAAGCGTCGCGGCGATCATCAAATGAATGACGAGGAGTACGGTAGCCATGAAATCCGGTTCCAGAAATGTTCGGGTCGAGACCCGATGAGCGACGGGCTATACACCACCCTCGCCCAATCGGCCAGTCCTCAAATCCGCGCCGAAAAGCCGTTCCGGCGCAATTCCAGGATTTGGGGTGTATTGCCTGTCAATTCAATGCGATGCCCAGGGCAAAACCTCGCCCTCCGCGACAGAAGAGCTTGCATTCGTCCCCTTGCTCGAGCCGGCATTCGACTCCTTGTCGTCAGTCTTCTTCGCCTTTGACGATTTCGTCGGTTTGCTTTTGTGAACGGTCTTCTTGGCCGCCTTCTTAGGTGCCGTGTCCTTGCTGTCCGCCGCTGCCGCCCCGGGCTTCGGTGGGTCCTTGGCAACAGGCGCCGTCGGATCGGCGTCGGAATTAATTTCGATCCGGGCAGCAGCCTCGCTGGCGCGTTTCGCCTCGGCGGTAACCTTCGCGTCACGGCAGCCGAACTGAACCTGCTCGTCGAGCTCCAGATAGTGCTGGATCTCGCGTAACCGTTCCGCCGACAAGTTGGCTTTACCCCAGGCTGCGCCCTTGCTCATATCGGTAAGAATGCCCGACTGCCGAAACTTGATCTGCTCAAGTCGCAACGAGTTGCAGGTTTCCGGATCGAGCTTCGGCTTCGTGGCCCAAGCGGCACTCGGCGCAAGGACCAGCGTGGCAACGAGAATGGTTCCGCGAATAAAGTCCATCAGACGTTCTCATATGCCCGAACTATGGCGAGAAAATCGCTCGCCTTAAGGCTGGCGCCGCCGACGAGCGCGCCATCAACGTTTTCCACCGCCATCAGCGTCGCCGCATTGTCGGGTTTGACCGACCCGCCATAGAGAATGCGCATCGCCTCGCCTTCCACGCCCAACTGCGCGACTAGGCGCGCACGAATCGCTCCATGAACATCTTTCACGTCGTCCGGAGACGGTGTCAGCCCGGTCCCGATGGCCCAGACCGGCTCATAAGCGACGACCGTATTCGCCGCGGTGGACAATTCCGGCATTGATTCTTCGAGTTGCCCACACACAACGGCGAGCGTCGAACCCGCGAGTCGCTCCGCATGCGTCTCCCCGATACAAACGATAGCAACGAGCCCCGCGCGGTGGGCGGCTTCGGCTTTCGCCCTGACGTCTGCGCTTGTCTCGCCATGATCGGTTCGCCGTTCGGAATGCCCAACGATAACGGCCGAAGCCCCAGCATCTTTCAGCATCTCGGCGGCGATATCGCCCGTATGGGCTCCTGACGGCTTCGGGTGACAGTCCTGCCCGGCGAGCAGCACCGGACTGCTCCCCAGCTCCGCCGCAAACCCGGCGATCAGCGTTGCAGGTGGGGCGATCATCACCTCGGCAGGGAGCGACGCGAGCGGCCCTTGAAGGGCGTCCCGCACGGCCATCGCCTCTCCGAGGCTCGCCTTCAGGCCGTTCATTTTCCAGTTTCCCGCAACCAGAGGCCGAATTTCGCGCCCTGTTTTCCCCATGCCGTTCCTCGTTTTGCGGACGCTACCATGCCCTCTTTAGAGGCTCACCCCAGTGAACACTCCGTAACCTCTTCAGAGGCACCCTTGCAATCCGAAACGGGCTGGGCTTCATATCACGCCCATCCAACCCGCGCTTCGCGCGGAAACTGCCATTCGAAGCCTGCTGACCTTACGCCGTTCCGCGCGGCTGCGTCACGCTTCCATCAACGGGACGTCATTACCCATGCTCGAAGCTCTCAGACGCGGCGCCCAAACCCGGGTCGCCAAGCTGCTGTTCGGATTGCTCGTCATGAGCTTCGGCATCTGGGGCGTCCATGACGTGTTCAACGGCTGGGGGCGTGGCTTCGTCGCCAAGGTCGGCGGCACCGAAATTTCGGACGAAGAATTCCGCCGCACCTTTCAGAACGAACTTGATCGGTTCTCGCAGCAGGCCGGACGCCGCATCACAGCCGAGCAAGGCCATGCATTCGGTCTCGACCGCCGCGTGCTGGCGCAGCTCATCGCCGGAGCGGCCGTAGAGGCGCACGCCAAACAGCTCGGCCTTGCGATGTCGGACAAAACGCTCGTCGAAGGCATCCAGTCCGATCCGGACTTCCAGACCGACGGCAAATTCTCGCGACAGAATTTCGAATCGCTGCTGCAGCAGATCGGCATGAGCGAACAGGGCTTCCTCTCCCTGCGCCGCAAAGACGAGCTGCGCGCGGCAATCATCCGTTCCATGGTCGAAGCTCAGACGGTTCCCAAACCGCTGTTCGATCTGATGCACGCCTATAATCAGGAAAAGCGCGTCATCGAATGGGTCAAGATCGATCCCGAGGCCGTGACCGTTGCCGACCCGACGGAAGCCAAGCTCAAGGAACTCTACGACAAGGACAAGTCGAAATACATGACGCCTGAGTATCGCAAGATCCAGGTGCTCACCCTCGACGTCGACGCGTTGAAAAAACAGATCAACATTACCGACGAAGAGATCGCCAAGGCTTATGAAGCGTCCAAAGCGACCTACGACACCCCCGAAGAGCGGCGCATCCAGCAGATCTCATTCAAAGACAAAGCGACAGCCGAAGCGGCGTTGAAAGCCCTTCGCGACGGCACGAAGACGTTCGGCGACATCGCCAAGGAAACCGGCGCCAAGGACACCGACGTCGATCTCGGCCTCGTCGCGAAGAAGTCGCTGATCGACCCGAAGGTCGCCGACGTCGCTTTCTCGCTCGAAAAGGACAAATATTCCGACGTCGTCGAAGGCCGCTTTGCGACGGTCATCCTGCGGGTCACCCAGATCGTGCCGGGCGTCACCCGCACCCTCGCCGACGTCAAGGATCAGGTGCGCGACAAGCTCGCCACCGAAAAGGCCAAGGCCGAGTTGCAGGACAAGCACGACGAGATCGAAGACAATCGCATCGCCGGCAAATCTCTGAAGGAGATCGCCGACAGCATGAAGCTACCGTTCAAGGAAATTCCCGCGACGGATGCCACCGGCCTGGGCCCTGACGGCAAGCCCGTTATGGAGACGCCGAACCTTCGCAAGATCGTCTCGCGCGCCTTCGCTCCCGACAGCAGCAACGACGACGCCGGCATCGAGCTTGGCGACGACGGCTTCGCCTGGGTCAACGTGCTTTCGACCGAGGCACCGAAGCAAAAGACTTTCGACGCCGTGAAGGATCAGGTCAAAACCGATTTCATCACGGCCGACCGCCACCGCCTCATCGACGAACTCGCCAAAAAGCTTGCAGATCGTGTCAACGGCGGTGAACCGATGACAGCGATCGAGGCGGAAGCCAAGAACAAGGTCGAAAAGACAGATCCGCTCACACGCAAGACCATTCCGCCGAGTGTATCTCAAGGCGTCGTCACGCAGGCGTTCGCTCTGCCGCAAGGCAAGGCGAGCTATGGGCCCTCGCCGGACAACACGACCCAAGTCGTCTTCAAGGTCACCGAGGTCATTCCGGCCCCCCCGGCATCGCTTACGGAAACCGATGAGCTGAACAAACAGCTCGATCAGGAACTCGCGAACCAGACGCTGACGGAATACACCGAAACGTTGAAAAAGCAGCTCGGCGCCTCCGTCAACGAGGCTGAGTTGAAGTCGGCAATTGGCGTCAGCGACGAGTGAGAATGACGTGAGCGTCCTTTCGGCCCTGCCCGCAACGGAAATCTGTCCGCCCGCCGGTACGTTCGCGCGCATCTACGATGAGGGCAAACCCCAGGTCGTCTGGACGCGCCTCATCGCCGACCTCGAAACACCCGTTTCAGCTTACTTGAAGCTCGCCGAGCATCGCGCGATGAGCTTCCTGCTGGAATCGATCGAGGGCGGCTCGGCGCGCGGCCGCTACTCCGTCATCGGCTTGGCCCCAGACCTGATCTGGAAAGCGAACGGCGACACCGCCGAAATCAATCGCTCGCCCGAAGCCAACCCTGACGCCTTCCAGCGCGACGATCGTCCGACGCTGCAATCGCTGCGCAATCTGCTGCAGGAAAGCGCCATCACGTTGCCGGAAGCGCTGCCGCCAATGGCCGCCGGTATTTTCGGCTACATGGGCTACGATACCGTCCGGCTGATCGAGAACCTGCCGGAAATGCTTCCCGACACGCTCGGCGTGCCTGACGCGATCCTCATCCGCCCGACGTTGATGCTGATCTTCGACAACGTCAAAGATGAGATGATCCTGGTCTCGCCCGTCCGGCCGCATCCCGACGTCCCGGCGGAAGATGCTTACGCGACGGCACTGAAACGCATCACCGCCGCGATCGATCGTCTCGAAGCGCCCCTCCCGCATTCGACATCAACGACGTCCGCAAGCGCCGCGCTGCAAGAGCCGCAATCGAACACCACTCCCGCCGAATATATGGCGATGGTCGCGAAGGCGAAGGAATACATCAAGGCGGGCGACATCTTTCAGGTTGTCCTCTCGCAGCGGTTCTCCGCACCATTCGATCTGCCGTCGTTCGCGCTCTATCGCGCGCTTCGCCGCCTCAACCCATCGCCGTTCCTTTTTCATCTTGATTTCGGCGACATGCAGCTCGTCGGCTCGTCGCCCGAAATTCTCGTTCGCGCCCGCGACGGCGTCGTCACCATCCGCCCCATTGCCGGCACGGCCCGCCGCGGCGCCACCGATGCCGAAGACAAGGCTCTCGCATCCGCGTTGCTTGCCGATCCGAAAGAGCGGTCCGAGCATTTGATGCTGCTTGATCTCGGTCGCAACGATGTCGGCCGCGTCTCCGAGCCAGGCACCGTCACTGTCACCGACAAGTTCATTATCGAGCGCTACAGCCATGTGATGCACATCGTCTCGAACGTCATCGGCAAGCTCGACGAAAAAAACCACGATGCCATCGACGCACTGATGGCGGGATTTCCGGCCGGCACCGTGTCGGGCGCGCCGAAAGTCCGCGCCATGGAAATCATCGCGGAACTCGAGAAGGGCAAGCGCGGACCTTATGCGGGCTGCGTCGGCTATTTCTCAGCCAACGGCGAGATGGATACCTGCATCGTCTTGCGGACGGCCATTCTGAAGGACGGCATGATCCACGTGCAGTCCGGCGCCGGGATCGTGCACGATAGCGTGCCCGAGAACGAGCAACAGGAATGCATCAATAAGGCCATGGCTGTTGTTCGCGCCGCCGAAGAAGCCGTGCGCTTCGCATCGCGCGCATCGAACGTGCCGTATTCAGGTCGCTGATTTACCCGCCCCGCGCGGCTTTGCATTTGCCTTCCAGCGCTTGGCCCAGGCCCGCTGCCACGGCGACCACTTCGGCCGCCACAGCAGGCTGACGATGCTGTGCCAGAGTGCATAGATCGGAAACCAGAACAGCACGCGGACCGGCAGCACGCCGAGCGCGAAAATCCAACGCTGCATCCGCTTCGAAGCTGCCGAGCCGTAGCGCTGCGTCCGGGTCTTAACCCAGCCCCGCACCTTCTCCTGCCCGAGCACGCGCTCGGCCACGCGCAAACCGATGAATGCGACGACCGCCAGCGGCAGCAGCAGCCACAGCACGATCCATAAAACTTGTACGATCACCCACCAGACGATGCTGGCGATGAGACCCAGGATCCAGAAAAGCGGCGCCAGAAGGTAATCCATTGCTGATGGACCTTGTCATGACGACGGCGCGAATCTATGGCCTATCGCTTAACTGCACGAGCGACCTGCTATAAGGTTTGCTCGTCGCACAACGCCAGCCCAAGGCCGAAATGCTGTCACTCGCCCTTCTGCGCCATGCCAAATCGAGCTGGGACGCCACCGACATCGACGATTTCGATCGGCCTCTGAACGATCGCGGACGGATGGCAGCTCCGTTGATGGGCGCGGCCCTGAAAGAGCTGAATTTTGCTCCCGAGCTTATTCTCTGCTCGTCCGCAAAACGGACCCGCGAGACGCTGGCGCTCATTACCCCCAGCGTTAAAGACGCCGAAGTGACGTTTGACGATCAGTTGTATCTCACCAGCCAAGAAACCCTCTACAGCCGCCTGAAGGCCGTCCCCGCCGGCATCAAACGGGTACTGATGATCGGCCACAACCCAGGCATGCACGGCCTCGCGCTGTTTCTCACCGGAACCGGCGACGCCAAGTCCATTTCCCGCCTGGAGGACAAGTTCCCCACCTGTGCCCTGGCGGTTTTCACGTTCGAGCAAACAAGCTGGCAGGACCTCCTGCCGGCTTCCGGGCATCTGGAAGCCTTCTTGACACCTCGCGACCGCGCCTGAGCGTCCGCAGACCTGAACGCTGCAAACGTTGAAACGAAGGTCCTGATATCCATATTTTTCCGTGTCGCGCGCATGTCATGGTCTGCTAGAAGGACAGCGCGCACGTCGGATGTCGGCAGACCAAGGGCCAATATGCTGATCCTGATAGATAACTACGATAGCTTTACCTACAATCTCGTCCACTATCTGGGCGAGCTTGGCACCGAAAGCGTCGTCATTCGCAACGACAAGGTTACCGCCGAAGAGGTGTTGGCCCAGAACCCGAAAGCCATCGTGCTGTCGCCCGGTCCCTGCACCCCGAACGAAGCCGGTGTCTGCCTCGACCTCATCAAGAAGGCGGGCGCGACCATTCCGCTGCTCGGCGTCTGCCTGGGTCACCAAGCCATTGGCCAAGCCTATGGCGGCAACGTCGTGCGCGCGCCAAACCCGATGCACGGCAAGCTGTCGGCCATCACCAATACCGGCAAAGGCATCTTCAAGGGCCTACCGGAACGCTTCGAGATCACGCGCTATCACTCACTGATCGTCGACCGGGCGACGCTGCCGGACTGCCTTGAGGTGACGGCCGAAACGGACGACGGCCTGATCATGGGCCTGCAGCACAAGTCGCATCCGGTGCACGGCGTGCAGTTCCATCCGGAGAGCATAGCCTCCGAGCAGGGTCACGCCCTCCTCGCCAACTTCCTCGACCTCGCAGGACTAGCTCCCAAGAGCCGCAAGGCAGCCTGACCCGTGACAGCAACCAGCACCGTCACAAATCCCGCGCGCGAACTGAAGCGCCTAATGAACCGCATCGCCGATGGCGAAACGCTCGGTGACGAAGGCACGCAACAGGCCCTAGACCTGCTGATGTCCGGCATCGCCCCGGCCGTTGCGATGGGCGCCTTTCTGATGGGCCTCCGCGTCCGCGGCGAGACGACGGAAGAGATCACCGGCGCTGCCAAGTTCATGCGCAGCCGCATGACGACCGTCGACGCGCCGCCCGGCGCCATCGACATCGTCGGTACCGGCGGCGACAGCCGCGGCACCTTTAACATTTCGACAGCGGCAACGTTTGTTGCGGCCGGTGCGGGGGCGATCGTCGCAAAACACGGCAACCGCGCCGTGACATCCCTTTCCGGTGCCTCCGACGTTCTGGCAGCCCTCGGCGTCAAGCTTGACGTGCCGCCCGTGATGGTCTCGCGCGCCATTGCCGATGCCGGTGTCGGCTTTCTCTGGGCGCCGCTCTATCATCCCTCGTTCAAGGCTTGGGCACCGATCCGCACCGATCTCGGCCTGCGGACGATCTTCAATCTGCTCGGACCGCTGTGCAATCCGGCGCAAGTGACGCGCCAGATCCTCGGCGTCTACGACCGCAAACTCGTCGAACCGATCGCCGAGGTGCTGCGCAAGCTCGGCTCCGTTCATTCCTGGGTCGTACACGGCGCGGACGGCATGGACGAGTTGACGACGACCGGCATCACCCACGTTGCCGAACTCAAGGACGGCGACATCTACGCCTTCGACTTGACGCCGGAAGACGCGGGCCTGAAGCGCAGCACTATCGAAGCGCTGAAAGGCGGTGATGCGGCCACAAATGCTGCCGCTATCCATTCGCTGCTGCAGGGCGAGCCCGGCCCCTATCGCGATATCGTCGTGCTGAATGCCGCCGCCGCGCTCGTCGTCGCCGACAAGGCCGATGGCCTGCCGGACGGCATCGCCAAAGCCGAAGCTTCAATCGACAGCGGTCGCGCGGCTAGAGCGCTCGACCGCCTTGTCGCGGTAACAAACGACCGGATCTAAGCCATGGCCGACATCCTCGACAAAATCACCGCATACAAACTCGAGGAGGTCGCGCGCGCGAAGACCATCAAGCCGCTGCGCGTCATTGCCGAATACGCTCGCTCCGCACCGCATGTGCGCCCGTTTGCCGGCGCGATCGCGGCAAAGCATGCGGAAAAGAAACCGGCGCTCATCGCCGAGGTCAAAAAGGCCTCACCTTCGAAAGGCCTGATCCGCGCCGACTTCGATCCTCCTGCGCTCGCAAAAGCCTATGAGGCCGGCGGCGCGGCTTGCCTCTCAGTGCTGACCGATCGGCCGTCGTTCCAGGGCGCACCCGAATTCCTGACGGCGGCGCGCGAAGCGACCTCGCTTCCCGTTCTGCGCAAGGACTTCATGATCGATACCTATCAGGTCGCCGAAGCCCGCGCCTGGGGCGCCGACTGCATCCTGATCATCCTAGCCGAAGTCGACGACGCGACGGCCCATGACCTCGCCGAAGCGGCGAAAGACTGGGGCATGGATGCCATCGCCGAGGTCCACAACGCCGCCGAGCTTGAACGCGCCTTGAAGCTCGACTGTCGCCTGATCGGCATCAACAATCGCAATCTCAAAACGTTCGAAGTGACGCTGAAAACGACGGAAGATCTGGCGCCACAAGTGCCGGCCGATCGCATTGTCGTAGGCGAAAGCGGCATTTTCACACCGGCTGATCTTGCGCGTCTTTCAAAGGTCGGCGTCAATACCTTCCTGGTGGGCGAAAGCCTGATGCGGCAGTCCGACGTGACGGCCGCGACCAAGACCCTGCTCGCGCCGGCGTCATGAGCAAGCTTTCGCACATTGACGACAAGGGCGACGCCCGCATGGTCGACGTGTCAGATAAGGCTGTCACCGCACGTCACGCCGTCGCCGAGGGCTTCATCGCGATGCGGCCCGAGACGCTCGCTCTCGTCGAAACCGGAACTGCCAAGAAAGGCGACGTCATCGCCGCTGCCCGCATCGCGGGGATCATGGCGGCGAAGCGCACGCATGAGCTGATCCCTCTCTGTCATCCGCTCGCCATCACGAAGGCGACCGTCGATTTCGAAATTTCGCATGCGCCGACCGGCATTCGCGTCACGTCGGAAGTGAAAGTATCCGGCCAGACCGGCGTCGAAATGGAAGCGTTGACGGCTGTTTCCGTCGCCTGCCTCACGCTCTACGACATGCTGAAAGCCGTAGACCGCGGCATGGTCATCAGCGACGTGCGCCTCGTAGAAAAAACGGGTGGCACGTCGGGCACCTACAAAGCCGGTCCCCGCCCGGCAGGCGGCTGACGCACATGGCTTTGCTTCCCGTTTCCGTCGCGTTGCAACGCATCCTCGAAAACGCCACGACGCTCAACGCCGAGACGGTCGATCTGCTCCATGCCCACGGTCGCACGCTGGCGAGCCCAGTCATTTCAAAAGTCGACAACCCACCTTTTGACGCCTCCGCCATGGACGGTTACGCCGTCCGCGCGGACGATATCGCGAGCGTTCCCGCTACGCTCAACGTCGTCGGCGAATCGGGTGCAGGGCATCCTTTCGATGGTTCTCTTGGTAAGAGCGAAGCCGTCCGCATTTTTACCGGTGGCCGCGTTCCAGACGACGCCGACGCCGTCGTCATTCAGGAAAACACCACCGCGTCGGGCCCGACCGTCACCGTTCTAGAAACCGCGAAGTGCGGCGCCAACATTCGCCCGAAGGGCCAAGACTTTGCGAAGGACGAGCGCCTTATCGAACGCGGTCGCCTCCTGACCGCGCGCGATGTTTTGATATCGGCGTCTTGTGGCTACGGTGAACTCTCTGTTGTCCGCAAGCCGGTTGTGGCGATCCTTTCCTCAGGCGATGAACTGGTCACTCCGGGAAAACCTTTGGCCCTCGGCCAGATCTCGGGGTCAAACGCATACGGTCTCGCATCCGTCGTCGAAATGGCGGGCGGCAAGGCGCACTTCCTCGGCATCGCGCGCGATTCACTTGCTTCGCTTGAAGAATTCATCTCAGCCGCCGACGATGCCGATGTGCTGGTCACGAGCGGAGGCGCGTCCGTCGGAGACCACGATTTGGTTCGACCGGCACTTGAGAACGCAGGCGCTAAGCTCGACTTCTACAAAATCGCGATGCGCCCGGGAAAGCCACTCTTCTTCGGCTCACGTCACGTCGGCGGTAAATTGCAATACTGCCTCGGTCTCCCCGGCAACCCCGTTGCTGCAATGATCTGCGCACGCGTTTTTCTCGTGCCGCTCATCGGTCGTCTGCTCGGCCTTGAGAAGCCGTTCCAAGCCATCGATGCTGCGCTGACAGGCCCCGTGCCCGCCAACGGCCCACGCGAACACTATATGCGCGGCTTGCTTGATGTTTCGACGTCACCAGCTCGTGTCACGCCGTTCACAAACCAGGACAGCGGCCTCGTCAAATCTCTCCAGCGCGCCAATTGCCTCGTTGTAATCCCTGCGGACGCGCCATCGCTCCATGCCGGAACGACCGTGAAAGTACTGCGGTTAGATATTTGATTGCGTGCTGAGTATCTTCAACGCAAAATAAAACGCTGCGCAAAATCAAACTAAAGTTGGCCGTGTGCGCCGGATTTGTTGGCTGAACACGCCAAACAGCGCATTTTTGCTGGATATTTGTGCAGATCTCCGCCTTTTATTTCGGAACATTCGACTGCTGCATGACGTTTTTTGGCAAACTTGTTTGTCGCGAGGGCGTACGATTATGCTCATTCACGTCGGATACGATATTGGGCTTGAAGTTTCTGCCCCCACGCCACTGCTCCTGCTTCTCGACGTCCACCCCGGCCGCCGTCGCGATATCATCTACGAAGATGCACTCAACGTTCCCGATATCGCTATCGAACGCGGGCTGGATATTTACGGCAACCGCACGCAGCGTCTCGTTGCACCAAAAGGCTTACTGAAGCTCAGCTATCGCGCTGTGGTGCGCGACAGCGGTGAGCTGGAAGAAGCGCCACTTAGCGCCCGCGAAATTCCCGTCGCTGATCTGCCAAATTACGCCATGCACTTCCTCAGCGGCAGCCGCTATTGCGAGACCGATGAGCTGACGCAAATCGCCTGGCAACTCTTCGGCAACGTGCCGCCCGGTTACGCACGTGTGAAAGCGATCTGCGATTTCGTACACAAGCATATTCGCTTCGACTATCAACAAGCGCGCTCCACCCGCACGGCGTTCGAAGCTTACAAAGAAGGGACCGGCGTCTGCCGCGACTTCGCGCATCTCGCCATCGCGTTCTGCCGCTGCCTCAACATTCCTGCGGCATACGTCAACGGCTACCTCGGCGATATCGGCGTGCCACCCGATCCGGCTCCGATGGACTTCAGTGCCTGGTTCGAAGCCTACGTCGACCATCGCTGGGTCACGTTCGACGCGCGCCATAATGTTCCGCGCACCGGCCGCATCGTCATCGCGCGCGGCCGCGACGCTGCCGACGTCGCGATGGTGACATCATTCGGCCAGCACTATCTGGCCGAGTTCAAGGTCATTTGTGAGGAAGTCGCGCCCCAGCGCGCCGAAGAACTCTCGTCACGCGCGGCTTAAAAAACACGCGCCGAGCGGCCGGCTGCCCGGGAGTCGCCGGGCGCAAACAAAAACTAATCCTTCGCGCGTTCGACGTACGAACCGTCTTCCGTCATGACGACGACGCGCGTGCCAGCGCCGATGTGCGGCGGCACCATCACGCGGGCGCCGTTCGAAAGCTTCGCGGGCTTATAAGAAGATGACGCCGTTTGGCCTTTGACGACCGGATCGGCTTCGACGATCTCGAACGTCACGCGCTGCGGCAATTCCACCGAAATCGGATTGCCCTCGTGCAGCGACACGAGGCACGTCATGCCTTCCTGCAGCCACTGGCCCTGATCGCCAAGCACATCCTTCGGAATGGTGATCTGGTCGAAAGTTTCGGGCTGCATGAAGTTGTAGCCCATATCGTCTTCATAGAGGAAATTGAAGTCTTTTTCGTCGAGGTAGGCGCGCTCGACCTGATCCGTCGTACGGTAGCGCTCGGTAACCTTCACGCCGTCGGCGATGCGGCGCATTTCGAGGTGCGTGACGGGCGTACCCTTGCCCGGATGGATATTTTCCGCATGCATCACGACGGCAAGCTTGCCATCCAGATCGAGCACATTGCCTTTGCGGACCGAGCTTGCAATAACCTTCACCACGGGTACGTCTCCGTTTTAATCAAAGCGCTGCGGCCGCCTCATGGGCGGCCAGCCGGCGGAAGCCTTCAGGGAATCTGTCGCGTCTCATACCCGCTTAGCCCCTTGCCGCCAAGTGCGGCAACCCTGTCCTGAACGCCCAATTTGCAAGCATGTCGCATCAATCCCCCTGGTGGAGCCCCGAACGCCACGCCGACCGCCGCCCATTTCTGGTTGGGCGGGGCCGTATCAAGGCCGCAATTCGCAATTGGTTCGTGGGCCAAGGCTTTACCGAGGTCGAGCCTAGCATCCTGCAGGGGTCGCCCGGGAACGAAACACACCTCCATGCCTTCCGGACGGATATGATCGGCACGGATCTTTCCCGGCACGAACTTTATCTGCATACATCGCCCGAACTTGCGATGAAGAAACTGCTGGCCGCAGGCGAAACTAAAATCTTCGCTTTCGCACCAGTGTTTCGCAATCGCGAACGCGGCAGCCTGCACAGCCCCGAATTCACCATGCTCGAATGGTATCGTGCCGACGAGCCCTACCAAACGCTCTGGGACGATTGCGCGACGGTCTTGAAAATCGCCTCCGAAGCAGCCGGGCACTTGGAATGGACCTTACGCGGCAAGACCTGCAATCCCGGCGCGGCGTTCCACGCGCTGACGTTGGAACAAGCTTTCCTTCAATTTGCCGGGATGCCGCTGCGCGAAGCGATATCGCAGAACATTCTCAACCGCGCAGCACTTGCCGCCGCCGCGGAAGCTGTCGGCATTCGCATTGCCGCTGACGATACATGGTCGGATATCTTCAGCCGCGTACTCGTCGAGAAGATAGACGACCGCCTCGGGTCGCCTGCGCCGACGATCCTCTATGAATATCCCGTCGCAGAGGCTGCGCTTGCACGCCCCGTATTGAGCGATCCGCAGGTCGCCGAACGCTTCGAGCTTTTCGCCTGCGGCGTCGAACTTGCGAATGGCTTCGGCGAGTTTACCGACGCCGACGAACAACGCCGCCGCTTCGAAATGTGGATGGCTGAGAAACAGCGCATCTACGGCGAGCGTTATCCGATCGACGAGGATTTCCTCGCAGCTCTACGCGTCATGCCGCCATCGTCAGGCTGTGCACTCGGCTTTGATCGTCTCGTCATGCTCGCCACCGGCGCCGAGCGGATTGATCAGGTTTTATGGACGCCCTTTCCGGAAACAGGCAAATAAGCTCAGCCAAAGTCCCCCTCTCCCCATCTAAAGTGCAGGAGAATGGGGAGAGGGAGAACAGACCGATGACCAAAGAGATCCACACCGGCGGTTGCCAATGCGGCGCGGTCCGCTTTCGCGTCGAGGGCGAACTCATCGACGCATCGGTCTGCCATTGCCGCATGTGCCAGAAAGCGTTTGGCAGCTTCTACGCGCCACTCGTCAGCGTGCGCGGCGCCAATCTCGTCTGGACGCGCGGCGAACCGAAAAAATTCCAATCGTCGAACGCGGCTGCGCGTGGCTTTTGCGCCGAGTGCGGCACGCCTCTGACCTACGAAGCGCCGGACGGCGTCGCGATCGCGATCGGCGCTTTCGATCACCCAGAAACAATCGTCCCGAAAATCCAATGGGGCACCGAAGCCAAGCTACCCTATGTCGATTGGGTTGCGGGTCTTCCGCAGCACGAGACGCTCGAAGACCCGAACGCGGCGCCGTTCCTTAAAACGCTCGTCTCCTACCAGCACCCCGATCACGATACGGAGATCTGGCCGCCCAAATGACGCTGCTCGAACGCAAGCTGACATCGATTGACGATCTCATCGACGCGGGCCTCGCCCGCGCCGAAGATCGCGCCGCGCTGCGTGATGTCGCCAAGCGTTACGCCGTTGCGATCACACCCGCCATCGCCAATGCGATCGATCCCTCAGCTACGGACGATCCCGTTGCCCAACAATTCGTCCCCAGCGCCCACGAACTCGAATTGCATCCGCGTGAGCGCGACGACCCCATCGGTGATCGCATCAAAAGTCCGGCCCCCGGCATCGTTCATCGCTACGCCGATCGCGTCCTACTGAAAATCGCGAGCGTCTGCCCGGTCTACTGCCGTTTCTGTTTCCGCCGCGAGATGGTGGGACCGGACAACGGCGAAGCGCTCTCCGCCGCGGAACTCAGCGCGGCGCTCGACTACATCGCGAAAACGCCGGCAATCTGGGAAGTGATCCTGACCGGCGGCGACCCCTTCGTGCTCTCGCCGCGCCGCGTCCGCGAGATCACGGAGGCGCTTTCAAATATCCCGCACGTTAAAATCCTGCGCTGGCACACCCGCGTACCGATCGTCGATCCCGAGCGCGTGACGGACGATCTCATCTCGGCGCTGAAAGCATCCCGGCTGACGGTATTCGTTGGTTTGCACACAAACCATCCGCAAGAGTTGACCGCTTCGGCACGCAGCGCAATCGCGCGTCTCGTCGATGCGGGCATTCCGCTCGTCAGCCAGACGGTGCTGCTCAAAGGCATCAACGACAACGCTGACACGTTAGAAACTCTGATGCGCAGTCTCGTCGAGCTTCGCGTGAGGCCCTATTACCTCCATCACGGCGATCTCGCGCCCGGCACCGCGCACTTCCGGACAACGATCGCCCAAGGTCGCCAGCTAATGCTCGAACTGCGCCGCCGTCTCTCAGGTCTTGCGCTTCCGACTTACGTGCTCGACCTTCCCGGAGCGCACGGCAAGGTCCCGGTCGAGCGCCATTCGAAGACTGCAGCAAACGGCAATGAAATTTTTATCGACCGCAATGGGGGGATGCACGTTTACGAGGACGCCTGCGCCGCTCCCGACGTTCCCTGATCGCGAACTGGAACTAAATCCTGCGCCATGCGCTCGATAGGAAGCGCTCCGGCGGCGGGACACCGTCTTCCAGGTCCAGCGCATCGACGGCATCGAACCATTCATCCCGCAGACTCTGCGGCAGGCGTGTCCCGCACCAGGGGCAGCGATCAATCAAGACATACGACGCCGTGCCGTCGTGGATGATCAGCCCGTATTCGTTCATGACCTCATTGTAGACGATCAGCGAATCCGCGCACGCGAAGGGATCATCATGGTCCTTGCAGTCGAATCGCAATGCATCGACCATTGAGGCGCAACAGTGCTGGACGGCCCGACTGGGAGGCGCCCAATCGAGATTCAAGGGCATCCAAAGCACCCGTCGCCCTGGAAATAGCGCCTTCGACATATCCTGCGACCCTTCCCACGCGGTCTTCCCAATTTGTCGTCTTAGCATGCCGGAAAAGCTAGTGAATTCATCTGAAGACAGAAGATGGCGCGCTTTCAGACTTTCGTGCCAATTCAGCCCAATGGCGGGACCACTTTTAATTCCCGCCGACCTCTGAACGCGTTTCCCCCTCTGTCGCCAAAACGCTTTCGCGTTGCGCTCTCCGTCGCTTCGGTGCCAAACTGACGCACGTTAAGAACACGCCTCAAGAATGGGCGGGCTTTCCACGGAGGAAACATGAACGAGCAACCGCAGCGGGAGAAATTCTTCGGCGCCTGCCCCCACGATTGTCCAGACACCTGTGCAATGGTCTACGAGGTCCAGAATGGCCGCCTCGTCGAAGTTCGCGGAAACAAACAGCATCCGATGACCCGCGGCGGCCTGTGTGTGAAGCTCAAGGATTTCGCCGACCATCATCATAATCCAGACCGCCTGCTCTATCCGCTGAAACGCACCGGCCCCAAAGGCTCAAAAGAATTCAAACGCATTTCCTGGGATGAGGCCATTTCCGAGATCGGCGCGCGCTGGCGCGACATCATCGCGGAGCATGGCTCTCAGGCGATCATGCCCTACAGCTATCTGGGCAATATGGGCCTCGTGCAGGGCATCAACTCCGGTGACCCGTTTTTCAATCGCCTGGGCACGACCGTGAACGAAAAGACGTTCTGCGCCTCGGGCTCTTCGACGGCATGGCTTCTGACCGTCGGACCGACCGGCGCGGTTGATCCGGAAAGCTTCGTCCACGCCAAATTCATCGTGATCTGGGCGTCCAATTCGATCTCGACCAATCTGCATCATTGGCCGTTCGTGCTCGAAGCGCAGAAACGCGGCGCGAAGCTCGTTGTGATCGACGCCTATCGCTCGCGCACGGCAAAAGCCGCGGACTGGCACATCTGCCCGAAGCCCGGCACCGATGGCGCGCTGGCGATGGGCTTCATCAATTCCATCATCGCCCAAGGCTTGGTCGATCAAGACTACGTCGACAATCACACCTACGGCTTTCCCGAGCTGAAAGAACGCGCCGCCGAATTCACGCCCGAGTACGTTGCACGCACGACCGGCGTCCCCGCCGGGGACATTGAAAAATTCGCTCGTGAATTCGCAACAGCGCAGCCCTCCGTCATTCGCTTGGGTGTTGCGCTCGAACGCAGCGCCGGTGGCGGCCAAGCGATCCGGGCCGTCTGCAGCTTGCCTGCCCTCGTCGGTTCCTGGCGTCACGTCGGCGGCGGCCTGCTGCAGATGCCGCTGTGGGATTTCCCGATCGATTGGGTAAAGGCCGCGCGCCCCGAATGGATCAAACCCGGCACCCGCGTCGTCAACAACCTGCGTCTCGGCGCGGCGCTCACCGGTGAAATGAAGCTCGATCCGCCGATCAAGAGCCTCTTCGTTTTCTGCACCAATCCGGTCAGTCAGGCGCCAGAGACGAACAAAATTGTCGAAGGCCTACAGCGCGAAGACCTGTTCACGGTCGTCGCCGAACACTTCCTCACCGACACGGCGAAATATGCCGACATCGTCCTGCCTTCGGCGATGGCGGGAGAAGCCGAGGATATGATGTGGTCGTGGGGCCATTTCTATCTGACGTACAATCAGAAGGCCGTCGAGCCGCCAGGCGAATGCAAGCCGACGAGCGATCTCTGGCGAATGCTTGCGAAGGAAATGGGCTTCGACGATCCCGTCTTCAAAATGACCGACAGCGAATTATGCGCCGAGTACATCAACTGGACCGACCCGAAGATGGGCGGCGTCGACATGGAGTATTTTAAGACCCACGGCTACTTCAAGATCGACGTCGGGGCAGCCGACACCCGCACACCGCACGCCAACGGCAACTTCCCGACGCCGTCAGGCAAGGTCGAGTTCCTGTTGCACGACGCCAAAAACTTTGTCGCCGGGCCCTTCCGCGCCATGTACGAGGGCGAGCAATCGGGCGAACCTGTTGATCCCCTTCCCGGCTTCGTGCCGCCGCGCGAAACACCAGAAACGAACCCGGAGCGCGCCAAACTTTACACGCTCAATATTATCTCGCCGAAGAGCCATGCATTCTTGAACTCGTGCTACGCCAACGAGCCGCACAAAGTTAAAATCCAAGGCGACCAGTTCGTGATGATATCACCGGGCGACGCTGAGAGACGTTCGGTGCGCGACGGTGATCCGGTTCGCGTCTACAACGATCGCGGCGACTTTGAAGGTGTCGCGCGCGTGACAGACGATGTCCCCGATGGCGTGGTGGTCGCGACGCTCGGGTATTGGCGGTCGCTCAATCGTTCGGATGGCTCCGTCAATTGCATCTCGTCGGACGCCTGGAGCGGATTAGGCCGCGCCCCGACGTTCTCCGACAACCTCGTCGAAGTTCAGCGCGTGAACTAAGGCGCCATCTGCAAACGGAAATCGGACCTGGGCGGCACCGCGTTGCCCAGGCCGCCTGTTCCCCAGGTGACATTCCAGACAGCCCGGTTACGCTAAAAACCACGAAAGGACGAAGCGAGCGGTGTCTGCCCATCGCCGTCCGGCAGCGATGGAGCTTCATGTCACCCGGTCACGCGGCGCTTGCCGCGATCACCTACCTGCTTGTGAAACATGCCGTCGCGGACTTCATCCTGCAATCGGATGGGATTTTCCGGCAGAAAGGGCACTATGGCGCGCCCGGCGGCCTGCTGCATGCCTTCATCCACATCGTATTGACGGCGCCCGTTTTTTGGCTGTTTCCGGGTGGCGGCCTGCCCCTTGCCGCCGCTCTCCTCGCTGGCGAATTTCTCCTGCACTATCATATCGATTGGCTGAAACAGCGGCTCGTCGCGCGCGAAGGCTGGACGCCGAAAGATACGGGCTTCTGGTGGGCCTTGGGGATTGACCAGCTTCTCCACGGACTGACCTACATCGCCATTCTCTGGCTTTGGCTGCCCGCTAACTAACCCCCAAAGTGCGTTTTTTTGCTTCGTGTCACCTTGCGCAGTTTATGGCATCCCTGCCATATGCGGCGCGGAGTCGAAAAATGCTGTTCGGCGGCAGCAGAAATATTTTCTTCACGATGTAACGTTTGCTCGTCGAGCAGCGAAGACGACGAAGAAGGGCTATTTTGGACCGAAAGGCTCGAGACGCTCAGTGGTCGGCCTTGATGCGCGCGGCGATCGCGGGCAACGAGAACGCTTACCATAAACTCCTGTCCGAACTGTCGATGGTTCTGAGAGGGGTTGTTCGGCGCGGCTTTGCCGGCGTCGGTGTGCCGCGTGATGACGTAGAGGATGTGGTGCAAGACGTTTTGCTTGCCATCCATTTGAAACGGCATACATGGGATCAATCGATGCCGCTGGGCCCCTGGGTCTCGGCGATCTCGCGCAACAAGATGATCGACGACCTGCGCCGTCGCGGCCGACGTCCCGAAGTGGCCGTTGATCTCACCGAATTCGACATCGAAGGCGACGATCAGCAGGCCTCCATCGACGCCCGCGACGTGGATCGCATCCTCGATGGTCTGTCGGAGAAAAACCGCGATATCGTGCGTTCCATAAGTATCGATGGGCATTCCGCACGCGACGTCGCGGAACGCCTTGGAATGACGGAAGTCGCCGTACGCGTCGCATTGCACCGAAGCCTGAAGGCCCTCTCGGAGACCTATCAAGAGAAGAAGATATGAGAACCGAAGATCTGATCAAAGCCCTTGCTGCCGACGCTAAAAGCGTCGAGCCGCCTGTCGCCCAGACCTTGGCGACGGCGGTTGGCGTTGGCACGTTGATCACGGCCCTCGTGTTTTACGGTCTGTTCGGCATTCGCGATCACTTCATGGAACTGGTGACCTCGTCGCCGCGCTTCCTGTTCAAATTCGTTCTGACGCTGAGCGTCGCCATTCCCGCGTTCTTCTTGGTTCGCGGCTTGGCGCGGCCGGACTTTAAGCCGGGCAAAATGATGTGGTGGCTGGCCCTGGCGCCGCTGGTGCTTGCCGTCGGTGTCCTCCTCGAACTTTTCGCGCTGCCGAGCGATGCCTGGCGCGCCAATATGGTCGGACACAACGCCGTCTTCTGCCTGATCGTCATTCCGCTGCTGTCGCTGACGCCGCTGGTCGCCGTGCTTTATGCCTTGCGCAACGGCGCGACGACCCACCCGGTCATTGCCGGTGCCGTCGGCGGCCTGCTATCGGCCGGCATATCAGCAACGCTTTATGCAGCGCATTGCCCGGATGACAGCCCGCTGTTTCTGGCGGTCTGGTACTCGATCGGCGTTCTCGTGATGACGGGCCTCGGCGCGTTGCTTGGACCGCGCGTCCTTCGCTGGTAGTTGGCGCCGCTGCGGCGCTTACATCAAATCGCGCATGCGGTAGTAGAGCATCCCGAGCGCCAGCATGTAGTTGCCGAACACGTCGCTCAGCGGCAACCGGATGTGCTTGATCCGCGACATCAGGTCGAACTGCTCTGTCGTACCGCAAATGGCGTCGGAAACGATTTCGGCCATGATGTGCGTAGCGTTGACGCCATGCCCCGAATAACCCTGGAAGTAATAAAGATTTGGCGATAGTCGCCCGACAGCGGGCACGCGATTGACGACGATCGCGATCGTCCCGCCCCACTTGAATTCCACCCGCGCATTCTTGAGCTGCGGAAACACCTGCACCATTCGCGGATGCATGACCGCAGCGATATCTTTCGGATCGCGGTTTGTATAGTTGCAGCGACCGCCAAACAGCATGCGGCGATCCGCCGACATCCGGAAATAATCGAGCACCACGTTACTGTCGGCGACCGCGAGATTTTGCGGATCGACGGACGCCGTCTCTGAGCCCGTCAGTGGTTCGGTCGCGATGATGTAGCTGCCCGCGGGCAGCATCAGCCCCTTGAGCCCGGGCTGGCCGAACTTTTCAAAAATCTCGCCGCCGATGATGACGGTTCCAGCTTCGACGCGGCCTCGCTCGGTCTGAACCCAGGGCTTTGCGCCGCCAGACAGATTGACGACCTTCGTTCCCTCGAAAATCTCGACGCCGAGCGAAGCCGCCGCCGCCGCTTCCCCGCGACACAGATTGAGTGGATGCACATGGCCGCTGCGCCGGTCGATGTAACCGCCATAGTAGGATTCCGTGCCGAGAACTTCGGGCATCCGATGCTTCTCGACGACCTCGATCTGATCGCCGTCGCCATCTTTCATTCGGCCTTCGACGTAGGCGCGCATATGATCCATATGCTTCGGCCGGGCCGCGACCTCCATCCAGCCGTAAGCCAGATCGCAGGCGATGTTATATTTAGCGACCCGCTCTTCGATAATCTGATGCCCGCGATAGCGCATGTCGCGCACGAGCTTGGCGCCCGCCGAACCAAGCTGCCGCTTGATTGCCTCTTCGCCGCTGATGCCGCCGATCATCTGACCGCCGTTGCGTCCCGACGCGCCCCACCCGATGCGATTGGCTTCGAGCAGAACGACTGACCGTCCGCGCTCCGCCAGCGTCAGCGCCGCCGCCACGCCGGAAAAACCGCCGCCAACGATGCAGACATCGGCTTTAACGGTGCCTTCGAGCACCGGATAGCGCGTCTGGTCATTGGCCGTCGCGGCGTAATAGGAACGTATGTAATCTTGTGCTGTCACGATGGCCCGGTGCTTAGCGCGCTCTGGCGCGAATGACAAATGCGACTTCTCATCCCCAGCATCGCGCGCCGCTCCCTATTCCGCGCAATCGTAACCACCCCGCAATGGCATGGAAACAATGCCGCCAAGCGGCCGTTGGGCCGCCCGCTCATCGCAACTCAGCCCGTCGCGCCGAAAGCCTTCCGCCGCTCGCGCTCAGCCCGATCCGTCTGCCGCTTGGTAAAGAACGCCGCCGAAAGGACGCCGACTGTCACGATGCCGATCAGGATCGTTGAGATGGCGTTGATCTCGGGCGTCACGCCAAGTCGAACTTGACTGTAAATTTTCATCGGCAGGGTCGTCGCACCGGGACCTGTTGTGAAACTCGCAATCACGAGATCATCAAGTGAAAGCGTGAACGCAAGCAACCACGCCGATACGACCGATGGCGCAATGATCGGCAGCGTTATTTGAAAGAACGTGCCGACGGGCGTCGCTCCGAGATCCATCGCAGCTTCCTCGACCGACTTGTCGAAGTCCTGCAGACGCGCCTGTACGACGACGGCCGCGTAGCACATCGTGAACGTGATGTGCGCGATCGTGATCGTCCAGAAGCCGCGATCGAAACCCAGCGCCACGAACACCAGCAGAAGCGATAGGCCAGTGATAACGTCCGGCATGACGAGCGGCGCGAAGATCATTCCCGAAAAAAGCGTCCGACCATGAAACCGTCCCATGCGGACAAGCGTGATGGCCGCAAGCGTGCCGAGCACCGTCGCAACCGTTGCCGAAACGACGGCGACACGAATGGTCACCCACGCCGCATCTTTGAGACCCTGGTTCTGAAGCAGCGAGCCGTACCACTTCGTCGACCACCCGGCCCATACGGTAACGAGCTTTGACTCGTTGAAGCTGAAGATCACCAACAGCAGGATCGGAATGTAAAGGAACGCAAATCCGAAAGTGATCGAAGTCGCGTTGAACCAGGAAAAGCGTCCCTTCATCGTCCGGCCTCCCGCTGCATTTCCTGCTGCCGCTGGAATAGGACGATCGGAATGATCAGCACCAGCAACAGCAGCACTGCCACCGCCGACGCCAACGGCCAGTCGCGGTTATTGAAGAATTCCGTCCACAGCGTCTTACCGATCATCAGCGTATCCGAGCCGCCAAGCAGGTCCGGGATGACGAACTCACCGACCGCCGGAATGAAAACAAGCAGGCATCCAGCGAATACGCCGGGCATCGACAATGGAAACGTCACTTGCCAGAAGGCGCGCCACGGCTGCGAGCCGAGATCCTGCGCGGCCTCAAGCAACGAGGGATTGATCTTCTCGAGGCTGGCATAGAGCGGCAGGATCATAAAGGGCAGATAGGAATACACGATGCCGATATAGACCGCCGTCGTCGTATTCATGATTTGCAGGGGCTCGCTGATGATGCCGAGCTTCATCAGGAACAATGACAGAAAGCCCTCGGGCTTCAGGATCGCGATCCAGGCATAAATGCGGATCAGAAATGACGTCCAGAACGGTAGGATAACGAGCATCATCAACGTCGGCTGCCAAGACTTCGGCGCCCGCGCCATGCCGTAAGCCATCGGGTACGCGACAAGCAGTGTCAGGATTGTCGAAAAGAACGCGATCTTGAGGCTCGAGAGATACGAATTGATGTAAAGAGAGTCGCTGAAAAGAAACGTGTAGTTCTCGAAATCGAGCTGCGAGAGGAACGTGCCGATTCCCTTCGACCAACTGAACGTTGGCGTGTACGGCGGGATCGCGGTCGCGACATCGGAAAGCGACAGCTTGAAGACGATAAAGAACGGGATGAGGAAGAAAACGAGCAACCAGAGAAACGGCGCGCCGATCACGTACCAGCGTTTCAGATCGGAAGTTTTTGAACGCATATGTGAAACCTCAGCCCGTCAGCACCACGCCAGCATCGACCGGCCAATCGAGCCAGACGCCGTCCTCCCAGGTGATCGATTGCTCGACCGTATGTGCCGCGTTGGCACGCAGCGCCGTTATGCGTTCGCCCGAAGCCGTACGAACGTGATAATGCGAAATTGAGCCAAGGTAGCCGATATCTTCGACTTTGCCAGGAATGGCGTTGACGTCTGATGCGGGCTTCTCACGCCCGATCCGGATTTTCTCAGGCCGCAGCGCCAACCCGACTTTCTGCCCAACGGTCACGGGCTCTGCACTTCTTGTCTTGAACTTGTAGCCATCCGCCGCATCGATTTCGACGCAGCCGTCCGAAACATTCGAAACCGTGCCTTCAAAGACATTCACGTCGCCGATGAAGCCCGCGATATACCGCGTCTTCGGATTCTCATAGATATCGCCCGGCGTCGCGACCTGCTGAAGCAGGCCCTTCTCCATCACGGCGATGCGGCTCGCAACCGTCATCGCCTCTTCCTGATCGTGCGTGACGATGATGAAGGTCGTCCCCGTCGTTTCTTGAATACGCATCAATTCGAACTGAGCCTGCTGCCGCAGCTTCTTGTCGAGCGCGCCGAGCGGCTCGTCGAGCAGAACAAGGCGCGGCTTCTTGGCGATGGCGCGCGCAAGCGCCACGCGCTGCTGCTGGCCGCCGGACAACTGATTGGGCTTGCGTTTCGCGAACTGACGAAGCTCAAGCATCCCCATGGCTTCATCGACGCGCTCTTCGATCTTGTCCTTCGGCATCCCCTCCTGTTTGAGGCCGAAACCGATGTTGCGCTCGACCGTCATATGAGGAAACAGCGCGTACGACTGGAACATCATGTTCACCGGCCGCTCATAGGGAGGCATGTCGGTGATGTCCTGCCCGGCGACGATGATGCGACCCTCTGTCGGCCGCTCGAACCCGGCGAGCATTCGGAGAAGCGTACTCTTTCCGCACCCAGAAGGCCCAAGAAGCGCAAAGAACTCTTTCTCATAAATATCGAGTGTCACATTGTTGACGGCGACAAAGTCATCGAACCGTTTCGTGATGCCTTCGAAGCGAACCATGGGAGGAAGGGCTGGATTCTTCCACGGCGCGAAGCCGGTCTGCGGTGCGGCCGTCCGCGGACCTGCACGTTGCGAGGAACCAGCGTTCGCCTGGGATGGAGCAGTCGCAACAGCCATGATGTGAGTTCCCTTCAACCGATCGAAATTGACCGCCGGGACACCGGCGACAGTGAAGAAAGAAAAAGCCGCGCCAGTATGTTTCTGGCGCGGCTCTGAACTTATTGGCCTGTCGTGATTTTCGTCCACATTCGCGTGGCGACACGTTGGGTTTTATTATCCCACGTCAAGTGGACGAACAATTTCTTCATCGTATCGGCATCCGGATAGACCGCCGGATTATCTAGGACGCTCTTATCGATGAACTTCTGCGAACCGAGGTTGCCGTTCGCATACTGGACGAAGTTTGAAGCCTTCGCCATGACCTCTGGCCGGTTGAGATAATTGATGAAGGTCAGAGCTTCGTCGACATCCTTGGCGTCCGCCGGGATCGCCATCATGTCGAACCACATCTGCGTACCTTCCTTCGGAATATTATACTTGATGACTTGGCCGTTCTTCGCTTCTTCAGCGCGCGACGCGGCCTGAAGAATATCGCCCGACCAGCCAAGCGCCATGCAAGCGTCGCCGTTCGCCAGCGCGTTGATGTATTCGGAGGAATGGAACTTCTTGATATACGGCCTGATCTTCAGCAGCATATCTTCGACTTTTTGTAAGTCTTCCGGATTTTTCGTATTCGGATCGAGGCCGAGGTAATTGAGCGCGACCGGAATGATGTCTTCCGGTGAATCCAGCATATAGATGCCGCAGTCCTTGAACTTCGCGGCAATCTCCGGCTTGAAGATCATATCGAGCGAGTTGACCGGCGCATCGGCCATGCGTTCTTTGATCTTACCTTCGTTGTAGCCGACGCCCGTGGTGCCCCACATCCAGTTGACGGCGTATTCGTTACCCGGATCGTACTGCGCGATGCGACTATAAACTTCGGGCCATGCGTACTTTAAGTTTGGAAGCTTGGCCTTATCGAGTTTCTGGAACACGCCGGCTTTGATCTGGCGCGAAAGGAAGGACGCTGTCGGCACAACCACGTCATAACCGCTGCCGCCTGCGAGAAGCTTTGTTTCCAGAACTTCGTTGCTGTCGAAGACGTCATAAACGACCTTGATACCGGTTTCCTTCGTGAAATCGGTAAGGATCGAAGGATCGATATAATCCGACCAGTTGTAGACTTTCACGACTCTATCAGCTGCCTGCGCGTGATGGCCAACGAGTCCGACTGTCGCTACAGCCGCAACAATAGAGTACGCGACGCTACGCGCCGCCTTACTGAGCCACAACATCCGAAATCCTCCACGGATCAGTCCCATACCCGGCCACGTTAAACGGCCGGACCACACCCAACGCCGCTCGCACAGCGTTTTGCTAAACACCGACCATACTGCGCATTTAAATTGCGAAGCACAACGGGGCTTGTGGGAGATTTCTTGTTTGCACTGCGACGCGCAACGAAAAACGTCCGTCCAATGGACGATTGCCCGATCTCAAGTCAGCGCGCCGCCCAATTGGGCGACGGCAACGATATTTGGCGATAAGGTATGTCATCGTGGCGGCTATTGAGGTCCCCCCATGTAAAAGGCTAAGTCTCTTCTAGCCTACCGAGCGACGGCTCAATGCGTCTGACCGATGTCTGAACTTAGAGGGCAAGCCCTCCTTATCAAAGCCATGGCTGTCACATGACTTCGACGCTTGGCGATGACGTTCGTGAGACCGAACATAACGCGTCAGCCGACAATATAGTTGAACAATACCTAGGTGCTTCATGAACGCCCCACCAGTACGTCCCATCCACGAGGAAAGTGATTTCGGCGTCGGCTCCACTCCTGAAGGACTTCGGGATTGGCTGCGCGAACATCGCATCGAAGAAATAGATTGTGCAGTGCCCGATATTGCAGGTGTCGCGCGCGGCAAGACCATGCCCGCCGAGAAATTCGTGAAACTCGACGCAGTTCACCTTCCGATATCGATTTTCCATCAGACCATCACCGGCGATTACGTAGGTTTCGAAGAAGACGGTCAGCAGCTTTACGCCGAGAGCGACCTGATGATGGTTCCCGATCTATCAACCATCCGCCCAGCTCCGTGGGCTTCGAGTCCAACCGCGCAAGTCATTCACGACGCCCAATGGCAGAGCGGCGATCCGGTTGAAATCGCACCGCGCAACGTCTTGAAGCGCGTCGTCGATCTCTACGCCAAGGAAGGCTGGGTGCCGGTCGTTGCGCCCGAACTCGAATTCTATCTGACGAAAACCAACCCCGATCCCGACTATCCCTTGGAGCCGCCGACGGGCCGTTCCGGTCGTCCTGGCGCAGGCCGCCAAGCCTACAGCCTTGGCGCTGTCGACGAATATGACAAGATCGTCGATGACATTTACGAATTCGCCGAGCGCCAGTACCTCAAGATCGACACTATCATCCAGGAAGGCGGCGCCGCGCAGCTCGAAATCAATCTCCTTCACGGCGACCCTGTCGACCTCGCCGATCAGGTCTTCCTTTTCAAAAGAACGATCCGCGAAGCCGCCTTCGCGCAAAACTGTTACGCGACCTTCATGGCCAAGCCACTCGCCAACGAGCCCGGCAGCGCCATGCACGTCCATCAAAGCATTGTCGACGCCAAGACGGGAAAAAACATCTTTACGCTGGACAACGGCGAACCAAGCAAGCTGTTCTTCAACTTTCTCGCCGGTCAGCAAACGTACCTTCCGGCCGCCATATGCCTGCTTGCGCCCTACGTGAATTCCTATCGACGCCTGGTGCCGAATGGAGCCGCTCCGATCAACGTCGAATGGGGTTTCGACAACCGCTCCGCAGGCTTGCGCGTGCCGGTCGCCAATACCTCGGCCCGTCGCGTCGAAAACCGCCTCGCGGGCGCCGATTCAAACCCCTACCTGGCGCTCGCCGCGAGCCTCGCATGCGGCTACCTCGGAATGAAGAATGCGCTTGAGCCGCGCCAAGCCGTGGTCGGCAACGCTTACCGCAACGATCATCAGTTGCCACGCGGTCTGCTCGAAGCGCTGACCGATTTCGAGGAAAGCACGGCCCTTCACGACATTCTCGGAAAACGTTTCTGCCACGTATATCTGGCTCTGAAGCGCAGCGAATTCGAAGAATTCATGCGCGTCATCAGTCCCTGGGAGCGGGAACATCTGCTGCTGAGCGTCTGAGACGCCGGCTGCACAGCCCCTATCCAATAGCGAGCGCCCGCGTCGGCGCTCGCCGGATCGACAGCGATTTCCTAATTTCCAAAAGATAAAGATACTGTCAGGCCGCCTCGGCTGCATAGGCAGACGTTAACGAGTTCCTTGCTCATCGGCTCCGCCCGCCTTAGCGAAGTATGCCTCCGCCATACGCCGAATTCCATTTTGTATCGCTATGAAAATAGCAGTCAGAAACTATTAAGATTGACTGCCAACATCTCAAATTTTCATTCAATCCGATATTGATTTTGAATATCAGTAGCCAGATTGAATTATCTAGGCACCTATATATATCCAAGGCATGCACGCAAATCAGAAGTCATTTTCACACTTCGCCTCAAGCAAGGCCTCTTGACCATGTCAAACCGCTCAGAGACGAGCGACAAGCAGAACCCCACAATTCTCTTTGTCGACGACGAACCCTTATCGCTGAAATACTTCAAGGCGTCGGTCGGCAAATATGCAAACGTCCGAACGGCCAGCAGTCCGGATGCGGCTATGGAAATCCTCGAGTCCGAGGGCGACGAGATTTCCGTCGTCGTCAGCGACGAACGCATGCCGCGCGACAGCGGCGTTTCGTTTCTCAGCGATGTCCGCAAGTCCTGGCCGTCAACCATCCGCGTACTGACGAGCGCCTACGCCAACATCGACAATCTGCAGCACGCCATCAACGATGCAGCAATCTACCGCTTCGTGCCGAAACCCTGGAACCTCGATGAGCTTTGCGCAGCAATGCAGGACGCGCTGAGCGTCGAACATTCTGCATCCAAGCTTGCAGAACCCGTCGTCGGCCCGATCTCAACCGGCGATGCCAGCGAAGCTAATCTCGCACTGCTGTCTATTCTTGCCGGTGGTTTGGACGCGCCTTTGAAATCCCTTCACAGCGAGGCCCAGCACTTGGCCCATCTCGCTGGACAAGGATCGCTGGAGGCGCCGCAGAATACGAATGCGTACCTCGAATCTTGGTCGGCGCGCCTTCGTCAGTCCAAGATCGCAGCATGCTCGGGGCAAATTTTGCAAGACGTGGAGCAATGCAGGTCCATGGCCAATTCAATCGGGAAACTCGCCCGCGGCCTCGTCCAAGCTTCGGCTGGCCAGTCCTCCTCCATGGCGGATACGCTGCACGAAGTCATCGAGCAAAATGTAAGAGGGCCTGCCAAAGGCCTCTCGCTCGCTACCTCCGGCGACTTCACCTATCGGATGCCGCGCGAGATTATGAAATTCATCCTCGCCAACCTGCTGCGAAACAGCGGCGCCAACGGCCGCCAGTCAACGCCATCGGGTGAAATCGAACTCTTTTGCGGTGCCGCACACAACGAAGTGCGGCTCAGCGTGCCGGCCAAGGATGTGCCTAGCACTCTGGAGGATCATCAGACGTGGCGGACGATCCGCAGCGCCCTTTGGGCCTTCGGCGGCGAACTGCTGACTTCCAGCGATGAAAATTTGTGCAAATCAACGTTCACGGTGTGCCTCCCTAAGGAGGCGTAGCAAAGATGTACCGCCAAGCCATTGATGCTTAGAAATCATCTCAACTGTTTCTAAATCACGCGGCGCAAAACTGAACGATTGTGGTAACCTTACGTTCGCGAAGTCCACATCGTTCAGTTGTAGGAGCACACCCCTTGCGCATCGAGCGAGATATTGATCGCACGGTTTCCTTTAGAAGTAGCCAGGGTACTATTTTCCGGGGCACCCTCAGAAAGCTGTCGCGGCGTAACATTGTTTTTGAGATTTACAATCCATTTTCGCCCGTCCAGACAAGCGAGGTATTGAGCGACCTTAAGGTGCGCCGCGGCAAGAACCTAGTCTACCAGGGAGACGCCGTCGTAACGGGGGTCGTCACAACGAGCATCTTGGTGGTTGTCTCCGCAACGCTCGTTAATCAATGGTCGGCAATCGACACTATTATCTCAGACCCCGCCGGGCTCGGATCGGAAGTCGGGCGCTTTGTCGAAGAATGGGAACGGGTCAACAAGCTCGATCCGAACTACCAGCTGAAAGTCGCCGATCTCCGGTCTTTTCTGAGTGACCTGAGCTTCTGGCTCGATCAGGTCGACTTGGCCATCGAAGGCGAACCCGGCGCAGGCAATACGATGCTCGATGCCGAACGCTTCGAGGAAATCAAGGCGCCGGTGATGCCGCGTATCACCGAACTCTTCCTTGAGCTTGAGAAGGCCTGCCGACAGCTCGAAGCCGACGAAGTCGAAAACCACAAACAGCTCGCCCAGCGCGATCTTCTGCCGTTAATGATGGCTTCGCCTTTCTTCAATCGCGTCTATTCGAAGCCGCTTGGCTATGCGGGCGACTACGAAATGGTCAACATGATGTTCCGCAAGGAGCGCGGCGGCAAGACTACGTACGGCCAGATCATCAACGATTGGCTGCTCAACGGCGGCCCGCCGGAAGCCCATCGCAACCGCATCTATATGCTCGAAAAGATGCTGTCGAAGGCCGCCGAGGACGCGGCAGCCGCCAATAAAGAAGTGCGTGTCCTCAATGTCGGCTGCGGTCCGGTTCAGGAACTCCAGCTGTTCTTTGCCAACAACAAGGAAGCCAAGCGTTTCTCGTTCGACCTGCTCGACTTCAATGCCGAGACGCTTGCCTATGCCCAGAATCAGATCGAGGCGATCACCAACAGTCAGGACGATCCGCCGAAGGTCAGTTACATCCTAAAGACCGTGCAGGAGCTTCTTCGGCAGGCCATCGAGCTGCCCGAAGCTGCCAAAACCTATGACATCATCTACTGCGCCGGCCTCTTTGATTACCTTTCCGATCGCGTCTGCACCAAATTGGTACGCCTCTTCTACCAGTGGTGCGAACCCGGCGGCCGGGTGATTGTCACAAATGTGCATTCGTCAAACCCTGTGAAAGGATTGATGGAGCACGTTATGGAGTGGCACTTGGTCCTGCGCGACGAAGCAGACATGGAAAGACTTGCCCCAGATCTCGGGCCGCTAAAGATTTATACAGACGACACGGGTATCAACGTATTCTTGGAGATCGACAAACCACTCGTCTGACCGCATGGATGACCGCACCGACCTGAGACGCGCCTTCGAGGCTGAGGAGCACGAGCTTCGGCTAAGGCAGTCGAAGGTCGCCTGCATCCTTGGCATCGTCCTCATACCTGCGGGTATCGCGCTCGATCGCATTACCTATGCCGATCAGCTCGGAACGCTGACCGTTATTCGCCTCGTCGCGGCCGGGCTGATCGCAATTCTCTATGCCCTGCATTTCTGGGCAAAATCGGCTGTCTACGTCCGCTATCTGACGATGGCGGGCCTACTGATCGCGGTCGCCTCGATCGCGGTCATCATCGGCATCACAGACGGCGCCAACTCGACCTATTACAACGGCCTGTTCCTTATTCTGTTCGCTGTCGGCGTCTTGGCGCCGATGCAGCCGTTCGAAGCGGCCCTGCTCTGCATTTCTACGCTTGGCATCTACATCATCGCCTGTTCGCGCGTGCCGAGCGCCCACGACACCACCAATACGCTTCTGAACAACCTGTATTTTCTCGTCCTGACCTGCATCATCTCGGTCACGGCCGTTCACTTCAACTACCGGCGGCGCTTCAACGAATTCCGCTTAAAGTACAAGCTGGCGTCCCAGCATCAGGAGCTGTCGGCGCTCGACCGCCTCAAATCCCAGTTCTTCGCTAACGTCAGCCACGAGTTGCGGACACCGCTGACGCTCATTCTCGCACCGGTCGAAAAGCTGAAGTCCGACGCCGCCCGTCTCGGCCCGTCGTCACAGCAGCTCCTGGACGTGATCGAGAACAACGCGCTGCGACTGCTGCGCCTCGTCAACGACATTCTGAGCCTCATTCGCTTGGAGGAAGGTCGGGCCACGCTCGCGAAGAGGCCGATCGACATGGGCCACTTCCTGAAGCACACCGCTGCCTCGATGAAGCATCTCGCAGCGCTAAAAGGCGTTCATCTCGATCTGCAGGAACCGCCAGGCGACCTGCTGATCAACGCCGATCAGGATGCGCTTGAGAAGATCGTCAGCAACGTCATCGCCAACGCCATCAAGTTTACGCCGCCCGAAGGCCGGATCGATATTTCAGCAGTCCGCGAAGAAAACTTCGTGACGGTCAAAGTCTCCGATACCGGCATCGGCATCCCGGCCGAGCAGCTTCCGCATATTTTCGATCGTTTCTATCAGGTCGATGGCTCCGCGACGCGACGCCATCAGGGCCTCGGTCTCGGCTTGGCATTGGTACGCGAGCTGATGACCCGCCACGGTGGCGACGTCACCGCCACCAGCGATACGGGCCACGGCACGACATTCGTTTTACGTTTTCCTCACGCCCTTGAGGGTACGCAATTTGACATGACCAACTCCGAAGAGAAGCCCGATCGCCTCGCTGACGATCCATTGCGGGCCTTCGACCGCAAAGCTTCCGCGCGAGCAATAATGGTTTCCGAGAACCCCAGCTTGACGCCGGATCGGACGGCGTCAAACGCCGCCAATCAGCTCGACGGACGATCCGAGCTTCCCCTCCTTCTCGTCGTTGACGACGAGCCCGACATGCGCCGCTACCTCGTATCGATGCTGCGCGAAAGTTATCGTGTCATTGAAGCACCCGATGGCATCAGCGCGCTGGAAAAAGCCAAGCAGGAAAAACCCGACCTCATCCTGCTTGACGTCATGCTGCCCGGCGTCAGCGGCTTGGAGGTTTGCCGATCTCTGAAAGAGCGCGCGGAAACGCGTGCCATCAAGATCATCGTCTTGACGGCACGCGTCGACGAGGACGCCAAGATCATCGCGCTGAAGCACGGCGCCGACGACTTCCTAATCAAACCGTTCAGCGGACTGGAAGTCCGCTCGCGCATCGCAAACCTCATCCGTGCCGCCCAGCTCGAAAGCGACCTGCACCGAACCAACGCCGAGTTGAAGCAGAGCTTGCAGCAGTTGCGTGAAACCGAGGCTGCCCTCGTCCAGAACGCACGCCTGAGCGCGCTCGGCACGATGGCCGCCGGCTTGCTGCATGAAATCGGCAATCCGCTGAACTTCATGGGCACCGCGCTGCAGCTCGCCGCCCGCGATCCGACGATTCAATCCGATCCCGATACCGCCGACACGTTGAAGGACATTCACGCCGGCTACGATCGCATTCATCGCGTCGTGACCGACCTTCGCGGCTTCACGGCGCCCCACCGCCCGGAGCATCCGCGGCCGTTCCATATCGAGTCCGCTATCGACCACGCGCTCCGCTTTACGGCACACGTTCAGAAAGGAATAACCATAAAGAAAGATATCGCCGCACAGGGTGAAGTCTTTGGATCGCAATCGACAATCGCGCAGGTGCTGGTCAACCTCATCGTCAATGCCGTGGCGGCCGTTCGCACCGTCGAAGAGCAGCGAAAGCCTGAAATCTCGATCACGACAGCCGTCGAAGGCAATGAAATCATCGTTTCCGTCCGCGACAACGGCACCGGCATAGACCCGAAAATCCAAAGCCAGATCTTCGATCCGTTCTTCTCCACCAAGGACGTCGGCGAAGGCATGGGCTTAGGCTTGGCGGTCAGCCACCGGATCATCGCCAACCACGGCGGTTCACTGAGTGTTAAGAGTAGTCTTGGAGAGTGGACCGAGTTCCGTTTCAACTTGCCGATCGCGTCGGAAAGAGAAGACCAGGTCTCCCATGGAGTCGTTTCGTATTGACCAGCCCGTCGAGATTCTCATCGTCGATGATGAACCGCAGGCAGTCAAATACTTCAAAAAGGCGTTTGGCGCGAAGTACGATGTACTGACCGCGACAAGCGCCGACGAAGCCGAAACCTTGATCCTGTCCGGCAATCACAACATCGGACTGGTTATTTCCGATCAGCGTATGCCCGGCCGCAGCGGCGTCAGCCTGCTGAATCGGATCCGCAATGAACGGCCCGACATCATCCGCATGCTAACGACGGCTTACGCCGATCTCGACAGCGCCATTGATGCGGTCAACAAGGGCGAGATCCTCCGTTACATCTCGAAACCCTGGGACCTACGCGTTCTCGAAGCCGAAATCGAGCAGGCGATCACGTTCTATCTGCTGAAGAACGAATACGATTTGCTTCTGCGCGACAAGCTCAGCGCGTTGCATCGTACGTTGCTGCGCGATCGCATGAACGATCTTGCGATGCTCTCGGGGCTACTGCCGTATAACAACGCCCCCCTGACGATGTATCACTACCTGAAGGACGCGATCGCCGAGACGTCGTGGCGCCCGTCCGCGCAGAAACTCTGGTCGCAGCTTCGTATTCGCGACCACTGGCGCATTCCTGTCGAGGAAACCCAGCGCGCCATCGATCTTTCTGAAGAACTGTCACGCGAAACGCTGCATGCCGATATCGGTCCGGGCCACGACGCCGACATCGTCTCGATCGTGACGTCGTGCGCGGAAGCAATCAATCGCGAGATTGGCGCACAGCAGATCTTTGTAAATGCCGATAAGCCTGAGATAATCGTCGCCGCCGACCCGACGACGATGCAAAAGATCATGATCCAGCTGATGGAGCCGATGAGCCTCTGGCCGTCGTCCGGCAGTACGGTTCAGGTCAACATCAAGAGCGATACGCGCAACAGCGAAGACGCCAGCGTGGAACTCCACTTCGAACTGCGCAACTGCGAACCTCAGCGTGCGATTCAGGATTGCGTGCTCTTTACGGCGCCACTGCACACCGCGCCGAAGCGCGCCAGCGACTATCTCCGCGCCGCACTCTCGATTGGCCACATCGGCGGCACGATCTCCTCGCCCCCGATGGAGAATGGCTACAAGCAGATCCTCGTGACGCTTCCTGTCCGCACCAATAACGGCGGCAAGAAGATCAACACTGTGCCCAAGCAGTGGCTGCAGGATCTGAGCGATGAGTACGAGAAGTGGGTTCTCGGCACGCTCGACATCGCCGCTTGATCGCTGCGTACCCTGACCGCCATTGCTCGAATAGACTCGTGGTCCCGGACCAGCCGCTTTCCCTTAGCGCGCATTTTTACTGTTGAGCATCGCTCACCAAAGAGTTGCAAATAAAATCTGCAACAATCTCAGAGTGAAGCCGCCGCATTGCTGGCGAGGATCTTATTTACGAAATTCCGGTGCCGCGCCGGTGGCTGCGCCACTTCGCGCAGGGTAAATTGCCGGCTATCCCGTCCACAAGCATACCGAGCGGCGTTTCAATTAATGCGCGCTTGAGATCGCCACGATCGTATGGTCGTTGGGCATAATCGCACGCGGACGATGCCGAAGGCGAAAGCCCAAAAACTCGTGTCGACGGAGAAACGTAGCGTCCTGAATCGCTATATGTTCTCACCGTCTACATTGGAGACCGATTAATGACTGCTCAATTCCCGGTCAAAGATGACTTCCTGCTGAGCCCGCTGCTGGCGAAGCAGCGAGCCGCGTTCATGCGCGACGGGCCGCCGTCTGCTGCACAGCGCCGAGCCGACCTTCGCAAGCTCAAACGCGCATTGCTCGCGCGCCGCGCTCAATTCGAAGCCGCCATCAGCAAGGATTTCGGCTACCGGTCCGCATACGAAACCCGGATCATGGAAGTCATTCCCATCATCCAGGCCATCAACTTCCTTCGCCGCAACGTCGCAAAATGGATGCGGCCAGAGAAACGGCGCATCTCGCTCCACTTCATTCCCGGTCGCGCCCGCGTCCATTACCAGCCGCTCGGCGTCGTCGGAATCGTGTCGCCGTGGAACTATCCGCTCTCGCTCGCCATCATGCCACTGCTGTCCGCAATTGCGGCTGGCAACCGCGCGATCCTAAAGCCCTCGGAGCTAACGGTCGCGACGAGCGAACTCTTGAAATCGACATTACGTGATATCTTCCCGGAAGACCAAGTGGCCGTCGTCACCGGCGGCCCGGAGCTTGGCGCCGCCTTCTCGCGCCTCCCCTTCGATCATCTCGTCTTCACCGGCAGCGCTCAGGTCGGCCGCATGGTCATGCGGGAAGCCGCCGAAAACCTCGTTCCGGTAACGTTGGAACTCGGTGGCAAATCACCGACGCTCATCGGGCCAGACGCCGATATCGAGACCGCGGCCAGCAGCGTCGCCTATGGCAAACTTGCGAATGCCGGTCAGACCTGCATTGCTCCCGACTACGTGCTCGTGCACGAGAAAGACGCTGCATCATTCGTCGCCAGCTACGACGCAACGGCAGCAACATTTTATCCCGACGGCGCCGCCGACAAGAACTACTCCGCCATTGCGAGCGCGAGACATTACACCCGTCTCCGCCGTCTCCTCGAAGATGCCGAGAACAAAGGCGCTCGCGTCATCCAGACTGGGCCTCAAACCGCTGTCCTGACGCGAAAGCTCCCTTCCGCGATTGTCCTGAACGTGACCGACGACATGGCGATCATGCGCGAAGAAATCTTTGGGCCGATTCTGCCCATCGTGACGTATCGCACGCTCGATGAAGCCATTGCCTACATCAACCACAGGCCCCGGCCGCTCGCGCTTTATTATTTCGGCAACAGCAGCGAGGATCGGCTGAAGGTTCTCACACGCACGACCTCAGGCAACGTCACCGTCAACGATACCTTGATGCATTACGTTCAGAACACGCTGCCGTTCGGCGGCATCGGCATGTCCGGCATGGGCGCCTATCACGGTATCGAAGGGTTTAAATCGCTTAGCCACGCGAAGGGCGTCTTCGAGCAAAGCCGCTGGAACCTTGGGGGTCTGTTGCGCCCGCCTTTCAACCGCACATCCGATTGGGTCATCCGCTATCTGCTGCGCTGACGACGCGGCCCGGCCTTTACATCCTTCGGCGAATTTCACACAGAGAAGGCAGTTGCGCGAATAGACGCCCACGCCCATTGCGTGGGATCGACGCGTGCTGAACGATTGATTGAAGGAAGTGCAAAATGCAGGAAACGATCGTGCGGGTCATCTGCGCGATTGGCCAATCGGGCCAACTCGGCCTTCATGGCCAACTCCCCTGGGAGGGTAATACAGATCCGGAATACGTCGCCGATGTCGCGCGCTTTTTCGATATCACCCGCGGCCATGTTTTAATGGCCGGGCCGAAGACCATCGGCGCTGTCCCCGAATTTGCACGTACCGATCGCACGCTCGTTGTCCTGCGTTCCCACATGGACCCAGAAGAGACACTGAAGCAGTTCGCCGGCCGCGTCGTCTTCATCGGCGGCGGCCCGCCTGTCTGGGACATCTACGCCAAATATGTGAGCCATTGGGACGTTACTCGTCTCCCGTACGATGGCCCAGCCGACCGCTGGTTCAATCCGAAATGGTTGACCGCTTCGAGCAGCGCCTGACGATGAAACGCGACAAGGCCGGAGCATCGCTCCGGCCTCGCGCTATGGTCTCCAATAATCACGCTCACACCATCAGTGCTGGCCGCCTTTCCGTCCGGCTTCGGCAGCGCGCTTCGGATCGTGCTTGAAATTGCCGCCGCTCTCGTGGCCGCCTTTGCGGCCGGCGGACACGGCAAGATCGTGATTCTTCGAAAAGCTGCGCTCATGATCGGGAACGCTTGCGCCGCCTTTCCGGGCGATCTCGCGCTGCTTGGCTTCATCCATCGAAGCAAAGCCGCGTTTTGATGTTCTGTCCTCTTGAGCCATCACAACTACCTTTTTGCTTTCGTGTTTCAGGTCGCCTGCTCTGTTTCAGGCCACTGCCGCCGGCCACGCGCCGCGCTTTTCAACACGCAGCTCGACAACTGCTTGGCCAACGGTCCCGCAGTAAGGCGGTTCCGATTTTTCCCGCAAAGCGTGTGTGACGATTTTGTAAGCGCGCGGACGAAGCGAAGCTTAGCCGTCGGCAGGCGGTAGAAATCCGCCATCCCCAATTTGCGAAGCAACGAAAAGCGCGTCCGCGGATTATTCCAATAAGGACGCGAAACCTGGACTGACCATAATGGCACAAACCAAGAAAAAGCCGGACATCCCGGCCTACCCGGCGGAAAAGGCATCGCAGGGCGAAATCATCTTGAAACAACCCTGGCAGCGCGCCGTCTTCATCGGCGGGATCGCTGCCGCACTTTTGTTGCCGCTCATCGTACTTGCCATCGCACGATGAGCGGAAACGTCAGTTAGCGTACTGAACGTTAGACATCCATGCTGTCGTCATCGGTCCACGTATCGTCGTAGTCGTCATCCTGGACGTCTTGCATCCGATCGAGCTCGGCGTCATCTGCAGCAAGGTCTTTCTGATCTTGCTTGTCATCGTCGCGAGCGTCTTGCAGTTGATCCTGTAAACTGTCGATGGTCGCTTGATCGTTGGCGTTTGTCCCACCGCCCGAGGCGTAGGCGTTGCCACCACCGAACAGGCTGCGGATTCCATCCGCCAGGAAAACGCCACCGGCGACGCCCGCTGCTGTCGATAGAGCTGATGACAGGAAACCGCCGCCCCCTCCGGATTGGGCCGCAGAGCCCCAAGGGCTACGCGACTGCTGCGGAGGCGGCATCGGCTCCGGTCCGCGCTGCGGCTCCGGCGCAGAACCGCCAAGGCCACCAAAGCGGGCACCGGCCGACGGAACCGATCCACCAGAAAGGAAACTGCCGCGACCCGACGCAGATTGCTGCTGACGCGCCGCTGCTTCCTCCAGGTCGCGCATACGGGCTTCCGCCCGCTCGAGCGCCTGCTGCTGAATAATGACCGTCTGGGCTAGGTAGTAAGGGGCATCCGGCGACCTGCGAATGAGATCGTTGATCAAGCCCTCGGCTTCCGGATCCTTGCCGCCCGAGCCTCCATAGCTGCGCAGGCGGGAAAACAAATCTTCAATTAGTTGCTGTTCTTCCCGGTTCATGGGATCGCCTCCGCTGTAATTAGCCGACATCGGCCAAGTATTGTGCAACGCAGGGAGATGTAGGAACGGACTGCACCAGCGACATGGGGGAGCAATTATATATTTCCGTCACTTTTTGTTCCTTCGCAGACATCCCGCGGCGTCCCGTACCTTATCGGCCGGCACATGGCGCTCTGATGAACGCTGCTCTGCAAATTGGTACAATGGCCGCAAAGCAATTATCGGCTATTTGGACTAGGCCGCAGCGACCGCCAAAGGCGCGCTCCTTGATCGCCCAACGCGCTGTAACAGCCGCACTCATGGCACCTGCTGTCACCGAACTTCTCCCCACCGGGACGATCATATAAAGAGGATGCTTCGATATATAACCTATTAGGAGTGCTCATATGGACAAGATCGCCATCACCCTGCTGTTCGTTCTCACCGCCGTCATCTGCCTGACTGTGTTTCACATGGCGGACGGTAAATTCTGAGTGCTTCGTCGCTGTCCAGGGCAGAAAACAAAGAAGCGGCGGACTTTGGGGTCCGCCGCATCGAGTTTCGGGATAGGTCTTAGAGGTACAGTAGTCTAGAACTTCACTTTTACGCCGCCATAGGCTGCGAACGGAATGGCCGGGACGACAGTCCGGGGATTGTTCTCATTGAAGGTGACGCCGGTAGCCGGCGTCAGATCGTTGGCGTCGTCCACGCTGAAATACGTTCCGTAGATATTATAATCTTTGTCGAAGAGGTTCTCGAACAGGCCATATATCTGCACGTGATCCGTGACGTCGTAGGACGTGTGCAGATTGACTTTTGCATAGCCCGCCAGCGGACGATTGAGATTTGCTTCGTCACCGAAGAAAATCTGGTCGCTGGCAGCCACCAAATCCGCCCCGACTTTCCACTTTTGCGTCATCCAGTAATCGACACCGGCTTTGAATGTGTGCGCCGGGACGCCAGGAAGCCGGTCACCTTTATGAACTAGGAAGCAGTTACCGGGACCGTCTTCATCATCCCCACCACCAGCTTCGCCGCACGAAACATTGCCCGGCAGCGGATTATTCGGTGATGGGAAGATCGCGCTCGAATCGAACGTGGCGTCCGTATAGGTGTAATTCGCGTAAGCGAAGACACGTTGTGTGCGGTACGCGATATTTGCTTCGACGCCCTGACGCAGCGTCTTGCCGACGTTCTGGAAGTAGCCGTGCCCGACATCGGTCGAGGCAGCGTTGAAAATGTCGTCAGTGTTGAGAGTACGGAACAGGCCGATGCCCCAATCCCACTGCGAACGATCCTGCCAGTTCTTGATCGTCCCGCGGAACCCCGTTTCCCAGGTATGGGAGACAACTTGCTTCAGCGGGGGATCGGCCGTCAGGAAGCTTTCGATCAAGCACGGGTTTTCAGGATCCGCGCAAGCGAGTTCGGCTGCAGTCGGAGCACGATTGGCTTCCGAGTACCCGCCGTACCAGTTGAGACCCGGCGAGAACTTATAGGTCAAGCCCGCGGATGGATTGAAGCGGTTGTACTTGTTGATCCCGTTGAGTTCATCATTTTCCGGACTGCCGGTATTCTCGATTTCAATTCGCGCAAAGTTGTAACGTCCGCCCACGGTCAAAGCCAACTGGTCGGTGATGTCGAACGTGTTCGTGAAATAAGCGCCGAAATAATCATTGGTCGTCGTGAGCGAGCGCGGATTGAAATCATCCGTACCGGTCATGATGATGCCTTGCCCGTCGACGACGAACTTGGGCTCCATGAAGCCAAGTTCGCTCTTCGCCGTATAGGCGACGCGGCCATGATCGTAGCTGACACCAACGATGAACTGGTTGGTGTGGCCGAAGAGCTTAGCGTTCTCTTGAGCCTGCAGCGTGACACCAGCGGTATCGGCATTTTGCGACGTCTGGTCGATCGAGCCGTAAACGTTATCCGTAAATGGGATCGGATTGCCGTTGGCGGCATTGAGAACCTGATCGTCTCCGGAACACAGCGTCCCAGCTTCGGCGCCGCCGCATTCTTCCGGATCGTCGAACAGGTTACCGTCGAGATGCTTCTGATTGAAATGGCGATAGTAGGTCACGCCGGACAGCGTCAACGTATCGGTCGCCCGCACCTTGCCGTTGACCGAGTACATCTGCAGCGTGTTTTCGGTCGTCTGCGGTGACGTGAACGTCAGGCTGCGGCTGATATCGAGAAGCTGCTCAGGCGCTGCGGCCGTAACGCCGACATTGTTGTCTGCGCCGGTGAAGTTGAAATGAAATTCGGCGTTATCGCCCTTCACGCCGACATCGAAGTAGCCTCGGCGGATTTGCGCATCGGAGAAATCGCGGAACCCATCATCATCGATGGCTTCAAACGCGCCGTATGCCGCCCAATTACCGCTCCGGTATCCGGCTTCAGTCGAGACTTGCTTGCGTCCGAACGAGCCGAACATCGTATCGACGTCCCAGCCCTGGTAATTGAAGCCGTCCTTCATATCGACGACGACGGCGCCGCCCAGAGCGTTAAGTCCGAACACCGGATTGCCGACGACAACCGCGACGTTGTTGATCGCGTTCGAGGGCAGGAAGTCCCAGTTGACGATATCGCCGAACGACTCGTTGATGCGGACGCCGTTCTGATAGACCGCAAGTCCCTGCGGGACGCCGTTGACAGGCGACGCTTCAAACCCGCGAAACTGAATGTTGGTCTGGAATTGGTTGCCCTGAAGATCGTTGACGATGAGGCCCGGGATCTGGCTCGTTAGGGCGTCCTGCAGAATGACCTGCTCGCCACGTTTGAGCGCTTCCGAATTCATCTGATAGACGCTGCCCGGCACCTTATCGACCGGGATCGTGCCGCCGACCGGCGACATCTTCACCGTGTTCGATTCAGGCGAAGCAGCAAACTCCTGCGAACTCTCGGTCGCAAATCCCGTCGTATCCGGCGCTGCGGATGGAGCCGTTACCGCCGCCGCGGTGGAGGGTTTGGCCTTTGGCTTGGTGGCCTTCTTTGCTTGCGTCGGCTTCGGCTTGGGCTGTCCCTGAATTACCTCGACCTGCGGAAGCTGTTGACCTTGCTGAGGCGCTGGCTGCCCTGCAGCCGTCCCGTCCGCATCCTGAGCAAAAACAACGGCCGTTCCGCTGGCTGCAAACAGCGCCACAGCCGCGGCCGAAGCCATTAACTGACGCATCATCCCCCGGTTCCCTTTTCTGCGCATCACAATCCCCGCTTCCCTGGCAGGCATTGCAACGCGAACTTCCCCTTTGGTCTCGACTCGGACCATTTTCCCCAAAGTCAGCAAAATGGATTTTGGTTGGGAGGGTCAATCCGATGCACAGGCTGACTTTTTCCCGGCTGCCGCATTCCCAACCCTCCCGTGGCATTGTGGCAACGGAATTGAAATTTACGGGAAAAAATCCCTCAAAATGCGGGAACTAAGGCTTCTTTCGAGCCTCACGCGAGACATTTCACAGCGACGATAGCGTCAGCTTCCTGCAACCGTTTGCCGGATAGAGAAAAGCCCTTAGCCACCATCGACGTCCGGTCGGGAATAAGTGGGAAAGGGCGATCCCCCCTTGAAAGGCGCCGACGATTGCGTTGCCGCTTTATCGTAGCAAGCGAGTCGCTCGGTATCGCCAACGATTTGAACGCAATCCATAAGCGCCACTTGCCGTTCAGCCGACATGAATTCCGTTAAAGCGATTCCGATCCCGGCAAAGAACAGAATGATCACGCCAAAGAGCATCGCAGCACTCCGCATCTGATCGTCTGTCAGGCCGATGGTCCGCGGCGACCAATCCACAGCGTGGGCGGGCGCATCCTTGAGTTCGCTGTCAGACCACTCTGCACATGCCTCAATGCAAGAAGGCACATCGGACGCCGTCGGGACGCTTTCGAGGTCTTTTTCCATGGCCGCCTCCAGTAGTGGGCGCTTTGCCATCAAACTAGGAACACCGGCATAGGGATTCCATGTGTCTCGACATGGAGAGATATAAAAACGCGATGGGCGTCCCTGCCGACATTTGCAGGAAGACCCATCGTAGGTTGGCGGACGACGCGTCCTCAGATGTCCTTCACGCCCTCACTCGGCGGCAGGAGCCGACTGATGATGCGTCGACACAGAGGCCATTGACTCGAACACGCCGTCACGCCGGACGAGCGCGTGATACAGCGCCGCCGCGATATGCAGCAGAACCAGTGCAAAGAAACAAAACGCCAGATAGTAGTGGGCGTTCCAGAACAGGGTATGAAGACTGTCGCTTTGCGGCAGCATCTGCGGAACCCAGGCACGCCCAAAGATCACGACAGGATAGTCTGCGGTAAACAACAGCGCCAATCCAAGCAACGGCATCGCGATCATCAGCGCATAGAGTGCGTAGTGAGACAGTTCTGCCGCGAGCTTCATCGGCTCCGGCAAATCCTTCGGCAATGCGGGCGCGCCGTACCGCAACCGTACCGCAAGCCGAATGAGCACGAGCACGAGGATGACGACACCGAGCGATTTGTGCGTCTCCATCAGCGGCAAAAACTTTGGTGTGACGGTCGAGAGCATCCCCACGCCGATGAACAGCATCGCTAGAATGCAAACGGCCATCACCCAATGCAGAAGGCGCTGCAATGGATTGAAACGCGGCGTTTCTCCGGTCATTGCTTTTCTCCAGTCGCGGTGCGGGGATAGTACTTCGATTCAGCCGTACGCAGATCATATGACTTCATATACGCCGCCGACCGCGCGGCCGGGAACGGATCGTCGGATGTCGTAATGCCCGTCGGCAAAACGGTTGGATCGAAGTTGATCTCACGACATGGACCGTCCGCCTCCGGTTCGATTTTCGTAACCGTCAGCGTGCCGACATCGATCTTGCGGCGGTCGGCAGGCCACTCCTTGCTTGGATCTGCTGTCGGATCTCCTGGATTTGCAACGATCACCACCAGCTTCCAGCGTTGAGGCGCAGCCGCAACACGCTTGGCGATATCAACGTCGAGAAAATTCGGCCCGAGCTTTTTCAGGTCATCCTGCGAGACCGTAACGACTCGCGCTTCCGGCACGATCCCCCATCGAACTGTCTTCTGCTCGCCCTCTTTGTTTGTCATCACGAAACTGTTTAGGCTGTTGTAGGGCTCCTCGGCGTAACTCGCTGTCCACGGCGCGCTACCCGCCCACGAAGCAAAATGCGAAAATTCGGGATTGGCCGCTATAAAGTTTTTCATCGCGTCCGCAGCCTTGTCCTTCGATGCTTTCAGCAAATCGTAGAACGCTTGCGGCGTCGAAACCGGGAAGAATGGCGGATCGATCATGGCGCTTCGCCAGACCTGCCCATCCGGAGTTGTTATCTGCAGACCGATGCCGCGAACACGAACAGTAGCGTCATCTACATTAGGGTCCTGAGTACCTAGATTGAAGCGCCCGACGACAGGATACTCCCCCTTCTCGAAAACAACTGCCTTCGAGATTTCGCTGCCCGCGCCGTTCGCTTCGAACTCACCAGTAAAGCAGATGCCTTTGGCGTGGTTACGGCGATGGCCCAGAGCCGGACCCCCAGGCGGGGCAAAAGCCTCGACCATTTTCATCGGAGTGAGGCGGTGTGGTGAAAACCAGCCGGCCGTGTAGGCGAACGCTGCCGCGCCGCCTGCGATGACGACAGCGATCAAGGCCAACGAACCAAGTGGCGGTGATCGGTGAGAGTCTGACATTGAGACCTCGCTATTGCTTGCGATGAAAGTATGCAGTGGCTTAGCGCAGCGATATCCTGCAACTGCGACGATAATCTTTCAAATATCGATCACGACTTGCGAATTCGCACGATTTACCATGCTGGGCAAACGCGAACCCGGTCGAGACACAACAAAACATATCGCCTTGTTCGACGCCCAGTCCACGGCTACCCCGCACCATCTCTAAAAACATAAGCATGCGAAGCGCGAGGCTGCCGTGTCCCCTTCCGAAATCTGGATTTGTGTCTCCCAACATCTCCGGCTTAGGCGCAAGTGCAAATCGCCTACCTCCCTACCTAGTTTCAATGGAGGTTGAACATGCTGACGGAGACCGATCGCAGAGTTGCGCTGAAAATTTTTGGAGCCGCAGCCGCCACCGCCGGGCTGACATTGCGCGCGAGTGCCGTCAATGCGAGAGACATCGTGACGTCAGGCAATTCCGTTCCTACGAATTCCGTTCATTATAAAACGGTGAAGATTGGCGATGTCGAAGTCTTCTACCGCGATGCCGGTCCTGCAGATGCGCCAGTCATCCTGCTGCTTCACGGCTATCCGACGAGCAGTCACATGTTCCGTGACCTCATTCCTCAACTCGCAGGCCCATTCCGCCTGATCGCACCGGACCTGCCGGGCTTCGGTCTGACGAAAGCACCCGATCGTGAGCATTACACCTATACGTTCGACAATCTGGCCAAGACCATCGATGGCTTCACTGATGCGTTAGGCCTGAAGAGATATGCACTTTACCTGTTCGATTACGGCGCACCGACTGGCTTCCGCATTGCCGCCGCGCACCCCGAACGTGTCGGCGCGCTGATCACCCAGAATGGTAACGCCTACGAAGAAGGATTGGGCGACGCATGGAAACCCATCCGGGCGTACTGGAAAGACGCTTCACTTGAAAACCGCAACGCGCTGCGCGCCGTGCTCACTCTGGACGCAACAAAAGACCAGTATCTCCACGGCGCCGATGCGGGCTTGGTGTCTCCGGACGGCTATATGCTCGATTACGCCTATCTTCAGCGGCCGGGCATCGATGAGATTCAGCTCGATCTCTTCTACGATTACCGCAACAACGTTGCGCTCTACCCGGCTTGGCAGAAATACTTACGGCAAAACAAGCCGCCGCTGCTGGCGGTCTGGGGCAAGAACGATCTCTTTTTCATTCCTCCCGGCGCCGAAGCATTCAAGCGCGATATTCCTGACGCAGAAATCAAGTTCGTCGACAGCGGCCACTTCGCGACCGCCACGCACAGCACGTTTATCGCCGCCCAGATAACGGATTTCATGCGTCGCAAAGCAAAGTTATAGGCATGCACGGTCCAAGATCGGCCCGCAAAATTAGTGGCGCTCACTTCTTGACCTGAAGCAGGCCCTCGCGAATACAGTCCTCGAGCGAGCCAACGGCGCCTTCGAGATCGTATCGAGATATGCCTTCGCTCCAAGCATCATGAAGACACTTCGCAGCGAGCGCGGGAATGTCCTCGGCGCTCGCGACACGCCCCACGACGTGCCACCGCAGCCAATCCGTCAGAAACTTTGTGGTCCTCGTTGACATCGACGTCCGGCAACGCGCAGAGCTGAGATATCCAACACCCAAGATCGGATCGCGAGCGCACCAAGAAGCGCCGGGCCGCCGCATATCCGAAACAGCACACTGGCCACTATCGTGCGAGTTCGCCCCCCGGCGCGTTTTCGCGTTCTTCTTTGGTGTCGGGCTATGATCCATCCGTAACCTACAGACCGCTGCGAACAGCTGCTGAATCGCAGGATTAGTGACTGATCATCCAGGGGCGGGACGAAGGAAAACTCTTCATCGCGGTCCCGCCGTCTTGTTTTGGCTTGGCTTTCGCCTTGGAACAGCAGCCGCACCCCGGCGCATGCCCTTTTGACTTTCGCGGTTCGTGCGATGAGCGCTCGTTTGTCTCGGCTGCAACGCGACGAGCCCGGCTCATTCCCGCTATGGCGGGTGCTGTTAAAATCGCTCGCGGCGCCTCGGTCCCACAATCCGGGCAATCGTGCGGCAACTCGAACTCAGACATCGAACGTAGAATTGAGAACGGTCCGCAACTGGGACAATCATAATCGTAAACCGGCATTATTGGCGGCTCCCTTGAGGTGGGTTGGCCAACACAGCCAACCCAGCTTTCGTGCACGTTCGAATGCGCTTACGCGTCGGGCGCAATCGGCATCTGGATCGATCCGTCAAGGAACTTTGTCGGTCCCGCGGCAGAGGGATTGATATCGAAATCGAAGATCTTGGTCGGCACCCACAGAGTGGCGCAGGCGTTCGGAATGTCGACGACGCCAGAGATATGCCCCTGAACGGGCGCCGTTCCCAGGATCGAGTAAGCCTGCGCGCCCGAATAGCCGAACTTCTTCAGGTATTCGATGGCGTTGAGACAGGCCTGACGATACGCGACGTGAACGTCGAGGTAGTGCTGCTTGCCCATCTCGTCGACCGAGATGCCCTCGAAGATCAGATAGTCGTCGTACTTCGGCGTGATGACCGACGGCTTGAAGATCGGATTTTTGATCCCGTACTTCGACATGCCGTCTTTGATCACGTCGACCTTGAGATGCAGCCAACCGGCCATCTCGATCGCGCCGCAGAACGTGATTTCGCCGTCGCCCTGACTGAAGTGAAGGTCGCCCATCGAAAGGCCGCCGCCGGGTACGTAGACCGGGAAGAACACTTTCGAGCCACGCGACAGATCCTTGATATCGCAGTTGCCGCCATGCTCACGCGGCGGAACCGTACGCGCCGCTTCGGCTGCAGCCTTATCCCGCGCATCGCCCTTGAGGCGGCCCATGTGCGCCGTCGGCGCAAAGGGCACCGTGCCGACGGGAGGCACACGATCTTTATTGGCCTCCACGAACGGAATTTCGCGATCGTTCCAGGTCTTGAGCAGTGCAGGATCGGGCAAGCAGCCGATCAGGCCAGGATGGATGAGACCCGGAAAACGCACACCCGGAATGTGGCGTGACTTCGTGAACATGCCCTCAAAGTCCCAGATCGACTTCTGCGCTGAGGGATAATGATCGGTCAGAAAGCCGCCGCCATTGTTCTTCGAGAAGAAGCCGTTGAAACCCCAGTTGCTCTCCGGCTTCGCCCCGATGTCGAGGATCTCAACAACGAGCAAATCACCCGGCTCGGCGCCCTTGACGCCAACTGGGCCTGAGAGAAAGTGCACGATCGTCAAATCTATATCGCGCACGTCCGACGCATCGTCGTTGTTCTTGATGAAGCCGCCGGTCCAGTCGTACGTCTCGATGATGAAGTCTGAACCAGGCTCGGTCCAGGCGACGATCGGAATGTCCGGATGCCATCGATTGTGAACCATGTCGTTTTCATATGCGGACTTCGACAGGTCGACTTTAATGAGCGTTTCGGTCATTCATACTGCCCCTTCCATTTCTGCAGACACCGAATTCAGACTTAAACTGAGAGATACCTCGCCACTTTCGCCTCATCGACTGATGAACGCGGCTCGTCGTGGACAATCTCGCCGTTCTCGACAACCAGCACACGGTCGGCGACATCGAGCGCAAAACTCAAAACCTGTTCCGACACGATGATCGACAGCCCGCGCTCATCGCGAATGCGCCGAAGCGTCCGCGCCATTTCACGAATGATCGACGGCTGGATGCCTTCCGTAGGCTCATCGAGCAGCAGAACCTTCGGCTTGGTCGCAAGAGCGCGCGCGATCGCGAGCTGCTGCTGCTGGCCGCCAGACAGGTTACCGCCGCGGCGCTTCTTCATTTCGAGCAGAACCGGAAAAAGCTCGTAGATATCGGGCGAAACCTTGCTGCCGCCGTGGACCACAAGCCCCGTCTCGATATTCTCTTCGACTGTCATGGTCGAAAAAATCATTCGACCTTGGGGAACGTAGGCCAAACCTTTCGCAACACGCTCATAGCTTTTGAGCTTGGTGATGTCGGCGCCGTTCATCGACACCGAACCCTGCTTCGTTGGCAAGATGCCCATAAGGGCCTTCATCATGGTCGTCTTGCCCATGCCGTTGCGGCCCATGATCGCGACGATCTCATTGGGCGCGATCGACAGATCGAGGCCGTGCAGAACTTCGCTCTGGCCATAGGCGACGTGGAAATCGGAGATATCCAGCATTGTCAATTTCTTCCTTAATGGCCGAGATAGACTTCAATCACTTTGGGATCGTTCTGGACCTTCTCCATCGAGCCTTCCGATAGAATTTTGCCCTGATGGAGCACGATCACCTTGTGCGCGATGTCTTCGACGAACTTCATGTCGTGCTCGATCACCAGCACCGAACGATCCTTGATGATCCGATGCAGAAGCTCAGCGGTCTTTTCGCGCTCGCTGACACTCATGCCCGCGACGGGTTCATCAAGCATCAAAAGCTCGGGATCCTGGATGAGGAGCATGCCGATCTCGAGCCACTGCTTCTGGCCGTGGCTCAGAAGCTGCGCACTCATGTTGAGCTTGTCTTTCAGGAAGATCATTTCCGCGACTTCCTCGACGCGCTGACGCACGGCAGCGTCGCGCTTGAACGTCAGAGCGCCGAACACGCTGCGTCCGCGCGGATAGGAGATCTCCAAGTTTTCGAAAACCGTCAGATCGTCATAGATTGACGGCGTCTGGAACTTCCGGCCGACGCCCGCATGCACGATGGCGTTCTCGGATAGCTTCGTGAGTTCCTTGCCGCGGAAGGTGATAGACCCGGAAGTCGCTTTGGTCTTCCCGCAGATCAAATCGAGCACTGTCGTCTTACCCGCGCCATTCGGTCCGATGATGACCTGGATCGCGTTCTCATCGACATAGAACGACAGATCGTTGACCGCTTTGAAGCCGTCGAAGGATACCGTTAGCCCACTGACAGCGAGTAGGAAATCCCGAGGTTGTTGACCGATCTCCATATCGCTCTCCTATTCTGCCGGTGCGCCGTCTGCGATCGGCTGGCCGCTCGCAAGAGACTTGCCTTTACTCCGCGAGAAGAGCCGGTCGATCCTCGGCTGCACATAGTCGTTCCAGGCGCCTGCCAGTCCACCTGGGAAGAGCAGCACAACGGCAATGAAGAGCGCTCCGAAGCCCAGCTGCCAGAGTTGCGGGAAGCTTTCGGAAAGGCTCGTCTTCGCATAGTTGACGAGCAGCGTGCCGTAGACCGCACCGAAGATGGACATGCGGCCGCCGACCGCCGCGAAGATTACCATTTCGATCGAGGGAACGATGCCGACGAACGACGGCGACATGAAACCAACTTCAAGCGTAAACAGAGCGCCGCCGATCGACGCGAACACGGCCGACAAACAGAATGCGAAAATCTTGAAGTTGGCGACGCTATAACCCGAGAACCGCACGCGATCCTCTTTCTCGCGCATCGCCACCAGAATGCGCCCGAGCTTCGAATGCTTCACGAACAGCGCCACCAGCAGACAGACGAACAGCACCGCGACTTCAACAAAATAGAGAATGACTTTGGCGCTGTCGGTCCGGATATCCCACCCATGTAGGGTGCGAAGATCTGTGATGCCGTTGATGCCGCCCGTATAGCCCTGCTGCCCGACGATAAGGATCGTCAGAATGGCGGCAATCGCTTGCGTGATGATCGCGAAGTAGACGCCGCTGACACGACGTTTGAACATCGCCGCGCCGATGATAAATGCAAACACCGCCGGCACGACGAATACGGCCAGGATCGCAAACGTTAAACTGTGGAATGGCTCCCAGAAGAAGGGAAGCTGCGTGATCTGGTTCCAGTCCATGAAATCCGGGATACCGGGCGTCGACTGGATTTTCGTGTTGGCGACGCTCGATGCTTCGAGCTTGAGAAACATCGCCATGCAGTAACCGCCGATGCCGAAGAACACCCCCTGCCCCAGGCTCAAAATGCCACCGTATCCCCAGCAGATCACCAACCCGAGCGCGACGAACGAATAGGTCAGATATTTCGCCACGAGGTTCAGGCGGAAATTGTCGAGCGTCATCGGCAGCACGACAACCAGCAGCAATGCCAGGACGGCGAGGCCGACCAACTCGGAACGGGAGAAGAAGCGAGGATTGGCGTTCATGTGAGTGTGCTCTCGCGCTTGGATCTGAAGTCGGCGGCGGCTATTTGCGAACCTTGAGGGCGAACAGTCCTTGTGGACGCAGCATCAGGATGATGACGACCGCAAGAAGCGTGATGACCTGCGCCATCGATCCGGAGGTGAAGAACTCCAGCGTCGAACGCGTCTGCGAGATCGTGAAGGCCGATGCGATCGTTCCAAGCAGGCTGGCTGCGCCGCCGAACACAACGACAAGGAACGTGTCGACGATATAAAGCTGACCCGACGTCGGACCGGTCGAGCCGATCATCGTGAAGGCACTCCCCGCGACGCCGGCAATTCCGCAACCGAGCCCGAAGGTAAAGCGATCCACGCGTTCGGTATTGATGCCGACGGCGCTGGCCATGACGCGGTTCTGCATCACGGCGCGAACCTGACGCCCCCAGCTGGAATAATACATGATGTAGCCGACGATCAGCGTAATGATTAATGTCAGCGCCATCACGAACATGCCGTTGATCGGAATCTGGATGGTGTCCGTCACCTGCCAGGAGCCCATCATCCACTCAGGCAGATCGACGCCGACTTCGCGGCCGCCGAAAACAGAGCGATAAACCTGCTGCAGAATGAGGCTGAGGCCCCACGTCGCCAGCAAGGTATCGAGCGGTCTCTTATAAAGATGTCGGATCAGCGCCCATTCGACGAACATCCCAAGCGCACCAGCCGCTATGAATGCCAGGATCATCGCGACGAAAAAGTATCCGCCGAAAAGCATCGGCAGGTGCGATTTGAAGAACTCCGACGTCATCCAGGTGACGTACGCGCCGAGAATCATGAACTCGCCGTGCGCCATGTTGATCACGCCCATCTGGCCGAAAATGATGGCCAGTCCGAGCGCCATAAGCACGAAGACCGAAAACAGGATCAATCCCGCAAAGCCTTGCATCACGAAGATTGAACCAAGATCGCTGAACGAGTAATCGCCGAACATTGCGCGCTCCGGAGTATCGGACGTTGATGGCTTCGCGCCGCGCATGAGCGTATCGGCGCGAAGCACTCAAGCGATGCGGGCTCCAAAGCCCGCTGGAAAGGGCCTTACTGATAGCCCTTTGGGAACGGATTGGGCTCGATCAGCTCGGGCGTCTCGTAGACCACATCGAACTGACCGTCGGTCCGCGCCCGACCGATACGTGCGCGGCTCCAGAGATGGTGGTTCTCGTGGATCTTGACGTAGCCTTCCGGAGCGCCCTTGAACTCGATGCCCGGCGATGCCGCGGCGATCTTGTCGACGTCGAAGCTGCCTGCCTTCTCGGCTGTGAGCTTCCACAGGTTCGGGCCGAGATAGGCCGCCTGCGTCACGTCGCCGATCACCGTCTTGTCGCCCCACATCTTGTGGAACGCCTTGACGAAGGCTTCGTTGTTCGGGTTCTTCAGCGACTCGAAGTATTTCATCGAGGCGTAGGCGCCCGCGATATTTTCGCCGCCGATGCCGTCGATCTCGTCTTCCGTAACCGAGATCGTCAGCAAAAGCTGCTTGTCGAGATTGATGCCCGCCGCCTTGAGCTGCTTGTAGAAGGCGACATTCGAACCACCGACGACGTCCATGAAGATCACGTCGGGCTTCTTCAACTTGATCTTGTTGATGACCGAGTTGAACTGCGTCGCGCCGAGCGGGAAGTACTCTTCACCGACGACTTTGCAGCCCGTCAGATGGTTTTCGATATGCTTGCGCGCGATCTTGTTGGACGTGCGCGGCCAGATGTAGTCCGAGCCGATCAGGTAGAAGGTCTTGGCGCCCTTCTCCTTGTTGATCCAGTTCAAGCTGGACAGAATCTGCTGCGTCGCCTCCTGGCCGGTGTAGATGACGTTCTTCGACTGCTCCAGGCCTTCGTAGAAGGTTGGATAGTAGAGCATGCCGTTGTACTGCTCGAGAACCGGCAGCACCGCCTTGCGAGACGCTGACGTCCAGCATCCGAAGATCGCCGCGACGTGGTCGTTGACGAGTAGCTTCTTCGCTTTTTCCGCAAATGTCGGCCAATCGCTGGCGCCGTCTTCCTGAATGATCTTGATCTGACGACCTAGCACGCCACCCGCATCGTTGATCTGCTGGATCGCGAGCTTCTCGGCCTCGACCGAACCCGTCTCGCTGATGGCCATCGTGCCTGTGACCGAGTGAAGAATACCGACCGTCACTTCTTTGTCGGTGACCGCCAATCCGGTCGTATTGATCGCCGACGTCGCTGGTGCGTCGGCAAATGCGGCTTTCGGCAACAACCCGGCAAACGGAGCCGCGGCCATACCCATCAACAATTTACGCCGTAGCCGCGATTGAGGTCCGTTATCTTCCGTCGCCATCAAGATCCTCCGTTCGAACTGCCCACCCCGGACATCGCGCGGACATAGGAAACCGATTTTGCGCCGCAGCACATACGTCAGTTAACGTATATGGTGCGCCGCACCCCCTGCGTAGGTTGCCTACGCGCGCCCGCGCGCGTGGCGGACGGCTCGACGAGAACCAACCGCATGATCGAAATAGGTTTGTCTCAGGGAGTGTGAGGGGTAGTTTTCAGCGACAGCCACATTTTTGCGGCGCGGTATGGTTACCGTTCGGGGGAGGCGATTTGAGTGAATGACTAACCGGCTTCGGATCGTTCCTGTTCGCCGCAGCTATAACCAATGGGTCGCCAACGAGACCCTGGAGGACTACGCGCTTCGCTTCACCGCCAAACGTGCGCGCCGGTGGTCCGCTGCGCGCGTTGCGAATACAGCATTCGGAACAGTGTCATTCCTGGCGCTCGAGGCCATCGGCGGCGCCATCACCATAAGTTATGGCTTCTCGAACGCAGTTACGGCCGTTCTGGCCGTCTCGATCCTGATCTTTTTGACGGGCCTTCCGATTGCCTATTATGCCGCACGCGACGGCGTCGACATCGATTTGCTGACCCGCGGTGCCGGTTTCGGCTACATCGGCTCGACGGTCACGTCGCTGATCTATGCCTCCTTCACGTTCATTTTTTTCGCGATCGAAGCCGCCATTATGGCTCTCGCGCTGAGCGTTTGCTTCGGGTTTCCGCTGTCCGTCAGTTACGTGATCAGCGCCATCGTCGTCATCCCAATCGTCACGCACGGCATCACGTGGATCAGCCGGTTCCACCTTTGGACACAGCCGTTCTGGATTCTGCTGCAACTGACCCCGCCCATTATCATTGCATTACAACACCGGGAGAATTTCGACGCCTGGATCGGCTACCGCGGCGATCTTGTGCCGGGCGCGACCTTCAATCTGCTGGGCGTCGGCGCGGCCGGATCCGTTGTTTTTGCTCTCATCGCGCAAATCGGCGAGCAGGTCGACATCCTGCGATTCATGCCGCCGAAGGAGAAAACGGGCCGCGTAGCGTGGTGGACGGCCCTCCTCGTCTCCGGCCCTGGCTGGATCGTCCCCGGCGCCATCAAAATCCTGATCGGATCGTTCCTTGCCGTCCTCTGTCTCCGGCACGGCATCCCCGTTTCACAGGCCGGCGAGCCGATGCAGATGTACTTGGTCGCATTCGGTTACGTGACGAACTCTCCGCAGTTGGCCCTCGCGCTGGCCGGAACGTTTGTCGTACTCTGCCAGATGAAGATCAACGTCACGAACGCTTATGCCGGGTCGATTGCCTGGTCGAATTTCTTTTCACGGCTGACACACGCCCATCCCGGTCGAATCGTATGGCTGTTTTTCAATGTTGCCATCGCACTCCTGCTGATGCAGGCGGGAATATACAAAACGCTTGAGCATACTCTGGGTCTTTATTCGGTCGTCGCAGTGGCGTGGCTCGGCGCTATCGTCGCCGACCTCTGCATCAACAAGCCCCTCGGACTGAGCCCCAAGCGCATCGAGTTCAAGCGCGCCCATCTCTACGACGTTAACCCCGTCGGCGTCGGCGCGATGATCATCGCAACGGCCGCGGCCATGTTCTCGTACAGCGGCACCTTTGGGATCTATGCCCAGTCACTGGCGCCACTGGTCGCCTTGATCGTGGCGCTTATCACGGCGCCTGCCATCGCCTATGCGACCAATGGAAAATACTATCTCGCCCGCAAGCCGCGCGCATCCTGGGGCCAGAAGTCCGCAATCCGTTGCATTGTCTGCGAGCACGAATTCGAACCCGAGGACATGGCGCACTGCCCGGTCTACTCGGGTCCGATTTGTTCGCTCTGCTGCTCGATCGACGCCCGCTGCCGCGACGGCTGCAAGCCGCACGGACGCTATCAGGTGCAGCTCGTCAAGCTCCTGCGCGGCGCGCTGCCCCCACATCTGGTCAAGGGGCTCAATTCACGAACGGGTCACTTCTTCGGCGTCTTCACGCTGTTCTGCACCATTCTCGGGCTCGTGCTTCTGCTCGTGCATTATCTTGCGGTGACAGCCGTTCCGCACGACGCCGGTGCGATTGCCGGCACGCTCTGGGCAACGTTCCTGATCCTTGCAATCATCGCGGGCGTCGCGAGCTGGCTTTTCGTGCTCGCTCAGGAAAGTCGCAAAATCGCCCAGGACGAGTCCGCCCGCCAGACGACATTGCTTACCCGCGAAATCGAAGCCCATAAACGCACGGACCGAGCACTACATAAGGCGAAAGAAGTCGCAGAAGCCGCCAACCTCGCAAAAAGCCGCTACGTCGTCGCCATCAATCATGAGCTACGCACGCCGCTTAATGCCGTGCTTGGCTATGCGCAGCTTCTCGATGTCGACGACATGCTGCCCGTCAAGGCCCAGAAAGGCGTCCGCGTCATTCGTCGCAGCGCCGAGCACCTCTCCGGCCTGATCGACGGCCTGCTCGACATTTCAAAGGTCGAAGCCGGACGGCTCGAACTTGCCACCAGCGAAGTCCGTATCCGCGACTTTCTCGATCAGCTCGCAGACATGTTCCGCCTGCAAGCCAATTCGAAGGGGATCGAGTTCATCTTCGAAGGCGCGTCGTCGCTTCCGCCCGTGGTGCGCACCGACGAGAAGCGCCTTCGCCAGATCTTGATCAACTTGCTTTCGAACGCCGTCAAATTCACCGATACCGGCAGCGTCGCGCTGCGCGTCACCTATCGCAGTCAAGTTGCCGAATTCGAAATCCAAGATACCGGCATCGGCATCATGCAGACAGATCTGGAACGCGTCTTCGAACCGTTCGAGCGCGGCGAGATCATGCGCGCCAAACTGAGACCCGGAATGGGGCTGGGCCTCACCATTACGAAGCTGCTTGTCGAAATCATGGGGGGCGAAATTTCAGTCAAGAGCACACCTGGCCAGGGGAGCCAGTTTCGCATCAAATTGCTGCTGGCGCACGTCGCCGACTCGCGTCCGCCCGCAAAAGCTCAGGAGCGTATCGTCGGCTATCTCGGCAAGCGTAAGCTGATCTTGATCGTGGACGACGACACCGATCATCGCGAGCTGATCAAGGAAGCTTTGGAGCCGGTCGGATTTTCCATCATCTCTGCGCCGGACGGTCCCTCCGCGCTCACCATTGCTGAAGAGTGCGCACCGGATCTTTTCGTTCTCGATATCTCGATGCCCGGCATGTCCGGCTGGGAGGTGGCAAGACGTCTGCGCGAAATTGGCCACACCGTTCCAATTTTGATGATGTCCGCCAACATCGGCGACCAGGCTCCACGTGGCGATGACGTACCGGATCACGATGCCGCCCTGTCAAAGCCGGTCGACATGCAGACGCTGCTCAATCACATCCGAAAGCTGCTGAACCTCCGAGTGGTCACAGCCACCAGCGCGCCTGAATATTCGGCCCCGCCCCAGGGAATCAAATACGCAAGCCGTCCTGATGCCCGGCATATCGAGGAACTCATGCGGCTTGGCGAAATCGGCTTTGTGTCCGGCATCGAGTCCAAGCTCGATGAGCTGGAGGCTGCCGGCAACGGCTCCATCGTATTCATCAATGCCGCACGAGATCGCATTCGCGCCTTCGACCTTCGCGGCTACATGGCGCTCCTCGCACAGCCCGCCGAGCCCGAGCACGCCGATGACTGACGCTGAAGCGAAAACGATCGTCCTCGTCGTCGACGACAATCCCGATACGCTCGCAATGCTCACAGCCGCCCTCGAGCAAATCGGCGCGCTAGTCCTGATTGCAACTGACGGCGAACGTGCCATGACAACCGTGGCGCGCATTGTCCCCGACATCATCTTGCTCGATGCAGTTATGCCGAACATGGATGGGTTCGAAACATGCCGGCGCATGAAGCGACTGCCGCCGCTCGCGGACGTTCCGATCATATTCATGACGGGGCTTCGCGACACTGACCGCATCATCGAAGGGCTCGAAGCCGGCGGCGTCGACTACGTGACAAAACCCGTCATCATCGAGGAACTTCTTGCACGAATCCGCGTCCATGTCGGTAACGCCCGCATGTCTCGCAGCGCACGCGCTGCCTTGGATACCACCGGACGTTACCTCTTTGCCGCCGATTCCGCCGGACGCCTCTTATGGTCGACACCTCAGGCGAGCAAGCTTCTCGGAACCGCATTTGAAGATTTCGACGAGCGAAGCTTCGCGTTCCCATCCCTAGTGGTCAAATGGCTCGCGGCACGCATCGAAGGTAGCGGCGATCCGTCGTCCAGCACACTCACGATCGGCGCAGAGCAGAAAACACTCAGTCTCTCATTCGTCGGCCGCATGAGCGGCGACGAGCATCTCATGCGTGTTTCCGAAGAAAGTTCATCCGCCGACGCAATCCTGCTGAAGGAAAAGCTGGGTCTGACGACGCGTGAAGCCGAGGTACTGTTATGGATAGCGCGCGGCAAATCGAACCGCGATATCGGCCAGATCCTCGGAATGAGTCCGCGCACCGTGAACAAGCATCTCGAACAGGTGTACGTGAAGCTCGGCGTCGAGAACCGCGCCGCCGCGGCCGCAACTGCCGTTCGCCATCTTCCCTGAGGTCAGCGCACGAGATCATTGCTTCGCGTGTCAGTTACCGCGCCGAGTGTTCTCGCGTCACGACACCGATCGCATCGCCGCCAATGGCGCGATAGACGATCGCGGAAATCATCCAGCTCGCCATGAAAATGCCGACCACGATGAAGCCAAAATTCGTCAGGTTGTCGTTCAACTCGCTGACGACGCCCCAGATCCCGTCCGTGCGCCCAAGCTTGTCCCCGATCAACCCGAGCGCCTCGACGCCGCCAATAAAGACGGCCACAACGACCGACGCCGCCGTGATCGTCATGTTGTACCAGAGCTTGCGGATCGGATTGACGAACGCCCAGCCATAGGCTTTCGTCATCAGAATGCTATCCGTCGTATCCATCAGCGACATTCCGGCCGTAAAGAGTGCCGGAAAAACCAGGATGGTCCAGAACGATAAGCCTTGCGCCGCCTGGGCAGCGGAAATTCCGAGCAATCCAACTTCCGTCGCGGTGTCAAAACCTAGACCGAACAGGAAGCCGACCGGATACATATGCCAGGATCGCGACACGACCCGAAATAGCGGCCGCAGAAATCTCGCAAAGACGCCCTGTCCCGCAAGTAACGTCTCGAGATCCGCGTCCGTAAGCCTCTCGCCGCGACGTGCGCGCAGAAACGCCGCCCAGACATTCCTCAGGATCATGAGATTGATGATCCCGATGACGAGCAGAAACAGTGCCGAAACAATTGTTCCGATAATGCCCCCGATGCCGTGAAACTCTTCAAGAGTCCCCTGCATGGCCGCTGCAGTCGCCGCAATGATGATCGAAGCGATAATAACGATGGTCGAGTGCCCGAGAGAGAAGAAGAAGCCGACGGAATACGGCGTCTTTCCCTCCTGCATCAGCTTACGAACGACGTTGTCGATAGCCGCTATATGGTCGGCATCGAACGCATGCCGAAGGCCGAACACGTAGGCGAGCAGCGCCGTCCCCATCAGCGTCGGCCGATCGGAAAAAGCCGCGAATGCCCACACCCATGCACCGACGTTCGACGCGATCAGCAACGCGTACATCGTCACGGCTTTCGCGACACCGCGAGTCGGCTGGTCGTCAAACGGATTGGCCAGCATGCTCATGGCCTGAGGTTGCGATGGGTCTCGTCAGCGACAGGCCGCCCGAGCGAATGATGAACTCGGCAACCTTGCTCACACCCTTGCCATCCTTGATATTCGTAAACACATACGGCCGTTCTCCGCGCATTCGCTTAGTGTCCTGCTCCATTACTTCAAGGCTCGCGCCCACATACGGCGCGAGATCGATCTTGTTGATCACCAAAAGATCGGAGCGCGTGATTCCTGGACCACCCTTGCGCGGAATTTTTTCGCCTTGCGCAACGTCGATCACGTAGATTGTTATATCGGCCAGCTCCGGTGAGAAGGTCGCGGCCAGATTGTCACCGCCCGACTCGATCAGAACTAGATCGGCATTCGGGAACTTGCCGCGCATTTCCGCTATCGCCATGAGATTGAGCGAGCAGTCCTCACGAATGGCAGTGTGCGGACAACCACCAGTCTCTACCCCCATGATGCGTTCCGACGGCAGCGCACCGGCACGCGTTAAGATCAACGCATCTTCCTTGGTATAAATGTCATTGGTGATCGCAATGATATCGAGCTCGCTGCGAAACTGTTTACACAGCGCTTCCATCAAGGCCGTCTTTCCGGCGCCGACCGGACCGCCAATGCCGACACGCAGAGGTCCGTGATCTAAGGATGTCATGAGCGAAAGAGCCTTGAATATTGCGTTTCATGCCGAAGGGCGGCGATGTCCGACTGAAACGCGGCGCCACCGATATCGTCAAGGGTAGCAGTTTCTGCCACAAGAACCAGCCGTCCGACCGCGGGAAGCAGCGACGCAATCGCGTGCTGTCCGTCCGTATGCCCGATGACGCTGAGGCGGATCACAGCCGACACCAGATTTTGAACCTGCGCGAGCACGAAGCAGCGCAGCATCTCATGCTGAGAAATCTTATGTGCCGCGCCGGTCAAGCCGACTGCGACCGGATAAGCGACATCTCCTCGTACCGATGCAATCCCCCAATCAAAATCTGGTGCACGCCATGCATCTCGGATAATGGTGACGAAGGCATTACCCTGCGCCGTCGTTTCCAAATACCGCTCTTTCGAACCTGCCATCGCTAGCGCCAGTTCGTTGATCTCAATGAGCGCGCGCGCGTCGCGAAGCATCGCAGCGTGCCACGCGTGCGCGGCAAAGATTGCGTCATTACGCATCCCCCCATGCTCAAGAAGAGCATCGAGCCACGCGATGACTGTAGCGATGTTTCTGACCTGCCCAGCTTGGACCGCCCATTCAAAGCCATGACTGAATGCAAAGCTTCCGACAGGAAACGCAGGAGAAAGCCAAATCAGCAGCTTCGCAGCCGCATCGGATGACTTACCTTCCTTCGAGACCGCCATAGACGCGTCTTGAGACGAAAGCTCGCCGCTTATTTTATGCGGACGCTCGGACACGTCATCCATGGTCGTGATCGTCGCCATGATGGTGGTGATGATGGCCGCCGCCCGCGTACGCGCCATCTTCCGGATCGAACGCTGCCTCGACCATCGCGACCGAAGCACCGAGAAGCCGGACCATATCTTCGATGACATGATCGCGGCGGATCAGGATGCGATCCGGCAGCAGCATGACCGGCAGATGGCGATTACCGAGATGCCAGGCAACACGCACGAGATCGACCGCCGATGTCGTCGTGATTTCCGCAAGCTCTTCTTTTGCCGCCATTACCCGAACTCTGCGGCCGTCTTCCAGCAGCAGCGTATCGCCCTGTCGAAGCCGATGCGCACGCGGCAGATCGAGCAAAAACTCGAGTCCATCTTTTCCCCTCATCGCCAAACGACGGCGATGCCGATTGTCGAAATCGAGCGTCACCTCATCATCGATCAATCCGTGACGGGCACCCTGGGACTCGCATGCAATGGCACGAAGCATCGTTCGCCTCAGAACAGAAAATAGCGCTGCGCCATCGGGAGCTCCTTGGCCGGTTCGCAAACAAGAAGCTCGCCATCTGCCGTCACCCGATAAGTTTCGCTGTCGATCTCGATATGCGGTGTTGCGCCATTGTGAACCATGCTCTTCTTCGAAATCCCCTCTCGCACGTTCTCGACCGGAATGAGCTTCTTTTCGACCTTGAGCCGATCCGCCAAGCCTTTGTCGAGCGACGTTTTCGAAACGAACGTCAGCGAGCTTCGCGTCAGCGATTTGCCGAAGGATGCAAACATCGGCCGGTAGTGGACAGGCTGCGGCGTCGGGATTGAAGCATTCGGATCGCCCATCGCCGCGACGGCAATCGAACCCGCCTTCAAGACAAGATTCGGTTTCACACCGAACAATGCCGGCGACCAGATCACCAAGTCAGCAAGCTTGCCGACCTCGACGGAGCCGATATGCTGCGATACACCGTGAGCGATGGCCGGATTGATCGTGTACTTGGCGATATAGCGCTTCGCCCGTTGGTTATCGTTCTCGCCATCGCCGGGAAGCGCGCCGCGCTGCTTCTTCATCTTGTCCGCGGTCTGCCACGTGCGAATGATCACCTCGCCGATACGCCCCATGGCTTGGCTATCCGACGACATCATCGAGAGCGCGCCGAGATCATGCAGAATATCTTCCGCTGCAATCGTCTCTTTCCTGATCCGGCTTTCCGCAAATGCCAGATCTTCGGGAATGGACGCATGAAGATGATGGCAAACCATCAGCATATCGAGATGCTCGTCGAGCGTATTGACGGTGAACGGCTTCGTCGGATTGGTCGACGACGGCAAGACGTTCGCGTATCCCGCAACCTTCATGATGTCCGGTGCATGGCCGCCGCCCGCACCTTCGGTATGAAACGCATGAATCGTGCGCCCCTTGAAAGCGGCAATCGTATCTTCCACGAAGCCGCTTTCGTTGAGCGTATCCGAATGGATCATCACCTGCACGTCGTGCTCGTCGGCGACGGACAAGCAGCAGTCGATGGCCGCGGGCGTCGTGCCCCAATCTTCATGCAGCTTCAGCGCGCACGCACCGGCTTCAACCTGCTCCACCAATCCTTGCGGCAGCGACGCATTGCCCTTGCCCGCAAACCCGAGATTGATCGGAAAAGCGTCGGCTGCTTCGATCATGCGCTGAAGATGCCAAGCGCCCGGCGTGCACGTGGTAGCATTGGTTCCGGTCGCAGGCCCCGTGCCGCCGCCGAGCATCGACGTGATGCCAGCCGCCAGCGCTTCGTCGATCTGCTGCGGACAGATGAAATGGATATGCGTATCGAACGCGCCTGCGGTAACGATCTTGCCCTCGCCCGCAATCACCTCCGTACCCGGCCCGATGACGATGTCGACGCCCGGCTGAACATCAGGATTACCGGCCTTACCGATGCCTGCAATCAATCCGTCCTTCAGACCGATATCGGCCTTGACGATTCCCCAGTGGTCGATGATCAGCGCATTCGTGATCACCGTATCGATGGCACCCTGTGAGCGGGACACCTGCGACTGCCCCATGCCATCGCGAATGACCTTGCCGCCGCCGAACTTCACCTCTTCGCCGTAGATCGTGAAATCCTTCTCGACCTCGACGAAGAGCGACGTATCGGCCAAGCGAACCTTGTCGCCGGTCGTGGGTCCGAACATGTCGGCATAAGCGGCGCGAGAAATGCGGGCGGCCATCAGAGTTTTCCCATCACGTCTTGGCGGAATCCATAAACCGTTCGGGCTCCCGAATAGGGAACCAGCGTTACTTCCCGCGTCTGTCCCGGCTCGAAACGCACGGCCGTACCGGAAGCAATATCGAGGCGCATGCCGCGCGCCATCTCGCGTTCGAATTCGAGCGCCGGATTGGTTTCGAAGAAATGATAATGGCTGCCAACCTGAATCGGGCGGTCACCTGTGTTCGCAACTTTCAGCGTCAACGTAGACGCGCCCACGTTAAGTTCAATATCGCCATCGGGCGTAATGAACTCGCCCGCGATGATCGTCGTCGCATCGCTGCCACCCCGGATCGGTTGATGGACGGTGACAAGCTTCGTTCCATCCGGAAACGTCGCCTCGACCTGCACGTCTTCGATCATCTCCGCTATGCCGTCCATCACCTGATCGCGCGTCAGTACACGCGCACCAAGTTGCATCAACTCAGCAACCGAACGGCCGTCGCGTGCGCCCTCCACCACTACATCGGTAATCAGCGCTATCGCTTCCGGATAATTGAGCTTGACGCCGCGCGCGAGCCTGCGCCGCGCCACATCCGCAGCCATCGCAATCAGCAGCTTGTCTTTCTCTCGCGGAGTTAGAAGCATTCGGCCCTCTAAAGCTAAATCGACCAGACACGTGGCAACGGAATTCGCGACAACTGCCGCAAAACCGCAGTGACGACACTTCGGACGTCGAATGGATCGCGACCGGCGAGACGCACGATCAGCATCCCGTTCCAGGCGCTGGCGCCGCCGTCGATCCTGTCAGTCTCGACAATGGACCGGACCATCGGCAAACGGTCTTCGGCATCCGGCGCGAGGAACACGAGTGTCGCGACGGCGCATGCGCCGTTACCAACCGCCGCCTTCTCCGCAATTTCTGAAATCGCGCCGGCCAGTCGAACGTCGTCGGCGAACACCAACCCAGCGCCGCGGCGAATACGCCAGCGATCGCGAAACACCCCCGTGCTCAATCTCTCGCCGCGCGCCACGCGACCAAATACTGTGCTTTCGACCGCAAGAACGGAGGCGTTCTCGGCCATCTCTATCGTCAGCGAGCGTTCGAGGCCGCTACCATCAAACAGTATCGTCTCCTGCGGCATCCATACGAGGCTCGCGCCGTCGCCGACGTGAATGTCCGCCGCCAGCATAACGGGCCTGTCTTCCGCGCGATAGATCTTCTCGGCCGATTGTGTGGTGATACAGACGTTGGCGTTACTCGCGGCAACAAAGCTCATCCGCACTTCATCGCCGCCAGCCAGCCCGCCAGCGGTATTCAACACGACCGCCTCGCACCATTCTCCGGCCTTCGGAGTTCTGAGGCGCAAGCCACCGGTTTCGAACGTATCGATCAGCTTGGTCGTGCGCTCGGCGCGCGCGAACGTGCCGCGCACCTCAGCGCTCGCACGCACATAAGAGGGGATGGCCGGAAGGCTAGACTGAAACGCGTTGGCGAACATCGGGCGATTGCAACTCTGCTTGGCCACCGGATAACACGATAAAGCCTCACTCCATGACTGCAAGGGACGACTGCAAGAAAAGCCGTCACTCCGCTCCCGCGCAAATTCGAAGTCCTGCTGACCGCGATGATGGCCATTTCGCCCTTCCTGCGCAAACAAGAAATCACCGGCGGCGGTCGTCCTGCGATTGGCTCACAGAGAACGAATGAAGGGTCTTTATCGTTAAATCATGAGAAAAATAAAAGGAGACATGCGAACCTCCCGGGAGAAGGGATGAAGGCGCATGTCTCCTAAGTGGCAGAAGTGTTTTCTTAGAACTGAAGCTGCAGACCGCCTATGAACCGGTCGATATCTCTGTCTCCTGCGTTGTCGACATTCTGCCGGGAATAGAGAGCGGACAGGCGCGCATCGTGGCCTTTGATGATGTAGTTGGTGCCCACCGAATATTCGCTGATGTCCGGACCGTGATCCTGGTCGAACTCTTGGTAGCGGAACACCGGCTGGAATTTGCCCGGCCCAACCTTCTGATTGATGAGATAGCTCGTGAGCAGCATGTAGCTTGTCCCATCCGCCAAGCCATTGCCCGTCGGGAGCGATGTATCGATGCCGCTCGTGTCATAGACGTAATAGGCACCTTCGAGCGTGAAGACGTCCCCGCCCCACACTTTCTTCTGCATCAATGCGTCAATGTTAAAGCCGCCAAAGTCACCAGAGTGCGTTCCGTCGCTCGCCGCGCCATTTTGATACTGCCCAACCACCGCGACTGAGAGAATCTCTTTCTCGCCGTAGTAGTCGCTCGACGTGTAGTAGCCGGACTCCTTGTCCCAGAAGTCATACTGCAACCGGCCCGCGAACAACGGCCCGCTTGCGGTCGGCGTGCTGCAGCTGTTGTCTCCGGCCGTGCAGCCTTGAAATCCGCCAAGCTCATATTTGAATTTGCCGATATCACCCCAAACGGCGCCGCCATTGTCGCGACCGGCGAAGATCGCGGGGTATGCGCTGACAAACGGATATTCCCAGGTTCCCAAATAGTACGGACCGTCAAGGTTGGCGCGATCGCTCGGGGCCAGCATGCGGCCTGCCCAGATGTTGAACGACGGTGTAAACTCGAGGCGCAAAATCGCGTCGAGCGTCCTTATGCGAGAAATGTCCGACGTGTCATCCGGCGCATGGTCGATTTCTGTATTGTAGGTGAAACCGATAATTTTGGTGAACTGCCCGTTGGCGTAGATACGAGCGCTGTTCAATGAAAAGTCATCGGTGTCTTTGGCATCTGGGTTGTAGATGTACTGACCTCTAATGCCAGCACCGAAGCTGATCCAGGAGTCATCGTCCCAAAGCTGAAATTTCTCTCCCGCAGAAGCGGCCGAACCGCTTGCGAGAACCAACGTGCAGACGGCCGCAGCCAATCCCCACCTAGATCGTGTCATCAGAAAATTCCCCCCGGAATTCGACGAGAGCCAAAAGCGTGAAATTCGAAGCAGACGGCAGTGCCAAGCTCGGCACCGTGGAAATCTGCAGCTTCAAGACTCTAGTCACGCTTCCGGAAATTCCGAAATGAATCCAATAGCTTGCGTGCTCGAAATTGGATCAGCGGATGCGTGCTTTTTGAGCACGCCGGGCACTCTCGAAAAGACGGACGAAAAATTTATAGATATCAAGCGCTTGAGTGAAAAAATCTAACATTAAACTTGAAGAATATACGTCAAACGCGATGAAAGTCCGGGCACTCATTTTCTGCCCGACAAAATACCCGATCCAGTAAAACCGAGCACGCCGTTGTGGTTTTGCGACAGATCCAAAAGGTGCGGGTATTGCTCGCTACGAATCTAAGAACCTCGGCGCCAGCATTTGTCAGGTGCACTTAAGTCCAGATGTGCGTCTCAGTGGTGCCGTGCAGCGAGCACACAAATCTCCGGCCACCATCAGGGAGACAAATCACAGTTCCTACTCGATCCCCATGACGGCCTTATGCCGGGCGATCTCCCCGATCAGCCACGCGCGGAAATCGCGGACCCCGGCATGGGAAGACGCCCCTGGTCGCTGAGCAAGACTGTAGCAGTTGGGAATGCGTCGCCGAATGCGAAATGGCTCGACCAGCAGCCCGCGGGCCAACAGATCTTCAGCCATGATATTATCGGCAAGCGCAACGCCACCGCCATTGACGGCCTCTCGAATGGCCAGCGACGGATCGTGAAAAATTGCGCCGGTGTTGGGATCGACACCCTTGGCGCCCTCTCCGACGATCCACTCCTCCCACCACGCCGTCGTGTTTTCGTGCAGCAGTCGATGTTTCGCCAAGTCGCGCGGGTTCCGGAGCGCCTTTCTGCCGGTCATCAGCGACGGCGCACAAACCGGAATGATGATCAGCTTAAGCAGAGGCGTCAGCGCTGGATCGTCAACCTCGTCGCTCGTAAAAAGCACGCGCAGATCGGCCCGCGCATTGCCACCCTTGCCGGCGTCGTCATGTGTCGAAACCTCTAGCTCGCACTCCGGATGCAACGCCCGGAAATGCGGCAGCCGATCCGCGAGCCATAGGTTCATGAACGTCGCATTGATTGACAGCGTCACCCGCTGGCGCTTGCGCCGCCGCGCCGGACCATACGCGCTCACTTCTTCCGTTGAATCCTGAATGATCTTGAACGCCTCGCCGAGACGGCGCGCGTAATGCACTGCCTTTTCCGTCAATTGCACCTGACGGAACCCGCGCTCGAAGAGAGGAACGCCCAGCGCATCTTCCAGCGTACGGATGTGGCGGCTCACAGCCGATGGGCTGAGCTTCAATTCCTCCGCCGCATCCTTGAAGCTCAGCAGCCGGGCCGAGTCTTCGAATGCGCGGATCGCGTTGAGAGAAGGCAATGGCATGCGAGACGGGCCTTCAGATGAGTTTTACTCAACTCATTCCCCAGGAAATACCGTTTGTCGCCGCAACGTGCAAGCCGCATCGTTTGCTTCTCATTCATTCGCAATTCCGGTCTTCAACCTTTTCTGGAGGGTGACGTCATGCGTCCGCTCGGCCTGCTCGCATCTTGTGCAATTGCACTTTCTCTGGTCGCAGCTTCGCCTGCAGCGAATGCCATTTCGACCGAAGACAAGAACGTCAACATCTACTTCTGGTACGACTACGTCTCGCCGGACGTGATCAAGGACTTCGAAAAGCAAACCGGCGACAAGGTCGTTTACGACACGTTCGAGTCGACGGAAATGATGACGACAAAGGTCCTGACCGGAAAAACCGGTTACGACATCGTCCTGCCAACCGCCTCGTCGATCGGTCGGCTCATCCAGGCAGGCGCGCTCCAGAAGCTCGACAAGAGCAAGCTCGCCGTACTGAAAGACTTTAATCCCGACATCATGAAGTTCGTCGCGACTGAAGATCCCGGCAATCAATACGGTGTGCCCTACGCTTATGGAACCACCGGCATCATGTATAATCCGGCATTGATCGAGAAGCGCATGAAGAACGCGCCGGTCAACAGCCTGGACATTATCTTCAAGCCCGAGCTTGCAGCGAAATTTCAAGACTGCGGCATCGCCATGATCGACTCGCCTGAAGGCGTCATGTCGATTGCGCTCAACTATCTCGGCTTCGATCCGTTTACGACCGACAAAGCCGAACTCGAAAAGGCGAGCAAGTTGCTCGACTCCATTCGCCCCTATATCCGTCACTTCAAAACCGGCGCAATCATCAACGACCTCGCCCAGGGCGACGTCTGCCTGGCGCTCGGCTGGAGTGGCGACGCTTATATCGCCGCAGGCCGCGCCGCCGACGCCAAAAAAGGCGTCGAGGTGCGCTATTCAATCCCGAAAGAAGGCACCGAAATCTTCGCTGACATGATCACGCTTCCCGCCGACGCGCCGCATCCCGAGAACGCTTATGCGTTCATCAATTTTCTTCTGGCGTCGAAGAACATCGCGACATTCACTAACAACTATTGGTATCCGAACGCAAACACCGCCGCGACGGAGTTCGTCACGGCAGAAATCAAGTCGGATCCGAACATCTATCCGCCCAAGGACATGATGGCCCAGCTCTTTGCCGCCCGCCCCCGCGATCCGAAATCGCTACGCGATGTCAATCGCATCTGGACGCACTTCATGACCGGCGAATAACGCCGACTGCAGCGCCCGGTATTCAACAACCTGCATATCAAGACAGGAGAGAAACAATGTCGAAAACATCTCAGGCTCCGCTCCGCCCGAGGGAAACCGACTCTGCCGTCTTCGCCCCAAACATCATGGGCGGCTCGCACGAACCGATGTACGGCGGCGTGCTGTCATTCATGCGCCGCAAGCTGTCCCGCGATTTGCGCAATGTCGACGTCGCCGTTTGGGGCATCCCCTTCGACGCCGCCGTCTCTAACCGGCCCGGCGCCCGCTTCGGACCGCAAGGCGTGCGCCGTGCATCGGCGATCCTGGAGGGCGACCCGCAATATCCCTTCCACGCCGACCCTTTCGAAACGCTGGCCGTCGTCGATTACGGCGACTGCTCGCTCGATTACGGCCGGCATTTCGACGTACCCGCGCAGATCGAAGGCCAGGCACGAGAGATCGTTCAAGCTGGTGCGACGCTCCTGTCGATCGGCGGCGATCATTACGTCACCTGGCCACTGCTGAAAGCACACGCCGAAAAGCATGGGCCTATGGCGCTGGTGCAATTTGACGCTCACCAGGATACCTGGTTCGACGAGGAGGAACGCATCGACCACGGCTCGTTTGTAGCGCGCGCAGTCCGCGCCGGCATCATCATGCCGGAACGCTCAATCCAGGTCGGCATCAGAACGCACGCGCCAGAGGATTGCGGCATCGAGATCCTTTACGCGCATGACGTCGCCAACCTCGGCGTCTCCGGCGTCCTGAAGCGCATCGCGGCGCGCGTCGGCGACACCAAGACCTATGTGACGTTCGACATCGATTCTCTCGACCCAGCCTATGCTCCGGGTACAGGAACGCCAGTGGCTGGCGGACTGTCATCGCGCGAAGCGCTGATGATCCTACGCGGCTTAGGCGATCTCGACATCGTCGGCGCGGATGTCGTGGAGGTTGCCCCAGCCTACGACCACGCCGACGTAACGTCGATCGCAGGCGCGGCCGTCCTGCAGCACTATCTCGGGCTGCTCGCCGAAAGAAAAGCAAAGCATGGCAAGAAGGACCTTCTCACGCGGGTCGCCGAACACTCACTCTGAGTTTGAGCCGCGACCGATGCCACGCCGCCTCGGTCGCGGCAACGTTTCAGGGGAGATCGCGATCGGGTTGGTTCACGAAGATCAAGACGGCGAGCACGGAGACATAAAACCGGAATGCCGCCTGCTGACCGTTCCAAGCCGGCGACTCCCACATCGCAAACCACTCGCCGCCCACCACCATGAAGCCGAAGAACCAGATCAGAAACGCGAGCGTGGATGCGGCAACAGCATAGCGTTTCGCGTCATTGAATGTTTCGGCGGAGGCGCGACGCACGCGCCACAACGCCGCCGCCCCCGCAACGAACAAAATACCGGTCAACGCCTCGGTTGTGATGATGGCGGCATACGCGATCTGCCAAAGCAGCGGTTCTGCTATCGCCCGATACTTGAGAGCGCTGGCAGTCGGTGTCGTGTCCATGCTCAGAACGTGCTGCACAAACACGTAATTCGTTTCGTAATCCGTGATGTTGTTGAATGCGACCAGCAGGCAAAACAGGCCCAGCACGAAACACATTATAATTTTCGCGTATCGCGTCGTTAGCATGCGCTCGTCCCCAAAAGTCGCCTCGCCGGCCGTTTCAGGCCGGATTCAAATACGTCAATCCTCTCAGGACCAAAAGACAGACATGCTTAAATAAGTATATATACGGTCAGCAAATCGTCTCCATTCGGATCATTTTTACTGCCGGTTTAATATCTAATTTAGAAAATATGCGATTATTAATTTATATATCGAATGTAACCTTCCACGCAGACAATTTTGCTTGCGTGGGTACCAATGTCCTCCCAACCCGTCGAACGCCGAACCGCATTTGCCCGCGGCGCGAAGATCCGCGCCGTACAGCCGCCGCCGTCGGAGCTTCCGAGCGCCGAGCAAACAGACGCCGAGACCTTAGCCGACGATAAATTTACGGCAACCGCTCAACTCGCGTATCTCGAGTCAGTCGTAAACGAATGGCATGCGCCGAACGCCGCGCCGTCTCCTGCAGCGGACGCGGAGCCACCCGCTGACACGCCTCCGAAGCTGTCATCGCGACCCGCCGTCAGGTCGATGACGCTACTGAAATCTTTCGTTGCCGTCGCCGCCGCGATCGCGCTCGGATGGTTTCCTGTTCAGCGCCTTCTTGCCACGACCAGCGCCGAAGCCGTCGTGAACGCCCGCATCATCACGATAAGGGCGCCGATCGAAGGTGAAGTAACGATGGCGCAAAACGGCACGGATATCGGCAGTCCTTTTCGCGCCGATCAGAATATTCTGACGATCCGCAACACCCGCGCCGATTCAGTGCATCTGACGAACCTGCAGCGGGATCGAGACCAACTGCGCACGAACATTGGCGCACTCGAAGCTAAGAAAAATCTGCTTCGCAGCAGCCTGGAAGAGCTCAATGCCCAGCAAGAGCGATTTCGCGTCGGGCGCATCGCTCAGCTTGAGCAGCGCGTGCGGGAAGCAGATGCCAATATCGCTTCGGCACAGGCCCAATACGCGGTTGCTTCCGAAGCGCTCAAACGAGCAGCTGCATTGCGAAAGACCGACGCTGCCAGCCAAGCGTTCCTCGATAAGGCCCAAGGCGAAGCTCATGTAACAGAGCAAGCCATCCAGGCGCAAATCGAGCACAAGAAGGGCATTCTCGTCGAACTTAATGCCGCAAAAAATGGAACCTACGTCGGCGACAGCTATAACGACACACCGCAATCGGCGCAGCGTAAAATGGAAGTTTCCCTTGAACTTTCCGACGTTCAGGCTCGCCTCGATGGCAGTCAAATTCAGCTCGCCGCAATAGACGCTTCGATTGCCGCCGAACAAGCCCGTCAGGCGGAATTGGCGAAAGCCGATATTCACGCCAGCGTCAATGGACGAGTCTGGGAAATGCTCACCGCCCCGGGCGAGCACGTCAACGCTGGACAGGATTTGATGAAGCTCCTCGATTGCGGAAGCGCCATCGTCACGGCCAGCGTCAGCGAGACGGCCTACGAGCGCCTTTCGATCGGCCAACCGGCGACGTTTACGCCCCGCGATGGCGGCCCTGAGTTGCACGGCATCGTGGTCGGCTTGAATGGTCTCGCTGCAGTCGAGTCCAATACTGCAATCCAGCAGAGCGCCCTCTCGCGCGAGCCCTATCACGTCAGCCTCAAGTTTCCCGAACTGTCGAAGAGCTTCGATTGCAGGGTTGGCCGCTCCGGCCTCGTGAAATTCGCCGACGGCGGCAGCGTCTTCGCTGGCAGCCTCTACTGACGGACCGCACAATGAGCGCCGCTGCAGGAATGGGATATGCCGACGCGCTGTTACCGGCGCTGATTGTTGCCCTACTGGCGACAGCCATCCTGCCGTGGGTCAATCGCAACAACACGATCATCCGAACCTGCGCCATTCTTTTCGGCATCGCACTTGGCTGGCGATATATGTCATGGCGCATTTTCGATACCCTTCCCTCGGCAGACGATCCCCTCAATTTCACCACCGGCATTATTTTCACAGCCGTCGAAACGCTGACAATGATTGGCGCGACCATCTCCCAATTGTTCCTGACGCGCACGCGCAATCGCTCGCGCGACGCCGATCGCAACATCCCGCGGTTGCTGGCTCAGCGCGATCTGCCTAAAGTCGATGTCCTCATATGCACTTATAATGAAGACGAAAGCATTCTCGAGCGCACCATCATCGGCTCGCTCGCATCGACGTATCCGAATTTCCGCGTCTGGGTCTGCGACGACGGACGCCGCGCCTGGCTGAAAGCGCTCTGCGAGCACCATGGCGTCGGTTACATCACTCGCGAAGAAAATTCCCACGCCAAAGCCGGCAACATCAACTCCGCACTGAAAAAGCTCGCCAACCTCGACGAAAAGCCCGACTTCGTATCGATTCTGGATGCGGATTTCGTACCACTGCCCTCATTTCTGACACGCGCTGTATCGCTGGCGCTCGATGCCGACGTCGGCGTCGTCCAGACGCCTCAGCATTTCTTCAATCCCGACCCGGTGCAAAGCAATCTCGCGTTGACGCGCGTCTGGCCGGATGAGCAGCGCTTTTTCTTCGATATCGTCATGGCCTCGAAGGACGCCTGGAACGCCGCCTTCTGCTGCGGAACGTCCTCAGTCATTCGCTTCGACGCACTACAACGCATCGGTGGCTTTCCAACTGATTCCGTCACCGAAGATTATCTCCTCTCCCTCCGCCTGCGCGAAAAGGGCTTCCGGACCGTCTACTTAAACGAAGCCCTGTCACTGGGCTTAGCACCCGAGGGTCTCGCCGAATATAGCGGCCAGCGCAGCCGCTGGGCCTTGGGTTTCGTTCAAATCTGCCGCGGCCCGAGCGGACCGCTACGCCTCGGGAACAAATTGCCGATCGTCGATCGCATCATGCTCTGCGAGACGTTCCTGCATTGGTCGGCGACCCACCTCTTTCGACTTCTCGGTGTGGTTGTGCCGGCTCTCTATCTGCTGTTTGGGATCGAGGCCGTCCACGCAAACGTCATTGATGCGATCTGGTATCTGGCGCCGTTCCTCGTCGCACAGTGGGCGATCTTCACGTGGTTGACGGAAGGCCGCGTGCTGCCGCTGATGACGGACCTCTATCAGATGCTCTGCTCCATGGACGTCTTGAAAGCGGTCGTCTCCGGCCTCTTGAAGCCGAAAGGCCAGAAATTCAAAGTGACGGCAAAAGGCGGCGATCGCAGCCGGCATTTTGTCCAGTGGCCGCTGCTGCGCATCTTCGGAACCCTCCTCGCCATCACGATGCTCGGCATTGCCAACGCGTTTCTTATGGATCAATCGCGCCCGCTTGCAGAGTCGAGCGCCATCGCTCTTTTCTGGAGCTGGTATAACATCGTCGTGCTCACGCTCTGCTGCTACGTCTGTAGCGAGCAGCAACAGCGGCGCGCCGGTCAGCGCTTCGAGATGGACCTTCCTGTCAGGTTGTCGGCGAAAACTTCGAGCGCCGTCTATCGCGCATCCGATATATCTGTGAGCGGCATGCATCTTCTCGGCAATGCGCCGCTTCCGATTGGTAGTACTGTCAACGCCCACTTCGCCGGCATCGACGTCGACGCCCACATCCGCCGATCGACGACAAACGGCTTCGGACTGGAATTCGAGCTGACGGAGCAAACCAAAGCTCAGGTCCTTCAGCTCATCTTTTCAGGCAAGGCGTCGACGGCCGTTACCCAGATCAAGCCGCACCTCGTCGCCAAGGCGCTCGCCGCGCGCGTGTTCAGGTAGCGGTCTGGTCTTGAAACGGCGCTACCTACCGCCCCCGATAATCGAGACAGTTGCGGATAATCGGCGCGCAAACGGCGTCTTTGCGGCCCCAGGAACTCGTCGCGCCCGCATAGGAGACCTCGGCGACCTTGCCGCCTGAGAAGCGGAACTGGACGCGGCAATAGCCGCTGTTGGGGTCCGAGAGTTGCGCTCCTGCCAGCGGTATGACCGGCTGAACCGTGAAGCCGCCGGTCGCCTGTCCGTGTTCGTACATCCAGATCTTGCCGCCGGGTATGCTGTCCTCGCTCGTCGGATGCCCGGCGCACATCAAAACGTCCCGCTCACGAAGACCGACCAGTTCCGACTTCCCACGCAAAGCAATGTCGGCGTTTTCGATCGCGCATCCCCACAGCAGCTGACAGAACGCGAGACAAGCTGCGGGAAAAACCAAGCGTCCCCGCATCACGGCTCCCGGCAAAAAAGAATCGACTCAATTCGCCAAGAATAGCAGCACATGGCATCACGCAATTGCGACAAGCCGCACCAGAAAACCTCCCGCAGAGCAGAGGCGAGCAAGATGCAGAACACAGAAGCTCGCCACGGACACAGCAATTGTCCCGGAGGCCTGAAATCATCGCACCTTCGATTGCGAGCGACGCGGGGTCATACCGTCAGTCCATCTGGCGCTCCCGGGTGATACGCAACACGATGCGAGCCTGCCTGCTCTGGATGCCTCAACTGCCGGATAAAGCGTCATCGTGCGGTGCATTCATGCATAACCTAAGCTCCGATCATCCCTCGCCGATCCCGCACTTGCGCCCAACGCGAAAGCCTTTACCAGCGCTGAAATTCCGGACTAGATTTGAAGCGGCTCTACGCTTCCAGGAAGGTTCGGCGCAATGGCAACGCAGGCAATCGTCAAGACAACGTGTCCCCGGGACTGTTACGACGCGTGCGGCATAATCGTAAAAATGGCGAGCGACGGCGCGGTGTCGGTTGTCGGCGATCCCAATCACGACATGAGCCGCGGCAAGCTTTGCGGCAAGTGCTCGATTGCCTACAACGGCGTGTGGCGCAGCAAGACGGATCGGCTAACGACTCCGTTGAAGCGCGTCGGCCCGAAAGGATCGGGACAGTTTGACGAGGTCTCCTGGTATGATGCCATATCGGAGATCGCGCAACGGCTGCACAGCATTATCGCGACCGACGGCGGCCAAGCCATCCTGCAAACCCATTACACTGGAACGTGCTCGCTGATCGCCGGGCTGTTTCCGCTGCGTTTCTTCAATCGCATTGGAGCGACTGAAGTCGACCCAGACACGGTCTGTAACAAGGCGGGCCACGTCGCGCTTCAACTCGCGTTCGGGGAATCGACCCGCGGCTTCGACCCACGCACGGTCAGTTCCAGCAAATGCGTCTTGATCTGGGGGGCGAACCCGTCAGCCTCAGCGCCTCACGTCCATGAGCACTGGGTGGCGCGCAGCGGCGTCCCAACGATCGTCGTCGATCCGATCCGCCACGCGACGGCTGAAGCGGCCGACATTCATCTGCAGCTCTTTCCCGGCACCGACGCGGCGCTTGCCTTCGCGATGCTCGCCGTCATCAAATCGGCCCGAAAGCTCGACCGCGATTTTCTTGCACGCCATTGTATCGGCTGGGACGACATCGAACCGCAACTCGACGCTTGCACATTGAGTTGGGCGGAGGCAACGACCGGCGTTCCTGCGGCCCTCATCGAAAAAGCGGCGCTGCTCTACGCGGACGGCCCATCGCTACTATGGATGGGACAAGGCTTCCAGCGCCAGACATTCGGCGGCAACGCCATGCGTTCGGTCGGCCTGCTGCCACCTGCGACGGGCAACATCGGAAAGCTCGGCGCCGGTTTCCTCTATCTCAACGGCTGGGACGCCCGAGGCGTCGACGGCGGTTATCTTTCCGCTTCGCATCTCAACGCCGATCCCCAATCCGTCAGCCATATGGATCTCGCGGCGCGGCTCGAAAGCGGCGAGACGAAAGCGCTCTTCACCTGGAATAACAACATCGCGGCCTCGAGCCCGGAGCAGGCGCGATTGCGCCAGGCGCTGAGGCGCGAGGATCTTCTCCAAGTCACGGTCGATCTATTCCAGACCGATACGGCCGACTACGCGGATTTCGTTCTGCCCGCGGCGAGTTTTCTGGAATTCGACGATGTCGTCATGTCGTATTTTACCCATTCCGTCTCGGCACAGGTTGCAGCCCTTCCGCCGCTAGGAGACGCGCTCCCCAATCAGGAGATCTTTCGGCGCCTTGCAGCCGCAATGGGTCTCACCGATCCTGAGCTGCATGAAACCGACGATGTCATTATCGAAACGATTCTGAGCCAAGCTCGCCCAGGACTCGATTTCAAAACACTCGCAGCCGCAGGCACGATGTACGTGCCCGAAGACCCGAATGTTCAGTTTGCATCACACGACTATCGCACACCGTCAGGAAAGATCGAAATGACCGGCACGCAATTTGTCGAGGCCGGATTGCCGTCGGCCCCTGCGCCATTATCGGAGCGCCGTCCGGCTCTGGGCGAATACCGTATGCTGTCGCCTGCCTCCGAATGGCTCATGAACAGCAGCTACGCCAATGACGGCAAGATCGCCCGCCGTCTGCAAATGTGCGAAGCTTGGCTCAATCCCTCCGACGCCGAAACGATCGGCGTCAAATCCGGGAACCGGTTGCAGGTGAGCAGCAAGACCGGCTCCATCGAGTTGAGTGTTGGCATTTCATCGGCGGTTCCAGCGGGCGTGCTGCTGGCGCCCAAAGGCCAATGGCCGAAAGCATCAGCCTCCGGAGCCAATATCAACGTCCTCAACCCCGGAGAAAAAGCCGACCTCGCTCAAAGCTGCGCCGTGCACAGCATCAACGTCACGCTGGCGAAGTCCCAGATCGCGACTTGACCCCTGCGCCGAAGGAAAGGAGACGCCCTAGGCGTCTTCTTCCAATGTCGTCTGCGCAATTTCCGTTGCGCCGGCGTTGAAGTAGGCGGCGACGAAGTGCCCTGCCGCCACGGCCAGGATGCAAAGCACGACGGACAACCCAATGTTGACCGCAGCGCGCCCGATAGCGCCCGAGCGGAGAAGATCGAGTGTCTGCAGACTGAATGACGAAAAAGTTGTAAAGCCCCCGCAAATCCCCACCATCACGAACAGGCGGAATTCTTCGCTGACCGGATAACGCCCATGCGCCAGGGTCAGCGTGCCGAAAAAGCCTATGATAAATGACCCGGCAATATTGATAAGGATCGTGCCCCACGGCAGCGTGCCGCTGATCGGAAGGGCAAGATACGACCCGGCATACCGACACAAGGTCCCGATAGCTCCGCCGAACATAACGACCAGACATGTCGTGAAATTCATTTGAGGCTCCTCTTCAGCATTTCAGCCAACGGCCGTCTCCCGTCGGAAACGGCTATCGTAGGAGTCATCAGCCACAATGGCGGTTATCGGGGGAACCCCATCCCCATCGCTTACTCAAGTACACGATTTTCCGGGCGGCCCAAACTAGCTTGTGTGCGTCACGAGTGCATCGGCGTTTGACAACCTCAGCCAAGTCGCGTCGCATCCCGCCAACGCTTGCAAATAATTAAGGTTCTGGCCACCCTCCGGAAATGTGCCTCGCGCCACCCTCGACGAAATGAGGAGCCACACGGCCTTGCGGATGGTTCAAAACCGCAGCTGGCCCGCTGAGGATGCAAAGCAACCGTGATGTGGAATTGTGATGCGGAATGATACGCGCTCGCGCCTGAGCGCGATTTGGCAACTGACGACGCCCTACTTCTTCTCGAAAGATTCGGGTGTCGTTCGCATCAGCTCCCGATTGAAATTCACCGTTGCGGAACGCTGGATCGGCGGCAGCCTTCTCTTGGTCGTCCTCGCCATCGAATTCGGCCAGGTTGGGCTGTCCGTTTTGCTCAACAGCTGGAACGCCGAGTTCTACAACGCGCTTCAGACGAAAAACGTCGGCGCCTTCTGGCACCAGCTCGCCATATTCTCGGTGATCGCCGCGGCCTTCATTATCTCGTCGGTTTATCAGCTCTATCTCAATCAATGGCTGCAGATCCGGTGGCGGCGCTGGATGACCGAGCGCTATGTTCACCGCTGGCTCCAGAACAGCACCCACTACCGCATGCGTCTCCGCAGCGAGGCAGCCGACAACCCCGACCAGCGTATCGCTGAGGACATCGCACTTTATATCGGACGAACGCTCTCTCTCGGCATTGGCTTCCTGTCGTCGATCACGAGCCTCGTTTCATTCAGCATCATACTGTGGGGAATTTCAGCCGAGGTTCCGCTGCAGATCGCAGGATATCACATCGGCGCCCATGGTTATCTCGTCTGGCTCGCAGCCATATTCGCGCTCGTGGCCAGCGTCGGAGCGCATCTCATCGGCCGCACATTGGCGAGCCTCAACTTTAGTCGCCAGCGGCGCGAAGCCGATTTTCGCTTCGGCTTGGTGCACCTTCGCGAAAACTCCGAACAGATCGCATTGCTGCGCGGCGAGAACGCCGAGCGCAATATCCTGCGCGATCGTTTCTCCGATATCGTAACCAACTGGCACGACATCATGCGGCGCCAGAAATTTCTGACATTCTTCACGACTGGATACAATCAGATCGCCGTCGTGCTGCCGTTCCTCATCATGGCCCCGCATTATTTCGCAGGCGCAATTATGCTCGGCGTCATGACGCAAACGGCTGGCGCGTTCGGCCAGGTGCAATCGTCGATGTCGTTCTTCGTCAATTCCTATACCGATCTGGCGGAATGGATCGCCGTCGTCGACCGGCTTTCCGGCTTCTCCGATCAGATGCAGCTCGCCTCGACGGCGAGCGAGACATCCGCCGTCTCGATGGGCACGACGAATGCCAACGGCGTGCTGAGCCTTGCCGGCATTTCGCTTGCAACGCCCGGCGGCAAGAAGCTGTTGAACTCGGTGAATCTCGATATCGAACCGGGCGAGTCGGTGCTCCTGATGGCTCCATCAGGCGCCGGCAAGACAACGTTGCTGCGCACCATTCTGGGCTACTGGCCTCACGCGACGGGTGTGATCCTCACCAGATCCGGCGCCCGCCTCCTCGCGCTCCCGCAAAAGCCCTATTTCCCGCTGGGCTCGCTCCATAGCGTGCTCACCTACCCGGCGACGGAAGCCCAGCCGTCGGACGAAGAAATCTCCGACATCCTAAAACTTACGGGCCTCGAACACCTGAAACCATCTCTTAACGTCGTCGAGCGCTGGAACAATATCCTCTCGGTCGGCGAGCAGCAGCGCGTCGCGCTTGCACGCGCCATTCTGCTCCGTCCGGATATCCTTTTCCTCGATGAGGCAACGTCTGCACTCGACGAAGCCGCCGAAGCGCGCGTCCTGACCGCGATACGAAACAAACTGCCCGATACCGCGATTGTTTCCATCGGCCATCGCTCGTCGCTGCTGCCGCTTCACGACCGCGTCGTTCACGTCTCCGCAAGCGCGAGCGACGAGGAACAGGCGCTCCCGGCACCGCCAAAGAGCGTTGCCGCCGCGGAGTAATCTTATCGCCGAGCCCCAATCCCGAAACTCGGCAGCCCTATCCGAAAGCTGTCCAATCCGTAAGGGCAAAACGCGCACAAGTGCGTGAGGACGCCGTTGCTCGCCAACTGAAAGCCCCCATCTCATGACAAGGTGGCTAAGCGACGCGTAGGACTTCCATTAGCCACAATGCCCGAATGGGAGAATGACAATGAAACCGACCGGACAAAGCTTTTTCGGCATGTTTGCTGGCGTGTTGCTGTTTTCGCTTCTCTTCACGGAAATCGCGATCGCGGCGGTGCACTGAGACGGCAACACTTCGCCGCTTCGCGTCTGATCGCCCTTTCCTCTCTCCTTCCGCGAACGGCGCAGGCACAAGCGAGCCTGTGCCGTTTTGTTTTGCCGAATGAGCTTTTGGCTCCGCGACACGACAGCAACTCCGGCATTTATGTTTTCTACATTCGGAGCAATTGCGCGAGTGTTCGTAAATCTTCCTTAGGTTTAAAACTTGGAAACCATCTCCCGCGCATCCTCTCGCCGAGGCTGATCCGGGCGGGGTAACGGCTCATCCATGCACCAATGAAGGAACCCGAGACCGACAACACACATGTGTAGCCGGTCCCGGTACGGTGCTGGTTGACTGCTCCCCGCTGCATAACCAGCGCCGGGCGGCGAGGCGGTGGTCGCCTCGCCCGCTGTGCAGCGGCAAGAGCTTAAACCAAACCATCTTGAGATTTGGTGAGCCTGCCGAGGGAACGTTCCGGTATGCCGCCGACGAACAATCCCATGGGCCATCTGCCCCATATACCTAGAGATTATGGAATGGGCGCCGATCGCACTTACCTCCAATGCATCGCTTTTAACAGCGCCGCCATCCAGTCAGGAATGAAACGGCGCTCGGGTAAATTGAAGATATGAAAATGAAAGTCGCAATCCTCGCAGTGGCGCTTCTGGTCTCTGGTGTTTCGGGCGCATTCGCATCGCCCCATTGCAACGGTGATTTCAAGACCTCCGGCACGGCACAGTGTTTCGTGATCCGGTAAAACCGCAAGACATAAGCCTACAAAAGAAGATGCATCTCGGAGGGGGAGCGCCGAAAGGCGCGCCCCTTTTCTTCATTCTCGCCGACGTAGGCGCAAAACGGGCACGTCATTAAACACACGTATAGCTGGTCTTTCCAAACGTATGGCCAACAGCGCCAAAGGTTAAATAGCTGAGCTGGTGAGTGCTCTTTTATATCTTGGCAAGAGCCGAGATGGAGATGTGGACTATGTTGACCGCAGCCACCGACGTCGTCGCAACCGAGGCGGCGCCCGAAACGATGCACGTAATGGCGCACGAGACAGCGAAGTCTGAAAGCATGGTCCCGACGGCAAGGGAAACGATTGCGCCCGCGCCGAGCGCTTTGCCCGATCAAGATCCTGCAAACACGGCTGGAAAATCGCATCATTGGCTACCCTTCGGTCCGCGGCACATTCTTATCGCTGTTGTTGCTGCGGCAGTTATCGGCAGTGGCATTTATGCCGGCTGGAAATATTGGACCGAGTGGCGCTTTGAAGTCTCGACTGACGACGCATACGTGCAAGCTGACGTCGTCGCCATCGCTCCACAAGTATCCGGCGATATCGCCGCTCTGTACGTCGACGATAATCAGCGCGTCAAAGCCGGCCAAGTCCTCGCAATCATTGATCAGCGCGACTACAAAGCGGCCGTCGATCAGGCGAAAGCCGGCGTCAAACAGGCGGAAGCGGCCATTGCCACCGACCAGGCTCAGATCGGAGAGCAGCAAGCCATCGTGAGCGAAGCCGAGGCGACCATCAAGGCTGACGAAGCGACCGAAAAATACGCCCAACAGAATAATCAGCGGTTCGGCACACTCGCAAACGAAGGATACGGTTCCGTTCAAGACGAGCAACAGGCGGCCTCGCAAATCGGCACGGCACAGGCGACGCTTGCGAAAGATAAGGCGGCACTGGAAGCAGCCAAAAAACAGATTGCGACGTTGACCGCCGAACTAAAGCAAGCACGGGCCATGCTTTCGCAGAACAATGCGACGCTTGAACAGGCGGAGATCAACCTAGGCTATACGACGATTACCTCACCGGTAGATGGCATCATCGGCGATCGCACAGTGCGGGTCGGTCAGTATGCCCAACCCGGAACCGAGCTGCTCGCGGTCGTACCGCTCAACAAGGCTTACGTCATTGCCAACTTCAAGGAAACGGAACTCGCTGATGTCCGCCCAGGGCAGCCGGTCACGATTGCCGTGGACACGTTCGACGACAACGCCGTGCAGGGTTATGTCGGCAGCATCGCTCCGGCGAGTGGCCAGGAGTTCGCACTTCTCCCACCGGACAACGCAACGGGAAACTTCACGAAAATTGTCCAGCGCATCCCGGTGAAGATCTACATTGACCCGAACGATCCGTTTGCCGGCAAGCTGCGTCCCGGCATGTCGGTCATCACAACGATCGACACACGCCACAAAACGCCGGCGTCAAAAACCGCAGCAAAGCAAGCGTCATGAGCGAAGCTCCGACCAGCCCCGACAGCGAGCGGGCCTCCCTACGGACGTGGATCGCGGTCTCTGGATGCATGTTGGGCGCACTTATCGCCGTCCTCGATATCCAGATCGTCAATTCGTCCCTGCCTGAAATCGAAGGCGGCATCGGCACCGGCGTCGACAATGGAACCTGGATCTCGACCTCATATCTGATCGGCGAAATCATCATGATCCCGCTGACGGATTACCTCAGCCGCGTGTTTGGCTTCCGCCGCTTCCTGTTGTCGAACGTCGTGCTGTTCCTCATCTTCTCAGTCGCCTGCGCCTTTGCGGGCAATCTCGGCACCATGATCGTGATGCGCGGCTTCCAGGGCTTCACCGGCGGTGTCATGATCCCGATGGCCTTCACGGCCGTGTTGACAAAGCTACCTGAAAGCCAGCGCCCCATCGGCTTGGCTGCATTCGCGCTCACCGCCACGTTCGGCCCCGCGATCGGCCCGACCATCGGCGGCATTCTCACCGAACAATACGGCTGGCCCTATATCTTCTTCGTCAATCTTGTTCCCGGCGCGGTAATGCTATCACTGCTTTATCCGACGCTCGATCGTCAACCGATGCAGCTTCGCCTTTTGCGAGAAGGCGATTGGTTCGGCATCGCGACAATGGCAATCGGTCTCGCCTGCCTGCAAACCGTCTTGGATGAAGGCAACAAGGACGATTGGTTCGGCTCGCCATTCATCGTGCATCTTGCCATCATCTCGGCGGTCATGCTGACGATCTTCGTCGTCATCGAACTCACCGTCGAGAAGCCCGCCGTGCAACTTCGCCTGCTCACTCGACGGAGTTTCGGCCTCGGAACGTTGGCGAATACGCTCGTCGGCTTCGCGCTGTTCGGATCGATCTACGTGCTTCCCGCGTATCTCGACGAAGTCCAGGGCTACAACGCTCAGCAGATTGGCCTCGTGCTCGCATCGGCCGGACTTCCGCAGCTGCTCATCATTCCATTCGTCCCCTTCCTCTTGAAGCGTTTCGATGCCCGCTTGATCGTTTGCACAGGCCTCAGCATCTTCGCAGTCAGCTGTTTCATGAATACGCATTTGAGTTTCAACGACGCGGGACAGCAGTTTTTCTATACCAACATCGTACGCGCCCTCGGCCAGGCGATCCTACTTTCGCCACTCTCAGTTCTGGCGACGAACAGCGTGGCTCCAAAAGAGTCCGCAGCTGCGTCAGGATTATTCAACATGCTGCGCAGCCTCGGAGGCGCAATCGGCACGGCCGCGCTGGCGACCATCATCACCAAGCGCGAGCAATTTCATTCCAATATCATCGGTCAGTCGGTCACGCCTTACAATCTGACGGATCAATCCTTCCTCACCCGCATGCAGCACTATTTCGAAGCGCACAGCTTGCCGGACCCCGGACGCGCCTACCATCAGGCAGAAATTCTGCTTGGAAATCTCGTCGCCCAACAGTCGCTGATCATGGCCTTCTCCGACGCGTTCTATGTCATGGCCGTCGTCCTTGTGGTAGCGGCGATTGCCGTCGTCTTCATGAAGGCGCCGGAAGTTCACCAACCGGCTCTCACAGCGACCGCCAGCCGATAGCTTTCGGAATATCGAGAGTGACATAAGTTTTTGCCGCAAATTTCGTCAGCGTCAGTTGCGAAAATAACTGCAAGCTTCGCAACAGCCTCGGACGGACCGTGCTGCCGTTTCATGCAACCCCAAAAAGTCTACGGACCGATCAAATGAAAAAGAATCTCGCGCATTCGTATTGCGCTCAAAGCGACAACCCCACATAAATCTCGGCGGGACTTGGGGGAATGGCATGAGCAAAAGCAAGACTGCATTGATTTCCGGTGTCACCGGCCAGGACGGCGCCTACCTTGTGCGTCTTCTTCTAGATAAGGGTTACGTCGTCCACGGCATTAAGCGACGATCGTCATCATTCAATACCCAACGCGTCGATGAAATCTATCAGGATCCGCATGAGGCGACCACGTCGTTCTTCATGCACTATGGCGACCTGACGGATTCAACCAACGTCATCCGCCTCGTCCAGGAAACCCGGCCCGATGAAATCTATAATCTCGCCGCACAAAGCCACGTCCAGGTAAGTTTCGAGACGCCGGAATACACAGCAAACGCCGACGCCGTCGGCGTGCTGCGTTTCCTCGAAGCGCTCCGCATCCTCAAGCTCGAGAATTCAGTGCGTTTCTATCAGGCCTCCACATCTGAGCTTTACGGTAAAGCCCAGGAAACGCCGCAGAGAGAAACGACGCCATTTTATCCGCGTTCGCCTTATGGCGTGGCCAAACTTTATGCCTACTGGATCACCGTCAACTACCGTGAAGCCTACGGTATGCATGCTTCGAATGGCGTCTTGTTCAACCATGAAAGTCCGCTCCGCGGCGAAACTTTCGTAACCCGAAAGATCACACGCGCCGTTGCCCGCATCGCCGCTGGTTTGCAGTCCGCACTTTATCTCGGCAATCTGGACGCCAAACGCGATTGGGGCCACGCGAAAGACTACGTCGAAGGCATGTGGATGATGGTCCAAAACGAAAAGCCCAGCGACTACGTGCTAGCAACGGGAGAATCCCATTCCGTTCGCGAATTCGTTGAGCTAGCATTTGCCGAAGTCGGCAAGACCATCGCCTGGAAGGGCCGCGGTGTCGATGAGATCGGCTACGATGTCAAAACCGGTGGCGAGTTGGTTCGCATTGATCCGCGCTATTTTCGTCCGACAGAAGTCGATCTCTTGCTCGGAGATCCGAGCAAGGCCCGCAACGAACTAGGCTGGCACCACAAGGTCGGCTTCCAGGAGCTCGTTAAAGAAATGGTCGCCGCCGACCTCGCGCTCCTCGAACGCGAAAGCTGGCGCAATAGCCTCAACGAATAGTAAGTGCGAAGACCATGCGAGGAAGCGATGTCTTTTGATCTGACCAACAAGCGCGTATTCGTCGCCGGCCACCGCGGCATGGTCGGATCAGCGATTCTTCGTCTGCTACAGAACGAAAACTGCATCATCCTGACGGTTGGTCGCGACCAGATCGATCTCCGCGATCAAGCGCGCGTCAGAGAGTGGTTCAATCGCGAAAAGCCGGATGCCGTATTTCTTGCGGCAGCAAAAGTCGGCGGCATTCTCGCAAACGACACCTACCCGGCGGAATTTCTCTACGACAATCTCGCCATCGAAATGAACGTTATCGACGCAGCCTTCCGCAGCGGCGTCGAGAAGCTTTTGTATCTCGGTTCCTCATGCATCTATCCGAAGTTCGCGCCGCAGCCGATCCCCGAAAGCGCCCTTCTGACCGGAAGTCTGGAGCCGACGAACGAATGGTACGCCATCGCCAAGATCGCCGGGCTGAAGCTCTGCGAAGCCTATCGCCGTCAGTATGGCGCCGATTTCGTCTCGGCTATGCCGACCAATCTCTATGGCCCGGGCGATAACTATGATCCGCTCAAAAGCCACGTTATCCCGGCACTTTTGCGCAAAGTACATGAAGCGAAGAAGTCCGGCGCCGAAGACATTACAATCTGGGGCTCCGGCACACCGCGCCGCGAATTTCTTCACGTCGATGATGCTGCCGGCGCCGTTGTGCATCTGATGAAAGTCTATTCAGGTGCTGAGCATGTCAATGTCGGCACGGGCGAAGACATCACCATTCTCGACCTGGCGCGCTTGGTATGCGACGTCGTCGGCTTCAACGGCAAGATCGTCACCGATCCGACGAAGCCCGACGGCACGCCGCGCAAACTGCTCGACGTCTCCAAGCTGAAGGCCACGGGCTGGACGCCGCGCTACGGCCTGCGCGACGGTCTCACCGAAGCCTACAACTGGTTCAAGGATAACGAGGCGACGGCGCGGTTGACCGCCTGATCGCAGCCCTCACCTATTCCGCAGCCGCAGGAACAGCCGTCGTCGCTCGTTTCGCCACGGCAGCACGCGAACCAAACCAAATCGACAGCGCCGGCAGAACGAGCAGTGTCAGCAGCGTTGCGCTCAACAACCCGCCAATAACGACCGTCGCCAGCGGCCGCTGCACTTCCGCACCCGTTCCCGTTGCAAGCGCCATCGGCAAAAACCCGAGCGACGCGACGAGCGCCGTCATCACGACAGGCCGCAAACGGGCCAGCGCGCCCTGGCGTATTGCTTCCGCAGCCGGCAATCCCGCTGCCATCAATTGCTTGATGTATGTCAGCATGACGAGCCCGTTGAGAACCGCGACACCCGATAACGCGATAAAGCCGACCGCCGCCGAAACCGAGAACGGCATGTCGCGAAACCAAAGAGCAATGACGCCGCCGGTCAAAGCGAGCGGGACAGCGCTGAATACCAGGATGGCATCTCGCGGCGAGCCGAGGGCGGAATAGAGCAGCAGAAAAATCAGCAGAAAACACGCGGGCACAACGACGGCGAGACGCTGCTGCGCTGCAGCCATATTTTCAAACTGGCCGCCCCAGGCAATGTAATAGCCCGTCGGCAGCTTCACCTCTTCTGTGACCTTCGTTTGTGCCTCCGCGACGACGGACGCGATATCGCGCCCGCGCACGTTTGCCGTCACGACGATGCGCCGCTTGCCATTCTCGCGTGAGACCTGGTTCGGTCCCTCCGTCACGGCAAAGCTCGCAACTTGTTCCAGCGGAATGGTGGCAATGCGCCCTGCGCCGTTCGGCGGTAACGCAACAGGGATGTGCTTCAGCTTTTCGAGATCCGCGCGCATCGCATCCGGCAACCGGACGACAACCGGAAACTGCCGATCGCCTTCGAAAATCACCCCAGCAGAACGCCCGGCCATCGCCGCGCCGATCACCTCTTGCACGGCGAACGCGCTCAACCCGAACCGCGCAATTTCGTTCTTCTTCAGCTTGATCTCAAGGAATGGCAGACCTTGGGCCTGCTCAATGCTTACGTCCGTCGCGCCGTCCGTACCGCGCAGGATTTTGGCAATCGCGTTGGCGCCATCCAGCATCGGGCCGAATTCGTCGCCGAAAACTTTAACGGCGAGATCGCCACGCGCGCCCGCAAGAAGTTCATTGAAGCGCATCTGAATTGGTTGCGAGAACGCAAAGTTATTTCCTAGAAGCTTTTCGAGCTTCTCCTGAATTTGCCCAACGAGCGCTTGCTTGCTAAGCGAAGGATCAGGCCATTCCGATTCCGGCTTCAGAATAATAAACGTATCCGAAACGTTCGGCGGCATCGGATCGGACGCAACCTCGGCAGTGCCCGTCTTGGAATACACAAGCGAAACCTGCGGAAACGAGCTGACGATTTTTTCGACTCTAAGCTGCATATCCTGCGATTGCGTCAGCGACGTACTCGGTATCCGCATCGCATGCATCGAGAGGTTCTTCTCATCAAGCGTTGGGATGAACTCTTGCCCGAGCCGTCCGAACAGCATCAGCGCTCCGGCGAAGAGCGCCACGCCCACCATGATCGGTAGCACAGGCCTGTTGAGCGTCGCGCGAAGCAGCGGCTCATACACACTCTTTATCGCCCGCACAGGCAAGCTCTCGGCCTCGACAACACGCCCGCTGATTGCAACGGCAATGGCCGCTGGAACGAATGTCAGCGACAGAATGAAAGCCGCGATGAGTGCCATGATAACGGTGACCGCCATCGGCTCGAACATTTTACCTTCGACGCCGGAAAACGTCAGCAGCGGCACATAAACTAGAATAATGATGGCCTGACCGTAGACAGACGGCTTGATCATCTCCTCCGCCGACTTGGTCACCGTTTCCAAGCGTTCATCGAGACTGAGCACGCGCTTCAAAACGTGCTGTCGCTCAGAAATCTGTCTCAGCGCATTCTCGACGATGATGACGGCACCGTCGACGATCAGACCGAAATCGAGCGCACCGAGGCTCATCAAGTTGGCGCTGATCTTCGCCTGTACCATCCCGGTCAGCGTCAGCAGCATGGCAATGGGTATTACCAGCGCCGCTATAACCGCCGCACGAATATTCCCGAGCAGAACGAACAGAACAATAACGACGAGAAGCGCACCTTCAAGCAGGTTCTTTGCGACCGTCGAAATGGTGGCATCGACCAGCACGGTCCGGTCGAGCACCGGTCGCAACGCAATGCCCGGTGGCAGCGACTTCGAAAGCTCGCCGATCCTTTTACTAACGGCCGACGACACTGTCCGGCTGTTCTCGCCGATCAGCATTAGCGCCGTGCCGACAACGGCCTCTTCCCCGTTAATGCTTGCGCTGCCGGTGCGCAACTCGCGGCCGATCGTAACCTGCGCGACGTCTCTAATCCTCACCGGCGATCCGCCACGTGTCGTCACGACGACGCTGCCGATATCGGGCATGTTTTCGAGCCGTCCGGTGCTGAGGACCGCAAGCCCCTCGCCGCTTTGCTCGAAAATGCCGGCTCCGCGGCTGACGTTATTTTTCTCGAGCGCTTCGACGATGTCGCCAAACGAAAGATTGAGGGCTGTCAGGCGTGCGGGATCCGCTTGCACGAGATACTGCTTCTCGTATCCACCGATAACGTCGACGCCAGCGATCCCCGGCACGCTCGCGATCTGCGGTTTGATGATCCAATCCTGGACCGTACGCAGATACGCGCCACGCTCGATATCGTTGGTCAGGCGTTGACCCTCGGGCGTCACGTAAGAGCCGTCGCTTTGAGGCCCGACCTCGCCGATCTGTTCGCTTTTGGGCGCGAAAGCCACGGTCCACATATAGATCTCACCAAGACCGGTCGAAATCGGACCAAGGCTCGGCTTAGCATCAGCGGGCAGTCGCTCGTCCACTTCGCGCAAGCGCTCGCTGATTTGCTGGCGCGCGAAATAGATATCGGTGCTTTCGGTAAAGACCGCCGTGACCTGCGAAAAGCCATTGCGACTAAGCGAGCGTGTGTATTCAAGACCCGGTATCCCCGCAAGCGCCGTCTCGATCGGAAATGTCACCTGCTTTTCGATATCGAACGGCGGCAACGATGGCGCGACGGTATTGATCTGAACCTGATTGTTCGTGATGTCGGGAACGGCGTCGATCAGCAGCCGATTGAGCGACCACACGCCGTAGCTTGCGGCGAGCAGCGTCAGGAGAATGACGAGCCAACGACGGCGAACCGAAAATTCAAGCACCTGTGCAATCATCGGAACGTCCTCAATGCGAATGCGTAGCTTCGGATTTGCCGCTCTCGGCCTTAAGCAGGAACGTGTTCGTCGCCGCAACCGTCTCGCCCGGTTCAAGCCCGGCCACGATCTCAACAGACGAGCCATCGGTGCCGCCCACCGTCACTTTGCGCGCTTCGAAGCCGTGTTCGGTGCGGACATAAACAATCGTCTCACCCTTGACTGTCTGCAGCGCGGTTTTCGGAAGCTTCAGCCCAACCGGTTTCGTTCCAAAAAGAATGTCGGCGTTGACGAACGAACCCGGCCGCAGCGCCAGACCCTTATTCTCGACCGACGCGATGACGCGCGCCGTCCGCGTCTCCTCATTGATCATCGGGCTCGTAAAGATGATTTTTCCCGATGTCGTCTCGGCCGGATGGCTGCCACTGACCAGCACACTCTGTCCCTCCTTGATATCGGGAAGGTGACTGATCGAAACGGCAAGCTCGATCCACACCACCGAAAGATCGGCAATGGCATACAGCTCCTTGGCTTCGCCCTCGCGCCCGACGGGTGTTCCGAGATCGACAAGCTGCTCGACAATGCGCCCGCCGATCGGCGCGCGAATTTCGTAACGTTGCAGGTTCGTTGCAGATTGGCCGCGCTGCTTTAACGTTTGGATGTCCGCTTCGCTGACGCCCAGAGCAGCAAGCTTCTGATGCGCGACGCCTAATCGGACTTTCGCTTCGGTATCGGTAGCCTGCGCCCGCAAATAGCGCTGCTCCGCCGAAATCTGCTTCTCGTAGAGCGTTTTTTCACGATCAAAGAGCGTCTCTTGCAGGTTCGCGTTGACGAGCGCGTTGATGTATTCGCTCTTCGCATCGGCCACTTCCCGGCTGTCCAGGACGGCGACGACTTCATTCTTCGCGACGACATCGCCAAGCCGCTTCTTCAACTCCGCGACTGTACCGACAACCTGCGCTGCAACGCGCCCCACGCGATTGCGGTCTGCGATCACCGTTCCCGGCACTGTCAGGCTCCGATCGAGCGCACCCGCTCCGGCTTCCGTCAACGCAATGCCTTCGGCATCGATCCGATCCTGCGAGACTTCGAGGCCCTCATGATGCTCGTGACCGGCTTCTTCGCCGTGCGCAGCATCCGATCCGTTTTCCTCGTTTACGGCCTCTCCACCGGCGTCATGTGCATGCCCCTCGTCATGCTGATGTCCGGCTTCCGAATGACCCTTGGTCTCCGCCGACGCGTGCGCCTTGGCGTCGCTTGAGATGGTGAAAAACCTGGAAAGGCCAGGTGCGAAAGTAGCCGCGCAAAGCACGGCCAGTGCCAGGACAGCGGCGCACAAGCGCACGCCACCAGCTATCAGCATTCGCTGCATGTCGAAACAATCCACGTGTTGCGGAGACCGCTTAGGGCGCCGCGTTGCGATTTTGACGGAGGTTCACGCGATCGCGGCACGCGAAAAGAGAGTGCGCAGCCACGTCATCGCGATTGAAAAGCGCTTTAAAGGCGCGGCGGCTTGAACAGCGGCCCTGGACCATCCAACGGCCCATCAAGCGTTTCCCATGCTGTATAGGTGACCGGCGCCATAGCCTCGGTGCGGGTGGGAACACTCGGTTTCGAAATCAGATGCTGAACGGAAAAACAAAGCACACAATGCTGTCCTGAGAGCCCCTGAGGAACCTCCGAATCTTGCGATGCTTTTTTCGCGTCGATGCCATGGCCCGCACAATTCTCATACCCATGCTCGGCAATCGCATGCGACAGACTGAAGGGACCGCTGAGAGCCATCATGAGTAATGAAAGCAACGCACACACGACCGACCGTCCGCTGCGCGTGACAGCGAGAAACGATTTTGAGGTGTGGTTTGCCGATTGGTGCATTGCAATTAGGTTTATGTCCAAACTCTGCTTAGTCAAGTCCCCGAACCGCCGACAGCGATCCGTCACACGGACTCTGCCTCCCCAATGTTTCGGCCAAATCGAAAAATACTGCGCAGCATCGGGATTGATTTTGTTGCAAGCTCACAACATATCGAAGGATATGTCGCGGCGGGATTGCCAATGCGGCATCTTACAAGCACTTTCCAGCGGAAATATGAATTAGAAGATGTTTAGATAGCGCATGCTCACTCGCTTCGTCAGATATTTGATCACATCAGCGGTCCTGCTCGCGACATCCGTCGCAGGCTTGCCGCTGGTTCTGTGTGTGAGCAGCACCCATAGCGTTGCGGTCGAGATCGAGCGCCTTCACCACGACACGCAATCCGGATCGAACGATCACTTCATTCTCTTTTCGAATTCGCACGCGAAAGCCGAATCCGAGCCCTGCACAGATTACCGGCTTCAGCATGCATCGTTTTTCAAGCACCCGCATCAATCCAAGCCGTCTGACAGGAATGGCGAGAATTTAGGTGGTTACGCACCAGCTCTTCTGCCGACGTCCGGCGAGCTGCTTGCCGCGCACTTTCACTGTGCCATCTCGCACGCAACGTTTGATAATCCACCCCATCTGCGGTCCACGCTTAGCGACCGCAGCACGATCGTTCTCCAGATTTAGAGCGCGGCCCCCAGAGCATTGATTGCGCTCCGCGCCGTTGGCGCGGTCAAATCCATCTTGCTTTATTGGAGAAAAACTCATGCCAATTTTTGTTGGCAGGGAGAGGTCGTGTTCTGCTGTGTTGGCTCGCCAAGCGTCCCAAATCGTAACGACGATCCCAGCCATAACCCCGACAACACTCCTGACCGCGGCGCTAAGCACAGCAATTGCTCTCACCGCAACCGCTGTCGGCTCACCCATGGCACTCGGCGCAACGCCTGATGACGCACCGGCGTCGACAGCGGCTATCGAAACGCAACGCGCGCAACACCTCGCTGACAGGGCAAACCGTGCCTACGGCAGTGGCGAATACAAAACTGCAGTGCAGCTCTATTCCGTGCTTCTTCAGCTCCAACCGAACGACGCACGCGTCTTCTATAATCGGGCGAACAGCTATTCTAAGCTGGACGAATTCGATAGGGCGCTCGCTGACTACACCGCTGCCGTCGCACGCGCGCCGGAGTTCGCACCCGCTCTAGTTAATCGCGGAAGCCTTTATTTTCGAGCCAAGCGCTTCGACGAAGCACTTTCGGATTACGACGCCGCGGCCAAGATAAGACCCGACGATCGCTTCATCGCTTATAATCGCGGCTTGATCCTGGCGCAGCAAGGGCGGCTCAAAGAAGCGAACCAAGCCTTCGACCGCGTGCTTGAGGTATCATCGACCTATGCGCCCGCCTACGCCGAAAAAGGCTTTCTCTCTCTGCAACAAGGCGACAGTGACAAAGCCAGAACCCAATTCGAGACCGCGCTTAAATACCAGCCCGCAAACGCACGCGCCGAAGCTGGACTAAAGAGGCTCGATGATAAGACAGCCGCCGATCGTCTCTCGAGAGAGGTTGTACACACCAAACTGGTCGCGGACCTCATTCGGAACATCGACGAGACATGCTTCGCCAACGGCGAGGACGCCCGTGCCTTTGGCCGCGCCGTTGAAGCCGCGCCTTGGCGGGGCCAACCGACAATGACATCAGCTGGACTGAAAACCTGGACCGGCAAAACAAGTTTCGGCAAAGCACGTCTGGTCCTTGCACAATCTGTCGAGCAACTGGGACGGACTGTCTGTTCCATTACGATCGAAGGCATCACGCCTCATCTGTTCCAGGATTTTAGAGCGGCTTTTAACGAACACACCGAGACGGCTGCGACCAAAACCGTCGCTGTAGAGACCGCTGACAGAGCCGATTCAGGACATCTCGAATATTGGACGCCGCATCACGACGGTTGTGACGTCCATGCCGTCATCCTGAACTCTGCCAAAGACAATCGCCTCACGGTGCGCATGACGCATGGAAATAGGCGTCCCACCGAAATGTGAATCCATTTGGATTTCGAAAGGATCTTTGACAATGACACTGAACCACAAACAAAACCGCTCGCTCGCCGCTTGCGCGGCATTGGCATTCATCTTTGCAGGTACGGTATCGGCGGCGGCGAATTCTTACGCTCCGGCATTTTTTGCCGGCGACGAGGCAGCAACCATCAACCCTGTCGATGCGCGCGACTACCGCCATTGCCATCATATGGCGAGACGCGCCTACTGCCATGTCTCCGATAATCTGCCGCGCAATTGGCCGCCGCATTCGGATCGCTCTCCATCCCCGCAGGACAAGCACTCGCATTCCGAGGCCAGCAAAAACCACCTGCAAACGAAGATCCCATATCCGCGCTGATTGCTGCAGCACCGCCTTGACGACAGCTCGTCTTTTCTTGGCGCCCTTGCATCTCAATTTTTACATCGATTGAGACACCTCAAAGAGAAAAAGGCCCCGGGCTTCGGGTAAAGCCGGGGCCAAAGTTGAGGTCTGTAGCGCTCGGACTATTAAGCAAACCGGTATGGTATTAAACACCCGGCAAGCCCCTCCGTAGTTCTACGTCGTCAGAACGAGAGCCTTGTCGTGACGATCCAGTTGCTGTCGTAAGTCGGCGTGAGAACCGGCGATGTCGTCTTCGGCGAAACCGCAAACTGATAGCCTGCACCGACGATCAGATTGCTGTCGTCACACAGCTTGAAACGACCAAGAATGAGACCGGGCGTCAAAAAGACTTGGTCTTTGCCGCTTCGCTCGCCGTCGGCCCAATGCGTATAGTTGACTTCGAATTCGGGCCAGAAATATTTCGCAAGATGATATTGAAACGCGACGTTGGTAACGACGGATGTCCCGATTTCACTTTCACGTTCCAACGGAATAGGAACGCTGACCGTCGCCTGAACATCGAAATCACCCCAGCCTTTGCCCGCCGCCAACGTCGGCGTCACGACCCACGCATCGTTTGTAAAAGGATCGTCGCCGGTCGGCGCCTGCACGCCGAAAAACGCCGACACGATGTAATCGCCATTTTCCTTGTTGGCGCTGATAAGCCGCTGCTTGATGGTGACAGCGGGCCAGTCCGCCCAACCGGACGCCTGTTTGGCATGCGTGCGCTCTTCATAGGGTGGCAGGTTGATCAGTACTTCATTGGTCATCGTCGGAATGAATTCGAAACCCTTGCCGCCGTCGTAGACATTCTGATGGGCGCCATTTCCCATCTGCTCAAAAAACTGGTCGGACCGAAACTCTTGCTCCAACCGCGGCGTCACGGTCGCGAGCGGTGTCATCCAATCCGGCTGCGAAGCCTTTGCGGCGTGCGCAATTTCCTGCCAACGTTGAAAGAAGTCCTGAATGGCGTCCCCTGCGTCCTCATCAGACGACGTCGCGCCGACATAGCTGGGCGCCGGAATATTCAAATCGTGAAGAGATGAACTGGCGTTCGCCGATGTTTGCAGCAAATCGCCTGCAGTGGCCGGAACGACGCCGACTCCAATGAACACGAGCGTCGTTCCGAGCGCTTTAGCTATCCCCATTGCAGTCCCCCAGAGGCATATATCCTTGCAGCTATATCGCGAGAGTCTCGCAACCGTCGCGTCGGGAGCATCACATCAGTAATAGCTGGTCCGTATTCATACGGACCTAGGAAAGCCAGATGCAGGTGGGCAGGAGAGCATTCGTGGGGACTATTCCGGGGCTGTACGGGAATCAATAGCGGCATCCCCTATCGCCACTGCGCTGTCCCGATTGCCAACACGTCGGAGACCGAACGCCATGCTCTTCTCGCGCACATCGATCAGCATATTCGCACTCGTGATAGCGGTATCATCGCTATCGGTAGCGCCATCTGCATGGGCGGCGGACGGCGACCAATGTGCCGATGCGGCGACACCTGCACTGCACATCTTTGCATGCACCGCGACCATCGAGGATAACGCATCGGATTCTGAGAAAGTCGAGATTGCCTATGTCAATCGCGGCCTCGCCTACTTTGCCACGGAGAACTTTTCGAAGGCCATTGCCGATTTCGATCATGCTGTCGCGTTAGCTCCACGGGATCTCAGCGCCTATGAAGCGCGTGCCATCGCCTTCGCCTCGGAGCGCGACTACACCCATGCAATTGCCGATGACCGCAAAGCTATCGATATCGATCCGCTAAGCACACGCGCGTACAATAACCTAGCGAACGCATACAAGGCTGAGGGGCATCTGCAGGACGCGCTGGCAAGCTATGATCGCGCCATTGAGCTGTCCCCAAATGAATCGACCCTTTATTTCAATCGGGGAAATACACTACGCGCGCTCGGTCGCGCGAAGGATGCAATCCACGATTACGATTATGCCATCGCACTTAACGGCAAGTTTTTGAACGCCTACATCGCCCGCGGAAATACGCGCGCCGCCGGCCTCGACTTCAAAAATGCCGAAGCTGACTTCGATCGCGTCCTCGCCATCGATCCGATGAACAATGCAGCGATTGCCAATAAGCTCGCGATCGAAAAATTGCGCGAAAGGCAGTTCCGCGCGCCGCTTGGTCAATCAATCGCGACAATGACGAAATAAATTCAGGTGCGCAAACGTCCTGCAGGCGCATCCACGGCGCCTGCAGGCGCATCCACGGCGCCTGCAGGATTTATCGCTCCATTTTTCAGTGATCGTGCAAGTGATCGAACGCGGCAAGAACAGCGGGCCTTGCACGCGGCGCAGGAAGATCCTGCTCGAACATCTCCCAGCCACCGCCCAGAGCTTTATAGAGCGCAATGAACGCCGTGGCCGCATCGGCCTTCGCCTGGACATACTGCAGCTGAAGTTCGTCATCCTGCCGCTCGGCATCCAGCACATTGAGCGAGTCCGTTACGCCGCGATCATAACGCTCTGTTGCGAGATCGACCGCGCCTTTGCTCTCTTTGGCAGCGATGGCCAAAGATTTGAGCGTGGCCATCGCCGCGCGATAACGCGACAGCGCAACGTTCGCTTCTTCGACGCTCGAAATAACGACGCGCTTATACGTGAGGAACTGCGAATCCGCCTGCAGCTGCTGAATGTGCACGAGCGAATCGAGCGTCCCGAAGTCGAGCAGCGGCCAATAGACCGAAGGTCCCACCGAATAGATGCTCTTGGTGACCACAGGCACAACACCGATGCCCTGTCCCTGTAAGCCGCCACCTGCCGTAATCTCGACGCGCGGAAAGAGATCCGCGACAGCAACGCCAATCCTCGCCGTCTCGACGGCAAGCTGGCGTTCCGCCGCGCGAACGTCCGGACGACGGCGGATCACGCTCGCCGGCAATCCCGTTTTCAAACGGCTCGGCGTTGTGGGAATCTGCCGATAAGCACTGAGCTCCTGGCAAACACCGCCGGAATAGGTTCCAAGCAGAACTGCAATACGTGCGCACCCAGCATATTCTTCACTCGCAAGCGGCGCGAGTTCCGCCTTGAGCGTCGCAAGCTGGCGCGATGCGAGCTTGACATCGAGCTCGTTCGTCAGACCCCGATCGAAACGCGTCTTCATCAGATCGAAGATCTTCTGCGCCCGCGCGACATTCTCTTTCGATACTTTTATCTTGGCTTGGATGCCACGCGTCTCGACGTAAGCTCTCGCGACTTCCGCAACGACCGAGACCAGAACCGCACGCCTCTGTTCGATAGCAACATCCGTCGAATATTGGGCTGCTTCGTATGCGCGCCTGTTCTTACCGAAGAGATCCAGCTCCCATGCGGCGTCAAAGCCAGCGACGTGCGTAATCTCTTCGAGCCCGTTGGTGTTCGTCCCGGCGTTCAACGGACCAGCAACGCGTCCCTTCGTCGAATTTGTACCGGTACCTCGGCCTGCCGCGGCATTCGCTTCTACGATCGGCAGCGCCAATCCACGAACCGCGACCTCATTGGCGCGGGCTGCGCGGATGTGATTGGCGGCGATTTCGATATCCGGATTTGCGACAACCGCCTGCTGGATCAGCGTTTCAAGTTGAGGATCCCGAAGCAAAGACCACCACCTGGCAATCGCAGGCGACTGCGATTGCGCCACCGATACAGAACTGCCCGAACTGCCGCCAAGGCTACCGGTCGTAAACATTGCCGGCGCACCGATATGCGGCATCAGATAGTCCGGCCCGACTGCACAACCCGTAAGCCCCCCGGCTAGGATTGGCAGGAGAAATTTCAGCCCCCCCCGTTTGACCATCAGCTTTGGGCCTTCCCGGAACTATTGACCTCGACTTTGTCGCCGTCGGAAATCTGGTTGTTGATGTTGAGTGCCACGTGATCACCGACCTTGATGCCCGATGCCAGTTCAACGCTGTCGCCATCGTCAGTCGCGATGGAGACGTTCTTAAACGCAACCCGCCCGTCTTCGATTACAGCAACCTGCGCGCCCTTGCCCCGGAACGAAATCGCGGCGGCGGGCACAACAACGCTCTTCGACTGCGCAACCTCAAATTCGGCGCGAACATACATCCCGGGTGAAAGCGCATAATCTTTGTTTGGGAGGACGACCTCCACCAGCATTGTGCGCGCATGCGGATCGACCGAACCGGTCGTGCGCACGATCTTGCCCTCATAGGCTCGGCCAGAGCCGTCTGCAGTCATAACTTTCACGGGAGAGCCAATCGTAAGCCGCTCTGCGACGCCCTGCGGAACACGCGAGAAAATACGGATTCGATCGGTTTGTTGAATGACGAAAAGCGGCGATGTATTAGCGGAGCTGCCCGCAGTCACCAGATCGCCGGGATCGACGCGGCGATCCGTGATGATGCCGTCGAACGGCGCTGTCACATTCTTGAATTGCGTGAGCGTCATCAACCCATCAACCTTGGCCTGATCGACCGCCACCTGCGCAATCGCGGCATTGAGCTTCGCGAGACTGCTGTCGTTGGCGGCTTTCTTTTCCTCTCGCTCTTGATCGGAAACGACGCCCTTTGGCGAATCACGCCAGCGATCGTAACTGCTTTTCGCAAAATCAGCATCCGCTTGCCGTACTTTGGCCTCAGCTTTTGCCGCCTCCAGTTCCGCACGCGCCGCAACCAACTGCGAATCGAGATCGGGAGTGTCGATCGTGGCGAGCAACTGCCCCTTCTTCACCTTGTCCCCGATATCGACCTTCCATTCCGCCAGGTAGCCGTTCACGCGCGAATACAGTGTCGTCCGATACCAGGACGCGGTATCGCCTGGGAGAATAAGGGATTTGAATGCTGGTCCCGCCTGGGCGACAGCGACGTCGACCAGAGGAAGCATCGCGACGTTCTTTTGTGTTTCCTGCGCTAGGTTCTCAGCTTCCTGAGCCTTAATTCGGTTAACCTCGACAAAGCCCGCAGTCAGTCCGAGCCCGACGACGATGGCGATCGTCGTCATCCAGCGCCCTGTTGATTTCGGATAGTCTTCTTTCGCGACGTCGCCGAGCCCTTCCTTCGCTGGAAAGTCCGAAGGTGCGAGCGGATCAGCCTCGCAAGGCTCCGTCTGCAGGGCGTTCGCGTCAGTCTCACTCTTCTTAAGCATGCGCAAGGGGCATCCTCCCGTCTACGGTTTTCCGAGAAGTGTCACGGCGCAAAAGCCGATACATCGTCGGGACAAAAATAAGCGTAGCGACTGTTGCCAGCAAAAGGCCGCCGATGACCGCCCGAGCCAAAGGCGCATTCTGCTCGCCGCCTTCGCCGACACCCAAAGCCATCGGAATCATGCCTAGGATCATCGCGCCCGCAGTCATCAAAACTGGCCGAAGTCGCGTGTAGCCCGCTTCGATCGCCGCATGCATCGGATCAATCCCAAGCGCAACCTGCTGATTAGCAAATGTCAGAACAAGAATGCCGTTCGCGGTCGTCAAACCGATACACATCAGGCTGCCCATCAGCGCTGGAACACTGATGTGCGTTCCGGTGATAAAGAGCATCCAGACGATGCCAGCGAGAGCGAAAGGTACCGCCAACAAGATGATGATCGGATCGAGCCAGCTTTGGAAATTGATGACCAGCAGCAGAAATACCAGGACGACTGCGAGGCCCATGCCGCCGAACAATCCTGCGAAGCTCTGACGCATCGTTTCGATCTGTCCGCTGAGCTTCACCTTGATCCCGCTGGTGACAGGCGGACTATCTTTCGCAAGCACCTTGTCGATTGCGTCAGCGGCCGATGCGAGATCCCGTCCTTGAACGTCGGCGTCGACGTCGAACACCGGCGCGATATTCAACTGCGACACCACCATCGGCACTTTCGTTCGGCCGAACTTGGCGACATTCATCAAAAGCTGGGAATGCTTGCCGTTCGGCGCCGTGACGGGAAGCGTCCACAAATCCTTCGTTGATTTGACGCGATATGTCGGCGTTTGCACGACCAACGGATAGCTGACGTTATTATGCGGATTGAGCCAGAAATTCGGAGAGACCTGCGCGCTGGAATTGAGCGTGACAAGCACGTCGTTTGCCAGACCATGCTGATCGAGATCGAGATCCCTCGCCTTCGTGCGATCGACGTCCACCTTGATGGCAGGCGCATCGGGCACCTGGAAAACATGCGAATCGACGATGCCCGGCACTGACTTCAAATCGTGCGCGATCTTGGATGCGAGCGCATATGCCTTATCCGCGTTCCGGCTGGAAATACGAACGTCGATCGGCGCAGGCTGCCCGAAATTCAAGACCTGATTGACGATATCAGCCGGCTGGAAAAAGAACTGAAGCTCAGGGAACATCCGCGGTAACTTACGGCGAAGTTCTGCAATATGAGCAGGTGTCGAAGTATGCTTCTCCTTCAACGACACGAGAATTTCGCCATCCATCGGACCGACGGTAGCCGTATCGCTGAGGGCGATATTGATGCCGCTGTACGGCAGGCCGATGTTGTCGAGAATGACATCGATCTGATCGTTGCCGACGATCTTGCGGATCGCCTGCTCGACTTCGCTGAAGTCCTTCTGCGTGTCCTCGATGCGCGTACCAGGCGGTGCGCGAACATGCAGTCGCATTTGTCCGGCATCGATCTGCGGGAAGAAATCCATCCCGAGGTTCATTAATGGCAGAACGGTCGCGCCGAGCAGAACCACGAAAAAAACGATCGTCGGAATGGGATGGCTCACCGACCACGACACCGCATTGCGATACCGTTCGCGGAAGGCACTGAAACCGTTTTCGAAGCCGCGATGAATCAGGCTGAACGGATTGAAGCGCGACGGCTTGTGCTCTTCGCCGTGTCCTGCGCCATGCTTTCCGACCTGCGACCGCATCAAATACATGAAGAGCACGGGCACGAGCGTAAACGACAGCAGCAAGCTCGCAAACAACGAAAGGATCACCGACAGCGAGAGTGGTGAAAACAGATACTTGGCGGTACCGGTCAAAAGGAAAACCGGAACGAAGACGACGCTGATCGACAGCGTAGATAGCATTGTCGGAATGCCGACTTCTGAAGTGCCGTTGAGAATTGCCTCTTCAATCTCCTCACCCAAGCCCACGTGGCGCTCAATGTTCTCAATCACGACGGTTGCGTTGTCGACGAGAATACCGACTGCCAATGCGAAACCGCCGAGCGTCATGGTGTTGAGCGTCTGCCCGGCGATGTAAAGCATCAGCAGAGCGGTGATGATGGATAATGGAATCGACGCCAGAATGATGATGGTCAGCCGCCAGTTGCCGAGGAACAGCAGAATCATCAGCGCCGTCAGTCCGGCCGCCATCAAGCCGCCCATCACCACGCTATTCAGCGCCGCCTTGACGAAAATGGATTGATCAAAGATCGCCTTGATAGTCACGCCCTTCGGCATCATCCGCTGCAGCCCCGGCAAAGCCGCTTTGACGCCGTTGATAACGTCCAGCGTCGATGTTCCACCCGTTTTTCGCACGAGCATCAGCGCACCCGGCGCGCCATTTTGGCTGACCGAATTTGTCTGCACCTGACTTCCATCGTGGACGTGCGCGACGTCGCGTACGAAGATCGTTTTGCCGTCGATTTGCTTCAACGGAAAATTCTCGATCGTCGCGATGGCGTTCGGCGTGTTGTTCATCGCGACCGGATAGTCGTTCTGGCCGACTTTTACGTCGCCTGATGGAACGATGATGTTCTGCTTCGCCAGCGCATCGGAAACTTCCGCCGGCGTCAGTCCACGCGCCTGCAGCGCATGGGGATCGAGATCGACCATGATGACGCGGATTTTGCCACCATACGGATAGGGAACCTGTGCGCCATGCACGACCGCAAGATTGGGCCTGAGCACCTGCTGACCGAGATCGGTAAGGCGCGAGTCGGGCAGATATTTACTCGCGAGGCTGAGCTGAATCACCGAAACGTCCGTCGCACTATAACGGACAATGAGCGGCGGCGTGATGTTGCGCGGCATGCTCTTGAGCACGGTCTGCGCGCAACTCGACAGCTGCGTGATGGCGCGGCTGACGTCGGCTCCCTCGTGCAGATAGACCTTAATGACGCCGACGCCGGTATAGCTGTTGGCTTCGATCCGGTCGATATCATCAACGAGCGATGCCATCTGCCGCTCATGCTTGATGAGAATGCGGTCCTGCATTTCTTCCGCACTCATTCCGCTGTACGTCCACACGACGCTGACAACAGGAATGTTAATCTCCGGAAATATGTCCGTCGGCATGCGCGACACCGCGCCGAACCCGAGCAGACAAATAAGAATGATGATCGCCGCCACCGAATGCGGATGAGTTAAGGAAAATTTTGGCAGCGACATGCGTTCTATGTTCCTAGGCGGCTCGTTCCGCGGTTACCTGATCAGTGCGATCTGCCGCGTCGAACGCAACGGCCAATGCTGCACTCTCCGAGTTTCGCGGACCGGCTTTGCTCAACTTCGGCGCCCCTCTCCCGCACTCTACAAAAGCTTCAGCGTCGATAAGACGGACGTGATTTTTTCCTCTCGATCGTCAGCACTCGTTTTGATTACAGCAATGTCATGTTGCGATGCGCCGCATGAAATGCGCCGCGACAACAGCCTATATTCGAGCCATTATCACAGAGGCAAATTCCGGCCGTGCGCTTGCGTGGCGCACCGTCCGTGACTAAGCCTCCGTTCCCGTACGGAGTGGCGGGACGCTAGGCAGCGTAGGAAAAGAACGATGTCGCAAGTAGTGGTGACAGAAAGAACGCATGCGAATCGTATGGCTCGAATGCAAGCTGCCCCGATTTGGCTGATTGGCCCCGCCTACATCATTGCCTACGTCGTACTGGAATGGCTGAGCATCATCTCATCCACGCCATCGTTCGATATCGTCCCGTGGAGCCCCGCGATAGGCCTAGCGTTCGCGACATTTCTCATGTTCGGGCGACGATTCTGGCCTTACCTCTTACTCGCCGTTGCTGCCTCCAACGTGATTCTGCGCCGCGACCTCCCGCTTCTTGCGCAACTTCTCTCGCCGATCATCGTGGGAGGAGGTTATGCGGTCGCACTGAACTGGGTCCAGCATTCGCGCTGGCAATTCGACATTAAGCTCGGAACGCTGCGCGACGTTTTGCTTCTCGAAGGCACCGCGATCATCAGTTCAGTTCTTGTGGCGACAGCCTCCGTAATACTCCTTTATGCGTCGGGAGTACTGACGGTTAATGCCGTTCCTTACAATATTTTTAGGTACGCCGTCGGCGACCTTATCGGTGTCTCGATCATCACGCCGTTTATTCTGATGGTGGCAGGCAGCGGCGGAATTCCCAAGCCCAATTTGGAGACTTGCATCCAAGGACTGGCAATCGTCGCCGCGCTCGTCTTTGCATTCGGCTTCAGCAGCCTTCCCCATTTTCGGCTCTTCAACGTGATGTTCTTCCCCATCATCTGGATTGCGCTCCGCCACGGCCTGAAAGGCGCAACCTACGCCCTTGTGGTGACAGAGGTCGGCCTGATCATTGCGCTTCTGATTTCAGGACCGCAGGTTGCGGGCGTGACAACGTATCAGTCGCTGATGCTTGTCCTGGCCTTTACTGGACTGGCCATCGGCGGTCTCGTGACCGACCGTCGCCGCTTCGAACAGGACTTGCGCCTCAACCAGGATTCGGTTTCGCAGATCTTCCGTCTTGGCAGCGCCGGAGAAGTCACGACTGCCATCGCCCATGAAATCAACCAGCCTTTGACCGCCATTTCGAACTATACTCAGCTGGTGCAGGAATACCTCGTAAAGGGCGAAGGCGATCGGAAGATCGCTATCGAAGCCGCTTCGAAAGTCGCAAGCCAGGTGGACCGCACCGCAGCCGTCGTCCGCAACCTCCGCGATTTCATCCGGCTGGGACGCAGGCAGATCGGAGAGCAATCTCCGCATCTTTTAATACGAGAAGCACTCGATCTTTTGGAACCCAATCTTCAACGGACCGGCGCCTCGGTAAAGGTCACCGTTGCACGCAATATCCGCAACGCCGCCGTTGATCGTCTGCAGATTGAGCAGGTCCTTATGAATATCATTTCTAACGCTATCGACGCGATGAGCGAAAACGATCCGTCGAAAGATCGACTGATCAGTATCAGCGCCAACAACATCGACGGAAACCGCATTGAAATCCAGGTTCGCGATAGCGGACCCGGCTTCCCCCCAGGCTTCAATCTGAAAAAATCCGGAATTCGTTCGTCCAGCAAGAAAGATGGCCTCGGAGTTGGCCTTTCGCTCAGTCAAACCATCGTCGAAGGACACGGAGGCGAGCTCATCCTCGAAAACGTAGGCAAAGGTGCCCTCGTTCGTATTCGATTAAATTCATTCCCAAGGGGTACTGTATCATGACACTCGCATCAGCAGTCGCGATTATCGATGACGACGAACCCGTCCGAGATTCTTTGTCTCTGATGCTCAGCAATCACGGCTTTGGCGTATGCTCGTTCGCATCGGCCGAACAGTTTCTCTCTGCCTTGCAAGCGAATGAGATTCCTTCGTGCATCGTCTGCGACATCCGCATGCCGGGAATGTCCGGTCTGGAACTTCAGAAAGAACTCGCAAAAAAATGGCCCATGATTCCGCTGGTGCTCATTACCGGGCACGGCGACGTGGCGATGGCGGTCGCAGCGCTTAAAGCGGGTGCCCGCGATTTCATTGAAAAGCCGTTCTCACCCGACCGCCTGATCGCAAGCATTTCGTCGGCAATTAATGAAACCGAAAATCAGCGCAACCACGACCAGGAGGCCGTCAAGCTCGCGACGCGCGTCAACGAACTGTCGGACCGTCAACGGCAAGTGATGGATCTTGCGGTCAAGGGCCTTTCGAACAAGGAAATCGCTCTCACACTAAAAATTAGCCCACGTACTGTCGAAACATATCGCGCCTGGGTGATGGAAAAGACGGGCGCTCGCAACATCGCCGATCTCGTGCGGATTGCCGTGCGCCTCGAAGAGATGTTGCTTCCGATCCGAGCCGAAAAAAATCGGCATCAGGGCGACACCGAAAGCGCCTGATCCTTACGACGCGACTGAATGCTTCAGCATGACCGGCGCCGTTAGCGACTGCAAACAGCGCCGGCGATGCGCTCCAGACGGGGTTAGTCGTTGTAGCTGGAGCAATAGGTATCGGTCTCGATTTGACCGTTGTGCCACCGGCAGAACTCCTCCGGCGTCTCGTCGCGCGAACTCACCGTATGATGGGTGATATGCGTGTGCTCAGCTCTCGCGACATGCTCAGCTTCCGCTCGTTGGCAATATCGCGTTGCGATCCAATTGCCATTGATAAATTGAAAATCGCCGTCGCACCGGGCATGAGCGTTCGCTGCCGTGGCGAAACCAAGCGCAAGCAAAGAAACAGAGACTGCGAGTGAGAATTTATGCATTGCGAACTCTCCATTCGGGAGTTTGAAGTTCGGTGCTCGCAAGCCGCAAATGCATGAGCGCGAACGTAGCCACCGCCGCAATTCGATTGCGTGCAAACAAATTTAGTTTGATCGCCGATGGAGCGTTATTCCGCTCGTTGCCGTCCGACAGATGACGAACGCAGACGTACGTCCGCGAAAATACTGACGGCGTGTGTTCTCCCAAACATCCACGAGCAGCAGGGTGTTTTCGCGCTTGGGAAGATGACGTGCCCCAGCACCTCAAAAAAAAGGCGCTGCCGAAGCAGCGCCTGGAGTGTGGAGACGGTGAGTGTCTTTACTGGAAGGGATAGTAGCGGAACGATCCGAGCACGATCATGTCATCGGTCGTCGGCGCGCCGCCATCTGTGCTATCGAAAGCTTCACGCTTGATGTACTCGGCCTGCGCACCAACAGCCGCACGCCCGAACGAGCCCTTATAGATATCCTGCCAGACGCCGCCCGTGACTTCCCAGAGGCGTTTCGTTTGCGCTTGGCACGTTCCCCCTTCGATATCGCAACCTGAGTTGTTGACCGTATCGAGACCATAGCCGACGTTGCCATCGACCTTCTTGAAGTTCTGCTCGAGGCCGCCATAGGCATACATGGTGTCACCCTTGAACGGATGCGCAACCAGACCCGTCAGCAATTGCACCGCAGGAATTGCGACGAAGTCTCCATCGCTATTGAAGGTGACGTCCGGCTGCTGTCCCGAACCGTAGCGCCCGATGCCGTTTCCGGCCATGAAGCTCGCCTGCAGTTCCAGCGCCTTCGGAATGATGGGCAGCGATGCTGAAGCGCCGCCACCGCCAGCAAGGATCGTGTTGTTGCTATGGTTCACGCGATCAGTAAAACCACGCACAATACCCTTGATTTCGTAGTGGCCCCAGCCGGGATCAAACGCCAACTTACCGACAACGTCAGGCATGACGTCGTTGCTGTAGTTCGCCGTGCTGTTGAGCAGCGATCCGCCCGGATGGTTTGCATCGACGCCCGATGGAGGGGAACCGGCGATTTGCGTCGACGGGCTTTCGATAGAAACGCCGGCCGCAAGCCACGGAGCAAGATCCTTCACCACGCGGAACTGCGGATTTCGTGTCCAATTGAACCCGACGACGTACTGCGCATCGATCGTCAGCGGGATGTCTTCGTTGCGCGCTTGAATTCCCTTCGTATTCGTCGTCAGCAGGCTCCACGTCTGACCAGCGAGAACGTGCCAGCCCGTCAGGTCGTTGTCGTAGGCACCGTAGAAATGGCGAATGCGGGGCGTATAGCTGTTGCTCTCGTTGGAGTTTGACGTCGTCCCGGCGGCGAGGAAGTCCGACTCCACATACATCGACAGATGCGTGTACTGGTCGAGATCACCTGTGGCTAACGCAGACACCCGGCTTTGGCGGGCGCTGAAGCGTGTTTCATGCTCGTGCGCCAACGGACTATTACCGAATGGAATTCCGCCGAACGAGCTACCGACGTCTGCCGTTTCGTTGCGAGAGCGCCAGAACGTTGCGAATTCGCTGAAGCCCCCGAACTTCAGTTTGATCGCACCAAGACGAATGGTGCCGTTCGGCATGACCGTCACGACCTGCTCGTCATCGGGAACGTTCGGAATTGAAAGATCCGCGGCGAAGGCACCAGTCGATGCACAAGCCGCAGTACCAAACATAGTGCAAAGAGCCAATTGCGCTCTGCCGATGCGGTAGCTCATAAGTTGAATTCTCCCCTGAAGAAACCCCCTCACCGCGCTCAGCAGCGCGGCCCCGGTTGTCGAAGCGAGCAAGACAGCAGTGTGCTGACGTGCATCCTTGTTCGATTGCCCGGTACGAGCAGGTCATCAGTGGGCGTTAACAGGCGTGTAACGATAAGACCCCAGTTGGACACCTCCGTAGAAACACTGAGGACGCCAGCGCTCGTTCAACGGCGCTTATCGACTCTTCGGAAAATCCATTGTGGATCGGCACGCCGCGCGCTCTCCGCCTCATGCTGCGATACGCGTGAGGCACTCAGCACCTGATGCATAGAAGGCAACGATGCATGAAGATAACAATGGACGGATGCTTCCCGCGGCCGGTGCGTTGGGCCCAGCGCACCTAATGCCCGAACAAAGAATTTGTTGCAGGCTTGGAAATGAGCCGCACGAAAACTTGACGCTCTTTATTCATCAGGTCGGAGTCTGTCCCAACGCCAACAGAAAAGGCTATCCCGTCGGACTGATCGCACGAGCGATCATCATCTCATTTTCCTTGCCGACGGACTCCTATCAAGCGGCCGACGAAGAGGCCGCAAGGCCTAAGTCCGTTGCCGTCCTGCACTTGCGAAATTCGCATCCCGTTGACTTCGCAGATGCAGCAAACCCTCGCTGACGCCCGCTCAATAAAACATCTTGCTCAAATACCGAGCACGTCATTGCAGCGCACGCGACGTAACATTTTGATTTTGGCTAAAGTTGCTTGGTGCTCTGCGGCACGAACATGCGCATCGCAGCATCGAATATTTGTTTCTTATCACGAAAAAATATTGACGAAACGCCGCCCCCCTGCGCCACTTATGTCGCAGGGAGCAACGCTCAAATCGCAACGTCTGGGAGAGCGCGCCAAGCCTTGCACCCGAGCAGCACTCTGAGGCGAAGGGAGAAAAAATGCAAAAAACGAATTCAGACCCTCGTATTACCGGGAAATTCTCCGGCGATCGCATGTGGTCTCTGTCCGCGATTATCGTGCTCTGGCTTCTCTACGCATTCGTCTTTTACGAGATCAAAGACTACGCGGGCTCATCGGAAGTGGTCGGCGCGCTCCTTGTCGCGGGGGCGTTGGTCATCCTTTTCAATACCGCGGCCATCCTCGCGATGCTCTTCCACCTGAGCGAAGAGCGCGACGAGATCTACGGTCTCGACCTGCACTACCTCGACCTCAAGAAAAAATAACAAATTCGAATTGATAGGTGGAAATGTGGCCAACTCACACTACGAGCCTCCGAAGCAATCTGCCTTCGGCCAGCTCGTCGACAGTCTGTTTCTTCTCGTGCTCGTTCTCGCGGCATTGTTCGCGCCGCTCTATCTGAAACTTGCCGGCGGCGGAAAGATTGATCTCCCCGTTGCCGACAAATCGACATGGGCCGGACTCGGCCAGAATGCCGTGCAGCAGGCTCAATGGGAAAAGTTGGGCTTCACGCCTGACACAGCGGCCTCGCTCATCACATCGCGCTTCGACTACAGCTTCAACACCGCCGAGCTTGCCATCACCGCCGTCGTAATCATCGGATATTTCGTCCTGCTCTTCATTTTCTCACGGACCGAATACCGCGACGTCATCGAAGAACGCTTCGGCAAAAAGTGAGGCACCTCATGAATAGTTTCGTACTTTTGGAATACGCGGCCTGGGCTCTGTCTGCGATCCTCGGGCTATGGATGCTCTTCGACATGATCCGCACCGACAGGTCCTACGACGAAGAGCTTCTGACCTCATCCAGAGAAGGTGAAATCGACGACACGCTTGTCATTGATCCGCCGCACCAAGGGGGCCATCGATGACACAGTCTACTGCGGTTCACGGCGAGAAAATCTCTCTGCTGCGTGTGCTCGGCCCAGGCCATGTCTGGGCACTTGGCGTCGGCATCGTGTTGGTCGGCGAATACATGGGTTGGAACTTCGCCGTCGGCAAGGGCGGCATGATCGCGGCGCTTATCGCATGCTGGGTTGCCGGCTTGCTTTACACCTGCGTCGCGATGATCGATTCCGAAGTGACATCGACTGTCGCGGCAGCCGGCGGCCAGTACGCCCAGGCAAAACATATCGTTGGACCGCTTATGGCGTTCAACGTCGGCCTTTATCTGGTGTTTGCCTACACGATGCTCGAAGCGGCGAACGCTATTACCCTCGGGTATCTCGTGCAGACCGTCGGGACGATGGCCGGCTTTACCGACGTGCACGATAAACCCTTCATCGTGCTGACGATCATGTTCCTCGCATGGCTCAACTATCGCGGCGTTTACGCGACGCTGACCGTGAACTTGGTGCTGACCGCCGTGGCCTTCATCGCGATCCTGATCTTGTTTACAGCGGTGAAGCCTTGGACAAACGACCTGCTGCATCATCAGGACCTGTTGAACGGTTTGCCTTACGGCTGGCTTGGCGTCATCGCATCGCTGCACTTTGGCCTGTGGTATTACCTCGGCATCGAAGGAACCTGTCAGGCCGCAGAGGAGGTTCGCTCACCGGCGCGCTCATTGCCTCTCGGCACCATGACCGGAATCATCACGCTCCTGATCGCGGCAACGATGACGTGGTACATCTGCTCCGGCTTGATGCCGTGGGAATATCTCGGCCAAGCCGTCACGCCGTTGTTCGATGCTGCACGGCTTACAAGCTCGATGCCGCTGATGGTGCTGCTGTTCGTCGGAACCGTATTTTCGACGCTCGCTTCGGCGAACGGCTGCATCAACGACGCATCCCGCGCGTGGTTCTCGATGGGGCGCGATCGCTATCTTCCGACCTGGTTTGGTGCCGTACATCCGAAGAACCGGACACCCTATCGATCGATCGTGTTCCTCGTTCCGGTAGCATTGGTGTTTGCCTACTTCGCACCGCTCGACCAAGTCATCACGTTCTCGATCCTGTCGGGCCTACTTGGCTACACATACATGTCGCTCAACGTGATCCTATTCCGCAGGAAATGGCCGCTCGGAACGATCAAGCGGGGCTACATCCATCCATTCCACCCATTGCCCGCATTGGTGTTGCTGATCCTATGCTCGGCAACATATTTCGCGGTGTTCCTCGGATATGGAACCCAGCTCGTCGCGATGCTCGTCTTCTTCATGGTCGCGTCGCTCTGGTTCCACTTCCACCGCTATCAATATGTGCGGCGTGGAGATCAGTTCACGATGCAATGGCCCCGACCACAAGGCTATTGAAGGTGAAAAAGGGAATGGCGGTCGGCGCCGCCATTCTCTTTCAGGCTGGAGACATTCCTTGACCTTATCTCTGACATTCGCCCTCATCGGCCTCGTGGTCATCGTCAACGTCGCGATGCGGGAGCACCGAAGGATTATCGCGGCCCGACTTCCGCTGCTGGACGGTTGTGCTTCGGCGCTATCCGATCCGAAGATCACACACGGCGGCGACGGCTTCCCGACGCTTGAAGGACTTCACCGCGGACACTATCTCCGCGCCGAGTTGGTCCCCGATACGATGACCATTCGTCGATTGCCTCAGTTGTGGCTGAAATTGACGCGGATCGAACCCCGCCCGCATTTTCCGGAATTTTCATTGCTCATTCGACCTTGCGGCACCGAATTCTATTCGCTGACGGCTGCGCATGCCGTCGTCCTCGATCCGCCGACCGGCATCGCCGCTGAAATTCTCGCAAAGGGCAGCGCTCACGCGTCGCAAAATTCGCTCGACGGTTCGGCGCCTGCGCTTCGGCGCATTTTCGCCGATCCTCGGATGAAAGAAGCAGCAGTGACAGCCCGGGGACTTCGCCTCATCTGGCAGGCCGCCGAAGGCGCGCGCGGCGAACATCTGCTCTTTCGCCAATGCCGCTTTGAGAGCTCCGGCGTCGATCCCAAGATCTTCGAGAGCCTACTCTCGGCTCTGGGCGATCTCAGTTCTTCGTTAGACACACCAGATGAGGCGCAGGCCGCATGATTGCTGCGATCGAGCGTCGACCGCTTAACCCCTATCTTGTGTTGGCTCTTGCGAGCCTAGCACCGGGCGCTGGTCACGTTGCAATCGGCGAACCGCAACGAGGATTGCGCTTTGCCTTCTTCACACTGCTGCTCGCGGCTCTGACGTGGCATTTCTCGACGCCGGCTCAATCATTCGTTGGTCGCGCGGCGGCAGGGCTTTTCGTCTGGGCTTTGTCGATCCCCGACGCCTACAAGCTTGCACGAATAAAAAGTGAAATCTGGAAGACGAAGACGGCGAGCAAGCTAGAGCTTTAATCAAAGGCAACGAGGCAAGTTTCCTCCGCCCCAGTCACCGCTACCTAAAAACGGCGCGGCCGGAAAGTCTCCGGCCGCGCTCCAAGTACGCTTGGCATCCGAGGGAAGCGCCGAGCGATTTTCGTTATGGTTTCAGCGTAAAAACCGTAATCGTCGGGTTTCCGCCCTCGATGGCGGGCGCCAACTGATGATAATAGCCGCCCACAAAACCTGAGACGACGCCGACGTATTGTTTGCCGCTAACCGCATAACTTACGACGCCGCCTGCAGCAGGGCCGCCGAGATCGTGCTTGAACAGGACTTTGCCGTCCCTGGCGTCGAAGGCCAGGAAATCACCTGTCAGCTCGCCAACAAAAACCAAATCGCCACCTGTCGCGGCAACGCTGGCAATCACCGGCTTCGCAGATTGGTACTGCCAGAGCTTTTTACCCGTCGAATCGTCAAAAGCACCGACCCAGCCTCGCGCTTTTTCCCAAGGCTCAAACTCGAACTTTCCGCCGAAGAACTGACCTTGCTTGTTTTGGCCTTTGGGACTCGGCGCCTCCTTATCCGGAACGATGTGGTTGCACCAGTCGGTGGCCGGCATGAACAAGGCATGCAGACGTGGACTATAGGCGCCGCCATTCCATTCATGGCCACCAAGAAGGCCCGGACATACGCGTCCAAGTTCGGGCTTCAAGTCACCCTCGGCATTCTCGCGCGTGGTAAACGGCACACTGTAGATAATCTTGCGCGTGTCGCGATCCAACCCGCGCAGCAGACCATCCTTGCCGTTGAGAGCCAGGAGCGTGTGCGCCTTGCCATCAATCGTCGTCGTGAAAACCGGCGACGCGTGACTTAGATCGTAGTCACGCACATCATGCGGGACCGCCTGATAATACCAGGCAAGTTTCCCGGTGTGGACATCCAACGCAACGACCGAGCCGGTATAGAGATTGTCGCCCGGACGATGCCGATCGAAGAAATCCGGCGCCGGGTTGCCGACGGGGACATAAAGCCAGCCCTTCTCGACATCCAGCGACATCGGAGTCCAGAGATTGCCGCCGCCGTGCTTCAATATGCTTGGATCCGGCCCCCACGTTTCGGCACCGGGTTCGCCCGGATCCGGCACATTGTTGAATTTCCAGACTTGCTCGCCATCGCTCAGCTTGAACGCACCGACCCAGCCCTTGCTGGCAAATTCCGAACCTGCAGGACCGATGAGTACGAGGTCGTCATAAATCAGCGGCGGCATGCTGAAGAAATAGCCGTCGGTCGGTTTGACGACCTGTCGGACCCAGACTTCCTTGCCGGTTCCTGCGTCTAACGCGATGAGATAGCCATCCGCCGTGCCGCGCACGATCTTGCCGTCTTTGATCGCAGCACCGCGCTGCGTGACGAATGTTTCGTGATCCCGCGGCTTCCACTGATACTGCCAGACGGGCTTGCAAGTCGCGCCATCGAGCGCCACCGTGTAGTGTGCCGTCGTTGCGAAGATGACGCCGTTATACACGATGGGCGCGGTCTGCGCGGGCATCTTCTCAGGGAAGCTGTAGCTGCAGACCTGAGCCAAGTCCGGGGCATTTTTCGTATTGATCTGACCGAGCGGCGAATACCGATGGCCGCGATAGTCATGGTCAGCATAGAGCCAATTGGCTCCGTCATTCTCCGCGTTATTCAGCTGTTCTTGCGTTGGACCCGCAGCGTAGGCGGAACCCACCATCAGATACAGACCGCAAACGCTACTTAAGAAAACTGCTTTGGCGCTCATTAAACCTCCATGAGGGTTGCCAATCGCCCGCGATCGCGCGCCGCGACGGCGAACGTTATTTGAATGTTGGTACTGCTGACTTGATCCGGCCGGTGATTCCCGTTTCCAGGCCACGGCTCATTGTTCGATAGCCGCGCGCTTCACCGCGTCTTCAGGTCCATCTGCGTCTTGTTTGGCAGATACTGCCCGCGATGTGCAGCCGATCGCCCTCATCTTGGAATGAGTGATTGACGTCGCATTGTTGGTTCGTCGATTTTTGAGATATTGTCTCCAATCTGAAGCTTCCTCCAATTGCGCGCATCAAATAAGCCGGATTTCGACCCTATCGACAGCGCGCAACGTTCAACGATGGACCTCTTAGCGATGATCGTTTCTCCATGACAAGTACGCACAAAAAAGTAAGGTCCCTTGCCCGCCGCAATACCGTTGCCCCAACGGATAATGCTTCGCGCACTGCCGAAGATGCGTTGCGAGCGATTGATGGCCGGTGGAAGCTGCGTATCCTTTTCAACCTCAACGCCACTCCGGTGATGCGCTTCTCGGAACTCGAACGCGCAATTCCCGAGGTCACCCAGAAGATGCTCGCCCAACAGTTGCGGGAACTCGAGCGCGACGGTCTGGTTGCGCGAACGATTCACCAGGAAGTCCCGCCTAAGGTCGAATACGCACTGACGCAGTGGGGACAAGATCTTTGCCCGGCGCTGGACGCCTTGAGAGCGTGGGCTTCACTCGGAAGTCGGCCCGCAACAAAGTGAAACGGACAATCGCCTCGGCGAGACCTATTGCAAAGGATGTCTTTAGGTTGCCTCCGACATGTCCAACCTGCGGAGGTCTAGACTCTGGGCCGATAGCCATTGTCTCAATGATCTCATGAAGGGTCCAAGCTTCACAGCCGGTTAATCTTTGCAACGGTCCCGTCGCGAATTCGTTTGACGCCCGTCGTTCCCAGCGCTCTCCTGCCGCTACACGAAAATGGTCTGCCATTAGCTATCGGATCCATCTGACGAAAGGCCTCTGTCATGTCGCCTAACAAGATTGATCGTCGCGATTTCATGACCCATTCGATTGCCCTCGCCGGCACCTCTGCAATCGTCGCCAGCGACGCTGTCGCGGCGGCTTCTGAAGAAACTGCGAAGACTGTTGGCTCAAACTCGGAAACCGTTTTCACGGGCGAGTCTATCCAAGGCAAGAAAGTTGTCAGTCGGCTGAACGTCGACGACCTCGAACCGGGCCGAAAGCATTTTCTCTATTTCCAAGGCGTTGAGACGCCTGGCGGCCAGCACTGGTACGTCTCCGTCGTCGTTGCCAAGGGCGTTCGGCCCGGCAAGCGCTTCACCCTGACCAGCGGCGTGCACGGCGACGAGATGAGCTCGATCCAAACGGTCCAGACGGTGATCGACCGGCTGGATCCGGCGCAGATGTCAGGCACTGTCATGGCCGTTCTCGATATTGCACGCCCGGCCGTCGAAAGCATGCAGCGCCGCTGGCCCAATTCGGGGCGCGGGACCGATCTCATCGACATGAACCGGGAATGGCCGGGAGACGAGAACGGTGCAAGCGCCACAAGCCGTCACGCGGGCCTTTTGTTCAATCGCCTCTTGAAACCGAACTCCGACTTGGCGATTGATTTCCACACCGGCACGACCGGCCTGGAAGTCGCTGCTTTCCTCATCGGGGATCGCCACCTCCCCGACGTAAAGACCATGGCGGACCTCTATCCCGTCGGCTTGATGTGGGATGACGCGGCTTATCCGGGCGTCTTGCACAACGCGTTCGTCGACGTCGGCATCCCGTGCTTCACACCGGAAGTCGGAGCGGCGCGGATCCTCGACCGGGATATGATAGCCCTGTTCGTCGAAGGGACGTTGAACGTCCTCAAACATTATGGCGTCGTCAGCGGCTCCATCGGCCGAACCGCGGCAGACGCAAAAATGCTCATTGGCAACGCCGCGTTTCCAATCATCGCCACACATGGCGGCTTGGTCGAATTTCACGCAAAGCTCGATGAGGACGTCAAAGCCGGTCAGACCATCGCCATGCAGCGGAATATGTTTGGCGAAGTAGTCGCCGAATATACCACCGCGGTGAATGGCAAATTGGCCGCCTGTCGCACCGACGCCTCGTCAGATCCCGGCAACGTGCTGGCGTTCATCCTTTTTAGTCAGCCGGGCGCACCACAGCACGAAGGCGTTCATGCCGACACTGAAAAATCCTATCCCGAGTAACGGTGCCACCAGCCAGCGCACACCTGTACTCAAGATTTTTGTAGTCGCCCGCCAACGCGAAGCCGACGCTTCAAGATTGGGATTTGGCCTCGAACCTTCCGGCCCTCTGAACATCGGGCCATCACCTGATATTCTGCCTGACAAGCGAGCTACTGACGTTACGCATCGAACTGCTAGAAGTAATCTCGTTTGGCGAAGGGATTAAAGGTTGGACATCCCAATGCCAAAGGTCTACTATAATTTTGATATATGGCGCACGAGCTTCAACAGCGCCTTAAGCATTGGCATTATTCTGCTCCGTCCCGAATTCGGGCCTCTGCCAATGCCGCCTCTCTCAGGCTGACAACTATTGGCTTGAATCGCTTTGATCATTAGCCCGTTCCGGATTGTTTGTTCCGGAGCGCGTAAGGAGCCTGCTATGAAAAATGATTTTATTCGCGTCACGCGACGCAGTGACGGCGCTTGGGCCGTATTTCGCGGCTCCCAGGGTCTCGCGCTGCTTGCATTCAGGCTGAAAGCCCACGCCGTGGCTTACGCACGTGCGATTTCATTTTCGCGTAAGATGGAGCTTTTTGTCGACGACAAATTTGGAATTGGAGTTCGGCAGTCGTCTTCAAGTCTCACCTACCCGAGGATTCTCAACTAGCAGAATGAATTCAAGACACCGTGCATTTCGCCGTCATGTGCACGTCACTCCAACGCCGGCGAGAGGTAACGAATATGCTCCCAAGTCACGTCGTCACAAGATCCGCCCTGCAGACCAAGCGCGGGACAAAGCAGACGTGCGGAAACGAAACCTGTGGCAGCCGATATTATGATCTGAGAAGCCTGCAGCCAGCTTGTCCGCACTGCGGCACGATTTCCAACACCTCGTCGATCGTTCGGGTCGATTTCGAGACGCTCGGGAAACAACGGCCAGGTAGGTTCAAACGTCCGCCAGAGCCAACAAAACCTCAAGCCAAAGTCCCAATAAACGACGTCGATGAGTCGGGGATGGCCGATGAGAGCGCCGAGAAGGAATCAGAAATTCCGTCGCCTTCTGAAGATCTTTTAATTGAGATCGAAGATGACGATGAGGTGGAAGCATCACAAGCCTCCACCGACGATATGGCTTAGCTCAAGGAATTTTGGAGCGCGCAAATGCCGGATATCAGCAGTTGTTTAGCATCCTTCGCACGGCTGTCCAGCGAAGAGCGGGAGCGCAGTGTTCGCCTCATCAGAGCATACAATGATGCAGTTGTAGAAACCCGATCTGCAAATGTCACGGAATCGAAACCCTCTCAACTCTTCAGCTGGGAGGAAGTCGAGCATCTGGTCAAAGACTATCGTGCTGATCGCTTGTCCGACATCAGACCGGCAATGGAACACTACTTGTCGCTTTTGGACCGTGGCTATCGGTGGCCCCGCCTCGGTTAAGTTTTAGCCCATGTGATTTTTCCTCAAAACCGGTGTGGAACCAAATGCCCAAAGGTCAGCGAAGAAGCAATCGCGAAATCAGGAAACCGAAGGCGGACAAACCGAAGCCAGGTCCGGGCGTGCCGAGGTTCCAGAGCGCCGTACTTGGCTCGACGATGAGCACCAGCGGCGGAAAGAAAAAACCCTGAATTCTCTTACGGCCGCAATTGGGTTCACAAGGACCGGTCGACGAGGACGCCTGTCTGCAACTTCTAAATCTGTCAACTAGAACGTCATTGCTCTTCTGAGGATTGTCGAAATATGGAGCTGGCACCGATGGTCTACGTATTCACGAGCGGGAATTCCGGCGTGCTTGGCTTTTCGCTCCAAAAGTGTGGATCAGATCTGCCGCCAGCGGCATCGTATCAAGAGAACTGGAGCCGCGCTTATGAAGTTCGAATGTCGGATGTCGCGCTAGATGTTTTCCGCATCGATTCAATGACAGCACTCTCGGACTTGAGGTCCTGCGGCTATCACGTTGCTCGTCCGGTCGAAGATACGCGAACTATGCCGAAGCATCACCGAGGATCCAGCTAACCACAACCAGTTGCGGCCGATCCTACGACGCCATCAAGTTTTGATTGGGTCACGAAGCATATCGAAAGGCAGATTGCTAAATGGCGCTTCCTTCCTACACGCTTACAATAGACGGTCGCGAAGTGTCGTTTGATATCGAGGCCGAGGCGTTCGCGATGGCGGCAAGCGAATTTGATGCGCGCGGCGAGAAGCTGGAAATTAGCATAGCGATGGGCGACTGTGTCTACATAGGCCCACTTCAGATGCGGCATTGGTGGAAAATGAAACGGGAAGGGGTGTATTACCGCGATATTCCTTATTGATGGCGCGGTTATCTTATTGACTTCTTCTTATTGGTCGGGGCGGTGGCCTCTCGCGCCAATCGCTCTGCACGGAGACGTTCCGTTTTCGCCCGTACAGCGAGCCGCTCCGCTTCATGGTCCTTCATCGCCTTCGACGCTTCTTGAGCCCGGCGCAACTTTGTAGCGGCAGTATTAATCGGAAATCTCGGCGTCGTTGCCATTCAGCTGGGCTCCTGCGCGCTCGGCAAAAACAAAAAACCCGCAACTGGCGGCTAAGCCAGGCGCGGGTCCATTCGATCGAGCTTATCGCCAGTACATCCGTGGTCGAGCCCGATCTATTTCTTCGGCATGCCGTTACACGGCGCGAAGGTTATCTGCGGAAGACTTGCCGCTACGGCGATCGGCAACAACGTCAAAAGAGACTTTTTGCCCTTCGCTTAGGTTTCCCAGACCTGCACGCTCTACCGCGCTGATATGGACGAATACGTCGCTGCCGCCGTCTTCAGGTTGGATGAAGCCAAAGCCTTTTTGGCTATTGAACCACTTCACGGCTCCAGTTTGCATAGATAAAATTTCTCATTAGATGAACGCGTTTGCCCCCGACGAAGTCAGGAAGAGTTGGTCGAACTCTTTTGGAAGGTCATCGGTCAAGCGCGCTCCGCGGGCGAGGCCAAGTCGGTTTCAGCGAAGCTCGATGAATGGGATATAAGTAGTAATCATCGCATTACAAGAGCGAAAAATAATACGTCGCCCCAAGTTGGCTGAGACTTGCGAGTTGCAGCTGACATTCCATCTGCACTCTGATAAACGAAACCATCGGCAGTTACAGCAAGGGCTCTGCTGACTGAGAGTGATTATCGATGCGCTCCCGCCTTCAACCGCACGGGAGTGTTATCGTGAAGCTCGTTTGCTCCCGACTGATAAGCGGCGATCTCGAAACGATCGAACTCAAGGCCGCGATACGACTCGCGTGTACCGAACTTATCGAAATACACCGTGTCGAAGATGAAGAGCTTGCATCACTTTTCGAAATTATCGCTCAAGCAATTATCGATGACTACAATGCGGGTCACCACGATACGTCGGTGTTGGGGCAACACGCCACCATGAAAGCGCTCATCTTCCTTGGCCGCCGTCTGCACTAATGCAAAAATGTAATCGAGATGCGCTCCCAAGGATATTTCCAGCGGTCGGTTCATTGCGGCAACAGGCTTTAAAAGTGCCGGATGCCGGAGGCGCCAAGGCCCGAGGGTAAATGGCGGCTTTATGATGAGCGTGGCGTAACTCGGCATGGCTTCATCCGCCATGCGCGCGAATTGGGGTTCGAAGTCGATGCGATCGCGAACTGCTGAATCTCTCTGGGCGGCCGCAGAAATCGTGCGCCAAGGTGGATGCGCAGGCAAGCGAGCACCTGAAAGCCGTGGCAAACCGCGTTGCGCGGCTGCAGGCCCTGAAGAAAGAGCTGGAGACGATGATGCGTAGCTGCGCGAAGCGTCGCATAATCGAGTGCTATCGAAACATAAGCATTGCGTCAGCAAAAGCCACCGAACGGCCGCACTCCCCTTATTGCGGCGCACGAAGAGGTATGGCACTCTGCACCCCATGAGGATGCGTCTGTTTCAGCGCTGGTTTGGGCTTCTCGGTATGCTTGCCATACTGAGCGCTCTCATTGCCATGCCGCTTACGGCGACCTATGCCTTCGCCATCTCAAGCGGTGCGACAGCCTCTGCCGACACGACGATGTCCGGTCAATCTGACGCGATGCCTTGCCACAAAACCGGCAAGTCCTGCCCTCATTGCCCGCAGAAGTTCTGCCCCGACATGGCGAACTGCCTCGTTAAATGTTTTCAGCCGTTGTCGGCACCGATTTCTGGTGCCCATTTTCATCGTAATGTTGTCAGCCGCGGAGTGGCGCCTGCGTCTACGCCGGTCACCGCTGGTTCTCTAATCCCACCCTTACTTCGACCTCCGAGCATCTGAGCCCACGCAGTCAGCGTGATTGTGCGGTCGCGGCTCGTCGCCGTGGCCCTCGTACGCATGGCCATGATGGCCTGTGCGGGCTCAATGACAATCGGAGACAACCAATATGCAACGCTATTCATTGCGTGCGGCTGCCCTCGGCGTCGCGCTTCTCATGGGCATGGCCGCCTCGGCCCTTGCCGACACTAAGGACTACGAATTCCAGCTCCTGGACGAGGAAGTGAAGCAGGGCGCTGCCGTCATTTCGGTGAAGCTCGTGCACAAGCCGTCAGGCCGCGCCGTCGCTGATGCTGTGATCTTTGCCAAGCGCATCGATATGGGTCCCGACGGTATGGAAGCGATGACCGCGCCGATCGAGGTGGTTTCGTCGACGGAACCCGGCGTCTACAAGTTCAAGACCGACCTCGGCATGGCCGGCCAATGGGCGCTCTCGCTTGGCGCGAAGGTGCAAGGCGAGACTGGCACGGTCGAAAACAAACTCATCGTCAAGGCCGTCCAATGAGCGCCTTGATAAGGGGAACGGCGACCGTCGCAGCGCTAGCGGCTGCGACGGGAGCTGGTATTTGGGCGGGTCAAACAGACCTGCTCAAACTTCCGCTGACTCCCGCAGCGGTCATTACCGAAGCGCGCGCCGAGGAACCGCGGCCTGTCATTTATTACCGCGATCCCGACGGCAAGCCACTCTATTCCCCGACACCCAAAACGACCGATGACGGCAGGCCTTACATTGCTGTTCATGTCGGTGAAGACGAGACATCGTCTTCACCGACAGCAAAGCCGGAAACGAAACCTGTCGACAGCGGCGGCACCAGGAAAATCAAATTCTACCGCAACCCCATGGGCCTGCCGGACACGTCGCCCACGCCGAAAAAGGATTCGATGGGGATGGACTACATTCCTGTCTACGAAGGCGAGGATAGCGACGACGACTCTATCAAGGTTTCACCCGGCAAAATTCAACGCACCGGCGTTGAAACCATCGCGGTAACGAGACGACCGCTGGTCAGGACCATCCAGGCACCTGGCGTGGTGCGGCTTGATGAGCAACGCATTGCCGTGTTGGCGCCGCGGTTCGACGGGTACGTCGTGTCGGTTGGACCGGTAACGACAGGCACACATGTCATGAAAGGTGATGTGTTGGCTAAGGTGTTTGGCCAAGAAGTCTTGAACCAAGCCGCACGCCTGTTGATCGAGCAGACTTGGACGAAAATTGACGAAGCATCCGAGCTCCCAGGACTCAAAGGACCTGCTGGCGTCGTCGGAGCCACACGTCGACTGCAGAATCTCGGCGTGCCGGAAGAATTCATGGATGAGGTGAAGCGTGAGCGGAGTGTGCCAGACACATTCACGTATCGCTCCCCCATTGACGGATATGTCCTCGAACGGAACTGGAGCGATGGACAAGGCTTCAAAGCCGGCGATGTTGGCTTCCGGATCGCCGATGTTTCGGTCGTGTGGATGATGGCTGATGTTGCCGAAGGCGACATAAACGGCGTGAAGCCAGGAGAACCCGTGACGGTCACGACGCGCGCGCGTCCAGGCCGCATATTCAAAGGCAAAGTCACAGTCATCTATCCGCAATTGAACAAGGAGACGCGTACAATTCCGGTGCGGATCGAACTGCCAAACTCGGACCTGGCACTGCTTCCGGATATGTACGGAGATGTCGATATCTCCACCGGTAATGCTACCATGCTAACCGTGCCGTCGAGTGCCGTGATCGACAGCGGAAATCGACAGGTCGTCCTCGTTGATCTCGGCAACGGTCGCTATGAGCCCCGAGAAGTGAAGCTCGGCCGGCGAGGCGACGGCTACATCGAGATCATGAGCGGCGTTGCAGAAGGTGATCGTGTCGTCTCCAACGGCAATTTCCTCATCGACGCCGAAAGTAATCTGCAATCGGCATTGAAGGGCTTCGAGACGCGCCAAACGACGGAGGCTAGCCAATGATCGCGCGCCTCATCGCCTGGTCGGCGAAGAACCTTATGTTGGTGTTCATCGCAGCCGCATTTGCCGTGGTGGCAGGGATCTGGGCGGTAAAGACACTTCCGCTTGACGCCATCCCCGACCTCTCGGATGCGCAGGTCATCGTCTATACCGAGTTCCCGGGCCAAGCGCCGCAAGTGGTCGAGGATCAGGTCACCTACCCTCTGACAACTGCAATGCTGACTGTTCCGCGTTCCAAAGTGGTGCGAGGTTTTTCCTTCTTCGGCGTCTCATTCGTCTACGTCATTTTCGAAGACGGTACCGACATCTATTGGGCGCGTTCGCGTGTCCTTGAATACCTGAATACCGCCGCAAAGAGTCTGCCGAGCGGCGTCACTCCGACGCTCGGGCCGGATGCAACCGGGGTTGGCTGGGTCTATCAGTATGCCTTGCAATCCAAGAACAAGTCGCTCGCAGATTTGCGCTCGATGCAGGATTGGGAAGTTCGCTACGGATTGTCGAAGGCTGAAGGAGTCGCCGAGGTCGCAAGTGTCGGTGGCTTCGTCAAGCAATATAGCGTTGTCGTCGATCCAAACCGGCTCAGAAGCTTCAACATCCCTTTGGACAAGGTTCGCGATGCCATTCGAGACAACAACATGGATGTCGGCGGACGCACGTTGGAGTTGGCCGAGCACGAGTTCATGGTGCGCGGGCGCGGCTATCTTAAAGGCGTCAAAGACCTTCAGAACATCGTCGTCAAATCCGACGGCGGAACGCCTGTTCTCTTGAAGGAAGTCGCGCACATTGAAACCACCGGCGACGAACGCCGCGGCATTGCCGAACTTAACGGCAACGGCGAGGTGGCAAGCGGAATCGCCTTGCAACGCTATGGTGCCAATGCGCTCACCGTTATCGACAATATCAAAGAGCGACTGAAGGAGATCGCGCCTTCGCTACCGGCAGGAACGAAAGTTGTGCCGGTCTACGACCGTTCCGAGCTGATCCACCGGGCCATCGAAACGCTCAAACATACGCTTTTCGAAGAAAGTCTCGTCGTCGCGGCCGTATGCATCGTGTTCCTGCTTCATTTTCGAAGTGCACTAGTCGCCATTCTGATGTTGCCGGTCGGCATCCTCATGGCGTTTGTCGCGATGCGCGTGCTCGGCATCGGCTCCAACATCATGAGTCTTGGCGGTATCGCCATTGCCATCGGGGCGATGATCGATGCAGCGATCGTCATGATCGAGAATGCCCACAAGCATTTGGAACGAGCGCCAAAGGACAAGCCGCGAATTCAGATCCTTACCGAGGCAGCTGCCGAGGTGGGACCGGCCTTGTTTTTCTCGCTGCTGATCATCACAGTCTCATTCCTTCCGATCTTCACGCTTGAAGCACAGGAAGGGCGGATGTTCGGGCCGCTAGCCTTCACCAAAACTTTTGCGATGGCATCTGCTGCGCTGCTGTCGGTGACGTTGGTGCCGGCGTTGATGGTCATCTTCGTACGCGGCCGGATCATTCCCGAAGAAAAGAACCCCATCAACCGCGCACTGATCGCAGTCTATCGTCCCGTCATCAAGGGTGTGCTGAAGGCGAAGACGCTGACCATTGCGCTGGCGGCAATCCTTCTCGCGGTCTCGATATGGCCGCTGACCAGGCTCGGCACCGAATTCATGCCGAATCTCAATGAAGGAACGCTGCTCTACATGCCGACGACATTACCGGGTCTCTCGATCACGAAGTCGGCTGATTTGTTGCAGACGCAGGATCGTATCATCAAGTCCTTTCCAGAAGTGGCGTCTGTTTATGGCAAGGCGGGTCGCGCGCAAACGGCCACCGATCCCGCACCGACGGAGATGTTCGAGACCATCATCAACCTCAAGCCAAAGGAAGAATGGCGACCGGGTGTCACGACGGACAGCCTCGTATCTGAAATGGACAAAGCACTGCAGTTTCCCGGCGTGTCCAATGCCTGGACGATGCCGATCAAGGCGCGGATCGATATGCTCTCGACCGGCATTCGCACGCCGGTCGGGATTAAGGTGATCGGCAATAATCTCGATGAAATCGACAACGTTGCAAGACAGGTCGAAGCGGCCGTCAAGTCGGTGCCAGGCACTTCAAGTGCCTATGCCGAGCGCACGTTGGGCGGCTATTACCTGGAGATCATTCCGAACCGAGAGCGGCTCGCCCGTTATGGTTTGATGGTCGCCGATGTGCAGAATGTCGTAGCGATGGCGCTTGGCGCCGAGCCAATAACGACAACGGTCGAGGGCCGCGAGCGCTATACGGTTGCGATACGCTACCCGCGCGATCTGCGCTCCGATCCGCAGGCGATCGCGAAGGATGTCGTGGTCTCGTTGCCTGGCGGCAATGGTACGGTTCCGTTAGGGGAAGTCGCCGATATTAAACTTACCCGCGGCCCCACCACGATCCGCACCGAGAACGCCAAGCTCGCAACCTACGTTTACGTCGACATCCGCGACCGAGACCTCGGCGGCTACATCGCCGATGCTAAGAAGGCGGTGGACGCACAGGTGAAGATGCCGCCCGGCACCTATCTCGTGTGGTCGGGACAGTTTGAATACCTGGAGCGCGCCGAAGCACGCTTGCAGATGGTCGTGCCGGTAACACTGATGATCATCTTCTTACTTCTTTATCTGAACTTTCAGCGACTGACCGAAACGCTCATCGTCATGCTGTCTCTGCCGTTCGCACTCGCCGGCGGCTTCTGGCTGATATGGTGGCTGGGCTTCAATCTTTCGGTAGCAGTGGCCGTTGGCTTCATCGCGCTTGCCGGCGTCGCGGCCGAGACCGGCGTCGTGATGCTGATTTATCTCGATAACGCCAAGCGCGAGATCCAGGCGGAATGTCTGCTTCAGGGACAGCAATTCACGCGTGAAGACCTCTACCATGCCATCATGGTCGGCGCAGTTGAACGCGTCCGACCGAAGATGATGACGGTTGTTGCTATCATGGCTGGATTGCTGCCCATCATGTGGAGCACCGGTACAGGTTCTGAGGTCATGCAGCGTATCGCCGTGCCAATGATCGGCGGCATGGTCTCGTCCACGCTGCTGACGCTGATTGTTATCCCGGCAATCTATGGATTGGCGAAAGGTTGGCGACTGCCCACAAAAGCGCAGAACCATGCGCAGATTGGAGTTGGAGTTACAGACACTGCATATCTCAGGTGAGCGATAGGCGACGTCCGCTTAGGGTCAAAATCGTCGCCCGGTAACCGCGCCAAGGAGGAATTGGGCCCCTGCCACTCGTGATCTAAAAGCAGGGTGCCCAATTCATCGCCAATCCCTCGGCAAGAGCTATGCTCAAGCTACGCGACCGGCGTCACGCGAAGAAGCCGATGCACTCCACAAAGCGCTCGTCATAGCAGGCGAACTACATCTCGCCGCGGTCCCATTGATTTGCTTGCGGTCTCACGGAACTCGCGGATGCCGAACTCACCGAACAAGGTGTGATGGCGCTTTCCGGGCGCAAAACTCCGGAAGCAGTCAGGCTCTACGTGAAGCGGACCGAGACCCAGCGCATCACCTCTGCAAGAGGCCGCCGTGCGTGGATCGGAAGCAACCGAAATCGAGAACAATCGGCGGACAAGAGCCGGAATGGAACGTTGACTACAGAGTCGGAATGAAAGGCAGCATTTGAGCTAAGCGCTTGAATCAAATGGTGGGCGATGAAGCACTCGAACCTTCGACCTGCTGATTAAGAGACAACGTAATTTTGAACGAATTCAATTGGGTTTTGCACTTCGATATCGTCAAGAGAAGTCAGCGGGCGTCAAGAGTGATCACGGGTGCCGCACGTCTACAAAAGCCCAGGGCACCAAAGTCGCTGCCGAAGCAAAATCCGAACCCGGACGACTTATTTCCGCTGTGCCGCTATGCTGGAAGTCGACGTCTGCGGGCGGTCGCCAACGCAGCATTTACGTTGGCCTGCCGATATAAGCCCTCGCTCATAGGCCATAGCACCTTTGTTTCTGACGGCAGATCCATCCAAAAAATGTGGAAAGTAGAGTTTACGCAACATTTATACCTTCGGAATCGGCTATAATTTATCAACTCGTAATACATTTTTATTGTCGAAATTTTTTGAGCAAAAACGCGGGGCCATTATGGACAGCGAAGACAAGAAATTTGATCGACGACAGGTTATGCGAACAGTGCTCATTGGTGGCGTTCTAGCGACCATCATGATGCCCTCGAAATGGACCAAACCGCTGGTCAACAGCGTGATCGTCCCGGCCCACGCAGCGGCGTCTGCACCTGCGACGACGACAGCCGCTCCAACAACCACACCCACTCCAACAACGACGGTGACGACGACGACAACAGCGGCGCCGATACCGTAACGCGGCTGGGCCCTTTGAACGAAATGCCATGAGTTTTAGTTCTGCGGTGCGGTTATGGATGCCGTCGCTTCAAAGACCTTATGGGTCAAGCTGCATGACCAGATCGTCGGGGTCCGTTGTGTCCCTGCGATCTCTTCGACCGTCAAATGGATCTTCAAAGATAACCTCACGGGCGAGCCATCAGCTCGCGCGTGTACTATCGATATTTCTGTGCAAGACGACGGGCTCTTTTCCCTGAGCAGCAGGAATGCGGAGACCGTCTCGGACCTGACCGAAGGCGATCTCTTCACGTTCGTGATGGAAGCAGTTGTCCGTGATCTCGTGACGGACCTAGCAAGCGCGGTCGCGCTTCACGCCGGTGCCGTAGCCTGGCGCGATAAAGCGATTTTGTTGGCCGGTGAGAGCGGCGCAGGCAAATCGTCCCTGACTTCTTGGTTTTCGGCCCGTGGCTTCGACTACCTCACAGACGAAGTTGTCCTCTTAACCGACGACACCGCAAAGTTATTGGGATTTCCGCGAGCACTCGTTCTCAAGCCCGGCGCGGCCGAACGCGTCGCGGAGTTTCCGAACTTTCGGAACGAGATCACGTTGGCAGCCGGTGAACACACGCTGATGCGACCTCAGTCGGCGACCAGATCGCCGACGGAAAGAAGTCAATGCGGGCTTATCATCTTCCCCGAGTTCAAGCGGGAATCCGATCTTAAAATCCATAGCCTGAGTTCAGCAGAAACGCTGGCACGCTTGGTTGGATGCAATCTCAATGCCCGCAATCTCCCCGACGGAGGATTCCGAGCCATCGCGCAACTAGCACGGAAAGCTCCGGCTATAGGTCTGCGCTACGGCGAATTTGGCCAGCTCGACGGAACAGTCGACGAGCTGGCCAAGCTGCTTCTCGAGGGCAATCAAAATGCCGATCAAAAGCGACGCTTCCTGTCTATTTTTCCAAGACGCGAAGGCGCAGCCGCCGAACCGGCCCACAAGGAAAAGACTTTCCCCATTCCAGCGCCGACACCGCGCAAGGAGCCGCGTAAGCTGACGATCGGCATGGCGACCTATGACGACTATGACGGGGTCTATTTTTCTCTGCAGGCTCTACGGATGTATCATCCGGAAATCCTCGACCGGACGGACTTTCTGGTCGTTGACAATCACCCGGACGGCCCCTGCTCGGAATCTCTGAAGCTGCTCGAGACACATATTTCAAACTATCGCTACGTCCCTTTGAACACGCGCGCCGGAACCGCCATCAGGGATGCGGTATTCGAAGAAGCAACCGGCAAGTTTGTCATGTGCATGGACTGTCATGTATTCCTCGAGCCGGGCGCGATCGCCAAGCTCCTCGACTACTTCGACACCAATCCAGACACTCGCGACCTCGTCCAAGGCCCCCTCGTCTATGATGACTTAACAAAACTGGCGACACATTTCGAGCCTGCTTGGCGCGGAGGAATGTACGGTTATTGGGGGGACGGACGAGCGCGCCGCCCATGTGGACGCGCCACCTTTTGACATTCCCATGCAAGGGCTCGGCTTATTCGCGTGCCGACGCACTGTTTGGCCCGGCTTCAATCCGCTGTTCCGTGGGTTCGGAGGTGAGGAAGGCTATATCCACGAGAAATTCAGGCAACGCGGAGGGCGTACGCTCTGTCTGCCTTTTCTCAGATGGCTCCATCGCTTTCAGCGGCCCATGGGCACGCCCTACCGAAACATCTGGGAAGACCGGATAAGAAACTACATGCTTGGATTTCACGAGCTCGGCTTACCGACCGCCGAGATCAAAGAACATTTTCGCGAGCTTCTAGGCGCTGGACCGGCCGACCGCATTTTCGATGACATCGAACGCGAGTTCTCAATCTCCGTCCTGTAGCGGTCATCGCCGGCTTCTCTCGTTCTCTAAGGCGTTGCGCTTTTTGCTTCCGTTGAAAGAAGCGCGCCTACCCGCATCAGGTCGGCGACCGCGCGCTCGACATCGACCTCCACGTCGGACTGCGCATCCGGATATTCGGCTTTCAGAAAATCAATCAGATCCTGGACCGACCGTGTACCATCGCTCAATTTCCAGATCAAAGCGGCGGTCTCGTTCAGGTGAATGGCCTTAGGCCTGCCGAGACGAAACAGAACGCTTTCGCCGTCCATCTCTTCGGTAAAGAACCCGAAGGCTTGCCTGGGAACAGTTCGATGGAGCATGAGATACCCTCACTCTAAACGATTTTGCACCAACGTGTCTGCCGGGTCGAAGGCCTCTTCCGGGTGTGAAATGTTACGCCTCCCCTGGAAGGTCCGACTTTTCATGAGCATCATCCGGAATAACTGCCGTCGCCAGGAATGATACAAGCGAGCGCTGCTCATTGTCGAGACGACTGCTGATCGTCCAATGAGTGCCCGCGCTAAAAAAGTATATCTCGTCGGACCGATCTCACGCGCGATTTCCCGGCAACGCGGTTCACGGAAAATGCTGTAAGCTAGTTCCAGTCCAGCGACCGCCGCAAATCTTGTACCGCTCTTGTCCAGCATCCGCGCGAACAGAGCTTCGTCTTTAGGTGTCGAAAGATGCCTGGCGGCTTGGCAGATATCGACGACTTGCCGGAGGCGTTCGAACCGATGTAACGCTCCATGGAGGGCCGCAATTGTCATTAGAGCAGCGGCCGACTCCGGTCCATCGGCGATGTCCTCGTAAGCTAGCGAAAGAGCTGACCTCAACTTCGGATGATGGACCAGGTTCGTGTGCACTTCGACCATCAACGTCGCGTTGTCGCGATGGAGCCATTTCGTTTCCAGCCGTAAGGGATCATGACCGTCCTCGACCATTACGAATCCGTGGCCTGCGAGAATTTCGCTGATAGCCAGAACAGCATCGGGCGCAACAAGCAGATCGATATCGGTGAATGGCCGGAAAGAAGGCTTCGGGTAAAGCACTCGCGCGAAGGTTTGCCCCTTAACGACAGTCAGCGGAAGATCTTTGGCCGCACGGAGTATCGCATCGCAGTGGATGCGCAGCATTGCGGAGAATGTCGTACCGATGCGCCTTCTCGATAGCGCGTCGTTCCGGACAAGCTCATAATCGTCGTTGTCTTTGAGGCCAGGGATGTTGTCCATCAGGATAGGAAGAACGCCGTGTGCGTCTCCCTCAATCACGAGCTGCTGCATCCCTTGGGCCGACAGCAGGTCCCGCGGGGCGCCTGTCAGCGGCCCTGTCGGATCAGAACCGTGCAGAAGCCAGCGATGGACAGCGTCCTGATTTGACATGGCTCGCAAATCCCGCCCTGTTGCGAGTTTTCTCGTAATCTGCGCCGTAAGGCGAGCTGCATCTGATGGCGCGCTCGTCATCCACAATCCTGCGATGAGCTTTCGCGCGGAACGGCGGTCTCGTGAAGATTTTAGCTCATCTTTGACCATGAGACTATCGAACGCATGCAGAAGATAGCTATGCCGTTTCCCAGCCTCATACGAAACCAGCGCGGCTTCGGCCAGATCCGCAAGAACAGAAGAACGTTCCGCAGCCGAAAGATGCAATTCTTCAAGATGCTCCAATTTTAAATTAGAGACGCCCTCGACCGGGTCCGGAAACCCGGCTCGTCGGCGCTTCGCAGAAAATCTGGCGATATGAGCCGCCAGTGCCTGCTCCCAACGTCGCGTGGTCGAGACGTTCTTATCATGCACGCGAAACTCGAGCAGCACGTCCGGCAGATTGCTGATCTGATGGTGCTCGACGAGCCGGAGCCACAAGTCGAAATCTTCCGCAAAATCGAAGAGAGGCCGATATCCCCCAACGGCGAGTGCCGCATCGCGGCGCATCGCAATCGCGGGATGCGCTACAGGCGCGTTTCCCCGATCGAGCGCCACCATCGCCTCATCCGGCGTTGTGGGATATGCGGCGGTCGAAAGCGGATTTCCGTCGATGTCGATAAAGCGAATTGCCGAACCCACGACAGCGATGCCGGGATTGTCTTTCAGAAATGCGACTTGTCGCTCGAGGCGTTGAGGGAAAGACACATCGTCTGCATCCATGCGCAAGATGATCGCGCCTTGCGCAGCCGCGAGCCCCTCGTTCAGACAAGCGACAATACCCCGATGTGGACGACCAATCAAACGGGTGCGCTCATCGCGCCTTTGCCATTCCAGAAGACGTTCGTACGAGCCGTCCGTGGACCCGTCGTCGATGATAAGAAGTTCAAAATCCGAAAATGTCTGGCGCAGAATGCTGTCGATTGCGGCGTCGAGATAACGTGCACCGTTATAAACGGGCATCACGACCGAGACACCGCAAACACTTTGAGTCTGCAAAGCGGCCATGACACCTGTCCCCGTGACCTCGAAACAAACTATTCGCCGCCACCTCCGACTTACGGCTACCCTAAAAGATGGATGTCCGTGACACTACGTCCGCTACAGAAAATTCTGTGCGCAATCGAGACAGACAAGCAAAACAACCGCAGGCCCGACAACGCTTCTAGGGGGACATCGCTGGTCTAAGTCATCTGTACTTGAACATGCTGTCAAAATTGACCTGTTCCAGCGAGAACGCTTGCGGGACTACAGAGCAAGCAGACCCGAGACACGCGGGCACGATTAAAGCGTTCGGCTCCGCTTCGAAGGGGCGACCTGTCCTCACGGACAATTCGTAACCCGGAGCGGTTCGCCTAAGCTCGAGAAAATCAGCGAATTTTTTTAATCAGCTGCAATTGTAAGACTTAGCTTGCTGAATTCACGCGAAATATCTTTGATTGGTGGGTGATGAAGGACTCGAACCTTCGACCCGCTGATTAAGAGTCAGCTGCTCTACCAACTGAGCTAATCACCCGTACCAACACCGCCTGCATATCGGAGGCGCGAGCCTCCAAGGACGGCGAAGGGGCCCGAACGGGCCCCGAGACCGGAGCGCATAGCATCGCTGGCGGGCTCTGTCCACCCCCCTCCCTCACATTCGCCACGCGGTTGAGAAAATGGGGCTTTTTGACCGCCCGCCAGACGACCGGACGGGCAAGGTCTGCCGCTTTCAGCGCCGTCCGTCGCGCCCGTGCACATAGGCCGACATGGCAATGCCGAGCCCGATCATCAGCGTCGTCATCGACGTCCCGCCGTAAGACACGAGCGGCAGTGGAATGCCGACGACCGGCACGAGCCCCGTCACCATCGCCAGATTGATAAAGACGTATATGAAGAACGTCATCGCCGAGCCTGCGATGGCCAAGCGCGCAAAACGGTTATCGCACCGGCGCGCCATCAGCATCATCATCAGAATGAGCGCCGCATAGATGGCGATGAGCAGCATCATGCCCGTGAAACCCCACTCCTCGCCGATGATACTGGCGATGAAATCCGTGTGCTTCTCCGGCACGAAATCGAGCTGACTCTGCGTGCCGTGCATGAAGCCCGAGCCAGCGATCCCGCCTGCGCCAAGTGCGATTTTCGACTGCATGATGTGATAGCCGGCGCCGAGTGGGTCCATGCCTGGATTGAGAAAGACCTCGATGCGACGCTTCTGATAGCCGTGCATGCCCGACCAGATCGCCGGCATCGCCGCAACGGCCAGGATCGCGCCCAGCGCGAAATAGCGCAGCGGCACACCTGCGAGAAACATCAGCGACAGCCCCAGCACCAGAAACAACGCTGCCGAGCCGAGATCCGGCTGCTGCAGCGTCAGCAGCACCGGAATGCCGATCATGGCCAGAGGAATGAGAATATAACGCACGCGGCGCACGTCTTCCTGCGGTAGCCACATGTAGTAGCGCGCCAGCGCCGCCACCAAAGCGAGCTTCATCAACTCGGAGGGTTGAAACGAGATCGCGCCCGCCCCGATCCAACGTTTCGCGCCGAGCGCCTCGACACCGACGAACGGCACGAGGGCCAGCGTCAGCAAGGCCACCGCATAAACCGGATAGGCGAGCTTCATCCAGACTTCGAGGCGCACAGTCGCCATGATGACGACGACGGCGAGCATGACGAGGAAACGCAGCGTGTGCCGCTCCGCCCACGGGACAAACGAGCCGCCCGACACCGAATAAAGCGTCGCCGTTCCGATTCCCGCGAGCAGACACACCGTGGCAATCACGGGCCAATGGATACGCAACAGCTTGGCGCCGATGCGCAGCGGCTGGCCGGTATTCCACGCGGTATAGATCGTCTCCATTACCCCGCCTCCTCCGCGCGCTTACTCAACGGCGGAACCTCGCTGCCATCGGCACCCGATTTGCTGCGATCGTGATCGTCACGGTCAATGACAAGCGCAAGGACATCGCGCGCTAGCACCGCGGCTACCGCGCCGTCACTGGCATGCTCGATGACGGCCGCAAGCGCATAACGCGGCGCATTCTCGGGCTCGTAGCCGACGAACAACGCATGATTTCGTCTCGACCGATCAGCGCTGTCCGTCCCACGCGCGCCGACCTCGGAAACCCCTGACTTACCCGCAACGGGCCCCTTACCCCCACCGAGACGCGCCGCCGTCGCCGAACCCTTCGCGTCGTTGACGGCGGCCGACATGCCGCGGCGCACCGCGTCAAAATCTGCGGATCGGAAAGGCAGGTCGGCCAACGCAACCGCTTGCGTCGTCGCCGGATTGTCAGGCCTGCGCAGAACCGGAACGACGGTGCGTCCGCTCGCCATCCGTGCCGCGACGACGGCAAGTTGCAGCGGCGTGACTTGCAGATAACCGCGACCGATGCCTGTCAGCAACGTCTCACCGCCGAGCCAACCAGCATTGAGATTGCCGCGTTTCCAATCGCGATCCGGAACGATGCCGGGCTTTTCATCCGGCAGTCCGATGTTGTTCGTCGCGCCCAAACCCATCGCACGCGCTGCACGCGCGATGCGCTTGATGCCGAGCCGCGCCGACATCTCGCAAAAGAACACCTCGCACGACGCACTGATGGCCTCCTGCAAGGTGATCTTGCCGTGGCCGTTCGGATTGGAACAACGAAAGATTTGTCCGCCATATTCGTATCGACCGCTGCATGACACGTGCTCGTCGAGTGAAACGACGCCGGCTTCGAGCGCCGCCAAAGCCGTTACGATCAGGAACGTAGAACCCGGCGTATAAAGACCGGCGACCGCCCGGTTGAGCAGCGGCTTGTCGTCCGACGCTGAAAGCTTCGTCCAATCGGCTTCCGAGATGCCGCCTGCGATTTGCGCCGGATCAAAGCCCGGCACCGAGGCCATGATCGGGATCGCACCCGTTGCGATGTCGAGCACGACGACAGAAGCCAGTCCATCGCGCTGCATGCGATCGACGACGCGCCGCTGCAATTCGCTGTCGAGCGTAAGATGCAGATCGCTCCCGGCAACCGGATCGACAGTCTCGATATTCCGCACCACACGCCCGCGCGCATCGACTTCGGATTTCTGCGTACCTGCCGTGCCGCGAAGATCAGCGTCGAAACCAAGCTCTGCGCCGCTCTTGCCGATGCGAATATCCGGAATGCGGATCACGGCGTCATCATCGATGCCGAAGCGCTCGACGCTGCCGACGAAGCCGACGACATGGCTCAGTGCCGCACCGTCGCGATAGCGCCTGCGCCAGGCGAAATCGGTCTTGATGCCGGGAAGGCTCGGCGCATAAAGGTTGATCTTCGCCACCTGATCGAATGACAAATCCGACGCGACGGTTGTCGGCAGATTGCGGTTTTGCTTGCGCGCGCGGGCAATGATCCGCGCGATACGATCGTCCGTCAGCGGCACGATCTGTCCGACGCGCTGCAGGACGGCGCCGACGTCCTTCGCCAGCGCCGGCGTGATCGTCACGCGAAACAGTTCTTCGTTGTCGGCCAGCACGCGTCCGAATGCATCGAGAATACGACCGCGTTTCGGCGTCAGCACCTGCACGTTAAGGCGATTTTCTTCCGCCATCGGCGCGTAGCGGCGCGCATTCGCCACCTGCAAGTCATAGAGACGCCAGCCGATCAACCCAAATCCCGCCGCCTGCCCGCAGCCAAGCAGCACCGACCGCCGCGTGAACTGGTTCTTTCGCCTCAGATCGTCGTCAGGCTTGTCCGCCATCAGTCCCCCCGCGTCAGTCGAACGGGACGGGCGGGTGCTCCGGCGGATCGGGCAACGCGGCGCAACAGCGTGATAAGAGCGGCAGCAAGCACCGCGACACCAGCGCCGCGCACATAGGGTTCAGCATCGAGAAACGCCATGAAATACGCCGACGCGGCAAGCCACGCGAAGAGCGTTACGGTGATGATCGCGCCGGTGAAAAGCGCCAGCCTCTGCGCCGTGGTATCGACCTCGAAGCGCGAGCAGTAAACCGCAATGACATAAGCGACGAGATAGACAAGCGCCCAATAGCCGAGCGGCCCCTGCGTCAACACATCGAGCAGCAGACCTGCCAGGAAGATGCTCCATTCCGGCAGCCATGCGTCGCGATCGAGCGTCCAATAATAAATGGCGACGACGGGCAGCAGCGGCAGCACGAAGCGATCCACCGTCGGCATTCCCCAAGGCAGGATCGCAACGATCGTCAGCGCTGCGACGGAAGCGACCGGCATCAGGAACCGCAGCCACCTCATGGACCCGCTCTCTCGGAAGATTGAGGAGTTGTCCCCGCGGCGTCGCTCGCGCCCTTGCCGCCCATGAGATCGTCGGTCAGATGCGCGGACGGATCATCGTAGAAAAGCACGCTGACGTAATCGAGCCTGTCGAGATTGGCGCGCAGTGCGACTCGCGGCTTCGCACCCTCAGCAACGACGCCGAGACGCAGCCCGATTGGAAATAGCCCGCCCTGCCCCGACGTGGAAACATCATCGCCTGGCGAAATCTTCGCGCCGTCCGGAATGTAGATCAGCCGCGGCCGCGAGCTGTTGTCGCCCGCCATGATCGCGCGCACCGCCTTTGGCCCGACCACAACGGGAATACGGCTGTTGAGATCCGTCGCCAGCAGAACGCGCGCCGCATTGGGGCCGATATCGACGACGCGTCCGATCAGCCCGTCGGCATTGACGACCGGATAGCCGCATTTCACTTTGCGCACGCGCCCGGCGTCGATGGTGACGTTATGCACGAACGCGCCGCTCGAGTCGGCGATCACCCGGCTGGTGATGAAATCGAGCTTCTGCTCCGGGACAACTTTCGCAATGGCTTCGAGACCGGCAAGCTTCGCTTCAAGCTGGCGCGCCCGCCACTCCCAACTGCCGAGTTTCTGGTTGTCTTTCCGCAGCCGGTCGACTTCGTCTTGCAGCGACACTTGCGTCGAGATCGCGTGCCCCATCTCGCGGATCGGCTCGACCGGTATCATCGCGGTCTTGAATACGGGCGTCATCCACGACGCGATCTGCCAGCGCACATCGCCGAGCATGCTGTGATCGAGCCGGCTCAGCAGCATCAATGCCGTTGAAACGAAAACGAGCAAAAGCAGCAGCGGACGCAAACGCCGTCGCGACGCCGTGCCATCGCCGCGCCCGAAGTAAACATGACCTTCCTTGAGGCGCGTCATAAGGGTTTCCGCTGCTCTCAAATTCGAACGTCGATCAAACTCAAGGCTTGATCAAAAGATGCTCGCGCTCCTTGAGCGCTTCCAGAATAGCGGCCGATCCGGAGATCACACACTGCTCCGGCTGTTCGGGTACATGAACTTTGACGCCGATCCGCCGTTCGAGTTCCTGATCGAGCTTTGCAAGCTTCGATCCGCCTCCCGACAGGTGAATGCCGCGCTCGCAAATGTCGGTCGAAATCTCGGGCGGAAGATCCTCGATTGTGTGTTGTATGAACTCGGCAATTTTCTCGATCGGCGGCTCCAGTGCCTCCGCGATATCTTGCGGGCTCAGCGTGACCGTCTTGGGCTTGCCCTCGCGAATCTCGCGGCCGCGAATGACGATCTCCGCTGTCTCGCCGTTGACGACGCGCGACGCCGACCCTGCCTCGATCTTGATGCGCTCAGCGTTCGCTTCGCCGATCAGCAGTTGATGACGGCGACGGACATAGCGCACGATGGCTTCGTCCATCGCATTGCCGCCGCAGCGGATCGAGCTGGCCTGCACGACGCCGCCCAGCGACAGCACCGCGACATCCGTCGTACCGCCGCCGATATCGACGACCATCGAGCCCTTCGGCTCGTCGATCGGCAGCCCAGCGCCGATGGCCGCTGCCACAGGTTCTTCGACCAGGTAGACCTTCCGCGCCCCCGCCAGCATCGCGGTTTCATAGACCGCGCGCCGCTCGACGGGCGTCGCGCCGGCAGGCACGCAGATCAGAATGCGCGGCCGAATGAACTCGACGAGGGATTTCGTGCGGCCGATGAATTGCCGCAGCATTTCTTCCGTGGCGACGAAATCGGCGATGACGCCATCGCGCAGCGGCCGAATCGTCTCGATGCTTTCCGGCGTCCGCCCAAGCATCTGTTTCGCCTTCTCGCCGACTGCCAGAACTTCGCGAACGCCGCCGCGCGAGCGAATGGCGACCACTGACGGCTCGTTCAGGATCACACCGCGTCCGGCAACGAAAACGAGCGTGTTGGCCGTGCCGAGATCGATGGCAATGCTGTCGGAGAAAGCTCTTTTGACACCTAAACCAAACATCCCGTGAATCCGGCCCACTTCATGTCGCCCAGCTTATGGGACGTACGGCGTTTATCAAGGTCACCCGCCATCGAGGCGAGTTGAGTGCCCGAATGGTTACCGGTCACGGCATGTTCATACACAGACAAACGCCGGCGGGGTAGCATGCTACGAATGTGGCACGCTGCCCCGACCAAAGTCCGACGAAATTCGGGCTTTTTACTTAGAACGCCTGCTGTGCCTGCGCCGTTTTCTGGCGTTTGACGACGAGCTTGTTAAGCGCAGCCACGTAAGCCCGCGCCGAGGCGACGAGCGTGTCGGGATCGGCCGACCGCCCCGTTACAGCCCGGCCCTCTTCTTCGAGCCGCACCGAAACTTCAGCTTGGGCGTCCGTGCCCTCGGTCACCGCGTGCACCTGATACAGTGCCAAGCGCGCGTTATTCGGCAACAGTTGCTTGATGGCGTTGAAAGTTGCATCAACAGGTCCATTGCCGACAGCCTGCACCGTCTTCGACTGGCCGTCGATATCGAGCGTCAGCGTCGCCGTCTGGGGTCCCATCGTTCCGGCAATGACCGTCAACGCCGTCACCTTCACGGCATCGTTCATGTGCGCGACGCCCTCATCGACCAGCGCTTCGATATCCTCGTCGTAGATGTGCTTTTTTCGGTCGGCGAGCGCCTTGAAGCGATTGAAGGCGTCTTCCATGGCGTTATCGCCGAGATTGTAGCCCAGTTCCTTGAGCTTCGACTTGAACGCTGCGCGGCCCGAGTGCTTGCCCATGACGAGCGACGACTTCATGACGCCGACGGACTCGGGCGTCATGATTTCATACGTCTCGGTATTTTTCAAAACGCCATCCTGATGGATGCCGCTCTCGTGCGCGAAGGCGTTCCGGCCGACGATGGCCTTGTTGTACTGCACGGGGAAATTCGTGACTGCCGACACGAGCTTCGAGGCCCGCGACAGCATCTCCGACTTGATGCCGGTGTGATAGGAGAGCAGATCGTGGCGCGTGCGGATCGCCATGACGATCTCTTCCAGCGCCGCGTTGCCTGCACGCTCGCCGAGACCGTTGATCGTGCACTCGATCTGTCGCGCACCCGCGCGAATACCTGCCAGCGAGTTCGCCACCGCGAGGCCGAGGTCGTCGTGGCAATGGGTCGAGATCACAACCTTGTCCATGCCCGGAACGCGCGTCTTCAGCATCGTGATGAGGTCGAAATATTCCTCCGGCAGCGCGTAGCCGACAGTGTCGGGAATGTTGATCGTCGTCGCACCGGCTTTGATCGCTGCTTCGACCACACGGCACAGATAATCGTGCTCGGTCCGCGTGGCGTCCATCGCGCTCCACTCGACGTCGTCGGTGTAGCCGCGCGCCCGCGTCACCGAAGCGACGACGCGCTCATAGACCTGTTCTTGGCTGAGCTGGAGTTGGTGCTGGCGATGCAGCGGCGACGTGCCGATGAAGGTGTGAATGCGGCCACGCTTCGCTGGCTTGATCGCTTCGCCCGCCCGATCGATGTCGTTGAAGTTCGCTCGCGCCAGGCCACAGATGACCGACTGCTTGGCAAGCTTGGCGATTTCCGTCACCGCCTCGAAGTCGCCTTCCGACGCGATCGGAAAGCCCGCTTCGATGATGTCGACACCCATGGAATCGAGAAGCTCGGCGACTTGCAGCTTCTCCTCGAACGTCATCGTAGCGCCGGGGCACTGCTCACCGTCGCGCAGAGTTGTATCAAAAATGATGATCTTGTCGTCATCGCGCTGCTGTTCGGGCGCAGCGCCTTTGCTTGGGGACGTCATTGTATTCATCCTTTGCCGGGCGACCTCTGGGGCTCGCCACTGATCGCTCTCAATCTCGAAGTCCTGGCCGTCCAATCCCCTGGGCACCAACCCGGCGGACAGCCGGGCGTCATGCGGCCCAGGGGCCGGTAAGGAGAAGCGAAAGCAGGAGCTTGGGCGCAAAAGATCCGCCGCGCGTGCTCGAAAGCGGCGCAAAAGAAACGGCGATGTCGGTCGCGCAAGCCATAACGGCAATTAATCCAAGAAAACCGGCCAAAGGTCCAGTCCGGCGTCAATAGCCGATCTGCCCCCCGAAAATCAAGCTGCCCTACCGTCGCGCCGCTGAGGCACGCCAAACGGGCGCCGAGACGGATTTTGCCGGCTTTGCCGTTTCATAACCTCAAGCCATCCAATTTTGAAACGTTGCCAACATTGATCAGCCTCAATTCGGCCCGAGCGCTTATATGCCGGTGTAGTCCAACAGGTTTCGTGGAGAATTTTTCGTGACCGTCGCCACAAATTCATCTGTCAACTCTAGCAGCTACCCTCCGACAGCGATCGCACTGCACTGGATCATGGCAGTATTGATCGCGGCTGTATTCACCGCCATCGAACTGAAGGGCTACTATCCGAAGGGCAGCGAGACACGAGCTCTTCTTGCTTCAATTCATATGATGCTAGGCATCACGGTGTTGCTGCTGGTCATCATCCGCATCGGCATTCGCTCGCACAACGGCACGCCGCCGATCATTCCTCGCCCGGCAGTATGGCAGACCGCCATCGCACACCTGACCCATTTGATCCTCTACGCCGCAATGATCGGCATGCCTCTGCTTGGCTGGATTATGGTAAGCGCGGCCGGTCACTCCGTGCCCTTCTACGGGCTTTCACTTCCGCCAATAGTCGGTGAGGATAAAGCCCTCTCCCACAATCTGGAAGAAATCCACGAGTTCATCGGCAACGCTCTTTACTATGTAATCGGCCTCCACGCCGTTGGCGCGCTGTTCCACCACTACGTGCTGAGGGACAACACACTGATCCGCATGGTGCGGACGAGCCGCTGATGTAATCTTCTATCCCGCTGGGGAGAGGAGATTGCGATGGCAGGTATCGCCGCCCATCACTGTCATCCTCGGGCTTGTCCCGAGGATCCCTCGGGCATCGCCACCCCCATCAAAATGGTCCTCGGCATAAAGCCGAGGATGACAAGGCGCTCAGAGCTTGAGCACGCCCTCGGCCACGCGCACCGCGTAGCCGCCAATGCGAACGCCATCGAGCTTGCCACGCGCAATCGACATCGTCAGCGAAATGGCGCTTGGCCGGCCCATCTCGAAGCCCTGCTCGATCGGGCGTTTGTGCATGCCGTCGGGAAGCGCGTCGAAGCCTTGGACAACATAGGCAAAGCTTGCAGCCGCCGACCCCGTCGCCGGATCTTCCGGCACGCCGATGTCCGGCGCGAACATCCGCGCATGAAACGCCGATTGCGTACGCACGCACTGCCGCGTGTAGAGGTAGACGCCCAAAATCCCTCGATCGCCGAACGCCCGCGCCCAGTGTTGCGGCGCGACGCGAACCTTAGCCATTGCTTCGAGATTGGCGACGGGAATGTAGGCAAACGCCGGAACGCCACGGATTAGCGTCGGCTTGTGATTTTCAAACCCGATCTCCGCCGGAATGAGCCCGACCGATGCCGCGATCTGCTCCGGTTCGGAAAGCGACTCGATCGGGTTCGTCATCTTCGGCGCGTCGAACTCGCCGAACGACGCCCCACCGCCCCGCATCCGCACGCCGACGCGAATGCTGCCGACTTCCTCTTCGAGCGCGATGATCGCATCGCCATGGCCGTTGCCGAGCGGCGCACGCAACTCGGCCAACAGGATCGCCGTTCCGATCGTCGGATGACCGGCGAACGGCAGCTCACGCGTCGGCGTAAAGATGCGAATGCGCGCCGTGTGACCGGGACTCGTCGAGCTCAAAACGAAGACCGTTTCGGAGAGATTGAACTCGCGCGCAATGGTCTGCATTTCCGTGGCGCTCAAATGATCGGCGCCAAGAACCACCGCAACCGGATTGCCGCCGAACGGCCGCTCCGTGAAAACATCAAGAACGTGATAGTTAAGCGCCACGCGCCGGTCTCCCCGCTGTCGGCTGCGCAGCCAAACCCCGCGCGAGCGGCGGCACCATGCGGCAAGGTTTTGCCTGCGCCAAGCCCTTTTTTCCCATTCGAAAGCTCTTTAGCGCGCGACCAAAAGTGCTTCGAGTAACGCACGCGCATGCGGAAGAACCTTGAGATTTGCGAGATCGTCGAGGTGGCCGACCGGAATGACGCTCTCGATTTCGGGATCGTCCGTCGTCGCATTGTGGCGCGCAACCTGCGAGACAAACTCTTCCGACGTCATCGGAAGATAGAACGGCACCGCAAAGCACAGGTGTACGCCTGCCCGCGCAACGATGAAGCCTTCTTCGCGCTTCAAGCTGCTTCCGGCTTCCCCGATTTCCTCATCGACCTCGCGCTCGACGCTGCGGCCTATATCAATCGTTCCATCGGGAAGAACGTCGTTCTGATCGATGAAGCCCGACGGCAGATAGGCGAATCCGTGATTGACGTTCCCCGGCCGCTGCATGATCAGCATGAAATTCCCGTCGGACGAGCGAATCAGCGCCGAACCAAAGCCGTCGATAACGCCGGATTCTGGAAATCCCTGCCCGCGCCAATAGAGATAGCTTTTGAAATCGGTCCGAATGAGCGTGGCGTGAATTTCGCTGCCGACAGAGCGAGCGTCTTTCGTCAGGTAGACGATGCCGTTGAAATAATTTGAATTGAAGGCTTTCGCCTTTTCCCAATTGGCCTCGATCTCCGCTGCATACTCTTCGGCAAATGGCCAAGGCGCGTCGATCACCTTCAGCATGCAATTCGATACGACTTTCACGCCATTTTCGTGCGGAAAGCCGCCTTCGGACATATCTTGCATTCTCACCTTCATCATAGGCAGCGCGGAGAAAAATCCCCGCCGCATCAGCCACAATTAAGTCTCGGTTTGATTAAAACCGAAAATCGCCAGCACCGTGCAAATTCAAATGCTCAACATGCCGATATTCGGATCGATTTCGGCTCCGGACTCTTTTCGCAGATTTTCACGTCAGCCTTTTGTTGAGCCAAGTTTGGTCATGACGCGGCCAAGATTCGACAGCCATATACCGTTAACGACAGCGTCGCTGGGGGGCGACAGTCAAGATCTCCCAGCACCTCTGAGCCGGTTTCAAATCCTGGTGTTGCGCCAGGGTTGTAGAGCGCGATGAGGTGCCAATGGGATCATCTGCCGCCCGATGGAAACTCCATCGGGCTCACGCAGCGGTCGCGCTGCGTTAGAGCCCCTTCAAATCCGAAGATGCCGTGTATGCGGCAGTATTCGGAAACGGGCGGCAGAGGTCCCCGCTCCTCTGCCGCCCGCGTTAGTCCCGGCCTGCGCCCGCAAGGGCCAAGGCTGGAAATGACGTGGACCGCCCGCGCTGCCGCACGTAAACCCTCCCCAAGAGCGCGGCAGTGCGGGTTGGTTCCGCGTTATCGCTGACAGTCTCCCTCTATCCCTGTACTTTGGACCTAACGTCATCGGCAGCGCAGCCGGGATGCAGCCGCATGGTAGCTCTCCCGAGATCACGCCGCGGCCCGCCCGACGAATTGCTGGCGGCCGCAAGCTTTGCCGCTCAATGGAAACGGACGCTTGGGCCGAGCCCCAGGATGACACTTTCACCTGAAATCAAATGCACAACAAAAAACGCGGCAGCCGGGATGGCCACCGCGCTTTTTTGAAACTCTCCCCGCGCGCCAAAGCGCGTCGCGGATCAGTTCTTGCCCTTGTCCACAAGCTTGTTCTTGCCGATCCAAGGCAGCATACCGCGCAGCTTTGCGCCGACTTCCTCGATCTGGTGCGCGTCGTGCAAGAGGCAAAACCCGCGATGAATGCTCAATATTTGTAGGTCAAGCTGGTCGTAATCGTACGGGCCTCCCCGATGAAGCAGTCGCCGCGCGCGAGGCACGTGCTGTAATACAGCTTGTTTTCGAGGTTCTTGCCGTTGAGCTGCCAGCGCCAATGTTCGGTTTCATAAGCGATCATGGCATCAAAAAGCGTCACATCCGGAACTTGTATCGTGTTCGTTTCATCCCACGAAGCGCCGATGTAACGAACGCCGCCGCCCATGGACCAGCCTTTAAGACCAGGCTGATCGAAATCCCAGACCGCCCAAAGCGACGCAACGTTTTTGGGGATCGATTCGATCTGGTTGCCCGCGTACTCGTAATCGCCAGCGTATTCAGCTTGCGTATACGAATAGCCAAGAACGCTCTTGAGATTTTTCGTCAGCCTACCAACCAACTCGATTTCGAAGCCTTTGACTTCGGCCTCGCCGATCTGAGCAGAATAGTTCGGATTGATTGGGTCCGCGACCAGACGGCCGGTATCGTTGATGTCGTAGATCGCGCTATTGATGGAAAAATATGAACCGACTGGCTGATACTTGAAGCCGACCTCATATTGGCGGCCCTCTTGCGGATTGAATGCAGCGCCTGTTCGGGCAAAGCCAACGACCGGTATGAATGACTCCGCATAGCTGAAATATGGCGTGAAGCCATTCGAAAACTCATACATCAGCCCGGCACGATATGTCGTCGCCTCGTCCGCTTGGCTTGAGCCGTTTGTCGTGTTGTCCACCCAGTCGTGGCGCAAACCAAGCACCGCGAGCCAGTTACCGAGACGAATTTGGTCCTGACCATAGAGCCCGGTCTGGACAACCGACTGCCGGTCGCAAGCTGGTGTCTTAGGCGCGGCCGTAAAAGCATACGACTGCCCCGCACAATTGTTTCCTACCCAATTCGCGTCTCCGTAGACCGGGTGATAAATATTGAACGGCCTCTGGGAAAAATCGGGATTCGCATCGTACGCATAGTCCCAGCCCTGGGTCGCATGGAAGTGTGTGAAGTCGATGCCAGCCAGCACTTTATGCTCCAGCGGACCGGTTCCGAACTTGGCTTCGAGGTTGGTATCCTGGTTGAAGACCTGAGTATCGGTGATCGACATCCAGCGATACCGCGATAGCTCCTCCTGCGCCGCATCGAGATAATCCCAATTAACGGCGACGGCGCTGTAGTCATTGTGGATATCGGCGTAACGCGAGGCATGCTGCAACTTCAGCCACGAGTTAAACTTGTGCTCGACGAGCACTGTGCCCGCCATAGCGTCGGTGTCGTAGTGATCGCCCGGCTCCCCAGCAAACGTGTCCCACGTGATGCGCTTACCATTCACGTTGGGGAAGATCGTGCCTATATGCGGAAAGAATTGCGCGGTCGAACCCGTGCGATCGCGCTGGAAGTCGCCAATGACCGTGATCGTAGTGTTATTATCCGGACGGTAGCTGATCGCCGGAGCCAGAGCATAGCGGTCGTTAGGAACGTACTTCACCTGGGTATCAGCATCGCGTGCAACGCCGGTTAATCGATACGACCACTTGCCGTCCGTGGTCATTGGTCCGGTCAGATCGAAATTGACCTGCTTGAAGTCGAACGAGCCATATTGCACGCCGATCTCGCCTGCGGTTTCAGACTGCGGTCGCTTCGAGACGGAATTGATGATGCCGCCGACCGCCGCTTGTCCGTAAAGCACGGATGCCGGGCCTCGAAGCACTTCAATGCGTTCGAGGAAATAAGGCTCAAGCCGGTAATTGTAGGTGTAATAGCCGAAGGTGCGGCGCAAGCCATCTAGATATTCGGGAACTTCGGTGCTGCCGCGGATAATGGGACCGTCGGTGCGGCTATCGAGGCCGTAGCCATCTGCCACCACGCCGGGAACATAGCGCAAGGCGCCCTGCACGCTTTGGGCATCCTGATCCCGGATCTGTTCGGCACCCACCACTGAAATCGATTGCGGTATTTCGTTAAGCGGCGTGTCGGTCTTCATGCCGGTTTCGGTAGCCGCAGCAAGATAATCTGTGACAGGGCCGTACGGTGTATTCCGCCCGGCTCTTGAATTGATGATGCCCGCTGGCTTTGGGGCGGCAGATGGCTGTGACGTCGTCACCGCCTGTACCGGCTTGGCCTTCGCTTTGGCTTTCGAAACCTTTTTCTTCTGCACCTTTCCCTCTACGACCATGCTCGGCAGCACGTCCGGGGTCGGAGGCGAATCGGAAGGGGGACTATCAGGCGTGCCGACTGAAGGCGATCCGGCAGCGGCTGAAGGATCGGTTTCCGCAGTCTGTGCAAAGATCGGCGATGAAGACGCGACGGAGCTGAAAACGACGGACGCGGCAACACCCACGTACTTCGATCGAGACATATACGTATCCTGTAGTCTGTAAGTCTGCGGCGTCAGCCGGTGCATCCCCCGCGAAAACAAGCCCGGGACGCGCTATTATATACCAAATCGGTATAGAACAAACCGTCATCGCCGCATCATGGTCACTCCATCGTCACGAAGTGACACATAAGCGACAGTTGTGATGCACGGCATTCGCCTGTTCAGACCATGAGGATCTAAGAACAGCAAAAAAAACGGCGGCCTCGAAAGGCCGCCGTGTGTCTGTCGAACGAAACCTTCTTGCGCGCCAAAGCGCGTCGCGGATCAGTTCTTGCCTTTGTCGACAAGCTTGTTCTTGCCGATCCAAGGCATCATACCGCGCAACTTCGCGCCGACTTCCTCGATCTGGTGCGCGTCATTGATACGGCGCGTCGCCTTGAAGTTCGGCTGGCCTGCCTTGCACTCGAGCATCCAATCGCGTACGAAACGGCCCGTCTGAATGTCGGCGAGCACGCGCTTCATCTCCGCCTTCGTCTCCGGCGTCACGATCCGCGGACCGGTCTTGTATTCACCGTACTCGGCCGTGTTCGAGATCGAGTAGTTCATGTTGGCGATGCCGCCCTCGTAGATGAGGTCGACGATCAGCTTCACTTCATGCAAGCACTCGAAATACGCCATCTCCGGCGCGTAGCCCGCTTCGACCAGCGTTTCGAAACCAGCGCGGATCATCTCGACGAGACCGCCGCAGAGCACGGCCTGCTCGCCGAACAGGTCCGTTTCGCACTCTTCCTTGAAGGTCGTCTCGATCACGCCCGAACGGCCGCCGCCGATCGCCGACGCATACGAGAGGAACAGGTCGAGCGCGTTGCCGCTCTTGTCCTGATGCACCGCGACGAGGCACGGCACGCCGCCGCCCTTCTGGTATTCGCCGCGCACCGTGTGGCCGGGACCCTTCGGCGCGACCATGCCGACATCGAGGTCTTCGCGCGGCTCGATCAGGTTGAAGTGCACGTTGAGGCCGTGGGCGAACAGCAGCGCCGCGCCCTTCTTCATGTTGGCTTCAAGATGCTCTTTGTAGATATCGGCCTGCAGCTCGTCGGGCGTCAGCATCATGATGACGTCTGCCCACTTCGCAGCGTCCGCGACTTCCATGACCTTGAGACCGGCCTGCTCCGCCTTCTTTGCCGAAGGCGAGCCCTTGCGCAGCGCGATGACGATGTCTTTCACGCCGGAGTCTTTGAGGTTCAGCGCGTGCGCATGGCCCTGGCTGCCATAGCCGACAATAGCGACCTTCTTTGATTTGATGAGGTTGATGTCGGCATCACGATCGTAATAGACGCGCATGGGCGGCCTCTCGGGTTCCCCGGTCGAAATCGACGTTCGGGCTGGGTTGAATGCAATGGCGGCCCGGATGGTTCTGAAACCGGGCGCCCTGAAATCTGGGCGGAACCTACAGACATCGGATCGAGGATTCAACGGCCCGCGGACACTGCCGGCAGGCCGAAACTCGGATATTTCACCGCAGCCTTTCGCCCATGCTGCATAGCGAAATTAACCCAAAATGCGTCCTCCAACCTTCAGATCATCTCCTTCACGATAGGCCATAGCGACGCGACGAGCGCGACGGCCATGACGACGTTGAAAATACGCATCGACCGCTCATCCTTGAGAAGCGGACGCAGCGATGTGCCAAAGAACGCCCAGCTCGACGCCGAAACGGTCGACATGATCGTAATGACGGTCGCAAGCGTCGCGATATCCGCCCAAGGGTTATCCGGCGTGATGTAATTGGCCGCAATGCTGAGGCAAACCATCCATCCTTTCGGATTGACCCATTGGAATAAGGCCGCTTCCAGAAAGGTCATAGGCCGCGCATCCTCGCTGGCGATCGGATCGGTCGCGCCGGCGGTTCCAATACGCCAAGCCAGCCAGAGAAGATAAGCAACGCTGACGATGCGAAGAACGGAATAAAGACCGGGAACCAGAACGAGCAACCGCCCCACGCCGAGCGCAATCGCCAACAGCAGAACGGTAAAGCCGATCACGACCCCGAGAATGTGCGCACGCGTTCGGAAAAAACCGAAGTTCACACCGGACGCGAGCAACATCGTATTGTTCGGTCCCGGCGTCATCGCCGATACGAACGCAAACGCAACGAGTGAGAGGAAAAGTTCGTGAGACATGTCTCTTCACCAGCACGGTGAACCGGCTGCGCGTCCCGATCTAGAAAGGAAACTGCCGCCGAAGGAAAGAACTCAGCTTGCGGCGCCCCGGCCGATCGCCGCGATGCCGGTACGGGAAACCTCAACGAGGCCCAGCTCCGACATCAGTTGAATGAACGTCTCGATTTTCGAGGACTTGCCGGTGACCTCGAAAACGAAATGCTCCGTCGATGTATCGACGACCTTCGCCCGGAAAATCTCGGCCAGCCGCAGCGCCTCGATGCGCTTCTCGCCTTTACCGCCGACTTTCACGAGTGCCAGCTCTCGCTCGATCGAAGCGCCCTCTTCCGTCAGATCGCGAACGCGATGCACCGGCACGAGGCGTTCAAGTTGCGTTTTGATCTGCTGAATCACCGCCGGCGTGCCGTTGGTCACGATGGTGATGCGCGACAGATGCCGCTCATGCTCGACCTCGGTCACCGTCAGCGACTCGATATTGTAGCCACGCCCAGCGAACAGACCGATGACGCGCGCCAGCACGCCCGGCTCGTTGTCGACGACGACGGACAGCGTCCGCGACACGATCTCCTGCGAACGGGAGGGGCTCGGATAGTGCGACTGCTTTAAAGGTTCGGACATCGTCGGTCTCAGCGTTCTCAAACAAAACTTTCAACGAGGGTGTGGCCGGCAGCATAATCGGGAATGCTCCACGGCTCGGCGAGGGCTGCGTCGCGCCAAGCAACGAACGACGGATGCGCCAGCATCGCATCCATATACGTTCGCGTCGCTTCGCGGACGGGAATTTGATAGCTATCGAAGCGCGTGACGACCGGCACATACATCGCGTCCGCCGCCGAGAACGCCCCATAAAGGAATGGCTGTCCGCCGCCGAAGCGATTGCGGGCCTCCGACCAAATGTCTTCGACCCGATCAATGTTGGCCTGCAAAGCCTCGGTGATCGGTGGTGTTGCGAAGCGCGCTCCGAGGTGCATCGGGCACGCTTGCCGCAAGGCCTGGAAGCCCGAGTGCATCTCATTGGAAACCGCACGCGCATGCGCCCGCGCGTTGCCGTTCCGCGGCCAGATCGCAAAGTCCGGAAATTTCTCCGCGAGATACTCGATGATTGCGAGGCTTTCCCAGACAGTCACATCGCCGTCGATAAGCGTGGGGACTTTCCCCGAGGGAGAAAACTCCAGCATCCGCCCGCGGCTCTCCGGCATCCGCAGCGGAATGATTTCTTCCTCGAACGGAATGTCAAAGTGGGACAGCACAAGCCACGGCCTGAGCGACCACGACGAATAGAGCTTATTGCCAATGACGAGCTTCAACATCGTTATTTGCCGCTGCCCGTCGTGTCGTCACTATCGGCCTCGCCCGGCTTCCTCGGCGGAAACACAGCCTTCAGAAAGATCGGCATGCCGTCCTTGTCGATCATCTTCTTGAGAGCCTCGGCTTGCTTCGTCGAAATCTTGTATTGCCGGAACGCCGCGACGAAGCGGGCACCCATACCGCGCGCGATATCTTCCGGCGCCGGAGTTCCCATGCGCACGCGGTCTGCTTGTGGAATACGCGCATAGATCTGCGCCAGCACCTGGCTGTGCATGTAGTCCTGCGCCAAGCACGACTCGAGCCCCGGCGAATACTCGCTGGCAAGCATCTGCGTCCGGTAGCAGGCGTCGAGAAACTTCAGAACGCCTGCCGAGCCTTCACGCTGATGCAGCGCCCCAAGCCGCCGCGCTGCATCTTTGATGTTGGCGACGTGGTCCCAGGTTTGTTTGGCGGCCAACGTCCCCGGCATGACGAGGAGTGCCATCGCGAAGACCGCGATGACGGCGCCAAAAATTCCGAAACCTGTTCCCCCGTGCTTTGTCAAACCAGCACCTTTCCTGCTTCGCCGATCGCATTCTCGACTTCGTCATCCGTGATGTTCTCGCCGAGAAGCATTTCGTTGTGGGCCTTCCCCGATGGGATCATCGGGAAACAGTTCGCAAGCTTGGCGACCCGGCAATCGAAGATCACAGGGCCTTTCGTGTTGATCATCTCGTTTATAGCATCATCGAGATCGGCGGGATGCTCGCAACGCATGCCTGTCCACCCGTAGGCTTCGGCAAGCTTCACGAAATCCGGCAAGGCTTCGGTGTAGCTTTCCGAAAGGCGATTGCCGTGCAGAAGCTGCTGCCACTGCCGCACCATGCCCATGTACTCGTTGTTCATGATGAACACCTTGACCGGCAAACGGTACTGCACCGCCGTCGAGCACTCCTGAATGTTCATCAGGATCGACGCATCGCCCGCAACGTCAATGACGAGCGACTTCGGATGCGCAAGCTGTACGCCGATCGCGGCGGGCAATCCATAGCCCATCGTACCGAGGCCTCCCGACGTCATCCAGTGGTTCGGCTCATCGAAGTGGAGGAACTGCGCCGCCCACATCTGATGCTGCCCGACCTCCGTCGTGAAATAGGTGTCGCGATTCTTCGTCAGTTCGTTGAGCCGCTGACACGCATATTGCGGCATGATGATGTCTTTGGAGTTCTTATAAGACAGCGATTTTTTCGTCCGCCACCCGTCGATCTGCTTCCACCACGCCTTGTGCGCAGCCTTGTCGAGGATCGGCGCCTTCGCCTTCCACACGCGCAGCATGTCTTCGAGCACGTAAGCGCAGTCGCCGATGATCGGAATATCGACCATGATGTTCTTGTTGATCGACGACGGATCGATATCGACATGAATCTTCTTCGAGTTCGGCGAAAACGCATCGACGCGTCCCGTGATCCGGTCATCGAAGCGCGCGCCGATGTTGATCATCACGTCGCAATCATGCATCGCGAGGTTGGCTTCGTAGGTGCCGTGCATGCCGAGCATGCCGAGCCACTGCTTATCCGAGGCCGGATAAGCGCCAAGCCCCATCAGCGTCGACGTGATCGGATACCCGGTCAGCCGCACGAACTCGCGCAACAGCTGACTCGCCTTCGGCCCGGAGTTGATAACGCCGCCGCCGGTATAGAACACCGGGCGCTTCGCATTCGCGATCAGATCGACCGCTTCGCGCACCGCCTGCTGCTCCGGCTTCAGCTTCGGCCGATAGGTCTTATGCTGGATGTTGGAGGGCCCAACGTAGTTGCCCGTCGCAAATTGCACATCCTTCGGGATATCGACCACCACCGGACCCGGACGGCCCGTGCGCGCGATGTGGAAGGCTTCGTGCAGAACACGAGCGAGGTCGTTGATGTTCTTCACCAACACGTTGTGCTTCGTGCACGGACGCGTAATGCCGACCGTATCGCATTCCTGGAACGCATCGTTGCCGATAAGGTGCGTCGGCACCTGGCCGGTGATGCAGACGAGTGGAATCGAATCCATCAGCGCATCGGCGAGGCCCGTCACCGCATTGGTTGCGCCGGGACCCGACGTCACGAGGCAGACGCCGACCTTCCCCGTCGAGCGCGCATAGCCTTCAGCCGCATGCAGCGCCCCGCCTTCCTGGCGAACCAGGATGTGCCGAACCTTCTCCTGCTGGAAAAGCTCATCATAAATCGGAAGAACGGCGCCGCCCGGATACCCGAAAACGAACTCGACGCCTTGGTCAGCCAGCGCAGTCAACACCATTTCCGCGCCGGTCATCGTGCGTGCCATCGTCAAACTCCTCTACAGGCTTGCCGCCTGCCAACATTTCGAAATTGCGGGGAACCTAGGCGCACGATCCTAATTGGTCAACGCTAACGGTGAATAAATGCGAAAATTTCACGCAGTGAACTTTCCATATATTTCGTCTGAACTGTCACCCAAGAAATCATATGACTTTTGAGCCAAGTTTCCTGTCGTTTGATGTACTGACGAGTCTCCGCCTGCGAGGCCGCCACCGCCTCCTCGACGCTTATCTCGCCCCGCCAAACTCCGATCAGCGGCCGCACGCCGATTGCCCGCATCGCCGGCAACCCAGCATCGAGTTGCATCTCGGACAAAGCTTTAGCCTCATCGGCCGCCCCTTCGCGCATCATCGCAGCGAAACGCGCATCCGCACGAGAGTGAAGCTCAGCCCGGTCGACACGAACCACCAGACGCACAGTCTCCGCTTCGTTCAAGACGGGCGCGCCCTTCAGGGTTTGCCACTCGGCCAGCGACCGCCCCGTAGACTCCAGAACTTCGAGCGCACGCACGATCCGCTGCGTATCCGCGGATTGAAGCCGCCCCGCCATGACTTCATCCCGCGCCGCAAGCTCTGCATGCATCGCCTCTGCACCGCGCCGTGCCGCCTCCGCTCGCCAATGCGCGCGCACGTCTTCATCGATCTCGGGAACAGGTGAGAGCCCTTCGAGCAGTGCCTTGAAGTAAAGCCCCGTGCCCCCGACGACGATAGGCCGCCGTCCTTGCGCCTGGGCGCCCGCAATCGCCTCTGCCGCATCGCGGACGAAACGGCCGGCCGAATACGCTTCTTGCGCCGGCACGAAGCCATAGAGCGCATGCGGCACCCGCGCTTCGTCAGCCGGCGTCGGACGCGCCGTCAGAATGCGCAGCTCCCGATAGACCTGCATGCTGTCGGCATTGACGATCGTGCCGCCAACCTGCTCCGCAATTGCCATTGCGAGCGCCGACTTGCCGCTGGCCGTCGGGCCTGCAATCAAAATGGGGCGCAGGTCTGTTTCTGTGCTGCTCATGAAAAGGCCTCCTAGCGCTGTGGCACTAGGAGGCGCAAGTCAGACGGTAGAAGTCAGATTAATAATTGAGCGTGGTCCGGACGCCGAACACGGCCGCATCTTTCTCCGGTACGGCCGGATTGTTCTCGCTCGGCACCCGACCGCCGGGGTTCCAGATATACTGGAAATCAGGCGCAACCGAGAAGCCGGGCGAGATCTTCGCAGTATAGTTCAGTTCGACCACCGACTCGTAGTCGGAGATGACCGTCTGGCCATCATCGAGCTGAGCCTGCTGCAGCTTGTCCGAGACATGGCCATAGGCAAAGGCGGCGCCGAATGAATCATCCTTGCGCCCCGGCACGAAGCCAGTGAACACGATGCCGGTATCGACGTAGGTGTTGATCAGGTTCTGCTTATCCGGCGAGCCACCGAGGCGAACGAATGCGCTGACCGCTTCATCATGCGCACCCTTCCAGATCTGCTGGTCGATGATGCCGTAGACGCCGGAGCTGGTATCCAGCTCGTCCGGATTGAGGAATTCCGGCGCGTAGTGGTTGAACTGCTTCCAGCCGCCGAACTTGAACGTGCCGGGCAGGCCGATGTTGTATTTATATTGCGCTTCGACCATCAGCAGCGGCGCATCCTGCAGACGGAAGTTCACGCCATGCGGGTTGTCGGCCTGCGGATCATCCGCAAATGGGTCCGCCGGGCTGCCGTTAAACACGGCAGCGAGAATGTTGAGATTATCCGTCGGCTGATACTGGACACGCACGCCGAGCGACGCCAGCGGATATCCTGGACCACCGGCAGCCATGTTGTTGGCTGTCGCGGCCGACCAGCCGAACGTGCTGTTGAGAAACACAGCAGCGGTATCGCTGATGAAGAATTCGCTATCGGCCGCCAGCGAACCGATACGCACCTTCACCTTGTCATCCAGCAGCGACTGCTCGAACCACAACTCGAACAAGCGCAACCGCTCGTCGCCTTCGATGTTGCTCGGTGGGAAGATATTGCCGATGCGCTGCGTCGCCGGACCGACACCGTTCAGGTAATAGGCGCTGGCGTGAATAGTCCCGCCCTTCCAGCCGAACATCTTGTCGAGATCGAAATCCGTAAACGCGGAAACCAAGCCGTCGTAGTTCGAGCCCTGCGAGTTGCCGCCCTTGGCGACATTCCAGTACTCGCCGATATACCCCACACCGTAGAGGATGCCCTGCTTAGCCAACGAGGCCCGCATCGGATCATCCCAATCGTGAGCAATCGAATCCTCCGGCACGCCATTGGCAGAAGCGTCGTCGGCCTTGGCGGCTACGGTGGACACGAGAGTGCCCAGCGCAAAAATCGGCAAGATGCCGACCACGAGTTTCGATCTCATCGTCATTCCCCCAAACGCCGGACACCGTGCCTCGACGGTCCTGGCTATTGAACCCGTTGCCTCCCGGCCCAATGAAATGAACAGAAGATACTTGACGCGACCAGTCAACATTGGAGTTCAAAAACGGTATCCTTCCCCCGCTGCCTGCTGGGGGATGTTGCCATTTTGCAATCATTGGCAACGCAGATCGGGTCCGACATGTCGCAGAGCGGGAGCTTTTTTGAACCGTCAGCGGGCGTTTCATCTCCCGGTGCGCAGGCGGGGCCCCCGAATCACTTCGAAGAAAGATCGGCACTTTTGCGCGCCGCATCGGAAAAGGGCAGCTCGCGCCCCGTCCATCGCCGCCAGACCGCCGCAACCCGCGGACGTGCTGCGGCCCAGGCCTTCCGGACCTCCGCCATCGCCCGCGCCTTGACGACGCGACCATAGCGCCAGACCCAAGATGCCCGGATCTGCGCATAAAGAGCATCCTTCCACGGCATGAACCAGTTGAAGAGCGCCGCAAACCATCCGATCCGCATCAGCGCCGGTTTCACCAACAGGAAGACGCGCGCGATAAGCGCCGTCGACGCGATCTTGGCCCCGACGAACAGCAAGGTCGCCGACAGAAAATGCTCATTTGCGAGCAGCCAGATCGCCACGAACTTCAGCGGCAGCAACAGGGAAGTTGGTAACGCCAGCGCAATGAGCGCCGCATAAGGCGGCAGACGTGCCAGCAGCCGCTCGATCGCCGCGATCGGCGCGAACGCTGCGAGCCTCCCGAGCAGGTTCGAAAGCGGGCGCCATCCCCACTCTTCGAAAAGGATGATCAGCGCGGCAGTGATATTAAGCGCCGTTATCAGCGGCCCGCGCACGATGCTCCAGGCCGTCCGCAGAAGTTCGCGAAGTGTCCAGATCGCAATGACCGTACCGCGCCAGAGAGCGCCGAGAACCGTCTTAACCGTCTGCCGAAATCGATCCGTACTCAACCGTTTCTCGCTCTTTCAAAACCATGCTGGCGACCGAAGCGAATTGTATCATCCGCTGCTGAACCGGGGATAAGTGTTTCCGCCCCCCCATGCGCCGCGCGTCTTTTTGGCAGCGCCCGATATGCGCGTTCCGGCCGGGAGTCAGACGCGCAAACTAAAGAGCGCGGCAAAACGGCGCTTGAGAAGCCCGCGATCCTATTCTATACGTTTTCAGTAAACAAAAAGCCGGGGCGAGGAAACACATGAAGCTAACCCATCAAATTCTGATGGCGGGGGCCATCACCCTGTCTGCAGTCTCCACTCCGCATGTCGCCAGCGCTGCCGAGCACATCATCGAAATGCGCAACAAGGACGACGCCGGCAATCTCATGGTCTTCGTTCCAGCCTTCGTGAAGGCCGAAGTCGGCGACACCATTAAGTTCGTCCCGACCGACAAAGGCCACAACGCTCAGAGCGTACCGAACATCTGGCCGGCAGACGTACCGGAAGTGAAAGGCCCATTTAGCAAGGAAGTCGTCTTCAAGGCCGAGAAAGATGGCCTCTACGTTTTCAAATGCCTGCCCCACTACGGCATGGGCATGGTCGCCCTCGTCCAGGTCGGCAAGCCCGTCAACCTCGACGCGGTGAAGTCATTCGTCGCAACGGGCAAGGCAAAACAGCGTCTCGACGCCGAAGTCGCGAAGGTGACGCCGTAACGGAATCGAGTAGAGCCCGAGGTTGTCCTGGAAGGGCCGAAGGCTAAGCTCGTGCTAACCCCGAGATGGGTCTCCCGGCCCCAGATCTCGGGGTTAGCTTTTTCATTTCAGGGTCTCGCAATGATCAAACGCAACGCGACTTTTGCAGGCTTTGCGTTATTCTGCCTCTGCTGAAACGCGAGGATGATTGTCCATGGCTTATTTGCTTGAAGAGAAGCGGCGCGACTTGGTCGCGTCGGGCAATCGCCACACCTATCTCGGGAACGGCGACGTCTTCGTTGGCCGCCCGCTCGCCATCCGTTTCGCCACCCGCGACGAAGCCGAAACGAAACGCGCGAAACTTCCAAATCCCGACAACTGGATCGTCGTCGAAGACTGATGATACTTGCGCCGTGATGCCAGTTCGCAGTCCGCGTCATTTAGAACACTGATCAGAATTCATCATGCCCTAAACCGATCGGATTGGATGGTTGCAGATTGCAAACATCTCTGCACAAATTAATTGTGCTCAACCGTGCGTGTCGGGGCCGTCGTGAAAATTGTCCTTGGTTTCTTGGCTATTCTCGCTTCCTGCGGCATTTGCCATGCCGGTCCTGTTTGCACGCCCAAAGACAGCAACGCGCGTATTCTTAGTGCGCCATCGCCGATGGCAATCGATCCGCAATGGACAGGGGAAAGCCACATTGGCGCCGGCTGGTCTTTTGACGTGACCGAACGAGTTAACTCCGCAACCGGCGCTTTCGCTAAGGGCAATTTGCATGGAACGCGAGGCGGCATCGCACAAAGGGACGTCTACGTTTTACTTTCCGAGTGGACCTGCAATGAAGCGCGCGCTGAAGGCATCGAGCGCGTAGATGGAGATGTTCCGGTCGACCCTCTCCCCAAAACTTTCTGGGTGCGAACGGAGAGCGGAAGGCTTGTCAGGCTCGTCATTACGAGTCACGGGCGGATTGTGCCCACGAGCAAAAATTTCACCGGAGTAGAAACAAAAGACACTGAGAACCAGAACGTTCGCAGCTATCACCTCAACTACAAAATAGTGCCAGTCGATAAAGTTGTGAAAGAAGATGGCCTTATCGTCGGATATGAACTGCTTATTCCCCCGCTGCGGCGAAGGGAGGCTCTCATAGTCACCTACGCGACGCAAAGGCCGTTCGAAGTTGCCGAAGGAGGTACGGGCTACGAAGACATAACATTTACCTGGAAATACAATCACGCCGATTCTGGCCGGACACGCGTGCTCTTTTCCGAGTTCAATGGCCCGCAGGAGATGAATCACCTGGGCACATGGCAGACGGATCTAGTGGTGAACGGCAATGTTCTCGTTTCTCGCCACTTCACACTGCTCGACGCTACTGGCAAAGACCATTCGAAGGACGGGCTGGAGAACACCTCCGCAACCGCAAATCCCTTCGAAGATTTTATCGGCACCTGGGCGCACACAGTCGACGATTGCAAAATTCAGTCTGCTGAAGGTCTAGATAATGTCACACGGCGCCAATCCGGAATGGTCGGAATTTGTGGCAACGAGGTCGACCTGCTTTACGAGGCCTTTCGCTGTACGGCTGAAAATATCAATAACAATGGACAGCTCATGGATGTGGACTTCTCCTGCCAAACCAAGGACTACGATCCAGAGAAACAGCACGTTCAGCTGAAGGCCAGCAACACAAACGCGCTACAATTCATGACCCCAAATTTCGGCATTGTTGGCAATTATGTGCGTTGCTCGCAGACTTACTCATGCGATCGGTGAAGGCACCTGAACTTCCAGCGCCCGGCATCGACTTGAAGGCGGCCATCCAAGGAACGAGCGACTACTCCTGCTCGGCGCGCTCCAGCAGCGACGCGTCGCTCGAGCCAATCCGCGGCGGCAGCTCGCCGGCTTCTTCCAGCGCATGCGCGAGATCCTCGCGCGCCTTCTCCGCTTGCCGCTGACGCGCCCAGAGGCTCGCGTAAAGCCCATTCTTCGCAATCAGCTCAGCGTGCGTTCCCTGCTCCGCGACGCGTCCATCTTCGAAGACCAAAATCATGTCCGCATGCACGATGGTCGATAGCCGGTGCGCGATGACGACCGTCGTCCGATCCTTCGACACCCGGTCGAGCGCGTCCTGAATTTCCTTTTCCGTATGACTGTCGAGCGCGCTCGTTGCCTCGTCCAGCAGCAGGATCGGCGGCGACTTCAAAATCGTCCGCGCAATCGCAACACGCTGCTTCTCGCCGCCCGAGAGTTTCAGCCCGCGCTCGCCGACCATCGTGTCGTAGCCGTCGGGGAGCGCCCGCACGAAATCGTCGATCTGCGCTAGCTTCGCCGCTGCGTAAACCTCTTCGTCCGTGGCGTCGGCACGGCCATACTTGATGTTGTAGAAAATCGTATCGTTGAACAACACCGTATCCTGCGGCACCACGCCGATTGCCGCCCGCAGCGAGGCTTGCGTCACATCGCGCAAGTCCTGCCCGTCGATCAGAATGCGCCCGCTCGTGACATCATAGAAACGCAACAGCAGCCGCCCGACCGTCGACTTGCCCGCACCCGACGGCCCAACGATAGCGACCATCTTTCCCGCTGGCACTTCGAACGATATGTCTTTCAGAATAAAGCGCTCAGGATCGTAGCCGAAGCGCACATGATCGAACCGGATCGCGCCGCCCGAAACATCGAGCCGCTTCGCGCCCGGCCGATCCGCAACTTCCGGATTCTGCTCCAGCACCTCCATCATGCGCTCGATGTCGGTCAGACCCTGCTTGATCTCGCGATAGACCATGCCCATGAAGTTCAGCGGCATGAAGAGCTGCAACATCAGCAGGTTCACCATCGCGAAATGCCCGACGGTGTCCTTGCCGGCGACGACATCGTTCGCCGCCATGACGAGGCAGATGGTCAGCGCAATCGTGAAGATCACCGCTTGGCCAGAGTTCAATACCGCGAGCGACGTATAGGTCTTGATGCTCGCCTTCTCGTAAGCCGCCATCGACTTGTCGTAGCGTGCGGCTTCGCGCCCCTCGGCACCGAAGTATTTGACCGTCTCGTAATTCAGCAGACTGTCGATCGCCTTGGTGTTGGCGTCGGTGTCGCTCTCGTTCATCACGCGGCGGATCGACAGCCGCCAATCAGTCGCTCGGATCGTGAACCACAGATACGCAGCGATCATACCGACGATGGTCACGATGTAGCGCCAGTCGAATTCATACGCACACACCGCGATGATCATGAAGAACTCGACGATCGTCGGGATCAGCGTCATCAGCGCCATGCGGCTGATATTTTCGATGCCGGTGCGTCCGCGTTCGAGTACGCGTGTCAGACCGCCCGTCTTGCGTTCGAGATGAAACCGCAGCGACAGCCGGTGCATGTGCTCGAATGTCGACAAGGCGAGCTTGCGTACCGCGTGCATTGCGACGCGCGCGAACATGCCTTCACGGACCTGCACCAACAGCGCCATCACGATACGGGCGATGCCGTAGAACAGCACAGCCAGCACCGGCGCGCCGACGAGCCACGGCAGCGTCTGGCTCGATGCGACATGGCCGCCGGACGCAGCGACCAGAGCGTCCGTCGCCCATTTCAACGTAAACGGTACGCCGACCGTCACCGCTTTTGCGATAACGACGATGACGAACGACCACACCACCGTGCGCCGCAGATCCGGGCGGTCCTGCGGCCAGACATAGGGCCACAAGGCCCTCAAAACCCGAGATGTTTCGGTGGACGGAATAAGGCGCGCCAAAAGCCCGCTTCTGGGCGCGCGCATGCTGACGGAAGTTCTTTGCATTCGGCCTGAAATAGGGTCAACCGGCCGGAAAGTCCATCACCCCCGCTTTCGCGGCAGATAAATGGTCTGGCACGGATAGATCCGGTTCGGATTGCGAATCGTGTCGCGATTGGCGCGATAGACGCGGATGTAATAGAGGCCGTTGCGGTAATGGCGGAGCGCGATCCGCCACAGCGTATCGCCGCGCGCGACGACGTAACGGCCCGGCACGAACGCCTTGCGCCCGGCATATCGGCATTGGCCTTGGGCTGCCGGGCGGATGTGCGCACGACGCACCCAGCGCTTGACGACCGGGCCGTGCGCAACGTGGGCGTTCCGGGCCTCTCGGATGACATGCGCCTTAGGCGTCTTCGCCTCGACGGCGGGCGTTTGGCGGTCGGCGACAGGCGGTGAAGCCGCGGCAGTCTTCGCCTCGGCAGCCTTCGCCGCAGCCACCTTCGCAGCTTCTTCTTCGGCGATACGCTGACGGTCCGCCGCCTCCTTTGCCGCAGCCTCTTGTTTGGCCTTGTCGTCGGCGCGCTTAGCAGCAGCGGCTTTTGCAGCCTCCTCCTCAGCGAGACGCTGCTGTTCGGCCGCAACCTTCGCGGCAGCCGCCTTCGCCGCTTCTTCGTCTGCGAGCCGTTGCTTTTCCGCTTCGGCTTCCTGCCGAGCCTTGACTTCAGCCGCCTTTGCAGCGGCCTCCTGCTGGGCTTTTTCTTCCGCTGCTTTTGCGGCAGCAGCTTTGGCCGCAGCTTCTTCTTGGGCGAGGCGCTGCTTCTCGGCGGCTTCCTTTGCGGCAGCTTCCGCCTGAGCTTTTTCCTCGGCCTCTTTCGCGATGCGCGCTTTCTGCGCTTCCTCTTCCGCAACGCGCTGCCTTTCGGCGGCGGCACGGGCGGCGGCTTCCTGCTTGGCTTTCTCCTCCGCAGCCTTCGCAGACGCGGCCTCGGCCAAAGCACGCTGATGCTCTTCTTCCTCACGACGGCGCTGCTCGTCGGCGAGTTCGCGGGCTTTCGCTTCCTGAGCCTGACGCTCAGCTTCGGCTTTCGCAGCCGCCTCGCGCGCCGCAGCTTCGTCGGCGGCTTTTTCCTCGGCGTCATGCTGCGCCTGCGCCGCCAGACGCGCCGCTTCGAGACGCTTCTGCTCGTCGGCCTTGCGCTGCTCTTCCGCCTGTCGCTGTTGGTCCTCGATACGTTTTGCTTCGGCCTCGAGACGCTCGCTCTCGCGACGCCGCTCCTCGGCCTGCGCCGCCGCTTTGCGTTTCGCTGCCTCGTCCTCGGCCTTCAGTTCAGCCTCGGCTGCGTCAGCCTTGCGTTTCGCTTCGTCCGCCAGCTCCTGGCTATGCTTGATGTCGGCTGCCCGCTTCGCCTGTGCCGCGAGGATGGCCTCCTCTGCATGCTGCCGCGCCGTTTCGGCGTCTTCCTCTTTTACCTGTTCCAGCTTGCGCGCGATGTCGTCGCCGCCCCCGCCCGGAGGCGCGACCGACAATCGCCGGATGATGACGCCCTGAAACTCACGATTGGCACGCGCCAGCCAATCCTGCAGGCGATCGACCAATCCTAGCTCGCGCGTTTGCCACGGCGTTTGCTTGTCGCTCGGATCAGGCTGCGCCGGAGTGTCCGTCTGGGCCTGAGCCTCATCCGGAGCATCCTGCGCCACCACGCGCTGCGCGGCCTGCGCCGCCTCGAGCGTGTCCTCGTCATTAAGAGCGACCACAGCGCGAAAATTTCGGTCGATAACCGGCAGCGATAGCCCCCGCTCCGCGTCGGGCCGGTCACTGGCAGCATCGAGCGGCAACGCCAGCAGCGCCGCCGAGACGAGAAGGCCCGCAGCAGCGCCAGTTCGAGCGTAACGAAACGCCGTTTTCACTGCCGTTTCTGAAGGTTCCCCGTCCTTCATAACATCGCCTTGTAGCCCCTATATTAAGGGACCTAAGCACACGTCTTGTAGCGGCGCCATGCTTCCCGGCTTAAAGACCGTGGATTGATTCGGAAGCGTGACCGGATGCTCACAACGGTCACATGAGACATCTGAGGGTGACACCCTCCGGCGCACCTGGGCAGGGCCGTGCGGCGACACTAAATAATGCAGACAGATCGTCTGAGATCGGAATACTTATGAACGAAATGACAAAAATGCCGGTCACGAAGCCGGCCGAAAGCAAGACCATCCAAAATTCAGCTCTGAAATCAGAAACGCCCGCCAAGATTGAAGGCGTCTGCGTCTACTGCGGCTCGGGCAAGGGCCTCGATACCGCCTACACCATCGCAGCGCGAAAGCTCGGCAAGACGCTCGCCGATAACGGCATCCGCTTGATCTATGGCGGCGGCAGCCTCGGCCTGATGGGCGAAGTCGCGCGCGCCGCGCTCGGAGCGGGCGGCAAGGTGACGGGGATCATCCCGGAATTTCTCGGCAGCCGCGAGCACATGCTGCAGGACGTCGATGAATTGATCGTCGTCGAGAACATGCACGTCCGTAAGCAGCTGATGTTCGACCGCGCAGACGCCTTTGTGGCGCTCCCCGGCGGCGTCGGCACGCTTGAAGAACTCGTCGAGCAATTGACGTGGTCGCAGCTCGGACGCCATTCCAAGCCCATCGTCGTTGCCAACATCAACGGCTTCTGGAACCCATTCCTGAACCTGCTCGATCACATGAAGGCCGAAACCTTCATTCGCGCCGGACTGGATGTTCATTTCTCCGTCGTCGATACGGCAGAAGAGATCCTGCCCACCATCCTCGGCAAGGCTGCCCCGACGTCCGAGAGCAAAGAGCAGGAGGTACTGCGGAAGTTCTAGAGGCGGCGACCGGCCATCTCCGAAGAAAAGGCGCTGTCGACTGTTCGACCAAAGCCCATCGCATCGGGCGCAAAGAGCTTCGGATAGAAGCTCGCAAGCTCAGCGAGCCCGTCGGCGTTGAGGTGATTTGCGTCCCGATAGAGCGGACGTCCTCTCTTGCCGTAGCGGCAGGCCAGTTCATCGCAGAGAAGCAGATGCGGATAGAGGACTCGAACATTCGGCATCGCGTCGAGCTTGGCTAACACCGGCAAAACGTGCCGCTCGCGTTCGAAGAAATCGGATAATGCTGTCTCCTGCGGCAGAGGCTCGTTCCAAGCGCGATGACGAGCAAACGCTAGGCTGGCATTGAAAACATTCTCCGGGACTGGCCCGATAATCACGACTTCGATGCCGATTGCGGTGAGCTCCCTGACCGTCTCCTCCATCTGCGCGGCAAAAATTGCGGCGTTGCGCGATATACCGTCATTGCTCAGATACACTGCGGCACCGCCGTCGTCGTCTCCCCGCAGTCCCTCTGCGTAAAGCCCCCAACGGGCCGCCAGCACGACACGCTTGATATCGCCCGCGCGAGCTCGTCGGATGACCGTGTCGTTGAACTCAGGGCATTTGACGCTCCGGGAACGACCGTAAAGTGTCACGCCGACTAAAGGCGGACATCCACCGTACGTCTCGACCAGAACCGAATGATTATCTGCTTCGCCTGACGCAGCAATTCCTGCAGTCAGTCGTTGAGCATGGCTATCTCCCCAAATGATCGTATCGAGCGATCCGTTGCGGCCGAGGCGGCAGGTCCTGCTGGGCCATCCGATTGGATTGGGTTGCCGCTTGCACTGGTCCAAGCCGCTAGCAGAAGCCGACGCAATGTCGGCAAGAACTTCCGGCGGCCAATGTTGAAACCATCCCGGCTTGTGGCCGGCAGCAAATGACAACAACACCAGAATAGAGACCACAATGCCGCCCGATGCGAACACAAGCCGCGGCGTCTCCGTCCGCAGGCGACGAAAAGGTTGCTCGATAAATCGCCACGACAAAGCGCCGACCCCGATGCTCGCCAACATCAGTAGTGCTCTGATCGCGACCGACTGGACTCCGTCTCCATCCCATAGTTGGGGAAATCGGTACTTAAAAAATACGATCATCGGCCAGTGCCAAAGATAGACCGAGTACGAAATGATCCCTAGCGCGATGACAGCAGGCTGCGAGAGGCAACGCGCGACCACCGTCGGTGCGGATCCTTTCGCAACGCCGGAGTGGATGAGAAAGGCCGCGCCAAGGCAAAACGGCACCGCTGCGATGCCTGGAAACTCCGTTGCATCGCTATAAACGGCATAAGCGCCCGCAATCATGCCCGCGCCGAGGAAACTCACACCCTCTCGCGCAAACCGGCTTCTCAGTTCAGGTACTGCGCCGAAGGCAAGAAGAGCGCCGGTCAGCAATTCCCAGATCCGCCCCGCCGTCGAGAAGAACGCTTGCTGAGGATGCAGCTTCACATCGCGAATACTGTAGGCCAGAGACGAAATGGCGATGGCCAACAACACGGGCACAATAAGCTTTCGGCTTCGCGCGAAGAGAAGCATCAGCAGTAATGGAAATGCCGCGTAGAATTGCTCTTCGACGCCCAACGACCAAGTATGCAGAAGCGGCTTGTCAGTTGCTGGACCTTCGAAATATCCGGTTCCCCTCATGAAGTAGAAGTTTGATGTCGAGGTGGCGACCGCGAATAGGCTCCGAGCAAACCCCTTGAAGTCAATCGGGAACAATAGAAGTGCAGCAAACACGGTTGAAACCAGCGCACACGCCGCCAGCGCCGGCAAAATCCTGCGGATCCGCCGGACATAGAAATTCGCCAGCGAAAAAGTGCCGGCCTCGAGCTCGGCTTTGATGATGCCTGCGATCAGAAAGCCCGAGATCACGAAGAAGACGTCGACGCCACCGTAGCCGCCAGGAACACCCAGGCCGAAATGGTAGGCAAGCACACCCAGAACGGCGACAGCGCGCAATCCGTCGATATCGGCACGATACTGAGATCCCGACCCGGCATGTGCCGGTGCGGCTGCCCGGCTGACGTTTGACACCCGTCTCACTCCCCCATTCCCCTGTTGGAAGGGAACGTTGCATAGGACGTCCGGGAATGCACGCCCCCGCCTGTGGAGGAAGCGCGCTACCGCCCGCCAAAACATCCTAACCGTTGCCTTCCGGCCGCTTCCCTCTTATCAGCGCTTATGGCCAAGACGACCGCAGAACCACCTCCCCCAGCCGCCCGCATCAGGGACGCCGATATCGCCGGTTACGTTAACCGCATGCGGGCCGGCGAGCGCCGCGCCATTGCGGCCGTGATCACCGAGCTCGAACGCCTGTCGGCAGCAGCGCCGGGCTTGCTTCAGGCTTTGCAGCCGCATCTGGGCCACGCCCTCGTCGTCGGCTTCACCGGACCGCCGGGCGCGGGCAAATCGACCCTGGTCAACGCCGTCATCGCGCATCTGAGACAGCAGGGACGTAGCGTCGGCGTCATCGCGGTCGATCCGTCAAGCCCGATCTCGGGTGGCGCCATTCTCGGTGACCGCATCCGCATGACCGCCGCACTCGATGATGACGGCGTCTTCGTCCGCTCGCTCGCCTCACGCGGCTATCTCGGCGGCCTGTCGCCGGCCGCCGTCCGTATCGTCGATGCCCTCGACGGCGCGGGCTTCGACATCGTACTTCTTGAAACCGTCGGCACCGGCCAGAACGAAATTGACGTCGCGGAGGTCGCCGACATTCGCGTCGTCATCGCAGCGCCAGGCCTGGGCGACGATATCCAGGCGATGAAGTCGGGCCTGCTCGAAATCGCCGACATCATCGTCGTCAACAAGGCCGACCGCCCAGGTGCCGAACAGACGATGCAGCAGTTGATCGGCGCGCTGTCGATCCGCGCGATGCAAAACGAGAAGGTGCCGGTGCTGAAAACGAGCGCCATCAACGGCGACGGAGTGGGCCAGCTAGTCGACGCCTTCGATACCATCGGCAAGCGCGTCGTCGCGGGTGGCGCGCTGCATCGCCGCCGCCGCCGCGCGCGCTATCTCATCGCCCGCGCCGCCGCCGACATCGTCGCCGCCCGTATCAAGGCCGGCGGCAAAGACGGCCTCGACCCTCTCGCCGACGCCGTTCTCTCCGGCACCATGTCCCCCGACAAAGCCGCCCGGCGCTTGCTCGAGTCATAGCTCACGCTGCCAGCACGCCCGCGGCCCACTAGTCTACAAACACTCCGTCATCCCAGCGCAGGCCGGGATCCAGCCAACTCTCTACAATGAGAATTTGGATGCTTGTCTGGGTGTCGACCTCCATCGGCATGACGGTGTTGATAATGCTGTGCCCCGATTGGCGGCCGGCGCGCGGAACGCGTGTCGCCGATGCCAATCATCAAAGCCACCTGCGCCGCTTGAAGTAGAGGTATGGCAGGATCGCTGAGACGACCATCATCGCCAGCGCCCACGGATACCCGAACAGCCACTTCAATTCCGGCATGTCCTCGAAGTTCATGCCGTAGATTGACGCGACGAGCGTCGGCGGCAGAAACACGACAGCCGCGACCGAGAAAATCTTGATGATTTGGTTCTGCTGCAGATTGATCAGCCCAAGCGTCGCATCGAGAAGGAAGTTCACCTTGCTCGACAGGAACGTGGCCTGATCGGTCAACGCGACGACGTCGCGATAGAGCACTTTCGTGCGCGCCTTCGCTTCCTTCGTCACCTTCTTGTCGACCTGCTGATCGACATTGGTGTGATACGTCAGCACGCGGTTGATGCTGACGAGACTTTCGCGAACCTTCGTCAGCAGATCGCCGTCCTGTCCGATGCGCTCGATCGCGAGCTGCAGATCGTCGCTCGATGGCGCCGTCTTCATCTTGCCTTTGCGGAAGACCTGCCGCGAAACCTGATCGATATTCGTGCCGACCCGCTCCAGCGCGTCGGCCATACGGTCGAGCAGCGCCTCGATCAGGCCCATCATGATCTGCTCACCGTTGGCGACCGGCACGTTGTTGGGACGCTGCGCGCGTGTCACGAAATTGGCGAACGCCTTGGGCTCGGCGTAGCGCATCGTCACCAGCGTGCTGCCCTTCAGCACGAACGTGATCGGCGATGTCATCGGCTCGTCGGTTTCGAGCTGCGACGCGGCCGTCAGCGTCATGAACTCCGCACCGTCCTCCTGATAGAGCCGCGCCGAAACCTCGATCTCCTGCATCTCCTCGCGCGTCGGCAGATCGATCGATAAAAGCTGCTCGACGAAGCGATTGTCCTGCGGTGCGGGATTGTAAAGATCGATCCAGACCGCTTGCCCTGGAATAGAAGCCACGTTATCGGCCGGAATACCTTCGTGCTGCAGGACGATGTGTGAATTTTCGCGGCGATAGCTGCGCAGCATCGGGCTCTCTTTCGGTTGACGGCCACCGCGCAGCCGACCGAGCCACCTATGCCATCAGGTGCGTCTGGAGGATGCTGGCGAAAGCGAAGCGTCACTGCGACTGTCGCAGTCCATTGTCGATTGTCCTTGGTATCGGCCCGGGGGCAGCGTGAAACGGCCTCCCGGCAGCCGAGTCGCCGCGACCCTACCTCCGGCGCCGACGTTTTTCCAGTCGGCGCCGCCTGCGGCGGAAGGGTTTTTATGTGACTATTCGATGACGCCTTAACCCTATGCGGCCGCGAGGCGGCTGTGTCTGATCGAATAGACGAAGTAGATGATCAGACCCAGCGCCAGCCAAACGATAAAGCGCAGGTGCGTTTCAAACGGCAGGAACGCGATCAGCGCTCCGCATGACAGCACGCCCATGACCGGCAGAATAATGCCGCCCGGCATCTTGAACGGACGATCCAAATCCGGATGCGTCTTTCGCAGCGCGATTACGCCGGCGCATACCAGCACGAAGGCCGCAAGCGTGCCGATATTCACGAGTTCGGCCAGGACACCGAGCGGAATGAAGCCCGACATGATGGCCATGCCCAAGCCTGTAATGACCGTCGTCCGCACGGGCGTGTGGGTCTTCTCGTTGACGACCGAAAAATACGGCGGCAGTAAACCGTCACGCGACACCCCCACAATGATGCGGGTCAGCGCGTAGTAGAGCACCAGCATCACCGTCGTCAGGCCCGCGATCACACCGGCCGCAACCAGCGCCGACGCCCAGTTGAAACCGATCTTCTGCAGCGCGAACGCCACCGGCGAAGACACATTGAGCTCAGTATAGTTGACGATGCCCGTCAGCACGCCAGACACCACGATGTAGATGATGGTGCAGAAGATCAGCGATCCAATCAGCCCGCGCGGGACGTCGCGTTGCGGGTCTCGCGCTTCTTCCACCGCTGTCGATACGGCGTCGAAGCCGACGTAAGCGAAAAACACGAGCGACGCGCCCGCGAGAATGCCGACCGGCTTGCCATCCACATGCTCAAACCAGCCGAACGGCGCAAACGGCGTCCAGTTCGCGGGGTGAATGTTGAACAGCCCGACGGCGAGAAAAACCGCAATCGTCGCGAGCTTCACTGCCACCATGGCGGCGTTGATACGCGCCGTCTCCCGCACGCCCATGATCAGCAGCAGCATCAGAATGATGACGATCCCAAATGCCGGCAGATTGACGATCCCGCCCGCGAATGGCCCCTTCGTTAATTCTTCCGGCAGCCCCAGCCCGATCGCCGTCAGCGCGTTGTTGAAATAGCCCGACCAGCCGTTGGCGACTGCCGCGACCGAGACACCGTATTCCAGGATCAGGTCCCAGGCGATGATCCAGGCAATCAATTCGCCGAACGCCGCATAGCTGTAGCCGTAAGCGCTACCGCAGCCGCCGACGCTCGAGGCCAGCTCGGCATAGGACAGCGCCGCAAAACCGCACGCAAAACCCGCGACGACGAAGGACAGAACGACCGCAGGCCCCGATTGAGTTGCCGCAGCCACGCCCGTCAGCACGAAAATACCGGTACCGATGATCGCACCAATGCCGAGCAGCGTCAGATCGAGCGCGCTCAAGACGCGCTTCAGGCCGAACTCGGCGTCGTCGTAGCCGACAGCTTTCTTCCGGAAGAGATCGGACATGCGAAATGGTCCCCTCATGTGAACGTCCCCCGCGCCAGTCGAGGTCCGGGCTGCAATTGCGTTGCTCCCATCGTGAAAACCCCTCGCCGCCCGCCAAGCTGCCAAGCCGCCCCGCTTGTCCGGTCGAATGAGATCTCCCCGCCGGCGCCGAGCTTCGCCCAGCCATTGACTGTTGTCCACCGCCGGGCTGCCGAATAATTTTGCCCGCCCAGATGATAGGCAGCGCCGACGACCGATGTCAGAAATTCAGCCTATTCCGCGTCCAGCTGTAGCCTTGCCCCGCACGCTCAAACCTTATAGCGAGTCTAAACTTCGAACGAGCCAGGGGGCTTGAGCCCCCGAGCCAATAATGGAGCATGCCATGTCCGACGAGGCCGTCGTCGCCCAAACGAGTCCTTTCCAAGTCGAGCTGACGGAAGGGCAGGAATATTGGTATTGCCGTTGCGGCCGCTCCAAGACGCAGCCGTTCTGCGACGGCTCGCACGAGGGGACATCTTTCGAGCCCTTGCGTTTCGTCCCGGACCGAACCGGCACATTCAATCTCTGCGGCTGCAAGGCCACCGACGACGAACCCTATTGCGACGGCACGCATAACGTCCTGTGATCTCAGCATCTTTTAGCTGACGGGCCGTCTTCTTGCAGGCGCAGACCGCTGCGGTATCACCGCAATCACGGAGGCCTGGTAGTGACGCTCGACGATCTCGGACCCCGCATCTGCATCATGGGTCCGTCCAACAGCGGCAAGTCCTCCCTCACGGCCGCGATCGCGCGAGCGCGCGGCCTTGTCCCCGTCCATCTGGATCAGCTTCGCCATCTGCCCCAAACGGATTGGCAGGAGCGGCCCGACGAGGAATTCAAAGTCCTGCATGACGCCGCCATCCTGCAGGAGCGTTGGGTCGTCGATGGCAACTATTCCCGCTTGCTGCCGCAGCGCCTCGCGCGGGCGACAGGCGTCATCCAGCTCGACGCCTCCACCCTCACGAGCCTGTTTCGCTACTTGCGCCGCTCATGGTTCGAGCGCGAACGCGTGGGAGCGCTGGAGGGCAGCCAGGACAGCGTGAAATGGGAGATGATCCGCCATATCGCGGTCACCACCCGAAAGAACCGCCAACGCAACCGCGCGACGTTCGATGCTATCGACCTGCCGAAGATCAGGCTGGCATCGCCCGAGGGCCTTGCCCACTTTTATCGAACGGAAGGGCTCGGCCACCGTCGGGACCGCGCCGCGGCCAAGGTCAGCCCGCAAAAGGAGCCATAAGAAAAGAGGCCGCCTCACGCGAACACTCGCGCCAGTCAGCCTCGATCATTTCCAAATGTATTGACCAAATGAAATTGAGAGCAGGTTCTCTCGGACCTGCGATGCGACGTCCCTCACCGGCCTTGCGAGGCCAGCATGCATTCCGTCATGAAGCGCCTTTCGAGCTTCTTCAATTCGTCCGGAACGGCACGACCTGAATCCCGGAATTCGCTAATTCTCTCTTTGACAAGCGCATAGCACTGGCGCGGATCGTCTTCCGATTGCTCCATCTGATGGACCAATTCAGCAAGATCCCCGCTGCCCATCTGTTCCGACATATCCGTTTAGTCTCCCGCTTTTGATTCTTTCCGAAGCGCAGGGGGCTTTTCCAATCCGCCTGAAAACGCCTCGACTCATTACTTCCTTGGGCCTTCGAATGTAGGCGCACCCATCTGCGAAAAGAACGGCAGATTCGAACGTGCACCGACGATTTCTGCGAGTGTGACTAATCTGCCCTGAATACAGCCTGAACAAGAAACAGAATTGCCACCCTCGTAATCCGTCGATTAGCCCAGCAATTCGTGGCGGCACGCGGGCGACTTTTGGATAACTCTTCACGAATTGTTGCAAAGCGTTAGCTGCGAAGCAGCACGCGAGATCTCAGCATGAATCGCGCGGCCCTCACCCCCAGACGGCGGCATTGGGCGGCCTTGAGATTGATGCGCCGTTGCACGTCTGCTACGCCTCCCGCGTTGCATCAAGGATTTAGCTCAATGATTCCCCGCTACTCCCGCCCCGAGATGACCCGCATCTGGGAGCCCGAAACCCGTTTCCGTATCTGGTTCGAAATCGAGGCCCACGCCGCGACCGCCAGCGCCAAGCTCGGCATCATTCCCGAGGCCGCGGCAAAAAAAATCTGGGAAAAAGGTTCGGCCGCCGTCTTCGACGTGAAGCGCATCGACGAAATCGAAGCGGTCACGAAACATGACGTGATCGCCTTCCTGACCCACCTCGCCGAGCACGTCGGCCCGGAAGCCCGGTTTGTCCACCAGGGCATGACGTCGTCTGACGTCCTCGATACCTGCCTCAACGTGCAATTGGTCCGCGCCGCCGATCTGCTGCTCGCCGATCTCGACCGGCTGCTCGCTGCGCTGAAGACCCGCGCCTTCGAGCACAAGAACACGATCACGATCGGCCGCAGCCACGGCATCCACGCCGAGCCGACCACATTCGGCATCAAGCTCGCCTTCGCCTATGCGGAATTCCAGCGCGCGCGTGAACGCCTCGTCGCCGCCCGGAAGGAAGTCGCGACCTGCGCCATCTCCGGCGCCGTCGGTACCTTCGCCAACGTCGATCCGCGCATCGAGGAATACGTGGCCGAGCAGATGGGCCTCGTTCCAGAGCCGGTCTCGACGCAGATCATCCCGCGTGACCGCCACGCGATGTATTTCGCCACCCTCGGCGTCATTGCGTCGAGCATGGAGCGCCTCGCAATCGAAATCCGCCACCTGCAGCGTACCGAGGTGCTGGAAGCCGAAGAATATTTCTCGCCGGGCCAGAAGGGGTCGTCGGCCATGCCCCACAAGCGCAATCCGGTGTTGTCGGAAAATCTGACGGGTCTTGCCCGCATGGTCCGCGCCTACGCCATTCCGGCAATGGAGAACGTCGCCCTCTGGCACGAGCGCGACATCTCGCATTCGAGCGTCGAACGTATGATTGGCCCCGACGCAACGGTGACGCTCGACTTCGCGCTCGCCCGTTTGGCCGGCGTCATCGAGAAGCTCGTCGTCTATCCCGAGAACATGAAGAAGAATCTCGACAAGCTCGGCGGCCTACACAATTCGCAGCGCGTGCTGCTGGCCCTGACGCAGGCTGGCCTCAGCCGAGAAGACTCCTACGCCCTCGTTCAGCGCAACGCCATGAAGACCTGGGAGCAGGGCAAGGACTTCCTGGCCGAGTTGAAGGCGGACAAGGACGTGACGGCGAAAATCCCGCCCGCCGACCTCGATGCTATGTTCGACCTCGACTACCACACCGCCCACGTCGACACGATCTTCAAGCGCGTGTTCGGATCGGCTTGAAGTGGCAAGAAAAGCACCTCTCCCTAATAAGGGAGAGGTGACCTGAGATACGGCGAGCCGCGCATTTGCCATTGTCACCAATCCGTAATCAAACCGACATGCCTCTGACACGCCGACTGATAACGGTGCCCGCAGTTTTGGGGGAACGTCAGGACCGTCGGGGATGTGGGCGCCAAATTTTGCGTTCGATTGGCATGAGCGTGGCGATGATAGTGACGAAACCGTTGCCCGGCCGCCCGTAACGGCAACGGCTATGCTCCGCGGCGCGCTGACGATCGGCGCACTCGCGATGATACTGTTCGTATTCGCACCCGATATCGATCTCGTCGTCGCTCGCTTATTCTACGTCGGCGATCGCCACTTCATCGGCAATGAGCTCGACGTGTTTCTGCTACTCCGCATGGGGTTTCAGATCTTCTTCTATCTGGTTTGCACACTGACGGTCGTCGGCCTGGTGATGGCCGCTCGCTATGCCAGACCGTGGCTCGACCTTTCAATGCGGAACTGGCTGTTCGTCGCGCTCTGCCTGGTCTCCGGACCGCTTGTCGTCACCAATCTGGGCTTCAAGGATCATTGGGGCCGCGCCCGCCCGCGCCAGATCATTGAGTTTGCCGGCTCGAAGGCCTTCACGCCGCCGTTCCCGCCCTCTGGTCAATGTGACTATAACTGCTCGTTCGTCTCGGGAGAGGCCTCCGCGATCTACATCGTCATGTTCGCTGCCGCCCTTCTGTTCAAATCGCGTTCGCGAAAATTTGTCACGTTGGGCATCGTCTTTGGCAGTCTCTCCGGCCTGACGCGAATGGCACAAGGCGGCCATTTCCTGTCCGACGTCGTCTTCGCCGGCGTTCTAATGGCGATCACAGCCGCCTGTGTTCAAATCGTTTTTGAGGCGCTCGACGCTGAACGCCTAAGACCGATCGAGCAGGGCACGGCCTAGGCCAATTCGCCTTTGAAACGCTTCCGCGTGACATCTTGAGACCGAAAGTCTAAGCGAACCTCTGACGGAGGGGCGGGGAACCCGATGAGGATCATGACAGCACAATCCGGATTGGGACGACAGGAGCGAGACGCCCACGGCAATATCGTCTCCATCCTGCTCTGGGGTGCGCTGATCGTCGCCATCGTAGCGGGTCTGCTGTTTTGCCTGTACCCGCAGCTCGATCTCGCAACATCCGGATATTTTTACCTCGGCAACGGCGTCTTTTCCGGCAAGGGCGGCGGTGTCTTCGCCGGTGGCGCACCCAGGACTTTGGCCGACTACGTCCGCCTCACCCTCTATTTTTCCTTTATCGCCGTCTGCGTCGTGAACGTGATCGGCTTGATCGCCTCCTCCGTTCTGAAGTCTGACGTGTTTGGCCTCGGCTTCGTGCGATGGCTTTTCCTCGCCGCCTGCCTCGCGCTCGGACCGGGCCTCGTCGGCAATGTAATGCTGAAGGATGGCTGGGGCCGCGCTCGCCCCGTTCAAATCAAAGAGTTCGGCGGCTCGAAAAAGTATTCCCTGCCGATCGTTCGGTCGGATCAATGCCGCCGCAATTGCTCGTTCGTCGCGGGCGAAGCATCGATGATGTACGCAACATTCTTCGCTTCCGCCTTTATTTTTCCTGCTATCGGTGGCGCCCTCGTCGCAGCCGGCGTCGCCTTCGGACTGCTTGCGGGCTTCATTCGCATCTCGCAAGGCGCACATTTTCTGTCCGACGTGATCTTCGCCGGCGTAACGATGGCGCTGACGGTAGCAGCCATTTATCTTGTCTTTCGGACGATCGCACGAAAGCGCGACGCCCGGCGCGGCGAGAAAATACAAGATCCTTTGACGGGACAGCGCCTGTGGTGATGACTGAAGCGCAGACAGAACGCCCACTCCGCGCAGCGAATTTGCCCGCGCGCCTACAGCTGTCGGTCGTTGTGCCGACATACTGCGAAGCCGGCAATATCGCGTCGATGATTTCGGCGCTCGATGCCGCGCTCGCCGGCATCAACTGGGAAGTCATCTTCGTCGACGATGATAGTCCCGACGGTACGATGAGCACCATCCGCTCAATCGGCGCCCACGATGGCCGCGTCCGCGCGCTGCGTCGCGTCGGCCGCCGAGGACTGGCGGGTGCGGTGATCGAAGGCATGCTGGCGTCCGGCGCCGACATCGTAGCCGTGGTCGATGCCGACCTTCAACATGACGAAAAGCTCCTGCCTGAGATGCTGCGCGATATCGAGACGGGCAAATCCGACATCGTCATCGGCACACGCTATGATCAGACCGGCGATGCCAGCGAAGGCTTCTCGGCGACGCGTCGCGTATCGAGCATGCTCGCGACGACGCTGACAAACATGCTGCTCAAGACCAACGTCAGCGACCCGATGAGCGGCTTCTTCATGTTGAAGCGGAGCCTTATCGATACCATCGCCCCTAAACTCTCTCCCGGCGGCTTCAAGCTGCTGCTCGATATTCTGGCGTCCGCTCCCTCAGGCGTGCGCGTCTCCGAAAAGCCCTACGTGTTCCGTCCGCGCAAGGTCGGCCAGTCGAAGCTCGATGGTCTCGTCATCGCCGACTTCCTTGGTCTTCTGCTCACGAAAACGACCGGCAACCTCGTTCCCCCGCGCTTCTTCCTGTTCGCGCTGGTCGGCGCAACGGGCCTCATCATTCATCTCGCGGCGCTGCGCAGCGCCATCGTCTTGGCCCATGCCTCATTCAATGAGGCGCAGATCTTCGCCGCGTTCGTTGCCATGACCTTCAACTTCTTCTTGAACAATGCCCTGACGTTCCGTGATCGCCGCCTTTCAGGTGTCGACATAATAAGCGGCCTGCTGACGTTCTATGTCGTTTGCAGCGTCGGCACGCTGGCGAACATCGGCGTCGCCGATCTCGTCTACAATCACGATCCGAACTGGTGGCGCGCAGGCATCGCCGGCGCACTGATGGCCGCAGTCTTCAATTACGCAGCAAGCTCAGCGCTGACGTGGCGGCGCTGATGGACGTCGCGGCCTCGCCAGCGCCGAGCAGAATTCGTCCGGCCGCAGGACCGCGCAACGGTCTGGCCGCGAACAATGTCTTGCTGGCCGTCCTGCTCGGCTTGACGGCAGTGCGCTTCGCTATCGCAAGCTTCACAGGCCTCGTCGACGATGAGGCCTACTATCGGACTTGGTCGCTCGCCCCGTCGCTCTCTTATCTCGATCACCCGCCGATGATCGCCTGGGTCATCGGGGCCGGACGCGCCATCGCAGGTGACAGCACGTTGGGTATCCGCCTGCTTGCACCGATCATCCTGCTTCTGGGCACCGCGGTTCTCTGGCGAACGGCCTTTCTTCTCTACGGCCCCGACATCGCCCGCCGCGCCGTCTGGTTCCTGCTCGCTATGCCCCTGCTCGCCGTCGGTGGCATCATCGTCACGCCGGATTTGCCCAGCGTCCTTTTCGCCGGTCTCGTCGTCTGGGGGTTAGCCGAACTCGACCGCAGCCGTAACGCCAGGTGGTGGCTTGCCATCGGCCTGTTCGCCGGACTTGGTCTTGTCTCGAAATACACCAACCTCTTTCTCGGCGCGACGATCCTGCTCTGGCTTCTCGCCACGCCCGACAATCGGAAATGGTTTCGTGCGCCCGAACTTTGGATCGGCGGCATCATCGCGGCACTGATCGCGAGCCCGGTCGTGATCTGGAACGCCGAGCACGGCTGGGTCTCCTTCATCAAGCAGTTCGGCCGCGTCGGCCGCGAAGGTAAAGCGGGTGTCGGCTACCTCGTCGAACTGATCGGCGGATTCGCGCTGCTGGAAAGCCCGCTGATCGCTCTTCTCGCGCTCGTCGGCTTCATCGGCGTCATGCGCCGAGCGATATCGGATCGCAGCCGAAGCGATGTTCTGCTGGCCGCGGCCATCCTGCCGATGCTGCTCTATTTTTGTATTCACGCGCTGCACGATCGTGTGCAGGGCAATTGGCCCGGACCGCTCTATCCATCATTCGCCATCTGCGCGGCGCTCGGTGTGGCAGCGCTTCCCGTCGCGTGGCGCCGCACCGCGTTTGTCTCGGCACTCGCGCTCGGTTTTGCGATGACCGCCGTGATCTACGTCCACGCGTTGCACCCGTTATTCAGTTCTCCGAAAGACCCGACGGAACAGATGCGCGGATGGCCCGCGCTCGCTGACACCATCGAAAAGAAACGCGAGGAAACCGGCGCAGCGTGGCTGGCAACATCCAGCTACGCCACGACAGGCCAACTCATGTCCGCCATCAAGAGCCGCAGTCCCGTCGCGCAGCTCGACGAGCGCATCCGCTACGCCTTTCTACCTTCGCTACCCGAAACCGTCGTCAACCGGCCCGCGCTCTACGTCGAGCTTGAACGCCGCGTCGATCTTCCGCTGCTCAAGAGCAAGTTCGGTAAGATCGAGAAGATCGGCACGCTGACCCGCCACAACGGCAGCGGCGGCGCGACCTACGTTCTCTATCTCGTCTCCGACCCCATCGCGCCGCCGCTCGCCATGGACGATAAGTTCTGACCTCTCGCGTTCCATCGCGGTTGGTGTAACGCTATCGCTCCCGTCACGTCAGGAGCACAAATGACTGATCCCCGACAAAACAAGGCAACCGCGATTGCGTTCTATGAATTGATGTTCAACGCGTGCGAGCCGCGCGAAGCGATCGCACGTTTTTCCGGCGCCGAATACATCCAGCACAATCCGCATGTGACTACGGGCAAGCAGGGCTTCATTGATTATTTCGAACGCATGGCGCACGAATGGCCCGGGAAGCACGTTGAGATAAAACGCGCCGTGGCTGAAGGTGATCTCGTCGTCTTGCATTGCTTCCAGCACTGGCCGGGAAGCGCCGACTACGCGGGCATCGACATCTTCCGCTTCGACGCCGACGGTAAAATCGTCGAGCACTGGGACGTGCTCCAGGTCATGCCCGAATTGTCCGCCAATTCCAACGGCATGTTTTGAACTTCGACATCAGCGCCTACGCTTTCGTCTCCGCTCGGGGAACATAAGAAAAGCCTCTCCCCGAAGAGAGAGGCTGATCCAGTACGACGTCGGAAAAGAATTTACGCCGCTTCCTTGTTGAGTTTGCTTTCGGCAAGCTTCGTCAGCTTGTCGTCGGCTGCATATTCTTCCTTCAGCGTTTTTTCGAGAATGGTTGCGAGATCTTTGTGGCCGAGCAGCTTCGCCCACGACACGAGCGTGCCATAGCGCGTGATCTCGTAATGCTCCGCCGCCTGCCCCGCCGCGATCATCGCCGCGTCGCGCGTATCGGCATCCTTGATCTCCGACATCAGCTCCTCGCCCTCCGCCAGAATACCCTTGATCGCCGGACACTCCGTCGCCTTCGGCTTGCGGCCGAGCTTCGTGAACACCTCTTCCAGACGCGTGACATGCTCTTTCGTCTCTTCGAGATGTCCCATGAAGGCTTTGGCAAGCTGCGCCGAATCCGCTGCCTTGGCCATCTTCGGCAGCGCCTTCACCAGCTTCGTTTCGGCGAAGTAAATGTCTTCGAGCGTGTGATTGAATAGGTCTTCGAGGTTTTCGACTTTCATGGGGGGCGTCTCCTCACGGTACGGATTATGTGTCCCCGGGCAACGTCATGCCTGCCGTCCGGTTCCCAGCGCGAGTGCCTTCCGATTGCCCGATCACGCGGAAAAAATTCCGCGCATTCCCGCTGCACCGCGGGAACCCGTTTTCGGCCTCTCCGCCACTCTTCCCTCCGGCGGCGCTCTCGGTTAATCAGAGCCGCCCATGAAAACATCAGAAATCGACATTCTCATCGTACCCGGCTGGCAGGATTCCGGCCCCGATCACTGGCAAAGCCGTTGGGAGCGCAATCTCAAGACGGCGCGACGCGTCATCCAACATGACTGGGAGAACCCGGACGTCGAAAGCTGGGGTGACAGGATCGCGAAATTCGCTGGCGGCGCCACGCAGCCGGTTGTCGTTGTTGCCCATTCCGTGGGTGTGCCGGCCGTCGTCTTTGCAGCCGACAAGCTCAGAAAGAACGGCGTCATCGGCGCCTTTCTGGTGGCGCCCGCCGACATCGATCACGCCGATTTCTGGCCCGACACCGGCGGCAAGCGCTGGCCGCCGGAAAAAGGCACGCGCGGCTTCGAGACGATGCCCGAACGGAAATTACCGTTTCCCGCGCACGTCGTCGTTGCCAACAACGATCTCTATTGCAGCTACGCCCGCGCCGAGCACCTCGCGAACAAATGGGGCGCAACCATCAGCGATGCGGGCGAAAGCGGTCACATCAACATCGCCTCCGGCCATGGCCCCTGGCCGGAAGGTCTTTTGCAGTTCGGACAATTCTTGAAAAAGCTAGGCTAGCATCCGCGCCCGGCGGCCGGCTTCCGGAACGGGAGTCGCCGGGCGCAAACTAAGACTTCAACCCTTCGCCGACTCGAGATCGGAAACAGCTTTCGCCAAAGCTTCCGACATCATCGAGCGAAGCTCTGTGTCGTCGACCGCGATGCCCTTCGCCGTAAGGTCAGCCTTGACCTTGCGGAAGACATCGTCGTCGCCTTTCTCGAGAAGGTCGGCCTTGCGCACCTCTTTGACGTACGCGTCGAGCGCATCACCGGTCAGACCGAGCTTCGCGCCCGCCCATTCAGCGACGGCGCGATTGCGGCGCGCTTCCGCCTTGAAGCGCAGCTCTTCGTCGTAAGCGAATTTGTTCTCGAAGCCCTTTTCGCGCTCGTTGAAGGTCGTCATGTCCGTTTGCTCCCTGATCTCCCGAGCGCCCCGCGGCGCCTGACCCTTGGTTGTATTAACTCTATTTCCACAAGCACTACGAGCATTTCTGCTGCCCGCAAAACGCATATCTACGGCAGCGTTACCGTGCGCCCTGAGCTAAATCAACGGCTTGGCGTTTAGTCACCATAAGCACCGCTGCGGCTCATGGTCTACATTGTGTCGCCCCCCTCGTTCGGCTAGTGTCCGCCCAAGACATCCGAGCGCGAAAAAGGTGCGCCCTTCCTTTCCCGACATGAAGAAAACCCGTTGGAAAATCAAGGCGTCAGCGTCAGCGTACGAACTCGTGAGAAGATCTGTATACCGCAATGAGTGAGAGCAATCTGTTGATCCTCAGAGGTCCAGGAATGAACAAGCGTCGGCGCATCTACGAGGGCAAGGCGAAGGTCCTTTACGAAGGTCCGGAGCCCGGCACCCTTATTCAACATTTCAAGGACGACGCAACGGCCTTCAATGCGAAGAAGCACGCATTGATCGAAGGCAAAGGCGTACTCAACAATCGTATCTCCGAATACATCTTCATGAAGCTCGGTGAGATCGGCGTGCCGACGCATTTCATCAAGCGCCTCAACATGCGCGAGCAGTTGATCCGCGAAGTTGAAATCGTGCCGCTCGAAGTTGTCGTGCGCAACGTTGCAGCCGGTTCGCTGGCAACGCGCCTCGGTCTCGAAGAAGGCACGCAGCTGCCGCGCTCGATCATCGAGTTCTACTTCAAAAAGGACGAATTGAACGACCCGATGGTCTCGGAAGAGCACATCACGGCGTTCGGCTGGGCGACGCCGCAGGAAATCGACGAGATCATGCAGCTCGCGCTGCGCATCAATGATTTCCTCGTCGGCCTCTTCCTCGGCATCGGCATCCGCCTCGTCGACTTCAAGGTTGAGTTCGGCCGCTTCTACGACAACGAGCAGGTGCGGATCGTTCTTGCCGACGAGATCAGTCCCGATTGCTGCCGCCTCTGGGATGCCCAGTCGGGCGACAAGCTCGACAAGGATCGCTTCCGTCGCGATCTCGGCGGCGTTCTCGAAGCCTATCAGGAAGTTGCCCGCCGCCTCGGCGTTCTGACCGAAACGCCGCGTCCGCGTGGTGCAGGTCCCGTGCTTGTCGCCTCGAACGCAACGTCGAACGGCCCGGTCGCGCCCATCAACGGCAAGCCGAACTAAACACCTGTCATCCCGGACGGCCGAAAGGCCGATCCGGGAGCCACGCTCACTCAAAATGTGCGAGAGTTCATCGTCTGGGTCCCGGCTCTTCGCTACGCTCGGCCGGGATGACAATTTGGAACAACGATGAAAGCCAAAATCAAAATCACACTGAAGAACGGCGTGCTCGATCCCCAGGGCAAAGCCATCGAAGGCGCCATCAAGGGCCTCGGCATCTCCGGCGTCGGCGACGTGCGGCAGGGCAAGTATATCGAAGTCGATCTGTCCGAGACCGACCCTGCCAAGGCGAAAGCGCTCGTCGAGCAGATGTGCAAGGACCTGCTCGCCAACACGGTCATCGAAAACTACAGCTACGAAATCGGCTGACGATGCGGGCAACGCTCGTGATCGCGTTGGCCATCGCAGCGCTCGGGTCCAGCCCGGCGCTCGCTCAGCCTGCGGCCGCACCCGATCTCGATTGCCAAATGGGCTTCAAGGCGCTGCGCAACTGGTCAGCATGGCTGCCGGGCGCCAAACAGGAAGCCGCCAATCCGAATGTCGTCACAGTCGAGAACCCGGACGTCTGGCGTGTCGAAATCACCTTCACAGAACCCGGCCAGCCCGCGCACCCCGCCATCGTCCTGCGCAAGTTCGTAAAACAGGTCACCGGCGTCTGGACGGCGCAAAGCAAGGAATGCGGCTACGGCAATCAGGTCGAGTTCATGGCCCTTGTCGATGCGATGAAAGCCGAAGACACGCGGCTGACCAACGCTTCCCGCGCCGAAGTCGAAAAGCAAAAGCGTGAGCAGTCGCCGCTCGGCGGCCCTTAAGCGCCTTAAGGGCTGTGACAGCCCCGCAAGTGGACTTGCGGCCGGAGTCGCATTACTTCACTGCTGTCAATCATTGACACCTATCAGCGATCGAAATCGCCAACCGAGGCTATCCAGGATGCTCCGCGCTTCCGTCATCGTCTTTCCCGGCTCCAACTGCGACCGCGACGTCGAAACCGCGATCACGCGGGTTACGGGCTTTGCGCCGAAGATGGTCTGGCATGGCGACGCCAGCGTGCCCTCATCGGACGTCATCGTGCTGCCGGGCGGCTTCTCTTACGGCGACTACCTACGCTGCGGCGCGATGGCGGCCCACTCTCCAATCATGAAGGACGTCGTCGTGAAAGCGAACGCCGGAACGCCCGTCATCGGCATCTGCAACGGCTTCCAGATCCTGTGCGAGTCGGGCCTGCTTCCTGGCGCCCTCCTGCGCAACGCATCGTTGCACTTCATCTGCCGCGACGTGTTCCTGAAGGTCGAGAACGACACCTCGTTTTTCACCAAGTGCTACCGCAAGGGCGAAGTCATCAAGGTTCCGGTCGCGCACGGCGAGGGCAACTATTTCGCCGACAGCGAGACGCTGGACCGCCTCGAAGGCGAAGGCCGCGTCGCTTTCCGCTATTCCGATGGCGAAGGAACCGTCAGCGCCGAGACCTGCCCGAACGGCGCCCAGCGCAACATCGCCGGCATCACCAACGAAACCGGCCGCGTGCTCGGCATGATGCCCCACCCGGAGCGTCTTTACGAAAGCGCTCTCGGCGGCACCGATGGCCGCCGCGTGTTCGAAAGCATCCTGCTCTCGACCCTCGAAGCCGCGTAATTTTCTGGGTATCATGCTGGGGCTTGTCCCGAGCGTCCACCAATGCACAGAGCTAACTGATGGAGAAGCGCACTCTCCATCCCAAACGTCATCCCGGCGCAGGCCGGGATCCAGCCAAGCTGCAGCACAGAAAATTTTGGACGATGCCGCAGAGGCCGGACAAACTTGAACCGCAGACCTGCGGATTATGAGATCGCAGCTCTAACGGCGCCGACGGAACTGGTAGCCGCGCTACCTTGAGGTGGTAGCGCGGCTACCGTGCGAGCCAACTAATCGCAGACGCGGACGCGCGACCAGCGCCACCTGCCCTCATAGTCATCCCAGTAGCGGCGACCACGTTCCCAATGGCACGGACCGCCATAACCACCACCGTAGTAGTATGCAGGCGGCGGAGGCGGCGGCGGATCGTAGTAATAGGGCCGAGCCGTCGAGCCGATGATAGCTCCGGCTGCGAGACCACCAAAAAGCCCGGCAGCAAAGTCACCACCACCGGCGTGGGCGGGAGCCACCAGCCCCGTCATCGCGACTGCGGCAACAGCCGCGCCAAAAATGCGTTTCATGATCGAAGTTCCCCTTCGTCCCTCGAAGCGCAATTCTGATCTTCGATCAATGAACCGCGCTTGAACGGCTTGTAAGCCAGCTTCGGGGTAATTCTGTGATCCTAAACAATTTGCGAATAAGTTAAAAACTCAACGATTTCTGGCAGCAGGCGAGCTTCAGGCCGACATCGCAAGATATGCTGAAACAGTTAGAACAGAGATCATTGTCGAAACGAGAATCACGCGCGACGTAACGGCCGCCTCGCGCGCATAAAATTCCGCGAGCATGAAAGGCCCGGTTCCCGTCGGCAGCGCAGCGAGCAAAACGACGGTTCGCGTCAGCGTCGGCGACAGATGAAAGACCATGCTCGCCAAGACCCACGCAATGATCGGATGCAGCACAAGCTTCAATCCGACGAGCATTGCGGTCGAGCGCGTTACGTCGGCTTCCTGCTCGGTCTTGGCGGCGAGGAACAAGCCGAGCGCCACCAGCGCACACGGCGACGCCGCGCCTCCGAGCATCTTCAGGAACGTTTCGACGGGCACCGGCACCGTCAATCCGCTCGCGGGAAAAAGCGCGCCGAGCGCCGGCGCCACCAGCAGCGGATTGCGCATCAACGACAGGCCGACCTTGCGCGCAAGATGCAGAGCCCGCGCCTCACTCTGCAGCCCGACCTCGATCAGCACGATCGCAATGGCGAACACCACGCAGACCGTAATGATCGACGCAATCGTCGTCGGCGCCAGCGCCTGCTGGCCGAGCACTGCAAGCGTGATCGGAAAGCCCATGTAGGCCGTATTCGCATATCCGGCATTGAGCCCATCGATCGCGGCGTCGGCCAGATGCCGCGGCGAGCGCAGACGCGCGGCAACCGTCACGGTAAAGATCAGCAGCGTGCTGATCCCGAATACCGCGATGAAACCCGGCTGCCAGAGATCGCTCCAATGCGCGTGGCTCGTGATGTCGAACAACAGGGCCGGTAACGCCAGATAGACGACAAACCTATTGAGCTCCGTCGTCGCGTTGGGCCCGAGCACGCCGATCCGCCGCGCGAGCCACCCGGCAAGCACCAGCGCGAAAATCGGCAACACGACGAGAAACGTGGAAAACATGAAACGCTCACCAAGAAGGATAGGTCGCCATTCCTATGGTTGCGCCGCGACCCAATCCAATGCGGTTTATTGAACCCGTTCCTGGGTTTCGCCGCTGTCGCCGCACAATTGTGATCTTTCGGTGGCATTTGCGGGCGGCCACTTGCGCCCCACACAAGCGCACCTAAATCATTGGGAGATTGCGGGGCCGGGCCCCTCTGGCATGCACCAAAACGGTGCTGCGATGTCGGACCGCATCGGGTGTGCCCGGTGCCGTCTTTTTTTTTTCAACCGGACATACCTCCAACATTCCGAACCGGAGGAAAACTATGTCCCGTCGCTTCTTGGTCCTTCTCGAGCGAGCCGCCCGCATTCGCGAGTTGATCGACCGCGAACAGCAGTCATCGGCGCCAAACGCCATTCGGCTGATGCGTATGAAGCAGGTCTATCTGATGATTTCACGTCGGCTCAGAAGCCTGACGGAGAAACGGATCATCGCGATGGCGTCCGCCCCCCGCCTGCGCCCGGACGTCGTCTTCCGCAACGTCCGCTCCGCCCCCGCCCTCTCGGGCCATTGGTGAGATAGGGGCCTGTGCTTGGCGGCCGGCGCGGAACGCGTGTCGCCGAGCACCTCCGAAAAACTTCGGCCGGCTCCCCGCAGGGGAGTCGCCTGGGCTCAGCAACGGCTTTCGCAACATCCCCGTGCGCGACGGCCGGCTCGCGGAACGCGAGTCGTCGCGCATAAACAAAAAAGGGGCTCTCTGGCCCCTTTTCCGTGCAGTCAAACAGTCCGCTTGATTAGCGGCTGTTCCCGCGCCGCTGGTTTTTGCGCGTCGGCTGAGAGCCGAACGACAGCGAGTTGAACACAGCGAACACGATGGCCTTCATAGTAGCACCTGTTTTGAGCTAGCCAGCGGGAGAACCCCGCCTAACTCCCGGGATTAGCCCCCGGGTCGCTTTCTTCTACAGTGTAGATAGGTGATCCGTGTGCGTTGCGCCAGGGGGGCGCCGAGCAGCTCTATCATGCGCGCCCAGCAGCGCGGCTCTGTCGCGGGGGGTGTCGCAAAAACTCAACGATTACAGTAACTAAAGTGCGAATAAAAAAAGGGAGAGAGTTGTAACTCCCTCCCTTCGCTCGAACGACTTGCAAGCGTGGACTTGGAAGCGTCGAAGCAAACCCGCTGCCGGATTTCGCAACCGCGAAGGCGCTACTCTGCGAACGAACCCTCAATTCCTTCCGACGACCCTGAACTGCGAGTTCGCGGGCCGCCGGCATTGATCGATGTTCAAGTCCGCACTACGGCTGATGGACGTAGCGCCACGTTTCACGGAATTACATAACCATCTGAGCTGATTAGAAAAATACCCTATACCCGCAAGTCCGTGTTGCGCCTTTTGCAGCGCGAAACGGTCACAGTACGAACGGGTAGGACGGAAAGTGCCAACCTGCACCATAACTGGGCAACTGACCTTCGCCGAAGGCTGATTTGCGACGCAAAACCGTCCGCCAGCCCACAAATGCCCCGAGCCGGCAAAACGCCGCACGATTCCACGTGACGAAATCGCTCAAGCGGCCTGACGATAACGCCGGATGTCGGCTGCCCGTCCGGGCTCACCAGCAACACTTGCCTCAGAGGCAAAAGGCTGCCCCGGCGCCGCAAAGCGTGAAGCGTGCGCGATTTCGAGCGCCGACGGATGCTCCCCATGACCGCCGAGTTGGTGATACCTGGCAGCGCGCCAAACATCCGCGAACGAAACACCCGCGAGCAACGATGCGCGCCTCTCGAACTTCCCCGACGACATGAGTGTAGACCTTCTGACCCATCATATGCGCAGCTGAGGGAGATCCAGTCGCTCCCTGCACTGCCGATTTGACGAGCATATAGGATGCAGAATCTGCCAAATAAAATGGCATCTCGCCGCAATGCTGAAATGCGCCGTCAGCAGCGCTGAGCCGCCGCGGCATAGGGTGCAGCCGGTTCATATCGCATTCAGAAATTTTGAAGCGATCCGCACGGAGCATTTCTCGAAGCCGGCGGCCGCGACAACACCGCGATGCGCCGCTATAGAGTGCGTCCGACTACGACAGTTATTTTATCGCCGGGCACGCCCATATTCGGCTCGACCGTCAATCCAAACGAGGAGGACACTTACCCCGTGAAAACCATTGCCGGACTGCTATGCCTCGGTTTCTTCCTCATGACGCCTGCCATGGCGGAAGACATGGACATGAAGTCCATGGATCACATGAACACGGGCGGCCAAATGAAGATGGACATGGGCACGTCCGCCGACGCCGCTCCGTCGTCCAAGGCTTTCGAGGCTGCAATGCAGAAGATGCATCAGGGTATGATGGTCGGCTACACCGGCAACGCCGATGTTGACTTTGTGAAGGGCATGATCCCGCACCACCAGGGTGCCGTCGACATGGCCAAGATTGAGCTTCAGTACGGCAAGGACCCCGAGCTTCGAAAGCTCGCAGGGGACATCATCAAAGCCCAGGAAACCGAAATCGCGTTCATGAAAACCTGGCTCGCCAAGCGCAGCCGGAAGTAGGTCTCAGCACCACTGTAATGCTCAGAAGCTTTTAGCGGAGGATGCAGAAAGGGAAGATACTGGCAAGAGGGCGTGCCAGCACTTGGTCCTTTCCTGTCCTATTTTCTAGGCGCAGGCGTGACTGTGGTCGTCCAATGACCGAGCGCATCTTTCGACTTGCCCCACCAGTTGTATTCGTATTGCAGCACAGCACCGATGGCGGTCACAGTAGCAATAACAATTGCTGCAAACTTTAGACTAAGTACTTGAGCAATCGTATCAAGTACGGTTTTATAGACCAGTTCACCGCAGAATTTCTTCAACACTGGTATGATTGTCGTATAGAGCGCCGATTTAGTCGGCGGCTCAGGCGGCAACACTATTTGTTTAGGCAGCTCTTTCTTACGCGCCTTCTTTGGCGTTTCGATCGGGTTGCCAAAAAGGTCTCGCACGAACTCGTCGCAGGAAACCATGCTTTCCATTTTCGGGACTTCGCTCATTCAAATCATCTCCTTTCTCGAAGGACAGGATGAGTGATTTGGTATGAGGCTCGGAAGGCGGATATCCACAGGGGCCAAAACTATCCCCACAATTCACAAGGATAACTTTTTGGCTTGCGAAGCAGAAAACCGTAGCAAACAGAGCGCACTTCTATTGTGGACAATTGGCTGTCCACAACGGGATGCGCTTATCCACAGATGAGCAACCGACACGGATCTCAGCTTTAACGGCTATGTTTCAAATCCGAAAAACGCGACGTTTGGCCATCGAGCCGATCATCCCCCTGGGGCGACAAAGCGGCCTTGACCCCATATAAGCGGTCGCAAATCAAGCGCCGCAAGACATTTGCCCGAGATCCTGAATGACCGAGACGACCACCGCACGCAAGATCACCCCCCAAGTCGTAGCCGAGCACGGTCTGAAGCCGGACGAGTACGAGCGTCTGCTCGAAATCCTCGGCCGGGAGCCGTCGATCTGCGAGCTGGGCATTTTCTCGGTCATGTGGAGTGAGCACTGCTCCTACAAATCTTCGCGCGTCTGGCTGAAGACGCTGCCGACGTCAGGCCCCCAGGTGATCCAAGGTCCCGGCGAGAACGCAGGCGTAGTCGACCTCGGAGATGGCGATGCCGTCGTCTTCAAAATGGAGAGCCACAATCACCCCTCCTACATCGAACCGTTTCAGGGCGCGGCAACGGGCGTCGGCGGCATCATGCGCGACGTCTTCACGATGGGCGCACGCCCCGTCGCCAACATGAACGCGCTGCGCTTCGGCGCCCCCGATCATGCCAAGACCCGCCACCTGGTTTCAGGCGTCGTCGCCGGCATCGCGCATTACGGGAACTGCACCGGCGTGCCGACCATCGGCGGCGAAACGAATTTTGACGAAGGCTACAACAACAACATCCTCGTTAACGCCATGTGCGTCGGCCTCGCGCGGACGGACAAGATTTTCTATTCCGCCGCCAAGGGCGTCGGCCTCCCCGTCGTCTATGTCGGATCGAAAACGGGCCGCGACGGCATCCACGGCGCAACAATGGCGTCGGCCGAGTTCGACGAGAAGTCCGATGAGAAACGCCCGACCGTGCAGGTCGGCGATCCTTTCACCGAAAAGCTCCTGATCGAAGCCTGCCTCGAACTGATGGCGACGGACTCGATCATCGCCATTCAGGACATGGGCGCGGCGGGCCTCACCTCATCGACCTCGGAAATGGCCGACAAGGGCGGCGTCGGCATCGAACTGAACCTCGACCTCGTGCCCCAGCGCGAAACCGGCATGACCGCTTACGAGATGATGCTCTCGGAAAGCCAGGAACGCATGCTGATGATCCTGAAGCCCGAGCGCGAGGCCGACGCGAAAGCGATCTTCGAGAAATGGGGCCTCGACTTCGCCGTCATCGGTCACACGACCGATACCCAGCGCATGATCATCAAGCACAAGGGTGAGGTCGAAGCCGATCTGCCCGTGCCGGTGCTCGCCAACTCCGCGCCGATGTACACGCGCCCGCATGTCGAGCCGAAGAAGCCCGCGAAGATTTTGCCCGAATGGGTGCCCGCACCGAACGCAATCCTCGGCACGCTGAAGGATCTGATGGCAGGCCATCACCTCGCGTCGCGCCGCTGGATCTGGGAACAATACGATCACATGGTCATGGGCGACACCGTCGGTCGCCCCGGTGGCGACGCGGGCGTCGTGCGCGTCCACGGCACGAAGAAAGCCATTGCGGTTGCCTGCGATGTGACGCCCCGCTACGTCACCGCCGATCCGGAAGAAGGCACCAAGCAGGCCGTCGTCGAAACCTGGCGCAACCTGACCGCCGTCGGCGCCGATCCGCTCGCCATCACTGACAATATGAACTTCGCCAATCCCGAACGCCCCGAGATCATGGGGCAGTTCGTTGCAAGCTGCCGCGGCATGGCGGAAGCCTGCAACGCGCTCAGCTATCCGGTCGTCTCCGGTAACGTCTCGCTTTACAATGAGACGAACGGCGTCGGCATTCCGCCCACGCCTGCTATCGGCGGCGTCGGCCTCGTGCCCGATTCAGCGAAGCTCGCCGATATTCGCCTCAAGAACGAAGGCAACGTGCTGATCGTCATCGGCCGGGAGGAAGGCCACCTCGGTCAGTCGCTCTATCAGCAATACGCGTCTGGCAAGTTCGAAGGCGCGCCCCCGCCGGTCAACCTCGAAGATGAGATTAAGGCCGGACGTTTGATCCGCTCGCTGATCCGCGAAGGCCGCGCACTCGCGGTGCACGACTGCGCCGACGGCGGACTGCTCGTCGCCATCGCCGAAATGGCGCTTGCGGGCGGCAAGAACGGTCTGTCGCGCGAAGCATCAGGCCTCGGCGTCGAACTGTTCGCCTATGAGGGCAAACTTCCCGCGCACGCCGTCTGGTTCGGCGAGGATCAGGGCCGCTACGTTGTCGAGGTTACGCCGCAGAAGGCCGAGGAAGTTCTGGAACGCGCGCGCCTGCTCGAATTGCCGGCCCGCATCATCGGCCGCGTCGGCGGCAACGCCATTGCGCTGAAGGGTGAAGGCGCATTGCCGCTGTCCGAACTCCGCACCGCCAACGAAGGTTTCCTGCCGAAGCTAATGCAGGGTGAGTTGGCTAGCTGACACGGAAGGAAAGTACGGACCATGGCGACCGGCGATAACCCGCAATCCCAGCAGGAACTCAGCGAAATCAAGGGCGCCCTCGACGTACTCTTTACGCTGCGCGAAGAGTTCGCAACATGGGTCGAGGAAGCCCAGGACGGCGTGCGCAAAGAAGAACTCGACAACGTCTATCAGCACGTCCTCGCCATGGAGGAAGAATACCAGCGTCGCCTCGTCGAGCTGCAGAAAAAGGTCGAAGCATCATCCTAATCGGGCAATACTGTCTTCCAAAGCTGACAACGGGGTGAACTCAGCAAATGAAGGACGTCCCGCCAATTTTTGGAATACCAAACTCCGATGGCAAGCGGCTTGCCGTTGATGAGGAAGGCAACACCTGTGAAATTTTAGGGGTTGCCAGGTATCAAGTAAGAGGCTCCGAGGACCTAATTATTCAATCGCCACAATCACTGTTGGATGCTTCCGAGCTCGACATCATCAAAAACATTCTTAGACAAAAAGATATTTTTGCTTGGTTTTTCGATTTCATGCTTGATGCAGCTATCGGGCCTCACCCGCGCAACAGAGAACTCGACATATTATGTGCACTTCCAAGATCAGCAGTTGGCCTTGACCCTAAGGAAAAGCCCGGCGATTTCGATATTGTTATTTTGCCGAGAAGTTCTCGAGGCTACTTTCTCAAAGAGATTATGGCTCTTGAAGTAAAAATCCTTAGATCGCGGCAACACGGACGCGACAACCATCCAAGACCTTCCGGACAAGCCCAAGCAAAAGGATTGTTGCGAGATGGCTTTCCGTTTGTCGGAATGCTCCACATCATCGTCTGTGAACCATCACCTAAAGACAGCTGGCAACCGATGAACAAATTCCAAATTTTAAACGACAGATATGAAGCAGACAAACTGTCCGACGCAGAGCCCATGGACACTATCAACATTGACACCACGGAACGGCATTTTGGAAGAATGCAGCGTTACGTTGACGGAACTTCAATTGGCGCGATGACGATATCTTTGCTGTTGGATCAATCCGGAACGAAGATAATCGGCCGCGATCTATTTTCCCGAGAAATTCGACCGACGAGAAATGAAACAGTCAACTTAGAAATGTTAAAAATTCTCTGTCACATCGCGATGGACACACATGCCGCCACATGAAAAAATTATCAGTTCTTCGGCTCACCGCGCCGGCATTGGTCTGATTGTCGCCCTTGCAATAGCATTTGGCTTTTTCTCTACCGCAATCGCACAAACGCAAGGAACATCCATGACCACCACACCGTCCGGCCTCCAATACGAAGACACCGTCGTCGGCACCGGCGCGACGCCCGAGACCGGGCAGATCTGCGTCATGCACTACACCGGCTGGCTCTATGTCGACGGCAAGAAAGGCTCGAAGTTCGACTCGTCTGTCGATCGCGGCCAGCCGTTCGAATTTCCGATCGGAACCGGCCGTGTCATCAAGGGCTGGGACGAAGGCGTTGCCGGAATGAAAGTCGGCGGCAAGCGCACGCTCATCATTCCGCCGCAGCTCGGCTACGGCGCACGCGGCGCTGGCGGTGTCATCCCTCCGAACGCCACGCTGATCTTCGACGTCGAATTGCTCGGCGTGAAATAACCTTATGCGGCGGAGGTCGCCAACACCGGGGCCTCCGCCGGATATTGATGCCGGGCCACCCGCGAAACGACGCCGGAAAGGTCCGAGCAGCGCGGCCGGTGGAAGCGTTCGATGTTGGTCAGAAAGCGCTCCTGCGTGACCATATTCGGATGCTCTGATCCACGCGCCTGCCGTTCTTCCGGGCTCATCTTGGTCTTGATCTGCATCTTGCGGGAAATGCCCTTCTCGTTGAGCACCGCATAGCCGTAATAGAAGATCGCCAGATCGCCGAGCGTCGGCATCTGATACCAATGCCGCCCGCCCTCGCGCGCATACGCGACGGGGTAATTGTGGATGCTGCGGCTGGCCCGCAGTCCGAAATTCAGCTTATCGCACGGACGCGGATCCGTTTCGTAATAGCCAAAGCGCACCTGCTCGTGCAGCGGCCTGCTGTGATCGAGCGGCGCCGGATAGCCGCCCTGCGGTTGGACGAAAACATAGTTGCCGATGAAGTGCTGCGCCGGCACCGTGATTTTATCGAGCTGCGCCACGTTGCCATAGAGGAATTCGGTTACGTTCAGCGCCATCCGCCAACCGCTGCAGGTCCGCTCGTAGTCTTCCACTTCGCGGTCGATGCAGGCGCTGTCGAAGTAAGCATTCCGCGTCGGATAAATCTCCCACTCCGGACACATCTTCTTGATGATGTCTCGGCTCGCATCTGTCGAATTGTAGTCGATCATGATGCCGTGATCGAAAATCCGCCGATGGTGGGCGAGCCACCAAGGCAGCAGATATTCCTCGTTGAAGAAGTGGCAAACAACCGTCCGCATCTCAGCCCCCAAGCGAACAAGCACCGCCCGCGCTGCGGCATCCACAGCCATCAGGCGCCATGCGTTTGATCCCGGTGGAAAGATATGCTGCGATTCGATCAATCGCTGAAGCAGACAGACTGGCTCACGTTCACTTGATCTAGGCCAACGTCGTCGTCGCAAAGCCCAGCAGGCGCCGTCTCTTGTCGGCGTAGCCGCGATACTTGTAGATCAGCCCCGGCGGGACAATGAATTCGCCGTCCTTCAGGGCCGCATCGTCGAATTGACCGTTGCTGAGGCGCGGCGCAACGCCCGAATAGGCAAAACGCCGCCCGAACTCATCCAACACGAATTCCGAAAAATCGCGCCCATCGAGCCGGCCGATCACCGGACCTTCCGGTGTCGTGTTGTGAAGCACGGAATATTCCAGGATATGCGCGTGATGCCTCATCGCGTGCATGGAACAAGGCCTTCCTGCTAATAGCGAATGCCATCGAGCTGTTGCGTCGGCGCGGCGTTGGAAACGGTCTCGTCAGGTTCGCTGTTGGCAGCGATGATAATTCCGAGCGCCGCACAAGCGCCGATCAGAAGCGCAAGAATAAGCGGTCCTTCGCTTTTTTCGCGCTTCTTGGCCGGGACCGTCTGTACCGCTTGCCCGATGCGCTGTTTGGATTTGAGTAAATCGCTGGACATGGTTCTAACCGTTTCTGTGTGCGTTATCGGCACACAACAGAAACGTAAGCACCTACCCATAAAGTTTCGACGGGAGACCCGGCGCAAAGATATAGCCGTCCCATAAGGACTGCATGGCGCGACGGAAGCTTAAGGTTGTCGCAATCGGCATTCTGCTTTCTGCCGCTTCCGCTTAGCAACCTCAGGCGGCATGCGGCCGAGCCTGTTTACGTATCGCCACCTCCCCCAAAAAAATATTTCGGCCCGCGGGTGGAACATTCAAGATTGCGCGCAATCGTCATGAAACACGCCCGCCCGAAGGCAACCGGAGGTGCACATCAGCGTTTAAAATTTGAGATTACGCTCGCGAACGCGTGAAGATGTCCCCAAACACCCCCGTAAACGGGAACGACGACCGTCAGCACGCAGCTGGGGTCGTCGCTCCCATGGAAATTTGAATGTAGACCGAACGTTATTTATGAGCGCCGGCGTTCTGCTCCATTTCAGCGCCAGCAAGAGAGCCGTCCTCGGGCTTGGCATTCGGCGTCGCCGTCTTGCCGGTTCTATCGCTGTTGACGCCTGGCTGGCGCTGCATCTGGGCTTCGGACAGGCTGCCGGAGTTCGGCTTGGCCGTCGGCGAAGAAGTCGAACCGCCATGCGTGCCGGGAAGATCTTTCATCGCTTTAGTGGTGATATTGCCGTCCTCTGCGAGCGCAACCGAACCGGAAAGGGCCAACAGCAAAGCTGCAAAAATCGTCGTTTTCATCGTACAAGCTCCTGATCTAAAAAGTTAAAAATTGTTCAGTCCAGAGCGCGACCGGAACGCAGTACGGTGTAACGCTCGACCGCCGCATCGAGCTGCGACTGTTTCTCGCTCTTGCATGAACGGTACGTCGGGCTTTTGAGGTTCGTTTCAGGCGCTGGCGGAGAAAGTTTCAGCGAAAGTCTGGGCGAAAGTTTCCGCGGCGGACATTAAGGAATGCGAGGAGCCCACGACCGTGCCGATAGCCGTTTCGATCATTGTGTTCCGGGAGGAACTTCCGGTTCGGATGATCCAGGGCACAACGGCAGCAACATCGGTTATCCAGAGCAAACCTGATCTTACGAAAAGGATCTTGTCATGCGGATCATAAAATTGATTGCCCCTGCCGCGATCGCCCTGTCGCTGGCGCCGGCGACGTTCGTCAACGCATTTGCCGGCTCCGATCCGGTCGGCGTCTGGATGGACGACACCGGCCGCGGCGCCGTCGAGATCAAGCCGTGCGGCAACGCGCTGTGCGGCAACGTCGTTTGGGTGAAATCGTCGACGGATAACGATGGCTGCGGCAAGCAGATCATCGGCAACGTCACGCCCGCGGGCAGCGGCCACTGGGACAACGGCTGGATCTACTCGCCGGAAAAGGGCCGCAAGTACGATGTCGAGCTGACGCCGCTTTCCAACGGCAATCTCAAAGTTGTCGGCTATGCCGGCCTCAAATTCCTGTCGCGGACGATGATCTGGACGCCAGCGCCGACCGACCTTCAGCTTTGTGTCGACACATCGCCGAACAATGCCGACAACGGCGGCGCGACCAACGCATCCGTCCCGCCTACGATCACCCCGAACGCCAATACTTCAGGCAAGAACGCGGTGCCGTCACCAGGCGCAGGCAACGACGCCAACGCCGCTGCTCCGGCGACCAACGCAACAGCCAAGGCAAAAGAACCTTCGGCAACACCCGATCAGGGAAAGACACCGCCCAAGGAAACTGCCAAGGCTGACGAGCCGCCGCCCGCAAGAGACAGCGACACGAGCGGCAGCGACCTGAGCAAAATGAAGATCGGCGGCACGGAGCTGGACAAGGTCTTCACGAAGACGAAGGACGGCAAATGCAAGCTCGACCTTCCGTGGGTGAAGGTCACGCTCGACTGCGACCGCTGATCGAAGAAAGTTCGCTCGCGCCGAGGCCTCCCCCCGTTCTCGGCGTTTCAGAGACGCTCGCTGCACCTGCAGGTGGCGAGCGTCTCACCCCTTTTTGAAAGCCCCGAGAAGCCAACAAAAGAAAACGCGGCGGCAGGGTTTCTGCCACCGCGTCCGAATTCAAATCGCGTCAATCGACTTAGATGAGGTCGATCTCAGCCGGAAGGTACGACGTCACTTCGAGGCCGACTTCCTGCTCGCGAACTTCAGGCTTTGTCCAGGTCTTCATGGTGTCCTCCATTAGACTTTTAGGGAGTTTCTCACTCCACGTAACGTATGAGATAGGCCTGATCTCCGATAACGTCCAATCGCAATCACGTGAGAATTCCATAAGATTGCCTGATCGAAGGCCTTGCCGCAGCTGATCGGAAGCGCCATAGATCAGAAAACCCTCCAGATCATGATCAAAACCGGGAGTTCACCACCAATGCCGATGGCCGCGGCCGATATCGAGAAGATGATCAAAGCCCGTTTTCCCGACGCCGAAATCCACTTGAAGGATCTCGCGGGCGACAACGACCACTGGGCGGCGCACGTCGTCTCGGCGGCCTTTAAGGGCAAGAGTCGCGTCCAGCAGCATCAGATGGTCTACGACGCGCTTGGCGGCCGCATGGGTGGCGTTCTGCATGCCCTGCAGCTGACAACCGCCCTGCCGCCCGAATGACCGGCGCGCCAGCTAAAGCGTCCGATTGACTATCGGACAACTCTCGCCCACATCTCAACCTTTCACGGGTGCGCCGCTACGGCCGCCCCGGCACGATAGGAGCCCCGGAATGGCCTCTGACACCACCACCGCCAATGACGTGATTGCCAAGACGATCGCCGACAACGACGTCGTCCTGTTCATGAAGGGAACGAAACAGTTCCCGCAGTGCGGTTTCTCCGCTACCGCCGTGAAGATCCTTGAGCACCTCGGCGTGCCGTTCAAAGATGTGAACGTGCTCGAAGACCAAGGCATCCGCGAAGGCATCAAGACGTTTTCGAACTGGCCGACGATCCCGCAGCTTTACGTCAAAGGCGAATTCGTCGGCGGTTGCGATATCATGCGCGAGATGTATTCCGCAGGCGAACTGCATGACCTCATCTGCGAAAAAGGCATCGCCCACAGTCACCACCACGGCTGAGTTTCGCAATCAGATATGAAATTCCAAGCGGGGCTGTTTCAGCTCCGCTTTTGTTTTTTGCGGTCCCGTCATCCCCGTCGAACGTCTCCAAAAACAAAACATACACTCCGTCACGCCGGCAGAGGCCGCGCCCAGACAAGTATCGGCACAGAAACTGTTTCTGTCTGACTGGATCCCGGCCTGCGCCGGGATGACGATGCGAGACGAATGAACGCTCGCTCCCCTTACCGCGGCGGGAAGGACTGCGGCTGCGAACAAATTCAAACATCCGTCCATGACGCAAACGTCGCCGCCTGCCCACGATTTGCCCCGTCGGCGTCGATCAACTGCCACACGATCCCGTCGTCGATCCAGAACCGGCGGCCCGACTTTGAAATCCGCACGCCGCGATAGCCGCGCACGAACCCGTCGCGCGCAACAGCTTCCAAAATCCGCGCGCGCTCCTCGCGATTCGGCGCTTCCGCCGACAGCCGCGACGGCAACGTGATGAACTCGTCCCACGGATATTCGAAACACGCCTGCGCCCGCTTGTTTGCATAGACGAAGCGCGGATCGGCATCCGTGTTATGCGCCACGACGACGAATGGCGCGTCCTCGTAAAGCCATTGCGCGTTTGCGCCCTCCGGCACCAGCGGCGCGCCGACGAGCCGCGCATAACTGCCCGTCAGCAGTTCGAAGAACGCTGGATCGCTCCGCAAATCCGAACTCATCCGACGACCAGCGTCTTCAGCTTCTCGGTGTCGATCGCCTTGACGAGACGACCGTGCTTGCCCGTCGTCGTCTCGGCCGCGAGCATCGCATTCAACACCGCTTCCTCCACGCTTTCGACCACGGCCAAATAAACCGTATCGAGATCGTCGTTGCTGACGGCCGTGAACGTCAACGCGGCAGGTTCCGGCAATTGCCCCGGATCGTTCGCCGTCGAAAATGCCATGAAGATATCGCCCGACGAATTGCCCGACGGCGTGCCGCCGCGTCCGATGCCGATCGACGCCCGCCGCGCCAGGCGTTCGAGTTGCCCCGGCAACAGCGGCGCATCCGTCGCGATGATGACGATGATCGAACCCTTCTCCATCGAATAGACGCGCTCGCCCGGCAGCAGATCGCCGACCGGCTTCCCGCACACCGTCAGCCACGGTTTGATGCCGTGGTTCGCCTGCACCAGCACGCCAATGGTGTGTTCGCCGAGCCGCGTCGTCGCGATCCGCGACGCCGTCCCCGTCCCGCCCTTGAATTCATAGGCGATCATGCCCGTGCCGCCGCCGACGCAGCCTTCTGCCACCGGCCCTGGCTGCGCGCCATCAATCGCCGCCATCACATGCGCTTCGGTGACATGAAACCCCGAGATGTCGCTCAGAAATCCGTCGTAGGTTTCGGCTGCGACCGGCAACGCCCAAAGATCCTCCCCCAGCGCCGAGAAGCGCTTGGCCATCCACTTCAGCGTCGCGTGATGCGCAAGCCCGACCGAGAATGTATTCGTGATCGTGATCGGCCCGGTAAACCAGCCCGCATCGCGGATCCAGTGCGCGCCCGTCATCTCTCCGTTGCCATTCATCGAAAACACGCCCGACCACAGCGGATGCGCCAGGTTTTCCGGCGCGCGCGGCAGGATCGCCGTCACACCCGTGTGCACGTTTCCGCCGTCATTGCGGAGCGTCGTGAAGCCGACAGTCACGCCGCCGACGTCTGTGATCGCGTTCAACGGCCCCGTTACACCCGGCATCGGCAATCCGAGCCCCCGCGCCCGCGGCTTGCCTGTGGAACCGAATTTCGCGGGATCGCGCGTCGTGCTGCTGTCCGTCATGCTCTCACCTGTTCTGCTCTCCCCTCCCTAGCCTCCAAATGCGCTTGCGACTTGACCCGCAGTGTCTCAATTTTGCCCTAACCGGATGCTGCCTCGATGGCATGGCAGAGCATGGCCCGCTTCGCCGCGAAAGGAGACCGATCGTGCAGGTCATGTGGCTGAGCGGCAGGCGCTTCTTTCTTTCGCTGACCATCTTGACAGCCAGCGTCTGCCTCGCGCTCGGCATCACGCTGCCGATCCTGAAACTGACGAGCTTCGGCATCTGGACGACCGAGCATTCGCTGCTCTCGACCGTCGACGTGTTGCTGAAGGACAACCAAACCTTCCTCGGCCTCATCGTACTCGTCTTCTCGATCCTCCTGCCCGTCACCAAGTTGCTTTACCTGCTGCTCGTCTCGACATTGCCGCCCGCCGAAATCGTCCGCCACCAGACGCGGCTGCGCGCCCTCGAATGGCTCGGCAAATGGTCGATGCATGACGTGCTCGTGCTGGCGCTGACGATCTTCTTCATCAAGAGCCAGGAGGTTTACGACGCATCGAGCCTCAACGGCGTCTATTTCTTCACCGCCGCCGTCGTGCTGATGATCCTTGCCTATGCCTGGATCAGAACAGACGGCATGGCCGCCGCGCCCGAGCTTGTCCCCGTGCTGCCGCAGCCCGACGTCGGCCAGAAGGAAACGCGGCCCGCGTGGCGCAACTTCGCGCTGAGCTTCCTGATTATTCTCGCGACGGTGTTCTTCGCACTCGGACTGATCATGCCGTCGATCCGCTTCACGACCATCTACGTCTGGACCAACGAGCACTCGATCCTGACGATCATCTACGCGCTGTTCGAGAACAACGAATACTTCCTCTGCTCCGTCGTGTTTGCGGTGTCGGTGTTCTTCCCGTTCCTGAAGCTCTTCTATCTGTTGACGCTCATTACCGCGCACGACATGCCGCAGGAGTTTCGGCGCAAATCGTTCGCGACGATGGAATGGATCGGCCGCTATTCGATGACCGACGTCATGGTGCTGGCGCTGATGATCTTCTACGTGAACTCATCGGGCTACACCGAAGCCCGCGTGCTGCCGGGCGTCTATTTCTTCGCCGCGTCCGCGCTGATGACGATGCTCGCCTACGCCTGGGCCAACGCTGAAACACCGTCACGACGCCGAAGCAAACGCGGCGACGGCGGCGGCCCGGCCATCACGCCCAACCCCGGCATCTCGATCGCCTCGAGCTCTAAAACTCGACGCCATAGAGCCGCTTGATCGTCTCGCTCAATTTGTCAGCCGCGGCGAGCGATTGCTTCCAGCAACTCAGTCGTTGCAAGACGGGCACGGGAATGCATCACCTCTTCTGAAGCGCCAGCAAGCCCCAGTAACACACGAAAAGAATCGACACCGATGAGACGGTCAATAAAATCGCCGGCTAGTTTTCGGCGAAAGACATCGTCGAATCCGGCAAACTCCGGTCTATGAGCGAGAAACTCGTCCAGAACGGCCAAATGCGAGCCAATCAGGCCGCGATAGGCCAACTCGCCCAAATGCGGAAAACGCACGGTCTCCGCCATAACCGCTCGAAACAATGCCGTGGTGGTTTTGTCTGCCACCCTCTGCTGAAACATGATGCCGACGAAGACGAGCAAGTCTGAAAGCGGCTTCTTAAGTGCCTCAGCGATTTCTGCCGTCTTGCTTTCATCCTCAGGGTGACAGGCGCTCTCAATGACGGCGGCAAAAAGATCGTCCTTTCCCTCGGCGTGGCGATAGAGCGTCATGATCGAGACGCCCGCCGCAGCCGCAATCCCTTCCATGCTGGTCCCCTCATAGCCGTGCTGAAGGAATGCATTTCGAGCGGCATCAAGAATAGCCGTCCGCTTGCGCGCCATCAGCTTCGCTTTGGGATGATCGGCGGCCCAGTCTTTCACGTACGCATTGACTCCATATGATAATAACCATTATCGTAGCGAATCGATAGGATAACATCCATTATCGAAACGGACAGAATTTGCCATGTTTCAGCAAACCTTGCCAATCAAGACCTCCTCGCATCGCGCATTGAACATTGTCGTCTGGACCGCCCAGGCACTCTTATTCGCGAGCTTCGTTTGGGCGGCATGGATGAAGATCACAACGCCAATCCCGCAACTCGCCGCCATGTGGAGCTGGACCGGGGATCTGCCGTCGCCATTGGTTCGCATTCTGGGAGTTGTGGATCTGGCAGGCGGCTTAGGAGTGTTGTTGCCATCGCTGACACGCATCAGGCCAAGCCTGACAGTCCTAGCCGCAGCAGGATGCATTTTGCTCCAGGTTTGCGCCATGATCTTCCACATTGCGCGAGGCGAAATCTCCGTCACACCCGTCAACGGAGTGTTTCTGAGCCTTGCGGTTCTCGTCTTCTGGGGACGCCGTAAAATCCCAATCGCATCTCGTTAAATACCAGACCCGTCGTCTTCGACTGCGGCCCGCTCGACCACAATGAGCAACAAAAAAGGCCGCGCGAACGCAGCCTTTTTCGAAATCCCTAACCCATTTCGGCCAAAGGCCAAGAGCCCGACCGGGCGACGGCGCGAGCGCCGCCCTCGCGGAGGTGGCCCGCGCGTTCCGCGCGGAATGGCCACCGTGAGCGACATCGAAATCCGCCAAACAAAAAAAGGCCACCTCGAAAGGCAGCCTTTTTGAAACTCGATCCACTTCGGCCAAGGGCCGTGGTGAAATACGTCCGTCGCTTCCGGCCGGCTCCGCGAAGCGGAGTCGGAAGCGACAAACAAAAAACTACCGCGAATAGAATTCGACGACGAGGTTCGGTTCCATCTGAACCGGATACGGTACGTCCGACAGGGCAGGAACGCGCGTCAGCGACGCCGTCAGCTTGCCATGGTCGGCGTTGACGTAATCGGGAACATCACGCTCAGCGCTCTTGATCGCTTCGAGCACGAGCGTCATCTGCTTCGCCTTCTCGCGAACTTCGATGACGTCGCCAACCTTCAGGCGGTAGCTCGGAACGGTGACGCGCTGGCCGTTGACCGAAACATGGCCGTGGCTGACGAACTGGCGCGCAGCGAACACGGTGGGCACGAACTTCGCGCGATAGACGAGCGCGTCGAGACGGCGCTCAAGGAGGCCGATCAGGTGCTCTGACGTCGAACCCTTGAGGCGCGAAGCTTCATCGTAAGCGGCGCGGAACTGGCGTTCGGAGATCGAAGCGTAATAGCCTTTGAGCTTCTGCTTGGCTTTGAGCTGCTGGCCGAAGTCGGACAGCTTGCCCGAACGGCGCTCGCCGTGCTGGCCCGGACGGCTCTCGCGGCGGTTGAGCGGGCTCTTCGGACGGCCCCAGATGTTCTCGCCGAGGCGGCGGTCGATCTTATGCTTGGCGCGAATGCGCTTCGTCATCTTCTAGCACTCCATGAGTTATGGTCCGGCCGAAGGAGCCGGAGCCGATTGGAGCGCCCCCTCCTCTAACCCCTCTCGGGGTTTGACAGGCATGGACCTTCGACAGTCCCGCCACGGGTGCGCAGAAATCAAACGCGGGCCCGAAGGCCCGCGAAGGTTGTGCTTGATAACGGTCATCGAGAGCCGCGTCAACCGCCCCGAACCGCCTCGAAAGCCTATTTCTTCTCGACCGTCGTCTCGCTGACGGACGTCGACCCGGTCGAAACGGGCGCACCGGCTGCAGGAGGAGCCCCGGCCGGCGGCTTCTGGCCCGCCTGAGCAAAATTCGGCGGCGGACTGCTGGCGACGTACGCCTCGATCAGCTCCTTAACCTTTTCCTTTTGCTCGGGCGTACACGTCTGCGGCGGCGATTTCTTTTCGTCGACAACGACTTGCTTGTCGCCTTCCTGCTCGACCAGCTTGATACGGCCGGTCATCAGCATCAGAGTCGTCAGATGCAACTGGCTGATGTAAACGAGTTGCTGCTGCGTCCACTTCCGTGTCGCCTCTTCCCGGCGCATCAGCGCACGGTGGTTCTGAACCTGCTCGTCGCGCAAGTCGCAAATCTGAGCATGGGCCGAAAGGCGGCCAGCCATAATCACCCGGCGCGCAACATCGAGCGGGACCTCGACCTGCGCCTTCTTATTCTTGTCGATAACGATGACCGATCCGTCCGGCTTGGAGAACTGCTGCGGGGTAAGCGACCACGCATACTCCATGAATGATCTTACGGCATGCTCACTGAGTTCCTGCGCGCCAGCCGACACTGTGGATCCCCACAGCGACAGCGCTGCCACGCCCGCCAACACAACCCCCGCCCTCGTGTTCATCCACATCTCCAGTTGAGCCTCTGCGTTTTTTATCTCGTTGCAAAAATACGTTTCGGGCGCGACCCAATGGGCAGCCGCGTTGCATATCGCGAGTATGCCTCTCGGCTTGGCATCGCTCGGCCCAAAACTTGGCCATATGAAGGCGCTTAATCCCCCCCTTTTCGGGCCTTTCCTTTGCCCTGTGCGAGCGTTGCAACTATGCCACGAAGGGTGCGGACTTCTTGCTCCGTCGCGTTCATTCTGGTCAGCAGTGTGCGAAGATTTTGCGACACGACCGTCTTGCGGTGGGCTGGATTGAAAAAACCGTTCGCTTCCAGCTCCCGTTCTAAATGTTCAAATAGGCCAATGAGTTCCTCTTTCGTCGCCGGCCTGTCCCGGCCCATGTAGAGGCCCTCGGTAAGAGGCTTCTCGTACGTTGTGACACGGCCGAGACTTCGCCCAGAATCCCCCCTCATCCACTCGTATCCCGTTAGCAGCACAGCCTGGGCAAGGTTAAGGGACGCAAACCGGGAATTGACAGGAATCATGATCAGAGCGTCTGCATGGGCAACTTCGCTGGTCTCCAGCCCATTACGCTCACGCCCGAACAAAATCCCGCACCGCTCCCCTCGGCCGATCCGGGTGCGCATCTCGGCGATCGCCTGCTCCGGCGTCAGGACCGGCTTGCGCAGATCGCGTTGCCGCGCCGTCGTCGCCGCGATCCAGTTGAGATCCGAAATGCTCTCGTCGAGACTGGAATAGGCGCGCGCATCGTCAATGATGTAATTGGCGCCTGACGCCGCAATGCGTGCTTTCTCGTTCGGCCAGCCGTCGCGCGGACTGACGAGCCGGAGATCGTCGAGACCGAAATTTGCGCAGGCGCGCGCCACCATGCCGATGTTGTCGGCAAGCTGCGGCTCCATGAGAATGACCGATGGCGTCTCGCCCTCGCCCGCCACCGGCTCGCCGCGCATATTCGCCCGCCGCAAACCGTGACGCAGCTTGCGAATGACACGCCGCGCCCAGAACCAATAATTCTCACCCGACCATTGCTTGGCGAGAGTTTCGAGACACGGCGTCGATACGGTTTCCGTCCCCTCGCCCTTCAGGCGCACGCGCCCATCCCCGACGATCACTTCTTTCTTACTGAGAACGAATTGATCGAGCGTCTCGATGCCCTGAACTTCCGTGCGCCGCTTGCAGCCTGGACACGTCACCTCGTCCGAGATGCACGTGAGGCTGGCGCAGTATTGCAAGACGGGTTCGAGCGTATCGCGCGTCAGCCCTGGAATGGCGAGCTTTTCAAGCCCTTGATCGATCGAGCCGGCGTGACAGGCGTGAACGACCTCGCAAACGCGCGTCGCCCGCGGTCCGAGCACAGGCTCGCCGCTGCCGACCATGATGCGGAGCGCATCGCCTGCCGAAGTCTCAGTCTCGACGTTCAATCGTTTCCTCCAGGTGGGTCTCGGTACCTCGACCGGCGTCCCGCATCGTCTATATGCCAGGACAGGGTGTCATTCCGGAGCGCACGTCAAGGGCCCAGCGCGACACGCCTGCGGACAGGCAAGAACGCTCCGGCGTCCTCCGGCACAAACCACGCCGCGCAGGTGGAACGACCTTGGCGCCGCCGAGCAAGACTTGAAACGCGTCTTGATCTGACGCACCACTTCGCCGAAGGTTCTCTTCGCAAGTGCGTGATGAGCGATTAAGCTTTGCGCACCTGCGTCATAGAACAAGATCCACCGTCCTCAAATCGCTCCGCGAGACATCCAATGCAGAAAATCAAAGTTGAAGGCACCGTCGTTGAACTCGACGGCGACGAGATGACCCGCATCATCTGGAAGCTGATCAAGGACAAGCTGATTCATCCCTACCTCGACGTTAACCTGGAATACTACGACCTGAGCGTCGAAAATCGCGACAAGACCGCGGACCAAGTGACGATCGACGCCGGCAACGCCATCAAGAAGCATGGCGTCGGCATCAAGTGCGCAACGATCACGCCCGACGAAGCGCGCGTCAAAGAATTCAATTTGAAGGAAATGTGGAAAAGCCCGAACGGCACCATCCGCAACATCCTCGGCGGCGTCATCTTCCGCGAACCGATCATTTGCAAAAACGTCCCCCGCCTCGTCCCTGGCTGGACGCAGCCCATCATCGTCGGTCGCCATGCCTTCGGCGACCAGTATAAGGCGACCGATTTCAAGTTCCCCGGCAAGGGCGTGCTGACGATCAAGTTCGTCGGTGAAGACGGCAATGTCATCGAGAAGGAAGTATACAAAGCCCCCGGCGCCGGTGTCGCGATGGCGATGTATAACCTCGATGAATCAATCCGCGAATTCGCACGCGCCTCGCTGAACTACGGCCTTTCGCGCAATTATCCCGTCTATCTCTCCACCAAGAACACGATCCTGAAGGCCTATGACGGCCGCTTTAAGGATCTTTTTCAGAAAGTTTACGACGCTGAGTTCAAGGAAGAATTTCAGAAGCGCAAGCTGACCTACGAGCACCGCTTGATCGACGACATGGTCGCTTCCGCACTCAAATGGTCGGGCGGTTACGTTTGGGCCTGCAAAAACTACGACGGCGACGTGCAGTCGGATACGGTTGCGCAGGGCTTCGGATCCCTTGGCCTGATGACCAGCGTTCTGATGACGCCGGACGGCAAGACGGTTGAAGCCGAAGCCGCGCACGGAACGGTCACGCGCCATTACCGCGAACATCAGAAGGGTAAGGAGACGTCGACGAACTCGATCGCATCGATCTTTGCGTGGACGCGCGGCCTCGGCCATCGCGCCAAGCTTGACGACAACGATGCTCTTCTGAAATTCTGTCAAACGCTCGAGAAGGTCTGCATCGCAACGGTCGAAGCAGGCTACATGACGAAAGACCTGGCGCTTCTCGTCGGACCGGAGCAGAAATGGTTGTCGACCACAGGCTTCCTCGACAAGGTCGATGAAAACCTGAAGGCAGCGATGGCAAAGTCAATATAATCGTAACGCGCGAGATACGATGATGCGTCGAAAAGGAGGAGAGCAAAGTGGCCGGCGTCCGCTCGTTTCTCTCGTCCGTGTTCACGCTGCTCGCCGGACATGGGGCTTCCGCGGCTGTTCCCGACTACGAAGAGGCCTTCACCCGCGCCTTCGACGCGACGTACCGCTTGACGGTCGACGAGGCCGATGAAGGCAAGCCTCCACGTCTTCATCCGACGTCCTTTCGCACCCTCGAACTCGGCAATCTAAAGATCGTGAGCGGCCGGATCGCCGCTTGCGATCCGTTCGTTTCGATCGACGCGCGGCTGCCGTTTTCCGAGCCGGTGCCGAACGGGTCGTTTCCGGTCCGCCTCGCGATTGCGGTCGGCGGCATTAACGATGGCCGCATCGCATTCGCTCGCATCGACTTCGCAGACACTCCGGCAGTGAAATGGAAAATGGCCGTGACCGACGGCCAAGACGCGTCCACGCTCGCTGGCGGCGAAATCTTCGGCTATCCGGTCGATGCCGGAACCGGCGCCTTCTACGATCCAAAAGCCGCCGAGACGCTGACATCCGTCCTTAAAGCGAACCCCGACGCCTGGGAGGAGTGGCAGGACAAGGGCGAGGCCAACGGTAAGGCCGCGCACCTCAAACCGAACTTCTTCCTGATGCTCCCTGCCGGCGAGACGAACGTTGCGATGTTCGCCAGCGGCTGGGGTGACGGCTTTTACGCGTCCTATTTCGGCTACGACAAAGACGGGCGCGTCGTCGCCCTCATCACCGACTTCGCCATCATCGACTGGGAAAAGGTGAAACGCTGACGACGCCCTTGGAGAAACATCAAACGCCATGACGTCGGACGCGGCGAACATCATCGCTCTTTACGAAAGACACGCCCACACCTGGGACGAGGTCCGATCGCGAAGCCTGTTCGAAAAAGAATGGCTCGACCGCTTCCTTGCGTCGATCGCTGCCGGCGGCTCCATTCTCGACATCGGCTGCGGATCAGGCGAACCGATCGCAGGCTTCTTCGTTCGCGCAGGCTATCGCGTTCACGGCGTCGACAGTTCGCAGGCGATGATCGCGCGCTGCAAAGCCCGCTTTCCGCAAAGCGACTGGCTCGTTGCGGACATGCGCACCCTCGCGCTCGGCCAAACGTTCGACGGTATTCTTGCTTGGGACAGTTTTTTCCATCTGACCCAGGACGATCAACGCCGCATGTTCGCGATTTTCCGCGCGCACGCAGCACCGGGTGCGGCTCTGATGTTCACGAGCGGAACGGAGAACGGCGTGGCGATGGGCACATTCGGCGGTGAACCGCTCTATCACGCGAGCCTCGCGCCGGAGGAATACCGTGCTTTACTCGTTGCACAGGGGTTCGAGGTCGTCACTTACGTTGAGAACGACCCGACTGCCGGCGGCCACACGATCTGGCTCGCCCGCAGCAAATAAACACTCACCGCGCTCGGCGGCCGGCTCCCCGCTGGGGAGTCGCCGAGTGCAAACGTAAAAATTTAGCGCGCGCGGAACGCGTGTCGCCAAGCAGAAAAGTAAAACTATTTCTTCTGCCCGGCGATCTGCTGATCGACCTGCGCCTGCATCTGCGCGTTCATCACGTTGAAGTCGTTCTGAAGCTTCGCGCAGGCATCACCGTTGCCATCGCAGACGACTTTCATCGCGATCACGAGGTTGTCGCCCTTGTGTTCGACCTTGCGGCAGACGGCGGCGGGGTAAGCCGGATTCTTCTTGGTCGTAAACGTGTACATCACCGTGGCGTTCTTCGGATCGTCCGAATACGCGAGATACTGATCGCTCTCGTACACTTTCTGCAGGCCAGCCTTCGACGTGTAGCGCGAAATCAGCTCTTCCGCCTTGCCTGACGCGTCGCCGCAGAATTCCTGCGCGGCCGTCATCGTCGGTCCGGCCGAAGGCGCTGGCGTTGCCGGAAGCTTTACGATGGAATCGTCGGCTAAGACCGGAGAAGCAGCGATGAAAAGAGCGGCGAAAGCCAGCGAACCCATGCGAAACATTTCAAAATTCCTCGTTGGCGAAAGCGGGCCGTATATACCCAATTTTCCCGACGGTCATTAGTGAATTGCCTGCAAGGTAACGGGAAAAGGCTTCCGCACCGCAACATGGGCCGACACCGTCATCCCGGCGCAGGCTGGGACCCAGACAAATTTCAACACCTAGAAGTATGGGTGCTCGTCTGAGTGCCGAGCTGCGTCGCCATCGTGGACTTAGGAACGGCCAGAGTAGTTCGCAGTCGTCAGCTCGCGAGCCGTTCTTCGATGGCCTTCAGCGCATCGCCCGCTTTGGCGCCGTCCGGTCCGCCCGCCTGCGCCATGTCGGGACGCCCGCCGCCGCCCTTGCCGCCGAGCGCTTCCGCACCGGCCTTGACGAGATCGACCGCGCTCCACGTCTTGACGAGATCGTCCGTGACGCCGACCGCGAGGCCCGCCTTGCCGTCCTCCGTCACGCCAACGACGGCAACGATGCCCGAGCCGACCTGCTTCTTGCCGTCATCAATGAGGCCGCGCAGGTCCTTCGGATTGAGCCCCTGCACCGTACGCGCGAGCAGCTTGACGTTGCCGACGTTGCGGATCGCTTCGCCATTCGTTGCCGCGCCATCCGCACCCGCACCGCCGCCAAGCGCGATCTGGCGCTTCGCATCGGCAAGCTGCTTTTCGAGATTGCGGCGTTCTTCCACGAGATGCTTCAAGCGATCAACGAGATCTTCCGGCCGCGTCTTGAGCACGCTCGCCGCTTCCTTTACCCGCGCATCCTGCTCGTCGAGATAGGCGCGCGCACCCTCACCCGTCAGCGCTTCGAGACGGCGGACGCCGGCCGAGCTGCCGCTTTCTGCGACGACGCGAATGAGACCGATATCGCCCGTACGCGAAACGTGCGTGCCACCGCACAACTCGACCGACCACGCCTTGTTGGCGCCGGGCCGCGTCGACCCCATCGACACGACGCGCACTTCGTCACCATACTTCTCGCCAAACAGCGCCATTGCGCCCGTCGCACGCGCATCGTCAAGCGCCATCAGCCGCGTGACGACCGGCGTGTTTTCGAGCAGCACGGCGTTCGCTATGTCCTCGACCTGCTTGATCTCGTCCGCCGACATCGGCTTCGTATGTGAGAAGTCGAAGCGCAGACGATCGGGCGAAACGAGCGAGCCCTTCTGCGCGACGTGTGTGCCGAGCACCTGCCGCAGCGCCTCATGCAGAAGATGCGTCGCGGAATGGTTGGCGCGCGTCGCCGAGCGCCGCCCATGATCGACTTCGAGCTCGACCGCTTCGCCGACCTTGAACGCTCCGCTCTCGACCTTGCCGAAATGCACGAACAGATCGCCGAGCTTCTTCTGCGTATCGGTCACGCGGAACAGCGTGCCTTTCGGACCTTTGATGACGCCCTGGTCCCCGACCTGACCGCCGCTCTCGCCGTAAAACGGCGTTTGGTTGACGATTATCGCGCCTTCCTCACCGGCTTTGAGTTCGGAGGCCTCTCTGCCACCCGCCACGACGGCCGTGACGATGCCTTCCGCACTCTCTGTGTCATAGCCGAGGAACTCGGTCGCGCCGGTCTTGTCCTTGATTTCGAACCAGAGGCCTTCTGTTGCCGCTTCACCCGAACCCTTCCAGGCGGCCTTGGCGGCATCCTTCTGCTTCTTCATCGCCGCATCGAACGCGCCGGTATCGACGGTGATGCCGCGCGGCTTCAGCGCGTCTTCCGTGAGATCGAGCGGGAAGCCGTACGTGTCGTAGAGCTTGAACGCGACGTCGCCGGGGAATACCGCGCCCTTCGTGAGACCAGCCGAGCTTTCGCCCAACAGCTTTAGGCCGTTGTCGAGCGTGCGCTTGAACTTGGTCTCCTCAAGCTTCAGCGTCTCCGTGATGAGCGGCTGCGCGCGCACGAGTTCCGGATAGGCGTCACCCATCTCGCGCACGAGCGACGGGACGAGCAGATACATCAGCGGATCGGTGCAGCCCATCTGGTGCGCATAGCGCATGGCGCGGCGCATGATGCGGCGAAGCACGTAGCCGCGGCCTTCGTTCGACGGCAGCACGCCGTCGGCGATCAGGAAGCTCGTCGAGCGCAAATGATCAGCGATGACGCGCCGCGCGACGTGATCGAAATCCTTCGTCGCCGTGCTTTCCTTCGCGCCGACTTTCCCCGCCTCCTGGCGGATCGCCTGGATGAGATGCTGAAACAGATCGATGTCGTAGTTGTCGTGCTTGCCCTGCAGCACCGCCGCGATGCGCTCAAGCCCCATGCCGGTGTCGATCGACGGCCGCGGCAGGTCAACGCGATCCCCCGGAGCGCGTTGCTCGAACTGCATGAACACGAGGTTCCAGATTTCGATGAAGCGGTCGCCGTCCGCATCCGCCGAGCCCGGAGGGCCGCCCGGAATCTTGTCGCCATGATCGTAGAAAATCTCCGAGCATGGACCGCACGGCCCCGTGTCGCCCATCTGCCAGAAGTTATCCGACGTCGCGATGCGAATGATCTTGTCGTCGGAGAAGCCGGAGATCTTCTTCCAGATGCGATAGGCTTCGTCGTCGGTGTGATAGATCGTGACGAGCAGCTTGTCTTTCTGGAGACCGAAGTCCTTCGTCAGCAGGTTCCAGGCCAGCTCAATCGCGCGCTCTTTGAAGTAGTCGCCGAACGAGAAGTTGCCGAGCATCTCAAAGAACGTATGGTGGCGCGCAGTATAGCCGACGTTATCGAGGTCGTTGTGCTTACCGCCCGCGCGGACGCACTTCTGCGACGTCGTCGCCCGCGGAATAGCCCGCGTCTCCTGCCCCGTGAAAACGTTCTTGAACTGCACCATTCCCGCGTTCGTGAACATCAGCGTCGGGTCGTTGCGCGGAACGAGCGGCGACGACGGCACGATCTCGTGTCCGTTCTTGCCAAAGAAATCGAGAAACGAAGCGCGGATTTCGCTGACGCCAGCCATGTGGTGCTTTCGGCCTGATCTGGATAAAAAACATGTTCCGGGACACAGCCCCGAAACGGGTTAAGGCCGCCGTTGTAGCGGCGGCCCTGAGGCATGTCTAGGAAGGGGCGGTCCTTGCAGCAGGCCGTCCGCCTGCGGCGGAACGACAGGCGCTGGCGGCCTCCATCTGCACCATCCGGCCGGCTTCCCGAAGGGAAGTCGGATGGCGCCACTCAAAGCCCTACCGCTTCGCCTTGGCGACTTTCTTCCCCGATTCGTCGGGGAGAACCCCGTCCTCGTCGGGTTCTTCGCCATCATCCTCGCCGGCTTCCGGATTGGCCAGCATCTTCTCGACGATGAGGCCGGCATTGGCCCGGATCGCCCGCTCGATCTCCGCCGCGACGCGGGGATTTTCCTTCAGGTACGTCTTAGCGTTTTCCCGGCCCTGGCCGATGCGGTCGCCATTATAGGACAGCCACGCACCCGACTTCTCGACCAGCCCTGCCTTGACGCCGAGATCGATCAGCTCACCGACCTTCGAGATGCCTTCGCCGTACATAATATCGAATTCGACCTGCTTGAAGGGCGGCGCCACCTTGTTCTTGACGACCTTGACGCGGGTCTGGTTGCCGACCGTCTCTTCGCGCTCCTTGATCTGGCCGATGCGGCGAATATCGAGGCGAACGGAGGCATAGAACTTCAGCGCGTTGCCGCCCGTCGTCGTCTCAGGGTTGCCGAACATGATGCCGATCTTCATGCGGATCTGGTTGATGAAGATCACCATCGTATTGGACTTCGAGATCGAGCCCGTGAGCTTCCGGAGTGCCTGGCTCATCAAGCGGGCCTGCAGGCCCGGCAGACTGTCGCCCATCTCGCCTTCGAGTTCGGCCTTCGGCGTCAGTGCGGCAACCGAGTCAACCACGAGCACATCGACGGCGCCCGAACGCACCAGCGTATCAGCGATTTCCAGCGCCTGTTCGCCGGTATCCGGCTGCGAAATCAGAAGATCCTCGACCTTGACGCCCAGCTTCTTGGCGTAGCCCGGATCGATCGCATGCTCGGCATCGACGAACGCACACGTGCCGCCCTTCTTCTGCGCTTCCGCCACAACTTGTAGCGCCAACGTCGTCTTGCCCGAGGATTCAGGTCCATAGACTTCGATGATGCGTCCCTTCGGCAATCCCCCGATGCCGAGCGCAATATCGAGTCCGAGCGATCCCGTGGAGATCGCTTCGATATCCAGCTTTTCGTTGGCGCCGAGCCGCATGATCGACCCCTTGCCAAAGGTCTTGTCGATCTGCGCGAGTGCCTGCTCCAGCGCCTGCTTCTTGTCCATCTTGCCCCCTTCGAGCACAGTCAAGTCCGGCCGTTCCATGTCGTCACCCTCAATCCCTTATGGCAAGCGCCGCGCGCCATCAATTAAGGATAAACGTACACTTTTTGTTCCGCTTCTGTCAATCACGTTTTGTTCTCGTTGTGGAGTCCCCGCGCCGAATTTTCTCACTCTTGCGCACATGTTTCCTTAGGGACAGCGCGTCGCGGCCTCTCGCGGCACTCTCCTGGCAACCCAAGCCGAAGGAGACAGCCCGTGTCCAAGTTGCTCGCAGTTCTGATTTCCATCGCCGTCGTCGCCGCGTCGTTCACATCAGCCGCCGAAGCCGGCCCCGGCCGCCGCCTCGGATTCTTTCTTGGCGGCATGGCGGCCGCCAGCATGCTCGCGCACGCCGCCGAAGAGCGCCGTCGTGAGGAAGCCTACGAGAGAATGCGCGCCCGCCGGGAAATCGCCGCCCGCGAACGAGCCCGCCAGCGCGCCATCGCCGCCGCGGCCGCCAAACGCGAACGCGCCCGCCAGATCGCGCTGCAGAAGCAGAAAGCGGCCCAGATCGCCGCTGCCGAGACTGCATCCCAATCCACGACGAGCGACGACAAGCCCGCGCTCAAAAAGGGCGACCGGCTGACCTCGGGCGACAGTACGCCTGCATCCACAACGGCCGACAGCTCAGCGCAGACGACGACGGTTGAAAAGACACCGTCGAACGCTATCGAAACGTCATCGACGACACCGAGCGCTCCGGCCGCCACGACCGTCACCTGCCGCAAATATTCGGCAGCTGCCGATAGTGTGATCGAGGCGCCCTGCCAGTAATTCTCATTCGCCCTTCACTCAAAAAACGCGGCTCGCCGTCCTTCGGCCGGGCCGCGTTTTTATGTTCAACACCCCAGCACGATTTGCAGACGTGTTCCGTCCGAAACAGCGGGAAAAATCGCGCTACTCCAAGATGCCTCCATCGCAAATTCGTGGGAGGCACCCATGCTCAAGATCTCGACCCTCATCGCCGTTCTGGTCGTCGCCAGCACCGTCGCATCGAACGCGGAAGCACACGGCATGGGCTCGTTCTACGCCAGCCCGTTCTTCCGCAACCAGGGCCGCCAGCCGGCCCAGCCCTGCGAGAAGGACAAGCGCCGCAATCTCGAAGAAGCCTTTGCGAGAGCGCGTGAAAAGCGGCTCGCCGAATTACGCGCCGAACGCGCACAGGCTGCGGCCCTTGCCTCAAAACGCGCCCGTCTCGCAGCGCTCGCCAAAAAGAAAGCTGCAGCCGCAAAGCAGGCTCAGACGCTTGCAGCCACACGAACGAAAACGATCGCGCAGCAAACGGCATCGACGGGCACCACAAACATCGCCAAGAAAAGCGATCTGCTGCCCGTCTCGACGGCCTCAAACGCAACCGCGACCGCAACGAAAACAGCAGCAGCCGCACCGCAAGTCTGCCGCCGCTATTCCGCCGCCACCGACAGCGTCATCGAAATTCCCTGCGACTAGCGCGTGCGATTGCCCCCCATCGCATCGCGACCGTGAGACGCGCCATAACCAGAACTTATGGCGCGTCTCTGGCCACTCTGGTTTAAGCCCACCCCGTGCGTCGGCTTCGGCGCTCAATTGATAACCGAGCACAAGGTGGTGACATATGAGCATTGCATCGCGCCCGTCGGGGCGTTTTGGCATTCGCGTCGGCGAAGCCCTCGTCGCAGGCGGCCCTCCGGGAACGGCAGCGGAACCCGAAGTCGCGATCGGCGAAATGGACGGCCCCTTCGGCACCGCCTTCGCGACGCTTCTCGGCGACCAGGTAAAGGGCCACAGCCGCGTGCTGTCGCTTCTGAACACCGACGTGATGGTGCGTCCGCCAACGCTGTGCGTCAGCAAGGTGACGGTCGACAACGAGCGCTACACCAACATTCTGATGGGCACAGTGCAATACGCGACCGCGATGGGCGTCCTCGACGCCGTACGCGCCGGCGACCTGCCGAAAGACAAAGTCGATGATCTCGGCATCATCGTTTCGGTGTGGCTGAACCCCGTCGTCTCGACGATCGACAAGCTCGATCACAAGATCCTATTCGACATCCATCGCAAGGCGACCGCGCTCGCCATTCACAAGGCGATGAACTTCAAGCCCGACATCGACTGGCTGCTCGAAAACCAGGACAAGATCATTCACAAATACTTCGAGAAGGGCCTCAAGGGCGAGGTGTGATCCAAGCCTCGCGCCGGGCGGCCGGCTCTCCGGAGGCGAGTCGCCCGGCGCAATCAAAACCTACTTCGCGAGTTCTTCCTTCACCTTCGCGGCGAGCTGCGGCAGCGAGAATGGCTTCGGCAGGAACGCGAAGTCGTCCGAGCCCATCGACTCGCGGAACGCTTCGTTTGGATAGCCGGAAACGAAGATCACCTTGATCGACGGATTGCGCTTGCGCAGCTCCTTGAAGAGCGACGGCCCATCCATCTCCGGCATGACAACATCGGACACCACGATGTCGATCATGCCTTCGTTCTCGGCCATGATCTCCAGCGCCTCGACGCCATCGGTCGCTTCCAGCACCTGATAGCCCTGGCGCCTCAGTGCGCGAACGGCAAACTGGCGAACTTCGACTTCGTCCTCGACGAGCAGCACGCGTCCGGTGCCGGTCAGGTCGGTTGCCTTAAGCTGCTTCTTCGCGGCAGCAATCGACTCCGGCATCGCGTTCGCGACTTCCTCGCCTTCTTCCACGAAATGCCGCGGCAGGAAAATTTTGAAGGCCGTGCCTTTGCCGATCTCGCTTTCCGGTTGGATGAAGCCGCCCGACTGCTTGACGATACCGTAGACCGACGCGAGACCAAGACCCGTGCCCTTGCCGACGCCCTTCGTCGTGAAGAACGGCTCGAAGATCTTGGCCATAACTTCCGGGCTCATGCCAGTGCCGGTATCGGCCACTTCGACCAGCACGTATTCGCCCGGTGTAAAGCCGACGACGTCGCGCATCTTCTGGCTTTCGCGTTCCGTGACGTTACGCGTGTTGATCGTCAGCTTGCCGCCGTTCGGCATCGCGTCGCGCGCGTTGCGAACGAGATTGAGAATGACCTGGTAAAGCTGGTCGCTGTCGGCCCGCACGTACCACAGGTCGCGCTCGGAATGCGTCTTGAGCTCGATCTTCTCGCCGCACTGCGTTTTCAGCACCGGCAGCATGTCGGACGTCAATTCGCCGACATTGAAGACCGAGACCCGCTGCGTCTGCTTGCGCGAGAAACCGAGCAGCCCCTTGACCAGACCAGCCGCGCGATTGGCCGCCGACTGAATGTTCTTGATGTCGCGATAAGCCGGATCGCTCGGGCGATGCGTCTGCAGCAGCAAATCCGAGAACCCGATGATCGCCGTCAGCACGTTGTTGAAGTCGTGCGCGATGCCGCCTGCAAGGTTGCCGACCGCTTCCATCTTCTGCGCTTGCGCCACGCGGCTTTCGAGCGTCTTCTGCTCGGTCGCGTCCATCACATAGAGCGCAGCAGCCGCACCGCCTTGCACCGCTGCCAGCGGCGACATGTAAAGGCGGCGCGTGAACTGTTTGTTGTCGCCCGCCGTGATCTCGATCGGCTGAATGTTGCCGCGTCCGGCGAGAACCTCCGCGAGACCCGCTTCGATCTTGTAGCGCTCATCCGCCTCCGCCGTGCGGCTCAAGGCTTCCGATGCCAGCACGTCCTGCGCCGGCTTGCCGTCGAGCACCATCTGCATGAAGGCGGTGTTGCAGTTGGCGATGCGGCCCTCCGCGTCGAGCGCTGCAATGCCGAACGGAGCCGACTGGAAGAATTGCGATGCTCTGACGTCCTGGTGACCACGCTCGACGAGCCCGGTCGTCTGCCGGTTGATCGCCGTGATCGTAAAGCCCTGCTCAGCGTTTCCAGCGACGGGCTCGACGAGGAGTGTCAGCGCCACAATGCGGCTGTCCTTGCGAGTCAAATCGAGATCGATGATGCGCTGATCGGCTTCAGGAATAGCCGCCATATGCTTCAACAGGCGCAGGCCTTCCGCGCCGGCGAGTTCGGCAAGCCCGAGCGACCGCGCTCTCAACGCGCCGGCCGGATAGCCAAGCCACTGCTCAAACGCGGCGTTGACGTGCACGATCGCGCCCTCGCCCGAGACCCACATGAAACCGGCGGGCATGGCGTCGAATGCGGCAAGCGATGCTTCGAGCCGGCCGATGCGTTCGGCCTCCTGGCTCTTCTCATTCGTAACGTCGACAATCTGCCACGAGACGAGCCGCGATTGTCGCAAGCCACCTTCGAGCAAGCCTTCCGGACCAGCGAACGGCCGCACGGTGATCCGCGCCCAGGAAACGTTGCGATCCGACCCGAGCCGCAACCGCACATCTTCCGATCTCGGCTCGCCGCGCTCGGCCGCCTTCGTCAGGCGGAAGAACGCCTGCGTGCCCTCCGAGTCGCCTGCAAGCGACGCTTCGAGCGCTGAGAACGGCCCCGCCTCGTGCTGGCCCAGAACTTTATCCACAGCCGCATTGGCGTACAAAATCGTGCCGTCATCCTCGGCGATGATTTGCGGCTCATCGTCGGAATCCAGAGACGCCTTGAGAATATCCCCCGGCACCACGCGAGCACCAAAGCGCAAATGTCCGGCAGCAATCGCAAAGAGCATAAAGGCGCCGAACATGGCGAGCAGCGCGATGACGGTCAAAAGCAAGGGTTCGCCGGATCCGCTCGCGAGCAGCCCGAACAAAACTGCGCCGCCCGCAGCCGCGATTATGATCATGGGGAGGAGGCCGCCGAACCCTTCCGCTGAGTTCAGCGGATCGATCGGGGCGGCATCGATCCTCAACGCCTCGCGATCCTTCATGGGCCGAGAATCTAGCTGATTCTCGAAAATCGAAGCGGGGGATTGGGGCATGGATGTGGAACTCAAACGCAACTGCAACTGTGCCGCAACGGTGCGGCGAGACTCGATTGGATAAGACTTCGCTTAAGAGAGTTAACATGCAGTCAACTCGAAGCTATCGATTGGTTGACGTGCGAGAGTTATCGGCACAGCCGGCAAGTCCGGCCGCGGGGAAAACATGGAAAGCTATTTCTTCTGGACCTTCATGCTGGCCGTACTGGCAGTCCTGAGTGCCGGCGCCGTCGTATTCGTGCGGGCCTATTTGACCGGCACGTCACCGTCCGCCCTTCTTTTTAAGCCCAAGGGCGAGCGTCGCCTCGAAGTCATCGACCACGCCAGCATCGATAGCCGCCGAAAACTGATCCTCATCAGACGCGACGACGTCGAGCACCTGCTGCTGACGGGCGGCCCGGTCGATGTCGTGGTCGAAACGGGAATAAAGGCGACCGCCGCGCGCCCAGTCCCTGTAGTGCAGAACGAAGTCCCGCCGCCCGTCCGCCGCGCGCCGGTGTTCGGTCACGGCCCCGAGGTAGCGCCTGCCCTCGTCCCGCGCGAGCGTAACGTTTAAAAGCGCTGCGTTCAGCTCACGCACAAAAACAAATTGGGAAGCTTGCGAGGCTGACCGAGCAAGGCCGCAACGCCTAGCGTTCGACGTCGCCGAAATCGGCCAATGTCAGCTTGCTGAGATCGAGTTGCCGCGTCGCGCTGGCAACCTCAGCCGAAGGCCGTAGCAAACGGCGGCGTTGCGCCGCCGCGGCAGAAGCCGGTTTCGCCTGATTATACGTGAAGCCAGTGTGCACGAAGCCCGCGCGATTGAGCATCTCGGAGCTGCTCTCGCGGCTGCCAAATCCGACGGCAGCGACGGCAATACATGCCAATCCGAAAAAATGTGCTCCAACTCTCACGACGGGACCCTCGTCAGCGACGCCGATAGGCGAACGCACGAGAGTGTCGGAGCAAAATCTTAAGAAGCAATGAAGGGCTGTCCCGGAACGCGCCTAAGGCAACGCATCCCGGAAAGCCAAAGCGTGTCTTACTCCTCGCGATAGACGCGTTCGCGACGCTCGTGACGCTCCTGCGCTTCGACCGACAGGGTTGCGATGGGTCGGGCATCGAGCCGCTTCAGACCGATCGGCTCGCCGGTGTCTTCGCAGTATCCGTAGGAGCCGTCTTCGATCCGGCCCAGCGCCGCGTCGATCTTGGCAATCAACTTGCGCTGACGGTCACGCGTTCTCAGCTCCGTCGCGCGGTCAGTTTCGGACGTCGCACGATCGGCGAGATCGGCATGTTGCGCAGAATCTTCGTGCAGGATCGCCAGCGTCTCACGCGTCTGGCGCAGGATCTCATCCTTCCAATCCAGAAGACGCTTGCGGAAATAAGCCTTGTGCATGTCGTTCATGAAAGGCTCGTTTTCCGAAGGCTTATAATCCGGCGGAAGAACGATATCTGCAATCTTTACGCGGGCAGCCATCTTCTTAATCGTACCCTCTGACTTTTTCGACGCTGTCGACTTTGCAACAGCCAATGTTCGCGCCGGTACTTTCGCCGGAGTAGCTTTCTGCGGCAGTACCTTGCCAACGGCCGCCTTATGAACGATCTGGCCGATCTTCCCCGTCGCGGCTTTCGTCGGCGTACCCTTTGTAGCGGTCTTTGCCACCTTAATTTTTGCTGCAGCCGGCTTTGCGGCCTTGGCAGGCGTGGACACGCCGGCTGGAGAAGCCTTGTTCTTGGCCCCATTCTTGGACGGCCCGCTGCTCTTGGCGGCGGATTTCTTTGCGGCCGCTTTCGACTTCGCGGCCCTCGTTCCGATTGCCTTGCTCATCGTCCGCCTCTCCAGAGGCTGCGTTCGCTCGAGCCGATCATCCTCCGCCGAAGGTCTGACCTGAGTCGGCCTCATCCGGCCGACCCTTATCTATGCGCGAAGGCCTCCGAGTCAAGCACGAGACGAAGCCTTGATAAATTTTGATATGTCCGACTTTTTCAAGTAAAAACATATTGTTACGTCACATCAGTAGACGCCCGACTGTCACCCGCTCCCCACAGTCCGATGCCGAGGAGTGCGCTTCGGTCACCTTGCCCGCGCGCCCGAACCCCGCCAAGACAGGATCATGAACTTCGAAGGCACCTCCGCATACGTCGCAACGCCCGACCTCAAGGTCGCCGTCAACGCCGCCATCCGTCTCGAACGGCCCCTCCTCATCAAGGGCGAACCGGGGACCGGCAAATCGGTGCTCGCCGCCGAAGTCGCGCAGGCGCTCGATGCGCCGCTGATCGAGTGGCACATCAAATCGACGACGAAAGCCCAGCAGGGCCTTTACGAATACGACGCTGTTTCGCGCCTGCGCGATGGTCAGCTCGGTGACGAACGCGTCAAGGACATCGCCAACTACATCAAGCGCGGCAAGCTCTGGGACGCATTCGCTGCGCCGAAGCGGTCCGTGCTGCTGATTGATGAAATCGACAAGGCCGATATCGAGTTCCCTAACGATCTCCTGCAGGAACTCGATCGAATGGAGTTCTTCGTCTACGAGACGGGCCAAACGGTGAAGGCTGAAACCCGCCCGGTCGTGCTCATCACGTCGAACAACGAGAAAGAGCTTCCCGACGCCTTCCTGCGCCGCTGCTTCTTCCACTTCATCAAATTCCCCGACGCCGATACCATGCGCCAGATCGTGGAGGTGCATTTTCCGGGGCTGAAAAACCAACTCGTCAACGATGCGCTACGCGTTTTCTACGAACTGCGCGACGTCCCGGGCCTGAAGAAAAAGCCGTCGACGTCGGAGCTTCTCGACTGGCTGAAGTTGCTTCTGCACGAGGACATTGACCCGTCCCTGCTGCGCGAAAGCGATCCTAGAAAGCTCGTGCCGCCTCTGGCCGGAGCGCTGATAAAGAACGAGCAAGACGCGCACCTGCTTGAACGTCTGGCGTTCATGCCCCGCCGCCGCGGCGAATAACTCCCAATGATCAGAAATTTTTCGGCCATCGCAGCGGTGAACACATAGCGGACAGTGTTTCGTGCAACCCTGACGCGCTCCGGCTAACCATGAACCGCGATCACGGAGCAACATGAACGGACGATAGTTGGAAAAAGCAGTGTATCTGCTGCACAAATCGCGCGGGACAAATTGCAACCGCCGCTTTCTTTCACCCCACGGCCTGTATGCTAACACTTCGCATTAGGCCGCCTAGCCTAGGAAAGTCTCGCGACGCGCGTATTTGTCGCGAATGGTAACCACCATTGCGCACCGGACTGGCAATATAGCTTCCGGCGCGGCAACTGATTAACGTCGGCGCCTTAGAATTGCAGCGCGTCTTCCGATCCGGCGGTTTGGGATAACGCGAAGATCCCTATATCTGCCCGACGGCAGCAGCAAGCCGCCAGACCATCTGCAGGACCTTGGACCATCCCATGTGTGGCATTTTCGGAATTATCGACCTCAAGAGCCGACGCTCGGTACCGCTATCGGTATTGAAGCGCGCCGCCGATGCCATGCTGCATCGTGGCCCGGACGAAGACGGTTATCTTCAGCGCCCCGGCTTCGGGTTCGCCTCGCGCCGCTTGAGCATCGTCGGCCTCGCCGACGGCCAGCAGCCTGTCTTCAACGAAGACAAATCCATCGCTGCCGTCTTCAACGGCGAAATCTTCGACCATGATGATTGGCGCCAGCAGCTTCGCAGTCTCGGCCACACGCTGACGACCCACTGCGATACCGAACTCTTCCCGCACATGTGGGAGCAGTACGGTGAGGACATGTTCGAGAAGTTCAACGGCCAGTTCGCCGTCGCGCTGTTCGACGAGCGAAAGCAGAAGTTTATTCTTGCCCGCGATCGTTTCGGTATTTGCCCACTCTATTGGACACGCACGACGCGCTTCGGCACCGATTGGCTTGTCTTCGGTTCCGAAATCAAAACAATTCTTGCCACCGGCCTCGTCGAGCCGAAGCCCGACCCGCGCGGGATCGATGCCCTTTTCAACTATCTCGCCATCCCGGGACCGGCGAGCTGCTTCGAAGGCATCAACATACTGCCGCCGGGAAAGTTCCTGACAATTTCGCGCGGCCGCGTCGGCGAAGAGTCGACGATTGATGAGCGCACCTACTGGCGGATGGACTTCCCCGACATGGGGAAAGAAACGCGTTTTGCCGATGAGGAAAAGCTCGTCAACGATTTCGAACGCGTCCTCTACGATGCGGTCAAGCGCCGTCTCCGTGCCGATGTTCCGGTCGCCTCGTATCTTTCAGGCGGCGTCGACTCGAGCACTGTCGTCGCGATGGCGAAAGACATTCTCGGCGCCGCACCTACGACGTTCACCGTCAAGATCCGCGACCCGAAGCTCGACGAAACTGAACAAGCCGCCATCATCTCGAAACATCTCTCCGCCGATCCTTACGTCGTCGCCTGCGGATCGGAAGAGATCGTCTCGAACTATCAGCGCCTGCTCGTCGCGACCGAAGCACCGGTCACCGATACGTCGTGCACCGCCCTGATGATGCTCGCAGCGAAAGTGAAAGACACCGGCTTCAAGGTCGCGCTGACGGGCGAAGGCTCCGACGAATGGCTCGCGGGTTACCCATGGTATAAATTCCAGCGCATCATCGAGATGATGGGCAGCGTTTCGGGTGGCAAACTTCCTCCGAAGATGACGCGTTATTTTCATCGTTGGCTCGGCTGCGACGACGATGCTGTCGCCTACCTCGACAAGTGCGCCGAGAGCGCAGGCGGCATGCACGCCTTCCAGCGCTTCTACGATCTCCTTGGAGCGTCGCGTTTCCGCTTCTACAGCCCCGGAATGATGTCCGGTCTCAGCAGCCACGACCCGTATTTGTCGATTGATCCGGACGCCGGCCGCTCGGCCAAATGGCACCCCGTTAATCGCAGTGTGTACTGGGCGGGTAAGATCCATCTTCCCGGCCAGCTCCTGAGCCTCAAGGGCGACCGCATCGCGATGAGCCAGTCGGTCGAAATGCGCTATCCGTTCCTCGACAATAACGTCTTCGACTTCCTTGCGGGCATCGATCCGAAATGGAAGCTCAAAGGCCTGACGGAGAAATATCTGCTCCGCCGAGTCGCTGAGAAGTGGTTGCCGAAGTCCGTCGCATGGCGGCCGAAGGGCATGTTCCGCGCCCCGCTCGATGGGTTCTTCCTGGAACAACGCCTGCCCTACGTCGATGAGCTGCTCAGCGATGAGTCGATCAAGAAGGCCGGATACTTCGATCCGAAAGCCGTCGCGAAGTGGCGCAACGAATACAAGGATCTCTCCTGGTGGGGCTACCAGCGTCAGTCGGGTGAGCTTGGGCTCGTCGCCGTTCTCGCGACCCAGCTTTGGCATCACACCTATATCGACCCGACGCTCGCCAACCTTCCCGATTGGCGCTCGATCGCAGGCGTACCGTCGGAATGGAGCGATCTCGATTTCGCCGAAAAGAGCGGAGTTGAAGAAAGCGTCGCGTGAAGCGGCGGACGCCCCGCCTCTTCCACCGCGGGCCTCAGTCAAATTTAGCTACGCGGCGTTGTTTGCCGCGTAACCCTTCATAAACAGCGTTACACCAGACGCGACGTTCTTCTCGACTTCCTCGATGGCCGGCGGTTCTTTCAGCACGCCATAGAGCCGCGCCTTGAACAGCGAACCTGGGATCACTTCAAGCAGCTGCGCCGCAGCAAGCCGCGTGTCAGGAATGTCCAGATGACCGGCTTTGACGTGATGATCGAGATAATCTGCCAACGCTCCGATGACGCGCACCGGACCGGCCTCATAGAATTCCGATCCAATTTCTGGCATCCGTTCCGCCACGCCGATCACGATACGATGTGCGGCGACGACAAACGGCTGGGACATCGTCGTCAGAATTTCCACGCCAAATCGGTGCAGCACGGCGACGATCGGTAGATTGACGTCAAGCAGAGCGATCTTCTCCGCAATCTTGCGATCACGTTGCTCCGCGCAAATCGCGGTGAAGAGGTGTTCCTTGTCCTGGAAATAGACGTACAGCGTCGCCTTCGACACCTTCGCCTCACGCGCAACGTCGCTCATGCTCGTCGCATCGAACCCGAGTTCCGAAAAGATCCGCCCCGCGCCCTCCAGAATCTGCCGACGCTTTGCCGGATCGGTTCCCGCCGCAGGACGGCCGCCGCGCCGTTCCTCTTTCCGTTCTGACCCTGTGAACTGAGAGCCTTCCATCGCCTTCACCCCTGCCCAAACCGAACCTTAAGTTCAGTAAATTTATATTAACAAACGAACCAAACGGTTCAGTTTCTACTTGCTATCCACATTTGAACGCTGTATGTCAAGCACAAAGTGAACCATACGGTTCAGTATAACGGCAGTTGCTCCTGGAACGAGGCGGGCGTGATGGGCAGGAATAATTTGAACAGTGTTTTGGCTATTCAGCGTGAGTTTCCCGAACACCCGGAGTCCACGACAACCGTTGACGAGCAGAGTCAAACACCGGTGTCTAGCGTTCAGAACCGGACCGCGGCAAAACAGGCGGTCGCAGAAAAATCCGAACAGACGCCATTCGAGCGTTCCGCCGAAGCACCGGCCGCACGCGAGAAAGGCTCTGAGGCCCCTGCCAAAGGCGCAGCCCCCACCAAAAGCTCGCGCCGCAAACCGATCTTCATCGGGCTAGGCGCGGTTGCTCTGCTGGCCGCTGCCTACTTCGCATATCAATACATCACCGTCGGTCGTTTCATGATCTCGACCGACGACGCCTACGTCGGCGCCTACATGTCGATCATTTCGCCGAAGGTCTCCGCCATCGTTACCGAGGTCCCCGTCGTCGACAATGAGGCGGTGAAGGAAGGCCAAGTGCTCGTCCACCTCGATGAAGGTGACTATCAGCTTGCCCTCGATCAGGCGCAATCGAAGCTCGCCACACAGATGGCTGTCATTAAGACTTTCGACGCACAGATCAAAGCAGCCGAAGCCAACGCCGCGCAAGAGCGCGCCCAGCTCGACGCCGCGAAAGCCAACGTCATCAAGACCAAGGCAGACTATGAGCGCACTCAGGCCCTGACCGCCAAGGACTACGCAACGCAAGCCGCACTCGACGCCGCTATCGCATCGCGCGATTCGGCTATCGCACAGGTGAAGGCGAACGAAGCTGCGATCCAGTCGGCGGATGCCAACGTGGCTCTGCTGCACGCCCAGCGCATACAAGCAGAAAAGACGGCGAAAGAACTTCAGGTCGCAGTCGATCAGGCCAAGCGCGATCTCTCGTTCACCACCATCCGCGCCCCGTTTGACGGCGTCATCGGCAATCGCGGCGGCGTACAGGTCGGCGACTACGTCACGCCCGGCAAGCGGCTGATGGCCGTCGTGCCTCTCGACAAGGTCTTCGTTGACGCGAACTACAAAGAAACCCAGTTGCCGCCGATCGCAGCCGGCCAGACGGCGACGATCTCCGTTGATGCGCTCGATGGCGAAGACTTGAAGGGCACGGTGCAAAGCGTGTCGCCCGCATCAGGATCACAGTTCTCTCTGCTCCCCCCGGAGAACGCCACGGGCAACTTCACGAAGATCGTGCAGCGCGTGCCGGTCCGCATCGCGATCCCTGCCTCCGAAGCAAGAGGCAGATTGCGCCCCGGCCTCTCGGTCGTCGTCAGCATCGATGCGCGCACGACACCCAAGACCGAGAAAACGGCGCAGAAATAGCGCCGTCCGCAAACCTATTCGGAAGCAATCCGGCAATCGCTCATGACCGACGCAACCACATTTGCGGATGAACCGCAGAAGCTCGAATGGATCGGCGTTACGCCGCGCCAACTCGCGGGCTTCATCGCCATGGTCTTCGGCATGTTCATGGCGATCCTCGACATTCAGATCGTGTCGGCATCGCTGCAGGAAATCCAGGCCGGCATCTCTGCGAGTTCCGACGAAATCCCGTGGGTTCAGACGTCTTATCTGATCGCCGAAGTCGTGATGATCCCGCTGTCGGGCTTCCTCGGCCGGGTGTTCTCGACGCGTGCGTTGTTTTTCTCAGCAGCCGTCGGCTTCACGGCCGCAAGCGCGCTGTGTGCCACTGCGACGACCATCAACGAGATGATTGTCTACCGCGCCATTCAAGGCTTCATCGGTGGCGGCATGATCCCCAGCGTCTTCGCAGTCGCGTTCTCGCTCTTTCCGCGCTCGAAGCAGAACATCGTCTCGCCGATCATCGGCCTTGTCGCCACGCTCGCGCCGACCATCGGCCCGACCGTGGGCGGGTACCTGACGGACACCTATTCCTGGCACTGGCTGTTCCTGATCAACGTCGTGCCCGGCATCATGGTCGCGACGGCCGTGTTCTTCCTCGTCGATTTCGACAAGCCGAATTACGCCCTGCTCAATCACTTCGATTTCATGGGTCTGTTCGGCATGGCTATGTTCTTGGGCTCGCTCGAATACGTGCTCGAAGAAGGCCCGCGCTACGATTGGCTCGACGACCAGACCATCGCGACGTTCGCCGTGCTGACTGTCGTCGGCGCCGTCATCTTCTTTCTGCGCGCCGCCTTCGCGAAAGAACCAATCGTCCAGCTCCGCGCCTTCAAAGACCGGAACTTCGCATTCGGCTCGGCCTTCAGCTTCACGATGGGCATCGGCCTCTACGGTTTGACCTACGTCTATCCGGTCTACCTCGGACAGGTGCGCGGCTACGACTCCTTGATGATCGGCCAGACGATGTTCGTCACCGGCGTCGCGATGTTCTTGACCGCGCCGATCAGCGGCCGTCTCGCCGGCATTCTCGATCCGCGCGTCATGATGTTCACCGGCTTCATGGGTTTCGCGCTCGGCACCTATATCGCGTCCTATATCACCCCGGATTGGGATTTCTGGGAGCTTCTCGTTCCGCAGATCCTGCGCGGTTCGTCGCTGATGCTGTGCATGATTCCGATTACGAACCTGTCGCTCGGAACGCTCCCCCCGGAGCAGATCAAGAATGCTTCCGGCCTTTTCAATCTCACGCGCAACCTCGGCGGCGCTGTCGGCCTCGCGATGATCAACACGCTGCTGAACAAGCGGCTCGACTTGCATCTCGCACGTTTGCACGAACAGGTCGCCTGGGGGCATCAGGCCGCCGAAGAACAATTGGCGATGATGCAGCAGAGCTTTTCACAGGCCATGCATTCGGACGGCGACATGGCAGCATTGAAAAAGCTGGCGATGATCGTCCGCAATCAAGCGAACGTGCTGTCGTTCGCCGATCTCTTCCTCGCGCTGACGGTGCTGTTCGTCACCGCCGGGTTCTTCACGCTCCTGATGCGCAAGCCCGCTCCCGTTCCTGCTGGTGCCGGCGGCCACTAAACGGCGACGCAAATCGTTCATAAATTTCGCGTCGCAAGTTACGAGACGTTTAGCAAGATCGAACATTCGCCCCCTTGCCTTTGAGGCCAATCTACTGCATTGCAACAAGGCCTGCGGAATACCTGAGGACTCCCCGACCTCTCCGTCTCCTTGCCACCCCCAGCTCGGTAGATTGACAATATGCCCAAAGCCAACGGCAGCGCCGCAAAAGACGCCGAGAAAATTGTCCTCGTCCTCCAAGGCGGCGGCGCACTCGGCGCATACCAGGCCGGTGCATACGAGGCACTTTGCGCGGCTGGGCTCGAACCGGAATGGGTCGCCGGAATTTCCATTGGCGCCATCAACTCGGCAATCATTGCAGGCAATCCGCCCGAACGCCGAACGAAACGGTTGCGCGAATTCTGGGATCGCGTTTCAAGCCACCTTCTTATGCCGCCGCTTGCGACCGACAACGCCTCCCGCAAGATCTTCAACGAGACGGCGGCCGCTCTCGTGGCTTCGACAGGCGCCCCCGGCTTCTTCGACCCGCGCTACCCGCCCGCCGTCCTGATGCCGCCGGGCACAGTGCAGGCGATCAGCATCTATGACACCAGCCCACTGAAAAGCACGCTGCTGGAGCTTGTCGACTTTGACCTGCTGAACTCGGGGAAAATGCGCTTCAGCGTCGGTGCCGTCGAAGTCGCAACCGGCAATCAGATCTATTTCGACAGCGCGACCACGACGATTATCCCAGAACACATCATGGCGAGCGGCGCGCTTCCGCCCGGTTTCCCTCCCGTCGAAATCGACGGCACGCTTTATTGGGATGGCGGCATCGTCTCGAACACACCTCTGCAATACGTGCTCGAAGGCCCGGTTCCACGCTCAGACATGTGCATTTTCCAGGTTGATCTCTTTAGTTCTCAGGGCACCATCCCCGATAACCTCTTCGACGTTCAGACGCGCGAAAAAGAAATTCGCTATTCGAGCCGCACGCGTCTCAACACCGACTACTCGAAGCTTCTTCAGGAACTGCGTCGTGCGGTGCGCCGCCTCGACGGCATTATGCCGGACGAGATCAAATCGAGCTTCGACTGGAAGCTATTATCGACGCACAGCTGCAACGCCGCTATCACGATCGTCCATCTCATCCATCGCCGTGCCGTCTATTCCACGCAGTCAAACGATTACGAGTTTTCGCGCTACACCGTGAACGAGCACTGGCGCGCCGGCGTGGACGACGTCGAGCGAACGCTGAGCCATCCGTCCTGGACCAATCGCAAGAAACCCGAGGACGATGTGATGGTGCTTGATCTCACCAAGGAACTCGCCGCGCCAACGCCCCCGGAGATGCACAAATGAAAATTGCGGACGTCAAGAAACGCGCCTTTGCGATGCCTCTGACCAGTCCAGCCTTTCCACCCGGTCCCTATCGTTTCATCAATCGCGAATATCTCATCATCACCTACCGCACCGACCGCGAAGCCCTCGAAAAGGTCGTACCCGAGCCCCTCACCTTCGACGAACCCATCGTTAAATACGAATTCATCCGCATGCCGGACTCGACCGGCTTCGGCGACTACACCGAATCCGGCCAGGTCATTCCGGTCAAATTCAACGGCGTCGAAGGCGGCTATACGCACGCCATGTTCCTGAACGACGGCCCGCCGATCTATGGCGGCCGCGAGCTGTGGGGCTTCCCGAAGAAATTCGCCAAGCCCACGCTCGGCCCCGACATCGACACGCTCGTCGGCACGCTCGACTACGGCAGCGTTCGCATCGCGACGGGTACGATGGGCTTCAAGCACAAAGCGCTCGATCCCGCCGCCGTCGCCAAATCGCTCGCCGTGCCGAACTATCTTCTGAAAATCATTCCGCACGTCGACGGCAGTCCTCGCATTCTCGAACTCGTCGATTACCGCCTTGAAGACGTGACCATCAAAGGCGCATGGAGCGGCCCCGGCGCGCTCGATCTGCGCCCCCACGCCCTCGCGCCGATTGCGGACCTGCCTGTGCGTGAAATCATATCCGCGACACACATCCTCGCCGACCTGACCCTCGGCCTTGGCAAGGTCGTCTACGACTACCTCGAAGAGAAATAAGGAGACGCCCCCAATGAAACTTGACGGCAAAGTCGCGCTCATCACGGGCGCCGCAAGCGGCATCGGCCATCAGATCGCTCGGCGTTACGTCGAAGCGGGCGGCCGCGTCGCCATCGCTGACTTGAACCTCGATGCTGCCACTGCCGCCGCGAAGGAACTCGGCGGCGAGAAGGAAGCCATCGCCGTCGCCATGGACGTCTCGAACGAAGATCAGGTGAACGCCGGCGCCGAGAAAACGGCGAAAGCCTTCGGCACTATCGACATTCTCGTCTCGAACGCCGGCATCCAGATCGTGCACCCGATCGAGGAATTCCCGTTCGCCGATTGGAAGAAGATCATGGCCATCCACGTCGATGGCGCTTTCCTCACGACTAAAGCCTGCGTGAAATACATGTATCCGCAGAAGTCCGGCGCGCTGATCTACATGGGCTCGGTCCACAGTCACGAGGCCTCGGCCCTGAAGTCGGCCTACGTTGCAGCCAAGCACGCCATCCTCGGCCTCGGCCGCGTCATGGCAAAAGAAGGCGCGCAGCACGGCGTCCGCTCGAACGTCATCTGCCCCGGCTTCGTGCGCACGCCGCTCGTCGACAAGCAGATCCCGCAGCAGGCGCATGAGCTTGGCATCACGGAAGAACGTGTCATCAAGGAAGTGATGCTCGGCGAAACCGTCGACAAGGAATTCACGATGGTGACTGACATCGCTGAGGTCGCCCTCTTCCTCGCCGCCTTCAAGACCAACGCCATGACCGGCGAAAGCATCATCGTCAGCCACGGCTGGCACATGAACTGACCCGACGAAAAAACGCACAATGACGTCATCCCGGCGCAGGCCGGGATCCAGACATTCCGCAACATTGCATGTGTGGATTGTTGTCTGGGTGCCGACCTCCGTCGGCATGACTGTCTTGTGCTACTCCCCTGGCGCGGCCTGGGGTAGATGACGCCGGACGTGCTGACCGTGTTTGGGGTCGGTTACCACCGAAATCACCCAGAACACCATCCCGCCGACGGCAAGCACCGCGCCGACCCAGCCGGTCGAACTCCAGCCGTACCCGTACGAGATCGCCAACCCTCCAAGCCACGGCCCGATCGCATTCGCCGTGTTGAACGCACTGTGATTGAGCGATGCCGCAAGCGTCTGAGCATCGTCGGCGACATCCATCAGCCGCGTCTGCAGCGGAACGCCGAGCGCACCGCCGCAGCCGATCATAAACACGACGAACGAAACGGCGTAGATATTCCCCGTGGCGAACGGAAAGACCGCCAGCCAGAACGCACTCCACACCAGCAGGCCACCCGCCGTCGCCATCAGCGCTCTGTCTGCGAGCCACGCGGCGACGAACGTCCCGATCGTCATACCAAGCCCGAAGACCATCAGCACGATCGGCACGACGCCGGGCTCGACGTGCGTCACGTCAACCAGCGTGGTTGCCAGATACGAGTAGACTGCGAACATGCCGCCAAAGCCAATCGCACCGATCCCGAGCGTCAGCCAGACCTGCGGCCGTTTCAGCGCGCCGAGTTCGCGCATCATGCTTGCCCCCACGATCGGCTCATCGCGCGGTACGAAGATTGAGACGAGCAGCACCGTCAGCAGCGCCAACACACCGACGATCCCGAAGCCAACGCGCCATCCGAGCGCCTGCCCCATCCAGGTCGCAACCGGCACGCCGATGATCGTCGCAATCGTCAGGCCGATCAGCACGCGTGACGCCGCCTGCGCCCGCGCATTGGGCGGCACGAGCGAAGCAGCAACCAGCATCGCCACGCCGAAATAAGCGCCGTGCGGCAGGCCGCTCAGAAAGCGGAATACGACCATCATTCCGTAGTTCGGCGAAAGCGCCGTCATGACATTGAAGACGGCAAAGCAAGCCATCAGCGCCAGCAGCAGTTTCCGCCGCGGCCACTTCGCCGCCAGCACCGCGATCACCGGCGCCCCGACGACAACCCCGAGCGCATAGGAACTGATCGCATGCCCAGCCATCGGTTCGGTAATGCCGAACGTGGCGGCGAAATACGGCAATAGGCTCATCGCCGCGAATTCAGTCGTCCCGATCGCAAAGCCGCCCATCGCCAGCGCGAACAGCACGAGGCGCACCTGTCCGCGCGTCAATGTCGCTGGAGCGGCATTCACATTGTCGAATCCGTTGGCGTTTGCCTCCACGCGGAAGCCTCCCGTCTCGCTTCGCTGCGTCGCGCAACGTGCGCTGCAGCAACTGGAGTAACCGCGTATCTTACGGAAATCGTTCCAAGTCGAGATGTCACGCGCCCGGATTTTGCAAGTGCGAACTGTCTCACGCTCATAGCTCGCGGCTTAGCGCCGATACTTCGGGCTTTTTGCGCGTGCTGCGGCCGAACGCCCCCCTTCGAGCATGCCAGGCTGTTCCCCAGGGAACAGCCGCGATGGACGGCGGGATCGACAAACGCTCACGAACCCGCCGCCGGCCCGGGCTTCTCCTGCCAAAAAGATGGAGACGGTCATGCAAACGAAGCGACCGACGTTTCTCATCCTTCTTTTCGCAATTCTATCGACGGCCGCAATCGTTCAGCCCGCGTGGGCCGATTGCCCGCCGCCGGACATTCAGCGCTCGGCCCTAGCGCCGGCATAGAAAAAGTCTGCTCATGACACTTCTACCAATCAACAAGCCTGAACTCCGCCTCGGCCTCCCGCGCTCTTCCCCAGCCCTGCCCGTCGAGATCCTGTCGATTGCCACGGCCAATCCGTCGCGGCGCTACGCTCAGGAGGATGTACTCGCCAACGCCGCCGAGGTCTTTCCGCAGTTCGCGCGCCTGAACAGCCTCTTCGCTCATACCGGCGTCGCACACCGCTACATGTGCCAGCCGATGTCATGGTATCGCGAGCGGCATTCGTGGGAAGAACGCACCGCCGCTTATCAAAGCAGTGCACTCGACCTCATGGAGCGCGTGGCTCTCGAAGCGATTTCTCGCGCCGGTCTGAAGCTTTCCGACATCGACGCCCTTGTGACCAACACGATCACGGGCCTGGCGATCCCGAGCCTCGACGCATTGCTGATGAACCGGCTGGACTTTTCTCCCGCGGTCGAACGTTTGCCGATCTTCGGTCTTGGCTGCGGCGGTGGTGTCGCCGGACTTTCGCGCGCGGCCCGCCTCGCGCAAGCCCAACCCGGCGGCAACGTCCTTTTCATCACTGTCGATCTCTGCAGCCTGTGCATCCGCCCGAACGACGCCAGCGCGACGATGTTCGTTGCCTCAGCGCTATTCGGCGATGGCGCCGCAGCGGTCGTTTTGCGCGCATCCGCCGACGGAAGTCGCGCACCCTCGGCTCGAACAGGTATGCAGCGACCCACGCTCATTGCATCCGGCGAACATCTCTGGCGCGGCACGCGCCACATCATGGGCTGGGACGTGAAAGAGGATGGTTTCGGCGTGGTGCTGAGCCCCGAACTGCCCGCGCTGATGCGCGCGAACCTCGCGCCCGTCGCGAACGCCTTCCTTGAACGCCACGACCTGAAACTCTCCGATCTCAAAGGCTATCTGTTTCATCCCGGCGGCCGGAAGGTTCTCGAAACGGCGGAAGACGTGCTGAACCTCGACCGATCCGATCTTGCTCATTCCTGGGCCGTGCTCCGCGACTTCGGCAATATGTCGTCGGCAACCGCGCTCTTCATTCTCGCTCGCGCGATCCGCCAGAACGACAAAGGCTTGCATCTTCTCGCCGCGTTCGGACCCGGCTTCTCCGCTTATTTCGCAGCGCTTGACCTCTAGCTTTTCGTTCGGAGAATTTCGTCATGATCATCGACACTCTCGGCTGGCCGCAGATCGCTGCGCTGCTTCTGCTCGCCCAGCGCGGTCTGGAAGAACTTTATTCGCAGCGAAACACCAGCCGATTACTCTCCGCCGGTGCACGCGAAATCGGCCGATCCTATTATCCCGTCGTGGCGACGACGCATTTGGCCTGGATTGCAGCTATATTCTTCCTGATTGCGCCGAACGCGGAAATCCATATCTCGCTCGCAATTCTCTACGGCATTCTGCAAATTATCCGATATTGGGTCATCGGCTCGCTTGGCCGATATTGGACCCACCGAATCATCACGCTCGACAATGCCCCCGTCATCGACCGCGGACCCTACCGGCTGATCCGGCACCCGAATTACGCCGTGACGATCGCCGAGACGTTCCTTTTGCCGATCGTGTTCGACCAATTGGCCTTGGGCGTCATTATCGGCGCGATCTGGTATTCTGTGCTGATTTACAAGATCGAGCTTGAGGAACAGGGCCTGGTCGATCGACGTCGGCAGTCCCGGATGGGTGGCGGCCAAACCCCTATCGCCCGGCTTAGCGCCCCGGTCCGCAGCCATCCCCGCACCGTCCGACTTTCGTGAATCAATTCTTTACTTTTGTCCTGCCGCCGGCACTAACAACTTCTGAATCTGGTAATTTGCGTAAGAACTTTATCCGCACGCGGAATTACAATCCCGCCCTTGACCTAAAATTAATCAAAAAGCCTCAGCCTGACCGCAAGTCGGGTGATAAGGGACGGGATTGTCTTTGTTTTACAGTTGACAACTCTGTCTCCAATGCAATTCCGGAAAAATTGGAAAAACTGGAATAGGCGGACCTTGGTCCGTTGGGGAACGAAAGCATTTCTGATGTCGGTTAGCGGGGTCCGGACATTCTCTCCATTGAGAACTCTGCGTATCGAAGACAGCGAAGGCCTCGTCAACGCCGCTGCCGTAGCTGTCATCTTCGGAATCGTCGCTTATCTTTCGGCTGCCTTCACCCAGGATAGCAATGGCGTCGCCACCATCTGGCCTGCGAACGGCATCGTACTTGCCGCGCTCATTCTTGCGAAACGTCCATGGCGACGCCGCCAGATTTTATCGGCCGTCCTTGTCGCAGATATCATCGCGAACTACTTCGCTCAACGCGGACTCGCGGCCAATATCGGCTTTGCACTGACGAATACCATCGAACTCTGTACGGCTTTCTACGTTCTGCGGCTGCGAGAGGCAGAACCCTTTGAGTTCCGCAGCGTCCGCTTCCTGATCTCCTTCTCGATCGCCACCGCTACAGGCGCGCTGATTTCATCAACCGCAGCCTCAATCGTCGCGACGTTGACGACGGGAACCATAAGCTGGCGCGTCTTCAGCTCCTGGCTGTTTGCCGACCTTCTTGGCCTGCTGCTGGTCACCCCGGCCCTGGTCCGCATGCACCAGAAAAACCACGCGCCTCCGTCTTCCAAAGCCGCATGGGAAACTTACGCTCTGTTTGCTGCGCTTGCCGTGGCAACGATTATCGTCATTGCGGTGAGGCCACTCAGCTTTGTGGTCCTACCCATACTGGTCCTAATCGCCTGCCGACTGGGTGCGAGTGCGACCTCTGCGGCTGCACTGATAATGTCGGCGATACTCTTCGTCGCCACGGCGTCCGGATTTCACGTCGGGATCCGTTTCGAAGGCGTGCCGTGGCTGACCGATGTTCAGCTTATGCAGCTCAGAATGTTGACGGTCTTCATGATCGTGATGCTGCTTTCAGAAGCAATTGAGTCTCATTCGCGCCTGCAGGAACGGCTTTCCGCGGAAATCGCCCTGCGCGACGAACTGAACGACCACCTGCGAGCCCAGGAGCACGCGATGTCGGCCCAAAAGGCCGAACTCGAGAAGGCACACCACCGGCTTAAGGAAGCAATTGATATCCTCCCCGAAGGCATCGTCATCCTGGACGCCGAGAACCGCTACGTCGCCTGGAATAAGCGCTACGCGGAAATTTACCAACGAGCTCGCGACACCATTGCCGTCGGCCGCAGCCTGGAGGAAGCGCTGCGGATCGGCATGGAACGGCAAATGTATCCAGAAGCCTTCGGTCGCGAGGAAGCTTGGCTCGCCGAGCGCATTAAAAATCTCGAAACGCCCGCCGCCTCGCACGAACAGCTGCTGGACAACGGCCGCTGTTATCTGATCGAAGAATGCCGCACGAGCGAAGGCGGCTTAATCAGCTTGCGCATCGACATCACGGAGATGAAGCAGCGCGAGGCCTCGATCCGCCTGTTGTTCGAAAACAACCCGCTCCCGATGTTCGTCGTCAGCCGCGATACCCGGGCGATCCTCGCTGTCAACACCGCCGCCATTGCCCACTACGGATATTCTCGCAAGGATTTCTCGCTGCTATCGCTGCGAGACATCCAAAACGGAGATCTGAACCTGCCGTTTGACCACGGCGACCAGCAAATTTTACCGACGAATGAAGCGCAGCTTTTCAAACACTATCGCCGTGACGGCCGCTCAATCGAAGTTGAGGTCTACGTCCGCCCGCTTATTCACGAAGGCGAAGACGCGCTCCTGATCGCCGCCATCGACGTCACGGAGCGACGCAAAGCCGACCGAAAGGCCGCCTACATGGCGCGCCACGACGCGCTGACGTCGCTTCCCAATCGCCACCTGCTCGCTGAACGCATGCAGCTTGCAATGGCGCGTGCAAAACGCGGCGATCGGATGGCGCTTCTGCTTCTCGATCTTGACAACTTCAAGGTCGTCAACGACACGCTGGGCCACGCGGCGGGTGACGAACTCTTGCAGGTCGTCGCCGACCGCTTGACCGGCGCATTGCGCGAAAGCGATACCGTGGCCCGCCTCGGCGGCGATGAATTTGCCGTCCTCGTTACGGATCTCGACCATCCCGCGAGCGCAACCAAGCTCGCGCAACGCCTGATCTCCATTCTAAACGAACCGGTCAGGCTGGGCCGCAAGGACGTTATCTGCGGCGGCAGCATCGGCATCGCGACGGCTCCCGATGATAGCTGCGATCCCAACGAACTTTTCCGGCTCGCCGACCTTGCGCTCTATGCCGCCAAGGAAGATCAGCGCGGAACTTTTCGCCTGTTCGAGCGAGAACTCGATGCCAAGGTGAAGGCGCGTACGTTGCTGGAGGCCGAGATCCGCGAGGCCATCACCAACGACGAATTCGAGCTGCACTATCAGCCGATCTACGGCTTAGATACGATGACACCAATCGGGGCCGAAGCGCTGCTTCGCTGGCAGCACCCGCGTCTTGGGCTCGCCTCGCCCGCCGACTTCATCCCGATTGCCGAGGAAATCGGCATGATCGCCGATCTCGGCGCGAAAGTGCTACGCCAAGCGTGCATCGAAGCCATGTCCTGGCCCGAGCATATGAGCGTGTCCATCAACATCAGCGCGGTCGAACTCGAAGCCGTAAGCTTCGTCGACACCGTCAAGGCCGCGCTGGCGGAATCCGGGCTGCCCAGCCACCGCCTGACCATCGAAGTCACGGAATCGATGATCATGAAGGATATCCAGCTCGCAACTCACGTCCTCCATCAGGTCTGCGATCTCGGCGTCGAAATCGCGATGGACGATTTCGGCACGGGCTATTCATCTCTCAGTTCGCTAACGAAAGTGCCGTTCCATAAAATTAAGATCGACCGTTCGTTCGTGCGCGACCTCGCCGTCTCGATGGAGGCCCGAGCCATCTTGGGTACGATCGTCGATCTCGCCCGAACGCTCGGCATGCTCACCACCGCCGAAGGCGTCGAAACCAACGAGCAGCTAGACATCGTCAAAGAATACGGCTGCACGTCCGTGCAGGGTTTCCTCTTCAATCGCCCCGAACCTGCCGACGTCATTCGCAAAATCCTGAACGGTCCAGACCACGCCAGCCGTACGGCCGCCTGACCTCCAAGGACGTCACTAAACGGCGATCAAATTCGCACTGCGCACAAAATAAAGACTGCACACTGATTAATTGGTGGACTTCCGGTAACGATCAGACAAAAGTTTCTTTCTCATTATTCAAACGGGTGATGCAGGCCAGCGCAGCACCGTTTGAGAATTGCTGCATTGCAGCCACCTATTGATTTCTAGCGTTTATGTTTTCATTACGGGGGGGGCCTTTGGTAGAGGTCGATTGCGCTACTACTCGCGCCCCCCTCAATTTCCTCAACAACATCTACGATTGTTCGATGGACCCGAGCCGCTGGGCCACCGCCCTCGGCAGCGCCGCGCGATTGATCCGCGGCTGCGCGGCCGCAATCGTCGCCCAAACCCCAGGCGAGAGTGCACGCGTGGAAGCGAGCTGGAAGGTCAGCACAAGTCTTGAACGGGCAATAGTCGCCACGGCGCCCTTGAGCCCTGCGCTTCCCGCCGTCTGGCTGCTTGGCGTCGCCAGGGCATTTACGACGAACGCGCTCTTCGGCAGCAAGGAGGTGCGCAACTCGCTCTGGCACAAAAGAGTCCTTCGACCGGAAGGCCTCGATGATGTCGCTATCCTCACGATCTCGAAGTCCGCCAGATCGTTCTCCATGCTGTTGATTGCGCGTCCGCACACCGCCGGCCCCTACGTCCCGCAGGACATCGCAAAACTGTCCGCCCTCGCGCCGTACATTCGCCGCGCAACCGCAATCGCACAGCTTCTCGATTACATGCCGCTCGCGCACCATTGTACGTCGGCGGCATTCGACCCGATGCGCGTCGGCATCATCCTCACAAACCCCTCCGGCAAAATCCTGCACGCGAACACCGCGGGAGAGAAATTACTCGACGGCTGCGCCCTGCTTTGTCTCGAAGACGAACTCGCCGCCCGCGAAAATCACGGCAACAGCCTGCTGCGCCAAGCCATAGCCGATGCCGGCCGCGGCCGCTCGACCTGTTCGCGCCGCGGGCCTCCGATCATCATCAAGGGGTGCGGAACGAAATCTTTGGCCGTGTGGGTTGCGCATATCGACGAGCGCGTAAGGCTGCCGGTCGGCGTCTCCCGTTGCGCGCGCGTTGCAGTCTTCGTCAAAGCGTTCGATACAGCGGAACGCTCACCAGCCGAAACGCTCCTGCGTCATCATCCGGTGAGCATAGCCGAGAGTTGGCTGCTCTCGTTGCTGGCGCAAGGTCTCTCGCTTGACCGCGCAGCCCAAGCGCTTGCCATCTCGATGCCGGCTGCGCGCGTCGGTCTTGCTCGCATCCTGCGGCGGACGGATATTCACGACGAAGCCGAACTCATTGCGCGCCTAACCGGCAGGCCGGCTTTGATCGCTGCATGAAGCCGACGATCGAGCTCTCACTGCTCGATTGGAGACGCGCTGCTGAGCGTGACGGCGGCAGGATCGACCTCGATCCGGCGCGTGCTGCAGTTGGCCTTCGCGATGTAGACGCTCACACCGTCGGGTCTGATACCGGCTACAGCGTCTCCGGACGCCACCGCCGCCTCGACCTGCTCGCACGCGTTGCGCGACATCCAATGCGTCTGGATTTCGCCGTTCGCTAGCGTCGCGACAAGCAAGGAATTGTTGTCGAGTGCTATCGGGATGTTTTGAGGCTTGAGCGCGTCCGGCGCGGACGTGCTGACTCCCGCGATACCGCTGGCGGACGCCAGAATAACGAACGCGGACGCGACCAACTTCGTGCTAAACATAACGCAACCTCCCACAACTGCGGGCAACCCAGCATAAGGCGGAACCTTAGGCCAACGTCGACAGCCACGAAGTCCACATAAATCGAGTATTGCACAGCCAGGCTGTGCAAAACCCGGCGTCAAGAAGCTGGCTAAAGCGCCTGATGGCAGCAGTCGGGCAAAAAGAAGCCCCGGCCTTGGACGGTCCGGGGCATTACGTCTGAGCGGCAATACCGAGACTTTAGTAGCAGTAGCGGCGGCCGTGACGCCAATAGCAGTCATCATAAGCACTTGCCGCAGCAGCACCGGCAATCGCCGCACCGACGCCGAGTGCAATCCAGCGCCCGTTATGCCAATACCCGCGTCCGCGATGCCAATGGCGGCCATAGCCACGTCCGTAGCGGCCATGCCAGCCGTGGTGATAGCCGCCATGATAATGACGGCCGCCTGCGTCAGCGCTGGTCGCGAACGTCATGAGCGGCAGAGCCGAAACCAACGCGGCGGCAAGCCCGATATATTTTCTCATTTCTTCCTCCTTCGGCGGGTGGCCCGCCGTCTTCTGAACGCAGAACGCAGACACCCCGGAATTTGTTTCACTCGGGCGCCGCGGCGCTTTCATTTCGTAAATTGTGCGGTGTGAATGAAATGCTATGAGACCGTGCGCCGCCGCGGCATGAACCAGTTTCGCTGCCTTACATTCATCGCATGTTCATCGCGGCCGTATTGCGGATTGCCACCTCTCTCGACTTGCCGACACACCGCTTCGAACGTCATCGCGACGCGCAGCTTGCAGCCGACATCCACAAAGGAAAAAGCGCCCGCCGAAGCGAGCGCTCATCATCGAAAGTGCGAGCCGCAAAGGCCAAGCCTCACTCAGCGATAACCTCGCCCGAGCCGCCGAACTCCTTCGGGAAATCCTTGAGCTTGGGAAGCCCGTCCTTCATCGGCAAAACCGTCTCAGCATAGTTCACATGAACTTCGGGTTTGAAAGCCAACGTCGGCAGTATCGCCGCGTAAACGTCGACAAGCCCAAGCGGGGGATGATTAGTCATCACGTGCCCGCCGCATTTCGTACAGTACTGCCGCTGGCTCACCGGTGTCTTCTGATACATGCCGATGAATTCGGCGCCTTCCGTCACCTGGACCGCATCCGGCTTCCACAGCGTGAATGCATTGACAGGCCCCGCCGACCACGCGCGGCACGAATTGCAATGGCAATAGCCCATCGCATCAGGCGCGCCTGTCGCCTCTACCTTTACAGCTCCGCAAAAACACTCACCTTTGTATGTTGGCATTTCCTCAACCTCATTTCCGCTTGGGCAGGACAATGCCGGACATATATCTCAGCGAGGAAAATTCAGTTCGGCTTTTTTGTAGTCCCTAGTTTGCAAGAAGCTGAAGTGCCGCTGCGCCGAAATCGGATTTTAAATCCGCGCCCCTTGCGAGCAAAACCGGGCAGCCCTCGTAAGGTCGCGGCGGCCTCAGCTCGATTGCCCATTACAAAGCCCTATCATCCGGGGACTCCGCGTGGCACCCACTGCCCCCCTTCCTTGACGTACATGCGCTTCACCGCCGCCCAAGCTACGCGGAAAGCCCGCTCCTCATCGCCGCCGTATTCGTCGAAAGCCGAATTGAAAGCGGCGCGAAAAATGTCTTGCGCATGGTCCGGTAGATGATCGCGCACCGACGGCGGCAGATCGTCATTCACGGCATAGGGCATGGGTGCCTCATAAAAATGAAACCGCACCAGAAAGCCTTGCTGGCAGGAAAAGCTTCCCCAGCAAGGCTGACGTCCATTGACGCCTTTCACGCCGTCGGCGCAAGGCGTTCGTTCCGAGTAAGGGCTATGAGAAAATCAAAAAGCCATTAGGCCAACGTATTGCACGTCGCCGGTCACTTCGTGACTAATCCTTTCGCGCAACCCGCCTTGAACTCTTCCCAGTTGATCGCGCCGTTGTGGTCAACGTCAACCTGATCGAAACTTGCGATAAAAGGTTTCGCAGTGTCTGCCGTGAGATCAACTCCGCCTGCTGCCTTCCAAGTCGCTTCGCAATCGGCGTCGCTCAATGGCGTTTGCGCCTGCGCTGAAGCTGCAACGAACAAAGTGGCGAATGACAAAATGAAAATGCTACGACGCATGAAACTCTCTCCCTAGTAAGAAACAAATGCACAGCATGTATATCGACGCACCATTCTTGAGTGGATGTCGTCGATGAATGATCGTGCATTTCGTATGGCAGGGCGCAATCAAGTTTTCGTCGAATACCGGACATTATGCCGGTTCAGCGCAATTTCCTTCGCAAATTTCGATTTTGCATTGCACACAGAGCAAGGGCTGGAACCCCGCCAGCGACGACACGTTGATCCTCCGAATCCAAATAAAAACGATGGAGGAAAACATGGCTCCGTGGTCAGACCCGCGCTTTTCCGACACTGAAAAGCGCAATCAGCAACAGCGAATAGAAGATCCGTTCGATAAGACCGGCATCGGTCCGGGATTCATGATGTTCGCAGGCGCCGCATTCGGCGTGGTCCTTTTGGCAACCCTCATCGGCCTCGGACATCCCGAACGCCCGACGACGCTGGCCGACCGCTCGCTGGATCAGCCGACGCAATCGCAACCGGCGCATCAAGGGCCGCAGGCGCCCCGCGAATGATCCGCGAATGCCACAGGCGCGTTACCTCTACCACGCACCGTGACTGTGACGGCGTTTGAGCCGGGCGACGATCGCGTCGCCCGGCCGCTTTTAATCTACGATTGGGAAATTCGATTTGCGCCGCAGCGCCATCACTAGCGATTTAGGCGGCCTTGCTAAGCACCGACGCCCGCAGCTTTTCCGGGTCGCGCTCGCCGTGATCGGCCAAGTCGAACAGCCGCTCGATGATTTCTTCGACATCAGGGCTGTCAGGCGACGCCTGAGCCTCAGCGATGATCTCCTGGAGGATGCGCTGAACCTCGGCGAGTTCATCGGAACTGTACGTGCAAAGTGCCATAATACTAAACGCGCAGCTCGCGCGGCCTCATGAAATTTAAGCGGCGGGTCATGCAGCGCGGCCCGCAAGTTGTCCATGCACGCGATTGCATGGCTGATCTCACGGGAATGCGGCTCATGACAGGACTGTCGGTACGTTCGTCGGTTCGACCGGCCAAAAACGGACGACAAGCCGAGCGTCGCTTTTCGCAACCCGCAAAAGCTAATTGATTGGTCCACATTGCATTTGCCGGTTGGTCCAAGCCCAACCGGACTGACGACAACTGATTAAAATTGTGCGCTAACCGCTCGCAAACGCGCATGCCCAAACAGGCAGTTTGTCGACCATCGCGGAGCACGCGTGTGCTTTCGCCGCGATGGGAAACTCGCTTCCTTTTCCTTTACCAACGCTCTGAAACGAGCACGTCCGCTGGCGCGCGGCTTCCTTGACTAGCCTGGAAAACCAATCAGACTGCGTCTTTTCAAATAAAAAATATTGGGAGCGATCATGCCAGTACGAAAACCCGGTACAATCTCCGCCAGCCTCATAATTGTTATCCTCGTCGCGACAGCTATCGGCGCGCTCATAGGTTTGGTGCTGAGCGGCACAGAATTGAGTTCCCGCACAATCGCGATCATTGCCGGCTTGGTTGCAACCACGGTGGCCAGCATCATCCGCTATAAAGTGATTTTTCTTGGCGCCGGATTTGGCGCTGACGACACGCGCGTGCCGGGTCTTGTCGTCACGTATTCGGCCATCGCCTCAATTGCCGGAAGCTTGGCGGCACACGACCTTTATGGCGACGTTCTTGGCCAAATGCCCGTTTTGCTCGGCGCGCTGGCGGGGCTCTTCTCGGCCATCATCATGGCTATGCTGATGATCACCTATCATACGAACACGCATTATAACCAATAGGGTGTGAGCGTCATGTCATTCTCAAACAAGGACGAAAGAAGCCTTCTGAGCCACGACGAATACGAAGTCGTTAAGTCGTCGCATCACCCGGCAATTTATGATCTCGACAAAGACGGGCTTCGGAACTTGGCCCAGCGACTTGAAGGATTTCGCGACAAAGAAAAAACCTTCACGCGCCAAAAGCGTCGCGAGACAAAGGGTACCGCGGATAAGCGCGGCAAGAGCTTTCCAGGTACCGCGGAACATCCCGCAAGACGAAAGCAGGTCTTCGCCCATGCTCTGAAGCGCGTGAAAAAAGAGCGCGCCCTTATCTATGCGCTCGAAGTCAAAGCCGACCACGTCGAAGCGGCACATCGGGCGCTGGCGCTTCACCGGGAAAACAAATTTGCTCACCATCCCTCTGGCGGACAAACGGCGGGTGCCGGTCAAAAGGACAAGGGCGGCGCGCCAAAACGTGTTCGCACGCCCGGCGCGAAGATCGGCAGCATCCTCAAAGCGAATGCCAGAGCGCAGGCCAAACGCGACCAACGGCCAAACTAGCAAACGAATGGAGAGCGTCGGCCATTGGTGCATTCGGCCGACGCCTCAACACGTCCTCACCATCCCACATATAGCGAGTCATACGGACGCCCATACCTGACGGCGCCATAGGGTGGGTAGACGGCAGGGCCAGGATAGTAGCGAGGGCCAGGGTAATAGACGACGGGAGGCGCATACGCGACCGGCGGCGGCGGCGCGTAATAGTAGGGCCCGTAAGCAGGATAAGCCGGATAAGATGGATAGTATGCGTAATAGCCGGGATACCAGTAGCGGCGATGGGTGACCTTCATCGCGACACTCTGATGTTTAGGTATCGGCGCTACGAAATTCGCAGCCGCAACAGAACTGACCGAAGCGAAACTTCCAAGAGCAGTAAGGACGCCAGCAAACACACTTGCTGCCAAGATCACTTTACGCATGGAACACTCCCAGACGTTATGGGTCCCCGTCCAGCGCGCACTAACAATCTGCCACTCGCGATTTTCTGTCAAAGGGTTTGCGCGCCGCAAATAGACGAGCGGCGCCTAGGGGCAAAGTGATTGCAATACCGGGGGACTGGGGGGCGTCGGCCTTCGGGGGGACGGCCGACGCCTGAGCTGGTGGCACGGGGGGAGTGCGAAACCAGCTTTCGCGTCTGAGGGAATGGACGAGACGCGCCATCCTATTAATCTTTACACTGAAGACTTCCCTAAAAATTGTCCGATTGCGTCACGCAACATTCCAGCCGCGCCTTCCACGCAAGCAATTCAACCACCGAACTGGCTGAGGTCCGTCAGCACGCACGAAGCCGCGCGCAATGGTGTTCGATCATTCGGATCGACCGGCAACCGGTACTTCTCCGGCAAATTTTCCGAGCGGAAGACGCGTCCGAAACATCACGACCGCGATAACGTATGCGAGCCCCGAGCAACCGATAGCAGCAGCCAGCGCGGCGATGTCCGCGAAATGCCCCGGAACAAGGGTGGCACCAATTCGAGCGCCGAACCACGCGCCTCCTCCGGCCGCCACAGCCGCTAACAGTGCAGGCCCCAGCGCTCTGACGAAAATCTCTTCGATCGCTAACAATGCGCGGCTCCGGCCAAGCCATGTGAGTATGGCGACATTCATCCAAGCGCCTAACGCGGTTCCAAGCGCGACGCCTGCCACGCCGAGATCGAAGCCCCAAACAAACACGACCTTGAGGATGATATTGAGCACGATCGACGTCACGGTTGCCCGCGCAGGAGTAAGCGTGTCGTGACGCGCATAAAAAGTCGAAGACACGATGCGCACGAGTGCCATTGCCGGAAGCCCGGCGCCGTACGCGGCGAGCGCAGATCCCGCAAGCTCGGCCGACCGCGTGTCGAACGCCCCATGCGCGAACACCGCGCGCATGATGGTATCGGGGATCGCGATGAACACAAATGCGAACGGCAAGGTCAGCAGCAACGTTAGCGCTGCAGAACGATTTTGAGCATTGTCGGATCCGGCACGGTCGTTTCGCGCCAATCGCACCGACATTTCGGGCAGCAGGACGGTCCCGAGAGCGATGCCGAGAACACCGAGCGGCAACTGATTGATACGATCCGCATAATAAAGGGCAGTCCGGCTTCCTGTCGCGAGATAGCTGGCGATGACGAAGTCGATAAGCGGCGCCACAACCACGCTGGCCGCCCCGACCGTGACGATCCCGAGAGCCTTGAAGAATTCAGCGACCTCCGGCGTCCATCGCGGTATCGCGAGCTTGACGGAAAGCCCGTCACGTCTCGCCGCCCAGAGAATGAACACGAGCTGGCAAAACCCGCCGATTAGAACGCCCCACGCTGCAGCGTACGCGGCATTAGGAAACCAGCTCGATGCGAGCAGTGTCGCGATCATCGATAGGTTCAGGAAGTTCGACCATGCTGCAGCCGCCCAGAACTTTCCGATCGCGTTGAGCATCGCCGATAGCTGAATCGCGACGACCGTCAGAATGAGGTATGGAAAGGTGATGCGCGCGAGACTGGCCGTCAGCGCAAGCTGTTCGGTTGTATAGCCAGGCACAAGGAAGTGCACGAGCAGTGGCATGGCAACGAGCGCGCCTACCAGCAGCACCGCCTGAGCAGCGATCTGCCACGTGAAGACTTGATTTGCGAAACGCTGAGCCGCGTTCAAGTCGCCTTTTGCGTGAAGCGCTGCATAGCGCGGAAGGAAAGCAGGATTGAGCGTCCCTTCTCCAAAAATGGCGCGGAAATAATTCGGAAAAAGAAACGCGAACAGGAACGCATCCGAGAGCATGCCTTTGCCCAGGATCCACGCCATGAGCACGTCGCGCGCGAACCCGGTCATGCGCGACAGAAGCGTAAACCCGCTGACCGAAAGCAGCTTTCTCAGCATTGTAGCCCGACATGCTGCGAGGCTAGGTTGGGCACAGCCCCGGATTTGCGAAATAAGCGATTACTGTCGCTGAAGCACTCTTGGTACGGCGGCCCCTCGGATCTGCCCCTGGATCGCACCCGCCTCGAAAAGACTAACCCATTGATTCTGGTGGTGAGCCCGGTTGGGATCGAACCAACGACCCTCTGATTAAAAGTCAGATGCTCTACCGCTGAGCTACGGGCCCTTTATCACACCAAATCAATGACTTAGACGGCATACACTGCCAAGCTTGATCCCGGCCCTAAGCCACACCGCATCCACCGGATGGGGATGGGCACGTCGCGCGCCGAAGCGTGCTTATAGAAACGACCTTCGGAACCCGCAACCCTCATTCTATCAGCCCTTCTGGCGGATGGTCGCAGCCCCGCAAGAAACGCGGGTGGCTCCCGCAGTTGCGGCGCGCTATATCACCGACGAACTGGGCGCCTGAGATGCGCGCCACCTCTAACGATTGGAAATGACTATGGCAGACACCGAGACCCTTGCCGAAATTGAGCAGCGCATCGCCATCCTCCGCGACAACCTTCGCGAACTCGTCGAGCAGGCTGCCGGATTCTCTGGAGCGGCCAACGAAGAACTGACTGCCGACCGCATCAATGAGCAGCAAGCCGAACTCGACGAACTGCTCAAAAAACGCGATGCAATGACCAAGTCCTAACGGGCATCGCATAAGCCACGCTTTCCCTGCGTCCGCCAACGCGCTGACGCAGGGCCTCGAACACGGAACCGAATGATGGCGCTCGCCGGTTGCCCGGCGTGGCTGAGCCGCGCACACTTTATCGCAGAAGCAATCTTCCGATGCCCGATCGCCTGAAGGCCATCCTCCTCGTCTGCGCCGGGGTCATCCTGTTCTCGGTTCTCGATACGACCGCGAAGTACCTCGGCACGCGGCTCGGCGTCCCGGTTTCGCAGATCGTATGGATGCGCTTCTTCAGCCAGATCTTCTGGATCACCGCTCTGCTCGGCCCCGCGGGAATGCTGAGCCTCTTCAAAACAGCGAGTGTAAAGCTTCAGCTCACCCGTTCGACCTTGATGGTGCTGACGACGCTTTTGAACTTCGTGGCCGTGAAATACCTGCGCCTCGACCAGACGCTGTCGATCACGTTCCTGACGCCGCTCGTCGTCGCAGCGCTCGCCGTGCCGTTGCTCGGCGAGCATGTTGGCTGGCGCCGCATGATGGCGATTGCCGTTGGCTTCATCGGCGTCCTGATCGTCGTGCACCCCGGCTTCACAGCGATTGAGCCGGCATTCGCTTTCGCGTTCGGATCGATGTTTGCCTATTCGCTGCTCTTGATCGTCACGCGCAAGCTTTCGATGTTCGACCCGCCTCTGGTCACGCTCAACTACGGCTCGATCGTCGGCCTCGTGGCCGCAGCTCCGTTCGCCTTTCACGACTGGATCTGGTTCCCGAGCGTCGAGATATGGACGATGCTGCTCCTGCTCGGCACCCTTGGCGGCGGCGGTCACTTCCTGCTGATCCAAGCCTACCGGTTCGCGCCGGTCTCGGCGGTGACGCCCTTCATCTACGTCGAGCTTATCAGCATGATCGCGCTGAGCTACTTCGTGTTCGGAGACAAGCCCGATGAATGGAGTTTCATCGGCTCGCTCGTCATCGTTGGCTCAGGACTTTACCTGATCCATCGCGAGCGCATCGCGCATAAGGAAAATCTCATGGCGCTGGAGCCGATTGAGGAGAAGCGATGATCCGCGCCTTCGTCTCCGTCGCCCAGTCGTCGAAGCGGCCTTCGGCGATTGCCGCGCGCATCGCAGCCATCAGGTCCTGATAGAACACTGTGTTGACCCATGACAGGATCATCGCGCCAAGAAATTCGCCCGACTTGATCAGATGGTGGACATAGGCACGCGAAAAATCCTTCGCCGCCGGACACGAACTGAATTCATCGAGCGGCGCCATATCCTCCGCAAACTTCGCATTCCGAAGGTTAAGCGGACCGCCCCAGGTGAAGGCGTAGCCGTGCCGCCCGTTCCGCGTCGGCATCACGCAATCGAACATATCAACGCCGAGCCGCACGCTTTCGATCAGATCGAGGGGCGTGCCGACGCCCATCAGGTAGCGCGGCTTCTCAGACGGCAGATGCGGCAGCGTTTCGCCGAGCGTCGCGATCATCGCCTCATGCCCCTCACCGACCGCGAGACCACCGACCGCGTAACCCGGAAAATCCATCGCAACGAGCGCATCGGCCGAGCGATGGCGAAGCGGAATATCGGTGCCGCCCTGCACGATTGCGAACAGCGCCTGCCCCGGCCCCGCACCGCCTGACGCAAGTTGCATCTCGAAGGCGCGCTTTGAGCGCTCGGCCCAGCGCAGCGACAGTTCCATCGCGCGCTCGACTTCTTTGCGCTCGGCCGGAAGTTCGATGCATTCGTCGAACTGCATCTGAATGTCGGAACCGAGCAGACACTGGATCTCGATCGAACGCTCCGGCGACAGCATGTGCCGCGAACCGTCGATATGCGATTGGAACGCCACGCCCTCTTCCGTGATCTTGCGGATCTTGCCGAGGCTCATCACCTGGAAGCCGCCGGAGTCGGTCAGGATCGGCTTATCCCAGCGCATGAACTTGTGCAGTCCGCCGAGCTTCGCCACGCGCTCCGCGCCCGGCCGCAGCATCAGGTGATACGTGTTGCCGAGCAGAATGTCGGCGCCCGCATCGCGCACCTGCTCGGGGTACAGCGCCTTCACAGTCGCGACCGTGCCCACCGGCATGAACGCCGGTGTGCGGATCACACCCCGCGGCGTATGGATCTCACCGAGCCGCGCCTTGCCGTCTTGCGCCAGCTTCCGGAATTCGAAAGCCGAAGGGCCTTCCGACACCTTGGAAGATGGCGTATCAACTTTAGTCGTTTGCATTCAAATCTCTTCATGCGCCGGCTCTCGTCCGGCCGCTTTTATTTTCCGATTTTTTCGACGACGGCCTTGCCCGGCTCAACGACGATAGTGCTGATATTCGGAGCCGCATCGCTGTGTGCAAGGTCCGATGTCGGAGCGCCGATCTTAATGAAAGAATCGATATCCTTCGCCACCGTCTCCGAAGCCGACCATTGAATGTTGTGACCGATGTCGCTCTCCTGCGCCCCTGAAGCAGGCAGCGGCAGCTTACCGTATTCCTTCCAATAGAAGGTCAAACCGGTCTTCGCAGCGGCATCCTTGAGCGACGCTTTGATCTCGTCCTGGTCTTTCGCAAGGTAGATGCTGTCTTGCGTCGCCCACAACACGAGTGTCGGCACCGACATGCTCTTCAGGCGCTCGGTATTGTCCTGGGCCAGAAGCCCGCGCGTTGCACCAATCCACGTCCCCAGACGGGTCTTCGCCGTCTCTGGCGTATAGGGTTTAAGAAACGCGGGCTGAGCCGCCGGATCGAGCGTCCAGTTGGCCGCGATCCATTCCATGGCTTTGGGATCGGCGTCGAGCGGCGTCAACTCGTAGACGCCGGCGGGAAATGCCAATCCTTTCGCTTCCAGAGCTTTTTTCCACGTGCCTTCGACCGTCTGCTTGAGCACGAAATCGCTGAGCGCCGCATTGCCGACGCTCTTCGCTCCGGTCGCGACAAGAATGGCATGCCCCACCATCTCCGGATGGCTGAGCGCGATTTCTTGGACGACGAACGATCCCATCGAATGCCCGGCCATATCGGCCTTGGCAATTCCCTTCGCCTTCATGAAAGCGACGACATCGCCTGCCAGATCCGACATGCGATAGCATTTTTCAGGATCGGGGGCGCACGCTTTGGCGTCCGGCATGCTGCTCTGGCCATGCCCGCGCAAATCGACGGCGATGATGTGAAGGCTCGGGTCGATCTTGTGCAGATCATCCATCGACAGTGACCACGAACGGACACTATCGGTCAGTCCGTGAATGAGAAGAACAGGTTTGCCATCCGCGGGGCCGACTTCGATGTAGGCCATGTCGATCCCCGTCGGCAGCTTCTCGACGCAGCGTGGCGTATCGACGGACGTACATGCCGCGCTTTCCGCCCAAGCGTTTGCGCCCGCGCACAGGAACATGCCCGGCGTCAGAATTGCGATCGCGCTAAGTCGGAGCAGAAGGGCAGGCATATGAGATGTCATCGAGGCTCACAGGAACGAGGCGGATTGCCGGGATTGGCACTCCCAAGCTTAGCAATGCGATTTGTGCAGGAGAAGTAGCGCCGACGATGCAATATTAACCGCCCGTGTCGCGAAACAGCAGGCTCGCGTCGCCATAGGAATAGAACCGGTAGCCAGAGTGGATCGCGTGTCCGTAGGCTGCGCGCATCGTGCCGAGGCCGGAGAATGCCGACACCAGCATGAACAACGTCGAACGCGGCAGATGGAAGTTCGTCATCAGCACGTCGATCGCTTTGAAGCGATAGCCGGGCGTAATGAAAATCGCCGTCTCGCCCGACCACGGCATGATCGTGCCATCCTCGCGCGTCGCGCTTTCGAGCAGCCGAAGCGATGTCGTGCCGACCGCCACTATCCGCCCGCCCCGCGCACGCACTTCATTCAACGCAGCCGCAGTCTCAGGCGAAACCTCGCCCCACTCCGAATGCATCTTATGGCCATCGGTATCGTCCGCCTTCACCGGCAGGAACGTGCCCGCGCCGACATGCAGCGTCACGAAATGGCGCGAGATGCCGCGCGCATCGAGTGCTGCAAAAAGCTCCGGCGTGAAATGCAGACCGGCGGTCGGCGCCGCGACCGCGCCGTCCTTGTCAGCATAGATCGTCTGATAGGTGTCGCGATCGCGCGCATCGGGCTCACGCTTCAGCGCAATGTAGGGCGGCAACGGCATCGCACCGATGGCGGCAATCGCTTCATCGAGTACCGCGCCCGACAGATCGAACGCCAGCTCGACTTCGCCCGCATCGCCTTTCGCTGCAACCGTGGCATCTAACGCACCGAGCATGCACGTATCTTCGCCGTGCCCGAAGCGAACCCGGTCGCCGGCTTCGAGCCGTTTCGCCGGCCGCGCAAACGCACGCCACGTGTTGTCGCTCACACGCTTCGTCAGATTGAAATCGACCTTGGCGCGAACATCACCGCGCACCCGCACCCCTGCCAGCGCCGCCGGGATGACCTTCGTATCGTTGAAGACGAGCGCATCGCCCGGTTGCAACAGGCTGGGCAGATCGCGAATGGTTTTGTCTTCGAGGTCGGCGTCGTCGCGCGCGCAACTGCCCTTCACTGGATGGACGACGAGCAGCCGCGCGCTATCCCGCGGCTCGGCCGGATACAGCGCGATGGAGGCATCTGGTAAGACAAAATCGAAAAGATCGGTACGCATGCGCGCGACTTACCCGATCATCGGCCCTGGCGGAAGGCGCGAAACACCCCACCATTAACGTCAGGACCAGGAAAGCGGCCTTCCACGGCCGTTACCTGCAACGTCATCGGTTGCCCATGGCCCGGGTGCCAACCTTCGTCGACGATGCTAATTCCGCCCGCGGTTGCAAAAGCCCGCAACGGCGACGAGCACCCAGCTCAGGATCATTCCCGAGCCGCCGATTGGCGCCAGGAACCGGAACGACGCGTTATCTGTAAACGTGTGAAACGCGATCTCGCCGGTAAACACCGAGGCCGCAACCAGCATCAACAGCGCCGCCGCCGACCACAGCTTTGGACATGCGCTGCGAATGGCGACCGCAAAAATCCCGACTGCTGCCGCCGCGTGAAGCGTCAGAACCGTCGCGGCCGTCGCCAGCGCAGGGCTATCGACTTTATGCGCCGCCGCGGCCGAAAGCGCGACGCCCGCAGCGCCCGCAAGCCCAGCCCATACCGGAATGAGAAAAGGCGCACCCGCTGGCGCGCCTTTGCCGTTGTCGCCGGGCGCCGCCATCAGGCAGCATCCGCCGCGACGCGGACCTTAATCATCTTGTCCGGGCTCTTGGGCGGCTCGCCCTTGTTGATCTGATCGACATTATCCATGCCCTCGATCACCTTGCCCCAGACGGTGTACTGCTTGTCGAGAAAGCGCGCGTCGTCGAAGCAGATGAAGAACTGGCTGTTGGCCGAATTCGGGTTCGAAGCCCGCGCCATCGAGCAGACACCACGCACATGCGGCTCAGCATTGAACTCTGCGGGCAGATTCTCATACGACGATCCGCCGGTGCCGCGACCCTGCGGGCAACCTGTCTGCGCCATGAACCCATCGATCACGCGATGAAACACGATCCCGTCGTAGAACCCTTCACGCGCCAGCGTCTTGATGCGCTCGACATGCTTCGGCGCCAGGTCCGGAAGAAGCTCGATGACGACAGGCCCCTTGCTCGTCTCGATCAGAAGCGTGTTTTCGGGATCTTTGTATTCGGCCATTTCGGAAAGTTCCTTTCTTTTCTTCCCCTCTCCCGTCCAAGGCGAGAGGGCTAAGCTGAGGGGTGGCAGCGATACGAAATAACGACCCGCCCCTCGTCAATCTGCCAAGTGGCAATAGGGAGAAGGCGATTCAACTACTGAACGTAGACCTTCTGCATCACGTCGGGATTGGTCACTGTGCCCGAGCCGGGCTCACCGCGCTTGATCATGTCGACGTACTGCATGCCCTCGATGACCTGCCCGAAGATCGTATACTGGCCCTTCAGGCCTGCGCAGCCAATGCTGTTGAAGCAGATGAAAAACTGACTGTTTGCAGAGTTCGGGTCCGACGACCGGGCCATCGCAACCGTGCCGCGCTTGAACTCCTCATCGGAAAATTCAGCCGGAAGGTCCGGTAGCTTCGAGCCGCCCATTCCCGTGCCGGTCGGATCGCCGGTCTGCGCCATGAAGTCGTCGATGACGCGATGCCATTTGATGCCGTTATAGAAGCCCTGGTTGGCGAGCGTCTTGATCTGTTCGACCGTCTTGGGCGCAAGATCCGGCCGAAGCTGAATGACCACCTTGCCGTTCTTGAGCTCGATGACGAGCTTGTCGCCGTCGGCGCGTGCCGTCGAGCTTGTAAACACGCTCGCCATCAGCAGCGAAGCGAGAACGAACGATAAAAACCGAACCATGGCGTTCCTCGTGGATGAATGATTTCGCCAGGCTTTTTCCGGGCCAATCCCGGCCGCCTAGCGCCGCGGCGGGCAGTGTTGCCGCCCTTATGGCGATTTGACGGCTAAGCCGCAACCCACAAGGCGGAATTACGTATTCGACGCCTCTCCAACAAGGCGAAGGCCGGGATGCTGGTAAACCGAAATATCGGTCATGTTGGCCGTTGTCTGGGTGCCGACCTCCGTCGGCATGACGGTGGTTGGGAGCAACCGCGCTTTTCCCGTCATCCTCGGGACGAGCCCGAGAACGATAAATTTGCGCAATACACCAAACGTCATCCCGGCGCAGGCCGGGATCCAGACAAGCTTCCGCAGAGCATTCTTACGCTGCTTGGGTGCCGGCGCCGGTGCCTAGCCTTAAGGCCGATCTTTCATGCCGCGCGAACGCCCGCCCATCTTCGACGGCTCTTCAGGTGCCTTTGCAAGCAAAGACTCGTCGTCGAACCCCGAGATCATGTGCCGTTCGAGATCCTGGACTATTCCGGCCGGCGAAACCGTCACGCCCTCTCGCACCAGCCGCGCAAACTGCTGATCGCGATGCGGTCCGCGCCCGATGGCGCCGCCTTTGGCGACCACGCGATGCCAAGGCACAAGATCGCGTTCGTCTTCGGAAAGCTGCCCCATGAGCGTGACGACGAGTGGTGCGGGAACTCCGAGTTCACTCGCAAGCCTGTCGGATGAGGCAACTAGGCCAAGCGGAATTTTTCGCAACAATTTCAAAAGTTCGGCTTTAACGGGGAGCACCATATGAGTGCCTTAGCGAGGTTTGGCGGCCTTCGCCTTGAGGCGCTTCAGCACGCCTTTCGAAACGAACGGCGAGGGATCGCCGCCCATCGTCGCCACAGCCCGCACGAGGTTCGCCGCGATGTGCCGCACGGCAGGAGACGCCGCAACATAGACCGTCTGGATTTCCGGCGCCATTTCGCCGTTCATCCCAGCCATCTGCATTTCATAATCGAAGTCGGTGCCGTCGCGCAGACCGCGAATGATGATCGATGCCTTGTGCGTCCGCGCCGCATCGACCGCCAGCCCCGAAAACGTCACGACCACAATCTCGGTCTTAGTCGCCTCGACGATTGGCTGCACTTCTTCTTCCAGCATCGCAACGCGTTCGCTGTCGTCAAACATCGGCGCTTTGCCCGGATTGACGCCGATGCCGATGACGAGCCTGTCGAGCAACCCCGCGGCCCGCCGGATGACGTCAGTATGCCCAAGCGTCACGGGATCAAACGAGCCGGAATAAAAACCAATGCGAGCCATATGCGCCTTCACCATTCAGGAATGTCCTGAATAGCCTCTGCCCCTCCCCTTGCCCAGAGGGCCAGACGACGTTTCACCAATAGGATGAATAAATCCGCGTGGCATTTCGCAGGACTTAAACGGCGGAGGTGGCCCCGCGATCACATTCGCGCGGAGCCACATCGCCAAAGGACCGGCACGTTCGAAAACGCGCCGGCCAAGTTGCTCGCAGCCTATGACGTTTCTGTCACGGAGGAAGCGCTAAGGCAGCGAGAAGACAGTCAGAGAACCGCCGAGGTTGGTGTAATCCGACAGGCCCGAGTAGCCACCGACGGCACCGAGGCCATCGGTCGGGTTCGTCAAGCCGGCAGCGAGACCGATACCGGCCCAGCCACCAACGCCCGAAAGCACAGCAACGTACTGCTTGCCATCGTGCATGTAGGTCATCGCGTTACCGATGATGCCCGACGGCGTCTTGAACTTGTAAAGCAGCTTGCCGGTCTTCTGGTCGACGGCCTTGAAGTAGCCTTCGAGCGTGCCGTAGAAGGCAACGCCGCCGGCCGTCGTCAGAGCACCTGACCACACCGAGAACTGCTCCGGATCCGACCAGACGATCTTACCCTTAGCGCCATCCCACGCGATGAAGTTACCCATGCGCTCCGGCTTATCCGGACCGGGGAACATCGAAAGCGTGGCGCCGACGTAAGGCTGACCGGCCGTGTACGAGACCTTGAACGGTTCGTAGTCCATGCAGACGTGGTTCGTCGGCACGTAGAACAGGTGAGTCAGCTCCGAATAGGAAGCCGGTTGCTGATCTTTCGTTCCGAGAGCCGCAGGGCAGATGCCCTTCGTGTTAAAATCCGTACCGTTCGCGAACGTCGAGTACTTCTTCACGCGGATCGGACGGCCGTAGTTCGGGCTCGACTTGTCGAGATCGATGCCGGTCGCCCAGTTGACGATCGGATCATACTTCTCGGCAACGAGCGGCTCACCCGTGACGCGATCGATCGTATAAGCAAAGCCGTTACGGTCGAAGTGCGTCAGCGTCTTGTGCTCCTTGCCCTTGATGTTCATCGTCGCGAGCAGAGACTCGTTGATGCCGTCATAGTCCCACTCGTCGAACGGCGTCATCTGGTAGGCCCACTTGGCGATACCGGTGTCGACGTCACGCGCGAAGTAGGTCATCGACCACTTCTGATCGATGGGCTTGCCATCCGGTCCCGCACGCTGAGCCGCGTTCCAGGTCGAGGGATTGCCCGTGCCGTAGTAGATCAGGTTGAGCGCCGGATCGTAGGACATGTAGCCCCAGGTCGAACCGCCACCGATCTTCCACTCATCGCCGTTCCAGGTCTTGAGCGAGGAGTCTTTGCCGACCGGCTTGCCGAGCGACATGGTCTTCTCCGGATCGACGAGGATGTCGGAGTCGGGACCCATCGAGTAGGCGCGCCACACCTTCTTACCGGTGTTGATGTCGTAAGCGGTCAGATGGCAGCGAACGCCGAATTCGGCGCCCGAGATGCCGATGATGACCTTATCCTTGACGACAAGCGGAGCACCCGTGCCCGTCTCGCCCTTCTTCGGATCGCCGTCGACGACCTTCCACAGTTCCTTACCCGTCTTCGCGTCGAGAGCGACGAGGGCGGTGTCGGCCTGATGGAGGAAGATCTTGCCTTCAGCGTATTGCACGCCACGGTTGACCGTGTCGCAGCACATGACCGGAATAACCGACGGGTCCTGCTTCGGCACGTACTTCCAGATGATCTTCTGTTCGTGCGCGAGATCCAAGGCATAGACGATGTTCGGAAATGCCGTGTGGACGTACATGACGTCGCCGACGACGAGCGGGCCGCCTTCATGGCCGCGAAGAACGCCCGTCGAGAACGTCCAAGCCACTTTCAGCTGACCGACGTTTTCGGTGTTGATCTGGTCAAGCTTGGAATAGCGATGACCACTATAATCGCCCGACTGAATGGCCCAGTTATTGGGGTCTTGCGATAGTTTAATCACGTCCTCATTGGCCCAGGCCGGCGACGAAATTGCCAGCAGAGCAACGGCGGCCGTGGAGCTAGCCCACTTCCTCATTACTTCCTCCATGTGCTAGCGTCGCTTATCGCGACGCAGCTGAGCCCACTCGGCCGTCGCCGGGAGGATGAAGGAGTTTCAGAAGAGAGGGGTTGCAAGCGTGGAAAGCTCAACCACTCGACTGTCTCCTCCATCCCCCCGACTTCTGAGTTGATGAAAGAGACACGCCTCTCCCGTGGCAGGAAAATAGAAACGATCCTACCGCGGCCTCACTCGAAGAATGAGGACATCAACGCAGTAGGAATCATCAGCCATCGGGGCGGTTTTACGGGAGATTCCATTCCCAGGCCGGGAACATTGAGCAATGCAATCACGAAGTCAATGCAAATTGTCACGTCTGCGCGAACATTCGTGATTGACAGTGAGGCCGGCTGGGCCACAGCGCAAATACGACTGGGCGCAAATCAGATGCTGCGGACCGCAAGAATTAAGCAGGCCGAATTCACCGCCCACGGTAAATTCATTCTCCCCGCGCGCAAATTCACTTCGGATTGCTCTTCAGAAAATCGATGATCTGCTTGCGCGTCGCCGCGTCGCCGACGCCGCTGAACGGCTTCATGTTGTTATTGGGAACGACCGCATTCGGGTTGGTGATGAACTTATCGAGCGTCGCCTCATCCCACGTGATGCCTGACGACTTCATCGCATTCGAATAATTGAACCCCTCAGCCGTTCCCGCTTTGCGACCGATAATGCCGTGCAAGGTCGGGCCGAGGCGATTGTCGCCCTCCTTCCACGAATGGCAGGTCCGGCAATTGTTATTGAACGCTTCCGGCCCAACCTCTTCCGCCGCAAACGCCATCTCGATCAGCATCGGCGACAATGCAATTGCACAGCCAGCGAATATCGCGCGCATAACAGTCCTCTCTCCGACGCTGTGCGCCGGATGTTTTGCTTTTTGCAACTTGTTCCTGCTTCGCCAACGCAGTGAACGAAATGCCGTTCCGCGTGAAAAGCCGAGGCCGTCAGCCATCGCGAAAACGCCCGCGGGCGGCCCGTGGAGGCATGCGCCGCGCAGTCTTCAGCGCACCGATTCTGCCACCATTCCACGCCGTTCGCCGCGATCTCGCCGGCGCTTCACGGCGGCAATCGCAACACGCCCAAACATGACTCAATAACCGTTTGATATGAAAGAGATTTTCTAAATTCTGTGGAGCCGTGGCACGACGCCGCGCAGGTGGCATTCGGTTTCCGTTTCGGCTACAGTATAAGCACTGGTTTCCCGTCGGCCGCTGGTGCGTATCACCCCCGCCGATCTCATCCCGGAAAGAGCTGACTTTGACCGACAATAACGACGAAGAAAATCCGTCCGGCCGCGAGCCGAGCGACATCCGCCCGATCTCCATCTCGGACGAGATGAAACGCTCCTATCTCGACTACGCGATGAGCGTCATCATTTCCCGCGCGCTCCCTGACGTGCGCGATGGCTTAAAGCCCGTCCACCGCCGCATTCTCTTCGCGATGAACGAACTCGGGCTCGACTGGAACAAAAAATACGTCAAGTCGGCGCGCATCGTCGGCGAAGTGATGGGCAAATATCACCCGCACGGCAACCTTGCGATCTACGACGCGCTCGTGCGCCTCGCGCAGGATTTCTCTATGCGCGTGCCCCTCGTCGACGGCCAAGGCAACTTCGGCTCCATCGACGGCGATCCGCCTGCAGCCGAACGCTACACGGAATCGCGTCTCGCCAAAGTCGCGGGCTTCATGCTCGATGACCTCGACAACGACACCGTCGATTATCGCGACAACTACGACGGTACGATTCAAGAGCCAACCGTCCTGCCCTCGAAATTCCCGAACCTGCTCGTCAACGGCGCAGGCGGCATCGCGGTCGGCATGGCAACCAACATCCCGCCGCACAACCTCGGCGAAGTCATCGATGCCTGTATCGCCGACCTCGACAATCCCGAGGTCAGTCTCGAAGACCTGACCCAGATCATCCAGGGCCCGGACTTCCCGACGGCTGGCATCATCCTCGGCCGCGGCGGCATTCTCAATGCCTACCACAAGGGCCGCGGCTCGATCATCATGCGCGCACGCGTCAAGGTCGAGAACATCCGCAAGGATCGTGAGGCGCTCGTCGTCACCGAGATCCCCTATCAGGTCAACAAGCGCACGCTGATCGAAAAGATTGCCGATCTCGTGCGCGACAAGAAGATCGAAGGCATCTCCGACCTTTGGGATGAATCAAACCGCGAAGGCATCCGCATCGTCATCGAATTGAAACGCGATGCCGTCGCCGACGTGGTGCTCAACAACCTCTACAAATATTCCGACCTGCAGACGACGTTCGGCGCCAACATGCTGGCGATCAACGGTGGCCGCCCGGAAAGCCTGAACCTCAAGGACTTCATCTCGGCCTTCACGAGCTTCCGCCAGGAAGTCGTGACGCGCCGCATCAAGCACTTGTTGAACAAGGCCCGCGCCCGCGCTCACGTCCTCGTCGGCCTGGCCATCGCCGTCGCCAACATCGACGAAGTCATCAAGCTCATCCGTTATTCGGCATCTCCCGCCGAAGCCAAAGAGCAGTTGATGGCGCGCGACTGGCCCGCGAAAGATATGACGCCGCTGATCGAGTTGATCGCTGATCCGCGCCACAAGGTTTCGGCCGAAGGCACGTATCGCCTCTCGGAAGAGCAGGCCAAGTCGATCCTCGAACTGCGCCTCGCCCGCCTCACCGCCCTCGGCAGAGACGAAATTTCCGACGAGTTGAACAAGATCGCGACCGAGATCAAAGAATACCTCACGATCCTCGCTTCGCGCGCCCGCGTCGTCGACATCGTCAAGGGCGAGCTGCAGTCGATCAAGGACGAATTCGCGACACCGCGCAAAACCGAGATCATGGATTTCGACGGCGACGTCGAAGACGAAGACCTCATTCAGCGCGAAGACTGCGTCGTGACTGTCAGCCACAAGGGGTACATCAAGCGGGTGCCGCTCGCCGCCTATCGCGCCCAGCGCCGCGGCGGCAAAGGCCGCTCCGGCATGTCGACGCGCGACGAGGATTTCGTCACGCAGTTGTTCGTTACCTCGACGCACACGCCCGTGCTGTTCTTCTCCTCGCGCGGCATGTGCTATCGCATGAAGGTTTGGCGCCTGCCGGCTGCATCGCCGCAATCTCCGGGCAAGGCGCTCGTCAACCTGCTGCCGCTGGAAGAAGGCGAAGCCATCACCTCGATCCTGCCTCTGCCGGAGGATTCTTCCACCTGGGGCGACCTTGAGCTGATCTTCGCCACCCGCTCCGGCAACGTCCGCCGCAACGCTCTGGCCGACTTCGAGAACATCAATCGAAACGGCAAGATCGCGATGAAGCTCGACGAGGGCGACCGCATCGTGCAGGTCGCCATCTCGACACCGAACCAGGACGTGCTGCTGACCAGCGCGGAAGGCCAGTGCATCCGCTTCCTGATCTCGGACGAGATCCGCCTCTTCAAAGGGCGTGACTCGACCGGCGTTCGCGGCATCAGGCTCGACGACGGCGACGAAGTGATCTCGATGGCGATCCTCAATCATTTTGAGGCGCCCGCCGAAGAACGCGCCGCTTATTTGAAGCAGGCGAACGCACTTCGCCGCTCGGAAGATGCCGAGGATGCCGAAACCGTTCCGGCAGAGAGCGACGGCGAGGAAGCCAGCGGCGACGCCATCACACTCACGCCGGAGCGCTTCGCCGAAATGCAGGCTGCCGAGCAGTTCGTGTTGACGGTGTCGAACAGGGGCTTCGGCAAGCGCTCCTCGTCATACGAATTCCGCACCTCCGGCCGCGGCGGCAAAGGCATCGTCGCGATGGTCGCGAACGAGCGCAATGGCCGCCTGCTCGCCTCCTTCCCGATCGGCGAGAACGACCAGATCATGCTGGTGACGGACGGCGGCCAGCTGATCCGCTGCCCGGTGCACGACATCCGCATCGCCGGCCGCAACACGCAGGGCGTCCGCATCTTCAAGACCGACGCGGATGAAAAGGTCGTCTCGGTCGAGCGCATCACCGAGGAAGAGGCCGAAGAATCGCAGGAAGCCGTCAGCGAGTAATCGCTTCACGCCACAAATGTCATGCTCGGGCTTGTCCCGAGCATGACTGAGCGGAAGCGCAACGACACCTCAGGCACGACGTCGCCCCGGCGAAGTCCGTCGTAGACGGCCGCCTCCGCGGCCATGACGATTTTGGAAGTGGAACGCCTTCCACATCGGTCATCTCAGCCAGCAACCAAAGACGACAATCATCGCGTTGCTGAAAGAAAGCCCGTCAGCGGATAACCGGCAACCGTCCGTTGCCATGAGCAGCGACGATGGCTTCGCTCATCGGGCAGCGTTCCATCAGCGCCCGCCAGTCGCGCACGACGATCTGGAAGCGTCCACGGCGCTCGATGATCCGCGCCGTGTTGAAAGCCGAGAACGTCCGCGAAATCGTATCGGCATTGAGCGACAGGTAGTCGGCGATGCTATAACGCGACAGCGGCAGCTCATACGCGATCATACCACCCGACGAAATACCCAGCCGCGTCCCCGCCTCGATCAGAAACGCCGCGACGCGCTCTTCTGAATTGAGAATAGACATCTCCGCAGCGTGCATCTGCGCCCGCGCATTCTGATCGTTGATGCGCGCAAAGATCGTCTGCCAAAGCTGACTGTCGCGCGCCGCCTCCTCGGCGAATGCCGATGCCGTCAGCTTCCAGAACTCCGCCGGCCGCTGCGAGACCAGCGCCAAATTCGACAACGGCGGCTGCAGCTCGGGAACGAGAACGTCCCCCGGATAAAGTAACGCGGTAATGACGCGTACATCCGATCCTGGCGCACCGCCTTCCATGCCGGCAACACCTTTCGCCGCCACGTAGACATTTCCAGATCCGAGAGAGGAAAGCGCATATCGATTGCCAAGGCGAACGAACTGCGCGCGGCTTCGAAGCCTGCCAATCCCCGCTAATCCCGGTTCCAACTGCACGCGGTCTTCACTGCGTGGCGTCAATCGTGAGGCAACGTCATATGTCATGGGAGCATGTGGCCCGACTCGCGCCGGCATATCCGGCCATTCGGTTAGTGTTATCCAACCGTCACGAGACGTAGCATTTGATGTGAATCAATAAATGCCGTGTCGCTCGTGTCACAGCGAACCCAATCACGCCGCCGCTCTGACTCCCATCAGGAGAGAGGCTTAGAGCGCTCTGTGCCTTCCTCCGCAACGCAACGATAACTCGAAAGGGAGCCATCGAGTCGAACGCGACTTTGCGATGGCAGGAAAATTTGAAGAAGGGGAATTGAGAATGCGGCGGCTTGGGATAGGGACGTTGACGGTGCTTGCGTTGATATCGGCGTCGGCATCGGCGCGGGCTGGCGACTACAGCGGCGACACTTTGGTTCGTGTCGAGGGCTCTGTTGTCGTTCCGGACTCCGGCGCGCACGTCTATAGCGGCGGCACCACATTGTCGGGCGCCGACGCCGAGATCAGCACGGAAACGATCCCGTCACTCACGATCACCCATTTCTTTACCAAGAACATCGCGGCTGAACTTTTCTGTTGCTTCGCCAAGTTCAGCGCCGAGGGCAAGGGCGCCATCAACGGCACCAACCTCGGAAACTTCTGGGCTTTCCCGCCAGTGGTCACGCTGCAATACCATATGGACCCGATCATGGGCTTCAAGCCGTATGGTGGCGTTGGTTTTCAATACATCCATTACTTCAATACCAATAGTGGCGAGCTCGGCGGCAATCTACACCTGAGCGACTCCTTCGGCTTCGCCCTCCAGGGCGGCGTCGACTATGAAATCGGAAACGGCTGGTATTTAAACGCCGACGTCAAAAAGATCTGGCTGGATACCGATGCAAATTGGCGCGGAACGGGCATCACCGCCAAGGTCGACGTCGATCCCCTCATCGTCTCGGCCGGCGTTGGCTATCGCTTCAACCTTGCCGATCTCCTCAGCGGCCGCAGCAGCGAACCCGTGCCGCTGAAATAAACGCCCGACCAGAACCGGCAGCGAGACCAACAAAGGCCCGGAGTTTTCCGGGCCTTTGAGCATCAAGGCTGACATATCTTAAAGAATATCCAGCCGCCACCATAAGGGCCCTTCTGCATTCTCTTCCCCCGCAACCGATCCGGACACGACGCTCAGGCTTGCACGGTTAATCGGCAACCACAAACGCGTACGCGGCGAGCAATCACATCACAGAACGGAAACTGCGGCGGTCTAATTAGAGCCGGTAGCGCCCACCTGCACGCTCAAAAATACGTTCGATTTTATTAATTGCTTCGTTCCGGCGTATCTGCGTTTAACGCGACTTTTATATTTTTGCCTGTATAGAGCGCGTTTCCGAGCGATACGTTACTTGCTGAGCTGATGATGGTCAATTCATTGCGCATTTCCGCAGCAGCTCGCCCTTTGAAACAAGGCATTCCCGGACTTCGTCCCTCCGCTAGCAAAGTATGGGCGCGCGCCATGCGCCCAGCCTGGATCTTGATAGCTCTAAGTGCCGCACTTCTTGCGCTGCTCTGCTCCATTACGGATTTCGCGTTCCCGCCTCCGGCCTTTTTTCTTCGCCAAGGGGCGTGTTTGGCGGCAATGGCTGCGGCCACGGCCTATCTCATACACTGCGGCCACCTGCGGGCCGCTATAGCGGTTGAAGCGACCGCGCTTTCAATTTCAACCGTTCTTATCATGCCGCCGTTAGAAGCCATTTTTGCCTCGGCAGCATTTCCGTTTCAGGACAAGATTCTTGTCGCTGCCGACGCCGGTCTCGGAATAGACTGGGTGGCGCTGGCATTCTGGTTCCGTGACCATCCCGAACTGACCAGAATTTTGAGCCACGCTTACGCAAGCATCGAATGGCAGCCGATCATTCTGGTGCTGACGCTCGCCTGGGCTGATCCGGAGCGTCTCCGCAGCGTCATGACAACATCCACCGTGGTACTCGCCGCAACCATCGCCATCTTTCTCGTTGCTCCCGCGATCGGCCCCTATGCACATTTCAATTTCAAATCATCCGATTTTCCGAGCGTCATTGTGCCTGCCGCATGGGTCGCCCCGGGCATTACGGACGGGCTGCGCAACGGCGATCATCAACTGCACTTTGCCGGACTGGTGACGTTCCCAAGCTATCACGCCGTTGTGGCTGTGCTGCTCGCGTATGGTTGGATGGCGGTCCCGATTTTACGCTGGCTCTTCGTGCCGCTTAATCTGCTGATGCTCGTCTCGTGCGTCCCAATCGGCTCGCATTACGTGACGGACGTGATCGTAGGTGTCGCGATGGCGTGGGCCATTTACCCGCTTATCAGCCGCTACTATGTGGCGACCGATCGTAGCGCTCCGCTTCTCCCATGGTCTCAGACACGCTTCGGTTGCGCTGTCAAAGATCGTTTGAAACAGGCCGTTTTTCTTTGGAATAAGCGCAACGTCCTCAGCCGCTGACGACGTTTCGGCTGACCGTTATTGCTCGCGTGGCGCGGCCTTCAATGCGCGCGGGTGGACGCATTCCCCTACTATCGGGTACGCATGAGGTTGCCATAGAGGGAGACAACAACCGTGGACACCGGCGGATCGAAAGCCGTTATCGTCGTTGCATTTGCCTGTAACCTAGGCATTGCCGCCGCAAAATTCGTGGCGGCGGCGTGGACGCAATCTTCTGCGATGCTCTCAGAAGCCATTCACTCGCTCGTCGATACGTCCAACCAGCTTCTGCTGTTTCTAGGGATCAAGCGCGCCGCAATGCCTGCCGACGCTCAACATCCATTCGGTTACGGCAAGGAAATCTATTTCTGGAGCTTCATCGTCGCGATGGTGCTGTTCGCGCTCGGCGCCGGCGTTGCGATCTACGAAGGCATCGAAAAGATGCTCCATCCGCACCCGATACACGACGTCTACGTCGTCTACATCGTGCTGCTCGTCGCGATGGCCCTCGAAGGTTTTTCGACGTGGAAGGCCGTCGGAGAATTCAATACGCGACGCGGCCCGTCGGGCCTCGGGTTCATCGCAGCGCTCAGGGCATCGAAAGACCCTTCGCTGTTTGCGATCGTGCTTGAAGATAGCGCCGCGATGGTCGGCCTGACGATTGCGTTGATCGGCACATTCGCGGCTGACTTCGGCGGCTACGAGCAGGCTGACGGCATCGCCTCGATTTTGATCGGCTGCGTGCTGGGCTTCGTTGCCATTTTCATGTCGGGCGAAATTCGCTCGTTAATCGTCGGGGAGTCGGCGTCGCGCGCAGTCCAAGCCGGGTTGAATGAAATCATCGCCAAGGAAATCGGACGTGACAAACCGATCCGCACCATCAACGAAATCCGCACGATGCATCTGGGACCGCAAGACGTGCTGGTCACGGCCAGCGTCGACTTCGAAGACTGGGTGAGTGCCCGAACCGTCGAAGACGTGACCGGCCGTTTGCAGACCGCGATCAAGGCCCGTTACCCGGAAGTGCAGCACCTCTTCATCGAGGTGCAGTCGGAGAAAGCCTTCCAGTTCAACAAGACCAAGGCGCCAATCGCAGCGGGCGTAGCTCATTAGGCGCTTTCTGCTTTCTGGGGGCTTAGCAGTTCCGCGCCATCCGGTCGGCTCCCTGGAGAGAGTTGGCAGACGCGTCGAACTAGGGTCATCCTCGGGCCGGGGCCGTGGATGACCGTGTTTGGCGCGATACCATCCCCAAACGTCATCCCGGCGAAGGCCGGGATCCAGCCATGCCTCGACACCGAACATATTGATATCTGCCTGGGTGCCGACCTCCGTCGGCATGACGGTGGTGATGGGACCGCGCGACCACAACGGAAAAGCTATCAGTCTTCTTCAGAAAACGCGGGCCGGTGTTCTCACCTCCGACGTCATCCCGGCCCCCTTGCGCGGCCAGCGGCGCCAAGGCGTCGGAAACGACAACTCAGGAACTTCCGTGCGTGGCGGGCAGCTCGCGGAACGCGTGGCGCCACGACGTCCGAAGACTGCCTCACCAAGCCCATTGCTTCCGGGCGGCTCCGCCAAGCGGAGTCGGAAGCGACCATCAGAAGGGTATCTCATCGTCGAGCGCTTTGTCGAAGCTCGGCTTCGAACCGCCGCTCCTGGAACCCGACGCGCGCCGGGGTTCACCACCCGAACTCGAACCGAAACCGCCGTCTGACGCGTAATCCGGACCGCTCTCTTGCATACCAATCGACGCGCCGCGTCCGCCGCCTGCGCCATCAAGCATCGTCAGCGTGCCGTTGTAGCCCTGGATGACGACCTCGGTCGAATACTTCTCCGCGCCAGACTGATCCGTCCACTTACGCGTCTGCAGTGCGCCTTCGATGTAGAGCTTCGCGCCCTTCTTCACGTACTGCTCGATGATCTTGCACAACGGCTCACTGAAGACGACGACGCGATGCCACTCGGTCTTTTCCTTGCGCTCACCCGTCTGCTTGTCGCGCCAGGTATCGCTCGTCGCGATGCTCAAATTGGCGATCGGGCGGCCATCCTGCGTGCGGCGGATCTCCGGATCCTTGCCGACATTGCCGACCAGAATAACTTTGTTGACCGACCCTGCCATTTCACTCGTCTCCTTGACTGAACGTGACTGAACGCGAGGAACGCAACCGCGTTCCCTCGCGACGACCGGCGGCATGCTCGCCAGCCGGCATGAATAGTTGCATAGACGCGCCATTCGGATAGCGCGGAATCGTTCTGACTTTAAAGGCTCTCCCCGCCACCTTCTTCACTTCATTTATCGTTCTCCACGGCCTAATCGACCGGGCGGGGACAGCAATGTTCTCTCATTGTTCTATATAGCGCCCGCCCCACTAGGCGCAAGCAAATTAACTCATCGCGCCACGGTCTCACCGGAATGTCGCGTTCGCCGCGAATGCCGTCTTGACTGCCGCGCCGCATGATCTAAGGCCGTTACCCAGAGGATGGCGTGCGCACGCGGGAGCACCAAAGCCGCAATGGCTCAGTACAATTGTTTGAATTGCCCAGGATACTGCTGTTCGTATCCGGTCATTGCGCTGAACAAGCGCGACGTGGAACGCCTCGCCAAGCATTTCGACCTCAAATATGAAACCGCGAAGCGCCGCTTTACCCGTGCAGCCCACGGCCACAAGTACATCATGCGCCGCCAGCGCGATAAGCACTACGGCCGCATCTGCCAGTTCTTCGACACCAAGAAGCGCTGCTGCACGATCTATAAGGCGCGCCCCGCCGCCTGCCGCGCATACCCGGGCTCCGGTCGCTGCGGCTACTACGACTTCCTGATGCACGAACGCCGTGCCCAGAACGACGACAAATTCGTCGCGATCACGAACCACAAGGACTGATGAGTCTGGTCATCCACGGCCAAGCGCAGCGCAATCTACTGTCATCCTCGGGCTCGTCCCGGGGATTCATAGCTCATCTCGCATAGCTGCCTGATAGATCCTCGGCCTGAAGCCAAGGATGACAGTAGTGACGTGTCGCCGTGAAGTGCGAAGACTGTTTCGCCAAGCCCGTCGCTTCCGGCCGGCTCCGCGAAGCGGAGTCGGGAGCGACAACAAAAAACTTCACCAAGCACAAACAAAAACTAACCCCGCCGAATCCTCGGATTCGCGCGGGGCTGTGTTTTTTACCTTCGATGGTTCGCCCAGACTAAAACCGGGCCTTTGAATGCGAGGCTCTAGCGGCCGCACGGACCGCCTCCCTCGTGTGAGATATCCAAATTGTAGCAGCGAGTGCAGCTGAGCCAAGCGTGGCCACAATCTCGAGAGCGCTTGTCAAGCTGCTGACCCCGTGAACAAGTCTCGAGGTCCTGATTGATAACCCGGTGGAGTCATCTCCTCTCCTCGATCTGTTTCAACGTCACGCCTACCACGTTCCACATGCGCCTCACGGGACCCATACGCACCACGTGAAGCCCTTGCGGCTCGCGTCTCCATTCCGCAGCTCATCGACCCCTCGGCCGAGACGCAATTACCGGAACAGCTAGCGAGAGCGGCACCGTCACAAAGAGAAATGTGTGCCTCAAAACCCCGGTCGTCAAGTTGTCATCAGGAAGAAAGCGATCACAATTCTCATCGGTAATGTTTGAAATACGCGCAATATCAGTGATCTTACTGCGAGCCGCATCGCCGTTCGAAGGATATTCGTTGCTAATGACCGTTCACGCCACAGGAAGCTGCCATTGCCGAGGTGTCCGCTATGAAATCGGCGGCGAACTCAACCCGATCCTCGCGTGTCACTGTTCGATATGCGCGAAGACGAGTGGAAATTACGCTGCGATGACGAGCTGCGCCGCCGCAGACATAAAATTGCTGAATGACGAGACGCTGCGCTGGTATCCGTCGTCGGATGCCGGCAACCGCGGCTTCTGCATGCGCTGCGGTAGCAATCTCTTTTGGCAGTCCCCCGGCAGCGAAGAAATCTATGTCACCGCCGGAACGCTCGACAGACCGACGGGCCTCAAGATCAAGGAGCACATCTTTGTCGGCTCGAAGTCCGATTACTACGACATCGCCGACGGCCTGCCGCAGAAGGACGAATGGTGAAACATCCGTCGCTTCCGGCCGGCTCCGCGAAGCGGAGTTCGAAGCGACAATCAAAAACTGCCGTGCTCGGCGGTCAGCGCGCGGAACGCGTGTCGCCGAGCACTATCAAAAAACTCTCCGCGCCTTCCTGCCGGCTCCCCGGAGGGGAGTCGGAAGTCGCTACTTTATAGGACACGCCTTATCGCAAGGCACACTCGCGCTTTTCTCGACGGAGCCGCGGAAAATCGAAACGGTTTCGCGCGTGCACTGTCCGCCGGATTGCACGACGCGAATGATGTTGTCGCCCGACTTCGCCTGGCACAGCACCGTCACATCCTGCGCAACATTGAACGGCACGTCCCGCCGTGCGGCTTCATCCGCCATCGCGCGCGATACGATCAAGTCCCACAAGCTTGCAGTTTTCGAAACAGGCTTCGGCAACTGATCGAATGCAATCCATTCGTAGTTGACCTGACCGTCCGCGCTCTTCACGCGGATCGAGATGTCACCGGTCTTCGCACACGATCCGACCTCAACCTGCGCATTGCCCTGCGTCGTCAGCGAACGATACGCGATCCGGCAGTCGAAATTCTTCTCCAGCAACGCTGCCTGCGCCAGGCGATGATCGACCTGACTGAACGGCACGTCGTTCTTCCAGGAGAAATACAAGTTGCGCGCGGTCGGCACGGCCGCGGCGACGGATACCGCAAGCACCAGCAGCTTGACCACCGTCAGCGTCCGGTTCACCGGATGAGCCGGATGTGAAAAGTTGAGAAGAGACGGCGCGTCGCTCACGTGATGCCCCCATCGATAACGATCCGCGGTTCATTTCCGCGACGCTTACCCTGCCGTCAAGGCTGAATGCTGACGGCATCCTGACAACCACGTGAATATCACCGCATGAACACCGTTCCCCGCGAGGGTGGATGTCCTCATTGTATCGCGCGGCCTTATCAACCACCGTCATGCCGACGGAGGTCGGCACCCAGGCAAGTATCCATATCTTCGGTGTCGAGGCTTGACTGGATCCAGGCTTGCGCCGGGATGACGTGGAGATGATATCGCACAAACATTGTCATCCTCGGGCTTGTCCCGAGGAACCACAGATGAACAAGGGAACCCACGAAGCCGCACCCTTGGCACCAGAACCTGGTCCCTAAAACCAACTCCCTCATCTTTGAAATCTGCCGCCTAAATTCCCGCGGGGCTTGATTGTTTCGCCTTGAGCCGGGCAAACTGGAGGAACGGCCTTCAGGAGGTGCCGCATCGGGAATGGCGCACGATACTCCGCTCATCGCTACCATCGTCGTCGGCCTATCGCTGGCCTTCATTTTCGGCGCCATCGCCCAGAGATTTCGCATCTCTCCTATCGTCGGCTATCTGCTCGCCGGAGTTGCCGTCGGCCCTTTCACGCCGGGTTTTGTGGCCGACCAGGGCCTCGCTAACGAACTCGCGGAAATCGGCATCATCCTTTTGATGTTCGGCGTCGGGCTGCATTTCTCCATGTCGGAGCTGCTGGCGGTGCGCGCCATCGCCGTGCCCGGCGCCCTCGTCCAGATCGCCGTCGCGACCGCGATGGGCGTCGGCCTCGCGACGACATTCGGATGGTCGTTGGGCGCAGGCCTCGTCTTCGGTCTCGCACTCTCCGTCGCCAGCACGGTCGTCCTGCTGCGTGCACTCCAGGAACGACGTCTCGTCAAATCCGATCAGGGCCGCATCGCGGTCGGCTGGCTGATCGTCGAGGACCTCGTCATGGTCCTGACACTCGTGATCCTGCCCGCGATTGCCCCGCTGCTGAGCACCGAGAGCGCCAACGCGGCGGGAGCTCACTCGCCGAACGAATTGGCGATGACGCTCGCCGTCACGCTTTTGAAAGTCGCGGCATTCGTCGCCGTCATGCTGCTCGGCGGCCGCAGGCTCATTCCGGCGATCCTGCACCACATCGCGCACACAGGTTCGCGCGAACTGTTCCGCCTCGGCGTGCTGACGATCGCGCTCGGCGTCGCTTTTGCAGCGGCCAAGCTGTTCGGGGTCTCGCTGGCGCTCGGCGCCTTCTTCGCCGGCATGATCTTGAGTGAATCCGAATTGAGCCAGCGCGCCGCCAACGAAACGCTGCCGCTGCGCGACGCCTTCGCGGTGCTGTTCTTCGTGTCGGTCGGGATGCTGTTCTATCCCAATATCATCGTCGAAAATCCGCTGCGCGTCATGGCTGTCCTCGCGATTATCATTGTCGGTAAATCACTTGCCGCATGGCTGATCGTCCTCGCCTTCGGCCACGGCATGCGCACCGCGCTGCTGATTGCCGCCAGCCTCGCCCAGATCGGCGAATTCTCGTTCATTCTCGCCGGACTCGGCGTGACGCTGAAGTTGCTCCCTGTCGAGGGGCGTGAGCTGATCCTGGCGGGCGCGCTGCTTTCGATCATGCTCAACCCGCTGCTGTTCCTGGCCGTCGAACGCTACGGGCCAGCCCTCGCGGCCGAACCTCCGAAGCCGAAAGAACCGGCGCCCGCAGGGCAAGCTCCAGGACAAGTTCCCGGTCAGGCGCCCAGCGCCGCCGCTGAGCCTCAGACAGCCAAACCGGCATCCGAGCTGGCCCACGTTACGTCGAAAACCGGCCACACCGTCCTGGTCGGCTTCGGCCGGGTCGGAAGCGTGATCGGCGAGAACCTGATCGAACGCGGCATCCCGCTGTTCGTCCTGGACGACCGCGACGACACCGCCGAAACGCTGAAATCTCGCGGTCTCGATGCCGTCGCGGCCAACGCCGTCACCGATCTGGCGTCGGCCAACCTGAAGGACGCCCGGGCACTGATCGTCGCCATCCCCGACTGCTTCGAGGCTGGCCAGATCGTCGCCCAGGGCCGCGCCGCCAATCCCGGCCTGCAGATCATCGCCCGCGCCCATTCGGACGCCGAGGAAGCCTACCTGAAGCAATACGGAGCCTCCGACGTCGTCCAGGGCTCACGGGAAACGGCTGGAGCCATGATCGTCGCTCTCGACACGCCCTCGCCTGCCCCTATCGTCGACCCGGACCCGGCCCGCACGCCGGACAATCCCCCAGACGCCGGCTAGGACGCCACCTAATAACCAGCCGGACAGCCAAGCGTCACGGTCGCGGGACTGTTTTATGCCGCACCCCGCCCCCATATTGCCCCCGCGCCGTCGGGTTCCATTGCCAGTCCCGCCACCCCTCGGCTAGACGGTTCTCATGGCCAAATCGACAAAACCCAATTCCCGCCCCGCCTCCGAGCTGATGAAGACCATCCACGTCCGGGGTGCGCGCGAACACAACCTCAAAAACGTCGACATCGAAATCCCGCGCGACGCGCTCGTCGTGTTCACGGGATTGTCGGGGTCCGGCAAATCGTCCCTCGCCTTCGACACGATCTACGCCGAAGGCCAGCGCCGCTACGTCGAGAGCTTGTCGGCATACGCCCGCCAGTTCCTGGAGATGATGCAAAAGCCGGACGTCGATCACATCGACGGCCTGTCGCCCGCCATCTCCATCGAACAAAAGACGACGAGCAAGAACCCGCGCTCCACCGTCGGCACCGTGACGGAGATCTACGACTATCTCCGCCTGCTGTTCGCCCGCGTCGGCGTTCCTTATTCGCCCGCGACCGGCCTGCCGATCGAAAGCCAGACCGTCGCGCAGATGGTCGATCGCGTGCTTGCGCTGCCCGACGGCACGCGCCTTCTGCTTCTCGCGCCCGTCGTTCGCGGCCGCAAAGGCGAATACCGCAAGGAAATCGCCGAGTGGCAGAAGAAGGGCTACCAGCGCCTCAAGATCAACGGCACCGTCTACGCGATTGAGGACGCGCCGAAACTCGACAAGAAATACAAGCACGACATCGACGTCGTCATCGACCGCATCGTCGTCAAGAAAGACATCGGCACCCGCCTCGCGGACTCATTCGAGCAGGCGCTGAAACTGTCCGACGGCCTCGCCATCGCCGAATACGTCGACAAACCGCTGCCGAAATCCGAAACCGAAGGCGCCAACAAGTCGAAGAACGACACACACGAGCGCATCCTATTCTCGTCCCGCTTCGCCTGCCCTGTCTCCGGCTTCACGATCGACGAAATCGAGCCGCGCCTGTTCTCGTTCAACGCCCCCGCCGGCGCCTGCCCGGTCTGCGACGGCCTCGGCTCGGAACTGCGCTTCGAGCCCGACCTCGTCGTGCCCGACGGCTCGCTCTCGCTCGAAAAAGGCGCGATCTACCCCTGGGCTAAAACCGGCGTCTCATCGCCCTATTACGAGCAGACGCTCGAAAGCCTCGCCAAGCACTACAAGATCTCGATGAAGACGCCGTGGGAGAAACTGCCGAAGCACGTCCAGCTCGCGCTCCTGTTCGGCTCCGGCGACGAGGACGTGACGTTCACCTACTGGGACGGCACGCGCAATTATTCCACCGAAAAGCCGTTCGAAGGCGTCATCGGCAACATCGCCCGCCGCTTCAAGGAAACCGACAGCGATTGGGTCCGCGAGGAACTCTCGCGCTATCAGGCGGCGCATCCGTGCGAAGCCTGCCACGGCTATCGCCTGAAACCGCAGGCCCTCGCCGTCAAAGTCGGCGGCAAGCACATCGGCGAGGTCGGCGACCTGTCGATCAAGGCCGCCAACATCTGGTTCGGCGAGATCCCGAAAACCTTCACCAAGCAGCAGTCCGAAATCGCGACGCGCATCCTGAAGGAAATCCGCGACCGCCTGAAATTCCTGAATGACGTCGGCCTCGAATACCTCACCCTCTCGCGCTCGTCCGGCACGCTGTCGGGCGGCGAATCCCAGCGCATTCGCCTCGCCTCGCAGATCGGCTCAGGGCTAACGGGCGTGCTCTACGTGCTCGATGAGCCGTCCATCGGCCTGCACCAGAAGGACAACGACCGTCTGCTCGGCACGCTAAAACACCTGCGCGACATCGGCAACACCGTCATCGTCGTCGAACACGACGAGGACGCGATCATGACGGCCGACCACGTCGTCGACATCGGTCCCGGCGCGGGCGTCCACGGCGGCAAGGTCATCGCGCAAGGCACGCCAGCCGACATCATGGACAGCCCGCAAAGCATCACCGGCGAATACCTCTCCGGCGTCCGCTACGTGCCGATCCCGAAAAACCGCCGCGCGCCCGACCCCAAACGCATGCTCACCGTCACCGGCGCGCGCGAGAACAACCTGAAGAACGTCACCGCGTCCGTCCCCGTCGGCCTCTTCACCTGCATCACGGGTGTCAGCGGCGGCGGAAAATCGACGCTGCTGATCGACACGCTCTTCAAGGCCGTCGCGCGCAAGCTGAACAACGCGAAAGACCACCCCGGCGAGCACGACAAGATCACCGGCATCGAGCACTTCGACAAGATCATCGACATCGACCAGTCGCCGATCGGCCGCACGCCGCGCTCCAACCCCGCGACTTACACCGGCGCCTTCACACCGATCCGCGAATGGTTCGCAGGCCTGCCCGAAGCCAAAACGCGCGGCTACGAACCGGGGCGCTTTTCGTTCAACGTGAAAGGCGGCCGCTGCGAGGTCTGCCAGGGCGACGGCGTCATCAAGATCGAGATGCACTTCCTGCCCGACGTCTACGTCACGTGCGAGGAATGCAAGGGCAAGCGCTACAATCGCGAGACGCTCGCCGTCACCTTCAAGGAGAAGTCGATCGCCGACGTTCTCGACATGACGGTCGAGGAAGGCGCCGAGTTCTTCAAGGCCGTGCCGTCGATCCGCGACAAGCTCGAAACGCTGGCGCGCGTCGGCTTGGGCTACATCCACATCGGCCAGCAGGCGACGACGCTCTCGGGCGGCGAGGCGCAGCGCATCAAGCTGTCGAAGGAATTGTCACGCCGCGCCACCGGCCGCACGCTCTACATCTTGGATGAGCCGACGACGGGCCTGCACTTCCACGACGTCGCCAAGCTGCTCGAGGTGCTGCACGAGCTGGCGGACGCGGGCAACACCGTCGTCGTCATCGAGCACAATCTCGAAGTCATCAAGACCGCCGACTGGATCATCGACCTCGGCCCCGAAGGCGGCGACGGCGGCGGCACGATCGTTGCGGCCGGCACGCCCGAGGACATCGTGAAGGTCAAGGAAAGCTACACCGGGCAGTATCTAAAGCCGGTGCTTGCGCGAAGCGCGGCTTCCGGCCGGCGCGCCGGAGGCGTGTCGGAAGCCGCAAACAAAAGAGCGAAGAAGCAGGCGGCGGAGTAACTCTCTTCCCTCTCCCCGCGCGCGGGGAGAGGGTTGGGGTGAGGGGCGGCATCCCCACAATTCCCCTCCCCCTTGTGGGGAGGGGTTAGGGGTGGGGGTCACCCGGAGCAAACAAAAGAGCGAAACCCACCTTGTCCATCACCCTGATCAACGTCTTCACCGTCGCGCCTGAGAACCAACAGCGGCTTCTCGACCTGCTCACGCGCGCAACCGACGAGTTCGTCTGCCACGCGCCAGGCTTTCTGGCTTCCACGCTCCATCGCAGCCTCGACGGCACGAAAGTCACCATGTACGCCCAGTGGCGGAGCATCGAGGACTACGAGGCGATGCGGCGCGATCCCGGCCCGCTCCCGCTCTTTCAGGAAGCGCTTTCGTTCGCCAAATTCGATCCCGGCATCTACGAAATCGTGAGAACGTTCTCCGCGCCGGAGTAAACGGGAGCGGCGGCACGATCGTTGCGGCCGGCACGCCCGAGGACATCGTGAAGGTCAAGGAAAGCTACACTGGGCAGTACCTGAAGCCGGTGCTGGCGCGCAAACCCAAGCCCGCGAGCAAGAAGCAGGCGGCGGAATAGCTTACCCTCCCCCTCGCGGGGAGGGTGGCGCGCAGCGCCGGGTGGGGGCAGTGTTCCGTGCAAGCTTCGATGACGGAGATGACCTGTGGCTGCCGATGACGATGCCCGCCCGCCGCTCGCGATCAAAGCCGAGGACGCGCCGCTTCGCACAAAACCGTCGAACTATCCGGAGCCCTTCTTCAGCCGCATGGGCAAGCGCGAGAAGCGCCCGCTCGGTGACATCTTCGGACTGAAGAACTTCGGCGTGAACCTGACGCGGCTTCTGCCGGGCGGCGAGTCCGCGCTGCTGCACCGACACAGCAAGCAGGATGAGTTCGTCTATATTCTCGAAGGCACGCCGACGCTCGTCACCGACACGGGCGAGATCGACATGGAGCCCGGGATGTGCGCGGGCTTCCCCGCGGCGGGCATCGCCCATCACCTTGTGAACCGGACGACGCGTGACGTCGTCTATCTCGAGATCGGCGACCGCACGCCCGGCGACGAAGGCAGCTATCCGAGCGACGACCTCAAAGCCTCACTCGGCCCCGACGGGAAGTGGAGTTTTACGCGGAAGGATGGGAGTGGGTATTGAGAGCCTGAGTGAGAGTTTCGCCCGGCAGCAATCTGGAGCAAGCGTCGCGAAAAAAACCACGCCTAAAAGCAAAATTTTGTCAGAACAGCTTGAGCGCATCAAAGCTTCGATGCTGAAGGAGGTTTATACTCAACCAAAACAGTCTTACTTGTTAATTTGTATTTCAATTTCTTACCAAGATCGTTCGCGCGATTTTGCGCATCCTTCACTTTGCCTAATTCGTCAGAATCGAATGCAATAATAAGGAACTTTCCCACTCTCACGCCTTCCGCTTCTAGATATTTGGGCAATTGTCGCTCTAACCCATTCCAAAATTTTGTATTGCTCACCAACTTCATTTCAATCAGGGCTCTCAACTCGATGCCCCGTGAGAGCTTAAAATCAACTGGGCCTCGGCCTATGTTAGCTTCCTTGGATACATCGATATTGTTTTGATGACATATGTGTTTGACGATACCCAGGAAAGCCAACTGGCATATCTCTTCAGATCGTGGAGCGCCGTCATCTGAGAACATAAGCTTCCACCCCCCATTATCCTCGACAAACGTTTGGAAGGCTTGAATAATCTCGTCGATAAATTTTTCTAAATCAGCGTCGTCTCTAATTTTCGCGCGCACAGGATGCGAAGCAATATAATCCCGCGTCGCATGATACCATCTAATAAGACCATTTGGATCGCCATCAATATCATATGGCGCAACCCCTGCGGCTTCAAGAAAAGCCACAAACGATTCCACGGAATCGAAATGCTTCAGCGCATTCTCTATTATGATCTCCTTTTTGACGCTCCGAGTTATTTCCTCTCCAAATTCCCGGCGCAAATCGTCCGGATCTTCATCGAAGCAATAGCCCCAATAATCTTTTGCATTGATTGTCGGGAGCGGCTTCAAATATGCTTTTGGGCACAAAAGGACTTGCTTGTGATTAAACGGATTAATAGGGGCACTTATATTTGCCGCTTGCCATCGACCCCGCACCAAATCGAATTTCGCGCGCGGATGCAAAACTGTGTTTGTATCAAGTTTAAGTTTCTTACAGATGCGTTCTGTGTACTTTGCGAATCTCACTCTCAGTATATTTGCGGTCGCGTCAGAAATGGTGTCCCGGCCGATTTTCTCGCGAAACAACTGGACAGTCTCAAAGTGCTCTGGCGAGCTTAAGCCAAATGCGATAGCCTTTTCTAGGCCTTCGGCCAGCAACCTCGCCTTTCCGCTGGCAGCACCCGCACCATCTGTTCCGCGAGCGGTGAAACCTAAGCAAAATTCTGCGGCTTCGGGTGTCTTTAAGATGCTGAGAGCTTTGAGCCAATGTGGCGACTCGCGTTTCCCAGCGGCTTTAGCTACGCAATTGAAAGCATATTCATAAAAATCGATTATCTCCCTATGCGCACCTTTGAATGGGCCAAATTCGTTCTGGAAAATCAAAAAAGGGTCGATAAATAGCTTTATATCGCTAGATAATAACGGGTCGAACCAGTCTTCTGATCCGTCCATATCGACATTAAATTGATCTGAAAAAAGCATTCAGCGCTACCATCAATATCAAAGTATCGCAGACCGACGAACACGCTCAGATTGAGCACAATAAAGTGATTCGCGAGGAGCGGCGCTTCGCGCAGTGGCCGATACAGGCAATGTGCTACGCACGCTCAAAAAAAATTAGGCCGCCCTCTCTTACTATTGCGCCCACCGCTCGCCCACCAAAAAACTTATCCCCGCCCTCTCAACCTCACCGATAATCCCCTCACCCATCCGGCAAGGGCATCGCGCGAGGCGTCGCGCGGCGCTCGGGTGGGGCAGCCTCACCCGCTCGCGTCACGCGCGCGATGCGGTCAAGGCGGAAAGCAGGTCCGCACGGCATGAGAGAAACCGTGTGCGGAATATCCCGCTTCATTAAGTGGCCTGCCGGAACCCTGATCTCTGGCTGTCACGGAGCGGACCGGTTCCGAGACCAACATTGCGAAGACCCTACGCCGCGGAACCCGTCCGCTTCGTGCTTTTTGATTGGCGCCAAACGACTCCGCTCCGCGGAGCCGGCCGTTGGCGCATGCCCGGAGTTTCTTCCATCGCGACGCGCCGGGCGGCCGGCGCGCCGAAAAATTCGCGCATGGCGGCCGGCTACCCGCAGGGGAGTCGCCATGCGCAAATCAAAAACTGTCGCACCGGCGCAATCAAAAAAAGCGCATCTATGATGTCGGAACGGGACTGCCGAGACCGTCTTAAGAAAGCACCGGTCGCGCAGCATCAGTTGCGGCTTCCGGCCGGCTCCGCGGAGCGAAGTCGGAAGCCGCAAACAAAAAGGAGCCCTAGTCATGTCCAAGAGCCGGATCTGCGTCTGGTACGACAAGGAGGCCGAAGCCGCCGCCCGCTTCTACGCGAGCGTGTTCCCGGACAGCTCCCTCGACGCCGTCATCCGCGCGCCGGGCGACTATCCCTCAGGCCACGAGGGCGACGTCATCGTCGTCGAATTCACCGTCGTCGGCATTCCATGCATGGGCCTCAACGGCGGACCGGGGATCAAGCACAGCGAAGCGTTCTCGTTCTCCATCTCGACCGACGATCAGGAAGAAACCGACCGCTATTGGAATGCCATCGTCGGCAACGGCGGCCGCGAGAGCGAATGCGGCTGGTGCAAGGACAAATGGGGCGTCAACTGGCAGATCACCCCGCGCGTGCTGACCGACGCGCTCGCGGCCGGCGGCGATGAGGCCAAGCGCGCATTCTCAGCCATGATGACGATGAAGAAGATCGACGTCGCGGCAATCGAGAAAGCGCGACGGGGGTAACTCCGCGCAGGCTGCCGCTCGACGAAGGAGCGTCGGCCAGCGCCAAACATCCCCGCCCTTTGCGGCCGGCGCGCGGAACGCGTGTCGCAAAGCGCCAACAAAAAGAGTGTCGCCGGGCGCCTACCACGTCAGCGACATTGCCACCTCGCCGGGCATCCCGCCGGGAAAACTTATGATTTCCGCACGGAGCTTGTACCCCAGGGGGCGTAGCTCCGTATCGTAGAATTCATACGCATCTTTTGCGAAACCCGTAAGCGTCGTCGGCCATTCCGGATCGGCAATATTGATGCGGCGGCCGCCGTCGCTGCAGTAGCTCGACGGGAACGTGATAACCTGCAGATGGTGCTGGCCATTTTGAGCGGCAATTCGAATGGCATTGTTGACGCGATCAATCGCCAAGGCTTTTTCTGCGACTTTGCGCGACATGAACGCTTCGCGCAGCTCCTTATCCTGCTGCGCTTTCTTTTTCTTGAGGTCTCGCTCTCGATTGTATTCTTCCGTTTCCGCATCGAGCGAAATCATCTTCAGGTCTTCGGGTCGCAAGAGCCCAGGCATTGTTTTTCTCCTTGGATCTTTTCAATTCCCCCCGACTTCAATGGCGTTTCGAACATCCGGTGCTTTTCTGGATTCATGCTCGTGTACCGAGCGCTTCTTTGACTGAGAACGTCAAGAAATATGCGGCAACTCAGGAAAAGATCAGCCTGCACACTATGTTCATTCAGAATATTCCGACGCCGAAGAAAATCAAGATTGGAAACCGGAGCAGCATACGGATCGCCCGCTCGCTGCAAGAAACTTTTAACGCCAATCTATCATCGCGCACTTGACGGCAATCAAGGACTTCGCAACGGCACAGCACACCTATTGCAGCAAAATTTGAGCGGCGTACCTTATCCCGGGAGCGCATGCTCAGTCTGCATATGGGGCCTTGAATGACCGTTGACCCCACGGCGACACGAAGCCCGACCCAACGCCCGGCCTTGCGCCCCCAAATGGCAGGTGATCGCGGCGCAGCGGAGCGTTGGCTTCCGGGCCTGAATACGCTTAAGCACTATCAGCCTAGCTGGATAAAGCATGATGTGGTTGCGGGCTTGGTTCTTGCGACGATGCTTGTACCGGCGGGGATCGCATATGCAGTCGCGTCGGGTTTGCCGGGGATTTACGGCCTCTACGCGACGATTGTGCCGTTGATCGTCTATGCCCTTTTTGGTCCGAGCCGCATCCTCGTTCTTGGTCCGGATTCATCCCTTGCTGCCGTCATCCTCGCTGTAGTGTTGCCCCTCTCGGGCGGCGATCCAATGCGGGCAGTGGCGCTCGCAGGAGCAATGGCGATCGTATCCGGCGTCGTCTGCGTCGCGGCAGGTCTTGCGAAGTTAGGCTTCGTCACCGAACTTTTGTCGAAGCCCATCCGCTATGGCTACATGAACGGCATCGCCCTGACGGTATTGCTCAGCCAAGTGCCGAAGCTGCTCGGATTTTCGATTGAGAGCCAGGGCCCCCTGCGCGACATCATTGCGATCGGTAATGGTGTTACCAGCGGCAAGACGAATTGGACCGCGTTCGCGATCGGCGCTGCAACGTTGGCTGTCATCCTGCTTCTCAAGCGCAGCAAAGTTGTCCCGGGCATCTTGATAGCAGTCATTGGGGCGACCGCCGTCGTCGGCATGCTGGATCTGGCGAAGGGTGCCGGCGTTTCAGTCCTCGGGCCGCTACCCCAGGGCTTGCCGTCGTTTCGCATTCCCTGGCTTTTTTCGACGGATTTCGCGACAGTCCTGTCGGGTGGCCTCGCCGTGGCATTGATCTCCTTCGCCGACACGAGTGTTCTTTCGCGGGCATACGCTGCCCGAACGAGGACATATGTCGATCCTAACCAAGAACTTGTCGGATTAGGCGCGGCCAATCTCGCGGCGGGATTTTTTCAGGGCTTTCCGATCAGCAGTAGCTCATCGCGGACCCCCGTCGCGGAGGCCGCGGGCGCAATGACCCAGATGACGGGCATCACTGGCGCGCTTGCAGTTGCCTTACTTATCATCGCCGCACCCAATTTATTGCAGAACTTGCCCACGAGCACGCTTGCGGCCGTCGTCATAGCTTCGGCAATCGGGCTGTTTGAAATTCAAGACCTGATGCGCATCTATCGGATGCAGAAGTGGGAATTCTGGCTTTCTATCGTATGCTTCGCCGGTGTCGCCGTGTTTGGCGCAATTCAGGGCATCGCGCTCGCGGTCATCATCGCCCTCGGGCAATTCCTCTGGGATGCATGGCGGCCTCATTATGCGGTTCTCGGCCGCGCCGAAGGCATCAAAGGCTATCACGACATCAGCCGATATCCCGATGCGCGCCGCATTCCGGGGCTTGTGCTTTTCCGTTGGGACGCGCCTCTTTTTTTTGCGAATGCAGAGCTGTTCCAGGACTGCGTGATCACGGCGGTTGAAACCGCACCAACGCCAGCGCGATGGGTTGTCGTCGCCTCCGAACCTATAACGAACGTCGACGTCACCGCAGCCGACACGGTGGCGGAACTCGACCGCACGCTACAGAAAGCAGGAATCGCACTGTGCTTCGCCGAGTTGAAAGACCCGGTAAAAGATAAGTTGAAGCGCTTCGGTCTGGTGAAACAACTCGGCGAACAAGCGTTTTTTCCGACGATCGGCGCAGCCGTCAGCGCCTATCTGAAAGAAATCCCGGTCGATTGGGTCGACTGGGAAGATAGGCTGCCATAGCGCGCGCGGCATCAGGAGAAAGCGATGTGGAATTGGCTGCTGTGCTTCGCCCCTGTCGCTGTGGCGCTTGAGTATCTCGCCCCAAATCAGCACACATATATATTTCTCGCGTCCGCCGTCGCCATTCTGCCGCTAGCAGCCTGGCTCGGACGAGCGACAGAACAACTCGCAGACCGCGCCGGCGAAGGTGTCGGCGGCCTGCTCAATGCGACTTTCGGCAACGCCGCGGAACTGATCATCGCCCTCGCAGCGTTGCGCGCCGGATTGCACGATATCGTAAAAGCCACCATCGTCGGCTCGATCGTCGGCAACATTCTTCTCGTGCTCGGCGCCGCTATGCTGGCCGGCGGTTTGCGCCATCATGAGCAGCACTTCAACGCTACGGGAGCGCGAGCGCAAGCGACCATGCTGACACTGGCGGCTATTGCGCTCGTCATTCCCGCTGCTTACGGCGCGCTTGTCGGTGAACGCTATAGCGGAGGCGAGAGCACACTGAGCATCGCTATTTCTATTGTACTTCTCGTTCTCTATGGGCTTTTTCTCATATTTTCCGTGCGTACTCACCCCAACTTCTTTCTGGCCTTGACCGCACCAAACAATAGCGAACACAGAAAAAACTGGCCGCTCGGCCAGGCGATTGGGGTTCTTGCAGCGTGTACCGTGGCAATTGCCTGGCTCAGCGAAATCCTGGTCGGCGCGATCGAGCCAACGGCACATGCGTTCGGTTTCAGCGATCTCTTCGTCGGCGTGTTCGTGGTCGCCATTCTGGGCAATGCTGCCGAGCACGCGACTGCGGTGACGGCCGCCTTGAAGGACAGAATGGATCTCAGCCTATCGATTGCCATCGGGTCGAGCGTTCAGGTCGCGTTGTTTGTCGCTCCCGTCCTGGTTCTTTTAAGCTTTTTCGTCGGCGCCTCCCCTATGAACTTGCTGTTCGGAAAGGGCTTGGTGCTCGCGGTGTTCCTCGCAGTCGTCGTAACAGGGCAAGTTGCCGGAGACGGCCGCTCGGATTGGTTGAAGGGCGTTCAACTTTTAGCCGTCTACTTCATACTGGGGATCGCTTTCTTCCTGACTCCGCAAGTCTAGTTTGCGCTTCCGCGGCGTTCAGTCGTTCGCATCGCAATAACGAATTTACTCAGATAGACCGTATTCGGATCTTTCTAACGCAGGCAATATCGGCAACAGTGGGCGGCACATTGCATTAAGGACGGCGGGGCACGCGGTTTGCTGAGGCAATGACATGGAAGACAGTAAGAGCGCTGACGCTCCCACCTTGGAAAGCGAACGACCCCGCAATCACCTCAAGCTGAAACGCAAGGATTACGAGCGCGAACTGAAGCGTCTGCATACCGAACTCGTCAAACTACAGGAATGGGTTCGCCACGAGCAGAAAAAAATTTGCATCGTATTCGAAGGCAGGGACGGTGCCGGGAAAGGCGGCACGATCAAAGCCATTACGGCGCGTGTCAGCCCGCGCATCTTCCGCGTCATTGCGCTTCCGGCTCCGACCGAACGCGAAAAATCTCAAATGTATATTCAGCGCTATCTGCCCCATCTTCCGGCGGGCGGCGAGATCGTGATCTTCGATCGCAGCTGGTACAATCGTGCAGGCGTCGAGCGCGTCATGGGCTTTTGCTCGGAAAAGCAGGTCGAACGCTTTCTCAGAATCGTGCCTTCGGTTGAGAAGGCCATCATCGATTCCGGCGTAATTCTGATCAAATACTGGCTCGAGGTCAGTCCCGATGAGCAAACGCGTCGCCTTGAGGCGCGCATCGACGATGGCCGTAAGATCTGGAAGCTCTCGAATATGGATCTGAAGTCCTACACCCGCTGGGATGACTATACGCACGCGCGCGACGAGATGTTTTCAGCCTCCGACACCGCATGGGCGCCCTGGTATGTGGCGTACTCAGACGACAAGCGGAAGGCGCGGCTCAATATCATCGAGCACCTTCTCAGTCTTATTCCCTACGAGGACATCAAGCGCGACAGGATCAAGCTGCCGAAAAGGGAAGTCAGCAAACCCAAGAAGCATAGCGCCCCCGCGTTCAAGCTCGTCCCTGAACCGCATTGACGACATGAACCAGGAGGCCGAAATGCGCCTTGCTTCGTTCACCATCCTTGCGCTCTTCTTTGCACCGCCTCTGGCACTCGCTCAACAGGCTGAGGCGCCGAAAATTTCCGTCGGCGTCGTTCGTGCCGATCTTAAGCCGATCTCCAATGCTCTCGATTTCGTCGGCCGAGTGGAGGCGATCGAACGGGTTGACGTCCGCGCCCGGGTCACGGGCTTTCTGGACGCGATCGAATTCAAGGAAGGCGAGATGGTCCCCGCCGGCGCTCCGCTCTTTCGAATAGAAGACGGCCTCTTCAAAGCAGCCGTCAGCGAAGCGCAAGGCGCATTGGAGCGCAGCAAATCCGCGAAAGTGCTGACCGAGGTCCAGCTCGATCGCGCAAAAGATCTGCTTGAACGCAACGTGGGTACCGCTGTCGCCCGCGATCAGGCTCTTGCCGCGGATGAGCAAGCCAAAGGCACGATACTCATCAACGAAGCCAACCTGCAGACGGCAAAGATCAACCTCGGATATACCGTTATTACTGCTCCGATAGCAGGAAAGGTCGGGCGGTCGACTATCACTAAAGGCAATGTCGTCGGTCCAGACACCGGGCCGCTGACCGTTATCGTTAGCCAGGACCCGATGTACGTGACATTTCCCGTCAGCCAGCGGGAATTTCTGCGTCTGCAAAAAAGCGGGCAATCTCTTGACCTAACGAAACTCAAGGCGACGCTGCGATTTGCGGATCAGAGCGTCTACGATCAAATCGGTACGATCAACTTCGTCGACGTCACGGTCAACCGATCGACCGATACCGTTCTTGTGCGCGCGAGTTTCCCCAATCCGAATGGTGCTTTGATCGACGGGCAATTCGTGCGCGTTGGCGTCGAGACTGGAACGCCCCAAGATAAAGTCGTCGTTCCGCAAGCTGCGCTCATTGCCGATCAGGAGGGCGTTTACGTCTTCGTCGTCGATGATGGAAAGGCAGCGGTTCGAAGGATCAAAACCGGCGGAGATTTCGGAAACGGCGTCGTCGTCGAAGATGGCCTTTCCGCAGGCGAACAGGTCATCGTCGAAGGATTGCAGGGGGTCCGGCCGGGAGCTCCGGTGATCGCAACGCCCGTGCCGTCCACGACGGATCGGAGCTGATCAATGCTCTCAGCCATTTTCGTCGACCGGCCGAGGCTCGCAATCGTCATCGCCATCGTCACGACGATTGCGGGTGCGCTCGCGCTCTATGCGATCCCGTTGGCGCAATACCCCGACATCGTTCCCCCGCAGGTGCAGGTTACGACGACCTATCCCGGTGCGAATTCCGCGGTCGTCGATGCGACCGTCGCGCAGCCCATCGAGGCGCAGGTCGTCGGCGTCGACAAGATGATCTACATGAAGAGCGTCAGCGGCGACGATGGCAGCTATACGCTCATCTGCTCGTTCGAACTCGGCACAAATCCTGACATTAACACGGTCAACGTCAACAACAGAGTCCAGGTCGCATTGTCGAGCCTGCCGCCGGAAGTGCAGCGACAGGGCGTATCGGTGAAGAAGAAGTCGTCGGCCCTGCTCGGCGTCGTTGCGCTTTATTCTCCCAAGCACACGTACGATCCGCTCTTTCTCTCCAACTATGTGACGATCAACCTGCTCGATCAGATCAAAAGCACGCCAGGCGTCGGCGATGCGACGCTGTGGGGACCGCAAGATTATGCGATGCGCGCCTGGATCCGCACGGACCGTCTAACGGGGCTCAATCTCACGGCCGGTGACATCATCAATGCGATCCAGGCTCAGAATATTCAGGCGGCTGTCGGGCGCATCGGTGCTCGTCCGATTTCGAATGAGCAGCAGCTGCAGCTCAATCTCACGACGAAGGGCCGTCTCAACACCGTTGCCGATTTCGAAAAGATCGTTCTGCGGACGAACTCCGATGGTTCGATTCTGCGGCTCGGCGACGTCGCGCGTCTTGAGCTTGGCGCCGCCAATCTTGACCGCGAAACGCTTTTTAATGGCGGCCCTGCAGCTGTCGTAGCGATCTATCAGGCTCCCGGCGCCAACGCGATCGCGACTTTGAACGAAGTGAAAGCCAAGCTCGAAGCGGCAGAGAAGCGGTTCCCAAAGGATCTCGCCTGGAAGGTGACCTACGATCCGACCGAGTTCGTCACCGACACCATTCACGAAGTACAAAAGACGCTCATCGAGGCCTTCATTCTCGTCGTCATTGTTGTCTATCTTTTCCTTGGCAGCGTTCGTGCGACATTGATCCCGACGCTTGCAGTGCCCGTCAGCCTTATCGGTACATTCATCGTTCTTCTGGCCATCGGCTATTCGGCGAATACAGTATCGCTACTCGCAATCGTTTTGGCGATCGGCATCGTGGTCGACGACGCCATCGTCGTGGTCGAAAATGTCGAGCGCGTGATGGAGGAGCGGCCGGACCTATCTCCCGCCGAGGCGACCAAACTCGCCATGCAGGAAATTACCGCGCCGATCATCGCCATTACCCTGGTTCTTCTCTCTGTGTTCGTGCCGGTCGCGTTTATCCCTGGAATTTCGGGAGAACTGTTTCGCCAGTTTGCCGTTACCATCGCAGTGTCGATGTTCCTCTCTGCCATCAACGCGCTTACGCTTTCCCCTGCTCTGTGCGGCATTTTTCTGAAACCGCACCATGGACCGCGCAGAGGATTGATTGGCATCATTATGAGAAGCATCGATTACATTCGGGACGCCTACGGCGCCGCGGTGGCGCGGATGCTTCGGTTCTCGTTGGTCGGCCTCGCTCTCGTGGCGATCTCCGGCGTCGGAATCTATGCGCTGTCAAAAGTCACGCCGACTGGTTTCCTACCGGAAGACGATCAGGGCGCGCTGTTCGTTATCGCGCAGCTTCCGGGAGGTGCATCCGTCGTGCGCACCACCAATGTCGTGAAGCAGGCCGAGGAAATTTTGAAAGGCGAGTCTGCCGTCCAGGATGTTACGTCCGTCATCGGCCTCAATTTCATCGATAACTATTCCCAGGCCAACGGCGCGTTCATGGTTGTGACGCTGAAACCTTTCGCGGAGAGGAAGGACCGCTCGCAAGGTGTCAATGCATTGATCTCGCGGCTGGGGCCAAAGTTCCGCGAAATCGTGGGCGGAATTGTCGTACCGTTGGCGCCACCGCCGATCATCGGTCTCGGATCGGGTGGCGGTTTCGCATACGTTCTGAAAGATCTCCGCGGCGGCGATCCAAAAGCCCTGGCACAGGTATTACGAGGGCTTCTCGTTGCCGCCAACCAGGACCCGAAGCTCTCGCGCGTCTTCAGCACGTATTCCGCGACGAATCCATCGATCTACCTCGATATCGATCGCGATAAAGTTCAAGTTCAGGGCGTAAAACTTAGCGACGTCTTTCAAGCCCTACAGGCGTCCCTTGGCGGCTACTTCGTCAATAACATGAACCTTTTCGGCCGAACGTGGCAGGTCCAGGTGCAGGCCGACGCTGCCGATCGCACGAGCGTGGACGATATCTTTCGGATCAATGTGCGAAACGACAAAGGCGAGATGATTTCGTTGCGGAGCTTGGTGGAAGTGCGACCCGTCATCGGTCCATCGGCGATCATTCGCTATAACAATCTCCGCGCGGTGACCATTCAAGGCAGCCCGGCGCCCGGTGTGTCCTCCGGTCAAGCTCTCAACTCGATGGAAGCCGTCGCCGCACGCACGCTGCCTGACGGATACGCAGGCGAATGGACGGATACGGCTTTCCAGGAAAAGCGCGCCGAAGGCAAGACGGCGATCATCTTGGGATTTGCCCTGCTCTTCGCCTATCTGTTCCTCGTCGCACTCTATGAGAGCTGGACCATTCCGGTCCCCGTTCTGTTATCGGTCAGCGTCGGCGTGTTCGGCGCATTCGCGGCCATCGTGTTGGGCGGCCTGACGCTCGACCTTTATGGCCAAATCGGCATGGTCGTGCTGATCGGTCTCGCGGCGAAGAACGGCATTCTCATTGTCGAATTTGCCAAAGAGCAGCGTGAGCGCGGTATCGAATTGCATGAAGCAGCGACCGAAGGCAGCCGATTGCGGTTCCGGCCGGTGATGATGACGTCATTCGCTTTCATCCTTGGATTGCTGCCGCTTGTCATTGCCGTTGGAGCTGCCGAACTCGCGCGCCGGAATGTCGGCACGCCTGTATTCGGCGGAATGATTTTCGCGTCGTTCATCGGGATATTCGCAATCCCGTCACTATACGTGACGTTCCAGGCGCTTCGCGAACGCTTGAGACCATCCGTCAGGCGGCGGGCGAACGCTATATCTGGCAGCCAGAGCCCTACGGCATCGAAAAGCTAAGCATCGCCATGAGGCTTGGTTGTCGCCAACCGACATTTCCGAGCCCACGCGCATGGCGGCCTGCTCCCTGCTGGGGACTTGTTGTGCGCCATCAAAAGACGCCGACGAAAGACAAATCCCGCCCACTCGCACTCAGCGACAATACGCAGCCGGTGCTGTCACGGTCCGTACGCAAAACCCTGCAAGTGATGCGCGATTGACTCCCTCTCCGTTCCGAGACAGGGTCGGAGCTAGAGGAGCCGTCATTAGCACATGCGCTATTCGCTGGTTATTTTCGATCTCGACGGCACCCTCGCCGACAGCTTTCCCTGGTTCATCGGCAGCCTGAACGACGTGGCGGATGCGTTCCGCCTGCGCCGCGTCAGCGAAGACGAGATCGAACCGTTGCGCCGTGCCGACGTCCCCGAGATTCTGAAACACCTCGGCGTACCGCGCTGGAAATTACCGATGATCGCCCGCTACATGCGCAAGCTGAAATCGACGCAGCTCGAGACTATCTCGCTCTTTCCCGGCGCAGGCGACATGCTGCGCACGCTGAAGAGCGGAGGCGTCACGCTGACGCTCGTCTCATCCGACAACGAGGAGAACGCGAAAGTCGTTCTCGGTCCCGAGAACACTGCCCTCTTCTCAGATTACAATTGCAGCGCGGCCCTCTTCGGCAAGTCCGGAAAATTCCGCCGCGTGATGAAACGCGCGGGTGTCGCCCCGCATCAGGTTCTGGCGATCGGCGATGAAGCCCGCGACCTTAATGCCGCCCGCGCTGCCGGCATTGACTTCGCCGCCGTGACCTGGGGCTACACCGCACCCGAAAAACTACGCACGCTCCAACCTGATATGATATTCGAGCGTATCGAGGACATCGGTGCGCACCTGCTCACGAGCTAGACCAATCCAAAATGTCATCCGCGCTCGGCTCTCCGCCTCCCGGGCACGGAAGGCGCCGAGAGAACTCGCATAAAAAAAAGAGCCGGACGGACGCCCGGCTCTTCCACAAAAAAACGCAGTCGATCATAGAGACGCAAACGTCTCTTATGGGCACATCCAAACCGGTCCGATGATCACACAACCGCGCGAACGCCAGTTCCACGGACGGCGATGATAGCGATGCCAACCACGATAGCGATTGTGCCGCCAGTGACGCCGATGATGCCAATTCTTGTGGCGATAATGGCGATTGCGTTTCCAATGTCCGCGTTTATGCCGAACAAGCTCTACGCCGCTCTGCGCTTTTCCGACGCCGGCAAGGCTGGTCGATGCAGGCGCGGCTGATACTGCCGTGCCGCCGATGGTCGTTCCGATTGCCATTAAACAAATAAGTGCGAAACGTTTCATCCCGAAGTCTCTCCTTTGTTTTGATTGCGAATGACGCGGCTTGACACCCACCAAGCCGCTGCAATTGCACGGCGATACAGAGATACTCGCCGCATACGTTTTGAAACGATCTCACAGGAAATATCCGCCGCAAGAAAACAGCCTCAAAAGCCTATATTTTAAGTGCTGTGGGCGGAACTTTTTGGGGACGTGCTTGCAGGCAGGCGCCGGTTGGCTCCATCAACGGTTGCCCCCGCATTTTGCAAATGCGTGCAAGGCGTCGCAGGATTATCCACCCGCTCGCCTCGCGCGCTTAGAGATTCGATCGTCAGCGATCAGTAACCGTAAACGCCGACGCCACCAGGGCCAACATAAACACTCACGCCACCGGGGCCATCATCGTAATAGCCATCATCGTAATAGCGATAGCGTCCACGCCAACCGTAGTCATCGTTGCTACCGTAACGGCGAAGATGCTCGCGGTCGCTGCGATTGAGATAGCGGCCCTGGCGCTCTTTGGCGCGGGCGCCTTCGACACCACTAATGGAATCCGCGTGCGCAATCGGCGCCGCGAACGCCGCGATGGAAACCGCGCCGATGATAGCGACAAATGTCCTCTTCATCGAAGTCCTCCATGTCCTGGGCGCGCTGGCAGTTTTTTTGCGCGTCCTCAACTACAAAGGGCAACGCGTCCACATGCGGGGCTGTTCCACGCCGATCGGCGACCCAAGGCCACGGCCGCCTTCTGCTTACGGATGAAGCGCTAAAAAAAAACGTCGTCTAGTTACCTTTTTTCGTTGGCTTTTAGGCTATTGAGGTAGGCGATGATCCACCCAATCTGGTCCGGATCGAAGGTGAACTCGGGCATATCGGGATGACCCGACATAATGCCTTCCGCCAGCGATTCCTCGAGATCCTCGACAGGATAGCGATGGACGATATCGCGAAACGGCGGCGCTTGAGCGTGCGGGCTGTTTTCCGTCAATCCCAGCGCATGACAACGCGCGCAGTTCTTTTGTAGGATCGCCAAGCCCTTAGCCGCTTCGTGCTCATCCCCGTTTGCGCTTGCGTTACTCGACACTACGAAGACGAAGCCTAGCGCCAGCATCAATGCACGACAATCTACGCTCAAATAAATCATCTCTGCCACCCGGCCAATTTGCGCTTCGTCAATTCATGACCTAGCGCACCGATGTCACAATTGTATTGATTTCGAACAATGGATTTTGAGGGGTTAGATGACGGCAAAATTGGCGATACGTGCGACGTGTACGTTTGCGACGAATGCTTTGGCATTTGCGGTCATTGCATTTGGCTGTACGGCTCCGCTGCCGGTTTCAGCTTTGGCGCAGCAGATGGATGCGCCGCCGAACTTGAAAGAAGAGCCGGGCAAAGCAGAATCTAAACATCCTGACCTCGAGAACGGAAACAATCTCGCACGCAAGCTGTGCACGTCCTGTCATCTGATTGGAGAACCGGCGAACGCTCCGGTCCCTAGCGATGTTCCGACGTTTGCCGGCATCGCCAACCAACCGGGACAAACACTGGACCATCTCGCTACGTGGCTTACGCGACCACACCCGCCGATGCCCAATCTTAATTTGACGCGCATCGAGATCCGAGATCTGACCGGCTACATTATGTCACTTCGAACCGAGAAATAAGAGAACATGGACGGAGTAGAATCCGCATGCATCAGTTGCATTCCAAAACGATGCGAGGGCTCGCCACGGCTGCAATGCTCGCCGCCGTCTCAACGCCATCGGCCGTCGACAGCCAGGAGATTGGCGACGCACGACAGGGATACAATTTCGCCGCGAAACACTGCGCTGAGTGTCATGCGATAGACTTCGGAAATCCGAAATCACCCAATGCCGATGCTCCCTCCTTCACAAGTGTCGCTCAAACGTCTGGCATGAGCGGACGTGCACTCGCTGTGTGGCTGGACACATCTCATCCCACGATGCCGAATTTCGTGCTGCATGCGGACGACCGTAACGACGTTATCGCCTACATCATGAGTCTCAAAAATCGCCCGCCGCCTAAATAGAGATCGGACAGCGATCTTGATACTATGTCTGCATTCGGTGAGACGTATCGGCGCAACGCACGTCATCACGCCCGCGCAAGACCGCGGACAAGGCTGAAACGCGAATAGATCAAATACGCGATGATGAAGGCCAACCACGACACGATCGCGAGCCAATCGTGCCATGCCTGCTTCTCGGTGGATATCGTCATCCACACGCCGAAAATGCAGAACGAAAGCATGGCAATCCACGAGGCGATAATCTGTACGCGCAGTGCCCGGCGGACGCCGGTTTCTTTGTCTGCAGGTAATAAATAGCCGCGCCCTCTTCGAGCAAAGGGAAATACCAGGGTGTCGCCAGATGCATCATTGGCAAAATGCCGATCCAAACAAAGGCGATCGAAAAATTCTGTTATTGCAATCATCCGCATTCCAAAATCATGTCGCCGAACTGAGGCAACTGAAACCATCGGCGAATTAGAGTTGTACCATCCGCCCGGTAAGTACGTGGGCGGCCAAAAATTTAACGGCAGCTCAACCAAATCCGTCACTAACAGCCGGCCGTTGAGACACTTCGTCCTGAAACGGGCTATGCTTCACCGAAAGCTGGAGTGCCCTAATGCGTATGCCGTTCGTCTTTCTCGCTGCCTCCCTTCTGTTTGCAGCAACCGCCCGCGCCGAGATTTCACTCAATACGCTGCTAGACCCGATCCGTACAAAACATGCACTCCCGTCGCTCGCGGCGGCGGTCGTTAAAGATGGAAAGCTCGTAGCAGTTGGCGCGGTAGGCGTGCGTGTGGCGGGAACGACAATTCCGGTCACGGTCGATGACCGCTATCACCTCGGATCCGACACCAAGGCCATGACCGCAACCCTCGCGGCGATGATGGTAGAAGAAGGCAAACTGAGTTGGAATTCGACCATTGGAGAGGTTTTGGGCTCCGATCTTCCCAATCTCAGGCCGAAGTTCGCCGCCATCACGCTGAAAGAGTTGCTCTCGCATACGAGCGGCATACCGACCGACAATGAAGAAATTGGCAAACTTTATTTCAGCGCTGACGCCTACGAGCATACGCTCAAGGACTGGCGTCTACACATGATCGACGCCTGGGGTTCGAAGCACGACCCGAGCTTTCCGGCATCCGGCAAGTTTCAATATTCGAACCTCGGCTACATCACCGCCGGAGCGATGATCGAAAAAGCGGCGGACAAACCTTGGGAGCGTCTGATGTATGAGCGGATTTACGAACCGCTCGGGCTGGCGACGGCGGGCCTCGGCGCTCAAGCAACATTTGGTCTCTACGACGCACCGGTTGGCCATCGCATCGAGGCTGATGGCAAGATCACACCGATGGCATGGGGCGAAAGCGCAGATCTGCCGGCTTCCCTCGGTCCAGCCGGGCTGGCACATATGAGCATCAAGGACTTCGCGACCTGGGCTGGATGGATTGCAGGCGGCGGCAAGCGCGGCCCGGCCCTGGTGACACCCGAGACGCTGAAAATCTTGGAGGCGCCGGCCGTTTCGATGGAGATAAAGAATCCAAAGCCCGGCACGCCGAAATCTGGAGCCTACGCGCTCGGCTGGGGACTTTCAAAATTCAACTGGACGGAAAAACCGATCCTCACGCACAATGGCTCGAACGGTCTGAACTTCGCGTCCATCGCAGTCGACCCAGATCACGATCTCGCCATCGTGGTGACGAGCAATATCGGCGGCCAGAAAGTGGACGAGGCCACGCTGGAAGTCATGAAAGCACTTTACGAAGAATTCGAGAAATAGCGATCCGCAGCAGTTTGAGAACCGCCCATGTCTCTCTTTCTTCCCTTCTGGCAACGCCTGCTCGTCACGATCGTCGCCATGCTGGTGGCGAGTTGGGTCGCCGGTTTGATCTGGCAAGCCGTCTTCCGCTTCCCGCTGCCGAGCTATGTCGGCGGCATGGTCGGGGGGCTAGCGGCGCTCCCGCTTTGGGATCTCCTGAAACGCATCCGTCCGAGCAGCGGACCCTGACACCGTGTCAGGTCGCGCGACACTCGACAGCGTCAGAAAAATTTGTCAGCGCGCGGCGGCTGGGGCGTAGGCCGCATGTCACCGCGCGCCAATGAAGCTAGATCGGCAGAACCGAACGGATCTGGTCTTCGTACTGCTTGACCGCTTCCAGCGCCCGCTTCTTCATCGCCGGATCGACGTCTACATGCGATGTAAAGCCCTCGATTGCCTCGCGGGCGTTGCCGACGATCTGCGTCGCAGCATTCTGCGGACTCATCTCGCGGCTCACGATCTTCTGCAGAAGCTGCGTAAGAATAACGCCCGTGGCGAGCGACAATCCCGAAAGCTCGGCGATTTCGCGTTTCAGTTCGGCGATTGCCGCGTTCGTATCCGTCGTCTCCGCCATTAGCCCATTCTCCCTTCGAGCGCCGACTTTACGGCCGTTTGCTAATACCGCATCGGAAAGAGCGCAAGAGGACGTCGGTGGCAACGCCGCGCGCTGCCACATGAGTTGCCGCCGCCGCGGACGCAAGACACCTTTGCCCGGTGCGAAAAAGCCTGAAATTCGCCGAAAATATCCGTCAGGCTGATGCCAGCGGGAGTTGTGTCGGCTACGGACGGGTACAAGTTTTATGCGTGAGCTCAAGACGACCACCAGCGTCGGCCGCACACTCACTATTCCGCGCACCGCCACCATCGAAGGTGGCATCGACTATCCCGGCCCCCTCGTCATCGAGGGCACGGTCCTGGGCGAAGTCAATTGCCTCTCTCTCACGGTCGCCGCGCGCGGCGTGATCGAAGGCCGGATCAAATCGGAAACCGTCACTGTCGTGGGCGAAGTCACCGGCGAGATTTTCGCCAACGATTTGACGCTGAAATCCGCCTGCGTGGTCAACGCCAACATCGTTCATAAGAAACTGCTGCTCGAAACTGGCTCCTTTTTTGAAGGCAAATCCCGCAGACATCCTAATCCGCTGGAATTGGCTTAGACGCGAGACTAAAGTCCCATAAAAACAGAGAAGCTGCCTCAAATCGCCGATAATAAACGAGAATTTGCTCTTGTTTTGGACGTGTCCATTTAAGCATTCCCCAGTTAGATTCGATCGTCGATATCTGGGAGGCTTTGATGCTGTCGCGCCGTCATTTTTGTTGCAGTAGCGCCTTAGCCGCCGGTCTGCTGGCGGTCGATCGGGCTTTCGCCGCCGATCAGTGCTCCGTCATGACCTCCGAGCGCCAGTCCGCGACCAGCCCGGACGACGCTTTGGCTAAGCTCAAGGCCGGAAACGAACGCTTCGCCACACAGAACATGCGCAATTGCGATCTGATCGAACAGGTCCGCGCGACAGCGGGCGGCCAGTTTCCCTCGGCGGTCGTGATCGGGTGCATTGACGCCCGCGTGCCGCCCGAACTCGTTTTCGATCAACGTATCGGCGACATATTCAGCGCCCGCGTGGCCGGCAACGTCATCAACGACGATATTGCCGGGAGCGCTGAATTCGCAACGAAGCTGGCAGGCGCCAAGCTTATCGTGGTGCTCGGCCATAGCGAATGCGGCGCTATCAAAGGCGCCGTCGACGATGTCGAGTTCGGTCTGCTGACCGGCGTCCTGGCGCGGATCAAGCCCGCTGTGGCCGAAGCAAGCAAAGACTTTCCGGACGATCGCACGTCGAAGAACAAGGCTTTCGTCCAGGCCGTCGCAACAGCCAATGCCCACCTAGGCGCGGAGCGGCTGACCGCCCTCAGCAGCGTCCTCCGCGATCTCGTCTCAGCCCAACAGCTGAAGATCGTCTCGGCTATGCACGACGTCGCGACCGGACGCGTTACCTTCCTCGACTAGTTCCAGCCCAATCGCAACCGCCTCAGGGAGTCGGCCGCATCACGACGCCCCTGTGAGCCGGCGGGAACACAGGACTTGTCGTTTCGCGGCCGACACCGCGAGGCGGCGTCGTGGGGAATAGAATAACCGGCGCCGCTCCCACCTCGCTGTTCCCCAGGGAACAGCCCGGCCTCGATTCAACGCCGGCAGTCGCGTAAAACGCCGACAACAACAATTCGCGGAGCCCCTGCCCCATGCCAAGAGTTCTCGTCACCGGGACGTCGTCCGGCTTCGGACTAGCCATAACGGTCGAACTCGCAAAGCAGGGCTGGGACGTCGTCGCCACGATGCGCGACCTCACCAAGCGCGGAGAACTCGACCGGGCGCTAGTCGCGGCAGGCGTGCACCAAGCGGTAACGGTCGGACAGCTCGACGTAACCGATCCAACGTCGATCGAACGCGCCGTCGCCGAATTGGATCTTCCCAATCGGCAACTCGATGCCGTCGTGCACAATGCGGGCGTCGCGGCAGGCGGTGCCTTCGAAGATCTCCCCGAGACAGACGTCCGCCGGATCATGGAGGTCAATTACTTCGGCGTCTTGGCGCTGACGAAATGCCTGCTGCCGACTTTTCGCGCGCAGCGCCGAGGACGTATCGTCATCATCTCAAGCGAATCGGCATTTGCTGGCCAGCCCGCCAATTCGCCTTACTGCGCCTCGAAATGGGCCGTGGAAGGATGGGCCGAATCACTCGCCTACGAGGTCGAGCACTTCGGCATCGACATTATCCTAATCGAACCCGGCCCCTACCGCACGAGCATCTGGGAGAACTCGCCGCGCATCCTCCCGAAAGATAGCGTCTACCTGCCGCTACTGAGGCATCTCGAGGTGACGGTCGAGGCCCTTGTCGCCAAGTCAGCGGGCGATCCTGCAGACGTCGGCAAGGCCGTCGCGAAAGCCCTGGCGGCGCGGCGCCCTCGGTTCCGCTATGCAGTTGGCCCGACGGCCAAGTTCAACCACTTCGCGCGCGGCAAGCTGCCAAGCACCGTCGTCAGAAAGCTGATCGGCCGGTATCTGGGACTTAGCCGCGTCCGCTGGTGACGAAGCGGCGGACCAAAAGAAAACCCGCCACCGCAAGATGCAGCGACGGGCGCAAAGCTTGTTCGAAAGACGCCCGCAGCGCGAGCAAAATTACTTGCCATGCTCGCGGTGATATTGGTCGATATCAGCCTGCGTAACTTCGCTTGAATGTCCAAGCGCATGGATGCACGAGTCGGTCAACATCTTGCGATGCTCGCGCATGCAGGACCTTGCTGCCTGCGTACCGACTTTGTGCTGACTGCAATACGCAGCGTAATCGGCGCTGCATGCATCTTTCACGGCCTGACTGACCGCGAATGCACAACCCGACGAAAAGGCAAGCGCCACCGCAGCCAAAACCGCGACCCTCTTCATATCCGTGTTCCTTCTAAGTGATATCCCGTCCCCAAACGCAAATGCAGCGGCGTTGTTCCCTGGTCAAGAGCGACAAACACAAACGCAACATGGCAAGAGAGATGTCGCACGAACCTCGTGCCAGCCTTGCATATCAGGAAGCTGATCGTGCATGAGCTCGAAGATGCCTAATCCGTGCATTTTCGAAATGCTCTTGCCGACAACTTTAGTGCGCGAAGAGCCCGCGCTCAGCCATTCCGACGAATTCGACGAACTGCATCCGCGGCGCCACTTGGTTGCGACCGTTTCGCTTCGCCGAATAAAGCGCCGCATCTGCCGCAGCGATTACCTGACCCACGCGAATATCTCGACTCAGGACCACCGACGCGACACCCATACTGACCGTCACGACCTCTCCTAGGTCAAGCGCCGGATGCGGGATCGATGCATCCTCCACTGCTTTTCGAATCCGCTCCGAAATCCTGATCGCCCTCGGCAGATCGACGCCATGCAACAGGACGACGAACTCCTCGCCGCCGAAGCGGAAAACATCGTCGGAATAGTCCCGCAACTCGCTCTGCACGATCCCCGCAACGCGCTTCAGGCAGACGTCTCCGGCCTGATGACCGGCCGTATCGTTGAACGATTTGAAATGATCGATATCGAGCAGAATGACCGCCAGCTCTTTGTCAACGCCATCCGCACGGTCACAGTCCTCGATCGCTTCGTCGAGAGAGAGCCGGTTGCGAAGCCCTGTCAGCGCGTCCCGGCGGCTCTTGGCATCGAGATCCTGGCGCTGCAATCGCCCTCTGAGCGACAACAGATAATTCATCCGCGTTTCGCGCTCCAGCACATATGAGGCGAAAAGGGTCAGAACGACGGCGCATCCAAACACGGTGTTGGCCGAAACCTGGAACTCGAACGTGGATGCGGGTAGCAACGACAATCCGACGGCGTGCATCGCAAAACAAGCCAGACACGCGGCCATGGCCCACCAAAACCGCACCCGCTGCACCATCGTTATGAAGAGTATGATGAGAATGAGCGACTGGTGCTGCGCGTCCCCTGGCCCACCTTCGCCGACGAGCATGAGATAGAGAATGCTGCCTGCGCCGAGCACAACGCCACCGGCCGCCACCAGGAATTCGCGGATCGCCACCGGCGGATTGAGGTAGAGCGACGCGATCATAAGCAACGCGATTGGCGTCACCACACCGAGGCGCACCCAGAGGGACGTTACAAACATCTGCGGGGAAACCAGCCAGTCGGGGATGAGAAACAAGTCGTAAAGCAAGATCCCAAACAACCCGCCAAACGCGAGCTGTCGGCACCGCTGAACCGCAACTTCTTGTTCAAAGGCCGCTTCGAGCTGCTGAGGAAATTTCAGCAGCGGAAAGCCAGACGCAATTGCATTTTCAAGCGTCGAGCGTTCGACGCCGGCCGGAATGGATTCGCCCGTCACTCGTTCCATCACAAGCATTTACCCCGCTCCTCATGAGCGGAGGCTACGGCCCGGACGCTACTATCGGCCTCCTTAATGCGAGGTACACAGACCGCGTGAAGATAAAAGCAATTATTCTCGTCTAGAAAATAATCAGCTGTTTTCCATCTGCGCCGCGCAGACCGCGGGCAACTCGGCACGCAAAAAATATCCAAAGCAGATCAGCACTTTACCAAACAGCCAATTAGCAGCCTTAGCGCGTCGCTTAAGGTGCACGATCATACTTTGTGAGAATCCCAATTAAATTTGAAAGCATGCTTGCCTGAACATTAAGATTTGCCCGTTTCAAATCATGCCGGTCAAAGCGGCTTCCGGACGGGCTGAGATTCGCGAGGCTTTTTTGCACCATCCGCGTCAAGCCCAACACGGAACAAGCTCGACGTTTCCGGCGTTGCTCCCGCGTTCACATGCGTATCCAGACAATCGCAATCGACCACGGGAGATGATCATGAAAGTCGTCGCGCTTGGAATATGCATCGCCGCTCTCGCGCTCGGCGCTTGCCGCAGGGAAACGCCGGAATATGCGCCAATGAAGCTCGGAGGCACGAATACGGCTTCCGATGCCGTGCAGCAGCAATAAGTGTCCGTCCCCTCCTCCGAAACACGTAACGAAAAAAAGCTCTGCAGCGTCACGGCCACTCTCAGCGGGTGTCGGTGACGCTGCTTCACTTTGGCTATTGTGGCCGAGCCTGAGTCGAACTTAGCCTGTTGACAACGTCATAAGAAACTTCTTCGGGATCGCCCAGGACCGCACGATTGGCAGTTTGTCTGCCATCGCAACAACCTGTTGGAGCGATCATGAGCGAGAAGACCGACGTGACCTTCCTCTTAGCTCTCCTCATCCTGACGGTCGTCGGACTTGTCATTTCATCGGCTACGCACGCCGAAGAGCTGCTTGCCGCGACGCTGCCTGCCTGATTTCGCGTAATACCAAGGCAGCGGACAAATTCCGCAGGTCTGTCGCGAAGTCGAGTTCGGCGACCTCAATCGTAGATGTAAGTCACGATGAAGGTGCGGTCGGCCTCATTAGAGCCCGCCGGCGGAATAGGATAGCTCGTCTGCTTGGCTGCAAAGACCACATCCTGATTAAGCGATGGATCCTTGGATCCAGCGAGCATTTTTACGAAAATCACGTTGCCGCTGTCGGACAGAAAAATTCGAACGGTCACACGGCCGAGCGTATTCGAGAGCTGCGGCATGGTCTGCTGAAGCGCCCTGATCACCGCCCTCGCGAAAGCATCGTTGAGGCCCGAGCGCGTGATGCCCGGAGGGCGCTGGAATGCAGCCGCGCCACCGCCGCCGCTAAAACTCGGAGCCAGGGCCTGCGTCGATAAATCGAGCGCAGCCACCTTCTTCTGAGCCTTCGAAGAAGACTTTTTCGCTGCCTTACTCGTACTCGGCTTCTTGTTGGCGCGCTTCGTATCTTCTTTGGGTTGCGGTTTCGGCTTCGGCTCGTTCGCGCTTTGCAGTTTCGACGGATCCTGATCGTCGAGCGAGAAGAGGTCCGGCGGCTGGCTATCCGGGCTCGTATCGTCCTGCTTGGCGACCTGGTCTGGCTTGGCCGGGTCCGTATCCTGAGGAACGTCCGGTTGCGGCTGATCCGGCGGCTGCGGCGTATCTTGAGCCTGCGGCTCCGGCGGAGGCTGCTGCGGTTCGGGTGGCTGCGGCTCTTGCTTAGCCTGCTCCTGCTGAGGCGGTGTCGGTTGTTGTTGCTTCTCCGGCGGCTGCTGAGGCTCAGGCTTGGCCTTCTGCTCCTGCTGCGTCGGCGCAATCGGCCCCGGCGGCGGCGAAACTTCGTCCGCGACCGTCGCCCGGCTCTTGAGATCTTGCTCGGTGACCAGAGAAACGCTGATCGCGTCATCAGCTCCATTTTCAGCGCCAAGACGCTTGGCGCCTCCGCTGCTAACCGCGCTGATCAAAAACGAAGCGTGCAGCAGAAGCGCAACGCCCAGCGCAATATAAAAATTCCGCTCACGCTTCGACGCGCCCGCACCCCAAGGTACGAAGCCCGCAATGGAAAGACCGGCCGTTTGCCCCACGTTCTCGGCAGTCATGTGCCTAATGCTGATCCCAACGGCGCAAGATTACAACGCTTGCCCCAAGCGCTGTCACCAATGATAAATGATCGGCGAAAAAACGCCGAGATGCCGTGCCCGCGATTATCCGTGCATGCGCCCCGAGGTCGCGGGAAAAACAAGAACTTGCCCAGAATTATGGCGATTCGCTGAACACGGCGATTCCGTCCTCGATATATGGAAGACCTGCCATGGCGCGCAAAGCCGAAACAGCCCGCAACGGCACGATCCGGGCCGGTATCGGAGGCTGGACATTCGAGCCCTGGCGCGGCGTTTTCTATCCCGAAGGCTTGGCGCACGCGAAAGAACTGGAATACGCCAGCCGCCATCTCGCCACCATTGAAGTGAACGGCACATACTATCGGACGCAAAAACCCTCGACGTTCGCAAGCTGGGCAAAGGCGACGCCACCCGACTTCATTTTCACATTGAAGGGTCCGCGTTACGCCACGAACCGGCGCATTCTTGCGGAAGCTGGAGATTCGGTTTCTCGTTTCATCGATTCTGGCGTCGCCGAGCTGGGAGATAAGCTCGGGCCGCTCCTTTGGCAGTTTGCGCCGACAAAAAAATTCGATGAAAGCGACTTCGGCGCCTTCCTCGAGCTTTTACCGAAAAAAGTCGGCAAGCGACCACTAAAGCACGCCGTCGAAGTGCGGCATGCATCGTTTTGCACGCCGTCGTTCGTTACCTTGACCCGCGAGCATGCGGTCGGCATCGTCTTCGCCGATCACGCGATTTATCCGGCCATCGCCGACGTGACGGCCGACTTCGTTTATGCGCGGCTTCAGACGGGACAAGACACGGTGCCCACCGCCTATAAGCCGAAAGCTCTCGATCAGTGGGCGGCCCGCGCAAAAATATGGGCCGACGGTGGCACACCCGACGACCTGCCGGTCATGGCGCCAAAGGATAAGGCTCCGAAAACGCCACGCGACGTGTTTGTCTATTTCATTCACGAGGGAAAGATACGCGCTCCCGCTGCCGCGATGGCTTTTCAGAAGCGCGTGACGCCGGACGGCAAGTCCTGACAGCCTGTCTAGCACGCGAGTCGTCTTAAAAAAGGCTCACTACTTACTTTCGGGCTTGGGTGCCTCTTCATCGAGATTGAGGCAAACCGAATTGATGCAATAGCGCTTGCCGCTATCCGTCGGACCGTCATCGAAAACGTGACCAAGGTGCGATCCGCACCGCGCACATGTGATCTCGGTGCGCACCATCCCGTGAGATGTATCGGTGTGATATTCGATAGCGCCCGGCAGCGCCTCATCAAACGAAGGCCAGCCTGAACCGGAATCGAACTTGGCATCGGAGGAAAATAGCGGATTGCCGCAAGCCGCGCAGGTGAACGTTCCATCGCTCTCGGAATGCAGGTACTCACCGGTGAAGGGCGGTTCAGTGCCCTTTTCACGCAAGATCCGATATTGCTCCGGCGTCAAGAGTTTCCGCCACTCGGCCTCGTCGGCGGGCATCGATTTTTTATCCATGCCGCATATATCGGCCAACTGCGGCCGCCCTTCAAGACCACCGCTCAGTCGTAATAGCGATCGCGATAGCGTTCTCGTAACCAGAGCCGGCGCAGATCAATCCGGCGGGGCGGCGGCGGCCCGTACTGTGGGTAAAAGCCGCTGGGCGCACCGTAGCGTCTCAACTGCTCCATATCGTACCGGCTGGCGACTCCGGCACGGTACATGGCGCGCGCATGTTCGACATCGAAGATCGATTGCGCTTTCGCCTCGGTGGCGACGAATGCCAATGGCGACAGAGCGATAAGAACAGCACGCGCAAGCGGTTTCATGTAACTTCTAAATGCTCCTGCGGTCGGCAGTTAAGCCGCCGACTCATTCGGACAATTTGGGCACCACGGCCTGAAGTATCAATAACCTGGACAGATGCGCGCGCGATACCTGCGGCTGTAGTAGCAGGTCGGATAATCCGGATAGTAGTAATCATCGTAATAATAGTCGTCATAATACGGGTAATAGCCGCCATAGTAGGGATACCCGCCGTAGAAGCCGTAACCCCAGCCCCTACCGCGCCAGTATCCACCGTGCCAGTGGCGGCCGCCGCCGCCCCAGTGGCCTCCACCACCCCAATGACCGCCTCCCCCCCAATGGCCGCCACCTCCGCCCCAGTGACCTCCGCCGCCACCGCCCCAGTGGCCGCCACCTCCGCCGTGCGTAAGGACAAGAGCGCTAGGCTTGCCAAACACGACCGTACCTAACCCGCCAGGCGCCGCGGTCGCGGCACCCGACATACCGACGATTGCCACCAGCAAAGCGCTAGCCAGCAGATGTAAGAAGCGAAGCATGAACGCTCTCCGATCTGGAACCGCGCACTAAATCCGCCGGTCCTGTTCGTCGCTAGCCGCAGCATGAGCGACGTCCCTCATTATAATCCGGCTTTACTGAACGATGTTGCCGAAGCTGCGAACATAGTGATCAACTTGCTTCGAGGATCGGGCATTAGAAAACCTCGTTTCGTTGATAAGCCAACGATGCGCGAACGCCTCGCCCCTGCCACGTTGCCGATGCGAATCTGATAGAAAGGGAGAATAAATCCGGGGCTCCGTGGCGATCGCCGTGCCCCTTCGCCTAATCAATACGGGAGCAAACCATGTCGGACCGGACGCAACTCGCTATTGGCCGCAATTCCATATCCGTACCACGGCTAACCAAACGGCTGGTCGAAGCCGTTATCGCCACCGCCTTGACGTCGCTCGTCGCGTTCGTGGTTCTCGTTCTCAATAACGTCCTGACGAACCGCGGCGGATGGATTGAAGGCTTCAACGTCTGGCAGTCCTTCATGCGCCAGCCCGCTATTCTCGGCACCATGCTGCTGACGTCGCTCGTAACGGTGCTGTTTCTGTCGTGGCAGCGCGAGCGCGAAATGAAACGCTGAGACGGGGCTCTCCGAAACGAAAAACGGCGAGATGAAAATCTCGCCGTTGTCAGGTCTGCAGCAGATCAGGCAAAGTTACTTCTTCAGGGCCGCATTGCACTGGCTGTAGTAACCGCCGCCCTTTTGAATCCACTTGAGGCCGCCGTTGCCGCCGTTCGCCTTGTTGGCCTTGTACTGATCGAGGCACGTATGCATCCGAGCACGGCCCGCGCTCTCCTTGGCATACTTCGTATCGACCGCCTTCGGGAAAATGGCGCCGGAAGCAGCTTTCGTCGTCTCGACTTTTGCGGCCGGCTTTTCTTCCGTCGTCGTCGCAGCTCCAGCGCATTCCGTTTTGCGGAATTCCGCCCAGGTTTGTCCGTTCAACGTTCCAGCGGACTTCGCAGCCTGATATTTCACGCTGCATTCCTTGGTCGAAAGAGCGAAGCTTGGGCTGGCGCCGGTGACAGCGAGAGCGGCAAACGCAGCCGCATATAAAGCAATGCGTGAGGTCATGTGATGTCTCTCTCCTAGGGACGGCGCACGGGCAAGCTCAACCCATAATACGATGATATCGCCGCCAGCCGGCAAGCTCAAAGACAGGATAGCGCCTTCGATCGCCAATTGCGAAGATAGGGTATATGAGGTTGATGGATTTGCTGAAATGCAAATCGCTTCGACTTACAAAAAAGTATATGCATTTGATGGCATTCTTCGCATCGTTGCCAGCGTAGACTTACATCCGGCACCATCAGCACGCGCTGCAATTCGGACGATAAGTTGCTGAAGCAATCAACACAACCTAGGAGTACCCCGATGGGCTTGAGGCGGCCAAAAAGCCTTTCTATGCTGCCCTTTCTGGCTCTGGCCGGACTGCTGGCCGACGATAACGCTGCCACGGCAGCTGATCCGCCCAAGGATCTTCTGACGGCCACGCGCACCGCCATCGCCGCCACCAATCTGACGCCTTACGACATCGGTTCCCGCTATGCCCAGGCCCGAGGCGCATCTGAAACCTGCCCCGGCGGCAAGCTGACGGACAAAGCGGCCGTTCTTCCGTCGGTTTACAAGGGCCCCGAACTCGATGTTTTCAACGCCCAGGAAAAGAAGATTTACGACGCCTGGATGCGTGCCAAGCACTGCGCCCAAGATGATCCCTCGAACCAATGCAAGCTGGTCATCGACGAAAGCTGCGCCGCTGCGGTTTCCGAAATCGGCCCATCGGGATCAGCCTTCCCTGGCCTGTTCGAAATCACCCATCCCTAGCGCCTAACCGCCGCGCCGCGTTCCCGCTGCCACGTCCGTGCCAGCAGGGCGAAGACTTCGACTACGGCCCAGACGATCAGCACGGCCGTCAGGATCAGGAATGCGATCTGCCCTAGGCTCGCGGTCAGCAACAGATCCGTGAGCAGCGGACCAAAGTCAATGCCATACGCTGTGCAGGGTTCCATCGCAGCATCATTGATCTCGCAGCCGAGCGTCGAGGCCAAAAGCGCCGCCGCCGCAATTCCTGAAAACGGCGCAAGAGCGAGAACAATTGAAAACGCGATCATGAACGAGCGAAAGCGAAGCAGCACGCAGCCATCCTGAATATCGTCTGAATGACTCTACGGAGTCGAACGTCATAATCAGCTAGACGTGCTCCTGCGTCTTTGGGCAGCGCGTTCCGAAAAGCTGGTTAATGCTAGCCCTGTTTACGAGTTGCACCAATCCTATTGATCATTCGAGCGACGCCCCTTAATGGCCGTTCCAGACGAGAAGGAGCGTAACGGATGGCCGATCTTTCGCAGTTGCGCGCTGGACTAAGCGGTACGGCAAGCATGCTTGTCACTGATGAGCGCCTCGCAACGCGTGTCGGAAGTGGAAATGTGCCTGTCTTCGCGAGCCCGATGCTGATCGCCGCGATCGAAGCGGCAGCGGTCGACTGCCTTGATGGTTTCCTGCCGCAAGGCCACGAAAGCCTCGGCGTGCACCTGGATGTGACACACACTTCGCCGACGCCGATTGGCTATACGGTAACCGCGACCGCAACGGTCAAATCTATCGATGGCCGAAAAATCACGTTCGACGTTTCGGCAACCGATGGCATTGATCGAATAGGATCGGGAACGCACACTCGGATTATCGTTGACACCGCCCGGTTCATGGCGCGCATTGCCGCAAAATCCGCGTCACGACCGTAACAAAGGCTTCTGCTCGTTTGCGCAAGACCGACGATCGCCCGGCACTGGCGACTGATATTGGAGCTGCAAAGCCATGCGATCGACGCTTGCATTCATTGCCATGATGGCGGCATTGCTGACAACCGCGCCGCGCGCAGTGGCCGCAACCTGCACGGCAAATGACTTCGCTGCAGCCGTCGATCAGTCGGGCGCAAGTCTGCGAACTTTGACGCTCGAAGTGCAACCCAAGCTGCAGGAGCGCCTCAAACGCTATAAGCAGGCGTTGCAGTTGCCCGACACCGATGACGAGGATCTGGCTCTCAACGCCATCGACGACCCGAAGCTCGAAGAATTCGACAAGAAGAGCAGCCAGCTGCTGCTTACCGTAGACTCTCTCGGCCGCATACCCGACGGCGAAGAACCCGACTGCGCCAAGCTCGAAGAACTGAAAATGGCGGCGGCCGAACTCAATACCGTCATCAAGGCGAAATCGGATTATATGCTGAAGCGCCTCGATGAGAAGATCGCCGCAGCAAAGCGCAACGCTCCGCCACCGGCGACAGCGCAGGCCGCCCCTCCCGTTCCAGCGCCCTCTCCCGCAACGCCGCCGGCGGCATCCGCCGCAAAGAAACCGTCCCCGCCTGCCGTTGTGGCGGCCAAGAAGCCGGCCACCAAAGCCACGCCACACCCATCTCAAGGCTGGGCCACGCGCACACACCCGGATGAGGCTGCGCCGCCGCCGGCTGTTGCAATGCGAGAGCCGCCCCCCATTCCCAATCTACCGCCACCGGAAGAGGAAGGCTATTCGATCGAAGAAATCCGCGACGTCACGCGCGGGTTCTTCGGATCGATTTCGACAAACTTGGCAGCCGTCATCGAGCATGCCTTCAAACAGTCGGGACGCCCGACGGCCTACGTCCTCGGCGTCGAAGGCGGCGGCGCGTTTCTCGCAGGTCTTCGCTTCGGCAAAGGCACTTTGTTTATGCGTTCCCAGCCTGGAACGCGGGAAGTTTATTGGCACGGGCCTTCGGTGGGCACCGATTTAGGCGCCTCTGGCTCGCGCACACTTTTCCTCATCTACCGCATGGATAATGCGAACGATATCTATCGCAATTTCACAGGCATCGACGGATCTGCATATTTTGTCGGCGGGGTCGGCGTGACCTTGCTGAAGGGCGGCCCCGTTATCATGGCACCAATTCGATCAGGAGTTGGCATGCGTCTGGGCGCCAATATAGGCTACCTCCGGTTCACCGAACAGCCGACTTGGAACCCGTTCTGATCGCCGGCAACAAAAAAGGCCCGAAAATCGCGGGCCTTTTCAATTATGGAACAGGTTGACGTATCAGTTTGCGCCGTAGGCGTAGCCCGAATACTTCTTCCCTTTCGGCCTCTTGTAGTAATACGTGCCGTCCTTCGCTTGGTAGACCTTCGTGCGAACGCCATCGATATAGACATAGCGTGTTTTCTTGCCGTTCGCCTTGGCCGACTGCGGACCGCCAAAGATGTTTCCCCAGAACGAGCTGCCGCCATTGCTCGCGTAATCATCGTCATCGCGCGAGTCGCGACGCGCGACAGCGCTATCACCCCAATTCGGGCGTCCATGCACGCTGACGCGCGTGCGCATCATTCCGTGGCGCTGAACAAGATCGTAGAAAATTTTGGCATTCGACGGCGCTAAGCGAATGCAGCCGTGCGACGCCGGACGGCCGAGCGCAGCCATATGATATGTTCCATGAACGGCAACGCCGCCATTGATAAAAACAGCGTTCGGCATGGGCGCATTGTCGTATTTCTTCGAATACCACATTCGCGACGTCCATTGCGGGTAGAAGTTACCCGTCGGCGTCGCATACTGCTGTGTCCCGGAAGAGATACGCCAGCGATAGCGCAGCTCGCCATTGACCGAAACGCTCATCGTCTGCCGAGAAAGATCAATGGATGCGGTGAGTGTCGGCGGAAGCGGCCGCGGCTTGGCGACCGGCTCCTTCTTCGCCTCGACGGTCACAGGCTCTTTCGCTCCTTCGGCCTTGCCAAAGTATGTCGTCGTGCCCGACTGCGTCTCGGTGGTCGTCGATGCCCCGTTCGCCGGTGCTTCGCTCGGCTCGGCCATAGCCGCAACCGACGGAGCGGCAAACAAAATTGCCGCCAACATCATCCTACGCAACATGATAGCTCCCTACGCAATACGCTTATTGCCCGCATAGTACGGCGAAAACGCCCCAACGTTAATGGGAATTACCAATAAATCGCCCCCCGTACAGGACTGCGGCTCATCTAGCTTACGAAACGGTTTCGAGGTTCGTCGTGAGCATTTCAAAATCACGCACCTGCAAAGCTTCTCTTCAAGGATTCATGTGCAACGACGTTAAATGTCGGAAGTCGCCTCGTATTTTCAACCTCGCTTGCCCGATTTCACGCGGTCATACGCCGTCAGCGCGCGAGCGCGCGCCTCTTTATGGTCCACGATCGGAAACGGATAATTTTTCCCGATAACGACTCCCGCGCGTTTCAGCGTCGTCGCATCGGCCGCCCATGGCTTGTGAATATCGGCAGACGGTAAGCGTTGAAGCTCCGGAACCCAGCGGCGAACATAGTCGCCATCAGGATCGAATTTCTCGCCCTGCAAGACAGGATTGAAAATACGGAAGTAAGGCGCGGCATCTGCACCGCAACCGGCAACCCACTGCCAATTCGCTGCGTTGTTTGCGAGATCGGCGTCGACGAGGGTGTCCCAGAACCACGCCTCGCCTGATGTCCACGGCAGAAGCAGATGCTTCGTCAAAAAAGAGGCCGCAATCATGCGCGCGCGGTTGTGCATATATCCAGTGGCCCAGAGTTCGCGCATTCCGGCATCGACGACGGGATATCCCGTTAAACCGCGCTGCCACTCCTTGAGGTTAGCCGACGACTTCGCCCAGGGAAACGCCGCAAACTCATCGCGCAATGGTTCATCCGGCATCTGCGGAAATTGAAAGAGCAGCGCGTAACTGAACTCGCGCCATGCAAGCTCTTTGAGAAATGTTTCGACGGCGCCATCGCCGCCGTGAGTTTGATGCGATGCCTCCGCTGCTGCGCGCCAGCACGCCGCCGGAGAAATTTCACCGAATGCAAGATGCGGCGAAAGTCGCGACGTCCCCTCCGCATAGAGCCGATCGCGTCCGTCATCGTAATTTGCAAGACCCTCGCTTACGAAATTTTTTAGACGCAACTGCGCGCCACGCTCGCCCGGCCGCCACGCCTCAGCCAAACCTCCCGACCAATCCGGTTTCGTCGGCGCGAGCTTCCAGTCGGAAATATCGTCCGATGCAATCGCGTCCGGCACCGAGCCAAGATGACGTGGCGCCGCCAGTGCTTTCGGCGCTGAAAACTCTTTCCTGAAGGCGCGCCAGAACGGCGTGAAGACCTGATATGCAGCGCCGGACGATGTGCGCAAATCTTCCGGTTCCCTCAGCAAGCGACCGCCGAAGCGTTTGAAGACCACACCCGATCCACCGAACGACTTATGGAGCTTTTCCTCCATCCCCGTGGCCCAGGGCTCATAACTGCGAGTGACGTAAATTGCCGTTACACCGCTCTCATCGACGAGACGTTTCAAAATACTTTCCGTATCGCCTCGACGCAAAATCAGGCGTGCGCCACGCTGCGCAATGTCGTGGCTCAATGCTTCCAGACTTTTCGTCAGCCACCACCGCGATGCACCCCCCAGCTTCCAACGCCCCGCAGCCGCATCATCGAGAATGAACAGTGCAATGACCGGTCCACCCCGCTTTACCGCAGCGGTCAACGCGGGGTGATCATGAAGCCGGAGATCATTGCGAAACCAGACGATCGTCGCGCTCTCGGTCATCACCAGCATTCCGATTGCGTCGCCGTCATTGCGGCGACGCGCTGAATATTAGAACCCGAAGAGCAACTGGAAGAAAGATTTCGGCTTGGAGCGTCGCTGCTGCCGCTCCGCTCGCGCCCCGTCTGCGTACGTCTGATCGCGATTGCCGACGACCGCAACATTCACCGGATGAAGTTGATATTCGTCGGTGACTCCATCCACGCTTGCGATCTGCAGACGATCGCCATCCCACGTCCACGACGCGACGCGCTGACCCTGCCGATGCGGCTCGATTGCCAAAACCTTGCCGCCGCCGATATAGATGATCGCGGCAAGCTCGGTGTCTTCCGGGCCGTTTTTCCCGTGAACCGTGCCGCCTGAAAAACGCAGGATGCCGTAACCCGCGTAAGGCGGCTTTTGCACTTCCCACGACAACAGCTTCGGCAGCCCTTCGCCTGTCATCTCCAGCGGCACGCGTATTTGCGGATAGTCGACGCTGGTTGCGAAATAATCTTTGCCGTGCAGCACGACATGCCATTTATCGATATCCAGCGATGGCACCGGCTTGTCCTCGACATCGTCCGGCGCCGCACCTAGTCGCTGCAGCGCATCCGACGCGAATTGCCAGCTCGGACGAAGCTGCAAGGCGTGGCGCAAATCCGTAATGGCCGTATCGGCCTGGCCATTGGCTTCTTCGATTTCGCCACGCGCCCACAGCGCTTCAGGCGAATTGGGATCGAGTTTGATTGCCGTCTCGACGTCCTTGGCGCCGATATCCGGCTGGCCGTTCTGCTTATAGATGTACGCCCGGAACGCGAACGCCACCGGCGAGCGCGGATCGAGTTCGATCGCGCGATTGAGGTCAGAATTCGCGTCGTCAAAGGCTTCCGCCACACCATTGGCAAGCCCGCGCCCTTCGTATCCCGCGCTCGATTTGGGATCGAGTTCGATGGCGCGCGAAAAATCCTTGATGGCCGACGCCGGATTGCCGCTGATCAGATAAGCGTATCCGCGCACCACATAAAGCTCGCCATTATTAGGATCGAAGGCGATGGCACGGGACAGATCTTCGATCGCATCGTCACGTTGCCCAACGGCCATGCGCGCCTCTGCCCGATTGCGATAGGCCGACGCAAAACGCGCATCGGCGCTGACGGCGCGCGAAAAATCACGAATGGCAGCGTGTGGCTTGCCGACAGAGAGATAGGCAAGTCCGCGTCCCGATAGCGGCGGCGCGCTCGCGGGCATCAGTTCGATCGCCTTGGTGAAATCCGCCAGCGCTGCAGCCGACTGGCCGAGCTTCATCTTCGCATTGCCGCGGTTCGAATAGGCGGCGGCAAAGCTCGGCGCCAGAAGCAGAGCGCGATCGAAATCCTTCATCGCTTCTTTCAACTGGCCGAGCGCCAGAAGAAGATTGCCTCGGTTGTTGTATGCAACCGGATACTCGGGAAAAAGCTCAACGGCGCGATTGTAGTCCTCAAGCGCCGCCTTGGTCTCGCCAAGACGCACGTTGGCGACAGCGCGATCATTGAGAATCGTCGCGCGCCGGTCGTTGGGCAGCCCCGTGTCCTTGAGCGCTGCCGTATAAGTTGCAACAGCCTTCTCCGCGTCGCCCCGAATGAGCAACGTCGCGCCTTCCTCGACCGGCGAAGGCGCGGTGATGGCATCAGCCGCGAGCGCAGGCGCCCCCGCCAGAGGCGAAGCCATGAGCAGCCACACCGGAAATGCCCGAAAGCTTTTCATGCGCCGAGCCAAACCCTCTTTGGTTCGTCAGATTCGCGATTCATAATTGCACAGGCGATATCGTGCCATTGTGGCCCGCCGACGGGCAATCGCCAAATGAGATCGCGGCAGACCGCGCAATTGACGTATAGGTAAAGGCTGCTTAGGTCTCAATGCCTACATTTCGGAAAACCGGCGCATGAACCTTTGGTTCAGACTGATATGGGTCCTAATGACGGCACGCCGCCGAGGACCTCTCTCGCTGCCCAGCGAAACATCCAAGTTGTGGTTTCGCGTCTGGCCGCACGATCTCGATATTTCGATCCATATGAACAACGGCCGCTATCTGACGCTGATGGATCTCGGTCGCCTTGATGTGCTCGTCCGGTCCGGCCTTTGGCGGCTGGTTTTGCGCCATCGTTGGACCCCGATCGCCAGCGCGATCACCATCCGCTTTCAACGCGAGCTGCGGCCTTTTCAAAAATTCCGCCTCGAAACGCGGCTTCTCTGCTGGGACGCGGCGCTTGTCGTCATGGAGCAGGTCTTCGTCATCCATGGCGGCCCGCGCGACGGACAGCCCGCAACGCGCGCCTTATTCAAAGGCGGCCTTTACGACCGCAAAGAAAAGAAGTTCGTCGAGATCTCCCGGCTGATGTCCCTCCTCGGCGTCTCGGAGGTCAGCCCACCCGCAACGCCGGAAGTCGAAGCATTCCTACATGCCGACGATCAGCTCAAGCAGGCCGGACGAACCGCCATGAGTTCCAGCGCCTGACGCAACCGATCCGGTCAGACGCGCTCCGTAAACAATCGCTGCAGCACCTTCGGCAGAACGTCGGGCAAGTCCTCAGCGATCAAGCCCATGCCAAACGCATTGGCTGCCTCTCCGTGCAGCCAGACGGCAGCACAGGCGGCTTCGAAAGGTGGCATGTGCTGTGCCAAAAGCCCCGTCACGAGGCCACCGAGAACGTCACCGGATCCGGCCGTGGCGAGCCAAGGCGGCGCGTTGGAATTGACGGCGGCGCGACCGTCCGGCGCGGCGATGACGGTATCGGCGCCTTTCAGAATGATGAACGCGCCTGAGAGCTTCGCCGCTTCGCGAGCGCGATCGATCTTCGAACCAGGTAGCTCTCCGAACAAACGCTTGAATTCACCCTCATGCGGCGTCATCGCGACAGGCGCCGGCCGCTTCTTGATTGCGGCAAACAGCGTCTCACGACCATGCGGATTATCGCCGTTCCGTGCCAGAAATCCCATGCTGGCTTCGCTGCGCGGCTTTTCTCCTGTATCCGAGAATGAGGTCAGCGCGTCCGCATCGAGCACGACTGAAGCCGATGATCGAAGCACGGCCAAAACGTCATCTGCCGTCTCTGGCCCAACAGACGCGCCTGGACCGATCAACGCCGCGTTGCGACGCGTATCGCGAAGAAATTCCGACAAAGCCGTGGCGCCTGAAACCGATCGCACCATGATCGAGGTGATCTGCGTCGCGATGATTGCCGTTGCGGCAGCGTTGCCGACGAGCGTGACGAGCCCAGCGCCGACCCGCAGCGCCGCGCGCGCACCAAGACGCGCTGCTCCCGTTTGCAACGCCGGTCCCGAGACGACGACCGCATGTCCACGGTCGTACTTATGGCCGCCATCCTTCGGCCAGTTGAAATGATCGACCCAAAGCGGCAGGCCGTTCTCGTGCAGCTTCGGCTTCAACGTTTCGAGCACGCGCTCCGGAATGCCGATATCCGCGACGATAACCTCACCGCAGAGCTGCCGCCCCGGCATCAGCACATGCCCCGGCTTCTTGCGGAAGAACGTCACAGTCCGGCGCGCTTGAACAGCAACGCCGCGCACCTCACCGCTCGTCCCTTCGAGCCCGCTCGGTACGTCGACGGAAAGGACAGGCAGACCGCTGGCGTTGACGGCGCGCACGAGTTCCGCCGCCTCCCCTTCAAGAGGCCTCGACAGGCCCGCACCAAAAAGGGCGTCGATGACCAGATGCATGCTTTGCAGGGCATCCGGGGTTGCCGGGTGAACGACGAGCGGCCAACGCCGAGCCATCTCGGCCGCGTCACCTTTGAGCGCATCTCTGTCCCCGAGCAGAAAAAGCCGGACGTCCCAACCCTTGTCACGTAGGTGCCGGGCCGCAACGAACCCGTCACCGCCATTGTTTCCCGGGCCGCAAAGCACCGCCACGCGCCGGTCCGGACCCCAGACCATGTCAAGCGCCGCCTCGGCCACCGCCTGCCCTGCACGCTCCATGAGGCTGATCGTGGCGACACCGGCCTCGGCCGCCAGACGGTCGGCTAGTCCCGCCTCCGACGTCGTCAGCAATTCATTCATATCCGCTACCTGAACCCCTACTGTTGCTCCGCCTCCGGCGACTGCCTGGAAATTCAGCGCCTAAAAGCCACTCACCGTCGTTGAGAAAAATCAGCATAAAAAATGTGCAACCGGCATGCATTTAAGGCTTACTAAACAGCGGCCGACCATCTAAGAAGCCATCACGACACGCTAAGCCAATGACATATGTAATGTTTCTCGCGAACGTCGCAGGTGGCACGGCCTCTGCTAGCCTTCGGGCCGCTGGGCAAGCGTGGGGTACGACCGACATGCTGTCCAAGATCTAAGGGGCGAAAATGAAAAAGATTGAAGCGATTATAAAGCCCTTCAAGCTCGATGAAGTAAAAGAAGCGCTACAAGAAATCGGCTTGCAAGGCATCACAGTTATCGAGGCGAAGGGCTTCGGACGGCAGAAGGGTCACACCGAGCTGTATCGAGGGGCGGAATACGTGGTCGACTTCCTGCCCAAAGTGAAGATCGAAGTCGTCTTGAGCGACGACATGCTGGAAAAGGCCATCGAGTCCATTCAAAAGGCCGCGAAGACCGGCCGGATCGGTGACGGCAAGATCTTTATCTCGTCCATCGAAGACGCTATTCGCATCCGCACCGGGGAATCCGGTCGCGATGCCATTTGATCGATAAAACGAACTATAAAAAGACTGTCACGCTTGAACCGGCCTAAACCGGCTAAATGACTTGGCACGCGTGAACTTTAACGGAATGCCTAGGCATGGGAGTGTCTATGAAAAATGCAAATGACGTCCTGAAATTCATCAAGGACAAGGAAGCCAAGTTCGTGGATTTCCGATTCACGGACACCAAGGGCAAGATGCAGCACGTCACGGCCGACGTCAGCTGCGTTGACGAAGCCGTCTTCTCCGACGGCTACGCCTTCGACGGGTCTTCGATCGCCGGGTGGAAATCGATCGAAGCCTCCGACATGACACTGATGCCGGATCCGGTAACAGCCCACGTCGACCCGTTCTTCGCCCAGACGACCGTCGCGATCTTCTGCGACGTTCTCGAACCCTCGACCGGCCAACCCTACGAGCGCGACCCGCGTTCGGTCGCCAAGAAGGCCGAGGCCTACATGATGTCGCTCGGCATCGGCGACAAAGTCTATTTCGGGCCGGAAGCCGAATTCTTTATCTTCGACGATGTCCGCTTCACCACTGACATGTATTCGATGGGCTATCAGATCGACTCCAGCGAGCTGCCCTCGAACACCGGTACGATTGTTGAATCCGGCAACCTCGGCCATCGTCCGCGCGTGAAGGGCGGCTATTTCCCGGTCCCGCCGATCGACAGCGCTCAAGACATCCGTTCCGAGATGCTCTCAGTCCTTTCGGAAATGGGCGTCACCGTCGAAAAGCACCACCACGAAGTCGCTGCTGCCCAGCATGAGCTCGGCGTGAAGTTCGGCCCGATGATCACGATGGCCGATCACATGCAGATCTATAAGTACGTCGTGCACAACGTCGCCCAGGCCTACGGCAAAACGGCGACGTTCATGCCGAAGCCGGTCTTCGGCGACAACGGCTCGGGCATGCACGTTCACCAGTCGATCTGGAAGGGCGGCCAGCCGATGTTCGCCGGCGACAAGTACGCCGACCTCTCGCAGATGTGCCTCAACTACATCGGCGGTATCCTGAAGCACGCGAAGGCGATCAACGCTTTCACCAATCCGCTGACCAACTCATACAAGCGCTTGGTGCCGGGCTTCGAGGCGCCTGTGTTGCTGGCCTATTCGGCCCGCAACCGTTCGGCTTCGTGCCGCATTCCGCACGTTTCAAGCCCCAAGGCCAAGCGCATCGAAATCCGCTTCCCGGATCCCGGCGCCAATCCTTACCTTGCCTTTACGGCGATGCTGATGGCTGGCCTCGACGGCATCCAGAACAAGATCGATCCGGGTCCCGCCATGGACAAGAACCTCTACGATCTGCCGCCGGCTGAGCTGGCGAAGATCCCGACAGTATCGGCTTCGCTCCGCGAAGCGCTCGACAGCCTCGACAAGGACCGCGACTTCCTGAAAGCGGGCGGGGTCATGAACGACGACATGATCGACGCCTACATCGCGCTGCGCATGGAAGAGAATATGCGTTACGAGATGACGCCGCATCCGGTCGAGTTCGACATGTACTACTCGGTCTGAGGATCGAGCCACATTTCAATGCTTCGAGAGGCGGTCCGTCGGGCCGCCTCTTTGCATTTTGAACTCAATAGAAAACCAGAACGCCCGCGCAGATCGCGATGAGCGCATAGTAGAAGAACTTCTGCTCGCGGATCAAAAACCATGTCACGATCCGGCGCGGGATATCCGACCAGTTGAAGCGGCCGATAGCGCCGAGCGTCAATCCTAGACCCAGACCGACGGCCAAAGATCCAAATTGCAGACCTTCGGTCAGCGAACGCACGCTGTCGGGAACATGGGCCGACAGCCAAGGCGTCAACGCAAAAAAGGCCGCCGCGGCCATGACGCCGAAGGCAAGCACGGAAAAGAACGACAGGACGGATCGCACGAACATGGGCAATCTCGCTAAAAACGCATGATTGTGAAGCTTGAGCGAGAATAGCGTCAGTACGCAAACAAACAATTAACCATGATCGCGGGTGCGTCGCTCATCGCGCTCGCCGCTGCTCCCATCGATCAAATACGACTACCAGTGCACCAGAGACAACCGTCAGACCAACAACCGTCGCGACGAAGCCGTGGACCGGCTTCTCCGTCATCGCGATCCCGGAAATGATCGGCCCCACAAGCGCCCCGGCCTGATACATCACGATGAAGGCCGCGTTGACGGCCGCGAGATCCGCAGGACCGATCCGCTCGCCGACGATGGCGAGACCCAGCGCATAAAAGCCCAGGATCATCCCACCAATAAGAAACATCACGATCATCGACGCGACCGCATCTCCGAGCGCCCATGGCAGCATCAAAGAGAACAATATGAAAAGGAAACCGGTGCAGATGACCAAATTGATGCGACACATCTTATCGGATAGCCACCCCAGCGGGTATTGAAGCAAAATCCCGCCTATCGTCATGACTGTCAGAAGTCCGAGCGCGGCGTCTTGCGACCAGCCAGCCGCCAACGCGACGTTGGGGATAAGTGAAAGATTGGTGATCTCGGCGAAGCCGCCCATAAAGGCAGCCATCATCGCCGCCGGGGCAAGCCGCATCGCCCAAAGGAAGCTCTGCGTTCCGTCATGATGCAGCGGAGGCGCCAAGTGCCGACCCAGCACGATGGGTACTCCCGAAAGCACGGTAATGGCCGCTGCCGCACCAAACGGCGCTAATCCCGATATTCCGAGCTGGCGCAACAACATCGGTCCAACAGCGTAGCCAGAGAAAAAGGCAATCGCGTAGACAGCGATAACGCGCCCGCGCATATCTTCACGGGCAACCGCATTGATCCAGGTCTCGCCTGCCAACCAAGGTAATGCAAATCCGGCGCTCATCAGCAGTCGAATGACGACCCACGCATTTGGCGATGGAAACATATAGAGTGCCAAGAAGCCGATCGAGCCAATGACACAACCGCTTCCGATCGCACGCACTGCGCCGACTTTCGTCATCAATCGCGAAAGCAGGGGCAAAGCGATAAACACGGCAAGTGCCGGCGCGGCGCCCGCCAGCCCGATCATCCATTTCGGTTGGTGCCAGTCTTCGAAGGTCAGCGCGGTGAGCGGAAAGCCGATACCGAAAGAAATCCCCACGCCGAAAGACGTCGAGATGACCGCAGCCAGACTGAGCATCCTTTCGCGCTCGTTGAACTCGCGCTCAGCCATGACCGCCATGTTCGTCCCTCGTTATTTCAACAGTGTTGGAATAGCGCTTGACGACCGCATTCGCAAGGGGCAATTTCAACACTGATGAAAACAAGGCATACCCGCGGGCAAAGAGGGCTCATCGCAGCCGATTTGGTCCAAGCTGCGCTTTTAGAAATCGAGCGAGCTGGTCTTGAGGGCTTCAGCCTTCGCTGCGCCGCGCGTGCAGTAGGCTGCGACGTCGCGACCTTGAGCTACCATTTCGGCTCCAAGGAAGGTCTCGAACGCGCCGTCGCCGACCGCCTTCAAGGCAGTGTCGAGGCACCAGAACGAGAACTCCCCTGGCAAACCCGCTTCATCGAAACGGCAAAGGCCTATCGCAAACTTGCGCGACAATATCCAAATGCGTTCCCCCTGCTTTTGAGATTTTGGACCAGTGGGCCGATCGATCTGCAATTGGCCGAGGAATGTTACCAAATCCTCCTCGATGCCGGCGTCCCTGAAGCAGAAATTCCGGCCCTAAGCTTCGCCACCTACGCCGCAATTCTCGGCATTTGCGCCGGCGAGATCGGAGGTCTTTTGCAAAAGCCTAGCGCCGAGGCGCTGCGCGAAGTCGAAGAGCAAAGTGGTTTGCCGTTAACGAAAAAACTGCTGCCCATATTCGCGCGTTTGAAAGACGACGATGTCTTCGATGCAGCTATATCCAATTTAATATTTGGCATCGAAGCGCAGGTCGCAAAACAATGGACACCGTCATCCGCAGTCCCCCAGGATTAAGGGCAGCGCTCGTCCCTATGCGTGCACACCCATGAGCACATCAGCGAGGGCACCTGCAAAAATATCGAGATCTTCGTCTGGCCCGCACGAAACGCGGATGAACGGATCGAGCCCCTTCGCGACAGGTTTGCGAACGAAGACGTCTCGCTCCAGAAGTCCGTTCAAGACGCGCGTCGCGAAGGCGCCATCGCCGCCACAGTCGATGGCGACGAAGCTCGCCGCCGACGCCAGCGGTCTCAAACCATTTTCGATAGCGATCGCGGCGATCCGCTCCCGGGCCGTAGCAATCCGCGAGACCGCTGTCCTGAGATAGTCCTGATCGAGCAGTGCAGCCCGCGCGCCAAGCTGTCCGACGCGATTGATACCGTAGTGATTGCGCACTTTGTCGAACGCTTCGATGGTGCTGCGCTCACCGAGGGCATACCCGATCCGCGCACCTGCAAGCCCGTACGCCTTCGAAAACGTCCGATACCGCACGACCTGCGGATTGGAGACATCGATGGCCGGTGCTGTTCCGATCGGCGCGGTATCGCAATAAGCTTCATCAAGAACGAGCAACGTCCGTGGCGGCAACTCCTTGATAAACGCGTCGATCTGATCCGCCGTCCACCATGTTCCCATCGGACTATTCGGATTGGACACATAAATCAGCGGCGCCGCGATCTCCGCCGCCGTCTCGATCAGGCGCGGAACATCTTCGCGAAAGTCGCGCATGGGAAGAACGTGCACGTTGCCGCCATGTGCTTTGACATGAAAGTTGAACGTCGGATACGCACCATCAGTCGTAACGACATTGCTGCCGGGCGTCAGGAACAGCGAACATGTCAGGCCAAGCAGCCCGTCGATGCCCTCACCGACCACGACAGACTCGATCGGGACGCAGTGATACGCCGCAATGGCGGCACGTAATTCGTAGTTCTCGGGATCGGCATACATCCAGTTGCCTGCCGCCGCCTCGCGCATGACGGCAATGGCCTTTGGCGACGGCCCAAAAATGCTCTCATTCGCACCGAGGCGCGCCTTGAACGGCCGCCCGCGCGCACGCTCCATCGCTTCCGGCCCGACGAATGGCACGAGCTTCGGCAAGGCTTCGATTGTCGGCGTAAACGGAGGACGGGACATGGATCGCTCGAATAAGTTCCGCGTTCAAATCAATCCGAGATCGGCAAGCTTTTTGCGCATCTCGGCAGGCATCGCCGCAATCTGATCCTTCTTGCCTTTGCGAAGATCAGGTGGAGCATCTGCAGTATCAAGATAACGCCAACCTTGAAATGGGCGCCGTGGCGTGGGGCGCACCGGAACCAGCGTCCGGTCCAGCATCAAGGTACAGCATGCCGATCCGTCCTCCTTCGTTCCTTCTTCGAAACCGACGAGCTTCTGGCGAACCATGATGATGCCGCGGATAACCCAATAGATCGAACCGCCGTCGAGCAGCTCGGCCTGCCTCTTCGGCGTTTGGAATGTCCGGTGATAGGCGCAATCGACGCCGTCCTGACTCTTGCGCCGCCGGTGCTCGGTCTGCCAGGCCGCGAGATCTTCGATCGTCGAAACGCCGACACACAGCTTGACGAGGTTCAATGTCATGGCGAGCCTTTTGCCTTAGCCGAACGGCGAGAGCAACTGAGCCGTCCACATGGCTCAGGGCTTAGGAACACATTCACCGGCATACTGTGCAAACACAGGCTGCCCGAAGAGCCCGAAATGCCGCGAATGTATGGCCGGATATTTGCCCGTCGCCGGATCCAGATCGTAGATCGTCGTGAGGTTCAGAAACCCCTCGTTGACGACTTCGATGAAATGGTTGGCGTTGATCGCGCGCACGACTTTCAGGTCTTTGGCGGGCTTACCACCGAGAATGAGCGACGCCGTCTGATGTTCGAGGTCGATACGCGCGACTTCGAAAGCGAGATCGGCGGGCGGCGCGGCTTTGTATTTTCCGGCTTCATACGTCCACGCATAACCTTGGTTGAAATCGCAGGCGAAATGCGTCGGAAAATCCTCCTGGGCCAGGGCCGCTTGCCCACCAACAACAGCGGCAATGAGCACAACCGATTTTCGAATATCCAGCATTGCAACGCCCCGCCTCGGACGGAGGCGCCCGCGCCCCCAACACCGACCAGCGAAGCAACACGACGCCCCGGCCGCCGTCAATGCCGCCCGTTCGTCTGGGTACCTGGAGTTTGCCTTGAGGCTGCCCAGGAAATGATGTGGTTTCACATTGAACCCCTGCGAGGCACGATGCGATCTTTTGTTCTCCCCCTCCTTATCGGCCTGGCCGTCGCCGTGCCGTCCGCTGCCGACGCCAAGAAAAAGAAGCCGGACACGCCCGAGGATAAGTTGAACTGCAAGCAGCTAACCGGCCGCATACAGATAAAGATCATGGAAATGCGCGGCTTCAGCGACCGCAAACAAGCATCGGCGCTGGCACGCGGCATTCAATCGGGCTTTTCGGCGACGCTCGGCAACCTCTCGCACGGTGTCGATCCCAATGGCGAATATCAGGCCGAGCTCAACATGCTGCACCAGTACAATCAGCGACTGGTGACGCTGGGCTGCAAGAGCTACGACCTCGAGGCCGAGCTTAACAAACGCGACATCGACGACGTCCCGGCCCCAACGATACTGCCGCCGAAAAAAGCCAAGACAAAGAACTGATCGACCGAGCTGACCGCCTCGCCATTTGGCGATAATCTCCCCGAATGATCGACGAGACGCCCAACTCCCTCCCCTCGACGCCAGCGACACGGTTCCCATGGCCGCCGGTACTGTTCGCACTCGCCATTGCGGCCGCTTGGCTACTGACGGTATTCGCCCCCATTCCCTGGCCGGGCCTTGACGATAAGGCAGGCCATTGGGTGGGCGTCGCATTCGGCGTCTTCGGCCTGCTGTTGATCGTGTCAGGCTTCGCTACGCTTGCCCGGCACCGGACGACCTACCTGCCGCACAAAGCCTCGACCAAACTCGTGACGTCAGGACCGTTCATCCGCTTCCGAAACCCGATTTACCTTGGCGAAGTCATGCTTCTTCTCTATGGAGCGGAAATCACCAAGTCGGTCTGGTTCGTTGCGGCAGCATTGCTTTTTGGCCTTCTTGTCACAGTTCTGCAGATCATCCCCGAGGAGCAGCACCTCGAAGCGGTCTTCGGCGAAGAATATCTGGCTTACAAGGCTCGCTCACGCCGCTGGATCTGATATCAGATCGCCATGAGTTCCGCTTACGCCGAAAAAGAACGCGAATTCGTCGCCAATCTCGCCGAAGACACGGGCCGCGATCTCGCGGGCTGGATGACCGCAATCGCCCGGAGCGGACACACCGAGCGCAACGACATCATCGACTGGCTGCGCCTGCAAGGCTTCCAGTTCGCGTGGGCGTCCTGGCTTGAACGCATCCATCATAACGGCGGCCGCCTCATTTACGCTGGCAATCTTACCGCCGCACAGACCGACGAGCCACCTCCGCGCGCGCCGAAGCTCCGTCCGCCGATTCAACCGCCGGCCAAGACGTCCGCAACCGACATTCAGTCTCTGCTGCGTGAAGCCAAGGGGCTGCGACCGCTGGCCGAGCACATTCTCCGCGAAGTCGGCCGCGCCGTACCGGCGACCGTGTTTGCAACCTCCGGACAGCTGGTTACGATGTCCGCGCCGCAGCCCTACGCTGCACTCCACCCTTCGCCGAGAAAGTTACGGCTTTACGCCAATTTCGGAATGGCCGGCGGCAATCGCAGCAAGCCGGCAGAGGCGATAAACAAAAGCGCGCCGCCGTTCGCCGAGATGCTCGTCCTCGATGACGCCCGCAGCATCGACGAAGACTTTTACCGCCTGATCCGCGCCGCAGCCGCCCGCTAACCCCGCGATAACCTCCTGTCGGCATAGATTGCATCAACCACATCAGCCCAGCACCATTGATTTGCCGGATTTTTCATCGCCATTGTCGCGCCGGAGGCGCTATGTCGGTTGAGCGGAGGCCTAGTTTCGTTGTGAAATCGGCCCGGTATCTTGCACTCGTTGTTCTGCTGGGATTTTCCAGCGGCGCTCACGCGCAAGCGGCCAAACGCGACGCGATCGCCGACTGGCTGAAATCCGTCGAAGGCAAGACCGCCGCCGAGGGCGCCACGGACGCTCTCGATCCAACGAAAAAGCCATCGAAGCCTAGCGCCGCTGAAGAAGCTGCCAAGGCCGCTGCCTCCGACCCGCGCGATGGCGATCCGCAATACGAGCAGGCCAAATCGCTGATGGCCGCCATCGACAACGTCTTGCGCGATGCAGCCGACACGCGCGCAGGCGCCGAAAAGCTGCCGAGCCGCGACGACTACATCATTCCCCCGTTCTGGAAAGAAACCCGCGAGGACCGCAACACCAAGGTCCGCGGCCTGCTCGACGCCGCGCTCGGCATCGTAACGAATGCGCCGGTCGTTGAAATGCAGAAGCGGGTCGAACTTCTCCGCCACAACATTCGCGAGCTTGAAGACGCGAACGTAAAGCTCAAGGAAAAGCAGCTCCTCGCACCGAAAGACGCGGACTTCCCCGGCATCCTGACCGATACCGTCTCGTCGCTCCAGGATCAGATCACCGAGAACAACAAGCGCATCGAGGCGAACCGCACCGAAATCAAAAGCGTGAAGGCCGAAATCGCAGCCGCGTTGAAAGCCGCAGGGGTGGAGCTGTCGCAAGAACAGGTCGATCTGCTTCTCGATAGCGTGCTCTCCGGCGATCTCGTCCGGCTCGTTGCCGTGTTCAATGCCGCCAAGTTGATTGACGGCCAGCTTGCCAAGCTCATTGGCACCACGGGCGACAACATGGAAGCTGCGCGCCGCTACTTCGCGATGCATGCGGCGCTGTTTGCGATGCTGGTGCAGGCCCAGGATGCGACCATCGCCAAGATCGATACGCAATACGTGCCGAAACTCGACGCCATCATCGCCGACATCGCCGCCGCCCGTAAGCGCACGTCCGAACTGCTCAAGGCCGACAATCGGCCCGATCAGACACGCGCGCTGCAATCGAATCGCGACAGCCAGCAGGTCGCCGACGAAGCAGCAAAGGCGTATCGCCGCTATCTCCAGCAACAGCGTGAACAGATCGCCGGCGCCCGTCTCAAAGCGACTCACGATCTGAAGATTGCGGACAACACTTACGAGACGGTCGAAGCCAGCGTCCAGCTTCGCAATTTGATTCGCGAAAGCTCGACATCCTTCGAAGCGATCCAGAAACTCGAAGCACCGAGCTTCGAGCAGATCTTCAAAAGCGATGAGTTGCGTAGAGAATTCGAAGATCTCACCAGGAAACTTGATGTTCCTGCCGGCTGATCGCGTGTGTGACATCTGTGCAAGGCTTCTGTTTCCTTGCCGCATCGACTATGTTTCTGCTCGGACTATTAACGTAGTCCCATGAGCAGGTTTTCGATGGTATTTTCGGGACGTATCAGAGAGAGCGCAGCTGCGACCAAAACTTTCGGTTCGCTGCGCATTGACCGCCGCGTGCTATCGACGCCGACGCGCACGATCGCCATCGCCAATATCGCGACGGTCAGCACGGGCACGCATGTCGCGCACCGGCCGACCGCAATCTATTGGCTGTTGACGCTTCTATTTGTGCTGATGGCGTTGGGTTCCATGCGGCCGGACTTCACATGGGGGCCGCTGGCTCCTAATGGCGGCACGGTCTTGCTCGGCTTTCTGGCCGTCGTCTTTGCCGCGCTTGCGCTGCGCCCCGACGACAAGACGCATTACCTGCTGATCTCTTCGACAGATGGCGTGTTGTCTCGCTTCTCCGCTCCGGACCGAACGATTCTCGAAGAGGTCCGCACGATTCTCACCGACAAGATCAATCGCGGCGACGAGTCGATGACGTTCAACGTCAACTTCGATCGTGGGCACATCGAGAATCTCGGCGGCGCGATGCAGCCAGCAGCTCTCCCAGCCCCCGATCATACCTCGCAACACGCCGGCCCATCCGCTCGCCCCGCCAATGTCGGCGCGTCCGATCGCAGTCCTCAGACGGCAGGCGGCAGGCCGCGCCAAAACCCAGCCGAAAACACCGTGCCGCCATCACGCCAACATCCACAGCAACGCATGCCGCCGACGTTGTCGGGAGCGATGAATGGCGGCGCTTCAGCCAGTCCGGTACCGACCGAAAGCTTTGTCGATTATAGCGGCGTGCTACCGGCCATCGTCGAAATGCATCGGTTCTATGCGCGCCAATCCGGCACGCAGCATTTGGAGCAACGGTTGTCTGAACTCGAACTTCTGATGCGCGCCGGGACGCCCACGATCTCGCAAAAGACCCGCTTGCGCGAACTCTCCGGCGAAATGTCCCAGATCCTCGGAGCCTATCCGCAGGCGGTCGAGCTTTTCGATCACATCAACAGTCTGGTCTAGACGCGCGGTTTCCTGCCTGCTTGGAGAGCGGCACAGGAGCGAACACGCGCCGATCGACAGCTCATCGCCGATACTGCACGAACTCCGTGAGCGTTCCGATGCGATCGTAGAGTTTACGTGCCGTCGCATTGTGATCCTGCGTCGCCCAATAGGTCCGCCCAGCGTCGCGACGATCCGCTTCCGCGTAGACGGCTTCAATGAGCGCCCGCCCGACGCCCAGTCCGCGCGCCTCCGGTGCGACGAATAGGTCTTCAAGATAACAATACCAGCTCGATGCCCATGTCGAACGGTGGAAGACCAGCGTGGCGATTCCGAGCATGTTTCCGCTATCGTCGACGGCAGCCAGCGCCATCATGTTGTCTTCCTGATTAAGAAGTCGGCGCCACGTCAGTGCGATGATCTCGTCCGGCACGCTGGCTTTGTAGAAAACGATATAATCCCGAAAGAGTTTGAGCCACGCATCTTCGTCGCTCGCAACCACCGGCCTGACACTGACCATCGATCGTTCCACCTCCCGATCTTGAAAGGGTTGCTCTATGACGCAATTCACGGGGGTTGTCAGCGGTCTCCAACGCATCGCCCCTCAGCCCGAAATCGCGCTCGCAAGGTCAGATCGTCAGCATTCGTTCATATTTGGCTTTACAAAAACGTAAGAAATACAGCCAAAAGCGGCACTTCAGTAACAGCGCGCCGAGGATCGGCGGAGGATAATCGCCGTTGCTTGATCATTCATATTCGCCCTCATAATAGTCCGCTTCGGCTCCCTGAACGAAGCGAGAGAGATGCGGTACGTTTCCGTCTATATCCTGGCTGTTGCGTCGCTGTTGGCATTTGCTACGCACGATCCGCTGTCGGCCGAAATCGAGCCCGGCGCCGCCGTCAAGGCTGACGCATGCGCAGGCGACACCACCAAGCTTGGCGTGTCGCGTATCGTCGAAATCGATACCGCGGGTGGCGGTGACATCGGCGGCGATAAATCCGGCGCTAAGCAATTTCTCAACGATGGCGAAGTCGTCCTGACGTTCGACGACGGCCCGCTAAAGTCTGTCACCGGACCAATTCTCAAGGCACTTGCCGATCAATGCACGAAGGCGACGTTCTTCATGGTCGGTCAGATGGCGCTTGCCAACCCCGATATGGTGAAGGAAGTCGCGGCGGGCGGCAACACCGTCGGCACGCACACGTGGTCTCACAAGAACATCCGCGCCATCTCGTTTGAAAAGGCGAAGCAGGAGATCGAAGCTGCGGTCTCGACCGTCTCGAAAGCCAACGGAACCCCGGCCGCGCCGCTTTTTCGCTTTCCCTATCTCAACGCCACCAAACAGACGGAAGCCTATCTGAAATCGCGCAATATCGGCGCGGTCTGGATCGACGTCGACTCCAAAGACTATCGGACGCGCAGCCCAAAGGTCGTCGAACAGAACATTCTTTCGCAGCTCGCCAAGCAGAAGAAGGGCATCATCCTGATGCACGACATTCATCCCTGGACGGCGGCACAGCTTCCTGACCTGCTGAAAGAACTGCACGACCGCGGGTATAAGGTCGTTCACCTCGTGCCGAAGAGTCAGGTCGACACAATCGCCTCCTATGACGCCGCGGCCGAGAAGGCGCTGGCCGCCAAAGCCGCAGCAAAAGCGGCCAACCCCATGGTCGCCCGCTCGATCGTGTGGCCGATGGCAACTGCACCGGGAACGGGAAATGCAAACGCTTCGGCAGCAGCGCCGCGCCGCAAATCGCCCTCCCGCTATAAAAGGGTCGCAACCAAACCGACGCTTATCGATGGCGTGGTGGAGGATAGCCGGCCCGTTAAAATCCCGGCATCGAAATATAGGAAAGGCGCCAAACCCAAGGATGAGGACGTCACCTCGCCCTGGAGCATCTTCAATTAGGAAGTCTGCCCACTCCTCGTGGTACGTCAGCCACTCCGCGTAAACACATACGCCGCCCGAAGAGACCCGGACGGCGCATCATGAATTTATGCTAACCAGGATGCCAGCAATGCAGGCGCACCCCGGCTGGTCAGGCTGCGGGAGACTGCGCTGCTGCCATCGCCGGAGCGTGCGTTGCGATCGCATCGCGCAGGGCCTGTTCCTTTGTATGATCTAGAGACGTCTTGAGTACGACGCCGCCAGTGCCCTTGATCGCTTCGAACACCTTGTCTTCCGTCATCTTCTTGATCTCGACGAACAGCGCAGCGCTTCCAGGCTGCAGGCTTTCCGAGAGGTCCTTCATGAAATCATCGTTGATGCCGTAATCCGAAAGTGCGCCGCCGAGCGCGCCAGACGCCGCGCCCACAGCAGCACCAAGCAGCGGCATCAGGAAAATCATGCCGACCAGCGTGCCCCAGAAGCCGCCCGAAAGCGCACCGGCCGCGGTCGTGTTGATGAGCTGATTGAGCTTCACCTTGCCGTCGTCGTGCTTGACCGCAATCACGGCATCCTTGATCTCGATCAGATACTCTTTTTGAAGATCGAACAGCTTCGTGCGCATTTCCTCGGCCTTTGCCTCGGACGGATAGACGATGACAACGAGATCAGACATGGGGGCTCACTCCACCTGTGGGGTTCCTGGCAGCCCTTCATCGGGCATCGCAGCATATTTGCCAATGAAATAGATCAAATTGACGAATGCTCGAGCGCGGGAAATCTCGAAGCGGTAAATGCCCGGTTAGAACCACCGCTTCGACCACAAACGGATTAGTGCGACGACCGCTTGGATGTGCGAGCCTTGCGCGGCTTATCCGCCATCAGCCGGCGAATTTTAGTGGCGTCGCCTTGCAGCGTGATACGTAGATAGGTCGGCAATCCACCATGTCCATCCGCACCGTCTGCGATCGAGCTGACGAAATCCCCGATCGTCAACGGCCTGTCGAAATGGCGCGTAACGATGTCGTGATCCGGATAAACCGCCGCCGCTTCGTCGACGTCAGCCAGAATGATCGGATCGTGCTCGGCTGCTTCGTTGTACGAATAAACTCGATTTGCCATTGCCGTCTCTCCTGAGCGTCCGCCGCTGCGGACGACGCCTGTATGGGTTTGAAACTAGCGGCTCTGCAGGGTCGCCTTCTTTCTCAAACGATCTGAAATTGTCCGATTGCACGATATAGAGCGCATTTTGCCGGAACAATTGCGCCGAATGGAATAGGGCTTTTACTTTCTGATTTTTAAGCCATTGGACGGATTCCGGAAAGCTTGGCTTTGGCACATTCGCGTCAACCCCAGCCCGGGGCCAGTGCCGATCCCGCGCACTGCACCTCGTAAAATCAGGAAGACTACGAATGGATGAGACCAACATGAACGCGCCGCAACATTCGGGTGCCGGCCGCGTGATTGCGCGCCACAAAGCGAAATTGGCAGCCTGCGCCGCAATGATTGCCGTTCTCGGCGCCGGCGCTGTTTTCGCGGCAGAGAAACCCGCCCCGAATTCTTTGCTGACGCCGGTCGCAGACGTCAGCACATCAAATGCGCCGCAACAGGCCGTTCCGAGCTTTGCGAATCTGGTCGAGCGCGTGAAACCAGCCGTTGTTTCCGTATTCGTGAAAGCTGAAGAAGTCGATCAGGTCGCCGACTCCGGCCAGCCCGGACAAGGCCAGAACCCCTTTGAAGGCACGCCTTTCCAGGGCCTTCCGTTCCAGTTCGGACCGCAGTCTCAAGATAGCGGAAAACCACACCTGATGCAGGCACAGGGTTCAGGCTTCTTTATCTCGGCAGACGGCTACCTGATCACCAACAACCACGTTGTTGATCACGCCAAGAGCGTCGAGATCATGACCACGGACGGCAAGCGCTACAAAGCCAAGGTCGCCGGCACGGATCCCAAGACCGACCTCGCGCTTCTCAAGGTCGATAGCTCCGGAGACTTCCCCTACGTCCGCCTCGCGACGCAATCTCCGCGAATCGGCGACTGGGTCGTCGCGATGGGCAACCCGTTCGGCCTCGGCGGCACGGTCACGGCGGGTATCGTCTCGGCAAACGGACGTGACATCGGCTCCGGCCCTTACGACGATTTCATTCAGATCGACGCCCCTATCAACAAGGGCAACTCTGGCGGCCCGACGTTCAATCAGAACGGCGAAGTCGTCGGCGTGAACACGGCGATCTTTTCGCCGTCCGGCGGGTCGGTCGGCATCGCATTCGACATTCCCGCCGACACGGTGAAATACGTTGCCGAGCAACTTCGCTCGAGCGGTCACGTTACACGCGGCTGGATCGGCGTCTCCATTCAGCCTGTAACGGCCGATATAGCCGACAGTTTGGGCCTGAAGGAAGCCAAAGGTGCCCTCGTCGATGAACCGCAGGATGGCGGCCCAGCGGCTCGCGCCGGATTGAAGTCGCAAGACGTGATTGTTTCCGTCAACGATCACGAGATCAAAGATGGCCGCGATCTCGCTCGGACCATCGCTGCGGTATCGCCAGGCTCGCAGATCAAGATCGCCTACATCCGAAACGGCGAAAAGCACAGCGTCGACCTGCACGTCGGCAAGTACCCGGATGGCAAGACCGCCAAGAACGACCAAGGCTCCGAGAGCGACTTCAAACTCGGCATGACGCTGGCTCCGGCCGATCAGGTGGACGGCGCCGGTACGCATGGTGCGGTCGTGATGAATGTCGATCCGGAAGGCAAGGCCGCCGAGAAAGGCATCCAGCAGGGTGACGTCATCCTGTCCGTTGGGGGCAAGTCGGTCTCCGGGCCGGCCGATGTCAAGGAAGCCCTGCGTGCGGCTAGGAACGCCAACAAGCGCGCCGTTCTCATGCAGTTAAAGACGGCACAGGGCGATCGCTTCGTCGCCGTTCCGACCACAAGCCAGGGCTAAGAGCTCAAAATGCAATCGGCAGCGGATAGAGATATCCGCTGCCGATTGAGCATGAAGCATCAGGAGTGACGTACAATCAGTGGCGCGTGGGTTCGCTGTCCCGCCCGAGGGCCTTATCGATGCATTGAATCATAGCGCCACCGTCAAATGGCTTGCTTAAAAAGCCGATCGCGCCGGCAGCATTTACGCGCTGCCGTGTCCGCTCTTCCGGAAAGGCCGTAATAAAGATCATCGGCACATTATGGCCCTGCGCCTGAAGATGCGACTGTAATTCCACGCCGGTCATGCCCGGCATGTTGACATCGGTGATGACGCACGAAATTTCCGGCAATCGGGCCGAGTTCAAGAATTCTTCCGCTGAAGCGAACGTAGTTGCCCCGAAGCCGAGAGACCGCACAAGGCTCTCGGTTGCCACGCGAACCGCCTCATCGTCATCGATGATGCTGATCAGGGGATTTTTGGACACTTCGGCAGTCCTTTCGAAAGATTAACGCGGATTGAACCGCATTTGCCAACTCAACCTGCCGCTTTTGCGCTCGGTTTTAAATTATACGCTGGTTTGTAACGGATCGGCCTTTCGGACTGCGCCCTCGAAACGAAAAGCGCGCCGGCTGCGTTCAGGCCGGCGCGCTTGGGCGTCAGAACATCTTCCGGGGGGGTGGGGACAGCCCCGTGGGGGAAACGGGGCAGAGATGCTTCTGACAAACCCTCTAATTAAGCGGTTAACGAGAATTGGGGCCCAGGGCGACCCTGACGCGACCAACATTGCCATCGTCGCGACAAAAAATATTCCCTCTCCGCACAATAGATTCCTAAAATGCACGACCCCGCCTCGACGCTAAAAGCCTTTGCCCCAACAAAAGCGCGAGGAAGCTCCAGCATGCGGCGAGCGCGGTTCGCACTAAACTCCCAACCGCAATATCCATACGAAAGTATGAGCCGACTAATCTGACGATGTAGGATCCCAAACGCTCGTAGAATGGAGCGCCACAGCTCGCTTCCGTACCTTCCCATCACGCTAGGCCAGACACGGATCAGCATTGATCCAAGTCACGCCGGCCACCGAAGCGGTTAGAAAATGGGAAGGTCTCACGCGATGTCGCTCCAATTGACCTCACACTTCCACGGCAACACAGCACAGCATCACCACGTCGACCCGGCCATTTTGGATCGCTTGGCCAAGGCATTGGTGGAAGCCGGCGTCAATCCCGAGAAGCTCGACCGTCACGCCGAAAATGAAAAGCGCCTGGCGATCGTCGCGCGCCTCTTCGAACTTCCGATCTCGCCTATCGCCAAATCAGAGCAGGAACAGCCAACTCGTAGGGCGCCGTCGGCACTCCCGAAGTGGCGCATGAAGCGTGTGGTTGAGTACGTCGACTCGCACATCTCGGAGCAGATCACGCTGGCCGACCTCGCCTCGGCGGCGGGGATGAGCCGCATGTACTTTGCCAGCCAGTTCCGCGTCGCAACCGGCATGCGACCGCACGACTACGTGCTGCACAAGCGCATCGAACGTGCGCAGCACCTGTTGTGCACAACATCAGAATCGCTCGTCGAAATCGCTCTCAGCGTCGGCTTCCAGACGCAGGCGCATTTCACGACGATCTTCAAGAAAATCGCTGGCAACACGCCGCTTCGCTGGCGGCGCGAACAGCAGGCCTGAGCGGTGATCCCGCTCAGGTAGTCCTCATGGCGCGGTTCAGAAAACCCATCGACTTATCCGAGTTAAACCGCGAGATCTTTCCTCGCAGCTAGCCGGAGCACATTGGGCCGATTGGCCCACCCGCGCGGATTACCCATTTCTATTTCTGATTTTGAGTACCGGCACCCTGGTCGGGCACACGTGTGCTCATATTCCCTGTCGCAGGCAGTTTGCCTTCATCGCCCATCGTGTGAGAGCCGGACGTTCCGCTGCTCGCTCCGGTTCCTGCGCCCATTTCTGGAACGCGGGTCGTTGCGGAGTTGGTCGCTGGAAGTTTTCCTTCATCGCCCATTCTGTGTCGCGTAGGATCGTTTGAAGGCTGCTGATCTTCGGAGAATGCAGGAAGAGGGGCGAGAGCGAGGACGAAAGCGGAAAAAGCCGCTGCCAAAATAACTTTCATCACATTGAACTCCTTGGTTACAGCCGTTTTTGCCCCCAAAGTGTCCCAGACCCGTATGCGGACTATAGCAAGAGTTCATGTCGAATGCACAAAATGGCAGGCGATTTTTTCGATAGCAATTTGAACGCGTCGATTGAAGATGAGACTTTCCTTCACAAATTCTGCGTCTTTTCCAGCGGCGCCAAGCCTTTGGCGACGCAAAATTTGGCGAAATAATCAATTAAATTGCGGTGTTCGATCCGCGAATGCGACGAGATGCAATCGGCCTCAAGAAGCACCCCACCATCCGTAGACTGAATGAAATTCTGAGGCAGGTCGCTCCTGCTTACTTGCGAAGCGATATCGCTTTCAAGAATCTCGCTCCATCCATTCCTGTCGATGACATGATCGTTGACCAGGAGGCTGCCTTCCGCACAAGCTTCAACGAAAGCTAGCAACTCATTCACGTTAACTGCCGAACGCCTCGGCTTCGGCACGAGAATTGTGGGACGAATTAAAACCGGTTCACCACTTACGACCATGGTGGGGTGCAATGCCGACCAGCAATGTTTTCGAACGTGATCCGGTGCTTGTAGATCTTGCGCTTCAGGGCGGCGGATCCCATGGCGCATTCACTTGGGGCGTTCTCGATCGCTTACTGGAAGAGCCCTGGCTCCGGATCGATGGCGTGTCGGGCACATCGGCTGGCGCAATGAACGCCGCCATTCTCGTCTATGGTCATCATAAAGGCGGCGCGCTCGGCGCACGTGAAGCACTTGCACAGTTTTGGCGGCGCGTGGCCGAGGCAGCGCGCTTCAGCCCATTTCAACGAGGACCGCTTGACGTTCTCCTCGGCCGCTGGACGCTCGATTCCTCGCCCATGTACATCGCCATGGATCTGATGTCGCGGCTTGTATCACCTTATGACGTTAATCCGCACGGCGCCAATCCGCTTCGCGACATCCTTGCCGAGGTCATCGATTTTGATGTGCTGGCAGAGGCGCCGATTCATCTTTTCGTCACCGCAACCAACGTGCGCACCGGCCGCGGCAAGGTTTTCAAGAATGCCGCTGTGACACCCGACGTTCTACTCGCCTCTGCCTGTCTGCCAACGTTGTTTCAAGCGATTGAAATAGATGGTGAAGCCTATTGGGACGGCGGCTACTCAGGCAACCCGACGCTCTCGACGTTGGTGCAAGAGTGCGAATCCGAGGACACGATCCTTGTCCCGATCAACCCTATCGAACGTCCTGGAGTGCCCCGCTCGGCCAGCGACATTCTTAACCGTTTGAACGAAATTTCATTCAATTCGGCGGCGCTCAAGGAGTTGAAGATGATGGCGCTCCTCCGCAAGGTTGCCGATCCTGGTGAAGGGGAGGGCCAGCGATGGGCGCGCATGCGGCTGCACGTTGTCCGCAATGACATCATGGCTGAGCTGGGTGCCTCTTCCAAACTCAACGCCGAATGGGCTTTCTTCGAATATCTTCGCGAGGAAGGACGCAAAGCGGCGCAAACCTTCCTTGAAGCCCATGTGCACGATCTCGGTCGTCGCTCGACGCTCAACCTCGACATCCTGCTCGAAGGAATTTGAAACATGGGGCTGCTTGGCATCCTGATCGCGCTAGGGCTACTGATCTACCTCGCCTATCGCGGCTGGAGCATCTTGCTGCTTGCCCCCGCTGCCGCAATCATTGCTGCCGGCCTTTCCGGAGAACCGCTGTTGGCGCACTGGACGCAGACCTTTATGCGCAGCGCAGCACAGTTCGTAATGCAGTTCTTTCCAATTTTTCTTCTCGGCGCCTTATTCGGAAAATTGATGGAAGATAGCGGTTCGGTATCCGCAATTGCGGACTTTATGACGGAACGATTGGGTGCCAAACGGGCCATCCTCGCCGTCGTTCTGGCGGGCGCGCTCGTCACCTACGGCGGCGTCAGCCTGTTCGTTGCTTTCTTCGTGCTCGCGCCGATGGCGCACGCTCTTTTTCGCGCCGCCGCCATCCCGAAGCGGCTCATGCCCGCCGCGATCGCGCTCGGAACGTCCACGTTCACCATGTCGATGCTGCCCGGAACGCCCGCCATCCAGAACGCCATTCCTATGCCGTTCTTTGGCACAACGCCGTTCGCTGCGCCTGGACTTGGAATCCTCGCCTCGGCGATCACGCTCGGCTTCGGCTTATGGTGGCTCGCTTTGGTCGAAGCCCGCGCGCGCAAGAACGGCGAAGATTATGAAGGTAATGCGGTGGCGGCAACGGTAGCAGCAAACGACGAGAAGATCCGCGAACGCGCTACGACTTCGGGCACTTTCGATCCCGTCGAGGTCGAGCACGGCGCGCAAAGCGCCGATGCGCCGCCGATTACCATCGCGGTCTTACCGTTGGCCATCGTCGTCGGCGTCAATCTTCTGATGTCGACGCTTGTGCTGCCGCGCCTCGACACCTCCTATCTCGCCGAACCCGGGTGGGGGTCGACCTCGTTATCCGCAGTAGGTGGCATTTGGGCCGTCGTTACCGCACTCACCGTCGCCATCGCGGTTCTCATAGCCCTGAATCTGAAACGTTTGCCGAAGCTGCGCGAAACCATGGACGCCGGCGCGAATGCCTCAGCGCTGCCCGTACTCAGCGTCGCCAGTTTGGTCGGCTTTGGCGCCGTTGTTGCGGCGCTGCCTGCTTTCGCGGTGGTGCGCGACTGGGTGCTCGGGATCGAAGGCGGCCCCCTCGTCTCGCTTGCTGTAGCGACCAACGTCCTGGCCTCGCTGACCGGATCAGCATCGGGCGGCCTCACCATCGCGCTCGACGCCTTAGGGACGACATATCTCAAGATCGCTCATGAGCAAGGCATCAACCCGGACCTTCTGCATCGTGTCGCCGTCATCGGCGCCGGCACACTCGACAGCCTGCCCCACAACGGCGCAGTCGTCACGTTGCTCGCCGTTTGCGGATCGACGCATAAGGAAAGCTATCTGGATATCGTGATGGTAGCGATTGTCGGCGCGCTCATTGCGTTGGTGGCCGTGATTGTTCTCGGCACGGCGTTCGGATCTTTCTAGACCGCGGCCTCACGCTCGGGCTCTTTGATGCCGAACCAAGCAACGTAGAGCGCCGGCAAAACGATCAATGTGAGCATTGTCGCCACAAACAAACCGCCCATGATCGCAAAAGCCATTGGGCCCCAGAAAACGGTCGGCGCAATCGGTATGAAACCGAGAACCGTGGAAATCGCTGTCAACATGATGGGGCGGAAGCGGGAGACCGTCCCCAGCACGACCGCGTCCCAGGTGTCGCGCCCGCCCGCACGTTCCGTTTCGATTTGCTCGATCAGGATGACGGCATTGCGAGCGATCATGCCCATCAACGCCAAGATCCCGAGGATCGCGACAAAGCCGAGCGGCCTCCCCGACATGAGAAGCGCGGCGACGATGCCGATCAGCCCCATCGGGACAATGCACAAAACCAGAATCAGGCGACTGAAACTATATAGCTGCGCCATTAAGAACAACAGCATCAGGAACAGCATCAACGGCACCTTGGCAAAGACCGAGGCTTGCGAGTTCGCGCTTTCCTCTACAGTGCCGCCCACATCGACCCGATATCCCCTCGGAAGGGCCTCACTAAGTTTTTTGACGGCCGGAGCCAAAGCCGCAACGGCCGCTTCCGGTGTCGCGCTTGACGCCACATCCGCCTGAACTGTGAGCGTCGGCAGACGCTGTCGCCGCCAGATCAAGGGATATTCTTGCTCGAAATCAAAAGTAGCGACCTGTCCAAGCGGCACGGTTCTCCCGTTGGCGACCGGCAACTGCAATGCGCGCAATGTTGATAGCGACACCCGTTGCTCATCAATGGCTCGAGTGACGACGTTGACGAGATATATGTCGTCTCGCAGCTGGGTGATCGGCGTGCCGGTCGTGACCGTATTCAAGACTTCAGCCAAAGTCTGCGAGCTGAGACCCAGAAGCCGGGCTTGATCCTGATCGATCTGGATGCGCACCTTTCTCGCAGGCTCCATCCAATCGAAATTGATGTGCCGCACATTCGGGGCGTCTCCCATGATCTCGCCGAGTTGCAAAGCAGCCGTGCGAACCTTTTCGACGTCGGGACCGGTCACGCGATATTGAACCGGCCAGCCGACGGGCGGCCCCAGTTCCAGCGGCGAGACGCGAGCCAGCACACTCGGCAATTGTTCCGCGAGTTTCTTTTCGAGCATGGCCTGGAGACGCTCCCTCGCCGGCACATCTTTGGCGATGACGACAGCCTGAGAAAAGAAGTCGTTGGCCAATTGCACGTCGAGCGGCAGATAGAAGCGGACGGCTCCGCGCCCGATATAGAGGCTCCAACTCGCGACGTCCGGATCGCCTTTGAGGATCGCCTCCAGTTTCGTCGCAGCCTGCTCGCTGGCGAATATCGACGCGTTTTGCGGGAGTGCCAGATCGACGACAAGTTCCGGCCGGTCCGATGCCGGAAAGAACTGTCGAGGTACCAGCGGAAGCGCCAGCAGGGAGAGGACAAAGCATACCAGCGTCGCCCCGATCGTCAGCCAGCGTCTGCGCATAGCGCCGATGAGGACGTCGTGGAAAATGCGAAGAACCATGCTTTGCTTTTTGGAGGCATTCGGATCTGGCTTTTTCAAAAGCCAGACGCCAAGCAATGGCGCAAACAGAACCGCGACGAACCATGATACGATAAGCGCGATCGTCACGACCGCGAAGATCGAAAACGTATATTCTCCTGCCGCGCTTTGAGCGAAGCCGATCGGCACGAACCCCGCAGCCGTGACGAACGAGCCTGTCAGCATTGGAAATGCCAGCGACTTGTACGCAAACGTTGCAGACTGCTCTTTACTGTCCCCGGCAGCCAGACGGGAAGTCATGACGTCGACCGTCGTCATCGCATCGTCGACGAGAAGACCCAAAGCAATGATCAGAGCACCCAGCGAAATTCGTTGCAGATCAATGCTCAGCCATTCCATGATCGGAAAGACGATTGCCATGGTCAAGGGTATCGACAGCGCGACGACCGCGCCGGGTCGAAAGCCGAGGCTGATAATGCTGACCGCCATAATGATGGCGATGGCCTGCCACAGTGATTCCGTGAATTCGTTGATGGCCGTTTTCACCACCATCGGCTGATCGGAAACAAGCGTCGCATCGATCCCGATCGGCAGATCGGCCATGCTCTCTGCGACCGCCTTTTTCACGTTTGTTCCGAGGTTCAGAATATCGCCGCCATCGCGCATGGCGATCGCAAGCCCGATCGCAGGCTTGCCGTTGACGCGAAACATCGGCTGCGGCGGATCGGAATAGGCGCGCCGCACTTCCGCAATGTCGCGCAACCGGATCAGCCGCCCGTTGGCGTAGAAATTGACGTTCAGAATGTCCTTTTCCGACCGGAAAGACCCTGACACCCGTAAAATGAGCTTCTCGTTTCCGGTTTGAAGAACGCCCGCCGGACTGACCGAATTTTGTGCTTGCAGAGCCGCGATCAGAGCCGCCCTGTCGATCCCGAGCCCTGCGAGTTGCTGCGTTGAAAACTCGACATAGATCTGCTCGTCCTGCGCACCGAGGACGTCGATTTTCGAGACATCCGGAACCTGCAGCAAGCGCGAGCGGATATCTTCGACGTAATCGCGCAACTCGCGGTGACTGAACCCCTCGGCCGTGAAGCCGTAGATCAGTCCGAAAGTGTCGCCGAAATCATCATTGAATCCAGGCCCGACGACCCCCGCCGGCAACGTATGGCGAATATCACCAATGTTCTTTCTCACCTGATACCAGATGTCAGGAACGTCCGCGGGCTTCGTCGAGCCTTTCAGCGTAACGAAAATCGTCGTTACGCCGGGCTTTGTGTAGCTACGAAGAAAATCGAGGTCGCGCGTCTCTTGAAGCTTGCGTTCGAGACGTTCGGTAATCTGTTGTAGCGTGTCCTCCATCGTGGCGCCGGGCCATGACGCCTGTACGATCATCGTCCTGAAAGTAAAAGGCGGGTCCTCGGCCCGCCCCAACCGGAGATACGACGAAAGGCCCGCGAACGTCACCGCAATCATGATGAATACGGTGAAGGAGCGATGCTTCAGTGCCCATTCGGACAGGTTGAGTCCACTCACGAAGATGCTCCGAGCAGCCTGACCTTTTGGTCGGGGTGCAACGCCTGAACACCCGCCGTCACCACGATGTCACCCGCACTCAGTCCATTCGATACGACCACTGTTGCAGGATCGAAGCGCTGAACCTCGATATTCCGCAGCGATACAGTAAATTTCGCAGGATCGACGATCCAGACCGCAGGCTGGCCATTGCTGCGGGTCAGCGCACTCGCCGGTATCGTCATACCGGGAGAAGCCTTCTGGCGCATGCTCCCCGTGACGGTTGCACCGAGGCGCATCGTGGCCGGAGGATCGACGAGACTGACTCTGACCCGAAACGTGCGCGTCACCGGATCGGCCTGCGGATCGACTTGCCGCACCCATCCTTTCACTTTCACAGACGGGTTGTCCGTCAACCCCACCGTAATCTCGGGATCGGGCGGCGCAGAGTGAATGACTTGCGCCGGAACATCGAAAACAGCGTCCCGACCCTCGATGCGCGCAACTTGAAAGACCGCTTGGCCGGGCTGTACGACCTCACCCGCTTCGGCAGACCGCGAGGTAATAGTCCCCGTGACATTCGCCTTGAGTTGAGTGAAGCTGACGCGATCCTGGGCGATTTCCAACTGCGCCTGGGCGTCGTCCTCTCGCGACTGTGCGGTGCGTAAATTCTGCTGCGCCTGATCGAATAGCACCCGCGTGGTATGCCCGCGGGTTAAAAGCTGAGTCTGACGATCATAATTGTTCCGCGCCTCAACGAGTTGGCCCTCGGCCGCGGAAAGAGCGGCCCTCGCCGATCTAAGTGCGTTGAGTTCGTCCTGAGGATCGAGCTTTGCCAGGACCTGATCAGGCACGACATGGTCGCCCACGCCGGCCAACCTCTCGATAATCCTGCCGCCGATCCGAAAGGAAAGAGCAGCCTCGTTTTCGGCCTGAACCTGGCCGGTCAACGTAACAAGTTCACCCAGTTCACTCTTTTCAACGGTCACTGTTCGAACGGGGCGTGGCTGCTGATCTTCAACCTTCGCCTGTTCCCCACACCCGGTAACCAGAACAGCACACGCTGACAGACAGATCATCATGCCGAGCAAGCTGCGTCGTGCTGCATCCATGGCAATGACCCCGGGGATCTAAATGTTCGTCCCTCAGCGAAATCGATATAGTCGAAAAGCAAATGCGCGAATTAAATCGCCACGAAGAATTTCAGCATACATACTACTCAACGAAGTCAAAATTGAACAAATCGACGAAAAAGGGAGATGGCTAATGCAAAGGAAATGGCTTCTTGCAATTTCATTGTGCATTGCGATGACCGGGCTCATCGGCATTGCGACGCCACGGGCAAACGCTGGCGCGCTCGTTTCCAGCGTTCAGATTATCAAGCCCTCAAAATCGAGCATCGTTGAGAATGCGCGTTATCGGTGCTGGTGGCGCAACGGACGCAGACACTGCCGTTGGGTCGGCGGATGGCGCGGTCCCCGCCACTGCTGGTGGCGGAATGGTCGTCGCGTTTGCCGTTGGTAGGCACTGCGACGCCTCGCGTCTTTTCTCCACAAGAATGACGAATGCGCCGGGGCCGTTGCTCCGGCGTAGAGGACAGCAATAGCGCTTCGTCCTCATCTCGATGGTTGACGATCGAAAAATACGACGCAGAGTTTCAAATCGCCAAGGAGCGAAACTCGCCCTGACCAGCGCTCAAGCTCAAGGCCGCTCAGAAGCGGAAATAGTTGAACTTCATTGGCGCAGCTTCAGAGCGATCAAACTCGAACCGGAAATCGCCGCACCGGGGTGACGTGCCCGCTTCACGCAAACAAAAATGGTGTAGGTTCGAGGACTTCCTCGAACCGGAACCCGCGCGATGGGTTGGCGGGCAGCATCGCGCAAATAAAAATGGTGCGGTTGAGAGGACTCGAACCTCCACGCCGTTTCCAGCGCTACCACCTCAAGGTAGTGCGTCTACCAATTCCGCCACAACCGCAGTCCAGACCTGAAATCTGGGAAATCGCGAAAGGCATTGGCGCTGCCCAAATCCGCGAAGACGCCGACGTATCAGAGCCCCTGCCGGAACGCAAGCGGCAGATTGGCCTGAAAAGCACTGAAGGCGCAAATGTCGAGACTCATTATTATATATGCGGCATGGCGAACAGAATGCCGCAAGGTTGCTGGACCTACTTGAAAGCCTAGCGCGGCACGCACGACTTGACGGTCACAGGCGGGCAACGGTGAAGATGCTCACATCGAAACTTCCGAACGCCGGCACGCCTGCCCCAGTCGAGTGGGCCATCAGCGAAGGCTACGTCGATTACGATTTCGCGCTGGAGGTCATGCGCCGACGCACGAGCGAAATCCGCGATGGAACAGCTAGGGAGCTTGTTTGGCTTCTTGAGCATCCCCCGCTCTACACCGCCGGCACCAGCGCCAAAGATGAAGACCTGCTGAACCCGAATGCTTTGCCGGTGTTCCGCACCGCCCGAGGTGGCCAGTTCACGTATCACGGACCAGGCCAGCGCGTGGCTTACGTCATGCTCGACCTCGAAACGCGCGGTCGCGACATTCGCGATTTCATCACCCGCCTGGAATTGTGGCTGATCAACGCCCTCGCGGAATTCAACGTCACCGGCGAAATTCGGCGCGATCGAGTCGGGATCTGGGTTCGCCGATCGTCGAAAGGGGAACAGGTCGAGGACAAGATCGCCGCCATGGGTCTTCGCGTCAGCCGTTGGGTGTCGAGCCATGGCGTCGCCCTCAACGTCGACCCCGACCTCTCGCAGTTCGGCGGCATCGTCCCGTGCGGCATCCGCGATCACGGCGTGACGAGCCTCGCTGACTTGGGCCTTCCGGTCTCCATGTACGATGTGGACGTCGCGCTTCGAACCAGTTTTCAGAAAATCTTCGGACCGACGAAGGTCATCGATCTGCCTGTCATCTCAACCCAGCCCGGGACCGGCACAAACGTCGGCTGAACGTCCGGCAAACTAAAAAGGCGCCTGCATCCGAGGGGGATACAAGCGCCCGATTACCGTTGCCGCAACCTTATCTCTACGTCATTTTCCTTGCCGCTCGTCCGAGGCGCTGCCAACCGGCGGCGCGCCCCCATGTGCGGGTGAATCGTAGTAGAGAAGACCCCCTTCGACAGAAACGCTTTCCGAACCATCGAGTTCGTACTCGTCATTCGCATTGTCGTTGAGGCGGATGATACAGCTCTTCTGACAGACCCCGCCGACCACCTTACCTACTGGGAGAACTTCGTCCTTGATCGACGTGTCCTCGGTGATGGTGAGCTTGACCTCTCTGTCACCTCGGTTGGCAATCGTGGCTGCTGGAGCAGCCGAGGTCATAAGAAGAACTGCGATCGCGCCTGCCGCTATAACCAAAAGGTCGAAACGGCCGCTCCTGCGATCGCGGCAGAAAGTCATTACTTCTTCTTCTTCGCTGCCTTTTTGGCAGGGGCCTTCTTGGCGGCTTTCTTTGCAGCTTTAGCCATTTTCGATCGTCCTTCCGTTTGAACGTTGACAGACACAAGAATCTGTCGACCAGACTTCAAGTCAGGTCGTTTTCGACATTGATGAAATTCAAAGCGATGCACAAACGAAATTTGATGTTTGGTGATATCGGAAATTTCGATAGATGAGTTTCACACCTCATCGATGAGGATCTCAACGGATGGACGTCAATCTCGCGCGTACTTTCCTCGTTGTGGCCGAGACGGGAAGCTTCGTCGACACGGCTCGCAAGCTCAACATCACCCAATCGACGGTCTCCGCACGCATCAAAGGCCTCGAAGATTTGCTCGGCCGACCGCTCTTCACGCGTTCGAAATCAGGAGCAGAATTGACGGGAGCGGGCGAACTCTTCCAGAAACACGCCCTCGCCATGGTGCGCGTCTGGCAACAAGCGCAGCTCCAGGTTTCGCTCGCCGATCAGCATCCCGAACACATTTCTGTTGGTGCGCCGCTCAGTCTTTGGAGCGGTTTTCTGCTGAAATGGGCCGCCGGTCTGCGCGTTCAGATCCCGGGAATCGCCGTCTCGGCAACAGCTGGAGCTTCCCCAGTGTTGGGCCAGCGGCTGATCGAAGGCACGCTCGATCTTGCAATCATGTATCGCCCCTCCCCGCCTCCGGGCCTGACGATCGAACATTTGTTCGACGAAGAGTTCGTGCTCGTTTCCTCAGCCAAGCCCTCAGCCAGGCGTGGCGTGAACGATTATCTGCTCATCGATTGGGGGACGGATTTTGTTCAGGATCACGCCGCCGCGTTTCCCGAGCACGCCAATCCGGCGCTCAGTCTCGACCTTGGCCCGATGGGCCTCGACTATCTTCTGGCAAACGAATGCTCCGGCTATTTCCCCGCGCGTATGGTGCGGGGACTGATCAGCCGTGGGCGGGTGAGAGAGCCGAAGCGGGCGCGGAAATTCGTCTATCCGGTCTATATGGTCTATCCGGAGACGCGCAACGAAGAGGCTTACGAGCCAATTCTGCGAGGTCTGAGGCGGGCGGCGGCGAAGCTCGGCTGAGGCCGGTTCACAAACGTAACGGCTTATTTCAGCGCCGCCCGCGTCTTTGATCTTAAGCGAACTCGATGATCACTGCGTCGACGGCGAGGCTATCGCCGGGCTTGGCCGCGATCTTCTTGACCTTGCCGTCACGCTCGGCTCGCAAGATGTTTTCCATCTTCATGGCTTCGACGACCGCCAAGTTATCTCCGGCTTTGACGTCCTGCCCCTCGGTCACGTTCACTGCCTTGACCAGCCCCGGCATCGGGCAAAGCAGGAACTTCGACATGTCGGCCGGAACCTTCACAGGCATCAGCGCCGCAAGCTCAGCCTCCCGCTGCGTGTAAACATACGTCGGGGCCTGGATACCGCGATACGACAGCGTCATGCCATTCGGAATTGGACGGACCTGGACCGCAACGTCGGCTCCATCGACCGTTCCGATCCAAACCGGCTCGCCCGGCCACCATTCAGATGTGATCTCCATCGTCTTCGAGGGATGTCCGTCCTTGTCGAGGATTGACACGTAATAGGGTCCGGGAATGACGCCCAGCGCCTCCAACTCCACTGTCGCCGAGCCGATTTTAACGATTCGCCGCTTGGCAAAGCTCACGGCCTGCCCCGACATCTGATGGGTGATGTCCCGACGGCGCGCATTGCTCAGATGGTCGATGGCGCCGGCCACGGCGGCCAACGTGATGAGATCCTTCCCCTCGGGTTCGCGTGGGACGAAACCTTCGGGGAACTCTTCCTTGATGAAGCCGGTCGAAAGGTTGCCTTCCCGCCAGCGCGGATGCTGCATTACGGCCGAAACGAACGGCACGTTGTGTTGAATGCCGTCGATATAGAACGCGTCGAGCGCCGTCGACTGTGCGTCGATGGCTTCGAGACGGGTCGGCGCATGAGTGACGAGCTTGGCGATCATCGGATCGTAATACATCGAGATCTCGCCGCCTTCGAAGACGCCGGTATCGTTGCGCACCGTCACGCCGTCCTTCGTGCCTTCCTCTGGCGGGCGATACTTAACGAGACGGCCGATCGACGGCAGGAAGTTCCGGTACGGATCTTCGGCATAGACGCGGCTTTCGACCGACCATCCCGTCAGCTTGATGTCCGACTGCTTGAACGGCAGCTTCTCGCCCGCCGCTACGCGGATCATCTGTTCGACAAGGTCGATGCCGGTCACGAGTTCCGTCACCGGATGCTCGACCTGCAGACGCGTGTTCATTTCGAGGAAGTAGAACGAGCGGTCCTGTCCGGCAACGAATTCCACCGTGCCGGCGCTGTCGTAACCAACCGCCTTGGCCAACGCGACCGACTGCTCACCCATCGCCTTGCGGGTCTTCTCATCGAGCAGCGGCGACGGCGCTTCTTCCAGAACCTTCTGGTTGCGCCGCTGAATGGAGCATTCGCGCTCGCCGAGATAGACGACGTTGCCATGCTTGTCGCCCAACACCTGGATTTCGATGTGACGCGGATTTTCGATGAACTTTTCGACGAAGCAGCGGTCGTCGCCGAACGACGACTTGGCTTCCGAGCGGGCAAGCTCGAAGCCCTCGGCCGCTTCCCTGGCGTTATAGGCAATGCGCATGCCCTTGCCGCCGCCACCGGCCGACGCCTTGATCATGACCGGATAGCCGATCTCGTCGGCGATCTTGACGGCATGCTTGGCGTCGCTGATTTCACCCATGTAGCCCGGAACGGTCGAAACCTTCGCCGCAGCTGCCGCCTTCTTGCTCTCGATCTTGTCGCCCATGGCGGCAATCGCCTTGGGATTGGGACCAATGAAGACGATGCCGTTCTTCTGGAGCGCCAGCGGGAACGCCTCGCGCTCGGACAGGAAGCCATACCCCGGATGGACCGCCTCGGCGCCCGTCGCCTTGCAGGCCTCGATGATCTTATCCATAACCAGATAGGACTCAGCCGCCGGCGCTGCGCCGATGTAGACAGCCTCATCCGCCATCTCGACGTGGAGCGCATCCCGGTCGGCGTCGGAATAGACGGCAACGGTCTTGATGCCCATCTTGCGAGCCGTCTTGATCACGCGGCACGCGATTTCACCGCGGTTGGCAATCAGAATTTTCTTGAACATCAGCGCTTCCCGGTCCTTCCCGTGAATATTTTGGCTGCCTCAGCTTGTCGCAAGACAACACGCCGTTCTAGAGCGTGTGCAACGCCGCGTAAACACGCCGTTGGCACCCCGAATGCCAGGACCTGTGCGATCCGCTGCCGCATAGCAAAACCGCCGGCGAGAGGGCTCACCGGCGGTCCCGAAGTAACTATAGGGGACCGGGCTGTTAGGCGGCCTCCCCCAACCGGCAGACGGCTTCGGTAAAGGTCGGGTGGATCCGCGGACTTTCGTGATTAAGGTAGGAGACGAGCGCCCGCTCGCTCGGCGTCAGGCGACCGTCGCGGCCGAGGCGACCCACGAGCCACGACGGATCGGCTTCTGCGATCTTCTCGTTGGTAATGATCTCGATGCGCTGATGCTCCAGCCGCGCAAGCGCCCGCTCTTCGACGCTCTGGTCGTGATAGGAATCCTGCATCGACGACAGATTCGCATGCACCATCGACAGCAGCGAAAACAGAATCGACGTCTGCTCGTCGTCATCTTCGTCGAGCTTCGCCTCCTGCCGCAGCGCCTCCTCACGTGATGGGACCGCGTAACCGGATGCCGACATCATCACATTGGCGATGGCTTTGACGAAAAGGTCCGTCCAGACCGCATTCGGCGGCGAACACGCGACCGCTTCGTCGATATCGAACAGAATGTCGGCCTCGGCGCGCGTCACAGCCACATGCCCATCGCCGCCAAAGGCATAAAGAATGCGGCGAAGGAGATCGACTTCGCTCTCGCTGATCTTGCCCGCAGCCAGCGACTTGCCTCGACGCAGCGGGCCGCCACCGGTCAGCACCGCGTGCTTGACCTGTTCGAGTGCAAACTTGGAAAGGCTTGCAGGCGCCCAGCGGGCCTTTTCGAGCACGTTCAGAACAAGATCGAGTTCCGTCTTGGACCGGATCTTGCCGTCACGCGAAACCCTGCTTATCAGCCAATTCGCGTTGGCGGCCGTCAGATAGCCGCGCGGCTGTTCCTGAATGATGAGGTAATCGGCAATGGCCTCGACAAAAAAATCCGGCCAATCGGCATGCTGCACCGAGCATCCCTGCTGCAGCGAAAACAACAGATTTGCTTCATCCGACGAGACGACGCCGTCCTCATAGAAGACGCGCTTCAAAAGGAGAATGTCGTCAAACTCGATCGTTTGCCGCTCCAGAATGTCGTCAATCGGCAGCGACCTTAACCCACCCATCGAAAGCCCCCACGCCACGACCTATGCTCATGAAGCGTAAGCAACGATGTTTAATCGCGTCTTAAGCGGCGTCGGAAAATGGAAGGGAAATGCCTGCGATTTCTGCGGCGTGGGCTCCGCGCGCCGCATCAGGCTGTCATAAAACTATCGGGACCGCAGTTCGCACTGCGGTCCCGTTAATTCCCACCGTACTCCCGCATGCACAGTGAGAAAGACAATAACGCTTTTAATAGTTGTCTACGCATCAGCATGAACGGTTGCTGAAGAAAAGGGTTTTTCTCTCCTGAACGGCAGCAAGTCCGAAACTTTCCGAATCCTGGTGCAAGAGAGCCCGTTCGGAGGGGGGATCCGAACGGGCGGTCGCGAGCCGGGCGGGCGGTGTGGGTCGCACGCGAGGCCAGTTGCAGGGCACCCCGGGCTGACCAATGGAGAAAGAAGCCCGACGGTGCACTCATGGCTGGGGGTCAAAACGAAAGCTCTTCCATTTGCCCGCAGTCGATAAGAGGAACGACCACACTGCAGGCATTCCGTCGCTCCCACCGCGCAAATCCGCATTAAAAAACCGAAGGATTTCGAATTCTAGGCCGCGAGCTGCGCCACAAGCCGCATGCGCGACGCTGGCAATGTCTGTCCCTTCGGCAGCAACAGATGCTTTTCTATGAAATGCCCAGTCAGCGCAAAACCGCGATGGACGTCTTGCGCCGTTACCGGGCTTGATCGCTGCTTCGTCAAAAATTGCGGCAGCGCCAGCAGCTTGTCGCGATAAGGCTCACCCGCCGACGCCGAAACGGCGCGACCCGATTTCGGCGACACGTAAATCAACTGATCGTTCGCGCCCGTCGCCGCACACTGGCTAAGATCCAAACCGAAACCGAGTTCATCGAGCAGCGCCAGCTCCCACCTGACGAGCAGAGCCGGCCATACCGTCGGATCGTCCAGGAAGCCGAGAACGAACAGCGTGATCTCATAGAGATTGGGATGCGGATCGCGCTCGGGCAGCAGCGCTGTCAGCGTCGTGATAGATGATAGCGCCATCAGCGCTTGGCTGTCGTCCATCGTCTCCGCCGCAAAGGCGCGCCGCATCTCGACGCTCATCGAGCCGAGCTGATCGGCAAGCCGCGCCTTCCAAATGGCATCGACGTGATTGCCGGGTTGAAGAATGGGACGCAGCCGCCGCGAACGGCCGCCATGGACCAGCCCCATATGCCGTCCGTGGGCACGCGTCCAAAGATCGACGACCGCCGCCGTTTCGCCATGCGGCCTTACCGATAGAACAATGCCTTCATCCGTCCACTGCATCGGGCTTCATAGCAGGCTGCTCAGGATTTGGGAAAAGGCAGGCCCATTTCCCGGTAGCGCTCCGGATCGCTTTCCCAGTTCTCGCGCACCTTGACGAACAGGAACAAATGAATGCGATGCCCAGCCATTTCCTCGATTCCGTGCCGCGCTGCGCTCGAAATCTTCTTGATCGTCTCGCCGCCCTTGCCGAGCACAATCTTTTTCTGCCCATCGCGCTCGACGTAGATCGTCTGCTCGACGCGCGCCGAACCGTCCTTCAGCGTCTTCCAATCCGTCGTTTCAACGGTCGTCGTGTAGGGCAGTTCCTGATGCAGGAAGCGGTAGATACTCTCGCGCGTCATCTCGGCGGCCTGCGTCCGCATCGGCACGTCGGTCACATCGTCTTCCGAGTAATGCCAAGGCCCTTCCGGCACGAGGCCTGCGAGATACGTCAGCAGATCCTTAACGCCCTTCCCTTCGAGCGCAGAAATCATAAAGATCCGATCCGGCGACAAACGCTCGTCGAGCGTTTTTGCAAGCTCCAGCAGCTTCGGCTTGTCCTCGACCCGGTCGATCTTGTTCAACACGACGATCTTTGGCATCCGCACGGACTTGAGCCGCTCGACGATGCCTTCAACGTCCTCTCCGAGACTCGCCGCGGCGTCGAGCACCAGAAGCACCGCATCGGCGTCTTCGAGACCGCCCCACGCTGCGTCAACCATGGCACGGTCGAGCCGCCGCTTCGGGTTGAAGATGCCCGCCGTATCTATGAAGACGATCTGGCTGTCGCCTTCCATCGCGATGCCACGGATCGGGGCGCGCGTGGTTTGCACCTTGTGTGAGACGATGGCGACCTTCGCCCCCACCAATGCATTGACGAGGGTCGACTTGCCCGCGTTCGTCGGACCGATGATGGCAACAAAGCCGCACCGCCGACCGGCCTCTGTCGATACGTTGTTCTCAGACATCTCCGACACGCGCTCCCACGCCTTCGCGCGTCAGAAGCGCGCTGGCAGCCGCCTGCTCCGCAATTCGCTTAGACGCGCCCTCACCCTGCGCCGGAGCGCGCCCTGCAATCAAGACCTCAGCTGTGAAACGCGGCGCGTGATCCGGACCGTTGCGCGCCACCACGGTGTAACGCGGCAGCGCAAGCCCCTGCCCCTGCGCCCATTCCTGCAGAGCAGACTTGGCATCTACCGTCACTTCCGGCACCGGCTCGGATTGATCCTGCCAGAGCTTGGTGACGACGGCACGCGCCTTGTCAAAACCACCGTCAATAAAGACTGCGCCGAGCAGCGCCTCGGCCGCATCGGCCAAAATCGTTGTCTTGTTGCGACCACCGCTATCGGCCTCGCTCTCGGACAGAATGAGATGAACGCCGAGATCGATGCTGCGTGCGACCTTGGCGCAAGCCTCGCCGCGAACGAGCCGGTTGTAGCGACGGGCAAGCTCGCCTTCGTTCGCATCCGGATATTGCTTATTCAGGGCTTCCGCGATGGCAAGACCGAGTACCCGGTCACCGATGAATTCCAGGCGCTCGTTATCGGAGCGGGCGACCTTGCCGCCACGCACGCTGGCATGTGTAAGTGCGCGCTCAAGAAGGCCGGGGTCCTTGAATTTATACCCCAGCTTCGTTTCCAGTTCTTTGAACTTGCGTGGTCTCAACATGGCGCAAATGCCGCTTCGCGGTCACCGCACGAGAGTGAAGAACCTGTTCCAGCGAATGTCAAACGGCCAGTTCCAGGGTGCCCACCAATGCATTGCGTCCGGCCCGTCGACCTTCGCAGAGAAGAAAATGATCTCGGCGCGCCCAATGAAATTCTCATAGGGAACAAAGCCGACGGCGCTCCGGACGCGACTGTCCGTAGAGTTGTCGCGATTATCGCCCATCATGAAATAATGACCCGGCGGAACTTTATAGACCCCGGTATTGTCGTACGGGCCATCCGGATCGCTATCGAGGACCTTGTACTTCACCCCGTTGGGAAGCGTTTCCTGAAAGACTGAGATTGTCCGTTCCCGGCCATCTTCCCAAGTCGTGAAAGATCCGGCAGGCTCCTTGGGCACACCCTGCCCGTTGATGAAAACCTGCCCGTTCCGCATCTGGATTTCGTCGCCCGGCAGACCGATCACGCGTTTGATGTAGTCGGTCGAGTTATCACGCGGCAGCTTGAACACTGCGACGTCGCCGCGCTTCGGCTCAGCGCCCCAAATGCGACCTGAAAAGAGGTTCGGGCTGAAGGGGAACGAGAAGCGGCTGTATCCGTACGAAAGCTTCGAGACGAACAGATAGTCGCCGATCAGAAGCGTCTCTTTCATCGAGCCGGACGGAATGTTGAAGGGCTGATAAAAGAAAATCCGCACGAACATCGCAATAGCGAGTGCTTCGACGACGATGATGAGGGTTTCCGACCAGCTCGATCTCGACGTCTTCGTACCAACGCTCATTCAAAGAGCTCCCTTTGCGCCGCCGAGCGGCATTGGCCGGGGCTCGCTTCGTTTTAGCGGACCGCTATAGCGAGTTTGGTCTAACGCCGCAATGACGGGCGCTAATCTGACTAAAAGGTAAGGAAAACAGCGACTCGATGTCGTTTGGCATCAGCAAAATCGCCGTTGGAGAACCAATCTGCCGCAACCCAAAAGCTCAGCCTGGAAGATCGATACCTTCCGGCACAGCCGAAATGATGACGATCGCCTCCGCCATCGGATACTCGTCGGTGAGCGTAACGTCGATCCGGGCCTTGAAACCGGCCGGAATGAGATGGGCCAGACGGCGCGCCGCTCCGCCCGTCAGCGCCAGCGTCGGGCGTCCCGACGGAGCATTCACGACCCCGATATCTTTAAGGTAGACCCCGGCGCGAAACCCCGTGCCGAGCGCCTTGCTGGCCGCTTCCTTGGCCGCAAAGCGTTTGGCGAACGTACGCGCGGCATGTGCCCGCGAAAAAGCTTTGCGACGCTCTTCCGCCGTGAAGACCCGCTCAATGAAACGGTCGCCGAAACGCGCGAGCGTCTTCTCGACCCGACGAATGTTACAAAGATCGTTGCCGATGCCGATAATCATTTCGCGCGCCGTGCTTGGGGCGCTGTTGTCATCGCCTCTCGTGCCTCGTCCATCAGCACGCGCATTCGCCGGACTGCCATCGACAGGCCGCCAAAGATGGCTTCCCCGATCAGGAAGTGACCGATATTGAGCTCGACGATCTCAGGCAGCGCCGCAATCGGCTTGACGGTGTTGTAGGTCAGTCCGTGTCCGGCATGCACTTCAAGACCGGCTGCAGAAGCCGCAGCGGCGGCTTTCCGGTGACGCTCCAATTCGCGCGCCATACCGGTCGCATCGTGATCGAGCGCCAGATGGCAATATCGGCCGGTGTGCAACTCAACGATATCGGCACCGACGCTCGCCGCGGACTCGATCGTCTTCAAGTCGGGCTCAATAAACAGGGAGACCCGGATACCTGCATCCTTGAGCTTGGCGATAAACGGCTTCAGCGTCTTCGCCGCTCCGACGACATCCAATCCACCCTCGGTCGTGCGCTCTTCGCGCCGCTCAGGCACGAGACAGCACGCGTTCGGCACGTGCCGCAACGCAATCTGCTGCATTTCTTTCGTCGCGGCCATTTCGAGATTGAGCGGTCGCGTCAGCTCGTTCTTGAGCCGCGTGATATCGGAATCGGAGATATGGCGGCGGTCTTCCCGCAAATGCGCAGTGATACCGTCGGCACCACCTTCGATCGCCAGATGAGCGGCGCGCAAGGGATCAGGATGGATGCCGCCACGTGCATTCCTGAGCGTCGCGACGTGATCGATATTGACGCCCAGGCGCAGGGCGCGGACCGGCATCATAGCTTTATTGGTGTCAGAGGCTTTGCGTGTCGTTGCCACGGGCTGTGCCACCGATTGTTGGGAATTGGCCTAGGACCGGAAGAAGAGCTGCGATCCACCTAACTGACGCTGCGATGACGCTGAAAAACGCGGACCGCGCGACGCGTAGGGTAATAGCTGAAGATAGCTGCAATCAAGCCGACGAGAAGTCCCCCGACTACCATCGGCTCCGCGATCGGCAAGAGATTATCGATGGCGGCGTCAAACGTCTGCAGCGAAGGCGTCATCAAGGTGGCGCCGAGCACGTTGGCCGTTTCACCCAGATGGTTGGCGGCATAGGTCGGATCTTGTCCCAGAAGCAGAGCGCCTGAGACATACGAGGCGGTCCAGATTGCCGGCCAGCTTAGCGGATTGCCGACGAACGTCCCAAGGAGTGCCGCCGGCATGCTGACGCGCAGCACCAACGCCAGAGCGCAGGCAAGAATCGTTTGGACGCCAAGGAACGGCGTGCATGCTGTGAATACGCCGATGGCAAATCCCAGCGCCACTTCATGTGGCGTTGCGCGCAGTCGAAGAACCTGTCGCCAGAAATAACGCAGACGCGACCAGAGCCGCGTGGAATTCCACCACGACGTTGCGCGGTCCACCAATGCCAGTTGCTTTGCGTTCAAACGATTATGTTCCTAGGCGCCATTATGCGACCCATTCCGTGCGCACATTAGCTCACTCGAAAAGCCGTTCCACCTTTGCGACGGATGACTTCGCTCTGAGCCCGGCAATGATGTGGTTTAAATGCACCAAATCAAAAACCTCAAGCTCGATGTGCATCACCGTAAAGTCTGCCGCGCGGCGAGCCATTTTGATATTGTCGATATTGCCGCCCGTCTCGCCGATTACCTTGGCAATCTCGGCAAGCGACCCGGGAGCATTAACCGCTGTAACGCTGATTCGCGCGGGAAAACGTTGCGGCCGATCAGGATCGACGTCCCATGTGACATCAATCCAGTGCTCTTCCTCGTATTCCTTAAGACGAGGCGAATGGATCTGAAAAACGCGAATCCCCTCGCCTGGCGCCATCACACCGACAATCCGGTCACCGGGCACCGCGCCGCCCGGCTCGAATGCGACCGGCAGCTCCTGGCTCGGCCCTCCGATCGAAATAGCCGTCATGCTGTCGATTTCTGTCGTTCGGAACTTGAGGCTGTTTACCTTGTCGATATTGAACCAGCCGTCCTGCTCACGGGCGCGTCCAAACCGCCGCGTTGGTTTATAGCCATCGCCGAGGGTCTGGCCTTGCGGGAGCACGGCCGAAAGAACATCGGGCAATTGCACATCGTTGCGCCCGACGGCAGCAAGCAGTTCGTCTGCAGTCTTGAAGCCGATTTTCGGAGCGGCCGCCCTGACTTTCTCATCCGAATAATCGACCTCGACACCGGCCAGCGTCGATTGCACGAGCTGCCGCCCGAGTTCGACGAAACGCTTGCGCTCCGCTTCACGCGCCGCTCGCCTTATCGCAGCCCGCGCCCGTCCGGTGACGGCAAACGCTTCCCACGCCGCAGGGCGAACATGCCCCTTCTGAGTCTCGATCACGACTTCGTCGCCGTTGCGCAGGTGCGTATCAATCGGAACATGCCGCCCGTTGATATAGGCGGCGACCGCTTCATTACCGATATCCGTGTGAACGGCATAAGCGAAGTCGAGCGGCGTCGCCCCACGCGGTAGAGCAATGAGACGCCCCTTCGGCGTGAAGCAAAAGACCTGATCGTGAAACAACTCGAGCTTGGTATGCTCAAGAAACTCTTCCGGATTTGCCGCTTCGAGAAGCGACGTAATCATCGTCCGCAGCCGTCCATACGGGCTGTCGTCGACTTCTTCGCCCTCACCGACGGCATGCCCATTCATGTGGCCACTCTGCTGAGCCTTGTAGAGCGCATGAGCCGCAATGCCGTATTCGGCGATATGCTGCATCTCGCGCGTCCGGATCTGCAGTTCCACGCGCTGGTGCCGCGGTCCGTAAACCGTGGTGTGAATGGACTGATAGTTGTTTCGCTTCGGAGCTGAAATGTAGTCCTTGAAACGTCCAGGCACCGTGCTCCAAGTCGTATGCACTATGCCAAGCACGCGGTAGCAGTCCTCGATCGTGTCGACCATCACGCGGAATGCGTATATGTCGGAAAGCTGTTCGAGGCTGATCTGCTTGTGCTCCATCTTGCTCCAGATGGAATACGGCTTCTTCTCGCGTCCGAACGTGTCCGCCTTGATCCCGGCATCCGCGCATTTTCGTGCGATGGCCTGCCGAATTTCTTCGACAAGACCCTCGTTTCGCTCGCGCATATCTGCGAGCCGCTCCGTCAGCGCTTCGTACGCTTCCGGATGCAGCCAGCGAAAAGCATGATCTTCCAGTTCTTCGCGAAGCGCCTGCATGCCCATCATGCCGGCCAGAGGCGCATAAATATCGAGCGTTTCTTCCGAGTTCCGCTTGCGGCTCTCTGGCTTCATGTGCTCCAGCGTCCGCATGTTGTGTAAGCGGTCGGCGAGCTTGACGAGCAGCACCCGGATGTCGCTGGAAATGGCGATCAGAAGTTTGCGGAAATTTTCCGCCTGCTCGGCTTTCTTGGAAACGAGGTCGAGCCGCTTGATCTTCGTCAGCCCGTCGACGAGACCGCCGATTTCCGGCCCGAACATCTGGTCGATCTCGGAGCGTGTCGCATCCGTATCCTCAATCACGTCATGCAGCAGCGCAGTCGCGATCGTAGCGTCGTCGAGCTTGAGATCGGTGAGAATGGCCGCGACTTCCAGCGGATGCGAGAAATATGGCGCACCCGACGCACGTTTCTGGTTGCCGTGCGCCTTCATCGCATAGACGTAGGCGCGATTGAGCAGAGCCTCGTCCGCACTAGGATCGTATTTGAGAACCCGCTCGACGAGTTCGTACTGCCGCATCATGACCCGCCGCACTCCTTCTGGGCGCAAGCGTAACCGAAGACGCAGGACGGATTAAAGTTGAATGACGCTAGCCTGTTGTCGCGAGCAGGCTTTCCTGGCCGGCTCAGCGGCCGCGGTCGCGCGGATCGCGATCCCGCTCGCGCGGCCCCGAACCCGAGCCGATGTTGGCCGACGGCTCGAGCGGCGTCATGCTTTCCAGGCCGCGGAGAAGCTGCTCTTCCGTCATGACGTCGACTTGTGTGTCGGACGAAAGGTCATCGCGACCGAGCATCGGCGCGCGGCGCTCCGGCGGGAGCAACGGTGCTGCGACCGCTTCCGGCTCGTCGACTTCGGTATTCTTCTGGATTGAAGAGATCAGCGTCTCGCGCATGTCGTCGGGAGAAAGCGTGCGCTCTGCAATCTCACGCAGGGCAATGACCGGGTTCTTGTCATCATCGGGTGCAATCGTAATCGCGCTTCCGTTCGTGATCGCGCGAGCCCGGTGAGCGGCGAGAAGCACCAGCTCAAATCGGTTAGGAATTTTGTCGACGCAATCTTCGACGGTGACGCGAGCCATGGGGCAAACCTTCCCTTGGTGAAATTCAGCCGCACTCTTTCGGGCGTTAATGGGCGCAAACAGCCGTTCGAGACAGCCTTCCGGCGCCACGCTGATGCCTCTGTGCCACGTCGAAAAGAATTAATCAAGCGCTGACGAAGAAAAAACCGCTGCCGAACGTTCTATAGGCACGTCAAATGAAATACGTGCTCTTTAATAGACTATTTGTCACAATTGTTGACTGCGGCGCACTTCTGTTAGTCCTAGCGACGATAGTATTCTACGCCGTAGAAACTTGTGGACTTCGAGCCTTCGGTCAAGTCCCGATGCTCCACAGTCAAGTCCCTGTAGCCTATAGCGAAGTAGAAAATCCCAACGTTATTTTTTAACATTGTTTAGTTGGGAATTTTACTCAGGATTCGCCAATGCATTTTTACCCCACCGAACGTATCGCTCTTTTCATTGATGGCGCAAATCTTTACGCCACTGCAAAGTCACTGGGGTTCGACATCGACTACAAGCGTTTGCTGGGATTTTTCCGGCAAAAAGGACACCTTGTCCGTGCACTCTATTATACGGCCCTGGCCGAGGAGCAGGAATACTCTTCGATCCGGCCGCTCATCGACTGGCTTGACTATAACGGCTTCTCGATGGTGACGAAGCCGACCAAAGAATTCACCGACGCGACCGGCCGCCGTAAAGTCAAAGGCAACATGGACATCGAGCTGGCCGTCGACGCTATGCGTCTGGCCGATAACCTCGATCACATCGTCATTTTCTCAGGCGACGGTGATTTCCGCAGTCTCGTTGCTGCTCTTCAGCAGAAGGGTAAGCGCGTCAGCGTCGTGTCGACGCTGCAGACCCAGCCGCCGATGGTCGCCGACGAATTGCGCCGTCAGGCCGATCAATTTATTGACCTCGCCGACCTCGAAGAACAGGTCGGCCGCTCACAGACCGGTGGCGGCTCCAACGGCGGCCGTACGCCTCGCGAAGGCGGACGTAGCCCGTCTGCACGCGGACAGGCTTCGTCTCCGCGCGACACCAATTACCTGGGCGACGACGACTTCGCTGAAGAGGAAGTCTAAGCGACAGACGATAATTGAGCGAAGGTAAGATGGGCGCGGCCTTAGTCGAAACGGCATTGGGCCCCGAAGCTCCGCCTAAATGCACGCGCTGCCCGCGCCTCGTTGCCTACAGAGCTGAAAACGAGCGCCAGGAGCCGAACTGGTTCAACGGCGCGGTCGCTTCATTCGGAACGCCAAACTGCAGCCTCCTGATCGTCGGCCTGGCGCCAGGTCGCAACGGCGCCAATCGCACAGGACGGCCGTTTACCGGCGATTATGCCGGCGATCTGCTTTATGGCACGCTGATCCGCTATGGCTTCGCGACCGGCGAGTATCACGCTCGCGTCGATGACGGTCTTCGCCTGCGCAACTGCATGATCACCAACGCCGTACGCTGCGTGCCACCCCAGAACAAGCCTGAGCCGTTAGAAATTGCAAACTGCCGTCCCTACTTTGCAGCGCGGCTTGAAAGTCTGCCGAAACTGAAAGTCATCCTCGCCCTAGGCCGGATCGCGCACGATCAGACACTCACCACGCTTGCAAAAAGAAAGGCGCTTTTTCCGTTCGCACACGGCGCCCGCCACGAACTCGCGCCGGGCCTCGCCCTTTACGACAGCTTCCACTGCTCACGCTACAATACCAACACCGGCCGGCTAACGACGGAGATGTTTCACGCTGTCTTCGATGCAATCAGGCACGAACTGCCGTAAGAGACAGTAGCGTCCGCGCGTGCCCGGCGGGGTTGGTGACCGGATAGATCACTCGATAAATGATGCCGTCACGGACGATCATCGTCAGCCGCGAAAGATAAACGACGCCGCCGGTTTCAAAGCGTGGCAGATCGAGCGCATCGGCAAACGCCAGCTTCTCATCGCTCAGCAGCAGATACGGAATACCGGCGCGCGCAGCGAAAGCGTGCTGCGCCTCCGAAGATTGCCCGCTCACGCCGAACACCTCGTAACCGGCCAGCTCGAATTCTGCATAAGCGTCACGAAACCCTTCGGCTTCAGGTGTCGAACCGTGCGCACCGGGAATCGTATCCCAGTCCGGCGGATTGGGAACGCCCGGCGTCCCCGTCATCGGATAGACGAATACAATCGCTTTCTCTTGAAAGCGCGCGAGATTGACCATCGCACCACGCGTGGCAGGCAGTGCCACATCCGGAAGGCGCGTTCCCGCGATCAGATGTTTCGCCGCGCCATCATCGACCGGCGTGGGCCAGGGTGAATGTGTTTCCATAACGCGTTTCCCCTTCGCTAGCGCGAGCGAAGCGGCCCGCATTCCAGCCGCTCACACGATCAGCCCTTTTCGCGCATGAGGCGCGCTTTTTGCCGGTTCCAATCGCGTTTCGCAGCGTCCTGCCGCTTGTCCGCGTGGTTCTTGCCCTGCGCTAAGCCCAGCTTGATCTTGGCGCGGCCTTTCTCGTTGAAATAAAGCTCCAAGGGCACCAGCGTCATGCCCTTGCGCTCGATCGCAATGCCGATCTTATGAATTTCGGTGGCATGCATCAGCAGTCGGCGCTTGCGCCGTGGCTCATGCGGGAACAGCGCTGCGCCCGGATATTCAGCGATATAGCTGTTGATCAGCCAGATCCCACCGTCCTCGACCGAGGCATAGCTTTCCGCGATATTCGATTGACCACGCCGCAGAGACTTCACCTCGGAGCCGAGAAGCTCGATACCCGCTTCCCAGCTATCGGTGATGAAGTACTCATGCCGCGCCTTGCGATTTTCGGCGACAAGCGTGGTGCCGTCGTCGCGTTTGGATGCCATGACTTAGCGCTTTCCGACAGTCGTCACTCGGCCGCTTTCGCGCTCACGAGGTCGAGGTCGCTCAGCACCTGATCGATCGCCCGCTTCGACGCGTCGGTGAGCGGCACCATCGGCAAACGCATGTCCGCCGTGCCGAAACCGAGCCGCGAGACAGCATATTTGACCGGCGCCGGATTGGTCTCGATGAACATCACTTCGTGCAGCGGCGTAAGCCGGTCCTGGATGGCAAGAGCCTTCTTGAAGTCGCCCGCCATGCACGCGTTCTGGAGATCCGCGCATAGCCGCGGCGCCACGTTCGACGCGACCGAGATGCAGCCCGCGCCGCCATGAGCCATGAAGCCCAGCGCCGTCGCGTCTTCGCCCGAGAGCTGACAGAAATCCGGCCCAAGCACTGACCGCACCTGCGAGGGACGCGCAAGATTGGCAGTCGCATCCTTGACGCCGACGACATTCTTCAACTCGTAGCAGCGCGCCATCGTCGCGACCGACATGTCGACGACCGAACGGCCCGGAATGTTGTAGATAACGATCGGAATATTGATGGCGTCGTTGATCGCCTTGAAGTGCTGATAAAGCCCTTCCTGGTTCGGCTTGTTGTAATACGGTGTCACGATCAGCACCGCATCCGCACCGATTTTCTCAGCGTATAGCGACAGCTCGACCGCTTCATCGGTCGAATTCGAACCCGTGCCTGCGATCACAGGAACGCGCTTCTTGGCGGTCCCGACCGCAAGCTCGATGACGCGCTTGTGTTCGTCATAGTCGAGGGTCGGGCTCTCGCCCGTCGTTCCGACGGGGACCAGACCATGCGTGCCTTCGGAAATCTGCCACTCGATGAACCGCGTAAAGGCGGCTTCATCCACCTTGCCATTGCGGAACGGCGTAACGAGCGCCGTAATTGAACCTCTGAACATGCGTTCGCCTTAGATTGAAAAAACCGAGACCGGCACCCTGCGGTGCAGCACCCCTGTCTCGATCAGGAATTCAACGTCATTAGAGACTCGAGCCATACGGCCAGGGGCCACGGTCTTGCCGTACGTATGTGCCATGCGTCCGGCCTGAACCGCTTGCCTCAGCATGCATAATTCCGCTTAATACGGTGTATCGTTGCTAGCGACGCAAGCGCTGTAACATTAGGCGCTCGTAAAGCTTGCCGCAAGGTCGGGGCGAGTAGGGCGTTTTACCCAATGGGGAGCAATGCGACTAAGCCTCAATTCCAGAACGCGAATTCGCTCCCTCACCCGCGTTCTCTGCGGTCTGTCGCCGTCCCTTTTCTTGGTTGGCGTCACGTTAACGGGCGCGCCTTCCCCCGCCGAATCTGCGGTGAAGGCGGTTCCCGCGCCGCAACTGCTGCCGTCCGAGAAGGCGCAAGAGCGCAAACTCGATTCGGCGCTGAGCCCTTTGCTGTCGCTCTCGCCTGATCCTGGCGACCTGTCCGCCCTACGCGATGCGGCCTCGGCCATCCGGTCGAAGAACCTCGACGACCTTGCGACGGCGAAAAGCAAGATCAGCGATCCCATCGGCCGAACGCTTGTCGTCTGGATGCGCCTGCGCGCCGGTCTTGGCGACCCGCAGGAATTTCGCGATTTCCTCCGCGAGCATCCCAATTGGCCGGATCGCTCTACGATCCGGGAGGGCTTCGAAGAAGCCGTGTTCATGAATGGCGGCAGCGCCGACGCCATCAAGGCCTATTTCGCCAACAACCCACCCGAAACCGGCGCAGGCTATGCCGCTCTCGCCTCGGCCGAGTTGGCCGAGGGCAACACGACGGCGGCGCGCAAGTACGCCTCCAAAGCCTGGCGCGAGATGTCCATTCCGCCGACGCTCGAAAATGGCTTTCTCGATCGCTTCGGCAACCTGCTGACGCCAGCCGATCACAAATGGCGCTTCGACCGCCTCATCACCGATGACGTGCGCTACGCCGGAAACCGCAAGGACCGCGCCGCGCTGGCGAAGCGTCTCATCCCGCTTCTACCAGCAAGCGAACGCAAGAGAGCCGTCGCGCGTCTCGCCGTCTTCAACAAGGCCTCTAACGCCCAGGCCCTGATGAGCGCGCTCGCACCGGGCGGCCGCGACGACGTCGGCCTCGCTTTTCATCGTGAGCAGCTGCTGCGCAAAGCCGGAAAGATCGAGCAGGCCGCCGACATCATTCTGTCCATCCCGCCCGATCCGAAGAAGGTCGCGGCGCTGGACGAGTGGTGGGCAGAGCGACGCGAACTGGCCTACGGAGCACTCAAGCTCGATAAGCCGAAGCTTGCCTACGAACTCGTCAAGGACGCCGGTCCCCTCTCCGTCAATCCGCGCAAAGACCAGACGTTCATGGCCGGATGGATCGCATTCCGATATCTCAAAAAGACCACCGCCGCCGAACGCCACTTCCGCGATATGATCGCCGCTTCGGACGGGCCGTTGAGCAGCGCCAAGGCACATTATTGGCTGGGACGCGTCCTGGCTGCGCGTGGGGACAAGGCGGCCGCGGCCCAGCAGTACCGTGAGGCAGCCAAGTATTCCGATACGTTCCATGGTCTCCTGGCAATGCAGACGCTGGACCCCGGCCGCACCCATCTCGAAATCACCCCGCCCGCTTATCCGACAGCCGCGCAAATTCGCAAGCTGAACGCCTCCGATCAGGCGCATGCGCTGGTGCTTGCGCAAAAGGCGGGCCTCTCTCGCGAAATTACCCGCACGCTCCTGGCAGGCTTGAGAAACGCTGCGCCGTCCGAGGCGGAAGTCGGTATGGTCGCCTTTCTCGCGGAAGAACTGGGCGACCCACAAATGTCCCTGCGCATCGCCAAGATCGCCATCGCGCGTGGACAGAACTTGCTGATCTATGCCTATCCGCTGAAGCCGTTCCCCGGCTACACACCGCTGCGCGCCCCGCCCGAGCTTCCGCTCCTTCTTGGCCTCGCGCGGCAAGAGACGGAATTCAACGCTCAGATCGTCTCGGGCGCCGGCGCCAAAGGTCTGCTGCAAGTCATGACTGGAACCGCGCGCCACGTATGCCGCGACTACAAGATTAAATGCCAGATTGATCGTTTACTCTCCGATCCTCGCTATAACGCGATGATCGGTTCGGCCTACGTCGCCGACCGGATGGATGACTTCAACGGCTCCTATGTGCTTGGACTTGCCGGCTACAACGCCGGCCCGGGCCGGGCACGCCAGTGGATGAACGAGTTCGGCGACCCGAGAGACGCAAACGTCGATCCGATCGACTGGATCGAACGCATCCCGATCCCTGAAACCCGCAATTACGTCACCAAGGTTCTGTCGAACATCCAGATCTATCGCGCGCGCATGGGCATGAAAAACCCGCTGCGTCTTCGACAAGACCTCTGGCGCGGCCGTAGCGATACGCGGATGCCGAAAGACGACGATTCAGGTAGCGGCATCGCCGACAACAACAGCGACGGTTGAGCAAACCCAAAACGAGGCGCGATATCCCAATGGTGGCGGTGCAGGAATTCGAAGACATTCACTTCACCAGCCGCGATGGGCTGCGCCTCTACGGCCGCCATTATCGGCCCAAGGTCGCGTCCGACGCGCGGCCGGTCGTTTGCCTCGCCGGATTGACGCGCAATAGCCGCGACTTCCACGACGTCGCGGTGGCATTGAGCCAGGGCGCGAAGGCGCGCGACGTGTTCACGCTCGATACGCGCGGCCGCGGCCTGTCCGAATACGATTCTGACTGGAAGAACTACGCCGTGCCGATCGAAATGCAGGACGCGATCGACTTCATGATGATGCTCGGGCTGCGCAACGCCGGCATCATCGGAACGTCTCGCGGCGGCCTCATCTCAATGGTTCTGGCAGCTGCGCAACCCTCACTGATGGGAGCGGTGGTTCTGAACGACATCGGTCCGGTGATCGAACAAGACGGGCTCGCACGCATCGCGGGCTATGTCGGTCGCATTCCCCAGCCGAAGAACTGGGCCGACGCGGCGCGCATCATCGGCGATCTCTTCCGCCGCGATTTTCCGCAAATGACTGATGACGATTTTGCCGCCATCGCCCGCCAGATGTTCAATGACAAGGACGGCAAGCCGGTCGGCGCTTACGACCCGAAGCTGGCGAGATGCTTGTCCGTCCTCGATGGCCCGATCCCGAAACTCTGGCCGCAGTTTGAAGCTATGAAACGCATTCCGGTGCTCGTGCTGCGCGGCGAGAACTCTGACCTTCTATCGGAGAAGACCGTCGAGGAAATGCGCCAGCGCCATCCGAAACTGTCGTCATTCACGGTGTCCGCCCAAGGGCACGCGCCGCTGCTACGTGACGAGCAGACGATCTCAGCAGTCGCCTCGTTCTTTGCCGAAACCGACGAGCAGAATGACGGTACGCGCTACGGAATCCTGTCCCGCAGCGATTTCGGTCACGTCTCGCGGCTGGTATCGACCTCGCCCCTGTCGACCCGGCGCGAAAACTCCGTATAGCCGCCGCTCGCCAGAATGCGCGCCTGCTCAACCCAGCTCTCGCGCTCGATCCGGCCCTTGAATTCCAGCATGCGGCTGACACGGTCGATGTCGCCGCTGGTCCAGTTCGCGATCTGATCGTAGCGGCGAACGCCCATGGCATTGAGGCGCTTCTCGATCAGGACACCTATACCGCGAATGCGCTTTAAATCGTCGGAAGGACCTTCGGCCGTGGCCTCCGGCAATGGCGCATTGTCTTTCGTGATTTCGACGGTCGCCGTGCCCGTTCCCTTTTCCCGGATCGCGTCCGTGATCCGCGCCGGCATCGAAATCTTCGGATCGACCTTCGACAACGGCGAAATCGGCTCGATCGGTTTGAGCCCGCGCGTCACGCTTGCCGACGAAGCAGCAATCGCCGCTGCAGCCGCCGCCGCCATTTCGGCAACCGAACGTCCCTGACTTGCAGCCGCGACGCCGGAAAGCCCCTCGCGCTGCGAGGTTGTCCCTGTGACGAACTGCAACGGCGCCGGCGCTGCTGAATCGTCCCGTGACGTCGTCTGTCCCCCAGTCGGACTTGGCTCCGTTTTCGCTTCGCTTGCGGTCTCTGCTTTGGCCTTAAGCATCGCCTTGCGGTTTCGCGAGTAATAAGTCTCGCCACCTTTCGCCAGGATCTGCGCCTGCTCGACCCACTGCTCTCTATCGATCCGGCCGGGCATTTCGAGTTCCTGGCCGATCCGCCGGACATCGGATGCGCTCCAGCCCGCGATGTGCTCGAAATATACGACGCCGCGCGTCTTGAGCTTCTGCTCGATATCGCTGTCGATGGCACGAATACGTTGAAAATCGTCGCCGTCTTCGATCAGCGCCGCAGGCACGACGGGCGCAGGCACCACAGGTTCCGGCTCGGGCTCACGCGTCGGTTCTTGTTCAAGCTCAGGCTCCGGTTCAAGCGCGGGTTCGATCTCCGGCTCAAGCTCCGATGGCGTTTCGTCATCTGATTGTGATTGAGAATCGGCCTCCGGCTCGGCCTCAGACGCTGGCTCCGGCGCCTGTTCCTCTTCAGCCGCAAACGTCTCTTCCTCTGCCACAACAGACGGCGGCTCGGCTGCGGCAGCCACGATCTCTTCCGAGGGTTCCACCGCTTCATCGCGATCCGCGTCCGGAGCTTCAGCCTGCGCCGGTTCCGTCATCACCGGTTCCGCACTCGCCTCCTCGATGGGAGGCCGCGTTTCCTCAACGGGCGGTTCTTTCACCGGTTCGCGCCGCGACAACCCCATGCCCGGCATCGCGACCGACGCTGCAGCCGCGGCTTTGGCGGCTGCAACGGCCCCGGCGGCCGCCGCAGTGGTCGCATCACGCAACCGCGCAGCCAACCCGCCCGTACGCGGCTCCCGCTCAGGCATGGGTTGAGGCGCTGGTTCTGGCTCCGGAATCGGCTCCGGCTCAGTTTCTTGTGCTTCCTGGGGAACGTCTTCGATGTCCGGCACGTCGGGCGGAAGTTCTTCGACGGGCGGAGGAGGCGGCAACTCCGGAGGCGCAGGCTGATAGATATCCGTCACCGGCGGCAGCACTGCAGGGCAAATTTCAATAATCGCGATACGCGGAACGCCTTCGTTGAAATGCGGACCGGTCAACGCGCGCTCAAAACGCGACGGATCGAGCAGGGCCGGCGCCGGACGCGGTTCCGGGCGCCGGAGAACTTCGATTTTCGGCTGAACCGGATCAATTGTCCGCGGCGTGACCGGCGGCATCGGCTGCGCCGCACGCGGACGCACCGGTTGCGGCGGGATGACGATGGGAGGTCCGACCGGCACGTCGGCCTGCACCGGCGCCAGCACGCGCTCAGGTGCTTCATCCCGCGAACCGAACAGAGCGCGTTTCACCGTGCACGCGACGAACGCGCCGAGAAAATACGACGCGAGCAACAGCAGGAATGTTTGCAGCAGTAGATACGTCATTTCCTACCTAATCAGATGCCCGAGGGCGGCCGGATAATCTCGGCTGCGCGTCATCTCTTTTTTTCACGGCACGAGACCCAACCAACGACAAGCCCCAGCGCGAACGCCGCTGCGATCCACCAGATCAACTTCATGAACAGATAGTCCATTTGCGGTCTTCCTCCGTTCCCCTCAGTTGACCTTGACCGTAAATTCGATGCGGCGGTTCTTGGCCCGTCCTTCCGACGTCGCGTTATCGGCGATGGGCTTCGTCGCGCCATATCCGACCGTCGTCATGCGCCGCGGATCGACGCCGTTCTGAGCCAGGAAGTCGGCGACGGCTTGCGCCCGCCGGTTGGAAAGCCGCTGGTTACGCTCATCCGTGCCTTCCGAATCCGTATGGCCTTCGATTTGAATTTTGAAACTCGGACATTCGTTGGCGATCTGAGCCAGATCTCTTAGCGTCTGCGCACTGTCCGCCGTCAAATCCGCCTTGGCGCGCGCAAAGTTGATCGTCCCGTTGGCCGACGCTTGCCGCATCAGCGTCTGACAACTGTCGGCCGCCTTCTCCTCCTGGGACATGACCGTGATCTCGTCCCGGCTCTTGAAGCCCGGCGGCAAATCCGTCGACAGAACGCTGCGGATATCGTTCGCCACCTGATCGCTCTCTGCCGCGCCCTTGATCACGAATTCTTTGCCCGCAATCGAGACTTCGCCGTTTTTGAGCCGCGCCATCTCCTCAAGTCCGAGGTGCGCCGCTGACGACCACGGCTCCGCCGACGCGCCGACAATCTTCATGTTGTCGGTCACACTGGAACCGGCAAAAATCTGCTGCGCGATCTCAACGATACGCAGGCGCGACGCGTCGTCGGGCGCCTCACCCTCGATTGTCACCATGCCGTTTGGCTCACGCGCCGCTTTCCACGTGAGATCGGTCTTCATCTTGCCGGTGAACGCGATGTTCGTCGTCGTTTCGCAGGTCTGCCCGGCGGCCGCCTTCACATCCCCCGGCACCGACTGCGACGCGGCGTAATCATCCGTATCGCCCGACACCTCAAGTTTGTGGTCGGTCAGAACGGACTTGCCCTTTTTGAGCCGCGGCAGCGACGACAAACCGGCGACGACGCATTGCTGCCAGCCATCCGGAGCTCCCGGCGCAACTTGCGATTTGTCGTTGACCTGTTTGCCGGGGAACCGCGCCTTGATTGCATCAAGCAGTGCGCCACGAGCCGCCTCGCTCGGAACCATGCCGACCAGAGACAGCGACGCCCCATCATTTACGATGCCCATGACATAGCCGCTCGGTGGCAGCTTGATCTCCGGCTTCGGGAAACGGATGTGTTCGACGATCCGGAAATTCTGCGGCACATCGAGCTTCAGCGTTCTCTTGACGGCGGTCGCCGTCTGCTCGTCCGGTGCTTCGCCAGAGAAAGCCAGATCGCGATCCGTAAACGCGACATCGCCGGTGCGAAGCTGCGCAAGCTGTTCGAGCGCCACACTCGTCGCCTTGTTCCAGCCCTGCGGCGCCCCGTCGCCGATATCCGAATTGTCGGTAATCGTCATCGCCCGGAACAATGATTTGGCGCGCGCCTTCAACCGCTCGCGGTCGTCGTCGCTCGGCGCAAAGCCCGAAATCTCGACGCCCGCGCCGCTCTTCTTAATGCCCCAGACGAACGGCCGGACGAGCGGCGGCGTAATCGCCTCGCGAGCCAGAGCAAGCCCTGCTGGCCGCTTCTCGGACAGCGCCTCACGAACGTCGCGATAGGCATCCGCAGTCTTGGCTTCGCCTGCGATCGACAGATCCAGCATGGAGAGCGACGCTTGTCCGCGCTTCAACTCGGCCAGATTTTTCATGCTGAAGATTGCAGCAGAGAGCCACGCATTGCGATTGATGCTTCCCCGCGCCAGCCGAGTCTCATCCTGAATCTTGGCGCCAGGAAAAGCTTTACGAGCAGCGTCCAGCAGCGCGCGGCGCGCGTCTTCCGATGGCACGTCACCCGCAATCCGGACGCGCCCATCGTCGGACGACGTCACCGACCAATGATAGTTAGCGACACTCTCAAGCAGCGCAGCCCTGTCGGCAACGACGCGCACGCCCCAAACGTTCTCGACACTCGCGAGAGCCCGCCCCGGATCCCGCTCATCCGGCGCACGTCCCGTCAGCACCGCATCGCGGCCGACGACATGCAGCTTGGCCCAATCGAGTCCCGAACGCCGCAGCGCTTCGCCTGCACGGCGTGACAGATCGAACTCGATGCCGCCCTGTTCGAAGTGCACGGCAACCCAAGTCAAAAGCGCGATCGGGACGAGTCCCAAAAGCCAATATGATGGATTGCAGCGCATGCGCACGCGACTCCGAATGCTTACCGACGTCTCGCTGTCGCGGAACGACAAAAAACCAACCATGAGGGAAGCGATGCGCTAACCCCCGCCCAGCGTGACAATCTTTGATCCGAGCGGATCCCCCGATCCGAAGTATAGACAAGAGGAAAGACCATTCCAAGCAGGCGAGAGCCACAGCACCGCGCCATAACCGGCTGAAAAAGAAAGATTTTTATTCCGTCTTCGCCGAACCGGCTACACCCTGTTGCTCCAGTGCCGCTCAGGCCCGTTGCTCGCACCCCTTCACGGCAACCACATGGCAAAAAAGGTAAAAATCGCTTCTTGTCACCATCGGGCATCGCCTTGGCGGCATCTGTCACGATGACAGCACAACCACCGATATGCCGGCGGCTCGAAGTGCCTCCAGCTCTTGCCCGCCGCCTCGTCTACCCGCATCCGCGTTGAGCCTGAGGCGCACAACTTGGCGGCCGCTCTTTGCCGACGCGACAACGGCCGATGTGTCGCCGCCTTGGGTACTCGCGATCGGATGACGGCGCGCCTCGCGCCGGGCGAAGTCCAACACAGCGGCCTGAACATCGTCGTCGTAGAAAATATCGTCCGCACCCCGCAACGCTCTCACGGCTCCAAGCGTCAGCATGTCCGCGTCATTTCCAACCCCGATAACCGTCACCGCCTCCGGCGTGCGCGCTTCCGGTTCGCCAGCGATCAACTGCGCAATGTCGTCGGCTCCCGGCCCCCGGTCGAGATGGCGAAGAGCGAAATCGGTAAACCGCCGCCAGAAGCGTCGCTTTTGTTCTGGCGTCTCTCCTAAGCGATCGCTCTCCCTGCGAAGATCGCGCGCTGCGGCTGCCCAGAGCCGGAAACTTTCAGGCAGCAAGCTTTCGACCAGCGAGCGAATGGCCTGTCCGAAAACCGGCGCCGCTCCGTCCGTCGAAATCCCCACGACGAGTGGTGAACGATTGACGATCGCGCCGAACTGAAAATCGCAAAGCGCCGGTCGATCGACCACGTTGACCGGTACGCCGGCAGCGCGAGCTGCAGCCGCAAACGTCGCCGCTTCCGCTTCGTCGGCAAAGGAGCCGACGGCCAGCGCTGCGTTCGCCAAATCCTCCGGCGACCATCCTCGCTGAACAAGAAGAATTTGCCCGCGCGGCGGCGCTTCGGCCAACGCGAAAAATTCCTCGGCAAACGCTTCGGCAAAAACTTCTACCAGCGCGCCCGTCGCCGCCAACAGCTCCGCCTTCCAGAGCGCCGGTTCGCCGCCGCCGATGAGCACGACGCGTTTGCCGTCGAGCTTAAAGAAGACAGGCAGCGTTGCGAGGGGCCCGATACGGGCGCCCTGACGTGTTGAAACCGTCTCTTGGTTGGCGTTCGACATCGATAGAGGCTCGTTTCCGTGCCGCAGCTTCAATGCGGCGACTCTACGAGCTTCGTAACGATCCGAGCCGGAGCGAACAAGCGCCTTCCTGCCAGGATTTGATACGTCAATTGGATTGAAAAGCCCTCAGCGGGAGCAAAAAACTCCCGCTGAATTCGTTAACGTGGCTGGCGGCTTACTGCGAAGCCTGCTTGCTGATGCTCCTGACTTCGTCGGCGGTGATGCGCGACTTCTCGGCTCCGAACCGCGCGGTGATGTAGTTCGACACCGCTGCGATTTCTTCGTCCGTATAGGCGGCGCCGAAGGCGGGCATCTTCACAACCCCGTCCGGCGTGTGCCGCGTCACGCCCCAGACGATCGCCTGAGCGACGTTCCTTGCCGTCGGATCGTTGACCGTCCGGCCGCCGATGAAGTCGGCGTAGGAAAGTACGGCGCTCTTGCCGGTCCAGTTGTGGCACGCAGCGCATGCCCCAGCGAAGACCATGGCACCCCGTTGGTTCTCGCTCATTTCATGGTCGCTTGGGAATGCGGACGCCAGCATCGTCTTCGGAACAGGCAATGAGGTATCGGCGATAGCCGGGATCGTCTTCAGATAGACGACGAGCGCATTGATATCTTCAGGCGCCATATGCCGAAGGCTCATATCGATGGCTTCGCCCATCGGCCCCGAAGCGGTGCCCAAGCCTTCGACGTGGCCATGCGCCAGGAAGTTCGCCGTCGTCTTGATATCCCAGCTGCCGATGCCGGTCGTCTTGTCCTGTGTGATGTTGTAGGCACGCCAGCCCGCAGTCACAGCTCCGGCAAACTTCTTCTTGTTGTCGACGGCTTGCAGCAGATTGCGCGGTGTATGGCATTCGCCGCAGTGCCCGAGCGCCTCCGCAAGATAAGCACCGCGGTTCCATTCCGCGCTCTGGCCCGGATTCGGGCGATACCGCTGGTCGCTGTTGTAGAACAACGACCAGAACATCATGCCCCAGCGCTGATTGAACGGAAACATCAGCGTGTTTTCCGGCGTCGGTTGATGCACCGGCTTAAGGCTGAACAGATAAGCCTTGATCGCCAGCGCGTCGTCGTCCGTCAGCAGCGTGTAGGACGGATACGGAAACGCCGGATAGAAACGCGAGCCATCCGGCGCAATGCCCTTGTGCAGCGCATTGATGAAGTTGGCGTCCGTCCAGTTACCGATGCCGGTTTCCTTGTCGGGCGTGATATTCGGCGAGTAAAGCGTGCCGAACGGCAGCTTGAACGCTAAGCCGCCCGCGTAAGGCACGCCGCCCTTGGAGGTATGGCACGCTTCGCAGTCGGCAGCACGCGTCAGGTATTCGCCGCGCGTGATGATGTCGGCCTTCGCGAGGCTAGGCGGCACGCCCGTCGGATTTGTGTCCTTGTAGTCGGCAAGCGCCACTGTGCTGCCACCCGCAAACGCTGTCGGACCCGGCACATAGATGATTATGCCGGCGACGATACACGCGACGGCCGCGAGCGCCAGTAGAACCCAGTAAATGCGTTTCATACAGGCTTTCTCCCGGCCAGCGCCTTGCGATCGATCGGAAGCCGCGTCAGCCGCACGCCCGTTGCTGAAAACAGCGCGTTGACGAGGGAGGCTTGCACGGATGCCGTTCCCGGTTCACCGATCCCGCCCGGATGTTCGGTGCTCGGAATGAGATGCACCTCTATCTTCGGCGCTTCGTTGATGCGCAACATGCGATAGTCGTTGAAGTTGCCTTGCTGCACCCGACCGTTTGCAATCGTGATCTCGCCGAAAAGCGCTGCGGTCAGACCGAAAATCATGCCGCCTTGCAGCTGGGCGACGATCGTATCCGGGTTGACGGGAATGCCCGTATCGACAGCCGTGACGAGCCGATGAACGCGGACCTCTCCGCTCTCATCGACCTCCGCTTCGCAGATGGTGGCAAGGTAGGTGCCCCACGCATTCTGCACCGCAACACCTCGGCCCATCCGCGGCGACAAGGGCGCCCCCCAGTTACCCTTTTCGGCAGCGAGCTGAAGCGCAGCTTTAGCGCGCGGATTGTGATCGAGATGCTTTAGCCGAAATGCGACCGGATCGACCTTCTCCTTGAAGGCAATATCGTCGACGAAACTTTCGATCGTGAAGATATTGTTGTTCGGTCCGACACCGCGCCAGAAGCCGGTCGGTACGGCAGGTGGCTCGGCGCGGATATATTCCACCTTGAAATTCGGGAAGTCGTAGGGCTGATCGATCGCCGCATCTACCGCGTCGATATCGACGCCGTTCTTGAACGCCGGCGGAAGCCAACGCGCGATAACGGCAGATCCTGTAATGCGATGTGACCAGCCGACGATCGTGCCGTCCTTGACGGTAGCCGAAACCGCATTGTGGTAGACGGGCCGATAGACATCGTGCTGCGTATCTTCTTCACGGCTCCATGTCACCTTGACCGGACCGTCAACGTGGACCGCGACGCGCGCCGCCCTGACGGCCATGTCTTGGTCGAGTCTCCGCCCAAAACCGCCGCCAACATAGAAGTTATGCGCTGTTACTTTCTCGACCGGGAGCCCGACGGCCTTGGCGACGTCTTCCTGCACACGGCCGATGACCTGCGTTCCGATCCAGACTTCGCATGCGTCTTTCGTGTAGTGGACCGTGCAGTTCAGCGGCTCCATCGTCGCATGCGCGAGGAAGGGCAATTCGTAAACGCCGTCGTAGCGCGTTCCGTCCGACAGCGCGGACTTCACGTCACCCACGTCCTTCGCGACTGCGCCGTGTCCTGTGCTGGCGGCCCTCAGGGCCTCCCAGATTTGTTCCGAATTGACGTTCGCGTTCGGTCCTTCGTCCCACTTGATGTCGAGCGCATCGAGCGCCTGTATCGCGGCCCACGTCGTATCCGCGACCGCCGCGACAAAATCATCCTCGGCAACGAATTGCCGAAAGCCCTTGATCTCTTTCGCCTTCGCATCGTCGACGTGTCCGACCTTTCCGCCGAACACCGGGCACTGCGCGATAGCCGCAAACTTGACGCCTGCCGGCATCGCATCGATACCGTACTTCGAGGCGCCAGTTGTCTTGTCCGGCGTGTCTTTGCGCTTCACCGGCTTGCCGATAAGCGTGTAATCCTTGGCATCCTTGAGCTTCGGATCTGTAACAGGCTTCATCGTAGCCGCCTGCGCCGCGATCGCGCCATAACTGACCTTGCGGTTGCTGGCGTCGTGAATGACTTCGTTGTTCGACGTCCGGCATGACGAAGGGTCGACACCCCATTGTTGCGCTGCCGCTTCGACCAGCATGCTACGCGCCGAGGCGCCCGCTTTGCGCAGCGGATCCCAGAATGCCCGAACCGACGTCGAACCGCCGGTGGCCTGCACGCCGAAAATTGGATTGATATACGCTTTATCGGGCGGCGCGTGCTGCAAAACGACTTTGTTGAAGTCGGCATCCATCTCGTCCGCCAGGATCATGGCGACAGTCGTGTAAATGCCCTGGCCCATTTCAACCTGGGGCATGACGAGCGTCACGACATCGTCGTCACCGACGCGAATGAACGCGTTGGGTGCAAACGAGTCGCTCGCCGCACGGGCGACGGGCATCCTGAAGCTGACAAGGAGAAAACCAGCGGCACCGGCCTTCAACAGGTCGCGCCGCGAAAGGCCGCGTGTCTCGGCCATGACATTTGTTCGCATGAACGCCTCCCTTACGCCGCAGCGGCTTTTTTGATGGCAGCTCGAATGCGGACATAGGTGCCACAGCGGCAAATGTTGCCAGCCATCGCCGCATCGATATCGTCGTCAGTCGGGTTCGGCTTGTGCGCCAGAAGCGCAGCCGCGGACATGATCTGTCCGGACTGGCAATAGCCGCATTGAATGACTTCAAGGTCGAGCCATGCCTTCTGAATTTTAGCACCTGTCTCCGTCGCGCTGACGCCCTCGATGGTCGTGATCGGGCGATCACCGACCGATCCGACCGACAATTGGCATGAGCGAACCGCCTGACCGTCGAGATGGACTGTGCAGGCACCGCATTGCGCGATACCGCAACCGAATTTCGTTCCGGTCATGCCAAGCACATCGCGCAAGGCCCACAGCAGTGGCGTTTCGGGCGAAACGTCCACCTCGTGCGACTGACCGTTAACTTGAAGGGTGATCATCGAGAGCTCCCGGCACAAAATGATCGACGTTAGACCGACGATCTTTATCGCAGTCTGAGAAGGCTCTTATATTACTTCTATCATTCCTTCGTTCAATGTCGCGGGAATGTCGGAATTCATGCGATTTCCGACATGCGATATAGTCAGACAACGATATCGAATGATCGTTTTAGTCCGAATCTCCGATTGCCATCGCAGTCGTCGCTCCGCGATCCGCTCGAGAAAGATATGAGACAATCGCACGCATCACCGGCGGTGCGAACAAGATGTTTCGATGACCGAAACCCTGGAACGACAGCAACTCCGCTGCGGCGACGTTATTGGCGATCTCTTCAGCCGCCTCGAACGTGACGTCACGGTCGTCCCGGTCGTGAACGACGAGCGCTTTCGCGCCGATAGCCGGCAAAAGCTTAGTGATCGCGAAACAGCGAAGCGCACGGCCGCCGACGCGTTCCAGCCGATGCTCGAAGGCCTGTTGCCCGCCAAGTGTCAGGCCCCAATGCGCGGAAAAATCGGCGGTGACTTGCAATAGACGGTTCGGACAGGCAATCAGCACGAAACGCGAAATATCGAGCTTGCACGGCATCGGCATGCGCCCCTCCGCCGCAACGAGCGAGATCATGCCGCCGAAGGAATGTGCGACGATTGCGCTGATCGGACCAAAATGCGCGGCCACTGCCGCCGTTGCGCGCGCGCAGTCGATCAGGTTCGTTGAATGAGCGCCGCTCAAGCCATGCGCCGGCAAATCGAGCAGGACGACGCGATATCCTGCTCGCCGGATCGGCTCGGCAATCGCAGTCATGAAAGAGGCTTCGGCCGTCCAGCCGTGAACGACGAGAATCGTGCCCCTCGGCGCATCGGTGTCCGGATCGAACGTGTACGTCTGGATATCGGCGACCGGCGTCGGAATACGCGCCCAAGACGCATTGCGCAAATGAAACCGCGCCCGCTCGACGAGCTGATAATGATTTGACGCACGATATTGCGATAATACCGGCGTACAAAAAATCCTGAATGCCGTATCGCCCGCAATTCCCGGAGGAAGCGCGGAAAGTCGCTGCCCATTCAGCAATGTCTTGGGAATCCAAATCATCGGTTATCTCTGAATTCCGATATTCAATTCCGCAAGGCGCAGCCTGCGACGATGGTTGATGCACCGTTTATTGCGCCACGTTTGCGCCAAGTCCGCAATTAAGAACCACGAGTTCGATTATCTTGCCAGCCAAGAGATATACGGAAATGCCGCCTATTGCATTTCGCTGGATGGTGCCGCCGCGAACGGACGGGCCGCCGACCGACGTGAACAATGCAATCCACTCCCGCGAGTTCGATTGACATTAAAATGACAGCACAATTAGTGGTGCTGACGGGCGTTGCGTTTTTGCTACGCCGTCACAGAGAGGGATACGCTTGCTTTCTCCAGAACAGCTCCATCACCTGTTCCAAACCTATGGCGTCTGGACAGTTGCCTTGATCGTCGCACTCGAAAGCCTAGGTATCCCGCTGCCCGGCGAAGCCGTGCTGATCCTGGCGTCGGTCTATGCCGCAACCCATGACGGCAATATCGCGATGGTCATCGCCGCGGCCACGATCGGCGCTATCGTTGGCGACAACATCGGCTACATGATCGGCCGTGAATTCGGCTATCGCCTCGTTCTGAAATTCGGTGCTTACCTCGGGTTGACCGAAGGACGCATCAAACTCGGACAATACCTTTTCCAGAAGTATGGCGGTACGGTCGTTTTCTTCGGCCGCTTCTTTGCCGTGTTGCGATTTCTTGCCGCGTTCCTCGCCGGCGTCAATCAATTGGCGTGGCCGCGTTTTCTTGTCGCCAACGCTTTGGGAGCACTCGTCTGGGCGAGCATTGTCGGCATCTCTGCCTACACGTTCGGACGGAGCATACACGCGGTTCAGGGGCCGGCAGGAATCATCGGCATCACGATCGCTCTGGTCATCCTGTTTGCGATCTTTATCTATTTGAAACGCCATGAAGCGGAACTTCAGGCCCGGGCGGAAGCTTCTCTTCCAGGACATCTTCCCGGCTTTGAACCCCGCGATTGAGTTGCGTCACCATCTGAGCAAGATCGCCATCTGCTGGCCCTCTTCAATAAGTGGCAATGGAAACGTCTTCGTTTGGATTGAACCGGCGGTGTAAAAACATGCTGATCGCAGTTTTCGCTGCCAATTTGTCCGCCGTTGCCATACTTAAGCCGCGTCGAGGGCGGTCATGCCGCTGATGCAAGTTTGCTCGGGTTCTGCCCCTAACAATTATCGTCGTATCTCAAAGGCTTATATCTGATGAGAGGATTTCTCCGGGCAGTCGTGGATCAAGTGAAATTGGCGCTCGCGATTCGCTCGCTTTTGCCACCCCGCCCCGAAGACATGGAAGCCCGCGCCGCGGCGCGGGAAGCCAGGTTTCGCAAACTCCTGAACTACGCCAACGAAAACTCACCGTACTATCGCAAGCGGTTTCAGGGCATCGACTTGAATACCTGCGCCATCACAGATCTGCCCACCCTCACGAAGGCGCAGATGATGGAGAACCTCGACGATATCCTGACCGATCGGGCCGTTCGGCGCGAAGGTCTGGAACGCTTCATGTCCGATCCTTCAAACGTCGGCTCGTATTACAAAGACAATTACGCCGTCTGCCATACATCCGGCAGTCAGGGACAGCCGGCAATTATCGTCCAGGACAAACCCGCGATCTTGACGACCTTCGCAGCGCAATTTGCGCGCGGCACACCGGTTTCGCGGCGCTTTCTGCCGTTCCTGCAGAAGCTCTTCAATCCGGCCCGATTTGCGATCATCACGCAGAAACCCGGTTTCTATCCGAGCAGCACGTTCTTCAACTATTTCCCCGAGCGTGCGCGCCGGTACATCAAGTTGCAGCGCCTTTCCGTTTTCGATCCGCCAGAGGTGCTGGTCGAAAAGCTGAATAGCTTTCAGCCGAACTTCATCACCGGCTACACGAGCGCGCTCGAAACGATCACGCATGAACTCCACGCCGGCCGCTTGAAGCTCAACGGCGATCTCCAGCAGATGACGAACATCAGCGAGCCATTGCCGGAAGCCATCGCCCAGCGCGTCGAGAAAGCCTTCGGCGTTCACATCACCAACGTCTACAGCATGGCGGAATGCATGGCTCTGACATGCGGCTGCCAAGCCACGCACGGCAGCCACCTGAACGACGAGCTGGCCTTCCTTGAGATCGTCGATGCTAACAACCGTCCGGTCCCAAAAGGGACCGCGGGAAGCAAAGTGCTGCTTACGAACCTCTACAATCTCGCCCAGCCGATCATCCGCTATGAGATCGACGACGTCGTCACGATCAGCGCAGAGCCTTGCGAATGCGGCAGCCTGCTGCCCTTGGTCAAGGCTGTCGAAGGCCGCGCCAAAGATCAGTTCTGGGTCGACGTCAATGGCGAGATCCGCGACTTGCCGTATTATGTGTTCCTGCTCGCACTCCATACCGAGACCGATCTCGCTGAGCATCAGTTTCTGCAAACCGGCGTCAACAAGTTCGTCTTGCGAGCCGCGCCGCTCGCTGGCCGCACGTTATCCGCCGAAAAACTGCGCGAACTCATTCAGCGGTCGGTGACGGCTGAGGGCCTTGCCGACGTGATTACGTTCGACATCGAAATTGTCGATAAAATTACGCCGGAACAGTCGGGCAAAGTTCGCCGCGCCAAGAACGTTTTCGGCCCACCGCCATCGGCGCCCAACCCGGCGCACGAACTAGCAAGCGAGCCCTGAGCCGCAGCGAAACCGCACAAATCGAGAATGCCATCTGACCGGAATGAACGACGTCACTACACGTCGTTCATTCCCGACGTACGGCATTCTCCTGCCGCCGCCACCAAGCTCATCAAATTCGACCCAGATATCCGGCAGACATATTGAATTAAGCCTACTCATCAGAAGTCATAAATTTTCCTAATCAATTCAAGCGTCCGTGGACTACCATTTGTCCCATGGCGCATCGAATAGGGCGCGTGCTTACCACTTACGGCGAGCCGCGTTGCACGAACGTCGAATGCGGCCGCACCGAGAGCGCCGGGCTACTTTCGGAAAGCCTGCATAAGACGAGTACGGACCGAATGTTGAAAAATACAAACTTGCCTTCCACTCTGCAGTCAAATTCCCATCTCAATTCCACACTTGCCCTTCTCGGCGCGACGGCGATTTTTCTGATCGATACATTCACGCCGCTCGATATCGCGGTCGCGGTGCTCTACGTGGCCGTCATCATGCTGTCGGCGACATTCCTCAGCCGCACAGGACTGCTCGCCATCGCTGCCACATGCGTGTTCCTGACGATCTCATCGTTTATTATCGCGCACTGGTCTGATCTGGAATCCAGCGCTCTCATCCGTTGCCTTGTTGGCCTGAGCGCAATCATCGTCACGACGCTGCTGGCGCTTAAAAACAATCAGGCGACCCACGATCTACGCGATCAAGCTGCCCTCCTCGATCTCACCCACGACGCGATCTACGTGCGCGACAACCACGACGTCATCACGTATTGGAACGCTGGCGCGGAACAGCTCTATGGCTGGCCCCGCGAAGACGCGATCGGCAAGGTCGCTATCGACCTGCTGAAATCGAAGTTTCCCAAACCGCTAGCGGAAATCACGAGAGACCTTACGGCCGAAGGTCGTTGGCAGGGCGAAATCACCCATACCAAGCGTGACGGCAGCAGCGTGGTTGTCGCCAGCCGCTGGTCGCAGCAGCGCGACGATAAAGGCCGGCCCGTCGCCACGATGGTCACGAACAACGACATAACCGATCAGCAGCTTGCCGAAACGGCGTTGCACAAAGCACAGTCCGAACTTGCCCATGTCACACGCTTGACGACGCTCGGCGAACTGATGGCCTCGATCGCCCACGAAGTGAACCAGCCACTCGCAGCGGTCGTCACGAACGGCGAAGCGGCATTGCGCTGGTTGAAGCGTGATGTCCCTGATCTCACTGAGGTCAATAACTCGCTCGAACGAATGATCAGCAACGGCCGTCGGGCGAGTGACGTCATTGCGCGGCTGCGGGCGCTGACGCGAAAAACCGATCTCATCCGCGCGCCGCTCGACGCCAACGAATTGTTGGAGGATGTCCTGCTCCTCGTTGAACGGGAACTCATCGCCCGGGACGTTGCCCTGCGGCTGGACCTCGCGGCGACCTCGTTGCCGCTACTCGGAGACCGCGTTCAGCTCCAGCAGGCCGTCATCAATCTCGCATTGAATGCCGTCCAGGCGATGTCGTCTGTCACCGATCGGCCGCGCATCCTCCGCATCTCGACCAGGCTCGAACAGGACGACAAGGCAGAACCGCCGCAGAAAAACGCGATTATCGAAATTTCCGACAACGGCCCCGGCATCGATCCGGCTGTTATTAGCAAGCTTTTCACGGCATTCTACACGACGAAGTCCGAAGGCATGGGTATGGGACTATCTATTTGCCGTTCGATCATTGAAAGCCACGGTGGCACGATCGTCGCGACGTCCGAACTCGGACATGGCGCGACGTTCACGATCCACTTGCCAGTCCGGGAGGACGCAGCGTGAAAAGCAACCCTACTTCAGATCGTTCGACCGGCGGCCGCGCCGTCTACGTCGTCGACGACGATCCCGCGCTTCGCGATGCGCTCAGCAGCTTGTTCAGATCCGTCGGCCTGCAAGTTGAGGTGTTCGGCTCCGCCGCAGAATTCCTGGAAAGGAAGCTGCCGGAAATTCCGAGCTGCCTCGTTCTCGATATCCGCTTGCCCGGCGTCAGCGGCTTGGATTTCCAGGCCCAACTCGCGAAGGCCGGCATTCGGATGCCCGTGATATTCATGACCGGGCATGGTGATATTCCAATGTCCGTCCGCGCCATGAAGGCCGGCGCCATCGACTTCCTGACCAAACCCTTCCGCGACCAGGATATGCTCGACGCCGTCTTTTCGGCGCTGGAGATTGACCGCAAGCAGCTCGAATCCGATCAAAGCATCGCGGATTTATCGGCTCACTACGAAAGCCTGACGGCCCGCGAGAAAGAAGTCATGGCCTACGTCACGAAGGGGCTCATGAATAAACAGATCGCGGGCGAGATGGGTCTAAGCGAGATCACCGTCAAAATCCATCGCGGTCATGTGATGCGCAAAATGGCTGTAAGGTCTCTCGCCGATCTCGTGCGCGCGGCCGAGAAACTGGGGCTCTCAAGCGTCAGCGCCTGACCGCTCCGATTGCACAAATCATCTGTCTTCAAAATAGGGGGCGGCGCCTCGAAGACGGGAGTATTCGAAGGCCTTCGGGGACCAAGGGGGATTGGCTCCGCAGACGACTCGCCGCCCGCCCATAGTTCGTCTAGCCCAAGAAAACGCTTATCGAACCGCGAATTTAGAAGGTCTGCCAAGCATCCCGGACATCCCGCCGGCCATTGAAATTCTGCGCACCGTCACGCCATGCCAAATAGTATAAGAGCATCCCGAAGCGATCGATGCTCGGCCCCTTGAGCTCATGCTTTGCGCATTCGAACGCGCGGAAACGAAACGGCTACGCTATCAGCATTTGATATGAAGCTGATAGGTGCGCTCGGCACTCCCAAACAGATCCGATCCGGAATGGACGACGAACTCTTTGACGATCTGCGGCGCCTCGCATTGATTTTTCAGCGCCAGCAGCGCCATACGATCACGGGCCAACTGATTATCGGCGTTGATGCCTAAATCCTTCCCGTTCTTGATCGTGACGAGATAGTCGTATTCAGGCGATGGCGATCGCTCGACGCGGAAATTTTCCGACATCGGAAGTCCCGTCTTCACGACGCCGTTGTTGGATGTGCCCGTGCTGGCGCAAGCGGATAGCCCGGCGGAAACAACGAGTGAGCTTAGCTTGATCCAGTCCATAATACGCCCACGCAGGCTCGACGCGTCTCGCCTGATCTGACAAATCCATTCTTGTGGCAGCCCCGACCCAAGGCGCCGGAGCGACGCTCCGGCCTGTCCCGAAGCTAGCCCCCTGAGCTTCACGATCTGGAACGCCATTGTGAACAAAAAACGGAAACGCCGTCGTCCATCCACGATGGCATCAAGTTCCGGTGCCTGTGCACTGTCTGTTATCTCGGGGTGGGGTGAAGCAAGGGTACTGGCGGAGACGGAGGGATTCGAACCCTCGATACGCCTTTAAAGCGTATGACGATTTAGCAAACCGTTGCCTTCAGCCACTCGGCCACGTCTCCCCAAATCAATGGGCAATGGCCCCCTATAGAGGGCACGCCACGGCAATGCAAGACGCGTTGGATGAAGCAGCAAAAGGATACGGCCTTGTCTGGCTACTGCCGCAAAGTCGTCCTAGTCTCTTGGGAGCAATATTGCTCCATCGAAACGGGTACTGGCTGTGAATTATCGGCCATATTTTCTGACGGGCATGGCCCTCCTGGCGCTTTCAGCCGCAGCATCGGCGGGGGCGACGGAACTCTGCGTCAAATGCACCGGCCCCGACGCGAACTACGCTTGCGTTGTAGGCAACACTTCGAACCCGACACTCGACACCGTATCGAAATTCTATTGCATCACGAGCCTCGCTAAAGCTGGCTCGCATGCAAGTTGCGCGATCGATCGTAACGTGACTGCGCCCTGCCCTGGCGAGCGCCGGAACTTGCCGATTCCGGCTTTCCTCAATGGCGGCGACGATGGCGCTCCACCGGGCGACGTTCCCGCAGCGAAGCAGGATCACTCCAGCTTACAGACCCAAGACGCAGCCGCTACCCCGCCGGTCGCCCCGGATGGCGCCGCAGGCGTACCGCCCAAGCCGCCTGTAGAGGAAGCGCCCGCCCAGGAAGCGCCGCCGAAGACGGTGCAGGAAATGGTGGAAAAAAGCGGCCTGTCGGCGAGCAACGGCCTCAGCCAGACACAAAAAACTGCTGGCGAAGCCGCAAAATCCGCAAGCACGGCGCTCGAAAAAGCTGGCTCCGCCGTCGGCGGCGCCGCCAAGAGCTCGTGGAAATGCCTCTCGTCGTTTTTCTCAAAGTGCTGAAGCCGATCATAGTGGCTGCGCACGGCGCCCGTGAAATGGCCTCAGTGCACTGAAGCCAACCACTCGCGCGCCAACCGCTGCGCCCGCATGATCTCGGCCTTGCTCATGTCGCCAGCAAGTTCCGACCGATAGCGCTTTGCATCGTCGTTGCCGCGAATCGCTGCGATGTTGAACCACTTATGAGCCTGAACGAGATCGATCACTCCGTCACGTCCCGAGCAATAGCTGAGACCGAGTTCGAAAAGAGCGTCCGACTGCTCACCTTGAGCGGCGTACTCCGCAGTCTGGCGGAACAACATGTCCACACGTGCCATAACTGAATACTCCCAAACCTGACCGCCCAAACGGACTTGATGTCGAAGCACGGCCTGTTACGCGCGCCTTCAAATCGCTGACATAAGGCGCAATCGAACAATCTCAGTCCTTGGATGAAATCTCGTAAAAACCCGCACAAAATTACTGTAAATGCCGGGTAAACTTGCTTTATTTCGAGTTATGCGCCGTCACGCGGTGACCCATTTTTTCCACAACATTACGGTCGGTGACAGGGCGTTAAGCCGGGTTGCCATCATTTGCTAACCATGCTTGAAAAAAGCCATCTGACGGCCGGTTACGCGGACGGGGCGCAACGGCGTTCAGATGGGGTTCAGCGAAATGCTGGTAACCATAATAACCGGGCCGTAACCGTGCCCGGACAGCAGGAGGGTTCAAGCTGCCAGGCGGCTTGATGAGGGATAATGGATCACGCGATGGTCTGCCGCGTGCTGGCGGCGACAGCATTGTTGGCGCTCGCGGGTTGCGCCCAGGAAGGCGTGCGCCCGTCTTATCTCGGCCTGTCGGATCTTGCCGGGAACAGCCCTACTTTGAAGCAGCCGTCGCCCTCGACCGGCGACGTACCGAATATCCTTCGTCACGTTCAATCGAACAAAGTCCTCGGGGCCATGGCGTTCCAACGCATGACGGGCCGGACAGTCGATCCTGACAGCCTCGTCCGCGGCGACAGCGAGTAAAAAGCTCGCAGTAACAGGCCATCTGAACTGACGAGATTTAGGGCTTCTTGACTGCAAGACCTTTGATCACCGCCGGCCGTGCCTCGATATCGGCGATCCACCGCGCAAGGTTCGCAAACTTGCTGATGTCCTGGTCGAGTGTCTTCCAGTTGTGCATCCATGGAAAACACGCGATGTCGGCGATCGAATACTCGCCCGCGAGATACGGCCTATCGGCGAGCCGTTTGTTCATCACCGAAAACAGCCGCTCGACCTCTTTCTGATAGCGATTGATCGCGTAAGGAATTTTCTCCGGGGCGTAGTGGGCAAAGTGATTGTATTGCCCCGCCATCGGACTAAGACCGCCAACCTGCCAGAACAGCCATTCGTCCACGTCCGCCTTGACGCGCTCGTTCGCGGGATAAAACGCATCGAACTTGCGCGCGAGATGACGCAGGATGGCGCCCGATTCAAAAATCGCGAGCGGATTGCCGTCCGGTCCATCGGGATCGACGATGGCCGGAATCTTGTTGTTCGGCGAAATAGCGAGAAACCCCGGCTCGAACTGCTCGCCCTTGGTCAGATCGACAAACCGCACGTCATACGGCACGCCGAGTTCTTCGAGCATAATCGAAATTTTATATCCATTCGGCGTCGTCCAGAAATAGAGAATGATCGGCTCGTCTTCGAGATCGTCCAGCATCTTCCTCCTCAGGGAACGAGAATGACCGAGCCCGTCGTTCTTCGAGCCTCAAGATCGCGATGAGCATCGGCAGCACGAGCGAGCGGATATCGATGGTTGATCGAGATCCGAATTTTTCCGCTCAGCACCATCTCGAATACGTCTGCGGCGTTTTCTTCCAAATCCTGAGTTGTCGCCGTATAGGCTAAAATCGACGGTCGCGTGGCGAACAGCGAACCTTTAAGCGCCGTGAGCTCAAAAGGGGGTACCGGTCCCGACGCATTGCCGAACGAGGCCCACAAGCCTCTCGGCCTGAGGCAATCGAGTGATCGCGGGAACGTATCCTTGCCGATGGAATCGTAAACGACGTCGCATCCCTTTCCCGCCGTTAACTCTCGAACGCGCTCGACGAAGTCTTCGCGGGCGGTGTTGATCACGTGCGTACAGCCGTTTTCGCGGGCCAGTTCCGCTTTCTCATCGCTGCCCACCGTGCCGATCATCGTCGCGCCGAGCGATCGAACCCATTGGCAGGCGATGAGGCCGACGCCTCCTGCCGCAGCGTGAAACAACAGTGTCGTGCTTGCATCGACCCGATAGACGTCGCGCAGCAGGCAACGTACCGTCATCCCTCGAAGCAGCATCCCCGCTGCCGTCTCGTAGTCGATCCCGTCCGGAATTTTGACGAGGCGGTCGGCCCGCACGGTGCGCACCTCCGCGTAGCCGCCGATCGCCCCCGCATAGGCGACACGATCGCCGACCTTCAATCGCGCCACTTCGGGCCCCAAGGCGATCACCTCGCCCGCGCCTTCCGAGCCGATCGTCATCGGATATTCAGGAAGCTTGTAGAGACCACTCCGATGATAGATATCGATGAAATTGACGCCGATGGCGTGCTGACGAAGAAGCACCTCGCCTGGTCCCGGGACCGGCATTGCGACTTCTTCGTAAACAAGAGCCTCGGGACCTCCGATAGAATGCACGCGGACCGAATGTGGCATCGAATGTTCCTTCCGATCGAACTTGTGGACCAAGTGATGCCGTTTCACAGCGAATCCCGCTAGTGGCTTGGCAAGGGTCACATCTTAGACTGCCCTCTGCCACGAGCCTGCCACGCTGACTTTCTACCCGCAGGGGGCAACGACAACGGAATATATCTTGCGAAGCCCGCCGACTGTGCAGCGCCCCGAAAAGCCGCGTACCGCCTTGATGCTCGTCTTGGCGTCGTTGGCCGTTGGCGGCTGCGCGGGCAACCAGGCCGCTCTCGGCGATCCGGCGCGCGGCCTGAAATGTGTTGATGACAGCCACGTCTGCATCAGCCAACGCAAGATGGTCTACGATTCCTACATGGCGGATTCGACCCGCTCTTGGATCAATCAGCCCGCAGGTCCCCACGAATACGCATCCGGCGTACGCCTCATGGCCCTCAGCAAGAAGCGCAAGGAACTCTCCTGCGCCGAGTTGCAACACGGCAAAGAAGAGGCAGACCGTGGGCCAACCGTGTTGACGGGAGGCGCCTATGTCGGGATTACGTCAACTCAGGTCGCGCGCGGCGCGATGCTGTCCCGTGAAGTCTCGAAAGAACTCGCGAAGGAAATTGCGCGCCGATGCAGGTGAGGCTTGACGCGGCCCGTTGGCACCCCATTTTGCCGTGATGGCGTTTTCGCCGTGCACGCCGACAAACAATAATAACACCAGCGCGAAAGCTTCAGAATGAGCGTGCATGACTTCGTCGATGCAATCGTCACTTTCGTAAGAGCGAACGAAAACTGGGCCGTGCCCGTCGCGTTCGCCGTAGCCTTTCTCGAAAGCTTCTGCTTTCTGTCCATTCTCTGGCCCGGCACCGCAATTCTCGTTGGAATTTCCGCGCTGCTCGCCAAAAGCGGTGTGGAATTAAGCGTGCTTTGGCCGGCCATCGTGGCAGCAGCCGTGGGCGGATCGTTTGGCTACGCGCTCTCCTATTGGATTGGCCTCTATTTCAAAGATGGCATCCGCGAGATGTGGCCCTTCAATCGCAACCCCGCGATGGTCGAGAGCGGACAGGCGTTCTTCGATAAGTGGGGTGCGCTAAGCGTGTTCTTCGGCCACTTCTTCGGGCCGATCCGGGCGGTCATTCCTGTCGTGGCCGGCATGTACGCTTTGCCGCAGTGGCAATTTCAACTCGCCAATATTGTATCAGCGTTCATTTGGGCGGCCGGCATTATTGCCCCATCCTATTTCGGCTTTGGCTATCTTCTGGGCACAGAATCCCCGCCCCCGACCCCATAACGCAGCCTGAGCTTGCGCGACGCAGCGCGATCCCTTAGAGGAACGCCCAATGCTGCGCTTCGATGCGCGGCCTTCTCATCCACCCCTTTCCTGGCATCGAGGCCGTTTTTCATGTCTAAGACGTCGTTGAAGAATATTCAGAAGCAGAAGAAGAAAGCCCGCCGCACCATCGACCGTCCGGCTCAGTCGCGGATCCAGGGCAACACGGCCGCCGCTCGCAAGCGCCTCAAGAAGCTTTCCGGTATCGCCCGCGCGAAAAAGGCAGTGGCCGCCTAGACATCGGGCCGCCGCTACCTAGCTATACTCCGTCAACGCCGGCGCATCGTGACGACGTGAGCAAGAAGCCTTATGACACCTGCGCTCTATCCGCCGACGGTGACACCGCCGGCGCAGCCTTTGCCGCTGCTTCCCTTCCTGAGGCGTTTCATCCGCAATCCACTGCGGGCAATTCCTCAGGCGGTCTATGAAGAGCCGGTCGTTACCTATGGCAAGAAGCGTCCGCTGCTTGCCTGGGTGACAAACCCGACGCTCATCGAAAACATTCTCGTCAAAAACGCCGAGCAGTTCCCCAAGACGCGCCTCGATCTGCGCGTCCTGCGGCCCATCGTCGGCGACGGCCTGCTGACCGCCCAGAACGAGAGCTGGCGCTGGCAGCGTAAGATTGCGAGCCCGCCGTTCCGTCACGCCGAGCTTTTGACGTATGTGCCGACGATGGTCGACGCGGCCGACGAATGCATCGCGCAATGGCGTCAGCGCGGTTCTGCGCCGTTCACGACCGACGTCGAAGCCGCCATGACCGATGCGACGTTCGCCGTCGTAGCGCGCACCGTCCTCGCCGGCATCAACACCGCCGAGGGCGATCGCATCAAGGCTTCGAGCCGTTCCTATCTCGATCCGATCTCATGGGAAGTTGCCGCGTCGATGCTGCAGTATCCCGAAACCTATTGGCATCCCGGCAAAGCCCGCATGCGTCGTTCTGCAGACGAGCTGAGGGCAATCATGCGCCGCCTCGTCGCGCATCGCCGTAGCAGCGGAGCATCAGGTAACGATCTTGTCGCCCGCATGCTGGCGGCGAAAGATCCCGACACCGGCCAACCGATGTCCGACGACATGCTCGCCGACAATCTGGCAACCTTCCTGTTTGCCGGCCATGAGACGACCGCGAAGGCCCTCACCTGGACCCTCTATCTTCTCGCCCGTGCAACGGAATGGCAGGACCGTCTGCGCGACGAAATTTCAGCCATCGCAGGTTCGGCGCCGATCACGCCCGAAACCGTCACCAAATTGCTGACGGTGTCGCGCGTGCTGAAAGAGGCGATGCGCCTCTATCCGCCGGCTCCCGTCATGACGCGCGTCACGGCAGCGGAGATGGATATTGGCGGCAAGACGCTGCCGAAATCGACACTGATCGTCATGCCGATCTTTATCATCCATCGCCATCACGCATTGTGGGAAGACCCCAATCGCTTCGATCCGGATCGCTTTCTTCCCGAGAAGGAAGCTCGGTACGCGCGCACCCAATTCATGCCCTTTGGCTATGGCCAGCGCATTTGCATCGGCTCGTCGTTCGCCATCCTCGAAGCGACCGCCATCCTGGCAACGCTTCTACGCCACGCCCGTTTCGAATGGGACGGCAGGCTCGCGCCGGAACCCGTCAGCCGCGTAACGCTCCGGCCGAAAGGCGGCATGCCGCTGACCGTCCGCCCACTGTGAAGTTGCTCCACGCGCGCACCGGCGACGTTAGGAAAGCATTTACGCCGCGTTAGCGAAGTCCAAATTTTACTGTCGCAATTGCAGGCTTGGCGTGAGCGCGGCTGAAAACAGTCAGTGCTATGATTTGTCGCATCATAAGAACCGCCTCCAAGGAGAGGCCAATGACGATGACAAAAATAGCCTACCTGATCGCAGCAATCGCACCGGGCGGACTGATCCTACTGGCGTGCCTCGGCATCGCTCACGTCGCAATGACCGGCCTGAAAGACAGAAGGGCCAGACTGGCCCTTCAAAGGGTGCCGGTCAAAGCCGGACGTTAAATCCCGAGCTTGCCTTTCAGGATCTCGTTGACAGCGGCCGGGTTCGCCTTGCCGCCAGTCGACTTCATCACCTGACCGACGAACCAGCCGAGCATCGAGGGCTTTGCCTTCGCCTGCTCAACCTTGTCGGGGTTGGCTGCAATGATGGCATCGACGGCCTTCTCGATGGCGCCCGTGTCCGTCACCTGCTTCATGCCACGCTTTTCGACGATCTCCGCCGGATCGCCGCCCTCAGTCCACACGATCTCGAACAAATCCTTCGCGATCTTGCCCGAGATGGCGTTGGAGCCGATCAGATCGACGATGCCACCGAGTTGCGCCGCCGAGACGGGGCTGTCCTCGATCGACTTGCCTTCCTTGTTCAAGCGCCCGAACAGCTCGTTGATGACCCAGTTGGCAGCGAGCTTGCCGTCGCGGCCCTTGGCAACCGTCTCGAAGTAATCAGCCGATGACCGCTCGGCGACGAGCACGTCCGCGTCGTAGCCCGACAACCCGAAGCTCTTCATGAAACGCGCACGCTTCTCATCGGGAAGCTCCGGCAGCCCCGACTTCAAATCGTCGACGAAACCTTGTGTCAGCTCCAGCGGCAGCAGATCGGGATCGGGGAAATAGCGATAGTCGTGCGCTTCTTCCTTCGAACGCATCGACCGCGTTTCGCCTTTGCCGGAATCGAACAGTCGCGTTTCCTGATCGATCTTGCCGCCATCTTCGATGATGTCGATCTGACGGCGCGCTTCGTACTCGATCGCCTGTCCGATGAAGCGGATCGAGTTGACGTTCTTGATCTCGCAGCGTGTGCCGAGTACGTCGCCCGGCTTCCTTACCGACACGTTGACGTCGGCGCGCAGGTTGCCCTTCTCCATGTCGCCGTCGGACGTGCCGAGGTAACGCAGAATGGTACGCAGCTTCGTGATGTAAGCCTGCGCCTGCTTCGACGAACGAAGATCTGGCCGCGAGACGATCTCCATCAGCGCGACGCCTGAGCGGTTGAGATCGACGTAGGAATAATCCGGATGCTGGTCGTGCAGCGACTTGCCCGCATCCTGTTCGAGATGCAGACGCTCAACTCCGATCTTCAGCATCTCGCCATCCACTTCGATCTCGATCTCTCCTTCGCCAACGATCGGCTGCTTGAACTGCGAGATCTGATAGCCCTGCGGCAAATCCGGATAGAAGTAGTTCTTGCGGTCGAACACGCTCTTCAGATTGATCTGAGCCTTGAGACCCAATCCCGTGCGGATCGCCTGCGCCACGCATTCGCGATTGATGACCGGCAGCATGCCGGGCATCGCCGCATCGACGAGCGACACATGGCTGTTCGGATCCGCGCCGAAGCCGGTCGAAGCGCCAGAAAACAGTTTCGACTTTGAGGCGACCTGGGCGTGGACTTCCATGCCGATCACCACTTCCCAGTCGCCGGTCGCGCCTGCGATGAAGTTTTTCGCCTTCGGCTTTTCAGCGACCTTCTGAGAACTCATTTTCCGCCTCCAGTCCGGGCCTTCATGGCGTAGCCGATAGCTGCATAGATAAAGCCGAAAATAAGGGACACGATGAACACACCCGCCGCAGCCCGGCCCAGGTTTGGCGCGTCCCAGATGCGCAGCAACGTCACGATGTAAAGCAGTGCCGCGCCGGCCGCCGCGCCGCCAAATCCAGCGATCAAAATCTTGGATTTATCATCAGCGCGCTGGCCGAGCATATACGCCACGATGATCGTTGCCGGATTGAAGATGCCGTAAAGCAGAACCTCCGTCAGCGGCACGTCCGGCTGAAAGTCAGGCCCCACCGTTTGCTCCCGGCTTGTCACTGCTGTCTTGCACCTGACGAAGCTTCTCTTCCTCGTACTGCACGAACCAACCGATCATGTTGCGCCATTGGGCGCCGACCATCTCGATCATCTCAGGCGGCATCCCTTTTTCGGAGGCCCGCGCTTTGACCCGATCGATGACCTGTTGAATGCGCCACTGAACGACGGCGCCTTCGCGCGTCGACATCTTGAGTTGCCACGCCCTGTCGACGTAGCCGTAGCGCTCGGTGATCAGATCGACGAGCGCATTATCGATCCGATCGATCTCGCTGCGCACCTGGGACATGTCTGCGCATTCCCACGGACGTTTTGGGTCCATGATCTTAGCCCTTCATCCACCATGCGTCCGGCACGGCAAACCGTCCGGCAGCGTCTTCAATAACCTGTGCGGTCCGAAACAGCGTTTCCTCGTCGAACGGCTTGCCGATGAGCTGCAGCCCAAGCGGCGTGCCCTGCGAGGAAAGCCCGCCCGGAATGGACATGCCCGGCAGACCGGCCATGTTCACCGTCACAGTAAATATGTCCTCTAGATACATCGCCAAGGGATCGCCAGACTTTTCGCCGAATGCGAACGCGGGCGACGGCGTAGTCGGCGTCAGCACGACATCGACCGAATTCCAGGCGTCGTCGAAGTCCTTCTTGATGAGCGTGCGGACCTTCTGCGCCTTGAGGTAATAGGCGTCGTAATAGCCTGCAGAGAGCACATACGTGCCGATCAGGATGCGGCGGCGCACTTCCTTGCCGAATCCGGCAGCGCGCGTCTTCTCGTACGTGTCGATCGGATTGTCGCCGCTAACGCGCAGGCCGTACCGCATGCCGTCATAACGCGCGAGGTTCGATGAGCACTCGGCGGGCGCCACGATGTAATACGCGGGAAGCGCATATTTCGTGTGCGGCAGCGAGATGTCATGGATCGTCGCTCCGGCTGATTTCAGCCATGCGATGCCATCGTCCCAGAGCTTCTGAATTTCGGCCGACATGCCATCGACGCGATACTCTTTGGGAATACCGACGCGCAGGCCTTTGACGCCCTTGCCAAGCGCCGCCTCGTAATCGGGGACCGGCGCATCGACCGACGTCGTATCCTTCGGATCGTGGCTCGCCATGGCTTTCAGCATCATCGCGCTGTCGCGAACCGTCTTTGCGATCGGCCCGGCCTGATCGAGCGACGAGGCAAACGCCACGATGCCCCAGCGCGAGCAGCGGCCGTACGTCGGCTTAATGCCCACCGTACCCGTCAGTGCTGCGGGCTGGCGGATCGAACCGCCCGTATCCGTTGCCGTCGCCGCCAGACAAAGGTTGGCCGCAACCGCCGACGACGAACCGCCCGACGAGCCACCGGGAACAAGTTTGTCGGCCGACGTTTTGCCGTCAGCGCTTTTCCGCCGCCACGGGTTGACGACGTTGCCGAACGCGCTCGTCTCGTTCGACGATCCCATCGCAAACTCGTCGTTGTTGAGCTTGCCGAGCATGACCGCACCGGCGTCCCACAAATTCTGCCCGACCGTCGACTCATACGTCGGCTTGAAATCGTCGAGGATTTTCGAGCATGCCGTGGTGCGTATGCCGTTCGTGCAGAACAGATCCTTGTTGCCGATCGGCAAGCCTTCAAGCGGACGCGCATTGCCTGCTGCGATCCGCTTGTCGCTTTCTTTCGCCTGTGCGCGCGCGTGTTCCGGCGTCGGCAAGACGTAAGCATTCAGGGCGCCATTGCCCTTGTCGATTGCCGACACAAAGGCATCCGTCAGCTCAAGCGCCGTGAATGACTTCTTCTGAAGTCCGTCGCGGGCTTCAGCCATGGTGAGTTTGGTAAGATCGGTCACCGCTCGACTTTCCCTTTCAAACCTTTGCAGCGCTCATAAACCAGCGCCTCCGTTCCGCTTCTGACCTCGATGCGGTCGGCATCCAGACGCGTGAACGTCACCGTCTGTGCGTATTCTTCTGCGCCTTCTGAGCACTGCATCTTGCCCTCGAAGACATTCGACTTCACTTCGCGTAGCGCTGCAAAATTGCAGCCGCCTTCCCAACTTCCCGTTCCTTCACGCGTCAACGTCAGCGGATAGGTCGCGATGTTCGGCGCATCCTTGCCGTTCTGGATATCCTCGAGTTTCTTGCATCCGGTTGTCGGCGAGTAGGTCCCGTCGCCGACGAACGCAGCGTCAAGCTTCGTTTCCTCAGCCTGCGCCATCCCGGGAGCCAGCATCACTGCTGCAACAGCAAGCAACGCGTGAAACATTCGGTCACTCCACGACCTTGGGGACCACGAAGAAATTGTCTTCCGCCATCGGCGCATTCGCGGTGATCTGGTCGGCAATCTCGCCGTCTGTGACGACGTCGTCCCGCATCTTGAGCTTTTGATCGACGACCCGAGTCATCGGCTCGACCGCCGACGTATCGACCTCATCGAGTTGCTTGACCCAGTCGAGAATGCCGGAAAGCTCTTTCTCGAGACCCTTGGCCTCCTCGTCGCTCACCTTGATACGGGCGAGGCGCGCGATACGGCGAACGGTCGCTTCATCGACCTGCATGAAAAGTCCCTTCAAGAAATCGGGGGATTGCGCCGCTCTCATAACCGGGCGAACGCCACCAATGCAACCAGCGGCGGCATTCCGCAAGGGGTTCAAGTCACGGAAACGGACCGGGAAAGCCGGATAAGGCCCATTGGCGATGCCAATTTGTCGCCGGACCTGCTAGAGCGTCGCGTCATGCCCCCTTTGCAGCCGAGATTAGGCGCCCTGTGACACAACCCACCGTTTCCCCGCCGTCGGGACTAACCACCGAAGATCACCATCACTTTCGCGTCGCCACGACCGGCGCGGGCCGGCTGATCGGGATCGACGCCGGAACGAAGACGCTCGGCCTTGCCCTGTCTGACGTACGGCGCACGATAGCGTCCCCCCTCGAAACGATCCGCAGGACAAAGTTCACGGCTGATGCGGCACGACTGTTCGCCATCGTCGCCGAGCACGGCGTCTCGGGGTTTGTGCTTGGCCTGCCGCGAAATCTCGACGGCACTGAAGGCCCACGCGCCCAGGCCACCCGTGCGCTTGCCCGCAACCTCAACAAGTTGTCGCCGCTGCCGATTCTGCTCTGGGACGAACGCCTGACGACCGCCGAAGCCGAACGCATGCTAATTGACGCCGATCAGACCCGCAAACGCCGCGCCGAGGTCATCGACAAGCTCGCTGCCACCATAATCCTGCAAAGCGCCCTCGACCGCCTGAAGCAGGACAACTGAGCGGCAATCGCCCAAATGTCATCCTCGGGCTTGTCCTGAGGATGACAAAAGGCACAGCTGGTGACCCCGTCGAACGGTGCGCCACACTCGCCTTGTCCCCGACTTTCGGTCACACGAACCGTGGCATTTCAGGCTCCGTTAAGAGGTTTGCGATTGATGTCGCGCCCCGACCTTGCGGCCCCGCAAGACTCCCCCTATAGAAGCGCCTTTAATGACAACGAAATCGAATTCCAACGCGCTGAAGGTTTTTCCGCGCCGCCATTTGCTGACCTGCGAAGGTTTGTCAGCCAATGAGATCAATTTTCTTCTCGATCTCGCGGACCGGAACGCTGATCACATCCGCAACAATGGCCGCAAGCGGCAGGTCCTCGCGGGCCGAACGCTGATCAATCTCTTCTTTGAATCATCGACACGCACGCAGTCGTCATTCGAGATGGCGGGTAAGCGCTTGAGCGCCGACGTCATGAACATGAATGTCGCGACGTCATCCGTCACGAAGGGCGAAACGCTCGTCGATACCGCCGTGACGCTCAACGCCATGCGGCCGGATATCATCGTCGTGCGCCATCACGCGGCTGGCGCAGTCGAACTTTTGTCTCAGAAAGTCGATTGCTCGGTCATCAACGCTGGCGACGGCGCACATCAGCATCCGACGCAAGCCCTTCTCGACGCGCTGACGATCCGTCGCGCAAAAGGCCGCGTCGCCGGACTGACGGTCGCGATCTGCGGCGACATTCTCCATTCGCGCGTCGCGCGCTCCAACATCAACGTCTTGAACGCGCTCGGCGCTCACGTCCGCCTCATTGCCCCGACGACGCTTCTACCCTCCTCGCCCGAACGGCTCGGCTGCGAAGTTTTCACCGACATGTGGAAAGGCATCGAAGGCGTCGATATCGTCATGATGCTGCGTCTGCAGCGCGAACGGATGGAAGCATCCTACGTTCCCTCCAGCCGCGAATTCTTTCACTTCTTTGGCCTCGATCACGAAAAGCTCGCTCGCGCGAAGCCCGATGCGCTTGTCATGCATCCAGGGCCGATGAACCGCGGCGTCGAGATTGCCTCGACCGTTGCCGATCATTCCAGAAGCGTCATCCGCGAACAGGTAGAAATGGGCGTTGCAGTTCGCATGGCCGTTCTTGAAGCCTTGTCTGCGCACCTTCCCGGCTTCGCGGAGGATGCGCCATGAGAAAACCGATCGAAAAGCCGAAGAGCGTCGGCCCCGCAACCGTCTTCATCAATGCTCGCCTGATCGACCCGGCATCGAACCGCGATGAGCCCGGCGGCCTTCTGGTCAAGGACGGCTTGATCGCCGATCTCGGCAGCCATCTGCGCCGCAACGCACCGGAAGGCGCGTCGGTCATCGACTGCAAAGGTCACGTCCTGGCCCCTGGTTTGATCGACGCACAGGTCTTCACCGGCGAACCGGGTTACGAACATCGCGAAACGCTGAAAACCGCGAGCCATGCAGCCGCCGCAGGCGGCGTTACGACCATCGTCGTCATGCCGGACACGAATCCGGTGATTGATCAGGTCGCACTCGTCGATTTCATTCAGCGTCGCGCCCGCGACAACGCCCTCGTACACGTCCACACCATGGCCGCGATGACGAAAGGCCTGCAGGGCGAGGAAATGACCGAAATCGGTCTGTTGAAACGCGCCGGCGCCATTGCCTTCTCGAACGGCAAAGCGAGCGTGGTCAACACCCGCGTGATGCGCAACGTCCTGAGCTACTCCAAGGACTTTAGCGCGCTCGTCGTGCACCACACCGAAGATCCCTATCTCTCCACTGGCGCGATGAATTCCGGTGAAGTCGCCGCGCGTCTTGGCCTCTCCGGCTCATCGAAGATCGCCGAAACCATTATCTTGGAACGTGACGTCCGCCTCGTCGAAATGACCGGCGGCCGATATCACGCGGCGACGATCAGCTGCCAGGAAAGCCTCGACGTCATCAAGGCCGCCAAGGCAAAAAAACTGCCTGTCAGCTGCGGTGTCTCGATCAATCATCTGACGTTAAACGAGAACGACATCGGCCCGTACCGCACGTTCTTCAAGGTGCGTCCGCCTCTGCGGCGTGAGGAAGACCGCGTCGCCATGGTCCAAGGCGTCGCCAACGGCGATATCGACATCATCGTATCGAGCCACGACCCACAGGACGCCGACACCAAGCGGCGACCATTTTCGGAAGCCGCCGACGGCGCCGTAGGCCTCGAAACGCTGCTCTCTGCCGCGCTCCGGCTCGTTCACTCCGGCGACATGACGCTGTCGGCCATGCTGAAAGCGCTGACCATCAACCCCGCGCGACTGCTCGGTCTGCACTCCGGCCGACTTGCGAAGGGCTCCATTGCCGACCTCGTCCTGTTCGACCCCGGCGAACCCTGGGTCGTGAACAAGGATCTCCTGCGTTCGCGCTCCAAGAATACGCCCTTCGATGAGGCCAAGATGCAAGGCCGCGTCTTGAGGACGATGGTCGCGGGCCAGACCGTTTATGAATACGCTGGCGTCGAACGCACCTAAGCATTACCTCTCTCGGCGACGCTCCATTTCGCACACGAGAGATTCCACTCATGAGCTTGTTGTCACCCTTGGCTTTGCTGACGGACAACGGCTCATGGCAGCCGCACGCTGTGGCGGCACTTCTAGGTTATCTGCTCGGCTCCATTCCGTTCGGCCTACTGCTGACACGCGCCGCCGGACTGGGCGACATCCGCAGCATCGGCTCGGGCAATATCGGTGCGACCAACGTCCTCCGCACGGGCAATAAAAGGCTCGCCGCCGCGACGCTTCTGCTTGATGCCGCCAAAGGCGCCGCCGCCGTCCTGATCGCACGCGCCTGGCTCGGCGAAACCGCCGCAATGGTGGCCGGTCTCGCAGCCTTCCTCGGACACATCTATCCGGTTTGGCTTGGCTTCAAAGGCGGCAAGGGCGTCGCGACGTACCTCGGCGTTCTCATTGCCCTCGCTTGGCAACTCGCACTGCTTTTTGCCGTGCTTTGGCTTGCAGTTGCGAAAGTCGGCAAGATATCCTCGCTTGCGGCCATCGTTGCGACGATTGCCGTTCCCGTCGCCGCCTGGATATGGGGAGAACGCGCGCTCGCCATCACCGTCACGTTGATGAGCATCGTGGTGCTCATCAAACATCGCGCCAATATCGAACGTCTGATGGCTGGGGAGGAGCCGCGGATTGGCTCCAAAACCTGATCAGCCAGAGCTTTTCAATCCTTCGCCGCCGCCTGCCGGGCTCTCCGACGAAGAACGGATTGCCTGCCTGCGCCTGATCCGCTCGGAGAACGTCGGGCCTGTTACCTTTCGCGATCTGATCAATTACTATGGTGGCGCAGCAAAAGCGCTGGAGATCCTGCCGACGCTGTCACGGCGTGGCGGCTCAGGGCGGCCGATCCGAATTTGCCCAAAAGCCGACGCCGAACGCGAACTCGCGACTGCTGCACGCATCGGCGCAATGCCGTTCTTCACCGTGGAGCGCGACTATCCGCAGGTTCTGGCGGGCATCGAAGCTCCCCCGCCTATGCTTTATGTGAAAGGTGATCTGGACCTGTTGAAACGGCCGTCCATAGCGATCGTTGGCTCGCGCCAATCCTCAGCGGCAGGCATGCAACTAACCAGATTGTTTGCGAGCCAATTGGCGGAAGCAGGCTTCGTCATCGTGTCCGGCCTTGCCCGCGGCATCGACAAAGCCGCACACGAAGCGTCTTTGGGCAGCGGAACGATCGCTGTGGTCGCAGGAGGCATCGACTGGGTCTATCCGCCGGAACACGCCGAGCTTCAGGCCCGCATCGGTACGGAAGGCTGCCTCGTCACGGAACGCCCTCCCGGATTGAAACCCCGCGATAAGGACTTCCCCCGGCGCAATCGCATCATTGCGGGCCTCGTCTACGGCGTCGTCATCGTCGAAGCCGCCGCCCGCTCGGGCACGCTGGTCACTGCGCGCTACGCGAACGAGCTCGGCCGCGAGGTCTTCGCGGTCCCCGGCCACCCACTCGACCCGCGCGCTGAAGGCACTAACCGCCTGATTAAGCAGGGCGCCACTCTGGTGACGGACGTCTCGGACATTATTGAGGTCTTGAGGCCGATCCTTGGTGTCGAAGAACGCCGGTTCGATTTCACTGACCGAGAGCCACAACCGACCGCCCTCCCATCACCTCCCGCGCCCGAGATGGCATCGGAAGATGTTCTGAATGCCGTTCTGACGGCTCTAGGACCTGCGCCCGTCGCCACTGACGCCATCGCCCGCCAAACGGGCCTTAACGTCCAAGCCGTCCAGGTTGCCCTCCTGGAACTCGATCTGGCGGGGCGCATCGAGCGGCAGGGGCAAAGCCTGGTCGCCCTGAAGGCGACTGCGATTTGAGCCCTACGACCGCTCCTTGCGCTCGTTAGGAGCCTCGCCTGAGCGTCTCGCGCTGTGCCTCGGCGTGCGATATCGCGAGCATGCGAGACAGCTTCCGGCACCCATGCTGGTCCGCCATTTGCTGCAATTGTCCCAGCAAATCAGCGAGATACTCAAGCCGTTCCCGCCGGTCATCCCTCGAACCGCCGGAAAGCCGATTATGATGCAAATCGTCCATTGTGCTTGCGATCATTCCCACCACCATCCATATCCGGAGTACATCTTACTCTCCGAATGATTGCAATATAAATAAATACACAATTTAAAATTGAAAATCGGCCGATTTGACAGCGCCGCGGCGATCAACCATGTTCCCGGCCCGCCGGGCGGCCGAGATGAAGCCCGCAGATCCGCAGCATTTGCGGGTTGAACGGCGTGAGGAGCGAAATCGCCAGATGAACGTCGTCATCGTCGAATCCGCCGCTAAGGCCAAGACGATCAATAAATATTTGGGTTCGGGGTACAAGGTCATCGCGTCCTACGGGCACGTGCGCGACCTGCCGGCCAAAGATGGCTCTGTGGAGCCCGATCATGATTTCAACATGCACTGGGAAGTCGATACGAAATCCCAGAAGATCATGCGCGAAATCGCCGAAGCGGTAAAAAAAGCCGACAAGCTGATCCTCGCGACCGACCCTGATCGCGAAGGCGAAGCCATCTCCTGGCACATCCTGCAAATTCTCAATCAGAAGAAGGCGCTCGGCAAAGACACCGAAGTCGAGCGCGTGGCGTTCAATGCCATTACCAAGCAGTCGATCCTCGCCGCGCTGAAAGAGCCGCGCAAGATCGACGAACCGCTGGTTGACGCCTACCTCGCCCGCCGGGCGCTGGATTATCTCGTTGGTTTTACGCTGTCTCCCGTCCTATGGCGCAAGCTTCCGGGCTCGCGTTCGGCGGGCCGCGTCCAATCGGTGGCGCTTCGCTTGGTTTGCGACCGCGAGGCCGAGATCGAGGCGTTCAAGACCGAAGAATACTGGACGATCGAGGCGCTCCTTTCGACCGCCAAGAACGAAGACGTCCGCTCACGCCTCGTCGCCATCGACGGCACGGTGCTGAAGAAGCTCGATATTAAAGACGAGGCGACCGCGACGGCGATCCGCAAGGCGCTGCTCGGACAGGATTTCCGCATCGCGTCCGTTGAGAAGAAGGCCACGAAGCGCAATCCGTTTCCGCCGTTCACGACGTCCACGCTCCAGATGGACGCCTCCCGCAAGCTCGGGTTCTCGGCCAAGCAGACGATGCAGATCGCCCAGCGCCTCTACGAAGGTGTCGACATCGGGGGCGAGACGGTCGGCCTCATTACTTACATGCGAACCGACGGCGTCCAGATCGTGCCGGAAGCCGTCAGCCAGATCCGCGACGTGATCTCGGCCGAATACGGCAAGAACTACACGCCGTTCGCACGCGAATACAAAACCAAGGCCAAGAACGCCCAAGAAGCGCACGAAGCCATCCGCCCGACCGATCCGCGCCGCAAGCCGGACCAGGTCCGCAAGCACCTCGAAAAGGATCAGGCGGCACTTTACGACCTGATCTGGAAGCGCACCATCGCCAGCCAAATGGCCGCCGCCGACATCGAGCAGACGACGGCAGAAATCGACGTCAAAGGTTCTGACGGCAAAGCTTATGGCCTCCGCGCCAACGGCTCGGTTCTGATGTTCGACGGCTTCCTCAAGGTCTACGAGGAAGGCCGCGACGACCGCGTTCGCACCATCGAAAAAGGCAAGGACGACACCGCCGACGAGGACGACGACAGCCGTCGCTTGCCGCCGCTCGCGGTCGGCGATCGCCTGAAAGACAAAGAGATCAGCGCCGACCAGCATTTCACGCAGCCGCCGCCGCGTTTCTCGGAGGCAACGCTAGTGAAGCGCATGGAAGAGCTCGGCATCGGCCGCCCGTCGACCTATGCCTCGACGATGGCCGTGCTCGTCGACCGCGATTACGTCCGCATCGAGAAGAAGCGTCTGATCCCGGAAGATAAGGGCCGCCTCGTCATCGCGTTCCTCGAAAGCTTCTTCAAGCGCTACGTCGAATACGATTTCACCGCCGACCTCGAAGAAAAGCTCGACCTCATCTCCAACGACGAGCTGGAATACAAGCAAGTGCTGCGCGATTTCTGGCGCGACTTCATGGCGGCCGTCGGCGAGATCAAGGATCTTCGCGTCGGCGATGTCCTGGAAGCGCTGAACGAAATGCTTGGACCGCACGTCTTCCCCGATAAGGGCGACGGTAGCGATCCGCGCCTCTGTCCGAAGTGCGGCACAGGACGCCTGAGCCTGAAAATCTCAGGTAAATACGGCGCCTTCATCGGCTGCGGAAATTACCCTGAGTGCAACTATACCCGTCAGTTGACGCAAAGCTCCGACGGCGACGCCGCCGCGCTCGACGGCAAAATCCTCGGCTACAACGATGACGGTCTTGCCGTCACGATGAAGACGGGCCGCTTCGGACCTTACATCCAGCTCGGCGAAGCCGAAGGCGACGAGAAGCCGAAGCGCTCGAGCATTCCGCGCGGCATCGACGCTGCGACCCTCGATTTCGAACGCGCGATGCAGCTTCTGTCGCTGCCGCGCGATGTTGGCGAGCATCCCGACGAAGGCGGCATGATTACAGCCGGTCTCGGCCGTTTTGGGCCGTTCATCGTACATGAGAAGGACGGCGCGAAAACGTACGTCAACCTCGAAAGCCTGGAAGACGTCTTCACGATTGGCCTCAATCGCGCTGTCACGCTCATCGCTGAAAAGCGCGCAGGCGGCGGCAAGAGCCGCTTCCAGCGTAACGCACCGAAGGTCGTTAAGGACCTCGGCGTGCACCCGAGCGAAGGCGGAGCAGTGCAGGTGCTCGAAGGCCGTTATGGTCCCTACGTCACGCACAACAAAGTCAACGCCACCGTTCCCAAGGCGAAGAACCCCGCCGAGCTGACGATGGACGAAGCCGTCGCTCTCATCAACGAGCGCATCGCCAACGGCGGTGGCAAGAAGGGCAAGCCCGCGCGCGGTGCCAAGGCAAAAGCCGCGAAGGACGACAAACCCGCGAAAGCGCCAAAAGCTGACAAGGCCGCCGCACCGAAAGCCGCGAAGAAGCCAGCTGCGACGAAAACCGCAGCGGCCAAAGCCGAAAAAGCGCCAGCCAAGAAAGCGCCGGCAACGGCCGCTGGAGCCAAGAAACTCGCGAGGGCAAAGGCCTGACCGCAAAACGACGAGGCGCAAAGGTGGCCCGCAAATCGAGCCCGGCGCGAGCCCCGGCCGATGGCGGTCTGCCGAGCAAGGAGCAGATTCTCGAATTCCTGAATTCCGCTCCGGGCAAAGCCGGCAAGCGCGAGATCGCTCGCGCCTTCGGCGTATCAGGCGGCGCGAAGATTGCGTTGAAGCGCCTGCTCGCCGAAATGACGGACGAAGGCGCCCTCTCAGGCGACAAGAAGCACCTGCGCGAAAAGGGCAAGCTGCCGCCCGTCACGACGCTTGAAGTCACCGGCCGCGATGACGACGGCGACCTTCTTGCTAAACCTCTTCAGTGGGAAGAGTCCGACGGCAAGCGCCCAGTCGTTCGCGTTGTCGCGACCCGCGATGGACGCGACGCGGAGATCGGCATCGGCGATCACATTCTGGCGCGCCTACAAAAGTTGCCCCGCGGCAGCGGGCAGGCGTCTTACGAAGCGACGCCGATCAAGAAGCTGCCGCGCGAGAAGCGCCGGCTGCTCGGCATCTTCCGCGCGTCGAAGCGCGGCGGCGGAACCATCGAACCGATCGACCGCAAGGAATTGAAGAGCTGGCCGATCCTGCCCGACGACATGGGTAGCGCGGAAGATGGCGACCTCGTGCGCTTCCAGCTCAATCGCCGCGGCCGCTTCGCAACGCCGCGCGCAGAGATCGTCGAAAGCCTGGGCAACCCCGACGATCAACGCAAGATTTCGCTCATCGCCATTCACGCCCACGGCATCCCAGAGGACTTTCCTGAATCCGTCCTGCAAGAGTGCGAGACGCTCCCGCCTCCGACGATGGACAGGCGCACGGACCTCAGAAACGTCCCGCTGTTGACGATCGACCCCATCGACGCCCGCGACCATGACGACGCCGTCCATGCCGAGCCCGACACCGATCCGAAAAATTCCGGTGGCTTTATCGTCACCGTCGCCATCGCTGATGTCGCCCACTACATTCGTCCTGGCTCGAAGCTCGACCGCGAGGCGCAACTGCGCGGCAACTCGGTCTACTTCCCAGATCGCGTCGTGCCGATGCTGCCGGAGAAAATCTCGAACGATCTGTGTTCGCTACGTGAGCTTGAGGAACGCCCCTGCCTCGCCGTTCGCATGATCTTCGGCAAGCATGGCGAGAAGCGAAAGCACACGTTCCTTCGCGCCATGATGAAGTCGGCTGCGAAGCTCTCCTACCAGGAAGCGCAGGCCGCCATCGATGGTAAACCCTCCGACAAATGCCAACCGCTAATGGAGCGCGCGCTGCTCCCGCTGTGGGCTGCCTATCGCGCCGTCGCGAAAGCCCGCGAAAACCGCGGCCCGCTCGACCTCGATCTGCCCGAGCGCCGTATCGTGCTCGACGAGGAAGGCAAGGTTGCGCGCGTCGTCACACCGGAACGACTCGAAGCCCATCGCCTGATCGAAGAGTTCATGATCCAGGCGAACGTCGCTGCCGCCGAGACGCTCGAAGAAAAGCGCCTGCCGCTCGTCTATCGCGTTCACGATCAGCCCAGCCCCGAGAAGCTCAAAGGCCTGCGCGACTTCCTCGAAACGCTCGATATGAAAATTCCGCACGCGGGCGCACTGAAGCCGGAAGCCTTCAATCGCGTGCTTGAGCAGGCGAAAGACCTTCCCGTACCGGATCTCATCAGCGAAGTGATCCTGCGTTCGCAATCGCAAGCCGAATACAATCCGAAGAACATCGGCCACTTCGGCCTGAACCTCGTCCGCTATGCACACTTCACGTCGCCGATCCGCCGCTACGCCGACTTGATCGTCCATCGCGCGCTGATCCGCGCATTGAGCCTCGGCCCCGACGGATTGACCGATGATGAAATTCCGCGTCTCGCGAGCGTCGCCAAGGCCATCTCAGATACCGAGCGCCGCGCCATGTCCGCCGAGCGCGAGACGACCGACCGTCTGATCGCCGCTCACTTGGCCGATCGCATCGGAGTGACGTTCACGGCGCGCATCGCGGGCGTGACGCGCTCGGGTCTTTTCGTGCGCTTGAAGGACACCGGCGCCGACGGCTACATCCCGATTAGCAGCCTCGGCAACGACTACTATCACCACGTTGAAGCTGCCCACGCGCTGATCGGCGCCCGATCCGGCGAAGGCTATCGCCTCGGCGACACCGTCGAGGTCCGCCTGCTTGAAGCCATCCCATCGGCGGGGGCATTGCGCTTCGAAATGCTGACGGAGCCCTCACCCGGCAATTTCGGCTCGGGAAAGACATTGCGGCGCAACACGGGTGGCAAACGAAAATTCGGAAAGTTCCGCAGGCAACGACGCTGACGCCGCAGGCCGGCGCCTGATCTTGACCTGAAAGATGAGAGGCCCCATCACGGAGTCATGGCAAATTTGGCCGACAAGATCATCGATGCTGATGCCCAGACGGACCGTAATGTCTGGCAGGCCATGAGGCGCGGCTGGCGACAGCGCTGCCCGAGCTGCGAGACCGGCCGGATCTACGGCAAATATCTCAAAGTCAACGATGTCTGCTCCGATTGCGGCACGGAACTGTTTCATCAGCGCGCCGACGACGCCCCACCCTACTTCGTCATGACGATCACCGCGCACGTCATCGTCGCCGGCATTCTCATCACCGAACAGCTCTATTCTCCGCCAACCTGGGTTCAGCTTTCGATCTGGATGCCGGCGCTGGTGATCTTAAGCCTCTGGCTGCTGCCGCGCGTCAAAGGCGCATTGATAGGGTATCAGTGGGCGCTGCGGATGCACGGCTTCGGTGATCCGAGCCTCGACGAGCCTGAGAAATGGCCGCCGCCTCCGGCCGAGACGGACACGCGGTAACGAGCCGTGTCCGCGGAACCTCTCGAAAATTCTACGTCCGATGTTCCCGTTCGCGACGCCGCGTGCCTACTCGTCGCCGACCTCAGCAACGCTGAACCCAAACTGCTGATGGGACGCCGTCATTCCAATCAAGTCTTCCTGCCCAACAAATGGGTCTTCCCCGGTGGCCGCGTCGAAGACGAAGATCGCCACTTCGCAAAGCAGTTCTCAGGACAATTCTCGCCTGCCGATCTGGCCGATGAGATCAAACCTTTTGCGCTTGCAGGCATCCGCGAGCTTTTCGAGGAGACAGGGCTGCTGATCGGCAAAGAAGGCGCGCTGCCCGAAACATTGCCTGCCTGGCAGACGTTTGCCGCATCAGGGCACGCCCCTGCTCCCGCGAACCTTATTCCGTTTGCGCGCGCGATAACGCCGCCTGGCCGTGTTCGCCGTTACGACACCTGGTTCTTCCTTGCAGTTTCCGAAGCGGTCTCTGCCGATCGCTCTGCGACGGACGACGAGCTGCTCGATCTTGGGTGGTTTACGTTATCGGAAGCCGCGGCGCTGGATTTGCCAAACATCACGCGGCTTGTGCTTAATGACGTGGCCGAACTTCTCGAAGCCGCGCCGGTATTTCGCAACAGCGCCGAACGCCTGCCTTTCTATTATTCCGCAGGCTCATCCTTCCACCGCGACCTGATATCGTGTAAAGTCGCACCTCCGATGCCTTGACACGGCAAAGTTGACGCGTATGTTGCGCGCTCCCTGGCCAAGGTTTCTTGGCATTTTTCACTTAAGGCCACGATCCATGGCAAAGCCAGTCACGCAGAAAATCAAATTGTTGTCGTCCGCCGGAACCGGTTTCTTCTACGTCACGAAGAAAAATCCGCGCACGGCAACCGAAAAGCTTGTTTTCAAGAAGTACGACCCCGTTGCGCGTAAGCACGTGGAATTCAAAGAAACAAAAATTAAATAAGCCGTGCTGCTGCTCAGCCGATTACGGCTGAACTTGACGGATATCAATCGTGTTGAGGAAGCTCTGGCTGATGATGTGGCCAGGGCTTAAAGCAAACTCGGCAGCGGGGTAAATCGTTCCGAGACAGCTTCGCAACCCTGGCCACGACCGGGCGAGGTTCAAAGAGGGCGTTGTTCCCCACCCAGCTTCGCGATCGATCCTCCGCAACCGTTCGAGGAGGCCACTCGTGTGGTCGCTTGGTTCGATCATACCCACTCTACCAGGCTTTGCGGCGGGCCCGATAGCGCGGGATTTTATAGGCGTCACCTAGCGGCGAGTGCACGCAAGGCCGACGTCAAAATCGTAAGAATTCCTATTTATCCCCACTTAGACGCGTAGATTGGTGCCAGATTACGACGCGGAAAGCAACAACTGCTTTACTGTGTCGCCGGCGCTACGATTCACGCAAGCTTGCTTGTATGGCGTTCACGACTAACCGCCAGAAAAGCATAGCTATTTTCTGACATCTGCGTGACGGTTGCGTTGTTCTCAAATTGCGGCTTGCCCGCAAGCAACGTGACTTTCGGCTAAAGTCTCATTTACGCGGCGTCGACCACAACGCGGTTCCGGCCGCGTCTCTTGGCGATGTAAAGGGCGCTATCCGCCCGCTTGAACATCGTCTCCGGCGTGTCGTCTGCCGTCTCCAACGTGCCGATCCCGACGCTCGCCGTCACCCGGATATTCTGACCATCACCGATCCGGAATTCATCGGAGGCAACGCATGCGCGCAGGCGCTCGCCGACCTGATAAGCGTGCGTTAGATCAGTGTCCGGCATAATGATCACGAACTCCTCGCCGCCGAACCGGCAGGCAAGATCGATCCCGCGCGTATTGCGCCGCAAGCGCACGGAAAACTCCCTCAGCACTTCATCACCGACATCGTGCCCGTAGGTATCGTTGACGTTCTTGAAGTGATCGATGTCGGCGACCAGCATCGACAGGCTGCGCCCGGTCCGGACCGCTTCCGAAACAAGCGTCCGCAAATGGCCTTCCATGTAGCGACGGTTATGTAGCCCAGTCAGCGAATCCGTAATCGACAGCTCGACGCTTTCCGCGAGCCGATGGCGAAGAAAATCCGAATGCCGCTTCCGCTTGATCTGGGTTTTGACACGCGCCAGCAGTTCATGGCGATCGATCGGCCGCATCAGGTAGTCGTTGACGCCCATATCGAGGCCGCGCAGCAGGCGCGCTTCATCGCCAGGCTCGACCAGCATGATGACCGGTAGATGCCGCGTCCGTTCGAGCGATCTGACCTGCGAGCAAAGCCGCAAGCCGTCCGAGCCGCTCAATGAAAGACTGACGATGAGCAGATCAAATCCGCCCTCCGCGAGCCGAACGAGCGCGGTCTGCGCATCCCGTTCGAGATGCGCGTCGTTCGCGCGCGACAGCACTTCGAGCAGACGCGTCGCCGACCGCTCATGATCGTCGACCAGCAGAACACGCCCCGTCCTCGCCGACAGAGCCCGCGCGAGCGAACCGTCGTCGGGAATGCCCATAGTACGGCCCGTCGACGCGCGCATCATCATTTCGTCGTTGAGCATTTTGAGGCGTGCAAGGTTCCGCACGCGCGTCACGAGCGCGATGTCGTCGACCGGCTTGGTGAGGAAATCGTCCGCACCGCTCTCCAGCCCGAGCACCTTGTCGGACGGCTGATCGAGGGCGGTGACCATGACGACGGGAATGTGGTGCGTGAGATGACTGCCTTTGATGCGTCGGCACGTTTCGAAGCCATCCATGCCCGGCATCATGACGTCGAGAAGCACGACGTCAACGCTCTCATGCTCAAGGATATCCAGCGCCTGCTGCCCGCTGTTCGCCGTGAGAACTTCGAAATATTCCGCCTGAAGCCTCGCTTCGAGAAGCTTCACGTTTGCCAGAATATCGTCGACGACGAGAACGCGCGCGGTCATGAGCTGAAAAATCTTTGAAGAATACTAGGCCTTCGATGCACCGATGAACTTCCGGACGGTTTCGAGGAAAGACGTGACGGAGATCGGTTTCGAGATGTACGCTTCGCAACCGCCTGAACGGATGCGTTCTTCATCGCCTTTCATCGCGAAGGCCGTGACCGCGACGATGGGAATTTGGCAAAGCGTATCGTCGTCCTTTAGCCAGCGCGTGACCTCTAGCCCGGATACCTCCGGCAGCTGAATGTCCATCAAGATGAGATCGGGACGATGCTTGCGCGCAAGTTCGAGAGCCTCGAAACCATTGCGCGTCTGAATTGTCTGATAACCGTGCGCAACAAGGAGATCGTTGAAGAGCTTCATATTGAGCTCGTTGTCTTCAACGATCAGGACAGATTGCGCACCGAGCCGCGGCTCGGGCGAACGACGCTCGACGCTCATTCCCGTTTCCTGATACGTCATAGCAACCGCCTAGGCTCCTTGCGGCCGTTGTGCACCGATTCTCCGTTGAATTGGCGCTCGACTTTGCCCCTGAAAGCGGTAACCAACAGTTAACGACACCTCGACGATTAGGTAACCATATGTTCCGATCGAAGCCCGCGCGATTGACCGAGGAACGAGCAGAAGCACTCGCGTTGCAGATACTGACGTACGTGCTCGCCGACCCCAAGCAGATTTCGCGCTTTCTGGCGCTGACCGGAAGCGACCCGCACGACCTTCGCAACATCGCCTCTTCGCGCGAGATGCAGCTGGCGACGCTCGAGTTTCTATTGTCCGATGAAGGGCTTCTTCTGGCATTTTGCCAGGAGAACGGGATTGACCCGGCGCTGATTGCACCGGCCCATCAGCTACTCGCCAGCCCGATCGACGACTGAAGTAAATTTATTTCGTCGGCGCCGCCGTGGCGGGGCACTTACCGGGTTCAAGGAAAGTCAGCTCCTTGAGATCGCCCCTGATCGAAAACTCACCGTAATCGATCTTGAGATCGCTCGTGACGCCATTCTCGAAATAGCGGAACGACAGCTCGTAAGCGGGCGTCTGATCTTCGTGCTCTTTGCCGGCATCGAAATAACTGATCGTCATCGGCCAGGATTCGACCTTCGCCAGCTGATCGGCACCCTTGAATGTGCCGACAGACGCATCCGGACCAGTCCCGAACTTTTTGCCGATGATCGTGTTGGTTAGGTAGTATTTCTCGCCCTTCTCCGAACCGTCGTAGAGATTGGCGGTGAACATCTTGACGCCGCTCTTGGCGGCTTGAACCAAGGTCGAAGCGTGCTGCATAGGGAAATAAATGTCGGTCGGCAGCGATAACCGCTTCTTGGCGGGCTTCACGAGATCGACACCGACGACCGGCGTCGCGCCCTTCGTCCTTAGCGCATCACCTTGGCTCGAATCCGCTAGCTCATCATTCTGATATTGCGTCGATGAAAAACGGAGCTTTTTGGCGTCCGCCTCTTCCCAGCTGGAATTTCTAAGATCGCTGACCGTCTCGACGCCGTCCTGGTTCGTCATCACAGTGACGAAGCGCATGTTCTGCGTATAACCCTCGCACGGCGAGCCCTTCAGCTCATAAACCATCCGGCCGACGATTCCGGTCACGCCCGAGCCAGCCGAAGCATCGCCCAACGATAGATCGTATACGGCGCGATGCGGCGAAAACGGCACAAGCTCTGCAGCTGCCGCAGAATGGCTCGCCATTCCCGATGCAAGGCCCGCTACCAGGGTCGAAAGCGCTACCAAAGCGTAGCCAAAACGCGTCGTCATCGAACTTAGCTCGCTCTCCGGGCAGAAAAGGCTATAGGTACCGCAAACAAGATGGCAGATAAAGCATTTACAAAAGGGCGTTGCGACGGCCACAAGCTACTGAACAACCTAAACATCGAGTAATCTTTCAATGACCTCCATCGAACAGCGGCTGGCCGAATTGGGCTTAAAACTCCCCGAGGCTCCGCAACCCGTCGCCAACTACGTGCCGTTTCTTCTTTCGGGCGATCAACTCTTCATCTCAGGCCAGATCGCCAAGGACGGCGCTGGCCGCATTCTCACGGGAACGCTCGGCGCCGGTGTCTTGATCGAGGAAGGCCAGGAAGCCGCTCGCCACTGCGCACTCAACCTGCTGGCGCAGGCCAAGGCCGCCCTCGGCGATCTCGGCCGCATCGTGCAGGTCCTGCGGCTCACAGGCTTCGTCGCCTCCGCGCCCGACTTTTACGACCAGCCGAAAGTCATCAACGGCGCATCCGACTTGATGGTCGCCGCCCTGGGCGATTCAGGCCGCCACACCCGTTCCGCCGTTGGAGTCGCGAGCCTGCCGTTGAACGCCTGCGTCGAGATCGACGCCATCTTCAAGGTGCGCTGACGTCATGGCCGATCATGCCGCGTTTTTCCGGCCCGTCGCGCACCGTGGGCTGCACGACAGCAAACGCGGCATCATCGAAAACACCTGCCCCGCATTCGAAGCGGCCATTGCTGCCGGTTACGGCATCGAATGCGATATCCGTCCGATCAAACGCGGCGTTCCGGTCGTTTTTCATGACGAGACATTGCAAAGGCTCGTCGGGGGCCGCGGCCTCGTCGCCGACCTGAAGGAAAGCGACCTCAAAACGCTGCGCCACCGCGACAGCAACGCACCCATTCTCACGCTCGCCGCACTGCTCGATCTGGTCGCCGGACGCGTGCCACTTCTGATCGAGATCAAAAGCGAGTGGGAGCCGCCGAACAAAACGTTCATCGCCAATATCGCAGCGGCAGTCGCGGCGTACCCAGGCCCCATCGCGTTGATGTCATTCGACCCCGCCGTGATGGTCGCGATAAGGATGGCCGCCCCTGAGATCATGCGCGGTATAGTCTCCGGCAGCTATGAAGGACCGGGCTGGTGGCCGCGCAAGATCGGTAAAGCCCGCGCCAAAGACCTTCGCGATCTGCTCGAATCGGGCGCCGTCGCACCTGATTTCTACGCCTACGAAGTCGATGCGCTGCCAACGCCCGTCACCGAATTCGTGCGCCGGACGTTAGGTCTTCCCGTTTTCACCTGGACGGTCCGTACCGCCAAACAGCGCCGCATCGCCGAAACATGGGCAGATGCCATGATCTTCGAAGGCTTCCGGCCCGAGTAGTCGCAGCCCGCGACACTGCGTGCCTCCCGCGCCGCGCGTGACAGCCCTGCCGTGTAATCGCTTTGATCCTATATCAAGGCGTTGCATAGACTTTGCGCAGGCGCGACAAACGACCTAATGCCGATATTTTCCGACACCGCCGTCAATCTCGTTCCTTCGATCGCGACACTCGACGCCGCGCAGTGGGACGCATGCGCCAATCCAGATCCGGCGACTTTCAATCCGTTCGTCAGCCACGCCTTCCTGAAGGCATTGGAGGATTCGCATACTGTTGGCCGGCAGACCGGCTGGCTGCCGCGCCACCTCGTCATCAATGACGATGATGGAAACATCGCTGCCGTAGCCCCCGCCTACGTCAAATCCCACAGTCAGGGCGAATACGTTTTCGATCACGGCTGGGCAGATGCTTATGAGCGCGCAGGCGGGCGCTACTATCCAAAGCTTCAGATTGCCGTCCCGTTTACGCCGGTTCCCGGCCCGCGCCTTCTCGTCAAACCAGGCGAGAAAGCGCGGGCCGACGAACAAGTGCTGGCAGCCGCCGCAATTGAAGTCGCGCGCCAGGGCGGACTGTCATCCGTACACCTGACCTTCCTGAATGCCGAAACGGCCGAACGTTTGAAAGACCTCGGCTTCCTAACGCGTGTCGGCCAACAGTTCCATTGGCAGAACGACGGCTACGTATCATTCGATGATTTTCTGGCGTCGCTCGCCTCGCGCAAACGCAAGGCCGTAAAAAAGGAACGGCAGGCCGCCCTGGCACCCGGTATCGAGATCGAGCAGATCTCGGGCAAAGACATCACCGAAGACCATTGGGACGCGATGTTCACGTTCTACATGGACACTGGCAATCGCAAATGGGGCCGCCCCTACCTCAACCGCACGTTCTTTTCGCTGCTGGGCGAGACGATGGCCGAACACTGCCTCCTCGTATTCGCCAAGCGCGACGGGCGCTACATCGCAGGCGCTCTCAACATGATCGGCGGCGATTGTTTGTACGGCCGCTACTGGGGCGCCACGGAGCACCATCCTGCCCTGCATTTCGAGGTCTGCTATTACCAGGCAATCGATTATGCCATCGCCAACAAGCTGCCGCGCGTCGAAGCGGGCGCCCAGGGCGAGCATAAGCTCGCGCGCGGCTACCTGCCGGTCGAAACCTATTCGGCCCACTGGATCGCCGACCCATCGTTCCGCCGCGCCGTCGAGCGTTTCCTGACGCAAGAACGTGAGGCCGTCGCCCAGATGAATGCCGACTTGACCGAAATGGGTCCCTATCGCAAAGACGAGGCCTGAAGCGGCCCCGGCCGGGTGCCGCGATACCGGGCCGAGCGAACACCATGTCCTACGACAATTCCAATATTTTCGCGAAAATCCTGCGCGGCGAAATCCCGTGCCACAAAGTCTATGAGGATGCTGACGCCATCGTCTTTATGGACGTGATGCCCCAGACGTCGGGCCACACGCTCGTTGTGCCGAAAACGCCGTCGCGCAACCTGCTCGATGCCGATCCGGCTGTGCTCGCAAAGATCATCCCGCTGGTGCAGAAGGTCGCCATCGCCGCCAAAGCCGCCTTCAACGCCGACGGCATCAGCATCGCCCAATTCAATGAACCGGCTGGCGGACAGACAGTGTTTCACCTGCATTTCCACGTCATGCCGCGCTACGAGGGCAAACCCCTTCAGCTGCATGCGCGCCAAATGGAAGATGCCGCCATTCTTGCAGCCAACGCCGAGAAGCTGAAAGCAGCGCTGGCGTAACCTAACTAGGTGACGAGCCGGGCGTGCTCCCCTTCACGGCACGCCCTCGGAAGCCCACTTCTACACTCCATAAGGAGGTGCGCCATGTCCGTTGTCCTTATTATCGGCGCTAGCAGCGGGATCGGCTACGAAACTGTGAAAGCCGCTCTCTCTGCTGGTCACGAAGTTCGCGCATTCTCGCGCTCGGCAAAGAACATATCGATTAGCCACCCTAAACTCGTGAAGCTCAACGGTGATGCGCGCTCGAGCGCAGATGTCAGTGCCGCGATGCAAGGCGTGGACGTTGTCATTCAATCACTTGGCGTCAAAACGCTAACCGAGCTTGCCTTTGGCACAACGATCTTTTCCGAAGCAACGCGCATCATGGTCGAGCGGATGCAGCAGACTGGCGTTCACCGCCTTATCATGGTGACTGGTATCGGCGCCGGGAACAGCCGCGGCAGAACCAACTTCCTCTACGACTACATGCTGTTCCCATTGTTTCTGCAGCGCGTCTATTCCGACAAAGACATCGCCGAAGATATCGTTCAGAAAAGCAACCTCGACTGGACTATCGTCCGGCCGGGATTGCTGACAAATGCGCCGGCCAAGAAGCGCTATAAGGTTCTAAATGACATGAAAGATTGGCGCGGAGGCGCAATATCCCGCGCCGATGTCGCGGACTTCATGGTCAAGAGCCTCGCTGATCCAACCACGTACGGCAAGACGCCGATCCTCGTCGACTGACTTTGCTCCAAACAAAAAAGCACGGGAGTTTACTCCCGTGCTTTTGTATTTCTTCGCGGCAGGAGCTGCGATTACTCGTCCTTCTTCTTCCGCGGCACGCTCGGCACCGCACCCGATCCGTTGGGCTTGTCACCCTTCTCCTTCGGACCGGGAAGTGCCTTCTTTGGCGTCGCGTCGGCCAGGACCGGCTGCGGGCCATCGTCTTCGTCGGTTTCTTCGTCGTCCGGCGTCTTCACCTTCTTCGAAGGATCGAGCGGCAGGAAGTCGAACGTCAGCGTCCGATCCGGCCCTTTGCCGGCGACCAGCACCTTCACCGTGCCGCCGTTTTCGAGCTTGCCGAACAGCAACTCTTCTGCCAGCGGCTTCTTGATGTACTCCTGGATGACGCGCGCCAGCGGACGAGCACCGAACTTCTCGTCGTAACCCTTCTCCGCAAGCCAGCGCGTCGCCTCATCCGACAGCTCGATCGAAACGCCGCGATCTGCGAGCTGCGCTTCGAGCTGGAAGATGAACTTCTCGACGACCTGCGCGATGATCTCGGGCGACAACCCGGCGAACGGCACGACGGCATCAAGACGGTTGCGGAACTCAGGCGTGAACAGCTTGGCCACGGCTTCCGTATCCTCGCCTTCGCGCTTCGTCCGATTGAAGCCCATCGGCGGCTTGGCCATGTCGGACGCGCCCGCGTTCGTCGTCATGATCAGCACGACGTTGCGGAAATCGACCGACTTACCATTATGGTCCGTCAGCTTACCGTGATCCATGACCTGCAACAGAATGTTGAACAGGTCCGGATGCGCCTTCTCGATCTCATCGAGCAGCAGCACGCAATGCGGATGCTGATCGATGCCATCAGTCAGAAGGCCACCCTGATCGAAACCGACATAGCCCGGAGGGGCGCCGATCAAACGGGAAACCGTATGCTTCTCCATGTATTCCGACATGTCGAAGCGTAGCAGTTCGACGCCCATCAGGTTCGCAAGCTGCTTGGCAACTTCCGTCTTGCCGACGCCAGTCGGACCGGAAAACAGGTAGCAGCCGATCGGCTTCTCGGGCTCGCGCAAACCGGCACGCGCCAGCTTGATCGCGCTCGAAAGCGCTTCGATCGCCTTGTCCTGACCGAACACCAGCCGCTTCAGGTCGCGCCCGATGTGCGCAATGACTTCAGCGTCGCTCTTCGTGACGGTCTTCGGCGGAATGCGCGCCATCGTTGCGACTGTCGCTTCGATCTCCTTAGTGGTGATCTTTTTCTTCCGCTTGCTTTCGGGAAGCAGCATCTGCGACGCGCCGGTTTCGTCGATCACGTCGATCGCCTTGTCCGGCAGCTTACGGTCGTGGATGTACTTCGCCGACAGTTCGACCGCGGCCTTAATGGCCTCGTTCGTGTACTTGATCTTGTGATAGTCCTCGAAGACCGACTTCAGACCCTTCAAGATCTCGATCGCATCCTCGACGGACGGCTCCTTGACGTCGATTTTCTGGAATCGACGGACGAGAGCGCGATCCTTCTCGAAGTGCTGGCGATACTCCTTGTAGGTCGTCGAGCCGATGCAGCGCAGCGCGCCCGACTGAAGCGCCGGCTTCAGCAAGTTCGAAGCATCCATCGCGCCGCCCGACGTCGCACCCGCACCGATAACGGTGTGGATCTCGTCGATGAACAGCACGGCTCCCGGGAAAGCTTCGACCTCCTTCATCACGGCTTTGAGCCGCTCTTCGAAGTCGCCGCGATAGCGCGTGCCGGCAAGCAACGCGCCCATATCGAGCGAGAAGATCGTCGCGCCCTTGAGAACGTCGGGAACTTGCCCCTGCACGATCTTGCGCGCCAAGCCTTCAGCGATGGCCGTCTTGCCGACGCCCGGATCGCCAACCAGCAGCGGGTTGTTCTTCTGCCGGCGGCAGAGAACCTGAATCGTGCGCAGCACCTCTTGCTCGCGCCCGATCAGCGGATCGATCTTGCCGTCACGGGCCTTTTTATTGAGGTTGACGCAGTAAGTATTGAGCGCGTCGCCGGGCTTCTTCTCTTCGCTCTCTGTCGAATTGACTTCCTCGTCGACGCCGCGAACCGTCCGCGGCTCGAACATGCCCGGCCGCTTCGCGATGCCATGTGCGATATACTGCACCGCATCGAAGCGCGTCATTTCCTGCTCCTGAAGGAAGTAGGCGGCATGGCTTTCGCGCTCCGAGAAAATCCCGACCAGAACGTTCGCGCCCGTCACCTCTTCGCGTCCGGATGTCTGCACATGCACGATCGCCCGCTGAACGACGCGCTGGAACGAATTCGTCGGATGCGCATCCCTGGCCGACTTGGATACGATCGGCTTCAGTTCCGTATCCAGATATTCGATCAGGCGCGCCCTGAGCTGCTCGAGATCAACCGAGCAGGCACGCATCACGGCGGCCGCATCTCGGTCGTCAACGAGCGCTAGAAGCAGGTGCTCCAGCGTCGCAAATTCGTGGTGACGGACGTTTGCATACTGCACCGCCCGGTGCAGCGAGGCTTCAAGATTTTTGGAGAGCGATGTCAATCGAGTCCTACTCTTTCTCCATGGTGCATTGAAGAGGATGGCCATGCTGCCGCGAGAAGTCCATGACCTGCGTCACCTTGGTTTCAGCAACCTCGTACGTATACACGCCGCAAATACCGACACCTTTATGGTGGACATGAAGCATGATGCGGGTGGCATCTTCCTGTCCCTTGTTGAAGAAACGCTGCAGCACGAGAACGACGAACTCCATCGGAGTGAAGTCGTCGTTCAGCAGAAGAACTTTATATAGGTTCGGCTTCTTCGTTTTGGGACGGGTCTTCGTGACAATACCCGTCTTGGAGTCACCATCGCCGTCATCACGGCGCGGACCATCGGGCGGCTCATTCGCTGCCATGCGGGCAGCGTGCACCAGGGAGTGGATGTCCACCTTCTTCATCGCGTGCCTCGGGCAAACCCCGAATCCATCGGATCTCCTAAAGCTATCCCGCAACCTTCAACCGTTGGAGGCAGAAAAGTTACGCTTTCACTGCAAACGCATGCCCGCAGGGACAACTGTCTCTCTCGCCAAATGTTCAAGCTAAACACCCGTGTTCATCAAGCCTGTAATATAGGCACGCTGACGAGCAAAAAATAGAACGAGCCATGCGGCGCTTCAGACAGGCTCGAAGCATGGGACAATGTCGTTTCAACAGATGCTCGCCACCCTCATGCCCCCCTCTTGGCCCTTCCGCAGATGCCGCGGCGGCCAACAGTCCGGTCTCGCCCCGCGCGTCGTCATGCGGGCCATAATCAAGACCTTAGCGCCCAATAATGGGACATCCAAAGGGGTAAATTTTACCTTGCTCCTTAACGCTAACGAAGTCCTTCAGCTCCTACAGTGACGCTGGCACCTGGAAAGCGCCGAAAGCCTCTTTGACGCCAAAAAGGTGCCCAAAAACAATGCTCTTCTTGCCGATATCGGCGGGTGGGGCGCCAGTGGGAGACGGTCGGCAATCCCACGAACAGGGTGTCAGTCATTGCCGCTTTTCGAGGGCGGCCAGAGGGATAGAGCGTCGTGTTGCGACGAGTATTTGCGTACGCATCAGCTTTTCTCATCGTTTTCGCCGTTGGCCTGACGAGCGCGGAAGCTCGGGGCAACCGCCACGCTGCGTTCATCCTGGACGCCAACACCGGCGCTGTTCTCCACAATGAAGACGGCGACGCGCCGCGTCATCCCGCGTCTCTCACCAAGATGATGACGCTGTATCTGACATTTGAGACGCTCCAGACCGGGCGTCTGCGTATGTCCGACAGGATTACGATCTCCGAGCATGCTGCCGATCAGGCGCCCTCGAAGCTCGACCTCAAACCGGGCGATCAGATCACAGTCGAAAACGCCATCAAGGCGATCGTCACCAAGTCCGCCAACGACATCGCCGTGGCGCTTGCAGAAAAAATCGGCGGCTCCGAAACCAATTTTGCCCGTCTGATGAATGCCCGCGCCCGCGCATTCGGCATGTCAGGTACCCACTACGAGAACGCCTCGGGCCTCCCGAACGACGAGCAGATTACCACGGCACGCGACATGGCGACCCTCGCGCTGCGCCTGCAGGACGATTTTCCGCAGTACTACCCGTTCTTTTCCACCCGGGTATTTTCGTATGGCGGCAAGTCCTACCGCAACCACAACACCATGCTGAACACCTTCGCAGGTATCGACGGCATCAAAACCGGATACACGCGCGCTTCCGGCTTCAACCTCGTGACGTCGCTTCATCGCGGCGAGAAACATTTGGTCGGCGTTGTCTTCGGCGGCCGCACCGCGGCGACGCGCAATGCCGAGATGCGCGCGCTGCTGACGCGGATGCTGTCGCGCGCCTCCCGCAACAAAACCCGCAAGCCGCTGCTGCTCGCCCGTCTAAGAAGCGAGCCGAAGATCGCACAACGTCCCATAAAGCGCGCGCCGGCCCGCACGGAAGCTCCACAACCGGCTGTCCAGGCCGACGCCGATGAAACGCCGGTCCGTATCTTCAAAGTCCGTGCGGTGCCGATCTCGACGAAGGCCCGCGCGCCCTCGTCCGACGACACGACCGACATGGAAGACACAAGCCCCGAGGAAGCCCCGGCCCGAGCCGTTCCGCCGATCCAGACAACGCCCGGCTACACGCGCGTCGGCAACGCTTCCCCGGTGACGGGAGCCCAGGTTGCGCCAATTCGCCCATTCGCTCCGGCAAACCTTGCCAGCTCCAGCACCTCGTCGATAACCGCGCCACCTCGCCCTCAGCAGCGCGTCGCGGCCTATGAACCGCCGCCGCCGGCGCTTGCCCCACGGCCGCAGCGGCGTCAGCAGCCGCAAGAGACCGAATTGCACGACCCGCCGGTTATCCGTGGCATGCCGCCGTCTACGCTCGGCGCCCAAGCCCGCGCGTTAGGTGACACGTCAGGCGTTCGGTTTGAACCGCGCCGGGATACGGCCCGGACGGCAAATGGCGGTCGCTATGCCGTTCAGATCGGCGCCTATAGCTCCATCGACGACGCCCAGCGCGCCTTGAGCAACGTCCAGGATCGTGCCGGACGCCTTCTCGCCGGCGTTTCCTCCGTCACCAACCCGGCGATGAAGAACGGCCACCAGATCTTCCGGGCCCGCTTCACCGGCTTCAACGCCAATCGTGCCGCCTCGACGTGCAACGCACTGCGTCGCCAGGCGGTCGATTGCTTCGTCATGGCGGGCGAGTAACGCCTTGCACTGGAAAGCAGCGCAGACGTAGCATCGCCGCCCAGCTTGCAATGTAAGGCCCGCCCGTGACCGCCAACAGCGAAATTCCCGAGCTCGTCGTCTTCCAAGGCGTCCTTCCGCCCGGCGACGTTTATCACCCAGCAGCCGATCGCATCGTCTCTGGGAACCCGGTGCAGTGCGCACAAAACCTGTTTCAAAGCCCCGATGGCCATTTCAGCTCGGGCATCTGGAGCGGCGATCCAGGAGCATGGCGCGTCGTCTTCACCGAAACCGAGTTCTGCTACATCTTGGAGGGCCTCATCGTCGTCCGCGGCGATGATGGTTCCGAGGCGACCTTCCGCGCTGGAGACGCCTTCCTGACGCCCGCAGGCTTCACCGGAACCTGGGAAGTCATCGAACCCGCCAAGAAGTTCTACGCGGTTTATGAGTGACGAAGCCTCCTAACTCTTCCCACTCAGCAGTGTGTAATTGCCGCCGGTCGCGGTGATATCGGTCGAACGCGTCCGCTCGGTCGCAAAGCGCGCGAGATAGTTCGGTCCGCCAGCTTTCGGCCCGGTGCCGGAAAGCCCCTCGCCGCCGAACGGCTGGACGCCGACGACCGCCCCGATCTGATTGCGGTTGACATAGAGATTACCGACGTGGGCGTTCTCCGCCACGTAATCGGCAACGCTCTCGATGCGGCTGTGCAGCCCAAGCGTCAGGCCGTACCCAGTTGCATTGAGCGCAGCAACGACCTTGTCGATATGCCCGCGCTCATAGCGAACCATGTGAAGGATCGGCCCGAACACTTCATGATTGAGCCTGTCGAGCCGGTCGATCTCGTAAAGCGCCGGTGTGACATAGGTCCCGGCCCGGCAGGCTTCCGGCATCGCAAGATCGATGATCTCGCGTCCCTCACGCTGCATCAAGACCTTGTGGCTTTCGAGATTGTCCTGCGCCGCTTCGTCGATCACCGGGCCGATATCGGTCGCGTAATCCAGCGGGTCCCCGACATCAAGCGCTTCGATGGCGCCAGCGAGCAGCGCACGGATACGCGGCGCATTATCGTCTTGAACGAAGAGAATGCGAGCCGCCGAGCAGCGCTGACCGGCGCTATCGTAGGCCGACCGCACAGCATCGCGCACTACCTGCTCAGGCAACGCCGACGAATCCGCGATCATCGCGTTGATTCCGCCCGTCTCGGCGATGAAGGGCACGATGGCCGAACGCCGATCCGCCAGCGCCCGCTGAATGGCCCAGGCCGTTTCGTTCGATCCCGTAAATGCAATTCCTTGCAGGCGCGCATCTTTCACCATCGCTTCGCCGAGCTTGCCGCCACCCGTCACGAGTTGCAGCGCCTCGCGCGGGACGCCCGCTTCATGCAGCAGCCTAACGGCCAAAAAGCCTGAGATCGGCGATTGCTCGGCAGGCTTTGCGATGACAGCATTCCCCGCCGCAAGTGCTGCCGCCACCTGACCGGTGAAAATTGCAATCGGAAAGTTCCACGGAGAAATGCAGCCGAACACACCGCGCCCGCGCAGCGTCAGCGTGTTTTCCTCGCCCGTCGGGCCCCGGAGCACGACCGGATCGGAAAAAAGCCGCCGCGCTTCGACGGCGTAATAGCGCAGGTAATCGACAGCTTCCCGCACCTCGGCCTGCGCCGCTTCGATGGTCTTCCCGGCCTCGCGGATCAGCGCCGCCATCAGCGCTGCACGATCTCGCTCGAACAGGTCCGCAGCAACTTCGAGAATGCGCGCCCGCTCGGCAGCGTCGGTTTTTTCCCATAACGGCGCTGCGTTTTTCGCCGACGCAATCGCGTCTTCGAGGTGCTGCGGCGTCGCAAGCCGCACCGTTCCGATCCGATCGCGATGGTCGTGCGGTGACGCGACAACGCCTGCTGCCTCGCCCCCCGCCGTCACAACGCCGTTGATGATCGGCCCCGCCGCGAATGGCGTTTTCAGGGCTTTCGCGATCTCGGTTTGCAACGCCTCGCGCACGCCGGTCTCGGTCAGTGCCAACCCAGCGCTGTTCTTGCGTTCGGGCAGAAAAATATCGCGCGGGCGCGCAATCAGCTTCGGCCGTTCGCCCGCGCTGAATTCCCGATCCGCGATCTCGACCGGATCGGCGATGATCTCGGAAATCGGCGTTTCTTCATCGCCCAACCGATTAACAAACGACGTGTTGGCTCCGTTTTCGAGCAGTCTCCGCACGAGATAGCCGAGCAGATCCTCATGCCCGCCGACCGGCGCGTAGACGCGGCAGGCGCGATTGAACTTACCTTCGCCGACAACCTGCTCGTAAAGCGCTTCGCCCATGCCATGCAGGCGCTGATATTCGAATTCGACGGCTCCTCCCGCCACGGCCGCTGCCGCAATCGTATGCGCGTTATGCGTCGCAATCTGCGGATAGAATGCGACGGGATCGGAAATCAGCAGCCGCATCGCGGCCAGATAGGAAACATCCGTGTGCAGCTTGCGCGAGAATACCGGGTAATCTTCAAGCCCGCGCTCCTGCGCCCATTTGACCTCGCTGTCCCAGTACGCGCCTTTGACGAGCCGCACCGGAATGCGCTTCCCCGTCTGCTCACTCAGCCGCCGGAGCCAGCGAAGCATCGGAATCGCGCGCTTCCCATAGGCTTGCACGGCTATCCCAAGCCCATTCCAGCCTTCGAGCTGTGAACTGACGAATGTGTCGCCGAAAAGCTGCGCCGTGAGATCGAGTCTGTCCTGTTCTTCGGCATCGACCGTCAGCCCGAGACCCTTCGCCCGCGCCGCGCGCGCCAGCGTCAACAGTCGGGGGCCGAGTTCCGCACGCAGTCGTTTCTCTTTCCCCGGCTCGAACCGCGGATGCAGCGCTGAGAGCTTCACCGAGATCGAAGGGCGCCCAAAGATCGCGTCGGCATGCTGCGTCGTGAATGGCCGGGCATCCGCCCCGACGGCATCGATCGCCGCCATGTAGCGCTGGAAATAGCGCTCAGCATCCTGTTCCGACCGCGCCGTCTCGCCCAGCATGTCGTAGGAAAACCGGTAGCCCTTCTCCTCATAAAAGCGCGCTCGCGCCAATGAGCTCTCGATCGTCGAGCCCAGCACGAATTGCTCGCCGAGCAGCTTCACGGCATGGCGGATGGCCAGCCGGATCGTCCCCTCGCCCGAACGCGCGACAAGCCGCTTCATCGCCTGAAACGGATTGGCGCCTTTCGCTTCCTTGAGCCGCATGATGCGGCCGGTCAGCATCAGGCCCCAGGTCGAGGCGTTGACGAACAGATTATCGGAATGGCCGCGATGCTTCTCCCAAGCGCCCCCGGAAATCTTGTCGGCAATGAAGGCGTTGGCCGTTTCGGCATCCGGGATGCGCAGCAGCGCCTCAGCGAGGCACATCAGGATGACGCCCTCATCGGTCGCCAGCCCATACTCGTGCATGAAAGCATCAATGCCCGCATGGCTTGCTTTGTCGGCGCGTGCGGTATGAACGAGGCGGCGCGCGATGTCGGCCGTGCGCCGGCGTTCGTCTTCAGTGAAAAACGCCCGCTCGATCAAAGCCCCGACGAGACGCGGCTCGTCCATAAGATACTGGGCGGCGAATTCGTCCCGTGGTGGGAGAGCCCGCTGTGTCACGCTGTCCTCACGCCGCAATGTCGCGACCATGTCCTACCCGCTGATATAGGGCGGCCGATGCGATTCGCCCGTTAAGGAATACTAGCAGATCGTTAAACCGCCGCCTCCCCCGGCTGTCGGCCGCCCACCGTGTCCCCTTGACGGTTCGCCTCTATTCCCGGCACCTCTGGCCGAAATTTAAGCTCGGGGGGCTTCGCCTGTGTCCGATAAAATCAAGATCGTCCGCACCGTCCACGACCTCAGAAAGGCGGTCGCCAAATGGCGCGGCCGCGACCAGACGGTTGGCCTTGTACCGACGATGGGCGCTCTCCACGCCGGGCATATTTCCCTGGTGAAACTGGCGAAAAAGAAAGCCGACAAGGCCGTCGTCTCGATTTTCGTCAACCCCACGCAGTTCGCCGCCAACGAAGACCTGTCGCGTTACCCGCGCGATGAAGCGGGCGACCTCGCCAAGCTCGCTGCTGCCGACGCCGACCTCGTCTGGTCACCTGGTGTTGAAGAGATGTACCCAGACGGTTTTTCCACAGGCGTCCGCGCCGGGAGCGCTGCCAAGGACCTGGAGGGCGCATTTCGTCCCTGTCATTTCGATGGCGTCGCAACCGTGTGCGCCAAGCTTTTCAATCAGGTGACGCCCGACATCGCAGTTTTCGGCGAAAAGGATTTTCAGCAGCTTGCCGTGCTGCGCCAGATGGTCCGCGACCTGAACATGCCGCTGAAATTGATCGGCTCACCGACGAAACGCGACGCCGACGGACTGGCGCTTTCCTCGCGTAATGCCTATCTCTCGGAAGCCGAACGCAAGATCGCGCCGGCTCTTTACGCAGCAATTTCCGCACTTGCCAAAGATGTCGCCAACGGGGCCGACATTCCGGCGGGCGTGGCTGATGCCAAACGCAAAGTCACCGCGGCAGGCTTCACGAAAATCGACTATATCGAGGTCCGGGATGCCGAAACACTCGAACCGGCATCAACCGCAAGTGGGCGGCCGATGCGCGTTCTCGCCGCCTGCTGGCTGGGCAAAACCCGGCTGATCGATAACGTCGCAGCCTGATCCAGCCCGCGAGTTGCTGGACCGACACAGAACCGAAACGCCATGGTAGCCCCGGCCCGGCTCGGGCTATAAGAAGCTCTCTGAGATTCGCTTCAGCGGCCCAGCTGTCAGGCGTCCCCGCCGCTTCTTTCCGAATGCGTGGTTATGCCATGGCACGATTGGGGGCCGCTAATGAGCCGATCGCAAACTGACCTTTTTCCGGAATTCGAAAGCGAAATGACTGAGAAATTGTCGCGTGCCCGCAAGCCTGTCGAAAGCGCCTATAGCGAACAGGACATCGAGGTCCTTGAGGGTCTGGAGCCCGTGCGCCGCCGCCCCGGCATGTATATCGGCGGCACCGACGAAAAGGCCATGCATCACCTTTTCGCCGAGGTCATCGACAACTCCATGGACGAGGCCGTTGCGGGCCACGCCACCTGGATCGAGGTCGAGCTCTCGGCAGACGGCTTTCTGACGGTCACCGACAATGGCCGCGGCATTCCGATCGGCCCGCATCCCAAGTACAAGAATAAGAGCGCGCTCGAAGTCGTGATGACCGTTCTGCACGCGGGCGGCAAATTCGACTCCAAGGCCTACAACACCTCGGGCGGCTTGCACGGCGTCGGCGTGTCCGTCGTCAACGCGCTGTCGGAAACGCTCGAAGTCCAGGTCGCACGCGACCAGCAGCTTTATCGCATGGTGTTCTCGCGCGGCGAGCCGCAGACCAAGCTCGAAAAGCTCGGGTCCATCATGAACCGGCGCGGCACGAAAACGCGCTTCAAGCCAGACGAGAAAATCTTCGGCAAAGGCGCTGCGTTCAAGCCTGCGCGCCTGATGAAAATGGCCCGCTCGAAGGCCTACCTGTTTGGCGGCGTCGAAATCCGCTGGAAGTGTGCACCGGAGCTCATCAAAGACGACACGCCCGCCGAAGCGACTTTCCACTTCCCCGGCGGCTTGAGCGACTATCTCACGTCATCGATCGACGGCCGCACCCGCGTCACCAAGGAAATCTTTTCAGGTCGCTTCGAGAAGGACGAAGGCCACGGTTCAGTTGAATGGGCCGTCGCCTGGATCTCCGACGAAGACGGTTTCTCATCGTCCTACTGCAACACGATCCCGACGCCAGAAGGCGGCACGCACGAAAACGGCCTGCGCCAAGCGCTCTATAAGGCGCTCCGCGCCTATGGCGAACTCGTCGGCGTAAAGAAAGCCCAGCAGATCACTTCCGAAGACGTGATGGGAACGGCCGCTTCGATGCTGTCCGTCTTCATTCGAGAGCCGGAATTCCAGGGCCAGACCAAAGACAAGCTCGCGACCGTCGAGGCGACGAGGATCGTCGAAACCGCTGTGCGCGACGCCTTCGATCACTGGCTGGCAGACTCTCCGCAACAGGCAACGAAACTGCTCGAATGGACGATCGACCAGTCCGAAGAACGCCTGAAGCGTCGCCGCGAAAAAGAGGTCGGCCGCCAATCGGCAACGCGCAAGCTGCGTCTTCCCGGCAAGCTCGCCGACTGTTCGATCCAGCAGGCCGCCGGCACCGAAATCTTCATTGTCGAGGGTGACTCGGCCGGCGGCAGCGCCAAGAGCGCGCGCGACCGCGAAACCCAGGCCGTGCTGCCTTTGCGCGGCAAGATCCTGAACGTCGCCAACGCCTCGTCGGCGAAGCTATCCCAGAACCAGCTTCTAGCCGATTTGATCCAGGCGCTCGGCGTGGGCACGGGCACCAAGTATCGCGACGACGACCTGCGCTACGAGCGTGTGATCGTCATGACCGACGCCGACGTCGACGGCGCGCACATCGCCTCGCTGCTGATCACGTTCTTCTATCAGGAAATGCCGGAACTAGTCGAAAACGGCCACCTCTTCCTGGCCGTGCCGCCGCTCTACAAGATCTCCGAAAAGAGCGACGTCGCCTACGCCCGCAACGAGGCGCACCGCGACGAGCTGCTCGCGACGCATTTCAAGAACAAGAAGCCAAAGGTCACGCGTTTTAAAGGCCTCGGCGAGATGGACTTCAAAGACCTGAAAGAGACGACGATGGATAAAAAGCGCCGCACGCTTCTCCGCGTCGCCATCGGCGAAGCTGCGCGCGACGGGCTGTCAGAAGTAGTCAACGCACTGATGGGTTCGAAGCCCGAAGCGCGCTTCCGTTTCATTCAAGAGAACGCTGCCTTCGCGAAAGACCTGGATATTTAGGCCTTCGCCCGGCTCAACCTGAAAGCATTCCATTTGTCATCCTCGGGAAAAAACCCGAGGACGACAAAATTCGGGTTACTCCCCGCGCGACGAGGCTTCGTTCTCGCGCTGGATAGCCGCCTCATTGCTGACCTTGGCGTATTCGAGCGTATCCGTATCGACGTAAACTTCGCCATCCGGCTTCGGCGCATACTTTTCGCCCAGAACCTCAATCACTGTCGGATTGCGCTCCGGAACCTCACCATGCGGCGAGTTGAAGTACCCTTCGACGACGATACCCTTCTCGCGATACTTCGGATCGTCCAGCAACAGCTCATGCAGGTCCTTGAGCTTGTAATGCGGAACAGACGCGTAGATGTGGTGCGGCAAGTGATAGTCCATGCCGAACGGAAACACCGCATAGCGAATGAACGGATTGACCAGGAACACGCGCGTGTTCGTATAGCGCCCGCGATCGGCATTCCCGTGCTGCACCCACTGCCGCATGATCATGAACAGCGGGAAAGCGGTGAATAGCGGCAAGATCCACAGCAGGCCATAATAGCCCCAGGCCGGTCCCCAGCCCGCCACTTCAACTGCCGTCAAAGCTGTGTAGACGATCGCCATGTAAATGATGCGGCTGATGTTCGTCGCCCGATGCGAAATCACCGTTTCGACGTGCGCGTGCGGCAGCTTGTTTTCATCGAGAAAATAGAAATACGCGACGACAGCCGCCGTCATCACGCCGAGCGCTGCAAAGGCCCATGGGCCATGGCCCGTCTTGATGAGTGTGATAGCCGCAATCGGTGCCGTAACGGCATAGATGACACCGGCCAGCGTCGGCAGCCGTTCGCCCTTCCGCTCCCGGTCCATGTATGGATTATTATCCGTCCCGAGCGCGCTGTAACGCGCACGCACGATCATGTAGCGAAAGAGGTTCGGCAGCCAGAGCTGCTTCGCCAGTTCCTTCAGCATGTCGACGTGCGTGATCGGAAAATCGAGATCGTGGCCGCTCTCGTTCAACTGCGCCCAATCGGGATCGCGCAGCGGATCGTTGATGAACTGATGATGCGCTAAGTGGTGCAGTCGATACTGGAACGTCGATGTGTAAATCGGAAAGCCGCCAAGCCAATCGGACACAGCTTCATTCATGAATTTGTTTTCGAAGAGCGTGAAGTGCGTGCCCTCGTGAATGACACCGCCGAATTGATGCTGCGAGGCGCCGACCGCCGCAATGCACAGCAGGGTCATCGGGATGTTCCACCACCAGCCGAGACCGGCAGCCGCGACGGCGCTATAGCTCCAGATCGTCAAGCCAATCGCGGTGGCAATCACTAGGTAGACAAACCCGATGTGGGCGAAATTCGTATAATTATCCCGCTTCTTCAATTCGCGTATGACGTCGCCACGACGAATGCCGCGTGGCCGGGCTTCTGCCGTTACCGCCGGAGTTTCGCGTGCGGTCACACCGCCAACCACAGAACCAGCATCGATTGTCATTGCTCGACATCCTTGCGAGGTCGCGAGACGGTTCTCGCGTTCAAAATGGCACACGCGAAACGCCACGCAACGGAGCGCACTTAACACCGCCCCTATACCCAGACCGTGACAGGCGCCGCCTCGCCGATGTCTACGGCACTAAATATCCGCTAAAAAGGCAATTTCGTTGATACGACAAATAAGCTCCCCGGAGCTTGTGGAGGTTCGTTAAGATTTTTTCAACAGGCACGGCAAAAAAGCGCTCGCCGCTATGCCCACCATGTTGCACGGATGCCCCTGTTTCGAATGCTGATTCGCATTCATTATGCCAACATATGGCGGCAGAATCTGAGCGACCTCAGAATACGGCGCCCGGGGGGAAATATTATGAACATAAGAGCCTTGGCTGCCGAGACATTCGGCACATTTATGCTGATGTCATCCATTCTTGGATCGGCATTCTATTCGTTCGGAGCACCGTCCGGCGCGGCGGGCATACTTGGCGTCGCGTTTTGTATCGGCATTACCGTCATGGTGACGGCCTTCGCGATCGGCCACGTCTCCGGCGGACACTACAATCCCGCTGTCACTCTGGGCTTAGTTGCCGGCGGCCGCTTCGAGTTCGGTCCCGCCATTCTCTACATCATCGCCCAGCTCGTCGGCGCTTGTGCCGCCTGCGGAATCTTCTCGCTCGTCGGCCATACGAGCCCCACGTTCGCCGCTAACGGCTACGGTGATCTCTCGATGCTGAAAGCGACCCTGGGTCAGGTTTTCATCCTGGAAACGGTCCTGACTGCATTTTTCCTTGTCGTCATCATGGGCGTCACGCGGGCGAACCACCCCTCGATGATGGCCCCCATCGCCATCGGTCTCGCCCTGACTGCAATCCACATCATGTCGATCCCGATCTCAAACACCTCGGTCAACCCGGCCCGCAGCTTCGGCCCAGCGGTCTATGCCGGCGGCGAGCCGCTGTCGCAGGTCTGGGTGTTCTTCGTCGCGCCCATCCTCGGCGGCATCATCGGCGGCCTGTTCGGTCGTTGGCTGCTTGAAGATTAAACTTGGAGTTTAGGGTTTCTAGGGCCGCCAAAAGCGGCCCTGGAGCTGCCTGTGACACAACCCCGCGGCTTACAGGCTCAAAACTAGTGGGTTTTCCTTGCGATTTGCCGAGATGTATGCGAGCACGCGATCGTGCCGGAGCGCAGGGGATCGATTTGCGCATTTTTTAATGCTTTTTTGATCCGCACTCCTATTTCGGCTTAGGTCCTTTCGGCACCCGTCCCCCCTGCGCTCTCTTAAAGACCGTCTGACGCCACTCGCGCCGGACAGCCAGATCCTGTGCAGATGGAGATACCTGCTTTTGGAAACCAAGACGTTCGCTGACCTGGGGCTCTCGCCCAAGGTTCAAGCCGCTATCGCGGCTGCGGGTTACGTCGCGCCAACCCCGATTCAAGCCGCTGCTATTCCGGTCGCCGTGACCGGCCGAGACGTTCTCGGCATTGCTCAGACGGGCACCGGCAAGACCGCCTCCTTCACCCTACCGATGATCACACGCCTCGAAACGGGCCGCGCACGCGCGCGAATGCCCCGCTCATTGATCCTCGCGCCGACGCGAGAACTCGCCGCCCAGGTCGCGCAGAGCTTCGAGAAATACGGCGTCAATCACAAGCTGTCGCTCGCACTGCTGATCGGCGGCGTCTCGATGGACGACCAGGTCAAGAAGCTCGACCGCGGCGTTGACGTTCTCATCGCCACACCCGGCCGGTTGCTCGACCATTTCGGCCGCGGCCGCGTCATGCTGATGGGCGTCGAAATCCTCGTCATCGACGAAGCTGATCGCATGCTCGATATGGGCTTCATTCCCGACATCGAGAAGATCTGCAAGCTGCTGCCGCCGCGCCGCCAGACGCTTTTCTTCTCGGCGACGATGCCGCCCGAGATCACGCGCCTCGTTAATCAGTTCCTGAACAATCCCGAACGCATCGAAGTCGCCAAGCCGGCAACAACGGCAAAGACGATCACGCAGCGGTTCGTCTATTGCCAGAACGGCGAAGACTGGGCCAAGCGCGAAGTCCTGCGTGACATGATCCGCGACGGTAACGTCAAGAACGCGATCATCTTCTGCAACCGCAAGCGCGATGTCGCAGTGCTCCATAAATCGCTGACCAAGCACGGCTTCAACGCTGGCGCACTTCATGGCGACATGGACCAGACGAGCCGCATGGAGACGCTCGACAAGTTCCGCAACGGCGAGATCATGCTGCTGGCAGCGTCCGACGTTGCGGCGCGCGGTCTCGATATTCCGGAGGTCTCGCACGTCTTCAACTTCGATCTGCCGTGGGCAGCCGATGACTACGTGCATCGCATCGGCCGCACAGGCCGCGCCGGACACGAAGGACGTTCCATTTCCCTCGTCAGTCCGGATGATTTGAAGTTCGTGAAAGACATCGAGAAGATCACAAGCGAAACGGCCGTCTGGCTTGGCGAACCTCCATCAGAGGAAGACATTGCCGGAGCCGGAAAGCGCCGCCGCGGACGCGGTGGACGCGGCCAAGCCCCGGGCGGTCGCGAGAAGTCGGCCAAGCCGCACCGTGGTTCGGAACACGGGCGTCGCGAGCAGAAGCCAGCGGCGGACAAGCAGCCGCGAAGCCATGCACCGGTGCACGCACCTGCGCGCGACGGCGAAGCCCCACGTGCTCATGGGCGCGGAGAGCAACCGCCGTCGCCAAACCGTCAGCATGCGCAGCCGCGCCGCGAACATCCTCAGCGCTCAGCCCATCGCAACGAACAGCCGACGGTCGACGCCTGGACGGATGAGCCGAAAGCGCCGCGTCGCCCCGAGCGTGCGCCGGAGAAGCGGCAAGCGGCGCAAGAGCAGCCACGTAGCAAGGCCCCGCCTCCGCAGAAGGGTGGCGAGCGCCTCGGCTTCGCTGAAAACATGCCGGCGTTCATGCGCAAGCCCGCCCGCCCAATAAAGGTCCCCGGCCGCGGCTGATTGATCTTACCTCTCCTTTGAGAGGGTCACAGAGCGAGGGGGACCAGCCACTGGCTTACTCCCTCGCCAATCATCCTCGGGCTCGTCTTGAGGATCTACCGGCCAGCATCCTCAACAGAAAAACGATCCTCGGCTCTGTGCCCAGGGTGGTGTTCAACGGGACGATCGTGCGACCGATTTTGTCTTTCGCTCTGCTTCGGGCTTTGCGGTTGTCGGCTTCCGCTGTTTGCTAGCAGCGAACTCACGCGCGGCATCAATGGATGCACGCGCCCAATCTCTCAATTCATCGACGTCGTCGAGCAGGCGCTCCGGCAGCCGCCAATAAGACGTAAGCTGCGTCCTTCCGCTTTTGGTCTGGTAGGAGAACGGCTGCGAGCGCTCCGCCTCGAACCGCGCTCGCATTCCTTCAGAGGTCTTCAAATAGATCGTGCCGCCAGTGATGATGGCGAAGAACGTGCCATCGAAATAAACACCGACGCCGCCGAACATGCGCCCACCGCGCACGAAACCTTCGCGTTCCAGAGCATCTTTCAGGATTTGAAGCAGATCATCGTTCGCGGAGGACATGCCCCGGTCCCAAACCCGTGTCCGCGGTTTGCGTCAGCCGACCGGCGCAAACCCTTCCGGCGTAGCCGGTTCGAGGTTGACGCTCTCGCCGCAACCACAAGCGCTCTTCTGGTTCGGATTGTTGAAGACGAACTGCGACGACAGCTTGTCGGTCTTGTAGTCCATCTCCGTGCCGATCAGATACATGATCGCTGCCGGATCGATAAGCACGACCGCGCCTTTGTCTTCGATGACTTCGTCGAACTTCCCGATCTCTTCGGCCCAGGTCATGGTGTATTCCATGCCCGCGCAGCCGCCCTTCTTGATCCCGATCTTCAACGCCTTGACGCCTGGCTTCTGCGCGAGCAGAGCAGAAACGCGCGCCGCGGCGGTGTCGGTCAAGGTCATGACTTTTGGCATCATTCTAAGCGAGGGCACGCTGGCCTCCGTAGGTCGTTGCTTCACTGCAAGTATATGGGTATTCGCCGTCCAAAACGATACCCACGTCAGAACATTCCAACCGCAAGCCGCGCTTCGTCCGACATCCGGCTTTGATCCCAGGGCGGATCGAACACGATATTGACCCTGGTTCCAGCGACGCCCGGCACGGCATTGACGGCGTTTTCAACCCAGATCGGCATTTCACCTGCGACCGGACAGCCCGGCGCCGTCAACGTCATGTTGACCACGACGTTGCGGTCGTCATCGACCTCGACCTTGTAGATCAAGCCCAGCTCGTAAATGTCTGCCGGAATTTCCGGATCGTAAACCGTCTTGAGCGCGGCGACGATGTCGTTCGTCAGCCGCTCGATCTCTTCCGGCGGCAGTGCCGATGCATTGCCGCCAACCTTGGGGGCCCCATCCGCCGATACGACACCAGCTACCGGATCCGGCGCAACGCCACCGTCCGGCGGCGACGTCGGCGGCGCGTCGAGCGCCTCGACCGCCGTCTTCAACGCCTCGCGGTCTTCGATTTGCTTCCCATCCATTCGGAAGCTCCTTTACGCGAAAAGATCATGCGCCTTGGTGAGCGCGGTAACCAGCGCATCAGCCTCGGCTTTTGTGTTGTACAACGCGAAGGACGCGCGGCATGTTGCAGTCACGCCCAGGCGCTCCATCAAGGGCTGCGCACAGTGATGCCCCGCCCGGATTGCCACACCCGAACGGTCGATGATGGTCGACACGTCGTGCGGGTGCAGCCCATCCATCGTGAACGAGAAGATCGCGCCTTTGCCCGGCGCCGTGCCGTAAAGTTTGAGCCACGGCAGCTCCGCCAGCCGCTCAGCAGCGTAAGCGCCAAGCTCGGCTTCGTAGCGCGCGATTTTCTCGCGCCCGATCTGCATCATGTAATTCAGCGCTGCCGCCAGCCCGACCGCTTCGACGATCATCGGCGTGCCGGCCTCGAACCGGTGCGGCGGTTCGTTATAGGTGACGTTATCGAGCGTTACACTTTCGATCATATCGCCGCCACCTTCGTACGGCGGCATGGACTGCAACAACTGGCGCTTTCCATACAGGACGCCGATCCCCGACGGGCCATAGGTCTTGTGCCCCGTGAAGACGTAGAAATCCGCATCGAGATCGCGCACGTCGACACCCATGTGCACAGCCGCCTGGCTGCCGTCGATCAGCACCGGCACGCCCTTGGCGTGCGCGATACGAATGATCTCCTTCACCGGATTGATCGTGCCGAGCACGTTCGACATATGCGTCACGGCAACAAGCTTCGTGCGCGGCGTAATAAGCGCCTCGAGCTTGTCGATTATCAGCTCACCGCGATCCGTCATCGGCGCCCATTTCAGCACAGCACCGTTGCGCGCGCGCAGGAAGTGCCACGGCACGATGTTGGCGTGATGCTCCATGATCGTGATGACGATCTCGTCGCCCTGCCCGATTCTGGGCTCACCGAATGACCGCGACACGAGATTGATCGCGCTCGTCGCATTGCGCGTAAAGATAATCTCGTCCGCATGCTCGGCGTTGAGAAACCGGCGCACCGTCTCACGCGCGGCTTCGTATTTGTCGGTCGCCGTATTCGAGAGGAAATGCAGCCCGCGGTGCACGTTGGCATATTCGTAGCGATAGGCATGATCCATCGCCTCGATGACGGACAGCGGCTTCTGCGCCGACGCTCCATTGTCGAGATAGACGAGAGGCTTGTCGTTCACTTCCCGAAACAGGATCGGAAAATCCGCCCGAATGCGCTCGACATCGTAAGGCGCGCCGGTGAGCCCCGCCTGCGACGCGGCGCTTCGGGAAGCGGCAATGCTGGTTTCATGTCCCATATGTTATCCGCCCAGACTTTCGGCCCTAAACTATCGGCCCGCCGAGCGCCCGAGCCACTGCGTAGCGTAAGCCGCTAGCGCGCCTCGAAGCTGCTCGTTTTCAACCTTCTCGATAGCTTCACCAATAAAGGATTCGATCATCAGCGCCCGCGCCTCTTTCTCCGGAATGCCGCGCGAACGGCAATAGAAGAGAAGATCGGGATCGAGTTCCGCCGCCGTCGTGCCGTGGCCGCAGACGACGTCGTCGGCGTAAATCTCGAGCTCAGGCTTCGAATCGAATTCAGCATCTTCCGACAGCATCAGCGCTTGCGACATCTGCTTACCGTCAGTCTTCTGCGCATCAGGGCGAACAATGATCTTGCCTTGGAACACGCCACGGCCGTGATCTTCCAGCACGCCTTTGAATAGTTCGCGGCTCTCGCAGCGCGGCACCGCATGATCGACGACAAGCGTCGTATCGATATGCTCCGCCCGCCGCGCGAGATAGGCGCCGGAAAGATCGATCTTGCCGCCCTCACCTTCGAAAATGACGTTGAGGCCGTTGCGCGCCAGGCCGAGCCCAGCCGAAAACTGGAAGCTGCGATAGGTTGCATCGGCGTCGAGCGTCACATCGCAATTCGACAGATGCAGAGCCTTGCCTTCGTCGACCGCGACCTTTGCATGATGCAGCGTCGCGCCTTTGCCAAGGACAACATCCGTCAGCGCATTGAGCTGCACGTCCTGCGCCGCGCCCGGCAGAACGACGTGCGCTTCGATCACGCTCGCCGACGCACCGGCTTTAACCGTCACGAAATTGCGCACGGCAACTGAGGAAGCCTCGGCACCTGCTCGAACGAAAACGATCATCAGTGGCTTTGCGACTGACGCGCCTTCCGTCACGCGCACGACGGCGCCGTCGGTCATGAAGGCCGTATTGAGCGTTTCAATCGCATCGCCGCCCTTCGGAGTGGAAACGAGAGCCGCACTCACGTCTTCCGTCGCCGTTGCCAACAACTCGCCAAGCGCCGCAACCTCGATGCCCGCCGCGTCGGCAAAATCGCTAAGCCCTGCTCGATGGTGACCATTCACGAAAACGATCCGATGCGCATCGACGTGGGCCAACGGCCCGAGCGCCACGATCAATTCCGCGATCGTCAACGGCGTTGCGTCGTCGGGCGCAGGGGGAAAGATGTCTTTCACGTTGGCGCGAAGATCGGTGTATTTCCATTCCTCGATGCGCCGATGAGGCAGGCCAAGGCCACTGAAAGCCCCGATCGCTTGCGCGCGCCGCTCACGCACGACATCGGTTCCCGGCAGCTTTCCGGCCGCAGCCTCGAAGCTTTCCGAAATGGCCTGTTCGGCCTTCGTCTTCATCACTGCAACGTTCATATTAAGCCGCCTTGTGCGTGTATTCCGCGTAGCCGGACTTCTCGAGTTCGAGCGCCAACTCTTTACCGCCCGTCTTCTGGATGCGGCCATCGGCAAGGACGTGCACCTTGTCCGGCACGATATAGTTCAACAGCCGCTGATAGTGCGTGATGACGACGAACGCGCGGTCCTTGTCGCGCAGCGCGTTGACGCCCTCAGAGACGATGCGCAGCGCATCGATGTCGAGACCGGAATCGGTTTCATCGAGCAGGCACAGCGTCGGCTCCAACAGCGCCATCTGCAGGATTTCCGAGCGCTTCTTCTCGCCGCCTGAGAAGCCCACGTTGACAGGGCGCTTCAACATATCGACGTCGATGTTGAGCTTCGCGCCCTTTTCCTTCACGAGCTTCAGGAACGCAGGCGTCGTGAGTTCCGCTTCGCCGCGCTTCTTCCGGACGGAATTAAGCGCCGTGCGAAGAAACGTCAGCCCGGCGACGCCCGGAATTTCCATCGGATACTGGAACGCGAGGAAGACGCCCTTCGCAGCCCGCTCATCGGGTTCCATGTCGATGATCGACTCGCCGTTCCAGAGAATGTCGCCGTCGGTGACCTCGTAGCCGTCGCGGCCAGCAAGAACATAGGCAAGCGTCGACTTGCCCGATCCGTTCGGCCCCATGATCGCGTGCACTTCGCCCTTCGGCACTGTGAGCGACAGGCCTTTAAGAATCTCACGATCTTCATCTGCGAGCTTCACGTGCAGGTTTTTGATTTCAAGCATTTCAATAACCGTTTCTACAAACTTGAATTCTGATTTCGTCACAGCTGCGCGGGCAGTCACCCTCAGCCACGATCAGCCAACCGAGCCTTCCAGCGAAATGCCGATCAGTTTCTGGCTCTCGGCCATGAACTCCATCGGCAACTGCTGCAGCACGTCACGCACGAAGCCGTTGACGACGAGCGCCACTGCTTCTTCCGACGAAAGCCCGCGCTGGCGGCAATAGAACAGCATGTCGTCCGAGATCTTCGACGTCGTCGCTTCGTGTTCGAAGTGCGCGCTCGAATTCTTGGCCTCGATGTAAGGCACCGTATGTGCACCGCACTTGTCGCCGATCAGCAGCGAGTCACAGTTCGTGAAGTTGCGCACGTTCGTTGCTTTCCGATGCGCCGAGACAAGACCGCGATAAGTGTTCTGCGAGAACCCCGCCGCAATGCCCTTCGAAATGATCCGGCTCGACGAGTTTTTGCCGAGGTGGATCATCTTCGTGCCGCTATCGACCTGCTGATAGCCGTTCGAAACCGCAATCGAATAGAACTCGCCGCGCGAATAGTCGCCGCGCAGAATGCAGCTCGGGTACTTCCACGTAATCGCGGAACCCGTCTCGACCTGCGTCCACGAGATCTTCGAGTGATGACCGCGGCAATCGCCGCGCTTCGTCACGAAGTTATAGACGCCGCCCTTGCCCTGCGCGTCGCCCGGATACCAGTTCTGGACCGTCGAATACTTTATCTCGGCTTCATCGAGCGCGACCAGTTCGACGACCGCTGCGTGCAGCTGATGCTCATCACGCATCGGCGCCGTGCAGCCTTCCAGATAAGAGACGTAAGCGCCCTTGTCGGCGATGATCAGCGTGCGCTCGAACTGACCCGTCTGCTTCGCATTGATGCGGAAGTACGTCGAAAGCTCCATCGGGCAGCGAACGCCCGGCGGCACGTAGACGAACGAGCCATCGGAGAACACCGCCGAGTTGAGCGCTGCATAGAAATTGTCCGACTGCGGCACGACCGAGCCCAGATACTTCTTCACCAACTCGGGATGCTCGCGCACCGCTTCCGAGATCGAGCAGAAGATCACGCCAGCTTTCTTCAGTTCATCCTTGAACGTCGTGACGACCGACACGCTGTCGAACACGGCGTCGACCGCAACGCGCGAACCCTGCACGCCGGCCAGCACTTCCTGCTCTTTCAGCGGAATGCCGAGCTTCTTGTAAGTCTCCAGCAATTCCGGATCGACCTCGGCAAGGCTCTTCGGGCCCTCTGTCGATTTCGGCGCGGAATAATAATAGAGGTCCTGAAAGTCGATCTTCGGATAATGGACCTTCGCCCACGTCGGCTCCGTCATCGCCTTCCATCGCGTGAACGCTTCGAGCCTCCAGTTCAACAGCCACTCCGGCTCGCCCTTCTTGGCTGAGATGAAGCGAACCGTCGATTCATCGAGCCCTTTCGGCGCTGTGATGCTATCGATCAGCGTCTCGAAACCATACTTGTACTGGTCGACATCGATCTTGCGAACTTGATCGATCGTCTCCTGAACAGCAGCCATTTCTTCGTCTCTCTATTTACGCACCGCCTCGCGACGGCACTTGAAATCTGATCTTTACGCAGCGAGCGCCGGTGTGCCCGCGATTGCCTTCCAGGCGGCTAGAAACGCCGCGATATCATCTTCAGTCGTCGTCGGGCCGAGGCTGACGCGGATCGTGCCTGCCGCGATGTCCGGCCCCAATCCCATCGCCTCCAGGACATGGCTCGCGCCGACTTTGCCCGATGAGCACGCCGACCCCGCACTTACTGCGATGCCTGCAAGATCGAGCCGAATAACGAGCGTTTCCGCGAGCTTTCCGGGAAGCGCCACCGCCGTCGTATTGGCGAGACGCAGTGCACCTTCACCGACGATGACCACATTCGGGCTAACCCGCTTCAGTTCGGCTTCGAGCTTGTCTCGCAACGCGCCGACCGCATCGATCGAAGCCAGACTGCGAAGCGCAACTTCGGCAGCTGCGCCAAAGCCTGCAATCGCCGCAACGTTCTCGGTCCCAGCGCGACGGCGACGTTCCTGCCCGCCGCCCCTGATAAGAGGCACAAGGTCCACATGGTCACGATTGACGAGTGCGCCAACCCCTTTCGGGCCACCAAATTTGTGTGCGGAAATCGCCAGCGTATCGACATCGAGCGCGGCGAAATCAATCGGCATCCGGCCCGCAGCCTGTACCGCGTCGACGTGCATTTTGATACCGTGTGCCCGGGCGAGTTCGGCAATCTCGGCGACCGGCTGGACGACGCCGGTTTCGTTGTTGGCCATCTGAACGGCAATGACGGCCGGGCCGGCGAAACTGCGCGACGCGAGCAGCGCAGCGATGTCCTCGACTTTGAGCCTGCCATCCGTGCCGATCGGCAGCATCACAAGCTCGGCGTTTGAAGCCCGCGCAGGCGCTAGCACCGAATCGTGCTCGATGCCGCTCGTCAAAATCGTCGCCCAGGGCTGTGACAGCCCCCAGCTGTTGGCTTCGCTCGCACCGCTCGTAAACACGATCTCGGACGACTTCGCGCCGACCAAACGCGCTACGCTCTCGCGCGCCGCTTCGATGACAGCGCGTGCACGACGGCCTTCCGCGTGCACCGACGACGGATTGCCTGCAACATCGAGCGCCTCGATCATAGCGGCCTTAGCCTCCGGCAGCAGCGGCGCCGTCGCGTTGTAGTCGAGATAGGTTCGCGGACCGTCCGCGCGTGCAAACGCCAATCCGCGGCTGGCAGCCGGACGCGCTGACATTCGGCCGCCTGCTACGACGTCAGCAAGTTTGACCGAACTCAAAAACTTCCCCGTCGCGTCGCTCAGCGCACTCCACAGCCCATGCGTCACGCACGGCGTCGCAACCGAGCAGCGCGGATCGTTATGCGAGCAGCGGGTGAAACGCGTGTCTTCCTCGACCGCGTCCATCACATCGGCGACGGAAATCTCATTTGCAGGCTTGGCGAGGCGATAGCCGCCAGAGCGCCCGCGGGCGCTCTCAACTAGCCCAGCGCGGCGCAACGGCACAAAAAGCTGTTCAAGATAGGAAAGCGGCAGGCTCTGGCGCTCAGCCACGACCGACAGCGCTGTAGCACCTTCATCGGCATGCCCGGCAAGGTCAGCCATGGCCATGACCGCATAACGGCCTTTGGTCGTTAATTCCACGTATCAATCCCCGGACTATCGTCGCCCCAAGCGGCGGCGGAATCCTTCACCACGCATCCTTAGCTTGCATCCGGCACCCCGGACTGTGCTAAGAGACCCGCCCTATCGGAAGGGCCCTGCGTTTTTGAACGCCAGCCCCTACATTTCGAACGGTTCTAAGGTTATGGAAATCCTGAGCGCTGGAGTCAAGGATTGAGAATTCGAGCCACAAGGATTTGAACGCCAAAACGCCGCAGGTCATCCTGGCGGCGGCATCCAGCCTCCGAATGCAGCCCAATTTCACACGAGCGAGACCGAGTAACGAATGCCCGAACTCATAATAAATGGCCCAGGCGGACGCCTTGAGGCCCGCTACCACCACGAGAGCAACGCGGATAGCCCGATCGCGCTCATCCTGCACCCCCACCCACAGTTCGGGGGCACCATGAACAACCAGGTGGTCTACAATCTCTACCACACGTTCGCAGCGCGGGGCTTTTCCGTGCTTCGCTTCAACTTCCGCGGCGTCGGCCGCAGCCAGGGCGTTTGGGACGGCGGCCCCGGCGAACTCGCCGACGCAGCCTCCGCGCTCGACTGGCTGCAGCTCGTCAAGCCCGACGCCAAGACCTGCTGGATCGCCGGCGTGTCGTTCGGCACTTGGATCGCGATGCAGCTCCTGATGCGCCGCCCGGAAGTCGACGGCTTCATCTGCGTGGCGCCGCCGTCGAACCTGTATGACTTCTCGTTCCTCGCGCCGTGCCCCTCGTCGGGCCTCATTATCAACGGCGATATGGACCGCGTCGTCCCGACCGCTTCGGTCGCCGAAATGGCAGCGAAGGTGAAAGTGCAGAAGGGCATCAAGATCACGCACGAGGTCGTGCCCGGCGCCAACCACTTCTTTGAGAACAAGACGGAAGAACTCGGCAACATCGTCGGCAGCTATCTCGACGAGCGCATGGTTCAGTTCGAACTCGATCGCGAGCGCAACAAGGAACGCGAGCGTGAGCGTGAGCGCGAACGTCAGCGCCAGCGCGAACTTGAACGGCTCGAATCCCAGAGCGCACCCGCTGCCGGCGCAGGCGGCGACGAAGAAAGCGACGACGAATAACGCCGTCTTATGTAGCCTAGTGAATGACGTGAGCGGTGGGATCAGCCCTGAGCCCGCCGCTCATTGGTTCTGGAACGCCCGTCGTGCCCGGAAACGTGATCGGCAGTCCGAGCGTCGAACGAACAGCCAGATAGGCCCACGCCTCCGCTTCGAGGCTATCGCCATCAAGGCCGATTGCTTCCGCCGGAACGACGGCATGATGCACCTGCTCCGCCAGCATCCCCATAATGGTTTTGTTGCGCCGGCCACCGCCTGCAACGACCCACAACTCCGGTTCGCTCGGCATGTGCTCCCGCGCCTTCGCAATCGAGCGCGCAGTGAAAGCCGTCAACGTCGCTGCTCCGTCTTCGATGCTCAAGTGCTGGACGGCATCGAGCGCAAAGGCATTGCGATCGAGCGACTTCGGCGGCGTCTCGGCGAAATACCCGTCGCTCATCAAGGAAATGATCGCATCTTCGTCGACCTGCCCCTGCCCCGCAGTAACGCCGCCGGAATCGAGATAGGCGCCGGTCTTGCGCAACATCCAGTCATTGATCAACGCATTGCCGGGTCCAGTATCGAAAGCCAGCAGAGAGCCGTCGCGCCCGATCCACGTCAGGTTCGCGACGCCTCCGATATTGACGATCGCGACTGGCCGCTGCGGCAGCTTTGCCGTCAACGCCCGGTGATAGGCCGGAACGAGCGGCGCACCCTCACCTCCCGCATCGACATCGGCCGCACGCAAATCATAGACGACTGGACAGCGCGTAAAGTTCGCCAGCAGATCGCCAAGCCCGAGTTGCACCGTCAGGCCAATCTCCGGCCTGTGCAGCACCGTCTGGCCATGAAAGCCGATCACGTCGACCGAAGAGCGTTCGATGCCTGCCTCTTGAAAAAACTGCGCGACCGCAATGCCGTGGGCTTCGGTCAGCGCCCGTTCCGCATCCGCCAAAGAATACGGTCGCGCATCGCGGACATGCAGATCCCGCGCATCCGCTATGGCGTTGACCAGCACGCGGCGCATGTCATCGTCATAGGGAAACGTCATCGCCGGACCGCGGATTACGTGATCTTCCCCGTCCGTATCGATCAACGCCACATCGATGCCGTCGAGCGATGTTCCGCTCATCAGCCCCACCGATCTCATCAACTTGCTCATCGCGACCTTCCCGTGCATGGTGCCGCCCCGCGGCGCAGGCCGCAAATCATCAAGTGGCGCAGCCGCAAATAGAAAGCGGCCGCGCCGCATACTAAAAAGCGGCACAGCTCAAAACATAGCCCGCGACGACTGAAGTGAAAGCCTGAATTGCAATGACGACACCGAATTCCGAATTTCTTAAGACTATGACCGAGCGCGGATTTTTCCACCAGTGCTCCGATATCGAGGGCCTGGACAAGCTCTCGGCCGATGGCCGTATTGTCGCTTACGTCGGATACGATTGCACGGCGCCGTCTCTCCATGTCGGCTCGCTGATCTCGATCATGATGCTGACCTGGTTGCAAAAGCTCGGCGGCAAGCCCATCGCCCTGATGGGTGGCGGCACGACCCGCGTCGGCGATCCATCCGGCAAGGACGAAACGCGCCAGATGCGCACCATCGATGAGATCGAAACCAACAAGAACGGCATCAAGCAGGTTTTCGAGAAATTCCTGAAGTTCGGGGATCAGGGCTCCGACGCCATGATGGTCGACAACGCCGAATGGCTCGCGCCACTCAACTACATCGACTTCCTGCGCGATGTCGGCCGACACTTCTCGGTCAACCGCATGCTGACGATGGACTCGGCCAAACTCCGCCTCGAACGCGAACAGGAGCTGTCGTTCATCGAGTTCAACTACATGCTGCTTCAGGCCTATGACTTCGTCGAGCTGAACCGTCGCTATGGCTGCAATCTGCAAATGGGCGGTTCGGATCAGTGGGGCAACATCGTCACCGGCATCGACCTTGGCCGCCGCATGGGCGTGAAGGATCAACTTTATGCGCTGACCTGCCCGCTGCTGACGACGGCGTCGGGCGCCAAAATGGGCAAGACCGCTGCGGGCGCCATCTGGCTCAACGAGGCGCAGCTTTCCGCTTACGACTACTGGCAGTTCTGGCGCAACACCGAGGACGCCGACGTTGCCCGTTTCCTGAAGCTCTTCACGTTCCTGCCGCTCGATGAAATTGCCAGGCTCGAAAAACTGTCGGGCTCCGAGATCAACGAAGCAAAGAAGGTGCTGGCGACCGAAGCCACCGCGCTGTTGCACGGTCGCGACAAAGCCGAAGCTGCCGCTGAGACCGCGCGCAAGACCTTTGAGCAGGGCACGCTCGCGTCCGATCTGCCGACCATCGAAATCCCGCGAAGCGAACTCGATGCCGGCATCGGCATTCTGGTGGCGTTCGTGAAAGCCGGGCTCGTTTCGTCGAACAGCGAAGCGCGCCGGCAGATTCACGGCGGCGGCCTGAAGGTCAACGATGTAGCCGTCACAAGCGACAAAGCCAGCCTCACCCCAGCCGATGCGAGTGCATCAGGCTTTATCAAGCTGTCGCTCGGCAAGAAGAAACACATTTTGCTGCGACCGGTCTAAAGGACTGGTCTAGTGGCTGGTCGTCGTCGATGACCAGCCATCGACCTGCGCCTCGGCCTTCGGCGCTTTTTTCTTGGCCTTCGACTTTGATTTCTTCGTCTCGGAAGATGGGCTGGGTGACACGACCGGAACCTGCCGCTTGGCGGCATCGCGAACCTGGATGGTCGGGTCCATCGACGTCATCTGGAAGATGTCGCGGAAGATGCCCGGCGCAACCAGCGAGAATGGGTTGACGATGACTTGCGGGGCATTCGTTTGCCCTTGCACCGCGAAGGTCATGCCAAGAACACCTTCACCCTGCGTGCCTGACAGAATCTGTCCGATCACCGGAATGTCGCCGAGCGCACCGTTGATGCCTTGCAGCGGAATATACGTGCCGCCGATGCTAACCCGCTTCGTCCGGAAATCGACCTTGCCGCGCAGCGTCGCGCCGAGCAGCGGCCCTTTCAGATAGGCTTCCTGCAACACGAATTGTCCGTAGCCGACAGAAAACGGCGCGCGCATTCGATTGAAATCGAACACTTCGCGAACAACGTGATCATTGCTGCCGATCGCAGGGCGGCCGCTGTCGGCGCTGCTTGCTAGTTCCGTAATGACTGGATCGCCCAAAATCCTGAAATTATCGACGACGAGAAGGCCGGTCTTTTCCGCCGGTCCCGAACCGTCAAGCGCCACGTCGAGACGCATCCGCCCGCCCTGCATGTTCGGATAGAAGTTGACGAGCTTCATCACCTGCCCGGCATCGCTCGACGTCACGATCAGATGTCGCGAGCCCGTGCTTTTATCAAGTGCCGCAACGAAATTGCCCCCGCCATCGAGCGTTCCCCGGGCGTCCAGGCTCGACAGGTTGCCGTTCCGCATTTCGGCTTCCAACTTGAGATTGCGCAGCGACACGTCCGAACTGCCAATGACGTTGGTCAGCGTGATCGAAGCATGCGAGCCGCCCGAAGCAGCCTTTGCCGTGCGATCCGGACCGTCCCCGACGCTGAAGAGCGATTTGAAGAAATTTCGGCCGTCGTAATTCGAGCCGTTGATGTTGACCGTCCAGAAGTCGTCCTTGCTGCGCGCCCCGTTGATATCGAGTTTCGAAATGACGTTGAGGTTGAGATCGGGAAACTCGAATTCCTTGATTTTGTTATCGGGGCCGAACACGACCTTGCCGTCGGCCGCGATGTTGTCGCTCAGCACCTTGAAATTCTGCAGCTCCGTGTCGCCGTCAGGCGTCTTCACGACATCCATATCGAGCGACGCCGTCCGGCCGGGCGCCTTGCGCCACTGAAGCTTGTCGAGCGTCATCTCGGCGCCGGTCAGATCCGCATGCACCTTGATTGCAGGCTCCGGCCGATCGCCCTTCTGGTACGTCACCTCGACGGGTACGACACCGTGCACCATGTTGTTGACGTCGAGTCCGAGTTGCGTCCGGTCTGCCTCGTCAAGCTTGGCGACGATCTTGAGCGGTGGCTGGTCATCGGCATCCGGACCGAGCAGCCGCTGTCCCACGACTTTTGCCGGAACACCATTGACCAGAAGATCGCCCTTCGCATCGAGCGACGTTGCCGTGAGATTGAGGTCGAGCGAAAAGTTCTGCACGTCGAAGCGTCCGGCAACCTTGCCGAAACGCCCATCCGTAATGCGCGCCTTTCCGGTAATGGCCATGTCGTCGCCGCTGACGCCGTCATAGAATGGCATTTTAATCAGGAACTGCGCATTGACCTTGCCTTCGCCGGCTTTCGGCAACGGTGAAGCATCGCGAACGGCTTTGATCGGAAGCTGCTCAAGCGCTTCGATGAAGGGACCGAGATCACCGGTCGCTGTGAGCGCGATCTCGCCGTTCGGACGCGGCGACAAAATATTGTCCGTCGTCAGGCTTCCATCTTTGAGCGGTACCTGCTTCCCGTCCGGCAGTGTCAGTGTTCCTTCTGGAACGGCAACCGACAGGACATTGTTTTCCAGATGGATCGAAGCCTTGGGAGCCGCGATAGGCGGGATGCCAGGCAGCGTCGTAAGGACGACGTTCTCCGCCTCGAAATCCGCATTGGCCCGTTCTGTTGCGGTCTGGACAGTGCCGGGCTCGATGCCACCGACGTCACCGTTCGAAAACTTCAGCGTCCCGCCTTTGAAATCGACGGACTTCACATTCTCGCCGAACCACTCGCGCGGCCCGGTCGCCACCGCCCGCGGCCATAGCGCCTTGAGCGTGTTGAGCGGCATCGGCGAAACATGGAACTCCGCCGACATGCTCTGGCCCTGTGGCCCAGCTTGCATCTTCGCTTTGACCGTCGCCTCGCCGCCGCCGCCCGCGAGTTGGAATTCGCTTAGATCGACGGAACCGCGCCGCGGAACGATCGTACCGGTCGCGTTCCACTTGTCGATGGTGACGGGGGGGACCTTGAACTCCGGCGCTTCAAAGACACCATTCTTGCCGTCGAGATTGAACTGCCATGTCGGCGGTTCCCCGCTCTTGGCGACATCCGCCATGTTGCCTGTGAACATGATCGTGCCATCGGCCCATTTGACCGGGCTCGGCTTCAGCTCCCAGCGCTTCTGCTTGCCGTCGTAGGCAAGCTTGAAGATACCGGCCGTGACGTCCATCGGCTGAACCATATAGGGCAGCCGCGCCCGGCCTTTGCCGACTTCGACAGAAAGGTCCGCGGCTTCGATATTGCCGACCGTCGAAAGGTCTACGGTCGCATCGCCTGAAACCGGAAATTCGAAGTTGCCCAGAAGTGCAAGAGGTGGCGCCGCAGACGCCAGCGTCGACGGCACCAGACCGCGCACGGTCGCTTTGACCTCGAGCCGGCCCGTCTGTTCGCTTTCGTCCGTCAGGAACGAGAGCGACCACGGCCCGCGTGCAGACGCGACGGTGGCGCGCCCCGAAATCACGCTGCGCCTGGCCGCATGATCGAAATCGACACTGGCCTCGTCGATCCGCCAGGAACTGCGTTGTCCTTCGTAATCGACGACGACGGTGGCGTTCGAGATGCCGAATTCCGTCAAGTAAGACGTCGCATCGAGACGTTGCCGCGCCCGCCGCGAAGATTCGGTCAGCATTTTCGCGAGATTGACTTTCGTACCCTTCGCGCCGTGCTGCGGCACAATCGTTGTGGCCGAGACCGCGGCAGGTGCCTCGCCCGTAGATGGCTGCACTCCCGCGTCAGTTCCGGGATGCAGCGGCATCGGTTTGGGAATGGCTCGCTCGAACACAAACCCAGATTGCTCCGAATAGGCGAGCGCAATAATCGGATCGATCAACTCGATGCGGGCCGGCACGATGCGGCCCCGCATCAACGCCCCCATCGAGATATTCACGGCCGCGAGCGGCGACGACAGCACTACATCGCCGCCCTTTTCGAGCACGCTGACATCCCGCAGACGGAATTCGAGTTCTCCCGTCGGCCCGAGCCGCAGCTCCGCGCCATCAATCTTCACCGAGCTGGTAACGAGTTCAGCGTTGATGCCCTGCTCAATCGGAGCGACGACGAAATCGAACGCGATCGGGCCATGGCGCAAGCGCACATACAAGACACCAATAGCGATCGCCGCGAGCAGCGTAAGCGGCATCACGAGATAGAACATGACGCGGCACCCACGAAAGAAATGCTTGGCGCCCTTCGCCATCGCAGTGTCTTTCCGCGGCATGGGCGGCGGCGAGGCCGAGACCTCGCGCTGCGGGATGGCCGACAGGCGTTGCGAAGCGTTTTGCTGCGCGTTTTGGTCAGCGCCGCGCCGAACAGCAGCGCGCCCGCCGGTTACCGGTCTCGTCAACTCCGCTCCTCAAAACCCCCAACCGGCCAGTTGCGGGCCGGTCACCCGTACTGTAGCTCGGAACGAACAGAAAATGCTTTCAATAGAAGGTCTAAACTCTCTGGCCCCCTCTCAGGCATAAAGCCAGCTACAAGGGTCAAAAACGACAAAAGAAAGGCACTTTCAAGATGATCGAGGACGGCAAAAAGGCGCCCGACTTCACGCTTCCCGACGACACCGGGGAAAAGGTCCGCCTCTCGAAGCTCAAGGGCCACCCGGTGGTCGTTTATTTCTATCCCAAGGATGACACCTCGGGCTGCACACAGGAGGCCAAGGACTTCACCTGCCTCGCCGACGATTTCGCCGCGGCCGGAGCAGAGCTGCTCGGCATTTCACCCGACAGCCCGACCAAACACCAGAAGTTCAAGGCGAAACACGAGTTGTCCATCCGCCTGCTCGCCGACGAGCAGAAAGAGGTCGCTCAAGCATATGGCGTCTGGGTCGAAAAATCGATGTACGGGCGCAAATATATGGGGATCGAGCGTTCGACGTTCCTCATCGACGGCAGCGGTAAGGTCGTCAAAAGCTGGCGCAAGGTGAAGATACCTGGACATGCCGAAGAAGTTCTGGCTGCCGTGCGCGCGCTCAAAATATAACCATACTGGGCATAATCGTCGCGACCGTTGATCTTCCGCCACACTTCTCACTCAAGAGAGTGCCTCGGAACGTCGCGCCGGGGAATTTCCAGTGGAAAGCCTCCGGCGACACGGTGGACCAACGTTGGAAAAGTGCTACGCGAATCAAACGCGCTCGTCGCAAAGCGATTATGTGATGCGTTGAGTCGTTTCGGGTGCGGATTGTTGCTTAAGTTGTGTCAGAGGGAAGTCCGAGCATGTTGCCAAATTTCCGCCGTTCCGAGCCTGAGTTGTCGAAGTCCCCGACGCTGGCATCCGCTACATCTGAAACGGCCGCGCCGACGCCTCCCGCCCCGGTGTTTCAGCCCCGTCCATTCCTGACCGTTCCCCGCGCCGCTGCCGAGGGTCCGAAATCGGTCTCGGTGATTGGCGCCGACCTCACCATCACCGGCAATCTCATCTGCAAAGGTGAAGTCCAAGTCGACGGTATCGTCGAAGGCGACATCGAAGGTAGCAATGTCGTCATCGGCGAGGAAGCCACGATAACAGGCAGCATCACCGGTGATGAAGTCATCGTCCGCGGCCACGTCGTCGGAACCGTCCGCGGCAAGCGCGTGATGCTGCAGACCACCAGCCAGGTCGAAGGCGACATTTTCCATCAGTCGCTGTCGATCGAACAGGGCGCCTTGTTCGAAGGCAAGTCGCGCCGCACCAAGGACGATCCGCGCACGGCAGAAATCAAGGCGGAGCCAATCGGCTTTGTCATCCCGGCGCAGCCGCCTGAGTTGCCGAACTGAAAGATCACAAAAGTTTACACGACCCCAAACCCCCAGAGGCCCTTCCCCCAGAGGGCTTAACTTCACCTTTCCGGCCGCCTGTTTGTACCGCTTAGTCGGCGGCCGGAAAGGCTTTCAAATCCCATTTTTCAGAAGCTGCGCGCCAAGAAGACGAGGCTACCGTCCGGCCCGGTCCGCTCGATCTCCTCAAAGCCGTTCCGATTGTAGAAGCTGACGTTCGCAGACCCTGCGCTCGTCACGACGTGCACACCCGTCGCATCCGCCGCCTTGGCATCGGCGATAAAACAACTAATCAGCCGCCCCCCGATCCCGCGATTGCGAAACTCAGGGCTGATGTTGACGTGGAGATGCGCTGGATAGCGCTTCGTCTGCGCTCCGAGCATCGCGAAATACGGAATATCGCCAAACCGCGGCGTCCTCGCCGGATCGTCGATCGCGCCGACGAGATAGCCGACGATCCTGCCGCCGCCATCTCGCGCCAAATATGCAAACGCCGGATCGTGGACCAGATAACGCCCCAGCCACCGCTCACGGAACGCAGCTCGCGCTTCGTCGCTCGGAAACGTTTTCGTGTTGCTCGATTCAAAAAATATGCGGTCGATCTCGGCCACCCTCTCAGGCGTCAGATCGACATCGCGGTATCGGCAAATCGAAACGGTCTCGGACATTCCCGCGCCTTAGCACATGGCGCGAAAGTCCACATCCCAATCAACCGGCAGCGTCGACCGCCGCCACGAGCTGTCTGCGGAACGTCGGCGGCAGGTCATACGGAATAGCCTGCTTGAAAAGCGGCACATCGTTCGACGCCTTGACCGTCGGGTTCGGCGAAATCGTGCTCGCCGGATTTGCCCCGCCGTAGTTCGGGCTGAACGGCTGGCTCGGATCGTCCGGCAATTGCCGGATCGTTGCCGCAGGTGCGGCCTGCACCGGCAAACCATCGCTCTCCATCTGCACGGCCGGTCCCTGCGCAACGTAAGCCGTCGGCGTCGTGCTCGCGGAATAGCTGTTGCCTGTATTGGCGCATCCGCCCGCCGAAAGCGCTGCCGCTCCGGCTACAAAAGATGCAAACACCGCGCGCACGGACGGAGCCGCGGGACGGTGAAAGGAAAACGCGGACATCACATACGCCTTCGTCAACGCAACAAATGCTACGCAAGTTCAACAGTTGTCCGGGATTGAAACAGCCAGGCGTTAAAGGCGCCCTAACGGCCGGCAGCTTTTGAAGCCGCTTGGGTTGCCGAGGTCTCTAAGAAAGCTTGGCTGCGGCCGGGATCAGCCCCGACGCCAGGATGCCATTGAACAGCGCCTGCACCGCGATAGCCGCTAGCAGAATTCCGAACACGCGAATGAGCACTCGTTGCGCCGTGATACCGAGGACATGGTTGAGTTGATTGGCCATCATCAGCAGAACCAGCGTGATGATCATCACCACGGCAAGGGTGATGGCGACGACAGCCAACCCCAGCGGCTCGCCGTGGACGTTGGCGGCCAGCAGGATACCTGCGCTCATTGCGCCAGGTCCTGCGAGCAACGGCGTCGCCAGAGGAAAAACCGCAACGTCATCGCGCGATTGTGCTTCCGCACCTTCCGGAGCCGTAAGTTTTATCGATCCGCCCGGCCGCGCAAAAATCATGTCGAGCGCAATCAAGAGCAGGATCACGCCGCCCGCCGCCTGCAGCGCCGCCAGTGACACGCCGAGCTGGCTGAGGATCGGACCGCCCAGCAGCGTAAAGAACGCCAGAATCCCGGAGGCGATCAGCGTCGCCCGCACCGCAATCGCCTGACGCTCGGCGTAGGCCATCTTTGGCGTCAGCGTCGCAAACAACACCGCGGCTTCGATTGGTCCGACCGTAGCAAAGAACGTCGTGAAACTTTTGAGGGCTATCTCAAGCATACGGCGACGCTACCTTCCAATCGAAACAGCCATCGACACAGCCGTTGACGCACATCCAGTCAGCGGTCCGCTCAGCACTTCGGCAGAAATCGCCAGCACTCGAATAATGCGTTTGCTAACAATGTATTTTCGCACATCTTCGCAATGGACAAGGAACGAATCTCACTTGATCATCATCATTCTAGGGAGGGCGCCCAATCACCTAATTCAAAGGAGATTGCTACGTGACCGAACGGGAAATGTCTTGCGATAACGGTTTCCGGGCTCAACTTGCAGGGTTCAGCCTGACGACCGCTGAAATTCTCTACCGTCTTCCAGACCATCCTTCGCTGCTGCAAAGCTATATCTGGCAGGAATACGACGCCGCCCCGCGTTTTCCGAAACTCAAATCATTCCTCGATTTCTGGGTCGCCAAACTCGAAGGCAAACTTTATCGCGTGACCGTAGCCCATTCCGAATTGATACGGCCGCGCGAATTACGGCTCATCGGAGCGGAATTGAAGCTGCATTGAGTCTCGACGTTCGCGAGTGCGAAAGAAAACGATTTATATTTATGGCAGAGCGCTGAACGAAAGCGATCTGTCCTTTCTCCGACTGCCTCAATGAGCGCGTGTATCTTCGCCTCTGCCGGCAGAACGAAATCGACTTTACAAAAGGGTAAGTACCTCCTCCTTACCGCTTCGGTTTAGCTTCGCGCCGTCGCACGAAATATTTCATTGGGTGGGACGCAGCCGACATACACTTGGATCTGCGTTGGCGAGGCATCTCGCAAACGGTGCGCTCCAGGCTGTCTCGACGGGATCAATCGAGGAGAAAATCATGAAGTTTTTGCTGGCAGTCGCCGCGGTGGCGACACTCGCTCTCGGCTCTCAAATCGCAAATGCCGCTCCGAGCGTCGCTGCGCTCGACGGCGTTCACGGCTCAAGCCTCGTTCAGAAGACGGGCTACTATCATCGCCATCGCCATTGCGTATGGCGCCACGGCCACCGCCACTGCTGGTGGCGCTGAGCTTCGGTCGTCCCGAAACTCAGTTCTTGAGGCGGTGCGCAAGCGCTGCCTCTTTTTTTGGAATTTTCATTTCTCTGTTTTGACAGGAATGACGACGACCACGGCCATGCCCGGCGACATCGGCTCGAACGAAAGATCGCCATTGAGCTGAGCCGCGAGCATGCCCATCAGACGATTGCCGATGCCGCCGTTCGTGACGGTTTCGCTTCCCACGCCATTGTCCGCGATGGTGAGCCTGTACTGCAATCCGACGCGTTGAAAATGGACCGTAATATGTCCTTGGCGCTGTTCTGGAAACGCATGTTTGGAAGCGTTGGTAACAGACTCGTTGATGATCAGCCCAAGCGGCACAGCCTTTTCCAGACTGATCGAATGACTTTCGACCTCGCAGTCCAGTGCGATGGGCCGCATCGCGAGCCGCGAAAGGCGAAGATCTGCACAAAGCTCGCCGATATATGCCCTGGTATCTACGACGACCCGATCGTTATGAAGCTCCAGTCGGCGATGTACCCGCGCAATTGTCTGAACACGTTCAGCCGCCGATGCCAGCGCCTCGCGCGCCTCAGGGTTGGCGGACCGAGACTGAAGATTGAGCAACGTCACGACATTGGCAAAATCATTGCGCGTACGATGCGCAAGCTCGTTCAAAAGCAGATCGCGGTCCCGGACGGTGTCGCGCGCCTCCTCTTTTTCCGCCGCTAAAGCCGCAAGGCCGTTGTGCAGAGCCTCAACGACAAACGAAATCGCAAAACCGATAACGATAAAAAGGATCAACGCAGCTTGATCGCCGGTCTCAACAACGTCGAGTGAGTGGCGCGTTGGAAGAAGAAAGTATGCACAGGCTGCCGCGCTCAGCACGGTGGCAAGAAATCCGTTCCCGCGGTCGAACAGCGTGCCGCAAACGAATACGACGGGGATAAATATCAGAAAGGGATATCGATCGACCATTGTTCCTTCGAACGCGACCTGCACTGAAACCGTCAGCGCAACGAGAAGCACAGTGATCGTATAGCGTAGCGCCTTCGGCACAGAGCGGGCAGCAAGAGCAGCCCGGTGAATAGTAGCGACCCAAGTATCCATGCCGATCAATACGCTCCCGCCGCCAAAATCGTTCAAGTTGTCATATAGGACGTTCCAACGCCCCGTCTCGCAATGCAACCGAGAGCGCTTCACCTACGTTAACAAGCGTCAGCGGCAAGATTTCCTCTCTGTCGGCATAACTTTTTTGACGCCAGCCACGATGGGCGTTAAGTCGGGTCCGTCCGCCGCGTGACGCGCGACGAGGGAGGGGAAATGCATCTGTGGTTGCGACTATTGGCACTCATTGGTTTGATTACGCCGGCATCCGCGGCGTCCATGGATAAGACGCTGATGAAGCTCGAACCTGAAGAGCGTGCGCATCAGGCGTGCATTCTGCGCGGCATGGACACGCTCAAGCGCGCCAAAAAACTGAAAAAGATCGACCGGCTGAAAACGAGCATTCTTTCCCGAGCGACATTCGACGGCGCCACCGTAGTCGCCAAGGGCGCGGCCGTTCGGGCCGACGGCCACTGGTATCGGCTCAAGTTCACCTGCACGGTTGGCGAAAACCAGATGACAGCCACATCCTTCACCTACGATCTCGGGACCGAAATTCCGGAAGACCGCTACGAAGACCTGGGGCTCTGGAAATAATGGCAATCGCCGATCTATACGAGGCTATTGAGTAATCGTTTGCACATTTGGCAAATTCGCGAACGAGCTTCGTATCGCTGCCTTCACGAGAAATGCCATGTTCACGACGCTGCGATATGTTTAACGGACGCGGTCTGCGGATCGCTCTCCGAATGGAGTAGCACGCCGCAAGCTTTCGAAACGTATACACCGTAATTAGTCTTTTCGGCGGAATGTCGAGGGCCCGAATCTTGCGCTAACCTTCAAGGCGGCCGCAAAAGCCAAATTCCGGGGGCCTTTCATGCGCGCCCACATATATCCGCTTGATGCAGTCCGCTTTTTTGCAGCGCTCTGCGTCATGCTCTTTCATCTGAGCTTTTACGATTGGGCATCGACGAACTCCGTCGTCGGCCAAATGTTCGCAAACGCGACGTCCTTTACGCAGGCTGCGCCCTTTACATCGTTCGGCTGGGTCGGCGTCGAGATATTCTTCGTCATTTCCGGCTTTGTAATCGCCAATTCTGCCAACAATTCATCGCCCATTGCGTTCCTCAAAAGCCGGGTGCTCAGACTCTATCCGGCCGCATGGATTTGCATTTGCTTCACAGTTGCAGCGTGGCTTCTCGCGGGCGGCGTGTCGGGACGTCATCTTAGCGGAGAATTCTTGCGCTCCATCACGCTTTGGATTTTCGGACCATGGGTCGATGGCATCTACTGGTCGCTCGCTGTGGAATTGGTGTTTTACGCGATCATCTTTTTCCTTCTACTCAGCAGCCGGTTCGATTGTCTGACGCATGTGGCGTGGGCGTTGACGACGATCTCAGGGGCATTTCTGATCTCCGTCAGTTTTGTCCCGAGCGCCCACAAATCCCATCTTGGCTGGCAGATCGTGGCGTATTCGGACGTACTGCAGCTCCGATATGGATGTTTTTTCGCTTTCGGAATCTGGATGTGGCTTTTTTCGAGGCGCACGCTGGGAGCAGTCAACGTGTTCGGCATGGTTTCTGCGTTTGCGATCTGCATTCTCGAAATCGTAAGCCGCTCACACGATATGGCGAAATGGGAAGTGCACCCCGGTGTTCCTGTTTCCCAGGTCCTGCCAGCCGCTCTGTGGATCGGCACGATCATGTTTATGCTGGTGATCGTCCGAGACGACAAGCGCTTCACACCAGAGTCGCCCAGGCTGCAAAATGCCTTCAAAAACCTGGGGCTGATGACGTATCCGCTTTATCTCATTCATTCCGTCGTCGGGGCCTTCTTGATCCGAGTGATGGTGCGATCCGGAATAAATCCCTGGATTGCTTTGACGATCGCTGTTCTGTCGATGCTGTCGCTAGCTTACGAAGTTTCGCGCTATGGCGAGCCGCCTGTTCGCAGACTGTTGCGCGCAGCATGGGAGCGTGGCGAAGCCAGCCTGCGGAGCGTGCAATCGGTGGCGTTCCTTTTCAGATCCGGCGGCCGTATCGCGACGTAGAACCTCACGCACGTGAACCCGGAGCCGGGACAGACGATGCGCACGAGAATAAATTTTTGCCTGCGAATATCGGCGGCCGATTGCGCCGACTCGCTAACCAAAGGCTTTGAAACCCATCGCGATCTGTCGCGCGCTTTGATTTAAGATCGACAAATCGCCCCTCGATGGACGTAGCAGTACCGTGACACGGACAACGACCATAATTCTCATCCTGCTCTCGACGCTATTTGCATGCGCAGCGTCGGCTGAAGAATTGGCCTACACGTGCAATTATCAGCTTGGCTCCGAAGCGGAAGCGACCCGAAGAAAAATCGGATCCGCCATCATCGCCATCAACATTGCCGCCAAAACCGCCAGAGTCGATTTCGGCAAGGGCTGGTTCAAGACTATGACACTTCTGGTTGACGGCACGGATGTTAAGGAAACGTCTCCACCAGCAAGCGGCGACGAACTCGGCTTTTTCTATTTCGACTTGGCAGCCAACAGCGGCGGCTTTTCGGGTGGCGGTAAAAATCGCGAATTTTTCGACTCGTGCGTGCGCACCAAAATCTCTGACATTGTCGCCCAATCAAACCGAGCCGCGGGCGCGCCACGACAATCCGAGCCAATTCCAGGCCAGACGGCATCGCCATCTACTCAGAAGGCCGAGCCGAACATCGAACCAAAGCTCGCCGCTAAACCTGAGCCAAACGAGGCAGCACCGCCATCGCCGCTGTCAACGTCGCCAAACATGCCTTCTGCACCTGCGGCGACGGACGAAGCCAGAGTCGAAGAGAAAAGCGGCAAAAACCTTGCGGCAGGCACGCCCACTCCGCTGCCTGAACCCAATCTCGTCCCCGAGCCGGAGAAAAATGCGTCCGAGCCGCTCTCCGCCGCTCCCTCGCCAAGCCTAGCTGCTGCGCCTCCACCCTCGGCACAGCCGACGACCGGCGACGAACACGCCGCCTCCGGCTCGGCAAAGGCATCCGAGCCGCCGTCGGAACCACGTTCCATGGAATCGCCCCAAAGCGCACCAGAGCCAGCGCCCGCAACGCCGCCCGCAAGCGTGCCCGCCTCGCCTCCTCCGGCCGACGCCCAGACCGCGGCCGAGTATAGAGGTAACATCAGCGGCACTGCGAAAGCGCCGACCGCGCAACCGGAGCCGAGCGCTATTGTCGAATCCGAGAAAAACGCGACGGAACCGACGCCCGCCACACCGCCGCCAAGTGCCTCGATAGCAACTGCTGACGCCGCGCAAACTCCTGCAGCAAGTACCGGCACAGAAGAAAAGCCGTTGCTACACGCCCAGCCGTCGCCGAGCGCGTCCACCGAACCTGCTGTAGCGATACCGACCCCAGCATCAAACCCTGGAGCAGAGGAAAAACCATCGCCACCCACCGCTCCGCCGCCATCCACCGAGTCGACGGTCGCCGCCGTGCCTGCCGTCGAACCCTGCCGGGAAACGCTCGATAGCGAAACCCATGCGGCAGCGATCACGTTCGCGAATGCCAGCGCGATCCTCTCGAACGATAGCGTGGCCGAACTCAGAAAAATTGCCGAGATCGCCCGCAGTTGCACGAACGTGGCAATAGAGGTTGGCGGTCACACCGACACTTTCGGCACCCGCCTCGGCAATCGTGAGTTGTCGCAGCGTCGAGCCGATGCCGTCGTTGGCGTCCTCGTTAGCGAGGGCGTCCCAGCCGAGAAATTGCGCGCCATCGGGTATGGGCAGGATCAACCGATCGCATCCAACGCCACGGCCGCCGGTCGCCGTCTGAACCGCCGCGTCGAATTCCACATCACGCCCTTCAAGACATCGGGCTGAGCGTTCATCTTCTTAGCCACTGCGTCTAACGTAGCGCACGAACCTCTATTCGCTGCGGGGCTCCAATAGCGTAAATATGCGGCGCGGCCGTTCGCAGCATCGGGCCCGCGAGACGCGGATTGTCCATCACTTCGACCACCTAACCGTTAAAGGTTGCGATCGTCGCGCCAAGACAACTCCCCGGATGATGGGCATTGCGACGTCCGATTGAAAACACGTTTTCGCGCGCTGTACCGATTGCGCTTGCATAGAAGCAGCAATTTTTCTATTGTTTCTCCGTTCGAGCTTCGCTGAAAATGACTTGGCCTCGCCCGCGAAGTGCGCGCCTGACCGACGACCTTCCCAACAAATCTCGACTGTCAGTCCCGGCATTGTCGGGAATAATCGCGCATAAACTAAGGATTTTACCTATGCAGACTGGTACCGTGAAATGGTTCAATGGCCAAAAAGGCTACGGCTTCATCCAGCCGGATGATGGCGGCAGTGACGTTTTCGTGCACATCAGCGCCGTCGAGCGTGCGGGCATGAACGGCCTTAACGAAGGCCAGAAGGTTTCGTTCGATGTCGTAGCTGACCGCCGCAGCGGCAAGTCGTCGGCCGACAACCTGCGCGCCGCCTGATCTCCATAAAGATCGGGACTTGGCCAGCCCCTGCTGGCCACGAACACGAACCGGATCAACGAAACCCGCGTCTGCTCGGCCAGCCGCGGGTTTTTGTTTGCCCGTCAAAATTAAGGAACGATTTCATGGCTATGCCCCGGAAAGACCTGTCGAGTGCAGCAACCGTTAAGCTGCGAAAGGCTCAGGAAGCATCGCAAGCGATGAAAGAACACGAAGCGGAACGCCAAGCCGTTCGCGCCAAGACTGAACGACTTCGCGCCGAGCGGCTCGCCCGGGAAGCAGCCAATCCGCCCGCGACGAAAAAGAAACGCTAACGACGTTCTTCAAAAACGCCATAACATCACGACAAAACGCCCCGAATTGTACTTGCTCTCAGCGCTGCTGATGGCGATGCTGCGCCGGCACATCACGTCGATGGCTTATTTCCTGCAGGATCAGCCGTAGGGAAAATACTGGATGCCATTCCTCGACAAGGACGGCATTGCCCTGCATTACGAGAGCATCGCGGGCGCGGCTCGTCCCATCGTCTTCATCCACGGCTGGTGTTGCGATCACACGTTCTTCGCACCGCAAGCCGCCTATTTCGCTGCACTCGGACACCGCATAATCGCACCCGACCTGCGCGGCCACGGCCAAAGCGCCAAGCCCGAGCAATCGTATCCGATCGCTGCCTTTGCCGACGACATCGTATGGATGTGTCGCGAGCTGAACGTGAAACGCCCGATTCTCGTCGGGCACAGCATGGGCGGGATCATCGCGTTCGACATCGCGACGCGCTATCCCGATCTTCCGGCAGCCATTGCGATGCTCGATGCAGCCATCGTGTTGCCGGATGCCGCGCGCGCAGCGGTCCCTGCGTTTCTGGAAAGCTTGGAGGCCCCAGACCCCGCGAAGGCACTGCGCGACTTCGTTGGAACGGTGTTTTTCATCCCGACCGACGATCCGGATCGGAAACGCCGTATCCTGGACGTCATGGCGAAGGCCCCGCAGCACGTCATGGTGTCGGCCTACCGAGGCCTTGCGGACTATAATGCGGAAACAACGCCGAGCCGCGTCGCCGTCCCCTCGCTCTATATCGTCGCCGACGAGCCCTCGGCACGAACCGACATGGCGCGCCTCCAAATGCTCATTCCCGATTTACATATCGGCCGGACGGTCGGATCAGGCCATTTCTGCCAGCTCGAAGTGCCCGATCAAGTCAACGCCATGCTTTCGCGCTTCATCGCGACAGCGGTGCTCCCCGACTGAGCTGATCAACGCAACAGCCAACGCAATCGGCGGCCGGCTCCGCGTAGCGGAGTCGCCAATGGCATACCAAAGCCCCATCGGCGGCCGGCTGAAACTGGCATGCGCCGACGGCCGGCTCTGCGGAGCAGAGTCGGAGGCGCCAACAACCAAGGGCCAGGGCGGCGGGGCCTCGCTCTCATATCTTGTTGTACTTCGGATGCAGCCTTCGCCGCCCCGGGACAGTGCCAAGTCTTGTTCATGCACCCAGCGGCGGCCGAACCGGCATTCCGGGGCACTCGCAACCTGAAAGGAAGCGAGCTTCCTTTCGAGCCGTGAACCCACCATCCTCCCGTGCATCTCGAGTTGGAGCGGGAGTTGAACCGCGATACCACGCCATGGTGGTCCGCTCGCGGCCGGCAGGGATCCCCAGGCGCGCCGATATCGCTGGCGGCCCGGCACGCTCCCATCCGCACGCAAAACCCCATGCTCGAGTTTCGCGCCCTTGCAAGTCGCGGCGGGATGAGAGGGAGTATGCGGGAGCGCGAGAGAGCGGGGATAAGTTTGATCGCAAATTATTTCCGCGCAGCGTAAAGACGATTGCCCGGACGTCGCGTATCGTGCCGCAAACCAAGGGAGCGCCCGCCATGGACCTCACGCACTGGATCTGGCTCGCGACTGGCGCCTACGGCGTCCACGCTTTCGAGGAATTCGAGCTCGACTGGCGCAACTGGGCGCGCGCCGTCATCAAGCTGCCGGTCGAATGGCACGACTTCTACGTCGTCAATTTCCTTGTGATCGTGCTCGGCATCGTCGCGGCGGAACTCGCGACCGCGATGCCGGGCGTGGCGCTCGCGTTCCCGGCGCTGATGCTGATCAACGCCATCTTCTTCCACATCGCGCCCTACGTCGTGACGAGAGGACGCTTCTCGCCGGGACTGATCACCGCCGTGCTGCTGTTTCTGCCGATCGGAACGATCTGCTACGTCGTCGCGAACGACGCCGGCGTGCTCGACACCACCAACCTCATCGGATCGTTCGTGCTCGCAGCACTCCTGATGGCAATGCCGATCGTGCTCCTGCATATCAAGTCGATGGCTTATTTCCGGCAGGACCGACCGTGAGCTGAGCGACAGCCGGTTAGTTGCGTGCGCGCCCTTGCAAGTCGCGGCGGGACGAGAGGGAGTATGCGGGAGCGTGAGAGAGCGGGGATAAGTTTTTTACCCGTCACCGCTCCAACAAAGGAATTTGCGGCGCGGCCGTTCGCGGCAGCAGGCCAGCGAGGCGCGGATCGTTCTCCACCTCGACCATAAAGGCATAGGGCCGAAAGCCGGACCGCCGATAGAACGCCAATGCGTCCGGATGATCGAAGCTGCAGGTGTGCAGCCACAGCCTGCGAATGGGATGCGCCCACGCCGTGTCGATTGCGAAATCCATCATGAACCGGCCCGCGCCTTTGCCGATCGCATCTTTGACAACGCCGAACCACGTAATCTCGCACTCTTGATCTTCACGAAAATCCAATTCGAGCAGACCGATGCGCGCGTCGCCGTCGTGCAGGACAAAAACTTCGATGCCCGGATCGCTGAGGACGGCCGCCAACGCCTCATCAGTCAGCCGGAGGCGCGACCACCACAACCAATCTTCACCGACGGCGCGGAACAACGCGCGATAAGCATCGAGATCGGGGGATCTCCACCGCGATATCGCAAGCGACGACGAACCATTCGTGGCGCGCGAGGGCGTCGGCCGCTCGCACATCTCGACGAATGTCACGGCATTGACCAGCTTCCCCGCCGGTATCGGCGAATAGCCGTCTGGAAGTAGTGGGTTAGGAGTTTCCATCGCGTGAGGGTATGGCGGAACGCGACGGCGCAGGCAACGCGTCCAGCGGTCTCGGCAGACGGCGGGTCCAAAGCGCCCGCGAGTCGAGCGCGCGGCGTCTTGGCGACAACCGCGCGCGTCTTGCGATCACTACTCGTTCTTATCCTTTTCGCCCGTGCTCGCACCCAATGTTCCGCTGTCAGGCGCAGCTGGACCGGTATTGACGACAGCGGGAGGCGTCCAGCTGCCGTACATCGGCGGCAGGATCGACGGCGGCGTTTCCTTCGGCCAATACATTCGCATCATGAGCAGGAACTCGCCCTTCGGCGACGGCAGCCAATTCGCTACCTTGTCGCTCCCCGGCGACGCATGCTGGAAGTACAGCGTCAACGAACCGTCATCATTGAACTTCGGATTGTCACGCATACTGACCGTGAACTTGTTGAGCGGGTTCGGGTAGAACCAATAACCGCCGTCGTCGTAGTACATCGTGATTGACCAGAAGCCATCGACCGGCGGAGTTTGTCCCTTGGGGAAGGTCACCGTATAGGCGTTGGCGCCATTCAAAGGCTGGCCGTCACCGTCCATTTTCGCGACCGGATAGATGGCATCTTTGGATAGATTGGCCGGCCAACCGACAGCGGCGATCAAGGCGCGTTGGGCGTAATTGGTCCCATATGACCCGGCAGACGCTGGGATAAGCCAGCCGTTCTCTATTTTACCGCCCGTCTTCTGCAGGGCCATGATTTGGTCGTAGCTGATCTTCGGTACATCCGTCAGCGCTGCCTGCACGGCCGGATCGAGCTTTGAAATGTCGAATGGTTGACCTGGCACGAGACCGATTTTCGCCATCTCAGCGACGATGGCCTTATCCTCGGGCAGCGGCGGCGCTGCGCCTCCCATCAGCGTTGCCATCATGTTGAAGTAGGTCGAGACGTCCATTGCATTGATGACGTCCTGAGGCTTGTCCGTCATGCTGAAGCCCGGGTTGGAATCCACTTTTCCCGGAGGCGGCGTGTACGGCTTTCCGAATGAACTCAGAGGAACCAGCGAGTACTGCTCCTGCAAAGCGTTGACTGCTTTGTAATCCTCCTCGGTTCCATCAGCGTAAGTGCGCCCGAGGATCACCAGATAGCGCGTCGGCGATTTTATCTCAGTCATGTTCGCCGGCACGGTGCCGCTCCAGCCCGGGCCGGTGATCAGATAATTTGCAGCCTTCCCGCCGGCCGTCCGCGCGCCGGGCGACTCAATCACCGGCATCCACAGACTGTACATGGGGAAGAGATAGTATCGCTTGCCCATGTCGGGGTGCGAAAAGACCATCGGCTCGGCGCCGACGTCGGCCCAAGCAAGTGAATAGAGAGTATCAGCATTGGGAGCTGAAACGCCGCGATAGTCGCCGGGCGGGTAACGTTTTACGTTCGTAAAGTGCCCCATCGGAGCGCGAAGCTCTTTTGCTTCGGCAACGTTGGTCATTTGTACACGCGTGACTTCAGTGGTGATCAGCGAATATCCGTAAATATATGCGTCTGTCGCGATCGCGCGAGCCTGTGCCGGGGTAAGAGGTTCAGCCGCGCGTGCTGAAGTTCCACCGAAGAGCAAACAAAAAGCAGCCACGGCGGCCAAGCAATTTGCGAAGCGGTATGCGACTCTCTCGTATTTTGACATTGAATTTTCCTATCTGAAAAACCGGCGTTATTCCGCCAAGCGAAGCGGAATTTCGGCGTGGAGTATGCTTCGCCGATGACCGCGTCGCGGTGATCGGCATATGGGGAAATCTCAGTCGTCGAATTTGGAAAGTGTCGGCAGATCGCCTAGCCGCCCGAGCAGGCAGCGGGATCAATATCGATAGTTATGTGATTGGGTGGAGATCGCGGATCAAAATGCAGCACGGGCCGAGGAACGCCTCGGCCGAAATGACAACCCATCCCAACCTCCCGTCGGATAGGGTAGCGCCGCACCCATCTCAACTTTAGCATATGATTTTCGCAAGATCAGCCGACGGATGAAAAAAAATTGCTTTGGTAAAATCGATGCGAAGGTAGGGCTGCCTTGGGTCATAACAGGACATTCATCAACACGAATTACCCCATCCCCCACCACACGCCCCCACTCCAAACCCCGACCGCATCGCCGTCATCACGCGCAACCGCCAGTTCAACCAACTCCGCATAAACCGCGCGCGTGCACAGCGCTTCCAATCTCCCGCGCACGAGCACGTAGGGCTTCAGCCCGCCGTCGGGTCCGCTCGGCGCGAACCGAAGCGGATGCTCCGCATCGACCGTCACGACGTCATCGAGATTGGTGCGGAACGTCAGCCGCTGCGCTTGCCCCTCGCCCTCGACCGCCATCTCGACGGCAAGGAACGGCGCGTCCTCGACGTGAACGTCGACCTTCTCCGCAGGCGTCACGAGATACGTTCGTCCGTCGTCGTCCTTTCTCAGGATCGAGGCGAACAGCTTGACGAGCGCGATCCGTCCGATCGGGCTCCCCTGATAGTGCCACGTCCCGTCGCGGCGGATCGCCATGCCGATGTCGCCACAGTACGGGGGATTCCACTTTTCCACCGGTCTTATGCTCGACGCGCCACCTTCTGACGCCGCCCGCAAAAGCGCATCCAATCCGCCCGGTCGTGCGTCAGAATTTCCATTCCCGGACGCAACTTGCAGTTTTTCATTCGGCATTTCTGCCCGCGCCCTCAAGGTGCCTTCAGATGCACCTCATCCTAACGTAACATTCACTTGACCCTATGAGGGCTGGGCAGGATCGTCTAGGCTGATGCTTAAGGCCGAGTACGCAGCCGCTCGGCCATTGTTTTGTAAGGCGAATTCGCCACCAAGAATGACAAGAAGCAGCTGCGCGAGGCCCCCTTTATGAGCACTGTCGTCGAAACGCATACCGATATCGTGCCCCGGCTCGAAGCCGCCGCCGAGCGCGTACAGCGCGCCCACAAAGCGGCAGCCAGCGTCATCTTCGGTCAGGATCAGGTGATCGAACGGACGCTCATCACGATTTTGTCCGGCGGGCACGGCCTTCTGATCGGTGTTCCGGGTCTCGCCAAGACGCTGCTCGTCGAAACGCTCGGCCGCGTGCTGGGCCTCGACGCCAAGCGCATTCAGTTCACGCCGGATTTGATGCCGTCCGACATCATCGGCTCCGAAGTCCTCGAAGATGAGCCGGGCCGCGGCCGCGCTTTCCGCTTCATCAAAGGTCCGATCTTCACGCAGCTTCTGATGGCGGACGAAATCAACCGCGCTTCGCCGAAGACGCAGTCGGCGCTGCTGCAGGCGATGCAGGAGCATCACGTCACGGTCGCCGGTCAGCGCCACGATACGCCCGCGCCGTTCCATGTGCTCGCCACGCAAAACCCGCTGGAGCAGGAAGGCACCTATCCGCTGCCCGAAGCCCAGCTCGACCGCTTCCTGCTGCAGATCGACGTGACCTATCCCGATCTCGTCGCCGAGCGGCGCATGCTCTACGCTACGACCGGCACGGAAACGCCGAAGCTTGAAACCGTCATCTCGGCACAGGAACTGATGGCGACGCAGCGCCTCGTCCGCCAGATCCCAGTGCCCGATAAAGTTGTCGAGGCCATTCTGAAACTCGTGCGCTCGGCACGTCCGGGCACCGGCGCGAACGCCGACACGGATAAGTTCGTCGCCTGGGGCCCCGGCCCGCGCGCCAGCCAGGCGCTGATGCTCGCCGTCCGCGCCAAGGCGCTGATCGACGGCCGCCTCGCCCCGTCCGTCGATGACGTCATCGCGCTCGCGGAACCGATCCTGAAGCACCGCATGGCGCTGACATTCGCCGCCCGCGCCGAAGGCGAAGATCTGAACCATATCATCGCGCGTCTCGCGGCGGCTGTGGAGTAGGTGCGGGATGGCGAGCCCAATAGGGCGGACAGGAACGTCAGGCGAAGGCAACAGCTCCGAAAGGCGGCGCGTCCTCACGCTTGAGCGCGAAGCCGTTACGCTTGTCGACCGGATGCCGGAACTGCTGATGGAAGCGGCGCGCATCGCCTCGACCGTCGCGCAGGGCATTCACGGACGGCGCCGCGCCGGACCCGGCGAAACGTTCTGGCAGTTCCGCCAATATCAGTCGGGCGAGAATGCGAGCCTCGTCGATTGGCGCCGCTCGGCAAGCTCCGATCATCTCTTCGTTCGCGAACGCGAGTGGGAAGCCGCGCACACGCTCTATCTCTGGCCCGACATTTCGCCGTCGATGGACTTCAAGAGCCATCTCGCGCCAGTCACCAAGCGCGACCGCGCGCTGGTGCTGACACTCGCCGCCGCCGAGATGCTTGTTCGCGGTGGTGAGCGCGTTGCATTGCTCGCGCAGATGCTACCGACAGCCAGCCGCAACGCCGCGACGCGTATTGCCGAAACGATTGCCGCCAACGCCAATTCCGAAACGATCCAGAAAAGCTTGCCGCCCAACGCCGGCCTCAACCGCTTTTCCGGCCTGATCCTGTTCAGCGATTTTCTCGCACCCGTTCACGCCATTCGCGAACGCCTCGAAGGCTACGCGGGCAACGGCGTCGGCGGTCATCTCGTGCAAGTCATCGACCCGGCGGAAGAGACGTTGCCTTATCACGGCCGCACCGAATTCCTGACGCCGTCCGGCAGTCAGCGTTGGGTTGCCGACCGCGTTGAATCGCTCCGTCCGAAATATCAGGAACGCTTCGCAGCCCATCGCGCCGAGGTCGCCGAGATGGCGAAACGCTTCGGCTGGTCGCTGCTGACCCACCACACCGACCGCCCGGCCTCCGAGCCGCTGCTGTCGCTCTTGATGCGTCTCAACGGTTCAGCCCAGGGCTATCGTTGGATGTCGTCCAGCTCTGATGCCGTCAGTTCCGACGATAAGGAGCGCGCCCGATGAGCTTCGGCCCGCTCGCTTTTCTCAATCCCTGGCTGCTTGCGGCGCTCGTCACGCTGCCACTGATCTATTGGCTGCTGCGCGCGGTGCCGCCGCGCCCGACGCAGATCGAATTTCCCCCGACCCGCATTCTCGTCGGCATCGAGAACGACGAAAAGACCGCAGAGAAGACGCCGTGGTGGCTGACGCTCCTGCGCCTCATCGCGGCGACGCTCGTCATTCTCGCGCTCGCCGACCCGATGCTCAATCCCTCGAAGGAAAAAGGCCTGACCGGCACCGGCCCTGTTGTCATTTTCGTCGATAACGGCTGGGCGGCAGCATCGCGCTGGCCTGAGCGCGCCAACATCATGCAACGCCTCATCAGCGAAGCGGAAAGCGGCGGCCGCCCTGTCATGCTGGTGCCGACCGCCGCCGCCACGAAGCTGCCCGCGATCAAGATCGAGCCGCCCGGCGAAGCGCGCAGCACGGCAGCGGCAATCGAACCGCAACCATTCGAACCTGATCGCGAAGCCGCCGTCGCCGCCCTGCAAACGGCGCTGTCTGACGCCGCCGTGAAAAATTCCTCGATCGTCTGGATCGAAGACGGCATCGATCACAGAGGCAAAGTCAGCGACGTCGCAACGAAACTGCAGAATCTAGCTGGTGGCGGTACGCTTTCCGTCATCGATGAAACCAAAGGTCGCGAAGCCTTGGGCCTCGTCGCCGACCTCGCCGAGCGCGGCAAGCTCGAAGCAACGGTGCTCTCGACCGGTGGCCCGGCGCGCGAAGGTGTGGTCAACGCCTTTTCGGCTCGCGGCGAACGTCTCGGTGAAGCGCCCTTCAAACTCGGTCCCGGCGCAACATCCGCGAAAGCTAAATTCGAAATGCCGCTCGAACTGCGCAACCAAGTCGCTCGCATCGAAATCGCAGGCGAACGCTCAGCGGGCGCCGTCAGCCTGATCGACGCCATGACGCAATGGCACCGCGTGGGTCTTCTCTCAGGCGAAAGCCGCGAGGAAGCTCAGCCGCTGCTCGCGCCACTCTACTACATCGAGAAGGCGCTGAAGCCTTACGCCGACGTCGTCGCTGCCAAAAACGCCAACCTCGTGGAAGGCCTCGACGCCGTCCTGAAGCAGAACATCTCCGTTCTGGTTCTCGCCGACATCGGCACCATCAGCGGCGAAGCCGAAGAAAAGGTCGACGAGTTCGTCAAACATGGCGGCCTGCTGGTGCGCTTCGCGGGACCGCGCCTCGAAAAGGCCGGCGACGATCTGCTGCCCGTCGTACTGCGCAGCGGTGGCCGCTCGCTCGGTGGCGCGCTCTCGTGGTCGTCACCTCAGGCACTTGCACCGTTCGACGAGACCAGTCCGTTCGCCGGTCTGACCGTGCCGAAGGATGTCACCGTTACGCGCCAGGTACTGGCCGACCCGGCCGAGCTGACGCCCGACGTCGAGATCTGGGCGCGGCTGCAGGATGGTACGCCCCTTGTCACCTCCGCAAAACGCGGCAACGGCCGCCTCGTCCTCTTCCATGTCACTGCCAACTCGGACTGGTCGAACCTGCCGATGTCCGGCCTCTTCGTCGAAATGCTCCGCCGCCTCTCGACCATGGGAACGGTCGGCGCTGCAGCATCGGCGGAACCGCAGTCGGATACGGCCGCAGCCGATACCGCAACGAAAGCCAATACCGTGTCGGCAAGCGTTCTTGCACCTCTGAAGACGCTGAGCGGCGTCGGAACGCTCATCTCACCACCGCCGACTGCCGAACCTCTGAAGGCTGCCGAGATCGGCGCGATCCGGCCGAACTTCGAGCATCCGCCGGGCTACTACGGCCAGGCCGCGGCGCCCCGCGCCGTCAACGTGTTGACCGTGAAGAGCACGCTTGCGCCGTTCCCGGAACTGCCCGCGAGCATCGAGAGGTTGACGTATGACAACGCTGCCAGCACCTCGCTGAAGCCTGCGCTGTTAGCATTGGCGCTCGGCCTGCTGTTCCTCGACATCATCGCCGTCATGATCCTCCAGTCAGGCGGCGTCGCCGGTCTCTTTTCACGCCGGCCCGGCTCGCGGCGCCGCGCCGCGACGGCTTCCACGATCGTGCTCGGTCTCCTTGCCTTGGGCGCAGGCGTCATCGCCGTCGGCACCGATGCCAAGGCGCAGGAATTTCCGTCCGAGTTTCGCGATGCCATTCCGCAGTTCGATGGCTTCAACCCGGTAAGCCCGTCGCAGCAGCAAGGCCCGGTGATCGTGCGCCCGCCCGCATCGCCCGCCGATAATGCCGCCATCGACGCGACGAGCAAGGTCACGCTCGCCTACGTGTTGAGCGGCGATCGAGAAACCGACGACACAAGCCGCGCCGGCTTGAAAGGCCTCGGCCGCGTGCTGCAGACCCGCACAGCTGTCGAACCCGGCGAGCCTGCCGCCGTTGACATTACGAAAGACGAGATCGCGTTCTACCCGGTGCTCTATTGGCCGGTGCTGAAGACGGCAAAGGCGTTGCCCGACGCAATCATCGCCAAGATCGACGCATATATGAAAGAAGGTGGCCTCATCATCTTCGATACCCGCGACTATGGCGACGGCGGCGCTGACATGCTGCCGATGACACGCCAGGGTGGCACCGCCATCCAGCGGCTGTTGAGCAAGCTCGACGTGCCGCCGCTCGAGCCCGTTCCCGAAAATCACGTCGTGACGAAATCGTTCTATCTGCTGCGCTCCTTCCCCGGCCGTTGGGACGGCGGCCAGCTTTGGGTCGAAGCGACACCGAAAGACGAAAACGAATCCCACAAGGCTCGCGTTTCAGACGGCGTGACCTCGATCATGATCACGTCGAACGATCTTGCTGCTGCCTGGGCGCTCGATGACCGCGGCCGCCCGCTTTATCCGGTCGTGCCCGGCGGCGAGATGCAGCGCGAGATGGCGTTCCGCGGCGGCATCAACATCGTCATGCACGCGTTGACCGGCAACTACAAAGCCGATCAGGTCCACGTTCCCGCGCTGCTTGAGCGGCTCGGTCAGTAGAGGCATTAGGTTTTGAACTGGTCGATTACCTTCGCGCCCCTGATTCCGATGCCGATCCTGATCGGCCTGTCGGTACTGGCAACCGCGCTGATCCTCATTCTTCTTTTCCGCCGTTCACGTGGCGCTTTTCTGCGCGCTGGTGCGCTGGCGGCGTTGATCGCAGCGCTGTTCAATCCGATCCTGAAGGAAGAGCAGCGCGAAAGCCTCGCTAACGTCGCGATCGTCGTCCTCGACGAAAGCCCGAGCCAGAAGCTCGCCGACCGCACCAAGCAGATGGATGAGATCCGCGCCAATCTTGAAGCCAAGTTCGCCAAGATCCCGAACCTCGACATCAAATGGGTGACGGGCGGCGTGCCGTCCGATTCAGCGCCGCCGGGAACGAACCTTTTCACGGACCTGAATGCCGCGCTGAACGACACTGCGCCGGACCGCATCGCGGGCGTCATCTTCGTGACCGACGGCGAAGTTCACGACGTGCCGAAGTCCGCCGCATCGCTCGGCTTTGACGCCCCCGTTCACACGCTGCTGACCGGCAAGCGCGATGAATTCGACCGCCGCATCGAGGTGATCGAAGCTCCGCGTTACGGTCTCGTTGGCCAGTCACGCGAAATCGAAGTTGCCGTCCGCCAGACCGGTACCGCCCCATCCGCGAACTCTGGCGCTGCGACGCTGAAAGTTCGCCGCGAAGGCCAACCCGACGAAACGATCCGCACCGAGGTCAACCGCAACGTCAAGATCGACATGCCGATCCCGCATACCGGGACGAACATCGTCGAAGTCGAATTGCAGCCTGTCGACGGCGAGTTGACGACGGCAAACAATCGCGCCGTCGTTGCGGCCGAAGGCGTGCGCGAAAACCTGCGCGTGCTGCTCGTCTCGGGCGAGCCGCACCCAGGCGAACGCACATGGCGCAACCTGCTGAAATCCGACGCCGCCGTCGATCTCGTTCACTTCACGATTTTGCGTCCGCCCGAGAAGCAGGACGGCACGCCGATCAATCAGCTCTCGCTCATCGCATTCCCGACGCGTGAACTCTTCTCGGAGAAGATCAACGAGTTCGACCTGATCATCTTCGATCGGTACGAGCACCGCGGAATTCTGCAGCTTCTCTACTACGACAACATTGCCCGCTACGTGAACGAGCACGGCGGCGCGCTGCTGGTTGCCGCGGGCGACGATTATGCAGGCCCCTACAGCATCTATAATACGCCGCTCGCGCCGGTGCTTCCTGCGGCACCGACTGGCCGCGTCCTCGAAATGCCTTTCAAAGCGAAGGTGACGGCCGAAGGCCAGAAGCACCCTGTCACGCGCAACCTTCCTGGCTGGAACGGCGCGCAGGTCGCCGACAATTCTCCGCAACCCTCGTGGGGCAAGTGGTTCCGTCAGGCCGAAGTGACGCCGCTGCGCGGTCGCGTGCTGATGAATGGCGCCGAAGACAAGCCTCTTCTGATCCTCGACCGCAAAGGCAAAGGCCGCGTTGCGCTGCTAACGTCCGACCACTCCTGGCTCTGGGCGCGCGGCTACGACGGCGGCGGCCCGCACACCGACCTGCTTCGCCGCTTGTCGCACTGGCTGATGAAAGAGCCGGACCTTGAAGAAGAGCGCGTCATCGCGTCCGCTAAAGGTCTAAAGCTCACGATCGAGCGCCGCTCGATGGAAGACAAAATTCCGCCTGTGAAGGTGCTGGGTCCCGGCGGCGACACGTCTACGGTCACGCTTCAGCCTGTGCCCGTCGAGCCTGGTGTCTGGCGCTCGGCCATCGATGTCAAAATGCCGGGCCTCTACAAAGTCGAAACCGATGGCCCCAACGGCCAGCTGACCGCCGTCGCCAATGCCGGCGTCGAAGACCCTCGCGAAATGAGCGAAGTCACTGCGACAGACCAGAAAATGAAGCCCATCGCCGACGCGACCGGCGGCGGTATCTTCTGGACGAAGCCGTCAGGCCTCCTCGCGACTGCAACCGATATCGACGTGCCGCGTATCTCTATGATGTCAGCGGCCAAGGTGATGGCGGGCTCAGACTGGCTCGGTCTGAAAGATCGGCAAGCGTTTCTGACTCGCGGCGTCAAGCTGACGCCGATGTTTACGGGATTTGCGGCGCTTTCGCTGCTACTCGCTCTCATCGCCTTGGCGTGGTGGCGTGAGGGACGATAATGAGAGGGCACACAACCCCATGGGCAGCGCTTCGAATACCCGGCCAATCGGCGTCATAGGCAACGACGAATTTGGAACGGCAATTGCCGAACGCCTCGCCGCCTGCCGCATTCCAACACTTTACGCAGCTCTGCCGGGTGCCTCACCCGCCATTTACGGCGAGCATCTGGAGCCAGTCTCGCCGACCTCGAACGGCATGGCGGACTGTCCAGTCATCCTCATCGCCATCGAGGACACCGAAGCGTTCCGCGGCCTGCTGATAGGCCGCGACGCGTCCGATCTCGATTTTGCTCCGCTGTCGGGCGCTGTCATCGTCGATCTCGGTGCGCGGACGCCGCGTGAACTCGATGCGCTGCTCGAACTCCTTGAGCCGGGAGGCATTTCGCTGACGGACGCGGCGTTGATCGGCGGCGGCGCCGCTGCTGCCGAAGGCCGAGCCAAAGTTCTTCTCGGCGGGGCCGAGATTGCGACCGAGATGGCAGCGAGCATCGTCTCGCTGTTCGGCACCGTCGAGCGTACTGGCCCGCTCGGGAGTGCGCACGCTGCCGCAGCCCTCATGGGCTACATCGAGGCCGCCCATGCCGTCGCCCGCGAGGAAGCCATGGCCCTTGGCGCCGCCTGCGGCCTGACGCCGGACATGATCGCCCGCGTCCTGTCCGAACGCGCGCCCCCGCACGGAATGAACATCGTGCAGATCGCCCGCCGCGCCGATCTCGCCCGCCGCATCGCCCGCGACCGCAACGCGGGAGCCGACATCATCGATCTCGCGGCTGAAAAACAGGCGCGCTCCAAGCGCGAAAACCGTTGATGACCTGCGGCGTCCCTACCGCACGGATCGAGCGACAGCCCCGACTCGCGTAAGCATCTTGCACTTTCGTCGCGAGACTTCACCGCGAGCCCGTTCACCGCGAGCACTGGGGCCTCAAATGTCGCCGCTCTTTCGAATTGTGTATGCTACGCATGCCAACGGCACTCATCACAAGCTGGCGCTCGATGCGCTGGAAGCGATGACGCGCCCGGACAGCGCCGATTGGACCCGCTTGTTCCTGAAATATATTGAGCGCTATCTCGAAGGCTCGAAAGCCCCCGACATTACCTTCAAGGATTTCAAGAATCACGTCCTGCACGTATCCGAGAACTACTGGGGCGGCGCGCCGGAGAAGACGCAGGAGTGGTACAATCGCACCGTCTTCGAACTCAAAGCCGGTAATTGGCCGGAAGCCGTCTATGCCGCGGGCGTACTGAGCCACTACTTCACCGATCCGGTGATGCCGTTCCACACCGGCCAGACGGAAGCCGAGAATGCCATCCACCGCGCCACGGAATGGAGCATCAATCGCTCCTACAATACGCTGCGCGCACTCGGCGAAAAGCGCTTCGGGCGCTTGAGCATCGCCGTTCCTTCCGGCCAGAAATGGCTGCCTAAATTCGTCTGCGATGGCGCCGAGTTCTCGCACCGCTACTACGAGAAGCTCATCGCCCATTACGATATTCACAAAGGCGCTTCTCGTCCCGAGGAAGGCCTCGACGACATTGCCAAAACCGTCGTCGCGGAACTGCTGATCTATGCCTCCACGAGCTTCGGCAAGGTGCTCGACAGAGCCATCGCCGAATCCGGCATGTCCGCGCCTGAAGTGACGCTGACGGCGGAAACTTTCCTCGCTATGACGCAGATTCCGCGGAAGTTCATCGAAAAGCGGCTCTCGAACGAAGAAGACCGCAAGCTCGTCGCTGCCATCTACGACGAATTGAAAACCACCGGCCGCGTCGACAAATCTCTGTCCGAAGACGATCGCACGATCCGCGACCTTCACAATGCTGAAGTTCTGGCGCCGAAGCTTGCCGAGCGCAAAGCCGCCCGCGCCGCCCGCATCAACGGCCCCGACGACACGCCACTGGAGCTTGCCGTCGCGAAGTCGGCCGCGACCAAAATGGACATTTCCGAAACGCCGCCGACGATCCCGCTGTCGAAAACACCGCCGCCTATGCCCCGCGCCGCGCCGAGCATTGCCGCGCGCATGGAGCCGCTCTGGACGCCCTCGCAACAACGTGCGGCGACGGTACCGCCAGCAGCGACGCACATGGCCGCTCCAACACCTGCCGCGACAGTGGCGCCGATTTCACCCTCGCGGCCGTCATCCGATCGTCCGTCGGAAACACGCGTGTATCTGCGCGAAGGCGACGACCTCGAAGCGGCACCCTCCATCGGACCGAAAATCGCCGATCGCTTCGCGGCGATCGATATTCACACGGTCGCAGATTTCCTGAAGCAGGATCCCGAGCAGCTCGCGGAAAAACTCGACGACCCGCATTTCGATGCCGAAACACTTCTCGAATGGCAGGATCAGGCACAACTCGTCATGGCCGTACCGGGCCTCCGCGGCACGCATGCACAGTTGCTTGTCGGGGCGGGCTACAAGACGGCCGAAGCCGTCGCCGAAGCCGATCCGCTCGCACTGTCCGCTAGCGTACTGAAATTCGCGACCACATCGGCCGGCAAGCGTGTCCTGCGCGAAGGCCGCCCACCCGACATCGAAAAAATCAAAAGCTGGGTCGAGTTCGCCAAGCAGGCAGCAGCGGCCTAGCGCCATTCGGCTACGCCGAAAGATGTCATCCCTGGGCTTGTCCGAGGATCATCGGGCCACACTTGCCAAGCGCACCCCATCCGCGCAAGAATGTGCCCGTTTCCGAGGGGCGCCGGTTGTCCGGCTGAGATCGCGTAAGAAAGCGCGAGCACCCTTCGAACCTGATCCGGGTTATGCCGGCGAAGGGACGGGGCATTCCGCGGCAGAGCCGCATTCCGCGCCTTTCCGGTCAACGCAATTCTGCGCGTGCGCGTGCAGCCAGGGAGCACTCCCTTACCAATGGAGTGGCCGAGAGGAGCAACGTCATGAACAAGCCAACCCGCACCGCCGACATCCAGACGCCGAAAGTCACTGTCGGCCCGATCAGCGCTTCGACGAAAGTCTATTCCTCGCCCGAAGGCCATTACGACGTCCGCGTACCATTCCGCGAGATCGCGCTTACGGATGTGAACGAGCCGTCGTTCCGCGTTTATGACTCGTCCGGCCCCTACACCGATCCGACCGTAACGATCGACGTGGCGACCGGTCTCCCGCGAATCCGCGACGCTTGGGTTGCCGAGCGCGGCGGCACGGAAGCCTATGACGGCCGCACGATCAAACCGGAAGACAACGGCAACGTGACGGGCGCCCACGCTGCGCGCGTGTTTCCGACCGTTTATCAACCGCGCTGTGCCACGTCTTCCGCTCCCCTCACCCAATTCGAATACGCGCGCGCAGGCATCATCACCAAAGAGATGATCTACGTCACCCATCGCGAAAACCTCGGTCGTGCGGCGGCGCTCGCGCGCGCCAAGGAAGCGCTCGCCGACGGCGAAAGTTTCGGCGCCGACATCCCCGAGCACATCACGCCGGAGTTTGTGCGTTCCGAAATCGCCCGCGGCCGCGCCATCATTCCGGCGAACATCAACCACGGCGAGCTTGAGCCGATGATCATCGGCCGGAACTTCCTCGTGAAGATCAACGCCAACATCGGCAATTCCGCCGTGACGTCGTCGGTCGAAGAGGAAGTCGAAAAGATGGTGTGGGCGATCCGCTGGGGCGCGGACACCGTCATGGATCTCTCGACGGGCCGCAACATCCACACCACGCGCGAATGGATCATCCGCAATTCGCCCGTGCCCATCGGCACCGTGCCGATCTATCAGGCGCTCGAAAAGTGCGGCGGCGATCCTGTGAAGCTCACGTGGGAACTCTATCGCGACACGCTGATCGAGCAGTGCGAGCAAGGCGTCGATTACTTCACGATCCACGCCGGCGTGCGCCTGCCGTTCGTGCCGCTAACCGCCAATCGCGTCACGGGCATCGTTTCACGCGGCGGCTCGATCATGGCGAAGTGGTGCCTTGCTCACCACAAGGAAAGCTTCCTTTACGAACGCTTCGACGAGATTTGCGATCTGATGCGCAAGTATGACGTGTCGTTCTCGCTGGGCGACGGCTTGCGTCCCGGTTCCATCGCCGACGCCAACGATCGCGCGCAATTCGCTGAGCTTGAAACGCTCGGTGAATTGACCAAGATCGCGTGGGACAAGGGCTGCCAAGTCATGATCGAAGGCCCAGGTCACGTGCCGATGCACAAGATCAAAGCCAACATGGACAAGCAGCTCAAAGCCTGCGGCGAAGCCCCATTCTATACGCTCGGACCGCTAACGACCGATATCGCGCCCGGCTACGATCACATCACGTCCGGCATTGGCGCCGCGATGATCGGCTGGTTCGGAACCTCGATGCTCTGCTACGTCACGCCGAAGGAGCACCTGGGCCTGCCGAACCGCGACGACGTGAAGGTCGGCGTCATCACCTACAAAATCGCAGCCCACGCCGCCGATCTCGGGAAAGGCCACCCCGCCGCACAGCTTCGCGACGATGCGCTTTCACGCGCCCGTTTCGAGTTCCGCTGGCAGGATCAGTTCAATCTGTCGCTCGATCCCGACACAGCGATGTCGTTCCACGACGAGACGCTACCGAAGGACGCCCACAAGGTCGCGCACTTCTGTTCGATGTGCGGCCCGAAATTCTGCTCGATGAAAATCACACAGGACGTCCGCGACTACGCGGCGACCTTGAACGACCAACAGGTCGGCATGGTCGAAATGAGCGCGAAATTTAGGGAGCTGGGGAACCAGCTCTATATCGACGCCGAAAAGCCATAGGCAGCACACGCCCATTTGCTAGGATCGCGGTTGGCGGAAGCGGTGACACCAGAACCGCCCGCCCAACGCCAACCGCGGGGGAAGCTATGGGGTTCAGGGTCTATCAGCTCGGCGAATTGTTCGGGATCATTCTGCTGCTCGGATCGACAGCGATGCAGATGTTCTATCTCGATCCATTGAAGCGCGAGATCGAATGGCGTCTCGCCGCGTTCAGCACCCAGCAATCGGCCCAGGTCCAGATCAAAGCCATTTACGACAATCGCATCGAGGTGCTGCAAGCTCTCAATGCGCCCGCGGAAAAAATCACAGGGGCACGGACCGCGCGCGACGAGACCCTGAACCGCTTCAAGACATCGGACGCCGATATCTCCGACTTCATGATCGCGAAGGAAGGTGTCGAGGATAATCTCCAATACATCGTGCTGGCGTTGTTTGCCGTCGGCACACTGCTTGCTGGGTTTGGCCGTGCCATGGAAATGCGTGCGCATAGGTCTTAGACTTAAGGGTTCGTGCGATGCTCACGCTCTACTCTTACCCGACGCTGTTCGGCGTCGCCGACAACAACGGCTACGGCCTGAAAGTCTGTGCCTTCCTGAAACTGGCAGGCGTACCGTTCGTGCACGAACACATCTTCGACGCCTCGTCCGCGCCGCGCGGTCAGCTTCCCTACATCGTCGACAACGGCGAAACGATCGGCGACAGCGGCGCCATCATTGCGCACGTCACGCGCAAGTACGGCGTGACGATGGATGACGCGCTGACACCCGCCCAGCGCGACACCGATCTCCTCGTCACGCGCCTGCTCGACGATCTTTATTGGGTCATGTCCTATTCACGCTGGAAGGACGAGCGCTATTGGAAGCAATTCCGCGATGCGTTGCTGCGCGAACATCCGCAACTGACGGAAGAGGGCCTCGCCGCTGCGAAAGAATTCAACGCCAAGCGCTATTACTATCAAGGGATCGGACGCTACGAGCCGGATCAGGCCATGGCGCGCGGCCTCGCAGACTTGCGGGTTCTGGCCAACCTCATCCCGGCCGAGGGCTTTGTTCACGGCCCCAAACCATCAACGATAGACGCCGGCATCTATGGCTTTATCGCCAACATCTATTTCTATGACATCGACACACCGCTGAAGAAATTCGTCGTCGCGCATGACAACATGGTGCACCACTGCCGCGCCATCCACGACGCCGTCAGCGGCTCTACGTGAACGGCGTTGTTGGGGGAGAAACTTCCCGACATTGCAACGACCCTGGAATTGACGCAGGCGCCGTCTGACTATGGTCATATCTGCACGCTAGCCGTTCCGGAAAACCATCAAGGATGTGCTGCATGCGAAGTTCGATGTTTCTGCTCGCCCTGTTCTGCACTTGGCCGGGATATGCTATCGCCGACGATACGGCCAAGCCCCCAAGCAGCCCATCCGCGCCGATCGTCATCTCGCCGATCTTCGGCAAGCTCGTGATGTTCACGCTGCCCACAGACTTCACCACCGTTTATGAGCAGCCGACTGCCGACAACTATATTCGCGAAGCCGTGCTGAAAGGCGAGACAGCCGAGAAGTGGTCGCAGATGATCACTGTGACCGGCGCGAAAGCCGCCCCCACACACCCCGACCTCTCCGCACAATACTTCGCGGCGCGGATCGCGGCCGGATTTCAAAAGGCCTGCCCGAAAACATTCTCAGTAAAGCCGTTCGGCCAGACCGAGATCAGCGGCGAAGACGCATTCGTGGCCGTCGCGAGTTGCGGCAAGATCGATGCGAGCGGCGGCGACGACAGCGAAACTGCCCTCGTCGTTGCAATCAAATCCGCGTCCGCCGTTTACACGGTGCAATGGGCCGAACGCACAGCCGCGAATGCCGAGAACCTGACGATCGACGAGAGCAAATGGAAAGACCGGCTGGCGAAGCTCGCACCGATCCGCCTCTGCGCAATCAAACCGGACGAGAAACCGCCCTATCCGAGTTGCCTCAACAAATAACGCGAACCAGACTTAACAAAGCGTCATAAAACAAAGGCTTTTCAAAGCGCGCGAACAGTGTCAGCTTATCTCATCTTTCAACAACAGAGAGGAGGTGATCCGATGTCGAGTGGGATCTTGAGGCGGTCGATGTCGAGGTCGCTCGGGCTTGCACACGGAACTCTCCTGGAGTGCGCCTGACACCTAAGCGGCAGACATTGCAACTCCGCTTTCAGACGATGATCTCACGGGGCCGCTCTCACGAGCGGCCCTTCTCTTTGCGTAGTTCCCTCCGAAAGCAGCTATCCACAAGACTATAGTCTGAGTACTGAATATTCATTTTGTTGTATCCAATACGCCACATGATTTTGGATTCGAGCAAAACTGATTCGTTTTCTGTGGAAGCCCCCGTCAAGGTCCAATAGCGTCCCTCTCGTGGGCAGTCGATCGGGGGGTCGATTGGGGGACCAAGCCCACATGATGCCGGAAACGCTACGTCTCTGATTATCAGCGTCAGACCGTGGTGAACGCCCAAGAACTTGCCGTCGCGCTGTTGTGCGCTCGGGCAGAAAGCTTGGTTTGCGGCGGGCCCGGGGGGGCCTTACAGGGCGTCCAAAATGAAATGGGTGGCAAACCCTGCCACCCATTTCATTTTTGTCGGCACTATTCGCCGAACCAGAACTGCCACGTCTCTTTCAGCTTCTCGGATATCGATTTCGGTGGCTCGCCCGGATGCGCGGGCTCAAGCGCGTCGACCTTCTTTGGCTCATCTATATGCGCTGTCCCCGAAACCGTCTTCACCGGTGAGGTCTCGGCCGCCGCGACAACGCTCACGGGCTTTGCCGCGCCGTCGACTGTCTCCGACACAGTCGCCACCGGAGATTTGACCTCCTGAGGCGCGGACTCCGCTGAAGATTGCTTTCCCGGAGCGGGCGCCGCTTCAGGAACGGATTGTGGAGCGGGCGGCGTCGCCGGAAAAGCCGGAAGCGGCGCAGCAGCCGGAGCGGACGACGCGGCTTCAGGCGATGGCGGCGCCGGCAACCCTTCCGGTTCGCCGTTTTCCGATGAAGATGGCGCTTCGCTTGGCGGCGGCGTTCCTCCGACTGTCTTGACAATGCTCGAAAGCGGCTTCTCGGCGCCGACTTGCGGCAAGCCTTTCGCTTCCTTCTCGATGGCTTGATCGTATTCCGCCACCGTCGTCACCGGGAACTTCGCCGTCATGTGGACGATCTTGTAGCCCTTGGCCTTGAGCTGCGCGAGCAGCATCGGCACGGCCTTGGCGGTCGTTTTATGGATATCGTGCATCAAGAGGATGCCCTTGCCCCTCTTGTCGAGCTTCTGCATTAGCGACTTGACGAGATGATCAGCCGTTTGCGGCTTGTAGTCGACGCTGTCGATGTCGGTCGAAAAGATCGCGATGTTGCGCTTGCCGAGATACGCGACGGCCTCCTGCGTATCGACGAGCGTTGGAAACCGGAAGAAGGGCGCTATGGGACCGCCGACGGCACGATGTACGGCGCTGACACCGCGCTCGATCTCGTCCTTGCCCGCATCGAAAGTTTTAAGCTTGGCAATCGCCTTATGGCTCCACGTATGCGTTCCAATGGTATTGCCGGCCTTCGCGACCTCGCGAATGATCTCAGGATAGCCCAGCGCCATTTTCCCGATCGAGAAAAACGTCGCCTTGACGCATTCGTCATTCAGCGCCTTGAGGACCGCTTCTGTCGTGTACTTTTGCGGACCGTCGTCGAATGTCAGAACGACTTCCTTGTCCTGTAGGAAGTCGTACGCCTTGTAGTGCTCCATTCCGAAGCCCGGCCCGCCGGTCGTATCGATCTCGACGGTGCGGGAAACGCCAAGCGTTCCCGAACGCGGACACGCCGCTTCATCTGCCGCCGACGCCGGGCCATGCCCGAGAAGCGCCGTTAGAATAATGGCGAGCCCCACTCGGTGAATGACCATGACGACCTCCCCTTTTTGTTAACGAATCTAGCAGACTCCCGCGCTGTCGGAAGCCCAGACCCGCAGATTCTGCAGGGTACGTCGCATTAAGGCGTCAGGGATTGGATCGCGCCGAGCAAAAGAGGCAGCCGTTCAGCCAATTGCCGCATGGAAAAATGCGAACCAAAAGCTCACTTCGTCAGTTTTGAAAGCGTAGCAACAGAAACGAGAAGAGTATTGTCATGACGGCATTTTCCCGTCCCCTCATCGCAGTCACGGCAGCGCTGGCTTCGATGCTGGCGGTCTCCGTAACAGCCAACGCCTTCCCGGCTGCAAAGCCCGGCGCGGCCGATGCGCCGTCCAACCTGATCAAGGTCCATGACCGGTACGACCGGAATGGCCGCCCGATTTATCACCGTCACTATCACCGGGGCCGTAATGTTGTGCATGCGCCCTTCACGCGCGTCGAAAGCGGACGCCGGACAGTCGTCGATGCACCGTTCGCACACGTCTACAGCGATCGCCACGGCAGAACGCACGTCGTTGCGCCGTTCGTGAATTACTGGGATTGATCGACACGAATTCACTATGGGAAATCCAAAGCGGGCCTCGCCACACGCGATGGCCCGTTTCTCTTTGGACCAAGCGTCTTAACGATTGCTGCCCCGGACCGCCGATTCCGCACCGCGGCGAAACAATCCTGGCGCCAGTGCTGACTTGGACATAATGTACCCAAACTAGCGTGATGCTGTGCCTCAGCGGGAAGGGCGACAGCAGTTCTTTTTTTGTTTGGGGGTAGACCGATGTTCAACCGCGTAGCGACGCCGGAACCACGCGTCGCAGAGCCAGCCAAGACACTCACGCCACACGCTTCATCGATCCCATCGATGGCACCCAAGACCCCGGCACCGCCGCTTTTCGGCTCGCCGATCCAGCAGACCGCCAATCACTCTCACACACACGCCATCGACGCGCCGACATCGGTTCTCGGACAAGACATCACCATCTCGGGCCAGCAGCTCGTAATCAAGACGAAGAGCTCGCTGCTCATCGCCGGGCACATCCAGGGCGATGTTCATGGCGAAGCTGTCACCGTCGGTGAAACGGGTAGCGTTGCCGGCACCATCACGGCTCGCACCATCACCGTTCAGGGTGAAGTCAGCGGCGCCCTCAAAGGCTCGTCCGTGAACCTCAACGCCACCTCGCGCGTTGACGGCGACATCGTCAAGCAGACGCTTTCGATCGACGAAGGCGCCCAGTTCGACGGCAGCGTCCGCCGCGCCAAGGACATCAGCGAAGTGACGCCAGATCTCGGCTGAGACCTGACGTTTTTTCGATGCCATCCCGGTGATGATCGTACCAAGCGATCATCACCTTTTTTGTGCCTGGTGGCCTACGATAACGGCATCAGTAAAATCCGCGCCCCGGAACCGGCGTTACCTCGCTACAGGTCTCTTTGATCCGGATATCCTGGCCGATGAAACGGCAAAGACGCTGCTTGAACATCGGGTTGTTGCGAACCTCCGCCGCTGTCGCCTTAAACCCATATTCATGGGCTACCTGGGCAACCAGTGCGTCCTGGCAGTAGGGCGTGGAAAGCCAAGAGCCTTGCACTAGCTGAAAGCCGTTCTTGCACTGAATTCCTCCGGCGCCAGCCGACGTCGCCAATCCGCAAAACAGAATTCCGGCCACACCAGAAACGATCGTCAATCGCGGAGACATGGAAGCCGCTCCAATTAAAGATGCATTCGTCATATCGGACTCGCGACCGCCGGGCAAAGCCCGAAACGCCGACGGCCAGAACAAGCTCGGCCGTTCGGCGGGCTTGTTCGGCCCGGAGGCGCCGTGGAATGGCTGCGCCGCGAGCTTGAGGCCTATCGACGGCGTTCTAGCATCCACGCCGCACGCATTTCACAGCAAGGTTGAAATCAATGATAACGGTCTATGACGCCCTCGGCGGCAAATTGATCAAGCGCACAGAGCCGGGCGATCTTACGTCGAGCGTGTGGATCGACCTGATTAATCCCGGCGAAAACGAAGACAAGGGTATCGAAGACGCTCTCGGCATCGAAATCCCGACCCGCTCCGAAATGCGCGAGATCGAAGCGTCGAACCGCTTCTATTCGGAGAACGGCGCCTACTACATGACCAGCATTATCCTGCATCACGACGCACAGGATATGCCGATGACGTCGGTCATCACGTTCATTCTGTCCGGCAACCACCTCGTCACCGTGCGCTACGCCGAGCCGAAGGCCTTTCCGGTTTACGTCACCCGCGCCGCGAAAGGCGACGCCGATTGCGTGACGGGCGCGGGCGTCATGATCGGCCTGCTCGAAATGCTGATCGAGCGCGAAGCCGACCTGATCGAACGCGTGCAGGATGAAATCGAGCGCATCGCCCCGGTCGTCTTTGCCCAAAAGGGACAGGCCGCGCACAACCGGCGACTGGACGTTTTACTCAGGACGGTCGGCAAGGAAGGCGACATCACCGCGAGAGCACAGGAAAGCGCCATGTCGCTTCACCGCCTGTCTCTCTATTTCGCCAATGCCGCTCGCGAACGCCAAGACGACACGCGCGTGCTCGGTCGCATCGAAGCCGCCAACCATGACATCCTATCCCTGATGGAAAGCATGCGCTTTCTCTCGGCCCGCACCAGCTTCCTGCTCGACGCGACGCTTGGCATGATCTCGACGGAGCAGAACCAGATCATCAAGCTGTTCTCGGTCATGGCCGTGATGCTGATGCCACCGACCCTCGTCGCCTCGATCTACGGCATGAATTTCAAAGTCATGCCGGAGCTTGATTTCCCGTTCGGGTATCCGATGGCCCTCGTCTTGATGTTCATCTCCGGCCTGATCCCGTTCCTCTATTTCAAGAAGAAGGGTTGGCTCTGACGTCACATCGCCCAAGCCAGCAGCAACGATGCCAAGGCTGAAACGCCGAGCGTCGTTACGATTCCGAGGCGAAAAACGAACAGCAGCACGGCGGCAAGAACCGCCAACCCGACAGCCCGGGCATCGACGCTGGCGAGCAAGGGCACGTCGAGCCGCGCCGGCCCAAACCCCACTTCAGCCTGCACCCTGAAAAACACATGCAACGCAAACCAGAGCGACAGATTGAAGATGACGCCGACGACAGCCGCCGTGATCATTGATAAGGCCGCTTTCAGCTTCGGCGACGCCTTCAGCCACTCGATGTACGGCGCACCGGCGAAGACATAGAGAAAGCACGGCGCAAACGTCGCCCACAACGTAACGACAGCGCCGAGCACTCCGAACAGCAAAGCTGGCCCGCCGCCATGTCGCGCCGCCGCAAGGTAGCCGACGAACTCGGTAACGAGGATCAACGGTCCCGGCGTCGTCTCGGCGAGACCCAGTCCGTCCAGCATTTCGCCGGGCCTGAGCCACCCGTATTTTTCGACGACATCCTGAGCCATGTAGGCGAGCACGGCATAAGCGCCGCCAAACGTCACGACCGCCAGCTTCGAAAAAAAGAGGGCAAGCCGCGCCAGTACATGATCGAACCCGAAAACCAGCGCCACGGCCAGCAGCGGCAGGAGCCACACTGCCAGCCAAAGCCCGACCGTCTTAAGTGTCGATGCGATCGGCACAACCAAAGTTGACGCCGCTGCTGCCGATGCGGAATTGCCGCCGCCGGAAGCCAGTGTCCGGCCCCAGCCCGCCAGCGCCGCCGCCAGCACGATGATCGGAAACGGCACCTTGAACAGAAAGATCCCAATGAACGATGCCGTAGCGACCAGCCATTCCGTCCGGCTCGTCAGCGCGCGCCGTGCGATCCGCCACAGCGCTTCGGCGACGATTGCCAGCACCGCCGCCTTGATCCCCTCGAACAGGGTGGCAACGATCGGCACCTGCCCGAAGTTGCCGTAGAGAATGGAGATCGCAAGGATCAGCAGGGCGCCCGGCAGAACGAACAGCAGCCCAGCCGTTAGACCGCCACGCACACCATGCATCCGCCATCCTGCATAGGTCGCGAGTTGCATCGCCTCCGGACCGGGTAGCAATGTGCAGAAGTTCAGCGCCAGCAGGAACGTCCCCTCGTCCAGCCACCGCTTCTGATCGACGAGGACCTTGTGCATCAGAGCGATCTGTCCGGCGGGACCGCCAAACGACATCAGCCCAATACGCAGCCAAACCGCCCGTGCTTCCGCGAATGATGGCGTCGGCATCGGCTGGTCGTGCTGCTGTCGCCGGACATCCGCCATCGAGTTCGATCCATCGCATCGCGCTGATCTCTCGCGCTTGAAAGCGCCAATAACATGCGCGGGCGTCTCACAGCACGACATCCGACGAGAACTCGGCAACGCGATTTAAAAGTGCATTTTCGAAAACGGGTAATCAGCGCATACGGAGCGTCTATCCTGGCCGATTGGGATAGGCTTTTGATTGGTAAACGAAATATGACGAATGGCCTGTTAAGATTTTTGTTCCGTGAAAGGTTGTTAAATTCTGCGACCTGGCGTCGCGCAACCTAAAGATGCAGTTAAAATAAATGATATATTTCCGACAGTTACCAATTATGGTTAAAAGGTGTTAGCAGCAACGGGTTGACCACGGGACCCACTCAGTGCTCGTTGGCCGCTGCCAGGACGGGGGTAACCCCAGTCAACAAGCACGGGCAGCAGTACGAACTGGGTTCTGGAGTTCAGTAACGGGTCACACGGGGTTTTCCGAGACAGGGGCAACTTTCTCCCAACATACACGGACGGTGCCGCCACCGAGGCGGTTGACCCGTGATCGCTGAAGGAAGCGGATCACGGGCGGGGGAAACCGCCCATTCGACCCGAAACCACTGCTGCTCCTGATGAAGGAGTGCATTATGCGTTCAACTATCGCGGTAGCCGCGTTCACGTTGGCGGGAATCACAGCGGCAGCCATGCCCGCAAACGCGGCCTGGAAGTGCGAAGGCGCAGCCTATGTCTGCGGGCATTCTCACAAGAAAGCCGTCTATCGCAAGTCGTCGTATAAATCCTACCACAAGTCTTCTAAGTCGCGGTATGCCCGCAAAGTATCTCGCAAGCACTATGCACAGGGTTCGTCGCGTAAGCGCCACTATGCTTCTGGCGGCGGCGGCGGCGGCGGTATGGCGTCGTACTACTGGCAGGGCCAGCGCACGGCTTCGGGCGCGCGCTTCAACCCGGACGGTCTGACCGCGGCGCATCGCTCGCTTCCTTTCGGCACCCGCGTGCGCGTCACGAACCAGTCGAACGGCCAGTCCGTCGTCGTTACCATCAACGATCGCGGACCGTTTGTCGGCGGTCGCGTCATCGACCTGTCGCGCGGCGCAGCCCGTGCCATCAACATGACAGGTGCCGGCGTGGCCCGTGTCTCATTGCAGGTCTTGAACTAAAGACGCTTATGCTCTGACTATAACGACGGGAGGCGTTGGATAACCTGCGCCTCCCGACGTTTTTCCGCCATTAGAATCGTCATAATCACAGTGATTCGGGGATGTTCCGGGGGGAATGTGCGTGCGCCGAAGCACTCGTGTGGCTTATGTTGCCGTTTTAGTGAGTTCAGCCGTTTTCGCTGGAAGCGGCTCATCGCAGGCTCAATCGCTTTCAGAAGCTCTGTCGGGGCCGGCAAGCAACGCCGTCGTCGCGACGTCGGCGGCCACAACATCGGCCGCGACCGCATCCGTCGGCGTCTGGGCCACGAACACCCAGCCCGCGCCTGATCCGCCGAAACCGCCCGCCATCAAATTCGATCACTGGCGAGCCAAGATCACACTGAACAAGCCGGCGATCAAACGCGTCAAGGCGACCGCCACAGTGGCTACCCCGCCGTTCGGCCTGCACGGTCCGATCACCGAGGGCACCGCTAAGCCCCATGCCATGAAGGGCATCGCGTCGTATTACGGCTCGGGCAAGAAGACTGCTTCCGGCGAAGCGTTCGATCCGAACGCCCTTACCGCCGCCCACCGAACGCTGCCCTTCGGAACCCGTGTCCGCATTACGCGGGTCGACACCGGACAAAGCGTCATCGTTCGCATCAACGACCGCGGCCCGTTCAAACCCGGCCGTGTCATTGATTTGTCCCGCCGGGCCGCCGAAGACCTCTCAATGACGGATAAGGGCCTGACCGCCGTGAAACTCGAAGTCGTCGACCGGCAGGATCCGCCCCACGTCGTCGAAAACCTCGATCAACGTTCGGTGCGCCGGTAAACCTGCTCAAGGCGCGCCTCCAGCACGCTGATCTGATCGAGATACGCACCTTTGATGCATTCCGTATCGCGCCCACACGCGTCGCGCGCATCGAGAAATTGCCGCTGATAGGCTTTGAGACCGTTACGCTGGTAGCGGGTGCCGTAAGCGGCCTTCAAATCCCGATAGAGTTCGTTCATCCGCTCATCGAGCGCCGACAGCCGGCCGCTGCCGCAGATGGTCATCTCGGATGCGAATTCGGCGTTCCGGCAATCGAACTCCTGCGCCGCGGCTGACCGAACGCTTCCCGCCATGATGGCGAGCGCCAGCAGCGAGCCCATAGAAATCGCCGCCGCCAATTTCAAAGTAACCGTATCCGACATAGTGCCCATCTCCTCGGGTTGCGCGCTGAAGCGGTGCGCCGCGTCACCCCAGCGGTGACGACGCGAGAAGAATGCCGAATGCGCCGCGGAAACATGAGCCCGTCCGGCCCCAGTAAGCGGTAACCGGAAGAAGCCGGGAATTGACCTCCGATTCCGATTGCTTCCAGGCGGAAAAAATCGGTATTTTCCGGCAACGGCGGCGTCCCGTCGCCACGCATCGAAACTCGTGGGCCATGAAAAAAGTCGCCGACCAGATTGCGCCCGCCACCACTCGCACCGAGGCGCTCGACCGCATCAAGACGGCGATGGTCGAAAAAAAGCTCACGCAAGCCGAACTTGCCGACGCCGCCGACTGCCACGAAAAGACGATCCAAAATTTGCTCGGCGGCCGCTCCGTCAGAGACCAGACGCTGTTTGACGTCTGCATGGTGCTTGGCCTCGATTTCCACGGCCTGCGGGACGCTTGGCACGGTGAAACGGTCGCCGTCGAAAGCGCCAGCGGTCCGCTCGAATTTGCTCGCAACGGCGGCGGCATCGCGCCGATCTACATGGGCGCCTACACACAAGCCGCCGTCGATCACTACATCGGCAGCTACCTGACGCTTCGCCGCTCCTTCTCGCTGCCAGATACCATCGTCGCCTACCGCACCGACATCAGTTGGGACCCTGAATGGCCGAGCCTGCTCTTCCAGGAGCGTGACCGGCCGGACGCTCCGTATGCCCATCGCGGCCGCCTCTACATTCCGGCATCATCGAGCTTCATCCACCTCGTCTCGCTGACGAAAGGCGCGATGCGCATGGTCGTCGTCTCCCAGCTCGATCGCGCGGGAGAGATGCGCGGCATCATCACGACTCTGAACAAACAGCGCGCGACCTTCATCCCGGTCGCAACGCCCATTCTGTATTCCCAGCGCCAAAACTTCGACGGCGACACCTTCGGCGAAGTAACACCGAAAAACAAAGCTTATGCGGAATACAAACGCCTGCTTGATGAAACCGTCGCTGAAGGCTACGCCAAACTCGTCGGATGATCTTGCCGCCCAGTCGTTGTCATCTTCCCCCAAAAAAGAAATGGCCGCGAAAGGCGGCCATCTACGCAAAATTATAGGTTCCGCACCCAAGACGGCGGCACCTGCGCTACGACTTTCGTTCAAAGAAGTAATTGTCGAGCAGGTATTTCAGACTGCGTGACCACGATTCATCCGTGTTGCCGCGAATATCGACGCTCTTGATGAACGTATATTTGTCTGTCGTCACGTCGGCGATGTAGACATTCATATTCAGGATCAGGTTTGAAACTTTCTGCACCGTGATCCACGCGACGCGATCGGCTTTCAGTGTCTTGCCGTAATCGGCCTCGCAGCCACCGCAATGCCCAACGGACTGTCCGCGCGCGATCTCGGCGCGAATATCGTCTGTCAACGGTACGATTTTATAGTCGCCGGACGTCACCAGCGCATCGGTGAACTGCTCACCGATCGCCGCCATACGCTTGCGCTCCGCATCGGTCGTCGGCTCCAAGCCTTCGTTGTCGTTTTGGATGCGCACGCCGAGGAAAGCCAAGCGCTGCGGCGCGGCCTCAGCAATTGAAATCGGCAACGACGGCAGCAATAACGCCGCCATCAACGTCACAAAGAGAGTTCTGCGATTGATCATTGCTCGTATTCCTTCGAATTCCGAAAGGAATACCGCCGCGGGACCAATTTGTTGCCGGCAAATCCCACGATTGTTACCGGGAGATTTGCCCGACGAAGCTACTTCGCGCGTTTAACGCCACCGCCGAGGCCGCGACGCCCGGTGTGCCGCTTTGGCGTGGCAACCGTGCGGAACTGCACGCCATCTTCGACTGGTGGAAAGAAATAGTTCGCGAGGTCCACGGTTTCGAGCCGGCCGACGGCAGAACGAGCGACGTCCATCCACTTCTCCGCATGGTCGCGCCCGGCGCCGTGCAGATACGTGATGACATCCCAATCGGGCTGCATCGTCGTCTCGGGATTGAGCGTGCCCGTGATCGGACCACCGTCGATCAAATGAAAGCGATGTCGGCAGATCGGCGCCAAACGGCCCTTTGCCATGAGCGGCCCGGACGTTTCGCGCACCGCCGTCACGACTTCGATATCGCGCAACAGCGGCGCGTTAAACGTTAGCCGGTTGGCGTGATTGGAAATGTCGCGCGCCGTCGTGGGCAGATGTTCGTTCACGCGCGGCGACACCATCACCAGCAGCGTGTCCGGAACCGGACTTTCGCTCGCCAGCGTCACGATATCGGGATTGGCCGAAAAGCCTCCGTCCCAATAGGCCGCGCCTTCGATTTCGACGGCGTGATGCATAACCGGCAGACAGGCCGATGCCAGCACCGCATCGACGGTGATCTCATCTTCGCGGAAAAGACGTGCGCGACCCGTTGCAACATGCGTCGCAGCAATCAGCAGCTCGACCGGCGAGCGCGTGCGGATCAGATCGAAATCGACATGCTCGGTAATCAGCCGGCGGAGCGGATCGAAGCCCAGCGGATTGAATTCGTATGGCGACAGCATCGTCGCGAGATGCGTCGTCAACTGCGTCGGACGAACCAATCCGTTCAGAAACGGATTGAGACGCGTGAGATCCGGCACACCGGCTTGATGGATCGCATGCCAGATCTTGTAGAGCTTCTCGCGCGCTTTGGCACGAGAGCCTTCAGCCAGACCGGCTGCAAGCGCTACCGCATTAACGGCACCAGCACTCGTTGCGCTGATCCATCCGAACTGTAGCGTTTCATCCTCCAACAGACGGTCGAGAACGCCCCACGTGAAGGCGCCGTGTGCTCCACCGCCCTGAAGGGCGAGATTGATTTCGACAGGTTTAGGCAAATTGCAGTGCTCCCCGCAGGCCACCTAAAAATGAAAGCCAGCGCGTCTTCATATCATGACCGCTCGCGGCGAGCTTGTGTCAATGGCGCCGCGTCAGAACGACAGGCTTTCACCCAGATTATGCACTAGCGCGTAAATATAACACACGCGCTGCACGTCTTTCCTGCCCATCGTATGGGCGACCACGCTGTCACACTTGCTCAGAACACAAGCATACATGCGCTGCATAGAGAGAAGACGCGTCACGATGAGGCATCGCAACGCTGCTTTCATTTGCGCGTGGCATATGGCCGCGACACTGAACTGCGCTGCCTGAAATTTATGCCGGCGCCTTCAACACCGTTTCGCTGATCTTCCTGACCGCGCTTTCCGGCCCATCGATACCGCGCACGATATGACGAATGCGCAATCCCTTTTCGTTTTTAAAGAATGTGAAGAGATTGTAGTTTGCAGGCGGCTCTTCGCCATGCGCCATCGCCGCTGACGCCGATGCTGCGCCGATGATCGGAACGGCTTTGCCGCGCGAATGTAGCCAATCGAGCCGCGGTTGATGATTGTGTCCATAGAGCACGAGTTCAGCATTCCCACGTTCGAGCAAATGCGAAAGATGCGCCGCATCGCTCAATGCCCGTCGTGTCGGCGCGAGATCCGGCAATGGCGGATGATGAATCAGCACAACGCGAATGACGCCTTCTTGGCCAAGTGCATCAAGAAGCTCGCTGGCAATTTCGAGTTGATGGCGACCAAGCTTGCCGCCGGCATAAAACGGCGGTGTCTCGACGGCCGAGTTCAAGCCGACGAGCGCGAGAGGCCCGACGCGACGGACGAACGGAAATGCCAGCGTGTCGTCTTCGTCGCCCATATACTGCGCCCACCGCCCAATTCCGGCATGGCCATGCAGGCTTGAATAAATGTCGTGATTGCCGGGAACGACCGTCACGTCCCGAGGCGCCCCAACGGTCCTCAGCCAACCGAGCGCCGCCTCGTACTCTCCCGGCAATCCCAGATTGATGAGGTCGCCCGTGATGGCGATATGATCGGGCCTCAACGCTTTCGCGTCCGCCACTAATCTGTCGGCGACCGAACGCACGTGAACGCGCCGCCGCTTGCGCATCCAGTTGGCGTATCCGAGCAGACGTTTGGCATTCCAAAAAGGCCACGCCGCCCGCACGGTAGACGGCAGGTGCACGTCGGAAAAATGCGCGAGCGTGAAAGCTTCGGTCATTGGCGGCGGGAACGATATATAGAGAAACGCACGTCTAGATCACCCTGCGGATGGGAAATGTCCAGCGACGGGCATTGCCGAAGGAGAGTTTGCCGTTGAGAGAAGACATTCCGCTGCTCGGTCGATGGATGGCCCGCGTGTTTCAAAAGTATTGGCGGGTAGCGCGTGGGCTGAACCTCTCCGTCGAAGCCTGTGTCATCGACGAAGCGGGGCGCACTCTTATGGTCCAAAACGAAAGTGGCAGCACCTGGGAATTGCCGGTGGGATCGGTTCATAACAGCGAAAATCTTGAAACGGCCCTCCGCCGCGTCCTGCGCGAGGTCGCCGGCATCGAGGTTAACGGCCAACCGGATCTGTCGTTCTTCTATGCCAGGGGGAAAAATGAGCAAACGGGAGTGTACCTCGTTCGCCATTGGCGGCGTGTAACCGCGCTCACCACCCGCGAGGTCGGTTTTTTCCCGATCCAATCCCTTCCGCCGGACACGGGCGCTCAGACGGCCGAGCGAATTCGCCGCTCCGTCGAGGATCGCATGGCGCCGGAAGTATGATAGAAGCCGCGGCTGCATTCCTTCGGCCTCCAGCTTTCTGTGTTCGCGCATGTCCCCGTCCCTGACCATCCGCCCCGCGCTTCCCGACGATATCGCCGAGATATCCAAGTTGCATGCGCGCGTGTTCGGTCCGGGACGCTTTGCCCGCTCCGCCTATCGCGTGCGCGAGGGCAAGGGGCACCTGTCGCGCTTTTGCCTTGTCGCCTGTCTCGGCAAAACGGTTATTGCCTCGATCCGCACGACTGAGATCGCCATTGGCGGCAAGACGGGTGCGGTCCTGCTCGGACCGATCGCCGTTGACAACGAACACCGCAGCCTTGGCCTCGGCAGTAAGCTGATCGCGGCAGCACTGGAGGCTGCGCGCAACGGCGGCGCCCGCCTTATCGTGCTCGTCGGCGACCATCCCTATTACGGCCGCTTCGGCTTCAAGCCCGTGCCGATGGGCCAGATCGTTTTTCCTGGCCCGGTCAATCCGCAGCGCATCCTGGCCTACGAACTCGCGGCCGACGCCCTCACCGAGTATCGCGGCCTTGTGGTTGCAGAGCCCCCTGCTCGAAAACCCACCTGATTGGACCAAGGCCGTCTGTGATCGTAACGCCCTCGTAACCGAATCGCCGGAGGATTCCGCGCGGGCATCATCACACGAGTTGTATCAAACATCGAAACGCGCCAGGGGCAGGCCCACGCAAGCTGCCTCGGCGACAGTCCGCTCGATGCAAGCCACGGAATGGGAAAGCCGGCGATGACCTCAACGTATCTCCTCTATCAGAGCTACGCGGCCGACCTCTCGAAAACGCTTGCCCGCATCAGTTCTCAGTCGGACGTTTCCACTGCCGCACAGTATTATCAAGACAACATCGGCAAGGTGAAGTCCGTCGATGACTTCCTGAACAATCAGCGCCTGTTCTCGTATGCGATGACGGCATACGGCCTGAGCGACATGGCCTACGCCAAGGCCTTCATGAAAAAGGTGCTGACCAGCGACCTGAGCGACAGCAGTAGCTTCGTCAACAAGCTCACCGATCCGCGCTTTCTCACCTTCGCCAAGGCCTATCAATTCTCGACCGACGGCACCGTCGCTCAGCAGGCAGTGACGGCCCAGAATACCAACGACGAAGACGATACGATTGATCTCTACACACAGGCTCAGGTCAACAAAGCGACATCAGCCCAAACCGAAGCGACATACTATCAGGCCAACATCGGCAACATCACGTCCGTCGATCAGCTAATGGCAAACCCTCGCCTATACGACGTCGCGGTCAGATCCTACGGCATCGATCCAGATCTTATTTCGAAATCCACGATCCGCGCGGTCCTAACGAGCGATCTGTCCGATCCCAATAGTGTCGCAAACACGCTGAACAATTCGAATTATAAGACGCTGGCGGCAGCCTTTAATTTCAATACCGACGGTAGCGTCAACGGCACGGCCCAGTCGGCAGCGAACACGGCCACAACCGTCTATCAATATTTCAACGCGACTGGCACGAACGCCAGCCAGCAGGCCGCCGACTACAAAACGCAATACTACAAATCAACTATCGGCACGGTGTCCAACGTTGATGATTTCCTCGCCAACAACGCCCTCGTCGATGTTGCGCTGACAGCCTTTGGGCTCACCCCCAGCCTCACATCCAGAACGCTGCTTAAGCAGGTGCTAACGAGCGATCTCTCCGATCCCAACAGCGTCGCCAATCAGCAAACCAATACGGCCTACAAAAAGCTCGCCCAATCCTTCAACTTCAACACCGACGGCTCCATCAACGGCTCGATCCAAACGACAGATCAGCTCAACAACGTGGTCAATCTTTATTCGAACACCTTCGATGACAACCTGCAGGCCTCGAACGATCGCGCTATTACCGCGTATAAGAGCACGGTCGAAGGCATCACGACCGTCAGCGATCTCTTGAGCGGCACCGCATACTCTTTCATCATGGCCGCCTACGGGCTCAATTCCGATACGACGTCGAAATATACGCTGACCAAGATCCTGACGAGCGATCCCAACGATCCGCACAGCTTTGCGAACCAGTCGCACAACGCCGCGTACATAAAGCTGGCGCAGGATTTCAATTTCGACGCCGACGGCAATGCAAAAACGGCCAACGTTGCGCAAACCAACACCAACCTCGCGACAACGGTGACGGCATACACGAGACACAACGGTGGCGCGGTCGCCTCCGGCACGACAGCCACACAGCAGCAGACATTGGCTACAGCCGAAAGCAATTACTACACATCGACGATCGGCTCGATCACGAATGTCGACGACTTCCTGAAGGACCAGCGCCTCGTCAACTACGCGCTCGATGCCTACAATTTAAAGGACGCCAATCTTACCACTACGGATTTGCGCAAAATCCTAACCAGCGATCCGACCGACCCGACCAGCTACATCAACAAGCCTGAAAATGCGCAGTATCGCGCTCTCGACGTCGCCTTCAATTTCGGGACAGACGGCAATACGCTCAGCGTGCCGATCAATCAGGTCCAGGATCGCAGCCAGATCGTCACTACCAAGGACGGTTACGTCGAGCAGACGATGGAAACGCAAGCGGGCGACCAGAGCACCGGCGTGCAGCTCGCTCTTTATTTCTTGAAAAAGGCTCCGACCATCACGTCAGCTTACCAGATCCTGGGCGACAAAGCGCTTCTGCAATTCACCCAGACCGCCCTTGGCCTGTCGAGCTATATGTCGAACGCCGATATCGATACCCAGGCCACGATGATCACTAAGAAGCTCAACCTCACAGACCTCCAAGACCCGCAAAAGCTGACCAAGCTCATCGCACAATTCTCAGCACTTTATGACATCAACAATTCTGACGTGACCTCGACTTCTCCGGTCCTCCAGATCCTGCAGGGAAGCTCCAACTCTTCAAACGGCATTATCACCATCGACCCGATCACAGTCCCGACCAGCTCCTGATCCTCGCAATTGCGGGGGGCCATTTAACGGATTTGCGTCGTTCCGCATGTAATGTGAAGCCGCCTGCACTGCGTGAACTCTGGGGTCAGCGCCCATTTTCTCGCGTGGTTCAAGGCTCTTTGTCCCGCTTGTGCCCTTTAAGCAGCAGCCGAGAGGATACGATCGGATGGTCTTTCCGTCTCCGGCGCCAGAGATTAATCTAGCGATTGATCTTTGGCCGGATGTGCCACGCTCTCGCAGAGGACAGCCAGATGAGACCCCTCGCCATCTCCAGTGCCGCCGCGGCCTTGCTGGCCCTGTCGGTTGGTGCGGCCGGCGCGGAACCCCGTTCAGGTTCAGGGCCGCGCGGCCCAGCCGGAGACGTTCCGGTGGCGCCCGTCGATCGCTTAGGCCCAACGTTGCCGCCCGACACCATGCTCGGCCCGGACTCGGGCTGGAACGGCAGCAACAGCGGCGGTGCAGCCGGTCCCAACTATAATCTTGTTCAGCCGCTGTTCGGACCGCCCTTGCCGACGCTGCCGAAACCGCGCCGTAAGCCGCGCATCATCCTGGGCCAATAGCCGGCCGGTCCTCGCCTCACCAGCCGCCGAACCTCAGGCGGCCGGGCATGTTCTCGTCACGGCTCTTGCCGCCGCGGACGCCGCCATACCAAGCCGCTGCCAGGCCGATCAGCAGACCGATACCTGTCAGCAGCCCGGACAGCTCGGTGGCCTTCTTCGCTTTGTCGAGAGCTGCGACTGCATCCGCATAAGCCACATCGACTCGCGTCTCGGCATCGCTCAGCGGAATACCGGCTCTTGCAGCGACGATGTTTGCTACGAACGATTTATCCTTCGGCGCCAATCCGCCACTGCCGACCGATTTCAGAAAAACGCCTTCAATGGTGCGCGTCTCGTCGGCCGTGAACAGTGGCACCGCCGCCGTCACCGGCTTGCCTTCAGGTGGCGCTGCCAGCGTAGACACAATTGCCGCCAGCGGGCTTGACGATGTTCGGTCCGAGAATTTGGCGACGGCGGACGTGGCGTGCAGAGCAAGACCGCTCGCGCCGACTGCGATCAGTCCCGCAAACAACACGCACACTGCCCACGCGACGAACCCTTGCACGCCGTCGCGAAATTCGACTTCGTCCGCAGGCACATCTGCAATACGCGGCCGCACGCGCGCCGCAACAAATCCGGCAATCAGGAACGAGGCGATCGTCGCGATCAAACTCCAAGCTGCCGCTACGCTTGCCGCCAATCCCGTGTGCGACTGACCCGGCCACGGCGACAGCAGCGACAAGCCACCCGCAAGTCCAAGGGAAATAAGGACCAGAGAAAACGCTGAACCTGCTGCCGCCCCGGCGAGAATACCTCGCCAGCTCAGGAAGGATTCAGCTGGGGTCGTCGCCTCGATTTCGATGACATCGGCCATCTGCGCATCTCCTTCGATCATCTAAAACCCAGAAGGCTCAGAAGAAACGAGATGACCACGATTAGTCCGATCAGATAGATGATCTCGTGCACTGCACACGTCTCCTCGCCAAGATTCGACGTTTCAACAGTGCTCGCGGCGTGATTGTTCCAGCCAAAAACACCGAAAGCGCACGGGGTCGTCCGTGTGCGCCGCACTCGTCAAGCGAACGGCGCCAGCACGACTGCGCGGCGCCGCGGTTCAAGGGCCGGGAAAAATCGCCGAGCTTCGCCCTGTGATCCAATAGGCGACGAGCCCAATCCATTCCTTGACGGCCAGATCCGTGCGCTGCAGTCCCGCCGCGAAGCTATCGAACGGACGGAACGTATCGTCCCAGTCGCGCGTGCGGAAATCGACGGGATACGGCACAACGTCGAAGCCGACCTTGCGAAACACGCCAATGGAACGCGGCATGTGATAGGCGGACGTCACGAGCAGCCAGCGATCTTGCTGAACGGGCCTCAGCAGCGCCTTCGTGAAGACGGCGTTCTGATAGGTATTGCGCGAGTCGTTTTCGATGACGATGCGGTCGGGCGCGATTCCTGCGTCGATGAAGAACTGCTTCACTGCATCCGCGATGCCGTTGTCGCCGAACAGCGCCCCGCTGCCGCCGGTGAAAACGACCTTGGCCTCGGGCAGTTCATGAGCGAGCCGAAGCGTCTCGGTCAAACGCTCAGCGGCTTCGTTGAGCGCCAATCCGCCGCGCGCCCGCGTGATGGAAATATCCTCGAAGCCACCCAGCAGAATGATGCCGCTGATCTTCTCGTGCGGCACAGCCGGAACGCGCGAGGCGAAGCGCTCTTCGAGTGGCAGGACCAGAATGTTCCCGCCAGGCAGATAGCCGAACAGCACGATACCGGCGAGACCGGCATAAAGCAGCCGCCGCCCCCACTTTGGACACCAGCCCAGAAGCAGCGTGCCACCGAGCAGCGCAAAGAACACCAGGTTCGAAGGCTGAATGCAGAAGAAAATGACTTTCGACGCGACGAAAAACATCAGCTTCGCTCCCCCTCGCGCCGAAACTCGTCAGATCAGATAAATGGGTCCTTCATCAGGATCGTGTCGTCGCGCTCGGGGCTCGTCGAGAGTAGCGTGACCGGACATTCGATCAGCTCTTCGACGCGGCGAACGTATTTCACTGCCTGCGCCGGCAGATCCGCCCAGCGCCGCGCACCGTAGGTCGATTCCGACCAGCCCTCGAACTCTTCATAGATCGGTTCGATCTCGGCCTGTGCCGTAGCGCTTGCAGGCAGCCGGTCGAGCCGCTCGCCGCGAAGCTTGTAACCGACGCAAATGCGAATCGTGTCGAAGCCGTCGAGCACGTCGAGCTTCGTCAGCGCAATGCCGTCAATGCCGGACACCTTGGCCACCTGCCGGACGAGGACGCTGTCGAACCAGCCGCAGCGGCGCTTGCGTCCCGTCACGGTACCGAACTCTCGGCCGCGCTCACCGATCTTCTCGCCGATGGCATCCGTCAGCTCCGACGGAAACGGACCCGAGCCAACACGCGTCGTATAGGCCTTCGCGATCCCGAGCACGTAGCCGACGTGGCGCGGACCGATACCGGAGCCGGTCGCCGCTTGCGCAGCAACGGTGTTCGACGAGGTAACGAACGGATACGTGCCATGATCGACATCGAGCAGCGCGCCCTGCGCACCCTCGAACAGAATGCGCTTTCCCTGCCGCCACGCATCGTCGAGGAATTCCCAGGTCACGTCCGAGTAAGGCAGAACCTTCGGCGCGATCGTGACGAGATCATCGATCAGCTTCGCCTTCGAAATCTCTTCCTGACCAAGCCCGCGCCGCAACGCGTTGTGATGCGCCAGCAAACGATCGACCTTCGGCCCGAGCGTCTCGGGCGTCGCCAAATCCTGGAATCGGATCGCCCGGCGGCCGACCTTGTCTTCATAGGCCGGACCGATACCGCGACCCGTCGTACCGATCTTCTCCGTGCCGGCTGCGGCTTCGCGCACGACGTCGAGTTCGCGATGCAGCGGCAGGATCAGCGCCGCGTTCTCGGCGATGCGCAGATTATCCGGCGTGATCGAAATTCCCTGCTCCCTGAGCCGCTCGATCTCGCTCACGAGCGCCCACGGATCAATGACGACGCCGTTGCCGATCACCGACATCTTGTCCGGCCGCACCACGCCCGACGGCAGCAGCGACAGCTTGAACGTCTTGTCGCCGATCACCAGCGTGTGCCCGGCGTTATGCCCACCTTGAAAACGCACGACGACGTCGGCGCGCTCCGAGAGCCAGTCCACGATTTTGCCTTTGCCCTCGTCGCCCCACTGGGCTCCGATCACGACGACATTCGCCATAAGTCTTAAACCTTCTCAGCCTTCTCATGAATTGGCCCCGGCTCGAGCCAGGGCCATGCGGCACACCCGCTTGTTAAACCTGGGACTTGAAGCGCCCGCCTCAAGGCCCGTAAACGACCGACTTCGACGCAGGCCACGAAACCCGATAGCCATACTCGAGGATTTTCTCCTCATCCGGCTCCAGCTTCGCCTGGAAGGCGATGACGCCGCGCTTGTCATCGACGTTGGTCGTAGTGGGCGACGCCTTGCCCGTCATCTCGACCTTGATGTCGTCGTTCTGCGAGACCGGAACGCGATCGAGAATCGTTACGTCGATCGGCCGCTCATGCATGTTCTTGACGTTGACCTGGAAATTCCGGCTATCGACATGCGACGTCGAAATCAGCCCGGTCTCGCCGCGCTTATCTTCCAGCACCGCATGCTTGACTTTCACCTGATCGTCAACGCCGAAACCGATATCGTGGTCTTCTCCGGGGCGCAAAAGTGGTAAATTTCCGGTTCCGACGAACGTCCCATCCCGGAAAAGATAGACGGTGCCCGGCAGCATGGGGCTCCCCTTGGCCACATTGATCCGGGCGTAGAGGTAGGCGTTAGTATCAACCTTCGGGACTGAGCGGCAGCCAAGCGTCGGCTCGCTACTTTCGGACGCGATCAAGACGCGCTTGGGCTCGCCGTTCGCCGCCACGGTCACCCGCCCCGGAACCCCAAACGTCGCATCGAACGGCGCACTTTTGAGCTGTGCAACGGCTTCTTCAGCCGCGACGGGGGCGTTAGCCTCCGCACCCGCACCGAGTGTAGCGTCAAGCTCCGCATCCATCTTACGACGCGCCATCAGCGTCGGAGCGGGTGGCGGAGCCGGCATTGCCGCTACAGGCTTTGGCTCCGGCTCGAAATCGACGAACTGCGTCTCAATATCCGGCGCCGCAGATCCATCCGACGGACGCGCCGTCGAAAGTTCCATTGAAACGCCGTTCCAGTCCTCGCCTGTCACCTGCGAAATGGCAGCCCGCCGGTCGATCGAAAGCTTCGGCGGCTCGGTTTTGGTGCCCGTCGAAAGGCGCGCATCATAAAGCGGCGTCCAATGTGCATCCGGCACCTGATAGTGAATGCTCAAATCGACATCGAGCGGGCTCTGCGCGATCACATGAATGCGCACTTCCGTCTGCCGCGTACGCGCCGGAGCAAGCGACGACATCTGCGCCTTGGCGTCGGCGATCTGCCGGTCGATGTCTCGTGTCTTCTGCTCGGCATCGAGCGCGAGCTTGCCCGCATCGGTCGTTCCCTGCGCGATGAGCGCCAGAACCTTTGTCCAGTCATCGAGCGCCGTCGCAGGCTCGCCCTGCGGGGCGGGCCGCGTCGGCAATTGCGCCAGGTTGGCGATCAGCTTCTGCTGCGTCTTTGCCGCCAGCGCCTGGGCCTCGATAGTTTTCCGCTGATCCTTCAACGTCTGTATCTTGTCTTCGAGAATTTTACGCTGCGCGTCCGCCGCTTCGCTTTCAGCACGCTGCAGCATTTTCTGCGCTGTATCGACAGAACCGATATCGAGCTTACCGGACGCCCGCCCTTCGACGCGAATCGAGCCCGGAATGGCGCTCGCCGGCAGGTCACCGACGACAATCGTGTGCTCGCCCTTATCGAGATGCACCTTCGCCAGTCGCGTCACTTCTGCCCCCGACAGGAACACCGTCACCGCATCAACGGCCGACGTTGCCGGAACCTGAGCCGCAAATGCCGGTGCGGACAAGGCGGAAAACCAGACAGCCGCCCAAACAGCCGCTAAGACAAAGCGCATCGCGTTGTGACCTCTCGTTGATCGTTTCTCACACGTGGGGAAGACCGCACCCTAGCGCGCTGGTGAGCCCAGCTGATTATGACCGATGGTATGCGCGAGAAAAAGGCATTGACAGGACCAGTTTTTACCAGTTTGCGAGCGGGATCGGCTCATTTTTGGGCCGCGATGACGGCACGGGCCTCCGCATAGGCCCAATCGAGCCAGGGCAGAAGCGCGGCGATGTCTTGCGTCTCGACCGTCGCGCCGCACCAGATCCGCAGACCCGCGGGCATTCCACGATAAGCCGCGATATCGAACGCCGCCGCTTCGGCTTCGAGTAACTGCACCATCGCGCGCATGACATCAGCGCGAACGCTCTCCGAGGCGGCAGCAAGTTGCGGTTCTACAAAGCGCATCGCGACCGACGTGTGCGACCGCGTCTGCGGATCGACGGCCAAGGGCGCAATCCAATCCGTCCGCTCGATCCAATCGTAAAGCAGCGCTGCGTTAGCGTCGGCACGCGCGATCGTCGCTTCTAGTCCGCCAATCTCTGTGGCCCAGGCGAGCGCATCGAGATAGTCCTCGACGCATAGCATCGACGGCGTATTGAGCGTCACACCTTCGAACACGTCGCGCAGGACGCCGTCGGCATTCCATAGCCGGAAAAGCTTCGGCACCGGCCAAGGCGGCCGATGCGTTTCCAGCCGTTCGAGCGCGCGCGGCGACAGGATCAGCATGCCGTGCGCGCCCTCGCCGCCAAGCACCTTCTGCCAGGAATACGTCAGCACATCGATCTTGCGGAAGTCGATCTCTTCTGCGAGCAGCGCCGACGTCGCGTCGCACATGACGAGGCCATCGCGATCCGATGCGATCCAGTTCGCATCCGGCACACGCACACCCGTCGTCGTGCCGTTCCAGGTGAAAAGGACGTCGCGCGAGAAATCCACCTGACCAAGATCAGGCAGATACCCCGGTTCGGCTTCGAACGTTCTGAGATCGGCAAGCTTTAGTTCGGATGTTGCGTCCCGCAGCCAGTTGCGGCCGAACACGTCCCAGGCAAGAACATCGACGCCGCGCTGTCCGAGCAAATTCCACATCGCCATTTCGAACGCGCCGGTATCCGAGCCCGGAACGATGGCGACTTCATAACCGGACGGCAATCGCAGAAGCTCATGCGTGCGCGTGACGGCAAGCTTCAATCGCTCCCGACCCTCCGCCGAGCGGTGCGAGCGCCCGACCAGCGCATTGCTGAGTGCATCCGGCCGCCACCCCGGCCGCTTGGCGCAGGGCCCGGACGAAAAGAACGGCCTTTCAGGAGTTGTTTTGGGCTTCAAAATCTTCGGCATGGAGGCCTCTTAGCATGCCGTCCGCCCAAAGAAAAAGGCGGCCGCGAACGGCCGCCTTTCGGCACCAAAGCAACACAAGGGTGCACGCTTTCTAATCGAACTTGATGCGAATGCCCGAGCGGAACTGCTGCAGGATTGAATCTTTGAAGGTCAGGCGATTATTGCCGGAAATCGAATCGCCATCGATTGAGATGCCCCCACTCTCCCACAGCATCTGCCAGCCGTTGTCCCAAACGATCGAGTCTGTGAGGTCTGTCGAAACGCCCGCCTGAACCGCTGCGGCAAAATTGATCTGGTTCTTGGAACTCGAGCCGGACGTACTCGACGATGGCGGCGATCCAAGATTGCAACTAATGCCGGGAAAATCGAAGGTATCGGCACAGCTCGCATTCTCGGTATAGCTGCGCTCCAAACGCCGCCACGTGAATCCGAAGCCGCCACCGAGATAAGGCGTGAAGCGCGTTCCAGTCGGAATATCGTAAAGCAGATTGAAGAGCGCTGTCGTTCGCGAGAGCTTCACAGTGTCGTTGCGAAATACACCATACTGTTGTGTCTCGATAGCAGTGCCAGGCTCACCAAACGTTCGATACTTAACCTGCCCGTCGATCAAGTTGGTATTGGGGGTATAATCGACTGCAATTTCCCAACGTAGCGACGGTGTGATGTAGCGGCCGAAAGTCAGTCCAAATGTCGGGGACGAAGCAATATCATTGCCGTCCTTGACTGGCATGTTGGGATCGGAATCTTTAATCGTAGCGTCCGTCAGCAGATTTCCGCCAAGCGACAGCCCGATATACCAATCGCTGTCCGCATCATATGTCGGGACCGGTGCAGGAGCAGGCACCGGGATCGGCACGCCGCCGCCCATGTCTTTGACGCCTCCCCAATCGGCTGCCATCGCAGGCGCCGCACCGGAAGCCATCACAAATATCGTCGCAATCCACGCAATGGTAGATTTCATCGCCCCACCCTTTGAAGTCGGCGCTCAAGACAAAACGCACGCCACTAGTGACTCTGCTCGACGCTACGCTTGCGCTAACAAAGCCAAGGGAGGGAAAAACGGTCTTCGGACGGTGTCCTGTGCGCTTCCCTTAAAGGGAAGCGCACGACGCAATAACGTGGACACACGTACGCGAAACACCGCAGTACAAACCGCACCTGTTGGCATTCCAAGCAGACGCAGCCCCCCGCGCCTGCCTACTCATTTACTTAGCGGACAAAACGCGTCCGCCCCCCTAATTCAGGTCGTAACGCACACCGATACGAAACTGGTGCGCGGTGATTTCTTTGAGCTTCTCGGCCGCCGTCGTGCCGTCGGCATCGAATGCCACCGTCTTGGCGTCGCCGAGGTAGAGAAAGCGGTATCCGAAATCGAGATAGACCGCGTGCCCCGTATTGACCTCGACGGGATCGGCATCTTTCGTGCTGCCCGAAACATACATCGTCCGGCCGCCCCACAGGCGCCACGAGATGCCGGCCATGGCTGCGGCCGCGAAGTTGTCGCTCGATTGTCCGCCGTATGACGATGTGCCCGCCGCCGTCGTGACCGTTCCCGAATTCGTTTCGTTATGCGCCCAGCCGATGCCGCCGCCGATATAAGGCACGAAGCGCCCGCCGCGATTGAATTCGTAATAGAGGTTCGCAAGCACGACCGTGCTGTTGAAATCGAGTTGCGAAGACCCGAAATCGAAATCGGTTTCGTTCTTGGCGTCGAACATATGATCGACGGTGATGTCGCCGCGGAAGCCCCACGCGTAATACTGGCCGATGCCGCCGCCGACGGTCCATGCGCCTTCCGACTTCGTATCGTGCGTGTCGAAATCGCTGAAAGACATGCCCGGCGTCGGATACCACGTGTACCCGCCATCGGCGCGCAGATACCACTTCCACGTAAATTGCTGAGGCATCGGCGCCATCGTCGGCGCAGTGTCGAGATCGGGCGTCCCGAGATCGGCCGCAGACGCCCCAACGGCGCCTCCGAACAGAAGCGCAGCGCTGACAAACGGAACTGTGCGCGCAAAAAACATACGGGTTCCCTAGGAACCGGTCCGCGCGATTCGCCGAACCGGATTTAAAATCGAACCCGAATATTGCCGAGAGTGTTTAAGGGAGCCTTAATCGCCGTCGAATTGTGGCACGCCTAGCCGTGGCCATAGTCCTAACGAAAGGTAAATGCCGCACGCTGACTTGTGGCCGTGCAGCCCTGTGCCTGCACCTAAGTCTATTACCATCGAGAACGAACCCGAGGATGCCAGGACAAACGTCCCACTAAGCCGCGGCTGCTGCCGACTTCACGGCATCGACGATGTCGCCCACGATGCTGGATACGATTTTCTCATCGTCGCCTTCCGCCATCACGCGAATGACAGGCTCCGTGCCCGATGGCCGGATGACGAGGCGCCCGTTCTCGCCAAGCTTTGCTTTCGCGCCTTCGATCGCCTTGACCACGCGCGTGTCCTCGAGCGGCTGCCCGTTTGAATAGCGCACGTTCTGCAAAATCTGCGGCAACGGGCGAAAGCGATTGCAGACTTCCGATACTGTCTTTCCGGTCGCCACGACGCAGGCGAGAATCTGCAGCGCAGAAACCAGTCCATCACCCGTCGTCGTGAAATCCGACAACACGATATGGCCCGACTGCTCGCCTCCGACGTTGAAACCGTGTTTGCGCATGTGTTCGGTCACATAACGGTCGCCAACCGGCGTGCGCGCCAAGGAGAGACCAATAGACCGCAAGTACCGCTCAAGCCCGAGATTGCTCATCACCGTCGCGACGATACCGCCACCCGCGAGCTTGCCGGTGCGATGCCAGCTTTCGGCGATCACTGCCATCAGCTGATCGCCATCGACGATATCGCCCTTCTCATCGACGATCACGACGCGGTCGGCGTCGCCGTCGAGCGCGATGCCAATGTCGGCGCGCAACTCCTTGACCTTGTCGACCAGCGTCTGCGGCGAAGTCGAACCGCAGTTCAAATTGATGTTGAGACCGTTTGGCTCGACGCCAATCTTAATGACTTCCGCACCAAGCTCCCACAACGCTTCCGGCGCGACCTTGTAGGCAGCGCCGTTGGCGCAGTCGATGACGATCCGGAGCCCTGCGAGGCGCAGCTGCTTCGGCATCGTCCGCTTGGCGAATTCGATATAGCGTTCCTGCGCGCTCTCGACCCGGGTTGCCCGTCCGATCCGATCGGCATCGACAAGCAGCGTCCGGCTGTCCGCGTCGATTAGATCCTCGATCTGCTGTTCCATATCGTCGGACAGCTTGTAACCGTCAGGGTCGAACAGCTTGATGCCGTTATCGTGCGATGGGTTATGCGATGCCGATAGCATCACGCCGAGATCGGCGCGCAGCGACCGCGTCAACATCGCGACCGCCGGCGTCGGCATGGGCCCAAGCAGAAACACATCCATGCCGACAGCGGTGAAGCCCGACATCAGTGCGGCTTCGAGCATATAGCCTGAGAGCCGCGTGTCCTTGCCGATGACGACACGATGGCGATGCGTACCGGACCGGAAAACGGTTCCGGCCGCCATGCCGACCTTCAACGCCAGTTCCGACGTCATCGGGTGACGATTGGCGAGACCGCGAATGCCGTCTGTGCCGAAATACCGCCGTGCCATGCTATCCTCCCGTAGAGCCGGAACGCTTGCAGCCGGCCTTTTTGGCCCCGGCGAAGCAATCCGGAATTGGCGGAGAAACGCGTGTCGCACCGAGACGACCTGCTTCCCCCTCACCCCTCGCCATCATAGATGCCCGAGAGCTGTTCCGCATTCCATCCCCATGGTTGAATGAAACAAAATTTTGCACGGAATTCCACTGAGGGTTGAAAACAGCGCTAATAAAGCCGCACCTGCCGAGCGTCCTCGCGCGGGGTGGCGAAGCGACATGGAATCGGCCCATAGCTCGGCTATTGATGAATCGCGCGCCTCAGAGGACTGAATTGGCGTGCGCGATCTGAGAGGTAACGCAATTATGGCAGTCTTTCTTGCGGTCGCAAACCGAAAGGGCGGCGTCGGCAAATCCACGGTTTCGGTGATGCTCGCGCACGGCCTGGCGGTCTATGGCAACAAGCGCGTCCTTCTGATCGACCTCGACTCCCAGTGCAACGCCTCACTGATCCTTATGGGCGGCCAGGGCTGGAACGAATCCCGCAAGGCCGGCAAGACGATCGCCGACTATTTCTACGATCTTTTCGACGGCATCCCGGCAAATGCGCGCGACTATGTCGCCAAGAACGTCGGGGACGTCTCTGCGGCAAACGGCAAGCCCGCGCCGATCTCGCTCGTGCCGGGATCTCTTCTGCTCGAGGATATCCAGGGCGAGCTGTACCTGAAGCAGGCGAACCAGAGCAACGTGCCCGAGGTCGTCGCCAACCGTGTACGCGGCCGCATGGAAAGCCTCATCCGCCGCTTCGAAGGCGACTATGACGTCGTCATTCTGGATTGCGCGCCCGGCCTGTCGTTCGCGGCGCTCGCGGCGCTCAAGACGGCTGACAAGGTGATTGTCCCGTTCCGCCCCGACTACGTCTCGCAACTTGCCGTCGACCGCGTCGCCATGCTGATCGAGGACATGCGCAACCTCGACGATCTGGCCGAGATGCCGCCGGAAGACCGCCGTTACGTCTGCCTCGCAAACTACGTGCGCAACGACGACCGCGACTATATGATGATCGAAGAAATTAGCCTCGTGCATCCTGTGCTCGAGACGTTCCTGCCGCAGCGCAACGGCATCGCCAACGCTTTCGACTATCTTGGCAAGCTCCGCCCGATCGACGCCAAATACGGCGATGCTGCCGGTGACGTGAAAGAGCTTCACCAGGAAATCGCGCGACTGGTAGAAACGGTCGCCGCGAAAAAGAAAGCCGCAGTCGCTGTTTCTTAACCGTTGAGAGCGAAAAGACGTCGATCATGAGCAAAGGCAAACAGCTCTGGCCCGGCGATGAGATGCTCAACTTCTTTCGTGCCCACATCCGGCGCGAAACGTCTCTCGATGCGGAAGCAGCCGAAAAACTTGCAGCCTCACTAACGAAGTCCGTCAATCGCATGTTGGTGTGGGAGGTCCCTGCCGACCTGCCGGAAGCTGCCGCGACGCCTCCTTCGCCGCCAAAGATCGAAAGCGAGATCGCCGTTCAGGAGCGGCACGACCGCGCCGAGAACTTCAATCCGTACCTGTTCTCCGCGCTTGTCGCCTTGGCGAAGCATGGCCGCGACGGCCTGATGCTGCGGCTGAAAGATATCAAGTCGGCCGAAAATCTACGTGCCTTCGCCGAAGCGCAACATGTCCCGGTTGACGCCTCGCTGAAACGAACCGACGATATCCGCAAGGCCATCGTGGCAGGCGTCGAACGCCGGCTCGCGGATCGCAAAGCCGCCGCAAGCTGACCGGCAGCAATCCTTAAACCGGGAGAAGCGTATTGGTGACCGACAGTGTGAGCGACGGAACCCCTCATCTCCGCCGCTCCGTCGGGCCGACTCAGCTTGCACTCTATGCGCTCGGCAGCATGGTCGGCTCAGGCATCTACGGCCTGATCGGCAAGGCCGCAGGCGAAGCCGGTTCCGCTGTCTGGCTGTCATTCCTGGCCGCGCTCGTTGCGGCGCTGCTGACCTCGCTGTCTTATGCCTCTCTCGGCTCACGGTACCCGCGCGCGGGCGGCGCCGCCTACGTCACCGACCGCGCCTTCGGCATTCCAGTTCTGAGCTTCACCATTGGTTTGGCGCTCGTTGCTTCCGGGCTGACGTCGGTCGCGACGCAATCAAAAATCTTCGCCGCCATCGTCGCCGACCTGGCTGGCTGGGAAGCCTCGTCGCCGAACATCATCGCCATCGGCTTCCTTCTCATTCTTTCCGGCATCGTCTTCCGCGGCATTCGCGAAAGCATGTGGGTGAACGTCGTCTGCACGTTGATGGAAGTCTCGGGCCTCCTCCTCGTCATCGCCTCCGGCCTCTCGTACTGGGGCACCGTCGACTATTTCGAAATCCCGCCCGAGCGTGCCGATCTCGGCCTCGGCGTCGTCGTCTTGCAAGCTTCCGTGCTCGCCTTCTTCGCATTCATCGGCTTCGAGGATGCGGTGAATGTCGCGGAAGAATGCAAAGATCCCGAGCGCACGATCCCGCGCGGCTTGATCGTGGCCACCCTCGCCGCAGCGGTGCTTTACGTCGCCGTCTCGATCACGGCCGTTTCCGTCGTGCCGTGGCAGGAACTCGCCGCTGCGCCGAGCCCGCTGACGGCCGTCCTCGAAAAGAGTGCGCCGAGCATCCCGGCGGAACTAATGACGCTCATCGCGCTTTTCTCGGTCGCCAACACCGCGCTCGTCAATTACGTGACAGCCTCGCGCCTCATCTACGGCATGTCGGGACAAGGCCTGTTGCCGAGCTTTATCGGCCGCGTGCATGAGACCCGCCGGACACCGCACATCGCCATCGCAGCGTTGCTCGGACTGCTCCTGCTATTGGTCGTCGCCGGCCAGATTGCCGACCTCGCTGCGGCCACGGTCCTGCTACTGCTGGTGATCTTCATTGCGGTGAATGCGGCGCTCGTCGTTCTGAAGCGCCGCCCCGGGGAAGCGCGCGGCCGCTTCGAAATCCCGATTGCGCTACCGATTGCCGGTATCGGCGTCTGCAGCGTGTTGCTGATCACCCGTCTCGCGAGCGCAGACTGGCGCGCGCCGGCACTCGCCGCCGCGCTCCTCGCCGGCATTCTCGCGCTCTACGCAATATTGCGGCTGACGAAGGCGAGCCAGCGCTGATCAGTGCGCGGCGGCGGCAAGTCCGTCTTGCAGGCGCTGGTTTTCAGCCTCCAGCTCGGCGATGCGGGACTGCAACCGGCCGATCGCGTCTTTCACGTCGTCGAACGGCAGCATGCGCGGAATATGCTGCGGGCAATTCAGATCCCACGCTTCGAGTGTGAAGACGATCGCCCGCTCCGGCCTGCCGCGGTAGCCCGGATCGCTGAGCTGCGACAGCAGCGCGTCGTCGCCCTCGACCACCTTTGCGGTGCCCCAGAGTTTGGCGCGGCGCAGGTTCACATAGTCCATGATGAAAATGAACGCCTTCGCATTCTCACCCAGATTGCCGACGGTGATGTATTGCTTGTTGCCGCCGAAATCCGCAAACGCCAGCGTCTTCTCGTCGAGAACCTTGACAAACCCCGCTGGGCCGCCGCGATGCTGCACATAAGGCTGCCCGTCGGCGCTCGCCGTCGCCAAATAGAACGAACGCGTTTCCGCAATCCGTTCCGCGAGATCTTCAGTGATCGTCGTCGGCCAGCCCCTGAGCCGCTCCATGCGCTCGTATTGCTGGCGCGACCCATGCCGAGCCTGCTCGGCCTTCACCGCAGGCGTAAACGCAATGTCAGACGCGACACGATCCACAGCACATACCTTTCGTCAAAGACCCGGCATACCGATGAAGCCAGGAAGTTTCTTGATGCGCTCGACCCAAGCAGCAATTGCCGGATATGGGTCGAGCGGTACGCCACCCTCCCAACCGAGCGCGACATAAGGCATGCAGGCGATGTCTGCGACCGTCGGCCTATCGAGAACCAGCCACTCCCGCTTTTCAAGATGCCGATCCATGATCGTCAGAATGCGCGCCGCCTTCTCTCGCGCCGCCGCGATGTCGATATTCATTTTGAACTTGTCATGCAGGCGCGCATCGCCCGGCCCACGTGCGATTTCGTTCTCCGCCACCATGAGCCACTGCATGACCCGCGCCATCGACTCCGCGTCGGTGGGCAGCCAAGCCTCCCCGCCCCACTTACGAGCGACGTAAACGAGGATCGCCTGACTATCTCTGAGGATAACATCGCCGTCTTCAAGGACGGGCACCTGAGCAAACGCATTGAGATCGATAACGGGACTGCGCTTATGCGCGCCGCCCATAAAGTCGACTGGGATTAGCTCGACCGTGACGCCGAGCAGCGAACAAAGCAGTCGGACCTTGTAGCAATTTCCGGAAACATCGAGATCGTATAATTTCATCGCCTTTGCCCTCTCTCACCGTCTCTGGAGACCGGAGATAGGGCATGCTAGCCGGCGGCGGCAGTCCGGATTTCCAGCAAGGACCTTCTCGAAAAATGAGAGGGAGGATCGGCCACCGTGTCGTTTAGTCCAGCCCCTTCTCCGTTCCTGCCGAACACGCCCGCCAGACCTCGACGGCCTGCTTCGTTTCCGCCACGTCGTGCACGCGAACCATCTGAACGCCTGCCGCAACGCCCGCGATGGCGCAGGCCAGAGAACCCGGCACCCGGTTCTTGGCACCATCCACGTTGCAGAGCTGACCGATCATCTTCTTACGGCTCGCGCCGAGAAGCAGCGGCACGCCGAGCCCATGATAGAGCGACAACCCTGCCATCACCGCCACGTTGTGATGCAGATGCTTGCCGAAGCCGATGCCCGGATCGGCGACGATTTTCGACTTCGGAATCCCGGCCGCGATGCACGCCTGCACGCGGCTCTCCAGATAATCAAACACGTCGAGCACGACGTCGTCATACTGCGGATCGTCGTTCATCGTTTTCGGATCGCCCTGCGCGTGCATGATAATGACCGGCAGCCCCGTCTCGGCAGCAACCTCCAGCGCGTCCGGTTCGTGCGTGAAGGCCGAAACGTCATTCAGAATATCAGCTCCCGCCGCCGCCGCGCGCTTCATGACTTCAGACTTGCGCGTATCGACCGAAATGACGGCATCCGTCTTTGCTCGCAGCCCTTCGATCACGGGAATGACGCGTCGTAGCTCTTCTTCGACAGCGACATAGTCAGCCTGCGGTCGCGTGCTCTCGCCGCCAATATCGAGAATGTCGGCACCCTGTTCGATCAAACGCAGACCGTGTTCGACCGCATCGCGCGTCGAAGCAAACTCGCCGCCATCGGAAAAGCTATCGGGCGTAACATTGATGATGCCCATGATGCGCGGCCGGTCGAGTGACATACCGGCAAGCCGCGCCCGCGGTTCCGAAAGCTCCTGCAGAATATCGGCAGCAGCCAGCGCTTCCCGCCCCCAATCGCCGCTGAAGGCATCGCCGAGCACGACCGTCCGCCGCTTGGTGCTTGACGAGCCACGCGTCAGCACGTCGAGCGCGGCGAACGACAGCCGACCGCCAGCCAGCGGCAAGCCCTTCCACTCAGGCACATCCGCTTCGTCAACGGCGCGCCGCTCGCTCCGGTCCCAGAAGATGGCGGTGGGTTGCAGATAGATTGAGCGTTTCATTCCGGTGTGTGCCTGCCCGTGCGCGCATAACTCATGAAAAAGCGGCCGCGAAACAATCGCGGCCGCTTGGAAATTATTGGCCGACCATCGACCTCGCCACTTACTGCGGCTGAGGCTCAGGTCCGATGTCGATGCCGCCCTGCGGTTCTCCGCGCGGACGCGGCGGCTGACGACCGGCCGAGGGAACAGCCGAACCGGCGGGCCCCTTCGTACCGTCATCATCCGTCGGACGAGAGATCTTCTCGCCGCGCATGATCGTCTGGCACTCATCGCCCGAGATCGTCTCGTATTCCATCAGCGCCTGCGCCATCAGCTCCAGTTCGCCCTTGTGCTTCGTCAGCACTTCCCAAGCCGTGGTCTGGCCGGTGGTCACGATGCGGCGAACTTCTTCGTCGATGAGCTTGGCGGTCTCATCGCTCATGTTCTTCTGCTGCGTGATCGAATGGCCGAGGAACACTTCCTGCTGGTTCTCGGAATAGAGCAGCGGACCGAGCTTCTCGCTCATGCCCCACTCAGTCACCATCTTCTTGGCGATGTTCGTCGCCTGGCTGATGTCGCTCGATGCGCCGGTATTCAAGTGCTCACGGCCATAAATCAGCTGCTCCGCGACACGACCGCCGAACGCCATCGCGATCTTGCCCTCGCACCACTGCTTCGAATAACTGAGGCGATCACGCTCCGGCAAACTCATCGTCACGCCCAGCGCCCGGCCGCGCGGAATGATCGTTACTTTGTGCAGCGGATCGTTGCCCGGCACGACAAGATTGACGATCGCATGGCCTGCTTCGTGGTAAGCGGTCGCGAGCTTCTCCTCCTCGGTCATGGCCATGGTCTTGCGCTCGGCGCCCATCATGACCTTGTCTTTGGAATCTTCGAATTCGGCCTGCGTTACGAGCCGTTTGTTACGGCGCGCAGCAAGCAAGGCCGCTTCGTTGACGAGGTTCGCGAGATCGGCGCCAGAGAAGCCGGGCGTACCGCGCGCGATCACCTTCGGATCGACGTCCGGCGCGAGCGGAACTTTCTTCATATGGACGCGCAGGATCTTCTCGCGTCCCATGACGTCCGGGTTCGGAACGACGATCTGGCGGTCGAAACGGCCCGGACGCAGCAAAGCGGGATCGAGCACGTCGGGACGGTTCGTCGCCGCGATGATGATGATGCCTTCGTTAGCCTCGAAGCCGTCCATCTCGACCAGCAACTGGTTGAGCGTCTGCTCGCGCTCGTCGTTGCCGCCGCCAAGACCGGCGCCACGATGGCGGCCGACAGCGTCGATTTCGTCGATGAAGATGATGCATGGCGCATTCTTCTTCGCCTGCTCGAACATATCGCGGACGCGGCTCGCGCCGACGCCGACGAACATCTCGACGAAGTCGGAACCGGAGATTGTGAAGAACGGCACGTTGGCTTCACCGGCCACGGCGCGCGCGATTAGCGTCTTACCCGTGCCGGGAGGACCGACGAGCAGACAGCCGCGCGGAATGCGTCCGCCGAGGCGCTGGAACTTCTGCGGGTCGCGCAGAAACTCGACGATTTCCTCAAGATCGGCCTTCGCCTCATCGACGCCGGCCACGTCTTCGAACGTGACGCGCCCGTGGCGCTCCGTCAAAAGCTTGGCGCGTGACTTACCGAAGCCCATGGCTCGACCGGAGCCGGACTGCATCTGACGCATGAAAAAGATCCACACGCCGATGAGCAACAGCATCGGGAACCAGCTCAGAAGAATGCTCGTGATCGATTGCACTTCATCCTCGGCGGGTCGCGCTTTGAATTTTACACCCTTCTCGCGCAAAAGCTTTACGAGGTTGGGGTCTTCCGGGGCGTAAGTCGAGAACGAAACGTCTCCGCTGCTCGCATCGCGCTTCGTACCCGTGATCCGATTACCTGCAATCACGGCCTCGGTTACGTTACCCTTATCGACGGCATCAAGAAATTCCGAATATTGAATTTCGTTGGTCCGGCGCGTCGTGCTCGGATTGCTGACGAGATTGTAGAGGGCAAGCAACAGGACGAACAGTGCCGCCCAAATCGCAAGTTTCTGATAATTCGGGTTCATATTTTTCCTTGATGGTGCCACCGGCACCAAATCGGCGCGTGCTCGGCGGCACTGCTGCCCCCAAAGTTAGACCCTAACATAGGTGCCAGCGTAACGCCGCACAAGTTCGGCCATTTACCAACCTTTGGCCTCCGACCGTACGGTCAATTCCTTAAGATCTGGCAGCGGCAGCCAGGGGCTGATCTCGTATGCCTTTGGATCGAGCGGCGCTGCATCGAATAACGCGAATGGGGCAAGAGAAGGGGCCGCAAGGAACCTGTCCCCGATCCAAAATGACGGCAGCGCCTGTGCCGCACGGGTCGGCGGCCGACGTGTCGGCGCAAGGCGCGGCACGATGGCCGCATAGCCCTTTTCGCCCAAAGGCTTAACCGTGACGGCATCGGTCATATCGGCCTGATCCGGCGCAAACCGCACGACGAAACGCTGATCCCAGACGGTCGACTCACCGACGGACAGCATGATCTCGGCTTGTCCGAGCCGCCCCACCTCACGCCAGACGCGCACGAAGCGCGAGCCGCTCGATACTACCACTCCACCCAGTGTTGCCGCTGAGGCAGCATCGCGTTGCATACGCGCCACCAAGTCCTCAACCTCGAAAAGTTGCGGTGACGGACTTGCGCCGCCGTATCGCGCGATAAGCCGCGCGAGAACTTTCTGTCGCAGGAATGCCGGGCCAGCCTCGAATGCCCGGCGATCGAGCTTCGCGAAAACGTCGTTGCCGTATGACAGATCAAGCGATGCCACGAAGTGCGCTTCGGCGTAGGCCAAGGCCTCGCGAGCTTCGCCTAGGCGCCGGGCGGACGTTGCAATGGCCTCGGACGACAGACCGGCCTCTTCCATCTGCTCCAGCGCCGAGCGAACGCGCGCCCGCTCATAGCGCCGGTCGCGGTTCGTCGGATCTTCGGCATAGCTGATGCCGCGCTGAGCGACCGTCGCCAACAGCCGCGCTTTCGGAAAAGCCAACAGCGGCCGCATCAGCACGATCGCCGCGCCATCGCGCAACGGCCGTTCGCTACGCATGCTGGCAAGACCATCCAGGCCCGCCCCGCGCGCAAGCCGCATCGCAAACGTCTCGGCCTGATCGTCACGATGATGCGCCGTGACGATTGCGATGTTGGCCGCAGCAATCGTTTTCGCGTGCGTTTCGAGCAGACGATAGCGCGCCTCCCGTGCGGCGGCCGACAGACCCGAGGTCGGCTTTTCTCCGTCCCAACTCACAATAGCGTGCGGCAAACCGAGGCGCCGCGCCTCGACAGCCACCATCTCAGCTTCGTGGCGCGAGCGGGCGCGCAGACCATGATCGACAGTGGCGACGGAGACGTTTGGCTTTAGCCCTTCGAAACGGGCACGCCATTCAGCCGCGAGCGCCATCAGCGCCATGCTGTCCGGACCGCCGGACACCGCAAGCACGACATGATCGAAACGCGCGAGCTCCGCCAGCGCGGCATCCGCTTCGACAGTGCTAATCGGCGATTGCAAAGCTCTACGCACGGGCAAACTCTCAGCCGGCAAACGCCCTAAAGGCCGGCGAACATAGATTTATTGGCAGCCGATCCGCTGACGCTCGCTTTGCGCCCGGCCTTTGACGCTCTGCGGGGCGGTCGGAAATTTCGCGGCGAGCTCCGAGAACGATGAGCAAGCTGCCTCTTTCTGACCCAGCCTGTCCAGCGACATCGCGAGCTTCAACAGACTGTCGGGCGCCTTACCGCTCTGCCCATAAGTCTGATACCCCTTGAGAAACGCGCCCGCCGCCGCCTTGTATTGACCGCGCACAAAATACGTCTCGCCGAGCCAGTATTGGGCGTTCCCCGCGAGCGAGTCGTTGGGATACTTCTTCAGGAAATCATTGAAGGACGCTTCCGCCGAACCATAATCGCGCTGCAGCAGATAGCCATACGCCGTCTCGTAGGCTTGCTTGGGATCGCCCGGCGCTTCGCTTGTGGGCGGCAGAGCCGCCGTCGAAACGCCCGCGCCGGGTGGAGACGACCAGCCGTTGGCCTGCCCTTGCTGATCCTGCTTGTTCAGAAGCCCGCCGATGGCATCGTTGCCGCCATTCCCCGGCGAAACTGTCGTCGAGCCGAAACCTGGAATAGCCGCGGGCTCGGCTTGCGGCGTTCCGTTGCCACTCCCGAGCGAAGCCGTGTCAGGTCCGCCCGGAAGGTCGGTTCGATGTTGCACGCCGCCCTGCGCTTGAATCTGTTCCGTGAGCTGCTGAACCTGTGCCGTCAACGCCCGGACCTGCGTTTCGAGGCTTTCGATCCGCGCGGTATCAGCACCGCTTCCGGCCGATGGGAAGGGTTGCGATGCAGCCCCACCGGCACCGCCGCCGTTCTTGGCAAGTGTCTCCAAAGTCCCGACGACGACCTGCATGTCGACAAGCTGCTCTTCCAGGGCATCAACGCGCGCTTTGAGCGCCGCGTCAGGAGAAGCATTCGCCACCGCGCCGCCCTTCGTCCCGCGCGCATCGTTCGCCTGCGCCATGGCTGGGCGAGACAAAAGCGGACCGGACGAGAGAGCCAGAACCGCAATCAAGGCGACGGCCTGAAAGGCGCCCATGCCAGCGTTCACGCCAGTGCTGTAGATTTGCGCAAGCTTGGCCATCCCCGGCTGTGCCCCTCGGATCAGTTGATGCGACACGTGCCGGAACAGGATTCTCCCGCCAGCCGGCTGCGGGAGCTTACCCCAGGTGTTCCCGCGTCTCCACCTACGCCGGGTCGCACTCCGCCATCAACCACCTTTCCCAACAACCTATTGAGAAATCTGATCGCCCGAATCGCGCAATTGCCGGCTTGCCGTTCCGGACGTGGAATTTGCCAATCCGGAACGCCGCGCACCGGCTTGCCAGCCGGAATAGACGTGCCAGTAGTTGATCAGGACCTCGGCATTGCGATTCTGCGCCCGGCAAAGGGCGTTGTCGCAGATCGCAACCTGGTCCAGATCTCCGGCGGCTTTGATCTCGATGCGATTCAGCGGCAGACCAGCCACCACGAGACGATCGCGAACCGCCTGGGCACGTTGCAGCGAGAGATCGCGAGCCGCCTTGCTGTCGCCTTCACCATCGGCCCGGCCGATGACCATGATAGACAGATCCGGCCGCACACTCAGCCAGCGCGCCTGCTGCTCGATAAGGCTGCGCGCCCGACCGCCAAGCGCGGCGCTGTTCTCAGCAAAAAAGACGCGATCGCCAACATCCAGCAGGAAAGCATGCCGATATTCCGACGTCCGTTCGGCCTCATCGGCTTTCAGCCGTTGGCGCGCTTCCGGATCGAGTTCGCCACGCTCGAGCGAGGCGAGCGCTCGCTTGGCGCGCGACGCGGCAGCCGTGCCGGGATATTCGTCGATAACGCGATTAAGGAGCCGACGGCCCGAATCTTCTGCGCGGTCGGACAAGGCATCCAGACCGTCTTCGAGAAGTTCGGCTGCCCGAATGCCATCGGGATCGCTGTCTTGCGCACCGACATGCGATGCCAAGGCGCCCATCAGGCCCAGGACGCAACAAATCACGCCAGCCGCAACAATTGAAGTCCGCGAAATCCGCATTGAATAAGGGCGCCGCAACTAAAAATAACGTGGCGTCCTTATGCGAGGCCAATTGGGCCAAACTTTGCTGATAGCAAATGACGTTAAAGGTTTATTAACGTGTTGCCGAATTGAGCCACCCGGCAACCGCTATCAAACGAGACCGCTCAGGCATCGACTCGGCGGGACCGAGCACGTGGCGGCGGGCGAAACGACGCCCAACCGATCCCCCGCGGTTGATGCCCAGCGCTAACGCTGGCTGACGACGCCGCCGCTGTTGAGCACGGTCTGCGCGCGCCGGTTCTGCGACCAGCAGGAAATATCGTTGCAAACCGCAACCGGACGCTCCTTGCCGTACGAGATCGTACGGATGCGCGCGCCGTTGATACCATGCTGCGAAAGGAAGTTGCGCACGGCCGTCGCACGGCGCGCACCGAGCGCGATGTTGTATTCGCGCGTACCGCGTTCGTCGGCGTGACCTTCGATGGTGATCGTGTACTGCGGGTACTGCTGCAGCCATTGGGATTGCTTCACGAGCGTTTGCTGCGCTTCCGGCGTCAGATCCACCGAGTCGGTCGAGAAGTAGACGATGTCGCCGACATTCTGGGTGAAGTCGCGCTGCGAACCGGGCGTTGCATTGCCATACTTGCTGGCGAGCGAGTCGGGCTGCATGTCTTTGTTGGCACATGCGCCGAGCGTCGCGGCAAGAATCGAAACGGCGGCAAGGCGCAGGCCCAAGCTCCGCGCAAACGTGGCCATCATTCCGCTAATCCCCTTCGTATCGATCTCGTCCCTTGCGCGAGTCGCACCGCGTACCGTCCGCCAAGAGATAGTGTTTGTCCCTTATGCCGATAGCGGAGCGTTCAGCCGAAAATATGGCCGATTCCCCAGCGGTAGCTCCCCGATCCGTCGTATTTCGAACTGGCAATCTGGGCTTTCCGCAGCAGCCTCTCACCGGATCTATTACCATCGGGTTTAGAGGTGTGTGTGCGACTAATTTGAATTACGACCACTTTTCTTTGTGTTTTCCCGGAATTATTGCGCGAGAGCACCAAAGAACTTGAGACTCACTTGTTCTGATCTTTTGTCAGCACAGTGACGACAACTTGAACGACAGGCCTAAAAAGCTCAAGACCGAGTTGTTGACGGAAACCCGCCCACAACTCGGTCTTGAAGATCAATAATGAAAAACGCAGTACTAAGAAGTCAGGGTGCGCTTAGTGCGCAACCTGCTCCGAAGCGACGGGCCCGCCAAGTTTCAGCGGCGTCGTTTCTGCTTCACGGCGGCAAGCACCGAGAGCAACAGCAACCAAAACTGTAGCGAGAACGATTGCGCTCTTCATTGTAGTCTCCTTAAAGTTCCTGATTACGCGCTAAATTAGCGAGCAACCGAGTCGCTGGCGACCGGGCCGCCAAGCTTCAGAGGAACATGCTCAGCTTCGCGACGGCAAGCGCCGAGAGCGATAGCCGCAACAACTGCTGACAAAAGGATCAGCCCCTTCACACCCTGCATGGTCATATCTCCTGATACGATTCCGGCAAAAGCCGTACTCTGGGGTACCGGGAGGGCGGTCTTGGATCAAGAACGGAGGCGGCAAATCCCAAGTTTTCCAACCCCATAGATGCGAAAATGCAACGGGGCTTAGTGGGCAAAATTCAACACTTTTGCCAGCCGCGTTAAGATGCGCAACCCATTGGCATCGCGTATCTTTTCGAGTCCTTTTGCCATCGCCGTTAATATTTGTGACGACGCATTCGTAAACGCGATCCTAATTCAGCAGCGGCGACCACGCAGGGTCGGATGCAAACGACGGCGTCTTCACTTCGCGCTCGTTGTAGCCGGTGATGTCGACCGAATAGATTCGAGGCCCACCCGACTCGCCGTTGCTGACATCACGGAAGAACATCAGCACCCGGCCGTTGGGCGCCCAGGTCGGCCCCTCGTTGTGGAAGCCCGACGTCAATTGCCGCTCGCCCGAACCGTCCGGCTTCATCACGCCGATGATGAACTGGCCGCCCGCCTGCTTGGTGAAGGCGATGTAGTCGCCACGCGGCGACCAGACAGGCGTCGAATAGGTGCCATCGCCCCCTGAGATCGGATGCTGGTTGGAGCCATCCGAATTCATGACCCATAGCTGCTGCCGGCCGCCGCGATCGCTTTCGAACACGATCTGACTGCCGTCGGGCGAGTAGCTGGGGCTGGTGTCGATGCCGTTCGACTGCGTGAGTCGCCGTGGCTGCCGCGACCTCAGATCCATCTCGTAGATGTCGGAGCCGCCGTCCGGTCGGCCGAGACTCATGATCACGCGCTGGCCGTCGGGTGAGAATCGCGGCGCGAACGTCATGTTCGGAAAATCGCCGACCAGTTCCCGCTGTCCCGTCTCAAGGTTCATGATGAAAACCTTGGGCTGGCCATCGGCCATGTAGGCCATGTAGGTGATTTCCTGGTTCGTCGGCGAGAACCGCGGCGTCAGCACGAGTTCGTTACCTTGCGTCAGCAAGCGGACATTGGCGCCGTCCTGATCCATGATCGCGAGCCGCTTGATGCGACGTTCCTTCGGTCCCGTCTCGTCAACGAAGACGATTCGCGTATCAAAGTAGCCTTTTTCGCCCGTCAGGCGCTCGTAGATGCTGTCGGCGATCATATGACCGATGCGGCGCCAGTTTCGGGACGCCGTTGAGAATCGCTGCCCGGTGAGCTGCTTTCCGCCTGCCACGTCCCAGACCCGGAATTCGGCGCCGACTCGCCCGTCGCCGCTATTGACGACACGCCCCACGACCAGGGCGTCGGCCTGGATCGACCTCCAGTCGTTGAAACGCGGCAGCGCGTTGACGTCGCGCACCTGCTCCAGAAAAGACCCGTGATCGAGCGGCCGGAACAAACCCGAATTCCCAAGGTCTGCTTCGACCACGCCGGAGATTTGCTGCGCAAGTTGCTGATCGTCGCCAAGAAATGTCGGGATTGCGATCGGGATCGGCGCAATCGTGCCTTCCGTCTGCGTACCTTTGAGCTGCGCCATGGCCGGCGTCGTCGCCAACCCTGGAGCGAGCCCTATGGCGGCAGCGACGAACGTAGCGACAGAAAACAGCCGTTTCAGGCGGACTTTCAGAATCATTCAGGCTCTCTCATGCGTCACTGCCGGCAAACCGGGAGTTCAAAGATTGTCTCGCTTCGCGGTCGATTGAAGCAACTTTTAGGCGTTTACAACATTTGTCGCGGATCGAAAGTCCAGTCGATGATCTTCCAGCCCCCTTCGTACTTGTCCGGCGGCAGATGGAAAGGCGCACAAGTCCGAACGGCCCGAAGCGCCGCCTCGGCATAAACCTGCCCCGCCGTCGTGTTCGGCGCCGACGTCACCTGCGGCTCGCCTGCGAGTGTGCCGTCGGGATTGAGTTCCCAATGCAGCGCGACGACCGGCACTTCCTCGCCGCCGCCCGTTCCCGGCGGCCGCCAGCAGCCGTTGAGCTGTTGTTTCAGCATGCCCTTGAGCAGATCCTGCTCGCGGGCCGAAAGCACCGTATCGGTGCCCGTCGCCGTACCGGCTTCCTTGCCCGTGTCGAACGCGTCGTTCTTCGAGCCAGATGCCTGCTGACCCTTCTTCCGCTTGTCCTTGTCGAGCAACGCTTTCGGCGTCGCGTCGTCCGGCGACTTGTCAAGTAACGCGGCAATCTTGCTCGGATCGAACTGCTTCTTGGCAGCCTCGGCCTTCTTGCGCGCCTCTTCTTGCCGCTTCTTCTTCAGTGCAGCGAGCTTCTTTTTCTTTGCCTCTTCCGCAGCCTTCTTCTTGGCTTCGGCGAGCGCTTTTTTCTTCGCTTCCTCCGCTGCTTTCTTCTTGGCTTCCTCTTCGGCCTTTTTCTTTGCCTCTTCTTCGGCTTTCCTTTTAGCTTCTTCCTCGACCTTCTTTTTTGCTGCTTCTGCAGCCTGTTTTTCTTCTTCGGCCTTCTTTTCTTCAGGCGTCGGACCAGGCTCGGGCGGCGGAGGCGGCGCGTTCGCAGCCGGAGGCGGCGGCGTCTCCTGCAGCTTCTTCGCGATCGGATCGGGCTCGGACTTCGATGCCTCGGGCGGAGGTGGAGGCGGCGGAGGCTCTGCGGCGTCCGGCGGTTCGGGCTCCGGTGGCGGCTCCGTTTTCGCGACCTGCTCCTCGGCCGGGGGCGGCGGAGGCGGCGGCGCATTGGCGGGCTTTTGCGTATCGTTCTTGCTGTCGTCCGGCGTCGGCTTGTCGTTCGCCTTGGTTTCGAGATGCTTGGCGTCTTCGCTGCCCTGCTTCAGGCGCAGGAACTCCGACGGCGTGATGAGTTCAGCCGAAATCGCGGGTGTATCCGGGGTCAGCGGCGGCGAGGAATGCAAGCCGTAAAGCGCCCACCCGAGAAGGGCGGCATGAAAAAGAAGGGACAGAACAAGTCCGAAGGGCACGGTTCAGCACCCACAATCAACATAAGGCGGCGCGTCCGGCCGCCGATACTCACCAAACTGCGGCCCAAGAAGCGGTCCGAATTGCGACGGGAACCGGCCGCAGACCGAAGCCTTCGCTGCCGACAGGCCTCGCGACGAACCGGTCTTGAGAGGGCGCTGACGCGCATCCATGTTCGTCATACGTATCGTCCTTTAGCGATTACGGGCGCTAAGTGCCTCCCTTCTCCCCGTTGAGAACGAACGACAACTTCTTGAAGCCGCCCTGATTGATGCGGCTCATGACTTCCATCACCGTACCGTAGTTCACACCCTTGTCGCCGCGCACGAAGATCGTCTCGTCGTAGCCGTTCTGCGCGATGGCCTTGAGCTTCGTCGCCAGATCATCGAGCGGAACCTGCGAATCGCCGATGTAAACATCGCCGTTGGCCTTCACCGTGACCGCCAGAGGATCTTTCTTCGGCGTCGGAATTTGCTGCCCCTTGGCTTCCGGCAGATTGACGTCGATGCCGGTCTGCAGTAGCGGCGCGGCGACCATGAAAATGATGAGCAGCACGAGCATCACATCGACCATTGGCGTGACGTTGATCTCGCTCATCGGCATATGCTTGCCGCGACGCCGACCGCGTCCACCGCCTCCGCCCGCCTTGACGCTCATTCCCATCGGCTAAGCCCTCACGTCGATCTGCCGCGAGACGATCGCTGCAAATTCATCCGAAAATGCATAGAGACGCTGCGAGATCGCAGCCGAATCCGCCGAGAACTTGTTGTAGAAAATAACGGCAGGAATAGCGGCCATCAGGCCGAGGGCGGTTGCAAAAAGCGCTTCCGCGATACCCGGCGCCACAACCGAGAGCGACGTATTCTTGGAAACCGCGATCGACTGGAAGCTCGTCATGATGCCCCAGACCGTACCGAAGAGACCGACGAACGGTGCTGTCGAGCCGACCGTTGCGAGGAAAAGCAGGCGTCGATCGAGCCGTTCCATCTCACGGCTGATCGTAACGTCCATCACCTTCTCGACGCGAAGCTGAATGCCGCCGAGCGCGCGTATGTTGCCTTCGACAGAGCGCTTCCACTCCCGCATGGCCGCCACGAACAGCGCCGCCATCGTGATCGTCCGCCCGCGCGACAGATTGGTGTAGAGCTCGTCGAGCGACTGGCCGGACCAGAAAAGCTGCTCGAAACGATCGCTTTCGACGCGCGCTTTGCGGAACGCCAGAAGCTTTTCGAAAATGATCGCCCAAGACCAGATAGAGGCGAGCCCCAGCCCGCCCATGATGAGCTGCACCACGATGCTTGCGTGCAGAAAAAGTTCGAGAAAGGAAAAACCACCCGCTGAGACCGGTGCAACGGCGCTTTGGGCGACATCCGCGGGATTCATTTCACCATCCATGTCGTAGAACTGCGATACCCGTGCGCAATCGCACGAGCCTTGGAATTCCGGTAGCACCGGGAAACGCTCAAGGCGAACCCAATGATATGAGACGCGCCGAGCATCGGCCCGTTGAAGAAAGTGTATGACGGCCTAATGACGTCCACCCCGGCAGCAAGCGCCCCCGCCCCATGCGCATATGGAGCGGAGAGCTTTTGCCGCCCAATATGACCAAACGAGGGCTTACTACAGCCCATGACATCGCCGCATCCGCCCGTTTATCCACGAAAATTGCGGCCGTTGGCCTCAGGCGGAGCCAAGATAAGCCACTCAAGGTGCTCAATCCGTGTCTGACCGCAATCGGCCGACGTCTGCCTATCCCTGATGCAGGCCCTTAGGATGCCGAGCTTTTCGCGCCTTTCGCGTAGGCGGCAAAAGCTTCCCGCACAGCTCCGCTGAGACGCAGCGGTTTCCCCGAAATCGCAACGAGCACCACGATGACGTCCGCGGACACGAGACGCACACCGTCGCGGCTGATCGTCTGCTCAAGCGTGACGCTTGCCCCACCGAGCTCTTTCACACGGGTCTCGACCTCCAGGAGATCGTCCATCCGTCCGGGGCGCGCATAGTCAAACGTCATCCGTCTCACGACGAACGCCGCCGGCTCGCCGCTGTCGGAGCCGTCGATTAAGCGGCGCGCGTCGGTGCCGAGCAACCGCAGAAAATCCGTACGTCCACGTTCGGCATAGCGCACGAACGACGCGTGATAGACGACGCCGCCTGCGTCAGTGTCCTCGAAATAAACCCGGACCGGTAGAATATGCCGCTGGCCGTTCGCATCATTGACGATGCGGCCCGCGATATCCGGCCATTGCTCGACGCTCAAACTTCGCCTCCGTTTGCCCCGCCGAGGTCTGCGACCACGATTTCCGGCGGAGATCCGATCCGGATCGGCAGCGACGAGCAACCAAGGCCGCCCGAAACGATGAGATGCCGCCCATCCTCAACGATATGCCCGTAGACATAGCGCGACCCATAGATCGACGGAACGACCGGCGCATATCCTAAAATGCGCACCTGACCGCCATGCGTGTGGCCGGCAAATGTCAGCGACACGCGCTTTGAAACGCTCGGAAAGATATCGGGTTCATGCACCATGAGAATGACCGGCGCATCATCCTCGATCGCGCGCATGGTCGCCGGAAGATCATCGACGCCCGCATAGCTCAATCCGCTATCCCGGCTCGGCACCACCTCGTCGCTTTCAACTTTGGGCGGTTTGAAAGCCCACTGATCGCCGAGCCCCGCAATCCAGAACGGATGCCCGTCTTTCTCCAGCCGAATGGCAATGTTTTCATAAACCGGAATACCGACGGCTTTCAGCGCCAGTCCCGCCGGCGTTGGACCTGCGCGGCGTTTTTGAACCTCTGCCGACTGCCACCAGTCGTGATTGCCAAGAATCGCATGCACGCCATAGGGCGCTTTCAACTTCGCCAGCTCAGCAGCCCACGCCTCGTTGCTGACCGCGCCGGAATAGCTGCCAAGTTGCAAGCCGACGACAAAATCGCCGAGCATCAGGATGGCGTCCGGATTGAGCGCATTTGTCTGCGCCACGATGCGTTCGAGCCGTTCGGTCGACATCCACGGATCGCAAACATGCAGATCGGCCAGAATCGCCAGACGCAATGTCAGTCCCGGCGTCCAGTTCGGCGGCGTAAATGCGTAGGTCGTGACATGCTCGCGGAAGGCTTCGGCGACGGCATAGCCACTGAGCGCCGTCGAGCCGACGCCTGCGACGCCCGTCATCTTCAGCAGATCGCGGCGGCTAATCACTGCAAATCCCTCATAAATCTTCAGATTTGAAAGCCGAACCCCGACATTCGACAGCAAATGCTGTTCAAACCATGAACTTTTTTAAGTTTTGGTTGAGGAGCGGCGTTACGCCTCGCCTTCGCCATCCTCGAAAATCGGAAGCTCCGGCGAAGCCCCTTTTGCCGGGCTATTTACGCCCAGATGCCTGTAGCTTTTGAGCGTCAGAACTCGTCCGCGCGGCGTGCGCCCGATGAAGCCCTGCTGTAAAAGATACGGCTCGACGATCTCTTCGAGCGCGTCACGGGGTTCCGACAGCGCCGCCGCCAGCGTCTCGATGCCGACTGGGCCACCTTCATAATGTTTGAGGATGCAGCCCAGATAGCGATGATCGAGCGCATCGAGACCCTCGCCATCGACTTCCAACATCGTCAACGCCCGGTCGGCAACCTCGGCATTGATGACGACGGCACCCTCGACCGCCGCAAAATCCCGGACGCGGCGAAGCAGCCGCCCTGCGATGCGCGGCGTCCCGCGTGAGCGTTTTGCGATCTCGCGTGCACCGTCCGGCGACATCGCGGCTCCGAGCACGCGTGCCCCGCGCCCCACCACCTGCTCAAGCTCGGCAACCGTATAGAAATTGAGCCGCACCGGAATGCCGAACCGATCGCGCAGCGGATTGGTCAGTAGTCCCGCGCGCGTTGTCGCGCCGACCAGCGTGAATTTCGGTAGATCAATGCGGACCGAGCGCGCCGCGGGCCCCTCGCCGATCATCAGATCGAGTTGGAAATCCTCCATCGCCGGATAGAGAATTTCTTCGACCGCCGGATTGAGCCGATGGATTTCGTCTATAAAGAGTACATCGCGCTCTTCGAGGTTCGTCAGGAGCGCCGCGAGATCGCCGGCCTTCGAAATCACCGGCCCTGAGGTCGCCCGAAACCCGACGCCGAGTTCCTTCGACAGGATCTGCGCCAGCGTCGTCTTGCCGAGCCCAGGAGGCCCGGCGAACAGCACATGGTCGAGCGCATCCCCGCGCCCGCGCGCCGCTGAGATGAAAACCCTCAAATTTGCGCGCGCCTGCTCCTGCCCGACAAAATCGTCGAGCGACTGCGGGCGGATCGTCGCCTCGAAGGCATCCGCGTCCTTACGTGCGCTGCTGACAAGCCTGTCGGTCATGGTTTGTTCGTGAGGCTATTCGCCAGCGCCGTCAAGTCGGCGCGCCAGGGACCGTTGGAAACGCGGTGCAAAGCCTGACTTCACGCCTCTTCGCGCAGAATCCCACCTGCGATCAGCAGCGCACGCATGCCGATGGCCAGCAACCCCGCCAGAAACGCCAGGAACGGCATCGCCGGTCCGGCGTGAAACGGAAAAATGATCACGCCCGCCATGAACCCCAGCACACCGGCCACGGCCGCATGCAGCCACGGGTACGTGCCGTTTTGCAGGACGAACGGCGTCAATCCCAGCGCTGCGACCGTCGCCGGCAATGCGCTCCAGACGAACGCATCCACCGCGACTTCGCCGATAGCTTCTCCACCGTGAGGCGGCAGGAAAAAATTCGTCGCCGGAGCGAGAAATTGCAGTCCGACAAAGATCAATCCGGCAAAGAATGGCGCCGCCAGCGACGTAATCAGAACCATCCAGAGCGTGCGCATGGTGTTGCTGATCTTGTTCTTTTCCATGCGCGAGACTGCTTTCCGGTTGCGGCGAAAATTACGACGGACGGCCTAGCGCGCCAACTCTTTGAGGCTGCGCTTGATGAGGGCGGCAGTATCGGCAGCATCTCCCAATTCCTGCGACGCGACCGCGACGGCGGCGTTGGCCTGCGCCGGGTTGTAGCCGAGATTCGTTAGCGCCGAGAGCGCTTCGGCAAATGCCAGACTCGATGGCGGCATGCTGGGCCCAGGCGCAGCCGTACCCGCACCACCCGCCGGAATGCTATGCCCGCCGAGCGAGAGCGCGGGCGCCTTGTCTTTCAATTCGAGAACGATGCGTTGCGCGAGTTTCTTGCCGACGCCCGGCGCTTCTTCCACCGCTGCCCAGTTGCCGAACGCCACGGCATTGGCAAGATCCTGCGGCGCCATCACGCCAAGCACGCTCAAGGCAACCTTGGCGCCGACGCCTTGGATCGTCTGCAGGGTACGAAACCAGCTCCGCTCGAACTCGCTCTGAAATCCGAACAGCCGGATCGCATCCTCGCGCACGTGCGTATCGATCGTCAGCGCCACGTCGTCGCCGACCTTCAGATTGCGCAGCGTCTTCGTCGAGGCCTGCACCTCATAGCCGACGCCGTTGACGTCGATCACGAGGTGGCTTTCGCCGATCGCATCGACCTTGCCCTTGAGCTTCCCGATCATATGAACTTGCCGATCATGTTCCCGCGACCTTGGCCGCAAACGCCGCTGCCCGCTGGCGACTGACACGATGATGCGCATGCGTGATAGCGATCGCCAGCGCGTCCGCCTCATCCGCACATCCGAACGTCGCCTTCGGCAGCAGGAACGAGATCATCGCCTGGATCTGATGCTTTTCTGCGTGACCCGCACCGGTCACCGATTTCTTGATGAGGTTCGGCGTGTATTCCGCGACGCGCAGCCCGAGGCGTGCGGGCGCCAGCAGCACCGCGCCGCGCGCCTGGCCGAGCTTCAACGTCGAGCGCGGGTTCTCGTTGACGAACGTCTCTTCGACGGCGGCCTCAGACGGACTGAAGCTCTGAATAACGCTCGTCACCTCGTCGAACAACGCCGAAAGCCGATAGGCAAGATCGTCGTCCTTGGGCGGCGTAATCACGCCGGACGCCACATAGACGAGCCGGACGCCATCGCTGTCGATGACCCCCCACCCGGTCCGGCGCAACCCCGGATCGAAGCCGATAATGCGAATCGTTCGTTCCCTCATGCTCTTCGCATAGCACGAACCGCATAGGGCGCCGAAGGCGTCATCGGCGGTGGCGGCAGCGGCGGCGGCTTGGTGGCGTCCGCAACCTTGCCCGTCAGAATCGCATCAAGCGCTTCCGCCACGTCGGGCTCGGTCCAGTAGCCGGTATGGCCGCCTAGGCCCATGACATGATTATCGACGCGCAGTCCCGGCGGCGGCTGGATGCGACCGCCGATGTAATCGTCCACCCGGAAGAGATTGATCCAGCACTTGAGCTTCGACGCGATGCCGATCGGCACCTGCTTCGCAGCCGCGTATTCGTGGAAATATTTCTGATAGATGCTACCGAGCGGCGATCCGAACGTCAGCAGCGCCGGGGCGGCATCACCGAGGCGCGTATAGTTCGGCCCATTATCGCGCAGATAATCGTAGACGATCACTGACCCTTGGCTGTGCGCCAGAAAGATCACGCCGTCATAGCCCTGGTTCTGCACGAAGTGTTCGAGCACCAGGTTGAGGCGCGACTGTATCCGCTCGCGCCGGAGCCGGCGGTTGCGAATGCGAAACACCGACGGGATGAAGTACGCGGCCGTCTCCTGCCTCGGCTGATAGTGATGATCGATCAGATCGCGCGCAAAGTTTGCAACGTTGGCGACGCGCCGTCCGAAGAAGAACGGCAGCACCAAAGCGACCACCGCCGCCACCGGCAGGATATAGCCCCTCAGCGTCACGAACATCTGGTTCTTGTCGAGATAAGGTTGCACGAAGACCAGCGCGAAGACGACGAGGAACGCGAAAATCAAAAGCCCGACCAGCGCTGGATTGAACAGCAGCCGCGGCATGTTCCGTGCCGTCTGTTCGAGATCGGAACGCCCGCGCCGCGCCTTGAATTGCCGGATTTCGATCAGCACGATCGAGGCTAATATCATCAGCAGCACGGTGACGGCGGTCGCCGCATAAATGAACTTAAAGCGACCGATCCAGTCGAGTTCGATGTTCGGCACCTGCACAAGCTTTGCAAGTGGGCTATCGGGTTGAATCTCGTGCGCGGCGATGGCCTTCTGGACGATGGGCCGCGCTTCCCGCAGCGTCGTGATCGTCTCGGCCCGGTTGAGCACCGGATAGATCACGCTGACGACCACTGTCGTCCACAGCATGAACTGCATGATGAGGATGGCGATGCTCGTCGACAGCGTCCCGAGCCGCGAACGGTCGCGCGTGATCCGGGCGCGGACCCAGGCGAACCCGAGCAGCACCGCCGCGAACACCATCATCCCGCCCCAGAACCTCCAGCCCCAGATGATGATCTTGTAAAGACCGTCGATGTAGCAGGCCGCGTTCGTCGGTCCGCCGACGCAGTCAGCAACACCGCGGGCCAACATCCGCTGCGGACCGATCTCGAGTTCGGGAATGTACTGTAGAAGCACGAGCAGCGCGTTGTAGTACGTCAGCGCGAACACCGCGAGCGACGTCACCACCAGCCAGAACACGGTATCGTACCAGGAGTAATCCTGCTGCCGGCTGATCCGGTAGAAAACATAAAGCGACGTAATAAAAATTGCGCCCGTCATGACGAGCACCTGCGAGCGGACGTCCATCATTTCGGTCGTCACCGACACGGGCTCGAACAGGAACAGCGCGCAGATCGCCGATGTCACGATCGTGAGTGCCGCGCTCGGCCCGCGGATCAGCCAGCCCGCAATCCAGAGCAGCTTACGCAAGATCCACGACGTGACATCACGCGTCCGATCGAGCATGGCATCGACGAGGTGATGGGATTCGAAGATGACGCGAAAGAGTTGCAGCAGCGTATTCACACGCCCGGGCTGGCCTTCGGTCAGGTCCGCCCAGTGCAGTTCGACGGCTTCGATCTCGATGCCGCTGTTATGCGCGGCGCCGCGGCGGATCACAGGAAACACCGGCGGCGGATTGCCGACCTCGGGCTCGGTCATGCGATTGTATTCGTTGGCAGGCGAAACGCTGTATCCGGGCCGGGTCGTCGCCAGGGTATCGAGAACGGCGTTGACGCAATAGCCGGGCTCTGTCTCGCCCACACCGTGGACAACGACCAGTCCGACACGAACCCGGCTTCTGCCCCCCGATGGTCCGCCCACCGCCATGCCTACTCCCGTACACCGTGTACGCCCTAATCATAGTGCGTTTTGACAGCAAAGCACGCTTCCCCGGCTTTGCTGCCGCACCAAACTCGTAAGAACGCAAGATTTCGACTTTAGTGTTGCGGAATGAATAAATAACTTGGCGGTCCGCCGCCACCATTGAGGTTCAGGACGTAATGAACGCCACCTTCGCTCATCCGCTCTGGATTGTGGCAGGTCTGTTGCTGATCCTTGGCGGATTCTGGCTATTTCGCTGGGCCAGACGGAATGATACGCGCGCCGCCATCGCCGCCGCCACGACCGAAGCCGCAATTAACAAACTTCGCAAAAAGCCGGGTGCTGCCGGTCCAGGCCAGCCGAAAGCCTCGGCCGGAGGTAGTGCCCGCACCCGCTTCCGCAACTCGATGGCTCAGTTTTTCGGGATCGTCGGCATCCTGATGGTCATCGCCGGGCTGGTCGCGATGACGTTTGGCGTGTTCTATACCGCCGGATAGATCTCAGCTCTCGAAGTGCCTCGGCCGAGGCGCTCGGGCCTATAGCCTCAGGCCGCCGTCAGCTTCTTCAACACTTCGTCGGAGATTTCGAAGTTGGCGTAGACGTTCTGTACGTCGTCGTCGTCTTCGAGCGCGCCAAGCATCTTCATGATGGTCTGCGCATTGTCTTCATCGACCGACGTTGACAGGTTAGGCTTCCAGACGGCTTTGACGCTCTGGGCCTCGCCGAGCTTTTTCTCAAGCTCGCCCGCGACCGTCCCAAGGGATTCGAACGCCGTCGTGATCAGATGGCCGTTCTCGTCCGACTGCACATCGTCGGCGCCCGCCTCGATCGCAGCTTCCAGCACGGCGTCCGCAGATCCGGCACCCGGCTTGTAGGTGATCTCGCCGATATGATTGAACATATGGCTGACCGCACCCGTCGCGCCGAGATTGCCGTTGTACTTCGTGAACACGCTGCGGACGACACCGCCGGTACGATTGCGATTGTCGGTCAAGGCTTCGACGATCACCGCCACACCGCCCGGCGCGTAACCTTCGTAGCGAACCGCTTCGTAGTTCGCGAGGTCGCCGCCTGCCGCCTTCTTGATGGCGCGCTCGATGTTGTCCTTCGGCATGTTTTCGGCGCGCGCTTCCTGGATCGCCAGCCGCAGCCTGGGGTTCATGTCCGGATCGGGTGTGCCCGACTTCGCGGCCACCGTGATCTCGCGCGCGAGCTTCGCGAAGAGCTTCGAACGCATCGCGTCCTGCTTGCCCTTGCGGTGCATGATGTTCTTGAATTGCGAATGGCCGGCCATGCTCGTGCTCGTTGCGTTTTTGAGATTGTGCTGAAGCCCCGTCTTTTGCGCAACGGCCGCGCGCGGGTCAAGGGCAGCCTTTCAAGGCCTCGTTCAGGCGACCGTCTCCCTCCAGAAAGCAGGCGTTGACGGCTCGAGATGCGGACCAAGCCGCAGCGGGGCGGCATGAATGGCCAAGCCAGTGGTGTCGTCCGTATCGACCGCGAACCCTGAAATCGACCCCGGCCCGACGGCCGGCTCGTAACGACCCCGCGGGATCCGCGTCAGAAAGCGATTGATCGGCTCCTCGGGATCCATGCCGAGCACTGAGTTGTAGTCGCCACACATTCCTGCATCGGAAAGATACGCCGTTCCGCTCGGCAGAATGCGGCCGTCGGCGGTGGGCGTATGAGTATGTGTTCCGACCACGAGACTGACGCGCCCATCGAGGAAATAGCCCATCGCCTGTTTCTCGCTCGTCGCCTCGGCGTGAAAGTCGATGATAACGGCGTCGGCTTCGCGCTTTAGTGCACAAGCCGCCAATTCATTATCGACGGCGCGAAAGGGGCAGTCGTTTTCAGGCATGAACACGCGACCCATCGCATTGACGACGAGCACATCTGCGCCCGCCTTTGACTGCAGCAGAGTGGCGCCCCTTCCCGGCGTACCTTTGGGATAGTTGAGTGGCCGGATCAGCCGGTCATGTCGCTCGATGAAGACGAGCGTATCTTTCTGATCGAACGCATGGTTGCCGAGCGTCACACAATCGGCGCCGGCGTCGATCAGATCGTTGAAAATCGCTTCCGTAATACCGAAGCCGCCCGCCGAATTCTCGCCGTTGATGACGACAAAATCCAGGCCGAACCGCCGGATGAGCCCGGGTAATGCATCGCATACGACCGTGCGGCCCGCACGGCCCACGATATCTCCAAGAAACAGAAGACGCATGAAATGGTCCGACCAGAATTTATTGGCATTTTTGGGGACCCGAAGGCGTCAGGACCCAGTCGAGTTTTTCGTCATAGCTTTCGGCAGGCACCGCGTCGACCTTTTGTTCGTCGTAGGCGATCCCGACGGCGATGATCGGCTTTATTTTTCGCAAGCGGTTGAGCGTACGGTCGTAAAAACCACCACCATAACCCAGGCGATACCCTCGCGCATCGAACGCCAGCAGCGGCACCAGCACGACGTCCGGATCGACCTCCGGCTTGTCGTCGGTCGGCTCGGCGATCCCCCAGGCTGCAGGGGCCATCACGTCTCCGGGCGACCACAACCGCATAACAAGTGGCTTGCCCCGCCCCTGCATCACCGGCAGCGCCAGCTTGCAGCCTTCGGCCTGTAGCCACGTCATCAGCGGCGCCGGGTTGATTTCATCGCGGATTGCCGCGAACCCCGACACCGTCGCTTCGGGCTTTATGCCAAGGAAATCCAGACCTTGGGCGGCAACCAGCCGACTCGCCTCCGGCCCATGGCGCTCGAAGGCTTCCTTGCGACGCAGAAGCGCTTCGGCGCGCAGCTCTTTCTTTGCGTCCGCCATCATTTCGCTGTCTAACGCAAGTTGGTCCTGAAAGAAATAATGCCGCGAAGGCCGTTGAGACGATGATCCCGCGTGGTCCCTACGAGCGTAGGTGGGCACCATGTGTCCGGAGCCACGGCTCCGGTCAGGGACAGCGCCCGTGCGGATCTTATAGGCCCCCGGGTCATATTGTCCCTGACGAGCCCCGCAGCATCTGCTGATGTATGTGAACGGCTAAGAAAAATCCAGTGGTTGCTTCGGCATATGCACGAGCCCGATGGGCTTTCGCCGCCTTAGCCCTTGGCGCGCCGCTTCTCGGGCTCGGCGTCTTCGTCCGCCTCAAGGCTGCGGATCGCGGCCGAGCGCAGGTCTGCTGAGCTGCCCCCGAGCAGATCGTCGACATCGGCCCGAGTATCGAACAGCTCGTCCGTAATCATCAGCGCCGCCATGAGGATCAGACGCTCGTCGCCGACCGCACCATGCTCACGGACCAGTTCGTCCAGTTTTGAGTTGAAGTACGAGACGATGTCCCTCAGGCGCCGCTCGTCGTGTTCCTCGCAGTGGAACCGATAGGTGCGTTGATTGAAGGTGAACGGGACTTCGGCCATCCTGCCCGGCAACGCAGCCGGTCTCCCCCTTGAACGACGCTCACGATGACTCGCTTTCGCGCAGACTATGAAGCGAATCGAGAACCCAATCAATGCGATTGAGGGCGTCGGCGGTCCGCTGCTCAAGCTCCGCGATCCGCTGCTGGGCGGTCGCCAGCTCGGCTCGCAGGCGCGCATTCTCGGACCGCAAATTGAGGTCACCCGACGGCTTGCGGGCAGACTTCAGGTCTTCCGCGCGCTTGATCTTAACGGTGTTGCGTTCAGTCATGGCCTCTCATCGCCCTCGCGGGCGACACGATTGACGCATCGATCACCTTAGCTTGGGCGTTAGGTTACGTGGCTAAGGTAAATGTCGTCAATAAACGAGACCGTGTTTGCCCCCTTATGACTGAAAAGAATCCTAGGAGCGTAACCCAAAGCACCGGGGTTGCCTGATTGACAGGCGGCCACCAAGTGACGTTAAAGACCCGCAAAACCTTGAGACTGATCGCGACGAGCCCGCAATTCGTCCGTATCCGTCACAATTTCTCACACCCGGAGGATCTCCAAGAATGGCTGTGAAGGTCGCGATCAACGGTTTCGGCCGCATTGGTCGCAACGTGCTGCGCGCAATCATCGAGAGCGGTCGGACGGACATTGAAGTCGTCGCCATCAACGATCTCGGCCCTGTCGAAACCAACGCCCATCTGCTGCGCTATGACAGCGTGCATGGCCGCTTCCCCAAGGAAGTGAAGGTCGATGGCGATACGATCGACGCCGGTACCGGTCCGATCAAGGTGACGGCCATCAAGAACCCCGCCGAGTTGCCGCATAAGGCTATGGGCGTCGATGTCGCGCTCGAATGCACCGGCATCTTCACCTCGAAAGAAAAGGCCAAGGCGCATCTCGAAGCCGGCGCCAAGCGCGTGCTCGTCTCGGCCCCGGCCGATAACGCCGATCTGACGGTCGTCTACGGCGTCAATGACGACAAGCTCACAAAGGAGCACGTCGTCGTCTCGAACGCCTCGTGCACCACCAACTGCCTCGCGCCGGTCGTCCATGTCCTCAACAACGCAATCGGCATCGCGCATGGCTTCATGACGACGATCCACTCTTACACGGGCGACCAGCCGACGCTCGACACCCTGCACAAGGATCTCTACCGCGCCCGCGCTGCGGCGCTGAACATCATCCCGACCACGACCGGCGCCGCCAAGGCCGTCGGCCTCGTGATCCCGGAACTCGCCGGCAAGCTCGACGGCGCGTCGATGCGCGTGCCGACGCCCAACGTCTCGCTGATCGACTTCAAGTTTGTCGCCAAGCGGAACACGACGGCAGAAGAAGTGAACAACGCCATCGTTGAAGCCACAAAATCGAACCGCCTCGGTGGCATTCTGACGGTGACGAAGGACAAGCTCGTATCGATGGACCTGAACCACGATCCATCGTCCTCGACCGTCGCGCTCGATCAAACCAAGGTGATTGACGGCAACTTCGTTCGCGTCGTTTCCTGGTATGACAACGAATGGGGCTTCTCAAACCGCATGGCCGATACCGCAGTCGCAATGGCCAAGCTGATTTGAACGGGATTTTAGAGCGGGCGCCAGTGAACGGCGCCCGTTATTGTGCGTTTCACTGTTTAAACGGCCTACGGAGGCAAGTATGAGCGAAAAACTCGAAGACATCGCCCGCGCTCTCGTTGCGCCCGGCAAAGGTATTCTGGCCGCTGACGAAAGCACGAGCACGATCAAGAAGCGGTTCGACACGATCAAGCTGACGTCGACCGAAGACAGCCGCCGCGACTACCGCGAGATGCTGTTCCGCGCCACCGAAGGCATGAAGAATTACGTCTCCGGCGTCATCCTTTACGATGAGACCATCCGTCAGAAGGCCAAGGACGGCACGCCGCTCGTCGACATCATGAAGGCCGCAGGCTCGCTTCCCGGCATCAAAGTCGACATGGGTGCAAAACCGCTCGCAGGTCCGACGTCGAAGGTCGAAACCATCACCGAAGGTCTCGACGGCCTGCGCGAACGCTTCGCCGAATATTACAAACTGGGCGCCCGGTTTGCGAAGTGGCGCGCGGTTATCACAATTGCCGACGGCATGCCGACCTGGAACTGCATCAAGGCAAATTCGCACGCGCTGGCCCGCTACGCGGCCCTTGCCCAGGAAGCCAACATCGTGCCGATCGTCGAACCCGAAGTCCTGATGGACGGCGAGCATTCCGGCCACGACATCGATGAATGCTATCGCGTGACAGAGTGGACGCTGCGCACCGTGTTCCGCGAACTCTATGATGCCCGCGTCAATCTCGAAGGCATCGTGCTCAAGCCGAACATGATCATTTCCGGCCAGAAGTGCTCAAAGCAGGCGAGCGCCGCCGAGGTCGCCGAAAAGACGGTCAAGTGTTTGAAGGCGACGGTTCCCGCCGCTGTCCCTGGCATTGCCTTCCTCTCGGGCGGTCAGTCGGACGAAGCCGCAACCGAGCATCTCTCGCTGATGAACGCGTCCGGTCCGCTGCCCTGGCCGCTGACCTTCTCTTATGGCCGCGCGTTGCAGGCCGCTGCGATCCAGGCCTGGGGCGGCAAGCCCGAGAACGTCGCCGCCGGCCAGCGCGCCTTCACGCACCGCGCCAAGATGAACAGCCTGGCTGCTCTGGGCAAATGGGACCAGAAGCTCGAAAAAGCGGCCTGATAAAAGCCGGATCAAAATCCCAGGCACGGCCTGAAACAAAAAGGGCGGATCGAAAGATCCGCCCTTTTTTGATGTCTATACCGGCTGCGCTCAGTTCAGGAAGATATTGGAAAGCGCATCTTGGATCGGATTAGTGTTTTTCTTTGCGCTCCGACGCGTCGGTCGAGGATCGTCAGGCGGATCGAACGCGCTGGCGCCCGGCTCCGAAGCTTCTGTCGGATCGATCGCTTCCTGCGCAATGAAGCGGACGGGCCGGCCCCGGATTGCAGACATCACCCGGCTGTCGATGCCGTAGACGTCGGGGAAGTTTTCCATCTGACCATCGTCACCCACACGAGCGGTGAAATAGACGAGGTAAACGGGCACCTCTTTCGACAGTGTGATGCTGGCGCCGCTATTCCAAAGCTCTCCGACCTTCTCAGGCGAATAACCTTTGTCTTCGCCCAGAATGACCTCCGCAGTTTTGCGAGGATCCTGAACACGCATGCAGCCGTGGCTTAGCGCCCGGGCATTCGCGCTGAAGAGGCTCTTCTCCGGCGTGTCGTGCATGTAGACGTCATGCTTGTTCGGGAAACGGAACTTCACCATGCCGAGCGGATTGTCCGGTCCCGGCGGCTGGATGAAGCTGTATTGCCGAACGTCCGCCGTTTTCCAATTCACCGAATTGGGATCGACCCTCTGGCCATTGTAATAGACCTGCAGCTTGTAGGCTTCGATCACATCCGCGCCGCTGTAACCACCGCCGCCACCGAACAACTGATCGAAGAATCCGAAGCCCGAATTGCCGGACGCCTGCCGGAGTCGCGGCATAAGCTCCTTGGCTTTGATGCCGTCCGGCATACCCCAGCTCGGGCGGAAGATCACATACTGCATTTTAGAAGACAGCAGCGGCGTCGGCCACGACGGCTGGCCGACAACGATCCTCTGCTTCAGCTCGATGCGATCGTCTTTCCAGATCTCGCTGGTAAACTCGGGAATGTTGTTCATGACATAGAACTTCCCGAGATTGGCCGGCAGCCACCGCCAACGCTCCATGTTGACGATGATGCGATCGACGTTCTCCGACGGGCTGGCGCGACGCTTGGGCTGCCCCTCGCTGTTGAGCGCGGTGCGCACGCGATTGGTCACGACGCCATTGGCCTTGAGACCGTTCGCCCGCTGGAAGGCGCGAACCGCATCGGCAAGCTGATCGTCGTAAACGCGATCATTTGAAGGATTGTCGGCAGGAACTTTCAAGCGCTGCCGCAGCAGCGAAACCTGATCGTCCTTGACGCCGCGCTTCAGCGTTTTGCCCTTCGTCGGCAGTTTAACGAGTAGCGCCGTGTCGGCAGGTTCATCCGCGACATCCGTCGCCCCGCCACGCGCCTTCAACAGCGCTTGCCGGAGACGTTCGAACCCGATGTGCTTCGGATTGAGGCCACGCAGATAAGCGCCGGGATCGGACGCACTCGCCAGCTCTCGCATGACGGCCTTCGGCTCTTTGACCGGCGGCTTCATATCGAGAATGTTGCTGAGCGACACCGGATCGAGACGGCCGCCGCGCGCATACCGCGCATATTTCAGCGCCGAAAGCGTCAACTGAGCCTCCGCTGCTCCTTCCGAAGCGGACCCACTCCCGAGTGCCGGAATAGCGAAGGCCGATGAATCGAGACCCCAATCATCAGCGCCTTTCAACGTCGAGATGATCTCCTTCGCTTTGCGCGTGAACTCACCGCCATGAACCCACAGCGGCTCGGTATGGGAACCATAGTAATCGCGCGCGGCGGTCACATCATCATTGGCGCTGTTGCTGGCGAACGATTTATCCGAAAGCTTCCCGCGTGCCGCGAGAACGACCGGATTGACCGGCGGCGGCGCTGGCGGCGTGGCAACGGGCGTCGTCTCGATGGGCTTGGGCTGCTGCGCCGTATCGCTCGCGGGAGAAGCCGCAGGAGGTGTCGCGGTAGCAGCGTCTGGCTTGCTGTCGGTTGATGGCGCGGGCGTTGCAGCCGGCGCGTCGGCTGCAGGTTTATCCGCGGCAGGCTTGTCGTCCGCCGATGGCGTTACGATGGCCGTATCCGTCGTCGCAGGGGCCGGCGCGGCGTCGGGTTTGACATCGGCCGGTTTTGCATCGCCTGTCGCGGGCGCCGGTTGCGACTGAGGCGTCTCACCGGCCGCCGGAGTCACAGTCGCCGTTACCGACGGATCGGCATCATGTACGCTGCTCTTCGGTGAAACCGCAGGCTCGGCCGGAAGATTGCTCTTGGGCGGGTCAGCCGATTTCGGAATGGCAGCCGTTGTCGTCGGCGCCGCCGGCGTTACAGCCGGAGCATCCGGTGACGAAGTCGGTTTCGGCGGAAAATACGTCGTCGTGCCGCTTGATGAATCCTGCGAGGTCGTCTCTGCCGCCATGACTGGCGCACATCCGATCCAGCAAACCCCCAATAAACTGACGCCGACTAGGCGAAGCGTGACTTGTTTGATCATTCCCCGTTTGGCTCCGATGGGCGAGAGACGCAGCATGCCGATCCTTGCCGACACTACGTGAGCCCTCAAGTTGGCGGAAAAACGCCTAAACTCAGAGATGGGTGACCATGACCCGTTCCCGTAGTCTGGTAAACTGCGTTAAGGCCGTAATCCGGCGAAAAAACCGCGCTGTGGCCCTTAAAACTCGATTCGTCTTGAGTATAGCCCTGTTTGCTGCAACCCAGTGGACGAAACCCGGTCAATCGACGGCCTTCTTGTTTCCGCCGCATTCCGCACGGAATTGAACGATCAAAAACTGGAGTCTTTGGCGCGTGTCTACCCCAGCCAGCCTTTATCTGGATTTTCAGATCGACGACACGCCCGCCACACAGGCAAAAAGCGTGCTTTCGGCAGCGATCGAGGCCGCGCCCGTCGCAAGCGTGCTGCTGCGTCCCGGCCAAGGCGCGAAAATCGATTCCGAAACAGTGCGGCCGCTGATCGCCTTGGCGCAGGCACAAGGCATCGCCGTGCTCATCGCGTCGGAGACCGGCGAGACCAATATGCTCGGCGCCGATGGCATTCATCTGATCTGGTCACAGGATATCATCCGTTCATTCAAAACTGCGCGCCAGTCCGCCTCTGATGCCATCGTCGGCGCCGATGCCGGACGGAGCCGCCACGACGCGATGGAACTTGGCGAAAGCGGCGCCGATTACGTCGCCTTCGGCATCCCCCCTCATGTCGAAGACCGGGAAAAGGCAGCGCAACGCCAACGCGATCTCATCGTCTGGTGGAGTGAGCTATTCGAAGTCCCCTGCGTTGCCTTCGATGTTCCCGATAGCATTGCCGCGCATGCATTGGCTGTCGTGGGTGCCGACTTCGTGTCTGTCAGCGTGACAAGCAGCGACACGGCAAAAGACGCAGCCGACCGCGTTCGCGCGTTTTCAGAAGCCTTACGAATCCCTGAGACTGCGACATGAGATTATTCCGGTCTGGATCGTTCGTCGGAACAGCACTGTGTTGGGCACTCGCTCTCAGCGCCGCTCCCGCAGCGGCCGAAAGCAGCTCGTGGTTTTCGCGCGACGAGACGGTTGTTCCCAAGCTCACCCCGACGCCCAAGAAGTCGGAAGCCGAGCCGCCCTCCACGTCCGGACCGGCGAGCATGAAAACGCGCATTCCCTCGCTGGTTCCCCCGACCGGCGATGATGCCGCCTACACAGCCTTCGACCAAGGCCAGTACTTGACAGCGCTGAAGCTCGCGCAGGAAGCCGCAGCCAAGGGCGAACCGCAAGCCAATACTCTCATCGGCCGCATCTACCAGGATGGCCTCGGCGTCGAAAAAGACCAGCGCAAAGCCAACGAATACTTCAAGCGGGCGTCCGACATGGGCGACATCCAGGGCACCTTCGCGCTCGGGATGGCCTACGCTCAAGGCAAAGGCGTCAAGAAAGACTACACACAGGCCGGCGAGCTGTTCGAGAAAGCGGCCCTCTCCGGCAACGCGGACGCCAACTACAATCTCGGCCTGCTGTTCCTCAACGGCACGGGCAAGCCGCTAAACCCAATCCGCGCCTACCAGCACATTCGCTACGCCGCCGAAAAAGGCGTTCCACAGGCCGAATACGACCTCGCCGAGCTTTATCAGACGGGCACCGGCGTCGATGCCAATGCACTGGAAGCGGCACGCTGGCTTTCCCGCGCCTCCGAGCAAGGCCTCGCAGTCGCACAATACGATTACGCCGTGCGGCTCCTTCAGGGCTTCGGCCTCACGAAGGACGAGGTGAAGATCCCCGCTCTGCTCAAGGCAGCGTCGGAAAAGGGCATCGCCGGCGCGCAGAACCGACTGGCCTACGTTTACCTTGATGGCATCAAGGTGAAGAAAGACCCGATCGAAGCCGCGAAATGGCGCCTGATCGCGCAAAAAAACGGCTTCGTCGACAAGGAATTCGACGCCATTCTGGCGAAAATGTCGAAGGCCGATCGCCTGAAAGCAGCGGTCGAGGCTTCCGCCTGGATGGACCGTATCGCGGTCGATCCGGAAATGTCGGCAGTGCCTTAAGGCTTTGCGCCGCCTTGCCATGACTGTGAAGAGCCGGTAGAGCGCGCGTCTTCGAAGTTTTTCTCGCGCCGATTCCGGATCTCACGACATGAGCAACGTATCACCGACCCTGAACGTCATGATTTCCGCGGCGCGCAAAGCCGGACGCAGCCTCGTTCGCGACTTCGGCGAGGTCGAACACCTGCAGGTCTCGATCAAAGGCCCTGCCAATTTCGTCTCCGCCGCCGACCACAAAGCCGAAGACATCATCTTTAAGGAGCTGTCGAAGGCCCGCGTCGGCTACGGCTTCCTGATGGAAGAGCGCGGCGAGATCATCGGCGCCGACAAGACCCACCGCTGGATCGTCGATCCGCTCGACGGCACCACCAATTTCCTGCATTCGAACCCGATGTTCGCCGTTTCCATCGGCCTTGAACGCGAAGGCCAGCTTGTCGCGGGCGTCATTTACAATCCAGCGAGCGACGAGCTTTTCACCGCTGAAAAGGGCAAAGGCGCCTATCTGAATGACCGCCGCCTCCGCGTCGCCGCCCGCAAATCGCCCGCGGATGCGCTTGTAACGACCGGCATTCCCCACCGTGGCCGCACCGGGCACCCGCGTTTCCTCAAAGAGATGGAAATGCTGATGGGCGAAGTCGCAGGCATCCGCCGCACCGGCTCCGCCGCCCTCGATCTCGCCTTCGTTGCCGCCGGCCGCTTCGACGCCTACTGGGAGCACAATCTGCAACCGTGGGATGTCGCGGCCGGTATCGTCATCGTCCGCGAGGCCGGTGGCTTCGTCAGCGACCTGAAGGGCGGCGACAAGATGCTGGACTCGGGCGACGTCCTGGCTGCCAACCTCCACCTTCACAAAGCTTTCGGCTCTGTGCTGTTTACAAAGGGCTGACCCACGCCGAACGCCCTGGGCTAGCCGGGACTCCGGCATGATGTTGCCGGTTTTCGATGACACAGCGTTGCGCTAAGGTCTCGCAATAGGGACAGCGGGGACGTTCCGGAGACGACGAATGGCCAAGATCCGCCCGGGCGATGCCTCGGCACTCGCACCGGTATCGCGGCGTTTGACACCGCCCGGTGTCTTTCTGCTGCGCATGACTATTTTCCTGACTTTGGTCGGCTTTCTTGCCGCCATTCTCTTCGATCAGTTGCAGCATTCGTTTTTGAACAACCCAGGCCTGAATGGCCTGATCCTCGGTACGCTCTTTCTCGGCATTATCTACGCCTATCGCCAAGTCTTCCGGCTCTATCCGGAAATCCGCTGGGTGAACGCCTTCCGTATTTCCGATCCAGGCCTGTCGATCAGCGCCCGCCCCGTGCTACTCGCCCCAATGGCGACGATGCTGCGCGATCGCACCGGCACCATCTCGCTATCAACTGCCGCAATGCGATCGTTCATGGATTCGATCGGCTCGCGCCTCGATGAAGCCCGCGACACCGGCCGCTACCTCGTCGGGTTACTCGTGTTCCTCGGCCTGCTCGGCACCTTCTGGGGTCTGCTCGAAACCATTCAGTCGGTTGGCCACGCCATCGACACCCTCGACAGCAAGGCGACCGACAACGTTCAGCTCTTCAGCGACTTGAAAGCAAGCCTCGCCGCGCCGCTGAGGGGCATGGGAACGGCCTTCTCGTCATCGCTTCTGGGCCTGTCCGGTTCGCTCATTCTCGGCTTTCTCGAATTGCAGGCAAACCACGCGCACAATCGCTTCTATAACGAGCTGGAAGAATGGCTCTCGGGCATTACTGAGCTGACGCCTGCCGGCGGCGTGTCGTCGAGCGACTACGTCAACCGCCAGCTTCTGTCCGCCGTCGTGGACATGCAGCGCTCGCTCGAAGACTTCACCAATCGTTTGACCGACCAGCCCGCGCCAACGACAGCAAAGGCCGCCGGTCAAGCTCAAGAGGACGTTCGTGACCTCGCGCGCGGCGTCAACCAGCTCGTGACGCAGATGCGCACCGAACAAAAGGTCGTCCGCGAATGGGTCGATGAGCAAGCTCAGCAGCAGCAAGAGGTCGCCAGCATGCTGCGCAGCCTCGCCGATGCGATGAAGCGCGGGGGCTAACCAATGGCGCGCGGACGCTCCCGCCGCGGTGGCGAATACGGCGAGTTCTGGCCCGCCTACGTCGACGTGCTCTCGACGCTGCTCCTCGTCGTGACGCTGCTGATGTCGATCTTCATGATCGCGCAGTATTTCTCCGCCCAGGAAGTCACCGGCAAAGATTCCGCCCTTCAGCGCCTCACTGCCCAGATCAGTGAATTGACGTCGATGCTGTCGCTGGAAAAAGGCAAATCGCAATCGGCGCAGGATGAACTCGCGGCTCTGCAAGCCACGCTCTCCACACTCAAAGCCGAGAACGAAAAACTGACGGGCGCAGGCCTTGGCGCCGACGAGCGCGCCAAATCGGCCGAAGGTCAGATTGCCGGATTAACGGCGGCGCTGGACAAGCAGAAGAACCTTTCGAACGAAGCGTTGTCGAAAGTCGATCTTTTGAACCAGCAGCTCGTTGCGCTTCGCCGCCAGATCGCAGCCTTGAACGACGCACTCGAAGCCTCGGAGAAAAAAGGCGCCGAAAGCGACAAGACCATCAAAGATCTCGGCGCCCGTCTGAACACGGCCCTTGCCCAGCAGGTGCAGGAGTTGAAGCGCTATCGCTCCGACTTTTTCGGCCGCTTACGCACGCTGCTGAAAGATCGCAAAGACATCCGCGTTGTCGGCGACCGTTTCGTCTTCGAATCTGAAGTGCTGTTCCCATCGGGCTCCGCAACGCTGACGCCCGAAGGCATGGCGGCGATGGACCAGATCGCCGAAGCCATCGTCGAATTGCAGAAAGAAATTCCGCCCGACATTGATTGGGCTCTTCAAATCAACGGCCACACCGACGCGCGCCCGATTTCAAATTCGCAATTCGCTTCGAACTGGGAACTCTCGACGGCCCGCGCCGCATCGGTGGTGAAATATCTCGTCTCGCGCGGCGTCCCCGCCGACCGCCTCGTCGCAGCAGGCTATGCCGAATTCCAGCCGGTCGATCCCGGCCACACGGAAGAAGCCTACCAGAAAAACCGTCGCATCGAGCTGAAGCTGACGAACAGATAAAAGCCTGGCGGCCGGCGCGCGAAACGCGCGCGTCGCTGAACTCAATCAAAAAGCGGCAACCACTACGTCCGTGCGTAGCCGGATGCGTCAGAGCAGTTTGGCTGTTTTCACTCAGGCAAGTCCGAGAAACGACCCGACCCAATGCACGATCTCGCCGTTGTTGAACGCGATGTCGTACGCAAAAACTCCGAACCCGATAACGATGACCGTGAGCGTCTTCATGATACTAATTATCAGCAGGCGGACAGATCGTTGATAATCAGTTCACAGACATTAACGGCCGGTTAACTCGCAGATCCGCCGTTCGGCCTACTCCGCCGCCTCGCGTCCGAACTGAAGTTCGGCGAGATGCGCATAGATTCCGCCGCGCCGTACCAGCTCGCTATGCGTACCGGCTTCGGCGATACGGCCGTTCTCCATGACGAGAATCCGGTCCGCCTTTTGCACTGTCGCCAGGCGATGCGCGATGACGATCGTCGTCCGGTCCTTCATCAGGTCTTCAAGCGCTCGCTGCACAGCGCCTTCGCTTTCCGCATCGAGCGCGCTCGTCGCCTCGTCGAGCAGCAGGATCGGCGCATCTTTCAGAATAGCGCGTGCAATGGCGATGCGTTGACGCTGACCGCCCGAAAGCGATGTGCCGCGTTCGCCGAGACGGGTGTTGTATCCATCCGGAAGACGGCGAATGAATTCGTCGGCCTGAGCCGCGGCCGCCGCGCGCCGCACTTCCGACAGCGTCGCGCCGGGCGTGCCATAGCGAATGTTTTCGGCAACCGTATCGGCGAACAGCGCAACGTCCTGCGGTACGAGCGCCATGCGATTGCGCAGCGCCGAGAGGTCGGCATCCTTGACGTTGACGCCATCAACGCGAACGATGCCCGTATCGGGATCATAGAAGCGCAGAAGCAGATTGAAGATCGTGGTCTTGCCCGCCCCCGAGGCGCCGACGAGCGCCAGCGTCTCGCCCGGTTCGGCGCGGAATGAAACACCATCGAGCGCTTTATCGCCCTTGCGCGCCGCATACGCGAACGACACGTTTTCGAACGCAACGCTGCCGATTGCGGGCTCCGGCAGCGGCGTCGGCTTCTCCGGCGAACGGATTTCCGGCACCGTCGCCATCATCTCAGAGAGGCGCTCCGCAGCGCCGGCTGCTTGGCTGATCTCACCCCAGACTTCCGAGACTTCTGCGAGAGATGCCGCAGCAAACAGCGCGTAAAGCACAAACTGCCCAAGCCGGCCGCCGGTCATGTCACCGGCAATCACCGCCGATGCGCCGTACCAGAGCACGGCCGTGATGCTTGCTACCGTCAGGAAGATGGCGATGCCCGTCAGCGCCGCACGAGCCCGCATCCGCCGACGTGCCGCAGCGAACGTCCGCTCCACCGAACGGTCGTACCGATCCGTCACGGCCTTCTCGTTGACGTAGGCCTGCATCGTCCGGTAGGCGGCAAGGTTCTCGGCCGCGTAGGCCGATGAATCGCCGAGCGTATCCTGCGCCTCGCGTGACAGGCGGCGCACAAGCCGCCCGAAGCCGACGAGCGGCAGAACGATGACCGGGATCGCCAAAAACACCAGCAGCGAAAGCTTGGTGCTGGTGATGAACATCATGATCAGCGCGCCGACCAGCATGATCGAGTTGCGCGCCGCTTGGCTCAGCGACGAGCCGGCAACGGCTTTAATCTGCGTGGTGTCCGCCGTCAGGCGGCTCATGATCTCGCCGGAATGATTGACATCGAAATAGGCCGGTCCGAGCTTCGCGAGTTGCGCGAAAACCTTCGAGCGCAAATCGGCAACCACCCGCTCGCCGATCCAGTTGACGAAATAATAGCGTGCCGGGCTCGCGATCGCGATGATGAGGCCGATGCCGATGAGCGTCAGGAAGTAGCTGTTAATGAGCGCGGAATCGTTGCCGGCAAAACCCTTGTCGATCATACGCCTGACGGCGAGCGGAACCGACAGCATTGCAAGCGCCGAAACGACCAGGGCGATAATGGCGCCCCAGAGCGCACCCTTATGCGCGGTGATCAAGGGCATCAGCGTCTTCAAAGGCTTAAGCGACATGCGCCGGCGTTCCCGGGAAGGTTCATCCGTAGGTTGAGCCCGCTCAGGGCTCTGGTCTGCAACGTCGCTGCTCATGGGGTTCTGGTCCAAGTCGTGGGGAAACAAGATGTTTCGACCCTCAAGCCGCGGGGACCATGCCCCACCGCAGCCACGGGCTCAAGTGGCAATGGGACGCTGTTTGGCCTTAAGAAAATTACGATTTGCTTAGGTTTGCGACGCACTGCGGCTTGTGCGGGATAGCTATCTCGGCTAAACAACGCGGCAATTCAGTCCCCTCTTTGTCAAGACCGGGGCCGGAGCTCTTCAGGGCTTCGCCGTGATAAACGTATTACCAGACGGACCAAAGGCTATGAAGAAAGACGCCGATCTCCACCCCGACTACCACCAGATCAAGGTGGTCATGACGGATGGCACTCAGTTCATGACGTACTCGACGTACGGCAAGGAAGGCGACACGCTCACCCTCGACATCGACCCGAACACGCATCCGGCTTGGACCGGCGGCGATGCGAAGTTGATGGACCGTGGCGGCCGCCTGTCGCGCTTCAAGAAGAAGTTCGAAGGCATGTTCTGATCGCTTTTCGCGATCGAACGTATCGTCAGAAATCAAAAGGCCCGCTCTCATCGAGCGGGCCTTTTTGATTTTCGAACTGTCGTCGCGCTCAGCTGACTTTCGCAGCGAACGCCCGCTCCAGCAAACCGACCTGATGCGCAACAGGGTTCACCGCTGCTTCCGGCGCGTCTGCTGCCGACGGCGTCGTCAGAATGCGATCGAGCTGGGAGATGCGATCGTGCAGAGCAAAGCTTTCCTCGATCAGGCTCTGAAGGCCCATCGGGAGCTCCGAATAGCCCTTGACGTGCGCCGGGCGGCCAAAGGCCTGCAGCTTGACGCGACGCCGCTTCTTGCGCGCTTCGTCCTCGGTAATCTCACCTTCACGAAGCGCACGGCGAATGAGAAGCCACGAAGCTAGATCGAGCAGCCGCGTCGTCAGACGCATGCTTTCGGTTGCATAAAGGACGCCGACCCCGCCAGCGAGCGCCTTTGCTTCCTTGCGGCCCGGACCGTCAAGATAACTGGCCGTGCGCTCGACGAGCGCCATGCCTTCTTTGAAGATGTGGTCAAACTGTTCGGAGGACTGAAACCGCTCTCCGAACGAGACCGTTGTGGCGCCGCCAGACGGCGCGCCATCCACGCGATATACGTTACTCATGACCCTCAACGATACAAACGCTTACCCGTGTGCAACTGCTACCACGAACCGACACTAGAGCACCATAGTTAACAACCTCGCCCAAAACGGGGCGTTTCCAATCATGTTGTGGACAGTGCAAAAAAAGAGCCGCTCCGTTAGGGCGGCTCGAAAGTCAACAGGGAGGCGTCAAATGAGGCGGCAGAGGGGCCGCCACGATCCAGATGGCCTGGATTAACACCGAAAGTGCAGCAATATGCTTAAGGTTCAGTTAAGTGGAAACGTGAGCGGAGTGATGCGCTGTTAGGATTCGAAACAGCAGCGCCAAATTCATCGAATCCCAAAATTGGACAGTATGCAGCGTAATTCAAATTGATCGTTAGAGCGCACTTTACGATTTAAAAAGCGCGCGCGCCGCCTCTTCGTGACGCTTCTTGCGATCGACTTCCGCACGCACCCGAACGATCTCCGCCTCAAGATCTGCGATCCGTTTTTCGAGCTCTGCGACCGACAGCGTTTCGAGGCTTTCACCGATTGCTGTACCCTTTGGTTTTTTCGGCGGCAACAGATCGTCGAGGTCCATGACGCGTCCTCCGGCTCTTATGCCCCCACTCTATTGAAGATGCCGCCGCGGGTCGAGATCGGAGGCAGCAGAGAGGGCGCGTCTCCATCCCGCCTTGTCCCGGCGGCGCTTGCGGTGCATTCCTCTCGCCAGCCAAAATACCAAGAGAGCAAACGTGATGAGCCTTCCCACTACGATGAAAGCCGTAGCGATCAACGGAGCCGGCGGCCCCGAAGTCCTGACGATGACGGAACTGCCGCTACCCAAGGTGAAGGCAGGCGAAGTGTTGATCAAGGTTGCAGCAGCAGGCATCAATCGGCCGGATGTAATGCAGCGGCAGGGAAATTATCCCCCGCCGAAAGGCCATTCCGAACTCCCCGGCCTCGAAGTCTCCGGCACCATCGCCGCATTGGGCGAAGGCGCGAAACGCTTCGCCGTCGGCGACGCCGTACTGGCCCTCGTGCCCGGCGGCGGCTACGCCGAATATGCAGCGGTATCGGAACTCGCCTGCATCCCTAAGCCGGATGCTATTTCTTTCGTTGAAGCGGCTGCCATCCCTGAGACCTTCTTCACTGTCTGGCACAACGTCTTTCAGCGCGGACAATTGAAGGCCGGCGAGAAATTTCTCGTTCATGGCGGCAGCGGCGGCATCGGCGTAACTGCCATTCAGCTTGCCAAAGCATTCGGCGCCACGGTTTTCACGACCGTTGGCTCCGACGAGAAATGCGAAGAAGTCCGCAAGCTCGGCGCCGACATCGCGATCAACTATCGCACGCAGGATTTCGCTCAAGTCATCAAGACCGAGACGGCAGGCAAAGGCGTCAATGTCATCCTCGATATGGTTGGCGGCGATTACATCGAGAAAAACATTCGCTCGCTCGCCGACGATGGCCGTCTCGTCAACATCGCGTTCCAGAAAGGCTCTACCGCAACAGTCGACTTCATGCGCGTAATGCTGAAGCGCCTTACGCTGACGGGCTCGACGCTGCGCATTCGTTCGAACGAAGTGAAAGGCGAGATTGCGAACGCGATCGCCGAAAACGTCGTGCCCTTGATCGTTGCCGGCAAGATCAAAATCCCGCTCGACAGCACGTACCCGCTGGCCGACGCCGCTGAAGCCCACAAACGCATCGACAGCGGCGCCCACATCGGCAAAATCGTTTTGACGATTTTGTGAGACTTAATTTTACCAGTGGATCCGGGCCTAAGCCTCATCCAGAAGCTCGGTCCCATAGGAGTTGTCGATGACGCAAAGCCACTTACCGCCAGCGTTCTTGCGGAAGACATAAGTCGATCGTCTGACCAGCGTTGTCTCTGTGCCATCGGCGCCCGACGTCGTCAAAATCGCCTCCGCGATGACAAGGGCCGCATCGCCGGCCTCGATAATCTTCATCTTGTCTTGAGTAATTTTAAGCGAATGGTTGAAGTGATCGGCAATCGCGACAAACGCCTTGCGGATGTCTGCTTTGCCCGAGACATTCAATCCTGGCCTGACGACAAGCGTTGCGTGATCGTGGTAGAAGTCCTTCACCGCGTCGAAATCTTCCGCCATGATTGCCTCATCGGCGGCCTCGATAACGCGCTTCAATTCGTGATCCGACATTTCCGTCCCGTTCGGTATTGCTGAGCCGTAGCTACCAAACAAAATCTTTCATCACCGCAACCGGCTTCGCGGCGCTGTCGTTTGCGAATAGGCGGCGCGATGCGTGGTCCATCGTTTCGTCTGACCGTACGGAGATTCCGCTCGCGATAAACACAGAACGGATACCGAATGCGGCCGCTCCCGCAATGTCGGTCGCCACGCCGTCGCCAATCGCCAGCACCCGATCCCTGTCGACCGCCGCACCGCGTTTCTCTGCGCCGATCTTGAGCGCGAGGTCGTAGATCGGCCGATATGGCTTCCCGGCGTAATTGACGGTCCCGCCCAGCGCCGTATACGCCGCTGCAATCGCTCCGGCGCAATAGATGATGCGGCCACCACGTTCGACCTTCAGATCCGGATTGGCGCAGATCATCGGCACATCGCGCGCACGAAGCTTCTCCAAAATCGCGGCGTAACTATCCGGCATTTCCGTCTCGTCGTCGTAAAGACCGGTGCAGACCGAAACTTCGGCATCCTCGATGGTCGCGCCGGGCTGAGCCTTCAACCCCGCGAAGATCGGCAGATCGCGCGACGGCCCGATGTGCAAAATAGGCCGCCCCGCCCACGCGTCGATGAGACTGCGCGACACGTCTCCCGAACTGACAATGCCGTCATAAGCATCGCGCGATACGCCGATGCTATCGAGCTGCTTGCCCACGCTCTCCCGCGGCCGCGGCGAGTTCGTCACCAACAGTGCTGTTCCACCCCGCTTGCGAAAAACCTCGCACGCCGCCACCGACGACGCGAACGGCCGCACGCCGTTGTGCATCACGCCCCAGATATCGACGAACCAGAGCTCGGATGTTTCCGCGAACGGCGCAATGGACGAGAGAACGGGAATGTCGGTCATCGGCAGGCCTTTACATGGAGCGCGCGCTCTGCGGCCCCGATAAACGGCCCTATAAACGACGCGGCGCCGGACTGTCATCCGGCGCCGTCGTCACAGTCATTAACTTCGCTACGCTATCTCAAGCCGCCGCCGATTGATCGGACGGCCCCGCGCCGCCGTCGACGTTGACCTGTCGCGGCGCTCCAAACAACGGCCCTTGACCTAACAGCACACCGGCGTCGAGCAGCCGCTTTTGCGTTGTTGCGTCCTGAATGCCCGCCGCAATGATCGAAAGCCCTGCCAGCGTCGCCCGCTGCAGAATTTCCTCGGCCGGCACAAGCCGCTCTGGTGTGGCCAGCCCATTGAGCAGCGTCTGAGCGTCAATGCAAACGAAGCGGAAGCCCGATCTCTGCAGCGCCGCGAAATCCGTCCCCACGTGACGAACCTTGTCGAGCGCAAAGCGGAACCCGAACGCGTGCATATCGCGCACGGCCTGCCAAGCCGCCGGTGAGAACGCGTCGACCGCACGCTGCGTAAACGTCAGTACGAGCTGTGCCGAAATTCGCTGCCGCGTTTCGTAGGCGTTCGCGAAGGTTTCAAGAAAAGCCCTGCTCGTCATCGAGGAGCCAAAAAATTCCGCGAGCAGCGAACCTTCTCGATCACGCGCATCCATCCGCGCCGCCAGCGCAGCGGCCCGATTGAGACGCGCAATATCAAATTTCGCATCGCGTTCACCATCGATCAGCGCAAAATCGTCCTCGCTGAAGGTGAGTGTCTCGCCTGTCGGCGAAACGAGGTTCGCCGTCATTTCGTAGTGGCTGACTGAATGCTCCGACAGCGTCACGATCGGCCCAAGCAAGACGTCGATGGTTCCATCGTCAACAGCACTGCTGATCGCAGCCGCACGCGGCGGTAGGGTCGGCCCCAACGGCAGCGAGAAATCGGGAAGCGGCAGCTCAAGGTTGGGAGGTGCCACATCGCGCTCAGCAGCATTTGATAGTTGAGCAGCAGAGGCAGACGCATCGGCATCCGAACCCGCGATTCTTTCTGCCGTCGCCGGAATGACGAGCTCGCCGAAACCCGTTGCGGGGTTCGCCGGAGCAGCAGCTGGCTGCGCAGGCATCGACTGTGGTCGGGAATCGGGCTTCGGCTCGGCAGCCTGCGTTTCGAACTTCGGAATGAAATCGCCGAGAGACGGCCTGCCGCGCATGCTCTTTGCAGCAGCGCGCAGCGCTCCGATGGAGTCTTCCAGCGGGCTCGACGGTCCACTCGGACGAGTCGCAACGAGCTGCGGCTTGGGACGCAATGCTTCCGCCGCGTTCACCTCGTCAGCGAGTTCCTTGATCTTACGCTGCACGAGTTCGAGATCGCCCTCGATGGTCGTCGCGACTGGTGCCTGTGCGTTGCCGTTCATGGCGTTGCTCGCGGCCGACGCGCCCTGCACGGACGCCTGGGCATCGGTACGAGGCCGGAACGACCACTGCTCGCGCGGCGCATCCCCTTGCGGCGGTTGCGGCCCCATGAACTGCGTGTCGGCAGGCGGCGCCGAAACCGGAGGCTTTACAGTCGGTCCCTGCAGAGACGGACCGGCGCCCGCTTCGCTTGCCGACTTCGCCGCTGCTTCACCGATAGATGGTAACGGCGCGCGCTGCGCCTTCCGCGGCCCCTGCTCGGGCGCGAGCGGACCGACGAACGGTTGCGTCGGACCCTGGGCGCCGGCTGGCGCCACATCCGAGCGCGGAACAAGGTTGCCGATGTCACGGCTCAATTCGCGAATCCGAGCTTCGGTCGCGCTCTGCGATGATTGAGGCTGCGCTTGGGCCTGCTGGGTAGCGGGGCCCGGACGCATTCCGCCTTTCGGCCGGCCGGCAAGGCGGCTTTGGGCCAGCTCCGCCTTCAGCTGAGCGATCTGCGCCGACTTCTGCATCTGCTTATGAATAAGCATCAACAGCGCCAGCGTTACGACGCCCACGGCGCCAGCAACAGGAAGCGCCAGCCCGAGCTGGGCAAAGCACATCACCGCCACGGCAACGGAAGCGATGACGATTGACGCCACGATCAGCCCATCCCGCGATTTAACCTCGCGAGGCGAATCCTGGGATGGTGCAGCGGCGCTTGGAGCAGGCGGCCCATTTGCCGGAGCAGGTCCTGGAGCCGGACCAGGCCCAAAAGCGGGACCAGGCACAAGAGCCGGCGATGGTGCAGCCGTGTCGGCAGGCGCGACACTGTCTTGCGGCTTCGAGTTGTCCTGTTTTGTCATCTTATCCAAGCAGCTAGTCGATTCGTCAGTCTCAACCTTCGCAGAGGCGTGAAACGCGGCGCAACGTGCGCGCCTCGAACTATCACCACCTTTTCCACCCTCCGCCCGCACTAAGGGCAGATGGATGCCTGTGCGGGGCGTCAGGGTCACAGCCTTATAACGCGTGGCGCGGTGCATAGTCTCAAAAGCGCCCTTGACCCGTCTCCCCCAAACCCGAATCGGCTGGCTGTTTAGGTCTCGTTAGGCGAATCGGCGTGCTATCATCCTGCCGACGGCGCCTCTCGCGTTCGCCGGTTCAGCGTGTTGTCAGGAGGGGAAGAGCGCCATGTACATGGATCGAGTTGGTACCAGCGTCGAAGAAGAAGTTTCGAGTGAGTTATCGCGGGCGCGCATCCTTATCACCGGCCTCACCGGAAACTCGGGCATCGACGTCGCCCGGACATTTGCCGATCTCAACGTCCGCCTTGTCGCCCATACCGCCGAGTTGTCGCCGGAACTCGTTGAGTTGTTCGCCTTCCTATCCCAGAGCGCTAGCGAGATTCGCCTCCATACTCTCGATATTTCGACTGCAAATTCCGCGGCGCGCTTCGCCCAGACCTCGGCTCAGGCTTTTGGCGGTCTCGACGCCGCCATTAACATGACGTCGATTTCGGCCGACGAGATCGATGCCATCGACGACGATGCCGATCTCGAAGCCCTTATAGAATCAAAGCTTGCACCCCTCGCCCAGCTTACCCGGGTGATCGCCAATCGCATGTGCCTCGTCATGAGCGAAGGCCTCGTCCTCAACGTCGTCAACATGCCAGAACCCCGCGATGCCCGCTCGGCCGCGATCTGCGGCGTCATCCGGACGGCACTCGCCGCGATGATCGCGCAGGAAGCCCGCGCCTGGGCCGATAAGGGCGTTCGCATCAACGGTGTTGGCCCCCGCGCCTTCTTCGACGGCCGCGGCGGAGCCTATCTCGCCAGCGAACCCGACGTCGCTTCTCTCGCGCTGCACCTGGCTTCCCGCCGCGGCCGCACACTTTCAGGCCACGTCTTCGACGCCACCGGAATTGACGTCTGAAATCCGGCCCTCAGTGCGCGATTTGCTTTTGCCCGGCGAAACCCCGATAACCGGCGCTCTCTCAAGCGAGAGCGTCGAAAATGGATATCCGCCAGCTTCAATATCTCGTTGCACTGGCGCGCGAAAAGCATTTCACGCGCGCTGCCCAGGCTTGCAACGTCACGCAGCCGACGCTCTCTGGCCGCATCCGCCAGCTTGAGCTTGAACTCGGCGTGCCCATCGTCGAACGCGGCCAACGCTATCAGGGTCTGACTCAGGAAGGCGAACGTGTCCTCAAGTGGGCGCAGCTCATTCTCAACAATTGGGCTTCGATGCATCAGGAGCTGGCGCAGCTTGCGATCAGCGATTTCGGCCTGACTGGCCGCCTGGTTCTCGGCGCCATTCCGTCGGCGCTGCCGATTCTGCCCTATCTGACGCGCGACGTGCAGCGCCTACATCCGCAGATCAACTTCACGATCATGTCGATGAGTTCCGAGGAAATCCTGCGCGGCCTCAACGAGTATACAATCGATGCCGGGATCAGTTACCTCGACAACGAGCCGATCAATGGCCTCGTCGCCACCCCGCTCTACGTCGAGCGCTACTGTCTTTTTATTCCGGAAGACCATCCGCTGGCCGACCGTGAGGCGGTGAGCTGGCGTGATGCAGCCGAGCTTCCACTCGGCCTGCTGACATCGAACATGCAGAACCGGCGCATCATCGACCATGCTTTCGAGGTCGCCGGCCGCCACCCGGAACCGGCGCTCGAAACCAATTCCGTGATCAATCTCTATTCCAACGTCCGCCTCATGGGGCTGGCGAGCGTCATGCCCCATTATCTGTTGAATCTCCTAGGCGACGATCCCGGCATCCGAGCCATTCCTCTTGTAGATCCTGAGGTGGCGCACAGCGTCGGCATGATCACACAGGATCGTGATCCCGTTGCACCGCTCGTACGGGCCTTCAGAGAGGCCGCGACCGCTCTTTCTGCAAAACGCATTTCCTGAAATTTTCCGGCTACTTAGCCCGAGAAAATGCTCAAAACTATGCCATTCGGCCTAGTTTTTGCGCCGCATCATTGACGGCGTCTATAGAGATATCGACTATATCGATTTGAACCGAGGTGCGGATTGAACCACTTAACCGTTTATGCGGCAAAGTGCGCACTGCGGCACGAAAGACCGCCAACAATACCGAGGAAACGCCACGCATGGCGAAGAAAGCCAGCCAAAACAACGGCACTTCGACGGCGCCAACGCCAGTCATGGACCCCGCTGAGGTTGCGGCCTTGGCGGTATGCGCCCGTCACGGCAACAAGCCCGACGAGCTACTGGAGATTTTTCACGAGTTGCAGCATCAGCTTGACTACGTGCCGGATGCGACGCTGCCGGTGATCGCCAAGGCACTGAACCGCTCCCGCGCCGAGGTCTACGGCGTGTTGACCTTCTATCACGAATTCAAACGCCATCCCGTCGGCCGCCACGTCGTCAAGATCTGCCGCGCCGAGGCCTGCCAATCGATGGGCACTGAGAAGCTCTGTCAGCACGCAGAGCAATCGCTTGGGACCAAACTCGGCGGCACCACCGCCGATGGTTCGGTCACCATCGAACAGGTCTTCTGCCTTGGGAACTGCGCGCTATCGCCGGCCATCATGGTCGGCGAAAAACTTTATGGCATGGTCGATTCTAAGCGTTTCGACGAAATTATCGGCGCCCTCGACAAGGAAGCTGCAGAATGATCAGGGTCTTCGTTCCAAGAGACGCTGCAGCGCTCTCCGTCGGCGCCGACGAAGTCGCAGCTGCGATCACCAAAGAGGCAAAATCTCGCAACCTCGATATTCAGATCGTCCGCAACGGCTCGCGCGGCATGCTCTTTCTTGAGCCGCTCGTTGAGGTCGAGTTGGCGGATGGCCGCGTCGCCTACGGTCCGGTGATGCCGGGCGATGTCGCCGGCCTTTTCGAAGCTGGCTTCCTCGAAGGCAAATCCCATCGTCTCGGCCACGGCCGGACTGAAGAGATTCCCTATTTCAAGAGCCAGGAACGGCTGACGTTTGCGCGTTGCGGCATTACCGATCCGCTTTCCATCGAAGACTATCGTGCCCACGGCGGCTATGAGGGGCTTGCCAAAGCCTTGCAGATGAAGCCGCTGGATATCGTTACCGAAGTGACGACGTCGGGTCTTCGCGGCCGCGGCGGGGCAGGCTTCCCGACCGGCATCAAGTGGAAGACGGTTCACGACCTGCCGCCGGGCGAAAAGTACGTTGTCTGCAACGCCGACGAAGGCGACAGCGGCACCTTCGCCGACCGCATGCTGATGGAAGGCGACCCCTTCTGCCTGATCGAAGGCATGACCATCGCCGCCGTCGCGGGCGGTGCCCAGAAGGGCTACATCTACGTTCGATCCGAATATCCCCATTCGGTGCACGTGCTGCGCGAAGCCATCGAAATCGCACGCCAGGCCAATTGGCTCGGCAACAACATCCAGGGCACGAACTATTCGTTCGATCTCTTCGTCCGGATGGGTGCCGGCGCTTACATCTGCGGCGAGGAAACGTCGATGCTCGAAAGCATCGAGGGCAAACGCGGCATCGTTCGCTACAAGCCCCCGATCCCCGCCATTGAAGGCCTGTTCGGCAAACCGAGCATCATCAACAACGTGATGAGCTTCGCGGCCGTGCCGATCATCCTGTCGAAGGGCGGCGAGTTTTATAAGAACTACGGCGTCGGCCGCTCGCGCGGCACGCTCGCCTTCCAGCTCGGCGGCAACATCAAGCAGGGCGGCCTCGTCGAGAAAGCGTTCGGCGTCACCACGCGTCAGTTGATCGAAGACTGGGGCGGCGGCACCGCGACGGGACGTCCCGTCCGCGCTGTCCAGGTCGGTGGTCCGCTCGGTGCCTACATCCCGGCATCGAAGTTCGACGTGCCGATGGATTACGAAGAATTCGCCAAAGTCGACGCCATGGTCGGCCACGGCGGCCTGGTCGTTTTCGACGACACGGTCGACATGGCAAAGCAGGCACGTTTCGCGATGGAATTCTGCGCGATCGAAAGCTGCGGCAAGTGCACGCCGTGCCGGATCGGCTCGACGCGCGGCGTCGAGGTGATCGACCGCATCATCGACGACGTCGACCGCGACAAGAACTTGGCGCTGCTTGAAGACTTGTGCGTAACGATGACCGACGGCTCGCTCTGCGCAATGGGCGGCCTCACGCCGTTCCCTGTCATGAGCGCGGTGCGTGGCTTTCCGGAAGACTTCCACAAGCCGTCGCCTAATAAATTTCTCGCAGATGCCGCAGAATAAAGTTTCAGGATCAGCTGACCTCCAAGAGGACGCTCGATGAACCAGCATATCAAGCCGATGACTCTCATCAAAGAGACCGACTTCGGCACGCCTACGCCCGATGTTCACGAAGCCACCAAAATGGTGACGCTCGAAATCGACGGCAGCGAGATCACGGTGCCCGAAGGCACGTCGATCATGAATGCCGCGATGCAGCTCGGCATTCAAATTCCGAAGCTCTGCGCCACAGACAGCCTCGACCCGTGGGGTTCGTGTCGTCTCTGCTTGTGCGAGATCGAGGGCCGCAAGGGAACGCCTGCGTCCTGCACGACGCCCGTCGCCCCCGGCATCAAGGTCACGACGCAAAATGCTCGTCTCGCCAACCTCCGTCGTGGCGTGATGGAGCTTTACATCTCCGACCATCCGCTTGACTGCCTGACCTGCGGCGCCAACGGCGACTGCGAGCTGCAGGACATGGCGGGTGCAGTCGGCCTGCGCGAAGTCCGCTATGGCTACGACGGCGAGAACCACGTTTTCGCCAAAACGAAAGACGGCGAAGCCAACGACCGCTTCAAGGCGAAAGACAAGTCGAATCCCTACTTCCAGTTCGATCCGTCGAAGTGCATCGTCTGCTCGCGCTGCGTTCGCGCTTGCGAGGAAGTGCAGGGCACGTTCGCCTTGACGATCGATGGCCGCGGTTTCGCTTCTCACGTTTCTGCCGGTATGGACGAAGAATTCCTGTCGTCGGAATGCGTCTCCTGTGGCGCCTGCGTCCAGGCCTGCCCGACAGCAACGCTCATCGAGAAGTCCGTTCTTGATCACGGTCAGCCTGAGCATTCGCTCGTCACGACGTGCGCTTATTGCGGCGTCGGCTGCTCGTTCAAGGCCGAAATGCGTGGCGAGGAAGTCGTCCGCATGATGCCCTACAAGGACGGCGGCGCCAACGAAGGCCATTCATGCGTCAAGGGCCGCTTCGCGTTCGGTTACGCGACGCACAAGGATCGCGTGTTGACGCCGATGATCCGCGAAAAGATCACCGATCCGTGGCAGGCCGTGTCGTGGGATGAAGCCATCAGCTATGCCGCGAAACGTCTCAAGGACACGCAAGAGAAATACGGCAAGGATTCCATCGGCGGCATCACTTCCTCGCGCACCACGAACGAGGAAGTCTACGCCGTGCAGCGTCTGGTTCGTGGTGCCTTCCGCACCAACAACATCGACACCTGCGCCCGTGTCTGCCACTCGCCGACGGGCTACGGCTTGAAGCAGACGTTCGGTGAATCGGCCGGAACGCAAGACTTCAAGAGCGTCGATAAGACGGACGTCATCATGGTCGTCGGCGCCAACCCGACCGACGGTCACCCTGTCTTTGGTTCGCGCATGAAGAAGCGCATCCGCGAAGGCGCCAAGCTGATTGTCGTCGATCCCCGTCGCACAGATATCGTGCGCTCGCCACACGTTGAGGCGGCCTACCATCTTCAGCTTCAACCCTCGACCAACGTCGCGGTCATGAACGCGATCGGTCACGTGATCGCGACCGAAAATCTGATCGACACCAAGTTCGTCAAACGTCGTTGCGAACCCGCTGATTTCTATCGCTGGGAAGAATTCATCAAGCGCCCTGAAAATTCCCCCGAAGCGACCGAGCATATTACTGGCGTTCCGGCGCAAATGGTTCGCGAAGCCGCGCGCCTTTTTGCGACCGGCGGCAACGCTGCGATTTACTACGGCCTCGGCGTCACCGAGCACAGCCAAGGCTCGACGATGGTCATGGCCATGGCCAACATCGCAATGGCGACCGGCAACATCGGCCGCGAAGGCGTCGGCGTGAACCCGTTGCGCGGCCAAAACAACGTGCAAGGCTCATGCGATATGGGCTCGTTCCCGCACGAGTTCCCCGGCTACCGCCACGTCTCGAACGCCGAAGTGCGCACGATCTTCGAGAAGGAATGGAACACCAAGCTTGATCCGGAACCGGGTCTGCGTCTTCCCAACATGTTCGACGCGGCCTCCGACGGCACGTTCATGGGCATGTTCATCCAGGGCGAAGACATCGCCCAGTCGGATCCAAACACGCACCACGTCGAGCACGCGCTGGAATCGATGGACATCGTCATCGTGCAGGACTTGTTCCTGAACGAGACGGCCGCCTTCGCGCACGTCTTCCTGCCCGGCACGTCGTTCCTCGAAAAAGATGGCACGTTCACGAACGCCGAGCGGCGCATCAACCGCGTCCGTAAGGTCATGCGCGAAAAACAGGGCATGGCGGAATGGGAGGTCATCTCGCGCCTCTCGACGGCGATGGGTCATCCGATGCATTACAATTCGGCGTCGGAAATCATGGACGAGATCGCCCGCGTCACGCCGACCTTCGAAGGCGTCTCGTTCGACCGCATCGACGAGCTCGGCTCCATTCAGTGGCCGTGCAATGAAGAACATCCGGTCGGCACGCCCGTCATGCACACGGATGAGTTCACGCGTGGCAAGGGCCGCTTCATGTTGACGGGCTTCGTCCCGACCGCCGAGCGCACCAACCGCAACTTCCCGCTGATCCTGACGACCGGACGTATCCTGTCACAGTACAATGTCGGTGCTCAGACCCGGCGCACTGAGAACGTCGCGTGGCACCCGGAGGACATCCTCGAACTTCATCCGCACGACGCGGAGGTGCGTGGCATCAAGAGCGGCATGAAAGTGTCTCTTGCAAGCCGCGTCGGCGCCACCACGTTAACGGCGAAGGTCTCGGATCGCATGCCGCAAGGCGTCGTCTATACGACCTTCCACCACCCCGTGACCGGCGCCAACGTCATCACCACGGAAAACTCGGACTGGGCGACCAACTGCCCCGAGTATAAGGTGACGGCGGTACAGGTTCACGTCTCCAACCACCCGTCCGAGTGGCAGGAGGAATGGCAGGAACGCGAGTTCGAGAACAAGCGCATCTCCAAAGACAAGAAGCTGGAGCCGGCGGAGTAATTTCCTCTCAGCCGACCCTCCCGGAGTTGACTGCAATGAATGTCATGCCCAAAGCCGTATCTCAGCCAGCGGGCGGCGCGGGCCTGTGTTCGCGCCCCGCCTCCGGCGAGCAGACGACGGCGTCAGGCACGCACACGATCACGTGGCAACTGCCGGAGGAAACGCCGGTTGCGTTGCAGATTAACTCGTCGCCGTACACCGTGATGATGTCGACGCCGGCAAACCTGCGCGACTTCGCCATCGGCTTTCTCGTCGGCGAAGGCATCGTGCCGGATCCGAGCAAAATCCAGGGAGTCCTGGTGATGCCGGTCGACGGCGGCATGGCGGTTGATGTCGCCGTGCCGGAAGACGCGATCGACTCGACGCGCCTGTCACGACGCACGATCGAAGCCCGCACCGGATGCGGCCTGTGCGGCGTCGAAGAAATCGAGTCCGCCGTTCGTCCGCTGAAACCGGTGCATCGCTCATGGTCGCCATCGCCGGATGCCATCCGCCGCGCCGCGCAGAACTTATCGGATCAGCAGCCGATGAACCGCTTCAACCGCTCCGTCCACGGCGCGGCTTGGGTGTCGAAGGACGGGGAGATCAAGCTCGTCCGCGAAGATGTCGGCCGCCACAACGCCCTCGATAAGCTCATCGGCGCGCTTTACACGCAGAACATCGACCGCAGCGAAGGCTTTGTGCTGATGACCAGCCGCTGCAGCTTCGAGCTTGTTCAGAAAACCGTCACGGCAGGCATCGGTGCGCTCGTCACCGTCTCGGCGCCGACCGCACTCGCCCTCGAACTGGCGACGAACGCCAATCTCTTCCTCGCCGCACTCGGCCCTGGCGGCCCTGTCATCTTTAATCGTTGAACGCTTTCCCATCCAACAACCAGAAAATTACCTGACGATGCAAAGCTCCGACATCATCCGCATGACCAATCAAATTGCCGCTTATTTCGAGTCGTATCCGAAGCAGGAAGCGATCGACGGCATCGCGATGCACATCCACAATTTCTGGGAACCGCGGATGCGCAACGAGTTGAAGTCCTACATCGACGCTGGTGGAAAGGACCTTTCGCCTCTCTTCCTCGAAGCCATGGCTGCTTATTACAAAGGCCCGAAATCGCCGGTGAAGCAGGCCGTCGTGCAGAACAAAGACAAAGTCGCGCCGAAAGGCGCTATGCCGAGCACCGCCAGCGGCGGCGGCGACGCGGGCTAAGACCTCCCCAAGACACGGCACTAAAAAAGGCGGCGGTGTTGTTCCACGCCGCCTTTTAAGTTTCGAACGTGGCAAATTACTCTGCAGCGGCCCGGCTTGCAGCCAGCACCTGATCGCGCAGCCGCCCGGACACTTCCGCCAGATGATCGAAACCGAACGTGAACGAGCCGACGCCTGCCGTCGCTGACCTCAGGTCGATGATCAGGTTGTCCATTTCCGCTTCCGGAATATGCGCCTCAATCACATCCCATCCCGGCCAGCCCGAACGCGCATCGAACCCCAGGATCTGCCCGCGCCGCTGCGAGATGATGCCGTTGATCCGCGCGTTTGCTTCCGACGGCACCGCAATCGACACGGCCATAATCGGTTCGAGCAGCACGGGATTGCACTTCGGCATGCCTTCCGTCATCGCCAATCGTCCGGCCTGACGAAACGCCATGTCGGAAGAATCGACCGAATGGAATGAGCCGTCAGTTAGCGTCACCGCGACATCGACCACCGGAAACCCGAGCGGCCCTTCGCTCAAATAATCGCGTACGCCAATTTCGACCGAAGGAATGAAGTTCTTCGGAATGACGCCGCCCGTGATCTTGTCGTCGAACGCAACTCCACTTGATCGCGGCATCGGTCGGATGTCGAGTTTCACGTCGCCGAACTGCCCGTGTCCGCCGGATTGCTTTTTGTGCCTCGCCCGCACCTCCGTCGCCGTGCGGATTGTCTCTTTGTAGGCGACGCGTCGCTTCTCGCGCGTAACGTCGATGCCGTACTTGCGCATCAAGCGTTCAAGCGCCACGCGCAGATGCATCTCGCCCTGACCATGCAGCAGGATTTGATGCATGTCGGCGTTGTGTTCGAGCGTTAGTGAGGGATCTTCGTCCGTCAGCTTCGCAACGGCCGATGACAGCTTCACTTCGTCCTTGCGATCCTTGAGGCCGAGACCAATCGCCAATGCCGCCTGTGGAGCTTTCGCAACCGCCACCTGCGCCGCCGCCGACTTCCCAACCGCAATCGTCTCGCCGGACCTGATGGAATCGAGCCGCCCCAGCGCCACCGTTTCTCCGGCTTTCGCCGTACCACGCTTAGAAGTTTCTTCCCCGCGAATGCTGAAGACGCCGGCGACACGCTCCTCCTGCCCTTGCGCACCCGTCACGGTCGCTCCGTCGGCGATCTCACCGGCAAAAACGCGCGCGAACGACAGCTTACCACCCGCCTTCGTATGCACGCTCTTGAACACGTAGGCCGCAGATTTCGCACCATCGAGCTTCAGCCGTTTGGCGGTGTCTTCAACGGTCGGGCATTCGTGCCGCAACACTTTCAAAAGCCGGAGAATGCCGTGCCCATGCTCCGCTGAGCCGAGCAGCACCGGACAGATCAATCCGTCGCGCAATTCCTTCGTCAGATCCTCAAACACCCGATCATTGGGCGGCGGAATATCGACGAGCAACTGCTCCATCAGCTCATCGTCGTAATCGGCGAGCTTTTCAAGCATCTGGAACCGCGCCTCCTTCTCGCGCGCGGCGACGGCTGACGGCAGTTCGATAATTTTGCTTTCGGCATGCTCGCGATAGACGTAGGCACGCTCGGACGCGAGGTCGACGAACCCCGTCGCGATGCCGTTTTCCCAGATCGGGATCTGGCGCAGAACCAGGGGCTTGGCGCTTGCAGGCTGAAGACTTGGAATGACATCGCGGACCGGCACGCTCGACGCATCGATCTTATTCAGGAAGAGAAGATGCGGCACACCGGCATCATCGAGCTGCTTCAGGATCACCTGTAAGGCTGACACGCGCTTGGGGTCCGGCTCGCACACCACGACTGCCATGTCGCAAGCTGGAAGCGCCAGCGCGCCCTCGTAGGCGAATTCGACCGAGCCTGGACAATCGATGAAAGTGTATTGCTCTCCGAGAAACGAAGCTTCCGCAACATTGAGCCCAACGCTCATTACGTGGTCGCGAGCCTCCGGGGTACTGTCTCCCACCGTCGATTTCGCTGAGATCGATCCGGCCCGGGAAATCGTACCGGTTCGCGCCAGGATCGCTTCGAGAAGTGTGGTCTTACCACTTGCAAAGGGTCCGATGAGCGCCACGCATCGCGCGCCCCGGACCCCGCCTCTGCCACTTTGAGTGCCGTTTCCGCCTTTTGGGCCATCTGAGCTTGTCATGATTGCCTCCGATTGCGAGGCGCGCGACCTTGCTGGCCGCACCCCGCACCTCGGAAGGGAGCGGCTTAAACAATGCTCGCTCCAAAGATCAGACAGCACAACGATCTTCGCCGCACAGTTTCGTGAATACTTTTATTGCAGCGCGATACGACGACCATTCAAGGGAGTTTTATTTTGCGCTGCCGAACCTACATTGCGGCGCATGTTTGTCGAACGAGGTTCTCAAGCGAAAAATAACTTGAATAACTTTATATTCGTCGCATTGTGAACTCTTCCGGTGTTTCGCGCGTTCTAGGGGTACTGGCGAGAGATGCGGAATGGGCCAGAGGGAATTGGCTCAGAAATGCGAGGCAAGGTTATGAGTATCGAAACCCTAATGTCCGCGGCTAACGCTGCTGGATATGTCATGGCCGCCGAGGAACAACTCCCCGAGACCTTCGGCGCCGAGCCGACGGTTTTCGAATTTAAAGCGCAGCCAGCGACAGAAATTGCAATCTGGCGGCCGGTCGTCCCGGCAGTCGATGGCAAACCGATTACGAGCCAGCTCGCCCATGCTTGGGATTGGTTCGCCGAACGGTTCATGCCGCACGGCGCGACTCCGGCGTAAGGCTTCGGCACGCCACCAAGTTGCCGATCGAATTTTCAAGCGCGCGACCGAAATCGCGCGCTTTATGTTTTTTAGCTGAGATTTCCGCAGAACCGCTGGATGCGGGTGCAGGCGTCCTTCAAGGACTCGGTCGAAGCCGCATAAGAAACGCGGAATGATGGCGAGCCTTCAAACGCCGCACCGTGAACCACGGCGACGCCCTCTTCTTCTAAAAGGGCCGTCACGAAAGCTTCATCGTCCTTGATGACCGTGCCGCCCTTGCTAGTCTTGCCGATCGTCGCCTTGATGCTCGGATAGACGTAGAACGCGCCTTGCGGCTTCGGACACTGGATGCCCTTCGCCTGGTTGAGCATGCTGACGACGAGATCCCGCCGCTCGACGAAGATCTTGTTGTTGGCAGCAATGAAGTCTTGCGGCCCGTTCAGAGCTTCGACACCCGCCCACTGCACGATCGACGACGGGTTCGAGGTCGACTGCGACTGCAGCTTGCGCATGGCGTTGATCAGGATTTCCGGACCGGCGGCATAACCGAGACGCCAGCCGGTCATGCAGTAAGCCTTTGACAGGCCATTCATCGTCAGCGTCCGCTCATAAAGCTTCGGCTCGACCTGCGCCGGCGTTGCGAACTCAAGCCCATCATAAAGCAGGTGCTCGTACATATCGTCGGTCAGCACCCAGACGTGCGGGTGACGAAGAAGAACGTCCGTAATGATCTTCAGATCGGCAGCCGAATAGGCGGTGCCGGTCGGGTTCGACGGCGAGTTGAAGATGAACCACTTCGTCTTCGGCGTGATCGCCTTTTCGAGCGCATCCGCCGTCAGCTTGTAGCCGTTTTCGAGCGTCGTCTCGGCAAAAACCGGCTTGCCGCCGCCGAGCAGCACGATATCGGCGTAGGACACCCAGCATGGCGCCGGAATGACGACCTCGTCGCCCGGGTTGAGCGTCGCAAGCAGCGCATTATAGAGCACCTGCTTGCCGCCCGTGCCGACCGAAACTTGGCTCGGCTTGTAGTCGAGACCGTTGTCGCGCTTGAACTTGGCAACGATGGCCGCCTTCAATTCGGGGATACCGTCGACGTCGGTGTACTTTGTTTTACCCTCGTCGAGCGCCCGCTTGGCGGCGTCCTTGATGTTCTGCGGCGTATCGAAATCCGGCTCGCCCGCGGACAGCGAGACAATGTCCCGACCCTGCGCCTTGAGCTGGCGCGCTTTGGTCGAAACGGCGATGGTTGCGGACGGTTGGATGCGGTTCAAACTGTCGGCGATGAAGCCCATGATCGAAGCGACCTGTAAACGAGGTGAGGAAACGGACAAGACTTCTTATTTCGCAGCGGCGAGATAAGCGGCGCGGACCCTAATTGCAATGTATCCGCGCCGCAAGTCGCGCTTTTGCAGGGCTCTTATCGCCATCGTGAGATCATGATGCAGGCGGGACACGAAGTGCGGGCGAATTCGTGAGAACCAACCAATTGATCCACCGGCGCCACAATCCGAACCCACGTCCGCCCAGATGCAAAGGTCAACTTTGCTTTAATGGAATGTCATTACCAAGTTGATGCTGAGCGGGAGGTCTTGAGACAATGAGTGTGAGTGCTGATCCGGAAACGCCTCCGCGCGCGAAAACTCGCGCTCATCCGAAATATCGCCGCCTCGTGCGTCCCCTGGTGGACGCCGTCGCGGCAGGTCTCCTCTTCACGATCGTCAGTTCGACACTGATCTGCAATCACGCCAAGGCCGGGATCGTGCCCGCAGCCTTCATCGGCGTCGCGCAGGCGGCTCAGAAATCCGCGGCTGAAAAGGCCGTCGCCCAGCCTGGTCCGCAGCCCATTGTCCAGATCGCGACCGCGACCTCCTCGGCCGACGCCGTTTATCGCCAAACAAGCGTAATGGCCGCATGGGGCCTACTTGGAGTTGCATTTTCTCTGATGACAGCGCTAAACTTGGCTATTCTGCGGCATCTGAAGCGCGCTTATGCGGTCCCTGCCCGGCGTTTCCCACCCACGAAATAGAGTTATTGGCTGATGAGGCGAGCAGCGCTATTGAATTGCCGTAATCTCGCCTGTACGTCTGAGGATAGCAACAAGGTTGCATTTGGACCGGTTGTTGCCCTGATAGGAATGCTGGAGACGGAAGCATGACGAAGCAGGAAGTAACGCGCCCTCTTTGGTTGGGTTTGGCGGCTGGTTCGACAGTGGCCTTCGCCGGGTTGGCGTTATTTTTCGCTAGCAGCGAGTCGGTCCTCCGCTCGAGCTTTCAAACGGCTCTGAACGACCGCGCCGAAATTCACACCAAACAAGTCAGACAGGTCGCATCTCTCGCACCGACGACGCCGGTTTCTGGCTCCGAAGACTTCTGGCTTTCGGCCATGCGTGACGGCACCACGCCCGTCACCAAGGCGGTCTCGGTCGGGGATCAGATTTCGCTGGATCTTGGCGGCGTCCATCGCACGCTCGAAGTTTCGACCGTCTCCGATTTCACGCCGCAGATCACCCAGATCGACACCTCGAAGACCCCGACGCACCTCGTTCTCGTCACTGCCCGTGATCTGAACGATTCAGGAGCCCGGCCCGTCCGTTTCGTGATGGAAATTCAGCAGGGCGGATTGCCGGTCGTGGCTGGCGGACGCGGCGGGCGCACGCTCTGATTTTCGTGCTGTAATTCTGACCGCTCAGGTTGGTCGCGAGACAGCGCTTACCAAGCCAACGCCTTCTTATCTTCGAAAAATCCGCCATTCGGGCCGTCGCTTATAAGCGTTGCCAGCCAGATCGCGGTTTCAGCTCCTTCGGCTGGTGAACGCGGTGCGTCCGCGCCGCCCATGTCAGTCCGCACCCATCCCGGCGAGCACGCATTGATCTTCACATCCGCGCCCGACGCAGCCGTTTCATCCGCTGCAATGCGCGTCAGCGCGTTGAGCGCCGCTTTCGAAACCCGATAAGCGGGAAATCCGGCGCTCATCCCGTTCAGTTGCCCCGCTCTCGACGACATGTTGACGACCCGCCCGAACCCTCGCGCCATCATACCCGGAACCAGCGCGCGAATGATTGCTGAAGGCCCCAAGACATTCGTCTCCCACGTTCGCCGAAAGACATCGTCGGTCATGTCGAACAGGCTGGCGGCAAACCCGCCGGGGCCGTCGATGAGAACTGCGGCGTTATTGACGAGAATGTCGATCGGACCGTGATCGCGCGCGATGCCGTCGAGCGCCTCTGGAATGCGCCGCGCATCTGCCACGTCGAGCACAGCGGGGGTGACCGCCGCGCCGGCCTTGCGGAACGCGTCGGCTGCCTCGCGGGCCTTCTCAGTGGAACGCACACCCGCCAGCACACGCACCCCGCCCGCCGCAAGCCCGCACGCTATCGCAAAGCCGATGCCGCGATTTGCGCCCGTTACAAGTGCGAGCTTTGCGTCCTTGCCCATCACCATGAGACCTCTGCCCAGCGTTTTCGCAACCGAACATAACGCCGGACGAGCGACCAAACAAAAACCCCGCCGCAAGCGACGGGGTCTCTCACCTAGACGTATCAGAAGAAAAAGCTTTTTTAGCTCTTCTTGGCCTTCTTCATCTCGGCCTTGCAGTGCGCGCGGAACGTCTTGCGCTCTTTGCCGTGCAGACCCTTCGCGTCGGCCTGCTTCGAGCATTCGATCGATTCCGGCGTACGCGTCTTCTCGGCAGCAACCGCTGCGCCCGCGCCAATAACGAATGTGGCCGCAACGGCTGCAGCGATCAAACGTGTGGTGATCATTGTGGTCTCCATGTTTTTTTCAGGGTCGCCCCGATGAACCGACAAAGCCCAGCTTGGCAGGTTCATCGCCCCCCGCCGGACAGACGCGCATGTAACGCCCCTTCCCGGTTTCCGTTTCGCTATCACGCCACTTGGCACGACCGAACATACTGTTCCGTAAGGAGAACATTTTTGCGGACCGCGAGGCTCGCAATTTCGTACTATTGCTTGGCCGTGACACTGTGGCGTGAAAACAGCATTTATGGACCGCTAGGCATTTCCTATATTTACCCCGTGTCGCCCCCATCGAAAGCATCCGGCCGCAAGGCTCCCCGCCCCTCCCGCGGCAAATCGGGAAAACCGACTGCTCCGCCCATCGAGACGGAAGCAGGCACGCCGGGCTTTGCGGAATCGAGCGCCTATTTCGCGCCCGCCGACTTCTCGGGCCACAAATCGGCCAACGGCCTTCCTAGCCTGCCCGCCCTGCGCCAGTCCGGACCGCGCCCGCCCATGGGCAGCGAGAGCCTGACCGACAGCCTGACGGCCCTCCTCACCAAACCCGAGGAGCGAACCGATCGTGCCCGCGAAATCCTCGCCCGCCAGCCGCTCATGGCGACGCATCCAATCGTCTCCGGCGGCATGCCGACGTTCGTTCCGCATCGCCCCGACCGGCCGGAAAAGAGTGAAGGCGGTGTACGCTTCAAAATCGCGTCCGAGTTTCAGCCAAGAGGCGACCAGCCGCAAGCCATCGCCGAACTCGTTGAGGGCGTCAGCAAACACGAGCACAATCAGGTGCTGCTCGGCGTGACGGGCTCCGGCAAAACGTTCACAATGGCACACGTCATCGAAGCGACGCAGCGCCCGGCGCTGATCCTCGCGCCGAACAAAACGCTCGCCGCCCAACTCTACGGCGAGTTCAAGAGCTTCTTTCCTGACAACGCGGTCGAGTATTTCGTCTCGTATTACGATTACTACCAGCCCGAAGCCTACGTCCCGCGCACTGACACCTACATCGAGAAGGAATCCTCGATCAACGAACAGATCGACCGGATGCGCCACTCCGCGACCCGCGCGCTGCTCGAACGCGACGACGTCATCATCGTCGCGTCCGTCTCCTGCATCTACGGTATCGGTTCGGTCGAAACCTACACTGCGATGACGTTCACGGTGCGCCAGGGCGAACAGCTTTCGCGCGATCAATTGCTGGCCGACCTCGTCGCACTTCACTATCGCCGCAACGATCACAATTTCATCCGCGGTTCGTTCCGCGCGCGCGGCGATACCGTCGAAGTCTTTCCGGCTCACTTAGAAGATCGTGCCTGGCGGTTCTCGATGTTCGGTGACGAAATCGAGAGCATCGTCGAGTTCGATCCGCTGACCGGCGCGAAGACCGACGAGCTGGCGCTCGTGAAGCTTTACGCCAACTCGCACTACGTAACGCCGAAGCCGACGCTGCAGCAGGCCATCAAGTCGATCAAGGCTGAGCTGAAGCAGCGCCTCGATGAGCTTTACAATGCCGGCAAGCTGCTCGAAGCCCAGCGCCTCGAACAGCGCACGACCTTCGACATGGAAATGATGGAGGCGACAGGCTCCTGCGCCGGCATCGAAAACTATTCGCGCTATCTGACGGGCCGCAATCCGGGCGATCCGCCGCCAACGCTGTTCGAATATCTGCCCGACAACGCTCTCGTCTTCGCCGACGAAAGCCACGTCACGGTTCCTCAGATCGGCGGCATGTTCCGCGGCGACTTCCGGCGCAAGGCGACGCTCGCCGAGTACGGCTTCCGCCTGCCGTCCTGCATGGACAATCGCCCGCTCCGCTTCGAAGAATGGGACGCGATGCGCCCGCAGTCGGTGTTCGTCTCGGCGACGCCCGCGAGCTGGGAACTGGAACAGACCGGCGGCACCTTCGCCGAACAGGTCATTCGCCCCACGGGCCTAATCGACCCGGTCGTCGAGGTGCGTTCGGCGAAATCGCAGGTCGATGATCTGTTGGATGAAGTGCGCCAAGTTTCGCAAAAGGGTTATCGCACGCTCGTCACGGTGCTGACGAAACGCATGGCCGAAGACCTCACCGAATACATGCACGAGAACGGCGTGCGCGTCCGCTACATGCACTCCGACATCGAAACGCTGGAGCGTATCGAGATCATCCGCGATCTCCGTCTTGGCGCGTTCGATGTGCTCATCGGCATCAACCTGCTACGCGAAGGTCTCGATATTCCCGAATGCGCCCTCGTCGCTATTCTCGATGCGGATAAGGAAGGCTTTCTGCGTTCGGAAACATCCCTTGTGCAGACCATCGGCCGCGCTGCGCGTAACGTTGACGGCAAAGTCATTCTCTATGCCGACCAGATCACCGGCTCGATGGAACGAGCCATCGCCGAAACCACGCGCCGTCGCGAAAAGCAGATGGCGTGGAACGAAGCCAACGGCATCACGCCGGAAAGCGTGAAGAACAATATCGCCGACGTGCTGCAGTCTGTTTACGAGCAAGATCATGTGACAGTCGATGCCGGTCTCGCGGACGGCGACAAAGTGCAAACGCTCGGACACAACCTACACGCCGTCATCGCCGACATGGAACGGCGCATGAAAGAAGCCGCCGCCGATCTGGAATTCGAAACCGCCGCGCGCTTGCGCGACGAGATCAAACGCCTGCAGCAAACGGAACTCGCAATCTCCGACGACCCGCTCGCGCGCCAGTCGGAGATCGAGGACAAGTCCGGCGGCTTCAAAGGCGAACGAAAATACGGCGCGAAAGCGAATGTGCCGCCGGCCGCCAGTTCTTCCGGCGTGAAGAACGAATACGAGCCGGTTCAGCCGACGCATGCTCAGTCCACATCACGCATCAAGAAACCTTCGCTTGACGACATGGGTCCAGGTACAGATCGCCCTGTGCCTGCTCGCGCGCCGACCGTCGACAGCCGCGCGAAAGCTGGCGCATTCGGCGAACGCATTTCCGGGCCGCACAAGCCGACGCTCGACGAGATGGGCCCGCACGCATCGCTGCCCGTGAAGTCCGGAGAGAAGCCGTCACGCATTACAACGCCGACACGTACGCGGGAATTCGACGACGATAGCGAGAAGAAGAAACGCCGCGGCCGCCCGCGTAAAACCGGCCGCCCTGGCCAATAAACACGCGACAATAACGGCGTTCTTCGCACTGCGGGGAACCTCGCCTGATGCACATGGTTGTCCCTCAGTTGTGCAGCAATCGAGGAACCTCCAATGCCAAAGATCTCGAAAGCGAAAATCCTTATTCTAGCGACTGATGGCTTCGAGCAATCCGAACTCGACGTTCCGCGCGAGAAGCTGAAAGCCGTCGCGCAGCTTGTGCATGTCGCAGCACCGAAGGAGCGCAAACAGAAAGACTCGATCATCGGTTGGGAGAACAAAGACTGGGGCAAGCCCGTCAAAGTCGACGTCGAACTGAGCGAAGCTTCAACGTCGCTCTACGATGCGATCGTACTTCCTGGCGGGCAGATGAACCCCGACACGCTCCGGCAAAGTCGTGAGGCGGTGAAACTCATCAAAGCATTTTTGGCGGAAGGCAAAGTCGTCGCTGCGATCTGCCACGCTCCGTGGCTGCTGATCGAAGCCAACGCCGTCCGCGGCCGCAAAGCGACATCTTACGCCTCAATCAAAACCGACATGCTGAATGCTGGAGCACAATGGGTCGACGAACCCGCGATATCCGACCAAGGCATTGTGACGAGCCGCAACCCCGGTGACCTCGAAGCCTTCGTCGCCAAGATCATCGAGGAAATCGAGGAAGGCAAACACGACCGCGCCGTTCTCGCGGCCTAGCGTCGTCTCAAATTTGCAAAACGCGATGATACGAAGTGGCCGCTGCGTTAGCGGCCATTTCTACTTTTGCAAATCGCCTCACCCCGCGAGTGCGCGCGGCGGCTTCTTCGGCGAAATCTGCAGGCTCTTTAAGATCATCAGCAGCGTCTGGCGCAGCGCTTCGTCCACCGTCTCGACGATGTGACCCGGCTCCGTCAGGTTCGCCGGAACCCAGACGAGCTGCGTATCGACGGTCCGCCAGCTGCCGAAATAGTCCCGGCCCTTGAGAACTGTCACACCGGTGCCAGCCAAGCCTTCCCGGACGGAAAAGCCGCTGAGTGTCACCTCCGGAATATCTGCAAGCTGCTGCAGAAGTTCGCGATCAGGCGTTGCCCATTTCATCGTGCGGTCTCGTTTTCGAATCGAAAAGAACGGTTCGACTGCCGAAATTAGGCAACGAAGGTTGCACAAGGGTTGACGCCATACCGATTTCGGACATGGCCTTTTGGACCGCGCCCGTCCGGCGCATAGCCCCGGCGGCCAAGTCCGGATATTTGTTCAGATGACATTCGTAATGTGACGTCGCGTGCCGGGAAGCCGCGAAACGCTTCAAAAGAGGGGTCGCGGACATGAAAGATGAAAAACCCGACGCCAGCCAGAACCCGACGGCTGCGGATATCACGACGCCGTCTGGCGACCCGGTCATTCGCACGATCGCCATGCCCGCCGACACCAATCCGGCAGGCGACATCTTCGGCGGCTGGATCATGTCGCAGATGGACCTTGCGGCAGGAAACGCCGCCGCCCGGCTCAGCCAGGGTCGCTGCGTGACGGTCGCCGTCGAAGGCATGAGCTTTCACTCCCCCGTCAAAGTCGGTGATGAAGTAACGGTTTGGGCGCTCCTCACGAAGCGCGGCCGCACATCAATGACGTTCGAGGTCCAGGCATGGCGGCGTCCGCGCGACGGCGAAGTTCAAGCCTGCGTGACGCGCGCGCATTTCACGTTCGTCGCGCTCGATGACAACGGCCGGCCGCGCCCCCTGCCCGACCCGCGCAATGGCTCAACCTGGGTCTAAACTCCCGCTGAAGGGAAAAAACATGAGACATGGTCTCGCCTACCGGCACGTACTTCCCGCGGCCGTTTTAATGGCGGCGCTCGCGACAGCAGCATTCGGCACTGACTTTGCCGATATTGCTGATGGCCTTCACGTCGGCCTGCTTGCGCTCGGCATTCCGAAAACCGACGCGGCACGCATTTGCAGCGTCTGCACACCTGCGCGCGAAAAGGCGAGCGACCTTGCGCCGATTGATCACTTCATGGGCGGCCCGAAGCGCATCATCCTGATGCGTCACGCCGACAAGACCGACGACCCCGATAACGAAGACCTTTCGGATGCCGGCGTCGAGCGCGCCAAGCGCCTGGCGACGTACATCCCCGAAACCTTCGGCAAGCCCGACATCATCGTCGCGACTGCGGGATCGAAACATTCCGACCGGCCCCACGAAACGATGGAACCGCTCGCGGACGCACTCGATCTCAAAATCCAGGATTATTTCAACAAAGATGAGTTCGGCGATCTCATCGATGAGATCCTGAACGACCCAGACTTCAAGAACAAGACGGTCGTCATCTGCTGGCACCACAAGGAATTGCCCGCCATCGCCGCACTGCTCGGCGCACCGGCCGGCAGCTATCCCGATCCTTGGCCGAAAAACGCCTACAACATTGTCCTCGACCTCCAATACGATCCCTTTTCCGGCAAACCTCCGAAGGTGTCGCGCGTCATCGAACCGTTTTGATCGCCGTGCGTAACTGCCGGATTGAAACGCCGGCAGATCGTCGTCGCATTGACGCTTCCGGCATCTCTGACTACACGCGGGCGCGTGCTTAGTTGGGGCCGGGCGCCGATGCGGATATGCGCCGCGATGACACCGTTGAGGGACACGACGTGCTGAGTTCTGAGGAAAAAAGTGCCGACGGCAACAGCGGCTGGCTTGGCGCGCTTTGGAAAGCCTGGTGTGGGTACAGGGAAATAACCGCGACGTGCCACCCGGATGGCGGTCCTGGCCGCATCCTGTTGATGCGCCACGCCGAGAAGACCGGCAAAACCGACGACATTTATCTTTCGACAGACGGAATGAAGCGTGCCGAACGGCTGGCGACCTACATTCCGCAAGTCTTCGGTAAACCAGACTATATCTATGCAGCTGCGCGCTCGAAGCGGTCGATCCGCTCGATCGAAACGGTAAAACCGCTCGCCGCCACCCTCGGCATTGAGGTTCAATACCACATCGAAGACAAGCAGTTCCGTTCGCTCGTCACAGAGATTTTCTCGAAGCCCGAGTATCGCAGCAAGACCATCGTCATCTGCTGGCATCACGGCAAGCTGCCGGAGATCGCGTCCCTTCTGGGCGCGCAAAAAGGGTCTTATCCTGATCCCTGGCCTCAGGACTGCTTCAATCTCATCCTGGATTTCCGCTACGACCCCAAAACGGATGCGCCACCGATCGTCGCACAGATCGTCAATCCGTTCTAAAACCGGCATCAAAATGAAACCGGAGTACTGTAGAATCGCCCCCATATACGGGGGGCTGCGCCGGCCATTACCCTTTTAGTGTCGCCTCGCGGCCACACATTTCGGCGTGAACGCGAACTACATGCATACGGCTCGCAAAACGGCGAACATCAGACAATAATGCGCGCCGCTTGTGCAGCCCGCATTCTGGGAAGGAAGGCTTTACGTGATGCGCAATCTGAGACGTGCAACGTCGGTGTCGGCGTGGACCTCCGTCATCGCCGTGGCTTTAGCAGTTTCGGCGGCACCGGCATGGGCCGCCTCGGACAACCCATTCGTCACCCTCGCAGGAACGTGGGGCGGCTCTGGCACGGCCCGCTTCGATGACGGCAAGACCGAAAGCCTGCGTTGCAAGGGATACTACACCAACAACGGCAACCCGCATAACCTCGGGCTCTCGATCCGCTGCGCCAACGCGTCTGCCAAATTGGAACTGCGCGCCAATCTCGTCGATACCAACGGCGCCGTCAGCGGCAGTTGGGAAGAGCGGACATACAATCAGTCGGGCACCGTGCAGGGACGCGCGACGGCCAGCCGGATGACGCTCGCCATCAGTGGCGGCATCACCGGTACGATGACCGTCTCGATTTCGGGCGGCACGCATTCAGTGACGGTCGCTTCCAGCGGTCCGTCGTTCAAGGGCGTGCACATTTCCATGTCGCGTTAACGGGAATCTGCCACACTTCCGGAAATTGGAGATTTCGATGCGCGCACGACTGCTGGCTCTCGTACCCGCCCTCGCCGCTATGCTCGGCACGACGGCACTTGTTCCGGTTGCAGATGCCGGCGGCATCGGCCGTCTGAAAACAAACTATAAGCCGGGCCAGATCATCACGGCCTATAGCCGCTACGGCAACGGCTCGATCAGAAGCGTCGTTCGACCGACGCAGGTGGGCTGGCAGGTGAAGCTGCCGAGCGGCAACTGGACCTACTGCCGTCGCAGTTGCGAAGAAACATTGCGCGTGCAGACGATCGACTACTTTTCGGGCGGCAACTCGATCGACGATGGCGGCTATGGCTCGCTTGCCCGCGAATGCGGCATCTTCGGCTGTCTGGGCGGCTCTTACGAATTCTCGTTCTGAGCGGCTTCTGATCTCTAGCGGCAGCGGCCTCAAGCTCTGCCCTATACGAGAAACGGATTGCTCGTCCGCTCGTGCCCGAATTGACTGGGCGAACCGTGCCCACAAATGAAGGCGACATCGTCGCCGAGCGGTAGCAGCTTCGTCTTGATAGCGGAGATCAGCGCCTCATGATCGCCATACGGAAAGTCCGTACGTCCGATTGAGCCGCGAAAGATAACGTCGCCGACGAGCGCAAACCGCTGCGGCTGGTTAAAGAATACGACCGAACCGGGCGAGTGCCCCGGACAGTGAAAAATCTCGAACGTATGCCCGGCGACCGTGACCGTCTCGCCTTCGTTGAGCCAACGGTCCGGCACAACGTTGCGGACACCGGAAAAGCCGTACATCTCGCCCTGCTTTTCCAGTGCATCGAGCAGGATCGAGTCGTTCTTGTGCGGGCCTTCGATCTTGACGCCGAGCCTGTCGCGCAATTCCGCCGCGCCACCCGCATGATCGATGTGCCCATGCGTCAGCAGGATCTTCTCGACCGTCATGCCGGTCTCTTTGATCGCGGCTTCAATACGATCAAGATCACCACCCGGATCGATAACCGCGCCGACCTTCGTCGCCTCGTCCCAGATCAAGGTGCAATTCTGCTCGAACGGCGTGACGCGAACGATCGCGGCCTGCAGCGGGGATGAAACGTTCGCGCGCGGTTCGCTCATGAGATTTGCTCCGTATTGCCGACCTGGGTCTTAGCGCATCTTGCGGTGCAGGTAGCAGCGTCGCATTGGCGCAAATATCGGCACAGCAGCGGCCTCTGCCCAACCATCCCCAGATAATCTGCCTAATTAATAATCATGGTTCATTGCCTTTCGGCATCTCCGCGCCAAAGCCGAATCGCACGATCGTCCGCATACGCTCAATTTTTGCTCAATACGGGAAGAAGCAACAATGCCGAACACAATCAGTATTGCACTAAGCATCGCTGTTTCGGCTGCTGCGTTTGGGCTCGCCTCTCACCCGGCACACGCCAACGACTGGAATGGGTTTTCGGTCGGAATTGGAGGCGGTTACGGGGTCACCAACAATGAAATGAAGATTGGTCCCGGTCCCGACGTGACGGGAATAAGCGGCGGCCTGGATATCAACGGGCTCAGCGGCACCGGCGGTTTTTTCACCCTCGGCGCTGGTTACGACCTCGTTCTCTATAACAAACTGCTCGTCGGCGCATTCGTCGACTACGATTTCGCCGACATCGAGACAAAGGTCTCGCTCGGCATCCCGCCCGCCGACGATCTGAACGCGAGCGCTAAATTCAAGATCGATAACCAGCTCTCTGTCGGTGGCAAGATCGGATACTTGGTTTCACCGACGACGGTCTTCTTCGCGACGGGCGGCTACGCACGCGCCGAAACGAGCGATGTGGATGCCTCGGTTTCAACGGCCAGCGGCGGCGGCAGCGGAACGCTCGCGAGTGTCGGAAGCTTCAACGGCTATTTCTTCGGCGGCGGCGCCGAGACGCTGATCGGCAAGGGATTCAGCGTCAAGGCCGAGTATCGCTATACCTCACTTGAGGCCGAAAACGCGACGGTCCTGCCTGGCAGTGGTGCCAGCGACTTCATATCCGCGTCGATCAAACCGCAGATTCAAACGGCGCGGCTGTCGCTCAATTATCGCTTCGGCGATGACAGCCACGACGCGACAGTCGATTTGCCGCCGCCAATCGTCAACAGCAATTGGACAGGTCCCTATATCGGGATCGGCGCGGGCTACGGCGTCGCGAATAATAAGGCGACGGTTGCAGATCGGTCGTCGCCTCCGGGATCCATCTTCAACGTCGCCCTTGATGGCATCGGAAGCGACGGAGGACTGATATCTGGCACGGTCGGTTACGACCTTCAGCTCCACTCTCGATATGTCATCGGCGCATTTTTCGATGCCGACTTTGCCAATCTTAAAAACCGCAACACCCTCAGCCTGACAGACGGCGTCGATACTCTTGGCGCCGGCACAATCTCGAAGTTCGACAATATGCTGATGGTCGGCGGCAGGCTCGGATATCTCGTTACCCCCGACACGCTGGTCTTCGGAAGTGTCGGCTATGCCAACGTCGGAATGGATCCGATGACGCTCAACGCCGGGTTCTCCGGAGCGAGCACCGGTATAGTCCTGATCGACGGCCAGCGATTTGATGGCTTCTTCGTCGGCGGTGGTATCGAAACGAAAATCTGGGAGTCGCTGTCGCTGAAGGCCGAGTATCGCTATGTCGATCTCAGTCGCGATGAGGTGACGTTATTACCGAACGACCTTCCTCAGATCAATCAGTTCATCTCGACCAAATTCGATCCCACCATCCAGATGGGGCGCCTCTCGCTCAACTATCGCTTTGGCGCTCGCGAAACGCCCGACGCTCCGTTGAAATAGCGCGGCGGGAAGCTTGCTGCGCTCCGCATGCCTCACAAAAACACGACAAGGGCCATCATGGCCCCTGTGCGCGTGATCGCAATGACGCTCTGGCCTACGCGGCCTCGGAGCCTTCATCACTCGGATCGCGAAGAACGTAGCCGCGGCCCCACACCGTCTCGATGTAATGCTTGCCGCCGGTCGCTGCCTGCAGCTTCTTACGAAGTTTGCAGATGAACACGTCGATGATCTTGAGCTCGGGCTCGTCCATGCCGCCGTAGAGATGATTAAGGAACATCTCCTTCGTCAGCGTCGTACCCTTGCGCAGCGAGAGCAGCTCGAGCATCTGGTATTCTTTGCCCGTCAGATGCACGCGCTGATTGTTGACATCGACCGTCTTGGTGTCGAGGTTAACGCGAAGATCGCCCGTCTCGATGACCGACTGCGCATGACCTTTCGAACGGCGAACGATTGCCTGGATGCGCGCGACGAGTTCGTCCTTGTGGAACGGCTTCGTCATATAGTCGTCGGCGCCGAAGCCGAGACCGCGAACTTTGTCGTCGATGCCGGCGAGGCCCGATAGAATGAGAATTGGCGTGCCGACCTTTGCCACGCGCAGCGTCTTCAGAACTTCATAGCCGCTCATGTCGGGAAGGTTCAGGTCGAGGAGAATAATATCGTAATCATAAAGTTTGCCGAGATCGACGCCCTCTTCCCCAAGATCCGTCGTGTAAACGTTAAAACCTTCCGACTGCAGCATAAGCTCGATGCTTTGCGCCGTGGCACTATCATCTTCAATGAGTAGAACCCGCATGACCGTCCCTCTGGTGCCCTATCCGATCCGTGTCCGCGCTATGTCTGCTCTTTGCTCAAAGTGAACGCACTACAGTCGAGCTAAGCGATCGTTAGGAAGTTAGCGACGAGAGGTTAACAAACCCTAATCCGCGTTAGCTATTTCACCATACTGTCGGAATGCCGAAACACGTCAGCGTCCGCAGCCGATGATACGGCTTTCACGATCTCGGGTCACGCGCCGTCGATAACGGGACAAAGTAATCCCGTTCGCGCCGGACAACGGCCCGCCACAAGTTTCGATGTATTAGAACTTGCCCCTCTCGACCCGCTAACAGACCCTAAGCGAAACCTCTCGCTGGGGCGCCCACCCCATTGATTGGCCTATACAATCGCCTCGCAATCCATATACGGCTCGAATCAAGAGCTAACAGAATTCGCGTCATTGCCCTAGATGGGTGATGGCCAAAATCTGCCCCCAAACGAAACGACCGATCAGAATTAGTTACGCGTTGCTTTACCGCAACTTAAGTGCAGAATGTTATTTAGAGTATTGAGGGTCCTAAAGAGCTGTTGCAACGCAGCCTCTTGCCGGATTTAAGGTATTTCTTCCTGGTTGCTGTAGCAGCAAAGCCTTATCAATGATCTGGCATGCTTCTTGGATACCAGGGTTCGAATGTGTTTGGGGTATCGAACGATGAAGTCACGTGACCTGGCCATCCGCCTGAAGCGTCGAGAAGTGGAAGAGAAGTCCCGAAAGGTTGACGATCTCGAGCGCATTATTCGCGAATTTGATCAAATGGCTGCTGATTTGGAACGCCAGATCCAGCTCGAAGAGGATCGCACCGGCATTCGCGATCGCGGGCATTTCTCCTACTCGACCTTTGCGAAGGCCGCCGCCCAGCGCCGCGACAACCTCCGACAGTCGACGGAAGGCCTCCGCGAGAAGCTTACCGCCGCCGTCCGCGAGCGCGATGACACCGTCGAACAGTTTTCCCGGGCCTCCCAGCAGTCCCAGAATATGGACGATCCGCGCCCCGGCCGCCGCGACCGTCCGCTCGGCTTCACGGCCCTTCGCTGAGCCTTGCGCTCCGGGCGAACTTGGGTTGTGTAGGCCGTCAGAAAAAGGCAGGCTTCAAGGCGGTGCCCGAAAGGCGCCGCCTTTTTCATTCCAAATTCTGTTGGCGGTGCGGCTGAAAGTGCTCCGCCCCCTTGCCCAAACGTAACGCGGCGGGCAGGAGTCTGTGCCGTTGCAGTGCTCAGAATGACGATTCGATTGGACTGCACTTTGGGGGAAGATGTCGCTTCGCCGTCCATCATGCATGGCCGCTTCAGCGCTGCTTTTGGCTGCGTCGCTATCGGGTTGCGCAGGCAATACCCCTGAACTGCCGTCGCTCGGCGCGCAATCGACGGCTGCAACAGCACCCACGCCCGTCACGATGCCGACGTCGCCAACGACAGCACCCGGCGACCCTGAAGCACCTCCCGGCACTCCCATTCGCGGCGCTGTTGGATCGGCAACCACGATCTATTCGCACATCGCGACCGGTGCGATGGCCTGCTGGTTCTCGGCGAATGGACCGCTCAAGAAAGATTATATCTTCCATGCCGCGGCCGACGCGCCATCGCGCGGCACCGGCGGCAAGGCCGTGATCACAATCCACGTGCGTGATCCGTCGCAGGCCAACCCGCGTGGGCTCAAAGCCTATCTGGTTCAAATCGAGCCAACCGGCGAAGAAACCGCCAGCGTCACCGTCGAAAACCGCAAGATGTCGGACGCCTACGCCGCCGCCATGACCGACGACATTTCCCGCTGGTCGAAAGGCGAAGAAGGCTGTCACGGCCCGACGACCGTCGCCGCGTGGCCTCCGCCACCAGGCGACGCCGTCGCGTCCGCAACAAAACCGGCAAAGACCGCGAAGAAGCACAAGACAAAGGTCAAGGCTGCGCAGGCAAAACCTGCCGCGCAGTCTGCTTCTCAACCGTAAATCCAGTTGGACACGGCTAAACGGCCCGCAAGCGCGAGCCGCCGCGTTCACGTCCCGAGGATCGCGAAGTTATTCGCGATAGTCCTGCAGGCGCGTCGCCCGAAGACCCGGAAGACCATGCTTGTCGATCGAACGCTGCCACGACAAAAACTCGTCGACGGTCAGCGTATATCGCTCGCACGCCTCCTCAATGCTGAGCAGTCCGCCGCGCACGGCAGCAACCACTTCAGCCTTGCGGCGAATAACCCAACGTTTCGTATCCCGCGGGGGAAGATCTGCGACTGTAAGCGGAGACCCATCGGGTCCGATCACATAGCGCCCGCGCGCTCTCATCTGCTGTTCGGTCATGATACTCGATACACACTCTTGACCACGGCTCAGTTATAACCGGTTTGCGATTAAATTAGCACTAACCCATTGAGTGAAAAAGACTTAAATAGGCGTGCCAATTCCAACATTCCGGCCACTGAAATAGGGCGCCGATGAGGCGAACTGTTCCATTTTGACCCAATCGCTAACCGTAAGTCTTTCTCAGCGAAAAATGGGCCAACGACAGCTTCCGGATGACACACAGCCTTGCCGATGGCAGATTTGAGAACTATTGATTACACGCTATTCGAATTGGCGGTGGCGCCATCCAGGCTGCGTCACGGTAGTTGTCTAAATCTGTTCAATCTTTTGAAGGATAGCGGCACAGGGATAGCGTTGCAGGGGCCGACCGATGGCCCGCTTTGAGTTACCCTAGCCTCTGCTTGATCACCATGACTCAGTCTGAAACGACATTTGCCAGCCGCGGCACGATGACCAATCCCGCCAACACGCCCATCGCGGTGCCGGCCGCTCGCAAGCGCGTGGTCGTCGCCATGTCCGGCGGCGTCGACAGCTCAGTTGCCGCGGCAATCATGAAGGCAGCCGGCCACGACGTCATCGGCGTCACACTCCAGCTTTACGATCATGGGTCAGCCACCGGACGCAAGGGCAGCTGTTGCGCCGGCCAGGACATCCACGATGCTCGGCGCGTCGCCGAAGCTCTCGACATCCCCCATTACGTTCTGGACTATGAGACGCGCTTCGCCGCCAAGGTGATCGAGACGTTCGCCGAGAGCTACGTCGCCGGTGAAACCCCGATTCCGTGCGTCACCTGCAACAACGAGATCAAGTTCCGCGATCTTCTCGACACCGCCAAGGATCTCGGCGCCGACGTACTCGTCACGGGCCATTACGTGCAGCGGCTCGACACCGAGCACGGCCCCGTCCTCGCCCGCGCCGTCGATACAGATCGCGACCAGAGCTATTTTCTGTTCGGGATCACAAAGGAGCAGCTTGCGTCCCTGTGGTTCCCGATCGGCGGCATGCGCAAGGCCGACGTGCGCGAGCTTGCCCGCTCGTTCAATCTGCCCGTCGCCGATAAGTCGGACAGCCAGGACATCTGCTTCGTCCCGACCGGCAAGTACACCGACGTGATCGAGCGCCTGAAGCCGACCGCGCTCGATTCCGGCAACATCGTCCACCTCGACGGTCGCATTCTCGGCCGTCACGACGGCATCGTTCACTATACGGTCGGTCAGCGTCGCGGCATCAAGATCCCCGCCGCCGAGCCGCTGTACGTCGTGCGCCTCGACGCCGCCCGCAACGAAGTCATCGTTGGGCCGCGCTCGGCGCTGACGACGACCGGCCTGATGCTCCGCAACGTCAATTGGCTCGGGGAAAAACCGCTCGAAGACGTCGGTGCATCTGGACTTTCGCTGTATGTTCGCATGCGTTCGTCACAGAATCTTCGGCCCGCACTGCTGCAAATCGAGCAAAATGCTGCGGTCAGAATTGAACTTCATGACGGTGAGGAAGGTATTGCGACCGGTCAGGCGTGCGTGTTTTATGCCGATAACGGTACGGAAGGACGCGTTCTCGGCGGGGGCTGGATTGCCAAGACGATCAAGGCAAACGGTGCCGAGCCTCGCGTTGCGACGACGATGGCCGAGTTGGGACGCTAGGCGCATCGAGCAAGATTGTTTGCGGACTGATGGAGATCGGCAGTGAGTGATAACAAGCCTTCGAGCTTCCGCTCCGCGACAGCGCGGTCGGAAGCACAGAAAGGGCGTTCTGCAACGAAGGTTCTTCAACTCGATGAAGGGCAGGTTCGCGACGCTTACCGCCGATGGGCGCCTGTCTACGACTATACCTTCGGAGCCGTTTCGACGGCTGGCCGCCGACATGCCGTCGAGATCATCAACTCCGGGTCTGGGCGCGTTCTCGAAGTTGGCGTCGGCACCGGCTTGTCACTTCCGAACTACAAGAAACACCTCGACATCGTTGGCATCGACCTCGCGCCTGAAATGCTTGAGAAGGCCCGCGAGCGTGTCAAAGCCGAAAAGCTGACGAACGTTTCCGGCCTCCACGAGATGGACGCCAGCAATCTTACTTTCCCCGACAACACCTTCGACACGACGGTTGCGATGTACGTCATCACCGTCGTTCCCGATCCCAAGAAGGTGATGCTTGAACTCGCACGCGTAACCAAGCCCGGCGGCGAGGTCATGCTGGTCAATCACTTCAGCCAGGACGAAGGCGTCCGCGGCTGGGTCGAGCGCCAGATGGCACCGTTCGCCGACCTCGTCGGCTGGCATTCCGTCTTCGACGTCTCGCGCGTCATGGTCTGCCCGGACCTGAAGCTGATGGACCGCAAGGCACTCCGACCCTGGGGCATCTTCACGATGATGCGCTTCCGCAAGGACGAAGGTTCGGCTTCCCTCCGCCCCGAAGCGGCGGAATAGCCGCCAGCCCTCAACCAATTGCCGAGATAAGCGGTTCGGCGGCATTTTGAGACGGCGCGCCGTGTTGACAGAAAGGCACGGCGCTCCCTATAGACGGTCCCTCGACGGCGCAGCGCGCCGCGTGTGGCGGGATAGCTCAGGTGGTTAGAGCGGCGGTCTCATAATCCGCAGGTCGGCGGTTCAAGTCCGCCTCCCGCTACCAATAAACCAAACTTAGCGCGACAAAATTTGTCTCCCCCTCATCTGGCTGACCTTCGCCAGCGCGAAGCGTGGACGCGATTGGTCATCGTGAAAGGTGCATCAAACGCACATTTCTCGCTCGCTTCCCTGGCATCGTGAAGAAAATGATCATTGCCCCGCGCGGCGTGTCCGGACTGTCGGATTGCCGGCAATCGCGCGCGGTCATTATGCCTGCGTTCCAATCTTAGGACGAACTCGGCGGCCGGCACTCCGTTGCAAAAATCAACATATCGGATTTGCCGGCAAATTGGGACGGTTCGGCCTTCTCCCAGCGCAGACGATGCAAGGCGCTTTCGATCGCAAGCTCAATTCCGCCCGGCTTACCTACACCGGGATTGTTCTTATCGCCTGGACTCGATAGCTTATTGAAATATTTTCGATGTGAGCATTGGGGGGAGATATTTTCGATGGAATTGGGCGCCGAGTTCGCAACTCGTTTCGCATTTGAAGAACGTGGATACGCAAGCCGAGGGATGGTTGTTATCGGCGACGGATTCGCCTTCGGCGAGTGCCTAAAAAAATCAATAGAGAGAGGGCTTGTGGGCGACCTCGCAATTATTTGCGAGGCCAACGTCCAAACTGCCGCCCCCGCTCGAACATGACACCCGGACATCGCGACAGAGGCGACAACGAATTTTGGACATGTGGTGAGACTTCATGCTGATGCAGGACGCGACCATCGAGACAGTCATTTCTATTCTCGAACAGACGGGCGAGAGCAAAAATCCATGGCTGACCGCTCACCAACTTCGCTATGCTGAAACGCTGAAACGACTTTATGCCTTTGATGGCGAACGAACCGCTGCTCTCGAACTCGGCGCGACCCATATCTTTCAATACATCCTTGCCAAGATGGGTTTCGAGACTGTCTATGGAACTCAATTCCGCTCAAGCCCCGAGCAACCAGATCGGAAACCATTTGAACTCACCGTGGATGGCTTTCCGATGCGGTCGACGTTCCTCACGGTGAACTTTGAAGAGGAGCCTATCCCGCTGCCGGACGAGAGCCTTGATCTCGTCCTTTGCTGCGAAGTAATCGAGCACATGGACGTCGATCCGATGTTTTTGATGTCAGATTTGAATAGGGTTCTTAAACCCGGCGGTGCACTGCTCATGACAACGCCAAATTGTACGTCTTCCCAGAATGTCTTGAAGATCCTGCATGGATATCGCCCGCATTTCTTCATGCAGTACATGAAGAACCGAAGCCCCTACCGGCACAACTTCGAATACGATGTCCACGCCTTATTGGCTCTGACGCGGGCTGCGGGATTCGAATGCACAAGCTTGGAGACCGTTGACACCTTTGGAAAGTCCTCGGAAGAGGCTCTCGAATTTCTCCGCAAAAATGACCTTTCTACCGCCCATCGCGGCGATAATATCTTCTTCATCGGAAAGAAGAGCGGCCCAGTGATTGAGCGCTGGCCTCCAGAACTCTATGTTTGAGGCGTATTCACTAGCGATAGCATCGCTAAACTGGCGTGGCGTCCATGCCCCAGCTAAAATGTAGGACGTCGAAGGTCGCAATCGGGGCCTGCATAAACCTTCGCTGCAAGATTGACGACCGCAGCTTGAGCTGCCCGTGCCGCCGCGAGCAGATGTGGGACGGGCATAACAACGTTCCTTGCCTCATCACCCCCATGAATGCACGGCCGCCTTTTCTCAAATCGATGACAATGTCAGCCTCGGGCGAGGTTCGCGGGTTAAAAAACGCTGTTTCATCGGCGGCGGCTCGTTTGCATGTGCTTACCGCGGCCGACAAGGCCATCTCGGCCCTCCTTTATGCCTCCGCTCCATAGGAGACCGCATGTCCATTTCATCCGTCGGCAACTCGGACGCCTACGCACGCTATCGCCAGCAGGCGCTCGATCTCCTGGCTTCGCCCGGCCAGCAGACGCAAGCCGGTCAGACGACAGCCCTGTCCTACATCACGCCACCGGCCACGACCGACCCTTCCGACACCAATCCGTTCGCGACCAAGTTCAAAACCGATCTTTCGATGCTCAACGGCTCGAATGACGGCAAATCGCACGCTCATGGTGCGCACGGCCACCACAGCAAGGCCGACGCGACATCGCAGACGAGTGACAGCACGGCGACCACCGATACGGCCGCGACCGACCCGCTCCAGCAGACGCTCACCCAATTCGCCAATCTCCTGAAGACAGCCGCCGGCATTGCTGCGGTGATCGCCTGATCCAACAGGCGACAAGACGGTTACTCGCGAAGCCGCACAGCGGTCTCAGTCGAAATCGACTTTACGGCTTCGCATTTTCTTCACCTGCCCGCGCACGGTCTTTGCTTTGATGCGCTCTTCACGGGCGCCGCGCGACGGCTTGGTTTTGATCCTGAGCTTCGGCCGCACTAGCGCTTCGGCAATCAACTCGGCGAGACGCGCACGCGCATCCGCCCGGTTCTGCTCCTGACTTCGAAACCGGTCCGCCTGGATGACGATCACGCCATCAAGCGTCATCCGCCGCCCCGCAAGCCGCTTCAGGCGCTCGCGGGCGTAAGGCGGTATCGAGGTGTTGGCTTGCAGGTTGAACCTCAGTTCGACTGCCGTCGACACCTTGTTGACGTTTTGGCCACCCGGTCCCGACGCCCTGACGAAGCGCTCTTCGAGTTCCGCTTCGTCGATGTCGAGCGCATCGGAAACGCGCATCGCGCTGCTAGTCCTTCTTCGCGGGCGAGAAGAACATCAGGCGGTTGAAGAACGGATCGATGACTTTGATCTCGCGCGTCCCCCACGGCATCGCTTCGATCCCCGGCCGCATATACTTGTAGCCCTTCTCCATGATCTCAGCGTGATAGCCGTCAATATCGTCGACGGCAATTCGAACTGCGCTGCCTGGGGCTGCGTCCCCATGATGCTCGGAGAGATGGATGATGCAAGCGCTCCGCGTGATCTGCGCATAAAGCGGCGTGCCCGGCTCGAACCGATGTTCCCAGTCGAGCGTGAACCCCAAGAAGCCAAGGTAGAAGTCTTTGGCCTTCCCCTCGTCGAATATCCTTAATATCGGCACGGCCGGAGAGATGTGCATAATCATCAATCGAAAATTGTAGACAGAGGAAAACACCACTATTGATTGCGAAAAACTGCGGCATAGTATTCGCGATTGCGAAATTCGGGAACAACCCTCAGGAGGAGATCGTAAGGCAGTTAGTGCGCATACGGAATATAGCCCCATTTCGCCCTACATTGCGCCCTATTTGTAGCATTTTAGCAGCAGCATTTACCATTTGTTGAATGCCGCAACATAGCCTTGGTCGAGGAGCTGCAACCGACCGTCAGCTTAGGGGTCGAATCATATTACTGATTTAGGGCTGAGGAGCCGCTATGCGAACTGCGACGACATCGACCGCGATTCACGCCATTGAGGAGACCACGCATGTGGCTCGTCCGTCAGGCTTGTCGCGCTTCGCTGGTCTCGCGATTGCGTCCCTCGTTCCAGCCGTCTTCTGGAGTGCCATTCTCGCTGTCGGCGCGTTGTGGCTCGACAAGCCGCTGTCCTCGACAACGATCCTGATGGTCGGCGCGGCGATTGCTCTCTTCCTCTTCGCGATTTGCGCTCCGCTGATGTTGCGCCGGCCGGCTGCCGACACCGACGCCAAAATCGAAGCCCGCAAGGCGTAGAATTCCAAAACCTGCATTCACCGCGGCATGCCATACGCGTATCGGTCAGAGCGCAACAATTGCGCGGCATCCGCCCGACCGCTCTCCAATACGAATGCAAAGCCCAACAAAAAACGGGGCGCCGTCGAAACGGCACCCCGCTAATATCTGCCGAACAGTTCGAAACGTGGCTTACTCCGCAGCGACACGCTTCTTCGGTTTCACCAGTTCCATATAGTCGTTCAGGAGCGTCTCGGTGACTTTGGCCGGCTTGTATTTGTGCTCGCCAATCTCCGAAACCGGCGTCACTTCCGCCGCCGTACCGGTGATGAAGCATTCCGAGAACGACGCCAGCTCGTCCGGCATAATATCGCGCTCGATCACCTGAATTCCGCGCTTTTTCGCAAGCTCGATGACCGTCCGCCGCGTGATGCCGTTAAGGAAGCAATCGGCCGTCGGCGTATGAATGACGCCGTCCTTGACGAAGAAGATGTTGGCGCCGGTGCATTCCGCCACGCGGCCCTTCCAATCGAGCATCAAAGCATCCGAATAGCCCATGCGCTCGGCGCGGTGTTTTTCGAGCGTGCAGATCATGTAGAGACCGGCAGCCTTGGCGCGCGACGGCGCGCAGGCCGGATCGGGACGACGGTAAACGGCATTGGTGATGCGAATACCCTTCAGCCGCTGTTCCATCGGGAAATAGGAACCCCAGTCCCAGGCCGCGACGGCGAGATGGATCTTCGAGTTCTGCGCCGAAACACCCATCTGCTCGCTGCCGCGCCATGCCACAGGCCGCACGTAGCAGTCCGACAGCTTGTTGGCGGCAATGACATCCCGGCAGGCTTGGTCGATTTCGGCGACGGTGTACGGAATTGTAAAGTCGAGGATCCGGGCACTTTCGATCAGCCGCTCGCTATGCTCGGTCAGCTTGAAGATCTCGCCGTCGTAGGCGCGCTCGCCCTCGAACACCGAGCTGGCGTAGTGCAGCCCGTGCGTCAGGATATGAACGTTCGCGTCGCGCCAGGGAACGAGCGCTCCATCCATCCAGATGAACCCGTCGCGATCGTGAAACGGAATAAGGTCGGCCATGCCAGCGTAATCCTTCCTGGTCTTTATCATTGGCGAATTTGAAGTGGTGGTGTATGTCGCGCGGTCCGTTACGGACGGGCCAGGCAGGCTGAAACGCTCGGAAAACCGATATTTCAGTGCGCCGCGTGCAAGACTATGGACCTGCGGGACAAGCCACCAAATTGGCTTGCAACAGAATACAATCGAGGCCAATAAGTCAACATGACTGACATAACGTCAGAAGGCCCGTCAGAACATCGCGGCGCACCGGGACAGCCCTCCCACGCCCAGGACGCTGGCCGACGCTCTCCGAATGCCGACCTGATCGCCTGTATCGAGCTGTTTTACTTCGCGTATCGCGGCTTTACATGCGACCCGGATACGATACTTGAGCAATACGGCTTCGGGCGAGCGCACCACCGCGTCCTGCACTTCGTGCACCGCAATCCCGGCCTGAAGGTCGCGGAACTGCTCGATATTTTGCAGATTACAAAACAGTCATTAGCGCGCGTCTTGAAACAGCTCGTCGATGAGGGCTTCATCATCCAGAAAGCGGGCAACGAGGATCGCCGAGAACGCCGCCTCTATCTGTCGGCAAAAGGCGCGCGTTTGACCGATAAACTGACACAAATCCAGGCCAAACGGATTGAAGGGGCTCTTGCCGGGCTCGGCGAAAACGCCGACACCGTTGCAAGGAATTTTCTCTTCGCGATGATTTCCGAAAAGGACAAGCATCGTGTCGAAAGCCTTATCCGTAGCGAGCACGGCGGACTGCCCTCGCCCGAACCTGGTTGCAACCCACGGGAACCATGATGGCACCGGACCGAACTGAACCTTTGGCCGATAATGCCCCGCACATCCTCGTCGTCGACGACGACCAGAAAATCCGCGGACTGCTCGGCCGCTTTCTTTCGAGCAACGGCTTCCGCGTCACCGAAGCGTCTGACGCTGCCTCCGCGCGATCCTACATGCGTGGCCTTGCGTTCGACCTGGTGCTGCTCGACGTCATGATGCCGGGCGAAAGCGGCTTGTCTCTCGCCCGCGACCTGAAGCTAACGCGCCCAGTGCCGATCTGCATGCTGACCGCACTCGCCGAAGCCGAGGATCGCATTTCAGGTCTCGAAGCCGGCGTCGACGATTACGTCTCGAAGCCCTTCGATCCACGCGAGCTGTTGCTCCGCCTGCGCAACATCCTTCGTCGCGGCCAGACGCAAACCGCCCAGCGCGATGAAATCCGCATGGGTGGCTGCGTCTTCAACATCACGCGCGGCGAACTCAAGCGCGATGACGAAGCCATCAAGTTGACCGAGCGTGAGCGCGATCTTTTGCGCCTCTTCTCACAACGCATTGGCGTCGCCGTTCCGCGCCATGAACTGTCGAGTGACGACAGCACTGGCAGCGAGCGCGCCATCGACGTCCAGATCAACCGCCTCCGGCGCAAGATCGAAGCCGACCCTTCGAACCCGGTCTATTTACAAACGGTCAGAGGCAAAGGCTACATCCTCTACACCGATTGACCGTAACAGCGCGCTCGGGTCGACCGGCGCAAGGCGGATAGCATCCCATGGCCGTTGTGCCCGAAACGACCCCGGAGACCGGCAGCCTCGCCGCGCGCTATCAGCGCTTTCGCGAGCACCCTATCGTCATGCGCATCCTGGGTCTCGGCTCCGAGATGCTGCCGAAAGGGCTTTATGCCCGCGCGCTGCTGATCATCATCACGCCCATCGTCGTCCTTGAAGGCGTGATCGCATTCGCGTTCATGGAACGGCACTGGCAAGCCGTTACGCGCCGGCTTTCGGAAGCAACCGCGCGCGATATCGCCGCCGTGATCGAAGTCTATGAGGACATGGCGAAACGCGAAGGTCCGCAAAAGATCATCGACCTCGCGCGCGATCGCCTCAACCTGCAAATGGAAGTGCTGCCGAGCGGCGACCTGCCGCCGCCTGGTCCGAAACCATTCTTTCGCCTGCTCGACCGCGCGCTCTCGAACGAACTGCGCAAGCACGTACAGCTGCCGTTCTGGATCAACACCGTCGGCGACCAGAACGTCGAGATCCGCGTGAAGCTCGACGATGCGATCCTGCGTTTCGTCGCCACCCGCAGCCAGACGTATGCCTCGAACTCGCACATCTTCCTGCTGTGGATGGTCGGCTCGTCCGTTATTCTGCTGACGGTCGCGATCCTGTTCCTGCGCAACCAGATCAGGCCCATCCTCCGTCTTGCGGACGCGGCGGACGAATTCGGCAAAGGTCGCGGCATCCCGGAGGATTTCCGCCCGCGCGGCGCACGCGAGGTGCGCCAGGCCGCGCTCGCCTTCCTGCAGATGCGCGACCGCATCAAGCAGCACGTCGAGCAGCGTACGACGATGCTGGCGGGCGTCAGCCACGACCTGCGCACCGTCCTGACCCGCTTCAAGCTTGAGCTTGCCCTACTCGAAGATACGCCGGAGACGCGCGCACTCTCCGCCGACGTCGACGAGATGCAGCACATGCTCGAAGACTACCTCGCCTTCGCGAAAGGCGACGGCGGCGAGGAAGCCAAGCCGACGAACCTCAAGGAGCTGCTGGAAGAGATCGTCGACGATGCGTCGATCTACGCTTGCTCGATCGAACTCAAGATCCGCAAGAGCAAGGGCGACATCATCCTGCCGTTGAAGCGGCAGGCCCTGAAACGCGCCATCATGAACCTCGTCACCAACGCTGCCCGCTTCGGAGACCGCATCATCATTCGTGTGGCACCCGAAGGCCGCTGGGTTCGCATCGAGGTCGACGACGACGGCCCTGGCATCCCCGAAGACGAACGCGAGAACGTCTTCCGGCCTTTCTATCGTCTCGACCACGCCCGCAATCAGGACGAGGGCAACAGCGGCTTGGGGCTCGTCATCGCCCGCGACATCGCCAAAAGCCACGGCGGCGAGATCGCATTGGGCGAGAGTTCGATGGGCGGCCTCCGCGCCATTATCTCTTTGCCGCAATAGAGAAATTTGACTGTCGATCACAAATTTGGCGCGCGGGGCACACGCCCTTGTGATTTGACTGTAACGTTATGAAGTTACAATTTTTGGACATCGGTTCCGGCACGATTTCCCGTCCGACTACGGCGAAGGTGTCCTCCAAGGCTGCAGTCGCCGGAACCGAAGTTCCACGCTGTGGGTCGCCAACCCACGGGAACGCCAATCGAAGGTCGCGAACCTCGGGCGAGACCAATTTCCCAGCCCTGGTCAATGCCCGAGTTCGCGGCCTCGTTTTTCTGCCGCCAGCACCGCTTCCGTCATCAGCTCTTTGAGGCCGCTACCGTCGCGCATCAACACGCCCAGCGCCGCCGCCGTCGTGCCGCCCGGTGACGTCACGTTCTGGCGCAGCGTCGCCGGATCGGCCTTCGACTGATGCAAAAGCTCACCGGCACCTGATACCGTGGCAGTGGCGAGCCGCTTCGCCGTCGCCGCATCGAGCCCCGCCGCAACGCCAGCGTCCGCCAGTGCTTCCGCCAGCAGGAACACATAGGCAGGTCCCGACCCCGACACAGCCGTTACCGCGTCGATCAGATCTTCTTCCGGAACCCAAACGACATCACCAACCGCGCCGAGCAGCGCTTCGCAGGCGGCCTTTTGAGACGGTGTTGTATGAGCGCTCGCGACGGCGCCCGTGATGCCGCGCGCGATGGCAGCCGGCGTATTCGGCATGGCCCGCACAACGGCAATACCAGCCGGCAGATGCCTCTCGAAGCTCGCAATCGTCTTGCCCGCCGCAATCGACACGACGACCGTCTGAGGCCCCGCGATCTTGGCCAAGGCCGGAAAGACGTCATCCATCACTTGCGGCTTCACCGCGACGACGATGACAGCGGGTGGCGTCGACTGCGGTTCCAGAACCGGTTGCGACGCGATCCCGTGCTTCTGCGCGAGTTCAAGCGCAGCGCCGGAAAGCTGCGGTTCCTGGATGATGACCTGAGCCGGATCGAGGCCCCGCTCAAGCCAGCCCGCGAGCATCGCTGCGCCCATTTTGCCCGCGCCGGCAAGCACGACGGAACCATCTAATTTCAGAGACATAACCCGGACACCTTGGAAAGTGGCCGGGCGTGGGTCGAGACGTCGCCCGATGGACCCGGCTTAAGCCTGCCCCTGTGTCTCGAACATCGTCGAAACCAGGGCTTCGCGGCTTTCCTTACCTGCCCACACCACGAACTGGAAGGCCTGGTAATACCGTTCACAGCCTTCGAGCGCCGCTTTCAGCATCGCTTCGCACTGCCGGACCGTCGCGACGGCGCCGTTGAGCAGCAGCGCGTGACGGAACATCACGAGCCCTTCCTGGGTCCACAGATCGAAGTGGCCGAGCCAGAGCTGCTCGTTGATCTGGGCGATCAGGCGATACATTTCCGTCAGGCGATTTTCTGGCACCCGGAAATCGAACGCGCACGCCAAGTGCAGGGCTTCGAGATCGTCACGCCAGTTGATCGAGATGTGATAGTCGGCCCAGGAGCCCGCAACGATCAACGTCAGCTCTTCATCGCTCGCGCGCTCGCACGGCCAGTCGTGGGCATGCGCAAGTTGTTCGATGAGATCGATCGGATTGAGAACGCGGTCAGAACCCTGTTCCGCAACTGCCATTTGATATCGCTCTCCAGTCTGCCGCGCGCCGGGATGGCCACGAAGCAACCACGCGATTGGGATTTCCCAAATTGCGCCGCTTTCGTGCTGCTGCGCCGGACAAAACCAGACGGCCCTGCGAGTCGCAAGCTGACCCGGCGGGCCAGGAAATCTTGTCCACGATCAAAGTGGCAAAGCCCAGGCGAAACAGGGGCCAAGGCCGCCTTGGGCCACGATTGCTGGTGAAAAGCGCTCGAACCTGTGGATGCCTTCAGGCAGCGGTGCCGCCCTGCGGCGAAAGCTTCGAGAGCTTGGCTTCCAGCTCCGCAATGCGCGCCGCCAGCGCCTCGTTTTCCTGCCGCGCCTTCTGCGCCATTTCGCGCACCGCTTCGAAATCTTCGCGCGTCACGACATTCATGTCCCGCAGGAACTTTTCGGCTTGGCCCCGAAAAACGGCCTCGGTTTCTTTCTTGAAGCCCTCTGCCGCACCAGCGGCGTCTGTCATGAGCTTGGCAAAGTCGTCAAAGAGTTTGTTGGTCGTCTGGGTCATTTCGAGATCTCGGATTGGAACGGTCATTCAACTATGGCGATAGGCAGGCATGGCTGCAAGCTTACGACATTCTCATCTTGGGTCTGCCGGATGCCTGCTTGACATTAAGACGGTGTTACTCAAACAACGCGGCCTAAGACCGGCCTTCCCTGGTAACTCGATACGGCCATTTGCGAAACCTCGCCCGGAGAGCCGATGACACCCCTCGCCCTTCTCACCTACCCCGATATCGACCCCGTCGCGATCCATCTCGGGCCGGTAGCCGTCAAATGGTATGGCCTCTCATATATGGCCGGCCTTTTGCTCGGCTGGTGGTATATCCGCAACCTGGTCTCGACACCGAAACTCTGGGCGGGCAACAAAGCGCCGATGACGCTCGAACGCATCGACGACCTTCTGCTCTTCATGACCTTTGGTGTCATCATCGGCGGCCGCCTCGGTCAGATCTTCCTCTACGACCCCGACTTCTACTTCTCGCATCCTCTGGAGATGGTGAAGGTCTGGAAGGGCGGGATGAGCTTTCATGGCGGCGTCATCGGCTGCGCCATCCTGATCTTCGTATTCGCCTACATCTACAAAGTGTCAGCCCGGTCCGTGGCGGATCTCGTCTGTGCGTCCGTACCCTTCGGACTTTTCTTTGGCCGGATCGCCAATTTCATCAATTCCGAGCACTGGGGCCGCGTGACCGACGCCTGGGTCGGCATGGTCTTTCCCAACGGCGGCGACAACCCGCGCCATCCGAGCCAGCTTTATGAGGCGGCGCTCGAAGGCATCGTGATGTTCATCATCTTGCGGATCGCCACCCACCACTTCTCCTCGCTGAAGCGCCCCGGACTGACGACCGGCATCTGGATGATCTGGTACGCCATCGCCCGCAGCTTCTCGGAGATCTTCCGCGAGCCCGAGCCCTATAACATCATGAACATCGGTCCCTTCACGGCCGGTCAGATGTACTGCGTGCCGATGGTTATTCTGGGGATCTATCTGATCTGGACCGCCTGCCATAACAAAAGCGAGCCCGGAAAGGCTGCGGTGTGATCGATAACGGCCTGCGTCGCGATACACCGCTCGCCCGGCGGATCAAGGAACGGATTCGCCGCGACGGGCCGATGACGGTCGATAGCTATATGTCCGCCTGCCTTTGGGATGCGGACTACGGCTACTATCGCCGTCAGCAGGTGTTCGGCGCATCGGGCGACTTCATCACCGCCGCCGACGTATCGCAGGTCTTTGGCGAGCTTCTGGGCGTCTGGGCCGGCGTCGTCTGGCAGGGCGTGCTCGGCGCTCCTAACCCGATTACCATCGTCGAATACGGCCCCGGACGCGGCACCATGATGCGCGATATTCTTCGCGCCGCCCGCATCGTCCCCGGCTTCTCGAACGTCACGCGCGTGCATCTCGTCGAAGCCAGCGAATCCCTGATCGAGTTGCAAACTGCAACTCTGTCGGAATTCCGCAACGTGCTGAGCTGGGGCCGCGAACTCGACGAGATCAACCCGCCGGCCATCATCTTCGCCAACGAATTTCTCGATGCCTGGCCGGTCGCCCAATGGGTCAAGACCGCATCGGGTTGGCACATTCGCGCCGTGACCCTCGATGCCCGCGGCGACCTGCAATTCACCGCAATCGACGGCGAATGCCCGCGCGATGCATTCGAAGCTCTGCTGCCCGGCGCCCCGCCCGGGGCCGTCATCGAAAGCCAGCGCCTCGACCAGCTTGCCGACGCCCTGCAAGCACTCTCCGAACGCGGCCCCATCGCCTTTCTTATGGTCGACTATGGTCACACCACACCGGCCGCCGGAGACACACTGCAAGCGGTCCGCGCGCATAAGTATGAATCTCCACTGACGTCGCCGGGCGAAGCCGACCTGACGGTGCACATCAACTTCTACGATCTCGCCTCGACGCTGCATCGCGCCGGTCTGGCGCTCGATGGCCCTGTCACGCAGGCGGAGTTCCTCGGTGCTCTCGGCATTGTCGAGCGCGCCTCGCGTTTGATGGCGGCCAATCCGGCCCGCGCGACCGAAATCGAAACGGGCGTCGCCCGCTTGCTCGCCCCCAATGGCATGGGAGGGCGCTTCAAGGTCCTCGCAGCCCGCTCCCCCGGTCTACCGTCGCTTCCGGGCTTCAGCGCGGCCCGCGAGCAGAGCGCCGCGCCCGGACCAGCATGAAGACCCGCATAAAGGGAAAGCGCGCCGGATGTCCTTGAAACCCATCGAAGCGCGAAATCTCTCCAGCTGGAACGGCATCCGCCACGGCTTCTTCACCCGCGAAGGCGGCGTCTCGACGGGTCTCTACGCCAGCCTCAACTGTGGCTGGGGCTCAAGCGACGATCAGAACCTCGTCGCCGAGAACCGCAACCGGATCGGCCGTTTTCTCGGCGGCGACGAAAAACTCGGCGGCGGTGTCGTCACGCTCTATCAGGAGCACGGCACGATGGCGCTGCACGTGACCAAAGCGCCAGACCGCGCGGCCCTCCCCCACGCCGACGCCGTCGTCTCCAACACGCCCGGACTTGTCATTGGCGTTCTGACAGCGGATTGCGCTCCGGTCCTGATGGCCGACGCAGAGGCCGGCGTCATCGCTGCTGCTCACGCCGGCTGGCGTGGCGCCATTAACGATGTTGTCGGCAGCGCCGTCGCGGAAATGGAACGTCTCGGCGCCAAACGCGAACGGATCACTGCGGCCGTTGGCCCCTGCATCAGTCAGTCAGCCTACGAGGTCGGCCCTGAGTTCGAGGCGACCTTCCTTGAGCGTGATCCAGCGTTCAGCACGTATTTCACGCGCGCGAACCCGAACGCGCGTCCGCATTTCGATCTACCGGCCTTTGTGACAATGCGATTGCAGGCAGCCGGCGTCGGCAGCATCGAGGATCTGGCGCTCTGCACCTGCAAGAACGAATCGCTTTTCTTCAGCTACAGGCGTAAAACTCTCCTCGGGGAAGTGGACTATGGCCGTCAAATCTCCGCCATCGTCGTGGCGTAACGGCATAATCCACAGGGAAGTCCGAGCCGACGCCAACGTTTACACCGGTCGATAACAGTTTCGCCGAACTCCCGTCTGGACGGGTCGTTCAGGGCTGATCTACAGGGATAAGGGTCAGTTCCGGTAGTAATCACAGGAGTTCAGGCCGCGGAGGTAATGTGTTCCGGCCGCCGGGGAAGTCGCGGTTGGATAAGGGGGGACGTCGAGTGGCGACCTTTTGCTCTGCTCGGGTACGCGAGCGCCGAACACGTCTTTGGACGATCGGGTCAATACTTTTGGCTTCGCTGGTAACGGCAGGCCTGGGCGGCTGTGGCTCATCATCAAACCTCCTGGGCGACATGGGCGGCGGAACGCCCTCGGCACAAAACTCGATCGCTCTCCCGACAGGCGCGTCACCATCGGGACCCGTTACACAGAACGCCAAATTCCAGATCGCGCCGGTTATCGGATCGCCCGAAAACGTCGCTCATGAATTGCAGTCGCAGCTTGCGTCTGCCATCGGCCGAGAGGGCCTGAGCGTCGGCACCTCAAACAATGCGACTGGCGAATATGTCGTCCGCGGCTACATCGTAGCTGCTCGCGAAAAATCGAAAGCGAAGATCTCCTACATCTGGGACGTGACCGACCAGAGCGGCAAGCGCGTCCATCGCGTTACGGGTGAGGAAGTCATCGCAAGCGCCGGGAAAGACCCCTGGTCAGCCGTGACGCCGGCCGTCGTAGAACGGATCTCCGGCAAGACCTCAAAACAGATCGCTAGCTGGATCGCGAGCGGCGGCGGTGTTCCGATGGCTTCGAACATCAACACGCAGTCGACCAACGCTCCGTCGAGCCCGCCGCGGCCGACGACGTACGCCTCGGCTGCATCGAGCCCGGCTTCGCCGACGACCGGCAGCATCACCCACTCGGGTCCTGTCACAGCCGTCGTGCCGCTGGTGACGGGAGCGCCCGGCGATGGCAGCACCACGCTCACCACCGCAATTCAGCGCGAATTGTCGAAGAGCGGCCTGAAGCTGGCGACCACGCCCGACTCCCAAGCCTACAAAGTTGTCGGCAAGGTCGCCATGGGCACCAGCAAAGACGGCAAGCAGCCGATCCAGATCGACTGGAACGTGATCGACCCGAGCGGCAAGAAGCTCGGCACTGTGTCGCAGAAGAACGAGATCCCAACCGGCTCGCTTGACGGTTCCTGGGGGCAGACCGCGGACGCCGCAGCCGCTGCTGCCGCGCAAGGCATTATCAAGCTCTTACCGCCAAAGAGCGTCGAATAATCAGTAGCCGGTCAGGTTAACCTCGATCGGCAACACTGTGACAACAGCTTGGGCCCGGACGGTTGAATCGTCCGGGCCCAATTGCTACAAGCCCGCAAATGAAGAGGTTTCTGGAGCGCAAATGCCTTTCGATTCCAAGGGTGACGCCCGGAACAATGACGGCCGAGGGAAGCTGGGCGTGAAAATCATCGCGGGAAACAGCAATCGCCCCCTCGCCGAGGCGATCTGCACCTATCTGAAGCTGCCGATGGCCAAAGGCCAGGTGAAGCGCTTCGCCGATATGGAGATCTTCGTCGAGATCCAGGAGAACGTCCGCGGACAGGACGTATTCGTCATTCAGTCGACGTCGTTCCCCGCCAACGACAACATGATGGAGCTGCTGATCCTGCTTGATGCGTTGAAGCGCTCGTCTGCGCGCCGCATCACAGCCGTCATCCCGTACTTCGGTTACGCCCGGCAGGACCGCAAGCCGGGTCCGCGGACGCCCATTTCTGCCAAGCTCGTCGCCAACCTGATCGAGCGCGCCGGCGCCGACCGCGTTCTGACGCTCGATCTCCATGCCGGCCAGATCCAGGGCTTCTTCGACATCCCGACCGATAACCTCTTCGCTGCCCCGGTCATGACGCGCGACATCGAAGAGCACTATGGCAACACGGACGACATCGTCGTCGTGTCGCCCGACGTCGGCGGCGTCGTCCGTGCCCGAGCGCTCGCCAAGCGTATCACCGCGCCAATCGCCATTTGCGATAAGCGGCGCGAACGTCCAGGCGAAAGCGAAGTGATGAACGTCATCGGTGACGTCGACGGTAAACGCTGCATTCTGATCGACGATATCGTCGATTCCGGCGGTACACTCGTCAACGCCGCTGAGGCCCTGCTGAAAAACGGCGCGACGGAAGTCTCTGCTTACATTTCGCACGCTGTGCTGTCCGGCGGCGCCGTCAGCCGCATCCAGAACTCGCGCCTGAAATCGCTCGTCATTACGGACTCGATCCTGCCGACCGAAGCCGTGAAGGCCGCGCGCAATATCCGCGTCATGTCGATCGCGCCACTCATCGGCGAAGCGATCCTCCGCACGAGCCGCGAAGAAAGCGTCTCAAGCCTCTTTTACTGATACGCTTTCAAGAAGCCGGATTTTCCGATCCCTAGCGGTGCTGTTTCGCACTGTTCGGGAAAAACTCCCCATGCCATAAGGAAATTTGAGAACAATAACGGGAAGCAAATTCTCGAGGGGGAGGCGTGGGGCAAATCCCGTTTCACACGCGAGCGGCAGGCTGCGTTGTTGCCTTGCTCATGGGCATCTCGATGCTCACGTTCTCACAGGCGGCAATGGCGGGACCGTCACTCGACCAGTTCGAAATCAAAGATCTCGACACCGAACCTGGCGCGATCGAGATTGAAAGCCAGAATGACTTCTCATCTGGCAATCCGAGACGCGGCGTTGTTTCCAATGGCGCGGGCGGCATCATTGCCGACGACAATACGGTGACACGCCAACGCGAAGGCCTGGAAGTTGAGATGGGCCTCACGACCTTCGTCAAACTTCGCCTTGGCGTCGAGTTCGAGCAGCAGCGCCTGGACGATCCCAAGACCTTTAACGAAGCCGACCGGATGGGACCGCTCGAATTCGACAGCTACGGCGCCGAAACCATCTGGACCGTCATCAAACGCAAAGGCGACGGCATCGGCGCCGGCTTTCTCGTCGAATGGGATCAATCCGCACACGAAGACGAAGCTTCGACGCTGACGATTGGTCCGATCATCGAATGGCAATCCGGACGCTGGAGCGCAAACATCAATCCGACCGCCATTCAATACTTCGGCGGTGGCTTCGAAAATCAGAGCAAGCTCGATTTCGGCTACGCCGCCCGGATCATGTATCGCACATCTAAGCAGCTCGCTCTTGCCGTTGAATCCTATGGCGGCATCGAACGCATCAGCGGCGGCAACACGAACGAGTCGCAGCAAATCTTCGGAACGTTCAATCAGTATCGTCTCGGTCCTATCGCCTACTGGACGTTCGGCGACGACAATGATGACGACACGCTCTCAAAGAAAGATGACGCTGAAGACGAACGAAAAGTCGAAACGACAGTCGGCTTCGGCGCGCTGTTCGGTTTGAATAGTGCGACGCCTGCAACCACACTGAAACTCAGTCTCGATATCGATTTTTGACGAAAGCCCACGTCACGCAATCCATTCTTTGCGGAAAATAACCTACCGTGGTGTTCAAAGCGCGCTTTCTCGACAAGTGTACTACACTGTTGCGATCGTGGGACGAAACCCACGGCGCCGCGCCAGCGACCCATCCATTGCCCGTACCACGGATTTTCGATCACCAGAATTTCGCGTCCCGACAAGCGTGAACTTCTAACACGCGCAAAAGCTACGTGACGGCCTGATAATTGGTGAACAGCTCGACCGCGCTTTGAGGCGCCCTGTCGTTGAAGAACAGCTTGAGGTTCCGGTCTGCTTCCGCAGCAGCAGCGGCGCTGCGGGAAAAGAGATCTTTTTCATACGCGATGAGTGCGGTTTCAACGTCGCCAGGATGGTCCGCGATCGCCTTGCCGAGTTCAGACCCATCGTACATCGCGAGGTTGGCCCCTTCGCCTGCGAAGGGTGACATCAGATGCGCCGCATCACCGACCAGCGTCACGCCGGGAATTCGGTCCCACCTGTGCTCGATCGGGAGCGCATAGATGGCGCGAGGAATTGGGGCGGTCTCACTTTCTGTAATGAGCGCCGTCAGCTCCGGCGCCCATCCGTCAAATTCTTTGGCGATAATAGCCAACGCGTCCGTACGGTTGGAAAAATCGATGCGCGCAATCCAGTCCTCCGGCTTGTTCAACGCGACATAAGTATGCATCGTGCCATCGGCCTCTCGATGCCCCAGGATACCTTTGCCGGGAGCAATTGCCATCAGCGTGCATCCGCCGATCGCCTCCGCACTCGCCTTGTACCGGTTGTCGATATCGAACAGGTACGTCTCGATGAACGACGTGCCGACATAGGCCGGTGTGGTTTTGGAAAGAAGCGGGCGCACTCTCGACCAGGCACCGTCCGCCCCCACCAGGACATCGGTCGTCACCGTCGAGCCATCGCTAAAGGTCACCAAGTGCAGCCCGCCGCCGAGCGCAGACACCGCAGTAACCTTATGCCCCCAGCGGATCGTGCCGGCGGGCAGTGACTCGAGCAAAATCCGACGAAGCTCTCCGCGAGGGACCTCTGGCCGGCCGCCGTTACCCTTGTCGGTCTCGTCGAGCAGCACGTTGCCGTGTTTGTCGAGGACCCGCTGCGCCTCGGCGCCGGGAAGGATGATTTTGCGAAACTCCTCGAAGAGCCCTGCGGCCTTGAGCGCGAGCTGACCATTGTACGTGTGGATATCGAGCAAGCCGCCTTGAGGACGCGCATCCGCAGAGGCTTCCGCTTCAAAGATCGTCGCCGCGATACCGTGAAGATGCAGAACACGCGCAAGTGTCAGCCCCCCAAGGCCGGCACCGACAATCGCGATCGGAATGTGCATCTCTGCTCCCCCCACAAATCCTCCGTCACAACAGCAAATGGAACGTCGTTCCATACTTGGAACGTCGTTCCATTAATGTCAAGATAAGGTCATGGCCAAAAAAGCTCACAGCAGCAAACGACGTGAAGAATCGCTCTCGCGGGACCGCATCATCGATGCGTCGATCGCGCTCTTGGACGAGAGCGGAGAGAGCGGGCTGACGTTCCGGGCGTTGTCGGAACGGCTCGCCACCGGCCCTGGAGCGATCTACTGGCACATAGAAAGCAAGAATGAGCTGCTCACCGCGGCGGCCGACGCCATCATCTCGCGCTCAACAAATGCTCCCGTAGCCGAAGCCACGCCCGAGGCAGCCATCCGCGCGCTCGCTCTCGGCATATTCCACGCAATCGACGCGCATCCATGGGTTGGGTCGGCACTCTCGCGAGCGCCGGGGCGGCCGCCGATGGTCCGCATTCTCGAGCGCCTGGGCCAGCAGCTTCGCGCTCTCCGCATTCCGGCGGAAGTACAGTGGGACGCAGCATCGGCGTTGGTAAGCTACATTCTCGGTGTTGCGGGGCAGAACGCGGCCAATGGGCAATTCGCCCGTACGCATAACCTTGATAGATCCGAATTTCTGAATGCAGTCGCAGCGGAGTGGTTGAAGCTCGACCCGGACGATTTCCCATTTACACGCAGCCTAGCGGGGCGGTTGCGCACTCATGACGACCGGACCGATTTCCTCGCCGGCATTGATCTCATCCTGAAAGGCATTTGCTCGCGGAAACAGCGCTGAGACGGAGATCACACGTCAATCGTGGCCCGTTACGCAGTCCCCGCAGCGTCCGCGAATTTCCATCGTCATCGAACGGATGTTGAAGTCGTTTTTGCCGGCCCAGGTCTGCAGGCTCTTCACAGCGGTCGGACTATCGAATTCCTTCACCGTGCCGCAGGAATCGCAGATCGCGAAGACAGCCTTTCCGACGTGATGAGGATGATCGCAAGCGACGAAAGCGTTGAGGCTTTCAAGCCGATGCGCCAAGCCATCGTCGATTAAACGTTGTAGAGCCCGATAGACCGTTGGTGGCGCGCTGACACCCTTCGCGCGCACCTGTTCGATAAGCTCGTAGGCGCTCACGGGCCGCCCGACGCCCCTCAGCGCTTCGACAATGATCTTGTCCTGATCGGCCGCGCTTCGGCGTTTGGTCGTCTTCTTCGTTATCACTTCGGGCATCTCCACACCCACAATTGCAGGTCACAACGCAGGGTTTCCAGTAAATCACCCCTTAATATGCTGATTTTCTCAGCAACTTTCCAGTCCGACCCAAGTATTGTGCGCCTATTAGGGGCCGTTTCCGACCGTTGCGCGCGGCGGCAACCCCAGGTATATACCCGCCATCTCAAGAGGATTTTCCTGAGACGCCGCCCGGCACCCTTGGAGGCCGGCAAGCGGCTTTTTGGCTCTTCTGATAGGCAGAAGAGCCTTTAACACTCGGAGACGATGCCATGGCTGAGCTCATTACGCTCAAGGCTACGGCGCGCCCGCGTGCCGGCAAGGGGGCCGCACGCCAAGCACGCCGCAATGGAAATGTGCCCGCCGTCATTTACGGCAACCACGAAACCCCGGAAACGATCAATCTCGAATACAACGAGCTGTGGAAGCAGGTCCTGCGCGGCCACTTCACCTCGACGGCTATCGAGATCGACGTCGAAGGCACGAAGCACATCGTGCTCGCCCGCGACGTCCAGGTCGACCCTGTCCGCGACACGCCCCTTCACGTCGACTTCCAGCGCGTCGGCAAGGATGGCGTGATCCGCGTCTCGATCCCCGTGCACTTCACGAACGAAACGTTGTCGCCGGGTCTGAAGCGCGGTGGCGTTCTCAATATCGTCCGCCACGACGTCGAAGTGTTCTGCCCTTATGACAAGATCCCCCGCGCGTTCGAGATCAATCTCGAAGGCATGGAGATCGGCCGTTCGATCCACATCTCGGCCGTCGAGATGCCGGAAGGCGTTTCGCCCGTCATCAAGAATCGCGACTTCACGATTGCGACGATCGCCGGCGCTCTGAAGGGTGACGACGAAGCTGCAAGCACGACCGCAGATGCCGCTGCCGCTCCCGCCGCTGGCGCCAAGGCTGCTCCGGCCGCCGCTGGCAAGGCAGCCCCGGCTGCTGCAGGTAAGGCCGCTCCGGCCGCCAAGCCCGCCGCGAAGAAGTAAGACGTTATATACCGGCGCGATCTGCCGATTGCGCCGGTCTCTCTTTTACCGCGTGATAAACCCAGTGCCGGCTTCCCGACAATGTCCCGCGCCTTCCGGCCGGCTCCCCGGAGGGGAGTCGGAAGGCGCAACGAAAAGGCTCGGTCGGAAGGCACAGTTGAAATGAAGCTCTTCGTCGGTCTTGGCAATCCGGGCGATAAATATCGCGCCAACCGTCACAACATCGGCTTCATGGCGCTCGACCGCATCGCGGAACGCCACAGCTTCGCGCCCTGGCGCAAGAAATTTCAGGGCCTCATCTCCGAAGGCTCGATCGGCGGCGAGCGCGTGGCGCTGCTGAAACCCGAAACCTACATGAACGAGAGCGGCCGCTCTGTCGGCGAAGCCCAGCGTTTTCTAAAAATTCCGCTGTCGGACATTTACGTCTTTCACGACGAGTTGGACCTTGTCCCCGGCAAGGTGAAACTGAAAACGGGCGGCGGCAACGCCGGTCACAATGGCCTGCGCTCGATCACCGCGCACATTGAAAACGAATACAAGCGCGTGCGCCTCGGCATCGGTCATCCCGGTTCAAAAGATGCGGTCGTCTATTATGTTTTGAACGACTTCGCGAAATCGGAGCGCGAATGGCTCAATGCGCTGCTTGATGCCATCTCCGACGCCGCCCCCTATCTCGCCAAAGGCGAAGACGACCGCTTCCTGAGTGACGTCGCCCGCACGACGCAGGAAGATCACGAAACGCCTGCGCGCAAGGCTGAGCGCGCGCCACAAGAGTCGCCGCGCCCGCCGAAGGCATCGCGGCCACACCCCGCCGGTGAACGCGCGTCCAAACGCCAATCCGCCCTCGCCGACAACTTGAAAAAATGGCTGAGCGCGCGAAAATCCGGCGGCGAGGACGCCTAGCATCCTCGCGAAGTTTGGCGAGTTGTGGGGTTGAGCCGATGTCTGAGTATCAGGAAGAGAGCCGCGCGGACTCCGGATCGCGATCTCTTTTCGATCTGGCTATCGGCGCGCTCATTCTCCTTTTCACCGTCGGCGTTTTCGGCAGCGTGCTGAATGACGCTTATTTCGCACGCGATAAAGACAAGACCGGCGTCCGGCGCATTTTCGCCCACCGCTGGAATGATCGCACGCTGGTCTTCCCGATCGAAGGCACCGACCGCCAGGGGCGCCGCGCCGTGTTCGACGTCGTTGTGCTGACGAAGAATTACGGCTGGGTCCGCGCCTCGACGACGGAACTTGAGAAGGACGACACCATCCTGTCGCCGCAAGAGATCCAGGACGAGGTTCTCGCGCCGCAATTGCGTCAGGGCCTGGGCACCGCGCTCGGTCTGATCGCCGTCGGCCTTGCGAGCCAGGAAGGCGACGTCGCCCGCGAGGAGCAGCGCGGTGGTCTCCGCGCCGTTCGCACCGCACAATGGGTGCGCGGCGCCATCGGCAATCGCATCCCGATGTGGACGCTCAATCTCGGCCGCTACATCGATCCGTGCGCCGATTGCGAAGATATAGATACGAGTTGGCAGCGCCCGTTTATCGTCATCGCGGTCCGCAGCGTCGATCAGGGCACGCACATTTCGGAGGCGCTTGCAGACGCCATGTCCGGCACGAGCAATCTTCCCGCACCCTCGCGCTACTCGACATTCGCCTTTACCAAGTACCAGCGGTGAGCCATACGGCCGCACATTGGACCGATAAGGCTTCACATTAAGGCCTGGGTCGCTTAACCCACGGACCACAACCTAAACGGATATTTCCCCACCATGGGCTTCAAATGCGGCATCGTCGGCTTGCCGAACGTCGGCAAGTCAACCCTCTTCAATGCGCTCACGCAAACGGCACAGGCCGAGGCGGCCAACTATCCCTTCTGCACCATCGAACCGAACGTCGGCGAGGTTGCTGTTCCCGATAAGCGCCTCGACACGCTCGCTGGCATTGCTGGTAGCAAGGAAATCATTCCGACGCGCCTGACGTTCGTCGATATCGCCGGCCTCGTCCGCGGCGCTTCGAAGGGCGAAGGCCTCGGCAACAAGTTCCTGTCCCACATTCGCGAAGTCGATGCCGTGGCCTACGTGCTGCGCTGCTTCGTTGACGAAGACATCACCCACGTCGAGAACCGCATCGACCCGCTCGCCGACGCTGACGTCGTCGAAACGGAATTGATGCTCGCCGATCTTGAAAGCCTCGAAAAGCGCATCTCGCAAATCGAGAAAAGGGCAAAGTCCGGCGACAAGGAAGCCAAGGCGCAGTACGCCGTCATGGAAAAGCCGCTGGTGCTTCTGCGTGAAGGCAAGCCCGCTCGCCTCGCGCAGATGACCGCCGAAGAGATGCCTGCCTTCCGTGCGCTGCAGCTTCTGACATCGAAGCCGGTCGTCTACGTCTGCAACGTCGAGGAAGCCTCAGCGGCCAACGGCAACGCCTATTCGAAACAGGTCGAAGAGCGCGCGAAGGCCGAGAACGCGGCTGTCGTCGTCATCTCCGCCAAGATCGAAAGCGAATTCGCAGGCCTCGCGCCGGAAGACCGTGATGCCTTCCTCAGCGAGATGGGCCTCGACGAACCGGGCCTCAATCGCCTGATCCGCGCCGGCTACGACCTGCTCCACCTCGTGACCTACTTCACCGTCGGCCCGAAGGAAGCCCGCGCCTGGACAATCACGCGCGGCACCAAGGCCCCGCAGGCGGCCGGCGTCATCCATACCGACTTCGAAAAGGGCTTCATCCGCGCCGAAACCATTGCCTTCGACGATTATGTGACCGGTAACGGCGAAACCGGTGCTAAAGAAGCCGGAAAAATGCGTCTCGAAGGCAAGGACTACGTCGTCCAGGACGGCGACGTCATGCACTTCCGTTTCGCCAACTAGGACGAACAAACATGTCCAACGAACTGCCCGACCGCCTTTGCAACGATCCCGCCAGTCCGTTCTTCAACGAAGAGCTTCTAAAGCGTGACATCGGCATCCGCTTCAACGGCACCGACAAAACCAACGTTGAAGAATATTGCATCAGCGAAGGCTGGATCCGCGTCGCGGCAGGGAACGCGCGCGACCGCAAAGGCCGCCCGATGACGCTGAAGCTCAAAGGCAAGGTCGAGCCGTATTTCCGCACGGCGTAATGATGACGCCAATGCGGCGCGATCAGCTTCCGCGCCGCTTTCTCGTCGCTGCAGCTTTCCGCGCTGACGCACTGCGCGCCGCCGCCGGTCGCGACGCCGACGCCTTGCCGCCGATCTTTCCACCGCGCTTCGACGCGACGTGCGTGTCTTTCTTCCCGCGACCGGAGCCGCTCTTGTTTCCGCCGCCGCTCTCTTTGTTGACGGTCGCCCACGCGCGCCGCTCGGCTTCCGACTTGCCGACGCCGCGTTTCTCGTAGCCTTCCTCGATGTGTTCGGCCTTGCGTTTCTGTTTGGTCGTATAGCTCGATTTATCGCCTCTCGGCATGACGGCTCCTCCTCGATACATTGAGTGCCGTCCGAGCAACGCGCTGGCACTCGGGAAGTTGCGTCCTACCAGCAGCAAACCGCCGAACAAAAAGGCCCCGCACGAGCAGGGCCTTTTCATTAATCGTCGAAACGAACCGCGCGGTCACTCGGCAGCTTCTGCGCCTTGCGGCATCTTCTGCTGCTGCGCCGTCTCGGAAGCTTTCTGTCGTGTCATGTGATCGAGCGCCGCGCGCACCCCGGCTTCATAATCAGGATGCACCTTCTTGAAGTGGGCGAGCTGCCGCTCCGCGATGAAATCGGGAATGCCCCACATCGCTTCAGCGACGTTCGAGAACAGCCGCGCTTTCTGCTCTTTGTTGAAGAGATTGAACAGCGCCGTCACCTGTCTGTAATCGTCGTTGCCATCGCGATGATTGAAGCGATCGGCATCGCCCGAAATCTTGAGCGGCGGCTCGGCGACGGACTTGTCCTGCTCGGCGCCATGAAACGAGTTCGGCTCGTAATAGGCGTCCACGTTCCCCGTCTCCGGTGCGAAGAACCGCATCGGGCCGTCCTTGTGATAGTTATGAACGGGGCAGCGCGCGGCGTTCACGGGCAGATGCTCGTAGTGCGTGCCGAGGCGATAGCGATGCGCATCCGCATACGAGAAGATGCGCGCCTGCAGCATCTTGTCGGGCGAAAAGCCAATGCCGGGCACGATGTTCGACGGCGAGAATGCCGCTTGCTCGATCTCGGAGAAATAGTTCTCAGGATTGCGGTTGAGCTCGAATACGCCGATGTCGATCGGCGGATAGTCCGCATGCGGCCAAACCTTCGTCAGGTCGAACGGATTATACCAATGCTTGTCTGCATCGGCTTCCGGCATCACCTGAACCTGCATCTTCCACTTCGGGAACTCACCGCGCTCGATCGCCGTGAACAGATCTTCCTGCGTCGATTCACGCGTCCGGCCGACGATCTCGCTCGCTTCGCCGTTCGTCCAGTGCTTATGGCCTTGCAGCGTCTTGAAGTGGAATTTCACCCAGAAACGCTCGTTGTTAGCGTTGATGAATGAATACGTGTGCGAACCGTAGCCGTTCATGTTGCGAACGCCGACCGGCAGACCGCGATCCGACATCAGGATCGTCACTTGGTGCAGGCTCTCCGGCGACAGCGACCAGAAATCCCACATCGCCGTCGGCGAGCGCATGTTGGTTTTCGGATGCCGCTTCTGCGTGTGAATGAAATCGGGAAACTTCATCGGATCGCGGACGAAAAACACCGGCGTGTTGTTGCCGACGAGATCCCAGTTGCCTTCACTGGTATAGAATTTGAGTGCAAAGCCGCGAACATCGCGCTCGGCATCCGCCGCGCCAAGCTCGCCGGCGACAGTCGAAAACCGCGCGATCATGTCGGTCTTCGCGCCCGGCTGCAGCGCCTTTGCCTTCGTATATTTCGAAATGTCGCCCGTGATCGTAAGCGTGCCGTACGCGCCCCAGCCCTTCGCGTGGACCGTGCGCTCAGGAATGCGCTCGCGGTTCTGATGCGCGAGCTTCTCGATGAGTTGGTAGTCCTGCATCAACAGCGGCCCGCGCGGTCCCGCCGAGAGAGAATTCTGGTTATCGGGAACGGGGGCGCCCGCGGTCGTGGTGAGCTTCGTAGTATCGGTCATTGCGATCGTCCTTCCTGGAGGAAACCAAAGAGACCTAAGATCAGAAAAACTTAATCCACCAATCGAATCTTCAGGAAAAGCTTATAAGGCAATCTTATCGCGTACGAACTTCTATAGGAGCGATTGGTCCTTCCTATCGGCGTTTCTGGTTTAGCTCCGCATTCCTGCCATAGGTTTTAAAGCGCTCGGCAATTTCGAGCATTTCAGCATCATCGAGCAGATGTAGGTCATTGAGTACGAGTACTTTGTAATACTGCTCGGCCAGAACTTCCACCTCTCGAGCCATCTCAAGTGCGTGCGCGAGCGAAGCTCCGCAAGCAATCTGGCCGTGATTGGCCATTAAACATGCGTCGCGCTCTCGAAGCCCCGCAGCGACGTGCCGAGCAAGTTCATCCGTTCCGAACGTGGCGTAAGGCACGCACGGAATGTCCTTCCCGCCCGCAACGGCCACCATGTAATGAAAGGCCGGAATAGCCTTATGCGCACACGCAAGCACCGTCGCATGCAACGAGTGTGTGTGAACGAGCGCATTCCGATCTGGGCGCGCGTGATACGCAGCAAGGTGAAATTGCCACTCGCTCGACGGTTTCAGTTGGCCATCTGGAACGCTGCCGTCTGCGGCGACGAACACGATGTCGTCAGGCTCGGTATCTTCATAACGCTTGCCCGTCGGCGTGATGAGCATGCCGTCGCTGAACCGGCATGAGACATTTCCTGAACGCCCGGGCGACAGCCCTGACCGACTCATCTCCAAAGCCGTCGCGATGACCTCTTTGCGCAACGATTTTTCGCTTGGCTGCTTCATGAGATCACGCTGCTGCGCTGGTCTTTTCAGGATAGAGCGACAGCAGCCCTTCTCGCGACGCCGCACAAATGCCCCGCTCCGTGATGAAGCCCGTCACGAGCCTCGCAGGTGTCACATCAAAGGCCGGATTACGGGCATGCGTCCCCTCTGCCGCAATCAGAACCGACCCGAGCTCGCCATTGGGCAGCTTGCCCTGAACATACAGAACTTCGTCTTCGCTTCGTTCCTCGATGGGAATGTCGCTGCCTTTTTCGGTGCGCCAGTCGATCGTCGAAAACGGTAGCGCCACATAGAACGGAACCCGCGTATCGTGCGCCGCGAGCGCCTTCAGATACGTGCCGATCTTGTTCGCAACGTCGCCGTTCGCCGTCACCCGGTCCGTGCCGACGATGACGAGATCGACGTCGCCAGCCTGCATGAAATGCCCACCAGCGTTGTCGGCGATGAGGCTATGCGGAACGCCGTGCTGTAAAAGCTCGAACGCCGTCAGCGCCGCGCCCTGGTTGCGCGGCCGCGTCTCGTCCACCCAGACATGCACCGGAATGCCCGCATCGTGCGCCTGATAGATGGGCGACGTCGCCGTCCCCCAATCGACGCACGCGAGCCAGCCCGCATTGCAATGCGTCAGCACGTTGACAGGACCACCGCCCTTGCGGATCGCGATCTCCTTAATCAACTTGAGGCCATTGACGCCGATGTTCCGGCACGTCTCGACATCGTCCTCCGCCAGTTCTGCCGCGCGCGCATAGGCGGCGACCGTGCGAATGCTCGGCGCCAGCGGCAGCAGTGTTGTGCGCAGGTCTTCCAGCGCCCAGCGGAGATTGACCGCCGTCGGCCGCTGCGCCCCGAGGAACGCAACCGCATTGTCTAGGCTCGCATCCGATGCATCGACACGCATAGCCAGCGCCACGCCGTAAGCCGCCATGACACCGATCAGCGGCGCGCCGCGAACCTGCATCGTTTTAATAGCGCGCGCCGCATCCTCCACGGTCTTGAGCACCGGCCGCACGATCTTATGCGGCAGAAGCGTCTGATCGATGATGCCGATGGACCAGCCGTCCGGTTCGAGCCAGATCGTGCGCGAGGGCACTCCGTCAAGCTTCATGATGAGCCTCCGCGATTGACTTAGTGAAATTAACGATCTCGGCCGCCGCCTCGGCGGAACGCGTTTGCAATAGCATATGGGCGCCGGGAATGACGACCATGCGTGCGCGCCCGCGTTCGCAAACCGCACGCTGAATGGGCGACTTGCGGACGAGCCAATCGCCGCGCCCATGCAGCACCAGGATCGGACAGGCGAGTTGGGCGAAATCCCGCCGCACGTCTACCTCCGCAATGGCCTTGAGCCGCGATGCCCGCACCGACCGTGACAGCGTAGCGACGATCCCTTCGACTTTTTTGACAAGTTCGGGATCGCCGAAAGGTCCCATCAGGACAGCATCGCGAAGTCGCGACGGCGTCGTTCTGGGATCGACGAGCGCCGCGCGGCGAATGAAGCAACCGGGCCATGGGTTCTTCACGAACGTTGCCGCCAACACGACGCCCTGTACCTGCCGCCCGAGTTGCGTAGCGACACGAACGGCAACCGGCCCCGAAAACGACTCTCCCAGAACAAATACCGGTCTTTTGCCGATCACGTTGCGCACGATTTCCGCGTAGCCCGCGTACCCGAGCGACGGATCCTGCGGATAGCGTACGATTGTAACGGTGAGATCGGGAGCAAGCCGCGCTGCCAAACGGTCGAACAGATCGCCTGTCCCGTCGAGACCGGGCAACAGGACAATCTCGATCGGACCGTTCGCCATGCTCACATGTGACCCGGACCGGGCAACGGAATGTGCAGCGAAGCATCAAGCCCACAAGCGGCACACGTCAGCGCATACCATTCCGAATAGGGCCGCACCGACCTGTCGATAATTTGCACCCCCGGCGTTTGGCAGACCGGGCAAGTGTGAACCGTCCAAGGATCGGCCCGCCAAGCGGCAATCCGCTCAAACGCATCTGACAGATGTTCGCTTGGAAGGTCCACGTTTGCTCCCTAGTGGCCTTCGAACGCGACAAGCGCGTGACTGGTGATGCCCAGATCGTCGAGCCGCTTCATGCCGCCAAGGTCCGGCAGATCGACGATGAAGGTTGCGCCAACCACCTTGCCGCCGGAACGCTGGACGAGCTTGACCGCCGCTTCCGCCGTGCCGCCCGTCGCGATCAGGTCGTCGACGATCAGCACGCGCGATCCGCTCGCGAAAGCGTCCTCATGAATTTCGATGACGTCCACGCCGTATTCAAGCGTGTACTCCTGCCCGATCGTCTTCCAAGGCAGCTTGCCTTTTTTCCGGATCGGAATGAAGCCACATTCGAGGCGGTCGGCAATCGCGCCACCCAGAATGAACCCGCGCGCCTCGATACCGGCAACCGCGTCGATTTTCTTGTCCTCGAATGGCTTCGCCATGCCTTTGATCGCTTTTTTAAGCCCTTTCGGGTCGGAAAGAAGCGTCGTGATATCCCGAAACATGATCCCGGGCTTTGGATAGTCAGGGATCGTACGAATAAGCTCTTCGAGGGCGTCCAGGTTCTTCACAGTGCTCCACTCCGGTCAAATTGACGGCGCAAAATAGCAATATCGCTGGGTTCTAGGTAGATTTTGAGCAACGCTGTCGTGCTGAAACATTCGGCACTGGCTGCAGCCCTGCTTGAGGGAAGAGTAATGGCATCTCCAGGCACCTCCGCAATCGCAGGACCCGACTTCGACCCGCTTCTCGACGATACGGAAGACTTGCCGCGCACGCTGAGACGCGAAAAGGAAGCCCGCGCCCGGGAAGCCCGCGAACGTGCAGCGCAGGAACGCGCGGCCGCGCCGTCGCTCTCGATGGGCCCAGACGATCGTTCACGGCCGCAGCCGCAGATCTACGCAGCATCCGATTTCAACCCCAATGCCGCTGCGGCGACCGCAACGCTCGCGCCGGTGTCGGTCCGTAAAATCGACGTGCCCTTCGTCGAGCTGATGCTGTTCTTTCTGAAAGCCGTCATCGCCAGCATCCCCGCGCTCATCCTGCTCGGCACCGTACTATGGACGCTCGGCACCCTACTCGAAATGATCTTCCCCTGGCTCATCAAGATGAAGATCCTGATCAGCTTCCCGAACTAACGCACGCCTCTCCGGGCCACCCTCGGAACAATCCCGAAGATGACAATCAGGTGCTATCCCAGCACCCGCCCCGCAACGGCATCGAGCTTCTTCAACAGCTCAGGATCGCGCGCTTCCGGCGGCGTGATCAGCGCAACTTCGAGTGCCCTGTCCGAGCCGATCGGACAAGCCGGATGCTCGCGCGGAAAATCCCGCGCCAGATGCGCGACGAGCCGCTGCGCCTTTTCTGTATTTGCGTGCATGACAGCAATGATCGACGCGACATCGACGTCTTCATGATCGTCGTGCCAGCAATCGTAATCCGTCACCATCGCGACGCTCGCGTAGCAAATCTCCGCTTCGCGCGCGAGCTTGGCTTCCGGCATGTTCGTCATGCCGATGACATCGCAATCCCAAGACCGGTAAAGGTTGCTTTCTGCGCGCGTGGAAAATTGCGGTCCTTCCATCGCGAGGTAGGTGCCGCCCTTGTGCACCTCGATCTTCTCGGCCTTCGCCGACTTTTCGAGCGCCTTCGTTAGCAGCGGACTGATCGGATCGCCCATCGCAACATGCGCAACGCAACCGTTGCCGAAGAACGACTTCTCGCGCGCGAACGTCCGGTCGATGAACTGATCGGGAAGCACGAAATCGCCCGGCTTGTATTTCTTCTTCAATGATCCGCACGCGGAAACCGAAATGAGATCGGTCACGCCGGCACGCTTTAACGCATCGATGTTCGCACGGTAATTGATGCCCGTCGGCGACAGCTTATGCCCGCGCCCGTGCCGCGGCAGAAAGCGGATCGGCAATCCGTCGATATCGGCAAACAGAATTTCGTCCGAAGGCGCGCCCCACGGGCTCTCGATCACCTTCCATTCCGGATTGGCAAGGCCCGGCAGCTGATAGAACCCACTGCCCCCAACGATCCCCAGAACCGATGCCGTCATCACCCACCTTTTCCATTTCAATGTACCCGCCGATACAAAAGAAAAAAGGCTACGCAAGCGCAGCCTTCCAGTTTGCAAATCGTCACAAGCGCTCAGGGTCAGTGCTTAATGCTGGCCCAGATCCGCCTCTTGCCCAGGTAGAGCAAGCCAGTGGTGACGATAAGATACAAAATGACCTGCCATCCGATCTGCTTGCGCGTATCGAGCGTGGGGTCGGCGGCCCATGACAGAAATGCGACAACGTCTTTCGCGTAGTTATCGACGGTGTCAGGTGTGCCGTCCTGGTAACTGACGAGACCGTCGGAAAGCGGCGGCGGCATGCTGATTTGATGACCGGGGAAAATCTTGTTGTAGAATTTTCCGTCCGTCAGTTTGAAGTCTGCCGGCGGATCGGAATAACCGTGCATCAGCGCATAGATGTAGTCTGCGCCGCCTTCCTGATAGGCCTTGGCAATATCGCCAAGCATCAGGAATGGATGGATCCACCAGCTCGGATTGCGCTCAACGCCGCGTGCCCGAGCGATAAGCGATAGATCAGGCGGCAACGCGCCGTTTTGCGCCGCCCGCGCTTCCTGATCATTATGATACGGCCCACGGATTGGATCAGACAGCAGCGCCGGACGCTCGAACATTTTGCCTTCGTCGTTGGGACCGTCCGTGATCTGGTTCGGCCACGTCTTCGCCAGCTCCTTCACGGCTGCTTCCGGAAATTCCGGTCCGCCCGGCTGCACGAGATTGCGGAACGACAGATACTTAAGGCCGTGACAGTTCGAACAAACGTCCTTGTAGACCTGGAAGCCGCGCTGCAATTGCGCCTTATCGAATTGCCCGGTGAAGCCCGAGAACGACCACGTCTGCCGATGGATCTCCGGATGTCCCGCTTCCTCCGCAGAGGCGCTCGTAACCGCGAGCACGAACGAAAGCGCGAAGATCAATGAAAGTGAGATGCGCTGTTTCATCTGTCGCTCCTCACCGCGTCTCAGGTGCGGCAGCGGCACCCGACGGCAACCCCGCGCCGCCCTTGCCGAGCACCGATTCCGTGATCGAGCGCGGCAGCCTTCGCGGCGTCTCGATAAGGCCGACGATCGGCATCGCGACGAGGAAGAACAGGAAGTAGCAGACAGTGAAGATCTGTGCGGCGACCACATACACGCCTTCCGCCGGTTTCGACCCAAGATAGCCAAGAGCCACGCACGTGAAGACGAAGAACCAGAAGAACCACTTGAAGATCGGCCGGTATTTATTCGACCGGATACGCGACGTATCGAGCCACGGCGCGAACGCGATGATGATCACGGCAGAGAACATCGCTACGACGCCGCAAAGCTTAGCATACTGCCCGAGCGGAATGCCGAGGAACGAGCTCGTGAAGGCGCGCAGGATTGCGTAAAACGGCAGGAAATACCATTCCGGCACGATATGCGGCGGCGTCACCAGCGGGTTCGCTTCGATGTAATTGTCGGCGTGCCCCAGATAGTCCGGCACGAAAAAAACGAACCACGCGTAAAGCAGAAGGAAAGCGAAAATCCCGACCGCGTCCTTCGACGTTGCATAAGGGTGCATCGGCACGCAGTCGGTCGGCTCCTTGAGATCGAGACCCGTCGGATTGTTCTGCCCGACGACGTGCAACGCCCAGATGTGCAGCCCGACGACGCCCGCCAGCACGAATGGCAACAGGTAGTGCAGCGAGAAGAAACGATTGAGCGTCACGCCCGAGACTGCATAGCCGCCCCACAGCCATTCGACGACCGCCGTCCCGAGCCCATTGACGATCGTATCGAGCGCGGAAAAGAGGTTGGTGATGACCGTCACGCCCCAGAAGCTCATCTGCCCCCATGGCAGCGTGTAGCCCATGAACGCCGTCGCCATCATCAGCAGCATGATCAACACGCCAAGAATCCACAGCACTTCGCGCGGCGCCTTATACGAGCCGTAATAGAAGCCCCGGAAGATATGGATGTAGACGGCGAAAAAGAACATCGATGCGCCGACAGCATGGAAATTACGCAGCATCCAGCCATAGTTCACGTCGCGCCGGATCTGCTCAATGGAGTTGAATGCACCTGTCGCGCTCGGCTGATAGTGCATCGCCAGCACGACCCCCGTCGCGATCTGCCCAAAGAGAATCAGCGTCAGGATACCGCCGAAGGTCCACAGGTAATTGAGGTTCCGCGGCGTCGGATAGTCGATAAAGCTGTTGTTCACGAAGCGGCCGATCGGTAGGCGCTCGTCGAGCCACTTGCCCCACCGCGTTTCGGCCACGTAATTCGAGGTTCGGGCTCCCATATGCTCTCTCCCCCCTAACCGATTTTGATTTTTGTTGCGGTCGTGAACGCATAGGGCGGCACTTCCATATTGCGCGGTGCCGGTCCCTTACGAATGCGTCCGGAGGTATCGTATTGAGAGCCGTGGCATGGGCAGAACCATCCACCGAACTCCCCACGCTCGTCGCCAAGGGCTTGGCCCTTCGGAATGCAGCCCAGATGCGTGCAAATGCCGATGATGATGATCCAGTTCTCGTGCCCGGCCTTGGTGCGGTTGGCATCTGTTGCAGGATCGTCTGTCGGCAGATCCTCGTTCCGCGCCAGCGGATCGGGCAGATCCTTCACAGGCACCGCCAGCGCCGATTCGATCTCCGCCTTCGTCCGATTGCGGATGAAGATCGGCTTGCCTCGCCACATCGCTGTGATCGCCTGCCCTTCTTTCACCGGAGCAAGATCGACCTCCACCGACGACAGCGCCATCGTGCTGGCGTCGGGGTTCATCTGCTGAATGAAAGGCCAAAGAAGCGACGCGGCGCCGACAGCAGCGAACGCGTTTCCAGCAACCACCAGGAAATCCCGGCGGTGCGGCTCCAAGGCATCTGTGCTCAACGCACGCCTCCCGCATTGGGGAACCAGAGCCAGAGGCTTCACCGGTTGCACAGGACAGTGCCCGCCACCGATTGCCTATTTTTTGGTCTCCAGTTCGTTCATTTCTTCCCTAGTTGGATGTTTTGACAGCGTTTGATGCCGCTATCAATCGGAAAGCGCGACAAAAAGTGAGGGGCAATTTGGCGCACATGTCGCAGTAGACACGAATCTCTGAGATCCCTCAGACACCCCGGATGCGCCTCGCCCTCTATCAACCCGATATTGCTCAGAACACCGGAACGATCCTTCGCCTCGGAGCCTGCTTTGGCGTGCCCGTCGACGTCATCGGCCCGACCGGCTTCGACATGAGCGATCGCTCCTTGAAACGCGCCGCGCTCGATTACTTGCCTTTCGTCGATCTCACACGGCACGTGAGCTTCGACGCCTTCATGACCACACGACGCGCTTCCGCCGAAACGCTGGGGCGTCTCGTCCTTCTTACAACGAAGGCGACATCGACGCATTGCGACTTCACTTTCGCGCCGAACGATACGCTGCTGCTTGGCCGCGAAAGCGCCGGCGTTCCCGATGCCGTCCACGACCAAGCCGATGCACGCATCATCATACCGATGCGACCTGGTCTCAGATCGTTGAACGTTGCCGTTGCCGCCGCCATCGTGCTCGGCGAAGCGCTGCGGCAGACGCACGGCTTTCCCGCAGCCTGACGCTTCCCGCCCTGTCGCACGCGTGACACGCGAATGCTGCAAATCTGTCGGATCGCACCGACACGTCGCAGAATCGCATGCCGATCGACTTCATTCTGATCATTGCCGGCGTCGCCTCGGCGCTTCTGTTGATTGCGGGAATGCTGGCCGGCGGGATCAACGCCGCTTGGCGGATTTGGCCCGCGCCCCCGGTCGGGTCAGCAAAAAGCTTTGCCTTCTGGACGCTTTTTCGGACGTTAAACGTCTCGGTCCTGATCCTCGCGGCTGAGCGTTTCCTGACAACGCTGTCCGGACCGTTAGCGCCGTTCCGCATCGCGCTCGCTGCCGTCGCGTTCATTGCGGGCGTCGCTTATATTTATACGCTGTGGTCGCTCGGCCGAAAGGCAACCTACTGTCAGGCGAGCGGCCTTGAGACGACCGGCGTCTATCGCTGGACCCGCAATCCGCAATACGCGACGGCCATTCTCGCTTTCACGGCACTCGGATTAGCGGCTTGGTCATGGGACGCCACGCTTCTCGCCGCAGCACTCGTCATTGTTTACGCCATGATGGCGCGAACGGAAGAGCCATGGCTCGAAGCCCGTTACGGCCGCCCCTATCTCGACTACAAGAAAGACGTGCCGCGCTTCTTCAATATCCGCCACGCAGCGAGCGAGCTTCAGGCCTTTTTGGCGCACAAAGTTCCCGCTCTCGCCAGCAGCCAACGTAGCAAGCGTTAGCGGCGGAATTACTCCGCCGCCTCGCGTGCGAGGAAGCCGCCGGACTGGCGCAGCCACAGCTGGGCATAAAGACCGCCGCGCTTCAGAAGATCCGCATGCGAACCTTCTTCGACAATCCGGCCGTCTTCCATCACGACCAGCCGGTCCATCGCCGCAATGGTCGAAAGCCGGTGTGCGATCGCAATCACGGTTTTGCCGTCCATCAGCTTCTCGAAGCTCGACTGGATCGCAGACTCGACCTCTGAATCAAGCGCACTCGTCGCCTCGTCGAGCACCAGGATCGGCGCGTTCTTCAGCAGTACGCGCGCAATCGCGATACGCTGCCGCTGACCGCCCGAAAGCTTCACGCCGCGCTCGCCGACATGCGCGTCGTAACCCTTGCGGCCCTTGAGGTCTTCGAGATCCATGATGAAATCGTGCGCCTCGGCCTGCTTTGCCGCGGCGATCACGTCCTCGTCCGTGGCATCGAGTCGGCCATAGAGGATGTTGTCGCGCACCGACCGGTGCAATAGCGACGTGTCTTGCGTCACCATCCCGATTTCCGCGCGCAGGCTGTCCTGCGTGACGCGCGAGATGTCCTGCCCATCGATCAGAATACGGCCGCCTTCGAGGTCATAGAACCGCAGCAGCAGATTGACGAGCGTCGACTTGCCAGCGCCGGAGCGCCCGACCAGACCAACCTTCTCGCCCGGCCGTACCTTTAGCGAAAGATCCTCGATCACGCGCGGCGGCGCATCTTCTGCAGACGCACGTCCCGCTCCGTAGTGGAAATGAATGTGATCGAAGCGGATTTCTCCGCACGGCACGACGACCGGCTTCGCATCCGGCGCATCGACGAGCAGGTTTGGCCGCGAGATCGTCTCCATGCCTTCATGCACGACGCCGATGTTCTCGAACACGTCCGCAATCGTCCACATCACCCAGCCCGACATCGTCACGATGCGAATGACAAGACCGCCGACGACCGCGATGTCGCCGACCGAGACGTGATGCAGCGTCCACAGCCAGATCGCCGTTCCCGTTGTCGCAACGAGCAGCAGGCCGTTGAGCGAATAGAGCGTGATTTCCATGCCGGTGATGAGACGCAGAGACGCCTGCCACTTCGTCATCTGCTCGGTCAGCGCCTCGCGCGCATAGATATCCTCGCGCTCGGCATGCGCGAAGAGCTTCACGGTCATGATGTTCGTATAGCTGTCGACAATGCGGCCGACGAGCATCGAACGAGCTTCCGATGCTTCTGTCGAGCGCGCCTTGATGCGCGGCACAAAATAGCGCAGCGCCACGACGTAAGCGACGAGCCAAGCGATCAGCGGAATGGTCAGCCGCCAATCGGACGCCGCAAACAGCAGCGCCGAACCGATGAACTGCACGCTCGCATACCACAGTGCGTCGATCAGCTGGACGACGCTTTCACGCAGCGATGTGCCCGTCTGCATGATCTTGTTGGCGACGCGGCCCGCGAAATCGTTCTGGAAGAAACCGAGGCTCTGCCGCAGCACATAGCGATGCGTCTGCCACCGAATGCGCGTCGTGCAGCCCGCAGAGAGCATCTGGTTCTTGATGAAGTCGTGCGCCGTCGAGATGACCGGCCGCAGCACCAGCGCCACGAACGCCATGCCCGCCAGCATCCACCCGTAGGTCGAAACGAACGTCGCCGGATCGCCATGCGTCCGCATTTTGTCGACGATCGCACCGATAAAACCCATCAACGCCACTTCGATGGTCGAGCCCAGGCAGCCAGCGATCAGCAGCAGCACGAAAAACGGCCAAAGAGGCTTGATAAAAAACCAATAGAAAGCCCACAGTGTATCGGGCGGGCGCACGATCGCGCGCTCGTCGAACGGCTTGATGCGGGTCTCACCCCAGCTCATAAGTCGGCGCAACATGATCTATCGCAATGACGAAAGCGGCGCCTGCTCGCAAAGTCGGGCTAGATCCGACTGGCGACGGCGACCGGATGTTGATCGTTGATGTCGGTTGGAGCTAAGGGTCTTTTCGGTCAAAAACAAGACATAGCTCAGATAAATCCATGAACGCCCCTGAAATGCCACTAGAGCAGAAAAAAGCCACCGCGCGTGCGTGGTTTGAAAAACTGCGTGACGACATCTGCACAGCGTTCGAGAAGCTGGAAACAAGCCTTCCCGAACACGCTCCACACGGAAAAGACGCGCCGGGCACCTTCGTCCGCACGCCCTGGAATCGCGCCAAAGCCGGTGAACCTGATGCCGGCGGCGGCGTGATGAGCCTCATGCATGGCCGCGTTTTCGAGAAAGTCGGCGTGCACACATCCACGGTTTACGGCGAATTTGCCCCGGAGTTCCGCAAACAAATTCCCGGCGCCGAAGAAAACCCTGAGTTCTGGGCGTCGGGCATTTCGCTCATCGGCCACCCAATCAACCCCAACGTGCCTGCGGTTCATATGAACACGCGCATGATCGTGACGAACAAGTGGTGGTTCGGCGGCGGTGCCGACCTGACGCCGGTGCTCGACAAGCGCCGCACGCAGTCGGATGCCGATACGCTCGCTTTTCATGCCGCCATGTACGGCGCCTGCGCCAATCACGCGATCGTCGATTACACCAAGCTCAAAAACTGGTGCGATGAGTACTTTTTCCTCCCGCACCGGAATGAACCGCGCGGCGTCGGCGGTATTTTCTACGATTATCTGACGCCTTCCGATGCCGAAGGCGGTTGGGATGCAGCCTTCGCTTTCACCCAGGATGTCGGACGCGCATTCCACAGCGTCTACCCGATGCTGGTGCGTGGCAATTACACAATGCCGTACTCGGACGCGCAGCGCGAAGAGCAATTGATCCGCCGTGGCCGCTACGTCGAATACAATCTGCTCTACGACCGCGGCACGACGTTCGGTCTGAAAACCGGCGGCAACACCGAGTCGATCCTGTCTTCGATGCCGCCCGTGGTGAAGTGGCCCTGATTTACAAACATGACGTCATCCTCGGGCTTGGGCCCGAGGATGACAGATTCCGTTTATTGTGGCCGTTTCGCCATTCCTGAACACGTCCGTCGCCGCGTTTCCTGCCGCGATGGGTTTACCCTTCCGCACGCGTCCGTATAACCTCCGAGCGATCTAACCCTCGGGCCTTATGCGCGCCGAGAGCAAAGCGGGGCGAATGCCTCGTCTCGGCAGTGGAGGCCTTCGGGAGCACGGCAGGATGAAACGGCTCGTCTGCGCGCTCGACGGCACCTGGAACGATGATGACGACGCGTCACTGCTGACGAACGTCGCCAAGCTCAGCCGCGCGGTCCTTTACGAAGACAATCGAGCCGTCCGCCAACTCGTCCGCTATGTCGTTGGAATTGCCTCGTCGCAAGATCACGGCTTGGCCTTTCTCAAGGGCGCGCTCGGCTTTGAGATCGGCGACCGCATCAAGGCGGCCTATCAGTTTCTCTGCAACGCCTACGAGCCGGGCGATGAGATCTATCTCTTCGGATTTTCACGCGGCGCTTACGAAGCCCGCAGCCTCGCGAGTTTCATCACGCTGTTCGGCCTCGCGGAGAAGGGCAGCAATTTTTTAATCGACGACGCTTGGCGCATATATCGCCAGCCCGAGCGCAAACGTAACTTCGACGCCGTCGCCGAGATCGGCGCTGCCTGTCATTACCCGGTTCGCATTCGCTGTCTCGGCCTCTGGGACACCGTCGGCAATGTCGGCAATCCGTATCGATCTTGGGGCTGGCTGAGCCGCAAATTCGATTATCACGACATGCGCCTGCACGACACCATCGACGTCACGCTGCATGCGCTGTCGATCGACGAAGCGCGAAGTCCATTCCGCCCGACGCTCCTGACCTATCCCGAAGATGGCCGATTGCCATCGCGCCAGCACGTCGAGCAGATGTGGTTCGCTGGTACGCACGCCGACGTCGGAGGTGGTTGGCCGGAAACTGCTCTCTCGGACATCGCACTGCTCTGGATGGCCGAACGCATTCAGGCCAAGACGAGCCTCGCCATCGACATCGATAAGCTGCGCCGAGACAGCAAACCTGATCACCTTGGCTTGCAGCATGCGTCCGCAACCGGCTGGCCATACGCCTTCAGCCGATTGATGCCCGCAAACCGTGCGATCCAGCAGAGTCTCGAAGATCAGCCATTAACCAGCAAACGGCGCACCGGCAAAATCGGACGCGACCTGATTTCGCTCAACGAAAAAATCCACGAGAGCGTGCTTTTGCGTCTCGGACGAACCGTGAAAGAAGCCTGCAACGGCACCGTCCGGGATATCACTTATGAACCGGCCGCCCTTGCACAGCGAGCCGCTACCGGGCCTGATGAATCTGGTGTCGAAACAATCCCCGGCGCAGCAAGCGACAGGGCCGCGTGACGGCCGGCAGGAAGCCAAAACAAGAACATTGGCTCTTCCACTACCTGGGGCGGTCGAAAGCCGCAGTTGTCCGCCAGATAGATCGTGCCACATGTTCACCAGTTCAGTTCTATCGAACTATAGACACCATCTCGACTGTTCCTCGCCGGCAAACTTCGGGACTTCCCATGACAACTCTGTTCGATCCGCTCAAAGCAGGCGCATTCTCGCTGAAGAATCGCGTCGTCCTCGCTCCGCTCACGCGCTGCCGCGCCAGCGCTGGCCGTGTGCCAAATGATATGATGCGTGAATATTACGTCCAGCGCGCCTCGGCAGGCTTGATGCTAACCGAAGCCACCTCCGTGACCCCGATGGGCGTCGGCTATCCCGACACGCCCGGCATCTGGTCGGAAGAGCAGGTCGCGGGCTGGAAGAAAATCACCGATGCGGTTCACGCAGCCGGCGGAACCATCCTGCTGCAACTCTGGCACGTTGGACGCATCTCCGATCCGATCTACCTCCACGGAAAGCTCCCCGTTGCACCCAGCGCCATCGCACCGAAAGGTCACGTCAGCCTCGTGCGCCCCAAAAAAGAATTCGTCACCCCGCGTGCTCTGGAACTGAACGAAATTCCCAGTGTCGTCGCCGAATACCGTCGCGGTGCCGAAAACGCCAAACGCGCGGGCTTCGATGGCGTCGAGGTTCACGGTGCCAACGGCTATCTGCTCGATCAGTTCCTGCAGGACAGCACCAACAAGCGCACCGATCAATATGGCGGACCGATCGAAAATCGTGCCCGCCTCATGCTCGAAGTGGTCGACGCATGCATTGAAGTCTGGGGCGCGGATCGCGTCGGCCTGCACTTGGCGCCGCGCTGCGATTCCCACGACATGGGTGACAGCAATCCGCTCGAAACGTTTGGCTACGTCGCAACGGAAGTCGGCAAACGCAAGATCGCCTTCATCTGCACGCGTGAATACCAGGGCCCAGACTCGATTAGCCCCGAATTGAAGAAGCGTTTCGGCGGCGTCTTCATTGGCAATGAGAAATTCACCAAGGAGACGGCGCAGGCTGCCATCGAAGCCGGAACGGTCGACGCCGTGGCCTTTGGCAAAACATTCATTGCCAATCCCGACCTGCCGCTGCGCTTCAAGCTCGATGCGCCGTTGAATCCGCCTGATCCGGACTCGTTCTATGGCGGTACGGAAAAGGGTTACACCGACTATCCCGCACTTGAATCGCAAAACGCGTAACGGCACTTGTGCGTGACGAACGGCGAGGCCGTGCGCTCAGCGCTCGGCCTCCCGCCGCGCCTCGACTGCGTCGAAGGCGTTCGCGAATTCCAATGAACCGGGTGTCGTCAGCGCGTGCGTCATACGCCGGTCGAGTTCAGCCTGAAGCTGCGAGCCGGTCAAACCCTTCACCATCTTGTTCACGTAATAAGCCCGCCGTGAAAAAAAATTCGACGTGGGCGCGCGTGATCCCGCTCCGTCCATCATTTCGAGCCCCGTGACAGGCCCCGCGAGATTCATCAACTCGAGCTCGGCGCCCGACAGCGAACGCCGTCCATTCTTGGCGGCCAAATCCTGCAGCGTCTTGAGCTTCATCGCCTGCAGCATCGGTCCAATGTCACCGTCGATATTCAGAGTGTGAATACCCATGCCGGCCTGCGTCTTGGCATAGGCCTGCTGCACATGCCATTCGAACGGCTGATGCTTAACGTTCGCGTACATCTTCTTCAGCACAACCAGCTTGTGCCGCAGCAGCGCTTTTCGAGCCGGCGAATTGCGCGGATCATGATATCTCGCCGTCAGCAGCCGAATGAATGTCGGCCCGCTGCGCGCCAGCTCGTTGATCGAATTGGCATCGAGAAGCTGGCCATAGCCGATGGCGCTGGAAATGGCGCGGCCTGTCTTCTTGATCGGATGAATTCCGGCCTGCGTATCGTAGGTGCCGACGCCACCGGTTTCGAGCGCGTAGACACGCACCACCTGCTCCTTCGACAGACCGAGGGCCGCAGCCTCAGACGCATAGCGCAGCTTGAACTCTTTTTCCGTCACGCGTTCCGGCACGAAGTTGTAGACGCGCTTCGCGGCCGCAAGGTAGTCGGGAATGGTTGCCAGTTCCCGGCTTGACGACGGGTTGGCCTCCCGCTGCGCATCAAGGAAGCGGCCATATTTCGACGCGAGCGAACCTGACAGCGACGGCCCTTGATACTTCGGCGGAAAGCTCATCACGTAGTCGTTTGCCGAGAACGGTATATCCTTTGCGCGTTTACGCTTGCGAAGAGTTCGCTTCTGCTCGACTGCATCCCAGTAGGCATCGAGCTTCTCTTCGAAATTCTGCCGCGCCGTTTTCCAGACTTGAAAGGCTTCTATCTCGCTATCGGACAGCGACGTCAGAAAATCGATGGTCGACATTGCGGTTGCGCGCGGCGCCGCCATCGGCACCATGAGGCAAACCAGCGCGAGCGCCAGGGCGGGCGCCGAAATGCCCTGCTTCCGAAACGGCGATGTCATACGTAAGTAAGCCACACGCAGTCCCATCTGCTCCTAAACACGACGCAAGCTAAAACGACGAATCAAAAATAGCGTGATTCAGCCGCCCCCGGCCACCCCAGGACGGTCACGCTTCAATTTCTGCCAGGTTGCGAAATGAACCCGCTTTCTGCCTCCAATATGGCAACGCCGGATATCGAGGCTGCCGATTTCGAGCGCCTGGCACGTGCGCGGCTGCTAGCGAGCCCGCCTGAACTGGATGAACCACAGTCACCTGGCGACGATGACTTGAACCCCGGCCTCGGTCCATTTTCCGCTGGCCTGCGCCACGCAGCCGTCCTGGTGCCCATCGTCGCCCGCGCGCCTCTGACCGTGCTGCTGACGGCACGAACGGACCATTTGCCCTCGCACGCCGGACAAATCGCCTTCCCCGGCGGGAAAGTCGAGCAACAAGACGCGACGCCTCTCGCTGCTGCGCTGCGGGAGACGCGCGAAGAGATTAACCTCGATGCGGCATTCATCGAGCCAGTCGGCTATCTCTCGCCTTATCGCACCGGCACGGGCTACATCATCACGCCCTCGGTCGCGCTCGTGCGGCCGGGCTTCAGGCTTACAGCCAATCCCGACGAAGTCGCTGACGTTTTCGAGGTTCCGTTCGCCTTTTTGATGAACGAAGCCAATCACGAGATCCACAGCCGCGTCTGGCGCGGTGCAGAACGCAGGTTCTATGCGATGCCTTACGGTGAACGCTATATATGGGGCGCGACAGCGGGAATAATCCGCACGCTCTATCGGAGACTGTTCAGCACATGATCCGCATCGTTATCGAGAATATTTTTTTCTTCCTGCTGCCGACGTTCCTCTACATCGCCTGGATCGCATTCTCCGAAGATGAATGGCCTGGCGTGATGACGGTCTTGAGCCGCGCCCCCTTGATCCGTCTCTTCTTTGCCGGCGCTGCCGTGATGCTCGCGACGCTCGTCGTGTTTTCGTCCCGCACCTATAACAGCCCCGACGATGTCTATGTGCCCGCCTCCGTCGTCGACGGGAAGCTCGAACCGGCGCGCAGCATTCACGAGACGAAAACGCCGCCCCCGACGGCAAAGCCGTGATTGCAGGACTGAAACGGCATGACTGAAACAGCCATCAAATCGACCCGCATGAGTGCCGAATGGCTACGAGCCCCGGCGCTTGCAAAAGTCTTCGCCGCGCTTTCTGCCGGCGGCGCCGAAGCCCGCATCGTCGGCGGCGCCGTGCGCAACGCGATGATCAATCGCCCCGTCAAGGATGTCGACATCGCGACAACGGCCCTCCCCGCCGAGGTCATGCGCCTCGCCGCCGATGCCGGTCTTGGCGCATATCCGACTGGCATAGACCACGGCACCGTCACCGTTGTCGCTGAAAAGCGATCCTTCGAAGTGACGACGTTGCGCCGCGACGTCGAGACGGACGGCCGCCATGCCGTCGTCACCTTCACCAACTCCTGGGAAGAAGACGCCGCCCGCCGCGACTTCACGATCAACGCGCTTTATTGTTCGGCCGACGGCATCGTCTACGATTTCGTCGGCGGCCTCGATGATCTGCGCCAACGTCGCATCCGCTTCATCGGCGATGCCGAGGCACGCATCCGCGAGGATTACCTGCGCATTCTGCGCTTCTTCCGTTTCAGCGCCGAATACGGAAAGGGCCAGCTCGATCCCGCAGGACTGGCCGCAGCAAATGCCTTGAAAGAAGGACTATCGCTGCTCTCCGCTGAGCGCGTCCGCGCCGAAATGCTGAAACTGCTCGCAGCGCTGAATGCTGTCGATGTCGTCAACGCCATGGAAAAAAGCGGCATCCTTCAGCTTGTCGTCAGGACTCGCCTCGAACCCGACCGCTTTGCGCGCTTCATTGCGATCGAAGCCGCACTGGGCGAGCCACCCGATGCGCTCGCGCGCCTTGCCGCGCTTGCCGTCAACAATGCGGAAGACGCAGCCTTTCTTGGCCGCGAGCTTCGGCTCTCGAATGCCGAAGCCGAGCGTCTCACAAGCGCATCCGCAGGCGATCCAGGTATCGCCCCGGAAACGTCCGAAGCGATTGCACAGGCTGCACTTTACAGGCTCGGTGCCGATGCCTTCGCGCGCGCCGTCCGCCTTGCCTGGGCGCAATCTGGTGCCCCCTGCACCGATCCGCGCTGGCGCGCCCGCGCATTGCTCGCCGATCGCTGGAAAATTCCGGTCATGCCCTTCACTGGGAACGACGTCCTTGCGCTCGGCATTCAACCAGGTCCGAAAGTCGGCAGCATCCTTAGTGCCTTCGAGCGCTGGTGGATCTCAGAGAATTTTCCCGCCGATGCTGAACGTCAAAGCAGAGCGCTTAAAGAGCTGGCGCGCGAAGCTGTTACTTAACAAATCATTAAATTTCACTTCACCTTTGCTTATGCTCCGACTAAAGTCTCTCTCCGGGGTTCACCCATTTGTATCGCGTTGAGGAGACACCCTGATGGACAGCATCGGCCGTGAGCGTGAGCGTTCGCTCAAGTTCGTTCAAATCGTCTTCGCCGTTCTCGCTCTTCTCAGTCTGACTGCAGCATTGGCCGTATCGACGAGGGGCGTCGATATGGGACTTCCCGAAAATTCGACATCACCGATCGCGCTGGCGTTTCTTCTTGTTGGCGCTGTCGACACCATTCTGCTCTACGCCTGGGAGCATATCTTTCAGCGCATCGAATACTGATACGAAATTGCGCTGCCGTCGCGTGGATGGCAGCGCAATCATCAGTGTGTCGCATATTCGCCATATGACACTTTTGCGGCGATCGAAACCGCCGGCATCTCTCGCGCGCGCCGTCTCGGGCTGTTGGTAAACCCATAAATAGCTGCGATTTCTTACACTCGACGCCACCGGCCGCAGGCGTTCGTCATACGCCTGTTACATGAATCCCGTCCTACGTTTTACATGAAATGCATAGACGCATTTATGGGAAGCGCACTGACTGGGGGCCGACCTTGAGCGCACCAAATCCGGAATTGAACTACCGAACCGTTTTTATTTCCGACATTCACCTCGGAATGCGCAATTGCCAATCGACTGCTCTTCTCGACTTTCTGAAATACGTCGAATGCCAGAACCTCTACCTCGTCGGCGATATCGTCGATTTCTGGAAAGTCCGCCGCGGTCCTTATTGGCCGCAGAGCCACAACGACGTTTTACAAAAGCTTCTGCGCAAGGCGCGTAAAGGCACCCGCGTCGTCTACATTCCGGGCAACCACGATGACGGCCTGCGCGACTATACCGGCATGAACTTCGGCGGCGTCGAAATCCGCCGCGATGCCATTCATGAAGCCGCCGACGGCAAGCGCTATCTCATTTTGCACGGTGATGAATTCGACGTCGTCGTGCGTTACGCCCGCTGGCTCGCATTTCTCGGCGACCGGTCCTATGACGCAGCTCTCGCGCTTAACGTACCGCTGAACTTTGCGCGTCGCATGTTCGGCCTCGGTCATTGGTCGCTGTCGGCCTTCCTGAAGCACAAAGTGAAAAGCGCCGTGAACTACATCGGCGAATTCGAGGAAGCGTTGGCAGGCGAAGCCAAGCGGCGCGATGCGCAGGGCCTCATTTGCGGCCACATCCATCACGCCAACTCGCGCCAGATCGACGGCATTCACTACATGAACTGCGGCGACTGGGTCGAAAGCTGCACCGCCATCGGCGAACGCTTCGACGGCCAATTTGAAATCATTCGTTGGAAAGAGCATTTGGCCGCGCGCGCCTCGCAGGCGCCTTCCGGCCGCTGGTTGATCGAAGCCGCTTAACGGCAATTATGCCGGACGAAAAGCGAGCCGGCGAACGGAGTATCCCACGTGAACGCGACCGCCAAAGCCCTCGAACCGACGAGCATCGATCTTCTGAGCGAAGCTGTGCATCAGAACCGTGCGCTGAGTCTCGCCGGTATCCTTGAGCGCACCTTCACCTTCGCTTTCCGCTCAATGGTCTACCCGCAGATCTGGGAAGACCCGCGCGCCGATATGGAAGCGCTGGAGATCACCCCGCAAACGCGCATCATGACCATCGCCTCCGGCGGCTGCAACGTCATGAGCTACCTCTCGGCCAATCCGGCGCGCATCTATGCCGTCGATCTCAACGCCACGCACATCGCGCTGCTCAAGCTGAAGGTCGCCGCAGCTCAGCATCTGCCGAACCATGCCACGTTCTATCGCTTCTTCGGCGCCGCCAATGACCGCCGCAACGTCGCCCTCTATAACGATCTCATCGCGCCGCATCTCGACGCCGATACCCGCGCCTATTGGGAAGGCCGCGAGCTGACGGGCCGCCGCCGCATCACGCGCTTCGCGCGCAATTTCTATCATTTCGGGCTGCTCGGCCGCTTCATCGCGACAGGCCATCTCGCTGCGCGCGTGTTCGGCGCCAAACCGAAGCGTCTGCTTGAAGCCCGTTCGATCGAAGAGCAGCGCGAGATCTTTGCGCGCGACATCGGACCGGCCTTCAGCCATCCTGTCTTGCGCTGGATCACGTCAAACCGGGCGTCGCTGTTCGGCCTCGGCATTCCGCCGGTGCAGTATGACGCGCTTTCCGGCGGCGGCGCTCGCACGATGGCCGACGTTTTGAAGGAACGCGCCGAACGCCTGGCGACGGGCTTCGATCTGAAAGACAACTATTTCGCTTGGCAGGCCTTCGGCCGCAGCTACGCGACGCAGGGCGAAGGCCCCTGCCCGCCGTATCTCGAAAAAGCGAACTTCATGGCGGTCAAGGCGCGCGCCAACCGAGTCGAGGTTGTCCACGACAACATGATCCGCTTCCTCTCTGGCGAGCCGGCCGAAAGCCTCGATCGCTATATCCTGCTCGATGCCCAGGACTGGATGGACGACGCAGCCTTGAATGCGCTGTGGGATCAAATCACCCGCACTGCGCGCCCCGGCGCCCGCGTCATCTTCCGCACCGCCGGCGAGGAAAGCATCCTGCCGGGCCGTGTCGCCGACGCGACGCTCGGCCAGTGGACCTATGACGCCGCCAAATCCGCTGAGATCCACGCCAAGGATCGCTCGGCGATCTACGGCGGCTTCCACCTCTACATCAAGAACGCCTGATCCTATCATGAGCGACGCCGCCGCAATGACCGAAAGCGCTGCGAGCGCCATGGATGGCATGTATCGCCATCAGCGCTACATTTATGATTTCACACGACGCTACTATCTGATCGGCCGCGATCAGATGATCGCCGAGCTTGCGCCTCCGGTCGGCGGCACGGTGCTCGAAGTCGGCTGCGGCACGGCCCGCAATCTGCTGCGCGCCGCGCGCCGCTATCCGCTTGCGAAGTTCTACGGTCTCGATGTTTCCGAAGAAATGTTGAAGTCGGCGCGCGCCTCGATCGACCGAAGCCCGTTTCGCGACATCGTCACGATCGCGCAAGCCGATGCCACGACGTTCTCGGCGTCCGAACTTTTCGGCATCGCCAACATCGACCGCATCTTCATTTCATACGCACTGTCGATGATACCGCCCTGGCAGGACGTGATCGCCCGCGCCGTCTCACAGCTCTCGCCAACGGGCGAATTGCACATCGTCGACTTCGGCACGATGGCGACCATGCCCTCCTTGGCGCGACGCGGCATGCGCGCGTGGCTGACGAAATTCAGCGTCACGCCACGTCAGGAGCTCGAAGACGTCGTGCGCGACGTCGCCCGCCGCAGTGGTCGAAGCGCCGCTTTCCACCACGGCCGCTTCGATTATGCAGCCCACGTCTGCATCGGTGCGAAGCTTTCGTAACGCCGCGTCGGCAACCTAGCTGACGCGAGGCCCGAGAAGCTGCCGGAGCGCCAGCTCGATGCGCCGCCAGTCTTCTGCCGTGCGCTCGTCTCCGGTCTTTTCATAGCGACGAACCATCTGCGCCGCTTCTGCGAGCGCCTTCGCGCCCTGCACATCGTAAAGCTTACGGGCATGATCATGGATTTCGACGGCATTCATGACAAAGCCTCCCTGCGCTTTTTTTGTTTGGCCCCCTTTGATCCAGGATTTGATCCAGGGGCGTGACAGTCGCTCCCAAAGCCTCAATCGGGAACCACGCGCGAGCGTTCCACACTTCGCACCGCACGCAAAAGCCCCAGCGCGAGCACCAGGGCTTTCGTAATTATCACAATCGCATGATTGCGATTTATTCCGCCGGCGGGGTGGCAGCCGGTGCTTCGGCCGGATGCGCCGCGCCGTTGGGCATGACGGCCGCCGCAACGGGTTTATCGTCTTGCGCTTCCGCTGCCGCTTCTTCCGGAGCTTCGCCGGCGTCCGCCTCCGGAGCAGCCTCTTCGGCTGGTGCGACCTCGGCCGCCTCTGCTGCTGCCGGAGCGGCTTCCCCCTCCGGAGCCTCAGGCGCAGCAGCCTCTGCCTCAGGAGCCGCTTCTTCGGCAGCCTCCGCGACGGGCGCTTCAGCTTCCGCAGATGCTTCGATCGCAGCCTCCGCCGTTTCCGTAGCTTCGGCTGCGGGTTCCTCTGCCGCCGCCTCAACTGGTGCTTCAGCCGCCTCTGCAGGAGCCTCCGGCGCAGCCTCAGCGACTGGCTCCTCCATCGAGGCCTCCGCTGTTTCTACGACTGCGGCCTCAACCACGTCTTCAACCGTCGGCTCAGCCGCCGCTTCTTCTGAGATAGCCTCCTCTGGCATTGCTTCTTCGGCAGCCGCAGCAGCCTCCGGAGCGGCTTCTTCACATTCTGCCGCTTCTACGGCTGGCTCGGCCGTTGCGGCCTCCACAGCATCGCTATCGGCGGCAACAGGCACTGCAAGTATTTCATCGAGCTCGCTGATCGCGCGCTCGACGGCTTTCATGGCCTTGAAGTCCGGCGTCGCCTCAATGCGCGCACGAACGTCGTCGTGTAAGGTCTTGAGCTTGGACAGGATATCGGCCGACATCTTCTTCCCTTTTCTTAGTATTTTGAGAATAAGTTTCCGCTTCGCCTGCGCATGACTGAACATGCGGACGCTCATCTTCAAATTTTCCAGTAATGCGCAGTAATAAAGTACAGCAATTCGAGCCGACGCAAACGCCTGCGACAGATTGTGCACAGCTATAAATTGTATCGGGCTGAAGGACGCGCATCTTACCGCGGCCCCTACTCAGCGTCCTCGACCTGCGCCCGCTCTCCTGAAAGATATCTTCGGCGTCACTCGTTTTGTAATGAACCCATCGAAGAGTAGACCGCTCGATGTTTTGACGTCCGCCGCTAGCGTTCCATACATGAGCAGGCTCGGAATTCTCTCAGAGACCGCCAGATCGTTCGCGCCGCCGTATCCAAATCCCTGCTCACGCCTATGCCACGCGCCGTGCGTTCGGCGCCAAGTGGCTCGCGCACCAGACTGCATCAGTTTTTTTCTAAACCGCTTGCCTTCGGCGCGTCGGGATTTTAGTCTTTATGCGGATATTCTGTGTTATGCATATTATTTGGGGGTTTTTCAAATGCCGGTTACCAAAAAATTTCGACGTTGGTTGTTGAAGCCGCTCACAAAAAAGATCGAGCGGACAGTCGACAAGCGCGTAGCCATGTTTTCGCACTCATTTGAAAATGCCCAACAGCATGCTGAAAATTTAGCGCGAAATGCGCAGCTGGAGCGCGAATTCGTACGCTTAATGGCATTGACAAGAAAATTTCATCCCGTCGTCACCAGGATTGCCCCATGCGCCTCCTCTTCGACGTTCGATTTGCTCGACATCAAAGCCAACGCGGTATCGGCCGATACATATTTGGATTAATTGATGCTCTGCGCGTCGACGGCCGATTGAAGATTTCGCTTCTCGAAGACCGCGGCGCGACGGCCCTTGATGAATCGACAATTTTCATCGACGAACTCTCGGCGATAGACGAAGATCATTTCGATTTTTTCTGCCTGCCGAGCTATTTTCCGGACAACTGGGCCAACCACGAGGGACGCCTTGGATTCTTATTGCCACATCAAGCGCTAAGAATTAGCCGCTCGGTTGTCGGGATCGGCCACGACCTGATCCCAGATATTTTTCCTGATATCTATTTCGGCACGAGGCCCGACCTGCACGATTTATTTCGCCTTGGCGAAACAATCGCGTCACAAATCTCATCTCACACTTTCTGCAACAGCGTCACGACTGCAACCGATTTCGCAAAGTATGCAGGCTGTGCACCTACTGCCCTAACCGTGATTTACGGCGGCGTGGATATTGCGAAATGGTCGGCTGCGCATTGCTATCCGCCGACGGAGAACGTTGTTTATGTCGGCGGCGACGAATACCGCAAAAACCTCGATGGGGCGATTGCGGGTTTCGCTGCATTCAAGAAAATAAGACCAGAGTCTCGAGCAAAGCTCATTATCATCGGAAATATTCACGACCCCTCACGCTCCCGACTTGATAAATTGATCGAAGATCTTCTCTTGCCGCCGACCGACGTCTCGATGACGGGGTTTGTCGATGAGCACGATCTCGTCAGACTTGTAAAATCTGCCCGCATGACCGTATTTCCTTCGTTATATGAAGGCCTCGGATTGCCAGTTCTCGAGAGCTTGGCCGCGGGTGTTCCTTGCGCAGCATCAAACGTAAGCTCTACGGCGGAACTCGTTCCGCCCGAGCACCAATTCGATCCTCGCGATCCCCAGTCTATGGCCAAGGCCATCGACCTTCTTATCCATGACGAAACCGAGAGAAGCCATTCGATCGCGGCAGGACGGGAATTACTTTCCAAGGTGAATTGGCCGCGCGCCGCAAGCACCATGATCGACACGTTGCTCCGTATCCGCGTCGCAGATCGTCAACCCAAGGGATCGAAAAGCCGACGTGTTGCAGTATTCAGCTGCACCCCACCCGATCGAAGCGGAATTGCAACGAATTCAGCCAAGGTCTTTGGCGACGCCGACCTATTTGACCTGTTCACGGATGTGGCGTCACCGCAAGATTTGTCTCTACGTGAACGCGAGACACAGAAGATAGCGGGCCGTCAGGTTTCGTTATGGCCGATCTGCGCGTTCGACGATCTCGATGAGGCCGAACGCTACGACCGCGCTGTCTATGTACTCGGTAATTCGCATCACAATTTGCCGGTGCTTCAGGCACTCATGAACCATAAAGGTAGTCGTGCAGCCAAAACCGGCTACCTGCACGACGGCCGATTGGAAAATATTTGGTTCTGGTACTGCGGCCGATCGCTGGAGACGATGCGTACGCTGTTCTCGATGTTCTATCCCCTGGCGCAGCTGAAGAGTTGCGCAACCCATAACGAGTTCCCTGATGTAGGCATGAGAGGAATTCGCCCGCTCATACTCGGGGCCGACATCAGACACATCGTTGTGAATTCCGAGCGTGCCAAGAAGGCGATTGAATACGATATTGCTTGCGAATTCGATGTTCGCGTGGACATCGCCCATCACACAATCGATCGTATCGAGGCTAACGCCATCCCGCCGTTCTCACGCAGGCGAGATGAACTGATCATCGGCACGTTTGGCATTCCAGATAACATTAAAGGCACGGACCGCGTCATTGCTGCCGTCCGAGAAATAAATAGATCTCGGCCTGCGCGGCTAGCGATCGTAGGCTGGCGCGCTAACGAGTATGCGTGCAACTGCCTCAGCCCGGAAGATCGCAACATCATCGAGATCGTTGACTCTCCGAACGACGCCGAATTGCATCGTTGGATGAAGGCAGTCGATGTGGCTGTTCAGCTGCGCATGATCCAATATGGCGAAAGCTCGGGTGTCCTCGCCCAGCTCGTCGGTGTCGGCAAGAAGCCGATTGCATCGACAAACCTCATCGACCCGGCACTGGCGGATCACACGATTGCCGTCGATCGTGAAATTCCTCCGGAGCAACTGGCTGAGGAAATTTTAAACGCACGCCATGTAATCGGAACATATGACGGCCTCGAAAAATTTTCGTCTGCCTCGCTTGGAAATTGGTTCGCGAGCCGCTTTTTAACGAATTGAACGAAGCCCTTTCAAGCTTTCGACGCACAAAAAAGCCCCGCATCACTGCGGGGCTCTTTGATTTTCGAGGATCGACTGCGCCTTCCGGCCGGCTCGACGTAGGAGAGTCGGAAGGCGCAAGCAAAAGGATCAACTGCGCCGGGCGGCCGGCTCCGCGGAGCGGAGTCGCCCGGCGCAATTAAATTAGAAATCCATTCCGCCCATGCCGCCCATGCCGCCGCCGGGAGCGCCGTGCGAGTGGCCAGCGTCCTTCTTCGGCACGTCGGCGATCATGGCTTCCGTCGTGATCAGCAGGCCCGAAACCGAAGCGGCATCCTGCAGCGCGCAACGCACGACCTTCGTCGGGTCGATGACGCCCTGCGAGTACAGATCGCCGTACTCGTGGGACTGAGCGTTGTAGCCGTAAGCGTACTTCGAGTTCTCGAGGATCTTGCCGACGATCACCGAACCGTCTTCACCGGCGTTGGTCGAGATCTGGCGAGCCGGAGCCTGCAGCGCCTTGCGGACGATGTTGATGCCGACCTTCTGGTCGTCGTTCTCAGGCTTCAGCGAGTCGAGAGCCTTCGCAGCGCGGAGAAGCGCAACGCCGCCGCCCGGGACGATACCCTCTTCAACGGCTGCGCGCGTTGCGTGCAGAGCGTCGTCGACGCGGTCCTTGCGCTCTTTAACTTCGACTTCCGTCGCACCGCCGACCTTGATGACGGCAACGCCGCCGGCGAGCTTGGCAAGACGCTCCTGGAGCTTCTCACGGTCGTAGTCCGAGGACGTTTCCTCGATCTGCGCCTTGATCTGCTTGACGCGCGCTTCGATGTCGGCCTTCTTGCCCGAACCATCGACAATCGTCGTGTTTTCCTTGTCGATCGTCACCTTCTTGGAGCGGCCGAGCATCTGCAGCGTAACCGTCTCGAGCTTGATGCCGAGATCTTCCGAGATCACCGTGCCGCCCGTCAGGACTGCGATGTCTTCCAGCATGGCCTTGCGGCGATCGCCGAAGCCCGGAGCCTTGACGGCAGCAACCTTGAGGCCGCCGCGCAGCTTGTTGACGACGAGCGTCGCGAGAGCTTCGCCTTCGACGTCTTCAGCGATGATGAGGAGCGGCTTGCCCGACTGGACGACGGCTTCGAGAACCGGAAGCATCGCCTGGAGACCCGAAAGCTTCTTCTCGTGGATGAGAATGTAGGGATTCTCGAGTTCAGCAATCATCTTGTCGGCGTTGGTAATGAAGTACGGCGACAGGTAACCACGATCGAACTGCATGCCTTCGACGACATCGAGTTCGAAATCGAGCGTCTTGGATTCTTCAACCGTGATGACGCCTTCCGAACCGACCTTGTCCATCGCTTCGGCAATCTTCTTGCCGACGATTTCGTCGCCATTCGCCGAGATCGTGCCGACTTGAGCGATCTGATCCTTCGCGACCTTCTTCGAGTTGGTCTTGAGGTCTTCGACGATGGCCAGAACGGCGAGGTCGATACCGCGCTTCAGGTCCATCGGGTTCGAGCCGGCAGCAACCGACTTCGCGCCTTCGCGAACGATCGCCTGGGCAAGAACCGTTGCCGTCGTGGTGCCGTCACCGGCGAGGTCGGCCGTCTTCGAGGCGACCTCTTTGAGCATCTGCGCGCCCATATTCTCGAACTTGTCTTCGAGCTCGATTTCCTTCGCGACCGTCACACCGTCCTTGGTGATGCGCGGTGCGCCGAACGACTTCTCGATAACGACGTTGCGACCCTTCGGGCCGAGCGTGACTTTCACGGCGTTGGCAAGAATGTCGACACCACGCAGCATGCGCTCGCGGGCGTCCTGGGCAAACTTGACGTCTTTAGCTGCCATGTTGAGCAACTCCTAAGCTTGGCAAATAGGGGGATGAAATTAAGCGGCGGCCTTGGACTTTGCCGGGGCCGAGAGAACGCCGAGAATGTCGCTCTCTTTCATGATCAGGAGATCTTCGCCGTCGATCTTGACTTCGCTGCCCGACCACTTGCCGAACAGAACGCGATCGCCGACCTTGACGTCGAGGGGAACGACCTTGCCCGCTTCATCGCGAGCGCCGGGGCCAACGGCCACAACTTCGCCCTGCTGGGGCTTTTCCTTGGCGGTGTCGGGGATGATGATCCCGCCTGCAGTCTTTGCTTCTTCCTCAATGCGTTTCACGACGACACGATCGTGGAGAGGACGGAACGCCATGGGGGTAACCTCATGATTTGGCTAGACGATTTGTCTTTTGTTCGCAGCCTAGGATGCCAGGCCGCAGGCAACGGACATTGCTGTCCGCCGGTGCACTGCGAGCAGGATCGCTGACGAGCCCGAACGCGACGGATATATGGTGCGCACTGTTAGCACTGTCAATACTTGAGTGCTAAAACGTGATCCATTAGTATGGGCGTTCGCCTTATTGAACACCGCAGTAGCACGGGGCCATGGCGGGCCGTGCCGTCATCCGATGGCCGCGCCAAAAGTTGCAACAACAAAGCGGTTGCAGCTCACAATTACAAATCGCGCGCGATGTTTATATCGCGCGACAACTTGAAATCCATTTTTCTGAAGAGCGGGTTCGCGCAATTCATTTATCGCAAACAGTTATTCTGCGATGAGAATTGCGCATTTTCTTCAGTTGCCCCGTCGTACAAATTTCGCGACATCAAATCGCGAAATCGGCAAGCTTAGCACCTTTCCTAAGCCGTTCGACCAGCCAGTTCGGCTTACGACCGCGCCCCGTCCAGGTATCGGCTTTATTTTCAGGATTGGCGTATTTCGCAACGCCGATCGACTTGCCTTTTACTGCGCCGCGTCCGCGGCTTGCACCAAATAATTCCGCCACGGAAAATCCGTGTGTTTCTGCAAGATCCGCGACTTTCTTTTTTAGTTCGGCGCGTTCCCGGTCCCGAGCGGCTGCGATCGCCTTCTGAACTTTCGTTTCAAGGTCGACAAGCTCCTTGAGGGAAAGTTTGTCGACATTGATCGTCGCCATAGATTTTACTTTTCGCATCACCAACGACAACCTCTACTAGATTTCCTGCCCGCCGGTGTAATCACATCCCGACCCCTGCGCAGCAGGAATCTCCGAGATGTGTCACCGTGTCAACGCAACCTCATAAATACTCGTGAATATTCCGCAAACGAGAAATGCCGGATCACATATTTTTCAATGCAGCCAATTCATTAGTTTAAGCGGAGCGATATCACCACCTAAAATGCGCCTACGAACAAACGCTCAGGCTGAGAAATAGCACGAAATCTTGCCAATGAATTCAGCCTTTCCAACAGCCGGACCCTTACCGGATCGCAATCGAAAATCGCGTTCTTCTAATAATACCCGCAAACAATCCGTGTAGATACTAAAATACGAATTTGCATTGATGGCAAAAGAAAGAAATTACGGCCGGCATTCTTTGCAGCGATCTTGAAGGCTCTCACGGCATTCAAATTATTAAATTGTTGACTTTATCTGGGTCGCAGCCCGCCGCGAATTTTGGAGCCCAGCGTCCGCCATTAAATCTCTCCCACCATCCGGAAGATCGATATGCGAACGACGAAAATCGCCGATTAGTGTCGGCGCAGTGGAACTGCATCGCCAACCGCGGGTTCAGCCTTCGACTTGTGTAAGCTGGTTTCAAAAGCTACGTTCCCGCGGCTTTCAATCCACCCCGCAACATGATGAGTGGCCGTCTATGACGCTGAAATTACCTGATCTTCCTTATGCCTATGATGCTCTCGCGCCGTTCATGTCGGCCGAGACACTCGAGTTTCACCACGACAAGCATCACTTGGCGTATGTCGAAAATGGCAACAAGCTGCTTGCTGGCTCGAAGTACGAGGGCCAGTCGCTCGAAGATATCGTCAAGAACGCCTACGCCGATAAGGCCCAGGGCCTCATCAACAACGTTGGCCAGCACTATAACCATCTGCATTTCTGGCAGTGGATGAAGAAGGGCGGCGGCGGCAACAAGCTGCCCGGCAACGTCCAGAAGCTTGTCGACGGTTACGGCGGCTTCGACAAGGTGCGCAACGACTTCATCGAAGCCGGCAAGGGCCAGTTCGGTTCGGGCTGGGCTTGGCTTGCGGTAAAGGACGGCAAACTTGAAGTCGTCAAAACGCCGAACGGTGAAAACCCGCTGATGTACGGCTCCAAGCCGATCCTCGGCGTCGATGTCTGGGAGCACAGCTACTACATCGACTACCGCAACGCCCGTCCGAAGTACCTCGAAGCCTGGTTCGACAACCTCGTCAACTGGGAGCACGTCGAGGCTCTCGTCGGCTAAACGACACGTCGTCGAAACATTTGTTGGCGCCGGCATTGGCTCGTAATGCCGGCGCCTTTTTTTTTGCGCCTTTAAACTCCGCGTTCGAACTGATGCGCTAGGGCCACTCGAACACCTGCTGAATCAGAGACTTGGCGTGGAAGCTCGCCGCACGCCGTTGCCGCCGCCTTGTCCGTGCCCTAAAACTCGTACAGTAGGCGGGGTATTACTGAGGGGCGGGGGATCCGAGTGTTCGTGCCGAGATTGCACGTTGCTGTCACGTTGATCTTCGCGCTCGTTCTCACCGGGTGCGCGACAATTATGACGCGCAACGGGATTTCCAGCGCCTCCCTCGCCGAAACTGCGGAAATTCCGGGCATGCCCGGCGTTCGCTTCTGGGGCGATGAAGTTCCAAGAGATCCTATCGCCGAAATCCGGCGGCGTACCGCGCACATGCCCAAGCTAGGTAAGCACGCGAGAACCGTAGCCGGCCGCAAAGTCGTCGATACGCTCGCTCTTTCAGGCGGCGGTTCCGACGGCGCATTCGGCGCGGGCGTCCTCGCCGGCTGGACGAAGCGCGGCGACCGTCCGGAATTCCAGGTGGTAACGGGCGTCAGCGCCGGGGCAATCATTGCGCCGTTCGCCTTTCTCGGACCGTCCGAAGACGAAAAGCTTCACGCCATCTGGACGCAATACAAACAGGATCAGGTCGCGACGCCAGAAATTCTGTCAGGTCTTTTCGGCGGCCCTGCTCTTTCGAGCACCGCTCCCCTGCAGAACCTCATCGCCCACTATGTCGATGAAAAATTTCTCGACCGGATCGCTGCGCAATACAAGCGCGGTCGCATTCTCTTGGTCCTGACGACGAACCTCGATGCCCAGCGCCCGGTTGTTTGGAACATGGGCGAAATCGCCCTCAAAAGATCTCCCCAGGCGATCGAGCTGTTTCGCAAGGTCATCCTGGCGTCCGCTGCTATTCCCGCCGCCTTCCCGCCGGTCAAAATTGAAGTCGTCGCCGACGGCAGAATGTATGACGAGTTGCACGTTGACGGGGGCACCACCCGCGAAGTCTTCATCAGCCCGGTCGATGCGCCCATTAAAGCTTTCGACGTTCTTTACGACCAGCCGCCGATCCGCCGCTACTTCATCATAAAGAACGGCAAAGCCACCCCGGACCAGGAAGTCGTAAAGCCGACGACGCTACAGATCGCCGGCCGCTCGATTTCCACGCTAATCAAGAGCCAGAACATGGGCGAGGTTTATCACATCTACCGCGTTGCGCTTGATGGTGGCGCCGATTTCAACTTCTTGGCTGTGCCGCCATCGTTCGATTACAAGACCAAAGAAATCTACGATCCGAAGTATCAGGCGGCTCTCTATGCCAAGGGCGTCCAGGTCGGACGCAGCGGCATTTGGCTGAAGCATCCGCCGGGTGTGGCCCCGATCGGAGTCGATGGACAGCAGCCACGCCCCAGCCTGCCTGAGCCGCTGGCCGCCGCAGGCAACGGCTGACCCGCATCAACCGACAGCAGCTAAAAAGCAAAAGCGCGGGCTTTCGCCAGCGCTTCCCATCGTCTGAACGAGGCCGTCGCTTAATCTTAAGCTCAGAACCAGCGCGGCTGCCACCAATGCAGCAGTGTCTTCACAGCGTCCGGCGCAACCAGATAGGCGATACCGACGATGGCAACGGCCGCCACAACCAACAGCAGGATGGCAAGGCTCACTGGAGCGCGATAGCTAAGACCCGTACCCGGAATGCCGAACGTCACCACCGGCCCCTGCTTCCCGACATTCAGCGTCGCGCCGTTGCCGCCGACACTGCTGCTGACGCCGGTCTTGCTGAGATTGATGCGAACGCCGGGAAGAATTGTAAATGTCTTGCGAAACCGGAAATAGCCCATCTCAGTCTCCTCGTCGGCGCCTGCCGGTTAAATCATCCAATTTACGCGCCACGGTACTCGCGTTTTGCGAATCTCCAAAAAAACCTAATGGCTCCAATTGTGACTTTCAACGGATTCGCTCCGCTGTCAGCCTTTACTGCCAAAAAGACCGGGAAAGACCTTCTTCGCGCTGTGCTTGAGCTGCCCCAACATCGTGCTGCGATCCTGCAAGCGCTCGTGTGCTGATTCGCGATCGAGGCCCTTGGCGTACTTCTTGACGTTGTCGCTACCGGCGGCGATGAGCTTTTTCCTCTCCTCTGCGGTAAGTGGCCCGACGCGCGACATCGGCGGCCGAATTAACGTCCGCTCGACCATCGACGGTTCGCCCTTGCCGCGCAGTAACGAAACCAGCGCTTCACCGACGCGAAGCTCCTGAATGGCGCGCTCGGTATCGATGCTCGGATTGGGCCGGAACGTCTCGGCAGCAGCGCGGATCGCTTTCTGCTCTCTCGGCGTGAAGGCGCGCAACGCGTGCTGAATTCGGTTGCCGAGCTGTGCCGAGACGCGATCGGGAACGTCGCTCGGGCTCTGCGTCACATAATAGACGCCGACGCCTTTCGAACGGATCAGCCGCGACACGCGTTCGACCTGTTCGAGCACCGCTTTCGGCGCGTCATTGAACAGTAAATGCGCTTCGTCGAACAGAAATACGAGCTTGGGCTTTTCGAGATCGCCCACCTCCGGCAGCTTCTCGAAAAGCTCGGTCAACAGCCAAAGCAGGAACGTCGCGTAAAGGCGCGGCGTGTTCATCAACTTTTCAGCCGCAAGCACGTTGACGATGCCGCGACCGTCCGCATCGACCTTCAGAAAATCCATGATGTCGAGCGCAGGCTCACCGAAAAACCGGTCGGCGCCTTGCTCTTCAAGAACAAGGAGACGGCGCTGGATAACGCCGACAGTTGCCGGCGCGACGTGTCCGTATTTGCTGCGCAACGTCGAGGCTTTCTTGCCCATCTCGTCGATGACCGCGCGCAGATCCTGCAGATCGAGGATCGTCATTTTCGCGTCACCGGCCGCCCGTTCGTCCTCCGCCCAGCGGAATGCAATATTCAGCACGCCTTCCTGAGGCTCGGTCAGCTCCATCAATCGCGAGAGCAACAACGGTCCCATTTCCTGCACGGTCGCGCGAACGGGATGGCCGTCTTTACCGAAGATGTCCCAGAACGCCGTCGGGAACGACGTGTTGCCGTAGTTCGTCAGCCCGATTTCTTTCGCCCGCTCGACGAGCTTCGGCGCAGGTGTACCCTTTGCAGCGATCCCCGAAAGATCGCCCTTGATGTCGGAAGCAAAAACCGGAACGCCGGCCGCTGAGAAGCCTTCGGCCAGCACCTGAAGCGTAACGGTTTTGCCGGTACCGGTCGCGCCCGTGATAAGACCATGCCGGTTGGCCAGCGCAAGCTCGATACATTCCGCCGCCGGTTCGTGGCCTGACTTGCTGACGCCAATGAGGATCAAGCCATCTTGGACATAGTCGCGAGGATCGGCGACCGCTTCGCCACTGTCCTCGGGCCCATGCTTGCCGGTCATAGTGCCTCCTCGCGTATCGAAACGGCCGACTCGCGCTGCGGCCATTCCTGCCGTGATGCCATGCCCGCCCAGCCGACGCAAACGTCAACCCGGCCTCGCCCCAGCGCGGCAATTCGGCCAAGCCACATGGCAATTTCAGGCTCGCACGAACTGCTTTAGGGGGTATACCGGAAAGATACCCTATCGATAACGCCCCCTACGCTTTGGGAACCAAGTTGTATGACGACCCGGACGCAAGATTTGCATTTCGCCCAGGATTTTCCGGCCGCCAATATCGATGAATGGCGCGCCCTCGTCGAAAAAGCGCTGAAAGGCGCCGATTTCGAGAAACGGCTTGTCAGCCGCACGGCCGACGGCCTGAAGGTCGAACCGCTCTATACCCGCCGCGACGCGCTTCAAAGCACGGTAAATGAGCTGCCGGGCAAGCCCCCGCTCACCCGCGGCATGAGGCCCGCACGTGATGGCCTCGGCTGGGACATTCGCACCTTCCACATCGAGGCCGACCCGAAAGCGGCGAACAAGGCAATTCTGGAAGATCTCGAAGGCGGCGTGACATCCATCGCACTTCAGGTTTGCGGCAACGGCCTGCCCGCCACCAAGGAAGCATTCGCCGAGGCGCTCGCGGGCGTCCTGCTTGACGTTTGCCCCATCGTCCTTGTTGCCGGAGAAAACGTCTTCGACGCCGCCCTCGCGCTGATGGCGGAATGGGACGCAAAAGGCATTAAGCCTGCCGAACGCCAGGGCTCGTTCGGCGCCGATCCCCTCGGCACGCTGGCGATGACCGGCCGCTTGTCGGAACCGGTCGAGACGGCGCTCGCACGCGCCGTCGCCTTGATGAAGACGACGATGGCGTCACCGCGCGTTCAGGTCATGACGGCAGATGGCGTCCCGGCGCATGTCGCAGGCGCCAGCGAAGCGCAAGAGCTTGCGTTCATGCTGTCGGCGCTCGTTGCTTATTTGCGTGCAGCGGACAAGGGCGGCATCGCTCCTGCCGAAGCACTCCCGAAAATCAACGTCGCGCTTGCAGCCGACATCGATGAATTCTCCACGATTGCAAAATTGCGCGCTGCGCGTCACCTGGTCTGGCGCGTCGCGGACGCTTGCGGTGCAGGCAATGCGGCATCTGCCGTCACGCTCAATTGCCCAACGTCCTATCGCATCATGGCGAAGCGCGATCCGTGGACGAACATCCTACGCACGACGATCGCATGCGCAGGCGCGGCTCTCGGCGGCGCCGACGCCATCGTTGTACTGCCCTTCACGTTCGCGCTCGGTAAACCGGATGCATTCGCGCGCCGCGTCGCGCGCAACATCCAGATCGTCTGCCAGGAAGAAAGCCACCTCGGCCGCGTCAATGACCCGGCAGGCGGTTCCTGGTACGTCGAGAACCTGACCGACGACATGACGAAGAAAGCTTGGGAAATCTTCCAGGATATCGAAGCCCGCGGCGGCCTTCTCGCCTGCCTGCAATCGGGCTTCGTGCAAGAAATGATCACGAAGACGGCGGAAACACGCGCCAAGTCGGTCGCAACGATCCGTCAGGAATTGACGGGTGTGAATGCGTTTCCGTTGCTCGGAGACGATGGCGTTCATGCCGATCCGTGGCCGGCAGCTTCGGCGCCAACGGCGAATGCCGCCGTCGAGATCGCACCGCTGAAACCGCATCGCCTCGGCGAAGCGTTTGAGACGCTGCGCGACGCGGCGGACGCCCACGGCGGTTTCAACATCTTCCTCGCCAGCATGGGCGAGATCGTCGATCACAACATTCGCACGACGTGGACGAAAAACTACCTCGCGGCGGGTGGCATCGCAACGCTCGTCAGCGACGGCTACAAGACGCCCGAGGCCGCAGCCGAAGCCTTCCGTAAATCCGGAGCGACCGCCGCGTGCATCTGTTCGTCCGATGCGGTCAATGCCGCGCTTTCAGAACCGACGGCAAAAGCTCTGAAAGCCGCAGGCGCTAAACTCGTGCTCATGGCCGGTCGGCCGGGCGACAACGAGGCCGCGCTCAAGGCCGCCGGCGTCGATCAGTTCCTGTTTGCCGGGGCCGATGCGGTCGCCACGCTGAAAGGCCTGCAAGACAAATTGGCCTAAGCGAAAAGCCAAGGAAACGACGAGACGTGGATTCAAAAGTACAAGCCGCTCGCAAAGCGGCAATCCGTCGAAAATTGCATTTGCGCCGCTATAGGTATGTCAGCCTCTCGCGCCGCCTTTGGCTTCGCCGCTGCGTCTTCCTTCTCGGCGCCGTCTGCATCGGCCTTGCCGCGGTCGGCTTTGCCAAGCTCGCCGACGCGGCGCAGGACCTCTACTACCGGATGCTGCACACCTCGCCGTGGCTACCGCTGATCCTGTCGCCCATCGGCTTTGCCGTGCTCGCCTACATCACCGCGCGCTGGTTCCCGGCGTCTTCGGGAAGCGGTATTCCCCAGGTCATCGCCGCGCGGCGGAGCAAGATCGTCGCCTTCCGGAAACGCATTCTCGGCTGGCCGACGATGGTCGCAAAGATCATCATGACGACGATTGCACTGATCTTCGGCGCATCCGTTGGACGCGAAGGCCCGACTGTTCAGGTCGGTGCTTCGGTCATGTATGCGGTTGCCGGTTATGCCGGCATCGGACGACACAACGGCTTGGTCCTCGCAGGCTCGGCGGCTGGCATCGCCGCGGCGTTCAACGCGCCCATCGCCGGTATTCTCTTCGCCATCGAGGAAGTCGCCAAATCTTATGCCGGCCGCATCAACGAACTCGTCATCGCCTCTGTCGCGATCGCTGGCGGCGTGAGCTGGTTCATCCTCGGAAATTACGCTTATTTCGGTGTGGTCTCTGCCAATATGGCACATGCCGCCGACTGGTCCGCCATCCCGATCTGCGCGCTGCTGGGCGGCCTCATGGGCGGCTTCTTTTCGCGCTCGCTCGTCGTACTTGTGCGCAAGCCGCCATCTTTCATCGCGACGCTCCGCCGTCGCCCTGCCGTCTTCGCCGCCGTCTGCGGCCTCATCGTCGCGGTGCTCAGCATTGCAACGGGCGGATATGCCTCCGGCAACGGCTATATGGAAACGCATGCCGGACTGGTGGACGGCAATCACATTCCCTTCTGGTATGGGCCGTGCAAGCTCATCACGACGCTTCTGTCGTCGGCGAGCGGCATTCCCGGCGGTCTCTTTTCCCCGTCGCTTGCCGTCGGCGCCGGATTGGGCTCGATGGTCACCCCGATTTTCTCGTTCGTCGAACCGCGCGCCCTGATGCTGATGATGACCGTCGGCTACTTTGCCGCCGTCGTGCAATCGCCGCTCACCGCCGTCGTGATCGTGATGGAAATGACGAGCGACCGGAACATGGTCATCCCGCTGATGGCGACGTCGCTGCTCGCTGCAGGCATTTCGCGCCTTATCCAGCGCGAGCCGCTCTATCACGCGCTATCGCACGGCTTCAATCCGCTGCCATCTGAACTGAAGAAATAGAACCGGAGGGGCTCCTGCCCCTCCTTTCAGCATCCGCAGAAGATTCCGATGCACGACCTTTCGGTCTTTGCGCATTTCGAAATCAGCGGTTCCATCGACTGCCCCGGGATGCCGATCTGAAAATCCTTGTTGTCAGCACCGGCTTTTTCATCGGCACCCGCCTGCCGCGGCTGATCGACGGCAGCCGTCTTAGTCGGCGGCGCTTCGTGGCCCAACACTATTCGATGCCGCGGGAGCCGACGTTCACTTTGCTTTTTTTTTGAGCCAGGGACGACATCGGTGGAGCTTCTTCCGCGGAGTCGATCACCATACCGAGACCCATCGCCGGCTGATATTTTTTCGTGAGCCGTTCGCGCCCCTCAGACGCCGCGACCTTCCGTTCGGCTTTGCGCCGCTTGTGCGCTGTTTCTGCCGTCTTAGCGGGATAGCCGGTGATAATCTTCACAGGGTCCGCAACCGTCGTCGGGCGCCCGTTCGGATCGGGAACAGCCGGAACCTGCGGTTCTGCTGGCGCCTCTGAAATACTCGCCGTAACAACCGGCCGGGTGACGATAACTGGCGCCGGTTTCTCAGGCGCAGCAGCAGCCATTTGCTGGTCGGGCTTGCGCACTTCGATCTGTTGCGCGTCCGCCGGCTTCGCATCGCCATTCAATGCAAATTTAGCGCTTAACTCCTCCGCCGCAATCCGCGCCGCAGGAGGATTCTGCGCGGCAAACGCCTGCATCGCCAAAACGAACTCGCTGAAATTGACGACCGGAACGAACTCCGGAACCTTGATCGACTGCGCACGCTGCTGCGCCGGCGGTATCGCATCGGCAGCATCGGCCGCGCCGCCGGATCCTAATCTGGTTGGTGCGGAAAATGAGGACGCAGCGACGGCGCCCAGAACCACTGCAACTGCCTTAAATCTCACGACGCACACCCCACGCGATACTCGATGGGACTGCTCGTCGACGCCGGCCCGCACCGGTGCCGCGGCACCCTTCAAAACACACACACGGGCAAGGTAGCTTCGTACTCTAACCCCCCGTGCCCCAACGACTAATGAAACGCTAACAAAGGCAGGAGAATGGCACGCGCGATGCTCTGTCAGAGCCCAATAGCAGCACTGCGCAAACCTATTCGCGGCCCGACACAGCAAGCACGGCCATGACGCCGAGGATCGGCAGCGAGGCGAGCACCGATGCCGCAGGCACCGCATATTCGTTGCCGCCTTCGGTCAACGGCGACAGCAGAGCCTGAGTGTCTGGAAAAGCCGCGGCCAGCACAGTCGCGGCAGTGACGATAGCAGCTCCAGCAGCTCCAACAGCGACAGCAGACATGACACTCCTCCCATCTCAAAATTGCTCCAGCCATGGCAGGCCGATGCGTGGGAGAATGAACACGGCGCCAAACTCTCGCTGTTACCGGAGTGACAAACCGACAGCGCCGCCGCCGCGAAAGCGAACGACGCGCTTCGGCCGGTAAGAGCAGCCGGGCTAGTTGTCGAGCTTTTCGATTTTCGCCGCGAGATCCGGCACTACCGTCATCCGGTAGTGAACACCCTTACACGCAACGATCCAGACTTTGGCGTTAGGCTTCGATGCGTCGTTGTCCAGTCGCGCGCTGTCGGGATGATCGCACGCAAAGCCCTGCGTACGAAGCTGCGCGGCCAGAAGATCCATCGGCGGCTCGAGCCCGCTCTCGGCAATGGCGCTTGAAGCCGACAATCCGGCCGCGATCGCCGAAGCCATGAAGATGATTGAGTTGCGCATAGGACGTTTCCAGGAAATGACGGCAGATATTACGACGAAACGCGACCGATATCCGTCGGGACCACAGTTCGAGGTAAACAATATACTGCTCATTCCTCGATTTTTATTTCACTCGGACGATGGAGCGACGCGACAAGGGTATACGAAATCAACATTAAGAGGAACCACGAACCGAGCTTTCCGGCGCTCACAAGTTGCCAGCCGTGCCGCTGGTTGGGATAAGCCCACGCCGCCGTAAACGTCCCGATATTCTCGGCAAACCAGATGAAAAGCGCCACCAGAAATAGCCCGAGCAACAGCGGCATGTGGCGGTGCGTCTTCCAGATCCTGTAATAGACCGTACACGGCCCGATGAGCACGACGGCGGCCGCAAAGAGAATGACTCGAAAATCCCGGACGTAATGGTGAGCAAAAAAGTTCGCATAAATGGCGACGCTTAGAATGCCTAGCACCCAGACCGGCGGGTGCCGCGTGAATCGGAAATCGAGAAGCCGCCAGCAGCGTGCGATATAGGATCCGACCGCCGCATACATGAAGCCGGTGAAGAGCGGCACGCCCGCAATGCGAAGCAGGCTCGCCTCGGGATAGATCCACGATCCGACCGACGTCTTGAAGATTTCCATCACCGTCCCGACGGCGTGAAACACGACGATGACTTTCGCTTCCTCGAGCGTCTCAAGTTTGAAAAGCAGCATCGCCAATTGGATCAGGACAGCCGCAATAACGAGAAAATCGTATCGCGCCAGCGCCGCCCCTTTCGGATAGAAAAAATGCGTCGCGATCAGCAGCGCGAGAAGCAAAGCTCCGAACAGACAGGCCCACGCCTGCTTCACACCGAAGCGGACGAACTCGTAGGCAAAGTGAGAAAGCCGCCCGTGTGCTTCCGCCGCCTCACCAATCCGCGCTTCCCAATCGATGAAGCGCGCAAGCGGCGGCCACTGTCGGGCTGCACTTCGCTGCGAAGCATCCCCGGAAACTTTGCGTTGCATATTGCACCCTGAAACTGGCGCCCCCTTTGCGCATCATGCCGAGGTTTATGGCTTTATGAGCCCCGCGCAGGCCACTTGCAGCATCGACGTGGAAGCATCGAGTTTCCACACGGTCATCCCGTCCCTTCCCTAGGCGCAGCCCGATATGCCAAATGATCGCGACGCAAGGAGATCGCCTTTGACTGCCCCGACGAGCCCACCCCCTGCACCGAGCCATTCGCTGCTACGCCTGATGCTGATGGGTCTGCTGAGCGGCATCATCTCGGCTTTCGTCGCAGCATCCGCACTCGTCATCCTGGCCGATCTCCGCGTCTTCGGAACAGGGAACGCCGGAGCAGCCGTCAAGGACTTCGGCAACGACATGCCGACGACCCTGCTGGCAGCCTTCATCTGGTTCCTACCCGTGGGGATATTTATTTTCCCACCCGCGGCGAAATTTCTCGGCGCAGCCTCCAGTACCGGAACTCTTCGCCTGCTGAAATTCGTTGCGCTGGCGGCCATCCTCTGGTGCCTTCTGGCGGAGGCGATTTACCTCGTCCTGACGCCGCTAGCACCTGCCCCGCCGGGCGCCCAGAGCGCCGATCTGATCCGCGCCGCACTAAGCGGAGTTTTTTTCGCCGTCGTTTACGATCTGCTTCTCCGCCGAAGGGACTACCTCCTGGACCGCAAACCTCGCTAAACCTTTCCCCGCCCCAAGTTTTGCCGTACCTTGCGGCGGACGATAACCACTTTTGACCGGATCACCGACCCGCATGACTTCGATTCCGAATTTTGCTCAGATTCCCCTTGATCCGGAGACGCCGGTCAAATCCGCTTCGGCGGCCGAGGCCCCGAGCGCTCCCGTGTGGGAAACGCCGGAAGGCATCCCGGTGAAGCCGGTCTTCACCGATGCCGATACGGCCGGGCTCGACTTCATCGACGGCCTGCCGGGTATCGCGCCCTACGTGCGCGGCCCCTATCCGGCGATGTATGCGCTGCAGCCCTGGACGATCCGTCAGTACGCCGGCTTCTCGACGGCAGAAGATTCGAACGCCTTCTATCGCCGCAACATCGCGGCCGGCCAGAAGGGCCTCTCGATCGCCTTCGACCTGGCGACCCACCGCGGCTATGATTCCGACCACCCGCGCGTGAAGGGTGACGTCGGCATGGCGGGCGTCGCCATCGATTCGATCTACGACATGCGCGTGCTGTTCGACGGCATTCCGCTCCAGGACATGACCGTCTCGATGACGATGAACGGCGCCGTGCTGCCTGTGCTGGCGCTTTTCATCGTTGCGGGCGAAGAACAGGGCGTACCGCCACAGAAACTCGCCGGAACCATTCAGAACGACATTCTGAAAGAGTTCATGGTGCGCAACACCTACATCTATCCGCCTGCACCCTCGATGCGCATCGTCTCGGACATCTTCGCCTACACGTCCGGGAACATGCCGAAATTCAACTCGATCTCGATTTCCGGCTATCACATGCAGGAAGCGGGCGCGACCGCCGACCTCGAACTCGGCTACACGATCGCTGACGGCATCGAATACGCCCGCGCCGGTGTCGCCGCAGGTCTGGATATCGACGCCTTTGCCCCGCGCCTGTCGTTCTTCTGGGCGATCGGCATGAACTACTTCATGGAGATCGCCAAGATGCGTGCCGCGCGTCTGCTCTGGGCGAAGCTCATCAAGGAAGAGTTCAAACCGAAAGACCAGCGCTCGCTGTCATTGCGCACGCACTCGCAGACGTCGGGTTGGTCGCTCACCGCGCAGGACATCTTCAACAACGCGACGCGCACCTGCCTCGAAGCCATGGCCGCCACGCAAGGTCATACACAGTCGCTGCACACGAACGGCCTCGATGAAGCTATCGCGCTGCCGACCGACTTCTCCGCCCGCATCGCCCGCAACACCCAGCTTCTACTGCAGCAGGAAAGCGGCACCTGCCGCACCATCGACCCGTGGGGCGGCAGCCATTACGTCGAACGCCTGACGTACGAACTCGCGAAAAAAGCGATGTCGCACATCCAGGAAGTCGAAGAACAGGGCGGCATGGCGAAGGCCATCGCTGCAGGCATTCCGAAGCTGCGCATCGAAGAAGCCGCCGCCCGGACGCAGGCCCGCATCGACAGCGGTCGCCAGACGATCACCGGTGTCAACAAGTATCAGATCAAGGGCGACAAGGAGATCAACTTCCTCAAAGTTGACAACCACGCCGTCCGTGAAGCCCAGCTTGCGAAACTCGAACGCCTGCGCGCCGAGCGTAACGAGGCCGACGTCCAGGCCGCGCTCGATGCCTTGACCGAAGGCGCCAAAGGCAACGCCAACCTGCTCGATCTCGCCGTGAAGGCTGCACGCGTGAAAGCGACCGTCGGCGAAATTTCCTACGCGTTGGAGAAAGTGTTCTCGCGTCACAAGGCGGAAATTCGCGCCATCAGCGGTGTCTATAAGAAGGAAGCGGCGATGAATCCGAGCCTTGAACGGGTCAAGAAGCTCGTCGAGCAGTTCGATAAGAACGACGGCCGCCGTCCGCGCATCCTGATTGCCAAGCTCGGCCAGGACGGCCACGACCGCGGCCAGAAGGTCATCGCTTCAGCCTTTGCCGATCTGGGCTTCGACGTCGATATCGGACCGCTCTTTGCGACAGCCGACGAAGCCGCGCGCCAGGCAGTCGAAAACGACGTGCACGTCGTCGGCGTCTCGACTATGACGGCAGGCCACCTCACGCTCGTGCCGGAACTGAAGGCAGCGCTCGACAAGGAAGGCCGCGGCGACATCATGATCGTCGTCGGCGGCGTCATTCCCCCGTCAGACTACGAAGCGCTTTATGCGGCAGGCGCCAAGGCCGTCTTCGGTCCTGGCACCAACATCCCCGAAGCCGCCGCCGACCTCGTTGAAAAACTCAACGCGCAGTTGGGCTACGTGGACAAGCAAGCGGCGGAATAAATCCCCCGCTATTCAATTCAATTTCGCGAAAGGTACCGATCATGGCTTTCGACCAGATCAAGCTCGAAATCGAGCAGCTGCTGACCGACATGCAGAACCAGCCACAAGACAGCCACGAAATTTATCTGTCAGTCATGGAGAAGCTCAATCAGCTCAAGGCAACGGGCATGCCGCTGCCCGAAGATCTGGTGAAGCTTGAGCAGGAACTTGAAAAAGAGTTCGCGGAAGAACAGCGCGAAGGAGAATGAGGACACTGATGCCGAGTATGGCCGGCTTATAGCCGCTCAAGTACGGCGCTAAGTTTGTCCCGGACAGTTTCGGCAATCTCAGGTAAGACTGGATTGCCGACACGGGCCATAGCAGCAGCGGGATTGACCGCTGCGACTTCGACGTCGCCAGCCGCACGCTCCTGAACGATGACGTTGCATGGAAGCATGACGCCGATCTTATCCTCGGCCTGCAACGCGCGATACGCGAGCTGCGGATTGCAAGCTCCCAGGATTCGATAGGGCCGCCACTCTGCATCGATTTTCGACTTCAACGTCGCACTGACGTCGATGTCGCTGAGAATGCCGAACCCTTCATCCTTGAGCGCCGATATCACTTTCGTAACCACCTCGGCGAAAGGAAGCTGCAACGTCTTCGCGATGTAATAATCCATTCGTGCAATCCGAACTTAGATCATGCAGCAGCCGATACCAAGCAGTGCGTCGGCCTTCTTCTTCTGATCGTCGCTCAAAGCATTGTAGAGCGCCTCAACCGACGGCCGAACGGCCTTTAAGTTCTGCACCATATTTTCCATCGCCTTGGTGCGGGCGTCCAAACGATCAAGCGCACTTCCTGAGTGCATGACCTTCATCATTTCCGTGCGCGTTTCCTGCATGCTGGCCACACGCGCCTTCACGGCTTTTGCGTAGTCGTCCCATGCTGCCGTCTGCTCAGCGGTGATGCCAAGCTCGGCCCTCATGTACGCAAGGCGGCCTTCCATCATCGGGCCCATGTCATTCATCATGCCACGGCCCATCATCATGCCGTGGCCCATCATGCCCATGCCAGACTGACCCATCATACCGGGGCCCATGCCTTGGCCACCCATCATGCCTTGGCCCATCATCGGCATTTGCGGCTGACTGTCTTGGGCAGGAGCAACGCCGACTCCTAGACCTATTGTGCCGATAAGCGCTCCAGCAAGAACACGCAAATTCTGCTTCATGGCCACTCTCCTTCCCGGCTTGTTCTCAACCAGGAACGGAATCCGTTTTCTTGGCCCTGCGCGCGTTGATGGGCGTCAAGTGTTACAGATTTTTATTACGTCTCCAATGTCGCGACGGCGCGATGGAGCCGACGCCGGCCTTCAACACAAAAAAGCCATGGCCAACGCAAAGCGTCAGCCACGGCACACAATGTTATCGAAGAAAAAAGCCTAGTACTTCCTGAGCCGAAAGAAAGCCGTGCCGGCTTCGCCAGCCAAGCTGACATCGCCAGTGCGCCCCGAGACTGTGATCCGGATTCGGCCGCCGGTATTATACTGCTCGTTGAAGAAGCTGCCGACATAACTATTGGCACCGACCTTCGTCAGCTGAGCCGTCTGATCGACTTTCGCCGAGGATGTGGCGCACGAAGCCGACATCTCATAGCTGCGCGCGCCAGTCTTCGCAAAATGCGCACGGCACCGCGCTTTCTCTTTCGTGCCCGACGAGAAATTGATGTTCCCGTTTCCGGCCCACGTCCCAACCAGCATTGCAGATTCGGCGCGTGCTTCGGCGACAACCATACCGAGCCCTAACGCACCAGCGAGCGTCACGGCAAATACCGAAGCGCGGCGCGCTTTTGAAAGGTGGCTCTGGATCATTCCAATACTCCGTTGAAACCGGCCGCCCCACGAAATATAGCGCACCGTGTCAAATGTTGCAGCCGGGTGCAGGTAGGCATCGTTTGGAAAATCGTCAATTGCCGTAAACACCAAACTGGGCGTTCACCAGACCGCGCTCCGCCGACACGAACGCCGCTTCCACCGCCGCAAATTCATCAAATCTGAAGTCAACCGCCGCTAGAGTGATGACAGACATGTGAAGGCCGTCCAGCCCTCGCTCACCATTTGGTTGCGGCATTCCTACCGGCCGAACTTGTCGTTTAAGAAAAAGCATGCTCAGCAGGAGGCATGAAGACCCTCCCGGAATCCTTCCGCCCCTTCGATGCCCGCATGCTGGACGTCGGCGATGGTCATTGGATCTACATCGAGGAAGTCGGCCGGAAGGGCGGCCGGCCGATCGCATTTCTGCATGGAGGCCCCGGCAGCGGCTCGCAGGTGCTGCACCGCACGCTATTCGACCCCGCCCGCGATCATGTCTTCCTGATCGACCAGCGCGGCGCCGGACGCAGCCACCCCTACCTCTCCTGCAAGGCCAACACGACAGCCCATATCGTTGCCGATCTCGAAGCCGTTCGCGCTCATTTTGCCATCGACCGCTGGATGCTCGTCGGCGGCTCTTGGGGATCGACGCTGGCGCTCGCCTATGCCGAACGGCACCCGGAACGCGTAACGGCTCTCGTACTGCGGGCGCTGTTTCTCGGCACCGACGAAGAAGTTCGCTGGGCCTTCGTCGACGGGCCGCAGATTTTCCGCCCCGAACTATTCGAAGCCTATTGTAATCGTCTTCCGCCGGAGGAGCGGGCCAACCCGCTGGCCGCTTACGTCAAACGCCTGACCGGCCCCGACGGCGCTGAGAGAACGCGCGCCGCTCACGCCTGGAACGCCTACGAGCGCGCCCTCTCGGAACTCCAGCCAAAACACGCCGTCATTCCAGAAACGGTCGCTGATGGCGCCCGCCTGCCGCCGACGCCAATCGTCGAAGCACACTACATCGCGAACAGCTTTTTTCTTCAGCCCGGCGAGTTGCTGGCCAACGCTCATCGCTTGCGCGACATTCCGGGCGTCATTGTGCAGGGTCGCTACGACCTTCTGTGCCCGCCGAAGGTCGCTCACGCCATAGCGTCCGTCTGGCCCGCCGCGCGCCTGGAGATCATCGACCACGCCGGGCACTCGATGACAGAGCCCGGCGTGATGGAAGCCATGCGCCGCGCCATTTCCGATCTCTCGGCTGGTTAATTTCCACTTGTGGCCTTCCGCGTCGTGGAGACACAGTCGATCGTTAATTAACGATCGCGCTTGACTTCACAGCCGAACATCGTCACTAGCTCACGCATTGCTCTCCGATGGCGCTCGGGTCCTCGTGCCACTTGAAAGCGGTTCAATCACCGCGCTCGACCCTGCATTGAGATCAATCCTTATAGACAAGGCCGCACCCCGAAAGCGCCGGTGTGGGCCATGGGACGAACCTCCGGCACCAGATGTGTGCGCGGGGCTCGAAGCCCTTGGGACTTTTGCACTTTGACTACTGAAACTTTTGAGGCATTCGGCTTTGCTGAACCTCTCGCGCGTGCTCTGACGCAGTGCGGATACACGACGCCCACACCGATTCAGGTGCAGGCGCTTCCGCCGCAGCTCGAAGGCCGCGACCTGCTCGGCATGGCCGAGACGGGATCGGGCAAGACCGCAACATTCCTTCTGCCGCTTCTGAACAAGTTCGCAGCGAACCCGACCGACCCGCAATGGAAGCAGGTCTCGGCGCTGATCCTCGCGCCGACGCGTGAACTTGCGGTCCAGATCGACCAGGAAGTCGCCAAGCTCTCGCGCAACATGAACCTGCGCCGCGCCGTCGTCCTCGGTGGCGTCAGCAAAGGACCGCAGATCAACGCGCTGAAGCGGGGCGTTCACATCCTTGTGGCGACGCCGGGCCGCCTGCTCGACCACGTCAATATGCGAAGCTGTGATCTCTCCGGCGTGCAGACGCTCGTCATCGACGAAGCCGACCGCATGTTCGACATGGGCTTCGTCCGCGACATCAAGAAGATCGTTTCGCTCATCCCGCAGAAGCGGCGCACCGCGCTCTTCTCTGCCACGATGCCCGACGAGATTAAGAAGTTCGCCTACGACATCCTCCACGAACCTTATCGCATCGATCTCTCTTCCAAGAAGATCGTTGTCGATCGCATCGACCAGAAGGTCATGATCGTGAAGGCGACAGAGAAGCAAAGCCGCCTGCACACCATTCTGAACGACGATGGCGCCAGCCGCGTCATCGTCTTCACCCGTACGAAGCGTGGTGCGGATCGCGTTGCTGGACGTCTTGGCATGGCAGGCATCAGCGCCTCCGCTTTCCACGGCAACAAGGCTCAGAACGCTCGCCAGCGCGCGCTCAATGATTTCACGATGGGCCACATTCGTGTGCTCGTTGCGACCGATATTGCGGCACGCGGCATCGACGTCTCGAACATCACGCATGTCATCAACTTCGACATGCCTCTCGATCCCGAGACATATGTTCATCGTGTTGGCCGCACGGCCCGCAAGGGCACCAACGGCATCGCGATTTCCCTGTGCGATCCGTCCGAACGCCAGGAAGTCCGCGCCATCGAGCGCATGATGAAGCAGCCGCTCGAAGTCATCGACGATGTCGGTGGCGAAGTCCTGCCGCCGCTGCCGCGCAATCATCAGTCGAACGACGGTGAAGGCGGTCGCCGCGAAGCCAATCGGAGCGGTCGTGGCGGCGAGCATCGTCAGCGCGACGGCGCCCCTCGCGGAGACCGCCAAGCCCATCGCGGCAATCGCGACCGCGGCCGTGACCGCCCCGCCTACCAGGGCGAAGGCCGTGAAGGCCGCCCCGAACGCCCCGCAGTGTTCGGCGTCACCGATCGCGAACGCCCGGCGCGTCCGGAACGTTCAGAGCGTCCTGCTCACCACGAACGTCCGGAGCGGCCCGCACGCGCCGAACGTCACGAACGGTCGGATCGCCAAGAGCGTTCGGCTCGCCCGGAACGTCAAGAACGCCCGCAGCGCCATCGGGACGACAGCCGTCCGCGTGACCGCGATCAGCTGAACGCACGTTCGCATGGCAGCAACGACCATTCGGCTAACGCAGAGCGTCGCGAACACAAGCCGAGCGACCATCATCGCCCGAAAGATCACCGAGGCGAACTCCGCGCCGATCACCGCGGCGAGAACGGTCACGATCATCGCCATGGACCGCGCCATGCCGAAGGCCGCCACCGCAACGAAGCCAACGTTGGCAATCGCGAGGCCGGTCATGGATCGAAAAAACCGCAACGCGACGGCGAGAGCCGCCGGTCGTGGGGCAATGACGGCGGCGCGCCGAAGTTCATGAAGCGCCGCGACGACGATCGCAACCGCGCCCGTCCGGCCCGCTGAGCCTTCACACGGTGCGATCAGCTCACTGATCGAAACAGTATCGAGCCCGGCCATAAAAATGGCCGGGCTTTTTTACGGCCCGGCCAAAGTCGAAACGAAGGGAGTAAGAGCAGAAAAGGTTGCGACGCCTTAGCCCTTCTTGTCGGGCTCGGCAGGAGCCTGCTCCGGTCCGCCGTCATTGTCGTCGTTGTCCTGCATCCGCGGACCATCATGCGAGCCGGGGCCCATCATACCGGGCCCCATGTGCGGGCCATGACCGAACCAGCCATGATCGCGGCCGCCCGGACCCCAGCCTTCGGCGAAGCGGTGACCGCGCGGGCCATGACCTAAGCCGGGGCTCAGTTCGCGGACCAGCGGACGAAGGACTTCTTTCTGCTCATCCGACAGCGATGCATAGAACGGCGAGAAGGCCGTCGAGAACGCCTTCATGCGGTCGGCGCGTTCGCCCATCCGCTTGCTCATCATTTCGAAGCGCGTAGCGAGATCGGGACGCTTGTGTTCGGCTTCATCCTTGCCGCCCTTGGCGTGCTCGGCTTTCCACTCTTCGCGCTTCTTCTGCCATTTCTCGATGCGGGCTTCGCGCGCCTTGAACGCATCGCGAACCTGCGTTTCAACCGGCGCCCAGAGCTTTTCCTGATCCGGCGTAAGTTGCAGCGCCGTCTTCACCATCGCCAGGCGGCCGTCCTCAAGACGTGACCGGGTCTCAGGCGACATCATGCGCCATCCGGCATGGTCGGCCGTCTTAGCGATAGCAACGGTTGCAGGGACTGCTGCGACAGCGGCAATCGCAATCCAGGTGCCACGCGATAAAGTCTTCATGGACATCTCCTTAGGGCCGGGGAAGGCATTTAGGGGGATCGTTGCCCGGCCATCGGAGATAAAAACGCAACTATCTTCGCGATCCGTCGCCGTTTGCGGCTGACATCGCGAGAATGAATAAAGATGAACGAATTCAGGCAGAAAGCGGGCATGAACACAGCCCACCCGTAGATGCCAATGACGCCTTGCGCCGAAGCGTTCAGTTCGTCCCGTTGATGATCGCCAGCGACGTGGGATCAATAGCCGCCGCGCGGCGCGCCCCCGCAACGTTGCCTGACTTCTGCGGATCGGCAGGTCTCATGGTCGACGACAGGCTGCCGCGCAAAGCACTGGATGAGGGCTGCGCATAGACCACGCGATTGCGTCCGGCGTAGCAACCCGCGATGCAGATCACGAGATCTTCGTTCGGGCGCGCAGCCAGGATCTGCTTGACGAGCGGGCTGTCGGTTCCGGGCAGCGAGCGCAAGCTCGCGCCGTCTTCAGGCACGCTGTTGAGATTGCCGGGCTTCGGCACGTAAGAGTCCGGCCCTGCGGGATCGAATTGATCGCCGTCCGCCGTCGAATTTTCAACATCGGCGCTTTCCGCGAATGCCGCCGACACCGGCAGGACAACGAACACGGAAAGGAGAGCGGCGAATCCGATTGACCGCGACGAGCTACGCATAACGGCAGGCTCCAGAACTGAACGAATTGGAAAAGAATGTGCCGTACCGAAGTTAAAGAAACGCTTAAGACATTCTCATGCGCCACGGCTTACGGCGCGATCGTCACCTGGAACGACCGGCTGACCGTCTCCCCGCTAGCAAGCTTTGCAGTAACGGCGAAACTGTCCGTGCCGTCCGTGCCATCCCGCGCCGTGTAGTAAATGCCTGTGCCTATCGCGGTCTTTCCGATGCAAGTGCCTTTCGCCGAATATTCAATCGTCGTCTGTTGGCCGGGAACGAAAGCCAGATCGCCCTTGGCCGGCGGCTGCGTAATCGCGATCTCGGGCGCGGCCAACTGCTCGCACTTGTCGCCGAGGCCCGCAAAAATGAAAACACGGGCACGCCGTCCAGGCACGACCGGAGCCGACCGTACTGCCACATCCGTCGGCGGGGTGCTGGTGGGAGACTGCAGCGTCGCCATGTTGGCCCCCTGCCCCGAACAACCGCCGACGCACGCAGCGATCACCGCCAAAAGCGCGACCGGCAGCCGACACCAGCGCACGCCGCCCGCACAATATTCGTCAGCACTCTGGTTGCCCAAACGCATCATCTGTTCCGGCGTCTCCGATTCTGTCGTCGAACTGTAATCCCCGGCTCCTAAACGCCCCTCGGTAAAGTTCGTTGGGGGTCACTCGAAATGTCTCGTCTGTTGAGTAGCGCGGCACACACCGCGGTTGTTGCTGTTCTCGTGTCCTATCTTCCTGCGCCTTCTGTCCATGCTGCCGATATCGTCGTCAACAGCGGCGATACCAACACAACCGCTCAGACACTCAAAAACCAGGACACACTCACCATTCAGGGTGGAGGAACCCTCGACGTTTCCGCAACTGCGATCAAGCTCAAGGATGATTCCGCAGCGCCGGGGATCGTGATCGACAACTTCGGCACCCTAAAATCCGGAAACCGCGGCGTCGATACGAGCGGTAGCAGCACCATCCGGACGTTCACCTTCAACAACGAAAAGGGCGCCACCGTCGACACGTTTGATGACGGCATCCGCATCGATACAGACGTCACCGACGGAAAAGTAACAATCAACAACGCGGGAACCATCAACTCGCAAACCGGCCAGGCGATTGATCTCGACTCGATTTCGACCAATGGCGCCACGATCAACAATTATGCGACCGGTGTAATTAGCACCCAGGATTCCGACGCCATCCGCGCCGGAGGAAACGGCACAGTCAACAACTGGGGCAAGATCATCTCTAACGCTGCCGCGCCGGATGACTCCAAGGACGGTATCGATTTTCAAGACCACGCGGGCACGGTCAATAACTACGCGGGCGGCGTCATCTCAGGTGCGCGCCACGGCATCACCAGCGACGTTGACGTGAACGTCTACAACGAAGCCGGCGCCAGCATCACCGGCCGCAACGGCTCCGGTGTCGGCTCCGACGGCAACGGCACGGTCCTGAACTACGGCACCATCACCGGCACTATCGACGACGTCTCAGAGAACGGCGATGGCGACGGCGTCGATATCGACTTTAAAGCCAAGATCACCAACTACGGCACAATCCAGGGCACGGGCGCGAAGGGTGAAAAAGACGGCTCGCCGAACACCAGCGAAGGCATCGCGGCGGGCGGTGGCACCATCATCAACGGCTCGGCCAATGCCGTCATCAGCGGCAAGGACAACGCCATCCTTATCGATGACAGCAATGCGGGCAACGCCCCGTACGCGACCCAGATCACCAACCTCGGCACCATCCGCGGCGAAGACGGCTTCGGCATCCGCATCATCGGCACTCAAAACGATACCATTCAGAACGCCGGCCTGATCGAGGGCGCGAACGGCGAAGCGGTCGATCTCGGCGGCGGCGACGATACGCTGATCGTCAACACGGGCGGCAAGTTCATCGGCCTTGTCGATGGCGGCGCCGGAACCGACACGGTCGATCTCGACGGCACCGGCACCTTTGCGGGCGGCGTCAACTTCGAAATCCTTGACGTCAAAGGCGACTGGACGCTGACTGGCACGCAAAGCTACAGCAACGGCGCCACACTTGAATCGGGCAAGCTCAGCGTCGATGGCACGCTCGACGCCGACTTGACCACGAAGGCCGGAACGATCCTCGCCGGCAACGGCACCATCGGGTCGGCGTCCATCTTCGGCACCATCGCGCCTGGCCATTCGATCGGCACGTTGACCTTCACGGGCGATTATCAGCAGCAAGCCGGTTCGACTTACGAAGTCGAACTCGACAGCACTGGTAAATCCGATCTCATCACCGTCGACGGCGCCACGACGCTCGCTGGCTCCGTCGTCGTGAAGCCCGCTTCGGGCCAGTATAAGCTCGGAACGCAATACACGATCCTGACGGCGCAGACCGGCATTACTGGTGGCTACACGAGCGCGACGGACTCGATGCCCTTCATCGACTTCGCGCTCGCCTCCGACGCCAACAACATCTATCTCGACGTACGCGCAGCAACGTGACGTTCCAATCGGTTGCCATCACCTCGAACCAACATAAGGTTGCCGCTGCGATCGACAGCCTCGGCGCGACCAGCGCCGTTTTGAATTCGGTCGCGAACGCCACCAGCCAAGAGGCAGCCCGGAGAGCCTTCAATAGCCTGTCCGGCGAGATCTACGCCTCCGCAAACGGCATCATGCTCGAAGACAGCCGCTTCTTACGCGACGCCGTGATGGACCGTGTCAGAAACGATCTGGAAGACAAATCTCGCGGCGGTCTCTGGGGACAAGCGTTCGGCTCGCAAGGCACGTATAGCGGCGACAGCAACGCCGCAGGTGTCGACCGCACCATTGGCGGTGTCTTCGTCGGCGTCGATACCAAAGCCGGAAGCTTCGGCAGCATCGGCATCGCCGCTGGCTACAGCCACGCTTCCCTCGATGACGATGGCCGCAACTCATCGCAAGAGCGCGATGACGCCCACTTCGCCCTCTATGGCGGCGGTCGCTGGGGTGCCCTCGGCGTGCGTTGGGGTGCGGGCTTCACTTGGGCCGATCTCGATACCAAGCGCCGCTTCGATCTTAGCGGAACGACCGACGAAGCGCGCAGCAATCAGACCGCTGGCACGGCGCAGGTCTTCGGCGAACTCGGCTATCACATCGGTCTGGCAGGCGTCGATTTCGAACCGTTCGCCGGCATCGCCTACGTCAACCTCAACACCGACGATTTCCATGAAGCTGGCAGCGACGCTGCCCTCAAGGGCTTCGGCGACAACCAGGACCTGCCGACAACTACGCTCGGCCTCCGAGCCGCAACCAACGTCATCATGCAGAGCGGCACGATCTTGACGACACACGGCATGGTCGGTTGGCGGCATGCGCTCGACGACGTCGACACAAGCCAGACGCTCGCCTTCTCCGGCGGCTCACCGTTCTCGATCGAAGGCGTACCGATTGCGCGAGATACGTTGATGCTAGGCGCTGGCCTCGACGTCAATTTCTCGCCGGATCTCAGCGTCGGCCTCTCCTACAGCGGCGAGATCGGCGACGACGTCCAGGACCACGGCGTCAAAGGCAACCTGTCGTGGAAATTCTGACGCCACTTGTGGAACGTCGAGCACGAAAAATATGACGGGCACCTCCAAAGTTATGATCGCTTAAAGAGGTGCCCGGCCACCAGGCCTGTTGTTTGTGAAGACAAGCGCGGACGGCAGATCGTATCTGCCAGAGAAATCCTAAAAAGCCTGTAACCGCAGAAACTGACGCGGCGGCCAACGCCAAAAATTTTTGCCGCCGTTATGAATCTTTCTTCACGTCGCGATTTGTAAAGCGCGCATTGCCGAGCCCGGTGCCGATTGTCAAAACCGCCCAGCGCTGCCGGTCCTGCATGCGCGGCAGCTCGCTAAGGCCCTGCACCACCGCATCGTTGTGCATGACCACCATCGTCTCCGATCCGCCGATCTCGGGGATCGCTGCCTTGATGGCGCTCGGAAGATGGAAGCCGCGAGCCTCCCAATTCCCCGGAAGGTTCTGACCGCCGCGGTCGATCGAGCCATCCTCGCGGATAATTCCGGGGCAGCCGATCCCGATCACCGGAGCCAACGCAAACTTCTCTTTCTCGTTCCAGCGAATTTGCCCTTCGAGCATTTTGACGAGATGGGCAACCGCCTCGGTCCGATTGGTTTCCGCATCCGCGTGACACCAGATCTCCGAGCCTGCCACTTTGCTCTTCATGAGATCAGAAGATTTCTTGAGGTTGAGTTGTACGGTCCCGGCGCGAATGTTGGTGCCGCCAATATCGACCGCCAACATCGTGTCGTGCCCTTTGAGCATCCAAGCCGGCAGCAGATGCGCTGCCCCGATGAGGCCGGCATCGTCCGGATCGTTGTGGATCATCTCGATGTCGACAGCGATATTCTCAGCTTTCAGCAGCAGCCCGGTCCGACCGGCCACAAGCTCTCCGATCCGGCTGCCACTAAAGCCGCCGCCGACGACGATAGCTTCCGTGTCCCGCCACTCCTGGGTTTGCAGAAAGCGGCGAATGATTTTCGCAAACTGCTGAGAAAACTCTTCGACGGCGCTCTGAACGAGACCCGCAGCCTCCGGATCGCCTTCCTCGAGTTCCGCGACAAGGTCATCCTTCTTGAGCTTGTCCGTGCTCTTGTTTCCGAAGGGATCCTCACCGGCGTCTTTCAACGGCTTGCGCCATTTTTCGACGATTTCCCAGAACGCGCTCTTACTCGCCTTGTCGCCGATGAAGCCATCGCCGTCCCGGATTTCGATGTTGTAGCTGTCGACCGTTACGCTCGGCAAAACGGCGGCGCCATGGGTCGGAAGATCGGATCGAGAAGATATCGGTTTGTCCATCGGCACAACGACGCCGGATGAGGGAAATTGGTTCCCCCTGGAACCAACGAATGTCGGCGCGACTTGCACTAAGCAAAGCGGTGAAAGGGAAAAATAATGCCAAAAACGCCCAGAACACCTGGAACTCACGCCGATGGCGACGCGACGCAGCAACCACGTCAAACAGAAACGCCGACGAAGCGCGAGCGGTCCGCCGTCGCCAACGAAGACCACACCAAGGCGCGCCAGAAACTCGCAGACGAAACCCGCGCCCCAGAACGCAAGCGGCGCGCGTAAATATGTTTTTGAGAACCGTTCCTATCCGAGCGGAGGAAAAAAATGACGATCAGAAAAGTGAACGCCGGATATCGCCTGGTATCCAAGAAAGGAAAGAACCTCGGCACCTATAAAACCAAGGACGTCGCCAAGCAGAGCGAACGCGAAGTTGAATATTTCAAGAAGGCAAAAGCCAAGTGAACGTAGGCCACCATGGGACGGGGCGTCCCGGCAATCCGCATGATCCCGCGACCGACCCCGATTTTGATCCCAATATCGAGCCAAGTGAACCCGAGTCGCTACCCGAGCCCAGTTCGCCCCCGCCGCCGGATCAGCCGCCTGAGGAACCTGACGTCCCGCCGGTAATCCGGCCTCGTTGAAACTGAACCGAGTTGAAAGTTGACGCTCGCGGAGCGCCCGTGCCACGGTCTTGCCGAACAAGACCTCTACGCGTGCCCTGTGAAACTCAATTTGTCAGAACTTACCCTTCGCCATGTGCGCGAAGGCCGGCCTCTCGATAAGGCGCTCGAAGCCGCACTGCGGCGTGATCCGCGCGCTGGCGCCAGAGTCATTCTCTCAGCCATAGAAAAGCGCCGCTTTGATAATCGCTCGGAAGGCCAGAGGCTGCGCAATTTACTGCGCTTCGAAACCGATTTGTGGTCGTCGGGCGTGCTTCTGGTGGCGGGCGTCGACGAAGCCGGCATGAGCCCGCTGGCCGGACCGGTGTGCGCAGCAGCCGTCATCTTCGAACCCGGCACCCGCATTCCCGGCGTAGATGACTCCAAAAAGCTTGACGCCGTCTCGCGCAAGCGTCTTGCCGTCGAAATCAAGAAGGTTGCAGTGACGTGGGCCGTCGGCTGGGCCGAAGTACATGAAATCGACAGCCTGAACATCTACTGGGCCGGTATCCTGGCAATGCGCCGCGCCGTCGAAGGTTTGGCCAACCCGCCCGATCACATTCTGCTCGATGCCCGGCGGATCAAAGACTTGGCTATCCCGCAGCAGGCGATCGTGCGCGGCGACTGCAAAAGCCTGACGATCGCGGCAGCCTCGATCATCGCCAAGACCTCGCGCGACGCCAAAATGCACGATCTTGATGGCGAATATCCCGGCTACGGCCTCAAGACCCACAAAGGCTATCCGGTCCGCGAACATCTCACGGCATTGAAAATGCTGGGCGCTTCACCCATTCATCGCCGCTCGTTTGCGCCAGTCCGCTCCGTGCTCGGCCTGCCTCCGCTTCATGACACAACATCATTCAACGGCGATGACAGCGCCTCGATAGCAGATACAGAAGAACGCTGATCGTCCCCCAGCAGAAAACCCGCAGCGCAACCACGCCATTCGGCTGCTCGGATTTCTCTCAATTTATGACAGTTGTGATACTCGGCCAGAGATGATTTTTGAACGGCGGGGGATCCATTGCGGATGAAATCCGCTATAAGCTGGGGCCTCGCAGTAGCGTAATCAAAACGCGGGGTGAGCGTAATGATGTCGGAAAGCGATCTCATGGAAGCCAGGTCAGAAGCCCGGCTCATACTCGACCTCGGCGACGAAGAGGTGAGCCAAATCTTCTTCCAGCAGACGATGCGGCGCAATCTGACGCGTACCGTCCGCCACCTCGATCGATTGGTGCAAAGCGGCGGCGACGACCGCAGGCTCGGCGAGAGCGCGTTGGAACGACTGGGCTTCGGCGCTCAGAATTAATCCAACCGTGGTCGATGTCCGGCCATCCCAGCGCATAGCTGCCCCGCACCGCTCACATTCGTAAACGGGAACTTATTTCTCCGGTTGAGACTTAATTCGCGGAGAAGGGAGGCGGCATGCTCGCCATCGTTTACGATTTTTTGTTGCTGCTGTCGGTCGCCGCACCCCCGATCGTCTTTTGCTACCTGCTGTATCTCGGTTTGCAAATTTCCGACCGGGATGGAGCGGAGCCCGCCGAGGTTCGCCGTACCAATCAGAAATCTTCGCGCCGATAATTCGGCATTGATGTTCGAGGCTGACATTGGATGAAGCGATAGGAGAACCGTAATGGCTTCCAAATCGTTCGTTGTCGTCGACCGGACTCGCTCATGCGGCCTCGAACTGAGAGACATTGTCGTCAAGTCCGGCGACACAGCCCATATCTTCAGCAGATTTTCTCCCGCGCTCGAAATGATCGAACGCAAACACATCGACGCCGTACTCGTCGAATTCGATACCGACAAACAGACGACGGCGTTTTGTACAGCCGTGCAGGCTCTCGGCGTGCCGGTGATTTTTCTGTCGGCGCCGTTTCATCCGTTCGACATTCGTGAATTCGGATTTGTCGCCTCGTTCCCGGATCTGCCGCACGCGCCGAAACTACCGGTGCAATACGTTCGCCGCTAGCGACGCAAACTGCCTTCCGCAAAACCTGCACGCCGCTCGAGCTTCAAACTGGAAATGTCAGCACGGCCCGCGTGCCGCTGTCTCCGCCGCTGAAGTCCAGCTTGCCGCCGATGCTCGACGTCATCGACGTCATGACACGTGTGCCCAAACCGGTGCCGCCCGCCATCTGCGTTTTGCCGAGACCGACGCCGTCATCCTCGACGGTGAGAACGACTTGGCCCTCCCTCATGGAGACATCGACGCGGATTTCCCCGTCGGCACGATCAGGATAGGCATACTTGTACGCGTTCGTGACAAGCTCGGTGACGACGATGCCGATCGAAACCGCCTTGTCGGTCGGAATGGACAACGGCACGCTGTTGAGATGGACGGGATGGTTGCGACCGGCATCGCCCATCGCCCGCTTCAAATCTTCGATTAGGCTGGTGAGATATTCCTTAAGATCCACCGCCGTCACATCTTGCGACGTGTAAAGTCTGCGGTGCACCCCCGCGATCGCTATGATCCGCGCGCTCATTTGATCGAGCAGATCCTGCGCGCCGGGATCACTGAGCGAATGCCGTTGTAGCGCCAAAAGTCCGGCGACGATTGCCAGCGAATTGGCAACGCGATGATTGACCTCTTTCAGCAGCAGTTCAGCCCTGTCGCGCGCCAAGCGGATTTCCGTCTCGGCCGCTTCCATGTCTCGCCGCAGCCGCTCCTGCTCCAACGATGTCTGGACGGCCTGCATCAACAGCTCTCGGAAATGTCCTTGCACATCCTTCCAGACGTAATCGATCGCTCCCGCCTTGAGCGCTGCGACGGCAACGCGGCTATCTTCCGATCCGGTCACGTAGACGACTGGCGGCGGATTAGGGAGCGCTCGGATTTCCTTCAGCACCTGCAGCCCGACCATTCCGGGCATGTGATGATCGAGCGCTACGATATCGAACGGCTTGGCGCGAACGAGATTTAGTCCATCATCGCCCGAATGAGCGAGTTCGACGTCGAAACCACCCGCCTGCAGCGTTTTTTGAACCAAGCGCCCGATGCCCGGATCGTCATCGATGTAGAGCACCCTCGGCGCCATGATCAGTTGGTTTCCGGTACCTGGATAACAGAAAAGAAAAGCCCCAATTGCCGGATCGCATTCGCGAAGTTCTCGTAGTCGACGGGCTTCGTGATGTAGACGTTGGCGCCGAGATCGTAGCAGCGCTGAATTTCGCGTTCGTCGTCCGTTGTCGTCAACACGACGACGGGTGTCCGCTTGGTATGCTCGTTCGCCTTGATCTTTTCGAGGATACTGACGCCAGTCATGTCGGGAAGGTTGAGATCGAGCAGCACAAGCAGATGCTTCCGCGCGCTCGTCTCGCCGCTTCCATTCGGACCAAACAGAAATGCCAGCGCTTCCGTTCCATTCACAAATGGAATGATGTCGTTGTTGACGCCCGCGCGCCGGATATTCTTTTCGATGAGGCGCGCGTGTCCAGCGTCGTCCTCGATCATGACGATCTGGACCGCCTTACCTTCACTATTGGGCATTCGGCTTCTCCGGTAGTTTACGAGGCAGCATGACGCGGAACGTCGTGCCTCGTTTGAGTTCAGACGTCATCGTGATCTCACCCCCGAGGCGGCGGATCAAAGTCTTGACGTGCGCCAAGCCGATCCCTTCGCCTTGTTTATCCTGTGCTCCAGCGCGCCGAAAGAGGTCGAACACGCGTTCCGCATCGTCGATGGCGATGCCGCGACCGTTATCGCGAACCTCGATGACGATTGCCCCCCAGCGGCTCGGCACCTGCTCAATGATGATCTTGGGCGCGCGTCCCGGCATAGTGTATTTCAGTGCATTATCAATAAGGTTGCCGAAAACCTGCTCAAGAGCCAGACGGTCGGTTTCGATCGTCGGCATCGGCCGCAAAACCTCGACCTCGCCGTCCGCTTCCGTAACCCGGTGCTGCACAGCTGCGATGGCGGAATCAAAAAACTCTTCCAGATCGACCGTCTCGGGCCGGAGAATTCTCTGCCCTTCCCGCGACAGTTTAAGGATCGCCTTGATCAGCCCGTCCATCTTATGTGTCGAAGTCCGGATGAACCCGATCGATTCCGGCAAGTCTTCACGGATCGCGGCCCGGGCGGCTGGCCCCGATTCCAGTTCATCGAGCTTGGGATCCTCGCAAAGGCTCACAAGCGTCCCCAACCCCGCTTCGAGCTCTGACGTATACCCCATGACATTCACGAGCGGCGCCCGCAGGTCGTGACTGACGATATAGGCGAAGCGCTGAATTTCATCGTTGGCACGCTGCAGGTCCGCTGTCCTTTCCTTGACGCGCTCCTCAAGCCCCAAATTGAGCTGCTCCATCTTGCCGCGAGTTGCCAACAGAGCGCGCGTATATCGCAAGATCGTCGCGGCGGCGCCCAGGGCCGCCAACAGGATGACGACACCCGCGCCCACGGTGAACCAACGAGCAAGCATCGCATCGTCCTGCTGGCTTTGGATGCTCTTGGTTAACTCAGCTTCGACCAGCTCCGTCTGCTCTTCGACAAGCGTGCGGATAGTGTCCATCAGGTTCTTGCCACGGTCGGATTTAACCACGGCCAATGCCCGCCCCGAGTCGCCCTCTGTCTTCAGGCGAACCGTCTCGGCAAGCTCCTCGAGCTTGTCTGCCGTCGCTGCCGCCAATTTATCGAAGCCCGCGTTGAGTTGGGTTTGATCTTTGAACTGTCTCCGAACCTCCGCCAGCCGTTGCGGCACATCCGTAACAGCCAAGTTATATGGCTCGAGATACCGGCTTTCGCCCGTCAGCAGATACCCGCGCTGCCCCGTCTCCGCGTCCTGAACTGCCGACAGGAAACGCGTCAGAGCCCCACGTTGCTCACGAGCGGAAATCACGTCGCGCGTCGAGGTGCTGGTCTTCTCCAAAAGCCAGAAAGAAACCGCAACAAGCACGACAAGCGTCAACACGCCAGCCGCCGCGAATACATATGTAACGCGCAAAAGATTCGAAGAATTCGCGCCCATTAACCGCTCGGCTGCCCCAGTCTATTTTTCTCCGATAAGACAGTTTCGACCAAAGTGCTATCTGAAAAATAACTTCGGAACTGCCCAGCGAAGCTTCACAATATCAGTAAGGGGGCGCGCGTTTGGCACGCTGCGCCTTGGCGGCTTCGGTCCACCAGGAGAGATCGTCGGCAAAACGCGGAAACATCTTCTCCAAAGCTTTGCCACCTTCCCCCATCGGCTCGCCGTCGGGGCCGAGCGTCTGCCCGATCGGACCGACCGACAGCGTACTGGAGACGACGATCATTCCCATTTCCGATAGCGTCCCATGCCATGCCGTCGCAGAGCGGACACCGGAAAGCCGCCCGGCCGAATAGCTCGCGATCGCCGCCGGTCTCCAGAACCATTCTTCAAGAAAATGATCGGTGAGGTTCTTGAGGCCGGGCTGCATGCCCCAATTGTATTCGCCGACCACGAATAAAAATGCGTCAGCGGCTTTGATTTTCTGCGCCAGCTCTTCCAGCGCCGCGGGCGCAGTGCCGGGCTTGTGCTCCTTGTACATCCGATCAAGCATCGGCAGGTTCACGGCTTTCGCATCGATCAATTCGACATCGGCGCCCCGCTGCTTCAAGCGCGACACCAGAAAATCAGCAAGCCGAATGCCCATCCGATCGCTGCGATATGAACCGTAAAAAACGAGAATTTTATCGGGCACCCAGATCTCCAGTCCTAGATACATCGCAACGGGACTGAAAACGACGCTGGCGGCGTTTCGGTTCCATGACCTGCCGCTTTTATCCGGGCTTTATCCGCCCTATTTCGTTGCGCAACGCTGCAGTGGTGAATATTGAATACCTATAATGACCTAAATGCGAGTTGCCATGACCTCGAACGTGGGTTCCCTCACCGCAAATCGGCGCGAGCAGATGTTCCCGCATCTCGAAACATACGAGATCGAGCGCGTTCGCCGCTTCGGAGATATCAAATCCTTTGGCGCAGGCGATGCGCTTGCACAGGTCGGCAAGGTCGGCGCCGGTGTGATCATCGTGCTGAGCGGCAGCGTCGATGTCACCCAGCGCGACATGAAGGGGCGCGACACACCCATAGTCACGCACGGACCGGGCTCGTTCATGGGAGAACTTGCTCAGTTGTCCGGCCGTCCCTCGCTCGTCGATGCCGTCGCGACGACGACGGTCGAAGCGCTCGTCATCGCACCATCGAAACTGCGCGCCCTTCTCATCGCCGAAGCCGAGCTTGGCGAACGGATCATGCGTGCACTGATCTTGCGTCGCGTCGGCCTCCTGGAAACGGGAGCAGGCCCTGTCATCGTCGGCCGCGCAGGCAACAGCGACGTTATCCGCCTGCAGAACTTCCTGTCGCGCAACGGTCATCCCCATGTCGACCTCGACCCTGAAAACGATCCGGAAGCACGCTGCCTTATCGAGCGCTTCCACGTCGATCCATCCTCACTTCCAATCGTGCTTTGCCCGAGCGGCGACCTTCTGCAAAACCCGACCGAATTGAAGCTTGCCCGCTGCCTTGGCCTCGTTGGCCCGCTCGATGAAAACCGCCTCTACGACGTAACGATCGTCGGCGCGGGACCGGCGGGCATGGCCGCAGCCGTTTATGCTGCCTCCGAAGGACTGTCAGTGCTTATTCTCGATTGCCGATCGTTCGGCGGCCAGGCCGGCGCATCCTCGCGCATCGAAAACTATCTGGGCTTTCCCACTGGAATAACCGGCATGGCCTTGATGGCGCGGGCCTTCAATCAGGCGCAGAAGTTTGGCGCCGAATTCGCCATTCCCTCGGAGGTCGTCGGCCTCGAAACACATGGCAGCGACAGCACCACCAGTTTCACGCTGCGACTCGCGGACGGCCAATACGTCCGCACGCGCACCGTCGTCGTCGCGACCGGCGTCCGCTATCGCCGCCTTGGCGTCGAGAACCTGCACGATTTCGAAGGCAGCAGCGTCCACTACTGGGCCTCTCCAATCGAAGGCAAGCTGTGCTCGCAGCAGGAGGTCGTCCTCGTCGGCGCCGGAAATTCCGCCGGACAGGCCATCGTCTACCTCGCAGGCCGCGCAAAAAAAGTCTGGTTGCTCGCGCGTGGCGGCGACATCTCGCTCTCGATGTCGCAATATCTCGTTGACCGGATCAAAGGCCTGCCCAACGTCGATATTCTTACAAATTCGGAAATCACGCGCCTCGAAGGTAACGATGGCATCCTCGAAACGATCGCGTGGCGCTCTCCGTCCGGCGACGAAGTCTGCCGTAGCGTCCGCCACCTCTTTCTATTTATCGGTGCCGATCCCGAAACCGGCTGGCTAGCCGAGACCGGCGTCAAGCTCGACCCCAAAGGCTTCGTCTTGACGGGTATCGGCGCGGGCGAAGATTGCGCCTCTCTGGAGACCAGCATCCCCGGCATCTTTGCCATCGGCGATGTGCGCGCCGGCTCGATCAAGCGCGTCGCAGCTGGAGTCGGTGAAGGCGCCCAGGTCGTCGCCGCGCTTCACACGTACCTTTCGTCGGCGACCGCACCCCTTCAGGCCGCCGCAACCGTCTAATAAGTTTGCTGTTTTCTGACGTTCAGCCAACTGCCATAAGTTGGTCGCCCGTTTGGCTTAGCAGACCATCCGCGCCACGATGTGTAGGGTCTCTGCATCGCGGAATTGAGAGGACTTGAATGAGTGTTTGGCGAACGACGATTTTGACCGCAGCTTTGGCTGTCGCCTGGACGGCCCCGACCCGCGCCGACGAGTGTGATGCGCTGGCCGCAAACGTCCACGCCCAAAACCCCGAAATCGCCGTCGCCGAACGCAATACCCAGGATCAATCGGTCGTGGTTGCTCTGAAGACCGATAGCGTCGACGAATTGACCCTGACCTGCGCCAGCGACGTCGACAAAGCGCCCGAGCTGATGGCAAAGGCGAATGCGACATGGCCTTCATCCGACTTCTACGACCGCGTCTCGTCCGCAGGCGCTATCATCATGGCGACCACCAGATCGGCCATCCGCAGCGGCTCGGTCCTTTGCGCGCAGCGTGCCATGGCCTCCGATGACAACAACGCGATCTACGACATCAACGGCGATCGTTTCGAATGCCGGACGACGTCGGGTGTCGGCGGTTCGACACTGATCCGAATTTCAAAACTCAAGACCCCGCCGCCGCAATAAGCTTCTGCGCCGCGCGGCCAGGCAGAGAGGACCGTCAGCTCTTGCAGGTCGTCTGACTGTCGCCGCGCGTCAGCGTCGCGTCCCTGCCTTTGATCCAGAACTCGGTATCGCCCTTCAGATAGCGGCCACCGTCGGCAGACGGTGCTTGCGGCAGGTTCATCGTCTCGCCCGAACCGGCGAACACGAGATGGGCGGCGCTTGGCGACATGTGAAACGTCGCCGTTAACTCCGTCTTGTCGGCGCAAACATAATGGACGGGCTCCATCGCCATCGCAGCCGGAGCGGCCGCAACGATTGCCACGAACGCCACAAACAAACGAAGCCGCATGTTCCCGTCTCCTCAATCTGTGAGAGCCTGATCTTCACGCGTCGATGGTTAGCCGATTTCTAATAGCACCGCCGGTTTGAATTCGTCGAGGCGGACCCCTGCTGATGACGGACCTTGACGCACATCATAGCGGCTCCCTCACGAACGGCGATTTTGTGCGTTAGCTAATGAGGAACGGACGGACATGAAAACCGACTATATGGAGATCACGAAAAACGTCAGCGCCACCTTGAAAGAACTTCGCGCTGGCGCACCTGACGTGATGAAAGGCTTCGGCGCCATCGCTCAGGCCGCGGCCAAGGCTGACGCCCTCGATACCAAAACCAAGGAGCTAATCGCTCTCGCGATCGGCGTCGCCGTCCGGTGTGAAGATTGTATCGCCTTCCATGCCAAAGCGGCCGTCGCTCAAGGAGCGACCGACGCTGAAATCTTCGAAACCCTCGGCATGGCGATCTACATGGGCGCTGGCCCCTCGGTGATGTATGCCGCCCACGCTGTCGACGCCGTCCGTCAATTCGAAGCCGCCAAAGCTGCGGCGACCCCAACGATGGCGTGATCGATCAAGCTCCGAGGCGCATACGTTTCCGATCCTATCTTATGGCTGGGCTTTAGGCGGCGAACGTCCCCGGACGGAAGCTAGAATCCGGCTTTGGTGCCGAACACCTAATGTCATGCCTGTCATGCCGGTGTGTCAGCGTCACCTTGAAACAGCTTGATGCGATCCCTTCTTCGCCACATCGCAGATCGCGTCGATCACTGTCTGCTCGAGTTCGGGAGGCAGGTCGTGTCCCATGCCTTCGATCGGTCGATAGATCGAACTGGGGATCGAGACAGCCGTGTCGTGGCCGCAGGCTGGCGGGATCAGTGGATCATCTGTTCCATGAATGACGAGAGTGGGCGCCTTGATCGTTGCTAGGCGCGCACGGCGGTCTCCCGCCACCGCCATGGCGGCGATCTGGCGCGCCGTACCGTCCGTATCGTAGCAACGCCGTGCTTCCTCGAGCAGCAGGGCACGATGGACGTCCTCGTCGAACGGATAGGCTGTTCCGGCGATCCTGCGCGCGAAGGGCAGACGCATCCTTAGAAAGCCGTCCGGATCGACAGCAGGATCCGGCGCGGGACGCATCATCATCGCCATGACATCGGAGGCGGCCTGAGGGAGAGCCGGATTGCCCGTGCTCGACATGATCGAGGTTAGTGAAACAACACGGTCGGCATGTTCGCTCGCCAGGACTTGCGCGATCATGCCGCCCATCGACCTGCCGACGACATGGACCCGTGCGATGCCGAGAGCATCGAGGAGGCCGATCGCGTCGGTCGCCATATCGTTGAGCGTATAAGGCACGTCGGGCCGGCGTCCGGCCATCAGCGCAGAGACGAGCGCCCCAAAATCAGGCGCGGCCCAGGCCGTGAAATGCGTCGAGCATCCGGCATCCCGGTTATCGAAGCGGATCGCCCGATAGCCTCTTCCGGCCAAGCCCTCACAGAATCCCACGCTCCAGCGGATCATTTGCGTTCCGAGCCCTGAAATCAGCAAGAATGTCTCGGCGTCGGCATCGCCGAAACTGTCCCAGGCGAGTTCAATGCCGTTGGCCATTATTATATTCATGCCTGCATTCCCTCAGCAGGCGTGCGACATGGCATTTCCGATAGCGGGAGAAGGCGGGAGTCCTCTACCGCTGCCGAGCGATGACCAAGCCCCGCGAGATACCCTGCATGGGCGGCGAAGGAGAGAAACGAAGCAACACTGGACTGCCGGACCAGCATTGCCAGATCCCACCGTTCGTCGGCGGGGCCGATCAGGAAGGCGCCGCCCTTGGCGAGAAACAAGATGTCGCCCCCGCTTTCGCGCAAGAAGGGCAGCGTATGCTCAACGTAGCGATCGAATGCTCGTGCACCGCTGATCGGCACAGCAGGCGCCAGTTCGGGATGGCCTGAATAATCGGCGACATCCCTGAACCTCAGCAGATTGAGCATGACGACGGGGCCGGAAAGATCGCGCTGCACGAACTGGCGCCCCGCGGCCTGTGTGGGTTCGAGATACGCTGTCGAGCCGGTTTTGTTCATGGCGGTTCCTTGAATGGGATGCATCGCTGGCCGCGCGACCGCGATGGCCACCTCCGGCAACGAACCAGAAGACAGCAATCGTGGACCCGCAGGGGCTGTTCAGGAAATCGAACGTGTCGCGCTTTGCTAGATGCCCGTGCCATTAATACCCGGGCGAAATACCTTCGTCAATTGTATCCGGGTAATATATCTGAGCCTTATAGAACCAAGCGGGGGTTCACCGCTCGAAGCTCCGCCGCGTTGCGAAAGCGGGTGGCAATATGGAGGAAAACCAGAGGAAGCTAATCGTCGTCAAAACGGCACGTCTGACAACAATGGCGGAGAGAGTGGGATTCGAACCCACGAGACCCTTGCGAGCCTACACGCGTTCCAGGCGTGCGCCTTCAACCACTCGGCCATCTCTCCATCCGGTTCGTGGAAGGGGCGCACTATACGCATCCGCATCCCGAGCGCAACGGCACCCTGAAATGATTTTCCCCAGCTTGACGCTGGGCCGCAGGGGCCGCAAAACTGACGCTGGCTCATGAGCAACTGCCACCTATGACCAGCTCCACGCTTCTCAAGGTCTTTTCAGCTTTGGCAGCCGCTTCGGCGGCCGTTTACTGTTGGCTTTGGTACACCTCGGGCGAACAGCCGACTGCGTGGCTGCTCCGCGTCGCCGCCGCTGCACTGCTGATCGCCTTGGTCGCAGGCTTCGTGAATCCCGAATCGCGCCCGCGCCTCATGCTGCGCTTTCTCGCCGCGCTGTTCGCCCTCTTCACCCTCATCTCTTTCGCCGCCGACGTTTCGCGGCCTCGAAGCGACGGCGAAGGCGCAATCTCGCTGTTGCAGCACCTTCACAACCTTGCTCCGGCGTTCGTGTCGGCCCTGGAGCGTACAGTCAGCCGCATAACAGGGCCGGTCGGCTGGGATCCGGTGCTGACCTCGGTCCTGTCGCTTCCGGCGACGATGATCTTCCTGCTGCTGGCCATCGCCTGCGGCTTTCTGGGTCGCCCACGCCGTCGGATTCGAATTTTCGCCAACGACTATTGAAGCCCGCGACCAGCGCGCCATTTGCACCCCGGAAGCGAGTTGCAGGCTTTCTGAAACGAACGGGGAACGGCCGTCGTATACTGGGGCACCCACCCCAACGATAAAAAGGAGCTAATCCATGTTCGCACGCAAGCGCGTCGTCATGCCGACCGCCGAGACCGCCCCGAAGGGCCGTCCAACCCCGATCCTCTCCGCCAATGCCGAGCACTATCTCTTTTCGCGCCCCCTGCATGGCCCCTACCCGGCCGGCCTGGAAGTCGCGGTTTTCGGCCTCGGCTGTTTCTGGGGCGCCGAACGCCTGTTCTGGCAGTTGGGTGATGGTATCTGGATCACCGCCGTCGGATACGCGGGCGGCTACACGCCGAACGCGACCTACGACGAGGTTTGCACCGGCGCGACCGGCCACGCCGAAGTTGTCATCGTCGTTTATGATCCGAAGGTCATTTCCTACGAGATGCTGCTGAAGACGTTCTGGGAAGCGCACGATCCGACCCAGGGCTTCCGTCAGGGCAACGACATCGGCACCCAGTACCGATCGGCGATCTACACCACCACGCCCGAGCAGTTTGCAGCGGCTGAGGCTTCGAAGAAGGCCTATGAGGCTGCGATCTCCGGCAAGGGCTACGGTGCGATCACGACGGAGATCCAGCCCTCGCCGCCAGTCTACCTGGCCGAAGATTATCACCAGCAGTACCTGGCGAAGATCCCCCATGGCTACTGCGGCCTGAAGGGTACGGGCGTGTCCTGCCCGATGCCCGCTTCTGACGCAGCATCGGCGGACTTAAAGGGCTAAGTCCGCCTAGTCGCTATTCCAACGTCATCCCGGCGCAGGCCGGGATCCAGACAAGTCGAAAGACGACGCGAGCTGATGCTTGCCTGGGTGCCGACCTACGTCGGCATGACGTTGTTGCGAGTGCGCCGACAAACTTCGCCACCGCCCACCATCATGTTGTCTCGCCCGCAAGAGTGCGATGATCGAAATGGCCTCCCGGCACAACCGAGGATGACGTCCGGCCTACTTCGGATCGGCCGTCGCCGATTTATGCATATGCGGACGCAGTGCCGGGCTCTTTGCGAGTTCCGCTGGCGACCCTTTGGCGGCGCCCGCGGTCGACGCCTTGTAGAGAGCCATATTCACGGCCGCCGCCTTGGCCAGCGCTTTCTTCACCTGCACCCTCGTCATCAGGGCAGCCGTCGGAATTTTGATCGGATCAGGCCCGGAAGCCAGCACCGCCTGACACGCCTTCGGCAAATCCGAAAGCATGATCGGTGGGCTCGGCGCCCTTGGCGGCCCAGGCGGACGCGGCGCTGGCGGACCCTTTGCAGGGATGACCTTCGCCAGCCACTGCGTCACTTCCTTGCCGCATCCATCGTCGCCTGTAGGTGGCACTTGCGGCGTACATCCTGTAGAGCCCGGCGGACATTTGATGCGCATATGGAAGTGATAGTAATGGCCGTACCACGGCCGCACTTTGCCGAGCCACGCACGATCTGTTCCCGCTCGCTCGCACAGCGCCTTCTTGATCGCCGGATGTACGAAAATCCGCTCAACCTCGGGATATGACGCTGCGCGCTTGATGAGCGCCACCTGCTTCGACGTGAACACCTTCGGATCGACTTTCAATCCTGTGTCATCAAGCATCGACGTGGCATTCAGCGTCTCGCGCTCTTTCCGCGTAAGCCGTTTCTTAGGCATCGGCGTCAGCCAGAAGTCGGCATCAAGACCGATCTGATGGCTGGCATGTCCCGTCACCATCGGACCGCCGCGCGGCTGCGCGATATCGCCGACCAGCAGGCCCGGCCAACCGTCGAGCTTCTGGGCATCCTTGGCGAACCGTTCGATCAGCGCGATCAAGACCGGGTTGCCCCAGTTGCGATTGCGCGAGAGCCGCATTTCCTGCCACGCCGGACCGTCGATCGGCAACGGCACACCGCCCGCCAGACATCCACGCGAATAGCTGCCGATCGAACGCGCCTCCATCGGCGCAGGCTTCTTGGCTTCCCCGAACAGTTGCTTCGCACCGACGAACGTCGGCCAAGTCGGCTTCTTCGGTGCCGTCAGTCCCGGAATCGGCTCAACTTTGATTTTGACGTTGATCGAAACCGGCGGCTTCTTCGACGATTTCGCAGGTGCCGTTGCGGCGCTTGCAGCATCGGGCTTGTCGGAAACGGAGCCGGTCGTCGTTCTGGCGGCAGCAGGAGCCGCTGTATCCGACGGCGGCGCCTCGGCATCGTCACCCGGCGGTTCGCTCGGCTCGGAATCAGACTGCGTCAACGCGTGCGGCCGCGCCACAAAAGCGGGAAGCGTCGAACCTTGCGCTCCATCTGCATGCCCAGGATCGGGCGCTGACGGAACATCGCTTGCGTCATCGCTCGGACCGGACGCAGCATTCTGCGCGGATTCCGCCTGCGACGGCTGGATGAAACCAAACAAACTCGGCGTGTCGGATGCCTGAACCAGCGAACTACCGATCGCCGCCAATGCGCAGACGACCGCGAGCGCCAAGACCTTTGCGGCTCTCATGCTTCGTCCCCGTTTACCTCATGACGCCTACTTTAGCTCAATCTCGGGCGAAAATCAGACCCTGCCTGCAATTTTAAGGCGCAACGGCACGCCTGTCACATCCGCACCCTGCAATTTCGCTGGTACGCCAACCGCCGGCACTGTATCAGCTCGTCTTTTTCGCATCGTGACCACCATGACCCGCGTTCAAAAATCACCCGGCGCAACAGCAAAAAAGTCTGCGTCGTCGGCTCTGCCAGCATTCCGTATCGACCGCGGAAACGCTGCAGCCGACACGCGACTGATCTTAGCGCATGGCGCAGGCGCGGGGATAAGTTCGCCGTTCCTCGACACAATGGCTGCTCTCTTGGACGAACGCGGCCTGGCGCTTACGCTCTTCGAGTTTGGCTACATGGCCGGACGTCGCAATGGAGGCCCGAAACGCCCGCCGCCGCGCGCAGAAGCCCTCGTCGAAGAATACCGCGCGTGCATCGACGCCATCCACGCCGCGTATCCGCGCGCCACCCTCGTGATCGGCGGCAAATCCCTCGGCGGCCGAGTCGCGAGCCTCGTCGCCGACGAGCTCTTTGCGAAAAAGGCGATCGCCGGCCTCGTCTGCCTCGGCTATCCGTTCCATCCGCCCGGCAAACCCGATCAGCTACGGACCGAGCACCTCAAAAATCTTCGTTGCCCGGCCCTGATCGTTCAGGGCGAACGCGACCCATTCGGCAGCCGCGCCGAAGTGGAAAAATATCCGCTTTCGAACAAAATTGCGTTCGCCTGGATGGACGACGGCGACCACGATTTCGGGCCGCGGGGCGCGTCGGGCTTCACCCGCAAAGGCAATCTTGCAGCCGCCGCCGACGCCGTTGCGGCATTTGTCACGGAGATTTCGAAGGCGCGTTGACGCTGCCCGCCCGTGCACCTACGGTGCGCGCCTTCGCCGCAAAGCCAGCCTTTGTACCTTTGCCATCTCGTGACCATTCGAACAGCCATAGCCAAATGACCGCAGTCGTCTTCACGCCCGAGCAGTCCACCGCCAGCGCCGACTCCAAGGCTTGGCCCTTCGAAGAAGCGCGCCGGCTGCTCAAGCGCCTGGAGAAGATTCCCGGCGGCGACACCAAGACGGTCCTGTTCGAGACAGGCTACGGACCTTCGGGCCTGCCGCACATCGGCACGTTCGGCGAGGTCGCACGCACGACGATGGTGCGCCATGCCTTCGAGACGCTGACCGAAGGCAAGCGCAAGACCCGCCTTCTCTGCTTCTCCGACGACATGGACGGCATGCGCAAGATTCCGGAAAACGTTCCGGACCGGAAGGCGCTCGAACCGTATCTGCAGATGCCGCTGACGACGGTCCCCAATCCGTTCGGCGGCGATTACGCAAGCTTCGGCGATCACAACAACGCCATGCTCCGTCGCTTCCTCGATACCTTCGGCTTCGAATACGAATTCGCGAGCGCAACCGAATACTACAAGGCCGGACGCTTCGACGACATGCTGCTGCGCGCCGTTGAACGCTACGACGCCATCATGAAGGTCATGCTGCCGACACTCGGCCCGGAACGGCAGGCGACGTACAGCCCCTTCCTGCCGATCTCGCCGAAGAGCGGTCGCATCCTTTATGTGCCTATGAAGGAAGTGAACGCCAAGGACGGCACCATCACCTTCGCCGACGAAGACGGCCGCGATGTCACGCTGCCCGTCACCGGCGGCCGCGTAAAGCTGCAATGGAAGCCCGACTTCGGCATGCGGTGGGTCGCGCTCGGCGTCGACTTCGAAATGTTCGGCAAGGACCATCAGACCAACGCGCCGATCTACGATAAAATCTGTGAGATCCTGGGCGGCGTGCCTCCTCAGCATTACGTCTACGAGCTGTTCCTCGACGACAAGGGCGAGAAGATTTCGAAGTCGCGTGGCAACGGCCTGACGATCGACGAATGGCTGACATACGCCTCGCCGGAAAGCCTCGCGCTGTTCATGTATCAGAAGCCGCGTAGTGCCAAGCGCCTCTACTTCGACGTCATCCCGCGCGCAGTCGACGAATACCTGCAGTTCCTGTCGTCGTTCCCGAAGCAGGACTCAAAGCAGCAGATCGACAATCCGGTATGGCACATTCACGCCGGCAGGCCGCCGAAGCCTGAAATCCCGGTGACGTTCGGCTTGCTGCTCAATCTGGTGTCGGTATCGCATGCCCACACCAAGGACGTGCTGTGGGGCTTTCTGCGCCGCTACGCGCCGGGTGCCGAGCCCGAGAATGCGCCGATCCTCGACAAGCTTGCCGGCTACGCGATCCGCTACTACGAAGACTTCGTCAAACCGACGAAGAAGTTCCGCGCACCCGACGACGTTGAGATCGAAGCCTTGAAGAGCCTCGACGCGGCGCTCGCAGCTTTGCCGTCAGGCGCCGACGGCGACACCATCCAGAATGCGCTGCTCGACGTCGGCCGCTCCATTCCGCGCTATCAGGACACGACCAAGACCAGCCCCAGCGGCGGCCCCGGTGTAAAACTCGATTGGTTCCAGGCGATCTATGAGATCTTGCTGGGCCAGGAGCGCGGCCCGCGTCTCGGCACCTTTGTTGCGCTGTACGGCATTCCCGAAACCCGCGCGTTGATTGCGAAAGCGCTCGGCGGCGAACTTGCCGCTGCCTAAGCATGCGGCTCCCGTCATCCCCTCACGCGAGATGCCGTAGAGGCTCCGTCGGCTCTTCGACATCGACAGGCTTGAGCGGCGGCGGGCGAACGCCCGGCCGTTGCCCGAGAAGGTCGATCCGCCAGAGCTTGCCGACCAATTCGATCAGTCGAAGCTCGCGCGCCTCGATCTGCTCCTTGCACCACTCCGTTTCACCGAGAACGTCGCGCGTGATCGCAAGAAGCGGCACCCGGCTCGAAGCCTTAGCGTAAATCTGCTTCTTGTCCTCCCACGATGCGTTGCGCGCCCGGTCGTTCTCCTGCTGCGTGATCAGCACAAGGTTGCCGAGGCTTTCCACGAGTTGCGCGCGCTCTTCCGAACTCGCGAACTTCTGGCGCCACGGACTAGACGCGGCCGGGCGCTGCGGCAGCACGTGCTCGATGGTGTAGAGGTCGGGATCGACCACATCCATCTCACCTGCCAGCTCGTCGCCAAGCCGCATCAAAAGCAGCTTGCACACCTTCGGATTGCGTTTGTGAAAATCCTTGAGATGGAAGGCGACGCCGCGAACTTCATCGCGCGACATCTGCAGAACCGGATGCGACGCGTCGATCGGCACTCCGGACCGCATAACTTTAATAAGCTCCGCAAAGCGCCGCACACGCTTGCCTGACCCGGCGCAAAGCAGCCGCGTCAGCATCGCCAATCGTTCGATCTCGTCCAAAAGAAACGCGGCCCGGCGCGGATCGTGCTTCCAGTCCTTGAGCGCAACGATAGCCGCAGGCGCCCAGTCGGCTTCCGGCAACCGATTGAGATAGATGAGCGTCCGCTGCATGCTGTGCGACAGCACGTCTGCGCCGTTATTCCTAACCAGCACATACGCTTTCGCAAGCGGCAGGAACACATCCTTGAAGAACGCTTCCGATCCGCCGCTGTCGCGAATGACTTGCCGCACGCCCGAGACGATTTGCAGACGGCCATGACCGTAGATCGTGCGCAAATGGCCGAAGAACGGCTCGAATCCTTCGCCGAGCGCCAGGCTCATATCGTCCCACATCCCGACGGCCCACTTCGCATCGCTCGTCGACATGCGCGCCAGAATGTCGGACTTCAGGATGTCGTTGCGCTGCAGCTTCTTCCCGCGCTCGTTCAACACCACGAACATCTGATGCGACCGGTCGATGTCGTTGCCGACGATCACGACGACATAACAACTGTCCGCGATGAAATCGGCAAGTGTCCGCCGTGCCGTATTGGTCATCTCGGACAAAACGGCCTTGAAGCGGTCGCGCACTTCGAGCAGCGTCGCTTCCGGCAAGGACGGCGCGGCGAGATAGGTCGGCTGCACCGAACTTCCCGGCAGCAGAATATGATCTTCGAACACGGCGCGCTCGCGCGTCGAAAGATGCATTCGGAACCGCTCGGTACGAAAGAAGCGCGTCCCAAGTTGCGCAATGAGCATATTGTGTACGCGCTTGCCGACCGGCCTGCGCGTATCGGTTTCAAGATCGCGCAACACAGCAAGCAGCGTCATCAGCGTAACGAGCCGCTGCTGTCCGTCAATCACTCCGAACTCGCGAGGCGTCATCTTCGCGGTGAGCTTCGAAGTCTCGGCGCCAGGCGCATCCATCAACACAACGGCGCCCAGAAAATACGTCTGATCGGCCTCTCCGCCCGAGCAGACGCCGGCAGCCTCCATCAAATCGTCGAGAAGCTGCTCGGCCTGTTCTCGTCCCCACGAGTACGGCCGTTGGAACAGCGGAATGTTCAACAGATAGGGTCCGAAGAACAGTTCCGAAATCGTTAGCGACGCCGTTGGATACACGAAAACGAAGACCTCTATCTGCCATCCGCGGGTACCGCATCCCCGCGACCCGAAATTGAAAACCCGCGATACACGAAACGGGTTGCACGCATATGCAGCCGTGATAGCAACGGGCTTGCATCGGCGCCACACTCTCCGTGTCGCTGCGGCGTAATGATATCAGTGAGAGAGCGCCATCAAAATTCAAACTCTGCAATGAACAAAATCGTATTCAAAATTGCTACCGTCCGTGAATGGTCTAAGGCGACCATAGATGGAGTATATACCGGATCGGTCGATGATCGTCGCGATGGCTTCATACATCTTTCGGCGCAACATCAGCTTCCCGGCACATTAGAAAAACATTTCAAAGACAAAGGCGATCTTGTTCTCATCGCGTTTGAGGCCTCGACATTAGGCCCCGAACTCAAATGGGAACAATCGCGCGGCGGAGACCTTTTCCCGCACCTCTACAGCAACTTGTCGGTGTCCAAAGCAATGTGGCAGCGTCACCTTCAAAACGATGAGAATGGCATACCGCGAATTGAAGAGGAATGGTTCGTGTGCTGAAAAATTTCTACCGCTTCGCGCGCTCCGCGCTTTTCGCACTCGGCCCAGAAGAGGCCCACGAGGCTTCCCTCAAGGCACTGGAATGCGGAATTTACCCGCGCCCACTCAAACCCGACGATAGCGTGCTGGCGCAATCCGTCTTTGGTCTTGAATTCCCCAACCCCATCGGCATCGCCGCCGGCTACGACAAAGACGCACGCGTACCCGACGCAGTCCTTGGAATGGGCTGCGGCTTCGCCGAAGTTGGTACGGTAACACCGAAACCGCAGAGCGGAAATTCACGCCCGCGTGTATTCCGCCTCCTGGAAGACAAGGCCCTGATCAACCGGCTCGGCTTCAACAACGGCGGCCACACCGCGGCATTGGACCGGCTCGAAGCGCGAAAAAATCGCGGCGGCATCGTCGGCGTCAACATCGGCGCGAACAAAGACAGCGACGACCGCGGCGAAGATTATGTTCTGGGATTGATGCGGTTCACATCGCTTGCCAGTTATTTCACCGTCAACATCTCCTCGCCGAACACGCCAGGCCTGCGCGACCTTCAAGCGCCCGAAGCGCTCGACGAACTTCTGACGCGGATCATGGCGACGCGCACGCGGCTGGTCAAAGATGGTGCGTTACGCCGTCCGATCATCGTCAAGATCGCGCCCGACATCGCCGAGGCCGACATCGCGCCGATCGTCGAACGCCTCGTCGCGCACCGCGTCGATGGCATCGCAGTCTCCAATACGACCCTCACCCGCAACGGCGTCAAATCGCCGTTGGCGCACGAGACAGGCGGCCTCTCCGGACAACCGCTGTTTGCCCGTTCGACCGCCATGCTCGCCCGCATCTACCGGGAAACCGGTGGAAAAATTCCGCTCATCGGCATCGGCGGCATTGGTTCCGGCAAGCAGGCCCTGGAAAAAATCGAAGCCGGCGCCACATTGTTGCAGCTCTATACGGGTCTTGTGTACGAAGGGCCAAGCCTCATCAGTGAGATCAAGTCCGTCCTGACCGACGCCCTGAAGAGCAGCGGCCAGTCGAGTCTCGCCGCCATCCGCGGCCGCCACGCCGACTACTGGGCGAAACAGCCGCTTTAGAGATAGAATGCCGCGGGGACGGTACCAGTCGAACGCTTATCGCAACGAAGTCTGATACGTGCCGCGTAAAACCACCGACAAGCCCCCCCGCAAAGCGCGCCCGCCAACCTCGCGCGCAAAGCCGAAGCCGCGCAGCGCTGCGTTGGTCGCACCGCTTCCGAAAAAGAAATCACGTCGCGCCGAAGCTGCTCTCGATACGGCACACCTCCCGCCAGAAATCGCGGACTGGTTTGCGCATCGCGGCTGGACGCCAAGGCCACATCAGCTGGCACTTCTTGATGCCGCCCGCGAGCGCCGCTCGACACTGCTGATCGCTCCGACCGGCGCGGGCAAGACGCTCGCGGGCTTCCTGCCGAGCCTGATCTCCATTCATAACGGCGGCCGGAAGAAAACCGGCGCCGGGCTGTACACGCTTTACATCTCTCCGCTGAAGGCGCTTGCCGCCGACGTGGAGCGCAATCTCAACACACCAATCGAAGAGATGGGGCTGAAGGTCCGCACCGAAACGCGTACCGGCGATACGTCCCTCGCGCGCCGCCAGCGCCAGCGCGTGAAGCCGCCGCACATCCTGCTGACGACGCCGGAGCAGGTTGCGCTCCTGCTAAGCCACCCGGACGCGCCCTATCTCTTCGCTGATCTCGATACGATCATCCTCGACGAGCTTCACGCGCTTGCCGCCTCGAAGCGCGGCGATCTGCTCGCGCTCGACATCGCCCGCCTTCGAAAGCTCGCGCCTAACGTCATGACCATCGGCCTGTCGGCAACCGTCGCGCGCCCGAGCGAATTGCGCGGCTACCTGGTAGCGCAGACCGATCCCGAAACGATGACGAACCTCGCCGGTCTCGTCACCGTCAAAGGCGGCGCCAAGCCCGTCATCGAAATCCTGGAAGCGGAAAACGATATCCCCTGGACGGGCCATACTGCCCGCTACGCCATGCACGAGGTCTACGACGCAATCCGCGCGCACAAGCTGACGCTCCTCTTCGTCAACACGCGCATGCAGGCCGAATATGCCTTTCAGGAACTCTGGCGCATCAACGACGAAAACCTGCCGATCGGCCTGCATCACGGTTCGCTCGAAGCCACCCAGCGCAAGAAGGTCGAAGCGGCGATGGCCGAAGGCCGCCTGCGCGCCGTCGTCGCCACCTCCACACTCGACCTCGGCATCGACTGGGGCGACGTCGATCTTGTCATCCATCTCGGTGCGCCCAAAGGTGCAAGCCGCTTACTGCAACGCATCGGCCGCGCCAATCACCGGCTCGACGAGCCGTCGCAAGCAATCCTCGTTCCCGGCAATCGCTTCGAAGTTTTGGAATGCCGCGCCGCCCAGCAAGCCGCCGAAGCTGGCGATCAGGACGCGCAGCTGTCCCGCAGCGGCGCACTCGATGTCCTCGCCCAGCACGTGCTCGGCATGGCCTGCGAAGCCCCCTTCGATCCGGACACGCTGTTCGATGAAGTCCGCTCTGCCCTCCCCTACGCGGGTCTCACACGAAATCAATTCGACCGCACCGTCGATTTCGTCTCGACCGGCGGCTACGCCCTTCGCTCCTACGAACGTTTCGCCAAACTCCGCCCAACCGACGACGGTAAACTGCGTGTCGCCAATCCCGGCATCGCGCAACAATACCGTCTGAACATCGGCACCATCGTCGATGCGCCACATCTCAAAGTCCGCCTCATCGCCCATCGCGGCGCCAAGCGAATGCCGAACATGGGCGGCCGGGTGCTGGGCGAAGTCGAAGAATATTTCGCCGAGCAACTGACGCCGGGCGATACATTCGTCTTCGCCGGACAGGTGCTGCGCTTCGAAGGCATTCGCGATACCGAAGTCTTCGTCACGCGGGCCAACGCCGAAGACCCGATGGTGCCGAGTTACGACGGCGGCAAATTCCCGCTGTCCACGCATCTCGCGCGCCGCGTTCGCGATATGCTCGCCGACCCCAGCGTCTGGTCGGCGCTTCCAAATCCTGTCGCCAACTGGCTTGAGTTGCAGACCGAATTCTCAGTCATGCCTGCGCCCGATGAGGTGCTGGTCGAAACCTTCCCCCGGGGCAACCGCCACTTCCTCGTCGCCTATCCGTTCGAAGGCCGCCTCGCGCACCAGACGCTCGGCATGCTGCTGACCCGCCGCCTCGACCGTATCGGCGCCCAGCCTGTCGGCTTCGTGGCGAACGATTATGCGCTCGCCGTCTGGACGCATGGCGACATGTCCGATCTGATCGCCAACGGCCGGCTTTCGCTCGCCGAACTCTTCGACGAAGACATGCTTGGCGACGATCTCGACGCCTGGTTGGCCGAAAGCGCCTTGATGAAGCGGACATTTCGCCTTGCGGCCGTCATCGCCGGTCTGATCGAGCGCCGCCACCCCGGCAAGGTCAAATCCGGCCGCCAGGTGACGATCTCGACCGACCTGATCTATGACGTGCTGCGCCGCCACGACCCGGACCACCTGCTGCTGGAAGCCGCCTGGGCCGACGCCGCCACGGGCCTGCTCGACATCAAGCGGCTCGGCGCGTTTCTCGCTCGCATTAAAAACCGAATCAGGCACCAACTTCTCGACCATGTGTCGCCGCTCGCCGTGCCGGTGCTGTTGGAGATCGGCGTTGAGCTGGTCTACGGTCAGGATCGCGATGCGGTTCTGCGTGCGGCGGCCGACGAATTGATACGCGAAGCGACGGGGGATGCAGAGCAATGAACATGCTGAAACCGGAGCGCATCGGGCTCGATGATTTCGCCGATCAGCCGGTCAACATCTGCGGAAAGACCTTCCTCGCCCATAAATTCGGCGCACTCTACTGGCCTGCCGAGCGCGCGCTGATCGTCTCCGACCTTCATCTCGAAAAAGGCTCGGCGTTCGCGGCGCGCGGCCAGATGCTGCCGCCTTATGACACGCGAGAGACCCTGAGCAAGCTGGCAGCTCTGATTGATCGCTACCAGCCCGAAACGGTCATTTCGCTCGGCGACAGCCTGCACGATTCCGATGGCGCGGCGCGCATGGATCAAGCCGATATCGAAAGCCTGCACATGCTGCAGGAGGATCGCGATTGGATCTGGATCACCGGCAATCACGATCCCAAGATCGACCGCACGCTGGCGGGCTATGTCGTCGAGGAAGTCATCGTCGGCGGTATCGCGCTCCGTCATGAGCCACGTTCCGGCGCGGCGACGCATGAGATTGCCGGACATTTTCATCCCGCCGCCCGCCTCGTGTTTCACGGCACGTCACTGCGGCGGCCATGCTTCGTCGGCAATCGCCTGCGTCTCGTGATGCCAGCGTTCGGTGCCTATACGGGCGGTCTCAATATTCTCGACATGGCCTTCGAACCGCTGTTCGGCGATGATGGTCTTGACGTCTGGATGCTCGGCCACGAAGGCCTCTATCCCGTCGCCCCCCGCCTGCTGCGCGACGATTGAGATCGAAGCGATCAGGCCGGCTTGCGGAATGCGAACGCCGCAGCAAGCCCTGATGACACCGCAAGCAGCACCGTCACGATGCCGTACAGAAACGGCTGCGTCATTGCAGTCTCGTGAATGTAACGCTCGACACCTTCACGTTGCAGCATGACGCGATTGCTGTATTCGCCGAGCATGTGGCCGCCTTTGAACAGATACACATGCGCCGTCAGCGGCCCGACCGGGACATTGGGTGGCAACGCAATCGTTGCACGGAAAAGACTGCTGCCGATGAACGACGCGCCGAAGTCCGATTTGACGTAGACGCGGTCTCGCTCCTTCAAACGGATCAGCGCTTCCTTGAACGCTTGCAACTCCGCCGGATCGGTCGCATCCGTTCGGCTCTGCGCAGCGCGAACCATCCGCACATGATCGAACCCGATCCCTTGCGCATCGAGCACCGCCTTGTCCGCGATCTCATCAATTGGCCGCGTCGAGGCAATGGCATAATAGCTCGGCACCGACGCAAAGCGCATCGACTGCGTGTTGACCCATATGCCGCCCACGCGCGACTTTCGGCGCACGACGACCGGCGCCGGAATGCCTTCGACCACCACAATCACGTCATAGGTACCGGCCTCTGGACTGGATTGCACGCTGTTCGTGACCGCTCCGAAGACCAGAATTTCCGTGCCCGTGAAGCTCGATGTGATGGCGACCTGCCGCGTCGAGGCGTCGGCTTCGACGCCTTCTTTCGGCACCTCCGCCGCCGCAGCGCCTGCGAAACCGATCATCACGGCCATCGTTGCTAAAAACCACCGCATCAGGATGCCCCCGCCACAGCCGCGAGCGAGAACAGATCGGCAGGCGGTACGACAAGCTCGTACGCCATCCGCGCAGCAACGAGCAAAATGACCGCGCCCAACAACGCGCGCAGATGTTCGCCGCGCAATTTCTCCCCAATCATCGTTCCGAATTGCGCACCAATCACCCCGCCGACGATCAAGATCAAAGCGAGCACCACATCGACCGTCTTGTTCTCGACAGCGTGCAGCACGGTTGCCAGCGCCGCAACGAATACGATCTGAAACAGCGACGTGCCGATAACGAGCCCTGTCGGCATCCGCAAGAGGTAGATCATCGCCGGGATGATGACGAACCCCCCGCCGATGCCCATGATCGCCGACAGGCAGCCAATGAACATGCCGATGATCACCGGCGGAACGGCGCTCATGTAAAGCTTCGAGCGTGGGAACCGCATCTTGAGCGGCAAGCCTTCCATCCAGCCATGCTGACCGGATTTTCTGGCCGTCGTCCCGCCAGTCGAGCGCACCCGGCGCGACGCGTTGATGCCCTCTACGAAAATCACCGTGCCGACCACGCCGAGAAAAATGACGTACATGAGCGCGACAGTGAAATCGAAGTATCCCAGACGCCGCAAGATCTTCACCGCACTGACGCCGAGATAGGTTCCCGTCAGGCCGCCCATCAGCATGACGAGCCCCATCCGGATATCGACGTTGCCGCGGCGATAATGTGTGATCGCGCCCGATACCGAAGACGCCACGACATGCGAGGCGCTGGTCGCCACCGCGACCGCCGACGGAATGCCCAGAAACGTCAGCAGCGGCATGAGCAGAAAGCCGCCGCCGACACCGAAAAGACCTGAGAGAAAACCGACACTCATCCCGAGAGCCAAAAACACGATGACGGAAACCGACATCTCGGCGATCGGCAGGTAAAGGGTCATCCTCGGATCCGAAACGGCATGGTACAGGCGATGGAACTAGCGTCTAACAGGATTTCCCGCCAGGAGACACCACGCGGCGCGTCGCGGCAAGCTCTAGCCGTTGAGGCCGTTTCTGGGATTTTGTTTCCATAGATCGCCGGCAACGTGGGCATCGTTGATCGCGCGATCGGTAGGCGTCATCCGCCAGGCGTCAATCATCTTTCTCGCAACGGTAATATCCTGCGCCGTCAGCTTGCCGCGAAGAATATCGCGGCGGCGGACTGCATCTGCGTCACCACCTTGCGCGGCAAGCGAAAGCCACATGAACGCCGTCCTCAGATCGCGCGTCACGCCAAGACCGTTCTCATAAAGAACAGCCAGATTGAATTGGCTGTCGGGCAGGCCGCGCTTGGCAGCTTCCTCGAACCATTGCGCCGCCGTCGTGTAATCGGGGGCGCGATCCGATTGGTTGGCCGAGAGCACAGCGAGATTGTGCATGGCCTTGATGTTGCCCTGCTCGGCTGCGCGCAGATACCAGGTGCTCGCTTGCTTCCGGTCGGCCTTCAAACCGAGACCACGTTCATAAAGCGTGCCGAGACGATACTGCGCCAAGGCGAAACCCTGTTCGGCCGAGCGCTGATACCATTTCGCGGCCTCAGCGAAATTCTGCGGCACGCCCTCGCCTTCCGCGAACCGCGCGCCGACTTCGAACTGAGCCGATGAATCCCCGTTAGCCGCCGCGAGCCGAAACGACAGCGGACCGATCATCGCCGGCGGCATATCGAGCCGCGATGACTTCTGCCCCCCGACCGGTGCGCTTGTGTTTTGCGCCGGCGGCGCGATGCCTTCCGTTTCCGCTTCCGTCGGAATCATCGACGCCGGGACCACGGCAGATTCGTCTGGCCGCGCCGCAGCGCTTCCAAGCTCACCCGAAATGTTCGCCATCGCCTGATGACGCCGCGCCTGGATCAGCTCGGCTTCCGTTACCGGATGATCGAGATCGACCGCAACGCCTGTCATCGGCAGCGTCGTCCGCGGTGTAGAATCCGGGTCGATCGAGGCCGTCGTCGCAGGCGCGCCGCCGTCATGCGGACTGAGATCGCTGCGCGGACCATTGACCCCGCCTTGCGCGTTCGGTTCACCAGCGGGCGCCGAAGGGGCTTGCGACCCCGACGACGGCTCGGAAGCCGACGGTGCACCCGAAGCCTTTGCTGCATCAGTGGCGTTGCCCGGTTGGACTGTCTTGCTTTGCGTGGTGGTTGCAGGAGCGGCCTCCTGCACGGCCGCCGACTGGGGCTTGCTTTCGAAGCCGAAGGCATACCAAAGCCCGGCAAGCGCCAAGAGCACGAAGCCCGCGATGATCATCAGCCGCGGCGACGGCGCAGTGGGTCCCGACGTGTTCTTTGCAAGCGCGCTCGAAGGCCGGATTGGCCGGCTGCCGGCTGGCGCCGAGCCGCTTGCATACGCCATCCGCGTTGCCGACAGCGATGGCGCGACGGAATCGTCAATGTCGTCGCCCTCGGCGCTGAGACGCATCTTGGCCCGGCGCGCATCAGCAATGAATTCCTGCCGCATCTTTTCGCTGCGCAGCGCCATTTCTTCCGGCGACATTCCCGTCTCGCTGACCGCCGAAAGCGGTGGCGGCGAGACGGCATCGGGAAAGGCGCCATGGCTATCGTCTTCGTCGAAAGCAAACGGCTGAGCACCAAAGTCGTCATCGCGCAGTGCATCGCTGCCGAACATTTCCGTTCGCGCGCCGTAGTTGACCGCATGGTCGGCCTCGAAGATCCGCGGCGGCGGTTGCTGCGGCGGAAAGTCGATCGCTTCCACCCTGTCGAGCAGACGAACCATAGCTTGCTGCATGGTATCGAGAAGCATTGCGGTTTGTTCGCCGCCCTGACGGTTTTCCGTCATGAGCTGCTCGATCAGCGGACGAAGCTCGTCCGCTGCTGCATTTCGCTCATCCGGAGGCCGGCTCGCAAATCGCTGCGCCGTTTCTTCCGCTACCGCCCGAGCGACCGCACCGATGTCTGCCGATTTGGCGTTCGCCGCCTGCATCTCCGCGAGTGTTTGCGACACGTTCGCAAGCTGCGCTTCGATAGTGTTGAGCCGATCGAGCTGATCGTTCGTCTTTTCGAGACGATTGACGATCTCTTCCATGTGCGCCTCGATCTGCTGCACAGTAGCGAGGTCGTCATGGGTGGCTACGCCTGCGAACACTTTCGCGAACTGGCGCTCGAACTGATCGAAACGCTGATCGAAGTCTGAGAACTTGCTCTCGGGCTTCACATGCGCGAGCGAATATTCGATGCCGCGCGCAATCTCGGCGAACCGGCTTTCAAGCCATGCCTCGTCGATGTTCGAAGTGCCGCCCGTGGCCTCGTCGGCATCGCGTGCAGAGGCTGCAGACGGCGGATAGGCGGACGCTTCGTAGACACTCGCGAGCGCTTCCGCGTCGTCCCGGTCCCAAGGGTTGTTCAGATCGGCATGGCCCGAACGTGCTGCCGCCCGATGCTGGCGCGTCCGCGCCGCTCCACGCGTGCCAATTCGATCGACATCGACCAGGCGATGAGCCAGCTCGCCAATGCCTGCTTCGATCTGCTCGAAGGCCGGCGCGAATTGATCGGGAATGCGCATACGCAGGAGATCGGCCTCGCGCCCCATCCCCGAAATCCGATCCTGCATTTCGCTGAGCGCAGCCGTGTGCCGACGATCGGCGTCCTGAAGCTGGGCGGCAATCGTATCGAGGATCGATTTGAGTTCGTCGCGGCTGTCGTCACCGGACTCGTGCGGGTCCCTTCCCTCCCGACGCTCAGCACCCATTTCCGATTTCGACATCTTCCCCTCGAGACAGCGCGATTGCGAACGGTCCGGGAGAGCGCAGCCGCCGCGCGCTCGGGACATCGGGGGGTCCGTACCGCGCAGGTCAAATGCGATCGTTGGCGGACGCGACACAAATCAGCTTCGAAGGCAACTTTTGGTCGCCGGGAGTAAACGTCGAGTTAAGGAGCGTGCCAGGACGATAAAAATCGCGACTTTTCAATATATTATTAGAGGAAACTTTTGATCTGGCGGCCGCCGACACCACCGCCTCGCACGGGTTGATTCGCTGAAATGGCTGTGGCCAGCGGTCTTGCCATAGTTCCGGCATATGACCATTTCGCTGGTAACGGTCAGCGGAGGACTTTCAATGACCTTGAGGGCGACGCGGGCAACCATGCTCGGTCTTTCCATTCTGCCGATACTGGCAGCGGCTTCAGTTGCAGAACCATCGGGTGACACCGCCGAACGGTTCACGATGTCCCCAGTCGAGGGCGGCTTCCTGCGTCTCGACAAGCAGACAGGCGCCGTCGCCATGTGCGCCAAGAGCGGCAACGAATGGGCCTGCAAATCCGTCGACGATCGGACCACCAACACACCCGCCGACAAGCTTTCACGCCTTGAATCGGAGAACCACGATCTGAAGGCGCGCGTGAAAGAACTTGAAGAGATGATCGAGACACGACCGCCCGGTGTTCCGTCGCCGCCCGGTCCGCTTGCCGATGCGCCACCGCCGGACGACAAGGTCCAGCTCCCGACGGATGAGGAAGTCGATCAGGCGCTCGACTACATCTCGCGCGTCTACAAGAAGATCCGCGATCACGTCAGGGATTTGGATAAGCCTCTGCCGCCGGACGACCACGCCGCGCCGTCACCGCCGCCCGTGCCACCATCGGCCACGCCGGGTCCAAAAGGCTCGCTCTAGATAAAGATATCAGTCCGCAAATTTGCGCGTAGCGCGGATGAGTTCGTGCAAGAGCCCCGGCTCCGTCATCGCGTGTCCAGCGTCAGGCACAATGCGCAGATCGGCGTTACCCCAGGCCTTGGCGAGCATCACCGCGTTCCGCACGGGCGTCACGACATCGTAACGTCCGTGCGCAATGACGCCGGGAATATCCTTCAGGCGGTGGGCTTCAAGAAGCAACTCGCCGTCCCTCCAGAAGAAACCAGCGTTGACGAAGTAATGGCTTTCAATTCGGGCGAAGGCCAGCGCATAGCTGTCTGCGCCGAACCGTGCCACGCGATCGGCTTCCGGAATGAGCGAGAGCGTCGTCCCTTCCCAGATGCTCCAGGCACGCGCTGCGGCAAGGCGGACGCTGAGATCGTCGGACGTCAACCGGCGGTGATAGGCGCCGATCATGTCGTCGCGTTCGTCGGGCGGAATCGGCCGCTGGAATTCGGCAAAGGCTTCCGGGAAAATCCAGCTGCATCCGTCCTGATAGAACCAGCGCAGTTCCGCTTGCGTCAGCAGAAAAATGCCGCGCAGAACCATCGCGGTCACTCGCTCGGGATACGCTTCCGCGTAAGCGATCGCCAGCGTCGACCCCCACGAGCCGCCGAACAACTGCCAGCGGTCGATGCCGAGTTCGCTGCGAATGCGCTCGATGTCGGCGACGAGATCGTGCGTCGTATTGTGATCGAGCGACGCGTTCGGCGTCGAACGCCCGCACCCGCGCTGGTCGAACAGCACGATGCGATAACGGTCGGGATCGTGAAACCGCCGCATCGTCGGATTGCAGCCGCCGCCCGGACCGCCGTGCAGAATGACGACCGGTCGACCATTCGGGTTTCCGCATTCCTCGACGTAAAGCGTATGCCCGCCGCCGACCGGCAGCCGGGTCTCGCGGTACGGCGTCAATGGCGGATAGAGATCGAGGCGATCGCGAATGGTCATGGATTGCTCTTTAGAGGCCCCAAACCGCCCGAGCAATCCTGAACGGCCCGCAAGTCGCCATTCGAGCCATCACGTGCGCGAATGTTTACGAAGCTGGAGCCGCTGCATCTCGCGGTCGTAGATGATCTCGCCGCCCGGAACCCGGATGTCGCGTACCATCTCGACGGTGTGACGGCTGACCTCCGGCCGCATCAAGCTCGTGCCGATGGCCAGCGCGAACGACACGGGCAGCCCGAGAATGCCCGCGATGGCGCCTGGCGTCGAAAGCGTCCCCATCTCGCCCATCATGATGGCGAACGCTCCGGCGACAAAGCCCGAGATGACCCCGACGATCGCACCGCCGACCGTCAGTCTCTTCCACCAGATCGACAGGACCATGACGGGGAAGAGGCTCGCACCCGTCAGCGACAGCGCCCACAGCACGAGCCGCAACGGATCGCTCGGCGCCGTGACGCACAGCATCGCACCACAGAACGCTACGACCACGATGAAGCCGCGCACGATCCACACCCGACTCTGCGTCGTCGGCGGCTCCCACGACATGCCTTGAATAACGTCCTCGCCAAGAACGGCCGCCAGCGACACGGTCGTGGCGGACGCCGTGACCAATGCAGCGGCCACAGCGCCCGCCAGCAGGAGATAAGAGAACGCCGACGGCAGATCGACCAGCAGCGGCAAAGCAAACAGCACGCCGTCGCGATCGAACTTCAGGCCTGCAAATCCCAGCCGTGTCGCTGCCTGATCGAAGGTCACGATATGATGCGCCGCTGCGTTATGCAGCCATTGCGGCAACGGCCCGAGCCGCTCGCTCATCACGGCGTCAAGGGTGAAATCTCGAAGGAAGATTGCCGCCGAAGAAATCGTGAGGAGAGCCAGTCCGGAAAAGACCGTCGCCCAGCCGATCGATTTTCGCGCCTCATACACGCCGGGCGTCGCCGCGACGCGCGGCAGCAGCCACGGCGCGGTGCTGACACCCGTCGCAATCGCGAAAACACCAATGATGAAAGCCAACGGCCCGATCGAGCCGAACGGCTGCGTATAAGGCTTTGTCAACGCGGAAAAGCCCTCAGGCGGCAGCTGAAACGCCATCGGCCAGACCTTGATGAGCTGCAATCCTTCGTTGACTTCGTTCCGCACCATCCCGCGCACCATCGGACCGTTCGCGAGCTGCGGAATGGGCAGGCTCGTTACCATCACGCTGATCGTCGTGGCGACGCCAAGCACGGCGAGAAACAGCGCGATCGATTGCGCAACGCCCGTCCAGGTGAAGGAACGCTTGCCGCCTGCCGCCGTCGATATCGCAATCGTCAGCGCGAGGAGAAACACCAGATTGTTGGCGCTGCCGCCGACAAGGCGCTGCGCGACGTGGCCACCAATGCGCAATTCTGCCGACAGCACGAGCAGCATCGGCACAGCCGCGATGCCTGCCGTGATGACCCTCAGTCCCCGGCTCTCAAAACGCCGGCCGAGATAGCTCGGCACGGTGAAGGCGCCGAACTTCCGGTAGAACGGTGCAAGCCCGATCGCCATGATGACGAAGCCCGTCAACGTGCCCATCAGCAGGATGACGGCATCGAATCCTGAGAAAAAGAATGCGCCGGTGCCCGCCACAATGAAGGTGCCACCCAGCGCCGAAGCACCGAGCAAAAGCCCGGTATAGGCGGCGGGAACCCGGCGCCCGGCCGCAAAATAGCATAGGATGTCGTTCGTTCCGACGCACAGGCCGATCGCGGCGTAGATGACGATCGGCCCGGCGAGAAACGCGATGCGCAGGAAGCTCTCATCGAACTTCAACTGCTCGAAGATCAGGACAAGAAGGAACAGCGCCGTATAGAGAGCGGCGAAAATGCTGAAATACGTGCCGAGGCGCGGATTGATCAATCTCGCGCGCGCACCGAACGCCATGCTCCCGCCTCACATATCTTCGTGCGCGCCGTGCCAGTGATCGATGGCATTCTGGCGGTTGACGTAGCTCGCGACCGTTATCAGGGCGATCACGAAAAATCCGTGAGCCGCAAGAAAGTACCCGAGCGGAAACCCTAAGAACCGGCTGGAGTTCAATTGCTCGGCATAGAGCGGCAAAACGATGACCAGCGCCAGAAACGGTATGATGCTCGCAATGACCTGCCACTTGGTATGGCGCCAGTAGGGCTTGCGTTCTTTCCGTTCAATCATCTCGCCGGATCCCCCAAAGTCGCCGCCTTTCGCACGCGGCGCCCCACCGCCTGTCGCCCTCATTATGCCCGCCGGCCAGGGCCTTTGTCCAATGCTACTCCGGTGGAATTTGGCCGCCGTTCCGTTGTCCTGCGCTAGATCATCCCCTAACATTTCGCCGCGGGAATCGCGTGCCAGCCTTCCAGGACGAAGGCGCGATGTGCCCAGGACGGGAACGGCAATATCAGCAGGGAAGGACAATCAGCATGAGCATAATTGACGAATTCAAAGAATTCGCCATGCGAGGCAACGTCATCGACCTCGCCGTCGGCGTAATCATGGGCGCCGCCTTCGCTCCAATCGTTTCTTCCCTCGTCGACAATGTCGTCATGCCGCCGATTGGCTACATGATGGCAGGGATCGACTTTTCCAGTCTCTCGGTTGCGATCCCCACGCCGACCGACCCGGTGCTGATCAGGTACGGCGTGTTTCTCAACGCCGTCATCAAGTTCCTCATCACCGCCTTCGCGATCTTCCTGCTCGTCAAAGCCGTCAACACGATGAAGAAGCCTAAGGCCGCTGCTGGCCCGCCCCCGCCGACACCGACGGAAGAGTATCTCAAGGAAATTCGCGACCTTCTGGCGAAGAAGGCCTGAGGCCGTCCCACAATAATGTTTGAGCTAGCGCGCGACTGTTCCAGCAGAGTGTTGCGCGCTCTCAGACTGTTGCGCCCCTGCCTGATCGGCAAGCACGTTACTTCACGTTGTATAACATTTGCTGATTGACCCAGCCGCTGACGCCGAGACTGATGGTCGGCTTTTTCTGCTGATCGATCTCCGTGCGGGTCGCTTCGAGATCCCTGATCCTCGCGTCCATGTCCGACGACGATGATCCGCCCGATCCGACCGCCTGGTTGATCTGCTGATCGAGCGTCGAAGGCGCACGCTTTGCCGTACTCGTATCGTCGGCAACCGCGGGAGAGACGAGCAAGCCACCGCAAGCGCCCATGACAAGCGCGGCACCGGCCCAAAGCGATTTAGAGGCCCCCGGCATTCATCCCTCTCCCCGAAGTTCGACGCACCATATCTAGCATCTTCGCCGACGCGGCCCCGATCAATTTTTGTAAATACTTCCTCGGAGCACTCAGTCGTCGTGAATCGGCAGGGAAGCGGCTTTAGGCTTCACCGCCTCCGGCTTTTCGGGTGCCACCATCACCATGGCGGAGATGACCGTTTCCGACAGCCCGTGCAGCAGCGCGCCAACGATGCCGCCAAGCAGAACTTCCGCACCCCGCTGAAAGCCGACGACAGCCAAAGGTGTCGCCGCGTCGGTGCTGAGAAAAACGATCGGACACGTCCACATGCAGACCCGGAGCATCGGGTAACGCCGCGCGATGATCGCCGCGACGGCCACCGCGACCGCCATCTGCACGACGACATCGGCATGAAGCGGTTCGAGAAGAGATCCGATTGTAACCGCAACGACGACGCCGACGACCGTGCCGAACAACCGCCCTATCGTCGCGGTTCGCGTCTCGTCCAGCTTCTCCTGCCCGACAATGACGCCGGACATCGCCGCCCACACTGGGTGCGGCAGCCCAATAGCGTTCGCAAGCACATAAGAAAGCGTCGCCGCACCCGAGCAGCGCAGCACGAATGCAACGTGGCGCGCCCATGCTTCTCTTGTCATCGGATCTCTATCATCGTGATCGACGCCTTTCGGCGCGTTGTCGCCCTCAGCGCAGTACCCTAGGGACAACGTGGCGACCAGCGATCGTACGGCTTGCGGGAACATCGTGAAAGTGTCAAAACCCGGAAAATCACGGCCTTCGCGGGCGTAGTTCAATGGTAGAACGGCAGCTTCCCAAGCTGCATACGAGGGTTCGATTCCCTTCGCCCGCTCCATCCCGCCGCTGAATTTTTAATCACATAAAGTCGGCATTGATCCGGAGTTGAGATCGCAATTCATCTAGAATTGTTATTGATCAAAATCAGCGCGCCGAATTTCTCTCTTCATGAAACGCAAGGCTGATATGCCGAGGCACCATCATGATTTCACTCAACAATAGAGAATGGGGGAATTCCTGCCGAGTATTGCAGGCAGCATTTCCAATTGTCGCATCCAACGATCGGCAATCGCTGTTGACGCATTGCAAAATATGAACTTGATTGCGGCCAGTTGCTTCGGTGGGCCTTCTTCCCGTTGGCGCAACATCCTGAGAAGACTTTCAAATCCCGAACGGTCCCAGTGATGATTTTCACATCATCGCTGCCCGAATATATGACAATAATAATATAAAATAGGGAATTTGATGCCGGCTTCCGCCGGCGGTTGTGCACCGCTTTCGGCACCCGCCGAAGGCGTGTCAAGTCGTGAATTGGAGAACTAAAATGCGTGGAAAGATTCTAGCAGTGGGGTTGGCATTGTCCGCTTCGCTGGGTTCGTCCGCTTGGGCGAATGAGAGCGTCATTAAAGCGACGAGCGACCCGAACAATTGGGCCACTCAAAACGGCGATTACGCCGGTCATCGCTATTCGAAACTCAACCAGATCACGACCGAAAACGTCGGCCAGCTCCAGGTGGCTTGGACGTTCTCGACCGGCGTTCTCCGCGGCCATGAAGGCAGCCCGCTCGTCGTCGGCAACGAGATGTACATGGTGACGCCGTTCCCGAACGTCGTCTATGCCCTGAACCTCGCCGACGAACAGAAGATCGTCTGGAAGTATATTCCGAAGCAGGATCCATCCGTTATCTCGGTCATGTGCTGTGACACGGTTACCCGTGGCCTCCAGTACGCCGACGGCAAGATCTTCATGTATCAGGCCGACACGACGCTGGTCGCTCTTGATGCCAAGACCGGCAAAGAACTCTGGAAGGTCGCCAACGGCGATCCGAAGATGGGTGAAACCGGCACGTCCGCTCCGCTCATCGTCAAGGACAAGGTCCTCGTCGGCATTTCGGGCGGCGAATACGGCGTCCGCGGCTCGCTGACCGCATACGACGAAAACACCGGCAAGAAAGTCTGGCGCGCCTACTCGACGGGTCCGGACGCTGAAATGCTTATCGACCCCGAGAAGACGATGTCGCTCGGCAAGCCGGTCGGCAAAGATTCTTCGCTCAAGACGTGGAGCGGCGATCAGTGGAAGATCGGCGGCGGCACGACCTGGGGCTATATGGCTTACGATCCCGACTTGAACCTCGTGTACTACGGAACCGGCAATCCCGGCACGTGGAACCCGGCTCAGCGCGCTGGCAAGGACGGCAAGCCAATCGATCTCAAGTGGTCGATGACGCACTTTGCGCGCGATCCCGACACCGGCATGGCCAAGTGGGCCTACCAGATGACGCCGTTCGACGAGTGGGACTATGACGGCATCAACGAGCCGATCCTCGCCGATATCGACGTCAAGGGCGAGAAGCGCAAAGTTGAAGTCCACTTCGACCGCAATGGCTTCGCCTACACGCTCGATCGCGTCACCGGCGAACCGCTCGTCGCCGAGAAGTTTGATCCGATGGTCAACTGGGCGTCCAGCATCAACCTCGACAAGTCGAGCCCCGACTACGGCCGTCCTGTCCGCGTGAAGAAGTACTCGACCTTCGCTCACGGCACCGACTTCGACACTAAAGGCATCTGCCCTGCGGCTCTCGGCGTCAAGGACGAGCAGCCGGCGTCGTACTCGGAGCTGACGGGCCTGTTCTACGTTCCCGCCAACCACGTCTGCATGGACTACGAGCCGTTCAAGGTTTCGTATGCTGCTGGTCAGCCGTTCGTCGGCGCGACGCTCTCGATGTTCCCGGGTCCGGATAAGCCGGAGCGCATGGGTACGTTCCTCGCTTGGGACGCAGGCAAGGGCAAGATCGTCTGGTCGAAGCCTGAGCAGTTCTCGGTGTGGTCTGGCGCTCTGACGACCGCTGGTGGCGTCGCCTTCTACGGCACGCTCGAAGGCTACTTCAAAGCCGTCGACCAGAAGACCGGCAAGGAACTCTACAAGTTCAAGACCCCGTCGGGCGTTATCGGCAACGTCTTCACCTACATGCAGGGTGGCAAGCAGTATGTCGGCGTTCTCTCGGGCATCGGCGGCTGGGCCGGCATCGGTCTGGCAGCTGGCTTGACGAACCCGAACGACGGCCTCGGGGCTGTCGGCGGTTACTCGGGCCTTGCTTCCTACTCGAACCTCGGTGGCTCGCTCACCGTGTTCGCACTGCCCTAACGATCTGCGAGATGGCCCGGCGCAGCCTGGGCCATCCCACGTCCGCCGGGAAAACCGATCAGACAAAATTTAAGGGAGAGGACCGTGAGTCCTCTCCCTTTTTTGCTGCCGGCACGGACAGGCGGAATGTGTTGGCTCTAAGCCGCCAGTTTTTCCTGGGGCTTCACATGCTCACCTGCACCAGCGGCAGACGACTTTGCTGTCTGCGATTGCTTCCAGCTTTTCCAGCTTATTGCGTTGTAGCTCAGCGCAAACGCGAAAAGGCACATCGCTCCGATGCAGATCGCCAGATAATAAAATTCGATCGTTGTCATGGTCGCCTCCCAAACAATTTGAGACAGCGTAGGAGCGCAGAGCGCGGCGCAATTGATCCGCATCAACGGATGCAGCAATCCGCCCGGATCAAGATCCGCGCTAAATCAGATTTTCCGAAAACGATCTGCCGAAGCTCTGATGAGCGTCAGGCCGCTTTACCAACCGCACCCCCCTTGCGCGTTTGGTTCGCATGCTGACTGAGGAAGCGCACGAAGCTGCGCACGAGCTGCCGGTCACCGTCGCTTTTCCGATAGGCCGCGAAGTGGCTCGACACGAACTGATAGGTTTGCGGCCGGAGCTCGCGCATCGAACCCTGCTTTGACCAGCTCTCGCCGATGTGCCGCGGCAGAAAGCCGATGAAATAGCCGGACAGGATCAGCATCACTTGCGCTTCCATCTGAACGACGTTGCCTGACGCGCGCGGATGATCGGCGCGATAGAGATCGTCGAACTGCCGATAACCGCGTACCGAGAACTGTGCCCTTTCGATCGCCTCCCGCGTGATCGCCGATGTCGGAGCGTCAAACAGCGGATGCCCCTTGCCGCAATAAAGCCCATGCGGCTCGCGGTGCAAAGCAACGTACGTGACACCCGGCGCTTTCTGCGAGAACGGCCCAATGACAACGTCGCGGCGACCGTCTGCGATGGCTTGCTCAAGGTGATTCGGTGTTCCGAGTTCAAGATCGATGAACACGTTCTCGGCGTTTTCCATGAAGCGGCCGACGACGTGCTGCAGCCCAAGCGCCGAATTCGTGACGATGCCATCGACGATTCCGATGCGAAGCCGCCCGACGAGTTGACCGTTGTACTGCCCGACCCGTTCCTCGAAGGAGCTAATCTCCGCAAAGAGCTTTTGGGTCGCGATATAGGTTGCTTCGCCGAAAGGCGTCAGCCGGAACCCTCGTCGTCCGCGTACGCACAATTGCGCGCCGAGCCTGCGCTCAAGCGCCGCAAGGTGGGTGCTGAGGGTGGGTTGGGAGAGATTGAGCGCAATCTGAGCATCGGCGAAGCTACCGGCTTCAACCAGCGTCATAAACACCCGTAAAAGGCGGATATCGATGTTATCGAGCCGACGCATCGAAACTCCTTCGCACAAAGCAGCATCACATCACATCGGCAGTTTTCAATGTATCGTTTAAATAATCAATATTTTCATAGATGTTATTTTAGCCAACTCTCCATTGCCGAAATCGTGTCGTCAGCGAGGGGTTATGACCATGCATATGGCAATAGGGTTCCGCCGGTTCACCGGAGTCGGTCTGGCAGTGGCGCTTTGGGCTGGCGTATCGGTCGCCGCAACCGCTGCACATGCCGACGAGAAAATCCGCATTCTCTGCCCGACATGGAGCGGATACGCGCCGGTCTTCGTCGCGCAGGATCTTGGCTACTTCAAAAAGCTTGGCATCGACGTCGACATCAAGTTTGAGGACGAACGCGCCAACGTCATGGCCGCGATGGACCGCAAGGACATCGAGATGGATATGCGCACCGTCGGCGAATATCAGGGCAAGCCGCGCGATGCCAAGACGCCTGGCGTCGTCATCGGCACCATCGACGAGTCGCTTGGCGGTGACGGCGTCATCGCGCCGGGTGACATCACCTCCGTCGAGCAGCTCAAAGGCAAGACCGTCGCGTCCGAGCCGAACATTCCCGGCCGCCTGCTCCTTCAGATGGCGCTCAAGGCAAAAGGCTTGACGCTTGCTGACCTCGACGTAAAGCAGATTGCGACCGCCGATACCGTCGCCGTCTTTGCCGATCCATCGATCTCCGCCGTCGTTTCCTATCAGCCGAACCTCTCGCAGGCCCTCGACAAGATCAAGCAGCGCAATCCGCACCTGCTGATCTCGTCGGCGCAATATCCCGGCATCATCGTCGACGTCATCATCGTCCGCCAGGACGACTTGAAGGCGAACCCCGAGAAGTACAAGAAGTTCATGATCGGCATCTTCAAAGCGATCGACTACTTCAAGAGCAACAAAGCGGACTTCATCAAGCTGGCAGCACCGCACTTCAACCTGACACCGGAAGAGTTCGCCGCTTCGATTGACGGCAGCCTCGAATACACGGGCTACGCACAGACGGCCGGATATTTCGGCAAACCCGGCGCCCCCGGCTCGCTGTACAAAGTCTTTGGCGAAGTCATGAAGCTGAACCTGGAAAACGGCGCGGCCGATCACGACCTCAAGGCCGCAGACCAAATCGACAATTCGATCGTCTCCGGCATCACTGAAGCCGACCTGAAATAATCAGCCGCGAACCAGCCGAGCCAGGCCATCTCGTGATGAGCAAAGCAACAGCATCGACGGCAGCAGTGGTCGAACGGCGACCGGCGGCGGCGCCAAACGCCAAGGCGCCGCGCGCAGCGTACCGCACCCGGAACCAGTTCTTCGCGTTCCGGGGCACACTGTCGAGACGGGCGCAAATCCTGACATCAATTTGCGCTAGCCTAATCGTCATCGCGGCATGGGAAATTTCGACCCGGCTCGGCTGGATCAACTCGCTCTTCCTGCCGCCCCCCAGCGTCACCGTCGAAACGCTGTGGATCATGATCACGCAGAAGCATCTGCTTTGGAATGCAGGTGTCTCGACCTTGCGCGTGTGGGTGGCCTTCACACTTTCCGTCGTGATGGCGATCCCGATCGGCATCGCGATGTCGAGCTTCCGCGGCGTCGGCGCCGCCCTGGAGCCGATCGTCGACTTCATCCGCTATCTGCCGGTTCCCGCTCTCGTTCCGCTGAGCATCATCTGGTTCGGCGTCGGCGAAACGACGAAGATCTTTCTTCTCTGGCTCGGCACCTTCTTTCAACTCGTCCTGCTCGTCGCAGACGACATGCGCCGCGTGCCGCAGGAATACGTCGAGATCGCCTACACCGTCGGTGCACGTCCCTTCCAGATGCTGAAAGACGTCGCCTTCCGCGCCATGCTACCGAGCCTATTCGACAATCTGCGCATCACGCTCGGCTGGTGTTGGACCTATCTCATCATCGCGGAAATCGTCGCCGCAGATAACGGCCTCGGCTTCGTCATCTGGGCGGCACGACGCTACATGAACACCTCCGAGGTCATGGCAGGCGTCGTCACCATCGGCTTGATTGGCCTGCTGACCGATCAGATCCTGCGCCTCGTCCACAAGCGCTATTTCCGTTATCTCTGAGAGGCGCGCCGTGGCACCAGCTCCCTATCTCGTATTCGACGGCATCGCGAAATATTTCGGCGATCTAGAAGTCGTCGCGCCAACGTTCGACCTCACCGTCAGGCGCAACGAATTCGTCGTCTTCCTCGGCCCCTCTGGTTCCGGCAAGACGACGCTGATGCGCATGGTCGGCGGCCTGGAAACGCCAAGCACCGGTGAAATCCGCCTCGACGGCCAACCAATCCGCGAGCCGGACCGCGACCGCGGCATGGTCTTTCAGTCCTACTCATCGTTTCCTTGGCTGACCGTCGCCGAGAATGTCGCCTACGGCATGAAGTACCGTCTCGATATGACGCCGGAACGCAAGGCGACGCGCCTCGCACATTACTTGCAACTCGTCGGCCTCAGCGACTTCGCCGACGCCTATCCGAACAAGGTCTCAGGCGGCATGCGCCAACGCATCGCCATCGCCCGAACGCTCGCTGCAGGCTCCGACGTTCTGTTGATGGACGAACCCTTTGGCGCATTGGATGCGCAGCGCCGAGAAGATCTTCAGATCGAGCTGCGCCGCATCCAACAGCAGGACGCCAAGACAATCATTTTCGTCACGCACGACGTCGACGAAGCAGTTTTTCTCGCGGACCGCATCATCGTCTTCTCCAAGCGCCCCGCACGCATGCTTGAGGAAGTCGATATTGCGGCAGCTCTCGGCCCTGATCGCACGCTGGAGCTTCGCGACAGCGAACGCTTCTTCAGGTTGCGAACGGAAGTTTTGAAATTTGTCCGCGCCGCAGCGGGCCACGATAACTAGAGCGCAAAGCGCCGCAGGAAAGCAAATGTGCATCAATCTTAAAAACAAAAGCGTCCTCGTGACCGGCGCAAGCCGCGGAATTGGTTTTGGCATCGCTGAAGGCTTCGCCGAGGCGGGCGCGGACCTGGCCATCCTCGCTGACGACGAAACGGTACACGAAGCAGCAGACAAAATCTCAAAGGCATACGGCCATCCTGTCCGCGCCTTTGTCGCCGACATCACTGATAAGTCTGCGGTTACGAATGTCTTTGCGCAAATCCCGAATCTCGACGTCCTCGTCAATAACGCCGGCCTCGAGTTGATCACGCCGCTAACCGACCCTAGCGACGAAGTCGACGCCGCCTTCGCTCGCATCATGGACATCAACGTCCGCGGCACCTGGAACGTCACGCGCGCCGCGCTACCGCTTCTGAAGACCGGCGCGCGTATCATCAACACCGCGTCCGTCTGGTCCAAAAGCGCCGTCGGCGAATTCGCCGCCTACATCGCATCGAAGCACGCTGTCGTCGGCTTGACGCGCACTTTCGCACGCGAGCTTGGACCGCGAGGCATCACCGTCAACGCGGTCTGCCCAGGCTGGGTCCGCACAGTCGCATCGGTTCGTTCGGCGAAAGTCATGGCCACGCGTTCGAAGCGCAGCGAAGCCGACATCTTCGACGATGTCGTCGCCGCTCAGTGCCTCCCCGGCCTGATGGAGCCGCAGGACGTCGCCGGCCTCTACCTTTTTCTCGCCAGCGACCTTGCTGCCAACATCACCGGACAGGCCATTGGCGTCGACCGCGGAGAATTTCTTGGATGAGCAGAGAATTAAAAGATCTGAAAGTCGTCGTTTGCGGCGCCGCAAGTGGCATCGGGCTTGCGACGGCAGATCTCTTCGAGAAGAAAGGCGCGCACGTCGCTCGCCTCGATTTCGAACCGATCGAGGAGGGCCTGTCGTTTCAACTCGACGTCACCGACGAGATCCAAGTTGCAGAAGCGATCGCCGCCGCCGATAGCGCGCTTGGCGGCATAGACGTCATGGCCAATTCGGCTGCCGTCTTTCGCTACGGCCCCTTACTCGAAACGCCCGTTGCCGACGTCCGCAAAGTGTTCGACGTCAATCTCGTCGGCACGTTCCTCGTGACGCGCGAAACAGTACGCATGATGAAAAGCCGCGGCAAAGGCGGCAGGATCATTCTCTTCAGTTCCGAACTAGCCCAGCTCGGACGCGAGCATCACGCCGCCTATTGCGCCACCAAAGCCGGCGTCAGCGCCATGGTGCGCTGCTGGGCGAAGGAATTCGGCCCCGACATTCTCGTCAATGCCGTGGCGCCGGGCCCGACCGACACGCCGCTTCTCGATTTCGAAAACCTGCCCGACGAATGGAAACGGCTTGAAACGTCCAATCCGCTCGGCCGCATCGGCAAACCGGAAGAAGTCGCGGAAGCCGTCCTGTTTCTCGCCAGCGCCGGCGCAACGTTCATCACCGGCCAAGTTCTCGGCGTCAACGGCGGCGCCTCGATGGTTTGAAGGAAAGAACAGTCATGACCGACCGCATCTTTATGAATGAGATGAGCTGGACGACTTACCAGCGGCGTATCGAGGACGGAGCGATCATCCTGCTCCCGACCGGTGCCACAGAGCAGCACGGCCCACATCTGCCGATGGGCACCGATGCCCTGCTCGCGACTGCCGTCGCAGCCGGTGTCGCAAAGCGGATCGACGCCATCGTCGCGCCGGTCCTCTCGTTCGGATACAAGTCGCAGCCGAAGATGGGCGGCGGCAATCACTTCTGCGGCACGACCAGTCTCGATGCCGATACGCTTGCGCACGTGCTGCGTGACGTCATCAAAGAGTTTGCACGCCACGGCGCGCGCCAGCTCGTTCTCATCAACGGCCACTACGAAAACATGATGTTCACGATCGAAGGCGTCGATCTCGCCCGTCGTGAGCTGGCCTATATGGGCATTCACGATTTCGAGGTCATGCGCCTCGAATATTGGGATTTCACCAAGCGCGAGACGCTCGACAAGATTTTTCCTGACGGCTTCCCCGGCTACGATCTCGAGCATGCCGCCGTGATGGAAACGTCTCTGATGCTCCATCATCATCCGCATCTCGTCGATTTGTCGGCACTGCCCGACGACAAGCCCGCGAGCTTTCCGCCCTACGATATGTATCCGACGCGCACCGGACTGGTGCCGTGCTCCGGTGTGCTGTCGCCCGCACACGGCTGCTCGGCAGAAAAGGGCAAGCTGCTGGCGAACGACTATGCCGAAGGCGTCGCCGCCGCGATCCGCAAAGAATTTCCAAACGCAAAGGTGAAGCCATGAGCGATATCCACGTCGTCCCGGCGCGCCAGGGCCGCGCTGTCGCGCTCAAAGCTGGACAATCGATCAAGATCATCAACACGCATGGCCATCAGGTCGTCGATACGTGGGCCTTCAACGCCGACGACTTGGGCGAGTTCCTCTCGATGGAGCACATGCGCGCCGCGATCGACCGCATTCGCCCAATGCCCGGCGACAAGCTCGTCACCAACAAGCGACGCCCGATCCTGACGCTCGTCGAAGACACCTCGCCCGGCATCCACGACACCTTCATCGCCGCATGCGATATCTATCGCTATCAGGGCCTGGGCGTCGCCGATTACCACGACAATTGCGCCGACAATCTACGCTCCGGTATGGCGGGCCTCGGTCTGGCACCGCCTGAAGTGCCCTCCCCGCTCAATCTCTGGATGAACATTCCGGTGAAGACCGATGGCACCATCGGCTGGGAAGAGCCTGTCTCGAAACCCGGCGACTACGTCGTGCTGAAAGCCGAGATGAATTGCATCGTCGCGATGTCCGCCTGCCCGCAGGACATCATCTGCATCAACAAAGGCGCGCCGACGGACGCGCACTACGAGGTTCTGGCATGAGCACGACGACCGTCTCCATTCCGTGGGGACTCGATTCAGAAACCGGCGTGCTCCGGCATGTTCTTCTCGGCAAACCTGACTTTTTCGAATGGCGGCCCGTCGGCGCCGTTTCCCGGCAGACGCTCGCGCTCGGACTCCGCTTCGATGCCCAAGCCGCCATGTCGCAGCATCGCGAAATGGTCGATGCTTTCGAGCAAGCGGGCGTCACCTGTCATTGGCTCGACGCGCGGCCTGAGCTGAAATACGGCGTGTTCGCTCGCGACTCGAGCGTGATGACGCCCTTCGGCGCCGTCATCACCATGCTGCAGACCCGCTACCGCCGCGGTGACTATGCGCTGGTCCTGAAGTTCTACGAAGAAGCCGGAATCCCGATCTGGAACATGATCACCGCCGGCCATTTCGAAGGCGGCGACTTCATGGTCGTCGAACCGGGATTTGTGCTTTGCGGCTACGGCGGCGAACGCTCCGAGCAGGAAGGCGCCGAACAGATGTGCGCGTGGTTCCGGGAAAAAGGCTGGGAGGCTTACGCCGTGCCCTTCCCACCGCATTTCGTGCACCTCGACGTGTCGGTCGGATTCATCAACAAAAAGCTCGTTGCCGTCGCTCCCGACGCGCACCAGCCGTGGTTCCTCGATCTTTTGAAATCGAAGGGCTACGAAATTCTACCCGTCTCCTATCATGACGCGACACAGCTCGGCACGAACATCGTCGCTCTCGGCAACGACCGCGTGTTGTCGACCGCCGCGAACAAGGATCTGAACGCCCGCATGCGCTCCCACGGCATCGAGGTCTTCGATCCTGACCTGCGGATGTTCACGCTGGGCGGCGGCGGCCCACACTGCCTCTGTCAGGCCCTGCGGCGCGATCCGCTTTGATGCGATTTGTGCCCAACGTCTCACAAATGTTCATCAGGCAGCGAGGATAGCAATTCGCTGTCTGTTCATTTAATCTTCCGTGACCGGCCTAATTGGACTGGCCAAACAATACTGAATTGTTGCATATGAGGCGGCCCTGAGGCCCGCCGGTCATTCTCGGCAAAGGATTTGTCGGTATTGTCCGGGTATGATTCTGCTCGATTACAATTCATTGCTGATCGCTCTGAGCTTCTGCAGCGCAGGGGTGGCGCTGACGTTCTTTGTGAGCTGGCTGGTCTCGCAGTCTGACCGCACCCTGATGACGTGGACGCTCGGCTCCACGAGCCTCGTCGTCAGCATTCTGGCCTACAGCAATTTTGTCGCGCACTATTCGCCTTCGGTCGGCATCGTAGCTTTTTCTGCGCTTCAAATCGGATTGGTGTTCTTTCTCGGAGCTGCCTACCAATTCCGCACCGGATTGCTTCCCGCCAAACTGATGATTGCCAGCGCGCTGATCGCCAGCGTTCTCACCACATCCATGATGGTTAGTGGTTATGACGGCCTTTGCTACATCGTGTTCAATCTCGCGGCGATGCTGATCTTATGCCAAACGGGGATCGAATATTGGCGCTGCCGCCACGAATCTCCGCTCCTGCTGACGACACTCACAACCCTTTATGTTGTAGGCGGCCTGTCATTCGGCCTCTGTGCCTTTGCTCTGGCACAGCAGGGCGAATGGATCATGAACCGCCCGCCCGACGACTGGGCCGAAAATCTGAACCTCATCGTTTGCCTCGCCGATACGGCCGCGATCGGCGCGCTCTCCCTCGGCCTCAATCAAATTCGTCTGACACGACGCCACAAGCGCGAGGCCGAAACGGATTCCCTGACGGGCCTCTACAATCGGCGCGCGTTCTTCGATCGCGCCGCCGCATTTCGTGCGCCGACGAGCATCGTGGTCGTCGTTTTTGACGTCGATCACTTCAAGCAAGTCAACGACGTTTATGGCCATCAGATCGGCGATACCGTACTGCAGACGTTTGCCGAAATTCTGAGGGACACCGTACGGGAGGGCGATCTCGCTGCGCGCCTCGGTGGTGAGGAATTCGCCATTCTGCTTCCCGACGCAACACTGAAGGCGGCCCTGCTCGTGGCCGAGCGCATCCGCAAGAAATTCGCCGAGAAGCGCTTTTTTTCCGACGCACAGCTGTTTGGCAGCTCGGTCAGCGTCGGAATATCCAAGGTCGGCGACGAAACGATGTTGAACGACTTAATTATTCAGGCTGACGCCGCCCTCTATGTCGCCAAACGCTCCGGACGCAATCGCGTCATTCTCTTTTCAAGCCGCGAGGACATCCGGCAGCAGAAGGACAGCATTGTTCCGATTGATCTGGAAGGCTCGGAAGCCGAGCGGGCGAACGTCTACGGGGCTGTGGCAGAAGCCGCGCACCATCATTCCCAACGCAAGGCGCGCTTGACCCGCCGCATCTAAGACCCAGTCAGGAAAAAATCCGCACTATCTTCCCGGCAAATGGTCTTGAGGCTGCACCGAGCCCGCGATGTAAGGCCCCGACATCGGTGACGGATGGGCCATCAAGCTCGGATTGGTATCGTCCAGCATCGGACGCAGCGCTCCGCACACGAACCAAAGCGCAAACGAAAATCCGACCAGCAGAAGAATGATCAAGGCATCGAGCACGCCATCACCATCGCGCATGCCAATACCGAATTGAGAGTCGTCGTTACGGTCGCCGCCAGAATAGAGGGCCATGGCTCTTTCCTCTCTTCGTCTCGCCTCCGTCAGTCCCTCAACAGTCTGCAGGCCGTCCGAATCCAACCGGATCCCCGTGACCGATCGCGCAATGGCCGCATCATGAATGTGCGCTCTCGAAAGCGCGGCGAAAAGACCCCAGACAGGCGCCAGGGGTTAAAATCGGTTACCGGATGATTAAAATACCGTTCACCGTCCGCGCGATTGGCAGTTGCCTTGAGCAATGCCTTTGCGCTCCGATGCGTGCCAGCAACCGAGCGCCGACGGAAACGGCCGATCGGTTTTAAACGCTCGGTTTTCCGCATCCATCAGCGACGAACAGCTCACGAAGGCTGGGGGGAACCAAGGCCTCGGCTAACGCGTTTCGTCCAGAATATAAGTTAGGATAATGCTCATGACCGTTGAAAGCATCGCAGTCAGTAATAATCAGCCGGTAGAGCTCTTCGATGCCCGGTCGCGGATCGCCCACCTTGAGGCGAAGGTCGAGCAGGCCGACTACCTGCTCGCGGAAGCTCTCGATTCGTCCGTCGATTACGAGGACATGCTGAGAAAAATGCAGATGGCCCAGAAGACGCTCAAAGAAGCACTCGGCCAGGAGCGGGAACTTATGCGCCTTGCGTGACGCCCGCCGCTCTAACCGCCGTTTCAACTGAAATTTTAGTGCATATCGGCCTGCTCGACGCGGTAGCGGTACGGCAGGTCGAAACAATAATGAGCGCCGGCCTTTTCGGCCTCTTCCCAGGTTTCGAATTGGGCGCCGATAACCTCCGACGATCCCCCGAAACAGCCTTCGTCGTCTCCGCGACAGGATTCACACCAGACGACGACGCGATATTTGTCCATTGCCACCCTCGTAAAGTCCTTGCACGAGCATTTTTAGCTGCGCTGCAGCATGACCTCCTTTTTCTGCCTCTGCCGATGAATTCATCATGAACGCCGCTGTCATCCACGCTTCAATCGCGCCACAGTTGCCTATGATATCGATGCCATTCGGCCTTTGCCTCAAACGGCGTCCTGCACATCAGCGCTGCCCTATCGGGGCCTGAAAGCGGGTTGCTGCCACGGCTTGCTTACCTGCCCCACTCAGAGCCGGAAAACCGTCCTCGGACGAAGCGCCGCAGGCTCCGCGCGAAAACGCAGCCCAGAATTTCTGCTGCCGCAGCTTGTATGGGCTGGCAAAGAGCCCTATGCCGCCCGCTTCAAATTTGGAAAGCCGTTTATCCGTTGGATTTCTGTATGCAAAAGCAGGCCGGAAAAATTCCTCTCTGCGAGGACGATCACGCATCGGACGGCTATTACGTCCTCATTTCCCTGATCTGCATCGTGGTTGCAATGACCTCTGCCCTCATCATCACTTATGGAATTGAAATGCTGATCTAGCAGACCCACCGACCACGGCATAAACGTCTCCTACTAATCACCCGTTGCTAAGTATTGCGATGCAATTGCCTCTTGCCATACTTGAGCTAACTTTCGTTCAAGCGGACAATCCCGTCCCACTATTCAACATTTCGGAACGACGACGCACGCGACAAGATAATGGTTCGTCAGCCTTCCAAAACAAATCGCTTCGCCATCAGTGCGTCCAGCCGCTTCGTCGCCGGCCTTATTCGGACCGTCAGGCGGACATCGTCCACGGTTTATGAGCCGGCCGATTTCTTTGATCGCCTTCGCGCCCAGGTGCCGTTCATCATGGCCATGTGGCACGGGCAATTCATGATGCTGCCGGATCTGAACACCCGTGAATATCGGGTCGAAGCCATGGTCGCCCGCCACGGCGACGCCGAGCTCGTCGCTCAGGTTCTGGCCCGCTTCGGAATCTCGGCGATCCGGGGCGCTGGCGCGGCAGGCCGCAAGCGTGATCGCGGCGGCGCCTACGCTCTTCGCGCGGCAGTGAAGGCCCTCGAAAGCGGCTCCATCGTCGCCATGACCGCCGATGTTCCGCCAAGACGCCCACGGACCGCTGGCGAGGGCATCGTGACGCTCGCACGGCTCTCTGGCCGTCCAATCATCCCGGTTGCAGCAGCGACGTCTCACTTCCTAGTGCTCAATACCTGGAGCAAGATGACGGTGAACTTGCCTTTGTCGCGGTTAGCTTGGGTTGCGGGCGAACCAATTTTCGTCTCCCCCGATGCGGACGACGAAGCGCTGGAGAAAGCCCGCCTTGCGGTCGAGGCTTCGCTGAACGCAGTTACAGCGCGCGCCTACGAATTGGCGAAGGCAACCGACCGCCAGCCCCTCACCGGCAACAAGCAGAGCGGAACGCCGCGCCTGTTTCTTTAAAAGCGGAAGACGCGGCTATTCTGCCGCGACCGTGTGATCCGCATTGGCCTGCTTCTCCCGCTTGCGCAGGCGATCCTCTTCAGCCGAGATGTAATCGCGTGTCCGCGGCACGCTGTCGATTTTTTTGGCAAGCTGGATTTGGAAGACCATCAAGCCGCCGTATCGAAAACCAGCCTCACCCGCGGCCAGATAAAATTCCCACATTCGACAGAAGCGCTCACCGAGCAGTGCGGCGGCTTCAGCGCGCCGTACCATGAAGCGCTTCCGCCACGCCAGCAGCGTATCGGCGTAATGCAGGCGCAAGACCTCAACATCGGTAACGATCAGGCCAGCCTTCTCGATGGCCGGGAACACTTCCGCGAGAGACGGAACGTAACTGCCTGGGAAAATATACTTCTCGAACCACGGGTTCATCGCGCTGCGCCCGTCGAGCCGACCGATCGAATGCAAGAGCATAATGCCGTCGTCCTTGAGGCACCGCCGAACCGTGTTGAAGTAAGTCTCATAGTCCTTGAGACCGACATGCTCGAACATCCCGACTGAAACGATCCGGTCGAACGTCTCCGTCAGCGCCCTGTAATCCTGCAGCCGAAAATCAATGCGTTTCGCAAGACCCCTCTCGCTGGCGCGGCGCTTCGAAACTTTGAGCTGTTCCGGCGAAAGCGTAACGCCGGTCACCTCGGCGCCGGCAATACCCGCCAGATAGAGCGCCATGCCGCCCCAGCCGCTGCCGATATCGAGAACCTTCGCGCCCTGCTTGACGAGAAGCTTCGACACAATGTGCCGCTTCTTCGCGAGCTGAGCAGTCTCCAGATCCTGGTCCGGTGTTTCGAAATAGGCGCACGAATACTGGCGATCGGAATCGAGAAAGAGCTCATAAATGCGATCGTCGATATCGTAATGATGGTGGACATTATCGCGCGACTTGCCCTCGGAATTCGCGCGGTGAAATGGCTCCAGCAGATTGCGCAGCGTGTGCTGCAGCCAACCGAACTGCGGCGGAGTCAGGCTGTGAAGATTGTGCCCTAGCAGTTCCAGGAGATCGTAAACGGTGCCCCCAGATACGGTCAGCCTGCCGTCGGTAAAAAGTTCTCCCAGCGCCATCTGCGGATGGAAGAAAAGTTCACGCGCCGCTTTGTTGTCTTTGAGGGTGACGACGAGAGGGACCCCGGTCCCGTCCCCCGATGAGAGCCTATCACCGTTGGGCATGACGACCGTGAGGCTTCCGGTCTTGATGCACTGTTTCAGAAACGATTGGAGCAGGCGTTTCATGGGCAGGCCGTCGAATATATCTGATACTTAACACAACGAAAGAAATTTGGTTCCGGCCAAATTCCCGTCGGCACCAGGAACTTAACAGATTTGCGCCGGTTTTTCATCATCGTTCTGTCATGCGTCAAAATACTCAAGCAGCGAGGAAGACATGGCGCCAAAAAATCAAATTGCTTCGGTTACGAAGCGTAAAACGCATTCAGCGAAGACGACGAAAAATGCGCGCAAATCCCCGCGCTCGACGCATCGCTGGTCTGCGCAAGTGACGAAGACGAGCGATGCCCTCGATATCAAGGCGCATCTCTTCGAGGGACGCGACCCGTCAGAGATCGCCAAATCGCTGAAGCGATCGGCAGAAAGAAGCAAACGCCGGAAGGGCACGCCTTATCAATCGGCCATGTCGATGCTGACGTTTTACATCAATCGCGCCGGAAAGAATCTCACCTCCCGCCGACGCCAGACGCTCGACCGCGCCAAAGTCGAATTGCGGAAGGCGTTCGGGCGATCTGCATAGCGGCCGTCGCCAATCATGCCCTTTGTCTCGCCATGCGAGCCTGTCGGCGTACGCCGTGGGTCGTCTTCTCCCAGAAGAAAGGTCTCCTGACGAGATCGAGGATCGCGCTATAGGCCGCGAGTGAAATCGCGAGCCAATAGATCGGCAGCAAAACGACGGAGAACACGCGTCCCGATATGCCCGCTGAAACCGACGTCACTAAAATCAGCAGCGCCGCTGAACCATATCCCACGATCAGATTGGCTCCAAAGAGCCAGAAGAGAAATTCGTTCTCCGGCAGGACGCGACCTCTGAGCACGGCCTCCGTCCCAACCAGCACATAGAACCATGGATGCGCGAGCATCGAGATCAGCATGGCGGAGATGGTCACCTGAAAACCAAAGAACCTCCAGGCTCCGAGATCGCGCCAAAGCCGTAGCGGGCGTCGCATGTGCACGAGATAGGTTTGCATCCATCCCTTGATCCAGCGCGTGCGCTGACCGCGCCAGACGCGCCACGTAACCGGTGCCTCCTCCATGGTTTCGGAATCGATGATCGAAACCTCGTAGCCAAGACGTGACAACCGGATTCCGAGGTCGGCATCCTCGGTGACATTGAACGGATCCCAGCCGCCACATTTCAAAAGCACGTCGCGGCGAAAATGGTTCGACGTCCCGCCGAGCGGAATAGGCAATCGCAAATGATCGAGCGCCGGTAACACCCCCTCCGAAAAGCGCCGCGTATTCGAGCGTAAATTGGCGGCTGAGAAAAGAGTCGTCCGGATTGAACACTACAAGCCGCGCCTGCACGCATGCGAGTCTCGGACCGCCGCGAACGAACGCCACTGCCGCCAGACGAAGTTGGTCGGGATCGGGACGATCCTCAGCGTCGAACACCGCCACCAGCGTGCCGCGCGCTTCCTGCAGCGCATAATTGAGCGCTCTAGGCTTTGTCTTGGGTTGACCGCGCGGAACCGTCACCACACGCATGTTGGCGCCGAGCCCGGCGTGCAAAAGCGCATGCCGTGTCACTGCATCATCTACTTCGGTGATGAAAAGAATTTCGAGCCTGTCGCTTGGATAGTCGAGCCGACCCATCGCGCGGACGAGCGCCGGCACGACAGCAACCTCGCGATAGAGCGGAACCAGGACCGAAAATGTCGGCAGCCGGTTATCGTACCGACGGTCAAGCCATCGCGGGTCGACCGCTTCTTGATGGCCGCTCACGACCCGCCAGAGCGCCGCCAACCGCAACACCGAAATCATCAGAAACGGCACCGCAATGGTCAGCGACCAGAGTACGAGACCAAAGTCGTCAAGCAAGAAAAGCCCGGCCGTCAAACCCGCTAGCGTGACGAACAAAAGCACCCGCTGCCACAAAAGCAGCGGAGAAGCGGCGGAAAAGTCCGGTGCCCGCCGTCGCAAATCGTTGACCGCACGGTCCAGTTGCCCAATATCGCGTCGAAAGGGGGGCTGAGCGAACACGCGTCCAGACGGCGGTGGACGACCGCGCGTTACACGTGGCGGCACGCGGAATGTCCGCGTGGTCGGCGTTTTGGGCCGAGTCCCCAGCATGGCATGCACCTGACTGGCCCCTCCGACGGTCACGCCGCCCAGCCAGTGACAAACCATATGCTCAAGATGCGTAAAATTAAAAGCCAAGAATGGGCGTCGATCGCGGACACGAGAACCCGGAGTTCTTTTGAAATGAAAGCGCAACGACTGAGCCGAGATGCACTTCTGGCGATGGCCGTGGCTTTTTTCGCGGCACTCAGCCTTGCAGCACCGGTCGCAGCCCAGGACGCATCAGGATCAGACCCTGCCGTTGCCAACGTCGGCGCGTCCAAGGATGCCGCCCCGCCCCGTCGTGTCGTCATCCGCTTTCTGACTGACAACGACTATCCGCCATTCGATTTCTACGACGAAGACGGCGTGCTCGTCGGCTTCAACGTCGATCTCGCCCGCGCCATCTGCCTCGAACTCAACACTTCCTGCGATATCAAGGTTCGCCCTTGGGACGAGTTGATCCCCGACCTTTTGAAGGGCGAGGCCGACGCCGTCATCGCCGGACACAAGGTGACGGCAGCGGCGCTGAAACAGGTCGATTTCACCGATCGCTACTTCCACACGCCGGGTCGCTTCGCCGCCCGCAAGGACGAGCCGCGCGTGGGGATGACGCCCGGCAAGCTCGAAGGCAAACGCATTGCTGTCGCCCGCGGCACCCCGCACGAAGCGTTCCTCCGAGCGTTCTTCCACGACAGCCCGCTCGTCATTTATGAAAATCCCGACCTGGCGCGAGAGGCGCTGGCCGCCGGCAAGGCCGACTTCCTGTTCGACGACGGCATCTCGCTGGCTTTCTGGCTTAACGGTACACTATCGCGCCAATGCTGCGAAATGCGCGGCGGTGCTTTCCTGGAGCCCAAATTCTTTGGAGACGGCATGGCCATCGCCGTCCCCAAGAATGATCCGCAGATTAGGCTCCTGCTGAACAAAGCACTGGAACGCGTTCGCGCTTCGGGACGTTTCGAAGAACTCGTTCAGCGCTACTTTCCGGTCAGAATTTACTGAAACGAAGCTGGCGTGCACTGCACGGCCATAAAAAAACAAGCTTAATGCTGCATCGGCACGCAACGGCACGATCCGCAAGCTAATTTGACGAGCTATGATTCAAACTGTGATCCGCGCCTTGCTGCTCGCCGTTCTGTCAGCCGCACTGATGGTGCCAGGCGGCAGCTCGTCCGATGCGCGCTCCGGCTATCACAAATCTGGCTCGCGCAAATATCACAAGCGCCACTCGCCGCGTTATCATGCCCGCAATAAAACCAGACGTGCCAAGCTCGCAGTAAAAGCCGAGCCCGCGCAGCCGGCCTTGCCGCAACGGCCGCAAAAACTTCTGACGCGCGACGAAATCCTGGCATCCGATCCGCAGCGGCTCCAACGTCTCGGCGGACGCATCGTCGTCGGCTTCGATAGCTTTTCTCAGGTCAAGCCGCTCGTCGAGAAAAAGGCCATCGCCGGCATCTTCGTCACCGATCACAACGTCCAGGGCCGGAAAATTCAGGACGTCGCCAAAGACATCGACGACCTGCAGATGATCCGCCGTCAGCAAGGCCTGCCCCGCCTCATCGTTGCCGCCGACCAGGAAGGCGGATACGTGTCGCGGCTCTCGCCCCCGCTCAAGTGGCAGCCGACGCTCGGCATGCTCATCGCCAAGCTCAAGACCGACAGCGATCGCGAAAAAGCCGTCCGCCAATATGCCGAAACGCAAGCGCGCGAACTGGAACGCCTCGGCATCACGATGAACTTTGGCCCTGTCGTCGATCTGCGGCTCGGCAAGCCCAATCGCAACGACGGCGAAACCCGCATCTATTGGCGCGCCATTGACGACGATCCATACCTCGTCGCCAAAGTCGCGGGCTGGTACTGCGATACGCTGACGAAATTCAACATCATCTGCACGCTGAAGCATTTCCCCGGCTTGGGTCGCGTGACGCGCGACACACACGTAACGTCGGCAGACATCAGCGCCGGTTCAAGCCAGCTTGAACTGACCGATTGGGTGCCGTTCCGCCGCGTAATGACGGAGCCCGGCGTTGCGACTATGCTTGGCCACGTCCGGCTCGACAGCATTGACAGCACGACGCCGGCGTCCTTCTCCGATATCGTCATCAACAAGGTCGTGCGCCCGCGCTTCGAAAACGACGGCCTCCTCATCACCGACGACTTCAGCATGGGCGCGGTCACGAAATCGCGCGACGGCTTGGGCGGCGCGGCCGTCAAAGCGCTCGATGCAGGGGTCGATCTGATCCTGCTGTGCAGCGTCGACAAGAGCTACGACATCCTGATGTCCGCGTTGATCGAAGCCGACCAGAAGGGCGAAATCTCAATCGCGCGCGAAAACGAGACGCGCGAGCGGCTGAAGCGCTACGTCTTCGTCGACGATCGCGACCTGCCGCCGTCCGCTCCCGTTCAGGCGCAGCAGTAAGACGCGCCTCAAAGATCCGATGCAGGAGCCTTGGTCAGCGTCTTCTCGAACGGCTCGCCGATGGTCCTCGGATCGGCCGCGAGCGAATGGCGAACGATTTCCCACTTCTCGCCGACCCGTTCGAATTCAGTCTTGTACCGCCCGCCAAGCAACATCCGCGTCCCTTTGCGCTCGCCGGTGATGCGATAGATCACAGGACCGCTGACGGTCGCCGAACCGCATCCGGCGACGAGCGATGCCGGGCGGATCGACAGCCGGGGATGCCGGGAAAAGAAATCCTGATAGTAGGTCCGGATCGCATCGCGGCCCTTGTAGACCTTGCCGTCCTTGGTCGCGACCAGCGTTGCATCATCAGCATAAAGGGTCGAAAGCTGTTCCGCGCTCCCGCTCACGAACGCTGCGCGCCAGCCATTGAGCAATTGAACCATCTGGACCTCGGAAAGCTTGGCGCACCCCGGCCCGTCTGTTTGGCCATTCGCAGCCTTGGCCGGGCTGTAGGCTCCTCCGGCACTGGCGATCATCAGAAGACCGATCGCTCGGAGCAATGGCCGGGCATTCCAGGATCCTGTCATAGGCGATCCTTTCGCGGACGAGGCTGTCCCAATCCTCTCTTGATGTTATGATTCCCGCTGTGCGTGAAATTTCGGTTGCCGCCTTAACCGAAAAGGCGAAATTCCGCGGCCGAAAAGGCCCATTCGGCGTATCGTTGGGCCTAGCGGTGCCCTGACGGATTTCCCGTCCTGCCGATTGCCAATCTTCATCGTCTTTGATACAAGGCGGCCCAGAACACGCGCGGACACCGGCGGCCAAACCTCCGGAGTCGGTGGTTTTGCGCATTCAAGAGACAGAATTTCTTCAGAGGATACAACTGCTTGCAGGTTCTCGTTCGCGACAACAATGTTGATCAGGCTCTCAAGGCGCTTAAGAAAAAATTGCAGCGCGAGGGCGTTTTCCGCGAGATGAAGCTCCGCGGTCATTTTGAAAAGCCTTCTGAAAAGAGAGCCCGCGAGAAAGCCGAGGCGGTGCGCCGCGCTCGCAAGCTCGCCCGCAAGAAGCTGCAGCGCGAAGGTCTCCTGCCGAGCAAGCCTGCAACGGCGCGTGGCGCCGGTGGCAAGGGTGGTCCCGGCCGTGGCGGCCAGGGCGGTGCAGGCGGCGGTTTCCGCGGCGGCCAGAACGGCGGCAGCGCTGGCGGAGCCAGCAGCGGCGGCACCGGCAGCAGCTTCTAAGCCATCGCCGCAATGCGACGACACAATCAAGGCTCGCGATGTCCGCGGGCCTTTTTGTATTGCTGAAAGCCGGTCCGTTTAGTCACGCGCCAGCAACTTTCCCGCGCGCAGTCTGTCGATCCAGCCATTCACGAACGCGAAGGTGGGTCCGTCATGGATGACATGCCCTCCGCCGTGAATGATCTTGATCTCCTTCGGCTCATTGGCGGCAGCGAACAACCGGCGGGCCATCTCGACCGGCACCACCTCATCGGCATCCCCGTGCATAATAAAAATCGGCACGTGGACGTCATGGATGTATTTGATCGATTCGTATCGATCCTTCAGGAGCAGCCCGACCGGTAGCCACGGAAACTCCGCCGACGCCAATTCGAGAATGGACGTGTAGGGCGCATCGAGAATAAGCCCCTCGACCTTCTCATCCTTCGCCACCTGTATCGCCACCCCCGAGCCGAGCGATTCGCCATACAAAATGATGTCGCGAGGTTTCACGCCGTCGCGGATCAGCGTCTCGTAAGCGAGTTTCGCATCCGCCACGTTGGCCGTTTCCGTCGGCGACCCCGTGGAACCGCTGAAGCCCCGGTACGCCAGCATGAGCATGCCGCGTCCGTGCTCGATATATTTCCGCATCGTCTCAGCGCGGAACGCCAGCGAGCCGCCATTGCCGTGAAGATAAAGCAGCGTCGGCTGACCTGGCCGCGCCTTGCGGTACCAGGCAATCAGCTTCTCGCCATCAGGTGTCGGAATGACGAGCTCAGACACGCCCACGAGCCCCGCAGCCGCGGGCGCCGTGCGCACGGGATCGGGGAAATACAGGAACCGCCGCTGCGCCACATACATCGCCCCCGCCACGACGACGTAAAGGAGAACGAGAGTGATCAGAATGTATTTGAGAACCAAAAGCACGCCCGCCTTGGGTCAGTCACGATGACGAACCAGATACCCGATCCTGTCACCTTCTCGTTCACGAATGCTTTCGAGCGCTGCCATCGCGTCTAAACCATGAAGCGGGACACCCGTCTCCGCAACGCAATCCTGATTGAGCTTCATGAGTTCCCGATAGATCGGCTCGGCCGTTTTGTGCAGCATCGCAACCACGGCAACGGTCTTGCGCGGCATATTGATCGGGACGCGGGGAAAGACCGACGACAGAACTTCCTTAGCCCCTTCCGAGAAGTGTGACGAAAAGCGGCCTAAAAGAGAAACGAGCTTGACCGCCGTCGTCTCTTCGAAGCGATAGTTGTATCTATCCATCCACTCGAAAAGCTTGTCCATCGTGAAGTCTTGCAGGCGAATGCCGGCCGTATCGCGATAGTCCTGCCATTCGGCGACAAGATCGAAACCCGATTCCATGTCGATGTCGGCAGGCGCAAACGTCAGGTCGGTCGCGACACCGACGCGGTCCAGAAAATCCTTGTTCTTGCGGGCGATGTGCGTCGGATAGGTCGGCAGCCTGAAAGTCCCAAAGCTGCCCTGCTCATAGGCGAGCCGGACCAGCTTCGAACAAAACAAGTTCCGCGTATCGTCAGTGCGCATCGAGAAATCGTAAAGGATGCGCTTGCCGCCTTTCGCGTGCGACGCCGCCACGTAATCGAAAATGTATTTAGCCGCGCGCGCTCCGAGATCGGCATCACGATGACGATAGAGCACAGCGCGCACGATGTTATGGTCGAGCGCCTTCGCGAGCGGGGTGATGGTAGCGCCGTCTTCGATCAGGCTCTCGACCATCCAGTGGTCGCCCTGAGGATCGATGTAGACGATGCCGATATGGCTGAACTGGCTATCGACGTCACCGATCCGGGCGATGGCGGCGCTGTTGTGCGCCGTGCCTCGCACCAGCACGACGTCGCCCGAGCGAAAATGGTGGGCCGCGCCGCTGCGGTAGAAGTCGTAGTTCACGAGCGTGTTGTTGTCAGCGCCGGTGAAGCCGCGCAGCAGATATCCGTTCTCGTTTGTGCGCGGATGCCCTGTCGTGATCTCACCAAGCATGTCCGACACGTATCGGAGCACCCGGAAGACGTCTCGGAAGCCTTGCGTCACCTCAGGCGTCATCAGGCCGAGCATCTCGTAATGCGCCAGGTGATCGCGAAGCCCAACACGCAAATCAAACAGCCGGTACATCAACTGCGGCGCCTGCCGCGCGATGCCCACCACGTCGTAATCGGCAAATCGCGCCTTCGATGCCCGCTCATAGATGAATTGCAGGTTGCGGGCGAGCAGCGCCGAATTCGTTACCGGCGTCGCCGCGAGAATCTCGATGTGCTGGATATCGTTTTCGAAAGACGCCGACGCGACAGGAGCCAACACGGAAAACCCTCAAACTCACCCTTGGCTGCAAGTTATAGCAGACCGGCCCGGTTCTGACCCGAGCCACCGCAATCGGCAACCTCCTGTTGCCGATCCGCCCCATTGGCCGACGATCTACGGCCAGTCGGCTCGCACCGACCCTTGGGCCAGCCCTAGCCTAGTCCGCAGCCAGGGCTTTAACGATCTCTTCCGTCATTTTCTTGGCATCGCCCAACAACATCACGGTGTTGTCGCGGTAGAAGACCGGGTTGTCGATGCCGGCATAGCCCGACGCCAGCGAGCGCTTATTAAAAAACACCGTTCCGGCTTTCCAGACCTGAAGCACCGGCATGCCGTAGATCGGCGACGTCTTGTCTTCCTCGGCCGCCGGATTGACGACGTCATTGGCACCGATGACGTACACGGCGTCAGCCTGTGCGAACTCGCTGTTGATGTCTTCGAGTTCGAAAACTTCGTCGTAGGGCACGTTGGCCTCAGCGAGCAGCACGTTCATGTGACCCGGCATACGTCCTGCAACCGGGTGAATGGCGTATTTGACCTCGACGCCGGCCTTCTTCAGGGCGTCCGCCATCTCGCGCAACGCATGCTGCGCCTGGGCGACCGCCATGCCGTAGCCCGGCACGATGATGACCTTCGACGCATTTTTGAGAACGTAGGCGGCATCTTCCGCCGAGCCGAGCTTGACAGGTTTTTGCTCGCCGCCGCCGGCAGCCCCGGCCGCCGCAGTCTCGCCGCCGAAGCCGCCCGCAATCACCGACAGAAACTGGCGGTTCATCGCCTTGCACATGATGTACGACAGGATGGCGCCCGATGAGCCGACGAGCGCGCCGGTGATGATCAACGCGACGTTGCCGAGCGTGAAGCCGATGCCCGCGGCGGCCCAACCCGAATACGAGTTCAGCATCGAGACGACCACTGGCATGTCGGCGCCGCCGATCGGGATGATGATCAGGACGCCGATCAACAGCGAGAGCGCCACGATCAGCCAGAATAGCCACGCCGACCCGCCCGAAGCGATGAACGCGTAGATCATCAGGATCAGCAGAATGCCAAGGCCTGCGTTGATCAGATGCCGCGACGGCAACATGATGGGCTTGCCCGACATCCGCCCCGACAGCTTCGCAAACGCAATGACCGAACCGGTGAACGTAATCGCACCGATCGCAACGCCGAGCGACATCTCGAGCAGGCTGCCGGCCTTGATCCCCAGATCGGGTGCCGCCGGATCAACGAGAATGCCGAACGCCGATGGCGCGTAAAGCGCGCTGGCCGCAACGAACACCGCGGCGAGACCGACGAGCGAGTGAAACGCCGCGACGAGTTCCGGCATCATCGTCATCGGAATTTCGCGCGCCGTCTTGGCGCCAATGAAACCGCCGATGCCGATGCCGAGCACGATCAGGATCCACGACGTCGCCGTCGGCTCAGCGAGCCCAAGCGTCGTGAGGATCGCGATCGTCATACCGATCATACCGTAGAGGTTGCCCTTGCGCGATGTCGCGGGGCTCGACAGGCCTCTAAGCGCCAGGATGAAGAGAACGCCGGCGGCGAGATAAAGCAGAGCGGCGACGTTTGCGGACATAGGTGCGTTCCCGGGCCTGTTATCGGATTCCTGCGACGGTTCTCATGCGACGAGCGACGCGAGCGTCAGCTCTCTTTCTTCGGTGGAGGCGTTTCTTTTTTCTTGTACATGGCGAGCATCCGGTTGGTGACGAGGAAGCCGCCGAAGATGTTGATCGACGCCATCGTCAATGCGAGGAACCCGAACACGCGAGCGATGCCGCTGTCCGAACCCGTCAGCGAAACACCGACAGCGAGCAGCGCGCCGACCACGATCACGGACGAGATCGCGTTCGTGACGCTCATGAGCGGCGTGTGCAAAGCCGGTGTCACCGACCAGACGACGTAGTAGCCAACAAAAACGGCAATCACGAACACCATCAGCTCGTATACAGACGGGCTGACGCCATGCCCCTCGGCCGCGAAAGCCGACGATGCCGTTAATGCCGTGACCGCAAGAGCGGCGAGCAGAGTTTGGATCAAGCGCATGGCAAGGCTCCTCATGCCGTCTTCGTCGCAAAATTGGGATGCACGATCTGCCCGTCTTTGGCGATCAGCGTTCCCTTGATCAGTTCGTCGTCCCAATTCACCGCCAGCGTCTTTTCCTTCTTGTCGATCATCGTTTCGAGGAAAGCCAAGAGATTGCGGGCGTAGAGACTTGAAGCGTTGACGGCGATAGTGCCTGCAAGATTGAGCGGCCCGAAAATCTTGACGCCATTCGGCGTCTCAATCGTTTTGCCGGGCTCCGTCATCTCGGTGTTGCCGCCGCGCTCGGCCGCGAGGTCGACGATGATCGAGCCGGGCTTCATGCTCTCGATCATGGCGCGCGAAATAAGCTTCGGCGCCGGACGGCCGGGAATGAGCGCCGTCGTGATGACGAGGTCTTGCGATTTGATGTGGTTGGCGACGAGTTCGGCCTGCTTCGCCTGATATTCCGCGCTCATCGGCTTGGCATAACCGGCAGCCGTCTGCGCTTGCTTGAACTCATCATCTTCGACGGCGATGAACTTCGCACCGAGCGACTGCACCTGCTCTTTCGTCGCCGGGCGAACGTCTGTTGCTGTCACCTGCGCACCGAGCCGCCGCGCCGTCGCAATGGCCTGCAAGCCCGCAACGCCGACGCCCATAATGAACGCCTTTGCCGCCGGAACTGTACCGGCGGGCGTCATCATCATCGGGAGCGCCTGACCGAACATCGAAGCGCCATCGACGACGGCCTTGTAGCCCGCAAGGTTCGCCTGGCTCGACAGCACGTCCATTGACTGCGCGCGCGTCGTGCGCGGCATGAATTCCATCGAGAAGACGGTTGCGCCGGTCCCCGCCAACGCGTCGAGACCATCGCGCTCGCCGTAAGGATCGACCATGCCGGCAACGATCGCACCGGGCTTCAGTGCTTTGACATCATCGACAGATGGACGGCGAACCTTCAGCAGAATATCAGCGCCGGAAAGCGCATCGGCTTTGCTGACGATCTCCGCGCCGGCGGCGCGATAAGCGTCGTCGGAGAAGCGCGATCGAAGTCCTGCGCCCTGTTCGATACGAACGAGCGCGCCGAGGCCGGTGAATTTCTTGACCGTGTCCGGCGAAACGGCAACGCGCGGCTCGTCGGCCGGCTCACTGGTGACAGCTATCGTAACCATGTCTCGGTCCAATCGATGGGCGGCAGGGGCAGAACCGGAAAAAGCAAAGGGGCAGTCCATTACCGGCCTGCCCCATGACGTCACCTAATTGGCGTAGGTGAGCCGGGGATCAGACCAGAAAGATCTTCATGAGGACGAGAATGACGGCCACTGTGATGACGCCAATCTTTAGGAAGCGCACGAAATCGCGGTAGGTTTCAAGATGCGCTGCGTAGTCCATTGCCGGGCTACCCTTCGAGGTATCGATATCCAAAGTTTCACTCCCCAGTGGCGTGTTTTAAAATCTGTATGGGGTTAGGTATCTCAAGATGTGGCGAGCTTCAAGGTGTCGCAGTCTGGCCTTTAGCTCAGTTTGCGCCAGAAAATCAGCAGGTGCCGCGCACCCACCGTACGGCATCGAGCCTAGGTTGTAGAAGCGAGCAAGCCTCGCTACACCGCAACCTGCGTACCGACCTCGACGACTCGGTCGGTCGGAATCTGGAAGTAAGTCGTCGCGTCTTCCGCGCTTCCTGCCAGCATAATGAACAGGCGTTCCTGCCAGCGCGGCAGCTCAGACTTCGCTGTCATGCGCAGCGAACGCCGCGACAGAAAGAACGACGTCGAGCCAATGTCGATGTTGCAGTCCTTCCGGCGCGCATGTTCGAGAATCTTCGGCACACTCGGCGTTTCCATGAAGCCGTAGCGCGCAATGATCCGGATGAAATGATCGGAAACGCGCTCGATCGTCAGCCGCTCATGACGGGCTACGCGCGGCGTCTCTTCCGTTCGGATTGAGAGCAGAATGTTGCGCTCATGCATGACGCGATTGTGCTTCAGGTTATGCATCATCGACGTCGGCGCCGCATAGGGATCGCCGGTCAGAAACACGGCCGTTCCCGAAACGCGATGCGGCGGCTTCGCTTCGAGCTTGCGCACGAGCCAATCGAGGTCGGCCTCGTTGCGCTTCGTGACTTTTGCCAAAACGCGCGTGCCGCGCACCCAGGTGAACATGATGATCGCCAGCATGCAGGCGATGGCGAGCGGCACCCAGCCGCCTTCGAGCAGCTTCAATATATTGGCCGAGAAGAACGCCTGCTCGATCAAGAGCAGCGGAATGATGATGAGCGCGACGCGCCACAGCGGCCACTTCCAGCATTTCCAAATGACGAAGAACGCCATCAACGAATCGATGACCATCGCTGCCGTCACCGATACACCGTAGGCCGCCGCCAGATTGGACGACGTCCTGAAGGCAAAAGTCGCGACAAGAACGGCTACGAAAAGGATCCAGTTGACCCTCGGCATATAGATCTGTCCGGCCATGCTCTCCGACGTATGCCGGATCTCGAAGCGCGGCACGAGGCCGAGCTGGATAGCCTGACGGGTCAGCGAAAAGGCGCCCGTTATCACTGCCTGGCTTGCGATCACGGTCGCGAACGTCGACAGGACCAGCATCGGCACAAGCATGAAGTCGGGATAAAGCTTGTAGAACGGGTTCTCGATCGCATTGGCGTCGTTCATGACCAACGCGCCCTGGCCGAAATAATTGAGCACCAGCGCCGGCATGACGAAGTAGACCCAGGCGACAGAGATAGGCTTCCGGCCGAAATGGCCAAGGTCGGCGTAAAGCGCTTCGGCGCCGGTACATGCCAGAAAGACGAGGCCCATCACTGTCAGGCCCAGAAATCCGTGGTGGTAGACAAATGAAATGCCCTCAATCGGATTGAGGGCACGAAGGACGTGCAGATTGTCGGCGATGTGGACGAGACCGCCCAGCGCCAGAACGGCAAACCAGACGCACATGACCGGACCGAAAAATCGCGCGACCCGGTCCGTGCCACGCGACTGCATCCAGAAAAGACCGGCGAGAACAATGACGGCGACCGGAATGACGGCGCGCTCGAATTGCGGCGCGATGAGTTGCAGGCCCTCGACCGCCGACAACACCGAAATCGCCGGCGTAATAACCGCATCGCCATAAAAGAACGAAGCGCCGGCGATGCCGAGCGCGCCGAGCAGCGGCGCGCTGCGACGGGCGACGGTCTGGCCCAGCGCCATCAGCGCGAACATACCGCCCTCGCCCTTGTTATCGGCGCGGAGCAAAAGGAGCACGTACTTCACCGTGACGACGAGCGTCATGCTCCAGAAGATAAGCGACAGCACGCCGACCGCCGCCTCCGCGGCGGTTAGTCCGCGGTGCGAAGCAGCTGTGATAGCCTCCTTGAAAGCATAAAGCGGACTCGTACCGATGTCGCCAAAGACGACACCTACCGAGCCCAGTGCCAATGCCCAGAAGTTCTTACTGTCATGCCCCTCTCCGACGCCATAATCGGCAGCCTGAGAAGAGGCGGGCGCTTGTGCCATTCAGGCACCTCGACCTGTCGAATTGGGCTGCATCGCAGCAAAGTGGCGGGCTTCTACCCTCACGTCGAGCCAATGGAAAGCGTTAAATTCGCCACCCCCGAGTTGCCTTTCCAGCGGACCGTTCGGCAGCACACCTTCGCAGGATTCGCTGCACCGCCGAACAGTCGGTTTTATGAACGCTTTCTAGAGCAGGCTCAAGACATGGTTTCCAGTTCGTCGATCATCCCCTCGATGACCTTAAGTCCCTTATTCCAGAACTGAGGATCGCGCGCATCGAGCCCAAACGGCGCCAGCAGCTCCGAATGGTGCTTCGACCCGCCGGCTTTCAACAGATCGAAGTATTTCGCCACGAACCCGGAGTGGGCTTCGGCGTAAAGGCCGTAAAGCGAGTTTACCAGACAGTCGCCGAACGCGTAGGCGTAGACGTAGAACGGCGAATGAATGAAGTGCGGGATATAGGTCCAGAAGACCTCGTAGCCGGGTTTCAGATCGATCGCCGGCCCCAGGCTTTCCGCCTGTACCTCCATCCAGAAGCCATTGATCTGCTCGGCCGTCAGTTCGCCCTCGCGGCGCGCTTCGTGAACCTTTCGCTCAAAAGTATAGAATGCGATCTGGCGCACGACCGTATTGATCATGTCCTCGACCTTGGCCGCGAGCATCGCTTTCTTTTCGCGCGCATCCTTGGTCTCAGCGATGAGCGCGCGGAACGTCAGCATCTCCCCGAACACGGATGCCGTCTCGGCGAGCGTCAACGGCGTCGGCGCCAGCAGCGGACCCTGATCGCGCGCCAGCCATTGATGGACGCCATGGCCAAGCTCATGCGCGAGCGTCATGACATCGCGCGGCTTACCGAGATAATTCATCATGACGTAAGGGTGCACCGACGGCACCGTCGACGCCGAGAACGCGCCTGGCGCCTTGCCGGGCTTCACCGGCGCATCGATCCAGTTCTTATCGAAGAACTGCTTGGCGATCGTCGCCATCTCGGGTGCAAAGCCATTATAGGCCCGAAGAACGATCTGCTCGGCTTCCGACCACGTGATCGTGCGTTCCGGTTTGTCGGGAAGCGGCGCGTTGCGATCCCAAGACGCCAGCGTCTTCTTGCCGAGCCATTTGGCTTTCATTGCGTAATAGCGATGCGACAGCAGCGGATAGGCCGCGCGGACACTCGACACGAGCGCGTCGACAACCGGGCCTTCGACACGGTTCGCAAGGTTGCGGCTGTCTGAAACGTCTTTGAAATTGTGCCAGCGATCGGAGATCTCTTTGTCTTTCGCAAGCGTATTCGTGATCCGCGAAAACAGCGGCAGATTCGCTTGAAAAACTTTGCTGAGCGCTTTTGATCCTGCCTCGCGCTTCTTCTCGTCAGCGTGCGACAGCAGGTTGAGCGTCGGCTCAAGCGAAAGCGCTTCCTTCTCACCTTCGACCTCAAATCGCAGCGCCGACATTGTCTCGTCGAACAGCCGGTTCCACGCGCCGCGGCTCGTCTGCGATTTTTCGGTGAAAAGCGTCTCGATGCGTTCGTCGAGCTGATGCGGCTTTTCCTTCCGCAGATCATCGAACCACGGCTTATAGCGCTTGAGGCTTTCGTGCTTCAGCGCCGACTCAAGCACGGCGTCGTCGATCTGATTGAGTTCGAGTTCGAAAAAGATGAGATCGGTGTAGAGCTTCGTCAGCGCTTCCGAGACGTCGGCATTGAATTTCGCACGCGCCGGGTCCGTCTGATTGAGAACATAGTAGAGCCCGGAAAACGATCCGAGCTTGCCCGCTAGATCGGACAGCTTCTCGTAATCCTTGACCGGATGGATCAGCTTGTCGCCGTCCTTGGCGAGTTCCGCTAAGCGCCCTTGATACGTCGCCTTGATGCGCGTCGCCTCAGCGGCCGCTTCTTTGAGATCGCGCTGAATGGCCGGATCGTTGGGGCCGGAATAGAGATCACTGAGATCCCATTGCGGCATGTTGCCCAATGCGTCCTTGTCTTCCGCCAACTTGGTCGCGGCTTGTGGAGCGAGAGTGATGTCGGACAACGGCCACCTGCGCATGAGAACCTCTATAGTTAAGAATGCGAGCCGTGGCTTAGCACAGCCTCGGAAAAGATGAAATTTGACGATCTGGACAGATGTAGGGTCGGGACCGGCTGAAAAAAACTTTCGCGAGAGTTCAGCCTCTTAGCGAACAGCGGCGAAATTTGCGTCACCGCGAAACCTTACGTTTACCGTTGTCCGGCAATGATGTGCTCGTTGCGTAAGTTCCGGGTCACCAAGTGTGTGAAGCTGGGGCAGTCTGCTTCCATTGCTCAAAAACGACCCTCGTGTCTGCGTTAGAGTAAAAGTTGCGTGAAAATGTCAAAGCGTATTCTGATCGTCGATGACGATCCTGCCCAACGTCGAATTCTCGAAGAGACCATCAAGCGATTTGGCTTCGAGACCAAATCATGTGGCTCCGGCGAACAAGCCATTCAAGTTCTCGAAGGCCAGGAACGCCCGCAGATCGGTCTCGTCCTGTTGGACTTGATTATGCCGGGGATGGACGGCATGGCCGTTCTTGACCGTGTCGGCCACGTTGCTGGCATGCCGCCGATCATCGTGCAGACCGCGAACGGCTCGATCGAAACCGCGATCAACGCCATGCGCCGCGGCGCAGTCGATTTCGTCGTCAAGCCCGCCTCGCCAGAACGGCTCGAGGTATCCATCAAGAGCGCCCTCAAAATTGAAGCGCTGACGGACGAAATCACGCGCATCAAGAAAACCGCCGAAGGCAAGCTGACGTTCGGCGATCTCGTTCTGCGCGGCGAAGCGATGACGCGTGTCATCACGCTCGGCAAGCGCGCCGCCGCATCGAACATCCCGGTTCTGATCGAAGGCGAAAGCGGCGTCGGCAAGGAACTCATCGCACGCGCCATCCAAGGCGAGAGCGATCGCGCCGGCCAGCCCTTCATCACGGTGAACTGCGGTGCGATTCCCGAAAACCTGATCGAAAGCATTCTGTTCGGTCACGAGAAGGGATCGTTTACCGGCGCCATCGACAAGCGCATCGGCAAATTCCAAGAAGCCGATGGCGGCACCCTCTTCCTCGACGAAGTGGGCGAGCTGCCCCTCGAAGCTCAGGTGAAGTTGCTGCGCGCCCTGCAGGAAGGCGAGATCGATCCGGTCGGCTCCAAGCGTCCGGTGAAGGTCAACTTCCGCCTCATCTCGGCGACGAACCGTGACATGATCCAGCAGGTCAAGGACGGCAAGTTCCGCGAGGATCTCTATTACCGTCTCAACGTCTTCCCGATCTTCGTTCCGCCGCTGCGTGAACGCGTCGAAGACATCCCCGAGCTTGCGCGCCACTTCATTGCCCGCTTCGCCGCCGAGGAAGGCAAACGCGTGACCACGATCTCGGACCGCGCCATGCGTTTGCTGCAGGCCTATTCCTGGCCAGGCAACGTTCGCCAGCTCGAGAATGCGGTCTTCCGCGCGGTCGTCCTGGCCGACGGTCCTGAACTCACGGTTTCGGAATTCCCTCAGATCGCCGCCCACGTCGATGGCTTCGAGGCGGAAATTCCGGCCGCACCTTCGGTCGTCCAGAAGCCGCAGGCCTACACCGGCCCGGCCCTTCTCGGCGCCGAGAACACCGTCCCGCATACCGTCGAGATGAAGACCTCATCGGCGGGAAGTGCGCTCGGTATCCAGGCTATGGCTGAGGACGGCGAAATCCGCTCGCTCGAAGCCATCGAAGCCGACATGATCCGCTTGGCTCTCGGCCGTTATCGCGGCCACATGACGGAAGTCGCCAAACGACTCAACATCGGACGCTCGACGCTCTACCGCAAAATGCAGGAATACGGCCTCGAGCCCCGCACCAACTAGACACGTCACCGAACCTTAGAGGCTGCACGCCAAAGGCGAGAGTGGAGCGCGCATGCACGCGCCCTCCGTTCCCGCCACCATGCGACCAGACCGCACACAACATTCTGTTTACATCCGACCGGTCTTCAAGATCGCCGGCCAGGATGAGAGAGCGAGCCCCTTCGCCCTCGACAGCAAAAGCCCCGGCTGCATCCGGGGCTTTTGCATTTTGGCTATAGCTGTCGCGAAATCCGACGCGCTGCAATCAAATTGAAACTTTCCGCTTTCTATGGTGTTGGAAGTAATCGAATCGGGTGGGCGCATCGGACGCGCCGTATTGGCCCGTTTTCTGTGCATTTAAGGGCACGAAGCAGCAACAGTTTCGCCACAGCGCTGTGCAACACAGTTATGTCCCGCGATCTGGTTGGTCAGACGAAACGCTGGCACCTATCTATCGCCGGGGGAGTTGAAAGGTGGTTTTCGGAATGCGCGTCGCAAAAGTCCTGGCTGTCGGCCTGTTGCTGACGGCCAGCGCAGGATCAGCCGCGTTGGCACTCGATCCCGCCAGTGATCAGCCGACAAGTGATCAACAATCGACAAGTGGGCAGTCCAACAGCACGGATAGCGCGACACAACCTGCCGCTGCTCCCGCAGCCGGTTCCCAGGAAACGGCGCCAGAACATCAACCTGCGGCAGACGCTGCCAAACCGGTACCGGACGCTTACACTGCTGCACAGGCCCCAGCAGCGCCGGCGACCGACAGCGCGGCAGCTCCCGAAAGCAAGCCTGCAGCCGAAGCTCCGGCGTCGGAAGCTAAGGCGCCGGAAGCACCTGCCATTACCGACAAACCGACCGACACGGCTGTAACCGCGCCGGTTGCTGAAACGCCTGCACCTGCTGCCGACGCCGCAGCTGCCCAACAGCCCACAATCGTCGCCGACGATCGGCTGCTCTATCTGCCTATGGAAGACTACATTCAGAACAACGCCAAGAAGGCGCTATCCGGAACCGACGCTGCCGATCGCGACGCGCTCGCAAAATTCTATCACGACCGCATGGGCGCAACGCTGTGGGTCGACAAGCACGGCTTCACCCCCGAAGCCAAGAGCCTTATTTCGGCGCTCCAAGGTGCCGATGATTGGGGCCTGCGCTCGGCCGATTTCAAGATTCCCGATCTGAAGGCGAACGCCGACGGCGGCTTTAATCCCGACGACCTGATGGCCGCAGAAGCCCGTCTATCGCTTGAGGCGATGGAGTATGCGCGCGATGCACACGGCGATCGCATCAGCGATCCGTCCGCACAGCTCGGCACCTACATCGACCGCAAGCCGGTACTGCTTGATCGCAAGACCGTCCTCGACGATCTCGCGGCAGCACCCGACAAAGCTGCCTATCTGACCTCGCTCAACCCGCAGCAGGAGCAGTTCCGCCGTTTGCGCGAGAAGCTCCTCGCACTGCGGGCGTCGAAAAAGGCCGAGGAAGCGCTGAAAATTCCCAGCGGGCCGAATATGAAGCCCGGCCAGAGCGATCCCGCAATCGCCATCCTGCGCAAGCGCCTGAAAGTCACGGTGCCGCCGGTCAAAGCTGACGGCTCGCCCGCCGACGAAAACTATTACGACAATGCGCTGGCCGACGCCGTGAAGGCCTACAAGGAGCAGAAGGGCATTCGCCCGGCGAGCTTCTGGATTACGAACGTGCTGCGCAATTCGTTGAACGCCGGCAATGGCGTCACGACGGACCGCCTAGTCGCCAATATGGAAGAGTGGCGGTGGATGCCCGCCGATCTCGGCAACTACTATGTCATGGTCAACATCCCGGAATTCAAATTCCGTGTGGTGTCGAATGGCCAGGTCATCCATGAAGAGCGCATCGTCTCTGGCCGGCCCGACGCCCAGTCGCCGATCTTCTCCGAGACGATGAAGACAGTCGTTATCAAGCCGCGCTGGAACGTTCCGGACTCGATCAAGATCAAGGAACTGCTGCCAGGCCTTCGATCGGGCTACGATTCATTGCGTCGCCAGGGTCTGGTCATGGAATACAACGGTCGCAAGGTCGATCCGCGTAATGTCGATTGGTCTCGCACCGACATTCGCAATTTCCATGTCTATCAGCCGCCCGGCGGCGGCAACGCGCTCGGCGTCGTGAAGTTCCTGTTCCCGAACAAGCACGCGGTCTATCTGCACGACACGCCGAGCAAAAGTCTGTTCAACGAACCCGTCCGCGCTTTCAGCCACGGCTGCATGCGCGTGCGCAACCCCGTGTCGTTGGCCGAACTCATCCTCGACAAGGATAAAGGCTGGGACAAAGAGAAGGTCGACGATCTCGTCAAGAACGGCCCGGAGGAGAACGAGATCGCCCTCGATCATCCCATTCCCGTACACGTGACGTATTTCACGGCGTGGGTCGATGATAATGGCGAGGTTCAGACCTTCAACGACATCTACGGCCACGAGAAACGCATTACGCTCGCTCTCGCCGGCAAGTGGAACCAGATCGTCAAAGCTGACGAAAAGAAGGTGTCGCCCGAAGACATCCCGAATGAGGGATGGCGCAACGATGGTTTCGCATCGCTCTTCGGCGATGACGACGAATACGACAGCCGCGGGCGCCGCAAGAAGCACAACGGTGGCCTCGGCAGTTTCTTCAAGCAGGTCTTTGGCGGCTTCTGAGCACAGCCAACGACTGACGAAGCAGACATGAGAAGCCGGCCGCGTAAGCGGGCCGGCTTTTTCATTTGCCGAGCCCACTGGCCTTTTTATCGCCCTTTCCGAAGTTTTAGATATCGGCTGGGGATAGTTACTGCCTCTTAACGGTTCGGGGTTAATCGTTAACGGCCGAGCATTTTGGCCCCAGTCGGGCTCGGAATGTTTTTAGTAGGGACGGGGGAATTCGTGGCCGCTCGCCGCTCAGGGCTGGTATTCGGCGCACTCGCGCTGATTTTGTCTGTGTGTCTCAACGCCGACAAGATGACGGCGGCCGGGCAGCCTAACGAGCGCGTGATTTCCCTCTATCACATCCACACACACGAACGCCTGACCATCGTCTACAAGCGGAATGGAAAATACATTCCCGAGGCGATGACCAAAATAAATTACATCATGCGCGACTGGCGCAAGAACAAGATCATCACGATCGCGCCCGCCACTATCGACCTCGCCTGGGAAATGCACGAAGAGCTCGGCTCGAAGGAGCCGATCAACATCATCTGCGGCTATCGCACGGCAAGCACCAATGAAATGCTTCGCGAAACGCGCGGCGGTCAGGCGCGGTTCAGCCAGCACATCACTGGCAAAGCGATCGACATTACCTTCCCCGATATTCCGCTGAAGAAGATGCGCTACTCTGCGCTGATCCGTGAGCGCGGCGGCGTCGGATACTATCCGACGTCCGGCATCCCCTTCATTCACATCGACACGGCCAACGTTCGCATGTGGCCGCGTATGCCGCGCCAGGAGCTTGCCCTGCTCTTTCCGAATGGCCACTCGAAATTCGTGCCCGCCGATGGTCGCCCGATCACCCCGGCCGACGTTAAAATCGCACGCAGCCGGTTCCACGAGCTCGCAACCCAGGTCGCCGAATTCTTCCATGATCGCCGTGAGCCAGGAACCTCGCGCACCATGGTGGCGTCCCTCGAGGTCAGCCCGCCGAAGAAGCATCTCAACGTCGTCGCCTCATTGGGCTTAGGCACGCGCCCGAAAACAGCCGACGGTTCGACCCGGCGCAACGTCAACATAACGACCGAGCCCGATCCGTCGCTCTCGCCGCCGGTACGTCCGTTCGCGCCGCCGTCGACGGTTGCTTCGCTCGAACCCAGCGACGGGCAATCACAGGCTATCGCTGTCCCAAGACTGATCGACCGCTCGTCGCATTTCACGGTTCCGTCGCAAGCCGATCGCAGCAAGCTCAATGATCTGGTTGCGTCCGCCGCCTCCATGCCGCTGCCGGAACTCATCCAAGGTCCAAGACCCGCCGTTCGCCCGCAGAAAGCGCTCGCCGCCGCAGCCTTGGCTGAAAATCGCAAACCTTCGGAAGCGCCGATCGCTCAAGTCGCAAGCCTCGATCCGGCGGCCGGAACCGTCAGCGATATGCGCCCGGCCAGCATGACCGAATGGGCGCAGGCACCGGCCTACGACGAAGACCATCCCGACGAGATGGACTATCGCCCCTTCCCGCTTGCTCCGTTTCTGACCAACGAACCGACAGCCCGCGACAAGCCGCTCGCGCCGATGCAGGCTCCCGACGTCGCCGCTACGCTCGAAGTCCTGGATGATGTCGATACGCTTGAGCCAATGCGGTTTCGACCGGGACGCCAATTGGCGGAAGCAATGTGGTGCGATCAATTCAAAGGCAAGGCCGTGCACGCCGAAGCCCTGAAGGAACTGGAAGACAGCCGCATCGCCACGGGCATCTCGAACCGCCCTGTCCAGACCAGCGCCCGCTGACAAGTCGCTAAGTTGACTGGCGCTAAGCCTCGAGCGCCGCAACGCCGCGCTTGAGCGACACCTGCCCCGCCTCGTTGACGAACTTGCCCAACGCCAGAAAATCCGCGCGCCGCGGACTTGACCGACGCCACGCAAGCCCGATGGACCGCGACGGCTCAGGATCGACGAAGCGGATCATCTTGATGTCGCGGCCACGACTTTCGATGCCGATGCAGATCTCCGGCAGCAGCGTGATTCCGAAACCTGCCGACACCATCTCGACGATGGTCGACAGGCTCGATGCTCCGAACGTGTTGACATCATCGACCTGCTGCAAGCTGCAATAGGTGAGCGCCTGGTCGCGCAGGCAATGCCCCTCTTCGAGCAGCAGAAGGCGGTCGTGCTCGACCATCTCCTTCGTTGCCCGCACGCGGCCGGAGAGCTTTCGGCTTTTCGGCATCGCCAGCAAAAACCGGTCTTCGAAAACGGGTAGCGTTTCGATATCCGGATTTTTGATCGGCAAAGCCAAGAGCAGCACGTCGAGTTTCCCCTCGACCAGCTCATCCGTCAGAACCTGCGTCTGCGTCTCGCGAACATGCAGTTCGAGATCGGGATGATGCTCCTTCAGCAGCGGCAGAAGCGGCGGCAGCAGATATGGCGCAACCGACGGAATGACACCCAGCCGAAGCGTCCCGGAAAGAAGACCGCCCGCGTGCTGCGCATAATCGACGAGATTGCGGACGTCGTTGAGAAGCCGCTGCGCGCGTAGCGCGATTTCCTCGCCCTTCGGCGTCAGCTTGATGCCGCTGCGCGTTCGCTCGACGAGCGCAATGCCCAATGAGGCTTCAAGATCCTGAATCTGCATCGACAATGCAGGCTGCGTGACCGCGCAGGCATCGGCGGCGCGGCCGAAATGCTGTTCGCGCGCGAGCGCGTCAAAATACCGGAGCTGCTTGAGTGTGACGTGAACCATCAGAAGGTCTAATGCCCATCGCAAGAAATAGCGATTTGTCCTTATCACGACCGGACATTAGGGTGAACCTGAAGACGCGCAGAACCAATCACATTTCCGCGCGCACAGAGGTGGCAGTCGAAAGACTGCCGTCGCCAGCACCGCCCTTTCCTCAGCGCCGAATGGGGACTGGGTGGTGCTGTTTTATTACGGGTTGCAGATCGGCGTTACTGCGCCTCGCGGCCGGCAATGAAAGCCCATGCTGGCGACCGGCCAATCGAAGCCGCGCCCCGCAGCCGGCTCGCGGAACGCGAGCGCAGGGCGCAACTAAAAACTCTCTTACTCAGCGGCCATCATCGCGTCGGCAAGCGCTTCCGTATTGGGCGCCTGATCCAGCATTCCCAGCGCATGCATGTAGACTTCCAGGATGCTCTCTTCTTCTTGGCGCTCCTGGTTGCTCTTCTTGCGCAGCCGAACGATCTGGCGCAGCGCCTTGACGTCGAAGCCGACGGCCTTGGCTTCCGTGTATTTGTCACGGATATCGGCCGCGAGCTGCTTCTTTTCCTCTTCGAGGCGTTCGATCTGTTCGACGAACTGGCGCAGCTGATTTTGCGCCGAGGCTTGAAGCGTGCTCATGGGAACTCCTGCTGTCTTGTTCCGCCGACGCTAACGGCGAGCGTCGGCCACAGCAAGGCGGCGATCCTCGCTATCCAAAGGGATAAATTTGGTCCGCCATCTTGACGTTGTATATGTCGCGGAGCGTTTTTGAGTCGCTGCGGTGCCGCGCCTTGCGGCCGGCTCTCCAAAGGAGAGTCGCAAGGCGCAAAAAAGCCGGCCGACTGCTTGCTCCAAAGCCGTCCCCGGCGGCCGGCTCGCGGAACGCGAGTCGCCGGGGACCACGATTAATGATCTCTCGGCCGGTTCTGTTCGAAGGCCGCCTGTTTATCGGGCGACGCTTCGGTCTGATGCTTGGCTTTCCACTCCTGGAACGGCATGCCGTAGACGATTTCGCGGGCGTCATCCTTGGACAATTCAAGCCCCTTGGCCTCCGCCGCGTCCGACATCCAGGTCGCCAGGCAATTCCGGCAGAATCCGGCCAAATTCATCATATCGATGTTCTGAACGTCCGTTCGCGACCGCAAATGCTCGACCAGACGCCGGAATACCGCCGCTTCGAGTTCGATTGTCGTTTGCGGATCGAAAGTCTTCATGGCCAACTCCTTGACCGGCAGGGTCCTGCGACAGGCCTTACGACATAAGCACCATGCCGGCCACCCGAAAGGCCCGCATAAGCTGCGGCCTCTGATGCCTTGACGGAGACGGAGCGTTTGCGCAAACCAGACCCCCAATAATGAGATAACAAGCAGGCATCGGCCTAGGGAGACACTATGAAAGACGGCACGAACGGCGGCGTCCGCGAGACTTTGAGCACGCTGTTCGAAACCGCTTATCGGACGGCCCACCCCGCGGTTTGCCTGCCTGCGCACCTGCCCAAGGTCCCCGGAGGCGGCCGGATCATCATCATCGGTGCCGGCAAGGGCTCTGCCGCGATGGCCGTCGCAGCCGAAGAGCATTACATCGCAACCGGCGAAGCCGGCAAAATCTCGGGCCTTATCTCGACGCGCCACGGCTTCGGCTTGCCGACCAAGATCATCGAAATCCTGGAAGCGGGCCACCCCGTTCCCGACGCAAATTCCATCGTTGGTGCCGAACGCGCCATTGCGCTGGCGAAGAGCGCCGGTCCGAACGATCTCGTTCTTTGCCTGTTGTCGGGTGGCGCTTCGGCGATCTGGGCGGCTCCGGTGCCAGGCGTCAGCTTCGAAGCCAAGCAGGCCCTGACGAAACAGCTGCTGAAATCCGGCGCACCGATCTCGGAAATGAATTGCGTGCGCAAGCACCTCTCCGAAGTCAAAGGCGGCAAGCTCGCAGCCGCCGTCTATCCGGCGCGCTTGCTGACGCTCGCTATCTCCGACGTGCCGGGCGACAATCCCGACGAGATCGGCTCCGGCCCGACCGTCGCCGACCGCTCGACGCTGGCGGACGCGCGCGCCGTGCTCGCCAAATGGAAGATCACACCGTCGCCCGAGATCGCGAAAGCGCTCGACGATCCGAAAAACGAAACGCTGAAAGCCGGCGATCCCAAGCTCGCCAATTCGACTTACGAAATCGTCGCCGCACCCCGCGCTTCGATCGAAGCTGCTGGCGCCATCGCACGCGATCTCGGCTATCGCACCATCATGCTTGGCGACGATCTTGAAGGCGAAGCGCACGAAATTGCCCGCAAGCACGCCGAGATGGCCCTCGAAGCGAAAGCTAAGGGCGAAAAGGTCGCGATTATGTCCGGTGGCGAATTGACCGTCACGGTACGCGGCAACGGCTCCGGCGGCCCCAACCAGGAATACGCCCTTGGCCTCGCCATCGCATTGAATGGCACGCCGGGCATCGCCGGCCTCGCTGGCGATACCGACGGCATCGACGGCGGTGGCGGACACCACAGCGATCCGGCAGGCGCCATGGTTTTCCCCGATACGCTCGCACGGGCTGCGGCACAAAATCTCAATGCCGCCAAGTTCCTGGAGAACAACGACTCGACGGGTTTCTTTCGCCCCATAGGCGATCTTATTCTGTGTGGCCCGACCCAAACCAACGTCAACGATTTCCGGGTCATCCTTGTCGATCCGTAAGCAAGACATACGTCGTTGGCGAACGGCTGGGGACACAACCAGAACTCTCCGCTATAGGAATTGGAGCTTCTGACTTGCCATCCCGCAATTCTTCGCGCGCCATTACCCGGCACGTCATCTTTTCGTTGGCCTTATGTGTTTACACGTCGGCGGCACATGCCGACCTGAAGCTTTGCAACGCGACATCGAGCCGGGTGGGCGTCGCCATTGGTTATCAGGACACCACCGGCTGGGCGACGGAAGGCTGGTGGAATATCGCATCGCAAACCTGCGAGACGCTTCTGAAGGGAGCCTTGCCGAGCCGCTACGTTTACGTCCACGCAGTCGATTACGATCGCGGCGGCGAATGGGGCGGCAAAAACGACATGTGCACGACAGAAAAGTCCTTTGCCATCCGGGGGGTTCAGGATTGCGTGAAACGCGGATATAAGCGCACCGGATTTTTCGAAGTAGATACTGGCGAGGCGAAGGAGTGGACCATCCGCCTCACCGATCCGGGCCAAGGAAATGCAGACAAATGAGACGTAATCGGCGGGTCAAGATTGTAGCGACGCTTGGACCCGCGTCTGCCTCCCCGGAGATGGTCGAGCGCCTGTTCATGGCGGGCGTCGACGTCTTCCGTATCAACATGAGCCACTCGACCCACGACGGTTCGAAGGCGCTCTATAACACCGTGCGCGCCTGCGCCGCGCGCCATCGCCACCCCATTGGCATCCTTGCCGACTTGCAGGGTCCGAAGTTCCGCATCGGCAATTTCGACACCGGCCGCATCAACGTGCCGACCGGCGCGATCTTCAAGTTCGACCGCGACGAAACGCTCGGCACGGAAGAACGCGTTTACCTGCCGCACGAGCAGATTTTTGAAGCCATCCAGCCGGGCCACAACCTCGTCCTTGACGACGGCAAGCTGCGCATGCGCGTCATCGAAGCGTCGCCCGTGCAAATCAAGGCCGAGGTCACGACCGGCGGCATGCTCGCAAGCCGCAAGGGCATTTCGATGCCCGACACGCTGCTGCCGATCAGTCCGCTCACGGAAAAAGACAAGGCTGACCTAGCACACGCACTGAAACTCGGCGTCGATTGGGTTGCCTTGTCGTTCGTCCAGCGCGCCGAAGACGTGCACGAGGTGCGCCGTCTGATCGGCAATCGCGCCGCCATTCTCTCCAAGATCGAGAAGCCGTCCGCTGTCGCAGCACTCGAAGAGGTGATCGCGGCGTCCGACGCAATCATGGTCGCACGCGGCGATCTTGGCGTCGAAATGCCGGTCGAGAAGGTGCCCGGCATCCAGAAGAAGATCACGAGACTGTCGCGCGCCGCTGGCAAGCCCGTCATCGTCGCGACGCAGATGCTCGAAAGCATGATCTCCTCGCCGATGCCGACGCGCGCCGAAGTCTCCGACGTGGCGACTGCAGTGTTCGACGGTGCCGACGCGATCATGCTGTCGGCAGAAAGCGCCGTTGGCCAATACCCGGTCGAAGCCATCCAGATGATGGACAAAATCGCCCGCGAGGTGGAGCACGATCCGGTTTACGAGCCGATGCTCTACGCGACACAGACCGAGCCTCTGCCGACCGGTGCTGACGCTATCGCCGCCGCCGCATCCGCCATCGCCGACACGGTGAAGCTCGGCGCCATCGTCTGCTACACAGCGACCGGCTCGACCGTGCTACGCGTCACGCGCGAACGCCCCGGAATTCCGGTCATCGGTCTGACGCCGGTTGAATCGACGGCACGTCGGCTGGCTCTGGTCTGGGGCGTCCATACCATCCTGACGGGCGACCCCGAAAACCTCTCGCACATGGTGCGCAAGGCATGCCGCATCGCGTTCGAGGAAGGCTTGGTCAAAGCACGCGAGGGCATTTTAATCACCGCCGGTGTTCCGCTCGGTAGCCCCGGTGCGACGAATATGATCCGCATCGCCTTTATCGACGATTCCGGCGCACCGATCGCGGAAGAGGTGTAAGCCGCCCTTATTGCATCTCGCCGGTCTTCACCCACCTTTTGAAGATGCACGGCGATGATGCAAAACAAACCTATCCGCCGCTCAACACCCTGAAGCCGGTCGCGGAAAACGTGTGGCTCGTCGACGGTCCGCTGATCCGCTTCGGCCCCCCGCTTTTGAAAATGCAGTTCCCGACCCGGATGACGCTCATCCGGCTCAAGACCGGCGACGCGTTTATTCATTCTCCAACGCCGCTGAAGCCCGAACTCCGCGCCGAGATCGAACGCATCGCAAAGCCCCATTGGATCTTGGCGCCGAACCGCTTGCACTACTGGTGGACGCCGGACTGGAAGGCGGCCTTCCCGGCAGCCGAGGTTTACCTCGCACCACGCATCAAGGAGCAAGCCGGTAAACGGATCGACTTTCCTTCTCTGCCGTTGGATCGCGATAGCGGCTATCCGTGGGATGGAGAGATCGCGACGATCTCCGTCGCTGGCCGGTACATGACCGAATTCGACTTCTTCCATCGGCCGAGCCGCACTCTGATCCTTGCTGACCTGATCGAAAATTTCGAACCCGACAAACTTTCAATCGGAATGCGCTTGCTGACCCGCCTCGGCGGTTGCCTCGCTCCGGACGGCGGCATGCCGCGCGATCTCCGCGCAACGTTTTCGAATGAAAAAACGGAGCTTCGCAAAGCCGTCGAAACGATGATCGGCTGGAACCCGGAACGCATCATCGTGGCGCACGGCCGCTGGTACGAATCCCACGGCGCAAGCGAACTGAAACGCGCCTTCCGCTGGCTTTTGACCTAGGCGCGCAAACGAAGGCTTCAGATCCCCTGCCCTTCAACTTCCTTTTTCAACTCGTCGCGTGCCGTCTGGCCGCCCTCGATGTTGGGGTGCACTTTGAGAAGCTGGTCGTAGACTTCCAGCGCAGCTTTTTTCTCGCCCATCTGCACGAGGATCTTGGCCATGCCGTCAAGCGCCCGGAAATTATTCGGCTCAAGGGCGAGCGCCCGTCTTAGATCGCCCAGCGCCGCCGCGTAGTTGTTCATCCGGTATTCGATATAGGCGCGATGGCTCCAGGCCTCCGCATACTGCGGCTCGAGTTCGACGGCCGCATCGAGGAAAGGCAGAGCCTTCTCGTTTTGATTCTGCGCCGAGAACAGCTCACCGCGGTCGATCAGCAGATTGACGGTATCGCCGCCCTGCAGGCGCCAAAGCCGCTCGATGACGCCGCTGATCTCGCCCGCCTGACGATGGTCGCCTTCGGTCGCGAGATAGGCGTAGAGATTGTCGAGGGTCTTGGAGACCTGTTCCGGTGTCTGCGGCCACGGCAGGCCCATCAGCCCAGGCGGCCCCTTCTGACGCGCTTGAGCACCGGGAGACGGCGCCACGGGCGGCGCTTTCTTGACGGCAGGAGGCGGTTGCGGCGCCGGCGCCGGCTCGGCAGGGAACGGCTGGGTCTTCAGCAGCTCATCATCGGCGGCAGCGTTTGCCGCCCCGCCCGTGAGGATCAGAAGACCGATAAGAAGGCGCGCAGGAAAAATCATGCCCCGAAATTAATCCGGGGCATGGCGTTTGGTCAAAAAGACTCTGGTGAATTCGCCGTAACGTCGCATAGACGCCGGCAGCGCCTCAGCCCTGACGGGCCTTGAAGCGACGGTGAGTCTTGTTAATGACATAGACCCGGCCTTTACGGCGCACGACGCGATTATCGCGGTGCCGCGAGCGCAGGGACTTCAAAGAGTTTCTAACTTTCATAACGACACCGGTTAAAGCTGGTGGACAGCTGGAGGCTGAACCTCCAACCCCATCGAGACGGGGCGAAGCTGCGGGATGAAGCCTGCGTTTTAGCGATTTTTTGGCCGAGGCCAAGTGCCTTTGTGCGCTTTTCGGAGAATTTCGCCGTGGTTTTTCGGCGCCCCCTCCCCCCAAATCCTGCTGTTTCTCAACATTTCGGCTACTTTGCCTTATGAAGCCACGAAATTTACCCCCGTGGGGGATAAAAACGCTAACGCAACCGCCTTAGACCAAGGAAGGGCCGAGGACTCATCTGAGTTCGGCGGTACAGGCAATTTTCCCGGCGCTGAGCAGGCAAATCGCCGTTGTCATCCCATCTCCGCACCTATTTATGCAGTGCTTCGGCTACTCACATAAAGACGGGGTGAAAGGAAATGAGCATCAGAATTTTGGTGGCAGGATTGGCAAGCGTGGGGGTTGCAGCGCTTTCGACATATGCGTTCGCCCAGGACGACCAAATCCAGCGATTGACGACAGACAAAATGGAAAATTTCGAGCTGGGCACCATCGCATGGAAAGATGAGCCCCTGCTCCCCAAAGGCGCAAAAAGTGCGCTCGTCATAGGCAACCCCAGCAAGCCTGGCGTCTTTATGGCTTATCTTAAATTCCCGGCGAAATATGAGATTCCAGCCCACACTCATCCCTTCGCTGAAGTGATCACCGTTCTACAGGGCACGGTTTGGAACGGCATGGGAGAAAAGCTGGATCGCGAGAAGGGCAGCAAACTCGGCGTCGGCGCTAGCTTCACATTGCCCGCTGGCCACGCACACTATCTGTGGAACCAGAAAGAAACTGTCGTTCTCCTTACTGCGACCGGTCCGTGGAACATCAAATACATCAATCCTGCCGACGATCCGCGCAAATAAGGATCACGCAATCGACACACTTTGCGACAGGCCGGCCATTCACGGCGAAGCCGAAATCCTTTCCGGGGCTCGGCCGACCTGACGTTGGATTTCGAGTGTATGTTGTATCAGTTGCGCCGCCGGTCGGACGCAGGTCTCGGCTCAATTCAACGACGGCTTGTGGATAACGATAGCAGGAAACAGGCCATATCTTCCACACTGTGATGGCAGACAACGCTGCATCGATAGCAAAGTGTTAAGAAACAACCGACCACGCCAATCATTGCTGACGTATCGGCGCATGAACTCATTATCGATCAAACGATAACAGTCGTATGAGTAGGTGAAGGGCCAGTCTTGTTCTTCAAACCATTTTCGCAGTTGCGGCTCATCGGGATCACGTTCCGGAACGTGGTCGGATGCCCTATCCACTTCCGCACCTAAACCAAATTTTGACGCGAGCCTCTCAAGCCGGAATGCAAAGCCGGAGTGAAGCCATCTGTAGACGATCACCGCGACCCCGCCGGGTTTCAAAACGCGCCACAGTTCCAAGATAGCCGACCTCTGCAGATGGACGGGCAATTGATAGATGAGGTGATTGCATGTGATCGCATCGATCGAGCCGCTAACGAGAGGAAGCCTCGTTGCGTCCCCTTGGACGTAAATGCCCCTATCGCTGAGCTTTTGTTTGGCTTGCTGCAGACCGGTGATCGAGAGATCAATGCAAATACGCTTCTTGAAATTTTGCCCGTAGCTGAGAAGTTCCGGATGCGCGATCGGGCCGCTCCCGACGTCAACAATATAGTCGCCACCCTTTTCGAAATATTTGCTCAGGCGGGAAATGCAGTGACTGGTATGCTCGATTTGTACCTGTTTGGATTCGTTGAGAGCGTCTGTTTCTTTGAATTTACCATTGGCATTCTGCGCCCACCCGAATGAATCATACCAATCAATGATATTCGATGGGGTTGTCGGCTCATTCTCCTGCGGAAGAAGCACTGCGATGTCATCGAAGACGCGATAGCTCCCGGCTTCATCGTCGGTGACATACATATCGCCTCGCCGCCGAAGGGGACGGCCAGTTACAGGACACTGAAAAATATTATCCGCGTGCGCCATAGTGCCGATGCTAGTGCGGCAAAATGGTAAAAGCCTATTCGGCTAAAGGACGTATACCGACAATCTCCCTGATGCCCTGCCTAAAGCTCACGAAGTCCACTTTTTTCGGGGTAAATGCGCGGATTCTCGTCCTCGAAGCTCGAGTCGGATCAATAGGCGGGCAATGATGGGAAAGACCGCAGGCGTTCCGGAAAACCAAAGAAACCAGAGGTTTCAATGGTGGGCACTAGAGGGATCGAACCTCTGACCCCTACCATGTCAAGGTAGTGCTCTACCGCTGAGCTAAGTGCCCGGAAGAAACGAGCTTCTAGAGGGTTAGCGATACCCAGGTCAAGCCCCGGAACGCCGCAATTTGACGATTATAGTCGAAACGCCGTTTCAAGCTGCCAGCAAGCGGTCGACTTCCTTGACCAAGTCCTTGAGATGGAAGGGCTTGGAAAGAACACGTGCGTCTTTTGGCGGCTGGTTTTCACTATTGAGCACGACCGCCGCAAACCCGGTGATGAACATGATCTTGAGATCGGGATCGATTTCGCTGGCGCGCCGCGCCAGTTCGATGCCGTCCATCTTGGGCATGACGATATCCGTCAGCAGCAGCGTGAACGGCTCGGATTTCAGCCGGTCGTAGGCGTCTTCGCCGTTTTCGAAAGCGACGACATCGTAGTTCGCTTTCTCCAGCGCCTTGACGAGAAAGCCGCGCATGGAGTCGTCATCCTCGGCGAGCAAGATGCGACGGATCGGCAGGCTAGATGGCTTAGCGGTCATGGCTACTCTGAATGTGCGAAAACCCCGGACGAGCAATACCCCATATCTCGTCGTACGCAAACTTGGCCCAACTTAGGTAAACGGAGCATGAAACTGTGGAAAGGATCGCTCGACTTCGTGGCGAAATGCTTATTTACCTGGAAACGGCATTGTCGCGCGTAAGCTATGTGCAATCCGCATCACGCTAAAAGTCTTGCATGGACTTCGCGCCGCACCGTTGGCAATGTAGGCCGCTCTGAACAAACATTCTCAAGCCGGGATCTGAACGAGACAACGCCGCACCATGCCCGACGATAGATCCCACGACGTGCCCAGCGCATTTTTCCCGTCCTACGATGTCCTGTCGCCGCGGACACAGGGCGTGCCTTTCGTATTCTCGTCACCGCATTCCGGCCGCCTCTATCCGCCCGAATTTCTAGCCATTTCCAGGCTTGACCCAAAAACGCTGCGCCGTTCTGAAGATTGCTTTGTCGACAAGCTGTTCCGCCCCGTAGCGAGCCTTGGCGCGCCGCTCATCAGCGCGCGTTTTCCCCGCGCCTATCTCGATCTCAACCGCGAGCCCTATGAACTTGACCCGGAACTGGTGCTCGAACCGCTGCCCGCCCACGCCAACACGCAGTCGATTCGCGTCGCCGGAGGGCTCGGCACTGTCGCCCGCATCGTTGCCGACGGCGAGGAGATCTATCCCTCGCGGCTGCGCCTCGAAAACGTGCTGGCGCGCATCGAGCAGCTTTATTTTCCATTCCACGCGGAGCTTTCCCGTCTCGTCACGCAGACACGGGAAAACTTCGGCTATGCCGTCCTAATCGATTGTCATTCGATGCCATCGACGGCGATGGCGCCTGGCGGCGCCCAGCGCCCCGACATCGTCATCGGCGATCGCTTCGGCGCATCCGCCGATCCGCGCCTTACCCTTCTTATCCGCGACGAATTCCAGCGGCGTGGTTTCAAAGTACAGTTGAACCGTCCATACGCCGGCGGCTACATCACCGAGCACCACGGCCGTCCCGGACGAGGCACCCATGCCATCCAGCTCGAAATCAACCGCGGGCTCTATATCAATGAACTGACGTTCCAGGAAAACTCAGGCTATCAGCGCCTGTCGGACGTTCTGATTGATATCGTATCGACGATGTTCCGCGAGGTGCCGGGCATTCTCGACTACCGCGCCGCCGCCGAATAAATGGCGCGCTCCGAGGCACCGGATTCACCATAGAAAAAGGGCCGTCCGAATTCCACGAACGGCCCAAGTCTAGGGAGGAAACGCCCAAGGAGGGCTGCGAAGCGCGAGCGGAGCTCACATATCGCACTGCAAAAATTAAAGGTGCAGCGCATCACCAGCAAATGCGTTTTCCGCAAATCTGGTTATCAAAAAGTGCAGGGCTAAAATTCAGGCATTTCAAGCGCCTAAGTTTGGCGCAACCACTGCGGGCAAAAAAATCCCCAATAAAGAAAGGCCGTCCGAAGCCGAACGGCCCAAGTCTAGGGAGGAAACGCCCAAATTGGGCAGCGAAAGCGGTGAAGCGTGTCATCGCACTCGCAGTCATCACGATGAGCCGGTTCGTGGCGCATCGCAATCTAAACGCGTATTGCACTAGCACATTAAAAGGTGGCTGTATCCAGCTCGCCACAACTTACGTTACTAATATGTATCTAGTTCAACCTTGCTCTATAACGGCATAGCGACTGGCGCTATCAGGAGCGTCTGTCAAACAATTGAAATCTCAGGGTGACCGCGTGGCGGAACGTGTGCCGGCGACCGAATTTCAGGCCATTGTCCGCGTCGCGCAGGATCTGGCCGATATTTCCGGCTCCGTTATCCTCAAGCATTTTCGTAAACCAATGCCTGTGGAAAACAAGGCGGCCGGCGGGGCTTTCGATCCCGTGACGAAGGCGGACCGAGGCGCCGAGAAAGCGATCGTCCAGGCGCTCACAACCCGCTTCCCCGATCATGGCATCGTCGGCGAGGAATTCGGCACGCGCCCCGGCACCAGCTCCTATAAGTGGGTCATCGACCCAATCGACGGCACCCGCGCCTTTATCATGGGCTCGCCGCTTTGGGGCACGCTGATCGGGGTGATGAAGGACGACCAGCCAATCTTTGGCCTAGTCGACCAGCCATTTACCGGCGAGCGCTTCTGGTCGGGCGACAAGGCGGCCTACCACAGTCTGCGCGGCGGCCGTCCGGCCCGTATCAAGACGCGCGAATGCACCAAGATCGAAGATGCGATTCTGACCTCGACGCACCCCGACCTGTTTGAGACCCCTGAGCAGTCGGCAGCGCTCGCGGCCCTCAAATCGAAAGCCCGCCTCACCCGTTACGGCGGCGACTGCTACGGCTATTGCCTGCTCGCATCCGGCTTTGTCGACGTCATCATCGAATCGGGCCTGAAGCCTTACGACATCGTCGCCATCATCCCGATCATCGAGCGCGCCGGCGGGGTGATCACCACATGGACCGGCGGCGACCCATCGTCCGGTGGTGACATCATCGCGACCGGCGATCCGCGCCTGCACGAAGACGTGCTGGCCCTGCTCAACAAGCTTTAGTTTTATAGGCGACCTTCCGACGGCAACGTTTCGACGCCCATGTAGGCATCGAAAGCGGCCCAGAACCGCTGCCGGATGGCGTCCGTCTCTTGCAGAATCTCATGCCGCGAACCCGGCATCAGAACGTGGCCGCCGGATTTAAGATCGACGGCAAAATCTTCGATCGCCTGCGTCGAAACGACGTGATCGGCGCCCGCCGCAAAGAGCATCATCGGCACGCACACGTATTTCGGATAATCGGGTCGCGAAAGCATGGCGCAGCTTCTCAGCGCCGCCCGGAGCCAGCCGACCGTCGGCGACCCGAGCGCCAAGTCAGGCGCAGCCTCAATGATCGATTTCACCCGCGACCACCGCACGTAATCGCTCGTCAGCCTGTTATTCTCGAACGCCATGAGATCGTTCGGCTGGTCGGTGCCGCCGCGAACGTAGGCGGTCGCCAGCCCCAGCATCGACGCCGTCGAAGCATAAGCCTTCGCCAGCGGCCGGCTCGCCCCGAGCATGCGCTCGTGGATGTCGATCATCGGCGACAGAAGAATCATGCGCGAGAACGGGCTCGCTTCGTCCTGCGCCCCGCGCAGCAGAATGTTGCCTCCGAGCGAATGACCGAGTCCGACGAACGGCTCCGGCAGGTTCGGCCGTACGATCTCATCGATGAATATCGCCAGATCGCGGTCGTATTCGGTGAAGGCGACAACGTGCCCCTTATGCCGGTTCGACAAGACACGCTCGGACCCACCCTGCCCGCGCAAATCGAAGATTGCCACGGCGAAGCCGCGCCGCCTGAGATCGGCAACGACCTCGAAATACTTCTCGATGAACTCGCCGCGCCCCTGCACGATGATAACGGTGCCGCGCACCGGCCCGCGCGTGGCCTCCCAAAGCGCCGCGCGCAGCTTGCGGCGGTCGTAGCCGTCGAAAGCCAATACCTCGGCACCGCTCGGAACGGGATTGATCGAAAGCGAAACCAGTTTCATCTGCCGCTCTTCATGCTCATGCGCGCAAGGCGAAAATATTGAGGAAGAAACGCGAACCAACGCGATTAACACATGATCTTGGCAGGCAGCCTCTTGAAGCGAATATTCGGCTTCCTACCTCTTTAGTGTGGTTGCCGCAAAGCGGGACCGCACTGGAAAAACCGAGCCAATTGGCCCGTTTTTACATGTCGCTTCTCATGGAGGATATGTCATGCGACACGCTGAATTTGCCCCCTTTTACCGTTCTGCTATCGGCTTCGACCGCCTGTTCCAGGCGCTCGATCGCTCAGTGAGCTTCGATAGCGAATCCACCTACCCGCCTTATAACATCGAACGGACCGGCGAGAACGCCTACCGGATCACGCTCGCTGTTGCTGGCTTCTCCCAGGACGAGCTGAAGATCGAGGTCAAAGAGCAGACCCTCACGATCGCCGGCGAGAAGGCCGCGGACGCCGAAGGCAAAACCTACCTTCACCGCGGCATTGCTGCCCGCGCGTTCGAGCGCCGCTTCCAGCTTGCCGACCACGTCGATGTGACGGGCGCCAAATTCGAGAACGGCCTCCTGCATGTTGATCTCGTCCGCAACGTCCCGGAGAGCAAGAAGCCCCGGACGATCGCGATCGGCACGAGTGAACCCGTCCAGCAGCTCGAAGCCAAAGCAGCTGCGTAACCTCACGTCTCTCGTGTAGCCTGGAACGGCAGCCTTGCTTCGGCGGGGTTGCCGTTTTTTTTGCCTGCCTTCGGGCCTGCGCTGACCATAGGAAATTTTGTTGCCCGGTACTCGCTCGGAGCTTGCCGAAAAAGATCATTGCCACGGCTGCGTGTTACCGCTTGTGCCGCAGTGTCAAATCTGTAGAATTTGCTAGATAGGTCAACATTGCTGTCCTTTGTGCGCCGGTGGGTGGGCGTCTGAGAACAGCTCGGACGTTTGCATCGGCCGTAGCGTCGCTTTACGGCTTCCGAGTGGCGGCGTGGGAGAAATAGAAGTGCTCGAATACAGGATATGCGGTTTGCAGGGCCGTGCGATCGGCGGCGGGCTCCATTCCATTAACCACCACGTGTTATCGCGCCCTGACCGAAAACGGCGGCGCTTGGCGTAATATTCTTCGACCGACGAGATTGCGCAAAAGTCGAACAAACAAAGCGGCCCGCACCCGGGCACGCTTCCGAATAACGAAGTTCTGAATTTGGGCCAACGGGCCATACGAGGCGAGAAATGAGCGAAGGATATCTGTCTCCGCTGGAAGACGAAATCGGCACGGGAAGCCGTCCGGCGGCAGCAGGCCTTTTTGATCCGGCTCTTGAGCGCGACGCATGCGGCGTCGGCTTCATTGCGAACCTCAAGGGTCGCAAATCACACAGCATCGTCGAAGGCGCCTTGAAGATACTCGAAAACCTCGAGCATCGCGGCGCGGTCGGTGCCGACCCGCTTTCCGGCGACGGCGCCGGCATCATGATTCAGATCCCGCATGACTTTCTGGCCGCCGAAACGAAGGCGCTCGGCTTCGATCTTCCAGCACCGGGCGAATACGCTGTCGGCCACATCTTTATGCCGCACGACGAACGCCTGCGCGCGCATTGCGAGCGCGTCTGGGCGCGCTGCCTCAAGGAAGAAGGCCTTGAGCTGATCGGCTGGCGCACAGTGCCGGTTGAAAACGGTTGCTTGTCGGACATGGTGCGCGATGTCGAGCCGGTGCATCGCCACGTCTTCATCCGCCGACCGTCAAGCATGACCGATCAGGAAGAGTTTGAGCGTCACCTTTATATGGTCCGCAAGGTCGTCTCGAATGCGATCCACGACGCCTATAAGGGCCGCGACATCGGCCACTACACCGTGTCGCTGTCGACGCGCACGCTCGTCTACAAGGGCATGTTCCTGTCCTTCCAGGTGAAGGCCTATTACTCGGACCTGTCCGACCCTCGCCTCGTGTCGGCGCTCGCCCTCGTGCACCAACGCTTCTCGACGAACACGTTCCCATCGTGGAAGCTCGCGCACCCCTATCGCATGGTTGCGCACAACGGTGAGATCAACACCCTGCGCGGTAACGTCAACTGGATGGCCGCACGCCAGGCGTCGGTGTCGTCGCCCCTGTTCGGCGACAAGATCTCGAAGCTCTGGCCGATCTCGTATGAAGGCCAGTCCGACACCGCCTGCTTCGACAACGCGCTCGAATTCCTCGTCATGGGCGGCTACAGCCTCTCGCACGCGGCGATGATGCTGATCCCCGAAGCGTGGGCCGGAAATCCGACGATGGATACCAACCGCCGCGCCTTCTACGAATATCATGCCTGCTTGATGGAGCCGTGGGACGGCCCCGCAGCCATGGCCTTCACCGACGGCCGCCAGATCGGCGCGACGCTCGACCGCAACGGTCTGCGTCCGGCCCGCTACCTCGTGACCAAAGACGACACCGTCATCATGTCGTCTGAGTCCGGCGTGCTGCCGGTCGAAGAAGAAAATATCGTCAAGAAGTGGCGCCTGCAGCCGGGCAAGATGCTGCTTATCGACCTCGAAAAGGGTTGCATCATTTCGGACGAAGAGCTGAAGGCTGAGATCGCCGCCAGCCACCCATATGAGACGTGGCTGAAGCGCACGCAGATCAAGGTTTCCGACCTACCGCTGCCGTCGAAGAGCGCCGCGGGCGCCAAGTCGAACGTCGCCCTGCTCGATCTGCAGCAGTCGTTCGGCTACACCCAGGAAAGCATCAAGTTTCTGCTGACGCCGATGGCGGAAAAGGGCGAAGAAGCCACCGGCTCCATGGGCACCGACACGCCGATCTCGGCGCTGTCGTCAAAGTCGAAGCTGCTTCACACGTACTTCAAGCAGAATTTCGCCCAGGTTACAAACCCGCCGATCGACTCGATCCGCGAAGAGCTTGTGATGAGCCTCGTCTCGTTCATCGGCCCGCGCCCGAACATCCTCGATCTGCAAGGCACCTCGAAGCAGAAGCGCCTCGAAGTCGACCAGCCGATCCTGACCAACGAAGACTTGGAGCGCATCCGCGGCATCGGCGCGGTGAAGGACAACGACTTCGAGTCGATCACCATCGACATAACCTACCCCGCCGATAAGGGCGAAGGCGGCATGGGCCCGGCGCTCGACGGCATCTGCGCCGAAGCGGAAGAATATGTCCGCGCCAAGGAATTCAACATCATCATCCTGTCCGACCGCCGCGCCGGACCGGACCGCATTGCCATTCCCTCGCTGCTCGCGACGTCGGCGGTGCACCACCACCTGATCAAGCAGGGCCTGCGCACCTCTGTCGGCCTCGTCGTTGAGACCGGCGAAGCCCACGAGATCAACCAGTTCTGCACCCTTGCGGGCTATGGCGCCGAAGCCATCAATCCGTATCTCGCATTCGAAACGCTCTACACCATGATCCCGGAACTCCCCGAGGGGACGACGCCGGAAATGGTCAAGAAGCGCTTCATCAAGGCCATCGGCAAAGCCATCATGAAGGTGATGGCGAAGATGGGCATCTCGACCTACCAGTCCTATTGCGGCGCTCAGATCTTTGATGCCGTCGGCCTGCGGTCGAGCTTCGTCGAACGCTATTTCACCGGCACGCACACCCAGGTCGAAGGCGTCGGCCTGCGCGAGATCGCGCGCGAAACGGTTGAGCGCCACAAGTCGGCCTTCGGCGATATCCCGGTCCTCGCCAACGCGCTCGATGTCGGTGGCGAATACGCTTACCGCGTCCGCGGCGAAGCCCACATGTGGCGTCCGGGAACGGTCGCCGACCTGCAGCATGCCGTCCGCGCAACCGATAACAAGGAAGCGATGAGCGGCCGCATTCCGCAGAAGTTCCGCGACTTCTCGAAGGCGATCAACGACCAGTCCGAACAGCTCATGACGCTGCGCGGCATGTTCCGCCTGCGCTCGGCGGAAAGCTTCGGCCGCAAGCCCATTCCGCTGGAGGACGTCGAACCAGCCGCCGCCATCGTCAAGCGCTTCTCGACCGGCGCGATGAGCTACGGCTCGATCAGCCGCGAAGCCCACACCACGCTCGCCATCGCGATGAACCGCATCGGCGGCCGCTCGAACACCGGCGAAGGCGGCGAAGAATCCGACCGCTTCAAGCCGATGCCGAACGGAGACTCGATGCGTTCGGCGATCAAGCAGGTCGCCTCGGGCCGCTTTGGCGTGACGACGGAATACCTCGTCAACTCCGACATGATGCAGATCAAGATGGCCCAGGGTGCGAAGCCCGGCGAAGGCGGTCAGCTGCCCGGCCACAAGATCGACGCGACGATCGCGAAGGTCCGTCACTCGACGCCGGGCGTCACGCTCGTCTCGCCGCCGCCGCACCATGACATCTATTCGATCGAAGACTTGGCGCAGCTCATCTACGACCTGAAGAACGTCAACCCGAAGGCTGACGTCTCGGTGAAGCTCGTCTCCGAGGTTGGCGTCGGCACTGTCGCTGCGGGCGTCGCCAAGGCGCGCGCCGACCACGTGACGATCTCGGGCTTCGAAGGCGGCACCGGCGCATCGCCCCTGACGTCGATAAAGCACGCGGGCAGCCCGTGGGAAATCGGTCTCGCCGAAACGCATCAGACGCTCGTCGCTAATCTGCTGCGCGGCCGTATCGCCGTGCAAGTTGATGGTGGTGTCCGCACCGGCCGCGACGTCGTCATCGGTGCGCTGCTTGGCGCCGACGAGTTCGGCTTCGCGACCGCCCCGCTCATTGCGGCGGGCTGCATCATGATGCGCAAGTGCCACCTGAACACCTGCCCGGTCGGTGTCGCCACGCAAGATCCGGTTCTGCGCGCAAAATTCTCCGGCAAGCCTGAGCACGTCATCAACTACTTCTTCTTCGTCGCTGAAGAAGTCCGCGAGATCATGGCTCAACTCGGCTTCCGCACCTTCAACGAGATGATCGGTCAAAGCGATCAACTCGATAAGGATCGCGCCATCGAGCACTGGAAGGCGCGCGGCCTCGACTTCACCAAGCTGTTCCATAAGCCGCACGCCCCGGCTGGCGTCGCGATTTATAACAGCGAGCGCCAGGACCACGGCCTCGAAAAAGTTCTCGACGTCAAGCTGATCGAGCTGGCGAAGCCTGCTCTCGAAGGCAAGAAGCCGGTAAAGGCGGAAGTCGACATCAAGAACGTCAACCGCTCCGCGGGCGCGATGCTCTCGGGCGAGGTTGCGAAGCGCTACGGCCATACCGGACTGCCGGAAGATACTATCTGGATCTCTTTCAAGGGGACCGCGGGCCAGGCATTCGGCGCGTGGGTCGCGCACGGCGTCACGCTCGATCTCATCGGCGAAGGCAACGACTATGTCGGCAAGGGATTGTCGGGCGGCAAGCTGATCGTCCGCCCCGATCCCAAGTCGAGTATCGTTCCGGAAGAAAGCATCATCGTCGGCAACACGGTGCTCTACGGCGCCATCACCGGCGAATGCTATTTCCGCGGCGTGGCCGGTGAGCGCTTCGCCGTCCGTAACTCGGGAGCCTACGCTGTCGTTGAAGGCACGGGCGACCACGGCTGCGAATACATGACCGGCGGCGTTGTCGTCGTGCTCGGTCAAACCGGCCGCAACTTCGCGGCCGGCATGTCGGGCGGCATCGCCTATGTCCTCGATGAGGACGGCAATTTCGAAAGTCGTCTCAACAAGGACATGGTGCAGCTCGAAGCCATCACAGCCGATCCGGGTTCGCTGCAGAAACTCGCCCAGCAGGGCGGCGATGTCGCGATTGCGGTCCACAACGTCATGGTCGACATGCGCGAGCAGGACGCCGAGCGTCTGCACACGCTCATTTCGCGGCACGCGCATTACACGAATTCGCGCCGCGCTCAGGACATCCTGAAGAACTTCCAGGCCTACCTGCCGAAGTTCAAGAAGGTGATGCCGGTGGAATACCGCCGCGCGCTGACCGAGCTCGCCAAAGCCCGCGAAACCAATCGCGAAGCTGAGCTCGAAGCAGCCAAGCAATAACGATCACACCGGCACATCGCGGATAGACAAGACGAAAGAAGAAACACGAGAATGGGCAAGCCGACTGGTTTTCTGGAAATCGAGCGCGCCGACCGTAAGTATCGCCCGGTCGAAGAGCGCCTGAAGCACTATAAGGAATTCGTCGTTCCGCTGTCGGAGCCTGAAATAAAAAAGCAGGCTGCGCGGTGCATGGATTGCGGCATTCCCTATTGCCACAACGGCTGCCCGGTCAACAATCAGATCCCCGACTGGAACGACCTCGCCTATCGCGGCGACTGGAAGGAAGCCGCCGACAACCTGCACTCGACGAACAACTTCCCGGAAGTAACTGGCCGCATCTGCCCGGCGCCGTGCGAAGCGTCATGCACGTTGAACATTGACGACACTCCGGTCACGATCAAAACCATCGAATGCTCGATCGCGGATCGCGCGTGGGAAGAAGGCTGGGTGCAGCCGCTGCCGCCCGAGAAGAAGACGGGCAAGAAGGTTGCGGTCATCGGCTCCGGCCCCGCAGGCCTCGCCGCCGCGCAACAGCTCGCGCGTGCTGGCCATGAGGTCCATGTCTACGAGAAGAACGCTCGTCCCGGCGGCTTGCTCGTTTACGGCATTCCCGACTTCAAGATGGAGAAGGGTGTCATCGCCCGCCGCGTCAAGCAGATGGAAGCCGAAGGCGTGACTTTCCATTGCGGCATCCATGTCGGCCAGGATCTTTCGGCGAAGTATCTGGAATCGAAGCACGACGCCGTGCTGATCGCCATCGGCTCCGAGCAGCCGTTTGACTTCTTCGCCAAGTCGCCGGGCCGCAATCTCGACGGCCTACACTACGCGATGGATTTTCTGCCGCAGCAGAACCGTCGCAACGCCGGTGAACCGCAGAAGCCGAAAACGAAAGAGATTTCGGCGGCGGGGAAGCACGTCATCGTGATTGGCGGCGGCGATACGGGTTCCGACTGCATCGGCACCTCGTTCCGCCAAGGCGCGCTGAGCGTGACGCAGCTCGAAATCATGCCGATGCCGCCGGAGAAGGAAAACAAGGCACTCTCCTGGCCGCACTGGCCGCTGAAGCTGCGCATCTCGACGTCCCAAGCCGAAGGCGCCAAGACCGAATATTCGATCTCGACCACGGGCTTCACCGGCGAAGACGGCAAGGTGAAGAAGCTGAACTACACGCGCGTCAATGCCAACTTGCAGCCGATCAAGGGCACCGAGGGTGCGCTCGACGCTGATCTCGTGCTGTTCGCGATGGGCTTCTCGGGTCCCGTCGAATCCGACATCGTCAAGGAATTCGGACTTCCCGTTGTGCCACGCGGCCGCTTCAAGGGGCTCGACGCGACGGACCGCGACTACAAGCTCAGCACTTCGCCGAAACTGTTCTGCGCCGGTGACATCCGTCGCGGGCAGTCGCTCGTTGTCTGGGCGATCCGCGAAGGCCGCCAGGCTGCGCACGCGATCGACAAGTTCCTGATGGGCTCGACCGTCCTGCCGCGCTGACGCGAGATAAACAGCGCGTCAGCCTCCTCCACCAACGAAAACAAGCGTTACCCGCGCGGCTGCTGCATCGCGGGTTTCGCCTCGCTGGTCGTATCGGGTTTTGGCGGCCACGTCAGATCGTCGGCGCGCCCCGGCTTCGGCTGCAGCCGTTCGCCTTTCACGAGGAGCCGGAAGTAGGGCGCTTGCGTCGGCGACAACCGCCCACGATCCCGATTGCCGGACGGCGAGATCGAACTCATCAGCGTCAGCCCGCCCGCGATTTGATCGACCAGCAAATCTCCTCGCTGGCCAGACGCCTCGCGCCGCGCCATCAAGGCCACGACCGACGCTGGGATCGCCGGACGAACAATCGGGATTGTCTGCGTCTCGGCGCGGCCATTACCGCTGACGATCTTCAAAATGATTTTGCCGTCGTCCTCTTTCTGATCGCCCGAGGCGTCTGCAGTCGCGGACGCTGGAGTGCCGGTCACGCCATGCGCGCGAACAATCGGCGTCTTCGCACTCGCGTCATTGTTGGCAGCTACGGGCGACGACGGCGCCGGTGTTTTCACGGCATTGCCTGGATTGATCTTCGCCTGCTCCGCATCCGACCCGAGCAGCGGAATGTTTCGGTTCTGCTTCGCCTGAATGAGATCCGGCCGCAGCTCCTTCTCGACGAAATGCGCCAGCTTGCGATTGCCTGCGACGGTGAAGTTCACGCCGTCCCGGAGACGAAGCAATCGGATTGCGCCCTCGAGATCCGGGCCATATGCAGAATATCCGCCGTTATCGTCGGTGAACCCTTGATATGCGTCGATGTACTTAAAGCCATTGAGATAAGCCCGTTCGCGGATCACATCGTTGATGCGCTGTGCAAGATCATTGGCGTCCGAGCGCGCGAAATTGGGCAGTCCGACCCAATAGACAGCCGCGCTGCGCGTCTTGAAAACGCGCATAAGCCGGTCGATCCGCCGCGTATATTCAATGAGCCAAGCTTCGCTGCCGATCGGCAGGCGCTTGCCGTCGTCAGTCCGGATCGAAATGCGATCGTCCTGTCCGGTCATGACGATGGCGATGTTGAACGGCTGGCCCGCCACCGCTTTTTCCAGCGCCGCGACTTTGGCGTCGAAGTTGCGCGACGCGATAGCGGCGAGCGGCGTCACCTGCTTCTGGATGTTTAAACGCACATCGGAATTGAACGCCACTTGCAGGCCGCTCAATAGCCCAGGCGCAAAATCGTCACCGAAAACGCTCACCTGATAGACGTCGTTGTCCGGAAAGGGCGTGAGAAACGTTCCGACCTGATCATCGTCGGCAGCCCAAGCATTGGTCGTCCAAGCCAATGGCGCAAGCAAAACCGCAACCACGACGGCAATGGCCGCGCCCAGAAAGCGGAAATGCCGAAGCAAGGACTTCATGCCGTGTTATGTGCCTTTCGTGGGTTTCGATGCCGACGAATCCGGCGATCAGCATACAGCGTCGCGACCTCCGCTCCAACGCCCGCCGCACCCTTTCCGTCAGCGCTTGGCAGCCTGGGACTCCGCATGCGCCAGCACCCGTTCCGACGGCCAGCAATCGATGGAGAGGCCGTTAGCCTTCTCGTAGAGGCCGATCTGCTTGCGCGTGTTGGACCCGATCTTGCCGTCGATCTTGTCCATCGGATAGCCGAGTTGCTGCAGCCGCGCCTGAATGCCGGCCACGGTATGGGTCCTCGGCTGCGCGAACGACGCCCACGGCGTGACGAAATCGCCGCCGCCACGTATGCGGTCGCCGAGGTTGCCAACAAACAGCGCATAGAGGTCGGACGTGTTGTAGAGCCGAATGACGCGGAAGTTCTGCGCCGCCAGAAATGCAGGACCGTAGGCGCCCGCCGGCATCATCAGATAGGCGTCTGAAGCCAGTTCCGTCTTCGTGAACGGCCGCCCGCTGGCTTTCTTGAAGCCCATCTTCACCCAATCGGCAATCGGGCGCGTATCGGGCGGGCCTTCCAGCGAGCAATCGGCATGCTGAGGCGCGATGACCTCGTACCCCCAGCGCGCGCCAGGGACCCAGCCCTTGCCTTTGAGCTGCATTGCCGTGAACGCCAGCGCATCCGCAACGGAGCGCCAGATATCGATCTTGCCGTCGCCATCGCCGTCGATTGCAAATTTGAGATATTCGGTCGGCATCGCCTGCGTCAGCCCGACGGCGCCGGCCCACGACGACTTCATGTCTGAACGCGGAATCCCCTTCTGCAGCATGACGAGCGCCGCGATCAGCTCATCGTGAAAGCGTTCCTTGCGCTTGCCGACATAGGCGAGCGTCGCCAGCATCTGGATGGCATCCTTCGACGGATGATAACTGCCATAAGCCGTTTCACGTCCCCAGATCGCAACGAGCGTATAGCGGTCAACGCCCGTCAGCTTTTCGATCCGCTCGAGCGCCGCCCGATGCTCGGCGAGAAACTTTTTTCCCTGAACACCGAGCTTCTCAAGATAGGGCTTCGACAAATAATCGGCCGCCGTCTTGGTGAACTCGGCCTGTCCAGCGTTGTCGATCTTCGGCCGCCCCGGAATGTCGAGATCTGGAATGCTGTAATCCGGCTTCACGCCCGCAAACGCCGTATCGAACGTTTTGCGGCTAACGCCTGCCGCCTTCGCCTGCGGCCATAGGCTCGCGATGAAACTTGAAAAATCCTGAGTTGGCTTGGCACTGGCGGCGACCGATGTCAGCGCCAGCAGCGCCGATGTGAGCACAGCCGCGGCGCTCGCCCTAAAATACGTGTTCTTCAAGAGCATTGCAGCGCTGCCTTCTTTTAACGTGGCGGCTCGACACGCGCCGCTCTTATGCGCGTGCCCGATGTTAAGGGCATTTTTGCGGCTCAGCTCGCCAGTGCGCCAGCCTTCAGCTCATCGACGCGGCGTTCCCAATTCAGCGCCTGCGCCACGATTTGTTCAAGGTTGTCGTGCTGCGGCTGCCAACCGAGCTGATCGCGGATTTTGGCCGAAGCCGCAACGATCGCCGCCGGATCGCCCGCGCGCCGGGGCGACAGTAAAACTTTGAAATCGACGCCCGATACGCGCTTCACCGCGGCGATAACTTCAATGACGGAATACCCCTTCGAATAACCGCAATTGAAGATGTCCGACGCCCCGCCCCGGCGCAAATGCTCAAGCGCCACCGAATGCGCATTCGCCAAATCACTCACATGGATGTAATCGCGAATGCACGTGCCGTCGGGCGTCGGATAATCGATGCCGAAAATCTCCATATGCGGACGCTTCCCAAGCGCCGTCTCGCACGCGACCTTGATCAGATGCGTGGCGCGCGGCGTCGATTGCCCCGACCGGCCCTTCGGATCGGCTCCGGCGACATTGAAATAACGCAAGGCGATAAACTGGAAATCGTAGGCGCGCGAAGAATCCGACAGCATGATTTCGGTCATCAGCTTCGAGGAGCCATAAGGCGACATCGGGGCCGGTGGCGCTGTCTCCGAGACGGGATTATCCTCCGGATTGCCGTATACGGCGGCGGTGGAAGAAAAAATGAAATGCTTCACGCCGGATTCGACGGCAGCCGCAATCAGCCCCCGTGATTTCACCGTATTGTTGAGATAGTAGCCGAGCGGATCAGCAACCGAATCCGGAACAACGACAGATCCCGCGAAATGAATAATAGCATTTACGTTATGCGAACGGATCGTTTCCCTGACGAGATCGTTATCTGCAATATCTCCGACCACCAGCGCCGCCCGGCGATCGACAGCCCAACGAAATCCCGTGGACAGATTATCGATGACGACAACATCTTCGCCCGCGTCCAGAAGCTCCAGAACCATGTGGCTGCCGATGTAGCCGGCGCCCCCCGTGACGAGCACGCTCATAGTTGCAATGAACTCCTGATGTCTATACCCACAACAACTGTCGATTCCGCTCGAAGACCGGCTCAGACCTAATGGAGGCCGGTGCTTTGTGCAAATAACTCATTCACATTTCTGCGCGACAACTTCGTCTTTCGGGCACGCTTAAATCCAAAATCGTAAACAATTGAACCTGGAGCGCGAGCCGGCGCACTTGGAGCATATGATGAACGCGATCAAGAAACCAATTCGCAAAGCCGTATTTCCTGTTGCCGGTCTCGGCACCCGGTTTCTGCCTGCAACCAAGGCCGTGCCAAAGGAAATGCTGACGGTCGTCGACCGTCCTGTGCTGCAGCACGTCGTCGATGAGGCGCGCGCCGCCGGCATCGAGCATTTCATATTCGTCACTGGACGGAACAAAGGTGTTATCGAAGACCATTTCGATAAACAGTTCGAGCTTGAAGCGACGCTCGCAACGCGCGGCAAGAAAAAGGAGCTTGAGGCCCTCGAACGCGACCTGCCGCAAGCCGGCCAGACGAGCTTCACGCGTCAGCAGGCGCCGCTCGGGCTAGGCCATGCCGTTTGGTGTGCCCGCGAGCTTGTTGGCAATGAACCGTTTGCGTTGCTTCTGCCCGACATGCTTCACCACGGACGCACGTCCTGCCTCGCCGACATGATCGACGCCTATTCGCAAACCGGCGGCAATCTAATTGCGGTCGCGCCAGTCCCCGAAGATCAGACGCACCAGTACGGTATCGTCGGCGTCAAGGACGTGAAGGCCAAAGTCTCCGCAATCACGGAAATGGTCGAGAAGCCCAAGCCCGGTACGGCACCGTCCAATTTGCACATTACCGGCCGCTACGTCCTGCAGCCTGAAGTATTCGATCTCCTCGCGAAGCAAGAGCGCGGCGCCGGGGGCGAAATTCAGCTGACGGACTCCATGATCGCTATGATGAACGGCGCCGGACAACCGTTCCATGCCGTGCGTTTCGACGGCGATATCTACGACTGCGGCTCCAAGCTTGGCTTCCTCACCGCCAATGTCGCCATCGCTCTCGAACGCGATGACCTCGAAAAGGACTTCCGCCGCGAGCTCAAGCGTCTCATCGGCACAAACGTCTGAGCGATCGGTCTGCCGGGTGTTCTCCCGGGCAATTCCCGACGCGAATCAGAGAACGCCGACCTTCGCTACCATTGCGCCGCCACAGACAAAGAGGGTGGCGCAATCGGCCGCCCATCAACAGTGCAAAGCTTCGCTTAGCCCCCGCGGCCGCGCGTCCTCCCCTGAAAACACTTGGTTAATGCACGGCTGCGGCGCCGCTGGACTTGCATGGACCGCGCTAGAACGCGAAAAGTGTTAACGCCAAGCCGCCGGGTCCTTTATGTTCAGGCAGACGCGGCAGGCGAACGGGGGACATAGAGCGCATGCAACGGGTCATTCCATTCCAGTTACCTGAAATTGAGCGACAGGAAGCAGAGGTTGTCTCCGGCGAGGCGACACCGATTTCGTCCGCCCTTCGTACACTCAATCTCGCGGCCGAAGGGCTCGCCCAGGTCGCGCACGATATCGCTGGCCCCCTCTCCGCCGCTTTCGACGAAGCCGTCGGCCGGCTGAAGGCCGTCGACGGTCGCGTCATCGTAACGGGCATCGGCAAGAGCGGCCACGTCGCCCAGAAGATTGCCGCGACTTTCGCATCGACCGGTACCCCCGCGTTCTTCGTCCATCCGAGCGAAGCCTCCCACGGCGATCTCGGCATGATCACGAAGTCCGACATCATCGTCGCGTTTTCCTGGTCGGGCGAAACGGTCGAACTCAAACCGATCATCACTTATTCGCGGCGCTTCGCGGTACCGCTCATCGCCATCACATCGCAGGCAAACTCTGCTCTTGGCAAACAGGCGGACGTCGTTCTGCAGCTGCCGCGTGTGAAGGAAGCCTGCCCCCACGGCCTTGCGCCGACGACATCGACGACCATTCAGCTCGCCCTCGGCGACAGCCTTGCCATCGCGCTTCTCGATGCGCGCGGCTTCACCGCCCACGATTTCAAGATCTTCCATCCTGGCGGCTCTCTCGGCGCCAACCTCAAATACGTTTCCGACGTCATGCACCAGAATGAGCGGATGCCGCTGATCGAGACTGGCGCTTCGATGGCGGATGCGCTTGTTGCGATAACGGCGAAAAGCTTCGGCTGCGTCGGTGTCACCGACGCCGACGGCAAGCTCATCGGCGTCATCACCGATGGCGATTTGCGTCGCCATATGGGGCCGGACTTGCTTCGGGCCAGCGTCAATGACGTCATGACCGCCAAGCCCAAAACCATTGCACCGACGTTGCTGGCATCAGCCGCTCTGGAACTTATCAATTCCTCGCGGATCACGGCGCTCTTCGTCGTCGACAAGCAAAAGCCCGTCGGCATCGTCCATGTCCACGATCTGCTTCGCGTCGGCGTCGCCTAGGAACCGCGGCGCATCAAACCCGTGAAACGACGAGCACGGTACCGTCAGCGCCCGTGACTTTGACATTGGCGCCCTTAGGGCCGTCCTCGCCTTTCGCCACCCAGACGGTGTCGCCGACCCGGACCTTCCCGCGTCCGTTGACGATCGCATCCTCAATCGTCACGATACGGCCGATATACTGCGCGCCGCGAATGTTGAGATCGGCAACGTCAGGATGCGCCGACTCTTCACGGCTCTTGTGCCGAACCCAGAACACTGCCGCCATGGCGATCAGCGCGAACGCAATAAGCTGCCACTCCCAGGCGAGCGGCGTCGTCAGGCCGATAACGCCGACGATTGAGGCCGACAATCCGAACCATACGAAGTGCACGCCGGGAACGATCGATTCCATAATGAACAGAACGACGGCCAGCGCGAACCAGAGCCAAGCCCCGAATTGTCCGATCAGTGACGAAAGACTTTCCATTGACGCCATCGCTCCCTCTGCGAGTAAGCCCTGGCCTTATGTCGTCGGTACCGAGCCGGAGCGCGGCGTACGAGGCGGCGACGACTTCGGAGCATCGCCGCCGAACGCTTCTCCCGCAATCTGCGCGATACCGCCGAGCGATCCGATGACCGACGACGCTTCCAGCGGCATCATAATGATTTTCTGGTTCGGGGACTTCGCCAAGGCTTCGAGCGCCTTCATATAATTGTTTGCGACGAAGTAGTTGATCGCCTGGACGTTTCCGCCCGCAATGGCGTCGGAGACCATTTTCGTGGCCTTGGCTTCGGCTTCCGCCGACCGTTCGCGCGCTTCGGCATCGCGATAGGCAGCCTCACGGCGGCCCTCCGCTTCCAGAACGACGGCTTGCTTTTCGCCTTCGGCTTTTAGAATGGCAGCCTGGCGAAGACCTTCCGATTCAAGGATCTGCGCGCGCTTCTCGCGCTCGGCCTTCATCTGCCGGGCCATGCTGTCGACGAGATCCCGCGGCGGCGCGATGTCCTTGATCTCGATGCGCGTCACCTTCACACCCCACGTCTCGGTGGCGGCGTCCACGACTTGCAACAGCCGGTGATTGATCTGATCGCGGTTCGACAACAGTTCGTCGAGATCCATCGAACCCATCACTGTACGGATGTTCGTCATCGTCAGGTTGACGATGGAATGTTGGAGATTATCGACCTCATAGGCCGCCTTGGCCGCATTCAGGATCTGATAGAAGGCGACGCCATCAACCGTCACCATCGCGTTGTCGCGGGTGATGACATCCTGACTCGGAATATCCATCACCTGTTCTTTCATGTTCAGCCTGTGCGTCACCTTTTCGAGGATGGGGATCAGAATATGCATTCCCGGAACCAGCGTCCGCGTGTAGCGGCCAAGGTTCTCGACCGTGAAGTTCGAGCCCTGCGGAACGATTTTGACAGTCGACCAAAGCCCCCAGATCGCAGCCGCCAAAAGAATAAAGCCAAAAAAACCGAAACCGCCGAAATCGGACATGCCGTCCTCCCCTCACGAACGAATCGAAATGAAAATGGGAAATTCGCGCGTCAGGTTTAAGTCTCGGAAACAAACATTCGGTAAATATTGGGTAATATATCGATATATGGCAGTAAAAAGCAGGAAATTGAACAAGAATTAGTGGCCAATAAGAAGAATTGGCCACTTTCCAGTGTCTAAAGCCATCCCGCCAGCTCGCGTCGAACGACCGCTTCAATAACGTCCACCCCTTCGGGACTATCATTGAGAGCCGGCAAATAGGCGAATTTTTCTCCGCCGTTCGACTCGAAGATATGCCGGTTCTCGCGATCAAGTTCCTCAAGCGTTTCGAGACAATCGGCAGAAAAACCCGGCGCGACGAGTGCGATCTTTTTCACACCCGATTTCGCCAATGCTTCGACGGTCTTGTCGGTATAGGGCTGCAGCCAGGGATCGGTACCGAAACGCGATTGGAATGTCGTCAACCACCGGCTTTCCGGAATTCCCAATTTCTCGCGCACAAGCCGCGACGTTTTCTGGCATTGGCAATGATACGGATCGCCAGCCGCGAAATACTTCTCCGGCATACCGTGAAATGTCGCGATGATTTTCTCGGGCTCGAAATCGAGCTTCGAAAGCGCCGCGCGCATCGACGTCGCCAGAGCCTCGATATAAGCCGGATGATCGTGATAGCTCGGCGACGTCCGGATCGCCGGCTGCCAACGCATCTTCATCAAGGCCCTGAATGCCTGATCATTCGCCGTTGCCGTCGTCGCCGCAGAATACTGCGGATAAAGCGGGACCAGCAGAATACGATCGCAGCCCTGGTCCTTCAGCGCCTTGATCCGGCTTTCTGTCGACGGATTTGCGTAGCGCATCGCCCAATCGACGATGACACGCGGATCGTTGCCGAGCCGCTGCGCCAACCGCTCGGCCTGATTGCGAGTGATCGTCTTCAGCGGACCTTCGTTCTTTTCGTTATTCCAGATCGTCGCGTAGTCGCGACCTTTGCGCGACGGGCGCGTCGTCAAGATGATAAGATTGAGGATCGGCCACCATTTCCACTTGGGTTCCTCAATCACGCGGTCGTCGGATAGAAACTCCTTGAGGTAACGGCGCATCGGCCAATAGCTGGTGCCATCCGGCGTACCGAGGTTGAGCAGCAGAACGCCGATGCGGCCGAGCGCGACGGGTGGATGCTCTCGCGGCAACGCGACCGCCTCGCTAGCGAAATTGCCTTGTTTCGGAACTTCGTTCATCCGCTCTCCCAACGCCGGCGTTTATTGCGATCCTACAGGATCAGGCCCGGCGCTTCGACGGGGTACGTCTTTCGTCTTTCGCGGCCACTCTCGGCTTCGCCGGAGCAGGCCGTAATTCCGGTGCCAGATCCCGGACTTCCGCCGCAACCGGCGCAGCTTCGTCCTGGACACCTACTTGGCCCGAAGGAGGCTGGACTTCAAGCTGCGGATCGATAGAACGGCTGCAGCGCCAATAGGATGCCACGCGGCCAACGAAAGCGTCGGACTTCTCGGCAAAGAGGCGCTTGACGCGATATTCCGCTGTGGCGCGCAAGAGTTGCTGCTGCTGCCGACAGAGCGTTACTGCAGCATCTTTCTGCTCATCGGTCATCGCTGGAGACTTGGCCGCCGCTGCAATCAGTACCGCCAGATCATGATCGTCGCCGAGAAACTGCGAGAGTTCGCGTGCCGCGTGCGCCCTGACGGCAAATTCATCGGGCCACGCCTTCGACAAAAGCGACATCTGCCGCCAATGCCATTGCACCGCCTTGCGCAGATCATGAAAATTCTCGTCGGTCGGTTCTTCGTAGGCATACTTCGATGCCTTCCGCCCTTTGCGATAGCTTTCCGCAAGCCCCCCGGAGAGCGCTGCAAAGCCACGCTTGCTGAAGGGCATCTTCGCAAACTTTGCGGCTTCACGCTCCAACAGATGCTGCGCCCTGCGCGCAATATCGGGCTCGAGCGTTTCCGGCTCGTCTGGCGTCTCGGCCGTCAGCGCCAACTTCAGCGGCGCAAGCGACGCTGCAGCATTCGCAACATCATTCGAAAGTTTGCCGATTGTCTCCAACATCACGGTGCGGTCGCGGCGCGCTGACAGCAGTCTGGCAATCTCACCCAGCGCCTTATTCCGCTGCCGAGCCTTATCGCCGCCGATGGCGCCGGCGGATAACCGCACCAGCGAGCGCAGCCGCTTCAGCGACTTACGGCACTCGTGGACGTTTTTAGCTCCGACATCCGCCCCTGCGAGTTCAGCCAAGGCGGCGTCCAACTGCTCACGCGCAATCCGGCGAAAGCCTTTTTCAACAGGCTCATGGGTTTTGAAGCGATACGGCATACGCAGAAACGGCTCTGAACTCGGGCGAGGACGGGAAATCGTTAGCGTAAATTCGAACCACACAAAACTGTCATAAACGAGTGCGCTGACAAGGTCCTGGTTAACACGAAATTCGTCCGTCTATCGAGTTTGCAACTGTCGCAACCAGAGTTCGATCCGCTCATCGGGGCGGGCGGCCGTAAAGAAATCAGTAATCACGGCGAGGCTATCAGCGCCCGCTTCTAATACTCCGGCCGCACGCTCAGGAGTCAAACCGCCGATTGCCACGAGCGGCAACCTGCCGATCCTGCGCCGCCATTCCTTAATTTTATCAAGACCTTGCGGAGCCCAAGGCATCGCCTTCAGCTTCGTTTCATAGATCGGCCCGAGCGCCACATAATCAGGTTCGGCCGCCAGCGCGTTATCGAGTTCGACAATATCGTGCGTCGAGATCCCGAGCTTGATCCCCGCGAGCTTGATGGCTTCGAGGTCAGCGTCGCGCAGATCGTCCTGTCCCAAATGGATAAAACCGACGCCCGCGTCCAGCGCTGCTTCCCAATAGTCGTTGAGCACCAGCGTACAGCCATGCTCCTTGCAAAACGCATTGGCGCGTTTGGCTTGCGCCGCAACATCCGCGGCGGACGCGTCCTTGATCCGAAGCTGCACGAACGTCACGCCGAGAGGCACGATGCGCTCAAGCCAGCCGACATCCGGCACGATGGGATAAAAGCGATCGAGGATCATCTGCAGAAAACTCTGATACCGCCGCTACTCAATCGAGATCGAAAAACGGCGTGCCTGCGACGGGCGTTGAGGGCACGGCCATATCACGCGCCGGAATGAGACCAGCTTCGTATCCCAGTCGTCCCGCCTGAATCGCAGCTGCGAAAGCGGCCGCCATGCGCACCGGATCGGCAGCCTTGGCGACTGCCGTATTGAGCAGCACCGCGTCGTAGCCTAGCTCCATCGCCAACGCCGCATGGGACGGCGCGCCGATGCCCGCATCGACGACGAGCGTAACGTCAGGGAAATAAGCCCGCAAACTCTTTAGCGCCGGAGCGTTGGCCAAACCGCGTCCGCTGCCAATCGGCGCGCCCCACGGCATGATGACCTCGCATCCAGCACGCTGCAGACGCTCAGCAGCCGACAGATCTTCCGTCGTATAAGGAAGCACCTTGAAGCCGTCGCGCGCCAACACGCCGGCGGCCTCCACCAACCCGAAGACGTCAGGCTGCAACGTGTCGTCGTTCGCGATCACTTCGAGCTTGATCCAATTCGTGTCGAACAGCTCGCGCGCCATTTGCGCGGTCGTAATCGCCTCGCCCGCCGTCCGGCACCCGGCCGTGTTCGGCAGCACGCGCACACCGAGATCACGAATGATTTCGAGAAACCTCTCGCCAAGCTTGCCGCCGGCTGCCTCACGACGCAGCGACACCGTCACGACGCTTGCAGCCGAAGCCGTAACCGCACCTTTCAGGATCGCCGGAGACGGATAACCCGCCGTTCCGAGCAAAAGCCGCGATGCAACCGTCTCGCCGTAGATCAAAAAGCTCTGCGCCGTGTGCAGCTTGTCGTCACGAATGTTCATATCGACCCAAAGGCCTCATCTAGCCGCCCAGATCTAACCACCTTGGCGCGCGGAAACGATCTCAACCCGATCGCCGCCGTCGAGCGCCGTCGTAGCACGCCGTGCCTCGGGCACGAACTGGCCATTAAGCGCGGTCGCGACCTTGGCATCGGCAAGCCCCTGCTCTTCGATCAGAGCTTCAAGCGTACGGGCCACGCTTTCGGTTTTTCGGCCGTTGACGACCAGTTCGATCCTGGCCTCGTGTTGTACCATCGCCCTATCTTCTGACCTGATCGCCGGACATGGGAATTTCAACATCGTTTACCAGAGCGCATGCCGATTTTTTACCTCATATCGTCAAAATCGATCAAAAAGGCCCCGCCAATCCGCCGCATTGCTCCCTTCCATCTCTCCGCTTCGCAGAACAAGGACCGCCCGCACATGTTTGCCCGCCTGTTGTCGTCGCGCCGTTTCGCGCCGCTGTTCTGGAGCCAACTGCTGGCGGCGCTCAACGACAATCTGCTCAAGAACGCGTTGGCCATGCTCGTCGTCTACAAGCTGGCCATGGAGAACGGCGCGGCGTTGGGCACACTGGCAGGCGCCGCGCTCGTGCTGCCGTTCTTCCTCTTCTCTGCACTCGCGGGCCAGCTGGCCGACAAGTTCGATAAGGCTAAAGTCGCAGCGCGCGTCCGGTTGATCGAAATTCCAATTGCGGTCGCTGCCGCCGCGGGCTTCCTGATCCCATCCGTGCCATTGCTGTTCGTTGCGCTGATCCTGTTCGGCACCCTGAGCGCCTTTTTCGGACCGGTGAAATACGGCCTGCTACCATCACACCTCGAAGTGAAGGAATTGCCATCTGGCAACGCCTTGATCGAAGGCGCAACGTTTATCGCCATTCTGATCGGCACCGTCGGCGGTAACTTCGCGTCCGGCAGCCACGCGGAGCTGATCGCGGTCTCCTGCACCATCATCTGCATTTCGGTTCTGGGCTGGCTGTCCGCACGCCAGATCCCGCCAGCGCCGTCATCCGTGCCCGATCTCAAGATCGACAGAAACATCGCAACCTCGACGATCACGTTGCTGAAAGATCTGCGCAGCGACAAACGCATCTGGCAAGGCGGACTGATCACCTCATGGTTCTGGCTCGTCGGTGCAGGCGTTCTTGCGCTGCTGCAGAACCTCATTCCACAGGTGCTGAACGGCGCACCCTCCGTTTATACGTTGGCGCTTTTCACATTCGCGGTAGGCGTCGCTTTCGGATCGGTCGTCGCCGCCCGCGCCAGCTCCAACCGCCCGAACCTCGCCCTCGTTCCGATCGGCGCTCTGCTGATGGGCATTTTCCTGCTTGATCTCGCTTGGCTCGCTTCAAGAATACAGCCCGCCGCGACGCCAATGACGCCGTGGGACGTGCTCACGACGCTCGGCGGACTCCACATGCTTATCGATCTCGCAGGCATCGCAATCGCGGGCGGCTTCTACATCGTGCCCGCGTTTGCCGCGGTGCAGGCTTGGTCGCCGGTCGATCACCGCTCGCGCGTCATCGCAGGCTGTAACGTCCTTTCGGCTGCGTTTATGACCGTTGTCGGCCTGCTGATCGCCGCTCTGCAGTTCGAAAAAATTTCCGTCGCCACGCTTTATGCGGGCCTCGGCCTCGCCAACATCGTCGTCGTCGCACTCGTCCTGCGCGCGTGGGGCGCCGAGGGCGTGAAGGATGTCAGCCTGTTCCTGTTCAAGACGTTCTTTGGGCTCGAAGTGCACGGCCGCGAAAACCTTCCCAAGGCCGGCGAGCGCGCGATCATCGCGCCAAACCACGTCAGCCTGCTCGATGCGGGCCTCATGCACGCCTTGGTGCCGTCGCACACGGCCTATGCCGTCGACACGATGATTGCGCAAACATGGTGGGCAAAGCCGTTCCTGAAGCTCACGCGTTTCTACACCATTGACCCGACACGCCCGCTCGGCATGCGCGGCCTCATCACCGCGGTCAAAGAAGGAACTTCCATCGTCATCTTTCCGGAAGGTCGACTGACCGTCACCGGCGGCCTGATGAAAGTCTACGACGGCACCGCCATGATTGCCGACAAAGCCGACGCGCCGATTATCCCTGTGCGCATCGATGGTCTCGAACGCTCGCACTTCGGCTACCTCAGCAAAGCGCAAACACGCAAAGCTTGGTTCCCGAAAACGACGGTGACGATCCTGCCGCCCGTCTGGCTCAAGATCGATCCGGCCCTTCGCGGCAAAGCCCGACGTCAGGCAGCGGGAGCGGCCTTACAAGACATCATGACCGACACCGCCGTGCTGACGACGCCGATCGACCAGACGCTGTTCGAAGCACTCGTGCTTGCCCATCAGACCCGCGATACCGGCAAGCCCGCCATCGAAGATCCTCTCGGCACCAAGCTCACGTACAAAAAGCTGATCGTCGGCGCACAGGTGCTGGGCGCCAAGATCGCGCCAATGCTGCCGCCCGTCGGATCATCCGTCGGCGTCCTGTTACCGAACTCGGCTGGCGTCGTCGTCACGTTCTTCGCGCTGCAGACGATCGGCCGCGTCCCTGCGATGCTGAACTTCTCTGCAGGCCCTGCAAACGTCGTCTCGGCGTGTAAGGCTGCGAAGGTCGACATCGTTCTGACGTCGCGTGTGTTCGTCGAAAAGGGACATCTCGAACCGCTGATCAAAGCTCTCGAAGGCGTCGTGCGCATCGTTTATCTCGAAGACATTCGCCCGACGATCACCTTCGCCGACAAGGTCAAGGGCCTGATGCAGGGCACCCGCCCGCAGGTCGCGGTCGATTACAACGCTCCGGCCGCCATTCTGTTCACGTCAGGTTCGGAAGGCACGCCGAAGGGCGTCGTGCTTTCGCATCGCAATCTGCTCGCGAACTGCGCACAGACACTGACGCGAGTCGCATGCAACGGCACCGATAAGGTCTTCAACGCTCTCCCCGTCTTCCATTCGTTCGGGCTGACGGCAGGCGTGCTGATGCCGCTCGTCGCTGGCGTGCCGATCTTTCTTTATCCAACGCCTCTGCACTATCGGATCATTCCGGAACTCGTCTATCAGTCGAACGCGACGATCATGTTCGGCACCGATACGTTCCTGACGGGCTACGCCCGGGTCGCCCACCCTTACGACTTCGCCCGCGTACGCTTGGTCGTTGCCGGTGCCGAAGCCATCAAGGACCGCACGCGCCAGCTTTACATGGACCGCTTCGGCGTACGCATCCTCGAAGGCTACGGCGTTACAGAGACTGCGCCCGTCCTCGCGCTCAACACCCCACTTGCCAACAAGGCGCACAGCGTTGGGCGCATGTCGCCGCTGATGGACTACAAGCTCGAAGCCGTGCCCGGTATCGAGCAAGGCGGCCGCCTCTACGTCCGCGGTCCGAACGTCATGCTCGGCTATTATCGCGCGGAAAATCCCGGCGTCCTCGAACCGCCGGCCGAAGGCTGGCATGACACCGGCGATATCGTCGAGATCGACGCACAGGGCTTCATCTTCATCAAGGGCCGCGCCAAGCGCTTCGCCAAGGTCGGAGGTGAGATGATTTCGCTGTCAGCCGTCGAAGCTCTCGCCGCCGAACTTTGGCCGCAGCAGACGACGGTCGTCGTCGCGCTTCCCGATCAGCGCAAAGGCGAACGCCTTGTGCTGCTGACAACCGACGCCAAATGTAAGCGCGAAGACTTCCAGAAATTCGCTCGTCACAAAGGTTCGACGGAGCTGATGGTCCCGGCGGAAATTCTCGTTGTCAGCAAGATCCCACTGTTAGGCACGGGCAAGCCCGATTATGTCGCGAGCCTTGCGCTTGCCAAGGAGATGGTTGCCGCAAAGCAGCCGACGTCAGGGAGCGCTGAACAGAAGCCCCTCACGCCGGCCGTCTGAGAGGTAAGCCAGCACCTCGCGCGCGAGCACCGGCGCCAGCAGGAACCCGTGCCGGTACGCGCCGTTGACGCGGATAACTTTGCCGCCGTCTTCGACGACGATGCGCGGAACGTTATCGGGAAACGCAGGCCGGACACCCGCGCCCATCTCCAAAACCGACGCTTCGCCGAACGCCGGGTGCAAGGCATACGCCGAACCCAGAAGATCGAGCGCCGACTTGAGCGTCATCGGCCCGTCGTCCTCCCGCTCGACGACACTCGCCCCGACCACAAACCGTCCGTCGCCCTGAGGCACGATGTAGATCGGCTGCCGCGGATGTAACAGCCGCACTGGCCGCGAAAGGCCGACATCACGCGTTTCGATAAGCACGCGCTCGCCACGCACGCCCCTCAAAGGCTTGAGATCGCCTTGTGCGCCGATACCCCGGCAATCAACGACAATGCCGTCCGCGTTACCGTTCCACTGCACGCCGAGATGGAGCTCTCCGCCCAGCGCTTTAATTTGATCGAGAAGCCAATCCAGTGCCTTCCGCGCATCGAGATGCGACTCGGCCTCGAAATAGAGCCCGCGCTCGAAGCGGCCTGCGAGCGCAGGTTCGAGTTCGCCGATGCGCGCCGCACCTACGAGGTCATGTCCCTCGGTCATGTTTTGGAAGCGCGCCAGATCGCCTGCGTCGCGCGCGTGCGCCACGACGAGCGTGCCATTGTCGATCGTCGCCGGATACACATCACGCCAGATCTTCAGCGCCTCTCGGCCGAGATCGCGAACGATCGGCGGTGCGCCCTCGGCTTCGCATTCCGGCGCAATCATCGCGCCTGCCCACCGGCTCGATGCCCGCGCAAACGGCGCGCTACTTTCTTCAATGAGGCGAATGCGATAGCCGGCTTTGGCCAGCGTATAAGCTTGCCAAAGGCCGAAAATGCCTGCACCGACGACGGTGATGGTCGAATTGTTCACGTCTAAAGCTGCCTGCTGCTGTCTCTCAATCGCCGAGCGCTACGCCTTCGCGGCGCGGATCTGCTCCGCCTTCGAGCAAAGCGCCATCTCGCGCAACCGTATTGACGCCCGACGTCATCGTCGCGCCAGCGACGGCCTGACCGTATAGCGTAAGTTCATAAGCGGGCCAAAGGATCGGCTGCGAATACTCGATCAATACCGGTCCGCCCTGGCTGCCGAAGTTGGTCAGAGACGCCGCCTGTTGCGCGTTCATATCCCAATCGATCATCGCAACGAGCGTCTTCACAACATAGAGAATGATCTGCGACCCGCCGGGCGAGCCGGTCACGATCTCCGGATTTCCGTCCGCGCCGAGCACGATCGTCGGCGCCATCGAGCTACGCGGACGCTTTCCACCTTCGACGGCGTTAGCGACAGCTATGCCATGATCGTCGACAGGCTTGAACGAAAAATCCGTCAGCTCGTTGTTGAGCAGGAATCCCTTCGCCCACAGATGCGAACCGAACGCGCTCTCGATGGTCGCCGTCATCGAGAACGCATTGCCATCATCGTCGATGATGGACATCTGCGTCGTGCCGGGCACCTCATACGTCGCATCGACGCCGAATGTCTTCTTCGCGAGTCCCGGCGGCAGACCCGGCTCGGCTTTCTGCATCGCTCTCTTCGGATCGATCAGCTTCCGCCGCTCGGCGAGGTAGCCATCGTCAAGCAAACCCGAGGGAACAGGAATGCGCTCGGGATCGCCGATGTAGCGGTTGCGATCGGCATACGCGAGCTTTTCAGCTTCCGAGACGATGTGCAGCGCTGGCGCGGTCATCGCCGCAGCCGGACCTTGCACTTGCGGGAACAGTTCGATGAGCTTCAGCACCGCGCCGACCGTCAACCCGCCAGACGATGGCGGCCCCATCCCGCAGACCTTACGCCCGCGATAATCGACACAAACCGGCGGCCGCTCCGGCGCGGCATACAAAGCGAGATCGGCGGCGGTCATATCGCCTTTGATGCTTGTCGCGCCTTGCACAGCCGCAACGATCGCATTGGCAATATCGCCGGAATAAAAAGCCTCCGGCCCCTTATCCGCGATCACGCGAAGCGTCGCGGCATATGCCGGGTTCTTCAGCAATTCGCCTTCCGCGCGCGAGCGCGTTCCGCCTTCGTAAAAGTACGCGCGCGCTTCCGGCGCAAAGTTTTGCGGGTCGTCTTTCGCAAGCAGAACAGCAAGCCGCGGCGAAACGTGAAAGCCGTTCTCCGCAAGCTTGATCGCCGGATCGAACAAATCCTTCCACGGCAGCTTGCCGTGCTTTTCATGCGCCACATAAAGAGCGCGCAACACGCCCGGCACGCCGACGCTTAGGCCCGACAAAACGGCATCTTCGAAGGCCATCGGCTTGCCGTCTTTGGTCAGGAAGCGGTCCGGCTTCGCGGCGGCAGGCGCCGTTTCGCGTCCGTCGTACGTCGTGACCGAACGCGTCTTCGCATCCCAGTACGTGATGAAAGCCCCGCCGCCGAGCCCCGACGACTGCGGCTCGACCAGCCCAAGCACCATCTCAGCCGCGATTGCAGCATCGACCGCGGACCCGCCGCGACGCAGAATCTCGCGGCCGGTCTCCGCCGCCAGCGGCTCTGCCGCAGCGATCATATGCCGTTTGGCGGTAACGAGTGCTTTCTCGGTTGTTCCCGATGCTGCCTCAGGCGGCGGCCGAAATTCCTGCGCCGACGCTACGGTGGCGACAAGCAGACACGAAGCGGCGAGTAAAATTCGAAACGTCATTCCATCTCCGGGGAGGGTGTACCGCACCCGGCCCAAAGCGCGTGCGGAGATCAATAGCTTTGCTGGATGAAACTCTCGGGCGTTCCGTCTTCAGGGTTGACGAAGATGATATCCTTGGGATCGCGCCGGGGCGTATCGACCGAAAGAAATACCACTGGTCCTTCAAGGATATCGGGGAGCGCATGGACCGTCCCCTTCTCAAAGAACAATAGCTGACCGGGACTGAATTCCGCAATCGTCGCCGGATCTTTCATCCAGAACGTGCCGCGACCTGAAAACACATAAAGATACTCGTCGCACGTGGCGTGATAATGCGGCGGCGTCGGCTTGTAGACGCGGAAAACCCGCGCGCTCGCAGCCTCCCTGTTCGTGAGGTAGCGGTCGACGAGCAGAGTCGTCGCTGTCTCGGGAAACGACGCGGCGACCTCGGCGATATCGAAACGGCCCGTCGCCGAAGCTCCCGGTTTTTCGCTCATGAATAGAACCTCGAGTTTCCTGGTCTCGACAGTACCCCGCAGTGGCAAATCCGGCACGCGGCGCGATTCCCCTGTTTATGGCGCTTTGACAGTGGCTGTCTTTCGAATGCGCACCCGCTAGTTTCCGGCCGGGGAGACCCATTTTCGATCTGGAGGGGCAAATGCGCTCATTGAAACTCGGATTTGCAGTGGCTGCAGTAACGTGTGCACTTTCTGTAACGGCTCAGGCCGGCAGTTGCGTCAGAGTTGCAGCGGTCGGCGATGGCCTGACCCACGACCTCGCCGTTATCATGTCGACCCACGGTCTCGCGAACATCATCGAGGGTAAGGGCCGCACCGGCAAAGGCCCGGTTCACACCAAGTGTGTGCCCGGCACGTTCGGCACCCAGTGCACCTCCTGGCAGAACGCCTGCAACTAGCTCTCGATAGTAGACTGACCGACATCATCGCGCGGCCAAATTCCGTCGGCCTGGTTTCGCGCGATGATGCCTGAGGCCCTACCAGTTACGGCCGCAGCTGCTGTGTTTCCGCACACACCGGCAATCCATACTGAACAATCGTCTCGAAAACGGACGCGGCACAACGCGGCCAGTGTTCCGATTTTGTTCCCGCCGCAGCTCTATCGAAGCCCGCACTGGTTCAGACAAAGAACGAACATCGTCTGTCCCCGTCATCGAACCGCAACACGCAGTGCGAAAATTTCGAAAACTCTTGGAAAGTCAGCGATCCGAACACAATCGGCGCCCAACTGTGACTTCCCTGCTCTGCCGATAAAAACGGTCCTGAACTATACCCGCTCTTCATAATTCGGCGCACAGGATGATCACCCGTTCTGTGCATTGTTAACTATTGTTGCCAAACCGGAGCATCCCCCCGATGAATCTGCCACGTCGCCTCAGCGGATTAGCTCTCGCCGCCCTCATCATGGCTGGCGGACTGGTTTCCGCGTCTTCGGCCAAAGCCGAGGATCTCGTCGATTTTCTCTGGGGTGGCAGCCCTGAATATGGCGGTGGCCGCAGCATCGTCTCTTTCGACCCGCAATATAAGCCGGGCCAGATCATCGTCTCGTTCTCCGATCGCCGCCTCTACTGGATCATGAAGCCGGGCGTTGCGCTGACCTACCCGGTCGCCATCCCGACCGGCGAAGCCCGCTGGCAAGGCGTTACCAAAGTCTCGGCAAAGCGCGTCAACCCACCGTGGACGCCGACGCCTGAAATGGTCCGCAACAACCCCCGCCTGCCGCGTTGGGTCCCCGGCGGCCATCCGATGAACCCGCTCGGTATTCGCGCGATGTATCTGGGCTCCAGCGCCTATCGCATTCACGGCACAGACGCGCCGTGGACCATCGGCCAGGCCGTTTCGCACGGCTGCATCCGCATGACGAACCAGGACGTGCTGGACCTTTATCCGCGCGTGCCGGTCGGAACGCGCGTGACGGTCACGTGGCAGCAGTTCAAGACGCAGACCATCTCGGATGGCAGCAACCTGCCGCGCTATACCGACAAGGACTCGAACCCGCGGGCCGCAGCGGCGGTGCCCGCCCAGAGCCAGCAGCCCGAGCAGACGGCCGCCAAGCAATCGACTGGCGGCGGCATCGAAAGCCTGTTCTTCTGGGACGAGCCGAAGAAGCCGGTTGCGACCGCTTCCGCCTCTGAACCGGAGCCGCAGAACGATCAGCAGAACGCGCGCGACGCCACGAAGGACGATGACGATTTCGTGCCTGAGAAGAAGGCCGAAGCGGAAAAGCCCGCAAAGAAGGTTCACGAAGCGCGCGCCGTAATTGAAGAGCAAGCCCCGACGGACGCGCCGAAGAAGAAGGCAACGAACGCCTCGGCCGCCAAAAAGAAGCCGGCGGCCGCTGCCGTCGCGAAAGTCCCCTCGGCTTCCGATCCGTCCACGGATCCAACGGTTGCAGTTCCGGACCCTGTCAAGCCGACAGCTGCGACACGGGCATCCGACGCGACGCCTCGTGCCACTAAGGCATCGGTTTCGAGCAGCGAAATTGCTCATGTCCGGCAGGCATCGGTTCGAGTGCAATAAGCTGCCACGATCCGGCCTTGGAAATGCAAGGGCGGCTCCCACGAGCCGCCCTTTTTATTATCCTTCCCCGCGTCTGTCGCCGATCAGCCTAGCCCTAGGTCTTGTTGCAATCCGACCGCCACGGCGGCTATGCTCGGCCAACCTTCAGTTGGACAGATGGCGACCTTGACCACTCTGCTCGATACCGTCGGCATGCCGCCACGTCCGCGCCATCCCGAGAAAGCTTCGCATACTGATACCCCGGCGCTGCCCAAGCCGAACTGGCTACGCGTGCGCGCCCCCGGCTCGACGGGCTACGACGAAACCCGCTCGATTGTCCGCGCTCATCGCCTGCACACGGTCTGTGAAGAAGCCGCCTGCCCCAACATCGGCGACTGCTGGCAGAAACGCCATGCCACGATGATGATCATGGGAGGCGTCTGCACGCGCGCCTGCGCGTTCTGCAACGTCGCAACGGGATTGCCCACCGCGCTCGATCCTGACGAACCGAAGCGCGTCGCTGATGCCGTCGCCAAACTCGCCCTTGAGCACATCGTCATCACGTCGGTCGATCGCGACGACCTGAGCGACGGCGGCGCGGCCCATTTCGCCGCAACGATCCATGCCATCCGCGCAGCGTCTCCCGAGACGACCATCGAAGTTCTGACGCCGGATTTCCTGCGCAAGGACGGCGCGCTTGAAATCGTCATCGAAGCCCGCCCGGATGTCTTCAATCACAACCTCGAAACCGTACCGGGCCTCTATTTGAAAATTCGCCCCGGCGCGCGCTATTTCCATTCGCTGCGGCTGTTGCAGCGAGCAAAGGAACTCGACTCGAGCGTCTTCACGAAATCGGGCATCATGGTTGGCCTCGGCGAAACACGCGAAGACGTTCTACAAGTCATGGACGATCTGCGTTCCGCCGACGTCGATTTCCTGACGGTCGGACAATACCTGCAGCCGACGCGCAAGCACGCCGAGGTCAAGCGCTACGTCCCGCCGGATGAGTTTGCCAGTCTCGAACAAGTCGGACGCGCCAAAGGCTTTCTGCTCGTCGCCGCCTCGCCGCTCACTCGGTCGTCCTTCCACGCAGGCGATGATTTCCGCCGCCTCAAAGCGGCCCACCGCGCCCGCGTCTCGCCTTAGCCCGAATAGAGAAACCAATGCCGAAGTTTGCGGCCAACCTGTCGCTGCTGTTCAACGAGCTGCCGTTTCTCGATCGCTTCGAGGCCGCCGCAGCAGCGGGCTTCGACGCCGTGGAATTCATGTTTCCCTATGACTTCGAAGCCGAGGACATCCGCGCCCGCCTCAAAGCCAACGGGTTGCAGCTCGCTCTATTCAATCTTCCCGCCGGTAATTGGTCGGCAGGAGAACGCGGCCTCGCGATCTATCCGAACCTTGTCGGCGAATTCCGCGACAGCGTTACCCGCGCGGCGAAATACGCGACGACCCTCGGCTGCAAACAGCTTCATTGCCTCGCCGGCGTCGCCCCCGTCGGCGGCGACATACGCGCCATGCGCAAGACATATGTCGAAAACCTGCGCCATGCCGCGCATGTGTTGGCCGCCAACGGCATCACGCTCCTGATCGAAGCCATCAACACCCGCGACGTTCCGGGCTACTTTCTTGACACCACGGCGAAGGCCGCCGACATCGTCGAAAGCGTGGAAGGGGAAAACCTCCGCCTGCAATACGACGTCTACCATATGCAGATCATGGAAGGCGATCTTACCCCGACCATCGACAAATATCTGAAGATGATTGCCCACGTGCAGATCGCCGATACGCCAGGCCGCCATGAACCCGGCACCGGCGAGATCAACTACCCGTTCATCTTCAAGCATCTCGACAGCGTCGGCTATACCGGCTGGATCGGCTGCGAATATCGCCCCCGCACAACGACCTTCGAAAGCTTGGCGTGGTTTCGCGCGTTGAAACCGCACGTCGGCTAAGCGGGACCGAAATCGGCGCGTTTATGTCGACGCATCTGTCGGCGCCGCCGTCCCTGCCTTGACGACCTTCTCGGTCAGCGCCGGCGCGCAAAGCTCGATGAAGCGATAGGCGAATCCCCGCAGAAAACGTCCGCGCCGTAGCGCAATCCGAGACGTTGACTGCGGAAAGAGATGCGTCGTGTCGAGCAGAGTCAGACCTGTGTCCCGTTGTTCATCGTAAGCCATTGAGGCGACAATGCCGATGCCGAGCCCGACCTCGACATACGTCTTGATCACATCGGCATCAAGCGCGGCCATGACGATATCAGGAGCAAGATTGGCCGACGCAAACGCCGCATCGATTGCCGGACGTCCCGTAAAACCCTCATGATACGTGATGATCGGCCATTCGGCGATCTTATCAAGCGTCAACGGAGCGCCGTCGTCGAGCGGATGCCCCTTTGGAACAATCACAGCATGGTGCCACGAATAGAATGGAAACGACACATGCTCGGGCGTGTCTTCCAGCGCCTCGGTTGCGATTCCGATGTCCGCGGTGCCATCGCTCAGCATAGCCGCGATTTCCTTCGGCGTGCCTTGCTGCAGGATCATATGGACGTTGGGAAACTCCTTTCGGAATGCTGCAATCGGGCCCGGCAACGCATACCGCGCTTGCGTGTGTGTCGTCGCAATGGTGATCTCACCCCGATCCGACTTTGCGAATTGATCCGCCAGCCGCTTGATGTTTGCCGTATCGAGCAATATGCGATCGACGATCTGCGCCAGCTCCTTGCCCGGTTCCGTCAATCCTAGAAGCCGCTTGCCACGGCGCACGAACAGCTCAACGCCGAGCTCATCCTCGAGATCCTTGATGTGCTTCGAGACGCCGGATTGCGACGTGTAGAGCGCATTCGCAACTTCTGTCAGATTGAAATTACGCCGCAGCGTTTCTCGAATAATGCGGAGTTGCTGGAAATTCACGACGCGTTGCTACCGTTCTGATCTGAGAAGACACTCAATTTGCGTGCCTTGAGCTTAACACGTTGCCCGGCCGAAAGGCCGAGTGATTGCAATTCGAGGCCCGGAATTTCCACTTCAAAGAATTCCTTCCGGCCCTGTCGCGCCTCGCCGTTAGCAATAAGTTCCACACGCGCAAGCGCACCATTGCCCAGAATTCGGTTAATGCGTGCCGATACGCCGTCCTCAGACTGGTCATAAGAAACAATCTCAGTGTCCTGCGGCCGGCTGAACGCAATGACCTGCTGGCCGTCGGAGAAATGCTTGTCTTCGATGCGTAGCCTCTCGTCACCGATGCGCACGTAGCCTTGTTCGACACGCCCTCGAAATTCGTTGACGGATCCGATGAAGCCATAGGCGAATGCCGTCTCTGGATACTGATAGATTTCGCCCGGTGCACCGATCTGCTCGACTCGCCCTTTGTTGATCAGCACGATGCGGTCCGACACTTCGAGCGCTTCGTCTTGATCGTGCGTCACGAAGATCGACGAGATATGCAGCTCATCGTGAAGCGTGCGAAGCCAGCGACGAAGCTCTTTGCGTACTTTTGCATCGAGCGCGCCGAACGGTTCGTCGAGCAGAAGAACGCGCGGTTCGACCGCGAGCGCACGCGCTAGGGCGATACGCTGGCGCTGGCCGCCCGAAAGCTGCGACGGAAAGCGGTTTGCAACCCAGCCAAGTTGTACAAGCTCGAGTAGACGCGTAACTTTGGCGCGTATCTCTTTCTCACTCGGCCGTTCGCGACGCGGCCGAACCCGCAGCCCGAACGCGATATTCTCGAACACAGTCATGTGCCGGAACAGTGCGTAGTGCTGAAACACGAACCCGACGCGCCGCTGCCGCACATCCTTGTCCGTCGCGTCGACACCGTCGAGCAATATTCGTCCGCTGTCGGCGTGTTCAAGCCCGGCAATCACCCGCAGAAGTGTCGTCTTTCCGCATCCCGAGGGGCCAAGCAAGGCGACGAGCTCGCCGTCCGGGAATTTCAGCGAAATATCGTCAAGCGCCTTGAACGTACCAAAGTTCTTGTTGACGGCTAAAACTTCGATGCTCATCAGCCATGCTCCTCGGTAGCCGACTGGCCTGCCCGCCATTCGACGTAAGTCTTCAACACCAGCGTCACGAGTGCCAACAGAGCGAGCAGCGACGCCACCGCGAACGCGGCCGCGAATTGATATTCGTTGTAGAGAATTTCCACATGCAGCGGCATCGTGTTGGTCTCGCCGCGAATATGCCCAGACACGACCGACACGGCGCCGAACTCACCCATGGCGCGCGCATTGCAAAGGATCACGCCATAGATCAGCGCCCACTTGATGTTCGGCAACGTGACACGCCGGAACGTCTGAAAACCTGAGGCGCCAAGCGAAACCGCTGCTTCCTCTTCGTCCCGCCCCTGCGCCTGCATCAACGGAATAAGCTCGCGCGCAATGAATGGAACCGTCACGAAGATCGTAGCCAGAACGATGCCCGGCACCGCGAATATGATCTTGATATCATGATCCCGAAGCCAAGGCCCGAACCATCCCTGCAGCCCGAAGATCAGCACGTAAATCAAGCCTGCGATGACCGGCGACACCGAAAATGGCAAATCGATCAACGTGACGAGCAGATTTTTTCCGCGAAACTGAAATTTCGCGACCGCCCAGGCCGCCGCCACGCCGAAGACGAGATTTGACGGCACCGATATGGCAGCAGCCAACAGCGTCAATCTGATTGATGCCAGCGCATCAGGCTCGACGAGAGACGCAAAATACGTGTCCACGCCTTTGCGGAAGGCTTCGGCGAACACGGCAATCAAAGGCAACAGCAGAAACACTGCAAAGAACGTCAGGCCCAGTCCGAGCACGACGGCTTTCACCCAAAATGCATCGCGCGTCGCGGGATTGGCTTCGAACTTTCGCGCCCCGTCGAGACGCGCATCGAACGTAGCAGCAAGACCGGCCATCAGATTGCCCTCCCCGTCCGGCGCGACGTCCACGCCTGCAAGCCGTTCACGATCAACAATAGAATGAACGAGAAGACGAGCATCACCGATGCAACGGCCGTAGCGCCGCGATAATCGAACTGCTCAAGTTTCGTGATGATGATCAGTGGTGTGATTTCCGAAACCATCGGGATATTGCCGGCGATGAAAATCACCGATCCGTACTCTCCAACGGCACGCGCAAATGCCAGCGCGAAGCCCGTCAGAAGTGCAGGCAACAACGCCGGAAAAACCACGCGTTGGAATGCCTGCCAGCGGTTAGCACCAAGGCTTGCCGCAGCCTCTTCGAATTCCGTTTCAAGGTCTTCGAGGACTGGCTGCACCGTTCTGACGACGAACGGTAAGCCGATGAACGTCAGGGCAACAAGCACACCAAGCGGCGTGAACGCGACCTTGATGCCTAACGGCTCCAAGAGACCGCCAATCCAGCCGTTCTTCGCATAAATGGCGGTCAGCGCGATGCCTGCGACCGCCGTCGGCAAGGCGAACGGCAGGTCGATCAGAGCGTCGATGATCTTGCGACCGGGAAATGTGTAGCGCGTCAATCCCCATGCCAGCAGCAAACCGAACACCGCGTTGATGAGAGCCGCAAGAAGCGACGCGCCGAACGTCAATTTGTAAGATGCGACGACTCGCGGTGTAGCGACCGCTGACCAAAACTCAGCCCACGACATTGTCGCGGTTTTGAAGAAAACGGCCGACACCGGAATAAGGACGATTAGCGACAGGTACGCGAGCGTAAACCCGAGCGACAATCCGAAACCCGGAAGGACGCGTTTGCGTGAAGCGCTTGCCATGACCCGTTAAATCCTAGGCCAGAAGCGCGACGGCAACGATGAAGCCGGAGACGGCCAGAACCGTCGCCCAGGCAACCACGGTGCCCAACATCTGCGTATTGAGGATCATTTCCGCGCCTCTGCTAATGCGAACAGAGCGCATACTATGTGAGAGGCCGCGCCCCTCTAAGGAAGAAGAGTTGCTAAGCATTTTCGATTGCCGAATGAATGGGAGAGATGACGTCAGACTTGGCGTTTACGAGAACTCGTTGCTTCAAACGAACTCGAGACAAGCAACGCCGTTGCGTCTTTTTCGCCGGGATTGAAAAAGGTGTGCGCAGCATCGCCGTTGAAAAGGGCGGCATCACCGCTCGAAAGACGCATTGGCGTCTCTTCGCCGACGGTAATTTCTAATTGACCGGCGATCATCACCAGCGTTTTTTTGCTGCCCGACGGCGACGTCCGGAACGTCTCGATGTAACGCGGTGCGATAGTCACCTCATAGATCTCCACGCTCTGAGGCTCGCCCCATGGAAAAAGCGCGCGGCTGATAAATCCGCCTTCGCTCGACGCCACGATGGTTGCGCGATCATGCGGAATGACGATCGTGTCTTTGACGCCTGGGTTCGAAATCAGCCCGGAAACCGAAACGTTCAAAGCTTCCGCAATGCGCCCCAATAGGTTGATGGTCGGCGCACTTTTGCCTGTCTCAATCTGCCCGAGCATCGCCCGGCTGACGCCAGAAACGGAGGCAAGCTGCTCCAGAGACAACCCTTGCCGACGGCGAAGATGACGGAGATTTTCGCCGACGATCCTCGACAGCTTAGTCGATGCCCCCGCGATCGAGTGGAGCTGCGGACTGTCTTCTTTTCTTGCCATCGCAATCGCCATCGGCCTACTCGCAGTCGAGTGATCCTCTGCGAATACAGATAGCCGAGCTACGATACCGTCAGAACGAAGAAGAAATGCTGAGCTTATGCGGCGCCTTCAATAACGGCCGCCCGAAAAATGACAGTGCTTCTTATAAAATTGCGAGAAGAAGGACACTCGATGGTCCTCCTTCTCGCGAGAGTCTGACGGGAGGGTCAGAAATTCGTACGTATCTTAACCCTGGCGCCCCAAGATCAGAAGTTGATCTTCGCGCCTGCAATGACCTGCTGCATGGCCGAAAGCTCCGTGGGTGCCGTGTTAGGCACATTGCCGACAGTGACGTCGCCATCGACATGCTGATAGACAAGGTACATCGTCATCTCGGCAGCTTCGAAGTTCTGAGCCGCGCCCAGCGCCCAGAAATTGATGTTGGCATTCTGCGTCTGAAGTGTGCCCGAACCGTTTACGTTTGAACCAGCTTCATCGCGCCGATATTCACCGAAGAAATTCGTCTTACCGAACGAATTCCATTTGTTTTCGATACCGCCCTGCACGAACCATGTGAGATCGTTATCATCGACAAGGTTCTTGATCCCCGGCGCCACGAGATTGGCACGGGTATCGTTATTCTGATCGCCGTAACCACTGTAAACGTAGAGACCTGTCGGGACGTGCTGAATGAGACCGGCGACACCCCACCATTCGCAGTTCATGCCATTGTAGGGTGACGACGAAGAGCCCTGGCACGGCGTCGAAGCACCGTCAGTCGAGTTTCCGTAACCCGCGCGAGCCGTATATCTGAAATCACCCGCCTCTCCGACATAAGAGACAAGCATGTCCCAGACATCGTCCTCGCCCCACGAGGTGGCAAAGGTGAAGCCTCCAAACGTCGGCGTTTCATAGCGCACAACGTTACGACGGCCGCTATCGCCTGGTGTCGAGTTGTTGAAACCGCGCAGCGCATCCGACCAGCGCAATTGCGTTGTGCTCGTAGGCGATGCCTTAATGAAATTGCCGGCCTTATCACGCAGAAAAAAGTTCTGCATGTAGTCCGGCGCACCTTCCGCATCGTAGAAGTTTCGCGTCATCGTCGTGTCGGCATCGTCGAGCAAGTGATAGGTCGCCGTGCTTTCCTGTCCGACGGACACTTTGCCGAAGGTTTTGCTCTTCAGGTACCAGCTGCTTTTGCGAACGAGCAGGCTGTTGGCACCCGTCGAACCGTCCGGACTGTTTTGATCGAACTTCGAGCTATTGTCACCCCAAACGCCGATTTCGAGCAAATAGCCGGCCGAAAGATCCGGAGTGACCCGTGCTTCGCCGACGAACCTGAAGCGCGACTGCTCAACCGGGTTGGTTCCAACGTAGGCGTTGCTTTCGTGACCGTCGTCCCACCAGATGACATTCTCGTTGACCCAGCCGGAAACCGTCAGGCTAACTTTGCGATTGCCCTTCCGCGCCGTCGTCGCTTCGAGTTCGGCGACGCGCTCTTCAAGATCCGCGCAGCAATCTCCCCCGAGATCCGCAGCAGCGGCGGGCATCGCCCAGCCGCCAATCAAAAGAACGGCAGCCCCATATTGCCACCCCCGCCTTTTTCCCCACACTCGCTTCATGCCGTCAGACCCCATAAGATTGGCAGAATTTGCCTCTGCCTACCGCTTTGTTTTCAATAACTTTCTTTGTGAACGTCGGGCCGTGTCAATTGCTCAACGCGTCCATTACACTTTTCTGTCATAGCGGAGTGGCTATCTTGCCACCTATGATATCAGAGTCGGGGCCATACTCGGCCCGCCCCGCCGCGCGCAGCACGGCGGCAGCTCCGCCAAGGTCCCGAACATTGACCGAGCTCCCTTCGCGCCTCCGAAAACCGTAAGGCCGTCTCGCTAGCAAATGCTTTGTCTGGAAGCGCGACTGCAGCAGGCTGAGAGCTGCAAGGCGCTCCGATGATCGACGAAATTCCGCGGCCTTTCGCAGCCGTTCAAGCAGTGTCAAAGCCTCTGGCCATGGGCCAAACCCGGCGTCGGCATTGATATGGCCCGCAGCACCGAGATTGAGGTAATCGGCTCCCCAAAAACGCGACCAACGCTCAGCCGCCTCTGCCGACATCCACGGATCGTTACTGCTCGCAACGACGATCGTTGGAAAGGCCAGCCGCTTTGCCGGAAGAAAATCGGCGACGCCAAAGTGTTCGGGGTCGGCCGGTGCAACGAGCAGCACACCGCTGATTCGTTCCGCGTGATCGCTGGCGGCTTGTACGGCGGCAAGGACGCCGAACGAGTGGGCAGCGACGAAGATCGATCCCTGAGCCCGGACGATCTCACGTCTGATCCGGGCCGACCATTCCGGCAGATGCGGATCGTTCCAATTGCGTTGTGTGACGCGGACGCTGCCGGCGACGCGATGCTGAAGCCAAGTCTGCCAATGCGTCGGCCCGCTAGAATGGAGGCCAGGTACGATGAGGGTCGTGGACATGAAAGTCATCCTCGAATGCAGAGCCGTAAGCGGCTCTTGAATTTATGGGTTTGTTCGTCAGGAAGGCTGGCGCCGAAGACATTCGACATTTCTGGAAGCCCTCCAGGCAACAGCTCTCGCGCTTATGCATTCGCATCGACTCGGTTCTCTCTTCTGATGATCCTTCGCGCGCCGCCCAGTCCCACGCCCATTGGCAAAAATTGCAATGAGAACATCAGAATTGGCGCGGCGCACGGCTTTAAATTGAAGGTTTCAGCTTTTATTTCCGGGCGTATAGATCTGATCGAAGATGCCGCCGTCAGCAAAGTGCTTAGCCTGCGCCTTCGCCCAACCGCCAAAAACATCGTCGACGGTGAAAGTCTTCACAGGCGCAAACTGGCTTGCGTATTTAGCAGCGACTTTTTCGTCACGCGGACGATAGAAGCTCTTCGCTGCGATCTCCTGCGCCGGTTCGCTGTAGAGATGCTCGAGATAGGCGTGCGCGACCTCACGCGTACCGTGCTTGTCGACGACCTTATCGACGACGGCAACGTTCGGTTCAGCGAGGATGGACACCGAAGGCGTTACGATCTCAAACTTGTCAGGACCAAGTTCTTTGAGCGAAAGATACGCTTCGTTTTCCCAGGCAATCAGCACATCGCCGATGCCACGCTCGACGAATGTCGTCGTCGATCCACGTGCGCCTGAATCGAGAACCTTGGTGTTCTTGTAGATCTTGCCAACGAAATCCTTCGCCGTTTGCTCGTTGCCCCCCGGCTGCTTCAGCGCATACCCCCACGCCGCGAGATAATTCCATCGCGCGCCGCCCGACGTCTTCGGATTGGGGGTGACGACCTCGACGCCGTCCTTAGCAAGATCCGGCCAGTCCTTGATGCCCTTCGGATTGCCCTTACGGACAAGGAACACGATTGTTGACGTATAAGGCGCCGAATTGTTCGGGAACTGCTTGATCCAGTCGGCTTTGACCAGATCGCCGTTCTTATGCAGGGCGTCGATGTCTGCGGCCAGAGCCAGCGTTACAACGTCGGCATCAAGACCATCGATGACCGCCCGCGCCTGCTTGCCGGAGCCGCCATGCGATTGCTTGATCGTGACGGTGTCGCCGGTCTTGGCTTTCCACCACGATGCGAATTCCTTGTTGTAGGCCTGATAAAGCTCGCGCGTGGGATCGTACGAGACGTTGAGCAGCGTGATGTCTTTGGCTGCCGCGAGACCGGAAAATCCGGCGAGCCCCAGGCCCAGCGCCGCGCCGATGGCGGTTCGGCGGGTCAAAGTATGGATTGACATAAGGAACCTCTCAAGGTGTGCGTTAACCTGAGAGCGAACCTATTGGGCGACATGTCCTCCGCGAACGAAGAAGAACTGCTGAGCTTATGAGAGGCCCCGCGCCGCGAAACACGCACACCTCGAATCGACCGCAGACTAAAATAACAACCTAGACAAGGGCGCCCGAGAAGATTTTCATCCTCCGGACAGCCACTTGCATCGCGCTATTGCTTTCGCGGCTCCACGCTATCTGCGGTCATTGTGTAGCCGGCATCCGCGAGCCCAGTCGAAGCGAGACTCGTGCTGATTTTTCCCGTCACGGTCACCGGATCGAATTGTCCGCCGACTTCGAATCCCTTGTCCGTTTTCACGTAGATGATCTGGTTGGCCGGCGGCGGCGGCACGTGAATGCACGCGCCGACGAACGGCACCAGCAGAAATTCCTTCACCGTCGTCGCGTCGAAATCGAGCGGCACGACATACCCCCCGATGGAAACAGTCTGGCCGTTAAGCGCCTGGTTGATCGCCGGAGGCCTGTCATCGCCCGGCTGATGCCGCTTCACCGACATGAAGCGTCCTTCCGGCAACGGCGGCGGGGGCGGCCCGGCATCCGACAACGGCACCGAACCGCCGAAGAATGTCTTGGACTTCATCACGGTATTGGCGGCTGGCATGGTCTTCGGAATGAGGTCCGCCCATTTCAGTTGCCGCGGAGCTTCGGCCGCAGCGCTCGACGCCATTCCGGCAAGAAGCGCGAGCGGCAAAAACGCCCTCGATACCGACACGAATAACGACGTCATGTTCTCCTCCAATCGAGGCTTCATCTCAAATTCTAACCATCATGCCGTCGGCGAGCGACAGCCTGTAGGCACGCAACGCGGGTAGCAGTCCGGCCAGGAAACCGGCCACGACGATCGCGCCGAGCTTCAACCACTCATCAGGGCGTGGGGGGTCGATAGGAAGGCTCAGACCATACGTGTGATCGATGTAAGGCCGCGCCAGATAAAGTCCCGCATAAAGCCCCACGGTCCCGATGACCACCCCCGCGAGCGTCAACAGCCCACCTTCGACCGCGAGAAGCCCCAGCACCGTCGCTGGCGTCGCTCCCACGGATCGCAGAATGGCCATTTCGCGCCGTCGCTCGTTAAGCGTCGTCAGGATCATCGTCACCATGCCGAGCAGCGCCGTCGCGACCACCATCGCCGAGACCACCGACAGCGCCGTCTCCGCTGTTCCGATCAGTCCCCAAAGCTCCTGCAAAGCAACGCCCGGCATGATCGCGGACAACGGCTCTTCCTCATAGTTGTTGATCCGCCGCTGCACCTTGAACGTCGCGAGTTTGGATTTCAGACCCACCAGCGCAGCCGTGATCGCCCGCGGAGTCAAATCCATCTTGCGCACTTGATCTGCCGATATGCTCTGCCCCGGCACCGGCGCGCCGTTCTGCCAGTCGATGTGGATCGCCTCGATCGCTTCGAGACTGACATGCACTGTGCGATCAATCGGCGTTCCAGTCTTCGCCAGAATGCCCGAGACGCGAAACGGCTTGTCTTCGTGCTCGATGAACGAGATCGAGCCGACACCGTGCGCCACGACGATCTTATCACCGACCTTGTAGCCAAGTTGCTCGGCCACATCCGAACCGATCACGGCGTCGAACAAATCCTTGAACGGACCGCCCGCAGCGAACTGCATCGTCTGCCCGTGGCGGAATTTGTAATGCGTGAAATAATCCTGGTTGGTGCCGAGCACGCGGAAGCCATGATGGCTGTCCCCCAGCGACAGCGGCACGATCCAGGAAACTTCTGGCATCTTAGCGATGTCCTGATAGCTCTTCCACGTCACGTTGTTGGTGGCGTTGCCGATGCGAAAGACCGAGTAAAGCAGCAGGTTCAAGCTGCCGCTTCGCGCGCCGACGATGAGATCCGTGCCGGAAATGGTATCGGCGAAGCTCTCGCGCGCACCCGTCCGTACCTTCTCGACACCGAGCAGAAGCATGACGCTCATCGCAATGGCGAGTACCGTCAATAAAGCCGTCACCCAGCGATTGAGCAGCGATTGAAAAGCAAGTCGCGCAATCATCATGACCGGCCACCGCGCTGCGATTGAGCGATATCCTGTAGGCGGACGACCCGGTCGAAATGCCCAGCTAGTCCTTCATCGTGGCTGACCATGATTACGCTGGCATCCACCTCCCTGCTTTGCGCAAAGAGTAGTTTCAGAAATGCGCCTTCCGTGTTTCGGTCCAGCGCCGACGTCGGCTCGTCGGCCACGATGATTTGCGGTGCGCCGATCAATGCGCGTGCCGCGGCCACACGCTGTTGCTGACCGACGCTCAAGCTAGCGGCCTTGCTCGTCGCGATCACGGTTTCATCGAGGCCCAGCGCCAGCAAAAGGCGTTTCGCGACATCTTCCAAAGGCCCCTCACGCAACGCATTCTCACGGCGCAACTTCGAAAAGCGGAGCGGCAAAAGCACGTTGTCGATCAGCGATCCATAAGGAAGCAGATTGAACATCTGAAAAATGATTCCGAAGTGGTCGACGCGAAACCGGTCGCGCGCGGCGCCGCCGAGTGCCGCCATGTCCTCCCCGCTCACTTCGATCCTGCCACTATCCGGTACGACGATGCCGGCAAGCAGACTGAGAAACGTGCTCTTCCCGCTGCCCGACGGCCCGAGCAGCAAAAGCTTCTCGCCGCGGCGAAGTTTGAAGCGATTGATTGTCAGCGTGAACGGAGACAGTCCCGGCCACGAATACCTGACATCAGCGAATGAAACCGCATCGAGAGGGCTCTTGCCCTCTCTCGCGGCCGCCGGTGAAGCCACCATCGGCTCGTTCATCGCTTACATCACGCCCGTGAGATCGAGCGTCGGCTTTTCGCGCGTCATCTGCGCCTGCGTCTGCCCTTTCGGCGTCGTGACGTTGACATTCAGCAGCTGACCACCTGCAAAGTCGGTGAAGTATGCTGTTTCCAAGCCCGTGACGCTTTCCGGCGCCTCGCACGTGATGGTGTAAGTCGCGTGAAACTCTGAATGCTGCGGCTCGCCCGGCTTGTCGTCGTCATCATCCTTTTCGCCCGGATGATGTGTTTCCTTGCGGCTTTCGACATTCGCCGTGTCGGTCTTGCACTTTGCAGCGGACGGCAGCTTGAAGACATTCAGTACATCTGCGAGCTGCGCCTTGGCTTTCTCGACCTTCGCCTTCTGCTCATCCGTCGTTGCGACGTGCTCGAACCCGACAATGTCCATGCCGGGGGCAACAAGCTCCATCTCGATCTTGTTGCCTTCGATGGCGATATCGAGCGTACCCTGACCGTGCACATGCGGTCCGAGCTGGCGATGCTCTGCCTGGTCTGCGAGGACGGGCAGTGACACGAGAATGGCCAAGGACGCGATTGTCGATCTGGCTGTTGAAGCGGTGATCATGAAAATCTCCAACGGGTGATGAGTTGCGGCATGCCGCGCATGCGCCGCGCTAGCCGGCATGAACCGAGGCTCTGGTGCCATCGTGCCTGACCGGCAATTGAATCAAAAAAGGAAAGCAGTTCGCAGCGCGCACGTGCGCCCTGCAGAGTCGGCGTCAGCCGAGTGCGATGGGCGGCGGTCCCCGTGCACGCACTTCAGTCAGCCGTGCGAGGCTGACCGTCTGCGGTTCGTCGGCTTGGAGCCGAATACCATGCGCGACTGCCGGCAACGGCATGTCGAATGAAACCGGCGTGAGCGACGTCGCCGCTATTGCCGTTGCCCAACACAGAATGCAACCGTCGTGATCATGCTGGTGAGGCGCGCAAGGGTGGTCATTTGACGGACGGCACATGCCCGCCGTCATCGCCCGGGATTCAATGCCCGTACCGCGCGAAATGTGATGATGAAAGTCGGCAACAGCCATCTGAACGCCGAACGCGAAAAGCGTCAGCCAAAGCAGTCTCAGGCGGAGTCGCGCGCTGATCATCGATCCCCAAACATCTTGCCCGGCGCAGAGTTCGACCGATCTTGTGTCACAATCGTGGCGTCCGCCGACGGCGACATCTTGGTAACCCCGTGGCAAGATGGATAACGCTCAGAATAGGTCCAAAGCGCAAGTGGGAACCATTGAGACAATTAGGCATTTTCATCTGACTGCAGGGTTTGGCGAACCATGAACACGATAAGAAACGGATTGTGAACAATAATCTTTTGCAGAGGTTCTTCAGACCTCATCTCGCTCGAATGCTGCCGCACTTCCTCTTTCCAAGAGAGCCGTCCCGCCTGCTCGCTTACGCGCTTTGCCTCGGTATCCTTCTGCCGTCGCTGACGTTCGCCGCATATCTGCTGAACCAGCTCCATGCACGCGAATTGAGCATTCTCCATCAGTCCGCCGAAAGCCGGGCGTTGCTGGCAGCGTCCTATTTCGATGAACGCATGGCAAGCCTCGTTTCGAGCCTTAAGGAGCTCGCGAGCCCTCCGGCGGAAGCTTCGGAAAGCGTTTACGACCATCTGAAATCGGAACTTGGCCGTAACGGGATTCTCGTCTTCAATCGCGCGGCCAACCTCGATCTGCTATCTCCAACAAGCGGCGCCGATGCCGCCATCGCCGCGCTTGACGCACCCGCGCGCAGCGCAGCTGCCGCCGCCCTAGCGACCCTTGCGCCCCAGATCACACCGTACGGCATGGCAGCGAAGGGCGGAGTGAACATCTGGATCGCATCGACCGATAAAGCCGCGCCTCCTGTCGTGCTCCAAGCGCGCATTCCGTCGGCCTATCTCGCCGCAACATTGAAGAATTTCGTCTCGGACGGTCCGTGGTCGATTTCCATCGTCGGCGGCGATGGCCAAGTTTACGCCGAGGTCAACGGCAAGCCTCTCAATGCGTCCTATTCCGGGGCGGCAGACAACCCGTCCCTCGTCGAAGCGTTCGCCGATACGTCGCAATTCGGCTGGAAAATCGCGGCTGGGGTTCCATCCCGATCCATAGAACTTCACACTCGGCGCAACTGGATGACCTTCGTGGCGATTTCTTCTTTGCTCGCCATTGCTTCGTTTACCGGAGCGACACTGTTAACACGGAGCGTAATAGAAGAATCGAACTCGGATTTGGCCCAAGCTCCCCGCATGCCATCGTCAATTGATCGCCCGTCAAAAACGAGATCTGGCCTGATGTCCATCCCAGCAGCCGATGATCGCGCGCGCGCGGCATTGAAAGCCGGCAACGTCGGCCTTTGGGAATGGGACCTCCGGTCAGGCGCGATCCACTGGGACGCCGAAATCGCTCGGATATTCGGTCACGCGGTAAATGGCGATCAGCTCGCCCATCGCCTGCTGCGACTTGTCGAACCGAGTGACCGCCGCCCCCTGCTCAGCGCAATTTCGGCCTCTCTTGAGAACATGACGCCGCTCGCCGTCGAGGTCCGCGTACGACGTCTGGACGGTGAAGGCCGCTGGATCGCCCTCCGCGGCGCCGCAACGAAAATAGCGCGTGGAAAGATCTCTGTGTTATCTGGAGTTGCATATGACGTTACGGACCTGAAGGTCAGCCTTACGCGCACAGACGCACTACTGCGCGAAGTTTCCCACCGCTCGAAAAACCTTCTGGCGCTGATCCTGGCCATGGCCCGTCTGACGGCACGCGATGCCGTCGACGTCAAATCGCATTTGAAAGACTTCACATTGCGGGTCGCCGGTCTTTCTGCATCGCAAGATCTGATTGTCGCCTCCGACTGGCAATGTGTCGATCTCGCAACTCTGGCCTCAGCCGAAATCGGCGCCGTCGCACGAACCGACGCTGATCGCATCAGTGTCTCTGGGCCGCCGGTGTCATTGACTCCGGAAGCTGCACAGTCATTTGGCATGGTCCTGACGGAACTTGCACTCAATGCGGTCGAGCACGGCGCGCTTTCATCCGCAAAGGGGGAAGTCCATCTATCATGGAGCTTTCCAGACGCCGAAACCATCGAGATCATCTGGCACGAATCCGGAGGTCCACCATTTCTCGTAGACGGACCAAGAGGTTACGGCCGATCCGTCGTGGAAAGATTCTCGACCCAAGGCCTGAAACTATCGGTCCATGCCGCCGCCGGCATCGACGGCTTCAAGTGGACTTTGACAGGCCCACTGGCAAACGTCGGAGTGCGCGGCGGTCGCGAAGCTGAACCCTCCGTCTGAAGACGGCGGCTACCACGGACCGAAGTTAAGCAAAAAGACACAGTCGTACGTTGCGCGCGTCACACATGTGGAACCTTCTTCGGTTCGCCACGTTTCCGGAATCACAGACGCTGCCCGGCCCCATTTCGGTGGAATCGTAATCGGGCATCGTCTGTACTGCGGGGAAAACGATGAACGTCCTGATCACCGAAGATGAACCGATACTGGCCGACGAACTCGAAACCATCGTCAAGGATCTCGGCCACGAGGTCGTTGGCATTGCGGGATCATCGCGCGGCGCACTGAAGCTTGCTGAAACGTCGTTGTGCGATCTCGCTCTGGTCGACCTCCACCTCAGCGATGGAGCGACGGGGACGACCGTGGCACGTCACCTAAGTGAAGCATGGCAGGCGACCGTCATCTTCACGACGTCCAATCCCGGCCGCGTTCCTGAAGACTTCTCTGCGGCCTGCGGGGTGCTCGTAAAGCCGCTTTCCGAGCAGGCCGTGAAGTCGGCGATTTCTTTCGTCGCGGACTGCATCAAAACGGGCCACTCGGCACGTCCGAAGCCCCGTTCGCTACATCTTTCCCCGGCCTACGCAGCCCGCTGGAAAGTCGCCTGCTGACTTGGCGCACGCGGCACACGTTTGTGAAACATTTTCCTCGATCACGACCGTCGCCTACGCTGACGGCGGACGCCCTTCGTGCTGCGGCGATGTCAGTTGCTGGGGGTCGGAGAGAACGAGATCGGTCAGGGTAACGATGACACGCGTTCCGGGTTTGTCTGTTCCTGGACGCATGGTTTCGTAAGAAATCGTTCCGGAAAACTGTCGCGTCAGCAACGCAGCGATTTTGGTTCCGAGCCCCTCGGAGTGTTGTACCGCTCCGTCATGATCTGCGGTGGATGAGACTACGGCACCGCCGCCGACACCAATGCCATCGTCCTCAACGACGAGTTCTGCGCCACTCTCACCCTTCCGTTTCAAGAGAACGTTGACGCACCCCGACCCGCTCTCACCGAAAGCATGCTTGAAGGAATTCACCACGAACTCCTGCGTCAGCACGCACAGCGACGTCGCAACCTGCGCCGATGCAAGCAACGGCGGCACGTCGACCATCAGCGCAATACGGTCTTCTCCTGCGGCTTCAACAACATCATCGAGCACGGCCTGGATCAGCGTATCGATTCGCACAAGCTCCAGATCGTTGACGACGTTAATACGCCGCTGCGCGCTGGCGATGGCATGGATGCGGTCGCGCGCCCCGATCAGCGTCTTCAGGGATTTTGGGTCCGTCGTATGCCGAATATGCAAATTGATGAAGCCGACGACCAGCGCCAGTGTGTTGCCGATCCTATGCGTAACGTCACGCAGCAGTGCTTCAGCACGCTCCCGCTCCGCTTCCGCCCGGTCGCGCTCGATGGCCAGTTCTTCCGTACGCGACCTTACGCGCTGTTCGAGAGACCTATTCGCCGACGTCAAGGTCAGAGCCGTAAGCTCAAGAGCAGCCACCCGCTGGCGCTCGCGGATCATAGCCACAAGAGCTAGCGCCGCGCACGCCAGAAGCGTGGCCAGCATCGCGCCGAGAAGCCATGAACTTTGCCGGCGGAATTGCTTGAGTTCCCTGCGATAGAGCATCTGCTCTTGCTGCTTTGCGGCTGCTATCTGGCTTCGCAACCGCTCCATGATTTTGCCGCCGAACTCATCGGCGCCGAACGGGCGAGGCGACACATCACCGCCCTTACCCGCAGCGGCCATGTTCTTATCGAGAACCTCAAGCCGCTCTTTGATCGTCTGGTGTATCGACTCGATCACCGCGATCTGCCCAACGTTACCAGCGACCAGACGGACGAGGTTATTATGGATGAGCGAGACGGCGCCCTTCGCCGATTGATAGGGCTTCAGATAGCTTTCGTCCTTCGTCAGCAGATAGCCAAGCTGCCCGTTTTCGAGATCTTGCGTAGCGCTGAGCCACTTGGTCAGTTCCTGCTGGACGAGCTGTGTATGTGTAACCTCGTCGGCGGACTTGACCATCCACTGCCATGCGACGATCGCCGTCATCCCTGACAACACGGCGATCACTATCCAGATGAGCAGCGTTCGAGTCGCGTTCCAGGTAGGAAACAACGAGACGTTCCGAAATATGTTGAAACCAACCATAACAAGTGCAGCATATCCAGGACTTCTCCTGGAATGCTACGACATCCACACCTTTCCCCCGCGAGATCTAATCTTTTTAAGTTATCATGATTTGCGCGCGCCCGCCCACCGGCACACTACAGCTTCGGTAAACGCGGCTGAATCGGCATCCCACATGCTACACCAATCCCCGCCCTAGCAGACCTCTCAGACTTGTAATCCGTGTCGGTGGCTTTTTGGGGAACTGCCTGCAGGACGGCGCGTTTGTTCCATGTGACCGCGTCCCACACTCCCTCCCACTCCCCCCGTGGCCCAGGGGCGCGGCGCTTCCGATGAGAGTTCGCGACCGCTTTCCCCCGAGCGGCGCGAACTCTACATCTTTGGTCCATTCCAACCCATCGCGAACCCTAGTTTTACGACCCTCGTACCGTGGACTGCCCGCAAAGTCGCCGGAACTGCGAGCTTGGTGTGCACGTTAGATCGCCATTCGGGATATCAGATTAAACCGATCGGAGATCTGGATGGGAAATCTTCTGCACTACGCGATCGTATTCCTGATCGTCGCGCTTGTCGCCGCCGCTTTCGGATTTGGCGGCCTGGCCGGTACCGCAATGGAAGGCGCACGCATGATCTTCTGGGTGGCGATCGTTCTGTTTGTCGTGTCGCTCATTGCCAACTTCGTCCGCCGGGTTTGATCAAAAAGTCGTCAGGCCGACTGAAAGGATTCGCAAATGGACGGGAACCGCATCCAAGAAAACTGGATACAGTTCACCGGCAAAGCCAAGGAGCAATGGGCAAGCTGACAGATGACGATCTTCAAATCGTCGCCCGCTGGCGTGAGAAGCTCGAAGGCAAACTGCAGGAGCTTTACGGCTACGACAAAGCTCAGATCCGCAAGGAAGTCGACGACTGGCTGTCGCCTGTCTAGCAATAATGTCCCTGTGTTGATTTTCTGCGGCCGAGCGTCTTCGGCCGCTTTTTTTGATCTCCCGTAGAAAGGCCAAGTGCCCGCGAAAATCGGAACAAAAACGACGAGCGCAAGATTGACCAGATAGGAACGTCAGGGAGAGCGAAATGAAAAAAGCAAATATCTATCGCACCATGCTCGTCGCCGGGCTGGCAATCGCTCCGGTCGCGGCGACGACATCGGCATCGGCTCTGTCATTCGTGGCGACGCAGGGCGGAGGCGAACAAAGCACCGCGAGCGTCATTGGACTTCCAGTTGAGAATAACGCCGGCGACAAGCTTGGCGACATCAACTATCTCGTCCTCGACAATACCGGAATGATCAGCACGGCCGTTATCGGCGTCGGCGGTTTTCTCGGTGTCGGTGAAAAGAACGTCGGCATTCCCTACAACGAGCTGTCATTCACCGAGAAGAACGGCCGCCGTATCGCCACCGTCGACGCGACCAAGGAAACGCTGACGAATGCCCCGAGCTATACGTGGACTGAAAAGTCGGCGATGGAAAAAATGGGAGATCACGCCAAAAATTCCGTTTCGGGCTCGGAGACGAACAACTCGTCGAAATAATCCAAGCCTCGCTTTTCAGGCGCGAACAAACAATCGGGCGCGGAACAATTCTTTGTCCGCGCCCGAAAGTTCTAAAGCCTGAAGTCGCTATATCAGGCCGCGCGCTGTCCGGCCTTTTTCGATTTCAAGCCGAAGAACAGCGACTGGCTGATCATCGCCTTGACGACGGCAGGCTCGAACGGCTTCGTAATCAGGAACACGGGCTCAGGCTTGGTGCCGGTCAGCAGGCGTTCCGGGAACGCCGTGATGAAGATCACCGGCACACTGATGGTCTCGAGAATTTCGTTGACCGCTTCGAGGCCTGAACTGCCATCGGCAAGGTGGATATCAGCAAGCACCAACGAGGGCGCTTTCCTCGCAACCTCTTCGACCGCCTCCTGATGCGTGCGGGCGACGCCCTGAACGCGATGGCCGATATCGACCACCAGCGCTTCGAGATCCATGGCGATCAGCGGCTCGTCCTCGATGATGAGAACGTCGGCCGAAAGCTGCTCTGCAATTTCGGCACCGGCCATTTGCAGCAGTTCTGTCACATGCGCGGGCGTCACGTCGAGAACCTGCGCAGCCTCGGCGGTTGAAAAACCTTCCACAGAGACCAGCAGGAATGCCTGCCGCGGCAGCGGCGTGATCGACTCAAGACGGCGCTCCGGCAGCGGCTTGTCGTGCGAGACTTCTTCCGCCGTATGATTGACGGCGAGCGAATTCCAGACCTTCGTGAAAGCTCGATAGAGCGCCACACGCGGTGCAATCGACTTATCGAATGCGTCGGAATCGGCAATCAGTGCTTCCAGAACGGCCGCTACATAGTTATCGCCTGAAGCCTGACTGCCGGTCAGCGAGCGGGCATATCGGCGGAGATAGGGAAGGTGGGGAGCAATAGATTCGGCAATCGACATTGTTCACCTCGTAAGCTCGTAATTGGCAAGAAGACAACGGCGCGTTCGGCACGCGATCATCTTTCGTTCAGTCGTTTCGTCCGTCCAACTCACCCTCGACTGACAGCCCGAGTGATGCCGACGAATTCTCCATTCGGATTGAAATTCTCACCGTCTTCGAAACCAAGAGCCTTGTTCAGCGCGACACGTGCGCGATTGACCCGGCTCTTGACCGTTCCGACCGCCGCATTGGTGATCTCTGCGGCTTCCTCATACGAAAAGCCCTCGGCTCCGACCAGCAGCAGCACTTCCTTCTGATCATCGCTCAAACTGCCGAAAGCCTTCTTGAAATCGACGAGGTCCATATGGACCTGCTGCTCCGGCATCACCGACATACGTTCCGCCAGCGCCCCATCGGCGTCCTCCACCTCACGGCGGCGCTTGCGAAGCTCTGAGAAATAGGTGTTGCGCAAAATGGTGAAAAGCCAGGCTTTTAGGTTCGATCCGCGCTCGAAACCTTCCAAATTCGACCATGCTTTAACGAGCGTGTCCTGCACGAGATCATCCGCGCGCGTCGGATCCCCGCACAGGGAATTCGCGAACGCGCGAAGATTCGGCACTGCACTGATCAACAGAGCCTGCAGGTCGTCGTCGGTCTTGGTCACGACTGGCCTCCTTGCCCTTGATCCTCCCGCTGCTTCAATTTCTGCAACAGCGCGACAAACCGATCAGGAACCGGCTCATTGATGAGTTCGATATAAGCCTCCCGCAACCGCTGGCCAATCTGGCCCTGCAGCTCGACCGGTAAGGGTGCCTGCATTGTGACTGAATCCCCCCGCTTGGGGTCACTGCCAGTGCCCATCGTACAAAGACCTTATTGACGGATTCCGTGGTAACTTTCGCTCGTACTCCGGGTTCCCGACGAACCTTCCAGACCTAAATGCATGACGATCCGAAAAGTTCCGCCCCCGCGGTAACCTATTGAATTGCGCGAATTCCGAGGTGCGCAGCTTCACCGAAAAATATAGCCCGACACGACCGCGAAACGGTAGCCTATCTATCGATAAAGTGAAAAAAGGATCCCGTTGCAAAGCCGCGGCGGCTCCCCCCATTTTGCAGCGCTTCTCCGTCGGAATTCTCCAGTTTGAAAAGCGGCGCGTCCGGAGACGCAAGAACGCACGAATAATGAAACTCGTGCCCCATCAGGATATCGCCCGGAGCCCCCAAAGGGCACGGCGCAACGAGCTCGGCTCGTCGATACCCGAGGTTCATTTTTCGCACTGCAAAAGATGTTTCCAACCCCAAAAGGCCGAGCATCTCGTGCCGCTCGCCGTCAGCATCGATCAATCCCGCGCCGAGCACCATGTACCCACCACACTCTCCATGAACGGGACGTGACTGCGCAAATTCGAAAATCGCTGCCTTAAACCGCCGGGCACTCGCGATCGCCCCCGCGTGCAGCTCCGGATACCCGCCGGGTAGCCAGACCACGTCGGCACTCGCGTCGGGCGCTTCGTCCGCGAGCGGTGAAAAGGGCAGGATCTCGGCACCTGCGGACCGCCAGCCCGCCAGCACGTGCGGATAAACAAATGAGAAGGCCGCATCGCGGGCGAGTGCAATCCGTTGTCCAGGCGGCGGCACCGGCCTTGGCTCACCCGCTTCCATACGTCCGCGAAATGCGCAGCCCATGATCTTATCGAGATCGACATGTGCTTCGATGAAATCCGCCAGCGCATCGAGACGGCTGTCCAGTTCCGCCGTCTCCTCGGCCTGGACAAGACCCAGGTGCCGCTCGGGCAGCACGACACCCGTTTCGCGCGGCAGTGCACCTGCGACCGGCAATCCGACGCGTTCGAGCGCGTCCGTCGCAAAGCGAATGTGGCGCGGGCTGCCTGCCCTATTCAAAATCACTGCCGCGATTGTCACGCCATCGCGATAGCCCTGAAATCCTCGCGCCACCGCAGCAGCAGTCTGCGATTGGCCCGAGATATCGAGGACGAGCACGACAGGCCATCCCGTGGCGGCAGCGATATCGGCACTGGCGCCGTTGCCCCAAAGACCCGGCCGCGACACCCCATCGAACAGCCCCATCAACGCCTCGCAAACGACGATATCGGCGCCTTGCGACGCATCCGATAGGATGTACGCGGCATGATCCGGCCGCATTGCCCAGCTATCGACATTGTACGACGACCGCCCTGCTGCGACGGCATGAAAAGCTGGGTCGATGTAATCCGGCCCGCACTTGAACGGCTGCACCCGCAGCCCGCGCCGCTGCAAAGCCCGCAGCAGGCCGAGCGTCACCGTCGTCTTGCCGGAGCCCGAACGCGGCGCCGCGATCATAATGCCGGGCGGCAGCGTCCGAGCTTCGCTCATGACACCCCGCCTCGGAACCGACGCCGATAATCGACGCTGTAAAGTGCGCTCTCGCGAAAATCGTCCCGCCCCAACGCGTCGCCGACCAGGATCAACGCCGTGCGCTCCGGACCTGCTTCGGCTGTCTTAGCCGCAATCGTCCCAAGCGTGCCGCGAATAACCTGCTCGTCCGGCCACGTCGCGCGATAGACGACGGCCGCCGGACAATCGGGGCCGTAGAAGGGCAGCAAACGGCGCACGACATCCGCAATCGCATGAATGGAAAGATGTACCGCCAGCGTCGCGCGCGTTGCGGCGAAAGCTTCGAGCTGCTCCGTTTCCGGCATCGACGACGCCCGCCCCGACGTGCGCGTCAACACAACGGATTGCGCCACTTCAGGTAACGTCAGCTCCCGACCAAGCACCGACGCAGCAGCCGCAAACGACGGCACGCCGGGGGTAATCGTATAGGAGATCCCGAGTTGGTCGAGCCGCCGCAACTGCTCGCCGAGTGCACTCCAGATCGAGAGATCGCCCGAATGCAGTCGCGCGACGTCCTTGCCTTCGCGCGTCGCCAACTCGATACGCGCCATGATTTCGTCGAGCGTCATCGGAGCCGTATCGACGATCTCGGCGCCGGGCGGGCAATGCGTCAGCAGCGCTTGAGACACAAGCGATCCGGCGTAAAGGCAGACCGGACATTTTGCGATGAGATCGCGCCCACGAACGGTGATGAGATCGGCGGCTCCCGGACCCGCACCGATGAAATGCACGGTCATGTCCCCTGCTCCCGTTCGTCCGCCGATTGCGCCGCCGCAATCGTGACATGACCGACTGTCCGCCGCGGCGCGATCAACCGCGATCCAGGCCCAGCACCGGCGAGGGCCGCCGCTTCCGCGATCGAGGCAACGCCGAACAGCGAAAGCGATCGCTCGGAGCGCGTCAGACAGTCCCCATTTCGTGCGCGCATGCTGTCAATCGTAACTGCACGATAGGCAAGCGACGCCTGTTGCGCCGCCTCCCGCACATGAGAGGCAAAAGCCGCTGCCTCAGACGTTGCAACTACGTCAGCGCCTCCCGCGCGCTGCCGCGCATCATTCAAAGCCGCTGCAAAGTCTCGTTGCTCCGCACGGCTATTGGCACCGATGCCGATCGCGATCATGAGGCACCTGCAGGCTTTTGCGCCACCCACTGCATGATCGGCAATGCCGGACGCCACGTCGTGCGCGATCCGACCGGCTCGGCGCGTTCAACGCTCAAGCGCGTCAACGTTCCACCATGTCCATGATAGGCAGCGAGCAGGCCAAGCTCGGATTCAATCGTGACGGCATTTGCGACGATCCGGCCGCCCGGCTTCAGCGCCGCCCAGCACGCTTCGATAACCGCGCCTCCCGCCGTGCCGCAGCCAATGAAAATGGCATCCGGCTCCGCTAATTCTCGAAGCGCATCCGGTGCCGCTCCAATCTCGATCCCAAGATGCGGTACACCCAGCGCGACCGCGTTGCGCATAGCCCGTGCCGCGCGCGCTTCATCACGCTCGATGCCGATCGCCCGGTTCGACGGATGTGCGAGCATCCACTCGATCCCGATCGAACCGCTTCCTGCGCCGACGTCCCACAGCAATTCGCCCGCTCCAGGTCTCAGCGACGACAGCGTAACCGAGCGGACTTCACGTTTCGTCAACTGTCCGTCATTCTCGAAATAGCTGTCAGGCAACCCGCTCGTGAAGGGGATCGCCTGCGCATCCGGCCCGGCGACCACTTTGATACCGATGATGTTCAAAGGATCGACGCTCGTAAAATCAAAAGTATCGGCGGTCGCCCGTCGGATGCGCTCGCGGCTGCCGCCAAGCGCCTCCATCACGATCATCTCGCTGTGTCCAAACCCAGCCGTCGTCAGCAATGCCGCGATTTCGCCTGCTGTAGTGCTATTCAGCGCCAACGCGAGAATGCGGCGCCCATGATGCACATGGCGACGGACGAGAGGCGTGTACCCAGGCATATTGAGACCGAGCGTTGTCACCTCTTGCAGCGGCCAGCCGAGCCGCGCTGCCGCAATTGAAAAGCTCGACGGCGACGACACCACCAGCATCTCATCAAGCGGAATGGACCGCGCGAGCGTCGCGCCAGCACCAAACCAGAACGGATCGCCGGAAACGAGCACCACAACCGGCGAACCGCGCCGCGCCAGGATCGTCGTGGCAGTAGCTTCGAGCGGTTTTTCCCATTCCGCTTTTTCACCGCGCGTGTCGCCAATCAAATCAAGATGTCGACGCCCGCCGATGATAAGATCAGCTCCATCGACGAGGCAAAGCGCCGCCGCGCTCAACCCCGAACGCCCGTCTTCGCCGATTCCGATTATGGACAACCAGCGTCCGCTCATGGCATTGCGCTCACATGACAAAAGCGATCATGACGACGACGCTGCGCATCCTGCTCCTCGGCGGCACAACCGAAGCGGCAACGCTCGCCGACCGTCTTTCGACGGCCGACAACATCGAAGCGAGGCTTTCGCTCGCCGGACGAACCGCCAATCCCGCGACAAGCAAGCTTCCGACGCGCATTGGCGGTTTCGGCGGCAGCGACGGACTTGCCGCTTACCTGCGTCAGGAAAAGCTTGACCTGCTGATCGACGCCACGCACCCTTTCGCGGCACAGATAAGCGCCAACGCCGTAGCGGCCGCGGCGGCCACAAACATTCCGCTGCTCGCCATCGAACGCCCTGCCTGGACGCCGGTCGAAGGCGACAATTGGATTGAGCACGACAGCATCGATGCCGCGATTGCCGCCCTTCCCACTGAGCCTCAAGACGTCTTTTCGGGTTTGGGGCGCCAGGCCATCGATGCGCTCTGTCGAGCGCCGCTGCATCGTTATCTGATCCGCGTCGTCGATCCGCTCGAGCTGCCCTGTGAGCTGATCAACTCCGAACTCATCGCCGCGCGCGGACCGTTCCGAACGGGCGAGGATGCCAGGCTGTTCGCGGACTATGACATCCGCTACGTGCTGGCGAAGAACGCAGGCGGCAGTGCCGCTTATGCCAAGATTGAAGCTGCGCGCCAGCTCGGCATTGCGGTCCACATGGTTCGCCGGCCGGCGATCCCAGATCGCACGAAGGTGTCCTCCGCAGACGAGGCGCTGACCTGGATCGCAACCCATCATCGGTCGCGCTCCGACCTCGGCGTATAAACCCACGCGCGCCCATCGCTCGCCTGCACGGTCCGCGTCGCACGCGATCCAATCATCACGAGCGTGCGCATATCGCACGCCATGTCCGCCGCTGTCGCCAACGTCGCGATATCGATCTCTTCATCGGGACGTCCAACCGCGCGCGCGAACACGACGAGCGTTTCAGCAGGCAACACGTCTCTCAAAATCTCAAACGCCGACCTGATCTGCTGCGGCCTCGCCTTCGATGCCGGGTTGTAGAGCGCAATAACGAAATCAGCTTCGGCCGCAAGACGCAGCCGCTTCTCGATCGTCGCCCAAGATTTCAAATTGTCGGACAACGAAATGGCGCAGAAATCGTGCCCTAGCGGCGCCCCGATCCGCGCCGCCGCCGCCAGCATCGCGGTAACGCCGGGCTCGACACGAATGTCGACGCCATCGGCAGCCGCCGGATTTTTCTCGACGGCCTCATAAACCGCCGCCGCCATGGCGAAGACGCCCGGATCTCCGCCCGAAACTATCGCAACGCGACGTCCGCTCGCGGCAAGTTCGAGCGCACGTTCCGCCCGCACCAACTCCTCGCGATTGTCGGAAGCCTCCAAAATCTGGCCGGCCCGCGGCGTCAGACGATTAACATAGGGCGCGTACCCCAGAATGACATCCGCCCCGCCGACGACATCGCTCGCCGCAGGTGTCACCCAACCTTTCGGACCGGGCCCAAGCCCCACGATGGTCAACTGTCCGTTCATGCGATGCGCCGTCCACGCCCGCCTGGAAGCAGGACAATTGAGAAATAGGGAACCGCGCATTCTCCGAGGTCAGACAGCTTCGCGACGCGCTCGCCCGGCATCGTTCCGCGCTCGACATAAATTGCATCGTCGAAACGACCCGCCGCGCGCAGCGCCCGTTTGATCTTCTCGATGTTGTGGCCAACCTTCATGATCACGGCCGCGTCGGCAACGCCAAGGTGTTTCGCCAGCGCCTCTTCATCGAGCGTACCCGGCAACACCGTCATGACGTCGTCACCGTAGGTGATCGGCGCCTGCGCCGCCGTCCAGCATCCCGACATTCCCGTGATCCCAGGGATGACCATCACCCGATGTGCAGCCTTGATGCGATCATACATGTGCAGAAACGATCCGTAGAAAAACGGATCGCCCTCGCATAGCAAGGCCACATCTCTACCGCCCTCGAGATGAGCGACAATCGCCGCCGCGCTCTCTTCGTAGAAATCGCGGATCGCCGAAACGTACCCATCTTCTCGGAAATCGATCTCGGTCGTCACCGGATATTCGAACGCCGCCTCGACAACATCGGTGCGGATATGAGCATTCGCAATGGTTCGCGCGTGTCCCGTGCGTCCCGCCTTGCGGAAATGCGCGACGACCGGCGCTGAACTCAGGACGCGCACCGCCTTGAGCGTCATCAGCTCCGGATCGCCAGGCCCCAGCCCGACGCCGAACAACGTGCCGGATTTAACCTCGCTCATTCGGCCTCGCTTGCGAGCGCATTGACCGCTGCTGCAGCCATCGCGCTTCCGCCTTTGCGGCCTTTGACGATTGCAAATGGAACGCGCCCATCAGCCGCCAGCGCCTCCTTCGATTCGGCCGCACCGACGAAGCCAACCGGCATGCCGATGACAGCCGCAGGTTTTGGCGCGCCCGCATCGAGCATTTCGAACAGCCGGAACAGCGCCGTCGGGGCATTGCCGACAACAACGACGGAGCCCGCAAGCTTCGACCGCCAAAGCTCCATGGCAGCGGCCGTGCGCGTATTGCCGATCTGTGCCGCGATCTCAGGTACGCGCCGATCGCGCAGCGTGCAGACGACGTCATTCTTCGCCGGAAGGCGCGCACGCGTGATGCCATCTGCGACCATCATCGAATCGCAGAGGATCGGGGCCCCCGCTTTGAGCGCCGCCTCAGCACCGCGCGCAAACGTCGGTGACATCACAATATCGCGGGCTACCTCGACCATGCCGCAGGCGTGAATGATCCGCACCGCGACGCGCTCCTCGACCGGTGACAACCCGGCGAGATCGGCCTCTGCCCGGATGATCGCGAACGAGCGCGCGTATATCGCCGCTCCGTCGCGAATGTAGTCTTGTACCGTCATACTACGGGCTCCAGGATCAAGCGCGAAATCGTCGTGCTCATGTCGTCAGCATTGATCGTATCGTGTACGCGCATCGAATCCGCTGAACCGTCTCTGATGATATCGTACCGGCCGTCACGGCCGACGAGTGTCAAACGTGCTTCCGTCCGCCGCGCGCACCCCTTCTCGCATCCGGAAATATGCAGCGAGCAGCCGTGCAGCGAACCCTCAAACGTGTCGGCAAAGCGCTGCGCGTCCCGCCGCGTATTGGCGCGTGCATTTTTGCACCCAGGCGAGCCCGGACAGACATCCATCGCGAGCCGTATATCGTCTTCTTGCACGATCAGTCCTGCGGCATTGGCGCCCCGAAGCAATTCGTGCGCATGCATCGCATCCTGCAGTGGAAAGACGAGCACGCGTTCTGGGCTTGTGCGAACGTCTTCAGCGCCCGCCACTGTCGCGTGATCGCAAAGCGCGGCAAGCTGATCAGCAGTAATCCGCCCGAAGGGAAAACCGACGCCAGCTCCGAACACGCTGTCGTTCCGCTGCAACAATCCCACAGGCACACTGTCTGCAGCCGCTTCACCCAGGGGCGTCGGAAGCGGCAAACCTGCCATTGCAAATACCCTTGCGACGCCGAACTGAGCAACCGCGTCGCGCATACGCCGAAAACTCGCGTCATTTGCCTTCAGCTCGATAAACGCCAGCGCCAGACGATGCATGGCATCGACGACCTCTCCGCGCGCAACTTCGCAGCCCATCCCAATCGCACCATCGAGCACGATTGAGAAACAATCATCGCGCGCGGACATCATGATATCCGCGCTGCGTCCGCCGATGCGCGGCGTCGCCACGCCTGAAAAACTGAAACCGAATTTTCCGGGCAGAGACCATAAGCGCGCATCTCGCAGTAGGACCGTCTCCAACGCTGCCGCGAGATCGCAAATATCCGCGCGCCGCGGATCAAGCCCGCTCAACGGATCGACGACGACGTTGCGCACGGCCTCCGCGTCCGCAGACGGATCCAGCAAACCTGCCGTATCCAGCGCACCGAGAAGCACTGCGAATGCGCCGTCACTCACGCCTCTGATCTGCAGATTGCCGCGATTAGTCAAATCAATATCGCCGGACCCAAACTGAGCGGCGATCGCACCGATGGCTCGCAACGAACTGAGCGAAAGAGCGCCCGCGCGCGGACGCACACGCACCAGAAGCCCGTCGCCCGAACGCATCGGACGATGCGCGCCTGGGCACCAGCCTTTCCTCAAATGATCCGCCGACGTCATTCCGCTGCCTCGCGCGATGAACCGTCTTTGTTTGCGAGTTCGCCGATATCGTTGCGTCGCGGCTGCCAAAGCCCGCGCGCAATCGCCTCCTCGAACCGGCGCCGCATTGCCGCGATTGCGTCGGGGTTCTCGCGCGCGAGAAATGCTGCGACCACTGGGTCACCGAGATATGCCTCGTAGAGCCGCTCGAAGCCGCCGTTGTCGACGGCCCGCGCCGTCGCCGCGAAGGCGAATGCCGCGTCAACGCTCTGCGCCATCTCCGCGCCGCCGCGGAAGCCGTGACGCATCTGGCCCTCGATCCAGCGGATGTTCGCAGCGCGCCCATGAATCACGCGGGCACATTCTTCCTGCAGCGTGCGAACGCGCGGCGCATCTGGCATTGCCGTATCGCCATGATAAAGCGCTACGCGATCGTTTCCGAGAGAAGCAGCGGCAGCCGCGAACCCACCTTCGTGTGCCGCAAAGTCACCGCCGGTTAGCAAATCAATCTCGCTGTGATCCTGCACATGCACGAAGGCGTCTGCCGATTTCACGCGTCTTTCGAAGCCCGCGCTCGTCGCTTCCGAGCCATCGCCGCGATACGCCGACAGTGTGCTGACGAGATACGACCGCCCAAGATCGTCACGCTCGCTCCAGTCGCCGCGGTCGATGTGCTGCATTACGCCAGCGCCGAAGCTGCCGCCGGCGGGTCCGAAAATGCGATCGAGCTTTGCTTCGGACGACGAGGCCTGGCGCAGCGGATTATCGCCGACATCTTCTTCAAGACTGGCAACGAGCGCGACGGCGCTATCAAACAACGCAAGTTGCGCTCCGAACATATCGCGGAAAAGTCCTGAGATCCGCAGTGTCACGTCAACACGCGGACGGCCAAGCTCCGCCAATGCCTCGGTCTCGACGCCCGTCACGCGATAGGAACGCTGATCCCAGACGGGGCGGACGCCAAGCAGCGCCAGCGCGGTTGCGAGTTCCTCGCCGCCAGTACGGAGCGTAGCGCTGCCCCAAAGATCGAGCACGATCGCGCGGGGCCATTCGCCATGATCGGAGAGATAGCGATCGAGGATAGCTTTCGCCGCACGCTTGCCGTTCGCCCACGCCGTTGCGGTCGGCACGCTGCGCGGATCGACGCTGAAAAGATTGCGTCCTGTCGGCAGTACATCAGATCGCCCTCGGCTCGGCGCTCCAGCAGGACCCGGCGCGATGAATTTTCCAGCAAGCGCCCGCGTGATCGCTTCAAGCTCCCCCTTATCGAGAATATGTAGCCCGTCGCGGATCGACAGCTCTTTCACATCGCACAGAAAGGCGTCGATGCGCGTCAACGCTTCGCTCGCCGCCATGCCCGCATCGAGGCCGCACTGGGCCGCAATTCCGGCACGAATGGCGGCGTCGACGATCTGATCCGACAGAACCTTGCGCCGCCTCGGATCAAGACCTTCCGCCGACGCGAATTCATCGACCAGCCGATCAACCTCACTCAACGGCCCCGACAAACCGGCTTCCGTCATCGGCGGCGGCTTATGTCCGAGCGTCACGGCAGATAGCCGCCGCTTCGCCTCCGCCGCTTCGCCGGGATCATTGACGATGAACGGATAGATCATCGGCGTAGGACCAAGCAGCGCGCGCGGCGCACACGTTTCGCTGCCTGCAACGGCCTTGCCCGGCAGCCATTCGAGCGTGCCGTGCGCGCCGAGATGAATAAGCGCATCGATCTTTGCGACGTGTCTTAGCCAGAGATAGAACGCGACATAGCTGTGCCGTGGCGGTGTCGCCGGATCGTGATACTGCGCCTTCCGGTCAAGCGCCTGCCCGCGTTCCGGCTGCAGTCCAATCAAAAGACTTCCGCACGGCGCGACACGAAAGCGGAACGTGTTACCAACGAGTGCGTCATCATCTTCTGGCGGTCCCCAGGCGCTGACGACGCTTTCTTTAAAGGCTTCTGGCAGCGCATCGAATGCTGAACGGTAAGCATCAAGCTGCCACCCGATTGCCTGTGCTGGATCGAGTCGCGCCACAAGATCGCGACTGTCCGACGGACGATAGGCGACGTCATAACCCGCGTCTTCGAGATGCGACGCGATCCTGCACGCGCTCTCAAGGCCATCAAGTCCAACCGCGTGCGCGATCTGATCCGGCCGCCCCGGATACGTCGAGAGCAACAGACCAATGCGAAGATCATGGCGCGAGGCTGAACGAAGCTTCGCCCAACGCGCGGCAAGCTCGGCAACATGCGAAACGCTTGGCTTATAAGGCACATGGCGCAGCAACGACACGCCGAGTTCCGTCCCCAGCGTATCCGCTTCCTTGAACGATACGACGCCCGCAAACAACCGTCCGTCGAGCTCCGGCAAAACGACGTGCATCGCAAGATCAGCGGCACTGAGGCCGCGCTGCGACTTCTCCCAAAGCGTAAACGTCGAATTGGCGAGCGCGACCTGCAAGACCGGACAATCCGCAACGTCGAGCGGCGAGGCATCCGCGCCGTCGCGTGAGGCAAACGCCGTCGCATTAACGATGACGCTCGGCTGGAGACGTTGCAGCTCATCCTGAAGCCAAGCCGCGGCATCCGCTGCCTTCAGGCTTGGAACGTAGAGCGCCGCCCCCGCCAAGCCGCGATCTTCAAGTGCGTCCACCAAAGCATCGACTGGCGCAACATCGCCCGCAAGCAAATGTGAACGATAGAAAACAACGGCAGCCGCCCCGAGCGTAGCACCGGATTGCGCGCTTTCCCGATAGACGCCGAAATTCGGAATCTCTCGCGGCGATGCAATTTCTCCACGCGCGTCGCGTTTGCCGAGCGTCGCCAGCAAAGCCATGCGTGTATTCTCAATGCCGCCAACATCGAGCAGAGCCTCAAGCCGCGCCAGCTCATCTGGACCAAGCGTCGACAACGCCGAGAGTCGAATGTCCGGTCGCCCGTCGCCTGGCACGATAGCAAGTGTGATTCCCAGTTCGCGGCAGCGCCGCCCGAGTTGCTCGCCGCCATACCGCCAATAGTCGAGGCCGCCCAGCAGGCGCACGATCACGGCCTTCGAACCTTTCAGCGTCGCGTCGGCAAACAGATCGACCGACATCGGGTGGCGCAAGGCGTTGAGGTTTGCGATCCGCACACTCGGTTGCGTGCTCTCGGTGCCGCGAAACGCAGCCGCCGCCATCGCAAGGTCGGAATCGGAAAACGACAGAAAAACGATATCGGCGGGCGCGAGTCCGAGATCTTGAGGCGCGGCGGCCTCGTCCAGATCCCGGCTCTCGCGAACGACGATATGCATCAGGCAGCGCCCGTCAGGGTCCGAGTGATGCCGTCGCGATCAAGCCCCTTCTGGCCGATGACGACCAGCCGGCCCACGCGCGCCTCGCCCGATTGCCATGCACGTTCGTAACGCGTGTCGATCCGCTCACCGACACCTTGCAAAAGGAGCCGCATCGGCTTCCCACCGATGGCCGCGAAGCCCTTTACACGCAGCACGTCGTGATCGTTCGCGATGGCTTTCGCCCGCTGAGCAAGATCATCAGGCGACGACAGCTCCGGCACTTCGACAATGAACGTCTCGAAATCGTCGTGATCGTGTTCCGGTTCGGCATCGTGATGCGAAGGTCGAGCGGCGAGATCATCTTCCGCAGCTGCCGAAATGCCGAGCAGCACATCTGTCGGAACGACCCCATTTTGCGTTGCCACGATCTTGATTGCCCGCGGCACCATGCTGCGAATGTCTTGCGCGATCAAAGTCGCGTCTTCCGGCGAAAGATGATCGCACTTGTTGAGCACGACGAGGTCGGCGCAGAGCAGCTGATCCTCGTAAACCTCTTCCAGCGGATTTTCATGATCGACGGACGGATCTGCTTCGCGCTGCGCCGCGACCTTCACCGGATCGTCGGCGAAGCGACCGGCGCGCACGGCCGGGGCATCGACGACCGTCACCACGCCATCAACCGTCACACGATTACGGATATCCGGCCACTCGAAGGCTTTGACCAGCGGCTTCGGCAGCGCGAGGCCTGACGTCTCGATAATGATGTGCTCCGGCGCGGGCTCGCGCGCCAAAAGCGCTTCAAGCGTCGGAATGAAATCGTCAGCGACGGTGCAACACAGGCAGCCGTTCGTCAGCTCGATAATGTTTTCTTCCGGGCAATTCTCAACGCCGCACGACCGGAGGATCGTCCCGTCCACGCCGACATCGCCGAATTCGTTGACGATCAGCGCCAAGCGACGGCCTTGCGCGTTCTCAACGGCATGGCGAACGAGTGTCGTTTTGCCCGCTCCCAAAAAGCCGGTGACGATCGTGACGGGAACCTTGCGCGTGCTCATTGCCCCGCCTCCACAGACATTGAATTTTCGGAAGACCGGCCAGACGCGCGGTATAGCGCGCGGGATATTCTGAAGTGCATCTTAACCTTTCTCGCCCCACCGGCGATAAGTTGGAAATCTCGTTGACGGCAGGTCTCCTGGCTCGCGGGTCTTGGCATTAGGCGACCTTCCCGGGCTGTTGCCCAGTGGCGTTCTCGCCTATGCTCACCGCGCACAGTTGCGGGGGCAGCTGCGGAGTAAATACCGCATTCCCTTTTGAACCCTCTTGCGAGGGACCGTCGTCCCAATCGATAAGTGAGCCCACATCTTACGTCAATCGCAATAGCGGCCTCTGCGGCACGACCGAAAGTTTATAATGACGACTTTGCACCTCCCGCAGCTGACCCTCATCCTCGGGGGCGCCCGGTCCGGCAAAAGCGCTTACGCGGAGCGCCTTTTGACAGGCATTCCCGGGCCTTGGGCTTATGTCGCCACGGCGGAAGCGTTCGACGACGAAATGCACAGCCGCATCAAGCACCACAAGAGCCGCCGCGGCGCGGGATGGGTCGATCACGAATCGCCCCTCGAAATCGCCGACGTGCTGGCCAACCGCGTTGCAGAGCTTCCCTCTCTGGTCGATTGCCTGACGCTCTGGACCTCCAATCTGATGCACGCCAACCGCCCCGTTCCGGAGGCAAGCGACGCATTGCTGGCCGCCGTCGCCAAACGCGTCGCGCCCTGTGTGATGGTCTCGAATGAGGTCGGCCTCGGTATCGTGCCGGACAACGCGCTCGCCCGCGCCTTTCGCGACGAAGCCGGCCGCCTCAATCAGAAGATCGCAGCCGCCGCCGACAAGGTCATTTTCGTCGCCGCCGGACTGCCGCTGACATTGAAAGGCTGAGCCGTGAGCAACAATCCCACCACGGTCGACGACGCCGAGCGTCACAAAGCCAAGATGGCTAAGCGCAAAGCCGTGCAAGATGCCGAGGTCGCCTCGAAACAGATCGAAAAAGGTGTGCTGCTCGTCCACACCGGCCCCGGCAAAGGCAAATCGACGGCCGCGTTCGGCCTCGTGCTGCGCGCGCTCGGGCACGGCTGGCGCGTCGGCGTCGTCCAGTTCATCAAAGGCGCGTGGAAGACCGGCGAACGCGATGCGCTGGAACGCTTCGGCGATCAGATCTCCTGGCACACGATGGGCGAAGGCTTCACCTGGGAAACGCAAGACAAGGCCCGCGACATTGCCGCTGCCACGCGCGCCTGGGCGAAGGCAAAAGAACTGATGGACGATCCATCCATTCGTCTGCTCATTCTCGACGAACTCAACATCGCACTGCGTTACGACTATCTGCCGCTCGATGACTTGCTCGAAACGCTCCGCACGCGGCGACCCGATCTTCATGTCGTCGTCACCGGCCGCAACGCCAAGCCGGAATTGATCGCGCTCGCGGATGGCGTGACGGAAATGGGCGCCGTGAAGCACCATTTCGCCGCCGGCATCAAAGCTCAGGAAGGCATCGAATTCTGATGCCTGCGCGCGCGTTGATGTTCTCAGGCACCGGCTCCGACGTTGGCAAATCGCTGATCGTCGCCGGGCTTTGCCGTTTGTTCTCCAACCGCGGAGTTCGCGTCGTTCCGTTCAAGCCCCAGAACATGTCAAACAATGCCGCGGTCACGGCCGACGGCGGCGAAATCGGCCGCGCCCAGGCATTGCAAGCGCGAGCCGCGCGCGTTGCGCCATCCGTGCACATGAATCCGGTGCTGCTGAAGCCCGAGACCGAAACCGGCGCGCAGATCGTCGTGCAAGGCAAAATGCGCGGCTCGGCGAAAGCGCGCGATTTTCAATCGAAAAAGAAAGAGCTTCTGCCTGCCGTTCTCGACAGCTTCGCGCACCTCAAAGCGAACGCCGATTTCGTTCTCGTCGAAGGCGCAGGCAGCGCATCCGAGATTAACCTGCGTGCGAACGACATCGCCAATCTCGGCTTCGCACGCGCCGCCGACGTTCCGGTCGTACTGATCGGCGACATCGACCGCGGCGGCGTCATCGCCAGCGTCGTCGGCACACGCCACGTCCTCGATCCCGACGACGCGGCCATGGTGCGCGGCTTCATCATCAACAAGATGCGCGGCGACTCGACGCTCTTCGCCGATGGCATGACGGCAATCGCCAATCTGTCTGGCTGGACGCCGCTCGGCCTCGTGCCGTTCTTCCCCGATGCTCACAAGATTCCCGCTGAAGACGCGCTCGGATTGCGCGATCTTATGAAAGCGTCGAAGTCTGGCAGCGAGACGAAGCTGCGTATCGCCGTACCGCTGCTGCCGCGCATCTCGAATTTCGACGACCTCGATCCACTGCGCAACGAACCTGGCGTCATCGTCGAGCTGATCGAACCGGGCCAGCCGATTCCGGCTTCTGCCGATCTCATTCTGCTCCCGGGCTCGAAGACTACGATTGATGATCTAACAGCCTTGCGTGCCGCAGGCTGGGACATCGACATCAAAGCGCATGTTCGCCGCGGCGGCCGCGTACTCGGGCTGTGCGGTGGCTATCAAATGCTGGGAAAGCGCATCGCCGATCCGAACGGCATCGAAGGCCCGCCGCGCGCCGTCGATGGCCTCGGCCTTCTCGATATCGAAACCGAGTTCGGCACCGAGAAAACGCTAGAGCGCGTTTCCGGCACGCTTACGGGTTCCATAGCGCCGTTTGAAGGCTATGAAATGCACGTCGGCAAGACGACTGGGCCAGACACCGCGCGCCCCATGGTAACCTTCCCCGACGGCCACCGCGACGGCGCCACCTCGCCAGACGGCCGCGTCTCGGGATGCTACATTCACGGCCTATTTACGTCGGACGCTGCACGCCGGACCTTTCTGGCCTCTTTGGGCATGGAAACATCTGCGCTCAGCTACGATACAGAAATCGACGCCATCCTCGATCGCTTTGCCGAGCACCTCGCCCAACACATCGCAATCGAAGAGCTCCTCAGCCTGGCAAGATGATTGCGATGAGCAGCAGGCTGCCGACCATGACGCCCCAAGCCGTCGTCGTCAGCCGCAGCGCAGCGCGAATATCTTCTGCTGTTGCATCGCGCTTGCCGTCGCCCATGTAGGCATCTTCAACGCGCGTCTCGCCGTAGACCTTCGGACCGTTGAGCTTCAGCCCGAGTGCGCCCGCGAGCGCGCTCTCCGGCCAGCCCGCGTTCGGCGAACGATGCTTCGATGCATCGCGGGCCACAGCTTCGAGAGTTCCCGCCACCGACGCACCCGGCGTGAAGATGCTCGCCAGCGCCAGCAGCAGGGCTGTCAATCGCGAAGCAGGAAGATTGACAAAATCGTCCAGACGCGCCGAAGCCCACCCAAACGCCTCATGTCGCGGCGTCCGATGCCCTATCATGCTGTCAGCCGTGTTGATGGCCTTGTAAACGACAAGGCCCGGCAGCCCCAAGATCGCAAACCAGAACACCGGCGCCACGATGCCGTCGGAGGCATTTTCAGCAAGGCTTTCGATAGCCGCCCGCGCCACGCCGTGCGCATCGAGCGTCTTCGGATTGCGCCCGACGATGCGGCCAACCGCTTGCCGCGCATCGTCCAGACCATATTGATCAAGCGCCCGCGCCACGTCTTCGACGTGCGTGTAAAGGCTCCGGCTTGCAATCAGCATCGACGCCAAGAGCGCAATGAAAAACGCCCCGAAGGCAACGTGATCGAAAAACTGCTCCAACGCCCAGGCGATGACACCGGTAATGACGATAAGAATCCCGAGCGCCAGCACGCCCTTGTTGCGCCTGACTTGCGAGCTGTCGGTTTCCCGATTGAGCTTTTTATCGAGAAAGGAAATGAATCGCCCAATCCACGATACCGGATGGCCAATGCGCTGATAAAGCCAGTCCGGATATCCGAACGTGGCCTCAAGCGCGAGAGCGCCGACAAGGACGAAAAGCGTTTGTGCGGCTGTCACGGGCGGCTATGCGGGCAGGACGTACAGAGCACGCCACATCATCATGACTGCCCCGGCATGGCATCGACCGCCGCAACGATAGCATCGGCCTGCTCCGAGACATCGCGAACAGTCGCGTAGCGCAGCGCTTCTCCGACCATCACAAGCACCGGACCGTCCGGATGCGCCGCATGAAGCTCAGCCGCGATGGTCGCGACGGTCGCTATGAAAACCTGCTCGTCCGGTCGCGTCGCATTCGCAACCGCAATCGTCGGCGTATTGGGATCGAGGCCGTGCACCAGTGCCACGTCGGTCAGTTCCGCAAGCGTGCGCTTTGGCATGTAGATGACCGTCGTCGCCGCGCTGTCGGCAACTGCGCTCCAATCGATATCTTCCGGCAGATGTCCGCGACGATCATGCGCCGTGATGAACTGCAGCCGCCGCGCGTGATCGCGGTTCGTCAGCGAAACTTTGAGGCTGGCGGCCGCACCCTGCGCCGACGTCACACCCGGCACGATGCTGATCGGAATGCCCGCGCTGCGGCAGGCCTCGATCTCCTCTCCCGCGCGCCCGAAAATCAGCGGATCGCCAGATTTGAGGCGGACCACCTTGAGGCCCTCGCGCGCCAGCGAAACCATCGTCGCGTTGATGTCCGGCTGCTTGCAGGATGTGCGATAGCCGCGCTTGCCGACGTCGATCATCCGCGCGCCGGGCCGGACGAATTCGAGGATCGGCTTGGCCACAAGATCGTCGAACAGCACGGCATCGGCGGATTGCAGCGCCTTCAGCGCCTTCAACGTCAAAAGCTCCGGATCGCCCGGACCGGCACCAACCAATGTAACCGTTCCCATTGGCACGTCGGATGCCTTTGGCTCGTCAGCTTGCACGCTGGCCCGCTCCGCTATCGATCCGGCTTCAAAATAGCGGGTCTCGAACGGCGTGCGCGGCTGCCAACCGTAACGTTGCAGCTCCGGATCGAGATGCTCTTCCTCCGGCCAGCCGAGCAGAAGATAGCCGACGAGCTTCCAGTCGGCAGGTGCATCGAGCGCCTTTGAAACCTCCGCCGGATCGATGATCGACACCCAGCCCAGCCCAAGTCCCGCCTCGCGTGCCGCAAGCCACAGCACCGTCACCATGCACGCACACGAATGATCGAGCGTCTCGGGCATCGTCTGCCGGCCGAGACCGTGGCCTTGCAAAGCGCTCCTGTCGCAAAACACCGCGAGATGCACCGGCGCGGCATCAAAGCCGGAGAGCTTGAGCCGGTTATAAAGATCGGCCTGATCCCCGACGTAGGCTTCCGCCGACCGGTCCCGTGCCACTTGGAAATTCTCGATGATGGTTGAGCGCGTCTCGGCCGAACGCACGTTGACGATGCGCCACGGCTGGCTGTTACCGACCGACGGCGCCAGATCCGCAAGGCGCAGAAGGCGGTCGATCAGCTCGTCAGGAACCGGGTCCGGCCGGAAACGGCGGACATCGCGGCGCCAGCGGACGAGTTGCTCGAGCGAAGCCCGGCCGTCCTGCTGCTGATTGTGGTCGCTGGTCTTGCGGTCGGTCATGGTGAATAAATGCGTTCGGTCGGAAATGCCGTTGCGGCAATCCCGACCTATAGCACCATTCGACGCCCGCCGCGCAAGCGCTCGGCTTTCCGGCCCGAAACCTGCGGCGTTACGGCGTTATGACCCTGTATTTTCCAACAGATCGTCTTGTTTCTTAAGCAGGCCCGACACCTTCGCCACCGGAATCTTAAATTCCCAACCGGTCGTCAGCGCCGCGATATCATCGGCCTGCTTCTTAGCGTCGCCAGTGCCTGAAGGCGTGACGATGACCCAGGCCTGCTTGCCGTCGGACTTGACGTCGAGTTGAATTTTTAAGCCCTTGTCGGTCTCGTACGACACCTTCCCAGCGTCCGGCAGCGTCTCGGATTTGTCCGCCTTACGCACACCTTGGAAGTCGACATAACTTGCGGACTCGATGATCTCATCGACCGAGTTCACATACTTCAGCTTCTTGCCGGCCGGCATCTGCGCCAGCTTATGCGAACCGTCCTTCTCCGAATCGATCTGATAAGCCGGTTGCCCCGCAACTTCGATCGACGCCGTCTTGATCGAATTCGTCGGAATATCGACGACGCGCGTCTTCACCCAATCGCTGAGCTTGGCTGACGCATCGATCGGCCGGTCTGCGAGCCAGCTTTGATCGGTCCCCGGCTTGCGAACATATGTGCCGTTCTTGTTGGTTCCGAACGCATCCGCCTTACTATTGCCGGCCACGATCTCGCCAATGGCGTGTCCGCTCGCATCGAGAAACCGGATCAGCCGCGACGAGCTTGTTTTCGGATCGCCGAGACCGAGAATAGGCAGCATATCCTTCTTCGCCGTCTTACGTTCGACGAGCGATGCTTCCGACGCATTGAGCAGCAGCTTGCGGACGGCTTCGACATTCGCCGGGTAATCTTGCTGGCTCGCGACCACCCACTTGCCGTCCTTCAGCGCAAGCTTGATCGTATTGCCGCCTTGCTCGACTTCGATCACCGCGACTTTATTTTCCGCTGGAGTGAGCGCCGGCAGTGCCGCTTCGCCGTGGATGATGGCGGTCGGCGACCAAGGCCGCGACGACACGAATGCCGTCACCGCAACCGCCAGCGAAAGAATAGCTGCACCGAGCAGAGCTACGAAGGTCTTGGGCTTCATCGCGCGTCCTCCTCAGCGTTCGTTCTTCGGTGTCTTGCGGCGCTGGCGTGTCCGTCGCCACGACACGCCGACTGCCGCCATGCCGAGCATCAACGGCACGAGAGCGATGTTCGCGAACTTCAGCCAGCCGCCGAGGTTATCAATGTCCTGGCGAAGCGCGAGTTTGACGTTGCGGAGTTCACGCCGCGTATCGACCATCTCGCCGCGGAACTTCTCGACGGTCTCCTGTTCCTTATCGGAAAGGATCGCGCTGCCGCCATTCCCCGAGGCTTGAATTTTCTGCAGCTCCGCTTGCGTGGTCTTCAGCTTGTCTTCCAGCGCTTCTTCCTTCGCACGGAATTTCTGCTCTGCGCCCCGGCGCAGATCTTCGACCAGCGTGAACGGCCGGTCTTTGACGCCGCGCCCGCGCAGCGCGATGAGCGCATTACTGCCGGAAAGATTTTCAAGCGCCCCGACAACAAACGCAGCGTTGTGCGCCGTTGGAATGGCGACGTCCTGGCCGAGGCTGGTATTCACCCAGAACTGATCCGCCAGAATGTCCGTATCGGCAACGACGATGATGTTGATCTTGCCCGATTTGACTTGGTCGTTTTTGGCGGTGTCCGACGGGGCGGCGGGTACTGCATCCTTTTTCGCCGCATCCGCCGTTGAAGTACCGGCTTTACCAGCAGACTTGTCTTTCTCGTCTTTCTTGGCCGCTGCATCCGCGGCTTTTGGCGGACCGTCCGGGAACGCCGACATCACGTCGCCCGAAAGGCGCGCTGCAAGCACGAGCTTGTGACCGCCGGAAACGTAATTGCGCAACAGAGCAAGCGGATCGGCGCCATAGCCGACATCCTTCACGTTGACGGCCTCGGCGCTGTCGCTCGTCTCCAGAATGGGCGAAAAATCGACCGTCGCGCCGTCTTTCTTGCTCAAGAAGCCTGCCGACGCGACGTTGATCTGATCAATGCCCGCCGACAGCACGTCTTTCGGATTGATGCTTGATTTGTCGAGCCCAAGCCACGCGACAAAGTCGGTGACCGCAGGCTGCCCCGTCTGTGGGTTTTGGAACTGTACGCGCCTCGCGTGCTTGATGTCCGTCGCAACCTTCGATCCGTCGTAGTTTACACCCCAGCCAGCGAGAAGTTTCGTCAACTCCTTCTCGCCATTGCCCTGGTTCTGCAGAAGTTGCATCTCCGCCGTATCCGAAACCGGATCGGTGAAGATCAAGACTTTGCCGCCTTTCAGCGCGTATTGATCGATGGCGTAAGCGGCATCCGGCGTCAGCTTCGTCGGCTGCGCCACCATCAATACGTCCAGACCGGCCGGAATTTCCTTCACATCCTGGTCGATGGGTTTGACGTCGAAGAACTCGCGGATCTGTCCCATCATCAGCCACGGCTGCATCTGTTGCTGCCGCATCGGCGACTTGCCGCCGTCGAGAGGCAGCGACGTCATCAAGCCGACGGTACGCTTCTTCGGATTGGCAAGCGAGTATATAAGCTTCGTGACATCATATTCGAGATACGACTCGCGGCTCGGATCGAAGAACGGAATGACCTGCTGATTATCCGTCGCGTTTGTCGCGACGAGGCCGAAATATCCAACGTCGCCATCCGCATTGAGGCGAAGCCCTCTAAGGCCCCCTTCGACAGCTTTGTCTTCCGCATCAGAGAACGGTTCGGGATCAAGGATAGTAAGCTGCAGCTTGCCGCCCGAGATATCGCGATAGCGCTCGAACAACTCACGTACACGATCGAAATAGCGCACGATATCAGGCGAGGCGTCGGCAAGGTTTTTCGAAAAATAGAGCCGCGCCGTGATCGGCTCGTCGATCGACTTCAGGATCTGACGCGTGCCGTCCGAAATCGTGAATAGTCGATCTTGCGTAAGGTCGGCGCTCCACGCCTTGAGATCGATCGTCGAGGAAAGGTTGACCGACAGTAGGATAACAGCGCCAAGCGCCAATCCGCCCCAGGCAAGCGTCGATCTCTTGAATGACGAGAAATAAGCCACCGTCGCTTTGAATGCACCGGCGACGGGTCCAAACCCGTTCGACATGGCCAAACCTCACTGCGCTTTCTTCTGGTCGATCGCGATCACCGTCGCGAACAGCCAGAAAACGATCATCGAGAAGAAGAAGATGAGTGTCGGTAAATCGAGAACACCACGCGTGATCTGCTCGAAATGCGAAAGGAAACTCATCGACGAAACGGCAGACGCGAAGAACGCCGGCGTCCAAGCCCTCAACCCGCTCTGCACCATCTCCAAGCCGCTCATCGTGAACAGGAAGCAGATGAGCGACGCGACGATAAAGGCGATGACCTGGTTCTTCGTCAGCGTCGAAACGAACGAGCCGATCGCCAGAAACGCACCTGCCATCAGAAAGCTGCCGATGTAGCTCGTTAGAATGACACCATTGTCCGGATCACCAAGAATGTTGACCGTAATCCAGATCGGAAACGTCAACACCAGCGCGAGGCCGATAAACGCCCATGCCGCAAGAAATTTGCCGAGGATCGCTTCAAGCGGCGTAATCGGCAAAGTCATCAAAAGTTCGATGGTGCCGGTCTTGCGCTCTTCCGCCCAAAGCCGCATCGCCACCGCAGGCACGAGCAGCAGATAAAGCCACGGATGATAGGCGAAGAACGGAAACAGATCGGCTTGCCCGCGCTCGAAGAAATTGCCGACATAGAACGTCAGCGCACCGGTCAGAGCTACGAAGACCGTCAGAAACACGAGCGCCAGCGGCGTCGCGAAATATCCGCGAAGTTCACGCTTGGCAATAATCCAAGCGTTATCGAAAGTCTCAACCATTCGAGCCTCCGTCTTCAGGCATGGTGATCTGTCGGAAGACATCGTCGAGGCGACCGCGCTCGACATAAAGCTCATCGACCGGAATGTTCTGCGCGCGAAGCAGCGCCGCCACCTCGGCCGCGGCCATCTCCTTCTGCTTCGGGATCGCGCGAAGCAGAAAATGGCCGTTCGGCTTACCGAGCGTCTCGACCTTCGCAACACTGCTCGCGCTCGACAGCACTTTGATCGCGGCGTCCCCGCGCTCGGCAATGACCTTGAGCGACACCGCGCCGTGATAATGCATCCGCTGCATCAGATCGTCGGCCGTACCGTCGGCGACGATGTGCCCCCGATTGATGACGATCGCCCGCGAGCAGACGGCCTCGACCTCTTCGAGAATATGAGTCGAGATGATGATCGCCTTGTCCGAAGACATATCGCTGATCAGCTCGCGGACGTGATGCTTTTGATTCGGATCGAGACCGTCCGTCGGCTCGTCCATGATCAGCACGGGCGGATCATGCAAAATGGCCTGCGCGAGGCCGACGCGCCGTTTATATCCTTTCGACAGCGTGTCGATCACCTGATCGAAAACGGTACCGAGACCCGCACGCTCGACCGCGCGATTGATACGGGTCGTAAGCTCCACACCGCGATAACCGCGAATTTCCGCGATAAATGTGAGAAAACTGCGCGGCGTCATTTCAGCGTAGGACGGCGCCCCTTCCGGTACGTAACCGAACAGTACTTTGGCTTTTTTCGGATTTTCGAAAACGTCGACGCCGCAGATTGCGGCCCGTCCGGCATCCGGTTCGAGAAAGCCGGTGATCATCTTCATCGTCGTGGACTTACCGGCGCCGTTCGGTCCGAGAAATCCTAGAACTTCGCCCTTTGCAACTTTGAGCGATATGCCATCAACGGCTTTGATCTCGCCAAACTGTTTCTCAAGTCCGACGGCTTCGATCAGGTCCGTCATTGAAGTCCCCTTGGGTGAGGTAAAGGCGCGTTAGTCGAAAACGCTGAATGACGCCAAGAGCCCAAGGGGTCAAGTTTGATATCCTTAAATTTTAGACAGCAAAAACGGCCTATTACCTGATGTTCCCGCCGTCTCTACGTAGGTACTTCACGCGCCTTCGCCACCGACCGCATCGCGACAGCGTTCGCAAAGATCGCTATTTCCTTCGCTTGCACGCTTGATCGGAGATCCACATTTCAAACAGAGCGTATGTTGCCCGGGGCGCACGCCGTGTTCCAGCGCAACGCGCTCATCGAAGACAAAGCACTCGCCGCGCCACAGACTCTCATCGGGTGCAATCTGTTCGAGATACCGCAGGATTCCGCCGTGCAATTGGTAGACGTTCGTGAAGCCTTCCTGAAGCATGTACGAACTTGCTTTTTCGCATCGGATGCCGCCCGTGCAGAACATCGCAATCTTCTGTGAGCGGTTATTTGACAATGTGCGGCGCACGTAGTCGGGAAATTCAGTGAAGGATCGCGTCTGCGGATTGTGCGCGCCTTGGAACGTTCCGACATCGAATTCGTAGTCGTTACGCGTGTCGATGACGATCACGTCGGGATCAGAAATCAAAGCATTCCAATCTTCCGGTTCGACGAGTTCGCCGGTTATGGCGCCCGGCTCTGTCCCCGGTACGCCGAAGGTGACGATCTCGCGTTTGATCTTTACTTTAAGGCGCTGGAACGGATGCTCCGCCGTCTCTGAAAATTTGACGACGAGATCGGAAAAGCGCGCGTCCGCTCTGACCGCCGCAAACAGCGTATCGATCGCGTCGTTTGCACCCGAGACGGTGCCGTTGATCCCTTCACTAGCAACGAGAATGGTGCCCTTGATCTCCTGCGCCGCACACACTTCGCGAAGCGACGTTTGAAGCGCCGACGGATCGTCGATCAATACAAATTTATAGAAGGCAGCGACTTTGACGGCCACGCGATGAGTTCCGGCAATTGAGTTTGAGAAGGCCCGCCCCGGCTGTCCGATACGCGGTCGCCCATGTCCTTAAGACCCGCGTCGCCCCGGTGCAAGAGCCCTTCCCTGTCACCGGAACCTTAACAATATCGGGCAAATATCTTGACCGGAATCAAGCACTGGGTCCTCGAGCCATGTTATAAGAAGTGCTGGAAAATGCTGGTCTTGGAGGCCTTCGAGATGGTGAACCTTCTTCTTCGCCCGGTGATGTTCGTGGCAGCGGCCATCGCAGGCTGGTTCGTCGCCGAAGACGCCGTCAACTTCGACGTCATCCAGATGGTCGTTGCACTATTTCTGATTACAATCGTCGTCGCCGTCGCCGCGTTCTGGGAAACGCTGTCCGATTGGTACATGAACCGGAAGACAAACCGGAAAGTGAAGAACTGAGCAGCGTTCTCGTCGAACTGACGCTTCGCATCCGTTCGCCTATTATAAACCGTTCTGATATATCCAGGGGCACAACGTAGCCCTCACATCTGCACGGACATCTCGTGGACCTGCCAAGTCTTGCCCGCGACCTCGATAAACTGGCGACGGCTGACGCCGTCGTTGCGGACAGCTACATCCGATATGCATTGAGGAAGGGCGTTCTCTATGGCCTCGCCGGCATTCTTGCCGTCCTGGGGCTCGCGATTATGGGCTTAGCGCTCTATTGGCTGCTGGAAGAGAGCCTCGGCCGCATCGGCGCCGCGGCATTGGTTGGCGTCATCGGCTGTCTTCTGGCAAGCCTCGTCGCGATCATCGCGATGCTTCAGCGCCCTGGACGCGAATATGCCGTCGCCCAGGAAATGCGGAGATCCACTGTCTCGGCCCTCGAGAAAAACGTCGGAAGCCCAGCCATAGGGCCTAGTGCCTATATCTATCCTGCCAGCGAGGTATTGATCAGCTCAGTCTTGCTGCCGCTGCTGGGATCCCTCATTCACAGCCTCAAATCGCCCCGCAGCAAGGCCGCGGAAACACCGGCCAAGCTGGACAACTCCACCGCGTTGAGCGCGCCACCAGCGGAGTCTCGGGAAACCTGACGCCTCACTGACCTGCAAGTTCGGCTAAACGGTCGCCGTCCAGGATGTGAACTTCCGTACCGCGGACGACGTCAATGACGTGCATCGTGCGCAGCTTCGTGATCGTCCGGCTGACCGTCTCGATCGTGAGACCCAAGAGATCCGCAATGTCGGAACGGCGCATCGGAAGCTTGACGACGTTCTCTTCGCCATCGGAGGCCCGGGCAGAAAGGCCGAGGAGGAAGCCCGCCAACCGCTCCATCGCGCTCTGCTGCCCGACCGACACGAGCAGGCTGCGAGCAGCCGCGAGCTCGGCCGAGACGGCCTTGTAGAGCCTCAGTGCCAACCCAGCATCGCGGGCAGCTTCCTGCTCCAGGGCGGCCGCCGACAGGCACCGCACTTTCGCCGGGCACGTCGCCTGAGCATCGAAAATGTGCTCGCGCAGCGTCCCGAGCCCGATGTAATCGCCGGGATATGCAAATTCGATGATCTGCCGCCGGCCATCACCGAGCAACTTAGAAAGCGCGATGACACCTTCTTCGATGCGGAAAACATGGGTCCGCGGATCGCCATCGCAGAAGACATGCTCTTTCGCTTCGATACGCCGGATCGTCCCGCGTTCGAACCGGTCGGCAGAACTGTCGCTTGAAGAACTGGCAGCGGAGGCCGCAATGTGTGCCCCGTGGGAATTAGCTCCGATGACCTGAGAAGCGCCCAGCATGTCCAACCTCCTGCAATGCCGACTGTCTGCGGTGTGTCAGGAGTTCTAGCGACCGTTCGTTCGGCACATATGCGGCTGGCGTAACGGTTTGTAATTGTTTGTAACAGCGAGAAAGTTACGCGATAGCAATGCGTTAGCCTATTCGCCGGGCTGGGCGCCTGCCTGCGAAGGGCCATTTGCATCGGCGCCCAGACGTTTTAAGCCTTCCGCCGCTGCATAAAGCGTCGGCTCCAGCGCCAAGGCCGCGCGGAAGTCGGATATGCTGGCTGTCCGGTCGCCGATCATCTCGTTGGCGAGCCCTCGATTCAGAAATGCGGGAGACATGTCGGGCGCCAACTCGATCGCCCGCGAATAATCGGTAATCGCCCGATCAGGCTTGCCTAGATCGAGATACACGTTGCCGCGATTGTAATACGCGAAATTGTTGGCCCCGTTGGCGTCGATCGATGACGTAAAATCCGCTATAGCCTTCTTCAGCTGATGCTGCTGGGCGTAGGCAATGCCGCGGTTCATGTAAGCCGTGGACAGCGGATCGCCGAGCATCGTGCGCCCGATCACTTTCGTGCAACCGCGAATTTGCCGGGCCAGATTGGCACCGTCGTTACAATCCGCAATAGCGTCAGCTCGTCCGGCGGCCGGAATGACCGCTACAATTGCCAATATTGGATAGACGACACGTCTCACGGGTACACGGCCTTGCTACTCACTGGACCGACTGTTCCTTGCAGGACAGGGTCCGAAACATTTGGCGCTGAACTATGCGGCCTCTCGAAATATGTCACGCGCCAGCACAGTCTCAAGGCCCAGCATCACGCGGCGCGGATAAAAATTCCATAACAGAACGAATTTATGCACGTTTGATTTGTGTCACGTTAAAGACGTCGACTTTAGCCGCCATCGACCATAAGTCTCCCATGCCGCCCGCTCGCGCCGCGGGCAGGCGCTTTGCCGAAAAAGCGCGCATAGAGCAGCGCAAGGCAGACGAAAAATGCGGTATGCGCCGCGGCAAACCAAGCCATGCCCGCAACCGTCAGATGCCGCGCCCCAGCGAACCCCTCACCCGTGAGCGGCAACACCACCGCGGCGTTGAGCACCCATACGGCAAGGGCATAGAGAAGCCCCTTCATAACGGAAGAACCTGGAAGGTAGGGCTCCAGAACGAACGCATAAACGATAGCCATCGCCACGCCGATGGCCGCGTGAAATTCCCATCGGAATGCAGTCGTCGCGGGCAAGTGAATGCCGGTCGTTATCTGGAGCAGCCGGAGCAATCCACCATGCGCCGTCGCCAGCGAAATGAGATCGGCAGCGCGCAACAGCAGCGAATTTAGCGTAATCGCGATGGCGCCCGCGATAAGCGCTGCAAAGATTCGAGACATGTTTAAACCGGAAGAAACCATGGCCGCCGCGGTCTTGTACGCCGGGGCGGCCATAGTCCGATGATTTATTATGATGGTTCGGCGCCGATGGCGGGAACTACCCCGGCACCTTGCCCGGTACGATTCCCGGCGCGTCGCTTGGGAATTTCGCGATGTCTGCAACATCGATGTTGAGGTGCTGCGCCACAAGAGACGGCGGCGTATGGGTCAGCCAATCGGATAGGCTGATCTCCTGATAGTCGGGGACTTTGAAGACAGCCACGAACTTGAGGTCGGTCTTGCCTACGTTCTGAATCACATGCCCTTGGCTCTTCTTGACGTAGCCGACGTCCCCCGGCCTAAAGTCAGCCGTAACGGCATGCGGTCCGGCATCGAACACAGTCATCCGGCCCTCGCCTTCCATCCAGTACTGCCACTCGTCTGCGTTCGGATGCCAGTGCATTTCACGCACGGCGCCCGGCTTCAAAACCTCCATCGCCGCAGCGATCGTCTTTGAGGCTTTGAAGATCGAGCTGTCGGCCATGCGCAGTTCGCCCGAAGGATTGGCTTTGACCGGCTTCGAAGATCCGAGCTTAAAGGTGAACGGATTGGGTGGCGTCCCGCCCGACGCGACAGCCGCTTGATCGGCAGCGAGCGGCCCCGGCTCCTTGCCCTGGAATATCCAGAGATCCTGCAGCGGAATATTCTTGAAGACATCTTTCGGCACGCCAAAATTTGCGGCCAAGATATCGGGTGGCGTATGCGCAAGCCAATCAGTGACCAGCAGCGTGCTGTATTCCGATTGCCGGCCTTCGTCGAAAACCAGCACGAACTCCGCCCCGTCAGGACCAAGGCCCTGAAGCGAGTGCGGGAAGCCCGCCGGAAAATACCAAAGATCGCCCGGTCCAACGTCATCAACGTAGGCATGACCCTCCGGATCAAGAACGGTCACGCGGCAGCGGCCGTTCGTCATGATCGCCCACTCGGCTGCCAAGTGCCAGTGCATCTCGCGAACGCCGCCCGGCCCAAGCCGCATATTCACGCCCGACACCGCCTCAGAAATAGCGAAGTCGGCCTGCGTTAACTGCCGAGCCCATCCACCATTCTGGATGCGCTTCTGCGCATTGTTGAACGATCCCCAGAAGAGCGGCATGCCGCCGACATCCGTGGGCGGCGGACTTTCGAAAGACGGAAACTGACTATTGATGACCGGGTTCTTGGGACCTGGGTCCGACAGCCCACCAGGATTGGCGTTGATTGCACCTTCAGCCGGCTGATCGGGATTTCCAAACGTCGCAGCACGCGCCGCCGCTGAAGATGCCAACGTGCCGGTCGCCGCCGCGATCGCGAGAATATTTCTGCGGGAGATTTCGTTCATGAGACACGCTCCAATCGAGATGCAAAGCAATCATCAGCGGAGACCATTGACCACGCCGCCGATCCGAAGTGCGACGAACGTAGTGGGGCAAAAGGCAACCTTCTTTCACAATCGCCGCGGTGATTGCGGATTAGCACGAACGGCGATCAGACCAAGAAACCGGATCGATGATAGCCAGCTGCTAAATTCTAAAATTGGAAATCTGAATTTGAAGGCATCAGCGCCCATTCAGGCCGCATCGCATAGATAATCCGCACGCATTGCGGTTGGCGCAATATACCTACGTATAGCGTTCAGAAACGATTGTCTCCTGCACTCATCCCAACGTCGCCGTTTTACGAACCTTTGTGCGATAGCGAAAGAAACGTGAGCGGACCAAATTGTCGGTCAGCTGCTCACGAGCCAACGAGACCCGAAAGCAGCGGAAAATAAATCAAAGCTCTTTGGGAGTAATGGCTATGTCAATGCACAAGATTCTTTCCCTCGCAGTCGTTGCCGGTGCGTTCGCTCTTTACGGTGCCCCAGCAAATGCTGAATCGCTTCCGGAAATCGTGAACCAGCAGATCAGCGATCGCGGCGTCCCGAGCTACTCGGGTGCAGAAAACGGTTCAGATGCATCGATCGTTCAGCAGCAGCTGCAGCAGTACGGTAACTCGGCGCAGCCGGATGTTGATGCCTCGGCCTCGCGCGGTCACGATGACTCGCTCGTCCGCCTTCAGTACGAACAGATCCCTCACTAACCACTAACGATAGCAGACCCTCGCTTGCCCTAAAAAACCCGCCGCTCCTCCCGGCGGGTTTTTCTTTTTTGTTTAATGCAACGTTGAAAAACGCCGGTGAGTTAGCCTGAATATTGCAGGCAGGATGTGCGACGGCCGAGAGCGCGCCATCACCGATCGCAGCGTCATCAGTTCATGAGTTAATCGCGCCGCAGATGTCTAATCTGCCAGCTTCAGAGAGAAAATCCCGCAACGGCTGTGCGTATTTTCCCAATTGAACGAGACAAATCTCCCAACACGAACATTTATCTCTACACAGATAGACTAGCCCATAAGGCATATGCCAGCGTATTCGGATCGTTATATTTTTCGGAGTAAGCGATGCCGACAATATTGCTGGGCGGCCGACGCGATTGGCGAGAAATTCTCACGACTAAGCATGCTCGCATGACAGCACCGCCCCAAAAAAAGAAAAAGCACTTTTGGAAACGTTCCCGCACTGCCGCGGCGCCCGAGCCGGTCGGGACACGCCCGAAAATCACTTTCCTCGAAAAAGAATTCAATCGAGACACCGTGCTGGAATCGGAATGCGATTTCATATTGCCATTCTCAATGGAAGACTACGCCATACTGCGAGATTGCCCGCAGGTTCGGCACAAATGCATCTTTCCAGAAGAACACATCGCGAAAGCAATAGACGATAAGATCGTCTTCAACGCGCTGATGATGGAGTGTGGCTATGCGAACTGCATTCCACGCGTAGGCTCACCGAGCGAATTGGAATTGCCCTTCATTCAAAAGCGACGCGTCGATGAGTATGGAATCCATACCCGCATCATCACGAAGAGGTCGGAGACGGATAGGATCCACGATCCCGACTTCTATTTTCAAGAGTACGTTGCAGGTGCCGAGGAATATGCTACGCACGCGATCTGCGTCGCTGGCCGTCTGGTTTACGTGAAAACATACAAATATCTGTTCAGCAGTGATACTTACACAAAGTCGGCGCAAAACCATCCATGCTTCGTTGAGGACTTAGGCGGGTACATACCCTCAGAGCTTGCCAGCATTTTCGCAGACCTCTCTTACACCGGATGCGCATGCTTTAACTTTAAGCTCAAGGATGAAACGCCGATGATTTTCGAACTCAATCCTCGGGTCGGAGCGTCCTTCGCAAGAAATTACGAGCCCTATTTGTGGGCGTATATGCGCGCTGTGCAGGACAACAACAGAAGAGCAGCAAACCCGGAAGTCTCACGTCCTGGTCTGAGCAGAGCTTCGCTCACGGAAATAGCTTCACGCCAATCGCAGTGAACCTTCCTGCATCCGAAAATCTCAGGAAAATCGAACGAAGAATTTGGGAATGGCGGAAAAATCATAGCCGCCCGCATTATAGGGCACCCGCGCAGGTTGGCGATCGCCCCGCCCATCGACCACGCACGTTTCGATGAGATATGTTCCCGGTAGAGGCGACAACGGAATTTCGAACCTCACCCAGGTATAGCGGTTAGGCTGATGATCGATGATCCGTGCTGGCTCCCATTGGCCGCCGTTGACACGCACATCGACGCGTTTCACGCCCCAGTGCGGCGCCCAAGCATAGCCCCGCAAGGTCTGTGCCCCCGACGGCAGGACGGGCAGTTCACCGCGATTAAGCGGATAGTTGGATGGCATCTGCGGTTGCTTGGCGAGCACCAACGGTATTGCAAGCATGGACCGCGATGTGTGCCATGTCACCGGAATACCGATGACGTCCTTCGGCGTGACGAATCTAAACTCGTCGTCGCTGGACGGTTTCGGCGGCGGATAGTCCGGGCCAACCATGGAGTGGCCAATTGTGTTCAACCGCACCCAAAAATCGTGCGACGCAATTTTGATCTCGGTTAGCCATTTCGTCGATGCGCCTCCACACCGGCCCGGCACGAGAGCCCGGACTGGAGCGCCGTGATCCGGTGGCAACGGCATGCCGTTCATCTTGAAGGCCAGGCCGATGTCCTCGCCGCGCTCGATCAGTTCACTGATTGGAAGCGGTCTGCCGGTATCGGATTGAATGTTCGGCGCGTTGCCGTCGACTCCCGACCAGAAAAGCACGCTCTTGGCATTGGCCTTCAGGCCGACACGGCCGAGAATCTCGCTCATCGGAACGTACTGCCATTCCGCCTGTCCTACGCCGCCAAGCCCCCAGCCGTTTCCTGATACCTTGGTTGGCGACGACAGCATGTCCTGCTGTTCCCAAAACAGTGACCGGCCATTCCCCGCACACTGCATGACGCTAACGATCGACCGCGACGGCATCCTGAGGATGTCATCGTATGTGAGTTCAAGCGGCCGCTCTATCGCGTCGCCATGGATTTTGAGACGCCAGAATCGCGGATCGACGCGCTGATCGATCTCCGCACGCGGAGTCGGATATTCGTTGCGAATGTAGAATTCTTCGACTGGCGTAATGTACGTATCGAAGTTCCACCACGCCCCTCCTTGGTTCGTGGCGTTGAGGTCGGTGAGCAGACCGACGTCCTTCACGAACGAGGGATGATAACGGGATGGCCCACTGCCGCCATGCAGAAAACTTAGTCTCGGCTGTTCCGGCGCGGATACTGCCTGTGCGGCCGCGCTCGCGTTTTTTGCGGCAACGATCCCCGACGCTGTAAAGCTCGTAGCGCCGAGAAAAAACCGGCGCCGGTCGACGGACGACCTATCGGAAAATTGCCCGAGATGCGCGTCAACGAAGGCGTCGTTCATAAATCTCTCCATCTCCGGTCGAATACCCGGACGTACTGGATTTCATTTGTGAACGCCGACACGCGGCCGATCGCGAAAGTGTAGCGGAGGGGCGCACTGCACTTCACGGAGAAGGCAAAGCCTAACAGCCTCTGCTCCGCCGTTACAATGAATGATCAACGACAGGCACACCCATGCGTTTATGCGGCCGTCGCGAGCATTCCGCGCCGTCCGTACAAGGACGCCAGATTTTCCGGATTGAGGCCGTGTTCTGCTGAACGAATTTTAGCGAGGGACTTCAAAGAATACGTTGGGCAATGGTGCCCAGGGGCAGAATTGAACTGCCGACACTGCGATTTTCAGTCGCATGCTCTACCAACTGAGCTACCTGGGCCTGCCTCCGCGGCGCAGAGCCCCGAACGAAGTAGGCGGTCCTTATAGGGGGGCGATTGGCGGTATGCAAGCGCCTCTCGCAAGGCTTTTTTATACCCCCTCGTCTTCGTCCCCCGAACGCTTGCCGTTCTCGGGCGGCGTCGCGTTGTCGCCCTCGTCTTCGTCCCGTCCGGCAATGGCATAACCGCCCGTAAACCACCGCGCGAGGTCGATATCGGCACAGCGCTTAGAGCAGAACGGCCGATAGGCCTCGGCAGCCTCCTTGCCGCAGATCGGGCACTTGAGCGGCTTCGCTCCGGACTTGGCAGCGGACATAACGAAACTCAATCGCGGTCGACTTCGGCGTATTTCAGCCAGTTGTACTGGATCGGGAACTTCTCGGAATTGAGAAGCCCCACGACTTCCGTCAAGGGCAAGCCGACCACGTTCGTATAAGAGCCAATCAGCCGCTGCACGAAGCAGCCGGCCAAGCCCTGAATGGCGTATCCGCCGGCTTTGCCGCGCCATTCACGCGAGGCGATGTAGGATTCAAGCTCCGCCTTGTTGATGTAGCGGAAGCGCACCCGCGTATCGACAATCTTCGTCCGGACGCGATCGTCCGGCGTAATCAGGCAAATGCAGGTCTGGACCTTATGTGTCCGGCCCGAAAGCAGTTGTAGCGACGCCATCGCCTCTTCGATGTGCGCCGGCTTCATCAGGATCTTGCGACCCATCGCAACGACCGTATCGGCGGCCAGGATGTAGGCGCCTGCAAGCTCCGGATCGTTGGCGATTTGCGCGCGTGCCACTTCCGCCTTGGCGCGGGCCAGCCGGGACACCAGGGCACGCGGCATTTCTCCACGCTTCGGCGTCTCGTCGATAGAGGCGGGACGCAGTGCATCCGGGTTCACCCCGACCTGAGCCAGAAGCGTAACCCGGCGAGGACTGGCGCTGGCGAGCACAAGCTGCGGCCGCTCAATAGCGGCGTTCGTCTCCGATCGCTCGCGCGACAGCGTGCGCCGCAGCGTTTCTCGTCCGGGCACGCCGGACCGGGCAAAGACGGGCAATAAACTGCTCATGAGCGTCGTTATCATAACCGTGACCACAGGCGATAGAATAAAGGCGACACACAAGAGGCGAACAATGCGGCCGTCGTCCCAGCCTTTGCAAGCCCCAGCCCATGCGTTGCAGGCGGCACCAAAACAGGGCATGAATAGCCTGATCTTTCCCAGATTTGATGGCCGCAATGGCTTTGAAACCAGACCCCGCCGACGTACTTGCCAGGACGCCGCTTTTCGGCACGCTCGACGAATCGAGCCGAAAGGCTGTCGCGGCAGAGCTTCGTGACTCCGCCTACGAGCCCGGCCAGATCATTTTTTCGCGCGGTCAGGCCGGTTTAGAGCTTCACATCGTCACCAAGGGCCGCGTCCGGCTTTCGGTCCTGACGTCCGATGGCCGCGAACTATCTTTTGCGCATGTCGAGGCCCCTTCGATCTTCGGCGAACTGGCGGTCTTCGACGGCCTTCCCCGCTCCGCCGACGCGACCGCCGTCAACAAGGTCGAAACGTTGATGCTGTCGAAAGCCGCATTCGTCCGGCTGCTCGGTACCCAGCCCTCCGTCGGCGAGGCCGCGGTGCGTTTTCTCGCTGGCCGTCTGCGCGATGCCGATGAGCAACTGGAAGCAATCGCCCTGCACCCGATCGAAGCCCGGCTTGCGCGCTTTTTCCTTGCATCTGTTCGCCAGAAGGACCCGGCCGGAAAAGCCGAGAAAGTTTCGCTTGCCCTCCCAATTTCACAAAGCGAGCTCGCCCTGCTCGTCGGCGCCAGCCGTCCGAAGGTCAACGCCGCGTTGGGCATGCTCGAACAGGAAGGCGCCATCGAGCGTCGAGGCCAACAGGTCATTTGCAACATCGCGGCACTGAGCGGCATCGGCCGCCTCGACGACAGAGATTAGTCGTCTTGCCGCAATCGCCGGACCAAGCACATGACGATCGTTGATCGGCCAAAGCGGCGTGCCCTGCCTACGTTGGCAGTTGGGTGGTTGAAGGCCGCCTTCGATGGTATCCGCAGTTTTATTCGCCGGATATCCAATATCGGCATCAAAGGCTATCCGCCGGACATCCAGCGTCGCCTCAAGATCGTCAATGTATTCTCGGCGCTCGTTGTCGTCACGACCTGCATCTACGCAGCTCAGCTCTGGGCCTCTGGCGTGAAAGAGATGCTGCCCGCCGTCTATATCAACTTAGGCGTCGCGCTAATCGTCGCTCTCGTGCCGCTCATGCATCGCTACAACGAGATCGCGGGCGGACTGCTGCTCGTCGTCGCCGAGTTTTCCGCTCTCATCGGGTTCACCGCATTTTTCGGACGGATGGGCGGCGCACCACTGCAATACGTGATCGCCGCCGCAGCGCCGTTCGTCATTTTTGAAGCCCGGCGCTTCCGGATCATCATCGCCATCGTCTGGCTGGCGCTGATCCTGCACCTGTTCGTCTGGTTCTCGTTTCCCATGGAAGCCGCCAAGTTTCGTGTCGACGAGAAGACGATCAACTCGCTCTACGTCCAGGCCGCCGTGACGACGTTCGGACTGATCGCCGCTTGCGTTTATTATGCCTTCAGCCTGTTCGAGCGTGCCAAGGCCGAAACCGAGACGGTCCTCCGCAACGTCTTGCCTGACAGCGTGGTCGAGCGCCTCAAGGAAGCACCGGGCGAAACGATCGCTGACGGCTTTTCCGAAGCCTCGGTGCTTTTCGCCGACATCACCGGCTTCGTCGGCATGGCGCGCGGCCTCGGCCCGGAAAAAACGGTCGCGCTTCTCAATCACCTGGTCATCGCCTTCGATGAAATCGCGGATCACCACGGCGTCGAAAAAATCAAGACCATCGGCGATGCCTACATGGTCGCCTCCGGCGTACCCGTCCCTCGCAAAGACCATGTCGAAGCGCTTGCGGCCACCGCACTCGACATCGTCACGGCAGTGAAACGCATTAGCATTGAGGAAAATATTCCAATCAGCGTTCGCGTCGGCATGGCATCGGGCCCGATGATGGCAGGCATCATCGGCAAGAATAAATTTAGCTATGACGTGTGGGGCGATCCGGTCAATCTCGCGAGCCGTCTGGAACAGTCGAGCAAACCGGGCTTTATCGCCATCTGCCCGACATGCGCCGGCGCGCTGCAAAGCACGTTCGTTTTAGAACCGCGCGACGATATCGAGATCAAAGGCGTCGGCCAGCAGACCTCCTGGTATCTGCTTGCCCGCAAATGATCCGGCCACTCATCCCTTCCAGTGCAGCGAGCAAACGAGCGTGAACAGCCGCCGCGCCGTATCTTCATCGACGACGATCCGCGGCAACAGCTTTTCCTTGAGCAGCACACTGCCTTCGTCGTGCAGCGCGCGACGGCTGACGTCGATGGCCTGAATACGGGCCGGTGGCGCTGTCCGGACCGCTTCGTAGTACGACTCGCAGATCATGAAATAATCTTTCACGATCCGCTTGAGCGGAGCCAGCGCCATACCCAGTTCAACCGGATCGCCGCCTTCCGCTGGAGAAATTGCCAGAACGAGGCGCTCCTCCGTCAGCGACAGATGCAGCTTATATGGACCTGCATCCATTTCTTCGACGCGAAAGCTGTTGCCGTCGAGGATATCAAAGATCGCGACTTCGCGTTCATGCTCGATACTCGAGTTCGCGCGCCCCAGCGACTTTGCATCGAGCGTGATCTCTATCAGCCGGTCCCGGCTCTTTTCCGGTGAAGCGACGGTTTGGTCCATCTCGTTTTTTAACCTGCTTTTTCGAGCCGGATTTCCACGGAACGCCGATGCCCTTCGAGCCCTTCCGAGCGAGCAAGCGTCATCGCAGCAGGGCCAAGTTTCGACAGCGCCGCCGCATCGAGCTTCAGGATCGACGTCCGCTTCATGAAGTCGAGAACGCCAAGCCCGGATGAGAACCGCGCGCTCCGCGCCGTAGGCAGCACATGGTTCGATCCCGAAACATAATCGCCGATCACTTCCGGCGTCACACTACCGATGAAAACAGCGCCCGCGTTACGAATTCGTTTCGCGAGATCTTCGGCGTCTGCGGTTGCAATCTCCAGATGTTCGGCAGCGATCCGATCGGCCAGCGGTACAGCCTCGCCAAGCGATCCTAGAATGATCGTCGCGCCATACGTGTTCCAGCTTTCGCCCGCGATATTTCCGCGCGGCAGCGTTTCGAGCTGGCGCTTCACGGCCTTTTCAACTGCGTTTGCGAACTCCGCATCGTCTGTCATCAAAATCGACTGCGCCGCCGTATCGTGCTCGGCCTGCGCCAGAAGATCGGCGGCGATCCATTCCGGATTGTTGTTCTTGTCGGCAATCACCAGAACTTCCGACGGCCCCGCGATGGAATCGATGCCGACGACGCCGAACACCTGCCGCTTCGCCGCTGCGACATAGGCATTGCCAGGCCCGACAATTTTCACGACCGGCTTGATCGTCTCCGTGCCGTAAGCGAGCGCTGCCACGGCCTGCGCACCGCCGATGCGATAGATTTCCGAGACGCCGGAAATTTTTGCCGCCGCCAGCACGAGCGGATTGAGATCGCCGCTCGGCGACGGCACCACCATGACGATGCGCGGCACGCCCGCAACTTTCGCCGGTACGGCATTCATCAGAACTGAACTCGGATACGACGCAAGTCCGCCCGGCACATAAAGCCCAACGGATTCCACCGCCGTCCAGCGATGCCCAAGCTCGACACCCGCGGCGTCAGTATAGCGATCGTCCGTGGGCAATTGGCGCTTGTGATGCTCGGCAATGCGATTGCATGCGAACGTCAGCGCATCGAGCGTCTCTTCCGAACACGCCGCATACGCCGCCTCGATTTCATCGGCCGTCACCGCAATGCCGGCCTTCTTGAGATCGAGACGATCGAACTTCTGCGTCAAGTCGATCAGCGCTGCGTCACCACGCTTGCGGACATCCGCGATGATCTCGCGCACTGCGTTATCGACATCGACCGACACTTCGCGCTTGAGGCCAAGAAGCTCAACGAACTGCGCTTCGAAACCGTTATCGTTATTGTTGAGACGCACAGGCATCGGCAATCTGTCCTTGGGAAGCGATCGAAAAGCAGATCAGCTTGCATCCTCGGGATGCTCGGGAGAGCGTTTTGTCCCCCACGCCGCCCCGAGATCTTTCAGTTCGACCTCGATACATTCGACGCTCAGCCGAATGGCCGCGCCACCTGAAAATGTCAACGTGACATCGCCTTCGGGAGAACCTTCGCCGCCCTTCGGCTCGAACGTAACGGCCAGCAGCGCGAGCGCTGTTCTTTTGTCCTTGAAGTCAATTCCCTGTACTTGCGCGGCATTCACCCGCTCGAACCGGATACCTGCCCGGCGGCGCTCGAAATTCTCGTCGCGGCGCCCCTGCGCGGTCTGCGAATGGCCCAGCGCATTCGCCCAGTCGAAACGATTGACGATCGCAGCAAACCGCTTTTCCTTCGGCAAATACGTCATCTCGCCGACGCGCAGCACCGCATCCTGCAAATGCGCGGAAATAATACCGAGGTCTAAGGTATCGAAGGCGATGAGCTTAAGGTCCGGCATCGGGCGCGATTGTCTCCGCAAGGCAGGCGGGCGGCTTGGAAAGGCCGAGTGATACAAAGACGCGCCGAAAGCTGCAACGTCTCCTGGTACAGAACCTCAACCGCTGCTGAGGCGCTCGATTTCAGCACCGCAGGCGCCGAGCTTCCGCTCCAGCTGCTCGAAGCCGCGATCCAGATGGTAAACGCGGTTGATGACCGTCTCGCCCTCACCTGCGAGCCCCGCGATAACGAGCGAGACAGAGGCGCGAAGATCCGTCGCCATCACTGGCGCGCCTTTCAGCGCTTTCACGCCTTTGATCGTCGCCGTGTCGCCATGGAGCTGGATGTCTGCGCCAAGCCGCGCCAATTCCTGCACGTGCATAAAGCGGTTCTCGAAGATCGTTTCGCGAATGACGCTCGTTCCCGATGCGCACGTCAAAAGTGCCATCAGTTGTGCCTGCAGGTCGGTCGGAAATCCTGGAAACGGCTGCGTCTCGACCGACACCGGCCGGATGCCGCCGCCATTCCGCACAATGCGTACACCGGTTTCGGTGGCTTCGACCGATGTGCCCGTCTCGCCCAGCACATCGAGCGCAGTCTTGAGATCGTGAATGTGCGCGCCTTCGAGCAGCACATCGCCGCCCGTTGCCGCTACCGCCATCGCGAATGTGCCGGTCTCGATACGGTCTGGCAGCACCGTATGCACTGCGCCTTCGAGCCGATCGCGGCCCTGAATGCGCAGCACCGACGTGCCGATGCCTTCGACATGCGCCCCCATTTTCGTGAGGCACGTCGCCACGTCACCGATCTCAGGCTCGCGTGCTGCATTCTCGATCACGGTCTCGCCCTTGGCGAGAGCCGCGGCCAACAGCACGTTATGTGTGGCACCGACCGACACCTTCGGAAATACGATATGCGCACCGCGAAGTCCCTTTGGCGCCCTGGCGACGACGTAACCGCTGTCGATGTCGATCTCGGCCCCGAGTTCCTTAAGACCCATGAGATGCAGGTCGACCGGCCGCGTGCCGATGGCGCAACCGCCCGGCAGCGACACCCGCGCTTGCCCCATCCGCGCGATCAGTGGACCAAGCACCCAGAAGCTCGCCCGCATCCGCGATACCATTTCATAGGGCGCGGTTGTATCGACGATGTCGCGGGCCGTCAGATGGATGGTGTCGCCGAGATGGCCCGACGGGCTCGAACGCTTGCCATCGACGGCAAGGTCGACGCCGTGATTACGCAGGATCCGCACCAGAAGATTGACGTCCGCGAGATTAGGGACGTTCTTCAGCGTCAGGCGGTCTTCCGTCAAAAGGCTGGCGATCAGCAGCGGCAAGGCCGCATTCTTGGCGCCGGAAATCGGGATGCTTCCCCGAAGCGCGTGGCCGCCGACAATTCTGATCCGATCCATGAATTCCAATCGTCTCCATGTGGAAAATCCGCACGAATCGGCCAGAGGGCCCGAGATCGCGTGATTATCCGTTGAGCATTACCCTCGGCAAGCCGCTTTTCCGGGTGAAGCAGCCTTAGTCCTCATGATTGCCGGACGATGTTTCCCCGTCGTCCCCATCCGTCTCTTTGTGGCGCCGAGCCGCAGCCTTGCGGCGTTTCAGGTTGGCGCGCAACTCCTCGGCAAGGCGCTGCTTCCGGGACATCTGGGCGGCAGACGGCTTTGCACCCGGATTTGCAGGCGGTTTTTGCGGCAAATCTCCGCTCATTCAGCCTTCGCGCGTCTCGGAATGTGTCGCAAGACTTGCATCTTCATGCTCCGTCCTCCCCCCTTGTCGATAGCTTGGCTTTCCGGCTTGCTCGCCGTCAAGCCTTGTGGCAGTGTCCGCCCGCCCGAGCCAGGAACATTTCCGGCACGCCGGTTGGCGCGCCTGAATTTTCCGTTCGTTGGCCCTCAAAGGCGATACGCCAAATCAGCTGCCGTAGCTCAGTGGTAGAGCACTCCCTTGGTAAGGGAGAGGTCGAGAGTTCAATCCCCTCCGGCAGCACCACCGAAATAATCAATAAATTCCGATGCTTTGCCCATGTTTTTGGGGTGCTCTGCGTCATGTTCTCATGCGCTTCTCTGCGCTTGGACGCTTCGCGAACATTCCATGATTGCGTGGGGACGGGTTGGGGACGGATTCCGCCTTCTGGTGGGGTGTCGCCATGACCCTATTCCCAATCCCTGACGAAGCCTTGGACGACCGCCTTGCAATCGTCGGAACGAGTGGTAGCGGCAAGACATATGCCATGACCACGGCGGTCGAGCGGCTTCTCGATCGCAAATCCAAGGTCGTCATGATCGACCCTCTCGGCGTCTCCTGGGGTATCCGGCTCAAGGCCAACGGCAAGGATGCAGCGTTCCCCGTTGTGATCTTCGGCGGCGATCACGCCGACATCGATATCACCGAACAGTCGGGGAAGCTGATCGGCGAAGCGATCGCCGGCGCCGCCGAGAGCGCCGTGATTGATCTGAGCAATCTCGGCACAAAATCCGCCGAACGTCGCTTCATGCTTGGGTTCCTGGAGGCGATGTACCGGAACAGCACGGGCGAGCCCTTCCATCTCATCTTCGACGAGGCCGACCTCTGGGCGCCGCAGCGCTCGATGGAGCCGCAGCTCCAGGGCTTGATGGAAAACATCGTTCGACGTGGGCGCGTCAAAGGCTTCATTCCGTGGCTCATCACCCAGCGACCGGCCGTCATATCGAAGGACGTGCTGAGCCAGGCCGACGGCTTGGTCGCGATGAAACTCACGGCGAAGCAGGACCGGGACGCGCTCGGCGCCTGGATCGAAGGGCAGGCCGATAAGGCCGAGCAGAAAGAGTTCAACGCCAAGCTGCCGACGATGCAGCGCGGTCACGGCATTCTCTGGATCCCGGGCCGCGGCATCCTCCAATCAGTGAAGTTTCCGACGAAGACGACGTTCGATAGCTCGAGCACGCCGAAGCGCGGCGAGAAACGGCAGTCGGCATCTCTCAAGCCGATCGACATCGGAAGCCTCAAGGCAGCGATCGCCGCGATTGAAGCGGAAAAGACAAAGCCGAAACAAGTTGCTCGCACAACATCGACGGCGGCGACAACCATCGTCCAGCCTGAGCCGGCAGCATTGCGCGCCGCCGAAGATCGCGGCCGCGCCGCCGGCTTCGACGAAGGCCGTCGTGTCGGATTTGCAGAAGGGGAAAAGGCAGCACTGAAGAAGGCGCAGTCCGCTCTCGGAGCGATTCAAGCCGATGAGCCGACATTAGCGGCTCTTCCGGCGCGTGCCGCGCAGCCTCTGGTGGTTGGGAAGGAAATCGTTCTTCCGCCGCAGAAAATGAAGCCGGCAATCAAGATGGCCTATGGCGTTGGCACTCAGATGCCGAAAGCGGAACGCCTCGTGCTCACCGCACTGGCGCAATATCCGAGCGGCCGCACCAAGGTTCAGATCGCCATTCTGACCGGCTATGCGTCATCCGGAGGTGGTTTCAACAATGCGCTATCTGCTCTCCGGACGAAGGGCTGGCTCACAGGTCATGGGCAGCTATCGATCACCGACGCCGGTATCGAAGCGCTCGGCGAATACGAGCCGCTGCCCTCCGGCGAAGCCCTTCTTCAACATTGGCTCAATCAATTGGCAAAAGCCGAGCGTGCGGCCCTTCTGGTTCTCGCGCAAGCGTGGCCGAGAGCGCTGACGAAGGAAGAGGTCGCCGACCAAGCCGGATACGAGGCCAAGGGCGGCGGCTTCAATAACGCTCTTTCCAGACTTCGCACTCTCGAACTGATCTCCGGTCGCGGAGAACTCCGAGCTAGTGATGATCTCTTTGATGAGGCGGCATGACATGACGCTTCAAACCCCTTGGCACCACGAGCCCCGAAAGTTCCTAACCGACGCTCAAGCGGCGAAGCTTTTCCTGGAGCATGGCGGCCGATGCTGGAAGTGCAAGCAGAAGATCGGGCCGACCGAACTCGCTCGCGATTGGAGCGTCGGTCACAAGCTCGCGCTTGAGCTTGGCGGCACGAACGATTGGGCCAACCTCGCTCCGGAATGCTGCCTTTGCAAACCTCTTGTCGATGCTGAAGACCACAAAGCAGCCGGACATAACAGGCGTGCTGCAACAAGGCATGTCATTCCAAAATCGATGAAGAAGAAATCGGCTTTGGCGAAAAGGCCGGGAATGAAATTCAATTGGAAACAAGGGCGATATGTGAGGGAGACGGATTGATGGATCAGCAATTGAAAGACGAAGCACGCTCCCGTCGTCTCGAACTTCTCGCGATCAAGAAGACGAGCAATTCCAGGTTCGTTCGTTGGCTCTGCGACAAGTTTATGGACCTCGCTCTGTGGTTGGAGCGCGAAGCGAAATGGATGGATTCACATGACTGAGAAACCTGTAATCGAGAAATGGGCAGAAGACGAATATCGCGAAGGCGTCTCTGCTGGCGCTGCTATGCGCCAACTTTGCCGTCTCCTTGGGTGCAGCGGTGCCTATCCCAAGCTCAAAGAAATGATGGAGGATGTTCTCGCTGACCGCAATCGGGCAAGTTTCGACCGCAGCCAAATACTCGCAGCATTTCGCGAGGCTGCGCCAGAAGCGGCTGAATCTGCGAGCCGCGAGAGCTTCTACCGGAATAACCCTGATGCCCCGATCAGCCAACATCGAGGCGACCTTCAATGAAGACGATCGACGTCCCTCCCGCTACCTGCCGCACATGCGGGAAGCTCAACGACCAGATCAGCGGGGTTGGTCATGGCCATTCCGCAAAGCCCGGCGATCTCAGTCTCTGCATTCAGTGCGGAACGCTTTCGATCATCTGTGACGACTTCTCACTTCGAGAGCCTTCCGAAGATGAAGCCGCTTATCTCGAAAGACTTCCTGACGTTATCAAAGCGCGAGCGGTGATTAAGGCTGAAGCTGCGAAGAGATCTGGGAACTTTCATTTTCACGGGGTGAGGCAATGACGGAAAAAGCCGACCTCATCACCGAAGACTGGCTCAAGTCGATCGGGTTCAAATGGCACCAGATGGACCGCCAGCCCGATAAGCACTGGCTTCTCTGGATCGGCCGCGTGATGGAAGACTCGACAACCTGCATGGAGGATTTAGGCATCGAACTCGCGCCGATGTGGTTCAAGAATCATGCAGGTGAAGAGCGCGGCGACAGGAAATGGTTCTGTTGGATCCGGAGCGACTTCGCGCACAAATATTCGCGATTTCTGCATGTCCGCCACATCGAGACGCAGCGCGACCTGATCCGACTATTCGAGGGTCTAACGGGGAAGGATTGGGCGCCTGAGAACCATTTCTATGGCTCCGCATTGCCGCCCAAAATGGCGGAACGCGAGCGTGCAAATATGCAGCGCCTGGATCGTGTCATTGCGACCTCAGTGCCTTGGCGAGATCACGAGAAGGATCGCTCGCAAGGAGGCGCGCTGCCCGATCATCTGGAAGAACTTGAGAAGCGAAAATCGACTGAGGACACCACATGACAGAAGCAACGCTACTGACACTCGAAAGACTAAGAGAGGTTATTCATTACGATCCAGATAGCGGCGCTCTGACGTGGCTTATTAATACTAGAAACCGCATTCGATCCGGAGATGCTGCTGGATCCGTGAATGATAAAGGCTACGTGCGGGTACGACTGAACGGCCGCGATTACCTAGCTCACCGCCTTGCGTGGTTTTACATGACGGGCAAATGGCCGGTTGCGTTTTTGGACCATATAAATGGCGTTAGGGACGACAATAGACTGCGCAATCTTCGCGAAGTGAATAATACCGAGAACATTCGTAATGCGCGAAAGGGTCGTGGAAATAAATCTGGCTTCAAGGGTGTGCGCCTGAATAGAAGCACAAACCGCTGGGAAGCTAAGATTGGCGTTGACCGCAAGCAGAAATACCTTGGACTTTTCGACACACCGGAAGAGGCACATGCCGCATATTGCGCAGCCGCCAAGAAGTACCACGGAAAATTTGCGAGGTTCGAATGAACGCTAATTCAATTGTGGAGAGGCTGCGGGACGCGGCGCTTTTTTATCGAAGCAAACGGCCATCGGTCAATCACGAGAAACGTATTCCTCGGACTCAAGAGATTACCGAACGGGAATGCGATGAGATTGCAGAACGTGAGGAAGCGGCTATTGCCGAGATCGAGCGCCTGCAGAAAGAGCTTGGGGAAGCGAGGAGAATTATTTCTCGCGTAGCTGTAATTCTCGACCACGAAGATCCTTGGGACCGCGAAGACGTCGCTGCGTGGGAAGAAATCGCCAAAGCCATACGTTCTATAGATGGAGGGGGAAAGTGAGCCATTCCCTTCCCGGGCGCGTCGGCGCGCACAAAATAAGCCCCTGATGCGCGGGCAGGGTCCGGGCACCAGGGACTCTCGCTAGGAAAGTTCCGCCGGGAGACTGGCGGCGTTCCTAAGTTCGATTGACTGCGTCGCTGGTCTGTCGGCCAAAACCTCGCTGTTCGATAACCGCCATCGAGCTGCTTCCTCTCGCAGAAGGAAACCGCGCGTCAGCGAGACGGGAACCGAACGTGACGTCGAGTCTGCCGCTCATAATACGTTCCTCCAACTGCTTCGAAACATCGAGAGCCGACCTCTTTTGCGCGGCAAGCTTTTGCAGCTCATGTGGAGCATCGGCCAATACGTAAGGTATGCCCATCATCTTCATTTCGGCACACAGATCGAACGCTTCGTTGTGCAGGCCCTTATCTATCACTGCGGCGTCAAACTCCTGTCGTTCGAGGAGCGAGAACGCCGAGATGATATTGGTGGCGAGAACCACTTTCGCACCACGATCAGCTAGAACCGCCTCCAAAGCTTTTGCAGCGAGGAGCGACCCTTTGACGATGAGAATGCGCTTTGCAGAAAGTAAGGTTTGCATCGCTATCTCCCGTTCTATCAGCACAAAGAAGCTCCGGCCCGACGACTGCGACCTCGCGGGCGAACCCATGTCGGCCGGCGTCGACAACGATCCTGGATCGTTCGCAGCGGCCGAACGATGCGGTAATCGAGATCGTTCGCTTCAGCAAAGCCAATCGCCGCAACCAACGACTTGAAGAACTTGAAATTCCCCGGGAGCGGTAGTCCGAGAAGCCACGCGCTCGTACGCTCAAGCTCGAGACCCCAACCTTTTCCCAGTGGAAAGATCCGGCACGAGGGACGGCCCGAAAGCCGCCCCTGCCTCACTGCAATGCCGACGCCACTTCCTATCGCCATCGGCATTACGCCCGGCTCGGCCGCAGCAGTGCGGCCGCAGAAAGCAACTGCGCTCATTTCAGCCTCTCAGCCGATGAACTATGCTGCGATCTTTTCGAGACGCGCAGGCGCGCCAGAATCTGCGCCAACGGAAATGGGAATCGTGCGCGGCTTCATGACCTCCGGCAATTCGCGCTTGAGTGAGATCACGAGAAGACCATTCTGGAGATGCGCCCCAGTGACCTCCACGTAATCGGCAAGGTCAAACTCTCGCGTAAACTGGCGGGCCGCGAGACCGCGATAGAGATAGGTTTTTTCTGGATCACTCTTTGTGGCGCCACGAACAGTGACACGGTTTTCGGCTTGGATGATCTCAATATCGTCCTGAGATAAGCCGGCAACCGCCATTACGATGCGGAACTCGTCATCTCCGATCTTTTCGATGTTGTAAGGGGGGTATCCGTCGGCTCCGCGTTCCAAAGCGTGCGCCAGGATATTCGGGATTTGCTCAAAACCAATTGTAGAGCGGAACATCGGCGTGAAGTCGAATGTCGCCATAGCTATCCTCCTTCCAGAAGCGACAACCAAAGCAAGGGACGGCGCAGAGGCCCGTCCGGACAGCAAAATAGTTCAGTCAAAAGAGCGTTCAAGGGGCGATGAGGAAATTTTTTAACGTCCATAAGGTTTCTTTGCCATCGAAGTGCCGTTAAGCACTTTAAACCGTGGCAGACGAACTGCAAACCTTCTTGCTGGAGATCGATGGCCCGTTAGCGGTTCAGGGGCAAGGGGACTTTCACCTTTTGCCGCTGTTTGGTTTGATTTTAACGGCCTTTCATTCAGTCAACGGGAGGACTTGATGAATGTCTGGGTGCTCGAGGAAGAGCATGGTTACAACGGTGCCGCGGTCGTCGGTGTCTTCACAACCCGCGAAATAGCACTCGCGGCAATTGTGTGGAACGAGCCGTGCGTGACAGGCTTCTTCTTGAGTAAGTTGGCCGTCGACCAGATCCAAGCCGATCCGAGTGAAGAATATATTCCAAGGCCCTTCCAACCAACCGATTCGGAAGTCACAACAAATTGCCCCGATGCATGGACGGGACCGGCATCGGGGCATGCTAGGAAGCTGCCGGCGGGAGACGGACCGCGTTCCTAGGTTCGATTTTGGAGTTGGATTTCGTCAGCTTCCCCGGACGCCTGGATGCGTCATCAGCACGATCACAATAGCGGCAGCCGACGTCGCCACCGCAAACATCCAAAGCCCTATTCGTGTTCTTTGTGGCCATTTGCATTGTAGGTATGGATTAGATCGGCGACGGTCTCCGGATGCGAGGCCACGCTCAACGCCGCCACGATAATTGCGATCGCGATCGCCAGTTCTTTCAGCGATGCCACGGCCTCGATGAACTCCCGGCCCTCTTTGAGCAGGACGAGCAGGATATTCTCCTTTTTCTTGTCCTCGCTCTCCGGCTTCTGATTCAGCGCGCGCTCGATCGAGGATACGCGGCCATGGAGATCCTTCGTCGCCCAAATCAGGTCCTGATGGACTTCCCGGCCGTACGTGAGTTCGCGCCGCATTTCCACTTGTGCCCGCGCCATGTCCCCTTGGGCTCTCGCCATATTGCGCAGTTCGTTGACGTTGTCCTGCCCAAGCCGGACCAGAATCTCGATCGGGTCCATCCCGTTCCCCGCCTCTTTCCAGATCCCAAAGGGCCATAGCCGAGATCTCCCTGGTTGTGTTTACCGCCGCTGCTTTGTCTTCGATAAACGCGACGGGGCCTTTGCCAGTTTCTCGACTTGGTCTTTGAGCGTGGCGACTTGATTCTTCAGATCATCGATGCGCGCGTTGGCTTCGGCGACGTCGGAACGAGATGGTGTCGCCGCGGCAAGCTTACTGACGTTCGCCGCTAGCGATGAGACGGCAGCATTGGTAGCGGCGATCTCGGGCGCTCGATCCGGCACATTCGGAATGAGTGCAACGACCAAGCAAAAGGCGATCGCCGCCGCAAAGGTTGCCATGACTCCAATCGGGTGCGCTTTCCAAAAGGCGGCCGCCTTCGTCTTGATCTTCTGCCACCAGCCTGTCGCGATCGTTTCCGCGGCGTGAACGGCATCCTTGAGATCGGCGTCGGCGGCCGTAACGAGTTTCGACTCCAGCTTTTTGGTCTTTTCGATCACCTCGGTCGTGATGGTGGTTGGCGCCTTCGATGGCACGGGAACTGCTACGGTCTGGTCAGCCATTGTTCTCTCCTATTTCTTTGCTGCTTCGACGCCGGCGCGGCAGATCGATCGCCGATACCGCATCGCGTTGAATGCTTCCTTGTTGGTCTGGTAGTTCCGGGCCGCTTCGGAACGCTTCACATCGGCGTCCGGAAGTTCGGTCCATTTCGGGTCTGACGTTGAGCACTCGCGCGGCGGATCGACTGTCGCGAGCTGGGTCATGATTGCGGGCACGGGGTCGCTGCCGCAGCCCGCAAGGACAACGGTTGCAAATAAGACGATGCGTTTCATTTTCTGAGGCTCCGAGCGATCGACTTCGGGAAACAAACTGGATCGTCCGTCAGCAGCTTGAGCTGCGCTTCGAGATAACGGACGCGGTCCATGGAAACGGCGGCATCGGCTTGAGCCTTATCGCGTTCGGCCTGCGCAGCCTTCTCTGAGGCGTCGCTACGCGCTTTCTGTTCGATACGTGCTCGCTCGCTTACGGCATTGATCTCGCGGAGCCATTCGGCATTGGCGCCGTCGCGGATCCAGGAGACAAGAAACGTGCCGAGCCCCGTGATTAGCGCCATCAACAGCCCGATACCCAGCGCGCCGGCGGCCAACTGTCCAATCCGGCTGACTAGCCATGTCCAGATGATCATCACACGGCCTCGCGCTTCAGAAGCTTCGAACGATCGAGCCATGCGAAGCAGGCCGCAGAGACGACGCTCAGTCCGATCCAGAACACGGGATCGCTGGCGAGCGTGATCAGAAACAGCATGAAATCCATGCCTCTGTCGGCGTGATAAGCAGTTTGGGCCGCCTTCGCTACGGAGATTCCGACCGCGCCGTTGCCGGCGAGGCCAGACACGCCGGCGGCCTTCCCCGTCTGTGTAGCGGCAGTCGACGCAGGCGGCGGCTGGTCTGCTTTGCCCTGAGTGGCGCTCTGCTCATCTGAATACTCGACCGGTGACATCAGGGAGACTGGCGCATGGTTTGCGCCAGCCATCGCAACAGCAGCGTCTGTGCATTCCTGAACGCGAGTGAGCCAGCCTCGTCCGAATCGCCAGAACGTCGAAAGAGAGCGATAATATCTGCGGCGGTAATCAGCCATCTTGCTGACGATTTCAATTGGATCGCAGGCAGCCAGAGCGCGCTCGGTGATCTCACCCATATGCCCGTCTGGATCGACACCCAGCGCAGACTGGAGACACTTAATGCCGCGCTGCGGTCCGGCGTTCACGCCGAAATCGAAGGTCTGAAGATCGACACCAGGCGGCAGACGGTCACCGTTGACTTCATCCCAATATTTCGTGCGATAGATCTCGTCACGCTCGGCGGCCGAGATATTCCGAACCGACTGTTTCGCGAGGCCTTTGCGGAGACGATAGGCATCATATTCCTTCTGAATGATGCCGTTCATCGTGGCACCGCCAGGGTCGTATTTGTCGTTCGAGTAGCCGCCTTCCCATTTCAAAGTCTCTGCAAGGCACGCGTGAAAGCGCGCCTCGGCGTCTGGCGCCGTAGCCATCGGGTGTTCTCCTGATTGTTAATTGGATATTTGCTGCTAGCCGCGTCAGAGTTTGACGTGGATCACCGGTTAGTTAGGCTAAACGTAGAACGGCCATATGGATCTCAAACGATGCGTCTATCTAGAGCGCAGAATAGAGGAGATATACGGCGTGCTCGCGCTGAGGTCGCGCTCGCCAAAAAATAGCGATAGCCGTGCATCTAGAGTGTCGCATCGAATTATGCGGATAGTCCGAAAACATCGTCTAGATATTCGACGTCGCAGTGTGTGATCTCTGACCGGAACCCACCGACAACGCCACGTCTCACCTTGGATGCTCCGTTCCGTTTGCGCAGCCAGGGCTCTTGAAAATCCCCGGCATCTTCGACAGCACGCATTCTATCGATCGTCGAGGCCTCGATTGCTCGACGAATTAGCGAGTCATCGACATCAAGATCAAGATACGCAACGGCGATTTTGAGTGCAGAAAACGTATCCTGATGAAGACCCTCGTATGTTATCTTGAGAAAGCCCTTTCTATCTGCAATATCGTTCCACATTTTCCGGAAGCGATGCAAGTTCTGGGCAACGAAGTAGGGATCTCTCAAGAATTCAGACATCGTACCGCGATAATCGAAGAAATCCTTGAATCGGCCTGTTACCTGATGAAAGAGGCTGACCATTACATCCCGTGGATCGCGTTCGAGATAAATAACCCGATCAGCAGGACTGTAACGATTTATCCTCTTGGCGGTATCGAAGTCCAAACGCGGCTTGCGGCCATCATTGAATTCAAATCCATCATGGTGAAATTCGATGAGAGAGGCTTGGCCCATCTGGACGAGCATGTACCGCAGCCACGTTCGGCCTGATTTTGGATAAGAAACAAGCTCTCTCTTCATGCTAATGTGTAGTTGCTCGCTGACAGATCTCCAGAAGCGAGACACAGTAAGGCTTCCAATCAAATCTCTCAATAACTTCTCTGCCTTTGGCACTCAGTCTTTGGCTAAGCCCCGGGTCAGACTTCATCCGATCGATAGCCACGCGCAAAGCCTTAGCGCTCGGCTCTTCGACGACAATGGCAGTTTCACCGTCACGCGCGAAGGCCGTCGTCCCATGCGGCGTGCAAATCAGAGGAACGCCACTAGACATTGCCTCGGCGGCAAGATTGGCCCAGCCTGCGAATTCCTCCGTCATGACGACGCAATCGACATCACGATAAAACGCCGGAAGTTGCTCCTCTACGAGAGTTCCAACGAGGTCCAACCTGCCATCCCGAACGAGGTGTGAGAACTGAGATGCCAAGTCATAGTTGTCACGGCCAAACAGTTTTAAGACGACGTCCTTGGTTTCAGATACCGCCGCAACCAATGGTACGGGATTCTTATTGGCAAGCCCTCCAATCGTCCATCGCGCCCTATGTCCTGCATTGTTCTGCGGTGCAAAGCGACGCGTATCAACTGCTCCCAGAAGAATATCGAACCGGTCTGCTTTGAGTTCTTGGTATGATCCTTGGGGCCAATGCTCGTTGTTAAAGATCACGATATGCGGCTGTACCGATCTGTTCACGGCAGTAAAGCCAGCCTCCGCGTTTGATCGTTTAAGATAAACTGAATCCTGGTCCCGAAGTTCGGGTTCTGCAGTATCCGAAAACGCTCGATCGTTTCGGCCGGGAAGCCAGCCCCAGGAATCATCACGCCATCCCATCGCCTCGCCTGCGCCTCACCGATATCGAGAACTTCGAGATCGGTTGGACGGTCACAGTCCTTAGAGCCAAAGGCGACGAAGGAGAGACTATGCCCGTAGTCTGAAATGGTACGTGCGATTCGATCAAATCTTATAAGACCGCCAGAAAGAACAACGCGATCGCATGCCACAAGAAATTCCATTTATCCCCCATAATCAGTATCCCGGCGCTGCGCGGGCAGCATGATCCAGAGATCAAAAATTTAAGTTTCTAGCACACCTAAAACATAAAGTTCCGGCAGTTTAACCGGTACAATTGGTTGCAGATAATTTGAATCCGTCGCAGAAAATCAAGAACAAAAATAACTAGCTCAAATAAAAACATAGATCCAAATCGCGCTAGGCTAAGGGCCACGGCGGTTCCGGCAACATCGCGACAAGTTCAGCAATCGTCGGCTGTGAAATGGTTCCAGATTGCACGGCTGCGAGCTTGCCGAACACGAACGGCCATAAGGGATCGCGCCAGGCAGTGAACGCTTCGGCATCGGCCGCATAGTCGGCGACCGAACTTCCCCTGTAACTCGCGAGCGAAACGCCGCTATCATAATCCTTCGCACGGGCGACGGCATCGATATGCGACTGGATAGCAGTTTTATAATCATCGATTGTTGGTTGCGGCTCAAAAAATGGTGCGATCGGTTCGCCACTTGCAACGAGATCTCTGTAACCGATGTTGTTTGGGCTCGCTTGAATTAATAGCGTAGAACCATTCAGATCCGCCCATACGCTGGTCTTTTCTTTGTTTGCCCACCTAGCATTCATCATGTCAGCGCCATCCTAGCATCGAAGGCCATATAAGAAGCGGTGTTAAGACTATAAAGTAATGCGGCATAACCAGAGGTCATGCCGCCAGAAACCGTAACCTGAATGCGGGCCGTAGATTTTCCAATAAAAGTACTTGCTCCATATGAACTTCCAGACGTTCCTACACCAGCAGTGCTTACTCGCCAGTCGGCCGCCGAACCGCCGTCCCAATTTGGGACATCGCGCATCGGGATGGGATATGGAACAAGATAATTCACATTTGTCGATGATCCGACAAAGCCAGATGAGACACCTTCGTTAGCAGCCGCGGGCATCAGCTTCCAATAATGCCGCCAACACCGTATCAGCTCGATGTCTTTGGCGGGCGGGTCGAACACCGTCGGCGCGCTGGCTCCCTGCCCAAAGAACACGTTTGAAATATCAAATGTGACGTTCTGAGCTTGAGCACTGTCGGTCCAGAAGAAAATGACGATGTTGTTCATCGCCGACGAGATCGACGCCGACAATGAGACATCGGTCAGTGTTGATGCAGCGAGATCGATTGACCCGATTTCAGCGATCGTCAGGTTCGACGCCGCGAAGAATTGACCCGACGTAAACGTAGTGTTTGTCCAAGAATTTACGATATCCGCGAGCGTATCAGCAGCTCCTGTCCACTCGATGATGGCATATCGGAGTTTTGTAGGCACCGACAGGCGCACGACAGCGGATAGAGAGACCGTCTTCGATCGCAGATCCTTGACAAATGAACTCTCGAGCAGCTGCGCCCAGCCCATGCGCTGCGCCGTCGCTTGACTCTGCGTTAGCCGGCCCATGCTCGGAACGCCGTCGGCGACATTCGTAAGCAGCGAAGACGCGACAGCGCCCGTTTGCGTGTAGACGTGCCACTGATCTATTCCGGAATAGCCGCAATCCAGAACTGATCCCACACCGGCCTGCGCGATCGCAAATGTCGGGTTTATGATCCTATTACGAGATGAACTCGATGATCCTGATCCTGATGTCCCGAGTATCGTCGGGTCGCTCCAGTCTCCGGATTCCGCACTCAGTTTGAAAAAGAGGCAGGCAGTCGTTATTTGATCGCCATCACCGTCGATGGAAAGATAGCAATAGTTCGTATCCTCGCTATCGTGATCGGCCCGCTCGGCGAATGCACCTCGAGAATCAGGCTCAAGGCCCTCTCCCTGCTGACCGATCGGTCCCCTAATATCGACTCCATCTGTGATATCATCGACAAACCCCGTGTCGCCGACGTACTTATTGATCGCAGGCTTTGTTCCTATGCCGCCGGTCCAATCCGTAACTTCAAGAACGCGCCGATCGCCATCTTCTACGATCGAGAAGACGGGCGACCAACCGTCGTCGCCGGTCCGGTAGAAGGTGACAACGATCTGATCATTGGTCGCGAATGTTCCGTTTCCGCTCAAATATTCGACAGCAAGCTGTGACCACCCGGTGTTGTCTACCGTCGCGCCCACAATCGCGAGTTCAATGAACGTCTGTTCGGCGTCCTGCTTCGCGATCCGAAGCACGCCCTTGTTTTCGGTGTTACCGCTATTGTCCCAGCTCAGGATCGAAGCCGAAACGTCCGGATTGCCCGTCGCGGCGCAGAGATCTGAGATCGCGACAGCCGTGATCGTGGCATAGGTATTGCTATTGAAACGGAGAAAGCCGGTGCCGGGATCGACCATTCCGGTCATGGTCGCGAACTTGAATCGGAAACCCGCCTGGACGCCCGGATCGCCCTTGTCACCGGTACGAATGAACGCAATGGCAAGTTCGTCGCCGTCATCAATCGAGCCGCCAGAGGCGACATGGCTGACATTGACCTGCGTCCAACCCGCGTTATCGACGAGGCTGGTAATGGCATAGACGAGAAAGTTCTGGGTTGCGCCGACCTCATGAAAGATGAGATGGCCCTTGACGGTGTTCGTGCTCTGCGCCCACGTCGCGAGATACGCTGAGACGTCCGGAGATCCGAAATCTGCCGAGATATCATCGAATGCGATCTGCGTGACCGATGCAGAAGCGGCATTGTTGAGCCGGAACTTGCCGGCGCCGGGATCGGCCATCGATATCGATGACTTGTCGATCTCGAACTTGAAACCGGCGTCCATACCGTCGGCGCCGCCGAGATTCTGCGGGTCTCCCCAGACGCCATTGGTCTTCTGGTACCAGACGCGATTTGGACCGTCCCAGCCGATGGAGCCGTCACCACCACGCGTATCCGGCGGCTTGCCTGTGGTTTGAAACAGGTCGATCTGATTGAGAACGACGTCCTTATAGAGCTGGATGACTTCGACCTCGGCCGGCGTGTAACCGTTGCCGCGGTTGTCGATCAGGACGGAACCATCTGAGATTGTCGTTTCGGCGAAATCATCTGCGAGCGTGATCTGCGTGTTGCTGTCGACGGTGAGGATTTCGTAATATTTCGAGCCACCATCGAAGCTGATGCCGTTGCCGGGCTTCGCGGTTACAAGCCATACCGCCGCCTCTGCCGTAACCGTCGGAGATCCGTTCTCGACCGACACGTGATCGGTCAAGCTCCACTGACGTGTTGCCATTGTGATGTTCCGAATTTTATCGTGGGGTTTAGGTGAAAAGCCCAGCTTTGAGCCGGAATGAAACCGTGCAGCTGCTGACCGAGATGCTTCCTTGCGAGGCCTTGCTGCACCAAGCGCGCCGCACGAGCTGGACTGCGGTGCCCGAGACTCGGAAGTAGAAATGGATATGCTGGTAGAGGCCTAGGTTTGGATCAGGGCTATTTCCGATCGGTCCGTGGCCGTCCTGATAGAGAACGAAACAGCTCTCGTTCATTACCCGCTGCCAGGCATTGAGCATGATGCTGGTGTTGGAATCGACACCTCCCGGACCGGATATCGTGACACCTCCCCAGCCCGAGACGTTGCACATTCCATAGACACCGGTGCAGCCCGCGCTGCAGCTGCCGATGTTCCAGATGTCGGTTTGATCGAATCCCTTACCATCAGACGCATTGATGCTGCCCATGAGTTGGGAGCCAACAACCGGATCGACACCATGCAAGAGACCGTCATCGGTATTGAACTGGGTCGCACCGGCGTTATCGGTGATCAGGATGCGCCCGGCACCAACGCGCAAGCGGCTCATCTACGGAGACTTCAGAACCGACTTAGACGTGGACGTTAATCGGCGAATTGAAGCCGCTCGGCACGCCAACGAGCGTGTTCGACGCCATCGTTGCAGGTCCACTCTGCCAACGCCATCCTGCTTGTCCCGCACTGGTCGGATTGATGGCTATCGTTGGGCCGCTCGACATGTAGAGGTTTCGCTCCGCTGCATTCACGACGCGCCTGAAGAAGCGATATCGGCTATCGAACTGGCCATTTCCGATCGAGAAATAGGCGCCGAGATGGAATTGGTTAGCCATCAGAGAAGCTCGTTTGTCATGAGGACGGTGACGGGGACGGTAATCGCTGGATACGATCCGTAGGAACTGCTGTTGGACCAATAGTTGACGCAGTACTCGTGGACGTAGACGTAGGTCGCATCAGCGCCGAGCGACAGCCAGCGTGCGAAGCCTTGCGGCCAGAAAGTCGGATTGAGACCGGCATTGTTCAATTGAACCGGAATGCTTCCGGCGAAGTCGATGGGCTGGCCGCCGACGGTGATAATGCCGCCAATGACGGGGAAGCCGCCTCGTCCATGCGCATAGAGTGGAATGGTTTGTGACGCCGACTGAAACTTGTCGCGCGGCGGAAGGTAAACATTGAACGGCTTCTGATCAATGATCTTGGTGTAGTTGAACCCGCTGTGAAACAGAACGCGCGAGAGATTGGCCTTCGGGTTTGTAAATGGAGCGGTATCTGTCTCACCCTTCCAGATCGCACAGATGTTGCCAGCGACACGCCACCGCTTCGCCATGTCAGAACGTCCAGTCGATGACGCCGTTCTTCATGTCGAAGATGCGTTTTCCGTCGGTACTGACCCAGCGCATCAACGCCAAATTGAGCGTCGATGTATTGGCGGGGTCGGTGATAGAGACCGTTCCGAGGCTGACCGTATCGATGTGCTCGGCCTTGATCGTGCCTTTGAAAATGACCTGACTGGCATCGATGCCGACGCCCGTGGTGCCATCGGCGAGCAGACCGACGGTGATGATCTGCTTCTGTCCCGTCCCATCCGGCATCGCGAAGACGATGCGGTCTGCGAGAACGCTAAATTGGGTGTAGCTTGTATCGCCGGACAGTGAGACCAGACCGGTGACGTTGCCATTCTCGTCGATCGCGATGGACCACTGCGCCAAGAGCCCGTTGGGACCATTGAGCGCTTCGAGCACCTCAGTGATGCCGATCGAGTTTCCGTCGGTTTCGGCACGGACGCTGCGCAGAAGCTGTGTGTTCTTCGCCGAGATGCCGGCGATCGCACTGATCGCGCTCCGGAGCGTCGCAACGGTGTCGTCGAGACGCTGCTGGACCGAGCCCTGGAGACTGGCGAGCGCCGTCGACATCTCCAGCTCAAGTCTCGCCTGGGCCGACAGCATCTCCGGTGTCACCGTGTCCGGTGGCGTCCCGTTCTGTGAGAGCAGAGCGAGGGCGACGATCTGCGGCTCGGTTTGGCCCGTTGTTGCAGACCATCCTGTCGCGACGGTACCGCGCTTCGGGACGGTGACCATGTCAAGCCGGGCTTCATAATCGACGCCGCCCTGAACGCCGTCGATCCAGGTGTATTCGCCAGCCGACGGATCAAGGATCTGCTTTTGAAGCGCGACCGTTGAACCGACCTTCCGGAACTCGAGCTTAAGCGTCTGGACAGTTTGGTCGGTGATCGGATCCCATGTGATACGCAGACCAGGCGCCTGGACGCCGGTGTCCTCGTTGACGATAAGGGTTGTGGTGAGCGCAACGCCCGTTGGCGTCAGAAGTTTCGCACCCCCCGTGCCCACCGTAGCCGGATCGTTCGGATCGAGCTGATCGACCATCGGATTCCAGGCAAAGATCGACTCCGACGTCTCATTGATCTCGACCGGGACCGTGAGTTCAGGATTGCGATTGCCCTGGACCACACGGAATAACATATCCGTGAAGCCATAACGGCGCGACGTCCAGCTGATCCAGTCGCAGGACTCGAGCCCGACCGCTATCGGCGACAGCGTGAACTGGAGATTGCGCTGGAATCGCCCCTGGCGGCGTAGAATTTCGGTGATACGTTGGCCCTGCGTCCCGCTCGAAACGTAGGTCAGACCATAGTTCTGCGAGAGACGTAGACCGCCATCCGCTGCCTCGTCCGTCGGCGAAATCCGCGGCGGGAGCGCCGTGCTCTGGTACATCTGGGACGGATCATTGAACGATCCGAATACCGCATTCACGAGCCCGGAGCGGGACTGCTTTGGAACATACTTCACCGTGACATTCGACATGATGTCGTCGTCGGTGATGTGCAGTACTGGGGTCTGAGAGACGCCGGGGTAAAGCTTGAAGATGCCGCCGCAGTCCGCAACCGAGCCTGCCATGCTCGTCACAATATCGCGCATCACCGAGGCATTATCGGCATCGACCGGAACGATGCCCCCCATCCGGTACCGCCTCTCCGTCCCGCCGGCCTTGAGATTGACGGTCTCATCACAGGCGTTTGCCGCGGCCATCCAGTTATCGAGCGGCAGGAAGTCAGCAGGCACGTTCATGCCCGCGAGCGGCGCGCCGTTGACGCGGATACCGCGATACCAGTTGTAGGCGATGACTGCAGGATTTTCGGTGAACTCGTAGGTACTCTCAGTGCCCCAACGATGGGAGCCGGAACCGCCGACACTGCCGTCCTTGCGATAGTCGTAGAGCTTGGCGCCCTGAAATACGAAGACAAATGCCGGGAGCCCATTCTTGTAGAGCTTCTGGTCGAATTTGAGCGTGACGCGGACATAGCAGATGCCGCGACCGCGATACGAAGACAGGAACTCGCCACCGGTAGCCTTGGAGACAAGATCGCTATCGACGGACTGGTTCCAGTCGCCGCTGTGATAGCTGATCCACATCGCGCCCGGATATTCGAGGACTGCGGTCCCCGAGACATTCGCATCCCCAGAGGGAGAGCCAAGTGTCAGCTGTTCGCCGTTGGCAAAGACTTTGAGTAGACCACCGCACGGCACGTCCCCGAGCTTGTAGACAAGCTGGACGTAATCGTTGCCGTTGGGACCATAAGAATTGTGATAGATCAGCGTCCCGGCCGAGGCGCAGACGCCGAGGGGTACCTGACGCGGCCCGTTGGGCTGATAGCTCAGCGAGAGCTGCATGCCCGTCGATGAGGATCCAGCCGACGTCGATTGCGGTTGCAGCTTCTTCGCGAGATAGGAGACGCCGAACGACAGCCCAATCCCGACGATGCCTTCGCCAACAAGGCCAAGCGATCCCAGCCCCAGCGCCGTCGTGACGACGGGGGTGATCAGCGGAACGAGAAACGGCATCTCAGCCGACCCGGTACGCCGTGACCAATTGAGAGCGTGGAACCGTTATCCAGCCATCCGGATTCCTGGAAACAGCCTCGGCGCCGGTGATGATCGCGGGGCACATCAGCGACGTCACGTCTTCGGGATACCCGACGTCGCCGCGACGCGCTTCGGAAACCGGAATGATCTCAAGCTCGGCATCGAGATAATCCTTTACAGACACGAACCCGGTTGACACCAGCGCGCGCAAGGCACCGTGCTCGGAGTTCCAACGACCAAAGATTTTCATGGGATCGACGTCGGTCATTGCCCACGCGACGTCGGAGAAGATGATGCCGCAATCGGACTGCCCCCAAATGAAATCGAGCTTGCGATGTTCTCGAAGCGCGAAATTCATGCGCTCGATGCAGTCGTTGCGACGGGTCCAGGAGATCATCAGAAGATCTTGCTCAGGAATCCAGCGATGCCGCCCGACGACTGTTTTGGCGGTGACTGGGGTGCTGCACCCCAATCAATCGTGGTCGAGACAGCGGATTGCGCAAAACTCAGGATACCGTCACTTGAATCGCGTTCGCGCTGATCGGCGTCCGACGTTGTTCGTGTCCCGACACGGGAATATTCCCGTGACGTCGATTCACACGTCAGCTTAAGGATCGACGTTCCATCGACGTCTTCATCCCATTCGATCTGGTCCATGAATCCAGCAAACTCTGGAATGATGTTGAGCACCTTGGGCTGATTGATCGCGATGATGGCGCGCTGAACCAGGATCGGACGTTGGGACCATTGGGCCCCATCGACAAGCGCCACGGCCTGCGGATCGATGCCAGATAGGTTGACGGTGAGATTGCGGATCGAGAAGTCCGCAGATGAGCCAGAGGATTCAATCGTGAACCGCCGCGGCTTTCCGACATAGACATCGCCGCCAAATGAAATCGATCCGTTATCATCCCAGATGCAGAACGGATCGTCGCCATCGGGCGACGCCTTCAGCAAGGTGCGGATACGGCATCGGCCGCTCAAGAGAGCGGCTTGGGCCTGACTGGAGATATCGCGCATTTAGAAGGTCTGGACCGCGGAGAACGTCACCGACCCGAACCCGCCTTCGGTAAAGGGTCCGTCGATGGAGTCAGCATCGATCGTGGCGAGGCACCACGGTTTGAAAAACGTCGCCCAGACCGCGGGGCTGACGTGGGGATTGAACGACACCGGCAGAGTTGGCGCCACTCTGATATCGACGATTCCGGAGCCGTTCGCCGTCGCCGGGGCGATGATACGATGCAGGATCTGGGTGTCTTCGTACGGCATCGAGATCATGTCGCCGAGGCGGATCTTGAAGTCGTTGGGAAGGTGCGTCAGCGTCAATGTTGCGAGATCATCATCGACGTCAGAGATGACGCACGTCCCGTCGAATGCGCCGCCAGTGGCCCGAACGAGACCGTCGAAGCCATTCGGGTAACTCATCGGATACTTGAGAAGCGGATGCCAGATTTTGAGCAGGTTCAGACCGCCGGCAAGCGATTCCAATACGGTCTGGATCTCCATCGCCTCATCGAAATACATCGACGGCGTCGAGAACTGGGCCTGCCAGAGCTGGGTTCCAAGTTCGGCGACCTGCTGTCGGCCACCGCGGTCCGGAGCTTTGGTGACCGAGTACAGCGGCTTGAACGTGGCCTGATTGAACGGCATGACGCCGTCCGTCCTCTCCGGCATCTCAGCCGGAAAGCTTGTCGATATCACGAGGCTCATGCTCAGACTAGGTTCCGGGATTTGGCGTTTTGGATCGTGGATACGATGGTCTTCGGCAACGTCTGTTGCAGGCTCACGACCTGAGCTGTCAGTCTTGCCAGCTGCGAAGGATCGGCGCCGTCGGCACTGATCGATACCGGAACCGATATCGAGACACCGCCGCCGGCCGCTCGCGCGCCCTTTGGCACGACCCTCTCGCCGCGTTGCAGAATGGCCGGGACTTCATCCGGCTTCAGTCCTGCGATGCCGCCGCCGTGATACCGAGGTGCGTTGGCAAAAATTGCAGGCGAAACGGCGCGATGCGGATAGTTATCGTTACCCGCGATGCCGCCAGAATGAAGAATTCCCGGCAGTATGTTGCCGCCAAAGAGGCCTTTGCTCGCCGTGCTCGTTCCAAGACCAGCGAAGAGAGTATCCAGTGAGTTATCAAGGATCTTATCCGCAAGGCGATCCAACGCGTCTCCCAGGGATTCCACAGCTGATTTTCCGGATACCATGTCGTGCAGGAAAGTCGACGCAAAGTCTTTTTGGACGTCCATTGCCCGCTTGTATTGTTCGCCGAGGCGCACGACTGAGGCTGTCTGTTCGTCAACGATCTTGCCATTCTCAAGGAGACCGGCCGACTGCATTTTCTCGTAAACCGCTTGCTCTATTGGCGTGCGCCCAAGTTGGGCATTCTGAAACGCGACGTCACTCTTGACCTGCCCAGCCCTGATCGAATTGTTGATCTCCGCGAGCTGGTCCTTCTCGGCTAGCAGTTGCAGGTAGTGCTTCTTGTCGTACGCATCTCGGTCTCCATACAATTTCAGAGCTTCCTGCTCCATCTGCTGCCGAAGCTCCATGGCGCCGCGCGCTTTATCTTGTACCAGGGCTGAGGCATTCTGCAGGGCGAGATCCTGACGGGCCAGTTCGACCTGCTGCTGGGATTGGAGAAGCTGTTCTTGGAACTGTTTGAGAGCTTTGGCCTGCTGATCGGTCAGAGCCGTGCTCGCCTTCGGTGTTTGCTCTGACTTGGTAGTTGTCGTCTGCCACGTATTCGTGATGTTGCCCCATGCGCCCTGGATCTTAGCGATCCGGTCACTAATGCTCGCTCCCATCGCATCGGTAGCCGAGACAACATCCTTAAAATTTAGGGTCGCGATGTTCTTTAGGGTCAGCAGGAATCCCCATGCGGCATCCTTGGCGATACCCAAGGACTGAGAGATCGTGGTCCACACGGCTATCATAGTATTGCCGACGCTGATTGTCGTATCGCCAATTTTTTGGGTGTCATTCCCAAATTCGACGAGGTAGGTGGTTAGCGTGACAAGCGCCGTCGCCGCTAGCCCGCCAACTGCAAATATGGGGTTAGCCCTTACAGCTACGCCCAGCGCGAGGACCGCCCCGACGAGTGTCGTTCTAATCACATTTGCGACGGATAATAGGAGGCCGAGAATCGATGTCGAAAAAGCCGTCGCCAAAGAAGCGCCAGCGAGGATTGCCACTTTCGCTACCGTTTTCAAATTGACAGCGACGGCTACCAGCGCCTTCGCGAACCCCTCAGATAATCCGTTAGTCTGGTCATAGACGCCCACGAGTTGCAGCATGGCATTGCGGATACGACCAAATCCATCAGCAATAGTCGCCGGCATTTTGTCGGACTGCTCCCCCAGTTGCTCCATGCGCTTCACAAGAGCATCAAATATCACCTGGCTCGTGATCTTGCCTTCTTCTCCCAGACGCCGGAGCTGGTTCGTGCCGACGCCGAGCTGTTCCGCTAGTACCTCAGCGACGCGTCCGCCTACTTGGATGACTGTGTTGAGTTCTTGGCCCCTAAGTGCTCCACCGGCCATGGCGCGGCCGAGCGCTTCCTGAATCATCGCCGCGCGATCGCCCTTTGCGCCCGAGACGACAAGGGCATTATTGAGTGCTTCGGTGAAATCGAGTTGCTGAGACGTTGTTTTCCCAAGCTCTTTGAGCACGGTCGAATTGCGAATAAAGGACTCGACGGTTAGTTCTGTTGACGAATAGGTTCGGTCCGCGACCTTTGCCAATCTATCCATAATAGCGGCAGCACCATCCATGTCGCCGGTGGCGATTCCGACGCGCGCGCTCAAGTCGGACCAAGTGTCGGCCATACCGGCTACACTAACCGATAGCTTGCTGGCGGCCAGAACGATGGCACCGATACCGATTGCCAGTGCGGCGGTTCTGAAACCGACATCCTCAATAAGCGAGCCGAACGAGCGGAAACGCGATGCGACGCCGCCAAGGGGGCCGTCCATAGCGGCAATAGCCTGTCCCACCTTGCGGAATTTATCTCCAGCATCGAGAACCTTACCCGATGTACCTGAGACAGCTTTCTCAACCCGTTGTGATGCCGCTGTGAGAGCATCCAATCGAGTTATAGCGGGCGGCACTTGGCTGCTATCGACTGCAAGTGCTAGCGTGCTGACTTCGGCTGGCATGCGGCTACCTTTTGGGAGGACATGGAGTGAAGGTTCTTGCGGGAGACTGGAAAGAGGGAACGCCGGTATTGATCGCCAACTCGGAATTGCATTTCGCCGTGGGCATTTTCAAAAGCGACAAACTTCCAATGAACCAAATCTGCCAATTCGATATCGTGACCGAGGACAATCGATTTTCAATTCTTGGCAAAGTCGGCTGGGGCGCTGCCGGAGCATTGGCGCTCGGACCGATTGGACTATTGATCGGAGCCGTCGGTGGCGGCAGGCGGCAAGCCCGCGTTTTGTCCATTGTTTTCGACGATGGCCGAAAGGCCTTGGTTAAGGGAAACGCGAAAGATGCGGAGAAGATAACGGCAGCGACATATGCGCGACTATCGTCCCCACCGCAGCCCGTTGGCTAGTCAGGATGCGTCTCTCCATCCGGCGCCACCGATGCCAGATAGACGTCGTCCAGATCTTCGATCAGCTTGATTTCCCACGGCACGAACCGCAGGCTTGAAAGTCGAGAGAACGTCTCGATAGCTTGCAAAGTGATCGGTTCGGCGCCGCTATAGCCGCCCGCCGTTCGGCGACGGAGACGCATGAACGCCGACCAGATATATCCAAGTTCAATCGGGAACGGCGGTAAAGCAAGTTCGGCTTCCAGAGCTTTTATTCTCTCTTGGACACCTTTCCGTTCCGCTCGTTCGAGTAATGATTGAAGCCGGTCCCATTTCGACCGGCCTTCTTCCACCTTCGATAGGTCAAAGGCGCGCTCGGCAAAGTCCTTTAGTTCGTCGCCGAGCGTTTCGTAAAAATCGTTTCGTCACCGAGGAAATCGAGGCACTGCGTGAGAATGGTGCCCTTCTTCGGATCGGATAGCAGCTTCCTAGCATTCTCAGGTGAGAATGGGTACGGCTCGCCATCCAAAGTGACAGGCGTCCAGTCGATCAAACGTTCAACTATCAGCTGTATATTCTTAGCAATCACTTCTTCGACGGTTTCATCTTCCGGCTTCCATTTGCGCCCATTAACTTGCGCGCGCTCTTGCGCCTTCCGGCGTTCAAGATTTTCTCGGGCAAGGCGGTTTTCCTGCTGGATGGACTTCTGGTGCCCGGGGCCAGCAAACCGCAGTCGCCATCCTGAAAGTTTCCCGTTTATGCGAACTTCCATCTCGGCTTCATCAGCCGTATCCAATGACGAGAGGTCGAAAGAAGCTATTTCGCTTTTATTGCTCATCTGGTTTCCTATTCGAGCCATGACCAAGTTTTGCGAGTCGCAATGTCCGATATTGCTCGCGGCGAGACGCTGAACCGACTGGCGATTGAACGATACGAAGCATGGCCAACCAATCGTCGGATTGTCCGAACCTGGTCTTTGGTCAGCTTTGCCATTCCATGTCGCTCGCCTCGCGGGCTGTTCCCGTGAGCGACCATATCCTCTGCATTTTCTTGTTGAGTACCCCACCTAAGATGGGATGGGTTTACGCAACCAAGATGCCCGTTGCCGCATGAATGAAGCGCGAAGTTCCGATCAGGAGGCGGTGGGCCATGCGCTGCCTCGCAAACGTAGCGATGTGCGAATATTCTTTCGCCTTCGGGCTGCGCAGTTCCGTAGCCATTCCCGTTATGCCCGAAGGGCCATGGCAGACAATCATCCCCACGATAGGGAATGGCGACCTCCAAAAGGAACTGAGTAACTTCTCCTTTGAATGTCTCGCCAGCCAAAGGGTCTCCGTATTTTTGCCACCTCGGAAGGTGCATAGCGCAGTACCCGTGAGAGTCATGAATCCGATTACATCCGGGCGCTTTGCATTTCGGCGCTGTGGCCACAAGATTTTCTCGTCGCCATCGCTTGTAATGGAGATCGCACCATCCTCTTTTTGTCGCGGTTCTATCGCACCCGTCTATAGTGCACGGCGCACCATGATATTGAGTGACATCCGGTCCTCCTGCCGTCTGGTCTCCATGGGCTCGCCATCTTTGATAGTGACGGCTGCACCATCCTTTTTGCCCGCCTGCGCGGCTACCTGCATCTCGCTTGCATCCCGGAACGGCACATGGTTTGAAATTATCAGCCACTCGAACCTCCAATGTTCGGGCTTGGTCAGAACCGTCGAGTGTGTTGCAAGCACCTCGGCGGTTCGCTTTTATGCAGTAATATTGGGGCCTTTTTGCATCCTGCCTTCAACGCCATACCCTTAAGGGCTTTCGATCAGAGCTGAGAGCACGCGATAGATTTTGGTATTGATCGAGATCGGGAAGGTCTGGCGCACGATGTTGTTCTGCGCACCCTGATTGACGGCTTCACCAGTCACCAAGCCGATGAAATATTCGACCGTGTTGGTATAGCTCGCCGATCTGGCGTCATTTCTTACGATCTTGAAGGCGTAATTAAAGTCGGTCGCCTGCGCATCGGCAAGCGCGACCTGACCCTCGTCGAGAGGATCGACGCCGACAACGATTGTCTTCGTGCCGGCATTACGCGCGCCCTTCTGCTTCCGCGTGCGGGCATCGCTAACGGACGTGAACGTGATTTCTTCGGCGGTATCGCCGTGCTCGCCAAGGTCTTCGACTTCCTCGACTTCGACCCAGTCCGCGATAGCCTCGAAGAGCGCAAGAGCGGCTGCGTCATTCACGCCATTGTAATTGCCTGGGTCCACCGACACCGGAGAGATATAGATCTTGCTTCCGGCCGTTTTCGAGATTGCCATTTGGAGGTCTCCATAAAAAGAAACCCCGCTCGAAACGGCGGGGCTTGGGGTCTTTCGAATATGCTGACCAAAGTCAGCCGAACGCATACCAAGAGACTGAGATCGGGGTTTCGACCCGATCAGTTGACTGCATGTCAGCTGCAACGCTCGGCCGTCCATCGATCCTGACGACGAGATCTCCACTCGCGAGAGATGCGCCGCGTTCGAAATGATCGGCCACCTTGCCCGCTATCTCTGCGCCGGCAATGCTGCCGGCGCCACTCGGCGAGACCACAGTGATCTGAAAAATACCGCGGAACTCGGTGGTGCTATCATCCGACACGAATTGATTGCGGTTCGTATTCGGGATCAACTGCGCTTTCAGATATGTCCCTTCCGGTGGCGCGAACGAGATATCGGGATAAGCGACGGGCAACGGTGGCGTAAGTGACAGCGCGGCAAGATGCGCCAGAAGGGCATCACGGATCTTTGCTTCAACGGCCATTGCCATGCGTCACTCCCCGATCCGCGTCTGGGCTTCGAGTGTGACCTGATCAACGATCATCTGCCAATCCTGCGCGGCCTTTCTTACGAAGCCGAGGGCGGGACGCCCTTGGGTGCCATATTCGAGATAAGAAACGTAATTGGCGACCCAAGTTCCATAAATCACATCTTTGCCGATAGTGGCCCCGGCAATGACCAGGGCAACTGCGTTATCATCTGGAAAGAAAGACTGCGATCCGCCTTGGTTCTGACCCGCCGGCGTGTTCATCGGCCGGAATGTGACTGAGACATCCGGCGAGTTGAGCGTGGCACGAAAGCTTGCTTGTGCGAACCCGGTGTCGACGGGCACGCCGTGATTGGCCTGCATAAATACGCGCTGTGTGCTTGCTTTGACGATATAATCAATTCGACGCCGGCTTTTTGCGGCCCATGCACCGACTGAGGCGCTGAAGGTCTGCGCCACGATTATGCCGCCTCTTCGCGCGCCAGTGCACCGATGAAGTCGATTGTTGTATCGACTTGGCAGTGGCAGTTTGCCGTATGACTGACCGGAGCATCCGGATCGCATGGGTACATCAGCTTCGTTCCATCCGGCGCGGTGAACGGCTCCTCAAGTCCAACCGTCTGACCGTCCATCGAAATATGCTGCTCTCTCGGATGCAGGTTTCCAACATGCCGCCACGTCCTTTGAACGTCGCTCTGGTTCACTTGGCCTGTTCCGACGGCTTGCAGGAACGATTCATGCTCCGATTGATGCAGAGCGGCCTTAGCCTCAAGGCGCGCGATCGTCTCGCCGCGAAGATTGAGGAGGCCGGAACGATACCGCCCGACGATGGCTTCGGCGTCCGTAAGACTTAAGCCCTCTCCGTTTCGGATTGCCGCTAAAACAGCCCGGTCAGACCTCTTGTCCCGGCGACCCCTCGTCAGATAATTCCGCATCAGCGCCGGATCGCCGGACGTCAATTCTGCCAATGCTGTGCGGGCATATTTCTCCTGCATCGATGTGAGGCCGATCGCTCCGCCCTCGCGAACTCCCGTCGCCCGGTTTATGCGGCCGGTCAGGCTCAGCGCAATGGTCCGAGGATTAGACCCTTCTCTAAGACCCGCTGAGAGGATGTTGCGAACCATGACCCTCTGATCGTCGAGGATGCGCGTGATCATGGTGGACGAATGGTCAAGCAGCCAGCTTTCGGCTCGGGGGTCGCGAGCGTTGAAACGAAACACTGCTGCGATGCCGCTGCGAACGGCCTGAGATGAGATATATGCTGTTGCGGCGATGCCGCCGCTATCGAATGCTGCCGTCAAGGCGCGATCGAAAGCACGGAACGCGGCTGGATCAAGGTTCAGCGATTTTATGGCACCGTCTATATCATTTCGTTCCAGAGCCGCGACGATTAGGCGAAGGTTGGCATTGGATCGAAGGTCTTTGACGCCTTCCAGGAAGGCCTTCTGCAAAAGCGGCGCATGCTCCTGAAGAAGTTCCTCAATGCGTTTTCGAAGACTGCTCGCCACCGTCAACTGGCCCTGATTTGAAGGTCATACAGCACGATGACTCCGGCGGGATTTAGAGGCTTCGACAGAATAATTGTCCAAACCTTCCCAGATGCTTCGACCAGCTTGTCGGTTGGCTTGATCTCGTCGAGGGGGACGCCTTCGGTAGTTTTCAATCCCAGTGCGGAGACATAGGCGCGCTTATCTGTTGCGAGGATCAGCGTGCCGTCGCGTTCCGAGATCGTGTAATCGACGATGACGAGATCGGCCGCGAATTCGACCGGCGTCGACGGACCCGGATCGTACGGAGGGCCGTTACCGGGCACGAGACGCCGGATGGCGCCGTGTTGCCCGAACTTCTTGATGAGCTTCGCGGCGGATGCGGCGGTCTTCGAATAGTTAAACGTGCTCACCGCGCCCTCGCCTCTTCCACCGTTGTCGAGATATGAGACCGGATCAGCGCGATCTGCTCTTTGAGAGGCTTCTCCTTGATGCGGTTCATGAGTTCGAGGATGCGTTCCATTTCAGCGGCGAGCGCCTCATTCACCGGTTAAGCCCGGAGAAGGAGCGTCGATTTGGTATTGCTCTCAGCGCCAACCAGGGCCGACATGATGTCATCGATCAGTGTCACCGTAGGACGCATGTCGGTGGCGGTGACGATCTGGTTGTCGGAATAGGTCTGTGAGATCGGGCCGACGCGTTCGGAGATGACGCGTTCGGCAAGTATGAGGTCGGGCGAGAGCGAACCAGGGTCGGCAAGCTCGCGCAGGGCTGCCTCGTACGTCGCGCTCAGCACCTCGACCGGGACTTCGTCATCGGCGATTGCATTGCCTTCGACGTCTCGCGCGCATGATCGTGGCCAGCCCAAGAGCTGAGAGCGTCCGCCGGTCTTCTTGCCAGGATATTTCGCACCGAAACGACCGTCGAGCCAGGTGCTAGCTCTCACGAGCGCTGCTAGCCTCGCGCTGTCTGGGCTGCTATCTGCTGCGGCCCAGGCCGCGTTTCCGCGGGCATCATGGTAAGCGCTCGCTTGCTCTATCGTGCCGTAATAATCTGGCATCACGCGCTCCTAATGCCGGTATCCGCAGAAGTCCGAAAGATCGATCGGTGACCATCGCTGATCGTCACGCCATTGGACGATTGCAAATGCATATTCGCCCGGGTCGTCGGTCTCTTCGCCATAGACGTCAAGAAAGCTCTCGATGTCACCAATGGAGCCATGCTCGTCGATGACGTGCCGCTCTTTAACGTTCACGGCGTCGACGACGCGGGTGGCGCTCATGACTTCGGCCAAGGCTTGACGTTCATCATCCGCTTGTTCGCGGAACGGATCGCTGCGACGCCACACCCATAGTCGCAAGCAACGACCTTGCCGTTCAGAAGACCGAAGTTCTCAGGCTCGACGTCCTGTAGGAATGCGGGCAGCTTTTTCGGCCAATCTTTCCTGCGAAGGGGCTCGACCTTGTCCTGGATCAAGTATAGCCCACAAGGCGATATCGAGATGCAGGGGGCGAACCACTTCGCCATGGGCGTTCCGCGCGCCCATTCCCAAACCGTCCACTCCTGGACGTTCTGGAACATTCCGCCTGGCTTCTCGACTTTGATAACGCGCTTGCTGCTGAGCGGATCGATCATCGGAGCGCCGGTATCTTTGTGTCGGCCCCAGCAGCTCGGGTCATTCAGTTCGTATACCGTCCGCGATAGACCTGCACCGAGACGTTTCCCGAAAAGCAGGAACTCCATCTCGGAACGGTGCAGCGCATCGGACATTGCCGCGATTTACTTCTTTGCCGCCTTCGCGCGCCGCTGCAGTTCCTCGGCGATGATATGGACCGCCTGCTCACGGTTCACGACCGGCGTCTTCGAAAGCTTGCCGACAAGGGCGCGAAGATGCTTCCAGCCGAGAGTTTCGTAGTTGTCAGGGATCTCGACGTCGGCGGCAGACGCGTCGTCCTTCGCGGGGACTGTGGCGTGCGCCGCAGCCAGCTTATTGGCTTCGGTCGGAAGAATGTCTTTCACCGGTGCCGGTTCTTTCACGGGCTCGTCAATCTTCGTGACGGCCCGAGGCTCGACGTCCTTCTTCGGTTCGTCATCGACCGGATCAGGCACGACCATGACCTCTTCCGGCTTCTGACTTGCATAGAGCTTCCGGCGAGCCGCAGCGATTGCTTCTCGATCCTCCGCCGTTCTTGGGTATTTGCGCTGCATCTCTGCCTCCGAAATGGTTCAAAGCAAAGGGCGGGAATTGCTCCCCGCCCTCGATTGCGTGACCGGCGGCTAGCCGATTTTGTGCTTGATCTGCACCAGACGAATGTTTTTCGCCTCCCAGCAGCGAACCCAGTTCGCTGGATTGGCGAGTTCGGCATCGCTCGGCGTCGCCGAAGCGGGAACGCCCGAAATCGGGTTCCATTTGATGCCGCGGGGATGGATGACGAAGTGGCGACGAGAAACTACGAACTCTTCACCGCCATTCTTCAGTTCGTCACGATCCGTGGCGCTCGGTACCTTGGGCGAGCCCTCGCCAAAACCAAGAGCGCCGGCACCGAATAGGTACGTGGTGTAGACGCCCGTCGTCGGTGCGTTGGCATCATCCTGAACGATGCGCTTGCCCATGAACGTCTCGTACTGAACGACACCATCCGCATCACGGATCGTCTCGATGAGGCCCTGTTTGGCAAGCCAGGCGTTCACCGCCGAGTGCATGCCGACGCCGACGATGCCGCCTTTCGCATCGCCCATGGTCTGAGCGCCGTCGATGAAGGCTTCGCCATCCAGATAGGCAGCAGCACCCGATGCCGTCGAGATGTTGATGGAGTTCACTGGCGTGCCTTCGGCCGCCAAAGCGCCCATGGCGCCCTTCAGCGTCGCGAAGGTCATCATGTTGAACTCGTATGACCAGTTCTCGGTTAGGCCGGCGTTGATGGCATCCATGGGATCGTCCCCGGCGAGAGCATCCGACAAGTCGGTTGCACCGTAGACGAGCGCGCGAGCATGCATCACGGCGAAGTCCTGGCCGCTCTGGATCTTACGAATTTCCAGATCGTCGTTGTCGTCGATGAGCTGAGCACGCTCGCCGAGCGCCTTCCAGAACGGCATCGCGACACCCTGTCCGCCTTTCTGAGGAAAGACGAGATCGGGGACCGTCGCCATGATGCCGCCCTGAAAAAAGGCGTTTACGCGAGTGGTGTTCTCGCGGACGTATGCATTGCTCTGTTCCGGAACGAAAACGTCCGAAACTTTGGTTGGAGTATCAGCCATTGCCAAAATCTCCTGTGTTGATGGCTGGTTGCTGGGGTTTCAGCGCGGCCATCGGCACGGCTGGTTTCGGGAGTGGCGGCATCGCCGCCTACGCTTTACGGATTAGAGAGGACGTGCTGCGGCGTTCGCCGCATCAAGATTGCGGAAGCCCGCGGACTTCGCGAGACGCTCCGCTTTGCCGCGATCGGTGCGCAGAAGCTTGCCCTGTTCGGTCTTGCTCCAGTGCTCTTTCGAGAACGGATTCGAGTCGCCAGACCGCTGCTGCGATCCAGGTGCGCCGCTGCCGCTGGCAGGAGCGACGAAGCTTTTTCCCTCATCACCCTGAACCCAGTTGGCGACGTACTTCGCGATATCGTCACCTCCGAGCTCTGCCTTCATCTTGGCGACCGCAGTGCCATCCTCGTCGATGACCTCGACGCCGGATTCGAGCATTGCGCGCGCCGCCTTGAGGAATGCCGGGGATGTGACGCCGGACTCCGTCAGAGCCGCCGTCAAACCGTCGGTGATGAGACGCTTGCGCTGATCGCCCTCGAGCTTGGCAATCTTGGTGTCTTTCTCGGCGAGAGCCGTGGCATGGTCCTTCGTCAGCTTGCCGATCTTGGTCTCGTACTGAGACTTCACCGAAGCCGTCGCCGTCTCGATCTGCTTACGGACGTCTTTCCCGTCGGGATCGTTCTGTCGCGCAGCATCTTCGGTGCGGAGCCGTGCCCACTCGTCGGCGTCGAAATCCTCCGGAAGGTCTTTGACCTTGGAGTTTGCCGCCGCCAAGTCGGTCGTCAGCTTGACCTTGTCGGCCTTCACCCGCTCGAAAGCGGACTTCAAATTGACGACGCCGGGATGCGCATCGACCCCCTCGAGGTCGAGGACGTAAACCGTTTTGTCGCCCTGCTTCTGTTCCTTGTATTCACCACGAACCGCCTCAGCGACTTCGTCGAGTGAGGAAATTACGGTCTTAAGCAAAGGATTTCTCCGTGTTTGCCCGGGCATCGCCAGGGCGGTTGACCGGCATCGCCGGCATGAAAAAACCCGCCGAAGCGGGTCGTCGAGGCGTTACGCTGCCAACCAGTCGCTGCTGGGCTCGCCGAGCATCGATCGGGACCAGCCGGACATCGAACGGACATAAGGCGCGATCTCCGCGCGCCGATTGATCCAAGCCTGTCGAAACGTCTTCGAGGCATCCCAGGGATTGTCGTCGAAGAAGTGAGCACCCTCGGCACTCATTGGGACGCCACAGAGCACGATGCGCTCATATCCGAGCTCGCGCGCGATCTTGACCGCGAATAGGCCCGACGATCCCTTCCAATCCGACGTCGCGCGATCGACAGGACAGCCAGCAATCTTCTTGTGCGCCCAGGTCGTAAAGCCGTCTGGATGGCCTTTTTCGCGGCGGGCGCGGATCCAGCCTTCGAGCTTCTCCGGGTGAAGGCTGCAAAACACGTCGATCTTGCCGGCCCAATGTGCTCCGATATCATTAGCGGCGATGACGAAGTCGAACTCAGCCAGGTCTAAAGCGGCTTCGGCATCGGTCCAAACCGAAGCGCCGCCGCCCAACACTAAGCACCGTTTCGGCCTCGGCAGCGGCGAATTTCCTGCATAATTTGCAGCTAAGCCCGGAATTGCCTGTCGGACGTGATCGAACGCCTCTCCGGACTCGATCTCTGGCAAGGCCCACTGTCGATAAGCTATCGACCGGAACCAGTCCTCGCGATCCGGTGTGACGAGGTTCGCTTCAAGTCCGAACGCCGCTACCGGTTCGGCCATTGAACCGCTATCGCATACGATCGTCGGGATGCCAGCGAGGGCGGCATCTACCCCGGCGTTGGAATTAGCAGTTACCACGACGGCGGCACCGGCGAACGCTTTTTCGAGAGAGACGGCGCCGAGGCGGCAACTTGGCAGGACTTGAGACGTCAGATTCCCGGCCAACGGATGAGGCCTAAACTTGATCTCGAAGCCGCGCGCCTTCATCGTTTTGGCCGCGGCGCCATACCAGGCCTTCATGTCGATCTCGGCCGTTGCCATGTCTCCAGGGACTTGGCCGATGATCAGGGCATATCCGTTGTCATTCCAGCGCCAAGGCTTGACCAGATGGCGGAAATTCTTGTCGAAACGCTCGATCGACTTGCCGGTATCGGGCGCCCAGGTGGCTCGACCATTAAGTCCATTCCAGCCGAGCGACGTTTGAGAAAAACGATCACCAATGTACGAACGCTCCATCACGAGCACGTCGCGCCCGCGAGCGCGGATCAGCGATCCGGTGCGCCAGCCCCAGGTGACGAAGAAATCGGCGTTCTTGACCGTTTCATTGCTGCGGTAGAACTGGACCTCGATGCCATGCCGACCGAGTCCGGACGCCATCGCCTTGGAATGAAGCTGCTGATGCTCGGCAGGCCCGGCATAAACCGCAGCCTTCACCAAGGCTTGTCGTCCATCATGACGATGCCCAAGCCCATACCACGCAGCGGTGAAATGAACTCAATGACGTCATATTCGAGCTTGATCTCGCCCCAGAGCTTCGGAACCTCGACGTGCAGGAACCTTCCGTCTTTGGTCGTTTGGCCGTCGCCATCGATGTCGTGAAACGCGACGAGCCGACCGAGGTTTTGATAGGCATCCCAATCTGCTTTTACGCCGTCGTAACGATGATCGCCATCGATCAGGATCGCATCGAACTTGCGATAGGTACGGATCTCGTCGAGCACGCGTTTCGAGGTGCTGTCGCCGAAGATGACGTCGACATGGTAGCCGTTCCGGGTCAGGTCTTCAGCGGCCCTAACGAGATGTTCGGCGCTCTTATCTGTGCCCCACGCGCCACCCGGAAGATCAACAGCGACACCGACAGAACCCTTGGGCAACGCCGACATGACGTGATGGAACGTGTCGCCGTGTCGCGCGCCGATCTCCAAATAGGACATCGTGCACCAATCCTTCAGCATGTCGACGAAGCCTTTCAACTCGTCTTCACGCTGCGACGCGCGGCGGCCGGAAAAGGTCTTCATGCCGCGGCTGGCAGCACGTTGGTCGGCAAGATGCCGGTTTCTTCCGGCGTCGGAGGCGGATGTTCGATGTCTTCCTGGTCGATGAGATCGCGTTCCTCATCTGCGTTACGTTCCTCGGACGCGATTTCGCCGCGCTGCAGGTTCTCATAGAGCGTCGGATAGCTGATGGCGCCATCCTGCCAAAGCGTGACAAGCTGGACTGCATCCTGAGGCGTCAGCGCGCTATCGACAAGCCGCTTCGGTGCCTTGACCGTGACGAGTTCGGGATCGAGCCCCATCATCACAGCGATGTTCCGAAGGCCCTTTTCGAGAAGCGCGGCGCTCGCTTGAGCGATCGTCTGGAGCGTCGCGGTTTGGGCCGTGAACCTAAGCCGCAACGCGTCTCCGCTCTCTGCGGTCTTGGACTGATTGTCGAACAGACGGGCACCTGATGCGATCGCCGCGGCACGCTCGTCCTGCATTGCGATACGATGGTCAGCGGTCCCTCGACCAGTCGGTCCGACCATCTTCGCATCCGGCGGACTGTTATCAGTACCACCTTTCAATTCGACAACTACGCCCGCGCCGACTACTTCAGGCGCGTCGCCGTTGATGATGAAAAGGGTATCTTGGCCGGTGTTATAAAGTTGCCAGCGATAATCCGCGGACAGCTGATAGATCGCTATGCTAGAACGCCCTACGCCGAGTAATGGAGGTCCTTCAGGCCGGATCGCGACGTTGCGCGGACCCGCGACGGCGAAGGGGATAGCGGTCAGAGGCTTGGAACCGACGGCCGTGGGATTCGTTGCTGCGCCGGCGACGCCATTTTCCCAGACCGTGACCTGGTACTTGCCATTGACGAGTTCGAGGATGCGGTATTTCTTCTGCTCGTTCCAAGCGAAGCCGTCGCGAACGAGGCCGCATTCATCGAGCACAAAGAAGTCGCCAGCCTCGGACCAGTTGATCAGGCTTTCAGCAGTGTACCCCGCGAGATATGGAATTCGTTCGCCGCCTGTCGGGGCATCAGCCAGAAGCGCGAAACGCCCAGTTTCCAGAAGCTCGCGCGTGATCTGCTTATGCAGCGCTTCGAGCGGCATGCCATCAGCTGTCGCGCTCTCGAAGAGCGGCTCCATGGCATCCGGCATGTCGATCTGGGATTCATTGCGATGGATGACGCCAACCATGCCGTCGATCGTTGGTGAAACGATGTCGGGAAATTGGGCACGGCCGATATAATGCTTATATAGCTCCGCCCCTTTATCTTTTTTCGTGGCAAACCCCGACGGCATGAGAAGGTAATTAGTGCCTGCTTCTTTGATCGCCTTTTCGCCGCGTGTGGCTCGGCGCATAAGCTGCCATTCGTCGGCGCGATCCATCCAGTCTGGATGCTTTGTGGAGACGTCGCCTGCCATTTAATAGAACCCCGTCAAATCCTTGACCTTGGTCACTGTCTTGCGCTTCGCGAGAGCCATGAATGCGCGGGTAGCGGCATCGGTCTGGTCCTTGAATTGGCTACCGGGGAAGGTAGAGAGTTCATCTAGAAACGGTTCGATCCAAGCATCGCGCGCCGGATCACCGGTCCGCAGGATATCGACGTTGCCCGCCTCGGCTTGGGCGGCTAGCGGTTCCGCTCTCGTCGCCTTGTCGCCGCTTTCAGGTGTCGCTCTCGCATTGAAGCCGGCTAGCCTTCCTACGAGATATTGTGACTGGGCTTTCCCAGCTTGGCCCGGGTCTTGTGGCAAAGAGATCGCGCACTGTTGACCATCAGAGCCCGCAGTATTGACGATCAATCGTTCGACGCCGCCCGCGCTGAGACGATCACGACGACAATTGGCGATGACGTATCGCCCGTTTGGCGTCGCTCCCATCTTGACGCCAGCAGAAAAGGCCGACGTCTTTTCGGTCGATGCCGCCAAGTCCCAGCCGCGAACGAATTCAGTCCCTGCAGGAATGGCGCCGACGAATCCGAACCAGGCGCGCTTGAACATGCCTCCTTCGCGCGGCGCCGGCCGCTGCTGGAATTGCCCCGCAACGGCGTAGCTGCCCATGGTCTTCTTGAGATCTTCGACCTGTTGCGCGGAGAAGCGTTCGGGGAAGAGCAATTCGCCATCTTCGGTGCGCGGATCCTCGAAGCCGATTGAGGTCACGCACTTCCGATCGGGCTCGAACTCCATCGGGAGCATGAGATGCACGTAATTGAGCGAGCGAGCCAGGATAATGCCGGAAGTATCCTTCTGGTTCAGCCGCTGCATGATGACGATCTTGGCTGACTTCTCGTTGTTGACGCGGGTCGGAAGCGATTCCGTGAACGTGATCTCTGCGCTCAAAAGATCAGCTTCGGAGTTCGCCTCATCGACCGAAAGCGGATCGTCGAGGATGACACGGTCGCCGCGCGAACCGGTCATCGACGTGAAGGCCATCGCCTCGCGGAACCCGGTCTTGTCGTTTTCGAACTTGGTCTTAGCGTTCTGGTCGCCCGTCAAAACGATGGGCCATCGGTCCTGATACCAATCGGACTGGATCAGCCGACGGCACTTCATGTTGTCCCGGATCGCGAGGTCCCGATTATGCGACGTTCCGAGATATCTCAGGTCGGCGCGGTCCATCGGCCCCCATTCCCAAGCCGGGAACAGGACGCCAGTGAGAAGCGATTTCATGCATCCCGGCGGAACGTTCATCAGGAGTTCCGTGATCTCGCCGGCATTCACGGCCTCTAGATGCTCGCAGATTGCGTCGAGCGACCATCCCCATTTGAGAACGGCAGATGGCTCGAGAACATGCCAAGCGCGCTTTGCGAACTCGGCGAACGATCTAGTGCACGCCCTTCGATCGATCTCGATCTCGATATCTTTCAGAGGCGGCAGCGACAATTCGATAGGCAGCGAGTTCCTCATCGTTCAATCCCGAGAGGTCAACAGCCTGCTCGCTCCGGATCGGGCCTCCATCCTTGCCAGTATGCTCAAGCTTATGTCGGTTCGTATAGACCTCGCCCATCTCTTCCGCGATCTGCTTCATGAGCGATGCGGCAAGCACGGGATTCTTCTTTTCGACGGCAGCCATGGCCATGCGATTCAAGGTCCGAACGCGCACGGCCTTGCTGGCCAACGGAATGTCATCGGTGCTCTCTTTGAAATCTTTCCGCGCCTTCTCAAAAAGCACTTTCCATTTCGCCGACATGCGCTGCCCGGTCTTCGTTTTCGGGTCATAGCCCGAGACCGACTGCTTGCTGACGACGATGCCAAATTCCTGTTTGACAAGATCAATTACGACTGACGGCGGCTCGAAGGCAGCCAGATTCATCACGATAAAGGCTTTGACCTCGTCGCTGAGTTGTCTCTGCTTCGCCATGGGGTAAAACGGGCGTCTAAGCTAAGCCGCGCGCCTGGCCTGGCATGTGCCGCAGGCCTGCGCGATGTTCACCGACGCGATTTCCGGTCCTCTATTTGCAGCCTCCACCAACGCGGAGACGTGAGTTGCATTTGCTCCGTAGCGGCGCACGATCGAGACAAATTCTTCGCAATCGTGGCCTCTCATGGCAAAGACGGGATCGCCATTCTTCTTAAACTTCGGCATTCCGAAAAGGTCTGTGGCTTGCCCGCAATGCGTGCACTCATGGTCGATGAGCGCGAGAAATTCCGCATCCCCGCACGTCGCGGCGTATGCGGCGTCGAGCGTGATCAGGAAGGTCGGTATTTCTCCGAACCACTGCCTAAGCTGGTGCTCGACCCGCGCAACTCCCCAGCCCGAACCTGCAGGACGCGCGAACTGGGCGGTTCCAAGAATGCGCCGGCCACGGCTTCCGTTCGGCACATTGGTCCAGAGGAAGCCGATCTCCGCATCCGCGAGGTGTCTGTGGTCTTCGTTGAAAGCGGGGCCTTCCTCGTCGATCAGAACCGAGCGCACCCAACGATCCAATTCCGGGCTCGGAACAAACGTTTCATCGGCATCGACTTCGAGGATACCCGCCGGTGGCATGGGCCGTTTGAACCCGCGCAATTGGATAATCGCGGCCGACTGCGGCTTAGCCACGAGCTACCGGCTCCGGCACAGCGCTACCGACGCGCATAGCGAGCAAATGCTGCCCGAGCGGCCGCCCCTCACAACGGAATGCCGTACACCCAGCCTTCCCTTCCACCAGGGAGGAATAGTTCGGAGCCAAAGCCTTCTGGCATCTGCCGCCTTTAGAGATCCAGTCACAATGCCATGTTTCAGTTGAGCAAGGTCTACGATCAGTTAGAGAAAGAGGGCGGCTCCAGCGGGGCATCAGGCGCAGCCGGTTCCGTCGAAGTCGGGCTGATCGATGGGCAGGAAGTCCCTGACGTATCCGTCGGTATCAATGACAACCGAATAGTTGCGCCGACCGCCGTAGAAAGCCGCCAAGCGCTCCGCTTGCGACCGAGACGTAATGGTCACTAAGTCCAATTCACCGAAGAGGCGCGGCGCGATCATGCCGGGCTCGATAAAGCCACCGGCATGAAGCGGCTGAGCGAGTTCCTTGGCTACCATTGGAGCTACGACGGGAGCCGCAGCAAGAAACCTGAATAATCCGCGTCTGTTCAACATCTCAGTTCCTATCCCAGCAATGTTCGGGCTCTGATCCAGGTTCGCCGATTTCGATGCGAACCGATCCATGGATCGTCTCGGTCAGCAATTCTTCGCGGTCTTCAGTCAATTGTGGGCGGCCATCAGCGCTCATAACCGCGCGCCGGACGGTACCCTCGATATCGTCGCAGAGATCGACCTCTTTGATCTCTTGCCCATTAAGGAAAATGGTGATCTTACGGCCATCCTTTCTGAAGCGACGCCAGTTCAAGTAGCCGGGATCGGCGGGATCAGTACAGAGCCTCATCTAGCCTCCGTGACGACATAAAACAGCTCGCCGCTTTCCGCTCTGAGGGAGGGAACGGCCAACATGATTGTTACACCCCAAGAGGAAGCCCGTCCCTATGGAGCGCAGCGGCGGGTTTTCGACGATGCCGACCATCCGACGATCAGGCCTTGAAGCGCGCCCTGTAGGAATCCGATGTTCTGATCCATCTGCGGCTGGCCTTCTGTCGGTCGGGATGGTGAGCAAATCTTATCGAACCTGATAGATCAGCCAAACGCAGGCGAACCCGATCGCGACACTGAGCCAGAACGATGGGGTTTTGAGGATATCGCGCATCAGTGTGGGTATCCCGTTGCCTCATCAAAATCGTGATCTGGGTCGATTCCGGGCGTACGGCCCTCGGCCAGCGCGAGCCGGTCAAAGATCACGCGGAGCGTATAGGCGGAAACGACAAGGCTAGATGCAGGGTCGGATTCGCACCGGACTTCCCGCTCGAGTTCGTAGACCAGCCTCTTATCGCTCAGCATGCTGTCTCCCGAACCCCAGAAGTGTTCGCCGCCTCTCGCGCTGCTAGCGAGCTTTTAAGCACCGGGGCCATTTTCCTGCTGACCGGGGCGGACTTAGTTTCTGACCGGCAGGGTTCGACACCTGCTGCACAGCTTTTGTCAGGAATCCCGCCTAGACCTAAGTCCCCGGCTTCGGACGCCAACAAGAGCCAATTCTAAGCGTCCACCCTTCGGCACGCGGCTCCGCGTGTGCTGCATTGTCCTGTCAGCACGTCCTTCTGTGCTGCGGTCAGAATTCGAATAGTGTGTGATACACACAAATAGGTGCCGAGATTGATCCTTGTGAAAGAGGCTCGGCCCTCTCACCAGCGCTTGTTTATTGACGTTACTGGCTTAACAGCCTTTCGGCTCGTCAAATAATTTCTGGAAACGCCGCCATTTCAGGCTTCGCGACTTTTGGCCGATGCCTCGGACAAGGGGTCTCGCCTAACCTTCACGGATGCCGAAGCATTGCCGTCACGCCGCCAGAATTCGAACTCGTGCATTTCTTGCACTTATTGCAAAGAAGCCGCCGAGCGCCCTAGACCATTTTGCCAACGCCGGGAAAATGGTCTTGCTTTGCAGGGTAACAGACCAAAAATGGCTTCGAGTTGTAACCGTCGATACAAGGAGAAGATTTCAGGGTCTCTGCGAGCCCAATAAATACGGGCTCCAGAATGCGGATTTCAGTGGCCTAGGCACACTTCTCCGAGTCATAAAAATGAGCCCTCAAAAGAATCCTATTCGCGGATCTTGTCAATCGTCTTGATCAAAAAAGGGCTGACGGAATTTGCTTCGTCTCTTTAAGCCGCCGGAATGCCAGCCAATATTGTCCTGATCGAATTTGCGCGTTCGGCTGTCATATCCGCCATTATCGCCCTTATTCATGATCTCTGCCCAAAGGGCGCGCGCTCGGGGATCGGCGCTATTTTCGATGGAATTGTCCTTCAGAAACAGGAAGAGGCCAGACGTCATCAAGTAACAACCATCTTCCTTGGGCACTTCCGAGAATAACTTACGGATCGAAGCAAGCCGGGTCGTCGAACCTTCGACAAGTCCAATAAGGCGGCCGCCGTGAAAGTCAGGATCGACATTGTAGAGGGAATGGACGAACCCGATCTTGATCCGGCCGTCCGCGCGCTCGACGAAATAGATCATCCCTGATCACCAAAAACCAGTTTCAGAATTACGTCCGCATGCTCATCGCTCAGAAGCGCACTCGGCTCTACGTCCAGATCCCAGTCGCTAAATTCGGCAATAGCTCCGTCCGGAGAGATTGCCTGATAAACGCCATCGAACACTCCCGCGTCGTCGAAGCATTCAATTTGCCAGCCGTCTGCATAGATCGTGAACATCATGTCGCCGTCGAAGCGGACGTTTTCGGCTTGGCCTTCCGCCACGCGCTGCAGGACGGATAGTACCATCGTCGCCGGAATCGGGGTCATGCCGCCAACGCCGCTCCGACAAGGTAGGCGTCCTTTCCTTCGACCCTGACCCTGACACCAGCTTCGTGACAGAGCACGGCGAGTTCCCGGGTAAAGGCGCGGGCGTCGAGAGCTTTCACGCGCTCACGGGCGCAGGCCATTTGATAGGCCGCAAGCACGTCACGCATGCTGAGCTCGGCGCCGGGCGCGCGCACGATCTTGTGTTTCGCGAAAGGTGCCAGCTTCGAGTTCGATTGATCGAACGGCGTCACAGCAAGTTCTGAGAGGGAAGCTATTTCCGGCAGCATGACACGAGGGGCATCTTCCGCTGCTAGCGGCGTGGGCTCCGGACTGCTAGCAGTGGGTGGAGGCGTTGCTAGCTTGGTCTTTGATGCGGTGCTAGCGGGAAGGCCAAGCCACCAGCATTGCAAACCCCAGATGCCCAACGCCGTGAGCACTGCTGACATGGCCGACGTTAGCGTCGGGACCATCAATGGCTGATAGAGGCGTACCGAGTCCTCCGACACCGGGAGGATGGCGGCGATCCGCTTGGCAAGCGAGTCCGTCTTTCCAATTGGGGCTTCGGCACCGAGCGCTTTCGTCTTGTCGAGATTGGCGCGGGCATCGGCGACTTCCTTCTCGGCACGGATAACGGCCGCACTCAGAAGGGCGGCACAATTCGAAGCGCAGCCTTTCTTGGAGGCATTCTCAAGCACGTCATCATTAGCCTTGTCCAAGGCAATGTTAGCGGCGTCCAACCGGGCCTGAGCATCCGTGTGGGCTTGGGCAATCTGCGCATCGGTGTTCTCGATCCGCTCGCGGCGCTCCTGCGCGAGATCGGTTGCCGAGCCCGTCCGCGCCAAAGCAGAAGCGACAACCGATGCCAGCGCAACCACAAAGATCACCCAGATCGATGCCGATAGCAGCGGCCGGCCGCGCCAGGCAAATGATGCCCAGGCCGGAAGCAATGAGATCGCGGCCGCAATGGCGGCACCGGCGACGACGACGTACGTGATACCGCCCTGGTCCTTATGGAGATACTCAAAGGTCCCGAAGACCTCGCACCCTGCGAAGATAATCCCGAAAATCAATGCCGTGATGCTGAGGATGAGGCGCATTGGATCAGATCCCGACGGTTGCCTTGTAATGTTCCCAAGCGCGTTCGAAGAGCTCGGAAATAAGAATGCTCTGACCCGCGGCAGTCTGCTTGAATTCCACGACGGTCATTGGCCGAAGCCGGACGTTCAACTGATCGGTACGACCCGTGACCTGAAGTGCGCGTCGGTCCGCAGGGCTCAACTTCTTGTGTTCCTCGGCGCGGCGGCCTTTGAGTGTCTGACCGGCACGTTTCGGGGGTTGGTTCAGTGCGGCGAGCGCCGACGTGAAGCCGCCGACCATGTCGAACTCATCGCGATCCTGCTTCACCCGGGAACCCTCCCGTATTTCTCAACGGTGTCTTGAACGGTCTGCCAAAGCGCGTCGATCTCTCGTTTTGAGGTCTGATCCCGGCTTTCCCACGCCGTCTTGCCAACGAACATCGCGTTCGAATGGCTGGGCCGATAGGAGATGAACGGTTCCACGAGCATCCGCCGATTGGTCCTCAGATGCGCGGCCGCAGCCTCGGTGACCTTAGTTCCCGGAGCCACCATGTTCAGAATGAAGGCATAGGGCCTTCTGTGCTCGATGCAGATTTCCTCCGTAATCCGAACCGCCTCGAGATCCATGATGCCCGGGCGCGTCGGGATGAAAACGAAGTCGCTGCAAGCGATGATGGCGCTGATCCGATCCAGCTGCGACGGCGGCGTATCGAGGAACATCCAATTGAAGCCCTCCGATGCGACGAGACCGATAGCGCCGGCCGAACTGTCACCATCGAATAGCAAAGGATTTTGCGGTCCTCCGCGGCGATCCCACCAGCTCGCAAGACTGAGCTGGGGATCGCCATCGAAGAGCGCCACCTTCTCAAAATCCTGCGCCGCCCGGACGGCGAGTGCAGCCGTCAGCGTGGATTTGCCGACGCCGCCTTTGCTCGCAGCGAGGCAAACGATATGTGTGCGGAACTTCTTTTTAGACACGGGATCACGTCTCAATGCTAGCTGTAGCTAGCAGAGTCAAAGTGTTCGCCGGACGTGTCAAATGGAGATAACTGCTAGCTGTTAGTTTGGTGAGAAATATCAGTTGACGATACGCAATACGTATCATATATCTAGTTCATGATCGTCAATTTCGCAGATCGCGCCACGGCTGATTTCTACCAGACCGGTAAAACCAAGGAAGGCTGGCAGAGCGTTGGTAGGATCGCGATGCGAAAGCTCGATCAGCTTGCGGCCGCAACGACCTTGGAGCAGATGGCCGTGCCCCCAGGCAATCGGCTCGAAGCGTTGAAAGGAAAGCGCCTCGGTCAACATTCGATCCGCATCAATAATCAATGGCGGATTTGTTTTCGGTGGACAGAAGCTGGCCCGAGCGAAGTTGAGATCACAGATTACCACTGAGGAGTACATTGCATGACGAAGACAGCATATCCTTCCCCTTCCCTCCTTGAGATGAAGCGGGTCACGACACATCCCGGCGAAATGCTGAGCGAGGAATTCTTGAAGTCGCTCGGTATGAGCGCGCGGGCGTTGGCGAAGGAGATCGGCGTCCCGGCAAACCGGCTGACAGAGATTATTGCGAAGCGGCGCGGCATGACGGCGGACACCGCTATCCGGCTTGCACAATATTTTGGCGGGTCGGCAGAGTTCTGGATGAACCTGCAGTCGATGTATGATTTGACGGAGGCAGTTGTGAAGAAGCGGAAGGCTTATGCAGCTATCCCAGCGCGGGAAGCGGCTTAATCCTTCTGAGAAGGATCTCGGGGATCGAAGCAGGTGACTTCTTCGGTCATTTCTTCACTGCATCAAGAATGGCTGCAAGACCGAAAAGCGTGGTGCCTCCCAAGAATGACACGACTGCCAAAATCATCTGTATGTCAGAAACCATAACCTTAAGAGCAATTAAGCCGCCCGCGTAAGCAATGAGCCCGACCACGACTAGAAATATCTGCATGATCTATACTTCCCCCGTTTGATGCCGGACCGTTAATGCACAATCTCATAAAGTTCCGACGGCGCAGGTCCAGTATAACTCGACCCTTGTACAAACGACTCCCGTTTACGTCGCTCATATTCCGTGGCGGATGGCCAAAGTTCATCTTGGACCTTGTCCGCTACTTTCTCGGGCTCATCGGGATAATATTTCTGCTCAAGGTCGTAATGTCTCTGTGAAATGGCATTGCAAAGTTCGACCTTTTCCAGGTCCGCTTTGTAAACCGCCTGACAGAGCGACTGCAGTCGACCGCGAGCGTTTGCTTCGGCTTGCTGCTGCTCGTCGCAGCCCGCGAGTAATACACTCGTGATCAAGCCTAGAATTAGAGGCATATATCTCATTTGCGCTTTCTCCCCTGCTCGGACTCAATTTTTCGGGCGGCCGCGAATACCAGCTTTTTGACCATCGCTGTGCGGTCAACCTTCGGAAGTTCAGCCCCTCTGAGAAGATCGAGAGCTTCCAGAAAGGCTTCCCCTTCCTCTGTATCAGTTCGCATCGAGAACAATTTTTGCCGTGTCTTTGCCATGCCGAGGCTCATAACACGGTCGAATTGTTGCGTCAATGCACCGTAATTACATCGTCGCTACTTATTTTGTGGATAAGTTGATTTATGTATTGACTGTGTAATTACGCTTGCCTATATTAAGATCATCAAGACGGCAGTGCAGGCCCCTACCCGAACTAAGACGCCACGCAAGAGATGCCAGAACGGGCACCGCGAAGTGGAACGGGGACTCTAACGGGACGACCGGCAACCGATGAAAAAAGGTCGAAAGACCGAATGGCGAAGCTTTGGCTATTCGGTCTCCGGGGTTTTATGATCCCGCTGATGAGACCAGAACGTCTCTTGGAGAAGACAGATGACTAAAGAACAAGCACTCGCCGCTATGGGCATCGCCACTTATGGCGACGCTGCATGGTTTGACACCGACGATGTAGTTACGACAGCCGAAACGATCGCTGATTTCGTGGAGGCGCAAGGCAAGCCATCCTTCATCACGGACGGCGTGTACCAATGGGAGATGGGTAAGACCAGCCTCCTCGTGGTTGACGCCGGCGATGTTCGCTATGCGATCAAGTATTGAGGCCGCGATGCAAATTCATGACCCTATCGAAAAGTTGATCGCTGACGCACTGGACGAGGCTTCCACACCCTACATCCATGATCAAGCAGACAACATAGCAACCCTCGGCCTTGATTTCAAAGTCGAGGGAATCTTCATCGAGTGCAAAGCCTACCATACAGATCGTTCAAACGAGCAGCTGTCGCGTGCGCCCAACATAATTCTGGTTCAAGGACGCGGCGCAGCCGAATGGCTGGCGAATATTATCCGCAAATCAAAATGATGCGGCGTTCGAATCTGTGGTCGTTCCCCGCAGGTTCGCGCCCTGCGCCATTAAACGCGGGAAACCAAAAGGCCCGCCGAACTCCCGCTGTTTCAGCAGCGGGCGGCGAGCCTCTGAAGATCCAACCTGAGAGGAAAGATCCACATGCTCGAACCTACCACAGGCGAGCGCCGCCTCGCAATAACGGTCGGTGCTATCATTCTTGCCGCCGCTACCGATGTCGCTATCCGAAAGGCTGGCGGCTATGGCAGCGATTACGCAAGATTGCTTCTCGCTCTCGCGTTCGGCGTCTTTACCGGCGCCTATCTCATCGGCCGCGCGTGGTTGATGTCTCGTGTTCTTGCTGTCGCCATTGCTGTCACGCTTGGCGCCGGCGAGACGTACAATCTCTGGCAGACGGCAGAACGTGTCATGAATGCCAGAGAACTTGGCCGCGCTCCCGCCCGCGCAGCGCTCAAGCGGCACAACGATGCTGAAGCTGGTCTCAAAGCGGCCGAAGCTGCCGACGTCAGATCAGCGCGCCTCACTCAGGCAAGGGCCGACAAGATCAAGGCCGATGCTGATTACCAGAAGGAGCTGCGCGAGGGCGGGCGTTGCCGCACGATCTGCAATGGACTTAAAGCCGATGCTGATAAAGCTGAAGCCGAAGTCATTGCAGCCCTCGCGGAAGCGGAAAGCATGAAGGCATCGGCGATTGAAACCGCCAAGGCCGATCTTGCTGCCAATCCTCTTCCGGCATCGGGAACGGCGTCGTCGGATGAAACGGGCATCCCCGTTTGGGTGCTCGACATCATCTCGGCATGCCTGCTTTCTGCCGGCGCGAATGGTCTCGCCGCGTCGCTCATTGCCTTCGGAGCGCATTCAGTAGGTAAGGAAAGCTTACCAACTGGAACGGCCTCGGTCGGCCAAACCGACTTCGATCCGGTCTATGCTGAAAACGTCGTCCGGTTCTTTCGGCCGGATAGTGGCGGATCTGGCGGAACCGACCGGAATCCGAAACCGAGGCCGGTCCCGCCCGGACCGACCGGACTGAGCAAGGATCAGGCCCTTGCAGACATGCTCCGCAGGCTCTCTGAAGGCGAAAGAATACCGTCGCAGGACAGCCTAGCCGCAGATTGGGGCAGACCAAAGCAGACGGTCTCGGACTGGATGCGGGAGTGGCGCCGGATTGGCGTCGTACCGGCTCCGGTCCGGACCGGACGATATAAGGCGACGATTGCAGGATAAGATGAGCCCGGTCAGAAATGGCCGGGCTTTTTTGTTTCAGACAGCGGCACGATCTCCGTACCATCACCCATTTCCCGCCCTCGTCGCAGTCTTTCTGCCGCTTCCATGCTGTGAAACTTCATTGCCTCTTCTATATCCGGCCACCACATGAAATGCTCGAATTGTGCAGGGCCTCTGAAGTATTTCCCGTCCTTACGGCGGATGACATAGATCGTTTTGTGCATCGCTAGCTCCTGGTGCTAGCCGTCCCTTCTCCCGGTAGGATTTTAGAACAGCCAAGCGCCGGGCGCTACCATTCCGATCAGAAGAATGACGAACTCCGAGGCGCGGATTCTGACATAAACCGTCGGATCGCCATCGTCTCGGTGCTCGATCTTCCCAAACCATGTTTTCTCGCTGAAGTCGGCCGGGTCCTTCATTTCCTCACCACGATCCGTTCGAGAGGCTTAGCGCATTGCTTGTCGTGAAACTTGATCAAGAGTGCCGATGCCTTCTCAAGATGTCCGGCTGCTTCCGCGACAAGAGCATCCGAGGCAAGCGAGCGAACTTGATGAAGCGTTCGCGTGATCTGTTCGCAGATGTCGTAGGGACGCGGTTTCAGGGCCACAACCCCGGCAGGATCAGAAAGAAGTCTCCAACAAACAATGGAAGAGCTGCGAAGATAGCAATCATTCCCAAACCAAGAATGGTGCCGATAGCGATGTCCGTTGCAGCGATATCGGCGATCTTGGTGATGGTCGATCTTGCTAGCTGATGAGGCTTTGATGCTAGCTGCATTGTCGTCCCCCCCCCCCTAATGAACAGCATCACGCGCTTCGCGCATATGTTTCAGAATAAATTCCGATATACCGGACTCGCTCGACTCTTTAATCATCGACCAAGGCATTTCGATTTTGAGGATTTTGTCGTCCATCACGACAGCGCAGTTGATCGAGCCGCGCTCGCGCGCCGCGGCTATCTTTCCCGCTGGATCAGGCACCCCGAGAGCATCCCCGCGCTCGATCGCCTTCAGCTTCGCGGCGATCTTGTCGGCCTCGGATTTGAGCTTCCGAAATGGCGAGTGGGACGTGCTCATGTCCCCACCTTCTGGCCGTTATCCCAGACGAACTCGCCATCCTCTCCAACTGGGAAGTGGCTGCGGCACCCGACACAGAACGTGCCGCTGTAAAAATAGGGGTCGCGAGCGTAGGTCTCGGCAAGCTCTTGCCCCATCTTTGTCGCCACGCCGCACTTCTGATGGACATAGGTGCGGCGCACAGGCCGAATAAATCCCTTCGCCCGCTCTGCCTCAGATAAGACGACGTAGCCCTCTTGCTGACCGTTAGGCTTGAGTTTTGTATGGCTGTTATCCGCAGGGACTGGTGAACCATCCGTCAGCGTTCTTTCAGACATCTCGGCGTCCTCCTTATTGTGGCATCACAAATGCTGCCGCATGTCGCGGCTTGGTTTCGACGACATATCCGAGATCATTCCAGCGCTGCTCTTCCGCTCTCGGGTGCGCCGAGATTGGGCAAATCTCATAGAGATGCTTGATCTCCGATGAGACCATCCAAAGCGCACCCTTGCCCTGCCCATGAAGCCGGCCGACGAGCTTCACGCCCGGAATCATTCTCCGGCCGAAGTCTTCGAACGTCTGAATCGATCCGTCATTGTTCAGCACCTCGCAGGTGATCATGCATTTGATCGCCAACTTGGCTTCCCAGCTGAGATGCTTAAGCACCCATTCGAAGCGCGCGATTGACGTTCGGACCCGCTGCGGCTGGACACCGACGCCGCCGACGCCGGGAGCGGGCTTTTCGCCGGACTTCATCTGATGATTGGCGACCTTCACCTTGAGCGCATACTGAGCATCATAGAGGCATTGCTCACAGGCCCGGACGCGGTCTTCGCCAAGCTCGTGACGATATTGCTCGAACAGATACCTGACCTTGAAGCGTTTCGCCCCGATAACATCTCCCCGGCCGGCCGTTTCGGTGGCAATTCTCTTTCCTGCCCTAGTGAGCCATTCTTGAGTCGGATCGTTTGAGTTCCGAAGCGGCTCCGGCTCGCGATAGAGCAGCGGCGCACCTTGGATCGCAAGCCGCGCCCTCGAAGCCTTGACCTTAGCCTTAATCCCGTTCTCAATCTTATCGATTGTTTCCTGGCTATAGCCCTTGGCGATGGCGTATTCGAGCGCATCACGGGAGGCGTCACCGGTTTCGATGGCTCTTTCAAACGCGCGCTGCATCTTGGGCGTTGAGACAATGGTCATGTCAGTCCACTTCCTTCGTTTCGCGATGCGCAAGAAGAATCCTGTCCACAAGAGCCGTGCAGCGTGCCTTACTGGCAGGTGAAAGACTATCATACCAATCCATACACCCGAGTCGCTGCTTGGAGTAATGATCGCCCCAGAGATTCATTGCGATGATCGCTTCAGCATGCGGATCGAGATTGCGGCGCTCGCGCATGGTCTGGGCCGCCCGGCGCGTATCTTCGCGGAGCCATCCGGGTTTCAGAGAGACTTCCCTCGTCATTCTTTGCCCCCAAACATCGCATCGATGTGGCCAGCCAACTCAACGGGATCGACTTTACTCAGATCGACTTCCTCTCCCCACGGAGCTTCCATTGGAGCCCAGTCTTCGAGATGCGGAAGGATTTCTTCCAGTGCTAATTCTCTACATGATTTGAGGCGTCTCGCGGAATCCCTTGCGTGTGTTGCGAGAACAATTTCATGCGCCCAATCTTTCCATGAGGATTCGAGCCGCTCCGAATTAAGCTTTGCCGCTAGAACTTCTCTCTCAATGTCGTCAAATATGTCCGGCAAGTCGCTCATCGGCGTTGTTTCCATTGGCCTGATAGAAACGCGCACGGATATTTTGGAGGTCGCCTTCGCTCAAATGGCGGTCAACGACCTGCGTCGGCTTGATGGCCTTGGCCACATCGACAAAGAAGCCGCCTGCCTTGGCGCATTCCGCGCCAGTCGCATCACGGAGCGCTTTGCCGTTCGGCAGGAGCAGGTCTAGCAGGACGACGCTGCGGACCTTAGCCTTCATCTGCTCGAATACGATTGCAGTCCTCGCGGCAGATTCTTCCCTTGTTCGTCTGACCAACATCGGACTTGGCGGCTGATGGGGATGCTTGCGGCGATCCGCATTGTCCTGAGCAACATCTGTTCTTGTGAATGCATTCCCAAGAAGATTGCTCGAACGCACCGTCCATACAGCCGCCATTCTGTCGAAATAGTCTCTGGCCAATAAATCTAAGAAAATTTGGTCAGACTGCATCTGTAAAACGAACTCGTCCTGCGCTTCTCTTCTGGACGCATCAGGGTTTTCCATCATCGTAGATCGAAATATTTCAAACAGTTGAGCGCTCATTTTAGTGCCTCCAAGCCTTTGGATTCGATTTCACGAACGAGTTTGAGAGCGGCTCGGCTCTCGGCATAAGAATGCGATTGCCGCTTACGAATGACGTCACGATTTTCGGCATATCGCTGCCGCGCTTCGCATCGCATCTGGTCTGCGTCACGCCCATATCTACGACGCCTTTGGGCATTGCGCGCGGGCGCATTCTTCGCCCAATCCGCGGCGTGGTGCTTCCTGACCTGGTCAGGATTTGCGCGTTGCCACTTCCGCAGATTGCGAGCCCTGTGTACTTTTCGGCATTCGACCGAACACGCCTTCGTTTGTGGGTGCGGGCTTTTGAATCTGCGCCCACAAATACTGCATTGAATGGAAACCGGTTCGCGCCGGTTTTTGGCCAGTATTTGATCACGATGAATTTTGTAGTGACGGGATCGGCGGACGCGTTTCATCTCGCGCTCACGTGCTCTCATGCACTCCACAGAACATGAGCATGTGCTAGTTCCTGCCTCAAACTCTTCACCGCAAACCACGCATTCCTTGATCATGACCAAATCCAATCAGCCCAAGCCTTTCCGGTGAATTTCCCGAGCCTTGCCTAGGACGATGCTAAATTCTACGATATCAACCCACTTCTTGCCCTGCATGTGTTCGATCCAATCGTCTTCGTCGAGCCGCTCTATCTCGATGAAATAATGATAAGGACCGGCAATATTCTCGACGCCATATGAAGTCACCGCCCACTGTCTGTTCTTATAAATGACCCGATCTATTTCCCAATACATCGGTCCATACATTTCCGCCTCAGACATTAGATCCCCCCGAATTTCCCTCAATTCCGGTGATAGCTTCGAAAATGGCGGAGTTCCCGCGCTTAAGTAGGTTATGGCGATGGCGCTCAGCGACTCCTTCGAGCAGATCAAGCGTGAGGCCGGTTCGCCATGCGATCGTCATGAACACCGCACGCGCTGTATTCGTCATGCAGCATCGACCGTCTGAATCCCGGCATCCGCAGCAGCCGTATTCTCCCGCCAAAACATTCGCGACCTCTTCGACTAGATCATCAGGAGGCGTCATCATTCAGCGGCCTCATTGGGTGTCACGTCTTCGAGACTATCGGATAGCGTCTTCGCAGCGAGGACATCGCGCTCGATAGCGTCGAAGATATCGTCGCTAGGGGTCATTCTGGGATACCTCGAACGGCGAAGCGCGCAACGTCGTCCGACCTCGTCAAAGCCTCCCGCTGTCCCGGCGGTATCCAAACAATCCGCGACGGCGTGCCGAAATGCTCCCGCTCCCAAATGAACCAGACATATGACGTTGCCGTCGACGCTTTCGGGTCCCATCGGCCTTTGACCATCGGAACTCGCTCGGCAAATACAGCCACAGTTGTAGGCGGCCTATCTCTGAAGATCGTTTCATAGCGGTCGCGACCTTCGAGCCATGAGGTCCGCAGCAGCATGGCAACGCCTGTCGACGCCTCTTCAAGACCGCGAATGACAAAGTCTTTGGCGAGGTTGAAAGGTGGGTTCGAAATGATCCAATCAGGCCGGAACGGGCATCGAGCGAGATCGTCAACAAGGCCGGAATTTTCAGCAGCGAATGCCCCAATACCGTGACCGCGTCCATAGTCCCAGATATCGGAGGCAAAGACGTCGCGGAAGTATTCTGCGAGCACGTCGGACATATGCCCTTCGCCAGCGGCGGGCTCCCAGCAGCTCAGATTCTGGAGCGCGCCCGTTCCACCAAGCACAACTTCACAAAGGGCACGGGTCGACCATGGAGGAGTCGGAAAAAAGTCGAGACTGTCGAGCGGCTCCGAGCGAGAAGCCATGACTGCAGTATGTCCAGAGGCGCGCATTAGAACAAACTCATCTGCTCGCCCTTCACCGAAGGCGGCTGTACGGACTCAAGCACTGGAATTGAAACGGAAGCATTGGGGCAATATCTGACTTCCTCTCGGACACGATGCTGACCTGCGCCACACCAGTTCGAAGTCGATGATGATGAAGCCTGTCCGGAAGTATCGAGGCCGAGGCGATCAGAGCAGTGTTGGCAAGTCCAAAGTCCCGTCACGCTGCCTTCTCCCTCAATGAAGGCCTCGAAACCCTGAGGTCGGAAAAGAACGTAAGCCAATAAAATCCGTCGTCACACGGCGCTACGATCCCGGCATCTCTCGGGCTGGGATCGTGCGCGATACGACCGCCTTGGCAGACGACAGTATGATTGACACCTGTTCGGGATTTTCCGCCGAGCAGATAGACGAAGTCATCGCCGTTCAGGCGGCCGATCATATCTAGGATCTCGTCGAGGCTCTGGCCCTCCACGACGTTAAATGGAAAGGCGATTGGGAACAGACCGTGCGCGCGCAAGAACTCTTGCTCGCGAGTGGCAAATATCAAGTCCCCGGGATCGCCATCTGCAAAGTGTGGAACCGCATCGATATCGAGATCTAGAACGGTTGCTATCGCAGCTCTGTGGCAATCGCCGTAGATGCCATTCTCAGGATCGTGCTTATTGCGTTGCTTGACGGGCGTCATAGTGCGCTTCCCTTTCGTGATGAAGCTTTTGCCTCCTTCGCGGCATGCTTGAGTTTCGACAGGGTCAAAAGTGCAGGCTTCACATCAGGATGCGCCTGGTCATAAGCGAGGCCATGCCGACCATTAAGCTGCGGCAGGATTGATCGCGGGATCGCTTCCCAATTCGACGGATCACAGTTGGTTTTGTCGCCGTCCAGGCACTTCAGGACATAGCCTTCTGGCAACGGACCGTGCTTTTGCTCCCAAAGGTAGCGATGCTTGTGAACTGGCCGCGTCTTCGCGCCGGTCCAAGGGTTCGCTTCATCGACGATCAGGATGACATAGCCGTCCTTGCTATCGATCCGCTCGTGGCCGGCGCCGCGGGTGTTGTGGGGCAGGTTTCCTTTTCGAAACTGCGTCCGCTGCGCATTCGGGTGCCTGCCCCCTTGTCCTAGTGGACAGCGCTTGCCCTTATTGTGCGGAACGATCCCTTTTTCGAAACAGCCAGTGCGTCCCGTCTTCCAGCCTTTCCGCTTGCGGAGGGCATGGAGATGGCCGGCTGAAATATCCTCGCGACCAAACTTGGCGCAGAAAGCCCGATGATAGTCGCCGATGACCATCAGCCGGTTGGCTTCGAGCCAAGCGATTTCCGCCGGGCTGTATTTGATCCCATGCCCCTTCATGATTTCGCGCCCTCAATCGTCTTCGGTGCATCGAGCATCGGCAGATACTTGTCGATGTGCGCGCCGTGCTCGGCGACCAGTCGCGCGCCTTTGAGAGCGAGATCGGCATTAGCGATGATTTCCTTGCTCACCGCGACAATCGCCTCCGTGCGCTTCACTTCGTTGTCGATCTGATTGGCCGAAAGCCCTTCCTCGCCCAGCCGCTCAAGCTGGGCAAAGAGGTGATTATTCAAATCGACGAGCTTGTTCTTCATCCCGAAATCCCCATCGAAAATTCCCGCTATCCACTCGCCTCACTGCCGCCCGTTCGCCGCATATCTCGGTGCCTCATACGACGCCGGATATTCCGGTACTGGCGGCGGTGTCTGTGATTTCATCTGCTGCCGCATGCCGTTGAGCACGCGTGGAAGTTCTTCGGTTACGGCATCGGCGAGTTGCTGCTGACGGACGGGATCGATATCTCTACGCACTGCGCCTGCTAGCTGCGATGCAGGGGCTGCTATCACCTTCGGTTCATCGAGCACGTCTCGGAGCTGTGCGCGCATCTCCTGGTTTTTCTTCAGCGCCACGATGAGCGCATGACCGGTGCTGGTCTGGAGCGCTACTGCGGCTCCAAACTGGTTGATCAGTGTCGACGTCTCGTGCGTCTGATCGAGTTCGGTTCGGAGTGTGGCGTCTGCTGATGGGCCTTGGTTCTGCATGGTGTCGTCTCCCTCTTTGGATTTCACTTCACGGCTTCCTGGCCGCCCTGCGCGGCCGGTAATTCTATCGTTCTCGCCTCTCGGCTCATGGCATCGACTTCAGCCCACCAACGCGCGCTGAATGCGCGTTTCGCGATGATGGTCGGATCCGGCTTGGTCTCGGGTTTGGCCGGCGGCGCTGGCTGAATGGACATCACGGACGCCGGACGCTGCGCGACGATCGCGGACGGCTCGACGTCGGGCCAGAGCAGAAGGATTTCCCGGACCGTCCGGATCTTGGTCCGGAACTCTTCGTCCGAAACTGAGCGAGCACGCCCTTTCTGCAGTCCGACGACGATCGTCGAATGGTCTCGATTGCACAGCAGCCCGATTGCTGACGTCGACGAGTCCGGACGGAATTCCTTGATCAGCAACCAGGCCGCGCGCCTGGCGAGCGTCAGCTTGACGGAGCGCCGTGCCGAGACCAGTTCCTCAAACGAGAATCCAAAGGCTTCTGCGGTTTTCTCGGCGATGAATTTGCGGGGGATGCGAGGATTCATCAGGCACCCTCATTTTCACGAGGGCGCAACGACTCCATCCATTTCGTATACAGAACGTCAGAGAGCTGGTCGTTAATTCGCTCCACTATTTCATAGGCAACTTCAAACGGTTTATTCCAAATCTCAGATCCAGTGAATCTATGAACCTCGACCCCGGCGTTCTGAATTTCGCGATCACGAAGCTTATCGCGCTGCGCCTGGTCTCTCGTCTTCTCGTGGAAGTCATGGCCATCGCATTCAATGGCAATAAATCGCCTGCCGCCGTCAGCGCTCTGCGTGACAGCTAGGAAGTCCACTCTGTACTGAAGAATAGACACTTGGGGTTGGATAAAGGCATTGGACCGCGCAGGAAATTCTTTCGCCCGCACCACATCAAGCGTCTCGAACATGGTTCCAAAGAACACGATGTGAGATCGCGTTACATGGATATAGGCTTCCAATGCCGCCGCTAGAATTTCCTCTATGGGAGAGTCATATTCGCAAGGAACGCCGTTGCTAAGGCAGCCGGCAGACTCGATGGCGACCCTCTCAAAAAGGCAACCAATAAGGTCTTTCTTCGCATGGCTAACCAAATGCTCGTAGCTTTTTCTGTCCATTAGCTGTTCGTCCCTGAAAATCCATTTTCATCGTGATTAATTTGGCCGTGATAGATCTCGATTAGCGGCGCCTGGAGTTCCATCGGAACGAGGCACTCGGCGTGCCCAGGAGGCGCCGTCAGAAGCCACCACGGCCACGTTCCATTCGGGTTCGCCTTTTCGATCGCGGCCTGCCAGCGCTCCAGCGGGAGATTGCGGAGAGCATCGGCGTTGTCGCGCCACCAACCCCATCGCTTGCCATTTGGTCCAGGCTCCGCCGGGTCCGAGAATGCTCCGGCGATCGGCTCGGGATGATCTTGCCAACGGGCGCCGTTCAGCCACGTCGTTGGCATTGGCAGGTACTCGGGGTCCGGGTTTGATTTGGCGTAGCGCTCGGCGCCGCGAACGATTTCCTCGGCCCTGCCACGAATCCCCTTCCGGTGCGTGCCGGTCACGATGCGTTTGAAAATTTCGAAGGCCTTGGGTCGATCGGTCTTGCGGCCACGAGGCGGAGGTGATCCGGGGAAGGCCGACCAGAAATCGTCAAAAGCCTGTTCGAGTGGGTGGACGCCCCCTTGGGGGCTATGGGGGTTACTTTCTTCACTTACTTTAGGCTTAGGCTTAGGCTTAGGACGGGCACGCGCACGAGAGGCTCGCGTTTGCTCTGGCACGGTCGTGGCATCGCCTTCGTTGATTTCATAGCCTTTTTCGGAAACATCACACCCTAGCTGTGGCGGAAGTTCTCCGGACTTATCCTGGACTTCTTCCGGACTTGTGGGCGGAAGTTCTCCGGAAGTCTGCTGGAAGTCCGGGGGGATCTCGGCCTCGCGCTTCTTTCCTTCACGGGCTTTAGCCGCCTCGGATCGACGCTTAAATTCGCGAACATAATTCGTGATCTCACGCTCGACGCGAGAGTTAGAGACGCGACCGTCGGCGATGTAAATCTTGCCCAGCGCGACCATGCGCGCCTTCATTTTCTTGTAAACGCGGATGTCCAGGCTCATCGCGCGCGCGTTGTGCGCATCGTCGTCCAGAAGATCGCCCATGCGGTCGTAAAGAAGAACTGTGAAGCGCCAATAGAAGCCTTCTTCCTCCAGAGAAAACCCCCGGGTGGCGGCGGCCCAATCGTTCAGGTGAACGCGGACGATATGCATTCTCGGCACGTCGCCATCGACAATTGGAGGGCCACCATTTTCGCCGGGTATCATGCGAACCGCTCCGGCAATCTGGCCTCATCGGCGAGGTCGGAAAACTTAGTCAGATCACCGTTAAACGACATCGGAACGATGCCGACAGGCCCGTGACGATGCTTGCCAATGACAGCTTCGGCTTTGCCCTTTGCCGCTGCCATTTTCGCTATCCATTCGGAGGTCGCGGTAAGGTCAGTATCGGCCGGCTTCTCGCGCTCGATGTAATATTCCTCGCGGTAGACGAAGACGACGATATCGGCATCCTGCTCAATCGATCCGGACTCGCGGAGATCCGATAGCTGAGGTCTCTTGTCTTCACGTTTCTCGCTTGCGCGGGAGAGCTGCGACAGGGCGATGACCGGGATATTGAGTTCCTTGGCGAGCGCCTTAAGTCCGTTCGTGATCTGCGTCAGTTCCTGGACGCGTTCCTTTTTCGATCCCGATAGGAGTTGCAGGTAATCGATCACGAGAAGCTCGATGCCATGCCGCCGTTTCATGCGCCGCGCGCGGGAAACTAGCTGGGCAATCGTGATGCCGCCGCGATCATCGATATGGAGTGGTGTCGACGAAATCTCAGCCTGCTTACGGATGACTGCTTCGACCTGGTCGGGACGAAGTAAGCCGCGGTTCAGGCTCTCGCCCGAGATTTCCGTTTCCGACGAGAGAAGTCGAGCGGCAAGCTGCTGATCTGACATTTCGAGGGAGAAGAATCCGACCGGAGAAATCCTCTCGACGCCGTCGTCATCCACCCATTTCCCGCGCGCCACGTTCCACGCGATGTTGGTCGCCAACGCCGTCTTGCCCATCGACGGACGGCCAGCGAGAATGATCAGGTCCGAACGCTGTAGGCCGCCAAGTTTCTTGTCGAGATCGACGAAGCCGGTCGATAGGCCCTGTATGGCGCCACCGCGCTTGTAGGCGGCCAATATGCGGTCGAGTGACTTCTTTGATGCTTCGGCGAATGAAACGGTCGCCGCACCCTTTGTTGCCTCACGCTCGGCAACGCCGAACAACTTTCCTTCTGCATCCTCGACCAGTCCGGCCGGCGTATTGTCAGACTCCGGACGGTAGGCCGACGCCGCCAAGTCTTCGCCAATGATGATCAGAGAACGGCGGTCCGCCAACTCACGCACGGTCAGAGCATAGTCACGCGCGCCGGAAACCGTCGTTGCGTTTCGCGCAAGCGTGCCGAGATACTGCACAACAGTCCGGCCATCGCTGATCGGCTCCGCATTCTCGAAGAACGGCGCCAGACTGATCGGCGTCGCTGTGCGTCCGTCGGTGATGATTTTGGAAATCGTTTCGAATATCAGGCCATGAAGCGCATCGAAGAAATCCAGCGGCGCAATGATCTCGGACACGCGCTCGAAGGCGCGGTTATCGACGAGGATGGCACCGATGAGAGCCTGTTCGGCTTCAAGATTATGAGGAACACGTGGAAGCTTTTCAGCCTCGACAGACGGATCGCTGACGATTTTCGCGAGGGCATTCATTGAACCGTCGCCAGTTCTTCGCGGGCGCGCGAGGTATCAATTCCCATCTGATCGGCACAATCGAGTACGACGCGCCGCGCCGCACATCCAACCGGCGCCCAGGTCCAGGGCGTGTCGCCGCCATAGTCGATTTCGGAGTCCATTTATCCACTGTTTCCGGGCAATTCGCCTTGTTTTCGTCCGCGATTTGCAGTACAAAAACAAAACAAGTTAAAGGCGTTCCCAGAGATCGATCTCGACCTCTCGGTTATTGAAGTGTTCCTAGTCCGCTCTCAGACTTCGAACGCACACAGACAAAACAGCTTCGGCACATCCCCAGAGCTTCTGACGCAGCGAACGTCGGAAGCTCTTTCCGTTTGCGCTCCTGAAAATGACCGCCAGCTTTTGGCCGGCGGCCGAGTTCAGAGGAAACACGCCCGGGTAGGGCTCCTGTCTCGCGACAGGGGAGATGCAGGCCGAATGAACGGGTGATCACATCCCCGCGTCCGGAGCCGTTTCAACCTGCATCACCGCTATTGCGAAACCAACTCACACTCACTGCGGCTTTCCCGGAAGCGGGCTTGGTGCGGAGACACCCAAGCTCATTTCCCTTCCCCCGAAGACTTCCGGGAAAGCGGCGCTAAGTGCGAAACGCGAACGCTACTGAGAACAAAAGTGCGGGCGACCGAGTTAACCGGCCCGCGCGGTGATTTTTCCCGCTCGGCTCATCGATCAGGTTCCCGCGGAAATGACCTGACCAGTCCTGCAAACCTCGGAGGGAGCGACCCCCGTCAACGATCTGTCCGCACGTCCTCAAAACTCAATTCACAACCGGCGGCGCATTCGAAAACGCGCCGCCGCTTCCCCGAGGTCGGATGTCTCAAACACAGCTATCGGTGCTGATTGAACCGCTATCGCCGTGCAAGACACGCTAGACCCCAACCAACGCTCGGCTCATTTGCCGGGAGGTCGTCATCGTGTCCCAGAAGCCTTGGATGGCAGTTGGGGGACCCGGCTCCCAGGACGCTGCTGTGGATCAGCGGACAGGGGGATGTCACACGACAGACGACCGCCCGGTGAATGTTCCGAGCTAAGCGAACGCTACTGAAGCAACTGGAACTGGAACCGGTATCGAATCCCGTTAGACCGGATGGTGGAAAGCGACCCGCAACCAAAAGGACTCGATACCGATGACGGAAAAACTTGAACTCACTCAGGAAGCGCGTGATGCTGCAATTGAAGCAACGCTGAAGTTTCTCATCTCAAGAGCGGCCGCTAATGATGACCGTTCCGAGCATCGAAGACTTCTCGGCATTTGCGAACATCACATCCTCAATAACCTCCTGAAATCTGATGCAAACGGGCCAGATAAGACCGCAGCAAGCCACCTGATTAAGAAACTGTGCCGCTCGTCGTAATTGTTCCGTCTTCGTTGAGAATGAGCTTGAAGCATGCGTCGTCCCACTTTTTGTGGGCGGCGCACCACCGTTTGTAGAAAGCGTTCTCGTCTTCGAGCGCGGCGACGCGCTCCTGCAGCGAGGTGAGCGCAAGCTTCACGGCATCGATATCCGAAAGAGCTATGTCGGCTACTCCTCCACTCATCTTCCCCTCACCCTGCTCTGCGCTCTGCGTGCTCAACGGCATCGAATCCGTCAAAAGAGATGTTCTCAAGCAAACTCAACTGACAGGACTCGATACCGATGACTGACAAACCAAAAGGCTGGAACCTGCCGCCCGACCTCGCCGAGCAAATCAACCGCAAGAACCTCCTGATCGATTTCCCGACGGATCGGCTTCTAGGTACGTTCCTGGGCGTGGAAATTTCAAAATTAGAAGGGCGTCAGGAACCGTTGGCAGCGATAACGCTACGGAGCCATACAGGTCAGATCGAGAGAGCGTGGTGCGATCTCCCGAACTTGAAATTTCTTCTACGGTCACTCGCGAGCGAGCCAATGATTCGGGATTTTCCCGATCCGGTGCGAGAACCTCGACCGACACTTCCAATTTCGGAAACCGATCGACGCTAGGAGCACCGACATAGCCCTGGATCGCATCAGCAAAGGATGCAAAGCCGCGCGGAAGAACCGTCTCGCCCTTCTGAAGAATAGCGGGCGGTTCGTACGGACCGATGCCTGCTGGTGCCCTCTCGGTCATCAGACGAGATTCCTCTTCTGAGCGTCCTGCACCGTCGAAACTATTGTTTTCGGAAGCGAAGCCTGCAGGCTGTTGACCTGCATCTGAAGGCGCGTGAATTGATCGGCAGTTCCATCGCGTACGATGCGCCGGCAGAGCCGTTTCCAAAGATAGATCATCTTCCCCTCAACCCCCTAAGCAGCATCTGCCGGTACTTCACCCGCTCCCGACATGACGAATCGCTCCAGAGTGCGAATTGCAAAGTCCACAACTGGAGAATTCATCATGTCGGAAGATATCGAAAAGACGCTTGATAGTCTGTATTTGCGCCAAATCATGCACCAGAACGCACTTTGCATTCTGTTCGCCAATCTTGGCGCGGCCATGGGGCCGGGCAAAACCGAAGAATTGCTGAAAGCGTTTGAAGCCGAGGCAAAGCACATCATCGGAATTCGGCATCCTCTTGAGGATGAATCTCCTGAAGGCCAGAAACGGCGATCCGATCTGATGAAGAAGAACCAGAAACTGATTGCGGCGTTCTCGGATCGAGTTCGGCAAGCCCGCGTGAAGCCAAGTCCTCGTAAGGGATGAATGTCTCTTGACCGCCTTCCCCGACCAGGGTGACGCCGCCCGGGTCGGGACTGCGGACGACGTCAACAGGCCTTTCCAATTCAGAAAGCCGACGCTCGATCTCAGACAGTCTTTCTTCGGTCGTCATCAGTTCACCTTCCTAAGCCGCGTCAGCGGGTACTTCGAAGAACCATTCATAACCGAAGCTTATCTCTGTGATTTCGAAGACGAATTGCGTATAAATGCTTCGATTTTATCGACAGTCTTCAGCCTGACGTCCTTCCCATCTCGAAGCCTCTTAACGAAGCCACTGTCGTTCAAGGCCATCCGACCGAATTCGGATGCAGACAGACCATTGACCTCTAAGAACCGATCGATCTTGTCGACCAGCTGCTCACGGATGTTGTTCATGACCGAGAAGTTATGTGGATATTTCCAACAAGTCAATTGGAAATATCCTTGTGGGCTCTTGACCGTCGCCTTGGCAATATCCAAACATGGATGAGACGTGGTTGAAGCGCGCCCTGACGCGCATGAAAGTGCTGGGCTTGACGGTGACCGACCTGAATAGGGTCGGCAGCAAAAGCGGTACGCTGATTACTGATGCGGAAAGGAAGGGATCCAGTCCCTCGATAGATAATTTTGCGAAATTGGCGCGCCTTCTGCAAATGGGAGTCGGCGAATTATTTGATGGCGATAAACCCGTGCCGGAGAGATTATTATTGCAAGGTTTTGTGCGGGGGTCGGAAATGTGGCATGCTGCGTCGAAGAAAGAAGCAAAAGAAGTAAAATTATCATTTTTCGACAAAGACTTAGTTGTTCTGGAAATTGAAACTCAAGAAATGCAGCCGAGTTATCGGCTTGGAGACGTCGTTGTCGGCCCGAGAATGGTCGGGCGAAACCTCGACAATCTTATTGGCAAGGACGTGATTTGCGAGACTGGAGATGGCTCCAAATACCTGAAGAAACTTGCAAGGGGGCTCAGGCCTGGCACCTACAATCTTCGCTCGCTCATCCATGGCGTGGATGATCTCGAGTCGCAAAAAATTAGCTGGGCGGCCCCCGTCGAGATGATCATTCGCAGCCCAAGTTAGGATTGCGATTTTGAGAACAGATACTCGGTAAGGCCGATAGCAGAAGTCATTCCGGTAGGAATGACTTCGGTATCAATTTCGGCTTCATATGGCCACTTTACGTGGCGCACGGTGATCTTCTTGGCCTTTAGGGCTTCAGCTAGGGCGTGTCCGGAAATACAGCCCGATCGATCGGCCTTGATTGGGTGGCCACCGTCGATCCGGAACATGGCTTGCTTCCCAGGGAAATCGTGCATACCTGCGCAAATGGCAGTAGGCTTACGCTCGCCAGCAAATAATACAATGAGCGGCGCATCCATTCGCGAAAGCGTGCATGATCTTGAATCGTCCATCTTGTCCGTCTGGCAGCGCACATTCCATTTGTGCATAGACAATTCATCGCTATCTAGATTTACGCTGCCACTTCCATCAGAGAAATAGCGGTATTCAAATCCATCCGGCGTTCGTCCCTTGCGATAGGATTCCATAATGCCGAGGACCGGACCCGCATTATGGGCCGGAATAATCATTTCATTGGCCTGCCATCCGTCAGGAGCTGGCGTGCCTGCACTTTCCAAATCGGAAACGGTCGTCGGTCCAGCAGACGTCACTATGGGATAAGGCTGCTGGGCACATCCCCCTGACAGCAACGCTGCGCAGATAATTATTCGTCTCATTATGGCCCCCCACCACTACGCGACAGACTGAGCACATCTGAGCCCGAGCGCAAGCGCTTCGCCCGCGCCAAAAATTGGATTTTTGGAAATTTCCAATTTTGTTGTTGACCGTTTGGATATTTCCAATCATAGTCCACGCATCAACCTTGGTTGGCAAGGCGAAGCGGGGCGAACGACAAAATGCAACCGGCACTTCAAGCATCACATGCAAGTCGAGAGGTTCAGCCGGTTGTCATCCGCTGCGCACCGCGCCAGGTCACGTACGAGCTTTCAGCCTCGACCTTGCTCCGCCTCCAAGACCAGGAGCGCATCAATTTAAAGCTGGCTCACCTGCAGGCGTGCATGGCGCGCTCGGGTGTGAACATGACGGGAGGGCGTGCACGATGAGCAAGCCCGTCGAACTGATCATTGCCAATGTCGTTCATGAAATTCAGTACGCGATCAGCAACCTGTCCGTAGAGGCGCAGGAAGTTGCGAAGAAGGTCGCAGCGACGGGTTCTGATCCTGTCGCGCAGACCGCGGCGCGCTCGATGCTCGCGGCCATCGCTTTCGGTGCCGATCTATCTCAGGTTCTGAAGGCGCTCGCATCCGTTGGCGGCCCGAGCACACAGGACGAGATCGCACAGAGGCTTTCGGCTGCTCGTGATGCCATGGCTCGTGAAGCCGGTGGGAAGACAGCGGAGGCTTCCAATGTCTCGCGCTGATCGGATCGACATGCCACTTGGTGAAATCGTTTGCGAAGAATGCCGCGGTGATCCGCGCCAGTACCGCATCGACTTCGATGTCGATTGTCCGAACTGCCGCAACGTCGGGACGGTTCCTGATCCTGATTATTACGACGCCAGCGAAGCTTTTGATCCGCGTGCTGAGTACGGCACACACCATCACATCTATTGCGGAGGGCGCCGATGACATCGAACCCGGTAATCGATTGGGAGCCGACCTCGGCCATCAATCATGTCGAATGCGATCTGATCACGCTCCTGAAGCGTGATGACCTCACCGAGTCCGAGAAGGTGGCTATCCGCATCGCACGAGAAGCGATGCAGGTCGCCTGGAACTTGGCTTACGACCGCAAGAAAGCTGCTGAAGCCGCTCAATCAAGCGAGGTCGCCAGCAATGGAACATGATCTCAGGTACCCGACAGCCACTGGCATTCTCGAAGCGGCTGCCGAATTTGCTGCGATCGACATTGAGAGCATCATTCGCAACACCGTCATGGACGCATGGGCGAAGGAAGAGCTTGCCGATGCGGCGCGTCATCTTCGTGAAGCTGTGAAGCGTTCTCAGGACCTCACGGAGCGCGCGCGATGAGCCCGGAACCTTTCCGCACAAAGATCGTCGAGATCAAAGCCATCCAATGGGATGGTACAGATATCACGTTCTTCGCCCTCAAGGCCTGGGCTGGCGAGCTGATTATCCGCTCATCGGATGGTTCTGACCTGATCATCTTTGAGCCAACGGGCTCGTCTTACGTGAATATCGGCGATTGGATCATCAAGCAGAACGGCATCTTCTCGCTTTGCCCGAAGGACATCTTCGCCTGGAAGTATGAGGCGGTGTCATGATGTTCGACTCCGCATCAAACGACGCGATCCTTTTTCTCACGATCATTATCGGCGGCATCGTGATGCCGTTTGTCATCGCGCTTTCGATTGAGATCGGAAACGCGCGGAAGAACCGTTGCGCCTGGCGCGATAGTTTTGGGGGAGAGCAATGACGACCGAACGCAACGTCTATCAATATTGGCAGAAGCATCACAAAGGCGAGCAGACCGACGAGATGCGTCTGCCAACGCTCTCGGGAAACATCAATGCGCTCGCGGGCTGGGAAGACCCGCAACCCGGCCTTTGGAAAATCAAGACCGGCGGCGGATATCTCGATGGCAAGAAGAGGCCGAAGCAGTTCGCGCTGATGCAGGTCTGGCTTTGCCGCAAGGGCGATGCCGAGCGCAAGCCCGTCACATATTGGGAAGACGGTCTTGAACTCGTCGGCGATATCGACGGCCAGCCCGTCTCGGCGGATGTTCTCGCTTCTCGCTGGGTAGGTTCCACCTTCCTGACGAAAAAGGAAAAGACCTACTACTTCGACAATGAGATGCGCTTCGAGGAAGAAGCGCCGCCGGCGACGGACAACAGCAACGATCTAACGACGTTCGAAGGCATGTGCGCCCAGATCCGCGGCGAAATCTTCGAAGCGACACGGTTCTTCGCTGAGAACCCGATCGCCAGCAAAGCGCTCGCCGATCGCGCCGAGAACTATCGCGGCCGCATCGCGAAACTCGGCAAGCAAGCCGACGAACTCAAAAAGGCCGAAAAGCGACCGCTGCAGGACCTCGTCGATGCTGTCGAAGCCAAATGGAAAGTCGTCATCACCGAGGCATCGTCGGCCGCGATGATGCTGAAGGGCCTCGTCGACACCTTCGATGCCGCCGAACGCAAGCGCATCCGTGAAGAGGCCGAAGCTGCCGCCAAAGCGAAATGGGAAGCCGAGCAGAAGGCAAAACGCGAAGCCGCGGCGAAGGCTGAAGAGGAGCGCAAGGCGGCAGAAGCCGAGAACGCGCGCCGTCTCGCCGAGCACCAGGAGAAGATGGCCGACGATCCTATCGCGGCGCTCTCAGAGCCTGTCGAGTTCGTGCCCGAGCCGGATGTTCCCACGGTCGTCGAAGAGGTGTTCGTCGCCCCGGTCGTCGATGTCCCGAAGGCTCTTTACGGCACCGGCACGGAAGGAAATCGCCGGAGCGCCAAAGAGCCCGCGCCGACGGCGATCATCACGGACCTGAAAGCGGCAGCGCTCTTCTACGCCGAACAGAACGATCCCGATCTCATCAAGCTCATTCAGAAGCTGGCGGACAAAGCCGCGAAGGCGCGGGCAACCGTGCCGGGCATCACGATGCAAAAGGCTGCGGCCTAAACCGAGGATACCGCGATGTCGCGACACGAGATCATCATCCCGCCCGATCGCCAGACCGCGATGGCGGAACCCGCAATGGCGGAACGGCTCGCCAAAGTCGAGTTCGACCGGCAGATCGCGACCGCCCGGCAGTTCCCTCGTTCGATTGAAAAGTCTGTTGCCGCGATCACGACACTGGCGACGCTCGACGTCGAGACTGCGCAGGACTGCATGTATGTCCTGCCCCGCGGCGGCAAGAACATCAGTGGTCCCTCTGCCCGCTTTGCCGAAATCATCGCTTCTCAATGGGGCAACAACCGTGTCGCCGCGCGCGTCGTCTACGTCGATCGCGATGAAGGCTTCATCGAAGCCGAAGCGATCTTCCACGACCTCGAAACGAACTCCGCGTCGACGTCGCGTGTCCGCCGGCGGATCTTGGACAGCAAGGGCAAGGTCTATAACGAGGACATGATCATCGTTACCGGTAACGCGGCGTGCTCGATCGCCCGCCGGAACGCAATCCTCGGCGGTGTACCCAAACCCGCTTGGCGTCGCGCCTACGATCGCGCCCAAGCCGTAATCAAAGGCGACGTCCAATCTGTCGGAACGACGCGCGACCAGCTCGTTGCTGCATTCGGCTCGCTCGGCGTCGGGCCGCTAGCGATTGCCGCCGCTCTCGACCTCAAATCGGTAGCGGACGTCAAGCTCGACGATATCGTCACCTTACGCGGCATGTATGCGACGCTGAAGAGCGGCGAAGCCTCCGTCGAAGAAATGTTCGGCGAACAATCGAGAGCAGATCGTGCCGCGCTGGCGAAGGTGAACTCGCCCGATATTCCTGATGCCGAGGAACCGGAGAAGAAGCCGGAGCCGAAGCAAGAGGCCAACGTCGCCCAGGCGAGCACGCTTCTGCCGAAGACCGAGGCACCGAAGCAGAGCGCGCCATCTGACGACGATATGTTCCCCGGCGACCGTCCGGCGCGAACCGAAAACGTTCACCTCTCGCCGGAGGCGTTCATCGCATCGCTGCAAGCCGAATGTCGAAACTGTGACGACATGGGCGAACTCGAGAAAATCCGCGCCAAGCATAAGCCGATGATCAAGAAGCTCCCGAGCAACTTCGCTCAGAGAGCGACACAGATCATTGACGACGCTTTCTTTGCGGCATCGTGAGGGCGTCATGGCTGGTTCGGTCAATAAAGCAATTCTTGTAGGCAATGTCGGCAAGGACCCCGAAATCCGCCGCACGCAGGACGGTCGTCCGATTGCCAATTTGAGCATCGCGACGAGCGACACCTGGCGCGACAAGCAGACGGGCGAGCGCAAGGAACGCACCGAGTGGCATCGCGTCGTCTGCTTCAATGAGGGACTGAGCGGCGTCATCGAGAAATATGTGCGCAAGGGCACCAAGCTCTACGTCGAAGGCTCCTTACAAACGCGAAAATGGACCGATCAGAGCGGTGCCGAGAAGTATTCGACTGAGATCATCATTCAGCCATTCAACGGCACGCTGACGATCCTTTCTTCTCCCGATGGCGACCGCAAACCTGCGGAACCAAAGCAGGAAGAGTTCACCGGCACGAAGTTCGAGAAGGGCTACTTCGACAAGCCCGCTGAGGACTTCGACATCCCATTCTGAGTTCAGTTTCCCCTGCGTTTGTGCATGCGTCAAAACCAATGGAGACCCCGATGCGGGCCCTGACGATTGCTATTCTCGCACTTCCTCTAGCGCTTGCACCGGCGCATGCGGCATCACTTCTGAAATGCGGTGATGGACCGCTTGATATTCACAACTGTCCGGCGGGACCTGCGGGAAGTCCGGGCGTCGATGGCCGCGACGGAATCGACGGCAAAGATGGCTCCCCTGGCGTCGCCGGAAAGGACGGGAAGGACTCAACGCTCCCTGGCCCCCAGGGCGCACGCGGATTACCCGGCCGTGACGGCAGGGACTTCGATGAGGACGACGCGCTTGCGCTGAGCGCCGCACTGTCGCCCCCGGTTTGGCTGGGCGACAACGAGAAGGTTCGCATCAGCATCGGGACCGGCTTCACGGGTAGCGCTGCTGCCGTCGGAGCTACCGGCGTCGTGCGGATCAATAGCGCCCTAGCCGGCTTTGTCGGTGGCGCTGTATCGGCCGAGAGCGGCGACGCTGTGGGCAAGGCCGGCATCTCAATCGGCTGGTGATCAACCGAATACTGCGGTTCCCGGCGTAAGGCCACGGCATCAAGCACAACGGATGCTCCCCACGTAGGCCCGAAGGTAAGTAGCGCTGAAGCTCCCGGACCGCAGTTCATAATTTTGAATGATAGAGGGCAAGATGAAATTTGAATTTCGATCCCGCTGGGACAGCACGAAGATCATTTCGGAAGTCGAGTTCGAATGTTCGGCCGATGCCTCCGAAGGCATTAAGCTCGGTCTGGCGATCAAGGCGGCGATTAAATCCGGCGCGAACCTCGGCGGCGCGAACCTCCGCGGCGCGAACCTCTACGGCGCGAACCTCTACGGCGCGAACCTCCGCGGCGCGAACCTCTACGGCGCGAACCTCTACGGCGCGAACCTCCGCGGCGCGAACCTCTACGGCGCGAACCTCTACGGCGCGGACCTCGGCGGCGCGAACCTCTACGGCGCGGACCTCGGCGGCGCGGACCTCTACGGCGCGAACCTCCGCGGCGCGAACCTCTACGGCGCGAACCTCTACGGCGCGGACCTCTACGGCGCGGACCTCGGCGGCGCGGACCTCTACGGCGCGAACCTCCGCGGCGCGAACCTCGGCGGCGCGAAAGATCTCCCGGAAGCGGCGCTGCGGGTTTTCAAAGCAGACCTTTGGATGACGCTAACGCAAAATCGATCCGAAGCTGCCGGTGTCATCGTTGCATTGCGTGAAGGTCGAGTTGACGGAAGTACCTATGCTGGCGACTGCGCCTGCTTGGTTGGTACCATCGCCAACGTCCGTGGCATCGACGTTGGTGCGCTTGATAAGGGATCGGATCGCCCCGCCGAACGCTGGTTTGCGATGATCAGCAAAGGTGACAAGCCCGGAGATGATTCCGGCGGCGGTTTTGCTTCACGGAAGGCTTTGGAGTGGACTGAGGAATGGTGCGTTCTCAATGGGATTGAGGTTCCTGCAAGTGAGGCCGCAGCATGAGCCGCATCGCAAAAATCAAATTCAAGGACGGCCTTTGGCAGATCGTCGAGATCTCTGGAGAAGGCTCGCACGTCGAGTCGGAAACGACGCACAAGATCTACGAAGAACCGCATCCTGATCTTCCAGCCGCTCTCGCCGGCCTCGTCTCACACGCCCGCGAAATCCTCGAATGGCCGACGAGCTACGCCGACAACCGCGTCAGGATCACCGGCGTCTCGTTCTCTCATTCCGAGGACACAGGCGTCGAGGGGGCAGTGATCACCGGGTTCGTCGATCTCGATACCTCGGACTCGCCGTTCTCCTTCAACACGCCTCACCTTCCCTTCGAGCAATACAAGGAAGGCAATACCGCGAAGCTGATGCCGGATGGCGCCATCGATGCGCTCGAAAACCTAAGAACCGAAGCGGCGAAATTCCTCAAGGGCAAGCGGGCTCAGGGCAATCTGTTCGAGAGGGCGGCGTAGACATGGATGATTCCACCGAGATTGAGTTTCGCGAGTGTCCGCATTGCGGCGGCTACGGCGTTCGCGACAACGGTAAGAATTGCCGCACATGCGGCGGCGTCGGAAGTGGCGGTCTTTCGTCCGGCGGCATCGGCAGCGGCGAGATCATGATCGACAAGAAGACTCGTCGCCAGATCACCGCGAAGGAATTTCGCCAATATCACGAAGCCAAGGCAAATGAACAGGGGCGCCTAAATGTCGATCGATAAAGATGGTGGTGCGGCATACCCAGTGATCCCCCCATTAGATCCAGAAGTTCCCGGAAGCGCTTCGGGCTATCCTTACCCTTCATCTGGCATGACGCTTCGCGATTACTTCGCGGCGCAGGCACTCCCATCCCTGGTTCTCGCGTGCGGGAATGACACGCTCATTGATGGCGAGACGCTGGAAAAGCATGTCTCACGACTAGCCTATGATCTTGCTAGTGCGATGCTGAAAGCTCGGGAGGGCAAATCCTAATGCCCGCACCTGAACCCATCCTTGGCTACCCGAGCAAGACCGCAGCGGTTCGTGATCTATTCGATAACAAAAAGATGAAGCGTCGCGAGATCGCGGAATTGCTCGATATCGAGATCTCAACGGTGAGTTCTCTCATCTTCTATTCGAAGAACGGCAAGCGGCAGGATCCGGCGCGCGCCGACGACCGCATGATGCAGATGCCCGGCGATCTCTTCGCATTGGCCAAATCGGATGCCGAACGCCGACGCATTACACCGCACGAATTGTTCCGCCGCATCGTCAGAGCTGTGATCGAGGAAGGCATCGTCGATGCTGTTCTCGATGATGCTGAGGAGTATCGGCAGTGATGGAAGAGCCCATCCCAAAATTCACGCCGCAGCAGCTAGTCGGGCTCAAGGAGTCCGCTACCGGCATCCGAAAGATGATCCGGCTGCTCAATAGCGGTCCAGGCGGCGTTGTCCAGCTCAAGAGGGAATTGAAGGAGCGATTGGAGTTCGTCGATCACCAGATCTTCGTTGCGGAAAGGGATCAGGCATGAAAGTGACGCCGACCCTTTTTAGCGCGCCGATGGTTAGGGCCATCTTAGATGGTCGGAAGACGATGACACGGCGCATCCTCAAGCCTCAGCCCGACTTCCCGCCGCATCCTCGCGGAGGGATTGGCTTCTCGGCACTGACGCCAGAACGGCATTATGAGATTCGTGGATGGACCGAGGAACAAGGTCCCCTGATGCGACACCGACCGCTTCGATTTTGGCGGGGCGATCTCCTTTGGGTCCGCGAGACGTGGGCGCGTGTTCATGACAATTTCGACTGCGACGATCCTTTTTGTCGGCACCGCTTCATGTTCGCCGCCGACGATCAAGGCGGCAATGATGAACTTAAGTGGAAGCCTTCAATCCACATGCCCCGCCTCGCATCTCGACTTACCCTAGAGGTCAAGAGCGTCAAGGTGGAGCGAATTCAGGACATCAGCGATGATGATGCACTCGCCGAAGGCGTCTCGAAGATCAAAGATCACTGCTACGTCATCAAGGGCTTTGGCTACGACACCGCCGGCCTTTGTCACTCCCGCCCGACGATTCCGTTCGCCATCCTCTGGAAACATCTGAACGGCGAGGAAGCCTGGGAAGCCAATCCGTACGTCGTTGCAGTGACCTTCAAAACCCACCAATGCAACGTCGATGACTTCCTGAAACAGCGGGAGGCGGCATGAGCGACACTACAGACATCGAGTGGACGAACGCCACCGTCAATTTCTGGCACGGCTGCACCAAAGTCGGACCTGGCTGCGACCATTGCTATGCCGAGACGATGGACTCGCGCTTTGGCGAATCCCATTGGGGCCATGGCGTCGCTCGGAGGAAGATCAAGAGCGCGGTTGGGCTCCTTCACCGGCTCGATAATGCCTATGCCGATTGGGCGGCTGACGCAGAATGCGCGAACGGGAATGCTCGGGCGTTCGGGATGCCCGATCCTCAAGTACCGCGCCGGCGACGCGTCTTCATCCAATCGATGTCAGATCTGTTCGACTTGGAAGTGCCAACGGAATGGTTTACCGAAGCATGGCGCACCATCACGATTTGTAATCGCATCGACATCCAGATTGTCACCAAGCGAGTTTCCGCTATCGAGAAGCGGCTGAGCGAAATCGGCGCGAAGACATGGCCAGTACACGCTGGCCTGATCGTGACCGTCGTCAATCAGGCCGAAGCGGATCGCGATATCCCGCGTCTTTTGGCTTTGAAAACGAAGATGGGGATACCTTGGGTAGGTATCTCCGCTGAGCCATTGCTGGAGCCAATTGACCTCGAAGCGGTTAAAATCGAAGCGGCTCCCGGCTTCTTTGGAAGCCCTTTGCGCTGGCATCACCGGGGCAAATGCCACGTCGATGAAGGCGTCCGTTATCCGACATTAGATTGGGCCATAATTGGCGGTGAATCTGGCCCCCGCGCGCGCCCCTATGATCTCGAGTGGGGCCGCAGCATCATTGCTCAGTGCAAGGATGCTGGCGTTCCTGTCTTTCATAAGCAGGTTGGATCGCATCCGGTTGATAGCGCGAGACTGTGCGCACCAGATGATCGACCGCTGAGGCTTAAGCCGGTCGACCGAAAAGGCGGTGACCCCATGGAGTGGCCGAAAGAACTTCGCGTCCGGGAATTTCCATCAGTCGCAAAGCAAGTGGTGACGGCATGAGCCAGCGCATCAGAAAGGCCTGGGAGGTTTCGACGACCTGGAGCCGCGAAGACAACGAGTGGGATTGGATTTGGGCTGAGACGGCATCGAAGGCGCGCTATGCTTTCAAGCTCATCATCGGCGATTGCTACGACGATATCGAGTTCTCGGACATCCACGTCAGGCGCGCCAAGCATCACGATCTCGTCTTGCCCGCCGAACACCGCCTCGTGGCCGAACTCAGCGACGAAGAGCGCGACATCATCCTTCACGCCTTCGCGGCCGATCATAAGCGCGAGCCCGGCTATCGCGATCATTACTGCACGTCACCAAGCGATAGCCGACTTCACCGTCTCGCATGGGAACTCGGGCTTTTCAGCGGCCCTCACGGTCAGGAGACCGGGTACGGCGATGTCAAAGGTTGGTGCGGCGTCTTCTATTATCTCACCGATCTCGGAAAGCATGTCGCGCTTTCGATGATGCCAACATACGGGAGTGTGTCATGACGCCTCTCATGTTCGGCAACACTCCCGTACCGTGGACCGTCTCATGGTCGGCCGAGGAAGGCATGTTGTTGGCGCGGGACCCTTTCTTTGGCGGCCGCCTTGCGATCAGCCAGCGCGAACTGCCCGGCCAGGGCAAGCCGCAATTCGGAAAGCCGCATTCGAACCGACAGCGGAAATGTATCGCGCAATGTCGTTGCGATCTTTGCGGCCGTCTGCTCAAGCTCAGCACCAAGGTTTCGCTATCGCATGCCCGGCCGGTAATGCACGGTGCCGAAGGCTGGGCGATTTTGCAGGTCGAACCTTTGCTGCATCCCGAATGCGCCGCGCGATGCATCAAGTTCTGCCCGTCACTGAAACGCGACGTTGACGCCGGCACTCTGATGATCCGGCACGTCACGAAGTGGCGGCCCCAGTGCGCCATCATGGATGAAATCTACACCAAGGAAGTCACGGGCCAAGCCGTGAAGGCACTCGGTCACGCCAAGGTCGAGCTGATGCGGTGGACCGATCACGATCTCGACTGGCTGAATGCTAAGGCGGAAAGGCAGGCGGCATGAACTCGACGATCACTTTCAAACTGGAGTCCCCATTCTTTACGGCATTTCTGTTGGCGTGGGGCGTCATCTTCGCCGTCGGCATCAATCAGATTTTGAATGAACTGTCTCAAAACGACGAGACCCCTCCCCTTCGCATCGAATTCTCACCTCAAATCTCAGAGCCTCATTACGAGAGGCAGGACTATCGGGGGCCGGTATGACTTTGGAAACCTTCATGCCTCTTCGAGATTCGACTGTCATCTGCGCGGGCTGCCGCCTGTGCTGCCAGAACCGCTCACTTGTCCCCCTTCTCCGTGAATATGGTGATCGGCCGGAAGACTATGAGACGCAAACCATTTACGGCCTAACCGCTCTAGCGATGAAATCGAACGGAGACTGCGTCTATCTCGGCGATGATGGCTGCACGATTTACGACCGGCGTCCGATTATCTGCCGGAAGTATGATTGTGCCGAGCACTATCGCAGCTTGACGCGCGCACAGAGAAAAGAGGCGATAGCGCAAAAAATGATCTCGAAGGAAGTTCTCGCAGCGGGACGAGCGAGGCAATCGCCATGAACCAGCGCGGCTACTTCGCTATCGGCCTTTGCCAGCCGAAAGTTCGCGAGAACGTCGGCAGCGTGCTTCGCGCCGCATCTTGTTATGATGCGGCCTTTGTCGCCGTCACCGGCAGAAGATTTGAGCAGGCCTGCACGGATACCGCGAAAGCTTGGCGCCATCTTCCACTGCTCCGAACTCAGGATCTTCTCGCGATAGTTCCATACAGCTGCAAGATCGTCGCGATCGAGATCTGCGACAAAACTGAGAGCCTTCCTGCATTCGAACATCCCGAGCGCGCCTTCTACATTTTCGGCCCGGAAGATGGCTCGATTCCACCTTCGCTCATCGAGAAAGCACATCACGTCGTCAGCATTCCAACGCGGTACTGCATGAATTTGGCCTGTACAGCGAATGTCGTTCTTTACGATCGGATGGCGAAGCGTGCTCGCGTTCCAAAGACAGTGGAGGCGGCATAGCATGGCTGAGCAGAATAAGGACCTCATTCCGCTCGACGAGGCGCAAGAGCTTTTGCCGGCCGGTCCAGACGGAACGAAGCCGACGATCCGCTGGATAAGCGAAGAGGCGCGCCGCCTGTCATGCTATAGAAAAATCGGCAAAAGCGCGTTTATCATCGGCGCCGCTTGGACTTATTTCGTGCAAGGTATCCCATGGCCATACGCATATCCTGGCGCGAGCACATCGCCAAAGACGGCACCAAAACGACCTATGCGAGATACAAAGAGCCGCGCCGTGTCGAAGGCGGTGCCGTCGAGCTCAAATCCGTTGAGCGAAGCATTGGCACTCGCTCGAAGCGCGAGGGCGCGAAACTAGTCGAGGAATGGTACAAACAGGCGGTCGAGAAAGCCGATGCCGAACCCAAAGAAATTCCGACTTTTGCTGAGATCGCCGTTGTCTATCAGCGGACGCAGGGCGCATCGATTTATTTCGTTCCTATCCTTGAGAAGATCGGAAACAGACTCATTTCAGAAATCGATCAGAACCTCATGACCTCGCTAGCGACTGAGATTTACCCGAACCGTACCGCGGCGACGATCAACCGGCAACTCTTCACGCCGGTCAAAGCGGCGCTACGCTTATCTGGCCCCATCGGAATCGGCATCGCGGCAACTCTCAAACGGCCGAAGGGCCATGATAGCCTGCCCGATCTCGACGTTCCGAAGAATGATTGGTTCAGGGCCGTGCTTCCCCACGCCAATCCCTGGCTTCGGGCATTTCTGATCTGCGGCCGGTTGCATGGTCGCCGACCGGGCGAGTACCTCAATCGCAAGCGGGAGCATTTCGACGCCGAGGCGCGTACCCTTCTCGTCAGGGACAACAAGGGCAAGCAGAACATCGTTATCAATCTTGCCGAGCCCGCCTGGGCGGCGCTCATGGCACTTCCGGACCTTGCGGAAGCCGAGAAGATTCGGATGGGTGACCGGGGCAAGGAGACGCCAAGGCTGACGAAGAGCAAGCGCGGCTACCTGTTCGGCACAAAATGGCAGAGCACCATGCGGAATTGGCTGCTCGACGCCTGTAAGGAGGCCGGGGTTCCGTACCACATGGCCAAGGAAGCCGGCCGCCACGCCTTTGTGACGGGGCATCTGAGCGAGGGCAAAAGTCTGAAGTGGGTGCAGGACGCCGGGCACTGGAAGACGATCACGGCGCCGGCTCACAAATATTCGCATCTCGAAAAGCAAGAGGTCCATCGCCAAGCGAAGGATGGAGGCGAAAGTTGGTTCTCCAACAATGTCGGCAAGGTCTCGGCTGGCGCGCCGTTGCTCATCGTTTCCGGGGAAAATGCGGAGACGGAAGTTTCGTCAAACCGTGGGGACGAGATGGGGACGAACAAAGAGAGGAAGGCGAAATGACCTCAAAAACTCCCGTATTTGCTGGCATTTTGAATGCTGACCCTGATCTTGGAATTAGCCTTGGTAAGGGAGAGGTCGAGAGTTCAATCCCCTCCGGCAGCACCAGCATTTTTGCTCCAAAAAGCCAGGCAATACAGAGCGTGACGTCGATATTTCGAGCTGCTCCCAAGCGTCCCGTAAAGTACGTATCTCTCGGCGCCGTTGACGGTCAAATAAGCGATGAGTTGCATCGCTATTTCGATCGCTCCAGCCGCAGGTGATTTAATCCCATTCCTCGACTCTTGCTGCCCTAGGACGGTATCTGAACGAGCTAACAGCAATTATGACCGCTTTCGCTCTTCAGACCTTCGCTAACTAAGCGAGGCAGGTTGCGTCGGCCCCCCCGCTTCTGCAGGCACCGCAACATTTGAGATGACATTAGTTGACCGACGCCTGCTCCGATGATCCCTTGTCTTTCGATTGGCCGATATGACGCCGTTCCAGATAGGGAACATGGCAACCAGTCTAGGTGTCACCGCGTTTGGAACCGGCAAGAGGTAGGTTCGCCCCAGCGAGGTGACTAATGGCTGACATCGTCATCATCAATCCACGCTTCAATACGTCCTTCTGGGGCATGGAGCACTGCATGGGGATGCTGGGCAAGCGTGCGAACTTGCCGGTTGCATGCCTGCCCCTCCTCGCGGCGCTCGTCCCGGACGACCATAAGGTTACGATCGTCGATGAGAACGTCGAAGACTTGGACTTCGAGCGTCTCGGTCGTGCGGACATGGTGTGCTTGACGGGAATGTCAGTGCAGGGCGCGCGACTGCTGGAGATCCTCGACCAGCTTCGTCTGCGCAATGTATTCACGGTCGTAGGCGGCCCCATGGCAACCGTCGAGCCTGAAGCATTCCAAGATCTTGCCGACGTTATTTTTGTCGGCGAAGCAGACGTTACTTGGCCGCAATTTATCAAAGAGTGGGAGGCAGGGCGGCACGCACATCGCTACGAACAGACTGAAAAAACCAACATGACCACACTGCCGCTGCCGCGCCTCGACCTGTTGAAATCACAACACTATATGTTTGGGAGTATGCAGATTTCGCGCGGCTGTCCTTTCACGTGCGAGTTCTGCGATATAATCGTTACATTCGGGCGCAAGCCCCGTCTCAAGTCAGCCGATCAGGTGATCGACGAACTCGATGCCTATTATCGTGCCGGCGTTAGGATCATCTTCGTCGTTGACGACAACCTCATCGGAAATAAGAAAGCAATCAAACCGCTGCTGCGTGAGATCGCCAAATGGCAAGAGGCGCATGCCTATGCGCTCACGCTTTTCACGGAAGCTTCACTCGACTTAGCGGAAGATGAAGAGTTGATGGGCCTGATGGGACAGGCTGGGTTTCAAAGCGTCTTCATCGGTATTGAAAGCCCAGATGAGGCCTCCCTCAAGGAAACAAAAAAACTTCAGAATGTTCGAGAGCGTGCCGGGACGCTTGTTGAGCGCGTTCGACGCATCCAGGATCACGGCCTGGATGTTTGGTGCGGAATGATCGTTGGATTCGACAGCGACAAACCGCAAGCTTTCGATGTCTTGCCGGGTTTCCTCGCAGAAACCCGCATCGCGCACGCTCTTATTGGACTATTGCACGCCATTCCAACAACACCTCTTTTTGAGAGATTGAAATCAGAAGGCCGGCTGAACGATGATGCCGGCAGCGATGCCTTTGGCACGAACGTTATTCCTCTTGGAATGTCGCCTGCCATGCTGCGTGAAGGACTGGTGCGAGCGACCGAAAAGTCCTATTCGGCGAGCGCCTATTTTGAGCGTCTTGATAGGTTGTTCGTGGATGGTAAGTTCAAGTTTGCGGTTCATCAATTGCCCTATTGGCGAAATCATCGCTGGGCCTGGATAAAAAGCTGCATCGAAAATTATGTTATGTTTGCAGTTCTAGCGCTGCGCGTGGTTCACCAAATTGATGATCGGGCCATCGCACGTCGTTATCGGGCGCAGTTGCTGCAAATCGTCAAAAAGCGGATGTTCGAGCCGCAGTTATTATTTACGTATGCAATCAAAACGGCGATGCACCATCATTATGCGACGATAACAAAAAGTCTTGTGGCATCCGCCGGTGGGCCTGTACCGGAAGCGGTACGGTCGTTCTCTCGAACCAAGTCCGGGCGCCTAGACACGCGGCAATCCTCCCAGATCGATCGTGTTGCTTAAGCTTTCGCAGACTGCGTGTAGATTTTCTCTTCGATTTTTAGCTTCATTCAGGAAGCTGCCATCGAACTAGCTCAAGAGCTTAGCTTCTGGAGGCACGGTTTATCTGAGCTCGAATTGATGAAAAGATTGGCAAATATTGTCGGCGTGGTGACCGCATGAAGGAAATGAGCGCCTGGGAACGCATGCTCCGGCAACCTCGCTCAACTTCCCATTCTCACGTTCGTGCACCGATCAAATGTCCCCTCTTCTGCAAGACGCCGGAGGGCTGGGTGCCGGACATGTCGACAATGCCGACCTAAGCGCACCGCAACTTGGCCATGCCCACTTAAGCGCGCAGGCCGCATTTCGGCGTCGCCATAACCGCAACAAGCAGTAAAAGTTGATCGGGCCGGCGCGAAAATCTAATTTTGTCCGCCTGCATTTTTGCGTCAGCCAAGTTGCGCCTCGCACCCAGCAGGGAAGAACTTGGATCTTGCCATGTTGCTGCGAACGATTGCCATTCTGCTTTCGCTGTCCGTGCACGGCTTGATCGGCTACGCGATATGGCCCAGGATTCACAACGAGGAGCTGGAAATCCTCGATTTCGGCACGGGACAGGACATTGAGTTGATGCCGCAAGGCATGGTCCTAGATACCGTGGCCAATCGCGGCGACAGCGTCGAAAGCCTTGCGACGCCGGACGTCGTGCCGATGGACGAGCGCAAGCCGCCGCCGGAAGCGTCAAGCTCCGTTACGCCGATGCCGTTACGCGACGTGAGCGGCGGTGCGCTGGAAAAAAGCACGCAGGACGTCGCTATGCTTCCGCAGCAAAAACCGGCGCCGCAATCATCGCCCGTTGCGCCGCCGACGCCACTTCATGACGCCCCGGACGCTCAGCAAGCACAAAACACCGAGGACATTCCGGCGATCGAACCGCGAAAGCCGTCGACGCAACCGCCGACCGTGACCTCGTCGGACCCGCTGATTGACCTCCCAGACGACGCCGGACGACAAATCACACCGGACGTCGCGCCGGTTCGCGAGCAAGCTCCGGCTGCCCAACGCCCCCTCGTAGCGACAGCGGAGCAGCTTCGCGACGACGCCAGCAAAGTTGAAAGTCGGAAACCCGACGCTGCCGCAACTGTAGAAGAGCAACGGCCCGCGCCGGCGCACCCCATAACAAAGCCGAGCGAACAGCTCGACGCCATCGCCGCACCGCAGAAAAGCGCCGTCGAACAGATCGCGGCGCAACCCACCGAGACACCGCTGCCGACCCCTCTCAAAGCGCCAAGCTCCGGCAAGCCCGGAGACTTGCCGCCCCTAGACCAACTCAAGGAATCGAAGGTTACGCAGGTCGACAAGCCATCGCCCCCCACCCCGATGGCAGAGCAGCAGCCCGATACAAAGGAAGTTGAGGCCCAGCCCGAGCAGGTCGCGATTGTCACCGAAGAAAGTTCGGCAACGGTGAAGTCCGGCGGCGAGGCACGTGTCGTCGGAATTTATCTGGGACAAATCAACGACCGGGTGCAGCACTCGAAAGTCAATCCACGCTCGCGGCAAACGGGTGTGGTCGTTTTGAAATACACGATTGGCACCGACGGCGCTCTTCTTTCGAGAGAAGTGATGTCGTCATCGAAATATCGCGTTCTGGACGAAGCAGCACTCGCCGCCCTCGACCGCGCCACGCCTTTTCCGCCCATTCCGCCGGAAGTGAGCCTGAAGCCGATGACGTTCACGCAGCCCTTTAAATTCATAGTGCGCTAGGCACGCTGCACCTCGGCGTTACGCACCGCAAATTCTTTGGCCACCCAGTCGATGAAAACTCGGACCCGCGGCGACAGCTGGCGATTGCGCGGGTAAAGCAGCGAAACCGGCGTCGACGTCGGCGGATAATCCGGCAGCACTTCGACAAGCTCGCCCGCCTGCACCGCAATGTCACCGCGATAGCGCGGAATTTGAATGAGCCCGAGACCGAGCTTCGCCGCTGCGTGATAGGTCTCCGCACCATTCACCGAGACAGTCGATGGCAGCATGATATTGCGCACCTTGCCATCGACGATGAATTCCAGCGGCAGATGCCCGCCCGTGGCGGTCGAATGGAACGCGACCATCCGATGCCTTCCAGGCAAATCGTCAGGATGCCGAGGCAATCCGTGCGCTGCGATATAACCGGGCGATGCGAGCGTCATCTCCTCGAGCGTTCCGACGCGGCGCGCAACCATATCGCTGTCCAGCAGTGACCCGGCGCGCAATACGCAGTCAATCCCTTCGCGGACGAGATCGACGTAACGATCGCCTTCGCTGATGTAGATTTCGATGTCCGGATAAGTTTCAAGAAACGCCGGCAGGCTCGGCAAGAGAAAGTGACGCCCGAGCGTACCGTGCACATCGACCCGCAGCAGGCCTTTAGGCTTGGCGCCCGCAAACGCGCCCTCCGCGTCTTCGATATCAGCCAAAATGGAGAGGCAGCGCTGGTAGTAAGCCTCGCCATCGAGCGTCGGACTGACGTGGCGGGTGGTCCGCTGCAGCAATTGCACCCCAAGGCGCGCTTCAAGCTGCTTGACCGCATCTGTCACCGTCGAGCGCGGCAGCCCCAAGTCTTCAGCCGCAAGCGTAAAGCTCCGCCGCTCCACGACGCGCGAGAAAACCCGCATGGCATCAATTCGGTCCATCGCCCATTTGTTCGCATATTTCGAACAGTAATGCCGGATAATGCCAGATTATACGCCAAGCTGAAAGATACATCTTCCAGCAGAGGCGCCTCGGCGCACTTTTTCAAAGGAGAAGGGAAAATGACCGTCAACCAGAACAAGGTCGCCATCGTCACGGGCGCGTCACGCGGCATCGGGGCGACCGTCGCGGAGCGTCTCGCCAAGGATGGCTTCACGGTCGTCGTCAATTATGCCGGCAGCGCCGCCCAAGCCGATGACGTCGTGCGAAAGATCGAAAAGGCGGGCGGCAAGGCCGTGACAGCCCAGGCCGACGTATCAAAGCCAGAAGACGTGTGCCGCATGTTTCAATCGGCAGAAACAGCCTTCGGCGGTATCGACGTGCTCGTCAACAATGCGGGCGTCATGGCGCTCTCATCGATTGCCGATGCCGACGACGCCACATTCGATCGCCAAGTGGCGATCAACCTTAAAGGCTCATTCAATGCCATGCGAGAGGCCGGCAAGCACCTGCGCCACGGCGGTCGCATTATCAATTTCTCGACCAGCGTCATCGGGCTCAAGCTTGAGAACTACGGCATCTACGCCGCCACCAAGGCTGCCGTCGAAGCTATGACAGGCATCATGGCGAAGGAAATGCGCGGCCGGTCGATCACCGTCAACGCCATTGCGCCCGGTCCGGTCGCGACCGAACTCTTCCTTCATGGCAAGTCTGATGAGCTGATCGACAAAATGGCGAAGATGAACCCGATGGAACGCCTCGGAACTTCGGAAGACATCGCCAATGTCGTCTCGTTCCTCGCAGGCCCGGAAGGCGCCTGGATCAACGGTCAAGTGCTGCGCGCGAACGGCGGCATGATCTAACGACCCACGGCCAACCACCCTGGGTTGAAGCAAGATAGCCAGTCTGAAATTTCGCGCCTTTTGGAGGATTGTTGCGCGGCGCGCTGAATGCATAGCAGACCGTACCATATCAGAGAGCGCGCTAAGCGTCAGCAACAGCGCGCTCCTCTCACTTGCCCACAGCGTCCAAAAAAATACCGGCGTTTTTCACAGCAATTGTAACTTATCGCGATACGCGGTGACAACGCTCGTCCGGTTAGGACCGAGCCTAGAATTGCTCTGCATCAACGTTGTCTTGAACCATAGTCGTATTCTCCAAACACTGAACCTCAATATTTTCCCCGACCGCCGGGCAACCCTTAGTTCATCCCGCACTTTCCAAAAATCAGTCCTGAGAGCTTCGGCCCGCGCTGATCGGGAAAACAAGACGATAATCCTAGGAAGGACAAACGATGAAGTTCGTGACGACCAACCCCTATACGGGAGAAGTCCTGAAGACCTTTCCGACGGCCAGCGAATCCGAAATCAAACAGGCCATCGATAAAGCCCATGATGCATTTCTCAGTTGGCGCGAGACGTCGTTTCGCGAACGCGCGCGCATCATGCAGAAGGCTGCGGACCTCCTGCGCCGCGATGTCGATAAGTACGCGCCGATTCTGACGATCGAAATGGGCAAGCTGCTTTCCGAAGCGAAAGCCGAAGTTGAGCTTTCCGCCCGCATCTTTGAATATTACGCCAAGAACGCCGAGAAACTGTTGGCTCCGGAAAAGCTTCCGGTTGCAGATCCGGAAGAAGGCGAGGCCGTTCTGGTTTGCGATCCGCTCGGCATCATCCTCGCGATCGAGCCGTGGAATTTCCCTTACTACCAGATCGCTCGCATCATCGCGCCCCAGCTCTCGGCAGGTAACGTCATCCTGCTGAAGCACGCAGCCAACGTTCCGCAATCTGCTATGGCCTTCGAAAGCCTCATGCTGGAAGCTGGTCTGCCGGACGGCGCCTTCATCAATCTCTTCTTGGACCATCCCCACGTCGGCGTGGTCCTCAACGATCCGCGCGTTCACGGCGTCGCTCTCACCGGCTCCGAATACGCCGGTTCGATCGTTGCGGCTGAAGCCGGCAAGGCACTCAAGAAGTCAACGATGGAACTCGGCGGCGCCGACGCCTTCGTCGTCCTGAAAGACGCCGACCTCGACAAGACCGCGAAGTGGGCCGTGTTCGGCCGCCACTGGAATGCCGGCCAGGTCTGCGTGTCCTCCAAGCGCATGATTATCGAAGAGCCGGCGTACGACGGCTTCATGGAACGTTACGTTAAGGGCGTTTCCGAGCTGCGCGCAGGTGATCCGATGGATCCCAACACGACGCTTGCGCCGCTCTCGTCGCAGAAAGCCGTCGATGACCTCAAGGACAAGATCCGCCAAGCCGTCGCGCACGGCGCCAAGGCGATCGAAGTCGGCCCGAGCGTCCCCAACCAGGGCGCATTCCTGCAGCCGACGATCCTCACCGACATCGCCGAAGACAACCCGGCCCGTTACTGGGAGTTCTTCGGTCCGGTCTCGATGATCTTCAAGGCTAAGGACGAAGACGATGCCGTCCGCATCGCCAACGACTCGCCGTTCGGCCTTGGCGGTTCGGTCTTCACGTCGAACCCCGCTCATGGCGCCGAAGTCGCCAAGCGCATCTCGACCGGCATGGTGTTCGTCAACCATCCGACGATGGTCAAGGCCGACCTGCCGTTCGGCGGCGTCCGGCGCTCAGGATACGGCCGCGAGTTGCTCGGCCTCGGCATCAAGGAGTTTGTGAACCACAAGCTGATCGACATCGTCGACATCGACGCGGCGTTCTAAGCGGCCGGCAGCAAAACAAGACCATTCGCACCGTGCAGGAGAACTGGCACGGTGCGAATTTTTATCAGCCGAGCCTCATCGACACTTCCACATCGTCGCCGAACGGCGTCGAAAGATAACCATTCGACGTCGAACGGACGCGAGCGAGATAGTCGGGACTGTAATCGGCGTTATCGGCGATCACGAAGGCGCCCGGCCTGAGGCGGCTTTCCAGCAAGCTTAGAATTTCCGGGTAAAGTGCTTTGGCACCATCCAGCAGCACGAGGTCGATCACCTCGGGAAGATCGGCGTTCAGCGTCTGAAGCGCATCGCCTTGCCGAATTTCGACCAGATCAATCACACCGCCCGCCGTCAGATTTTCGCGTGCCTTTACCACTTTCGATGGCTCGAACTCGCTCGTAATCAGACGGCCTCCGCCATTGTCTCGAAGCGCCGCGGCGAGGTGCAGTGTCGAAATGCCGAATGACATTCCGAATTCGACGATCGATCGCGCCCGGCATCCGCGCGCAAGCATATATAGCAACGTTCCCGTCTCCCGCGAGACAGCAAGCGGGAAGTCCTTTAGTCTCCGATAGAAATCCCGATAACCAACCTTGCTGCTCATCAGTCGCGCATGTTCTTCGGACGAAAGGTCCCCAAAATCAGGACCGTCCGTCGGTGAGACGGCGCTGGCTACTTCAAAGAGGCTATCAAGAAGCGGTCCAACAGGGGGAGTAGTCAGCGTATTCATCGTAATCTCTCCTACGACTTTTGATCAGTCTTCCGCCCGATCAAGAATACGATTAATCCATCGCATTCACTATTCGCATTTCCCACGCCGCCCATGTCTCGAAAAAAAAGAACCCAAATTTCCTCGCGAAAAGAACCCAGGCAGGTCCGTTCCACCGAGCTTGTGACGGCCATTCTGGACGCTGCTATTCAGGTTTTAGCGAAAGAAGGCGCGCAGCGTTTCACAACTGCGAGGGTCGCCGAAAGAGCTGGAGTCAGCGTCGGCTCGCTCTATCAGTATTTTCCGAACAAGGCGGCGATCCTCTTCCGTCTCCAGTGCGACGAGTGGCGGCAGACGACAGAGTTGTTGAGCAGCATTCTCGGCGACTCACGCAAACCAGCGCTTCAACGACTCCGGACGCTCGTACATACCTTTATCCGATCGGAATGCGACGAAGCCGCAGTCCGTGTCGCGTTGGACGACGCCGCCCCTCTCTACCGCAATGCCCCGGAAGCAAAGGAAGCGAGAGCATCGAGCGCACGAGCGATGGACAATTTCATGCGTGAAGCATTGCCCAATGCCTCGAAGTCGCAGCAATCGTTAGCAGCCAAACTCATCAAGACGACGCTCAGCACCGTCGGAAAGCAGTTCTCGGAAACGCCGCGCACCCCGGCGGAAATTAAGGCCTTTGCCGGTGCTCTGGCCGATATGTTTTGCGCTTACTTGGACGGGCTGGCAAATCCTGGCAGCCCGCTAAGGATAGCTGGGCCAAAACGTGCTCGTCAGGCGTCCAACACCTCTTCGATCTGATAGAGCGGCCGATACCGCCGCGTCACAACCGTGATCCGCTCGCCATCTCGCAAGGCATGAAGCCCCTGGGTGACAAGCTGAATGGTAACGCCACTGTCGGTATGGAGCTCAGCATAATCGTTGCCCCACACCCGGACGGTGCCGGAGAACACGTGTGTCCCCGGTTCCAGCAGATCGGGAGTGCTTGTTCTGGTGCCACCCATGTGCCACACGCCGCAAATCCCAAAGCCATCCGAGTTTGCCGACGAAATCTCGGCGTGCGCAAGGCCGTCGCGGACACCATCTCCATAATTCTGCTGTCAGCCATCACCCTGGCCGTCCGGCCGAGGTAAAAATCCAAAAGATCGAACGTGTTGATCTTGACTATTACTCCCGAACGGCTCATGTGAACCGCGCGGTCGCCCCCGTTTAAGGCGCCGTGAATCCGAAGGAACCCAACCCTTGTCTAGCGACAGTAGTCGATTGCCCCGGCCGTCGAGGCTCGTGGACTGACCGTTGGGTCGGCTCCCGCGATCCGTGCGACGGCGGATCGGAAGGTGAGCCATGGAAAATATCCGCAAAGCATCGGGCGACGATGTCGACCCGATCGTTCTGGTCGAGTTGCTCGAAGAGCACGACGCCGACATTGTCGCTCAGCTCAATGAGGAAGACCTCGAAACGGCTGCGTCAATTCTGTCGCAGCTTCCGCTCGACCGCGTCGTCGAAATCTTCGACCGCCCCGAGCTGTCTCGCGCCAGCGACCTGATCCTCGAACTCCCAGAGGACTTTGCAGGCCAGGTCCTGACCGGCATGTCCGCCGACCGCGCGGCCGACCTCCTGCGTCAGCTCGACGGTACCGACCGCACGAAGCTGCTGTCGCTTCTCGATTTCGAGACCGCCCAATCCCTGAAACTGCTGCTCGCCTACCATGAGGGCACCGCCGGCAGCATCATGACGACCGAGTTCGTCAGCGTCCCCTCGACCTTCACGGTTGCCGACACCTTGCGGCTGATCCGCGAGGTCGAGCACACGCGCGAAACCGTCTATGCGATCTATGTTATTGATCCTGCGTCGCGCGTCCTCGTGCGCACCGTCACGCTGCGCCAGCTGATTACCGGCGAACCCGATCAGCCCATTCTGGATGTCGCGCCCGATCGCGATCCGATCTGGGTCGATCCCGACACCGATCGCGAAGAAGTCGCACGGCTGATCTCGATCCACGACCTTCTCGCTGTTCCGGTTCTCAACGCCCGGCACCGCGTGCTCGGCATTGTCACCGTCGATGACGTGATCGACGCCATCCTCGATGAGAGTACCGAAGACGTGCAGAAGTTCGGCGGCGTCGAAGGCATCGCCGAGCCGTATCTGGAAATCAGCTTCCTGGAGATGATCAAGAAGCGTGCCGGTTGGCTTTGCGCTTTGTTCCTCGGCGAAATGCTGACAGCGAGCGCGATGCAGCATTATTCCGACGAGCTTGAAAAAGCGGTGGTCTTGACGCTTTTCATTCCGCTGATCATGAGCTCGGGCGGCAACTCCGGCTCGCAGTCGACGTCGCTTCTCATTCGTGCGCTCGCGCTCGGACAGATCCGGCTGCGTGACTGGTGGCGCGTCGCCATCCGCGAGATTCCGACGGGCATTACGCTTGGCACCATCCTCGGCATCATCGGCATCGCGCGCATTTCGCTGTGGCAGACGATCGGTATCTTCGACTACGGCCCGCACTGGCAGCTCGTCGCCTTGACCGTTGGGCTCGGCCTCATCGGCATCGTCACCTTCGGCTCGCTGGCCGGCGCAATGCTGCCGTTTCTGCTGAAACGCATTGGCTTCGACCCCGCGAGCGCGTCAGCCCCGTTTGTCGCAACGCTCGTCGATGTCACCGGCCTGATGATCTACTTCAGCGTCGCCATGCTCGTGCTCAGGGGCACGCTGCTTTAGCTCGAAAATCGTACTTTGGAACGAGACGGCGTATGCAGGCAAAAAAACTGCATGCGCCTTCGTTATTTTCGTGTCGTAGTTTCATACAGCCTGCAAACGATCGCGGCATTTCTACTGGGATTGAGCGGCTTACTGAAATCCAAGTTTTGAAAGCCTCTCATTCGATCGAGGCTTTATGGCCACTATCTCGGGGCGAAATGCCCTTTGCCCGCAATGAGATGGGCCACAATGATGGTCAACATCATTGAATTTCGGATCGTCGGAATGCATGTGGTGTACTATTGTCCACTGGCGTCGGCGCGCCGTGGAAAATTCTCGCCTGTGGATTCTGAAAAAATGACGACGACCACCGCCCTTGTGAGGCTTAAGCCTCGATGCTCGGCCTTGTCCGTGCTGGCCGCGATGGCCTTCATCGCGAGCAACGTCCAATCTGCAAGCGCGCAGAGCGCGCCACCGGCGTTTCCGGTCACCGTGGCGCCCCCGATCGCGAAGCACATCAAGACGTGGGACGAATTTCCCGGCCGCTTCGAAGCCGTCGCCCGCGTCGAGCTGCGCCCACGCGTCAGCGGCTACGTCGATCAGGTCAATTTCAAGGAAGGCACGATCGTAAAACAGGGCGATCTCCTCTTCACGCTCGATAAACGGCCGTTCCAGATCGCCGTCGAAGCCGCGAAAGCGGATGTCGCGCGCACGCAGGCCCAGGTCGAATTTGCCAAGGCCGATCTCGAACGCGCCGGCCCGCTCGTCGAAACGAAAGTCTTGAGTGAACAGGTCTACGAGCAGCGCAAATCGAGCCTCGGCGTCGCCGAAGCCCAGGTGATGTCGGCAAAGGCCAATCTCAAATCGGCCGAGCTCAATCTGGAATGGGCGGAAGTGCGCGCTCCGATCTCCGGCCGCGTCTCGGACAAGAAAATCGACGTCGGCAACCTCGTGATCGGCGGTCAGGTCAATTCGACCTTGATGGCGACCATCGTCACGACCGACCCCATCCACTTCGTCTTCGATACCTCCGAAGCCGACTACATGCGCGATGCCCGCAAGCGGAAGTCGGGCGTGCTTCCCGCATCCCGCCTCGCGCCCGTTCCCGTCCGCGTGAAACTCGCCGACGAAAAGGACTGGGCGCACGAGGGCACGATGGACTTCATCGACAATGCCTTCAATCAGCGATCAGGCACCATCCGCGGCCGCGCCGTTCTGTCTAACAAAGACGATCTGCTGACGCCGGGACTTTTCGCCCGCATTGCCGTTTACGGCGGAGACGCGGATGCGCTTCTCGTTCCCGACGATGCCATTATCTCCGATCAAGCGAGCAAAATTCTTTATACCGTCAATGCCGACAACGTCGTCACCGCCACGCCGGTGACGCTCGGCCAGATGTACGAAGGCTTGCGCGTCATCACCTCCGGACTGAAGCCGGACGACCGTATCGTGATCGAAGGCGTCGCAAACCCCGCCATTCGGCCGGGAACGAAAGTTGCGCCGACGACCGGTGCGATCAAACCGCCAGAGAAGACGGCGCAGAACTGATCTGCGCCGCCGCGCCTGAACGAGCATTCCGTCTGAAGCTTCCAACGCCGATAGGGCCCGATGCGTCTGTCTCACTTTTTTATCGACCGGCCGATCTTCGCTGCAGTCGTCTCGATTATCATTACGATCCTCGGTTTGATCTCGATGCGGTTTCTGCCCATCGCAGAATATCCCGACATCGCGCCGCCGACGGTTGCCGTGCACGCTACGTATCCCGGCGCGTCCGCCCAAGTCATCGCCGAAACCGTCGCCACGCCGATTGAGCAGGAAGTCAACGGCGTCGACGACATGCTCTACATCAACTCGCAATCGACCGGCGACGGCCAGTTGACGATCAACGTCGTCTTCAAGCCGGGCACGAATGTCGATCAGGCGCAGGTTCTGGTGCAGAACCGCGTCGCGGTTGCTGAGCCCCGCCTACCGGAAGACGTACGCCGGCTCGGCATCTCTGTGCGCAAGGCCTCGCCCGACCTGATGATGGTCGTGTACATGATCTCGCCTGACGGCACGCGCGACCAGCAGTACATTTCGAACTACGCGACGCTCTACGTCAAAGACGTGCTGACCCGCATCGATGGCGTCGGCGACGTCCAGGTCTTCGGCGCCCGCGACTACTCGATGCGTATCTGGCTCGACCCCGACAAGGTCGCAGCTCGCGGCCTGACTGCAGGTGAAGTCGTCTCGGCACTCCAGGCCGCCAACTTGCAGGTTGCGGCAGGCTCGATCAATCAGCCGCCCGCGTCATCCGACGGCGCCTTCACGATCAACGTCAAGACGCTCGGACGTCTGTCATCGCCGGATCAGTTCGAAAATATCGTCGTGCACGCCGAACCGGACGGCTCGGTCGTTCGCATCCGCGACATCGCCCGCGTCGAGCTGGGATCGCAAGACTATACCGTCAACGCCTATCTCAATAACAAGGTCGCGACCGCCCTCGTCATCTTCCAGAAGCCGGGTTCGAACGCGCTTGCGACGGCGGCCAACGTCAAGGCCGAGATGGAGCACCTGAAAAAGAGCTTCCCGCCGGGCGTCGGCTATGCAGTCGTCTATAACCCGACAGAATTCATCCAGTTCTCGATCGACGCCGTCATCCACACGCTCATCGAAGCACTGGTGCTCGTCGTCCTCGTCGTCATCCTGTTTTTGCAGACATGGCGCGCGGCGATCATCCCGATCCTGGCGATCCCCGTATCGCTGGTCGGCACCTTCTTCATCATGAGCCTCGTCGGCATCACGTTTAACACGCTGTCGCTGTTCGGCTTGGTGTTGGCCATCGGCATCGTCGTTGACGACGCCATCGTCGTCGTCGAGAACGTCGAGCGCTACATCGCCCAAGGCATGACGCCGAAGGAAGCCGCTCATAAGACGATGGATGAAGTCGGCGGCGCACTGCTTGCGATCTCGCTGGTGCTGATCGGCGTCTTCTTGCCGACTGCCTTCATCACCGGCCTGCAAGGCTCCTTCTTCAAGCAGTTCGCCATCACCATCGCCGCTTCGACCGCAATTTCGCTGATGGTCTCGCTCTCGCTTTCACCCGCCATGGCTGCGCTGCTTTTGAAACCGCACGCCGGAGAGCATGAAAAGCGCAATCCCATCGTGACAATCCTCGGTGCGCCCCTGCGCTGGTTCTTCGCCGGCTTCAACTGGGCCTTCAGCACGCTGTCGCATGGCTACGCCTGGCTGACGCGCAACCTGATCCGCGTCGCCGCCGTTCTGCTCCTTATCTACGCCGGCCTGCTCTACGTCACCTATGAGCGATTAACGGCGACGCCGACGGGTCTCATCCCACAGCTCGATCGCGCCTACTTCATCACGGTCTTCCAGCTTCCGCCGGGCTCGACCTTGAAGCGTACCGATGAGGTCGTGCGCCGCGCCTCAGAAATCATCATGCATCGGCCGGGCGTCGCCAACGCCGTTGAATTCGTCGGCTTCGACGGCGCGACATTCACGAACGCGCCCAACACTGGCGTCGTCTTCGTCGGCCTGGAACCGTTCGAACAGCGCATCGCCAGCGGCCTGACCAAGGATATGATCCTTACCGACCTGCGCCAGCAAATGGCGACCCTCAAGGACGCTTTCATTTTCGTGCTGGAACCGCCATCCGTGCCTGGCATCGGAACCGGCGGCGGCCTCAAAGGCTATGTTCAGGATAAAGCAGGACGCGGTCTGCCCGCGCTCGAAGGCGCAGCCTGGGCAATGGCCGGCGCCACCGGCCAGACGCCGGGCTTCACGCAGGCCTTCACGCTCTTCAACGTGCGCACGCCTGAGGTTTATGCCGACATTGACCGCACCAAAGCCGAGCAGCTCGGCGTTCCGATCAGCCGCGTGTTCGAAACGCTCTCGGTCTACATGGGCTCGGCCTTCATCAATGACTTCAACATTCTGGGCCGCACGTATCGCGTCACAGCCCAGGGCGACAACCCATACCGCCTGTCTCTACGCGACGTCTCCAATCTGAAGACGCGCAACAACGACGGCGACATGGTGCCGATAGGTTCGGTGGCAACCTTCCAGGATACGACCGGCGCCTATCGCGTGCCGCGCTACAATCTCTATCCGTCTGCCGAAGTGCAGGTTCAGCTTGCGCGCGGCTATTCGAGCGGCACGGCCATTGCGACGATGGAAGCGATCGCCGAGAAAGTCCTGCCGCAAGGCTTCGGTTTCGAATGGACCGAGATCGCGCTGCAGGAAAAGCTTGCGGGCAATACCGCAATCTACGCGTTCGGCCTGTCCGTCGTCTTCGTGTTCCTGCTGCTCGCGGCGCTCTACGAAAGCTGGGCGCTGCCGCTTGCCGTCATCCTGATCGTGCCAATGTGTATCCTGGCGGCAATGATCGGCGTGAACATCCGTGGCCTCGATCGCAATATCCTGGTCGAGATCGGCTTGATCGTGCTCGTCGGCCTCGCGGCCAAGAACGCCATTTTGATCGTGGAGTTCGCCAAACAGGGCGAGGACAACGGCCTGTCGCGCGTCGACGCCGCCGTCGAAGCTGCCCGCACCCGTCTGCGGCCGATCCTGATGACGTCGCTGGCCTTCATCCTGGGCGTCGTGCCGCTGGTCTTCGCTGAAGGAGCGGGCGCCGAGATGCGGCAATCGCTTGGCACGGCCGTGTTCGCGGGTATGCTCGGCGTGACGCTCTTCGGCCTGATCTTCACGCCGATCTTCTACGTCGTCGTCCGGAAACTGTCGCCGCGGAGAGATCCGCATGCCGATCCGCACCAAACGCCGCATACCCCGGCGGCGGGCACGCCATCGGCGTAAAAAGGCACGGCGAGCACCAAATTAACTTGTCCGGCCTTACGGGGTCGACAAACCGGCCATCGGTCACCATCTAGAGGGACGGCAACAGGTGTTTGCCGTCTCAAATCCAATGGGTCTATAAGGGCGCTTCATTTTGCCCCCGTTGGCATGACCGTCTTCTCACAACAACTCAGTGGTCTCATGAATTCAGATCAGAAGCCGACGCGCGCCGACGTCGAATCCGCCATTAAGACCATCCTCCGCTGGACGGGCGAAGACCCCGACCGCGACGGCCTGAAGGAAACGCCCGCCCGCGTCACCAAGGCCTTCGAGGAATGGTTCCGCGGCTACGGTGAAGATCCCGAAGCGATCCTCAACAAGACCTTCGAAGAAATTGAAGGCTACGATGAGATGATCGTGCTGCGCGGCATCCGCTTCGAAAGCCACTGCGAGCACCACATGGCGCCGATCATCGGCCGCGCCTGGGTCGGATATATTCCGAATGGCCGCGTTGTCGGCATTTCGAAACTCGCGCGGGTGGTGAATGCCTATGCCAAGCGGCTTCAGATCCAAGAGAAAATGACGGCCCAAATCGCAAATGCGATCGAAGAGGCGCTGCATCCTCAGGGTGTGGCAGTCATAATCAAGGCCGAGCATCATTGCATGACGACGCGCGGCGTACTCAAGCCGGGAACCGACATGGTGACAAGCCGCATGCTCGGCGTCTTCCGCGACAACGCGATCACACGTCAGGAATTTCTGGCGCTGGTGACGGAGGATACGAAGACGTCGTGACGTTTGCGGGCGGATAATTGACCGCGACGAGGTAAAGGCCCGACGCCGGCGCGACGGGCCCGCACGCCTCCCGGTTCGCCGCAGCCAGCGCCTTTGCGAGGTCCGCACGAGCCCACTTTCCTTCGCCGACGAGCTTTAAGCTCCCGACCATCGACCGCACCTGATGGTGCAGGAACGAACGCGCTGACACGGCGCAGACGATCTCGTCGCCGTCTCGGGAAATCTCGAACCTGTCGAGGGTCTTGACGGGCGACGCCGCCTGGCACTGCGCGGCGCGGAAAGTCGTGAAATCGTGCTTACCGACGAGCACTTGCGCAGCTTCATGCATTGTGCCCGCATCGAGTTCCTGCATCGTCCACCACACGCGGTTACGATCGAGGATCGGCGGCGCGCGGCGCGTCAGCAGACGATACTTGTAGTGCCTCTTGATCGCGCTGAAACGGGCGTCGAACTCGGCATCGACAGCCGCACACGCAACGATACCGATCGGATGCGGACGCAAATGAAAGTTCATCGCGTCGCGAACGCGGCCTGGTGACCACTCTTTGCTCAAGTCGAAATGCGCGACCTGACCCAGCGCATGCACGCCCGCGTCCGTGCGCCCGGCGCCGCGCACACCGACAGTCTCTTGCGAGAACTTGCGGATCGCATCTTCAAGCAGGCCTTGGATCGAAAGGCCCTGCGCCTGCCGTTGCCAGCCGACAAATGGCGTTCCGTCGTATTCGATGGTGATGCGATAGCGGGGCATTCAAGCTCGGTGCTCAGGGATGGTCTCGCCATCCCTAGCCGTTCCGGAGCGCGGGCTCAACGTTCGGCAGTTATTCTTCGTTCTGCTTGTCGGGCGTTTGAGGCTTCGCTCTATGGACGGCCTTCGGCGCTCGCACACCTGGAACCCAGTAGAAGGCAGCGCCACGATACACGACCCCGCCAGGAATCTCGGTCTCCTCGTCGACCACCCACGCGGGATCGAACGGCACCGGACGAATGACCCTGACGCCCGCCTCGATCGTCACGTCAGCGCCGGGCACGAGATGTCTGCCAGCCGCCCCACTCGGCGCTCCGAAGTCCGCAGCCATGGCCGCGACTGGAAGAGCAGCCGTCAAAACCAGAACAACGCAGACCTGCCGAAACATTCTCGCACTCACCGCTACCAACCACTGGGTTGTAGCCTCAAGCGCTGGTCTTTGCAGCCCGGACGCCGGATATCATTAACGGGAAAATGGCGTCCCGGCCGCAACTGGAGTACCACGCAGAAAATCCGAGGCCGCCATCGGTTGCTTGCCGGCCCGCTGCAGCTTCACGATCCTGATCGCGCCGCTGCCGCAGGCAATGGTCAACCGGTCGTCGATCAGCGTACCGGGCGCACCCGAACCATCGACGACAGCCGCCAGCAAAACTTTGATCCGCTCGGGCTTCCCGCCGAGCAAAATTTCAAACCACGCGCCGGGAAACGGCGACAAACCGCGAATGTGATCCGCGACCTCTTTTGCAGACCGCGAGAAATCAATCCGCGCCTCGCTCTTGTCGATCTTGGCGGCATAGGTCGCGCCTTCGTCCGGCTGCGGCACGCATGCGAGCGTCCCCGCTTCGAGTTTGCCCAGCGCCTCGACCATAAGTTCCGCACCAAGCTTCGACAGGATGTCGTGCAACTCGCCTGCCGTCATATCCGGCGAAATGGGAACATCGCGGCCGACGCACACCGGCCCAGTGTCGAGTCCCTGCTCCATGCGCATGATGTTGACGGCCGTGACCGCATCGCCCGCCATGATCGCCCGCTGAATCGGCGCCGCCCCGCGCCAGCGCGGCAGCTTCGAGGCGTGCACGTTAAAACAACCGAGCCGCGTCGCGTCCAGGATCGCTTTCGGTAGCAGTAGGCCGTAGGCAACGACCACTGCCGCATCGGCCTGCAACGCCGCAAATGCCTGGCGATCGTCGTCGCTTTTGAAATTCACCGGCGTGCGAACTGGAATACCGAGAGCTTCCGCACGCCGATGCACCGGCGATTTCGCTTCCGCCATGCCCCGCCCCGCCGGACGCGGCGGCTGGCTATAAACCGCGACAACCTCATGCCCCGCCGCCACGACCGCATCGAGCACAGGCACGGAAAAATCCGGCGTCCCCATGAATACGATCTTCAATGGCATATGGACTCTTTTGTAGGCGCGATCGACGACCCAAATTTCGCGCGTGCGGCCGGCTGACCGGAGGTCAGTCGCACGCGCCAACCAAAACCTTAGCTTCGCGACTGCTTCTTGAACTTGCGGATGACCATATCGCGCTTCAGCCGCGACAGGAAATCGATGATGAGCTGGCCGTCGAGATGGTCGATTTCATGCTGGATGGCAGTCGCGAGCAAACCGTCGGCCTTAAGCTCCTGCTCTTTGCCGTTTCGGTCGATGTAGCGCACGGTCACTTCCGCCGGTCGCTCGATTTCGACCCGCACGTCGGGAATGGACAGACAGCCTTCCTCATGCACCCGCGTCGTTGATCCCAGCGCGACAAGTTCCGGGTTGGCCATGGCGAGCGGATTGGGCGGCTCGCCCTCGTCCGAGGTATCGAGCACGACGACGCGCCTCAGCACGCCGACCTGCGGCGCGGCAAGGCCGACACCCGGCGCCGCGTACATCGTCTCCAGCATGTCGTCCATCAGCTTGACGACGGCATCGTCCACGCGCTCGACCGGATCTGAGATCTTGCGCAGGACGGGATCGGGAATGGTGAGAATGGGAAGTACGGCCATGGCGCCTGACATATGAAAGGCCGCAGCCGCGGTCAATGGCGTGCGTCTCTATACCGTTCCGAGACCTGATCCCCGGCAGGTTGCCGCGCCGCTACAGAGGCCGCGAGCGCCGCGGCGGTTGTCTCTTGCGGCGCCCAGCCAATCCGGCGCAACCGGGCCGCGTCAACGACCAGATCACCCGTTAGCCGGTCGGCGAAATCACCCTTCCCGGCAATCCGCAGCAGGCGGGCGAGCGATGTATCCGGCACGGGAAGCAGCATTTCCGGCCGCCCGAGCCCCCGCCGCAGCGCACGAATGATCTCGGCCATCGTCAAAGCCCCCGGGTCTGCCACGATAAATGCAGCATTTTCAGCAGTTTGGGTTTGCAGAACATATTGCAGCGCGCTGATGAGGTTGCCGATGCTGACCAGCGACCGCCGCGCTTTGAGCGCCCCGAACGGCAGCGGCACCGGCAAAGCGGCGATTTTCAGCAGCGCCGCCATGTTGCCTTTGACGCCGGGTCCATAAACCAGCACCGGCCGGAGCACGGTCCAACGCGTCGCCGAACCATCGAGCATCTGCGCCGTGACGGCTTCCGCCGCCTGCTTCGACCGGCCGTAGGCGTCCGTCGGCGCGGCCGGCGTCGCCTCCGTCACGAGCTCAGGATAGGTCACGCCCACCTGCGCTCGGATCGACGACATCAAGACGAAGCGCTTCACCCGCGCCGAACGGGCGGCTCTGGCCAGCTGCCGCGTTGCATCAACATTGATAGCCGTATAGGCCGCAGACGGCAGATCGGTCCGCGCCGCCGAAAGCCCGGCCGCGTGCACGACGGCATCGACGCCGCGCACGAGGAATTCCGCGGCGAACGATCGCGACATGTCGCCGACGGCGACGCCCTCGACGCGAGGACTGTCAAATACGATGGGGTGCCGCGACGCCGCCCGGACGTTATAGCCACGCTCCGCCAGTACGCGGACGACATGCTGTCCGATGAAACCCGACGCTCCAGTCACGAGAATGCGTTGGGCAATAGCCACACCCGCTCTCCGTTAGCTCAACGTGGCGCTGCAATCGACTCTTCCAACACGATCTAGGACCGTCTCGTCCGAAAGTGCAACGCCGCGCGCGCTAAAGTCTCAGCGTTTCCCCAACGCGCGCAACCAGACGGTAGCCTACAAATATGGAAATTAAGCCAAAGGCGACGCCCCCGACCAAATTACCCGCGAGCACGCCCTCTGCGCCGTAAAACTTCCCGCCCCAAATGACGAAAGGAATAGTGCCAACCGTGGCGCGGCCCCAGTTGAGAATCGTCGAGACGTGCGGCCGACCCAGCGTATTGAAGACGGCATTCGTCACGAAGATCGCGCCCATGAAAACGAACAGCGGCGACAGCCAGCGGCAGAAGAAAACGATCAGATCACGCACCTCGCCCGTTGCATGAAACAACCTCGCCATGGGATCGGCCGCGACCGCAAGACCGAGCCACGCAACTGCCGTGAAGGCCGCCATCGTCAGCAGCGAGAGCGTGTAGGCGTCGCGCATCCGCGTCCGCAAGCCCGCACCGAAATTCTGTCCAATGATCGGTCCGACCACGCCGGAAAGCGCAAAGATCGCGCCGAACGCCACCGGAATGATCCGTCCAATGATCGCCCACGCCGCAACCGCTGCATCGCCATAGGGCGCAATGGCGTGCGTAATGTAGGCGTTACCGACGGCCGGTGCGATATTCGTCAGCACGGCAGGTGCTGCGATCCGCGAATAGGGCCCGACGTCCTGCTTCAACGTTGCGATCTTCGGCCGTCCCATCAGATCGTGGACGCGGATGACGCCGCACAGCCCGACGACCATCATCACCAGCCGCGCCAGCAAACTCGACAACACCGCACCTTCGATGCCCAGCCCGAAATGCACGATGAAAATCAGATCGAGGATCGTATTGACGATCGCGCCCGACAGCGTGACATTCATCGCGCGACGCGCATCGCCGACAGAGCGCAGCACCGCTGACGATGTCATGCCGAGCGACAGAAACGGCAGCGTCGGCAGCAGAATTTCGAGATAGAAGCTTGCCAGATCGAGCGTCCGCCCGCTGGCGCCGAGCAGCCGCAGCAACGGCTCGATCGCGAACCACAGCGCCAAGCTCGCAATCGCTGAGAAAACAAACGCCATCACGTGCGCGTTAGCCGTCAACCGCCGTGCCCTGACGCGCCGCTGCGCGCCAAGGGCCGGCGCGATCAGAGACGTAGCGGCGATGGAAAGCCCGATGCCGATCGACGTCGAGAAGAAGAGGATGGAACTCGCGTAGCCGACGGCGGCGACGATCGCGTCATCACCGATACGCGACAGAAAATAGATATTCGCAAGATCGCCGACGAACACCGCCATCAGGCCGAGCGCACCGGCAGCGGTCATCGCCAGAATGTGCCGCAACAGCGAGCCCGTGACGAACTTCGGCCCGCTACCGCCGCGCCTGACGATTTCGATTTCCGCCATATGCCTGACGTTTCCGCGGTGATATATCCGCGCTCCCGGAGTTCTTATAATTTCCGCCGGGCCTTGAAGGCGGCGGCCAGCGTGCCGTCGTCGAGATAATCGAGTTCACCGCCGATGGGAACACCTTGCGCCAGCCGCGAAACAGTAACGTCAGTACTCTGAAGCTGATCCGAGATGTAATGTGCCGTCGATTGGCCTTCGACGGTGGCATTCAGGGCCAGCAGAATTTCCTTCACATCCGGTGATTGCGCCCGCGCGACGAGGTTCGCGATATTGAGCCGCTCCGGCCCGACGCCGTCGAGGGGCGATAAGTGTCCGCCGAGCACATGATAGCGCGCCGAGACGATGCTAGCGCGTTCGAGCGCCCAAAGATCGCCGACCTCTTCGACGACGACGATCAAACTCGCATCGCGCCGCGGATCGGCGCAGACGCTGCACGGCGACACCGTATCGAGATTGCCGCACACAGGGCACTCGGTGATTTTGGCGATGGCCTGTTGAAGCGCGTCGGCCAGCGGCAGCATGAGATCGTTGCGTCGCTTCAAGAGCGCCAGCACCGCCTTGCGCGCCGAACGCGGGCCAAGCCCTGGCATTCGCGCCAGAAGCTGCACCAGCCGTTCGATTTCAGGGCCTGCCGTTTTGCGAGACATGGTTTAATTGTGATTTATTTCGTCATCCTCGAACGGCAAGCCTGCGAGCCATTCAAGGATCCGGCGTGAGACTGCCGGTCGAGGACGACGGGAGAGAAAACTCAGAAAAGCTTCATGCCCGGCGGAATCGGCAGACCGCCCGTGATCTCGGCCATCTTCGCCTGCATCACATTATCGACTTTCGCCTTGGCATCGGTCGCCGCCGCCACGATAAGATCCTCGAGTATCTCAACCTCGTCCGGCTTCATCAGGCTCGGATCGATCCGCACGCGTTTCAATTCGCCGCGGCCGTCGACCGTCACATGCACAAGACCGCCGCCCGCCTGGCCTTCGATCTCGGCCTTCTGCAGCTCGTCCTGCATTTCCTTCAGGCGCGCCTGCATCTGGCCCACCTGCTTCATCATACCCATAATGTCTTTCATATTGTCCTCGCGGCAGAGAGCCGAATTCGTCCTGAAGTTTTAAACGGCTTCGCTCTCGCTGTCCGTATCTGTCTCGCGCCCAGCAATTCGCCGCACCTCAGCGATCTTCGCATCCGGGAAAGCTTCCAGAACCGCACGCACCGCCGGATGCGCTTTCAGCGATTCAAGCTCCTGAGCTTCGCGCTCTCGGCGCACGACGCCAATAGGCGGCGCACCGGCATCCTTCGAAAGAACAACGACCCAGCGCCGCGTTGTCCAGAGGTTGAGTTTTTCCCGAAGGTCGTTGGCGAGTTCCGGCGGCGCCTCGGGCATCAGGAAAAGATCGATCGAACCCGCCACCGCATCGAACTTGACGAGGCTGACATGGTCTTCGAGGTGCCACTTGAGCTTCGCATCCCGCTTCTCGCCAGCGAGCGCTACGACGTCTGCAAACGATCTCGGATCGGACTTCATGGATCCGGCCGCAACAGCCGGAGCAGCCACTTCGTCACCCTCGGCATCGCCAATCGGCTCGCCGTCGTCGAATTCGAAGCCGTCGCCCAAATCGCCGAGGTCATCCTGATCGTTTTCAGCGACCGGAACGTCAACGCGCCCATTGAGCGGACCGCGCTGACCGGCCGGAGCATCCCCGGCCGGCAATGCCGGACGCCGCGCCGGAACAGCCCCGCCGCCGAGCGCTTTGATCAACTCATCGGGCGTCGGCAGATCCGACGTGTAAGCAAGCCGAATCAGAACCATCTCGGCCGCGACACGCGGATTGGGCGCGCGCGAAACCTCATCGAAACCTTTGACCAGCATCTGCCACGCCCTCGACAGGTACGGCATCGACAAACGAGAGGCGAAACCGGCAATGCGCGCCTTTTCTTCCGCCGTCAGCGCTTCGCCCGCAGGCTCCTCTCCGACAGCTTTAACGCGCGCTATAGCGTGTACGGCTTCAGCCAGATCGGACACGACCTCGGCCGCTTCCGCGCCGTCACGATGCAGCGATTCCAATCCGCGAATGGCCGTCGCGACATCGCCTTTGAAGAGCGCTTCGGCGAGATCAAAAATCCGCGCGCGATCGGCAAGGCCGAGCATGTCGCGAACCTTCGCCGCCGTGACGTGCCCCTCGCCCATCGCGATCGCCTGATCGAGAATGGACAGGCCGTCGCGCACCGAACCTTCGGCCGCGCGTGCGATAAGCTGCAAAGCATCAGCGTCAGCTTCAGCACTTTCCAGGCCGACGATCTTCTGAAAATGTTCAGCCAGCACCGGTTGCTCGACGCGGCGCAAGTCGAAGCGCTGACAGCGCGATAGCACGGTCACGGGAACTTTGCGAATTTCCGTCGTCGCGAAAATAAAACGAACATGCGATGGCGGTTCTTCAAGCGTCTTCAAGAGCGCGTTGAACGCGCCCTTCGACAGCATGTGAACCTCGTCGATCAGGAACACTTTCGTGCGCGCAACGAGTGGCGTGTACTGCGCGCTTTCGATGATCTCGCGGATGTTATCGACGCCGGTATTCGAGGCAGCGTCCATTTCGAGCACGTCCGGATGACGGCCCTCCATGATGTCCTTGCAGTGGACGCCGAGGCCCGGCATGTCGATAGTCGGCTTGTCGTAGCCCGGCGCTTCGTAGTTAAGCGCCCGCGCGAGAATGCGCGCCGTCGTCGTCTTGCCGACACCGCGCACGCCCGTCAGCATGTAGCCCTGCGCGATGCGCCCAGACGCGAACGCGTTGCGCAGCGTCGTCACCATCGCCGACTGGCCGATCAGGTCGTCGAATGTCGCGGGCCGATACTTCCGCGCCAGCACGACATACGGCTTCGCCGGCTCGGTGCTTCCCGAACCTTCGACGCCGTCAGACGTTTCCGATTTCTTTTTCGCCATGATCCCTGAAACAACCTTTCGCCCGAAGGGGCGAGGGAGCAAGGCGACCCGCGGTAAGCCGCGCCCCCGCGGAGAGCGCCGGATCGCCCTTGCGATCCGAATTGCGCTCGTGAGCGAGTAAAGAGGCTGGCGAACGACCCGATTTCTGATCGTTAGGGCTGCTTCCTTCCGGACCTGACCCGGTTGGCGACGAACTCGTCCGCCGCCAGCCCATTTCTATAATGGGCCGGGCGGCAGAAAAGTACAACCCTCCCCGCACAGGAAGCTAACAGCCTCCACAACAAGGCAAGCCGCAGATTTACCGGCCGAATTTCACTTCCGGCGCAGCGGCGCTATTCGGCGCGCTTGATCGGGACGAGGCCGTTGGCCGCAAGCTCCGCCGCCTCCTTGCGGTAGGGGCTCGCCGGATAGGTGCCGAGGATCTGCGTCTGCGTCGAGAAGAACGACAATTCCTCAAGCGCAAGTTGCACAGGCCGGTCGACCGGATGACCTTCGATATCGGCGAAGAAGCGGGAGGCGTTGAACGTCCCCTCCTCCTGATAGCTCTCCAGCTTCGTCATGTTGACGCCGTTGGTTGCGAACCCGCCGAGCGCCTTGTAGAGCGCCGCCGGTACGTTTCGCACCCGGAACAGGAACGTCGTCATCACCGGGCCGTTGCCGGGCTCGGCGTCATCCGGCTCCTTCGCCAGGATTATGAAGCGCGTCGTATTGTGGGACTGGTCTTCGATATCGCTCCTGATGATTTCGAGACCGTAGATTTCCGCCGCAAGGCGCGACGCGATGGCGCCCGTCGAAAGATCGTCGCTCTCGGAGACGAGCCGCGCCGAACCTGCCGTATCGGCTTCCGGCACCGGCTTCAAACCGAGCTTGCGAAGTGTCGTCCGGCATTGCCCCAGCGCCTGCGTATGGCTCATGACGCGCTTGATCGTCGAAAGGCTTGCGCCCGGCTTCGCCATGAGCTGATGGCGCACGCGCAGGAAGTGCTCGCCGATGATGTAGAGCCCGGCCTCGGGCAGCAGATGGTGAATGTCCGCGACCCGCCCAGCGACCGAATTCTCGATCGGGATCATCGCATAGTCCGCGTCGCCGTTCTTCACCGCCGCGAGCGCATCCTCGAACGTCGGATAAGCGACGCTTTCGGCATCCGGATAAACTTCGCGGGCCGCGAGATGCGAATTCGCACCCGGCTCGCCTTGATACGAGATTTTGAGGGCTCCGGCTTCGGAACCTGCTGTTTTGGTCATGGTGGATCGGTTGTCCGGGAAAGAAACGTCAGGGCGCGATGAGGCGTCGGGCGCGCTCAAGGTCGGCGGGAGTATCGACACCGAGTGGAACCGTGTCAACGACGCTGACGTCGATCCGCATTTGAGCCTCAAGTGCCCGTAATTGCTCTAGCTTTTCCCGTTTTTCCAATGTCGCTTGCGGCAACGAGACGAACCGTTCGAGGCTTGCCCGCCTATAAGCATAGATGCCGATGTGGTGGTAGAGCGGCCCGTCGCCGTGGGGTGCGGTGGCTCGGGTAAAGTAAAGCGCGCGCAGCCGGTTCTCACCGATCGGCGTTCCGACCACTTTGACCACGTTCGGATTGGTGCGCTCTTCGTCTTCCGAAATCACCGCCGCAAGCGTTGCGATGTCGGTCGCCTCATTAGCAAGCGGCGCGACACAATCGGTGACGAGCACCGGATCGAGCGTCGGTAGATCGCCCTGCAAATTGACGATGATCTGGGCTTTTTTCTCCGGATCGAGCGCCATGATCGCTTCGTGAATCCGGTCCGAACCCGAGGCGTGGTCGTCTCGCGTCATAACGGCTTCGCCGCCTGCCCGCTCAACCGCCGCTAAAATCTCCGAACTGTCGGTCGCGACGACGACCCGCCCCAGACCGGCCTCCATCGCCCGTCGCCAGACGTGCACGATCATGGGCGCGCCATGAATATCCGCAAGCGGCTTTCCGGGAAGACGGGTGGCGTGCATGCGGGCGGGAATGAGGATGAGCGTTTGTTGAGACACTGCGATCGAATTCTTTTGTTCGGTGACAAATCGCCCCAATACCGCTATCGACGTTCCTACAAAAAACGACGACGTGCTTGCAGGGCGGCCGAGCTTATATACCGCAAATCGATCTCGTCACCTTGAATTGCGCGTCATGGGGAGTGACCGTCCGAGGAGCTGAGACATGACGATGGACAGTTTCGAATTCACGAAACTTGCCGGGGCCGTGCTGTCTGCACTGCTTTTGATTTTCGGAACCCGCACGATCATCGAGATGACCGTTGGTCATACGCCCGAGAAACCGGGTTTCACGCTTCCTGCTGCCGCGCCCGCTGATACGGCGACGCCGCCCGCAGGCGGTGCAGCGGCGGCTGCCGCTCCGGCCGAAGACAGCGGCAAAGAGGTCATCGCGCTTCTGCCCAAGGCGAACGCCGAAAAAGGCAAGACGATTTTCAAAAGATGCCAAGCTTGTCACGTATCCGAAAAAGGCCAGACGCCGACCGTCGGCCCGAACCTGTGGGACGTGGTAAATCGCAAAAAAGGCTCATATCCCGGATTTAAATATTCGGCAGCGATGGAGAAAAAAGGCGGCGACTGGTCCTTCGACGACTTGGCGCATTTTCTTCACAGCCCCAAGACGTTCATCCCCGGCACAAAAATGACGTTCAACGGCTTGCCGACGCCGCAGGATGAAGCCGACGTCATCGCCTATCTCGCCACCCTTGCAGATACGCCCGTTCCACTGCCAAAATGACGGCGTTTTAACTCGCTATGGGTACAAAAGTTTGCGACCTTGCCGGCTCTTTGGCGGGGTCGTTTTTGTATCCGGCCCACGACTTGTCCCCGCTGCCCGGGGCTGTGTTAAGCTGGCCCCGGAATGTGACAGTTTGAAAGGGACGAAGTCGAATATGCAGATGCGCCTGACGCCGTTTATCCTTGCCGCGCTGGCGTTCACGAGTTTTTCGCTCCCGAACCCTGCAAAGGCGCAAGACGCCGCAACGCCGCCCGCCGCAGCGGCGCAATCCGCAGACGCTCCAAAGCCCGCCGAAGCTCCCAAGACCGACGACGCGCCGAAGCCGGTCGATGCGCCGAAAGCCGATGAACCCACCAAGCCTTCGGAAGCCGCTGCCCCCGCTGAAGCGCCGAAACCCGCGGAAGCCGCAACCACTCCGGCAACGCCGAACCCGTCAGACGCCGCTCCCGCCGGTGCTGCCTCAACGGCCGAAGCCGCTGACGTGCAATGCCATCACGCACTGTCCCTCGTCGGCGAACCGAAATACGGACCCGACTTCAAGAATTTCGATTGGGTGAACCCGAACGCGCCGAAGGGCGGCACGGTCCGTCAGTGGGCAGACGGTACCTTCGATACGCTGAACCCGTTTTCCGACAAGGGCGTCAAGGCTGCAGGCCTGGGTCTGATTTTCGACAGTCTGTTTACGCCGAGCCCGGACGAACCCTCAACCCAATACGGCCTGATCGCTCAGTGCGCCTCCTACCCGGCCGACTATTCATCCGTCACGTTCAAATTGCGCCCCGAAGCGAAATTCCACGACGGCTCGCCGATTACGCCAGAAGACGTCATCTTCTCGTTCGAGCAGTTCAAGAACGTCAATCCATTCTACGCCTTCTACTACAAGAACGTCGTCAAGGCCGAGAAGACCGGCGACCACGAGGTGAAATTCACCTTCGACAAGACCGGCAACCGCGAGTTGCCGATGATCGTCGGTGAACTGAATGTCGTCTCCAAGGCCTACTGGACCGGCAAGAACGCCGATGGCTCCCAGCGCAGCCTCGCGGCCACGACGGTTGAAGCGCCTCTCGGCAACGGCGCCTACAAGATCAAGTCGGTCGATACCGGCCGCAAGATTACGTTCGAGCGCGTGCCCGACTACTGGGCGAAGGATCTGCCTGTAATGAAAGGGCAGATGAACTTCGACACGCTCGAATTTACCTACTATCGCGACCGCACGCCGGCGTTTGAAGATTTCAAGATCGGCAACATCGACGTCTGGTCCGAGAACCGCGCCGACGCCTGGGCGACGCAGTACAATTTCGACTCGCTGAAAAAAGGCCTAGTGAAGAAAGAAGCCATTCCGGTGAAGCGCGTGGCGCCGATGCAGGCGTTCGTATTCAACATTCGCCGCCCGCAGTTTCAGGACCCGCGCGTCCGCCACGCGTTCAACCTGCTCTTCAATTTCGAAGAGACGAACAAAAAGCTGTTCTACAATCTGTATAAGCGCGTCGGCAGCTACTTTGAGAATTCAGATCTCCAGGCGACGGGCCTGCCGCAAGGCCGCGAGCTTGAGATCCTGAACGAGATCAAATCCGAAGTGCCGCCGGAAGTATTTACGGCGACCTACGAAAACCCGGTCAACGCCCAGGAAGGCGACTTCCGCAAGCACCAGCAGGAAGCGCTGAAACTGTTCGAGGACGCCGGCTGGAAGATCCGCAGCGAAACCGTCAACGATCCGCATTGCGGCTTCTGGTGCAAGGCGATGCAGACGATCGGCCTATCAGCGGGCTCGACCGCGCGCGTGCTGCGCAACGACAGGGGCGACCAGATGACCGTCGAATTCCTGATCAACGGCGACACGTTCGAGCGTATCATTTTGCCCTACGTGCAAAACCTCGAAGCCATGGGCATCAAGGCGACGGTGCGCAACGTCGACGACGCACAGTACAAACAGCGCGAGGACAACCGCGACTTCGATATCATCGTCGACAGCTTCGCCCAGTCGAATTCGCCGGGCAACGAGCAGCGCGATTTCTGGGGCTCTGCCGCCGCCGACAAGCCCGGTAGCCGCAACACCATCGGCATCAAGAACCCCGCGATCGACCACCTGATCGATAAGATCGTATTCTCGAAAGATCGAGCCGACCTCGTTGCCGCAACCCATGCGCTCGATCGCGTTCTCTTGTGGAACTACTACGTCGTCCCGCACTGGTATTACCCCTACGACCGGCTTGCCTACTGGGATGTTTTCGGCCGTCCGGACAAACTGCCGTCACAAGGCGCCGCTCTCACTCAGGTCTGGTGGTACGACGCGGACAAGGCGAAAGCCGTCCAGGCAGCGAAGGGAAAGTGACCCTGTTGGAACGACCTACTCGATCACGCGCGGCGGCCAGAGCGAAGCTCTCATTTCTCGCCGCGCTGGCATTGCTGTTTTCCATGCCCGGCGGCAGCCTGGCGCAGGCTGAGCCCCGCCATGGTCTCTCGATCTTTGGCGAACTGAAATACCCGCCCGACTTCAAGCACTTCGACTACGTCAATCCCGATGCGCCGAAGGGCGGCCGCATGGTGACGATGGGAACGGGCGACGTAAATACGTTCGACAGCTTCAACCAGTTCATCGTCAAAGGCGACGCCGCTCAAGATCTCGACCTGCTGTTCGACAGCTTGATGGTCCGCGCGCAGGATGAACCTGACGCCGTCTACGGCCTCGTTGCCCAAACGGCCGACGTCGCGCCCGACCGCATGTCGGTGACGTTCAAGCTTCGTCCCGAGGCGAAGTTTTCGGACGGCACCCAGATCACCGCCGACGATCTCGTCTACACGCTTAGCCTTCTGAAAAGCATGGCGACGCGCCCGCAATATTCGCAGCCTTTGCACGACGTCGTGAAAGCCGAGGCGCTCGATCCTGAGACGGTGCGCTACACCTTCCAGGGCAAACTTGTGCGCGATCTGCCGATCCTGATCGCTCAGCTCCCGGTTCTGTCGAAAGCCTACTACACGGCGAACCCCTATGATGAAACGTCGTTGAAGCCGCCCCTCGGCTCAGGCCCTTATCGCATCAAGACGTTCAACTCCGGCAGCTCGATCACATACGAACGCCGCGACGACTACTGGGCGAAAGATTTGCCGGTAAACAAGGGCCGCTTCAACTTCGACGAGGTCCGCCTTGACTATTATCGCGACCGCACCATCGAACTCGAGACGCTCAAATCCGGCAACTTCGACTTTCGCGAGGAATTCTCAAGCCTCGGCTGGGCGACGCAGTACGACATTCCAGCCGTTCGCGACGGTCGTCTCATCAAAGCGCTTTTACCCGACCGCCGCCCGTCCGGCGCGCAGGGCTACTTCATCAATACCCGTCGCGATAAATTCAAAGACCCGCGCGTGCGCGCCGCGCTCGATCTCGTCTTCGATTTCGAATGGTCGAACAAGAAGCTGTTTTACGGCCTGTACAGCCGCACGACGAGCTACTTCGAAAATTCCGACATGAAGGCCGAGGGCCTCCCCTCGCCGCAAGAACTCGCCCTGCTCGATCCTTATAAGGACAAGCTGCCTCCGGAAGTCTTCGGCGAGCCCTATACGCCGCCCGTCACCGACGGCAGCGGCAACAACCGCGCCAATCTCAAGAAAGCGCGCGATCTGCTCATCAGCGCCGGTTGGAAGCCCGACGCCGAAGGCAAGCTGCGCAACGCCAAGGGCGAGCAGTTAAGCATCGAGTTTCTAGATTTCGAAGCGCAGTTCGAGCGCATCACGCTTCCCTATGTCGAGAATCTCAAGCGCATCGGCGTCGACGCCAACTGGCGTCTCGTCGATCCGGCGCAATATCAGCAGCGACTGAAGTCGTTCGATTTCGACGTCACGACACAGCGCTTCTCGCTCGGCCTGACGCCGGGCGTCGATATGCGCGCCTTCCTCTCCTGTGAGGCGGCCAAGGCCCAAGGCTCGTTCAACCTCGCAGGAATCTGCGATCCCGTCGTCGATGCCCTGACCGATAAGGTCATAGCCGCCAAATCCCGCGCTGAGCTGACCACGGCCACACACGCCCTCGACCGCGTTCTGCGCGCCGGCCATTATTGGGTGCCGCACTGGTACAAGCCGTTCTATTCGGTCGCCTATTGGAACAAGTTCTCGCATCCAGCCGTCCAGCCGAAGTATGATAGTGGCGTTCTGGATACCTGGTGGTTCGATGCCAAGAAGGCCGCCGACCTCAATTCCGGCAAGCCTGAGCCTCAGAAAGCGTCGCAAACGACGCCGAACTCCACGCAACAACCAGTGAAGCAGTGATGGCCGTTTATCTTTTAAAGCGCTTGCTCCTGGTGATCCCGACGCTGTTCGGGATCATGCTGTTTTCGTTCGTCATCATCCAGTTCGCGCCTGGCGGACCGGTTGAACGCATGATTGCGCAGCTGATGGGCCAATCTTCCTCCATCGTCAGTCGCATGGGCGGCGGCGGCGGCGATACGCTCGGCGGCGGCGGTATGAACAGCCAGCTCGGCGTCGGCGGTGGCGATTCCATCACCTCGAAATATCGCGGCGCGCAGGGTCTCGACCCGGCCTTCATCAAGAGCCTCGAAAAGCAGTTCGGCTTCGACAAGCCGGCGCCCGAGCGCTTTTACTTGATGATGAAGAACTTCCTCACCTTCAATTTCGGCAAGAGCTATTTCCGCGACGTCTCGGTGCTCGATCTCATCAAGGAGAAGCTGCCCGTCTCCGTTTCGCTCGGCATATGGATGACGCTGCTGACGTACCTGATTTCCATTCCGCTCGGCATCCGCAAGGCCGTGAAAGACGGCGAACCTTTCGATACCTGGTCGAGCGCCGTTCTCGTCGTCGGCTACGCGATCCCGGGCTTCCTGTTCGCCGTTCTGCTGCTGATCCTGTTCGCAGGCTCGTCGTTCTTCCAGTGGTTCCCGTCGCGCGGTCTCTTCTCCGACAACTGGGATCAGCTCTCGTTGTTCGGGAAGATCACCGACTATCTCTGGCACCTCGTGCTGCCGATGATCGCGATGGCCGTCGGCTCGTTCACCGCTATGACGTTCCTGACCAAAAACTCGTTCCTGGATGAAATCCGCAAGCAATACGTCGTCGCCGCGCGCGCCAAGGGCCTCACCGAAAACCAGGTGCTCTACGGCCACGTCTTCCGCAACGCCATGCTGCTCGTCATCTCGGGTTTTCCGTCGGCCTTCATCAGCGCCTTCTTCTCCGGTGCGCTGCTGATCGAAACGATCTTCTCGCTCGACGGCCTCGGCCTCTTGTCGTTCGAGAGCATCGAAAAGCGCGACTATCCGGTCGTATTCGCCTCGCTCTACATCTTCTCGCTCGTCGGCCTGCTGGTCGGAATCCTGTCGGACTTCGTCTACACCCTCGTCGATCCGCGCATCGACTTTGAATCGCGCGAGGTATGACGATGGACCAGCGCGCCGACAACACACCCGAGACGGTCGCAGCGCCAGCCGCGAAGGCCAAGAAGTCCTGGTGGCGACGCCTCTTCCGGCTGTCGCCCGTCAACCGACGCCGCTGGGAACGCTTCAAGGCGCACAAAATTGGCTATCGCTCGTTCGTCGTCTTCTCGATCCTGTTCGTCGTCTCGCTGTTCGCCGAGTTCGTCGCCAACGACCGCCCGCTGATCGTCAGCTACAAAGGCGAAATCCTGTTCCCCGTGCTCGTCGACTATCCGGAAGACAAATTTGGCGGCTTCCTCGCCATCACCGATTATCGCACGCCCGATATCCAGAACGAGATCAACGCCAACGGCTGGATGCTGTGGCCGCCGATCCGCTATTCGTATTCGACCATCAACAAGGACTATCCCGGCCGCATCGGCGACAACGGCGTCTGCCTCGGTTATCCAGCGCCGCCGCCGTGGTCCTCGTCGCTGAAGCTGTGCCCGGCGCCGGCCGACCAGCTCGCCCGCTATAACGAGTGGGGTAACACCAACTGGCTCGGCCTCGACGATCAGGGCCGCGACGTCGTCGCCCGCATCATCTACGGTTTCCGAATATCCGTTCTCTTCGGCCTGATCCTGACGATCGTCTCGTCCGCCGTCGGCATCGTGGCCGGTGCGGTGCAAGGCTATTTCGGCGGCCGCGTCGATCTCATTTTCCAGCGCCTGCTCGAAATCTGGAACTCGATCCCTGAGCTGTTCGTGTTGCTGATCCTGTCGTCGCTGTTCGTGCCTGGTTTCTGGACGCTGCTCGGCATTCTGATGATCTTCTCCTGGACATCCCTCGTCGGCCTCGTCCGAGCCGAATTCCTCCGCGGCCGCAACCTCGAATACGTTCGCGCCGCACGCGCGCTTGGCCTGTCCGACTGGCAGATCATGTTCAAGCATCTGCTGCCGAACGCCATGGTCGCGACGCTGACGTTCCTGCCCTTCAAGCTGTCGGGCGGCATCGCAGCGTTGACCGCGCTCGACTTCCTCGGCCTCGGCATGCCCCCGGGTTCGCCGTCGCTCGGGGAATTGTTGTTGCAGGGCAAGAAGCACCTCGAAGCGCCATGGCTCGGCATCTCGGGCTTCATTGCCGTGTCGATCATTCTCTCGCTCGCGATCTTTATCGGCGAAGCCGTTCGTGACGCCCTCGATCCGCGCAAATCGTTCAGGGCCAAAAGCTGATGGCAAATCCCGTTCCCCTCGTAGACGTGCGCAATCTCTCCGTCGCCTTTGGCGAAGGCAAAGACCTCGTGCAAGTTGTCAACGGCGTCTCGTTCCACATCAACAAGGGCGAAACCGTTGCGCTCGTCGGCGAGTCCGGTTCGGGCAAGACCGTCTCCGCAATGTCGATCCTGCGCCTGTTGCCGAACTCCGCCTCCCACCCGACCGGCGAGATTTTATTCGGCGGCACCGACATTTTGAAAATGTCTGGCAACGACCTTCGCGAAATCCGCGGCCGCCGCATCTCGATTATTTTCCAAGAGCCGATGACATCGCTCAACCCGCTTCACACCATCGAGAAGCAGGTCGGCGAAATCATCAAGTTGCACCAAATGCTGCCCGAAGCCAAAACGCGAGAGCGCGTCATCGAGCTTCTGACGAAGGTCGGCATCCGCGATCCGGAGAAGCGCCTCGGCGCCTATCCGCATGAGCTGTCTGGTGGCCAGCGCCAGCGCGTGATGATCGCAATTGCGCTCGCGAACAAACCTGACCTATTGATCGCCGACGAGCCGACCACCGCGCTCGACGTCACTATTCAGGCGCAAATTCTGGAGCTTCTGAAGTCGCTTCAGAAAGAGATGGGCATGGCCATGCTGCTCATCACCCACGATCTCGGCATCGTGCGCCGCATGGCCGAACGCGTCTACGTCATGCGCAACGGCGACATCGTCGAGACCGGCGAAGCCGAACAGATCTTCACCGCACCCAAGCACGCCTACACGCGCCATCTTCTTGATGCCGAGCCGAAAGGCATGCCGCCCGCCACCGATCCGACGCGCCCCGTCGTCGTCGAGACGGACGATCTGAAGGTCTGGTTTCCGATCAAAAAAGGGCTGTTGCAGCGAACCGTCGATCACGTGAAAGCCGTCGACGGCCTTTCGATGAAGCTTCGTGCTGGCGAAACGCTGGGAGTCGTCGGTGAATCCGGCTCCGGCAAAACCACCCTCGGCCTCGCCATCCTGCGGCTCATTTCATCGCAAGGTCCCATCGCCTACGTCGGCAAGCGCATCGACGCGCTGACAAACAAGCAGATGCGTCCGCTACGCAAGGAAATGCAGATCGTCTTCCAGGACCCTTATGGCTCGCTCTCGCCACGCTTGACGGTCGGCCAGATCATCGAGGAAGGGCTTCTGATCCAAAACCCCGAACTCGACGAAGAGCAGCGGCGCGAACGCGTCGGCGCGGAACTGAAGGAAGTCGGCCTCGATCCAGCGTCGCAGGATCGCTATCCGCACGAGTTCTCCGGCGGCCAGCGTCAGCGCATCGCGATTGCCCGTGCCATGGTGCTTCAGCCGAAGTTCGTCATGCTCGACGAGCCGACAAGCGCTCTCGACATGAGCGTGCAGGCCCAGATCGTCGATCTTCTGCGCAAGCTGCAAGCAAACTACGGTCTCGCCTATCTCTTCATCAGTCACGACCTCAAAGTCGTCCGCGCGCTTTGCAACTACGTCATTGTCATGAAGAACGGCAAAGTCGTCGAAGAAGGCCCCGCGCGCGACATCTTCGAAAAACCGCAAGACGAATATACAAAGGCGCTTCTCGCAGCAGCCTTCGATATCAAAGTGGCATACAAGGGGGCACTTGCGAGCTGACAGGGAGGTCGCAATGCCAACGCCGAAGCTCATCCACTATCACGCTCCAAAAACCCGCTCCTTTGGTACGCGCTGGCTTTTTGAGGAACTGGGCTCGCCACCCCACGAGCTTAAAATTCTCAACATGAAAAAGGGCGAACACAAATCGCCTGAGTTCCTCGCCATCAATCCAATGGGAAAGGTGCCGACGATCACGGCAGACGGCGTACCTGTGAGCGAAGTCGGCGCCATCGCCATTTTCCTCGCCGATCTTTTTCCCGAAGCAAACCTCGCGCCGGGTCTCAGCGATCCGGCACGCGGCACCTATCTGCGCTGGATCGTTTTCAATCACGGCGATGTCGAGCCGGCCGTCATGGACAAGGCCCGCAACATCCAGCCCGGCGCCCTTCCGCCATCGGCCCTGTGCTACGGCAGCTACGATGATACGGTGAATGCGCTCGTAAGTGCGGTCCGCAATGGGCCATACATTTTGGGCGAACGTTTCTCCGCAGCCGACGTGGTGCTCGGCGGTGCGATCCGATGGCTGCGGCTGTTCAAACTCCTGCCCGACCGGCAGGAATTCGCCAGCTACGTGGAGCGCATAACGGCGCGCCCGGCCTTCAAGCGGGCCTTGGAGAAAGACGAAGCGCTGGCCCAGGCGATGGCATCCTGAAGCGCATCGCCTTTCCGTACCCGGAAGATCGGTTATTCTGGTGATCCTCCGAATCGCTGACGCGAGACTGCCAGATGCTCCCCGATGATGTATTCCGCGACCGACTCGAAAAAACGCTCGTGGAAATTGAAACGTCCGTCGCTCGCATGCGCGACTACGCCGCCGTCGAAGTAATCGCGACGACGGCTTATTGGCGTGTCGTCGTTCTGCCGATCGTGCCGGAAGCTTGTCCGTTTGAACTGCTCATAACATCCAAGCAGACCTTTAGCCTTAAGCTTGCTGAAGAAGCATTCGAAGACCTGCCGGTCGAGCATTTCGAGCTGTTCCCGCACCTCGTCCGCTCCATTGAAGCGGGCCACGTCGAGAAAATCTCCAAGTTCGATGCCATGACCGACGAGCTGGTCGCGATCGAGATGCGTGTGGCGCTCGGCCCCGGATGGGATTGGCGCGGCGAACGCCGGATTGCCAAAGCGCCGCCAGAAGAGGTCTGGCGAACGCATCACTATCTCGCCTACCGGCGCTAGAACCCATCCATCGCGGCATAGCCTGGAATGCGTTTGATCGCAGTAATCTGACTGCCCGTCTTGGCAATGCGCAGCACCGCCTCGGGCAGCGTCTCGACCGACGTCTGCATATGCCAGGCGTTGGCGTGCACCATCATGATGCCGTCGATCATGATGCCGACGTGTCCCTTCCAGAACACCAGGTCACCGCGCATCAAGCCTTCGAGATCGTCGGCCACGAGCACGTTGTCGCCGAGCTCGGCCTGCTGCATGTCACTGTCGCGCGGTGCGGGAAACCCGGCGGCGGCGAGCGACGTCTGCACAAGGCCCGAACAATCGATGCCGATCCGCGTGCGCCCGCCCCAGAGATACGGCGTGCCGATAAAGCGCTCAGCAATTTCCACGAAGTCGCGCGCAAAGCGATCGTGCGGTGCGGCGTGGCGCGCATAGACGAAGCCGCCGCTTTCAAGCTCCAGAAAGCCCTCGTCGCCGCCGCGCACGGCAATCGCGGCGTTGAGCGGCAGATGCATGATCGGCGGCGTCTTGATGTCAGGTTGGGCGTAAAGAAACGTCCCTAATGCCTGAATGTGATGCGTCGTGTGAAAGGTGCCGCGGCGGATGGCGTCGCTCGGCACATAGCCGACATAGCCGTCACGCGCGAGCTGCACCCAGCTCCATCCACCGCCGTCTTCGTAGATCGTCAGGCTCTCTCCGAACAGCGCTTCCGTCTCGAAGCCGCGGGCGGGATCAGGAAATTTACGCAACGGCACCGTTGCGCGGATCACGAAACCCGGCTCTCCAGCGACATAGCGTTCTGCGCGCACGACGCCTTCGAGCGACTTCGCCGCGAGATCCGAGCGGAATACGTTCCGTCTCGGATCGAGCGCGCCCGCCGGTCGCTGAGAAACGTCGGCCGTCACGTCATCAACTCTCGCCGCAAGTGTTCCATCACGGCCCTCGCCGTTTGTGGCTCACCGCCCTTCGGCCCGAGAGGACGCGCGGCGGGACGCCAGCCATAGAGATCGAAATGCGCGAAACGGCGCGCCTTGCTGACGAACCGTTTCAGAAACAGCGCCGCAGTAATGGCACCAGCAAATGGCGATTCCCAGACATTGTTGATGTCGGCAATGTCGCTGTCGAGATTGCGTAGGTAACCCTCCCAAAGAGGCATAGCCCACAGCGGATCGCCGATTGACGCTGCAAGCGGCGGCAAGCTCTGCGCCAGCTCGTTGTCGTTCGTGAAGAATGCCGGCAGGTCCGGCCCCAGAGCCGACCGCGCTGCGCCGGTCAGCGTTGCGAAAACGAAGATGCTGTCGGGCTCGTCGGCGTCGGCAAGCGCCAGGGCATCGGCGAGCACCAGTCGCCCCTCCGCGTCGGTATTGCCGATTTCAACACTAAGCCCCAGACGGCTCGCCAGAATGTCGCCTGGACGGAACGCATCGCCGCCAACGGAATTTTCCGCCGTCGGGATGATGACGCGCAGCCTGCAGTTGAGCCGCTGCCCCATGATCATATGCGCGAGCGTCAGCGCTGTCGCCGCGCCGCCCATGTCCTTCTTCATCAGCAGCATGGCGCTCGCAGGCTTGATGTCGAGGCCGCCCGTATCGAAGCTGATCCCCTTGCCGACGAGCGTGATTTTCGGCGCCCCGACCGGCCCCCAGCTCATGTCGATGAGACGCGGCGGCCGCGGGCTCGCACGTCCGACCGCATGAATGAGCGGGAAGTTCTTCGCCAGCAAATCGTCGCCGACGACGACGGAGATGTCGGCCCCATGACGGTCGGCCAGATCCCGCGCGACGGCCTCGAGATCGGCGGGCGCCATGTCGGATGCCGGCGTGTTGATCAGATCGCGGCCGAGCCAGACGGCTTCTGCCGTATTGATGATGCGCTCAGCACCCTCCGCCGCCAGACGCAGCTTCGCGCGCGCTCCGTTCGGTCCTTTGCTGCGGTAGCGCGAGAACGAATAGCTGCCGAGCGCCCACGCCAGCGCTGCAAGGTCGGGCTGTGACAGCTCTGATGCGATCCGATAGGTCCCGGCGGGCAATCCCGCACCGAGCAGCCCTGCCAGTAGCTCCGATGGACCGCTCGGCTCGCCCTGCTGGCCGTTGCCCGTGCCAAACGCGACGGCTGAAACTTTCCCCTCGGCGTTGGGCAGAAGAACGGAGCGCTTGGCGCTCCCGGAAAAATTCTGAGCTGCGAGCCACGCCTGTTGCGCGGCATCGAGCGGCGCTGACGGCTGAAGACTGTTCGACCCGATGAAGTGCACCGGTATGTCGCTCGCATCCGGCGCGCCAAGTGCAAAGGTCTCCGCTGCCGCCCAGGCTGTCGTCTCAACCATTCGTCTTCGTTCTCTCTTTTACCGTTGCACCAAGCTGACCAAGGTCGCGACCCGGTCGCAAACTGGCGCCCTCGATAGGCGCCCTCGGGCTGCAGTTCATTCGCGTTTTCTCCAGCTATCACAGGTCACTGGCAAGTCTTAAGCGTTTGTTGACCGATGCCCCAGAAACTGACGGCCTCACCTTGATTCGTCGCTGATGAGCGAATCACCCCAGGAGACCGTCATGACGCGTTTTGAGCGCCCCCGCTCGCAGACTTTGCCGCGCCTTCCGCGCCTCGGAACCTTCGCGTCGCTCACGGCATCGCTACTCCTGGGTGCCTGTTCCGCCTCCACTGACCTGCTGCCAAGCATCGCCATGAAACCCCGCGATACGACGACCGGCGATACCACGCCGGGCACGCCGCAGACCGAGTTGCAGAAGGCAACGATCTACTGGGGCCAGCAATACGCCAAAAACCCGGCCGAACTGAAGCCTGCACTCAATTATGCGAAAGACCTGAAGGCGCTCGGCGAAAAGTCGAAAGCCTTGTCTGTGCTGCAGCAAGCCGCGCTCATTCACGGCAGCGATCAGGAGCTTGCCGGCGAATACGGCCGGCTGGCGCTCGAAATGGACCAAGTCGGCGTCGCCAACCAGATGCTGACGATTGCCGACGATCCGGCGAAACCGGATTGGCGGGTCGTCTCGGCGCGCGGCACCGTGATGGCGAAGCAGGGCAAATATGCAGACGCCGTGCCGTTCTATGAGCGCGCGCTGACCCTTTCGCCGGACAATCCCACCGTCATGAACAATCTGGCCATGGCCTACGCCATGACGGGCGATCCGAAAAAGGCAGAGGGCATCCTGCGTCAGGCGCTTGTCGCTCCCGGCGCGACGCCGAAGGTTCGGGAAAACCTGGCTCTCGTGCTCGGCCTGCAGGGCCGCTACGATGAATCGAAGGCCATCGCATCCGGCGTGCTCTCGACCGATACCGCCAGCGCCAACGCCAACTACCTGAAGCAGATGGTCCAGCTCCAACCGACGACGGCCATGCCCGACGCCAAAAGCTTCGCCAGCAATACCTACGTGAGCCCCTCCCAACCGCGGATCGAAGTGCAGCGCGCCGCCGCCACGACGACGTCGTCGCTTCCCGTCAGCCAGAGCGTTTGGCAAACGACGACCGACCAAAGCCCGCCACTCGTGCGCTGAAGCCGCTTCCGGCTACCGCTCGACGTCATGACGCGTCGCGCCATGCCAAGCTCGCGCGTCTCACCAATAGACAAAGACCAATCGCAAACCGGGCGTCTCTTCTCGCTGCTCCTCGCAAACGTGGGGCGGCGAAAAGCGCGTCCTAATGCTGCTTCAGCGCCATATAGCTGATGACGGCCGGTCCCAGAATGACGACGAAAAGTACCGGCAGGAAGAACACGATCATCGGCACGGTGAGCTTCGGCGGCAGCGCGGCCGCCTTACGCTCGGCTTCCGACTGCCGGATTTCGCGGTTTTCCTTGGCCATCGTACGCAGCGCCGTCCCGACGGGCGTGCCGTAACGCTCGGCCTGAGCGAGCGCTGTCGTCACCGCTTTCACACCGGGCAACCCCGTCCGCTTCGCAAGATTGTCGTAGGCCTGCCGCCGGTCCTGAAGATACGAGAGTTCCGCAGTCGTCAGCGACATTTCTTCCGCAAGCTCGACCGACTGGCTGACGATCTCCTTGCCGACTTTCGCAAACCCGGCTTCGACCGACATGCCCGACTGCACGCAAATCAACAGCATATCGAGCGCATCCGGCCACGCCTGCTTGATGGCCATCTGCCGCTTCTGCACGCGGTTGGTGATGAACATGTTCGGCACATAGAAGCCGAGGAAACCCGCTGCCAGCGCGATCAACAGATTGATCATCGGCGGGTAGCCGCTGTCGTACAGCACGAAAAGATAAAAGAGCGCGAAAAAGAAAATCGCAATCGGCGCAGCAACGCGGAAGAATAGGAACGCGACAATATTGGCCTGACCGCGCAGACCAGCCCGCTTGAGGTTTTCGCGCAGTTCTTCGTTGTCGAACCGTTCCCGCAAATTGAACTTGTCGACAACCCGCTGCATAAAGCCTTTCGGCGTCGAGCGAAGCCGGCTCGTACCGCCCTGCTGGCGGTCTTTCGACGTCATTTCCGCAAGCCGCGCCGAGCGCATTTTGCTGCGCTCAATCGCCATTTCACGCATGCGCCGGTTCATCTGGTCCCGCTGCAGCATCGGCAACGCCACCGTCAAAACCGTCGCGAAGACGCAGATCGCCGCCAGCGCCGTCGCGATGAACTGCGGGTTCATGATTGTATCGATGAATGTCGTCATCTGCGCACGACCGTGCCTGCTCGCGTGAAAAGATCTAGAATTTGAAGTTGATCATCTTCCTCATGATCAGAACGCCGGTAAGCATCCACACCGCGCCAAACGCGACCATGAAATGCCCCATCGTCGTCGTGAACAGCGGCATGATGTAGTCGGGCGACGACAGATAGACCATCGTCATGACACCGGGCGGCAAAGATGCAAGCACGATGGCCGACGCCTTGGCTTCCGCCGACAGCGCCTTGACTTTCATTGCCAGCGACTGCCTTTCGCGCAAAACGCTCGCCAGATTGGAGAGCGCTTCCGACAAGTTGCCACCCGCCTGCTGCTGGATCGCAATGACGATCGTCAGAAAGCGCACTTCGGGAAGTGGAAGCCGGTCGCACATGCGCTCAAGCCCGTCCGCCAACCCGACGCCCATCTTTTGTTGATCGACGACTTCGAGAAACTCGCTTCCGAGCGGTTCCGGGCTCTCACGTGCGATGACCTGAAGACATTCGTTGAGCGGCAGGCCGGATTTGATGCCACGCACGATGACGTCGATAGCGTTTGCAAGCTGACCCAGAAATTTGGCCTGCCGACGCGCGGTCATCTTGTTCAGAATCCACCTCGGCAGACCAAAACCGCCGACGAACGCCGCCACGATCGCCGCCGAAAACGGCAATTCGAGAATGAAAAGCGCGATAGACGCCAAAAGCACGCCGAGCAACGCACTCGCAACATAGAAATCGCGAGGCTTTCGCTTCGTGCCGGCCCGCATCAAGCGCAGGCTCATCGTAATCTTCTTCTTGGCCTTCTCGCGGACTTCGATTTCCTTCAGCGTTTCAGCAACGGACTTTTTTCTGCTGCTCTGGATGTCGGCAATGGCCGAGCTACCTTTGCGCGACGACCGTCCTCCCGCAACGACCTCGACACGCTTTCCCTTGCGGTCGTCGGCAAAATACGGGTACGCCACTGCGAACACGATACCGGCGAAAGCCAGCGCGGCGAGTAGCGGAGCGAGAAACGTCGGCAGCCCGAGATCAGCCATTTTGATCTCCGAGCGGATTGCCGAGATCGTCCATGACTTCCGACCGCACGAGCGCCGCTGCGAGCTTTTCAGTCTCGTTGTAGTATTCTGCGCGCTCCCAGAACCGCGGACGAACGATGCCCGTCGAACGGTGCCGTCCCGTCAGCTTGCCGTGTGCGTCTTCGCCCGTGATTTCGTAGACGAGAATGTTCTGCAGCGTGATCGTTTCTTCTTCCATGCCGAGAACTTCAGTGATGTGCGTGATCTTGCGCGAGCCGTCCCGCAATCGCGAGGCCTGAATAATGACATCGACCGAACCGCAGATCATTTCGCGGATCGTCTTGATCGGCAGCGCGTAGCCACCCTGCATGATCATCGATTCAAGACGGCTCAAGGCTTCGCGCGGACTGTTGGCGTGAAGGGTGCCCATCGAGCCGTCGTGGCCGGTATTCATGGCCTGAAGCAAGTCAAACGCTTCAGGTCCGCGGACTTCGCCGACGATGATCCGCTCAGGCCGCATACGCAGACAGTTCTTAATGAGATCGCGCATCTTGATCTCGCCCTCGCCTTCGAGGTTCGGCGGGCGCGTTTCAAGTCGCACGACATGAGGCTGCTGCAGCTGAAGTTCTGCCGAGTCTTCGCACGTGATAATACGCTCGTCGTGGTCGATCGAGCCGGTCAAACAGTTGAGCAGCGTCGTCTTGCCCGAGCCCGTACCGCCTGAGATGACGACGTTGCAGCGAACGCGTCCAATGATCTCCAGAATGGTTTTGCCTTCCGGCGTAATCGAGCCGAACTTGACGAGCTGTTCGAGCTTCAGCCGATCCTTTTTGAATTTTCGGATCGTGAGCGCTGGCCCATCGATCGCAAGCGGCGGAGCGATGACGTTGACGCGTGACCCATCCGGTAGACGCGCGTCGCAGATCGGGCTGGATTCATCGACACGCCGGCCGACCTGGCTGACGATGCGCTGACAGATATTCATCAACTGCTGATTATCGGCAAATCGGACGCCGGTCTTTTGCACTTTGCCGCCGACTTCGATGAAGGTCGTCGCCGCGCCGTTCACCATAATATCGGCGATATCATCGCGCGCCAGAAGGGGCTCAAGCGGACCATAGCCGAGAACGTCGTTGCAGATGTCTTCGAGCAGTTCTTCCTGCTCCGAAATCGACATCACGACATTCTTGATCTGAATGATCTCGCTGACGATGTCGCGAATTTCTTCGCGCGCCGTCACGCTGTCGAGCTTCGATAGCTGCGTGAGATCGATGGTGTCGATCAGCGCGTTAAAGACCGTCGTCTTGACGTCGTAATACTCTTCGGAATGCCGCCGCTGCTGTTCCGGTGCGGGTTCCGGCCTTTTAGGCGGCGCGCTCGGTGGTGGCGCCGCACTGCGCGCCGGAGCGGCCGCAGCCGGTCTAGCCTCGCTGGCGGCAGGGACGGCCTGCGGTTCGGGAGGACGCGGCGTTACGCGTCGATCTGCCTGTGGCTCGTTTGAGCGCCTTCCGAACATGAAACTGCAATCCTCAACGCTTGAGCTTTAGCTTCTCCAAGATCGGCGCCAGGGCCGAAAGTGCCGAACTCTGTTTTTCGGCCTTCGTGTCTTTACGTCTCGTTAGCTTCATCGCCACATCGTGAAACTTTTCGACGGCTTTTGCCTTGGCGTTAAGCTCTTCGACCATCTGGCCGTTGTTGGCGGCATGGCTGAACGTCTCGCTGTCGTAGTCGACGACGGCGAGAACCTTCAAATCGAGCGCCTGCTCGAACTCCTTGACGCTGATTTCCTGCCGCTTCGGCTGATTTGCCATATTGAGGATCAGGTGCGGATGCTGGTCGTTCCGCCGCGAGGTCTTCATGAGATCGACGATATTCTTCGCGTTTCTCAGATTGGCGAGATCGGGGGCTGCGGTAATGACGATCTCGTCGGCCTGCAGCAACAGCCGCTTCGTCCACGGAGACCAGCCATGCGGCAGGTCGATCGCGACGAACGGCACGTTCTGCCGCGCAACATCGATAACGGTCTCGCAAGCGTCAGCCGAGAAGTCGAAGTCGCGATCGAGGACGACTGGCGCTGCAAAAATCGACAGCCGTTCGGAGCACTTCGTCAGTAACCGGTCGAGCAGCTGATCGTCCAGACGCTCCGGTGCCGACAGCGCTTCAACGATGCCTTGAACGGGATCCTGATTAAAATCGAGACCCGTCGTGCCGAACGCGAGGTCCATGTCGGCAATCGTGACGTCGGTTTCCAGCGCCTCCGACATCGTCCACGCTACGTTATGGCAGATAGTCGATGATCCGACGCCGCCCTTGGCGCCGATGAACGCAAAGACGTGCCCGACCGGGTCCGTCTCGGGGTTGTTGTAGAGATTGGAGATGCTCTCCATCAACTCGATGGGATCCGTCGGCGCGACCAGATATTCGGCGACGCCGCGCTTCAACAGCTCGCGATAGAGCATCACGTCGTTATGGCGACCGATAACGATCACCTTCGTTCCCGGATCGCAGCTTTCTGCGAGTTGATCGAGCTCCGACAGCAGCTGACTGCCGCTGTGAGAACTATCAGCGATGATGAGATTGGGCGTCGGACTATCGGCATAGTGCGCGATCGCCGCCGCGATCCCGCCCATGTGGACGCTGACATGCGCCTTCGCCAGCCGCCGATCTTCAGCCGCATGCTGAACTGCATCAGCGACGTTCAGATCATCGCAAAACGCTTGAATGGAAATGCGCGGGATCGGCCGGGCGCGATCGCTAGGATGGGCGGCCAACCCCTCATCGCTATCGAAGTAGGGCTCGTCGTCGGTAAGATGAGCAAGCTTGGACATGACGTCTCCGATCGATCACTGGCCGCTGGTGACACTCTGGACGGTCTGAGCCTCGGCGGCTGCCCCGACGGCTTCACCCTTCACGTATTTTTCGTACATGTCGTCGCGGCGGTTGGAATCGCGGCTCGTCATCGTACGCGGTCCGAGCAGATCGGCCGGATTGGCGACCATCACCGCCAAGTTGCGCTGCGCCGCGCAGCCCATGTTCGGATAAGGCGTGTTCTGATAAGCCCGCGCCAGGTTCTCAGACCAGTCCTGCCCGCAATTCGGCGCTTCCGCGATATAGCGCATATACGACAGCCGCACCGGCGCATCGCGGCCATAAGCCGGGTACGCCTCGACCGCGATCGTCGTCTCCGAATAACCTGTATCAATAAGAAGCTTGCGCGCTTCATCCGCGGCCTGCATCGAAGCGCTTTCGTTCGACGCGCCACTTGGTGCCGAGATAACGATACGGCTGTTACCGGCATCGGACGCCCGGCTGCGGCTGGAGAATTCGAGCACGCGCGCCCGCTGCGCTGGCGTCAAGCCATCGGCGTTCCGCGAGATATGCAGGCTGAGGGTCGCGGGCTGTTGCGAAACCAGAATCGGGTGGCGCTGCTCGGGATCGACGAGCGTCCAGCCCGCAACTTGCGGTCCCGTGACGCCATCATGCTGACAGCCGCCCGCAACGATGGACAGCAGTGCGATCGTGACGATCCTGCCCATATCGGTCCGCAATCTCTTCGGGCCGCCGGCACTCGTGCTTTTCATCTGCATGACGCGTCTTGCCCCAATTATTCGACGATAAAGCCGTAGTCACCTTTGAGCCCGCCGGACGGCATGGCTTCGCTCTTGCCGTAGATCCGGTTCAGGTGACCCAGAAAGTCTGCCTTGAGATCGGTCGCCGGCGCCAAACCATCCGCAGGCGTTGCAAGCTGCTGACGCGAGACCGGCTGCACGACATAGGGCGTCACGATCACGACCAGCTCCGATTCCTGGTTCTGGAAGTCGCGACTGCGAAACAGCGTGCCAAGGATCGGAATGTCTTTTGCGCCTGGCAGCCCGTCGATGTTCTGCTGCGTCTTGGTGCTGATGAGACCGGCAAGCGCCAAGGAACCGCCCGACGGCAACTCGACGACCGTCTTGGCCTGGCGCGTATCGAACACTGGGTTGTTGGCGATGAACTGCGAGATATCGCTGACGCTGGTATCGATCTTGAGACTGATGCGACCTTCGGAAAGAACGACCGGTGTGAAGCTCAGCTGCACGCCGAACTTCTTGAAAGCCACCGAGCTGACGCCCGACTGCGTGTCGATACCCGTGACGTAAGGAACCTCGCCGCCCGCCAGAAACTCAGCCGGTTCGCCCGAAATCGCTGTCAGGTTGGGCTCGGCCAGCGTACGGATCAGACCGTCGCGTTCGAGCGCACGGATCGCAGCCTGGACTCGGTTGTTTCCGCTCCCCCACGACGACGTAGCACCGCTATTTTGATATGTACCGCCAGCGCCGGTATTGATATTGCAAAGGCTACCCACCGCACAGCCGGTCGACGCTCCCGTTCCGATACCAATCTGAGGCATCGCGCCCAACCCCTGCGCAACTGTAATTGGCAGCGAGTTCTCAGTTAAGAGCGCCGTCGCGAAACTGCCGGACTGGATCATGGCGCCGACGTTGACACCCATCTGCTTGAGCAGCGTGCGCTGAACTTCTGCAACCGTGACCTTGAGCATAACCTGCTCTTCGGCCTCGACCGTCAGCATGTTGATGACAGATTCCTTGATCTGGTTCGTCTGCCCTTCAGCCAGCGAAACGCCTTCCTTGGTATTCGCCGAAAAGCTCCGCAGCTGCTGCGAGATGAATTGTCCGGCGATGTCGCCCGCACGCGTCGAGTCAATCGGGCTCTTGACGGTCCCGGTCAGGATCACGGTCTGGTTCAGCATTTCGACCTTGATCCGGCCCCCGGTTATGATGCGGTTCAGAAGCGATTCCAGTCCTGCCGTCTCGCGCGCAACATAAAGTTCCATAGTCGCGAATTGATTGCCGGACGTGTCGAAGAAGAAGGCATTGGCTTCGCCCATGTCTTTCGCCAGCAGAAAAACGCGGTTCGAGCTCAGCACCACGGCATCGACGACAGCCGGGTTGGAAACCATCACGTCGCGAACCGGCCGCGGGAACTCCAAGAGAACCGACTTGCCCATTCCGATCTTTATGCTCTTACGGATCGGACCTCCGGTATCCTGGATGCGGATAAACGACTGGTGATCCGCCCCCGAAACATCGTCGTCGTAAGACTGGTCGCCGCCCCGTTGAGCCTGCGCAGATGCGGGCGATAAATTCGCGCACAACATCCCGACGCCGACAAGCAGCGCGACGGCGCGCACCGCGGCGCGCCACGAAAATTCTAGAGTAATGCGCATGAGGTCTTACCTTATGACGACCACTGACTTTTGATGACTCAGTTCACGCCATACACACGCGATTTCGCGCCGTAACGTACGATACGCACGGAATTCTCTTTCGGCCGGCTGAGGCCCGCACCCGATCCCGTCGGATCCGAATTCAGATCGGCGACGCTGCGCAGCGAGAGGGTGATGTCCCCCATCGTATTTGCAAGCGCCATCATTTCGGACTGACGTGGCGTCAGCTCGAGCGTTGCCGTGCTCGCCGAGCTTTCGGCGACCATCTTGCCTTCTTTGGTCTGGATCTGCTGTCCGATCGCGAGCACCCGAACGTTGCGAAACAGCGTATCAGCGACGCTCTGGTCATCGTTGTTGCGACCTCGCACGCGCCGGATCAGGATGACGTCGACGTGATCGTTCGGCAGGATCAAGCTGCCCGCCGCGGTTTCCGCGCGGATCTTCGTCGATATGGCGCGCATGCCTTGAGGAAGAATGGCAGCGAGGACGCCGCCATCGCCGGGCTTGATCAGCTTTTGCTTCGTAATCGGCTCACCCGCGAGGATCGGCGCTCGCGCAACCGATCCGGCAAGTCGCTTCAAGATGTCAGCTCCGGCCGTTTTTTGGTTCAGATAGTCGGGCGACACAGCGCTTTTCGGCCACGTCATCCAGCGGAAGCTGCCTTCGTTGACGATGTCACCAACAGGAATATTCCTGCCCGCAACGAGCACCTTTGTGCTGTCGACATGCTTCTCGACGGTAATGGGAGCGGGCGGCTGCAGAAGAGCGCCCGCGACATAATAAGCGAGCCCCGCGGCAACGAGTGCCACTGAAAAACCGATAAGCTGAGCCCGCTTCATACGCCCCGCAAGTCCCTTCGCGAACGAACGTGATTCCTTCGCCCGACGATGGCCCGACAATCGTCAATTTGAAGTTAACCGCCGTCTCGAACTGGGGCGCGGAGGCAATTTGTTGTAGAGACAGTTATCGAAGCGTAAACGGCATTGCGCCGGGCGTTGCTCTGACGCCTATGCGCTTACGACATCAGCGACAGGAAAAGATCCGTGCTCGGGAACACGGCAAGCGCACCTGCCGCGATCGCGATGCCATAAGGGACTGGACCCTTTTCGGTGTGCAGCCGATGCGCCCAGCCGGGAAGCGCGAGGGCCGTGGCCGGGACCCATCGGCGATAAGCCAGGATGGCGAGGCACAGCACACCGCCGAAGATCGTCGTCAACAGCAAATAGTCGATGATGTGCGCCGCGCCGATCCAAAGCGCACCGGCCGCGATCAATTTGGCATCACCGCCGCCGAGCAGATTGAACGCAAAAAGGCTGAACGTCACCGCAAGGACGGCAAATCCGACCGCCAAATTCATGCCGAACACGTCTAGCGGCATGCGGGTCAGAAGCGCAATGACGACAAATCCGGAAACCAGTGCCATCGGAATACGATTGGGGATTTTCATCGTGAGAAGGTCGTTCGCCGCTGCAAACGCCATCGCCACGGGGAAAACCATCAGAACGACAGAAGCCAATGAATTCATACGCCAAAGACCCGATTACAGACCGCAATGGCGGGAAGCCTGCCCGAACAGGGTAAAAGTCGACCTAATATCCAGAAGCCTGGCACAGCTTTATTGGCGCGCCAAATTAAGCTGCGTACCAACGTTATTGAAAGTGCCCTGAAGGGTTCCGGAAATCTGCGTCAGACCTGCCACCATGCAGACACTGATGATCACCGCAATCAGTGCATATTCGATTGCGGTCGCGCCTTCATCGTCGGCACAGAGCCTCAACAGTTTGGCTTTAAGCATCGCTTAGCTCGCTTTCCATTTGCGGCGCGCCCGCCCTAAAAACGCATCACCACGTCTCAAAAAAATGCGCCCGGAGAAATACTCTCCGGGCGCGATAAACGCTGATAAGCGTCACGGAATTAGTTGCCGTTCGCGGTATTGAGCTGCGTGGCGACACCCTCGAACGTCGTCTGCAGAGAGCCACGAACCTGGCTCAGAGCGGCAATGATGCCGACAGCGACGATGGCAGCGATAAGGCCATATTCGATAGCCGTTGCGCCCGACTCGTCCTTCACGAAACGCGAAAACATGTTCATTCGTACTCTCCCAAACCAATCTTCAAGTAGTTGTCCGATCCATGTCCCATTGGGTCTCCGCCCAAACTGGGAACTTTCGGAAACATAGTCCTGAAAAATTAAAGCCGAGTAAAATAGGCGAATTTCGCCATAAATCTCCATTAATACACGATTATCCAAGTTAACATCAGCAGTATTAAAGAAATAAGCGACGAAATACACTAAAATAAACCGTTACCATTTCGAAAATGGGCGTCACAAAGCGCATAGCGCACAAGTATTTATGGGTTAATACTAGATTTATCGAATGATATACTAAAAGAACAAGAATGAGAAATTCTGCCGGTTCCGCACCGTGTCCGGACCGCCGCGCCTGTGCATCTGGCAAGCCAGTATCTTAACTCGAACAAGCACTGCCGGGCCACGAGAGTCGATACGAACAAATTTATCGATTGGCAGAGCTTCGCTTTGACGCCGCCGACCGTACCTCCTCCAGGCTTAGGCCGCTCTGAGACGGACGTTTGCACATCCTTCACCAATTTCTGGGGTAATGGCGCAATTCCTCACGAACCCGGATTCCGTCAGATGCTGACAAACGCCAGAACAACCACCGTCTCCTCCCAAGTGAGGAGCATTGTGCTCGGCATCGGCGTCTCATTTCTCTTCGCGATGCCGGCAACGGCCGCCGATCTGATCGTCCGCTATGATCAATCGCAGTTGCTTCGGCTGCCGCGCCCCGCTTCCGAAATCATCGTCGGCAATCCGTCGATCGCGGACGTCGCTTTGCAGGACGGCAACCTGCTCGTCGTGACGGGTAAGACCTTCGGCATCACCAACATCATTGCGCTCGACACCGACCACAACATTATTCAGGACCAGCGCGTGATGGTCGAGCGCGACGACAGCCGTATCGTCAATCTCCATAAAGGAAGCGAGCGCTTTACATATGCGTGCACGCCGAACTGCGAACCGACACTGACGATTGGCGATGAGAAGGACTTCTTCAAAGACGTGGAGTCCGCAAACTCATCGAAGATCAAATTCTCGTCCGGCACATCGGACCAAGGCAACAACGCCAACAACGCGCAATAGCGAACGGAAGCGGCATCTCGGCAACGCCTTCTTAACCGATAAAGAAAGACCACCTTTCGATAAATGCCGTCTTAATCTTCCGCAGTTTAGCTCTTCGCAAAATATGATCGCGATGCGGAGCTCCAACCCATGGCAGGCCTGGCAACGGCCAGACGACGGCCGTCTTTGAGATTTGCGAGCCTACGCCGCTTTAGTCGCGACGACCGGGGCGCAACCGCAGTCGAATTCGCCATCCTCCTTACACCGTTCCTGATGTTCGTCTTCGCACTGATCGGCTGCGCGCTTTACTTCTTTGTTTCCAATACCCTCGAACGCGGCATGGATCAGACGAGCCGGCTGATCCGCACTGGCGAAGCCGTCAACAACAAGATGACCGTTGCTCAATTCAAGAAGACAATCTGCGATAGCGCCGGCGGTTGGATCAAATGCGACAAGCTTCAGGTCTGGGCCCAAAGCTGGACCGACTGGGGTGCCATTGGAACGAACAATCCGACGGACGACACTGGTTTCAACTCCAACGGAATACACCGCTGCGTCGATGCAAACAACACGGCGAGCGTGAACAATCGTAATCCGGGAGATCTCATCGCTACCTATACCGGTGGCGCCAGCAACGTCGTGGTCGTGACGACCTGCTACCAATGGGAATACGCATCAAAAATTCCGTTCCTCCATTTGGGCAACATGCAGGACGGAACGATGATGATCCAGTCGTCTACGGCATTCCGGACTGAGCCGTTTCCGGGAACGGGCAGCTGACATGCGCAAGCTTTGGACATCCTCGCTGTCGGCAAAATTTCGCGTCTTCCGCACCGATGTCGCGGGCGTCGCCGCGATCGAATTCGCATTGCTCGTGCCCCTACTCTTAATGATGACCTTCGGCACGATCGAGCTGTCGCGCGCCCTGATGATCCATAAGCGCTTCCAGCGTGCAACGGCGATGGTTGGCGACCTCGTCACGCGCGAAAAGCAGCTTTGGCCGGAAGATGAAGCCGAGGCAAACGTAACGACAACGGATGCCAAGAATACTCTTGCGGGCATCATGCAGTCCGTCGCGCACGCGATGGAACCATACAGCGTCACGCCGCTGTCGCTTCGTGTCTACCAAGTTTGGGCCAAACTCGATGCGCCGAAGCAAACGAAAATCGAATGGTCTTACCAGTATCCCACCGGCGCTACGGTCGGATGCGGAGATTCTAAGACGATCGCCGAGAACGTGCTGGTCGGCAATGGACGCGCCGTTTTCATCGAGGCCACATACACGTACACGCCCATCCTCTCTAACCTGCTGCCCAGCGTCATTCGGCAGTCAACATGGTCAGATACGATGGTCATGACGCCCCGCGATGTTCCCTCTGTCATGTTTCTGCCAGGCCTGAACAACAACAATACGTGGGATAATCCCTCGAAAGCCGCTTGCCAGTGACGTCTCCCAGCCCTTTTTGCGGCAAATAACAAAATTTTGTTCAGCGCTGGCCAACGTTCACATTTGCGATATAATCAGCATGCTGATGTTATAAAACCCTGACACAGCATGTCTTTGCGGATCGATAAATCATTCTATTCCCTTGGGAAATAAACATAATTTCCCCGAAAGAAATTCACCTCTAGGATTTCAAACTCCGAGTTCTATATTTCCTTGTGCTGTTATAAACGTAAGTTAAAGTCCACCTTACGAAAATGTAAACACTGTTTGGGGATCGTAGGAAACCTATGGGACGGAGATCCGTTCACTCGCCGGAAGAATTGAGACAGCTTATTCTTGATGCGTCTCAGACCATTGTAGAACGCAATGGAATTACTGGTCTTTCGGCTCGCGAAATTGCGCGAATGATTGGTTATTCGCCAGGCACGCTCTATAACATCTTCGAGAACCTCGATGATGTTTTGCTGACTCTCCAGGTTCAACTGATGGGCCGCACGGTCGAGCACCTGAAACGTGTGCCCCTCGGACAAGACGGTGAAAAGAACATCGAAGACTTGTCGTACGCCTACGTCGACTTCGCGCTGGTCAATCGGCGGATGTGGAACCTATTCCTGGCCCACAATCTCCCGGCCGGAAAAACAGTCCCGGCGCCCTTCCATGACTATACAAACAGCCTTGTCGAAGTCGTCAAAGGCGCGCTTGCCCAGGTCGCACCAAACCTGTCGACCGAGGATCTCGATACGACGGCGCGCTCTTTCTTGGCCGGCCTGAATGGCATCACGGCCTTCGCCGCCACTGAGAAGGGCGTCTACATCACTCCAGCAACGGCCCAGACTTACGCCAAGGATCTCACCTCGACGTTCCTCAAGGGCTTGCGCTGCCGCTCGGCCCACCAGTAACGGCGGCCGGGGCTACGGCCGGAGCTGAAACCGCTGCAGGCGTCTGCGACGCGGGAAGAGGTGTAGTCGCCTCCCCTGCGCCGCCGCGGGCCTGCTGTGCCGCCGAATGATCTGCCGCCGCGCCCGTGCCGCTCGCTGGTTGAGAGGTGGCTGGCTGGGCGGCGATTGATCCCGTCGTCATCCCTTCGCCCGCCACCGGCTTGCGAGACGCGAAATGCGGCCCCTCGATAACGCCGAACCATTTGCCTGTCGGCAGCAACCGCTGCTCAAGGCCCGACCACATGTCGTGCGAGCTGAGCCCGTGAACGAACGTGCTCGTCTGCGGCGATAGCATGATCGCGAGCGCCGTCGCTGCCGCCATCCCCGCCGACGCATAGAGATGTCGGCGATCGAACAGCTTCAGCGCCGTCCCGAACGAAGACTTGATGCGGGTATCCATGACGTCGACCGAGTATATCTCATCGAGCGTCAGATGCGTGATGTAGCCCACGAACATGAACGCCGCCGCCAGCCACGACACGCCCTCCGGCTTTCCCAGAAGATGGCGAAACACGATCGCCGTCGCCACCGCACAGAAAACAGCAGCCAGGATCGAGTGCCAGATACCGCGATGAACGGCCATGCGATGGAAGATCGTATGCAGCCCGTAGCGCACAAGAAGCAATGTGCCGAGCCAAAGCAGCCAAAGCTCTGCAATCGAATAATGTGTCGCGGCGTTAAACAAGACCGCGAAGGACGCAAAAATAGCGAGTCCGGCGAACATCGCGCGGCTCGGCCGCGAGTCCTTGAGGTCGATATCCGGCAACACCGATCCGAGCGCACCGGCCAGTGTCACCGCCACGAGGTTTTGCGGCGCCACGACGTCGGCCGCGAGCGTCAGCGTCGCCAGCGCGCCGGAAACGACGGTGCCGATCGCAATGTGTGTCGTGAAATTCGCCATTGGGGTGCTCCAGCCCGCTCGCAGCCGAAATACCGGGCTGAGAGATTCGGCAGTCGATAATGCGACTATTGGAGCATCAGATTCTCGTCTTCCCGACGAGATGCCCGGCCGGCCCGCATGTGGATAAGCCGCCGCAGCCTCCATTCTTATACCGCTCGGGCGACGAGTCCGGCTCTGCGGTAGCGCCCACCGATGGAATGTGCGACTAGGTCACGACATCAGCGAAACCAATGCTCACATGTCTACGAACAGCACCCCGACCAGCAACAAAATCACGAAGGTTGCAGCCGCAAACATAGCCGTGGCTCTGGTGGTGATATGTCTGAAGTACGCCGCTTACGTCGTCTCCGGCTCCGTCGCGTTGTACTCAGACGCACTCGAAAGCATTGTCAACGTCATAACGGCGGTGGCCGCCTACGTCGCCATCTGGATGAGCGCGAAGCCGCCGGACTCGGACCATCCGTTCGGCCATTCCAAGGCTGAATTTCTTGCCGCGATGTTCGAAGGCGCGATGATTGCCGTCGCAGCCGTGCTGATCATGATCAAGGCTTACAACGGTCTCGTTGAAGGCGTGACGCTCGAACATTCGGTGCTCGGTCTCTCGATCAACAGCTTCGCGACCATCATCAACGCGATCTGGGCCGGGGTGATGATCAAATGGGGTACGCAATGGCGCTCTCCCGCGCTTGTTGCCGATGGCCATCATCTCTTCACCGACGTCATCACATCGGTCGGTGTGGTCATTGCGCTCATCCTGGCGCTGATGACGGGCTTGTACATTCTCGACCCGCTGATTGCGGCCGTTGTCGCGGTCAACATTCTGATGATGGGCTATCGCATCGCGACCGAATCAATGTCGCGCCTGATGGACCAAGCCGCGAGCCCCGAAATTGAGGCGCGTATTCGCGGCGCCATCGAAGCGAACGGTATTGGCGCGCTTCAGGCGCACGACATTCGCACCCGCCAAGCGGGCCGCGCCCTGTTCATTGAGTTTCATCTTGTTGTGCCGGGCTCGATGACCGTCGATGACGCGCATGCAATCTGCGACCGCCTCGAAAACTCCATCGAGAAAAGCATCGAAGGCTCGGAAGTCGTGATCCACGTCGAGCCGGAATACAAAGCGAAGCCGGAAGATTCCGGCGCAGTGCCGCTTTAGAACTTTTTCGTCATTCTCGATCGAGCGTCAGCGAAGATCGGGAATCCAGCCGTTAAACCACCCGCTCGCCCCAGAGGTCGTATTCGTCGGCCTCAATGATGTTCGCCTTGACGATATCGCCGGGCCGCACATCGCCATCACCGTTGAGAAACACGTTGCCGTCGATCTCCGGCGCGTCCCATTTCGAGCGACCGATAGCGCCGTCCTCGTCAACCTCGTCGATGATGACGTCGATCGTCGTGCCGACTTTGCCGCGAAGCAATTCGCCGCTGACCTCTTTCTGCGCTTCCATGAAGCGATGCCAGCGCTCGTCTTTCAGTTCTTCCGGAACTGCGCCTTCGATCTCGTTCGCCTGAGCGCCTTCAACCGCTTCATACTTGAAACATCCGGCGCGGTTGATCTTCGCTTCCTTCAGCCAATCGAGCAGAAACGCGAAATCGTCTTCGGTCTCACCGGGAAAGCCGACGATGAACGTCGAGCGGATCGCAAGATCAGGGCAGACATCCCGCCAGCGCCGAATCCTCTCTGCCGTCTTCTCCTGCGAGGCCGGACGCCGCATCTTCTTCAATACGGCCGGAGACGCATGCTGAAACGGAATGTCGAGGTACGGCAAAATCTTGCCCTCGGCCATCAGCGGAATGACGTCATCGACGTGCGGATAAGGATAGACGTAGTGCATCCGGACCCACGCACCGAGGTCGCCCAGCGCGCGCGACAGATCAAGAAAGCGCGCCTTGAGCTGACCGCCCTTCCAGGCACTCTCTTGATATTTAAGATCGAGGCCGTACGCACTGGTGTCCTGGCTAATGACGAGTAGCTCTTTCACGCCCGCATTCACCAGCCGCTCCGCTTCCGTCATCACGTGGTTCGCGGGGCGGCTCGCAAGATCGCCCCGCAATGACGGGATGATACAGAACGTGCAGCGGTTGTTGCAGCCTTCCGAAATCTTCAGATACGCGTAGTGGCGCGGCGTCAGCCGCAAACCTTCCGGCGGCACGAGATCGACATAAGGATCGTGCAGCGGAGGCACCGCGTCGTGAACGGCTTCGACGACCTGCTCGTATTGATGCGGTCCCGTTACCGCCAGCACGCCCGGATGCGCCTCGCGAATGCGCCCTTCCTCGGCGCCGAAGCACCCTGTCACGATCACCCGGCCGTTGCCGTTCATCGCTTCGCCGATAGCGTCGAGGCTCTCCTGCTTGGCGGAATCGAGGAAGCCGCAGGTATTGACCACGACAACGTCTGCGCCCGAATACTCGCGCGCGATCGCGTAGCCTTCCGAGCGAAGCTTGGTAATAATGCGCTCGCTATCGACCAGCGCCTTCGGGCATCCGAGCGACACAAAGCCGACCTTGGGGGTGCGCGCTTGCTCAGCCGTCGCGCCATGCGCCAGCCGCCGCACCTTCGCACTTGCCTTCGCCTTGATCTTTAGAGAGGGTCTCGCCATCTTCGGGCTTCTAGCCTCGGGACTTCCGAAGCGCAATCGCGACACTGTGGCAACCAGTTGAAGATACCCCCGTGACCGATCTCAAGACCGCTGAAACGCCTCAAAAATCCGACGCCCCGAAGACCAATCCTCGGGCGGCAGCAAGGGCTTGGCTCGAAGCCGGACGCCCCGTCGCCATTGCGACTGTCATCGACACTTGGGGGTCGGCCCCCGTCCGCGCCGGCGGACAGATGGTTATCGCCGGCGAGGATGAGTTCCAGGGCTCCGTGTCGGGCGGGTGCGTCGAAGCCGATGTCATCGCCGCCGGGATGGACGTCATCGAGACCGGCAAACCCGACACGCTGAGCTTCGGGATAGCCGACGAAACAGCCTGGCGCGCAGGCCTGGCATGCGGCGGCAAGATCCGCGTCCACGTCAGCAAGCTCGAACCTAAAACCGATCTCGACTTTCTGAAAAAACTCGACAGTGCCGCCGCCGCTCGCGAGCCCGTCGTCGTGATGACGCGCCTCGCCGACGGCGCGAGGCAAATCTATGACGGCACAAGCACAACCGATCCCGCCATCTCCGAAGCCATCCGCCGCGCCCATAGCGGCGTCGACAAAAGCGGTGAAACGTTTCTCCATGCCCTGACGCCGCCGCCGCGCATCGTCATCGTCGGCGCGACCCACATCGGCCAGCACCTGGCGACGATGGCGACCGCTTCGGGCTACGATGTGAAGGTGATCGACCCGCGCACGGCCTTCGCGAATGCCACGCGTTTCGACCCGTCGCAGCTCATCGCGGGCTGGCCGGAGGATTGTTTTAGAAAGCTCACCGCCGATCCGTTTTCCGCCGTCGTCACGCTCACTCACGTCGACCACATCGACGACGAAGCCCTGTCCATCGCGCTCAAGTCGCCGTGCCGCTACATCGGCGCACTCGGCTCGCGCAGAACACACGCTAAACGCGTCGACCGCCTGAAGGCCGCGGGCTTCACCGACGACGATATTGCGCGCATACACGCGCCGGTCGGCCTCAATATCGAAGCCGAAACGCCGGGCGAAATCGCAACCTCGATCCTGGCGCAGATCATCTCGGCGTTCCGCAAAGCGCCTGACGCGTGACCGTCTCGGCTGTCATCCTGGCCGCTGGACGCTCATCCCGCTTCGAAGATGGCCACAAGCTGTTGGTCGAAATCGACGGCATTCCCGTTGTCCGCCGCGTTTGCCAGGCGCTGGCAGCATCCGACGCTGCCGACATCGTGCTGGTGACTTCGGAAGCAAATAGAGCTGTTGCAAAGGCCGCCGGACCAGGGCGCTGGAGCGTTGCCGAAAATCCCGACGCTCGCGATGGCCTCTCGACGTCGCTACGCATCGGCCTGAAAAGCATCTCGCAAGACGCCGACGGCCTGCTCGTTGCATTGGCCGACATGCCCGCCATTTCGACGGAGCTGGTGAATGCGCTTGTTTCGGCGTTCCTATCCAACTCGGCCACGATTGTCTTTCCCGTCGCGAGCGACGGCCGCAGGGGGCACCCGATCCTCTGGCCAAAATCGCTTTTTCCGGAACTCATGACCGTCACGGGCGACAGCGGCGGCAAGGCGATCCTCACCTCGCATCAAGCACTTTGGCGACCCGTACCGTGCGACGACGAAGGCGCCTTTGCCGACATCGACACCCGAGCCGACCTTGAGGCTTTCAAAGCCCGCGATCAGGCGATGCGCCGCAAGTGATTGTCGAACGCGATGTCCTGCAGCGCGCGCTCTGAAATCGTGCTCGCTTGCGCCGTCTCGTAGCGAATGATGCCGAAGCCCGACGACGCAGCGAAATCCCGCGTGCCTTCCGCCGCAAGCCCGCACACATCCTTGAGATTGCTGCGCCCGATGACGGTCGCCGTCTCGGTATCGACGTAGAGCACGTGCCCAGCCTTCGGCGCACTAGCCGCAATGAAGCGGCCGTCATTGCTCACCGCCATGGCGCCGATATAGCCCTTGAGGTCGTCGCCGCCCTTGCCTTGCGGTTCGAGAAGCTTGAACGGCCGATCGAGCCCGACGCTGCCCACGATCTGCGGCGGCGTCTCGCTTGGGCTGCCCTCCCATTGGCCGCCGAACCAGACGACGCCCTTCGCGTCCTGCGTCACGTGCCGGATCGACAGTGATTGCACGTCGCCCGTCATCTCATGTTTCGATAAAAGCTTGCCGCTTTCCGCATGGACGAACGTCAGCGACGGCTGCATCGAATCGACGTTGAGATTTTCGCGTCCCGCCTCGGGTGTCGTATCGAGACCGCCGTTTCCGCACGCGATCGTCTTACCGTCAGCCAGCAGCATGATCTCGTGCGGCCCCATGCCGAACGTGGAGTGCTCGCCGATCTTCTTGAAGCTACGCGCCACATCATAAATGCCGATCACGCCCACGCCGGTCGCAATGTCGTTCTCTGATGCATAAAGCAATCGCCCATCCTGCGAGAACGAGCCATGCCCGAAGTAGTGGCGGCCTTCGCCCGGCGTAAATACATGCGGTGGCGTTGCGTCGTTGAGCTCGAAAGAAACCGCGAACGCGCCAGGTCGCCGAGCAAACACCACAACACGCCCCGACGTCTGGTCGACAGCAATGTCGTGTCCACGCGCCGACAGCGGCACTTCGCGCAAGATCGCCCCATCAGCGCTGAGCAGCAGAATTCCAAACGAACCGTCGGCAAGGCGCGCTGCCGTAACGTAAGCCGCGCTTGTTCCCGCCGCCGCGAATTCCGGTCGAAGTGCCGTCGCGCCGACAAACGCCAGCGTACCGAGCAACACCTGCCTGCGATCAATCGCCATCAAGCTCATTGAAGCCTACCGTCAGTTTGGCCGCCACCGACAGCCTGTTTGCGACCATGTTGCGCAATCCATTCGTGCGATCGAACACTTCCCGAAGCGTCGGCGCATCCTCGCGCTTGGCGTGGGGCATATGCCCGCCGACGCCATCGCTCGATTCGAGCGTGCGCCATGTTCCCAGCGCCCAATCCTTCATCCAAAGACGATCGGGCGGCAGCCAGCTTTCGAGATTGAGGACATCGTAAAGCTGATGCAACGACGCGACGCTCGCCGCATAATAGGCTTTCTGCAATCCCGATTTATCGTAGGGCGGCGTCAGCCGGACCTTGGCATCGATCTGCGGCTTCACCTGCAGATCGGCCGTCAACCCTAAGCCGACGATCAATGCCTTGACGACTTCAACAGCCGCCTCACTATCGCTTTTGTACGTGTCGTTCGCGGGGCCTGGATGCAGCATCTTATCGGCCCAGCCGTCCGGCTTCTTCCAGCCCTCGGCCACTTCCGTCGCGAGGCTTGTGACATTGACAGCAATCGCATGCGCCACAAGGCACCGGTAACGCGCGGCATCGGCTGGCCCCAGTGGCACATTCTTATCGTGCATCAGCGTTTCGAGCGCCGGAAGCCCCTGCACAGCCGCACTCTGTTTGCGAATGGCGCCCGGCTGCGCAATCGTTTCATCCTTGTTCAAAAGCAACAGCCGCATCTGCCGGGCAACGAACCCGCGCGGATCGGGCCAGAATGAAATCTGCTCGCGCCGCCCCTTTTCGAGCATTGGGCCGAAGCGCAGGAAATCGACACCCGCATAGGCGATAACGGCCTTGTCGAAGCGCTCTTGGAGCGCTTTTTCGGCTTCCGGCGAGCCCGTCTTGCAAGCATCTTCGACGGCTTCCGGCAACGGCGCGGTTGCAGCCCTCAGCGCATCGATGTGCGGGATGATGTATTGTTCGATTGCAGCCTTCACCATGCCCGCATGGCTCAGCGGTTCAGGAGGCAGATCGGCGCTGACTGCCTCCGTCGCAAATGCCAAAAACGCCAGCACCGCGATCATGACTTTTCGTACCATCATAGCCCATTCACATAATCGACAAGCCGCTTCTTGTCGTCGACCTTCAAGGCCTCAAAAAGATTACGGCTGTGTTCCGCTTCTCCACCGTGCCGCTCGATCGCGTCTTCAACCGTTGCAGCCGAACCGTCGTGAAGATAGCGCCGGTCTTCGGGCCGCAAACGGCCATTGATTAACGGCGCCGTCCGCCATTCGAACGATTTCACGCCCGGCTCTCCGACATGGTCATCGAGCCCTGGACCCATATCGTGAAGCAAAAGATCGGTGAAGGCCGGAATTTGCCGCCCGTCGCGCGCCGTTAACGCCGGGACATGGCATGCCGCACACCCCGTCGAAGTAAATAGCGCCAAAGCCTCGGTCACGGGCCGGGCGCGAAGAGATTTCAGATAACTTGCGACGACACCGATCATCGGCGACGAAAGCTCGCGCCCCTCGAACGCCGGACTTTCGCCGTTCGGCGCGGACAGACAGGCCGTCTCAGCCGTCGTGCAGTCTCCATACGGCAACGGGAACAGCGGGCTCGAGAGCCCGATATCGAACGCGAACGCACGCGCGATCTGCTCGTCGATCGAAACGTGCGCCGCTTTCCAGCCATAACGGCCGATGCCGTGCGGCGTGACGTTGGCGCGGCCTTTAACAGGGCCACCGCTCTTCGCGTTGGCGGCGGCGCGCTTTACGATCTCTTCGTCCGGCACGTCATCGAACTTGGCCTTGCCGAACAACTGCGGAGCAAGACGAACGCCCGCATGCACGCCCTCCCCGAGCGGCGGCCCATTCAGGTTGTAGCTAAGGTGCGGCAGAAATCGTGCGCTGCCCTCGGGTTTCAATCCTGGGATCGCGTTGGTTTGCAGTTCAAGACCGTAATAAGAATCTGTGGTGCCGTCGGCGGTGCCGAAGCGAACGACGGCGCCAGCGATGTCCGGTTTGCCATCATCGCGCACGACCACATGCGCGCCGTCCGCGCGGGCATGACAGCCCGTGCATGACCGCGACGCAAACAGCGGCCCAAGACCATCGGTTCCGTTCGTAGAAGACGGCGCCGGAATCCACTGCCGGTCGAACAGCGCTTTGCCGACGGCAGCATCGAGCGGGTCGGCGCAACCGGCATCGGGCAGCAACATTCCAGCGAACAATGCCAGCACCGATAGGGCCTGCAACCGCCGCGTCATACGACCTCGATGTACCCCATCATGCCCGTCTCCTGATGTTCGAGGATATGGCAATGGAACATCCATTTTCCCGGAAGGCCCGCAACCAATCCGACCTGGATGCGCTCGTTCGGGATCAGCAGCACCGTATCGCAACGGAAGCGCGGAAGCTTCCGTTTACTTGAATTCAAAACTTCAAATGTGTGTCCATGGATATGGATCGGATGCGATCGCGGCGTCGTATTATCGAGTTCGAAGATATAGCTTTGCCCGGATTTCAGCACCGCGAGCGGCGGCCCGAGATCGCGATGATCCTGCCCTGGCCACGCGCGCTTGTTGATCGCCCAGAACGTCCGCTTCGTCAGACAGAGCGGCCCAAGCTCGATGCCGGGACCGGCGCCGATATCCGCGATGGCCTGTCCTGTTGGCGTCGCTGAAAACTCGAACGGAACGATTTGCGCGTTCGCTTCGTCGAGTTTCGGAAACGGCATCACCTTGAGCGGCGTCGGCTCGAACGCGTCCGAGCGTTTCGGCGGGCCTTCCGATTTGAACTCGGCAAGCACGAACGGTTCTTTCGCGAAGTAATCATAGAGCTTAATCGACCCGCCGGGCGCTGCCGTGCGCAACAGAATATCGACACGCATCGCGGTGCCGAGACGCCAGGATTCGAACGTCATCGGCGGCAGGCCGTTGCCATCGATGGCGATGATCGCAGCTTGCGCATCTTCAAAACCGATTTCGGAAATGCGCATCGGATCGAGGTTGTAGAACCGGATACGAACATTCGCCGACGATGGCACCGTGATCACCGGCGAGGTCGCACCATTGACGGACCGGATCGTTCCCGGCGTTCCGCCTTTGGCTGCGCCCTCGTCCGTCGAGAACGGAAGAAATTTGCCGTCGGGTCCGATGCGCCAGTCTTTGGCAAGCAGCACGTATTCCGCATCCGCCGGCTCGATCTCGTCACCTTCGACGATCAGTGCGCCAACCAATCCGCGCCCGAAGTGCTCCACCGAATTGCAGTGCGTGTGAAAGAAGAACGAGCCCGTGTCCGGCGGCACGAATGAATACCGTCCCTCGCCGCCCGGCGGTATCGGCTGCTGTGTCAGATACGGAACGCCATCTTCCGCGTTCGGAATTCGAAGCCCATGCCAATGGATCGAGGCGACCTCGCCATTGCGCGGCAGATGGTTTCGGAAAACCGTATCGAGCCGCTCGCCGAGCTTGACCCGCACGATCGGAAACGTCGGGCCGGCTTCGAACGTCCAGAGCGGCAGCGTCTTGCCGCCGAAACATGGTAATGCCGTCGGCCGCTCTGCGAGATCGAGCGCAAGCGACTTGACGCCGTGCGCGATCGGCTTGGCGATGACCTCTTTTGCCTGAACCTTCCGCCCGGGGGCGACAAACCCCACCCCCGCGCTCGCGGTGAAGGCTGCGGCTCCGAGCATGAGGTCGCGACGCGTTACCATGCGTGCACCCTTTCAGCTCGCAGCCGCTGCGCTTTGACCGAAATCACCTTACTTTGCCTTGGCGATCTTATCGGGATCGTCAAGACTGTCCGAGCCCTCAATCTTGACCTTGAGGTTCAGCGCCGCAACGACCGCCTCGATGGCACGCGCCTGCGCAACGAGCGCATCGACCGCATCCAGGATCATCTTGTTTCCAGCCTCGTTCCCGGCTGCCAGCATTTGATCATAAGCCATTTCGCCGGAGTCGGCCTTGATCTTGATCGCCTTGATCTTCTCCAGCGTCACCGCCATCGCATCATCGACACGCTTCGCGGCGTCGGGCGCCTTATCGCGAGCAAGCTCGGCGATGCTCGGCCCACCGACCGGCGTCACGCCGTCGTACTTGCCGCTCCAGATCTCCATCATGCCGACCTGGTCGTAGTAGTGGCTGTTATGCGTATTGTCGGAGAAGCAGTCGTGCTCTTCCTCCGGATCATGCAGCAGAACGCCAAGCTTCATGCGCTCGCCTGCAAGCTCTCCGTACGACAGCGAACCGAGACCCGTGAGGATCGTGGAGAGCTGAGCATTGTCGTTCTGCTCCGCAAGCGCCTTGCGGGCTTTGCCGTCCGTCTTCCAGTCATCGACCATCTCGGCAAGATCATCGACCAACAGACCCGAAGCGGCTTTCAGGTAATCGCGGCGGCGGTCGCAATTGCCATGCGTGCAGTTCTTGAGGTCGTAATCGCTTGCCGGACGCTCGCCTGCACCCGGTCCTGTGCCGTGCAGATCCTGTCCCCAGAGCAGGAACTCGATCGCGTGATATCCGGTGCCGACATTCGACTCGACATCGAGCGCACTGTTGAGCTTTTTGATGACGTTCTTGTCGATCGTGCTGGCATCGAGCATCTTCGGCCCGAGCCGGATTTTCTTATTGGCGATGACGTTGGCCGTGTAGAGCGGATTTTCTTCCTTCGTGTCGCCGTAGCTTGCCTCGTCAACGTAATCAATCAGGCCTTCATCGAGCGGCCACGAGTTCACCTCGCCCTCCCAATCGTCGACGATGCTGTTGCCGAAGCGGAAGCCCTCCGTCTGCATGTAGGGGACGCGCGAAGCTTTCCAGGCCGTGCGCGCGGCCGCCAGCGTCTCGGCGTTCGGGGCCGCTAAAAACGCGTCAATCGACTTGTCGAGATCCTTGGCTTTCGCCAGCGCATCGCCATACATTGCCTCGGCCATGTCGCCGTAGTTTTTCATGATGTCTTTGGTGGCAGGCGGGCCCGCGAGCGCCGGTCCACAGGTGACGGCCAGAGCAACGGCCGATACGGCCGCAAATCGAGTTGCGCAGGTCCACAAATTTGCATTCTTCGACATCACAGATCTCCCGCAGCTTGCTGTCCTCTGCGATCCGCAACACTCGGACGGATTCGCCCAGCCCCATTATTGACCTCGATGGTATAGAAAGCCGGCGCAATTAAGTGTCAAGTGAACTCAGGTCAGTTCGGCCACTTGCCACCCTGACAAGAATTTGAAACAAGCAGGGATAGGAATTCTTCCGTCGCGATCGCGCGGTCCAGGTAATTCGAATATGCGCTTGACGAAGCAAACCGGCCACGCGATCCGCATTCTGATCGATTGTGCGCAGGCAAAAGACCAGCTTGTGAAAGTTGCCGACGTCTCAGACCGTCTGGGCGTCACGAAGCAGAATGTTTTCAAGATCGTCCACATTTTGTCGCATGCCGGATTTCTGACCGCCGTAAGAGGTCCCAACGGCGGCGTCCGCCTCGCCCGCCCGGCCACCCAAATCCGTGTCGGCGACGTGGTTCGTGCCATCGAAGTGACGCGCGTTCAAGTCGAAGGCGGCAATTCCGACCAGCCCAGCGAAGCCGACCCCGGCAACATCAACGCCATGTTCGACGACGCGCTGACAGCATTCATCTCTGTCCTCGATCAGCACACGCTTGCGGAACTCGCGGTCAAGTCGCCGATCGGTTTCACCGAAACCGAACCGAACGGATCGAGCCATTCGGACCACAAACTCCGTAGCAAAAAGCCGGCAGCACGCGGCACGCGGCGAACCTGAATTGCTGACTAGCTTATGGCGCCCTTCAAGATTACTCCAAAGGGCATGACCCGTGAGAACGCTCGCCTAAGTTTTGCAGCCCTTTGCGCTGTCGCCCTTCTTTTGTTCGCTCTATTGTCGATCTGGGCGAGCGGGCCACTTCGCGATTTAATTTTTTTCGGCTGTGGATTGTTTGCTGCCATTGCCGCGTTATTTGCATGGCCACGCGTTACGCTCGATCAAAAAGCGAGTGACATGACAGGCATTGGCTCAAGCTCAGATAAGAATTTGACTTGGATCGATCTCGCCGCCGCGATGCCCGATCCGGCGATCGTGCTCGACGAAGCCTCCGTCATCCTTAATTATAACGCTGCCGCCCGCAGCCTATTCGACCGCCTTCGCCAAGGCGTCCCGCTTGAGCATGTCAACCGCGATCCCGAGTTGATCTCAGCCGTTTCCAACGCACTTCAGAACGGCGAGAAAGGCACCGCACATCTCGTTCCGCGCGGCGGTGCCGGTCAGCGTCTCATCGCCACTGTTGCCCCTCTCGGCGCCGCGGTGGAACACCCTCCGATTGCCGCGCTAATTACAATCCATGATGAATCCGAGCAGCATCGCCTGCTTGAGATGCGCACGGACTTTATCGCCAACGCCAGCCACGAACTTAGAACGCCGCTGGCATCCGTGCGCGGCTTCATCGAAACCCTGCAAGGCCCGGCGCGAAATGACGAAAAAGCCCGAGAGCGCTTCCTCGCCATCATGGCCGATCAGGCCGAACGCATGACGCGCCTGATCGACGATCTGCTGCTACTCAGCCGCGTCGAGGAAAAGGCCAACCTGAAGCCGGAAGGCCGCGTTGACGTCAACGATCTCATCGAAGACGTCACCCGCTCTTTGATGCCTTTTGCAGAAGAACGGCACATCACAATCGAGGTCGAACCATCAGCCAGCCCGCTGATCGCGATGGGCGATCGCGATGAGTTGTTCCAGGTCTTTCACAACCTCGTTGAAAATGCCGTCAAATACGGCAAAGAAGGCGGCTCCGTAAAAGTTTCCCTACTGAAGAAAAACAGTGCGCGAGATGAAAAATTTCCCGCACGCGCTCACGTTTCGATCACGGATAACGGCCCAGGCATCGCACCTGAGCATTTGCCCCGCCTCACCGAGCGCTTCTACCGCGTTAGCGCCGAACATAGCCGCCGCATCGGCGGCACAGGTCTCGGCCTCGCGATCGTCAAGCACGTGCTGAACCGGCACGAAGCCGAGCTTTCCGTCCAATCGGTGGTCGGCCAGGGCACCACTTTCAACGTCTCTCTGCCCGCCTACAAATAAATATAATAAAATCATACAACTAGACTGTCACAATTCCATAGCTTGAACTCGCTAGAACGAGTCCCGCGTTGGATGACAGTGTTATGACTGCCGCTGAAAGCCAGTTGGCCTAGTCCGAACAACCTAATCTTTCGCGGCGCGCGCCTTGGGGGAGGGCCGCAGACGCTTCCTGAAATTGTTCTCTCAGGGAGCATCTTTGCAGGATCCGTCGGAAGAAACCCGATCACCGCATCTGAAAGAGACGACTACGGACGATTTCTACGGCTTAGAAAACAATCCGTTAACGTTTCACAAAGGCGTGAACTAACTGGACTAGAGAGTGCTTGCCGGCTCGCCCGGCAGATGGAGTGGCGAGGCCTCAAGCCCCCGTTCAACAAGGAGACCACGAGTGAAACAGTCTTTTATGGCGCTTATTGCGGCGTTTGCGGCGACAGCCGCTGCGACCGCCCCCGTCAAAGCCGACAACATTTCCGGCGCGGGTGCCACGTTCCCGTATCCGATCTACGCAAAGTGGGCTGACGCCTACAAGAAAGAGACCGGCGTCGGCTTGAACTATCAGTCGATTGGCTCCGGCGGCGGCATCAAGCAGATCGAAGCCAACACCGTCACGTTCGGCGCTTCCGACATGCCGCTGAAGGGCGACAAGCTCGAGAAGGACGGCTTGGTTCAGTTCCCGACCGTTATGGGCGGCATCGTTCCTGTCGTGAACCTCGACGGCATTAAGCCGAACGAACTCGTTTTTGACGGCCCGACGCTCGCCAAAATCTACCTCGGCGAAATCACCGCCTGGAACGACCCGGCCATCGCGAAGCTCAACCCGGGTGTGAAGCTTCCCTCGGATGCGATCGCCGTTGTTTCGCGCTCGGACGGATCGGGCACGACGTTCGTCTGGACGAACTATCTCTCGAAAGTCAGCCCTGACTTCAAGTCGAAGGTCGGCTCGAACACGTCGGTTCAGTTCCCCGTCGGCATCGGCGCGAAGGGCAACGAAGGCGTTGCTAACAACGTGATGCAGACGAAGGGCGCTATCGGCTACGTCGAATACGCTTATGCCAAGCAGAACAAGCTCACGAACACGAAGCTGATCAACAAGGACGGCAAGGCTGTCGAGCCGGTTGTGACGGCATTCCAGGCCGCTGCTGCCAGCGCCGATTGGGCTTCGGCTCCGGGCATGGGCGTTGTCCTGACGGACGAGCCGGGCGCGGAATCGTGGCCGATCACGAACCCGACCTTCATCCTGATGCACAAGAAGTCGAAGGATGCTGCTGCTGCGAAGGAAGCTCTCAAGTTCTTCGAATGGGCCTATGCTAACGGCGACAAAGCTGCGGAAGAACTCGACTACGTTCCGCTTCCTGACAACGTCGTTGCGATGATCAAGAAGAGCTGGGCTGATATCGTCGGCGACGATAACAAGCCGGTTCTTTCGAACTAAGCAACTTTCGCTAAGCTGGGAGACGCCTGCTCGCAGGTGTCTCCCGGTTGCGCTAAAAAAATGATGTCCTTATCCTGGTGCGGAGCGGAAACTTGACCTTCATGACAGACGCCAACACGCAAGCGATGGCTGCGGCGGCAGCCAGACGCAAAGTACTTGAAGGTCTAAAAACGACGGACACAATGTTCCGTCTACTAACGAAGTCCTCCGCTTATTTCGTTCTGATCCTCCTAAGCGCGATTTTCATTTCGCTGGTCATCGGCGGCTCACTCGCATTCAAGACCTTCGGCCTAAACTTTCTCACGACCGAGGTCTGGAACCCTGTTACCGAGCAATTTGGCGCGCTGGCACCGATCTACGGCACGATCGTGACGTCGGCGATCGCCATGCTCGTCGCTGTTCCCATAGCCATCGGCATTGCAGTATTTCTGACCGAGCTTTGCCCGATGTCCCTTCGGCGTCCGATCGGCATTGCAATCGAATTGCTCGCCGGCATTCCAAGCATCATCTACGGCATCTGGGGCTTGTTCTATTTCGCCCCTACTCTGCAGCGCTATGTCCAGCCCGAGCTGATCGCCTTCTTCAAACCGATCCCGGTCCTCAACGGCCTGTTCGCCGGTCCGCCATATGGCATCGGCATTCTGACCTCGGCCCTCATCCTGGCGATGATGGTTCTGCCCTTCATTACTGCGGTCTGCCGTGACGTTTTCGAGACTGTCCCACCGGTGCTGAAAGAAGCGGCCTACGGCTTGGGATGGACCACCCGCGAAGTCGTAAAAAACGTCGTCATTCCCTATACCCGCGTCGGCATCATCGGCGGCGTCATGCTCGGCCTCGGCCGCGCTCTCGGGGAGACGATGGCGGTTACCTTCGTGATCGGCAACGCACACCGGATTTCGGAATCAATCCTGGCACCGGGCACCACGATCTCTGCCACGATCGCCAACGAGTTCACCGAAGCGGTCGGCGACATCTACACATCGTCGCTCATCGCTCTGGGCCTCATCCTCTTCTTCATCACCTTTGTCGTCCTGGCTCTCGCTCGCCTCATGCTGATGCGTATTGAGAAAAAGGCGGGAGCATAAACATGGCCTTGGATATGGCAAAATACCGCCGTCGGCGCGTGCGAAGCACGATCACCGTCGGCCTGTGCTGGGCGGCATCCGCGCTCGGCTTAACGATCCTGGCCGTCATCCTCGCGACGCTGCTGTTCAAAGGCTTCGCGGGCTTGAACTTCAAGGTATTTACGGAAATGACGCCGCCGCCTGGCAGCGACGGCGGCCTTCTGAACGCCATCGCGGGCAGCTTCGTGATGTCTTTCATCGGCGTCGCGGTCGGCACGCCGATCGGCATCCTTGCCGGCACGTATCTAGCGGAGTATGGCCGTTACAGCAAAGTCTCGTCGGTGATCCGCTTCATCAACGACATTCTGCTCAGCGCCCCTTCGATCGTGACGGGCCTCTTCGTCTACGAGATCCTCGTCCGCACGATGGGCCACTTCTCGGCCATCGCCGGTGCTGCGGCCCTGGCGGTACTTGTCATCCCAACGGTCGTTCGCACGACTGAAAATATGCTGCTGTTGGTTCCGAACCAGCTTCGCGAAGCCTCTTCAGCGCTCGGCATGCCCCAGTCGCTCGTCATTCGTAAGGTGGCTTACAAGGCGGCCCGCGCCGGCATGATCACGGGCGTGCTGCTGGCCATCGCCCGCGTCAGCGGCGAAACCGCTCCGCTTCTGTTCACCGCTCTTAACAACCAGTTCTGGAGCACCGATCTTAATGCTCCGATGGCAAGCTTGCCGGTCGTTATCTTCCAGTATGCCTTGAGCCCTTACGAGGACTGGCAGCGCCTCGCCTGGACCGGCGCACTGTTAATCACCGCAGCGGTGCTCACGCTCAGTATCGCCGCTCGTTACCTGGGTACTTCGAGGACATCCAAATGAACGTAATGTCAAAAGACGTCGACACCGGCCTGACCGAGAAAATTTCGGTCCAGGACCTGAAGTTCTACTACGGATCGACTCTGGCCCTCAAAGGCATCTCGTTGCCGCTTTACGAGCGGCAGGTGACAGCCTTCATCGGACCTTCGGGTTGCGGCAAGTCTACGCTCCTGCGTGTTTTGAACCGCATGTACGATCTTTATCCCGGCCAGCACGCCGAAGGTAAGATCATGTTCGACGGTGAAAACATCCTCGACATGAAGGACCTGAACCTGCTGCGCTCGCGCATCGGCATGGTGTTCCAGAAGCCGACGCCGTTCCCGATGACGATCTACGAAAATATCGCGTTCGGTCTTCGCCTTTATGAGCGCCTGCCGAAATCCGAAGTCGACGCCCGCGTCGAAAGCGCCCTCGAAAAGGCGGCTCTCTGGAAGGAAGTAAAAGACAAGCTGCACGCCAGCGGCCTGTCGCTGTCCGGCGGTCAGCAGCAACGTCTGTGCATCGCCCGCACAGTTGCGATCCGCCCAGAAGTCATCCTGTTCGACGAGCCCTGCTCCGCTCTCGATCCGATTTCAACCGCCAAGGTCGAAGAGCTGATCGACGAGTTGAAGAACGAATTCACGATCGCCATCGTGACCCACAACATGCAGCAGGCAGTCCGCGTCTCGCAGAATACTGCTTTCATGTACCTCGGCGATCTCGTCGAATTCGGCGACACCAAAAAGCTTTTCACAAACCCAACGGATAGTCGCACGCAAGACTACATCACCGGCCGCTTCGGCTAGTGATGACGTTGAGGCCAAACCGGATTTCAGGATTACGACGATGAACGAACATACCGTGAAGTCATACGAGGAAGAGTTGAAGCTCCTCGACCGCCGCATCGCGCAGATGGGCGGCTATGCCGAAAAGCTTCTCGTTCAGGCGATGGACTCGCTCGAACGCCGCGACCCTAAGCTCGCCGAGAAAGCCGTTTCCGACGATGTCATGGTCGACCAGCTCGAACGCGAGCTGCAGGACCAGGTCATTCTGATGATTGCCCGCCGCCAGCCGGTCGCCAACGACCTGCGCCACATCATGACGGTCATCAAGATTGCGGGCGACCTTGAGCGTATCGGCGACCTTGCCAAGAACATCGCCAAGCGCGCTCTCACCATTGCAGGGGAAGCCTATCCCAAGCCGCTGATGACCGGCATGCGCCACATGACAGAGATGGTGCAGCAGCAGCTCAAGGACGTTCTTGATGCGTTGACGACGCTCGATGCCGAGAAGGCGATGGAAGTGTGGCGCAACGACCAGCAGGTCGACGCCATGTATAACTCGCTGTTCCGCGAACTGCTGACGTACATGATGGAAGATCCGCGCAACATCGGCATCTGCACGCACTTCCTCTTTGGCGCCAAGAATATCGAGCGCATTGGCGACCACACGACAAACATCGCCGAGAACGTCTACTACCTCGTGCACGGCGTACCGATCGCCGACGATCGGCCGAAGGGCGACAAGACCTCTTCGACGCTGATTACGCCGCGCCAATGACCGTGCGACCCTGAGAGCAACCCCGATCCAATATCATGCCAGCTAAGATCATCGTTGTTGAAGACGAAGCGCCGCTAGCCGAGCTTCTGAAGTACAATCTTCAGTCGGAAGGTTACGACGTCGTGCAAGCCGCCGACGGCGAGGAAGCAGAACTATTGCTCGCCGAACAAACCTTCGATCTGGCGATATTGGATTGGATGATCCCGAAGATCTCCGGGATCGAGCTTTGCCGCCGTCTGCGCAACCGCGGCGACACGCAGAGCCTGCCCATCATACTGCTGACCGCCCGCGGTGAGGAATCTGACCGCGTGCGAGGCCTGACGACCGGCGCCGACGACTACGTCACGAAGCCGTTCTCCGTGCAGGAATTGATGGCACGTGTGAAGGCCCTGCTCCGGCGCGCGGCGCCGGAGCGCATGAGCGATATTCTCGTCTCCGGCGAGATCACGATGGACCGTGGCGCCCACAAAGTGACGCGTGGCGTCCGCGAGGTCCGCCTCGGCCCGACCGAATACCGAATGCTCGAAGTCTTCATGGAAAGCCCGCGCCGCGTTCTCTCGCGCAGCCAGCTCCTCGACCGCGTATGGGGCCAGTCTTCGGAGGTCGACGAGCGCACCGTCGACGTTCACATCGGCCGTCTCAGAAAATCGCTGATCCGCGGCAACGAAGCCGATCCGATCCGCACGGTCCGCGGTGCCGGCTATGTCTTCGACGGCCGCGAAGCCGAAACGCAGGCTTGATAGCGAGCCACGTCCTCGGGCTTGTCCCGAGAAACCGACAATCAACATCACCGCGGCATAATAGATCCCCGGTCTAACGCCGAGGATGACGAGAAAATACAGCTAAAGACTGGCTCTCAGCTCGGCGCGGTTAGGCAGCTCGACAGGTTGCGCGCGACGCCCCGCATCAGATCGAAGTAGAGCTTCGGCCCCGGCGTCAGCAATTGCCCTTCGACGTCGATCGTCCCCGAACGGGCATGCGTCCCTTCGGTAACCGCAGCAACAAGGTTTGGCTGGAACTCCGGTTCGGTAAAAACACAGACCGCACCGAGCGACGAAATCTTGCTGCGAACCTCCGTCAGTCTTTTTGCACTCGGCGGCACGTCCGGGCTGACCGTAATCGATCCCACGGCGTGAAGCCCGAAGTGATGTTCGAAATACTGTGTCGCGTCATGGAAGACAATGAAGGGCTTGCCTTGCGCCCCTTTCAGTTCACTCGAAAGGTCATGGTCGAGCGTATCGAGATCGGCATCGAGCGCCGCCTCGTTGCTTTTCACTTTGCTCGCATACTCAGAATAGCGGGCAATGAGTGCTTTCGCGACGTCGGCCGCAATCGCCTTGGCGTTCGACGGATCGAGCCAGAGATGTCCATCCTTGCCATCCTCATCATGATCGTCGTGATCGGCAGCGCCCGCTTCGTCGTGATCGTGCGCGTCCGCCTCATGCTCGTGCTCATGCTTCTCGAACGTGCCGCCTTCGCGTTGATCGAGCAGCGTCACGCCATCTGCGCCTGCAAGCGTCACCACTTTCACGTTCGACGGCAATGTCGTCACGATCTTGCGCGTAAACGGCTCCAGCGTATCCGACACACGAACGAAAATATCCGCTTCGTTGATGGCCCGCGCTGTCGACGGCTTGAGCGTGAACGTGTGCGGCGACGCCGACCCTTCAACGATCAGCTTCGGCGTCCCGATGCCGTCCATCAGACGCGTCACAAGCGAATGTATGGGCTTGATCGTCACGACGACTTTCGGCGCTTCGGCAGCGCTGACGGCGGTCGTCGCGCTTGTCATCGCGGCCGCCAGAAAACCGAAACATCGTGCCGCTGAAAGCTTCATTCCCGCCATCCTGCTGAGTAAAAGGATATAATATAACCGTCGCTGTCGGCGCGCAACCGCACCGGCGAATTGGCCTATGCCCGCCAAATAGCGCAGCGCGTCGCAATCTCGCCACGTTCAATGTGCGTTTCGTATGAAACGCACTCCGAAGAATCGCGCACAATGCGGAGCAAAGGAATTGGGGCCGATCTTGCATAAGTCGTTCAATAAATGTCTCAGCCTCGCGGCCGCCGCGATAATGCTCCTCGCTTTCTCTATACCGGCCTCTGCGCATCCTCATATGTGGATCACGTATGAGATGACGGTCGACTACGACAACGGCACCGTTACGGGCGTCGACCATGTCTGGAGCTTCGACGACTCATACGCCGCCATGGCGCTCGAAGGTCTCGACACCAACAACGACGGCAAATACGACCAGCACGAGCTTGAGCCGCTCCTGAAGGTCAACATGGATGGCCTCAAAGAGTTCAACTACTTCACGGTGGCCAAGCTCGGCGAAGAGCAATTGGCGTTCTCACCGCCGACGCAAGCGCACCTCGAATACACCAATGGCGTCCTCCGCCTTTACTTCCATCTGTCGCTGGCGAAGCCTGTCCTTGCCGATGCCGAGGGCCTGACATTCGCCGTCTTCGATCCCTCCTATTTCATCGACTTCGAGCCAGAGAAAACGGACGCCATCAAACTTGCATCAGCGCCCGCAGGCTGCGCGGCGACGCTGCTCGATCCCGATGCGGAAAAGACCGACGCGCAGGCCCGGAAGCTCGGCGCCGCGATGGCGCAGCAGTTCGGCGCCGGCGTCGTCGGTTTCGGCTCCTACAAAACCGTGGCGATCACCTGCAAGAAATCCTGACCGTCCCGCTTTGGCACAGCGGTTAAGGAACCGGCGAGATTCCTCAGCCCCAGACGCATTAATGACTTAGAAAGGATGTCTTCTTGCGGACCGCGAGGTGACATCAAATGCGTACGGCCCTTCGCACGTTGCTTTTCCTCGTGCTGATGCTCGCACCCGTTACGATTTCGCACGCCGACATCGATACCGAAGCTGCCATTCCGAACGGCGCATTCGAACTCGTTGTCGTCGAAGCCGAGGGATGCATCTACTGCCAGCTTTTCCGCCGCGACGTGCTGCCGGCCTACGAGGCATCGTCTCAGGCCAAGGATCTGCCGGTGCGCTTCGTCGATATTAACGATATCGCGGCCGACCATCTGAATTTCAAATCCGGTGTAGACATCGTGCCGACATTTGTGGTCGTCAAATCACATACCGAAGTCGGCCGGATTTCCGGCTACATCGGCCCGGAGAACTTCTTCCACTCGATCAGCTATCTGCTGGCTTCAGCCCCCTAAAAGCGCCCAAACGTCGCCCAAGCAACCAAAAGCCCATGCAATTGGCCTTTTCATTTCGAATTCCCCACGTATCGGTGCCCAAAACCCTTGTAAACTCGGGCTCGCTCCTGTACCGACGCGGTTTCCGTTTTCGGGGGCTTTGGACGCCATCATGAGCCGGATCAGGCCACACGTCGGCATTATCATGGGAAGCCAGTCAGACTGGCCGACGATGAAGCATGCCGCCGATATTTTAACGGCTCTGGGCGTTTCCTTCGAGACCAAGATCGTCTCCGCCCACCGTACGCCGGACCGTCTCTATAGCTACGCCAAGGGTGCCAAAGCTGCAGGCTTGAAGGTCATCATCGCCGGGGCCGGCGGCGCCGCGCATTTGCCTGGCATGGCCGCCGCCATGACGGTGCTGCCGGTATTGGGCGTGCCGGTGGAATCGAAAGCCCTCAAAGGTCAGGACAGCCTGTATTCGATCGTGCAGATGCCGGCGGGCGTTCCGGTCGGCACGCTCGCCATCGGCGAAGCGGGCGCCAAGAACGCGGGGCTGTTTGCCGCGGAAATTCTGGCACTCTCCGATCCCGGCCTGGCAGAACGCCTCGAAGACTGGCGCAAACAGCATTCGGCCGATGTCGCCGAGACACCCGTTCAGGGTTGAAGACCGCGCGATGACTGCATTCCCTCCCGGCTCAACCATCGGAATTCTTGGCGGCGGACAGCTGGGCCGCATGCTTGCAATGGCTGCCGCGCGCCTCGGCTTCAAAACGCATATCTATGCGCCGGACGCCGACAGTCCGGCATTTGATGTCGCTTCCGCACATACGATCGCTGATTACGAAGATGAAGCGCACCTCGCGGCCTTCGCCAAGTGGGTCCATGTCGCGACCTATGAATTCGAGAACATCCCCGTTCGCACCGTCGAATTTCTGTCGGCGCGCATTCCTGTTCGTCCCGGTGCCAAGGCTCTCGCCTGCGCCCAGGATCGTATGAACGAAAAATCGCTCGCGCGCGAACTCGGCGCCATGACGGCCGACTTCGCTGCGATCGACAGCTTCGCCGATCTCACCCAAACGCTCGACGGCGGCTTTGCCATTCCGTCTGTTCTGAAGACGCGCCGTTTCGGCTATGATGGCAAAGGCCAAGCGAAAATCTTGACGCGTGCGGACGCTGAAAGCGCCTGGGCAGCGATGCGCGATCAGCCTTCGATACTGGAGAGCTTCGTCAATTTCCGCGCCGAGGTTTCGGTCGTTGCATCTCGCGCCACCGATGGCAGCTTCAAGGCCTTCGACGTGACTGAAAACGAGCACCGAAACCACATTCTGCATCGCTCCGTCGCGCCGGCCGCGCTTTCACCCGACGTCGCGGCGGAGGCCGTCGCCATCGCGCAGAAGATCGCTGAAAGGCTCGATTACGTTGGCGTGTTCGCGATCGAGTTTTTCCTCGTCGCTCAAAACGGCCGCGACCACCTCTACGTCAATGAGATGGCGCCGCGCGTGCACAATTCCGGCCACTGGACGATGGATGGCGCACTGACTTCGCAATTCGAGCAGCACATCCGCGCCGTCGCCGGCTGGCCGCTCGGCGAAACGACCCTGAAAGCGCCTGCCGCCGAAATGATCAACCTGATCGGCGACGATATCCTGGCCTGGGAGAAGATCGCGGCCGAGCCTGGCGCCTTCTTTCACCACTACGGCAAGAAAGAAGCCCGCCCTGGCCGCAAGATGGGCCACGTCAATTATCTGCTGACGAAGAAGTGAGTTCAACGCGCGCTCCGTCGATATGCCATCGTCGATAGACAAGCGGCGAGCAAAAACACGGCCGGCGGCAACAACCCGCGAACAAGCGGCACGTAACCGGGCAGCACCACGACCAGCACCCAGACCGCGTCTGCCCAACCGACGACAGCAAGATTGAGCCAAAATCCTAATCGATCGTTCTTCGCCACGCGCCACAACGCAACGACGATTGCAAACAGCGAGATTGACAGCATATAGGCCGCAAGCTGCAACAACCGCCCTTGCGCAATGCCATGCTCATCGAGCGCCAGCATCGTGATCTGCCACGACACATAAATGTGAAACGCGCCCCACGCCGCATAAAGGAGGGCAGCGGATCGCGAAAGAAAGCGCGTCGTGACGATCATGTCCGCTCCATGCAAAGCCTCGAAAGGCATTCGCATGGAACAACGAGTGCGTTACACGCAAAGCAAGCGGGGCGATTCGGCCGTCAAAGCATTGAGCTTTCAAGCGGCTGATCGAGCTTCCTCTCGTCGCCGCCGAGCGTATGCTTCACGATCCGCCAGTTCCCGTTCTGCAGCGCGAACTCGGCGGCGAACCGCCCGCCCAGCAAATCGCGTGTGCCCTTACGAGCGCCGGTCACGCGATAGAGAATGAAGCCACTCGCGACAGCCGAATTGCATCCCGGCGTCACAGTCATCTTGACGACGACCGGCTGCGGATGCCGGGCGAGCAGTCCGGCGTAAAAATTCCGAATGGCATCTTTGCCGACCAGCGGGGCCGACGCTTTCGCGGGGATCAACGTCGCATCATCCGCATAGAAATTTGCAAGCTTGTCCGCTGATCCGGACGCGACCGCCGAATTCCAGCTATCGAACAATTGCGAAATCACCTGCGGCGACGGCGTGGTGCAGTCCAATTCGTCGGCGCGAACCGTGCGCGGAACAAGAAGCGCGGCCGCGACGAAAGCCGTCATGGCAAAGCGAAAAACAATGGACCTTGTGATGGTATCTATGGGCAGCGAAGAGATCATGGCGATACGTCCCTATCCTTCCCTCGAAGGCTATCCCCGTCGCGATTTCCTGACCGTTTAATCGACTATTGTGCGCTAATATCCTGCACAAACCCTTGCTACACTGCGCTAAATCAATTTCCTGCATTTGAATTTGTTTTTAAACGCAGATGCCGATGACGTCGGTTCGCAAGTATGTTTCGACGGCGCGAGCCCTATCGTTTCAATTGCACTTTCGGACGGCCATGATTGCGATCTTCCCCCGCTTCGGTCGAACTCGGTCGACATGCGCACCATAAGACGCAGCTGCCCAGTCGTTGCATGCCTTTGCCGGGCGCCCCACACGAACGCAGACCGACGAGCCACGACGAAATTTCTATCCGACGACAGGCTCTGAAAGCACCCTTAAGCGCAGCGCCCAAATCGCGGCTGCTTCCGTCCGCACGCAGCTTCGCGATGCACATAAAATTCCGGATTTTGCATAACGGGCCCGCAGCCGGAATCCGGCGCAGGACGCGCATTTTCCCACTGCGGTTCATCCTCAGTTAATCGTGCATCCGTTTTGTGGGAACTGCAGCGAATGAACGCCGTTGAGCGGATACCGATTGTGTCGGTATACGACGCTTCAGTCGCACCCCTGAAAAATACCCAAGGAGCCACAATGAAACGCATAATCATATTCGTGATGGCGTTGATGACGGCCATGGCAGTGCCGGTCATCGCCGAAGCGAGACACGGAGGCCATCACGGCGGCGGTCACCACTTCGGCAGACATCACGGCGGCGGTCATCACTTCCGTGGCCACCGCGGTTTTCGCGGCCATCACTTCCGCGGCGGACGCCACTGGGGCCATCGTGGTCATTGGCGCGGTCACCATTGGCGTGGCGGTCGTCACTGGGCAGGACGTCATTGGCGTCGCGGCCACTGGCATGGTCACCGTCGCTGGTGGCGTGGACGCTGGTGGGCCTATGGCGTCGGTTCGTGCTGGCGCTGGTCGCCGTACTATGACCGCTTCGTCTGGGTCTGCTACTGACGTCGCCTGAACGCGAAGCACGCATAAACGTTCCAACGGCCCTGCTCGCGCGGGGCCGTTTTTTTCACTTCGCTATGATAAGCGACCTGCACCGGCCATTCACCACATATCGAGATCAAGGTCTTTCTCGACGGGTAAAGACTGCGAGATCATCGCCGTGACTTTGTTGAGCGGCGCCGGAAAGAAGCGGCAGCGCGCGCCAGTCGCGGCTTCCTTCGCCGCTTATTCGGAATTTGATGCATCACAACATCATCTCGCGCTGCAATGACGATATTTTCTTAACGGAATTCACGTCGAAATCGGGCGCTCGATTTACATAGTCGCGCATTCAGCCCGTGCTATTAAATTCGAGGAACTACGGCGGATAAACGCCGTTGAGCGATCACCGGTTTTATCAGCCTTGGTCACTTTGATTGCACCCCAAATAAAACCAAGGAGCCACAATGAGACGCATAATCGTATATGTGATGGCGATGATGACGGCGTTGTCGATGCCGCTCATTGCCGAAGCTCAACCAAATTTCGCAAACCCGGCTCTCCGCACGCAAGCGGCTGAGCACAACGGAATCGACCAAGTGAGACGAGGCGGCGGTGGATTCCGTGGTGGCGGGTTCCGCGGCGGACGGCATTTCCGCGGCGGTGGCCGCCACTGGAACGGCGGCCGGGCTTGGCGTGGCGGACGCGCTTGGAGAGGTGGCCGTGCCTGGCGCGGCGGACGCTACTGGCGCGGTGGTCGCTGGTACGGTGGTCGTGGCCGTTATTGGGGTGGCCGCTGGTGGGCCTACGGTGTTGGCACCTGCTGGCGCTGGTCGCCGTACTATGGCCGCTTCGTGTGGGTCTGCTACTGATGTAATCTGAACGTGCGAAGCGCACACGAAAGTTTCGACGGCCCCGCCTTGCACGGGGCCGTTTTTGTTTGCGCGCAACAGAAGCCGTCGAGAAAAACGATCGTCACGCCGCGCACTTGACACCACACCGCCGCCAAGGCGATTGATGCGTCAACGGTTGAAATCAGAAAGCTTCAGGAGACGCAGGCTTTGGACACCAAATCAGTCATGATCGGAATTCTTGTCGTCGCCGTCGTCGTCCTCGGCTACCTCCTCTGGGACGCGAACCAGACGAAAGTGAAAGTCGATCTGCCGGGGATCAAGATCGAGGGGCGTTAATACGCTGTGCTCGGGAAACGCTATCGGGTCTGCTACTAGCTAAAAATCACAGCCATAAATCTTCGGTATCCCGTGGGAATTTGAGGTGAGAAGCTGCAGGATGTTTTGACCTTCCAGCGGCGTGAGTGGAAGGGACATCGAAGGGAGTAGCATGGACCCGTAGCCTAGATTGTCCCAGTCGTCCGCAAAATCTGTTCCTTTACTTGCTACGGCATGCACATAAAGCCCCTCTTCATCAAAAATCGGGCTTCCGCTCATGCCCGGAGAAAGCTTCGCTTCCACCGAAAAACACGGACCTGGTGTTGAGACGGTCTTCGTTTCGAGATTATCAGGAAATTGCTCTATTATCCGCCCTTTCGAGACGTATAAATCAAACTTGAAATCCCCAATAACGGCTCCATTCGGGCGAGCTTCGAGCTGGGTATCCATCATTCCTGAATAACCAAGAGCTGTTACATTCGAACCAACTCTCATTCCCCTGCCTTGAATACCCGGTTGGACAATGGAAAGAGGCTGGTAGGGCGTCTGCTCATCGATTGGCTGAACTTTACAAATCGCAATATCGCTAGACAGCTTAAGATCAATCCCTCGAAACGGTAGAGGGTTGGCGCGCTGCTCCGCCAAAAAACCGCACCATTCAAATTTCCTAAAGAAAAAACCACTGACTTGTAAAATGGGGTTAGTGGCAATCATAACACCGAGATTCAGGTTATCATACTGCCAGTTGGAGTGATCTACAAACGCCGCGCCTCCATACTTCCTCTCGATGGGATCAGCTATAACATGGGCGGCAGTTATCAGCAGTCCTGAGCAACTTATAAAAAAACCCGTCCCCAAACACTTTAACTCGTTTTCTCCCCTTACATTAGCAACGATCGGAACGATGCTCTGTCCCATGGCCGAACGTATAGTCGTCGCCTGATTCGGCGGAAGAACTAAAACGTCATCGCGTATTTTGTAGAAGTTGCTTGGAGCATCGTCGCGATCGGTGATCAGCGGAATACCTTTCAGGTTCGCGATGCTCCAAACGGCGTCGGATTCGCGCCGTTCGAAGAAAGCCTTAAGCACCTGAGTAGCTTTCATTGTTTCCCCAATCCCCGCGCCTCTTCCTGCACTTTCACATCCGCGATGATGCGGTCGAGAAGCAGGCACGTTCGCTTCCACAGGTCCGAGCCTTTGCGGTAGTCGGCGCTGGCGTAGAAATCGCAGCGCCCGGCGTTGAAAAGCTCGATGCACTTCGTCTCGCTCTCGTCCGCCCCGTGCACCGCAATCGCGTGGCCGCCGTTCTTTTTCAGAAGCGCCATCGACGGCACGTCCGTGTCTCCGTCGCCGAAGTAGATGAAGTTCGAAAACGGAATGGGCCGCTCGTCCTCGGGCATGTGCACGTTGATACTGCGCCCGAGATCCTCAATGCCCTTATTGATGCGGAACAGAAACTGCGTCTTGCCGGTGTCTGAGATCACACGCTTCGGAAACGGCAGGTCGTAAGCATCGAACCAATATTCGCTGGCGAACACGTTGGCGAAGTGCCGATAAATCTTCGTGCCCTCGATGATCTCCGTCAGTCCTGACGACACGAGATAATGCTTCACCGAGATTTCCGCGTCGCCCGCGCGCTTCTTCACATACGCGTGCATCGCGTCGAACCATGCCTCGACGCCGGGATACAGCTCGACCGTCTTGCCCTGCGCGACGAGATCGGCACGATCGATGCGGACGTTCTTCTCCTTCGCCTTCTTGTACATCAGGTGCATGTAGGTGATGAGCGCGTCGGCGCGCTCGGCCTTGGCGATGCGCGTGCACTCGGCCCAGAACTCTTTCGGCTCGATGCCGAGCTTCGGCAGGAACGCATATTCCTGCATCGGCTTCGGCGACAGCGTGCCGTCGAAGTCATAGACCAGCGCGATGACTTTCTTGTTTGCCGCAACCGTTTCAGCTGCGCTGAGCTTGCCGGTCGCGGCGGCCTTGGCTCGCGCGCGTGGCGGGCTTTTCCTCGACGCATCCGTCTCGCGTTCCGCAAGCCGCCCGGCTACGCCGTTCCCCTGCCTTCCACCGACCCGCTCGACCATGAGCCTCTCTCCGCTCTCGACTTGTAGAGCGGAGAGAAACGTGATTCGGGTGGCGCAAGAAAGTCGGACGGCTATTTCCCGTCCGGATCGGCGTAGATTTCCTCGCGAACTTGCGCGTAGCTCAGCACCGAAAACAGAACTGTACCGCCAAAAACATTGCCCGCCAGCGTCGGCATGAAGAAACGGAACACCGCATCCTCGAGCGTCGTGGCGCCCGTCAGCACGCCGTAGATCGCTTCCGCACTTCCGGCGACAATGTGAGTAAAGCCGAACAGCGCGATCAGATACGTCAGCAGAGTAATGATCAGAAACTCGACGTGCTCCGTCGATGACAAGATCCAGACGAGCGCCGCGATGATCCAGCCCGCGCCGATGCCCTTGGCGAACATCTCGCCCGGTGTATTGGCCATGACCCTGCTAACGATGCCACTCATCGCCGTCGCGACGTCCGCCGGCACGATCGGCAGGAAGGCCGTCGCCATCGCGAAAATCAAACAGCCGACGATGTTCGCTGCGAGCACGATGCCCCACAGGCGCACCATCCGCAAAAGCCAGTGCAGCTGCTTGCGCGCCATGATCGGCAGAACGGCCGTCAGCACGTTTTCCGTAAAGAGCTGCTGATGCCCGAGAATGACAATCAGGAAGCCGACGGCATATCCGAGCTTGGCAATAACTTCGCTCGAACCACCTGCGGGCAGATGCGCTGCAATCGCCGCTTCGGTCAGAAACGAAAAGCCGATCGAGATGCCCGCCGCAACACCCGACCACCACAGCGCCGAAACCGGCCGCCGAAGCTCGATCTCGCCCTGCACGCGGATGATCTCATAAACGACCGCCGGACGATGGCGCACGCCTTCGCGGACCTGCTGCTTCTCCTTGCGGCTAAGTCCGGAGCCCGGCGACGGATCGTTCGATTTGGAGGGTTTTTCCTCCTGCGCGGTCTCCACCTCGTCTTTCGGAGGTTTAGCCGCCATCAGTGCTTGCAATCCGGACCATGCACATGGCCGGGAAGCCCGTGCGCAACGCCATGATCGTGGTCGTGATCATGCCCGTGATGATGGTGATGATCGTGGCCGTGGTCATGTCCATGGTCGTGGCTGTGATCGTGTCCGCAGCCGCATTCGTCGCCATGTTCATGATGGTGATGCGCTTCCGGATCGACGAGCGCCGCCGCAAGCTTGCGCTCGAGCGCAATCGACATGTCGCGAGGGCTGTCCTTATCCTCGATCAACAGCGCCATCACTTCGGCGCCGAGGCGGAAATCATCGACCGCACCGAGATAGTGCCGGCGCAGGCGCCCCTGCCGATCGAACAGCAGCAGCGCAGGCGTGCCTTGCAGTTCATATGCCTTCATCGTCTCCGGCAAACCGTCGCCGTTCGGCTTATCGAGCGCAACCGGAATGGTGATGCCGTTCTCGTTCAAATAGGTTTCGACTTTTTCCGGCGTCTGCTCCTCGAGTCGCTCGAACGGCATGTGAAGTCCAAAGACTGCAACTTCGTTCTCTTCGAACGCACCGCGCAGACGCATCGCCTGCGGCAGACCGAATTTCTGCGAGCCCGGACAAACGAGCTGCCACACGGCAACGACGATGACTTTGCCCTTTTCGGCCTTCAGCGTGCGCTTTGAATCCGAGTTCAGCCAACGCTGGGCGGCAATCTCGGGCGGGCGTTCCGGGTTGAACATTTTTGAAACAATCCTCGGTTGATCTGTCGGTTATATAACACCGCAGCCGCCCTCTGCGCAGGGGCTTCCGGCCTGGATATTCGGTACTTCAGTCGCAGTCGCCTGATTTCTCGAAGCCGATGGGCGCCGTCTTCTCGGAACAGGAAAACGTCGCCGGCATAGTGCAGGGTTCCGCGGGGTTAGGCGAATAAATGCGAAAATAGAGCGGGCAGCCGCGCATCACGTTGTAGGCTGAAACACAACCCGTGGGCTGCGCCAGGCGCTCTTGCGATTTTGACTGAAGCGCCCAATTCGTCCGTTTCGCCCACCGATCTTCGACAATTGACAACGTCGGCGTCTTGGCTGCGAAACGCTCAGCCAACGCATCCGGGGTCTGCCGCTCGGGCGGAATGTCGAGAAGAAACCGGCCCGACGGTTCGCGAAACCCGATCATGACCGCATCCTGCTTCGGACAGGCGGCAATGGCCGTCGCGATCATCTGCGCCGGCCAGATCCTGTCGATGCTGGGCAGCACGACGCCGAGCAGCGTCACTCCGAACAGTCCGAGCGCGGAAACGCCCACCGCCGCCCAGCGCCGCAAGTGCCCTTCGCGGCCAAGCTGGCCGGTCCAGATGAAGAGCGACGCGATGACGGCGATAAGGACCAGCGCGAGAAGACCCGGCAACTCGCCGACGAAGGCATAGATAGCTGCGAAAATCGCCAACGGCAGCGCCGCGAGCGCGGTTGGCCAGATCCAGAAGCCGCTCCATTCCGGCTGCTTGCCGTCGCCCCGCTCACTCGTCACGACCATCGCCACAGCGAGCGCCAGTGCCGGAAACATCGTCTGCACCATGTAGGTGCCGGGCTTCGACGACAGCCCTTCGAGATAAATCAGGTATCCGATAACCCAGGCGAGCAGGAAACGCGGCAATCGCTGTTGCTCGCGTTCGGCCCAGAACCGTTTGACGGCGGTGCCGAGCAGCATCGTTCCAGGGATGAAACCAAGCAACAGCGCCAGAACAAACGTGCCGGGAAAAGCGCGAAGCTTCATGTCCTGCGCACCGCCGAGCGCGGCAAGAAACTCCCTCCAGCTCAGACCCGAAAACGCCACGCCGTCCTGATGCGCACGCACCAACAGCCACGGAGCACCGAGCACCAGCGCTATCGGCACGCCAAGGACCGGGCGTAACCGCTTCAGCCACGATAGATCGCGATCAAAAACGTAAAGCGCGATCAGCGTCGCCAGGACAAGGATCGGAACCAGAAGCGCATTAATGAGAATGCCGATACCGACCGCGACCCAGAACAGCAGCGCCGTTCCGATCGGCCCTTCCTCATTGGTATAAATGCGCGCGAGCGCCAGCATCGCCACCGTCGCGGGTAACAGCGACAACCCCTCGGCAATGGCAAGTTGCGAGACGAGCACTGTCAACGGCGCGACCGCAAACAGCGCCGACGCAATCAGCGCGGTCTCCGCTCCGACCAATCCGCGCGCCAGCCAAAACAGCGCGAGGACTGCCAACGTCACCGCCAGAAACGACGGAATGCGATAGACGCTAATATCGCGATCATGCGCTGGTCCCGCCAGCCATCGCGCCGCACCTTGTGCCCAGAACGTGCCGATCGGGCGATATTGGTGCACGACGTCGCCAAACCGCGGGCTCGTCCAGTCGCCGCGGTCGACCATTGCCCGGGTCGTCTCCGACCAAATGATTTCCGTGCGATCGACGGGCGGCAGGCGCACGAGACCCGGCAAATAGACGACGGCACACAGCGCCAGAAGCGCCAGTGACGGCAACCACGGTCGCTCCGTCAAAGTCGCCCACCAGGTCCACATCGTGCGCTGGCGATCCACTGCCTCTGCCCCCTCGAAACTTGACATGCCTTCGGAACTCGGGTGTTTGCGCATCCGAACGACAAAACGCAAGGGCTTCTGTCCGAATGCCAGGAAAATCGGCCGACCGCGCCGCCCGCCGGGCGCGACTTATCGAGCTCATTAAGTCGCGGTCCTTCCAGGAGGGGCCGGAATTCAAGCTCGCGTCAGGTAAAACATCGACTTTTTACTTTAATATGAAACCGACGATGCTCGATAGCGAAGGGGCCTATCTCGTCGCATCGCTGATCCTCGATCAGCTTGAAGGTACCGATGTCGACCTCATTGGCGGCCTGGAAATGGGCGCCGTGCCGATTGCATCGAGCGTGGCGGCCGTTGCTTTTACCGAAGGGCGAAAGCTGCCCGCCTTCTTCGTGCGCAAGCAGGTCAAGGAACATGGCACGCAAGCGCTCGTCGAAGGACTGGCGAAGGGCGAAAGCATGGCCGGCAAGAAAATCGTCGTCGTCGAAGACGTGACCACGACCGGCGGCTCGGCCTTGAAAGCGGCTGACGCCTTGAAAGCGGCCGGCGCCGACATCGTGCGCGTCATCACCATCGTCGACCGCTTAGACGGCGCAGCCGAAACCTTCGCCTCCGCCGGCCTGAATTTCGAACCGCTGCTGACGCTGGCTGATTTCAAGAGGTAATCGTCATCCTCGGGGCCGACCCGAGGATGAGAGAACTTCAGCCAATAAAGTCACAGAAGCTGCAGCCTACCCGAGCTTCTGCTTCAGAAATGCGCTCGTGCGCTCCCACGCAAGCTCGGCACAGTGACGATCATGAACAGAGCGCTGCTCGTTCATGAACGCGTGGCTTGCATCATAGCGGTAGAACTCGAACGCCTTGCCAGCTGCCTTCAACCCCGCCTCGAACGCATTGACGTTCTCAGGCGTCACGAAATCATCGCTGTTTGCAAAATGCCCCTGCAGCGGAATTTTCACATCCGCCGGCTTCGCGACCGCATCCGGCGGCAGGCCATAGAACGAAACCGCTGCGGCAAACTCCGGAACGCGGCACGCCGCCAGCACCGTAACGGCACCGCCCATGCAGAACCCCGCCACCGCAACCTGTGGGCTCGACTTCAACAGAAACTGCGCTGCGCCGCGCACAACCTGATCGCACGCGTCGAGGAAGTTCAGCGACTGCATCTCGCGCAAAGCGCCTTCGCTATCGTGATAGGGAATAACGGTTCCGGCATAGAGGTCCGGCGCCAGCGCATCATAGCCAAGCAAAGCGAAGCGATCGCACAGACCCTTGATCTGCTCCTGCAGTCCCCACCATTCCTGGATGACGACAACGCCCGGCGCATTCGCGGTGCCTGCAAGCGAAAGGTAACCCTCGGCCGTCTTGCCGTCGGGACGTGTGAAAGGAATACGGGTGCCCATGCTCTGACGCTCCAGTTTCTGCCGGCGCGCCTTTCTTAGGCATCGTAACGCGGATGATCAACGCCCGAGGCGACGCACGTGCCCCGCCTCGAGCGCAACGCGCGTTATTCCGCCGCGATACCCGGCTGCACGACGGGGCTTGCCTTCATGACCTCGGCATCAACGTAAGCCGCAAACTTCGCGAAGTTATCGTGGAACATCTGTGCGAGCTTCGACGCCATGGCATCGTAGGCTTTCGGATCGGCCCACGTCTGGCGCGGATTGAGCAGCTTCTGATCGATCCCGTCCATCGCCACCGGGACAGCGAAACCGAAAACCGGATCGACCCGCATCGGCTGTTCTTTCAACGTGCCCGAAAGCGCCGCATTGAGCAGGCTACGCGTCACCTTGATCGGCATGCGCGAACCCTCGCCGTACTTGCCGCCGGTCCAGCCCGTGTTGACCAGCCAGCAATCGACGCCATGCTCAGCAATGAGCTGACGCAGCAGGTTGCCGTAGACGCTCGGATGGCGCGGCATAAATGGCGCACCAAAGCACGTTGAGAAGGTCGGCTTCGGCTCCGAGCCCATGCCCTTCTCCGTGCCCGCAACCTTCGCTGTGAAGCCTGAAAGGAAATGATACATCGCCTGACTCGGCGTCAGCTTCGCAATCGGCGGCAGCACGCCGAACGCATCGGCCGTCAGCATCACGATGTTCTTTGGATGTCCGGCGGTCCCTGTCGGGCTTGCGTTGGCAATGGCATCCAGGGGATAGGCCGAGCGAGAATTCTCAGCCAAGCGATTGTCATCGAAATCCGGAATGCGCGTATCCGGATTAATCACGACGTTTTCAAGAACCGTGGCGAAGCGGTTGGACGCCGCCCAGATCTGCGGCTCGGCGGCCTGCGACAACCGGATCGTCTTCGCATAGCATCCGCCCTCGAAATTGAAGATGCCCTTTTCCGACCAACCATGCTCGTCGTCACCGAGAAGCTCCCGCGACGGATCAGCGGACAATGTGGTCTTACCCGTTCCCGACAACCCGAAGAACACCGCTGAATTGCCGTCCTTGCCGACATTCGCCGAGCAGTGCATCGGCATGACATTCTTCTGCGGCAGCAAATAATTCAGATACGAGAACACGCTCTTCTTGATTTCGCCCGCGTAGCTTGTGCCGCCAATCAAAACGATGCGCTTCGTGAAGTTACAGGCGATGACCGTTTCGCTCCGCGTGCCATGATAGAGCGGCGCGGCGCGAAAGCTCGGCAGATCGACGACCGTGAACTCAGGCAGGAAGTTCTCAAGCTCGCTCGCTTCAGGCCGCCGCAGCAGATGGCGAATAAACAGCGATTGCCACGCGTGCTCGGTCACGACGCGCGTGTTGAGCCGGTGCTCGGCGTCGGCGCCGGCATAAAGATCCTGGACGAAGAGTTCCTTGTGACGCGCAAAGCCGACGAAATCTGCAAGCAGGCGGTCGAATTGCTCTTCCGACATTTCCTTTGCGTTGTCCCACCAGATCGCGTCATCGGTCTGGTCGTCGCGAACGATATATTTATCTTCCGCCGAGCGGCCCGTGTGCTGCCCAGTCTCGACGCCGACGGCGCCGCTCGCGGCAAGCCGGCCCTCGCCGCGCCGAATGATGAATTCCATCAACTCGGCCTCGCGGAGATTGCGACGAACCTTCTGAGAGGGCAGTGTGGGAAACAGCTCGGTCATAAGATTTTAGCCCTTTGGGGTAAGCGCCTATCGGCGCAGCGCACATATAATCACGCCAGCGCTGCGAACCATCGATGGGCGAAAAACGCACCACTCGCCCATTTGTGCCGCACAATAAAATCGCTCCGGCGGGATCGTCCCGCTGTTGGCGGAGGATAGCTGTAAACTCAAGCCGTTCTTAGGTCCTACTTGGGACGATAAAAGGGATAAGAACGCGAAAAAACCGGTAACACTGTGTTACCGCTCAGAATTCCTAAGAGTCGTCATTACGCGGACCATGCGGCGAATAAAGGCCGTAAACAAGCGCTTTTCTGCATTTGTAAGCTGCGAATTTCGCCACATTGCTTGCCGACAGCGGCCCCGTCGCCTATTCAGGTACTATTCAGCCTCCGGAGCCCATTTGATCGGAGCGCCACAATTGCTACACCATGCCGCCATATGCGCCTAAGGGGCATAGCGAGCATTCCCGTCGCGGCCGAGGGGGCAGAAGAGGAAAAGATGAAGGAAAAGAGCACCATCGCACTCGTCGACGACGAGCGGAACATCCTGACCTCGTTGCGGATGGCGTTGGAGGCCGAGGGATACAAGGTTCGCACTTACGGTGACGGTGTTTCAGCACTCGAAGCCCTGACGGAAGAGCCCGCCGACCTTGGCATTTTCGACATCAAGATGCCGCGCATGGACGGCATGGAATTGCTGCGCCGGGTGCGCCAGCAATCCGCGATGCCCGTCATTTTCCTGACCTCCAAGGACGAGGAAATCGACGAACTGTTTGGCCTCAAGATGGGCGCCGACGATTACATCGCGAAGCCATTTTCGCAGCGTCTCATCGTTGAGCGCGTGAAGGCTGTGCTCCGTCGTGTTTCGCCCAAGGACGGCACGACCACCGAAGATGAAGCTAAGCGCGTGCTGGAGCGCGGCAAGCTGAAACTCGATCCCGAGCGTCATACTTGCCACTGGGATAGCAAGGCCGTCACGCTGACGGTCACCGAATTTCTGATCCTGCAGGCGCTGGCAACACGCCCCGGCGTCGTCAAGACCCGCGACGCATTGATGGATGCCGCCTACGACGATCAGGTGTATGTGGACGACCGGACGATCGACAGTCACATCAAGCGGCTTCGCAAGAAGTTCAAGCAGGTCGATGACGACTTTGACGTGATCGAAACACTTTATGGCGTCGGCTATCGCTTCAAGGAGTAAGCGACCCGATAAGCCACCGGGGACGGGATGGCACTAGACAGCAACGACATCTCGACAGCGGCAGCGCTTGAAAGCCCCGCGGGCGAGATCGCTGCGCCTGAAACGGCTAAATCGCGGCCTAAGTTTGATGCACGCGCCTTCGCGGCGCGTGCTGCGACGGCTACGGGTAGCTGGCTGGCGAAAGGTTGGATTGCGCGCGTCATCGGGAAAAACCTGCGACGACGCATTCTTCTTGCGAACCTGCTCGGCCTCGCCGGGCTTTTGTTCGCGATGCTCTACTTGAGTCTCCATCACGGCTGGCTGCTCGACGCCAAGGTTGACGTCGTCAAAACTGTTTCGCGCATCACCGCCGAAGCCATCGCCTACCGCGCCGTCAACGAGCGCGCGATTTTTGATCCCAACCGCATTCCAGACAAGGCGCCGTTGCGCGCCCAGCGCGATGATGCGTTCGCGGCCCTCGAACTGCCGATCGACCCGCATCAGGCGGCGATCATTCTGAGAAAGCTTGTCGGCCCCGCCGATCTCAAAGCACGTATCTATTCGGCCAAGGGCACACTGATCCTCAACGGCGACGCGCTGTTCTCCAACAGCAACGACAAGCCGGACCCGCCACCTGACGCCAACGACCCGACACCGCGCCTGAAGAATTTCTGGACGCGTCTGCATTATTGGGTGATCAACAAGGAATTGAAGGTCTACCGCGAACTCGGCACCGCCAACGGCTTCCTCTATCCGGAAGTCCGCAACGCTGCGATCAATGGTATCGAAACGCCCATTCTGCTGCTCAATCGCCACGGACAGCAAATCGTCTCGATGGCCGAGCCGATCAAGCGCGGAAACAAAATCCTCGGCGTTTTGCTGATTTCGACGAACCCCGGCGATATTGACGACATCCTCTGGGACGAGCGCTGGCTGATCTTGCAGATCGCCGCGATGGCGCTCGTGGTTTCTGTCGGAAGCTCGCTCGTACTCGAACGAACGGTCGCTGGCCCCATGCGCAGGCTTTCCGATGCCGCCAACCGCGTGACGCAGAACATTTCTGCCCGCGAGCAGTTGCCTGACATGACGGGCCGACGCGACGAAGTCGGGCAGACCGGTCGCGCCTTCGTCTCCATGACGAACGCGCTCTACCGGCGCATCGAAGCCAGCGAGAAGTTCGCGGCCGACGTCGCGCATGAACTGAAAAACCCGCTGGCTGCCGCCCGCTCGACGGCCGAAGCCTTGGCTTACGCGAAGTCCGATACTGATCGCACCGAGCTGGTCCAAGAGATCCAGGCCGAGCTGAAACGCCTGAACCGCCTTATCAACGATATTTCCAGCACCTCGCGTCTCGATGCCGAGTTGGCTCGTCAGGAAATGCAGCCGATCGACATTCGGGTCGTGCTCGAAAACATCAACGCGCTTTTCACCGACATGCTCGCCGACGACAGCCGGAAATTGCGACTGTTCATCGAACCCGGCGGCCCGGCGTCCTACACGGTCCGTGGCAACGACAGCCGCCTCGGCCAGGTTTTCACGAACCTGATCGACAACGCCTTGTCCTTCTCGCCGGAAGGCACGATGGTGACGGTGCGGGCCCGACCCAACGGCGCCAATGTCGAAATCACCGTCGAAGACGAGGGACCCGGCATTCCCTCCAACAAGCTCGGACAGATATTCGATCGCTTCTACAGCGACCGGCCTCTGACAGACGCCAAGCGCGGAAAAAATTCCGGACTTGGGCTTTCGATTTCGCGCGAGATCATCGCCAGCCATAACGGCGAAATCTTCGCCGAGAACCGCAGTAAGGACGACCCTCAGTCACGTAAGGGCGCGCGCTTTACCGTTCGCCTCCCGCTGTCTCCCATTGTTGGAGTCGGGCTTGTCTGGCGAAGTTGAGCGCGTTCACGCCACGGCGATCGCCCTCGGCAGCCGCGCCGCGCTCATTCGCGGAGCATCCGGAGCCGGAAAATCCGACCTCGCATTCCGCTGCCTCGGGCTTGGCATCTCCGGCCTCATTCGCGACACCGTAAAGCTCGTCGCCGACGACCAAGTCCTACTAAAGCAGCAAGGCCCTGACATCGTCGCGAGCGCGCCCGCGACCCTACGCGGTAAACTTGAAGTGCGCGGCCTCGGCATCCTGGAGGTTGACGCCATCGCGGAAGCGAATCTCGTCCTCGTTGTAGACCTCGTCAGCCGCGGCGACATCGAAAGATATCCCGACCCCTGGCCCGAAACCTGCATTTTAGGGCTCGAAATTCCGCTGCTCCACCTATATCCATTTGAGAGTTCGAGCGCCCTTAAACTTGTGACAGCAATCACGATGGCGCCCCGGTCACGTTTTGCGCCGTAAGGTTCGATGTCAATCCAGAAACCTCTTGCACCGACGGCAAACACTTGCCACTTTCCGCGCCAAACGGCGAAGCTACAATCGGCTCCGCCGAATGGTACTGAAATGGCCCGTCGCACATGATCGGACTTGTCATCGTCACGCATGGCGGGCTTGCGCAAGAATTTCGCAATGCGCTTGAGCACGTCGTTGGAAAACAAGAAGCGCTCGAAACGATCGCGATCGGACCGGACGACGACATGGAAGCGCGTCGTCTCGAAATTCTGAATGCCGTGCAGAGCGTCGATAACGGCAAAGGCGTCATCATCCTGACGGATATGTTTGGCGGAACGCCTTCTAATCTTGCCATCTCGGTGATGGACGAGACGAAGGCCGAAGTGATCGCCGGCATAAGCCTGCCGATCCTCGTGAAGCTTGCGAGCATTCGCGCCGAGACACCTCTCGACCAAGCTGTCATTATGGCCCGCGATGCCGGCAAGAAATACATCAAAGTTGCGAGCCAAGAACTCTCTGGCGGTTAAGAGCGAGCGATGCCCGAACTGGCCAATAGCCTGAAACCGGAAGCCATAGTCATCATCCGCAACGTCAAGGGCCTGCACGCCCGCGCGTCGGCAAAATTCGTGAAGCTGGCGGAAAGCTTCGACGCAGCCGTCACGGTTACTCATCACGGCAATTCGGTCGGCGGCACGTCCATCATGGGCCTGATGATGCTTGCAGCCGGACCCGGATCTGAGTTGCACATCGTCGCCGAAGGCGCGCAAGGACCGGAAGCGCTTCAGGCCTTGGTCCATCTCGTCGAAGCCGGTTTCGACGAAGAATGCATCGGCGACGCTTGATCCACTCCACATGGCGGCTGGTTCCACGAAGCGGAGTCGCCAAGCACAAACAAAAAAGGGAACGCCAATGCGTTCCCTTTTTAGCAGTGCCCGATGTCTCGCCCGTTATTGCGAGAGGTAAAGGGTCGAAATTTTCAGCGCGATGTCGCGGAACGCAGCCTTGAGCGCATCGCCCGTCGATGAGTTGTAATAGTGGTTTGTATCGGTCGCGCAGTTCTTGAGCGTAGTGTCCGCCAATGTGCCGGTGCCGATCTGAAAACCTACCGTATAGACTTCGATGCCTTTCGCCTTGATCGCCGTGCACAAACTGCTTGCTTGCACGGAGGAGCAGCCCTCTTCTGCGTCTTTGCAGGAATAGCGAGGCGGCGTCTGGCCATAATCGACCGAATAGCCATATGAATCATACTGCGTATTGTAATCACCGTCCGTCATCAACACGGCGATCTTTTTGAGCTTCTCGGTCCCGTAAGCCGCCGGAGCACTGCTCCCCCAGACGGATGCCCAATTCGGTGACAGCATATACCAAGCCCAGGCCGTTCCGATATGCCCAGCCGTGCCGCCTTTGGTGGACAAGCCACTGATCTTGTCCAACAGGGCCGACTTGTTGCTCGTCAACGGAAGCAACTCGTCCTCGTCATCGTCCAGATCACAGTAGGGCGTCACTGACTTCTTGTCGTTCTTGTTGTGCACCGTGATGTATGCATTCGATCCTGGAGCAGCATCAGTCGCCGTCTGCTGCCCCATGCGCTCCACGACGCACGGGCTCGAAGTCTTTTTGGTGTAGCCGGTTACCAACTTGAACTTATCCGACGGCAACCGAACGTCCTCGGCAAACGGCACAATCGCGATCTTCGAGGTGTATTTGCTCTGATCTTGCCAGACGACAATGTTGATAAGATCGCTTGCCGCTGACTTGAGATCGGTGAGCTTCTGCCCCGCCATCGAGCCCGTGATATCGAGCATCAGCGAGACTTCGAGGCTCTGCTCGCCATTGCCGCCCACAGCCAACACAGCCTTAGAATAGTCCGATCCATCGGCACGAAGCAGCGGCAAAGTCGACGACTGTGTTCCAGCTAACCCAAATGCCAGATGCATGAACGGTGTCGAGATCACGGCGTTGCCGTCCGCCTCCATAGCCGTGCCGCTGTCCACGGCGTCAAAGTGGATACTGTCGGACAAGAGATGAATACGGTTCAACGTGGCCTGCTGGTAATAAGTCATGGCCACTCTTTCTGCGTCCTCCTGATCGCCCCCGTTGGACTGCAGGGCACGCGCACCGGCCAGCACGGCCGCGTCGGTCGCGGCAATCGTCTGCGAGCGTGCGTTGACGAAACGCGCGTAATCGACTGCCAAGCCGACCATCGCAAACAAAACGAAAATCGTGAGCCCGAAGATGATCGCGACGCTTCCGCGCTCATCGGAACCGAGTGCGGCCCACCGCTTCTTGCTTGCCAAGACAGCCCAGACGCTGCGCCGCGAATTCAGTGCACTACGCCATACCAACGCGCACTTCATTGTCCGCCTCCACGGAAATATACTTGGGCGTCACATTGCCGGCGGATAGATTTATAGGAAATTAATGCACTAATTTTTAATTGTTTATGAGATTAACACGAAATTACTTAAAAAATTTAAATAAAAAACCAATTGTATTTAGAAATACAGGACTTCCTTTACCAGAAGATCTTGAGCGCGCCACCCCGGCGGCTTGCCGCGCGGAAAAGACATAAAGACTTGTTTATATGTTATTGCGCGGCGAGGGTGAGTTCGCTATAGCAACCCCGGAAAGTCCAAGACGGCATGCAACCCCGGAACGGGAGCATGGAACGCGCGCTGTCTGTGCCGACGCGGTGCAGGTCACGGTGCATCTATGAGGAACTGAGCCGCATGAGCACGAAATTTTCCGATTACATCGTCAAGGATCTCGGCCTCGCCGAGTGGGGGCGCAAGGAAATCGCCATCGCCGAGACCGAGATGCCGGGCCTCATGGCGACCCGCGAGGAATATGGCGCTGCAAAGCCGCTGAAGGGCGCCCGCATTGCCGGATCGTTGCATATGACGATCCAGACAGCCGTGCTGATCGAGACCCTGGCCGCCCTCGGCGCCGACATCCGCTGGGTTTCCTGCAACATCTATTCGACCCAGGATCACGCCGCCGCAGCTATCGCAGCGGCCGGTATTCCCGTCTTTGCCATCAAGGGCGAGACGTTGAAGGATTATTGGGACTACACCGCAAAACTGTTCGACTGGCACGGCGGCGGCCATCCGAACATGATCCTCGATGACGGCGGCGACGCCACGATGTACGTCCACCTCGGTCTGCGCGCCGAGAACGGCGACACTGCGTTCCTCGACAAGCCCGGCTCTGAGGAAGAGGAAGTCTTCTTCGCACTGCTCAAGAAGCAGTTGAAGGAAAAGCCCAAGGGTTACTTTGCCGAGATCGCGAAGAGCATCAAAGGTGTGTCGGAAGAAACGACCACCGGCGTGCATCGTCTCTACGACATGCAAAAGGCCGGCAAGTTGCTGTGGCCCGCGATCAACGTCAACGACTCGGTCACCAAGTCGAAGTTCGACAACCTCTACGGCTGCCGTGAAAGCCTCGTCGACGGTATCCGCCGTGGCACGGACGTCATGATGGCCGGCAAGGTCGCGATGGTTGCTGGCTTCGGCGACGTCGGCAAAGGTTCGGCGGCTTCGCTGCGCAACGCCGGTTGTCGCGTGATGGTTTCGGAAGTCGATCCGATCTGCGCGCTTCAGGCCTCGATGGAAGGCTACGAAGTCGTGACGATGGAAGACGCCGCCCCGCGCGCGGACATCTTCGTCACCGCCACCGGCAACAAGGACATCATCACGGTCGAGCACATGCGTGCCATGAAGGACCGGGCGATCGTCTGCAACATCGGCCACTTCGATAACGAAATTCAGGTTGCCGGCCTCAAGAACCTCAAGTGGACCAACATCAAGCCGCAGGTCGACGAAATCGAGTTTCCGACCGGCCGTCGCATCATCCTGTTGTCGGAAGGCCGCCTTGTGAACCTCGGCAACGCCATGGGTCACCCCTCGTTCGTCATGTCGGCGTCGTTCACGAACCAGACTCTTGCGCAGATCGAGCTGTTCACGAACGAAGGCAAGTACAAGAAGGAAGTCTATACGTTGCCGAAGCACCTCGACGAGAAGGTCGCGATGCTGCATCTCGCCAAGATTGGCGCCAACCTGACGAAGCTTCGCCCGGATCAGGCAGCCTACATCGGGGTCAAGCCGGAAGGCCCGTTCAAGCCCGACCATTATCGGTACTGAGATCGTTTCAGACCGACAAAAAGACGAGAAACGCGGCGCCAGGGAAACACTCTGGCGCCGTTTCAATTTGCGCACGCTCCCGCGGTGGCGGCCGTTCCCCTAGAGCCCCATACTGAAAGTGATTCGCGTCGCGAGACTCGGATTGCATAGGCGCGTCTGCACCTGACGGATCGCCAGCTTTTATGCGCAATGGAATATGATGCCGACGACTCCGCCATCCGGCCGACGATTGAGAACCAAGCTCCAGCTCGCGCTGCTGCTGGCGGCGGCGATGGGTTTGGTTGCGACCCTGTTGACCGTGCTCGTGGGCACTCGCAGCGCCGCTGTAGCGTCGTTTGATTTTCGCCAGCTCGCTGTTGGCGGCCTTGTCGCTGGCGCGGTGTTTATCGCCGCCCTCATCGTCTGGCATATGGCGAGCGTCGCGCGGAAAGAGGCACGAAAGGCCAAAACCGAAAGCCAGCACCTCCGCCGCAACCTTGCTGCCGCCGACGCCATCATCCGCGCCGAGCCCCAGGTCTTGATCTTCTGGGAGCAGGGTCAGGCAGTCCGCATCGTCTCGCACACGCTCACCGGCATCCCCGGCCTTCCTGATCAGCACGCCGAGATCCTGCGTTTTGGCCAATGGCTGGAAGTACCATCCGCCGACACGCTCAAGGCCGCGCTCGACAAGCTGTTCACCAACGGCCGGTCGTTCAACATCATCTTAAAGACGATCGCAGGCGGCACGCTCGAAGCCGAAGGCCGCGCCGCCGGCGGCCGCGCAGTGCTCCGCTTCAAAGACGTATCGACCTACAAAGCCCAGATCGCTCGCATCGACGAACAGCACGATGCGCTGGCGCGCGACATCCGCTCAAGCCGCGCTCTGCTCGAAACGCTGCCGATGCCGGTTTGGCTTCGCGATACGGCAGGCCGTCTGGTGTGGGTCAACTCTGCCTACGTCAAGGCCGTCGAAGCCGATAGCGAGCTTGAAGTTCTCGAACGTCAGATCGAGTTGCTCGAAACGCGCCAACGCCGCCAGATCGCAAAGACTGTTGCATCCGGTGACAGCTATAAGTCCCGCGTGCACTTGATCGCGGGCGGACAGCGCAAGCCGCACGACATCGTCATCCTGCCGGTCGATGGCATGACCGCTGGCGCCGCCGTCGACGTAACCGACATCGAAACCGCGCAAGGTGAACTCGACCGCCAAGTTGCCGCCTACGATCGCACCCTCGACCGCGTCGAAACGGCGGTCGCAATCTTCGACCGCGATCAGAAGCTCGTCTTCCACAATACGGCTTTCGCAAATCTTTGGTCGCTCGACCCGGACTGGCTGGCCACCCGCCCGACCGATAGCGACATTCTCGATCGCCTGCGCGAAATCGGCGCTCTGCCGCCCGTCGTCAGCCACCGCGATTGGAAAGTGCAGGTGCTTGCTACCTCGCGCACCGGCACGCCGCTCGAAGATGTCTGGCACCTGACCGACAGCCGAATCGTGAAGGTCATCGCCGAACAGCGCGCAGACGGCGGCGTGACCTACCTGTTCTCCGACGAAACCGACCGCATCGCACTCGAAAGCCGATATAACGCCTTCATCGACGTCCAGCGCGAAACGCTTGATGCGTTAAAAGAAGGCGTCGCTGTGTTCGGCACCGACGGACGCTTGAAGCTCTTCAATCGCGCGTTCTGCGACATCTGGCAGATCCCGCCGCGCAAACTGAATGAATTGCCGCACATCGGCGAGATCATCGCCGCCGTCCAATCGCTGTTCCCCGATGCCGGCACGTGGCTGCGTATCGGGCGTGCCGTCACCGCCTTTCAGGACGAGCGCGAGACCTTCTCAGGCCAGATGGATCGCACCGATCACTTCGTCATTGACTACGCGCTCATGCCTCTGCCGGATGGCGCCACGCTTCTGACATTCGCCGATGTCACCGATGCCAAGCGCGCCGAACGGGCTCTCGTCGAACGCAACGAAGCGCTCATTGCAGCCGACCGCCTCAAGACGAATTTCATCGGCCACATCTCGTATGAGCTAAGAACTCCGCTCAACACGATCATCGGCTTCTCAGATATGCTTGCGAGCCCGATCTTCGGCGCCCTCAACGCCAAGCAGCGCGAATACCTCGCCGACATCATGTCATCGTCGAAAACGTTGCTCGCGATCATCGACGACATTCTCGACCTGACCACGATCGAAGCGGGCGGCTTGGAACTGAAGCTCGCGCCTGCCGGCGTCCGCGCCATCATCGACGCGGCGATCCTCGGCATTCGCGAACGCGCCGTCCGCTCTCGCCTAACCATTGACATTGCGGTCGCCGACGACGTCACCGAAATCATGGTGGACGAAGCGCGCATGCGTCAGGTCCTCTACAATCTTCTGTCAAACGCCGTCGGCTTCTCAAAAGTCAACGGCACGGTTCGCCTCGCCTGCTGGCGTGAAAACGGCATGATCAATTTCCGCGTCGAGGATGACGGCATCGGCATCCCGAAGGACCAGATCGGCCGGGTCTTCCAGCGCTTCGAAAGCCGCAGCCGCGGGTCCGAGCACCGGGGCGCCGGTCTCGGCCTTTCAATCGCCAAAAGCCTCGTAGAACTTCACGGCGGCACCATCGAAATCACATCGGAAGAGGGCCGTGGTACGCGCGTCATGGTTCGCATCCCGGAAGAACCGATCGCTCAGACGACGGACGGCGCCGCGGGCGGCTCCGGCGGCAGCACTGAGAGACTGGCGGGCGGCTCGCGCGCAGCGTAAAAAGCGGGCGCCATGACACATACGGTCTTTTCATTTCCCGAGCTCACCGAGGGCGACGTTTCGCGCTTAGCGCAGGAAATCGCATTTCTCGTCCAACCCGGCGACACGCTGGCCCTTGAAGGCGATTTGGGGGCCGGAAAATCGACATTCGCGCGCGCCTTCATCCGCGCTGTAGCAAGTGACGCCGAACTCGAAATCCCGAGCCCGACATTTACGCTCGTGCAGTCCTACGAGACGCCGCGCTTCGAGATCGCACATTTCGACCTTTATCGCCTGTCTGATCCGAGCGAAATCGACGAGCTTGGCCTCGACGCGGCACTCGCCCGCGGCATTGCCATCGTCGAATGGCCCTCGCGCGGTGACAGCCGTATCCCGACCGACCGGCTGACGCTTCGCTTCGATGAGACGACAGCTTTCGACCGCCGCGACGTTCGCCTCGAAGCCGCCGTCGATCTCACCGCCCGGCTCGAACGTTTTGCTGCAATCCGCAAATTCCTCAATCGCAGCGGCTGGGGCGATGCCGCAACAGCTTTCAGCTATCTCCAAGGCGATGCCTCGCCGCGCCGCTACGCTCGCCTCGTGAAGGCTGACGGCTCGCGCGCCATCCTTATGGACGCCCCGCAAAAGCCTGACGGTCCGCCGATCCGCGATGGCAAATCCTACAGCGCCATCGCGCACCTTGCAGAAAACGTTAAAGCCTTCGTCGCCATCGACCGAACGCTTGAAGCCGCCGGTCTTTCGGTGCCGCACATTCTCGCGGAAGACTTATCCGCTGGTCTGCTGTTGATCGAAGATTTCGGCGACGCCGTATTTGGCGCCGAAGTCAAAAAAGGCCGCGATCAGGGGACTCTCTGGCAGCGTGGTGTCGATGCGCTCATCGCCGTTCAAGCGACCGCGCCGCCCGAAAGGATCTCGCTCTCCGACGGCACCATGTTCGAGCTGCCTGTTGCCGATCGCGGCGTTCTCGAAATCGAAACCGAACTGCTTCTCGATTGGTATTGGCCCGCGCTTCGTGGAGGTCCCGCGCCCCAGGCCCCGCGCGATACCTTCAGAGAACTCTGGCAAACCGTTTTCGACCGCGTTCTCAAGCAACCTAAATCGTGGCTGCTGCGCGATTTTCATTCTCCGAACCTGATCGCACTCGACAATCGCACGCCGCCCCGCGACGTCGGCATCATCGATTTCCAGGACGCCATGATCGGGCCGGCGGCCTACGATCTCGTCTCGCTGCTCCAAGATGCGCGCCTCGACGTTCCGGAAGACTTGGAAAAGCGGTTGTTCGCGCGTTACGTCGCCGCCATCAGTACGCGCGACCCTGCGTTCGACCCGGAAGAATTTGCCGTCAGCTATGCCGCACTCGGCGCCCAACGAAACACCAAAATCCTCGGCATCTTTGCCCGTCTCGCGGCGCGAGACGGAAAACGGCAGTATTTGGCCCATGTGCCACGCATCTGGGGGTATCTCGAACGGGATCTGCAGCATGAGGCTCTCGCACCGCTCAGGGCGTGGTATGACGACAACCTACCTCGCAGCCTGCGCGCAGAAGTCTTGAATATTTAACCCGAATTCCGGAGACGCATTCGATATGACGTCCGCCAAGCGCCCAACAAGCGCATTCGTCCTGGCTGCCGGCAAAGGCGAGCGCATGCGCCCCCTGACCGCCACGATCCCAAAACCGCTCGTACCGCTCGGCGGCAAACCCTTGATCGACCACGTGCTTGACCGCCTCGCCACCGCAGGGATCAAAAAAGCCGTCGTCAACGTCCATTACCTTGCCGACAAGATCGAACAGCACCTCGCCCACCGCGCCAAGCCGCAGATCGTGATCTCCGACGAGCGCAAGCATTTGCTCGATACCGGCGGCGGCGTGCTTCACGCGCTGCCGAAGTTCGGAAAAGATCCCTTCGTCATCCATAATTCGGATTCCGTCTGGATCGAGGGATTAGGCTCGAACCTCAATCGGCTGCTGGACGCCTGGGATGAGACGACTATGGATAGTCTGATGCTCGTTGCGCCGCTCGCAGCAAGCATCGGCTATGACGGCCGCGGTGACTTTCAAATGGACCCGATGGGCCGGCTTACGCGCCAGTCCGGCCCCAAGATGGCGCCGTTTGTTTTTGCAGGCGTCTCGATCGCGCACCCGCGCTTGTTCGAGGGTGCTCCAGCAGGCCCGTTCTCGCTCAACAAGCTCTGGAACCAAGCCATCGAAAGAGAGCGCCTCTTTGGCCTGCGCCTCGAAGGAATCTGGATGCACGTTGGTACGCCCGAAGCGTTGGCCGAAGCCGAAGCCGCCCTGATGGAACCGCTGACGACGAGTTCCGACTGATGGTGCCGAACGTCTTCACTCTGCCGCTCGGCGTCCCGTTTCTGGAAGCGCTCGCGCGCGCGATTTTGAAGGGAGACCTGCCGCGGCCGGGCGGCAACGCTCCCGACATTCTCTCGCTTCCAAAAATCACGCTGCTGCTGCCGACGCGACGCGCCGCACGCGCCGCGCGCGAAGCCTTTCTGTCCGTCGCCGACACACGCGCGCTGATCATGCCGCGCATCCAGCCCATTTCCGAGGGTGATGACGATGTCTCGCTGATCTCCAATCTGCTTGAACTCGGCCCCTCCGGCATCGACGCACTGGAGCAGACACCAGCGATCAATCCACTCAATCGGATGCTAGTCTTGATGCAGCTCGTCGGTCATTGGCGGCGGACGATGGCGGAAGCATCGACAGACAAGACAGCCCTTGGCTCGACGCCCGCACAAGCCGCCCAGCTCGCTACCGAACTCGCCAAGCTGATGGACGACATCGAGCGCGAGAACGTCTCGCTGGATGGCATCCAAAATCTCGTGCCGGAAAACTATGCCGAGCACTGGAAGAAAACGGTCGAATTTCTCAAGATCGTCACCGAATTCTGGCCGGCCTATCTCGCGGCCAACGGCCTTGCCTCGCCAGAAGCGCGCCGCAACGCGTTGATCGTCGCCGAAACGGAACGCATTGCTCGCCTGCAGCCAGACGAGGTCGTGATCGTTGCGGGCGTTACAGGCTCCATTCCCGCGACCGTCTCTCTCATGCACGCCGTCGCAACGCACGCCTCCGGCGCTGTCGTGCTGCCCGCTCTCGACACCTCGCTGGACGAGAGCAGCTGGAACAGGATCAGGCCAGAGCATCCCGAACATCCGCAGTTCGGCTTGAAGAAACTTCTCGACGATCTGGGCGTCTCACGCACCGACGTGCGCGAATTGCCCGGACTGGAAATCGACGCCGCCCGCCGCACACGCTCCGCGTTCTTCAGCGAGGCGATGCGCCCCTCGGCGACGACCAACCTCTGGCATGACTTTGCCACTCACGCAAATCGCGATGACCTCACCGAGGGCCTCGCTGGCGTCTCACTGATCGAAGCGCCGTCAGCACAAGATGAAGCCGAAACAATCGCGCTGATCCTGCGCGAAGCGATCGAAACGCCCGGCCGCAAGGCCGCCCTCGTCTCCCCTGATCGCTTGTTGGCGCGTCGCGTAGCGATCCGTCTCGAAGCTTGGGGCATTCGCGTCGACGACAGCGCAGGACGTCCTTTCGCCAAGACAGTTCCGGGCGCCTTCCTCGCACTCGTCATCAATACCGTCGTCAGCAGGTTTGCGCCGCCCGAAACGATGGCACTTCTCCGCCACCCGCTCTGCCGCATCGGCTTCAAGGCGTTCGACATCCGCCGCTTTGCACGCGCGCTCGAAATCAGTGCTTTTCGCAGGCCCTATCTCGGCCGAGGTATTGAAGGCATCCTCGCCGCGCTCGACCACGCCGATCTTGACGAAGACCAGCGCAAGCACCGCGCCGCCGAACGGCTTTGGCCGGAAGACACCGAAGGCGCGCGAGCACTTGTCCTCAAAATGGCCGAGGCATTCGGCCCCCTCCGCGAACTCTATGCCTCCGACGATCAACACACGCTTGCAGACCTGGCACGCGCGCACGCAGCAGCAGCAGAAGCACTTGCAGCATGGCCAGAAGACGAGCGTGGCGTTTCATCCGAGCAAAACCAGCTCTGGCAAGGCGAGGCCGGCGAGATGGCTTCGCGTTTCTTCGCCGATCTGCTCAATCCCGACACACCCAAGGTCGAAATCCGCGCCGCCGATTACGCTGATCTCTACGCGACGCTTCTATCGCGTGCGAACGTCCGCGAACGAACAGCCGTGCATCCGCGCATCTCGATCTGGGGACCGTTCGAAGCCCGCTTGCAGCAACCCGACGTCCTGATCGTCGGTTCGCTCAATGAAGGCACGTGGCCCGAAGCAGCCGAACCCGGCGCGTGGCTCAACCGGCCGATGCGCACCGAACTCGGTCTGCCGTCACCGGAAGAAGAAATCGGCCGTGCCGCGCACGATTTCATCTCGCTGCTCGGCGCCGAAACCGTCTATCTCACGCGCGCCGAAAAAGTCGATGGCGTGCCGACTGTCCCATCGCGCTGGCTGATGCGCGTGACGGCGCTGCTGAAGGGCATGAATCTGCTTTCCGTGCTGGAAGCCGAAAAGCCCTGGCTCGGATGGGCGCGCGCGCGCGATCACATTGATCCGCAAAACCGCCGCACCATTCAGGCTCCGGAACCCAGGCCTCCATTCGAAATGCGTCCACGTCGGATGAGCGTGACGGAAGTGGAACGCTGGACGAGCAACCCTTATGCGATCTTTGCCCGTCGCATCCTCGCGGTTGAGCCACTACCAGAGCTTGGCGCCGAGCCGGACGCAAGTCTTCGCGGCGGCATCATTCATAAGGTCGTTGCCGATTTCACCAGGACATTCCCTGCTGCCCTCCCCGCCGATCCGCAGAGCGAACTCAAGCGCATCGCGACCAGCGTGCTCGAAAGTTTTACGGGCCATCCGCGGATCGCAGCGTTCTGGCTGCCGCGTCTCGAACGCTTCCTTGACTGGTTTGCGATGACCGAAGCGGCGCGCCGTACCGGCATCGATAGCGTCATCGCGGAGACCTCCGGCCGCCTCGTGCTTGCGGGATTGACTGAGCCCTTCACGCTCTCCGCCCGCGCCGACCGTATCGACGATCTGGGAACAGCTATCGTCATAACGGACTACAAGACGGGGGCAGCGCCAAGCGATACCGCAGTCAAATCCGGACGCTCGCCGCAGCTTCCGCTCGAAGCCGCCATTGCATCGAGCGAAACGGGCTTTCCTAACCTGTCACGGCGTTCGGTCCAGGCTTTGCGCTATATTCGTGCTTCCGGCAGCGAGCCGCCAGGAGAGGAACGCATCGTCAAAACCGACGACGTCGCTGCCCTTGCCGCCGAAGCACGCACGGGCCTCGAGCAACTGATAGCGACCTTCGACAATCCGCAAACGCCATATCGCGCCATCCGCCGTCCCGGCTATCGCTACGATTACGACGCCTACGCCCATCTCGCCCGCGTGGCGGAATGGTCTGCCCATGTCGAAGACGAGGCCTCGTCATGAACCTCGAAGTCAAAAAAATCTCCGTCGAAGACATTCAGCGCGATACCAACGCCAACCAGAGCGCGGCATCGCATCCGCTGAATTCCGCCTGGGTGAACGCCAACGCAGGGACCGGCAAGACCCACGTTTTGACATTGCGCGTGCTGCGCCTGCTGCTCGCCGGAACGCGTCCTGAACGTATTCTTTGTCTCACCTTCACGAAGGCTGCCGCGGCCGAAATGTCGAAGCGCGTCTTCGACCGCCTCGCGGGATGGGTGACGGCCGAAGACAACGTGCTGCGCAAAGACCTGACTGACGTGACGGGCGAGCCGGTTCCTGACAGTCTGATGGCGCACGCCCGCACACTCTTCGCCCACGCCATCGAAACGCCCGGCGGCCTGAAGGTCCAGACCATCCACGCCTTCGCCGAACGGCTGCTACAGCGCTTTCCCCTCGAAGCGGGCGTTCCGCCGGATTTCAAAATCCTCGACGACGTCGCCGCAGGAGATCTCAAGGCCGACGCCATCGAAGCGACGCTGACGCTCGCGACCAGCAATCCGAACTCCCCGCTTGGCAAAGCGCTCGACGTTATCATTCGCTACGCCGCAGATTCGCAATTCGACCAGCTCATCTCGAAAGCGGTCGAAGAGCGCAAGTGGCTCGAAGCGACCGCACATATCAGCCCGCTCGACGTCGTCGAAGAACTGTCCTTGATGGACACGCTGCTTCGCCAGCACCTCGGCGTTCGCGCGGCCGTTGCTGTCGCCGATCTCCATCGCGAATGCGCAGACGTGCTTTCACCAAGCGACCTTCGCGAACTCACAGACCATCTGCTGAAGGGAAAAAAGACGGACACGGGCAACGGCGAGAAACTTACAGCCGCGCTTTGTGAAAACAACCATCGCCGCCGCGCCGATATTCTCTCCGATTACTTCCTGATCGAAAAAGGTGAAGCTCTTCGCAAAAGCCTCATGACCAAGGCATTGAGCGATGAAAAGCCGGGGCTGCACGATCGCTGCCAACAAGCTCAGCGGAACTTTTTCGGCCTCACGCAAGAACTGCGTGCGCTGACGCTCGTCGAAGCATCCCTCGCGCTCTATCGCATCGCGGGGGACGTGCTCCGTCGCTATGCCGCCGCCCGAAGCGCAGCCGGTGCGCTCGATTTCGACGACCTCATACTGAAAACGCGCGACCTACTGACCGGCGACAACGGCCAAGCGCAGTGGGTGCTCTTCAAGCTCGACGGCGGTCTTGATCATATCCTCGTCGATGAAGCTCAAGACACAAGCCCCGAGCAATGGGAAATCGTGTCCGGACTGGCGCGCGAGTTCTTCTCCGATGCAGGCGCCGGCAGCACGACGCGCACCCTGTTTGCCGTCGGTGACGAGAAACAATCCATCTATTCGTTCCAAGGCGCGGCGCCTGAAAAGTTTGCCGACATGGGACAACGTTTCGCCGATCTCGCGATGCAGGCCCAACGCACGTGGAAACGCGTGCCGCTCACGCTTTCGTTCCGCACTGTCAAACCCGTGCTCGATGCCGTCGACAAGGTTTTCAGCGATGCCAAACGAACGCCAGGCTTGATGGCGAATGAGGGCGTCATCACCCACGTCGCAAACCGCGTCGGGCACGCGGGCGTTGTCGAAATCTGGGACACGGAAAAATCGGACGACACCGCCGGCGCCGACCCGTGGCAGCCGCTTGCCGACGGCAAGGAGCAATCGCCCGCCAACCGCCTTGCCGATCGCATTGCTGACACGATCCAAGCTTGGCTCAAAAGCGGCGAACGGCTGCTGTCTGAGAACCGGCCCATCACGCCCGGCGACATTCTTATCCTCGTGCGCAAACGCCATCCCTTCGCAGTACCGATGGTCGCCGCCCTGAAGCGCCGTGGCATTGCGGTCGCCGGTTCCGACCGGATCAAGCTGATCGAACAGATCGCCGTGCAGGATCTCATGGTGCTCGGCGATTTCCTAACGCTGCCCGAAGACGATCTGGCGCTGGCGACCGTTCTCAAAAGTCCGCTTTTCGATTTCGACGATCACGATCTTCTCGACGTCGCGTACGACCGCAAGCAGAAGACGCTCTGGAAAGCGCTTATCGACAAGGCGGTCCTCAAAACCGAATACGCCTTCGCGGCCGAAACGCTGAAACGCTGGCGCGCCAAAGCCGACTTCACGCCGCCGTTCGAATTCTACTCGGCTATTCTCGAGCGTGACGGCATGCGCGCCCGCATGCTGAATCGCCTCGGTCCGGAAGCGGCCGACATCATCGACGAATTTCTCGATCTGGCGCTTTCATACGATGAAAGCAATCCGCCATCCTTGACCCAGTTTCTGTCGAAGCTTCGCGGCGCCAATCCCGAAGTGAAGCGCGACATGGACCACGGCCGAGACGAGGTTCGCGTCATGACGGTGCATGGCGCCAAAGGCCTTGAAGCTCCGATCGTATTCTTGCCGGATACCTGCACGACGGCGTCCGGCGAAGACGCAACATCGCGGCTCGTGAAACTCGGCGACATAGCCAGACCGGATAACGTTGCCGAACCCATCGTCTGGGCCGTCAAAGGCACGTCGAAAGTGCCTGCCGTCAGCAATGCTCGCGCGGCAAAAGAGGGCCTCGATGCACAAGAGCGAAATCGCCTGCTCTACGTTGCAATGACGAGAGCGCGCGACCGACTTTACATCGCGGGCTTTGAAGGCAAGCGAGGCAAGGCGCCTGGATGCTGGTATGACGTCGTCTCCGAAGCGCTCACGCCGGACATGACCGAAATCGTGCGTGACGACGGCCAGAAGATCTGGCGCAAGGAAACACCACAGATCGCAGCGCCGGAAAAACCAAAACACGAAAAAGGCGTTGAGAGTGAAATTCTTGCTCGCCCCGATTTCGCCACCCAGCGCGCAGCGGCCGAGCCCAAACTCTCCGTGCCGCTCGCGCCATCGCGCCTGGAGCCTTACGCGCCGGACGCCGAAGGCGAACCCTCCGCGCCCGCGAAGCGCGATGCCGCCGCGACGTACGATAGCCCGTCGCCGCTTTCGGTTGGCGGTCCCAATCGCTTCCTGCGAGGCACCATCACGCATGCGCTTTTGCAGCATCTGCCATCCGTTAATGAAGATCGTCGCGCAGAAATCGCAGAGGCCTTTGTCGAACGGCGCGGCGCGGCTCTTCCAGCCAAGGTGCGCGCGAGCGTCGTCAGCGAAACGCTTGCCGTTCTGCACGATGCTGCCTTCTCCGCGATCTTCGGGCCGCAAAGCGTCGCCGAGGCGCCCCTCGCGGCCGTCATCCCACGTCCGGCGGGCACAGGCCCGGCACTCGATTTGTCCGGCCAGATTGACCGCATCGCAATCACCGAGCAGGAAGTCTTGATCGTCGATTACAAGACCAACCGGCCGCCGCCCGCCGAGGTCCATCTGGTTGCAGACGCTTATCTTTACCAGCTCGCGGCCTACCGCCTCGCCCTCCATGAAATCTATCCCGGCAAGACCGTCCGGGCGGCACTCCTCTGGACGGACGGCCCACGACTCATGGAAATTCCGGCAGACGTCCTCGATGCCTATACGGGCCGCCTTTGGGACCTGGACCTGGGCAGCCTTGACGCTGTTTGACCTAATCCCTACTTGTGGTGTCGGTTTTTTGCATTGCCCGCGACCGCGGCAAACGGGCCCGGACGATAGAAACCGGCCCGGAAATGGAGAAGAATCAATGTCTAACGCAGTGACCGATGCAAGCTTCGAAGCTGAAGTCCTGAAGTCCAGCGAACCTGTCGTTGTTGACTTCCATGCCCAGTGGTGCGGCCCCTGTAAGGCTATGGCACCCGCCCTCGACCAGGTCGCCAAGGAAATGGCCGGCAAGGTCAAGGTCGTCAAAGTCGACGTCGATGAGAACCCGCAGGTGACCGGCCATTACGGCATTCGTGCCATGCCGACGCTGCTGATCTTCAAGGGCGGCAAGGTTGCGGCTCAGCACACCGGCGCCATTGTGCAGAAGAAGAAGCTTGAAGACTGGATCACCTCCAGCGTTGCAGCTTCGGTCTAAGGCACCACCGCACTCCGACAACGAAAGCCCCGCCTCGCGCGGGGCTTTTTTTGTGCGAAGCGATGCCCGCTTCAGTCGGCAATTTTATCTATCGTCGGCACGACAACAGCGAAAATATCGTTGAGAGCCGCCAGGCTCGCCTCGTGCAGATCCTTGGCCGAAACCGCACCGCCGGATGGATTGGGAAGCGACCGCGTCGCCGTTGCGTTTCCGATCACCGTGGCGCGATAGCCGTGATTGAACGCAGCGCGCGCCGTCGAATTCACACACACATGCGTCATGAAGCCGACGAGCGCGACCTCCTCGACACCATAACCTTTCAGCAGATCATCGAGATTGGTCTTCTCGAAAGAGCTCGGATAGTTCTTCACGACGACCGGCTCGCCATCACGCGGGGCAACGATGTCGGCGATCGCGCCGATGCTGTCACGCACATCATAGGGCGTGCCCGTCCCGGCATCGTGCTGGATGTGAATGACCGGCCGCCCAGCATTGCGATAGCGGCTCAAAAGAGATTGGCATTCGATAAGCGCAGGCTCGACACCTTCGAGCTGCATCACGCCTTCCCGATACGTGTTCTGGCAGTCGATCAAAATGAGTGCCGAATGACCGATGCTCGTGGGCGTGTAGCCCATACCCGTGATATCGCGCAGCGTGCGTGAAACAGCCATCTTCAACAATCCTGCTTTAAGTCGTCGTTTGTCGCGTCGAACAGAGAGCAACGTCTCACATTGACGGCGGGTGCTCTGCTCCGCTCGGCGGAGGACCGAGCGCGTCCAGCTCGTCGTTCTCGGCATCGGTATAAATGCGTGACCGCGTCAGGAAGCGAACGCCTTCCGGACTCTCGACGGAAAAGCCCGACCCGCGTCCCGGCACCACGTCGATGATCAGATGCGTGTGCTGCCAATATTCGAACTGGGAGCGGCCCATATAAAACGGCTGGCCGCCGATCTCGCCCATGTAGACGTCTTGCGCGCCGACTTTGAATTCGCCGCGCGGATAGCACATCGGTGCACTGCCATCGCAACATCCGCCGGACTGATGAAACAACAGCGGGCCGTGAATGCCGATGAGTTTGTTGATGAGATCGAGCGCCGCCTGCGTGCAGGAAACCCGCGACACTTGAGATTCAAGTTTTTCCGCCGTTTCGGTTGTCATTTTTTCCTCCGCGAGGGCTCGCAATTCTAATTCTTCTTATCAACGCTCTCCTGAGAGCAAGTCTCTCCCGCAACGGGCATCAATGTAAAGCGCTGCCCAGCCCCCGCAGGCAGCGAAAAGCCGATAGCTGGTCCAGGCGCGATATCCAGAACATAGGCACGCGCACGACAGGCGACACCTCCGTCGCGATCCTCCATTTCGTAGACCGGCACACCGTCGACTTCGCCAAGAAGATGATCGCGCGCCCCGATCCGCAACGCCTGAGCCGGTAGACAAATCGGATACTGCCGCCCTCCGACGCGGCCGCCGCTTGTATGAAGCATGAGCGGCCCGTGATCGTCACGGGCCTGCGCAAGCGCAGCCCGAGCTTCTGGCGTTGCTGAAATCTTGACCGACGTCATCCGAGCATCCCGTCTCTTTGGTCGGGGAGAAACATATCGATAAGAGGCAAACGCAAACGGGGCGCATCCGTTGCCGGAACGCGCCCCGCGGAACTCTTAAAGCGCGAAGGCTCAGAAGAAGCCGAGCGCCTTTGGGCTATAGCTGACGAGCATGTTCTTCGTCTGCTGATAATGATCGAGCATCATCTTGTGCGTCTCGCGGCCGATGCCCGACTGCTTGTAGCCACCGAACGCAGCGTGCGCCGGATAGGCGTGATAGCAGTTCGTCCAGACGCGGCCAGCCTGGATGCCGCGGCCCATGCGATACGCGCGCGTGCCGTTACGGGTCCACACGCCCGAGCCGAGGCCGTAGAGCGTGTCGTTGGCGATCGCCAGCGCTTCCGCATCGTCTTCGAAGGTCGTAACGGAAACGACCGGTCCGAAGATTTCCTCCTGGAAGACGCGCATCTTGTTGTGGCCTTCGAGCACGGTCGGCTCGACATAGTAGCCGCCCGCGAGTTCACCGCCGAGGTTGGCACGACGGCCGCCCGTCAGCACGCGAGCGCCTTCGCCCTTGCCGATCTCGATGTAGCTCAGGATCTTTTCGAGCTGATCGTTGGATGCCTGCGCACCGATCATCGTCGAAGCGTCCATCGGATGGCCCTGCTTCACCTTCACGACACGCTCAAGAGCTCGCTCCATGAACTTCTCATAGATCGAACGCTGGATGAGCGCACGGCTCGGACAGGTGCAGACTTCGCCCTGATTCAGCGCGAACATCGTGAAGCCTTCGAGGCACTTATCGAAGTACTCATCGTCCGCATCCATCACGTCGGCGAAGAAGATGTTCGGCGACTTGCCACCAAGCTCCAGCGTGCACGGAATGATGTTTTCCGACGCGTACTGCATGATGAGGCGACCCGTCGTCGTCTCGCCCGTGAAGGCAATCTTGGCGATGCGCTTGTTCTGCGCCAGCGGCTTACCCGCTTCGACACCGAAACCGTTGACGACGTTGACGACACCTTCGGGCAGGATATCGCCGATAATGTCCATCAGAACCATGATCGACATCGGCGTCTGCTCGGCAGGCTTCAGCACGACGCAGTTACCGGCGGCAAGCGCAGGTGCCAACTTCCAGACTGCCATCAGAAGCGGGAAGTTCCATGGAATGATCTGCCCGACGACGCCGAGCGGCTCATGGAAATGATAGGCGACGGTATCGTGGTCGATCTCGGCAATCGAACCTTCCTGCGCGCGGATACAGCCCGCGAAATAGCGGAAGTGATCGATTGCGAGCGGCAGATCGGCGTGCGTCGTCTCGCGGATCGGCTTGCCGTTGTCGATGGTCTCGACAAGCGCCAGGACGTCGAGATTTTCTTCCATCCGATTGGCGATTTTCGCCAGTACACGGGCGCGCTCAGCAGGCGAGGCATTGCCCCAGGATTCGCGCGCCTTGTGCGCAGCGTCGAGCGCCAGTTCAATATCTTCCGCCGTTGAACGCGCGATTTCGCAAACCTGCTGGCCGGTAATCGGCGTCACGTTGGAAAAGTATTGGCCGCGCACCGGCGCAACCCACTTTCCACCAATGAAATTGTCATAGCGCGGCTTGATGATTTGCCGGCCTTTGAGCTTATCCATAGCTACGTGCTGCATGCTTCATCTCCTCCGGAATGACGCCTGTTCGGCGGTCTTATTTGCTTTGGTGTTTGGTCGTACTGGAAGCTTGGTTTCTATGGCTCCGTTCTTGGGGTGCCGCAACAGGACTGCAGTAGGAGCTGCAGACCGATATAGTCGCTCTAACCTAGCGCATTTCGCGGACCGCTGAACCGAAAAAAGCCGGACGTCGGATGACCAGCCTTGACTTGGCGCAAGCCGGCAAACACCGCCGTTGCAGCTTATTCGAGGCCTTGCTGAAGGGAAAGCACATGGCCCGCCAAATAAAGCGAACCGCAGATTAAAACCCGCTTCGGACCTTCGGGCAGCCCCGCAATCGTCTGCAGCGCATCGATCACGTTTTTGCGATCAAGCGACTGCATGCCGGCGTTTCTGGCAACTTCCGCGAGATCCTCTTCGCTGTGCGGAGCCTCATGTGCACCGGGGATCGGCACGGTGTAGATCGCGCGAACGAGCCCACGAAACGGCGCCAGGAAACCGAGAGAATCCTTGCCCCCCATCATCCCGACGATCAGATAGACCGGCTTGGGAGATTTCTCATCGAGCGCTGCAAGCGTATCGGCGAGCATATCGCCCGCGGCCGGGTTATGACCGCCGTCGAGCCACAGCTCGGCTTCCTCACCGAGGATGGCCGGCAGCGGACCTGATGTGAGCTGCTGCATGCGCGCCGGCCATTCGACCGTTCGCAGCCCCTCCTCGATGGCGCGTTCATCGACGGCAAGTTCCGGAACCGTCTCGCCGAGAACGAGCGCTGCCGCGACAGCCGTTCCAGCATTGACGATCTGATGCCGGCCAATCAGCGCCGGGAGAGGCAGATCGAGTAGCCTGTCCTCTCGTTGCACGACCAGGCGCCCGGCCTGCTCGTAGGCGTCGTAGTCCCGGCCCCATACGGTCAGCGGCGCACCGATCGTCCGGGCTCGACCGTCAAGCACAGTCAGCACATCATCCGTTTGCTGCGAAATGATGCCCGGAACGCCGGATTTCAAAATACCGGCTTTCTCGAAGGCTATCTTGCCGAGGGTCGGGCCGAGCTTCTCGGCGTGGTCCATCGAAATCGGCGTGATGACCGTCAACGCGGGCTTCGCGATCACGTTCGTTGCATCGAGCCTGCCGCCAAGGCCGACTTCGAGCAGCAGTACATCTGCCGGACGCTCCGAAAACGCCAGGAAGGCCGCCGCCGTCGTGATCTCGAATTGGGTGATGTCGTCGCCGTCATTAACAGCGTGCACGCGCGTCAGCACATCGACGAGTGCGTCCTCGTCGATTGCGTGCGCTTTCCCGTCATCACCGGCGAGCGCGATGCGCTCGTGAAAGTGCACGAGATGCGGTGACGTGTAGATGTGGACGCGCTTCCCCGCCGCCTCGGCGAACGCGCGAAGATATGCCGTCACCGAACCCTTGCCATTGGTCCCGGCTATATGGACGACGGGCGGCAGCTTCTTTTCCGGATGACCGAGCTTAGCAAGTAGACGCTCCACCCGGCCGAGCGACAGGTCGATCAGCTTCGGATGCAGGAGCATCATGTCGGCCAGAATCGCGTCGCTGGTCCGCCGTTTCGTCGACGAGGTCATATCCGTGCGCCCCGCATTTTTTTGAAGGGTTCGTTAGGCGCTCCGCGGAGCATCTTTCTGTGCCGTCGAAGCTGCAGTCTCGTCACGCTTCGGCTTGTCCGCCTTGGCCGGTTCGAACCGCTGGCTGTTCGGCACGGCCTCAGGCTCGACCACTCCGGATTCCCGAGCCGCCGTCTCGATGACGTTGCTGTCGACAGACGAGCCGTTGACGTATGGCTTGCCGTTGACCTTGCCTGTGCTCTTCGAAGCCTTAACCGTGGCCCCGCCCATGAGCAGCCGGCAAACACGCGCCAAAGTCTCGCGCATCTGATGACGATGCACGACCATATCGATCATGCCATGCGACAGCAGGTATTCCGCACGCTGGAAGCCGTCCGGCAACTGCTCGCGGATCGTCTGCTGAATGACGCGCGGACCGGCAAAGCAAATGAGCGCGCCTGGTTCTGCAATATGGACGTCACCCAGCATGGCGTATGATGCCGTAACGCCGCCGGTCGTCGGATCGGTGAGAACGACGATGTAGGGAAGGTGCGCATCGCGCAGCTTCTGTACCGCAATCGTCGTGCGCGGCATCTGCATGAGCGACAGGATGCCTTCCTGCATGCGAGCGCCGCCCGAGGCCGCAAACAGAATGAAGGGCGTCTTGAGTTCCAAGGCGCGCAGCATGCCCGCAATAATCGCTTCGCCCGCAGCCATGCCGAGCGAGCCCGCCATGAAGCGGAAATCCTGAGCCGCAGCGACGATCGGCATGCCTTCGAGCTGGCCTTCACCGACCAGAACGGCGTCTTCGAGCTTGGTCTCGGCCTTGGCGTCTTTCAGACGATCAGTGTATTTGCGGCCGTCGCGAAACTTCAGCGGGTCCTGCTGCACGGTCGGAACGGCGACCGTCCGATACTCGCCAGCATCGAACAGGTGTTGCAGCCGTTGCTGCGAACCCATGCGCATATGATAGTTCGAGCCGGGTACAACGAACTGGTTCGCCTCGAGGTCTTTGTAAAAAACCATCTGGCCCGACTCCGGGCACTTCACCCAGAGATTGTCCGGTACCTCACGCTTCGCCGTCGACAAAAGCCCGCTGATTTTCGGGCGAACGACGTTATTGATCCAATTCACGTCCCGTTGGCTCCTCAAAAGCCGCTACAAGGTGTGCTTACCGCATCAGTGTGCGGGCACAATGGCACCCCTCTCTCAGTCCGCCCATCTTTGGCGCTCCTGGCGAACCGGCGCTCGGACATGGTCCGGACATGGGGTGCAGAAGGCCGTATCCAATAGAGCTAATCAAGGAAAAGCGCTAGTCGGCGCTTAGTGCCGAGCTTAATTCACGGACCAGTCGAGAAACGCTCTCGCAGGTCGTTCCGCTCGGCTCACCCTTTGATCCTAAAGACTTTTCGATGGCCGACACAATAGCCGAGCCGACCACGACGCCATCTGCTCCCCGGGCAATTGCCCGCGCCTGCTCGCCGGTCCGGACGCCAAAGCCCACCACAACCGGCAGCGGTGTCGCGTTCTTTATCCGCTGCACCTCATTATGAACATCGTTCACTACGGGGGCGGCTGCCCCGGTGATGCCGGTGATCGACACGTAGTAAACGAAACCTGACGTATTCTGCAGTACCGCTGGAAGGCGTTTCGCGTCTGTTGTCGGAGTTGCGAGCCGAATGAAGTTCAGCCCGGCCTTGAGCGCCGGCAGACACAGCTCGTCGTCGGCCTCGGGTGGCACATCGACGACGATCAGACCATCGACGCCGGCAGCCTTCGCATCCTTGATGAAGCGCTCGTTGCCGTAGACGTAGATCGGGTTGTAGTAGCCCATCAGAACGATCGGCGTCGCATCATCCTTGGTGCGAAACGCCCGCACCATTTCGAGCGTCTTGAGCATGTTTTGGCCGGCCTTGAGCGCCCGCTGTGAGGACGCCTGGATCGCCGGACCGTCCGCCATCGGATCGGAAAACGGCATGCCGAGCTCGATGATGTCCGCCCCGGCTTTGACCAGATCGTCCAAAATCGCCGCGCTCGTTTCGAGGTCGGGATCGCCCGCCGTCACAAACGTGATCAACGCCTTGCGCTTCTGTTTCTTCAGCGCTGCAAAGCGCGCGTCGATGCGTGTCTCGTGCTTGGTCATCGTCAGATCTTCATGCCCAGATGCTTCGCGACTGTGGCCAGATCCTTGTCACCACGGCCAGAAATGTTGACGACGAGAAGGTGATCCTTCGGCAAGGTCGGCGCGAGCTTCTTCACGTGCGCCAGCGCGTGGCTCGACTCGAGAGCCGGAATGATGCCTTCAAGCCGCGTGCAGAACGTCAGCGCATCAAGCGCCTCCGTGTCGGTCGCAGGAACGTAGGTCACGCGGCCGATATCCTTCAGCCACGAATGTTCCGGCCCGACGCCTGGATAATCGAGGCCCGCCGAAATCGAATGGCCTTCGAGGATCTGTCCGTCGCCGTCCTGCAAGAGATACGTGCGATTGCCGTGCAGAACGCCCGGCGAGCCACCCGTCATCGATGCCGCATGGCCGTTCTCAACATCAACCCCGTGACCGCCCGCTTCGACGCCATAGATCGCGACGTCCTTATCATCGAGGAACGGATGAAACAGCCCAATGGCGTTCGAGCCACCGCCGATGCACGCGACCAGCGTATCCGGAAGACGGCCTTCCACCTCCATCATCTGCTCACGCACTTCCCGGCCGATGATCGCTTGGAAGTCGCGCACCATCGCCGGATAGGGGTGGGGACCTGCCGCCGTACCGATGAGATAATATGTGTCGCGAACATTCGTTACCCAGTCGCGCAACGCTTCGTTCATCGCATCTTTCAGCGTGCCCGCACCTGAGGTGACGGGATTGATCTTGGCGCCGAGGAGTGCCATGCGCGCAACGTTCGGCGCCTGCCGCTCGACGTCGGTTGCACCCATGTAGATCTCGCACGGCATGCCGTACTTTGCACAGACCGTGGCCGTTGCAACGCCGTGCTGACCCGCACCGGTTTCCGCGATGATGCGCGTCTTGCCCATGCGCCGCGCCAACAGGATCTGGCCAAGGCAATTGTTGATCTTGTGCGAGCCGGTGTGATTGAGCTCTTCACGCTTGAAATAGATCTTGGCGCCGCCAAGCTCCGCTGTCATGCGCTCCGCGTAATAGAGCGGGCTCGGGCGCCCCGCATAGGTCAGGCTGAGATTGTTCAGCTCGCGCTGAAATTCCGGGTCCGCCTTCGCCGCCTCGTAGGCGCGTTCGAGATCAAGGATCAGCGGCATCAGCGTTTCGGCGACGAAGCGGCCGCCAAAGATGCCGAAAAAGCCCCTGTCGTCCGGCCCCGTTGCGAAACTGTTGAGCGCGGCTTCCGCCGCCTTCGTCGATGTGGTTGCCATGTCGGTCGCCGTAAAGGCCTCGCTGTGTCGCCCTACTCCCGCATCGGGAGAGAAAGAATGTCTAGGTGTGCTTAGCGGTCTTCGCTGCCTGAAGAAAGCGGCGGATTCGCTCGGGGTCTTTGATGCCGGGCGCTATCTCAACGCCCGACGAAACATCGACCGCAACGGGGTGTGTCCGGGCGATGGCCGCCGCGACGTTGTCAGGGCTCAGGCCACCCGACAGCATGAACGGCAAATTATCTGAGATGCCATCAAGAGCCGCCCAATCAAACGTACGTCCGTTGCCGCCCGGCAGATCAGCGCCTGGAACGGCCTTGGCATCGAAAAGGATAAGGTCGGCGATGCCCGCGTACGCGTCGGCATTACGCACATCATCAGCCGTCGCGACGGAGATAGCCTTAATCACCGGACGTTCGAACAGCTTCTTGATTTCAGCAACCCGTTCCGGTGTTTCGCTGCCATGAAGCTGCAGCACATCGGGCAAAACTTCATCGACGATCTCGCGCAGCGCTTCGTCGGTGGCGTTGACCGTCAGCACGACGCTTTTCACGCGTCCCCGCGCCAAAGCCGCAAGCTCCTTGGCTCGATCGATTTCAAGATGACGCGGGCTTTTCTCGAAGAAAACAAATCCAACGTAATCGGCGCCGCCGGCAATGGCCGCGTCCAATGCTTCAGACGTCGAGATCCCGCAAATTTTTGCGCTAATGCTCATAAAGTTTCGTGAGTTAAGTCGCCGAGTTACTTATGAGACGCTGCTTTTGCCAGCGCTTCAATGCAATGAAAGTCCGCACCTTCGACCAGTCCGATCAGATATGCACTCTGGTGCAGTCCGTAAGTCGCAGCCGTTGCGCGATAAAACGTCGAGGACGCTCGAAGGCAGCGCGAAAAATCAGCGGCCGGAGATAGCCAACTGACCGCTTGCGGCAGGCGCCTCGGTTTCACGCTCGCGCGCAAGACGGTCGGCTTCAGCCTGCCATCGCGCGGCGCGACGGCCTTGCGAACGCGCGGTCTGACGCCATCGGCTCTGCCCCATCCACGTTGCGATACCGCCGAGAACGACACCCAAGACAAGCGCCGCCAGCAGATAAATATAGAAAGGCAGTTCAATCGAAAGCGCAGGTGTTTCCGGCCGGAACGGATCGAGGATCAGATCGACCGGCTGACGATTTGAAACCGCAATCGCGACCAGAATGATGCCGAGCGGAAAGCCGATAAGAAGCGACAGAATGCGCCTGAACATGACGGACCTCATTTCGGCTTTCGATCGGCGACTGAACTTTCCGCTCAGTGACCGTTGAGCTTATTGAGCCGATCCCGAAGCTCTTTACCGGTCTTAAAGAACGGGACGAACTTCTCGGCAACTGCGACTGTTGAACCAGTCCGCGGATTTCTTCCCTGCCGAGACGCCCGATGTTTCACGGTGAATGCGCCGAAACCACGAAGCTCGACGCGATCTCCTCGCGACAAAGCGTCAACGATCTCATCGAAAATGACATTCACGATGCGCTCGACATCACGATGATAAAGGTGAGGATTGGCAGTTGCGATCCTCTGCACCAGCTCCGATTTGATCACGTTTCGCTCCCCAGCTCGACGGCCATTTATCGTTATTTTTCAGAAGGGTGCCAAACTGAGAGAAGACCGTCAAGCCCGAGTGTTGAAATCGTCCGATCACGAAGCAAAAAATTTGTTGCGTCCGCCGCCGATGGCCCGAACAGCCACCCGGCGATGCCCGCGGACATACCTAGAATTCCGTAACTACCTGATTTTTCAGGCTTCCAGTCGGTAACCTTGGCGTTCTGGGGAACATTTTTCACGTCCTTCAGCCACTTCACGGCCTCATCCTCGCCGCCGATCTGGTCAACCAGCTTGGCCTGCAAGGCCTCCCGGCCGGAGAAGATTCGACCATCGAGCAGCCCCGGAATATCGGCCGCCTTCACGCCGCGACGGGTCTCGACCAAGCCCACGAACCACTTGAAGCCATCCGCGATCATGTCCTGGATGACCTTCTTGCTACCATCATCCAATGGTTCGAACGGCGAGGGCGACGCCTTCAGCGGACCGCTTTTCACTTCATTGACTTTAACGCCGATTTTATCGAGCAGCTGCACGAATTCCGGCCACTGCACGATGACACCGACAGACCCGGTGATCGAGTTGCCACGCGCCACGATATGGTCGGTGGCAATGCCGGCGATATAGGCCGCCGAGGCCGCCATGGTGCCGAATTCGGCCACAACCGGTTTCTTCTTGGCGAGCGCCCTGATCGCCTCGTAAAGCGCCTCACCACCCGTTGTCGTGCCGCCGGGGCTGTTGATGAAGATCAGCACGCCGGAAACGCTGTCGTTGTCGGCGATGTCCTTCAGCATTTGAAGCTGATCGCGATCTTCAGTGATCGTGCCGGTAATGGTCACCCGCGCAATCTGCTTCTCGCCCGCCAACGTTGCGAGTTTGTTGCCCCCCAGCGCCAAAGCGCCAAGCGCTACGGCGATCGCGGCAAGTCCCAGACCGCGCCAAATCGAGACCGAACGGCGAAGCCGGCGGCGGTCGAGAACAGTTTCCGTTTCAAGCATAGGGTAGCCTCTCCCTCGGCACACGAGCTGGGAGAACCGGGGGGCCACCAGCACGGGATGCATTCTGCGCGCGAACGTAGGCAAGGTTTGCCTCGCGGGCAACGGGGCACGCTGCGGCGTCTCGTACAAAAGTTAAGCGCGCAGCAGGGGTTGCCGCGCGCTTATTAATATTCCTTTCAAGACCGTTGCCGGCCTCGGCCTTATTCGTTCTCTTCGGCGCCTTCGCGCTTCTTGATCGCGGCCTTGAAGATGTCGCCCAGCGAAGCACCCGAGTCGGACGAGCCGTACTGCGCAACCGCCTGCTTCTCTTCAGCCAGCTCGAGAGCCTTGATCGAAACCGCGATCCGGCGGGCGGCCTTGTCGACCGACAGAACTGCCGCATCGACCTTATCGCCGACGTTGAAGCGCTCCGGACGCTGCTCGGAGCGGTCACGCGAGAGATCGCCGCGCTTGATGAACGACGTCAGCTCGCTGTCCGCAATGCGAACCTCAATGCCAGCCTCGCTGACCGATGTGACCGTGCCGGTCACGGCATCGCCCTTCTTGTACTTCGCCATCGCGTCGGCCGGATCGCCGGCGAGCTGCTTGATACCGAGAGAGATGCGCTCCTTCGAGCCATCAACGTCGAGAACGACGGCTTTGACGTTGTCGCCCTTCTTGTAGTCCTTGATGACTTCGTCGCCCGGCTTCTGCCAGTCGAGGTCGGACAGGTGGACCATGCCGTCGATGCCGTTATCGAGGCCGATGAACAGACCGAATTCCGTGATGTTGCGGATCGGACCTTCGACGACAGAACCCTTCGGGTGCTGCGTCAGGAACGAATCCCACGGATTTTCCTGCGTCTGCTTCAAGCCAAGCGAGATACGGCGCTTCTGCGGATCGACTTCGAGAACCTGCACTTCGACCTGCTGGCTCGTCGAAACGATCTTGCCCGGGTGCGTGTTCTTCTTCGTCCAGCTCATTTCCGAGACGTGAATCAGGCCTTCGACGCCCGGCTCCAGCTCAACGAACGCGCCGTAATCAGCGATGTTCGTGACGGTGCCCTTCACCTTCGCGCCGATCGGATACTTGCTCTCGATCGAAGACCACGGATCCGACTGCAGCTGCTTCATGCCGAGCGAAATACGCTGCGTTTCCGGATTGATGCGGATGATCTGCACCTTCACCGTATCGCCGACGTTGAGGATTTCGGACGGATGATTGACGCGGCGCCATGCCATATCGGTGACGTGCAGCAGGCCGTCGATGCCGCCAAGGTCGATGAACGCGCCGTAGTCGGTGATGTTCTTGACGAGGCCGTCGATGATCTGGCCTTCTGCCAGACGCGCGACGATCTCGGTGCGCTGCTCGGCACGGCTCTCTTCGAGAACCGAACGACGCGAAACGACGATGTTGCCACGACGGCGATCCATCTTCAGGATCTGGAAGGGCTGCTGCTGATGCATCAGAGGTCCGATATCGCGAACCGGACGAATATCGACTTGGCTGCCCGGAAGGAACGCGACGGCGCCGTCGAGATCGACGGTGAAACCGCCCTTGACCTTATTGAAGATGACGCCCGTGACCTTTTCGCCCTTTTCATAGAGGCGTTCGAGGCGCGTCCAGCTTTCTTCGCGGCGAGCCTTGTCGCGCGACAGAACCGCTTCACCGAGCGCATTCTCGACGCGCTCCAGGTAGACTTCGACGGTATCGCCGACTTTGAGGTCGCCGGGCTTTCCGCCGACGCCGAATTCCTTCATTGCAACGCGGCCTTCCATCTTCAGGCCAACGTCGATGATCGCCATGTCTTTTTCGATGCCGACGATCTTGCCCTTAACGACGGAGCCTTCGAACAGGTCGTCCTTGGCAAGGCTTTCAGCGAGGAGGGCGGCAAAATCCTCGCGCGAGGGGTTAAGTTCTTTGGTAGCGAGTTCAGCGGACATTAGGTCTCCTAGGTTGATGACGTAAGCTCGGCGCTGCGGCCAAGCGTGTTGCGTTGAATGGTTGAAAACGCCATTGATCCGAGCCGCGCGAACGCAATGCCCGGTTTATTGGCGCTGATATCTCTGGAATGATGTCACCGTGATGGGCCGCAGCCCTACCGGTCAGAATTCGGGGGCCCTATAGGGCGCCCAACCGGCTGATCTTCCTCATGACCATCCGACGGTGACGTCGAATGAGGGTGGATATAACGAACCGGCCTCGCAAACGCAAGGGTTGCAGGGCCTTAACTTTTCGGCCGCGGCGGCTTCGCTGGCATCAGGTCCGTGCAGACGCCTTCCGCCACCTCGGCGGCCATGCCGACCGATTCCGACAACGTCGGATGCGGATGGATTGTCCTGCCGATATCGACCGCGTCGGCCCCCATCTCGATTGCCAGGCAAATCTCGGAAATCAGGTTTCCGGCCTCCGTCCCGACGACGGCGCCGCCTATAATCCGTTCTGTTTTCTCGTCAAAAAGCAGCTTGGTGAAGCCTTCATCGCGGCCATTGGCGATGGCCCGGCCTGAAGCCGCCCACGGAAACACCGCTTTTTTGTAAGCAATCCCGCGCGCCTTGGCCTCGACCTCAGTCAGACCGGCCCAGGCAATCTCCGGGTCGGTATAGGCGACCGACGGGACCTGCCGCACATCGAAGAAATTTTTTTTACCGGCGGCATTCTCAGCCGCAACATGCCCCTGATGAACGGCCTTATGCGCCAGCATCGGCTCGTCTGCGATATCGCCGATGGCAAAGATATGCGGGACATTCGTGCGCATGTCCTTGTCGACCGGAATGAAGCCACGCTCGGAAACTGCCACGCCCGCGTTATCCGCCGCTATCATTTTCCCGTTCGGCTTGCGTCCGACGGCCACGAGCACGAGACCGTAACGCTGCGGCTCAGGCGGCGCATTCTCGCCCTCAAACGTCACGCAGATACCGTCGCGCTTCGCTTCCGCCGCGACGACTTTCGTCTTCAGCATCACCTTGTCGAAACGACGCGCATTGACCTTCTGCCAGGTGCTGACGAGATCGCGATCCGCGCCAGGCATCAAGCCATCGAGCAACTCGACGACATCGAGCCGCGCGCCGAGCGTCGAATAGACCGTCGCCATTTCGAGTCCGATGATGCCGCCACCGATAACAAGCATCTTGTCCGGAACCTGACGCAATTCGAGCGCGCCGGTGGAATCGACGATACGCGGATCGGACGGCATGAACGGCAACGCGACCGCCTCTGATCCTGCAGCGATGATCGCGTTCTCAAAGCGCACGGTCTCTTCATGTCCGTCGTCGAACCGCACCTTCAGATGGTGCGCACCCACGAATGTGCCCGTGCCCCGCAACGTCGTCACCTTACGCGCCTTCGCCATTGAAGCGAGGCCGCCGGTCAATTTACTGACGACCCCATCCTTGAAGGCTGCAAGCTTTTTCAAATCGACTTTCAGCGATCCGAACGAGATGCCGTGTTTCGCGAGCGCCGCAGCTTCGTCGATAACGAAAGCCGTGTGCAACAGCGCCTTCGACGGGATGCAGCCGACATTCAGGCAGACACCCCCGAGCATCGGCCAGCGATCGACAAGGATGGTCTTCGCTCCGAGGTCAGCCGCGCGGAACGCCGCAGAATAGCCACCCGGCCCAGCGCCGAGCACGAGCACCTCGCAGTTATGATCCGCATCGCCCGAATAATCTTTCGCAGCAGACGCGACGGGTGCGGCCTCTGTCTTCGTCGAAGCTTCCTGCTGCGATGGAGCCGTCGCCGCGCCCGACTCGAGGGTCAGGATCACGCTGCCTTCGCTCACTTTGTCGCCAACCTTGACAAGCAGATCGACGATCTTCCCGGCTTCCGGCGCCGGAACGTCGAACGACGCTTTATCGCTTTCGAGCGTAATGAGCGGATCTTCCGGCGCAACGCTTGCGCCAGCCTTCACGTGCACTTCGATGATGGGCACGTCCTTGAAGTCGCCGAGATCGGGAACGCGGATTTCTTTTTTGCTCATGTCGGCGGCCTATAGCACCAGCTGCCGCACATCTGCCAGCGCATCGCAGATCTTGCGCAGGAAGCGCGCAGCAAGCGCGCCGTCCACCACGCGATGATCGTAGGACAGGCACAGCGGCAGCATCAGCCGAGGCTGAAATGTCGAGCCGTCCCAAACCGGTTTCATCTGCGCACGCACCGCCCCGAGAATGGCGACTTCCGGCGCATTGACGATCGGCGTGAAGTTCGTGCCGCCGATGCCGCCGAGGCTCGAAATCGAGAACGTCGCGCCTTGAATATCCGCTGGCGTGATCTTGCCGTCGCGCATCCGCGCCGATACCGCCGTCAACTCTTGACTGAGTTCCAGGATGCCCTTGCGGTCGACATCCTTGATCACGGGCACGACTAGTCCATCCGGCGTGTCGACCGCGACGCCGATGTTGTAATAGCGCTTCAGGATCAGCGCATCCTTGCTCGGGGCGAGCGACGCGTTGACCTCGGGATATTCCTTCAATGCCGAGACGGAAGCTTTCAGCAGAAACGCCACGAGTGTCACGCGATAGCCCTTCGTCTTCGCCGTCGCGTCGAGTTCTTTGCGATAGGCTTCGAGATCGGTGATATCCGCATCGTCCGAATTGGTGACGTGCGGAACGTTGAGCCACGCGCGATGCAGATTTGGCCCAGTCAGCCGCTTCAAACGCGACATCGGCTTCGTCTCGACCGGCCCATACTTCGCAAAATCCTGCGGCGGGATTTCCGGAATGCCGGACATTGCCGCGCCCGATCCCGCTGGCGTTCCACTCCGCGCGATGAAAGCCTTTACATCCTCCTTAGTGATCCGCCCCTTGTTGCCAGTACCTTTCACTTTCGTCAGATCGACGTCGAGTTCGCGCGCGATGCGCCGCACGGATGGACTCGCAAAGACCGCATCGAAATCGGCAGGCGGCGGCAGTTCGCCTTCTTCGTCAGGCTCCGCGGGGAAAGAATTTTCCGCTGCCTTGGATTTCGGAGCGGCGTCCGCTTCGCGGCTTTTGCCGTTTGCGACCGGCTCTATCTTGCTCTCGCCCGCCGTGTCGAGCCGCAGAATGGCGCTGCCCTCGCTGACCTTGTCGCCGATCGTTACGAGAATTTCTGCGACCTTGCCTTTCGCAGGCGACGGCACATCCATCGACGCCTTGTCGCTTTCGAGCGTAATCAGCGGATCGTCGGCGTTGACCTCATCACCGGGCTTCACCTGAATCTCGATGATCGGCACATTTTCGAAGTCACCGATATTCGGAACTTTGACATCGACGAGCGGCATGAGAGCGAACCTGTGCGTTATCAGCTATGCGCGGGATTGGGCTTTTCGGGATCAATCCCGTATTTCGAGATGGCTTCCGCCACGTTGATCGACGGAATCTTGTTTTCATCAGCCAGCGCCTTCAGCGCCGCAATCGTCACAAAGTGACGATCGACCTCGAAGAAATACCGTAACGTGCGGCGATAGTCCGAGCGGCCAAAGCCGTCGGTTCCAAGCACCGAATATTTGTTCGGCACCGAAGGGCGGATTTGCTCCGCAAACATCTTGATGTAGTCGGTCGATGCAATCACCGGCCCTTCGCCGCGGCCTGAAACCATCTGCGTGACATAGGGCACGCGCGGCGTCTCTGTTGGGTGCAGCAGGTTCCAGCGCTCAACGTCGTGCGCTTCGCGCGCAAGCTCGGTGAAGCTCGTCACGCTCCAGATATCGGCTTCAACACCCCAATCGTCGCGCAACAAATCGGCGGCGGCGATGACTTCGCGCAGAATGGCGCCCGAGCCCATCAACTGCACCTTGTGGCCTTTGGCATTCTTCGCCCCCTCGCGAAAAAGATACATCCCCTTGATGATGCCGGCCTCAGCACCCTCCGGCATCGGCGGATGCTCGTAGTTCTCGTTCAGCAGCGTCAGATAGAAGAACACGTCCTCCTGATCCTGCAGCATGCGCTTGAGACCGCTTTGAATGATGACGGCGACCTCGTAGTTGAACGTCGGATCATAAGACACGCAGTTCGGCACCGTCGCCGACATGAGATGGCTATGCCCATCTTCATGCTGCAAACCTTCGCCGTTGAGCGTCGTCCGCCCCGACGTACCGCCGATCAGAAAGCCGCGCGAACGCTCGTCACCGGCCGCCCAGGCAAGATCGCCGACGCGCTGGAATCCGAACATCGAATAGAAAATATAGAACGGCATCATCGGCACGTTCGATGTCGCATAGCTCGTCGCGGCCGCGATCCACGACGCCATCGCACCGGCCTCGTTGATGCCTTCCTGCAGCATCTGACCGTGCTTGTCTTCCTTATAGAACATCAGCTGATCGGCATCTTGCGGCACGTAAAGCTGCCCGACCTGACTGAAAATGCCGAACTGCCGGAACATGCCCTCCATGCCGAACGTGCGGCTCTCATCGGGCACGATCGGCACGATGCGGCGACCCAGCGCCTTGTCGCGCATCAGCGCCGTCAGAATGCGGACGAACGCCATCGTCGTCGAAATCTCGCGGCCGTCCGAGCCTTTAAGTTGTGACTCGAATAACGACAACGGCGGTGCTTCGAGCGAGATCGACTTCCGCCGCCGTTGCGGCAGATACCCGCCGAGCTTGTCGCGCATCGCGTGCAGATAGTTGTCTTCCGGCGACCCTTTCGGCAGGCGGACGAACGGCAGCTTCTCCATCTCCGCGTCGCTTACCGGTATCTTGAAGCGATCGCGGAACTGACGCAGCGTATCGACGTCCATCTTCTTGGACGAGTGCGCGAGCATCGTGCCCTCGCCCGCCGCGCCCATGCCGTAACCTTTGACGGTTTTCGCCAGGGTGCACGTCGGTTGGTTTTTGTGCGCAACCGCTTCGGCATAAGCCGCATAGACTTTCGAGGGATCGTGACCGCCGCGTGTCAGCCGCCATATCTTATCATCCGACCAATCTTCGACGAGCGCCGCTGTCTCGGGATAGCGGCCGAAGAAGTGCTTGCGAATGAAAGCCCCATCGCGCGACTTGAAGACTTGGTATTCACCATCGACGCATTCTTCCATCAACTGGCGAAGCTTGCCCGTCGTGTCCTTCGCCAGAAGCTCGTCCCACTGCGAACCCCAAATAACCTTGATGACGTTCCATCCGGCACCGCGGAAATTCCGTTCGAGTTCCTGGATGATCTTGCCGTTACCACGCACCGGCCCGTCGAGACGCTGCAGGTTGCAATTGATGACGAAAATCAGGTTGTCGAGCTTCTCTCGGCCCGCCAGAGAAATCGCGCCGAGACTTTCCGGCTCGTCCATTTCGCCGTCGCCGCAAAACACCCAGACCTTCCGGTCCTCGGTGTCCGCGAGCCCGCGTGCATGCAGATATTTGAGAAAGCGCGCCTGATAGATTGCCATAAGCGGCCCGAGGCCCATGGAGACAGTCGGGAATTGCCAGAAATCCGGCATCAGCCATGGATGCGGATAAGATGACAGCCCGTGCCCGCCGACTTCCTGCCGGAAATTCAAAAGCTGATCTTCGGTAAGCCGCCCTTCCAGAAACGCTCGCGCATAAATGCCGGGCGAAGAGTGGCCTTGGATCAACACGAGATCGCCGCCGTGTTCCTCCGACGGCGCGTGCCAGAAATGATTGAAGCCGGTTTCATAGAGCGTCGCTGCCGACTGATAGCTGGCGATGTGCCCGCCAAGCTCGCTCGACTCTTTGTTTGAACGAAGCACCATCGCGGCGGCGTTCCATCGGATTGCCGCGGCAATCCGATGCTCAAGCTCGCGATCGCCCGGAAGCGGTGCCTCGTCGCGAACGGGGATAGTGTTGATGTACGCCGTGCTCGATGCAAACGGGATCGCTGCACCGCTTGCACGCGCCCGCTCGACCACTTCACCCAGAATATCGTCAGCCCGATCGGTGCCTTCATAGGCGATGACGGACGAGATCGACTCGCGCCAATCCTGGATTTCGGCGTCCTCGGCCTTCGAAGACTTTTGTTCCTCTTTGCCCATACCGTCCTTCGCTCGGAAACGCTTTCGTTGGCGACTTTGCCCGACTGTTTAACACAAACGCCCGACCGCCGTTTATGCCACTAAAGTGAATTGGTTATGCAGAACCTCGTTTGCGACCTCGCTCCGCGAAAATGTCCGGCATTGCACAGTGCGTCGCAACCTCACCTTAAGGAACTGCGTTGTGCTTTGATCTTCGATAACTCTGCATAGGAGCCGCGAAAATGAACGCTATGAAAACAATAGCACTCGCAATGGTTCTCGGAGTGGCCGGAAGCGCAGCCGCCTTTGCCGATAACGACGTCCCCGGCGCCGACTGGATGCCCAAGGAACACGTGACGAAGAAGCTGGAAGCCGCGGGATATTCAAATATCACCGGCCTTCACGCTGATGATGGCTATTGGGAAGGCAAGGGCGTCAAAAACGGTAAGATCACGGAGTTCCATGTCGATCCTCATTCCGGGGCGCTCTTAAAGGAAGAGATCGACCACGACTGAGGATTTCCGGATCGCGAAATGTGGGCCTCGGACGCTTAGAGACTGCCGAGCTTGGTCCTGATCAACGTCATCATGGCATCGAAAGCCTGATTAGCATCAAGCTCGGTCGTATCGAGGTGCATCGCGTCTCGCGCGGCAAGCATAGGCGCCGTGGAGCGCCCACGGTCGCGCGCATCGCGTTGCCGAATATCCGTCAGCAGATCATCATACGAAATGTTTTCGCCGCGCCCCTGATGCTCCAAAAAGCGCCGCTGCGCCCGCGCCTCGTCGGACGCCGTGACGAAAACCTTTACATGCGCTCCAGGACAAACGACCGTGCCAATATCCCGGCCGTCCAGCACGGCGCCCCCGTCCTGCCCAGCGAAGGCACGCTGATAATCGAGAAGCGCGGCGCGAACTTCCGGAATTTTCGCCACGATGGACGCCGCGTCGCCGGCCCTCGGCCCACGTAACGCCGGATCGTCGAGCGTTTCCGCTAAGATCGCACGCGCAGCAGCCTCCGCTGCAGCAATGTCATCAAGCGCTGCGCCATTTGCCAGCACGTCGCGCGCCACTGCCCGATAAAGCAATCCCGTATCAAGCCACGGCAGACTGAAATGCGCCGCAACACGCCTCGCAAGCGTACCTTTGCCCGATGCGGCCGGGCCGTCGATGGCGATGATCAGGGTCATCGCGCCACCTCGGCGTAACGCGCCCCTAGCGTTTCCATGATCGGCCGGAATTCCGGAAAGCTTGTCGCAATCATCGTCGCGTCATCGACAACAATGGGCGTCTTGCTAGCGAGGCTGGCCGTCAAAAACGCCATCGCGATGCGATGATCCAGATGCGTCGCGACGATGCCGCCGCCGTTGAGCCCGCCTCCGCCTTCAACTTTCAGCGTATCGCCATCGACATCCGCGCGCGCACCATTCGCGATGAGGCCCGCAGCTGTCGCCTGAAGGCGATCGCTTTCCTTGACCTTCAGTTCCGCCAAGCCGTCCATCCACGTCTGTCCTTCGGCAAACGCCGAGATCGCCGCCAGAACCGGGTATTCGTCGATCATCGACGGTGCCCGTTCGGCCGGGACATGTACCCCCTTCAGGCGTGAAAATCTGACGCGAATATCGGCAACCGGCTCGCCCCCTTCTTCGCGCGCATTCTCGAACGTGAGGTCGCCGCCCATCTCCTGCAGCGTGAGATAAAGACCCGTCCGCGTCGGATTGACGAGCACGCCTTCGATAGTGATATCGGACCCCGGCACGATCAGCGCTGCCGCCACGAGAAACGCAGCCGATGATGGGTCGCCGGGAACGATGATGTCTTTGCCGGCCAGCTCAGCATCACCATCGACCGTGATATACGTCTCTTCGCCCTTCGTTTCGTTCGTAACGGTCGCGCCGAAATGCCGAAGCATGCGCTCGGTATGATCGCGCGTCGGCTCACGCTCGATGACGGTCGTTTTCCCGGCTGCGTGCAGACCCGCGATCAAAACCGCGCTTTTCACCTGCGCCGACGGCACCGGCAGCCGATAGACGATCGGCATCAGCTCGCTCGTGCCGCGAAGCGTAAGCGGCAACGTCTCCTTGCCGGGCTCCATGATCTCCAAGCCCATCTCGACCAGCGGCCCTAGGACCCGCCGCATCGGCCGCCTCGAAAGCGAGGCATCGCCCGTCATCGTCACGGTGATAGGGTGCCCTGCGACGACTCCCATCATCAGACGCGTCCCGGTACCCGAGTTGCCGAAATCCAGCGGCCCGTCCGGCGTCCGCAGGCCACCCACGCCTCGCCCCTTCACGACCCAAAGATCGCCCTGCTTCTCAGCCGAAGCCCCTAGCGCCGCGACAGCCCGAGCCGTGTTGATGACGTCCTCGGCCTCCAAAAGTCCCTTGATCCGCGTTGTACCTGTCGCCAACGCCCCAAAAATGAGCGCGCGGTGCGAGATCGATTTGTCGCCCGGAACCCTGACCCGCCCTACGAGTGGGCCAGCCTTGAGCGCTGAGAGCGGTTTTGCTGGAGATTGCGCGTTCAATTGAGACGTTCCAAAGCGTTAGAATCCAAGGCCGGCGGGCAATTTTCCGGACAATTTCGCTCCGGATAGACACCGCGCCGCGACGCTCTGTCAACGGCACCGGGGCCGTCCGGTCAAGCGCTCGATCAGGGAAGACCTTGACGCATCCCCACTTCGTCCCACCTTTTCGTTTTGACAGGGGACGACGCCTATGGCAGACGGGCTCCCTTGAATTTCCGAGAACTGAGGCACGACGAATGGCGACCAAGCAAGAGCGCGGGACGAAGCGCACCTGTCAGAATTGCGACGAGCGCTTTTATGATCTGGGACACGACCCGATCATTTGCCCGTTTTGCGGCACGAAATACGTGATCGCATCGTCCCCGGCAGCGCTGGCGGCTCTGCAGGCCGAACAGCGTGATCTTGCCGCCAAGAAGGCCAAGAAACCCGTCAGCGATGACGACGGTGATTTGCCGGCAGTCGAGGGCGAAGAGGCTTTGGCGGACGTCGAAACGGATGACGCCGGCGGCGCTGACGATGACGAGACCTTCCTCGAGGAAGAGGAAGAAGAGGGCGGCGATGTGTCGAACATCATCGGCGGCCCGGCAGGCGAGGGCGACGAAGAGCCCTAATATTCCTGTCGAACGTCCTTGCAGTTTTTGCAAAGACGACTTATCAGGCGGGTCTTCGGCGGGAACCAGCCCCGCCGCTTGAAGTGGTTCGGGGCTATAGCTCAGCTGGGAGAGCGCTTGCATGGCATGCAAGAGGTCACCGGTTCGATCCCGGTTAGCTCCACCAATTTTTCACTCGCGCACAGCCGCCACGCCAACCCTGCGCGCAATTTGGCGCCCCTTGGGTTCCGGCTCGGCAAGCCCATAGGGCGAAGGCGGTCACGCCAAACTCGCGCAGCGACCGAGCCACTGCAATCAATAATCCCGTCATGGCCGCGCAGACGGCCATCCACGCAACGAGCCCTGCTGGCTCTTCACCACACATTTTATGTAGTCTTCGGCCAAACGGCGACTTGCGAAGCATAATCGCAGGCGTCAAAGGACGGAGACGATGACGAACATCCAAGCAAAACTCATGTGGACCAGCGTCGCGGTGCTCGGCGCTGTTGCGCTCGGCATCGTTGCACTTTCGCGCGGCGAGACGATCAACGCCATCTGGCTCGTCATGGCCGCCATCTGCTCCTATCTACTGGCCGACCGCTTCTATGCGCGGTTCATCGCCAATAAGGTTTTACAGCTCGACGCAGATCGTCTCACGCCCGCCCAGCGCTTCAATGACGGCCTGGACTACTGCCCGACCGACAAAACGGTGCTGTTCGGCCACCACTTCGCGGCAATTGCGGGCGCCGGTCCCCTCGTCGGCCCGGTTCTGGCGGCACAGATGGGCTATCTGCCCGGCACGCTGTGGCTGATCGCAGGCGCCGTGTTCGCGGGCGCTGCACAGGATTTCATCGTGCTCTGGGCATCCGTGCGCCGCGACGGCCGCTCGCTCGGCGAAATGATCCGCAGCGAGCTAGGCGACATCGCCGGCACCATCGCCATGATCGGCGTCCTCATCATCATGGTGATCTTGCTTGCCGTGCTGGCCCTTGTTGTCGTCAAAGCCCTGACACACAGTCCCTGGGCAACCTTTACTGTCGCAATGACTATCCCGATCGCGGTCCTGATGGGGATCTACGGGCGCTTCATACGGCCCGGCCGGATCGGAGAAATGTCGCTGATCGGCTTCGTGTTGCTGATGCTGTCGCTTATCTTCGGCCGCAATGTCGCCGCCGACGCAACACTTGCTCCCCTGTTCGACTATTCCGGCGAAGCGCTTTCGATGATGCTGATCGCTTACGGCTTCGTCGCTTCCGTTCTTCCGGTCTGGGCCTTGCTGGCGCCGCGCGACTACCTTTCGACGTTCCTGAAAATCGGCACCATCGTCGGCCTCGCGCTCGGCATCTTCGTCGTCCTGCCCGACCTCAAAATGCCTGCCGTGACGAAATTCGCTGACGGCTCCGGCCCGGTCTTCTCCGGCAGCCTCTTTCCGTTCCTCTTCATCACGATCGCCTGCGGCGCGATCTCCGGCTTTCATGCGCTGATTTCATCGGGCACGACGCCGAAGATGCTCGACAATGAAGTGAACGCCCGTGTCATCGGCTACGGTGCGATGCTGATGGAAAGCTTCGTGGCGATCATGGCCATGGTCGCGGCGACGACGCTCGAACCTGGCATTTACTTCGCATTGAACAGCCCGCCCGCGCTGATCGGCACGACACCCGAAACCGCCGCATCGGCAATTTCCGGATGGGGCTTCGCGATTACACCGGATGTGTTGAAACAAGCCGCATCTGACGTCGGCGAGACGACCATTCTGTCCCGCACCGGCGGCGCCCCGACGCTTGCTGTCGGCATGGCCGAAATCCTTTCAAACGCCATTGGCGGCAAAGCGCTGATGGCGTTCTGGTATCACTTCGCCATCCTGTTCGAGGCGCTTTTCATCCTGACAACGATCGACGCGGGAACACGCGTCGCACGCTTCATGATCCAGGATCTCATCGGCACCGCCATCCCCTCGTTCAGAGCGACAAAATCCTGGAGCGCCAACATTGTCGCGACCGGCATCGCGGTTCTCGGCTGGGGTTATTTCCTTTATCAAGGCGTCGTCGATCCGTTGGGCGGCATCAACACGCTGTGGCCGCTATTTGGCATTTCGAACCAGATGCTCGCTTGCATCGCGCTGCTTTTAGGGACGGTCGTTCTCTTCAAGCTGAAACGCGAACGCTATGCCTGGGTCACGCTCGCGCCCGCGACATGGCTCGGCGTCTGCACGTTGACCGCAGGCTGGCAGAAAATCTTCAGCGATAATCCAGCCATCGGCTTTCTGGCCCACGCGGATAAATTCGCAAGCGCGCTCACAGCGGACCAAATCCTGGCGCCCGCCAAATCCATTGGCGATATGCATCGCATTGTCTTCAATGACTACGTCAACGCCACGTTGACGGCGCTGCTGGGCGCGGTGGTCATCGCGATGGCAGGCTTTAGCATACGGGCCATCGTCCAGGCGCTCGACAACCCTCACGTAACGGCGCGCGAAGCTGCCGCCGTTCCAGCGGAGTAAGCCCCATGCGCGAAACCGTCACGGCTCCGATTTTCAGGCTCGCCCAGCGCATCATCCGCACTGCCCGCCTCATGGTCGGCATTCCCGATTATGACGCTTACGTCGCCCATCGCCGCCACGCGCATCCCGACGAGCCGGTCATGAGCTACGAGGCCTTTTTCCGCGAACGACAGGCGAGCCGCTACGGCGAGGGCAGCGGCAAAATCAACCGCTGCTGCTGACGGACGCACGGGGCGCGAGGTTGCGATTGATCCCGCACGCATCCCCCGCTACGAGGGGCGCATGGCACCTCCCCTGATTACCCTCAAAGACATCAATCTGACGTTCGGCGGCACGCCGCTGCTTGAAGGCGCGGAACTGACGGTCGCGCCCGGCGACCGCATCTGCCTCGTCGGCCGCAACGGCTCCGGCAAATCGACGTTGCTGAAAATCGCTGCAGGGCTGGTCGAGCCCGATAGCGGCGAGCGCTTCGCCCATCCCAGCGCCAGCGTTCGTTATCTGCCGCAAGAAGCCGACTTCAATGGCTTCTCGACCGTCCGGGATTATGTCGTTGCCGGCCTCGGACCAACCGACGATCCTTATCAGGCGGAGTATCTTTTGGCCGAGCTTGGCCTTTCAGGAGACAGCGAGCCGCAGCATCTTTCGGGCGGCGAATCCCGCCGTGCGGCTCTGGCCCGTGTCATTGCCGCCAAGCCCGACGTTCTGCTGCTCGATGAGCCGACGAACCACCTCGACCTGACCGCCATCGAATGGCTTGAAACAACACTCCTCGGCATGCGCTCGGCGCTGCTTCTCATTAGCCACGACCGGCGCTTTCTCGAAAACCTGTCGCGCGCCACGGTCTGGCTCGACCGCGGCAAGACCCGGCGGCTCGAACAAGGCTTCGCTGCTTTCGAAGACTGGCGCGATAAGGTTCTCGAAGAAGAGGAGATCGAGCGCCACAAGCTCGACCGCAAGATCGTCCGCGAAGACCAGTGGATGCACGGCGGCGTCACCGGACGGCGCAAGCGCAACGTCCGCCGCGTGCGTGAGCTTCGCGCCATGCGCCAGGAGGTCCGAGAGCAGCGCCATGTCGTCGGCAGCGTCCGCCTCGACGCTGCGGAAGGCAGCATCTCCGGCAAGCTCGTCGCGGAGGCGACCGGCATTTCGAAGAGCTACGAAGGCGTCGATATCATCAAGAACCTCGACCTGCGTATCATGCGCGGCGACCGGCTCGGCATCGTCGGCCCGAACGGCGCAGGCAAAACCACGCTCATCAAGCTCCTGACGGGCCAGATCGCACCGGACAGCGGCACGATCCGCCACGGCGCCAACCTTGAAGTCGTCGCGCTCGACCAGCGCCGCGACGAACTTAATCCGAATTGGACCGTCGCGGATGCCTTGACCGGCGGCCGCGGCGACCAGGTCGTCATCAACGGCAAGGCGCGTCACGTCGCGAGCTATATGAAGGACTTTCTGTTCCTTCCCGAGCAGCGGCTGTCACCCATCCGTGTGCTCTCAGGCGGAGAGCGCGCCCGTCTGATGTTGGCTCGCGCGCTCGCAAAGCCCTCGAATGTCCTCGTGCTCGATGAGCCGACGAACGATCTCGATCTCGAAACGCTCGATCTGCTGCAAGAATTGCTGTCGGATTACGGCGGCACGATTCTCCTCGTCAGCCACGATCGCGATTTTCTCGACCGAATTGTAACGAGCGTATTGGCCCCGACCGGAAACGGGAATTGGACCGAATATGCCGGCGGATATTCCGATATGCTCGCCCAACGCAAAGGCGATGCTTTAGAGAAAGATCAAAAACAAGCGGCATCACCAGCAAAATCGTCGGAAGGCAACACTGCATCTTCCGCCGCCGCGCCCGCAAGACAGAAGCTGTCCTTCAAGGACAAGCACGCGCTATCGACGCTTCCCGGCGAGATCGCAAAGCTTGAGACGGAAATCAAAACTCTCGGCGCCAAACTCGCCGACGCCGAGCTTTTCACCCGCGACCGCGCCGCATTCGATAAGACAAGCGAACGCCTGCAACAGGCTCAGCAGCAGCTCGAAACCGCTGAAACGCTTTGGCTGGAACTGGAAGAAAAGCGCGAGGCGATCGAAAATTCTGGCTGAGTTCCGCTCAAACAAAAGCGACGGCCGAGTGCCCTCGACCGCCGCTCAAAGTTCCACCTAAGCCGACATCACCTAAAGTTAGATGACGTCGATCTCAGCCGGTAGGTAGCTGGTCACTTCGAGACCAACTTCCTGCTCGCGAACTTCGGGCTTCGACCACGTCTTCATGGGTTCCTCCAAGAGTGGTTAGTCCACGCTTCACAACGTGAGCTACCTATATCGTCAAACCAACGGGGGCCAATCGTATTTGCCATAATCGCTCATAAGCGCGCCTAATAACATTATAACACTTCGCTTTTGCGAATTGATATGCGAGCTGCCTATTGCTTGGCAGCCCATTGATCTTTCACCTCATCGCATCGCTTGCCGATGAACGTGTTCACTTCTTCGACAATAGAGCCCGATAGAATGTTCACGGTATTGTCAGCAGCCGTCGCGGTCCAAAGCGCGCTTTTGATCAGAGTAGGCGCTTCAATCTTGCCCCACTCAGCCTTTGCGCTGACGGCTTTGCCGTCCTCGAACGTCACCTTCGGCGTCAGCTCAAACGAGAAGTCCGTGGGACCCTTCTTCTCGCTTGCGATCGAACACGTCACGGTATGCTTGGCGAACTGGATTTCCGCTTTCGGCTCAGCCATCGCCTTAACGAGGTCGGCCCTCTTCACGTTGAGATCCATCGAGCAATGCGCACCCTCGTACGGCCAAGTGATCTTCACCTTGCTGACAAGCTTCGCCAACTGCTCCTTCCGCCAGCTCTTGATGACGTGGCAGGCGATATCAGGACCGGATGCATCTTTTGAGTGAAAGGCACGACAAAGGTCGACCTTGCACGCCTTCCGCGCCTCCTTCTCGGCTTTCTCCTCCGGCGTCAGCGGACCGTCAGGGTCGCCGAGAACGGTCCCGGAGTCTCCGGCGACGGCCGGCTTGGCCGCATCCTGAGCCATTACGGCCGAACCGGCTGAAAGAGAGAAAAAGGCTAAAACCGAGACAAAGAGCGCAGAAGCCGGCGTCATAGATTCCCCACGCAACCCGAGCTGAAAAAGCTCTGCGTCTTCGCGGCCAAGGCAGGCAGCACTAAGGCGGAATTCCGGATAATCCCTGATTTCCGGCTCCCCGAGGCGCCAGCGACACGCCCGGTCCGCGCGACGTCTCCTGCCGCTTGAAGACCGGTCACCGGTTCCCATATCTTCATCAAATCGCCGGGCAGTTGTGACGGCGAGGCAGATGGCCGCAAGGCATCTGGGAATAGGACGTTGGTCGCTTGCTTAAGGACCTTCATATGACGCGTGTAACGGCACTTTCGAACCCCCTGCTTCTGGGTTTTGAAGAGATCGAGCGGTTGGTTGACCGCGCGACCAAAGGCGGGGATGGTTACCCACCGTACAATATAGAAAGGGTCGCCAAGGACGGCGATTCCGGTGAGCTTTTGCGGATCACCCTGGCTGTGGCTGGGTTCACGCGTGACGACCTCGAGATAACGCTCGAAGACAAACAATTGACGGTTCGTGGCAAGCAGCAGGACGATAAGGCTCGCGATTATCTCTACCGGGGCATCGCATCCCGGCAGTTTTCGCGAACGTTCGTCCTTGCAGACGGCATCGAGGTCAAAAGCGCAGAGCTTGCGAATGGCCTCCTGGCCGTCGACTTGCAGCGGCTTGAGCCTGAGCGCCTCGTACGCCGGATTGAGATCGGAGCGGCCAAGCCAACCAAAAGCCGCACCTGAGCTGAGTCTTTCGCGTCACAGCGCAAGCGACCGAATCGTCGGAGGATCGGAGCAGACGAGCAGATCGAGAGGCCCCTGTGTGGGCCGCGGTTCCCGGTTTGCGATGAGAGCCCGGCCTCGACACAAGGAGGAAGAGCGTCATGAATACTAAGTCCACCGCGAAATCTGCCGACATCCACGATGCCGTCGCGCCGGTCATGAGCGAACTGGAGCTTGCACGGCTTGGCGGCGGCGAGGTCGCTTACATCAAGACATTGACCTCGGACGAAGCTCTGGAAATGTTTCCGCAGATCGAAGGCTTGCCAAAGGGCATCCCTCTGTTCTCGCTGCATGCGGCTGACGGCACGCCCATCGCGTTGACCGATACGCTGCAGGCCGCAATCGGGCATGCTCAGGAAGACGAGTTGTCGATCGCACCGCTACACTGACCCGCGGCTGAACGGGCGACGTATAAATCGTCCGCCGGCCCACAGGGGGGTGCTATGAACCGGCAGGGGGCCGCCCAAAGGCATGGGCGGCCGGCGTGCCGAAGGCTTTCGCGCTTACAGGCAGCGCAGCTTAAGCAAAGCTCACGGATGGTAATGGGCGTACTGGCCCCGTGCCTTGAAACGCTCAAGATACGCTGGAACCACGCCATCGACGGCGGCTGGCCGCGGAACGTCGAGCGCCATGATTGTCCGACCGTCCTTTTTGGCACCCTCAGACACCACATTATCTGACTGCAGCAACCGGACCTGATCGACCGTCATCGGCCGAAGCGTATTCGGCAGCGGCCAGGTCAGCGCAGCCATGAGCTTGGCCATCCAGAATGGAATGGGCAGCAAAAGCCGCTTGCGATCCGAATAGTCGAGCGTCAGCTTCAAAAGCTCCTTGAAGGTCGAAACCTGCGGCCCGCCAAGTTCGTAGGTCGTGCCAGGCGTACCCGCGCCGGTTGCCGCCGCCGCAGCAGCATGACCGACGTCGCCGACGAACACCGGCTGGAACTTCGTAACGCCGCCGCCGATCAGAGGCAGAAACGGACTAACCCGCGCCATAGCGGCGAAGCGATTGAAGAACTCGTCCTCCGGACCGAAAATGATCGACGGCCTCAGCACCATAGCGCCTGGGAAGCCAGCGAACATCGCCTCCTCGCCCAGCGCCTTCGTCTGGGCGTACTTGGCCGGCGAGGTCTTATCCGCGCCGATAGCCGAGATGTGAACAAGGCGCTCGGCGCCCGCCGCCTTCGCGGCTTTCGCGATCCTGGCGGCGCCTTCAACGTGGATCGCGTCGAAGGATTGTGCCCCTGTCGGCGCCAAAATCCCCACAGCGTTGATGACGACGTCAGCCCCCTCGACGGCCCGCGCCACCGAATCGGCAAATCTCAGATTGGCCTGGACCGGAAAGATCTGCCCGACGACGCCCATGGGTTGCAGATAGCCCGCGAGATCCGGTCTGCGGACCGCAGCACGCACCCGGTATCCCTTTCGCGCCAGCGACCACACGATATGACGCCCGACGAACCCGGACCCGCCGAAAACCGTCGCTAGTTTACCGTTTCCTGCCATTCGAAACCTCGCTGCAGCCGTCGGCCTGCCACCCGGCCAGCCTCACATCTAGCGAGCCTGAGCGACCGTGTGAAGCACACGAAGGACGACTTTACCCGCAATCTGGCCTGGCTCACGCGATATGGCCCCAAAAGCCTGCAAGATGCATACGTCACGCAATTGACTTCCGCTGCGGACCAATTTACCTGACACCCGCAAGCCCAGATGGCGGAATTGGTAGACGCACTAGTTTCAGGTACTAGCGCTCACAAGGCGTGGAGGTTCGAGTCCTCTTCTGGGCACCAGCAATGCAACGGCCGAAGAATCCAGCACAGGCGGGCCGACCGCCGAGCCGTACGCGAACTCAGTCCGTTTGCGCTGGCGTGCGGAGGTCGCATTGAAGTCCTCAGCACGCGGCGCCATCGTATTCGCGAGTTTCGACTTTAGGTCCTCGTGCTAAAGATAACTGTCGCGAGCGGCATTCCTATTGCTTCGGGATGAACGCAATCTGTTTGTCGGGCAGCGGCGACGGGTTTCAGCACCAATAATCGCTTTGCGCGTCCTCGCTGAACGCACGTCCCGTTCGCACTTACCAACTCTCCCATCCAGAATTGCCACGCATGCCATTGCCTGTGCGCTCTCGCCGCGTGTTGCTTGGTACGCGCCGTGGCACTCGGCTACGCCACCGCGCAACAAGCAGAAAAAGCAATAAGATTGGGAGTAAACACCATGCTCAAGAGACTGGCGGCCGTAGCGGCCACGTTTGTCCTCGCCTCCACGGTTTATGCGTCCGCTGACGAATGGGGCGAGAAGTTCAAGATCATCGACACCGATGGCAACGGTTCCATCAGCCGCACGGAGTGGGAAGCAAACTGGACGAAGCTCAAGATCGATCCAGCCCCCACCTTCACGGCAATGGACGCAGATTCAAACAACAGCGTCGATACGGACGAATGGGTGACCGCCCAGAAGATGGTGAAGGCATTCCCTGAGGGGTGCAAATCGTCTTCGGAATCCTGGTGCCCGAAGCAGTACTAACAGTCTGTACTTTTAGTTCGCGCCGGGCGACCGAATTCATCGGAACGCCCGGCGTACGATTTCCCAAGATTTCTGCGAGTCATTTTCCTGCTCCGCAGTTTGCACATATCCGGGTGATTTCGCCGGCAACAGAAACCTCTTTTCATATGACGTCGGCAATCATTGCCGATCGGGCGGCATGGGATAAAATTCGCCATGTCGAGGGAAAAAATCCCTTTAAAATCGGCATTGATAATCGGTTCTCGCTCGTTAGAACGGCTTGGGCTCGGATGCTTGAGGTGAGCGCAACCAACCGTGAAGCTTCTCATCGTCGAGGATCACCCGATCGTCATATCCGGCTGCCGAGCGCTCTTTTCTCAAATCGATGGGATGGCGATCGTCGAAGCGCGAACGGCAGCAGAAGCACGGCTCGCAATGCCGCGCGAAGATCCTGATGTGACGATCATCGACATCAATCTTCCGGATGGCTCGGGCCTTGAGCTGACACGTGAGTTCGTCGGCCACGACCGCGAAGCTCGCATCGTCGTCTTCTCGACGAGCGATACGCCGATCCTTGCGATTCAGGCGATCCAGGCCGGCGCAAGAGGCTACGTCAGCAAGACCGGCGGCTCGACCGATCTGCGCGAGGCCGTGCTGGCGGTCGCCCGCGGCGATACGTGGATCTCGGATGATCTCGTGCAGGAGATGGCGCTGCTCCGGGCACAAAACCATCAAACAGAAACGCTTCTCAGCGAGCGCGAGCAGCTCGTCCTGCGAATGCTGGCGCGCGGCCGAAGCATGGCCGAGATCGCCAACGATATTTCCGTGTCCTATAAGACCGTCGCATCGGATTGTGCGATCCTCCGGAAAAAGCTCGGCGCCCGCACTTCGACCGAAATGGTCCGCATTGCCCTTGAAATGAAGCTGATCTGAAAGCTGCCGAGCGGTTGCGATATTCGCCGAGCCGGACAGCGATCTGGGAAATAGTTCCCGACATTTCTTCCTATTTATCACCTTAATTCGGGAAGTTGTCCTCTGTTAGCGTGCTGTCAGTATGCATCTCGGAGGGAAGTAGTCCTCTGAGCTTAAGAAACGACTTCGAAACGGGGGCCGTTTCATATCGCCCATAGAGGAGTTTTTCGAAATGAAATTTGGATTATTGGGTGTCGCAGCACTGGTGGCAGGCGCCGCATTGGCGTCCGTTCACTACGCACACCCGGCCATCGCCGCTTCGGCACCTCTGACCGCGCTTGATCCCGACAACGACGGCACGGTCGATGTGCCGGAAGCCAAAGCTGCCGCGACAAAACTCTTCACCAAGCTGGACCCCGACAAGGACGGAACCCTTGATGGCAAAGAGCTGTCCGGCCGCGTTGACGAAGCCGGTCTGAAAGCTGCTGACCCCGATAACGATGGCACGCTCGATCAGAACGAATACGACGCGATCGTTGTAGAGCGCTTCAAGGCTGCCGATCCCGATAGTGACGGCACGCTCGACGACAAAGAGCTAGCCTCGGATGCCGGGAAATCATTCCTGCTTCTTGTTGAGTAAATTTCCTCGGCTGTCTGGATCGCATGCAAGTCGCGGCCAGGCAGCCTCTTTTCCTGTGTGTGCACTGAGATTTCGAGACGCATGTGACGCCGCTGCAGTTGAGATCTACCGATTCTTCCCTCACGCTTTCAGGAAATTGAGAAGAAGGGTCTCGGAGGCGCGCGCTCGAGGTTTGGGTTCACCCAGTTTGTGAACGTTTAGCCTTTGGAGAAGCCCATGCCTCTCGTAAGCATTTCACGGATTGCTCTCCTTATTTCAACCGTCACCCTTTGCGCCGCAGCACCCGCTCGCTCCGACGACCCGGTACGGGTCTCAGGCTATTTCTGCGGTCAAAAGCACGAACAGGTCGCTTTTCTTCAGCGGGAAGCTGCGGGCGACTCGGAAGAGATCGCAGCCAATGAGGTAAACAAGGTGGTTGGCAAACAGACCTGCGCCTACTTTCTTCCCGCCAATGCCATTCCCGTGAAAGACGAAACCGTGATGAGCAACGGCCTCGTCTATAAGATGCAGAGCTTTATTTTCTTACCAGAGAAGGTCGAACGTTGGACCGGCACCTACTTCGGCTCGATGCAATCGACCAGGACCTTCAGCGAGCTCTGATCCCTCCTCGACGAAGCCGCACACCTAAAGATGCTTACTACTCGAGGGATCGACCGGCTTGCTGTCATCGGGTCGGCATGGCTCCGCAGACGCACGGCATTTGAACGTGTTGAAAGGTCCCGCGTGGCACGAGACGGATTTGTTCTTCGCGTGGTCCCACACTTGATACCCCTCGCCGAGCGCACCGGCGCGGGATGTCCACCATGTCGTTGCGGCGGATTTAGCTTCGGCTTCGGTCTTGCCAGATGCAACGCCGCTTTTGACCATAGCGCCACAGAGCAGTTCGGCGTGGCCGGTGCTGGGTGCTGCTCCAGCTGCAACCACGATGGTAAGCGCGATGGCGCTAATGTTCCACAGCGCCGGCAATAACCATCCGCGGTCCGCTAGGACATTTGATCTTCTTGATCTCGACATTGCTGGCAAGATCGAGAACTGAAATGGTGTTTGAAAACCAGTTCGCCACATAGGCTTTTCTCCCATTGTGCAGCACGGCCACGCCTTCCGGATAGCGCCCGACCTTGATCTCGGCGCGCGATGCATACGTTTGCGCATTGAAGATCGAGACGGATCCGCCGTGTTGGTTGGAAACGAGGATTTCTGAATTGTCGTCGGTGACGGTCACGCCATAGGGCATCGCGCCCGTCGCAGGCGTCGAGACGATCTTCAGAGTTTTCGTATCGATGATCGACAGCGTCGCGGCTTGGACGTTGGCAACCGCCAGTTGTTTTTCGTCCGGACTTATTGCCAATGCGAACGGCGCACGGCCGACGGGAATTTCCGCCAGAATTTTGAGATTCTTTGTGTCGATGACTGCGACATTGTTCGATTCACGATCGGCAACGAAAAGCCGTCTGCCATCTCCCGTTGCAACAAGATGAGCCGGCGAGCGCCCCACGGTAAACGTCGCTTCAGCCGCGCCGGTCGTCTCATCGACGATAGAAATGCGATTGGCGCTCCAGTCGCCTACAAAAAGGCGGCCCGCATTGTCGGACGCAATGCCGAATGGCTGGCCGCCGACCTTTAGGGTCGCCAAGACAACGCGCCGGTCAAGATCGATGACGGCAATCTCGCCGCTGTCGGGAAGCGTTGCGAAGGCTTTGCGTGATTTCGCATCGATCGTGAAGGCTGCCGGCTTCCCGGTAATGGCGACCTTCGCCGCAATTTCGTCGGAGGACGTGTCGATGACAGAAAGAATGCCGTCGTCTTGACTGAGAACGTAGACGCTTTGCGGTGAGGCCATCGCCACTGCGCCTTTCAGCGCAATGGCGATGGTGCTCAAAAGGGCAGCGACGGGAAGACGTGCCCTCATTTACCTTCAACTTTCGCCTTGAGGCCTGCGAGGCCGGCTTTGATGTATTCGGTCGATCCCTTGACTGCCGCTTCGTCATTCTGATCGTCCGCCGGCTCGTTGCCGGTATCGAAGCGATAGAGACGCGAGATCCACTCGACCTCGCTACCTCCGTCGGCAGCGGGCTGCACGATAATCGCATCGGAATACGAACTGACCGGGAGAGCCTTGAGGTCTTCGTTTTGCAGGCGGTAGTCGATCTCCATCGCCTTGTCGTCGATAGCATCAAGGCTGTCGATGAGCGTTCCGCCAGACTTTAGCGTCAGCGTTCTGGTCGTGTCGTCGCCGCTCCCTTCGACCTTGATATTCGTGACCCACGGATGCCACGTCCCGATGGACGCAAAGTCTTTCACGACTTTCCAGACGTCAGCGGGTGGGGCGGAAATCGTAATTTTCTCGTCCACTTTTTGTGGCGTCGGGCCATGCGCCCACGCAGCACTCGAGAACGAAAGAACAGCAGCGATAACGAGAAGTGGACGTAACTTAATTGCCATAAACCAAGGCTCCTTTGGGATGGGACGTAAAGCCGAACTTCAAGAGGTGGCGGAGATTGGGGAAACGCACCGTCTCGAACAGTGAAAATGCGTAGAGTGCGAGCAGCAGCAGAAGCGCCGCGAGCGCGGGGACGTGGGACATATTCGTATCCACCGGCACGAGCCGAGGTTCCGTTGCTGAGAGAAGACGCGGCGCCAGAGAATTGACGTGCTGAAGCTCGGCGTATTGCAGGCCCGTACGCCGCGCGAGGTCTTCCAGATGCCCCGTTTTTACCGACGACAATTGTTCGTCGCCGGTCGCGGACATGGCACCAAACGGAGCGTTGCGCGGATTGTATCCTTCGCGCGTCTCGGCATCCGGCGGCGGCGCCCCGATTCGATTGTCCTGCGGAACGTCAGTTTCGCTGTAGACGCCGGCTTGCCGTCCCTCGTCATCGAATTTTGGGATCGGCGTTTTTTCCGTTCCTCCGACGCCGACGATCAAGCCCTTTACAGCACCCGGCTTGCCATCGAAATCCGGAACGCCCGTGAAGGGCAGAGGCGGCGCTTCATGTCCGTCAGTCAGAAATAGAAGATCCGATTTCAAGCTCTGAGCGATGTCTATACCCGAATAGAGGCCCAGGGCGATATAGCTGTCGCCCGCCCACGCCATGCGCCAATCGAGATCCGAGATTGCCCCTTCGAGTGCATCGTAGTTGGCGCAGATCTCGGCCGGATCGAAGAGGAGATACGAAATGCGCTCCGTAAAGACGCCGAGACCGAGACGTGAGTTGCAGGGAAGATCCTGCATCAGATTGACGAGCGCAGTCGTGGCGGATTCCAGACGATCCTGCGATCCGCGCGGGTTTCCCATGTCGCGCGTGTTCATGCTACCGGTGATATCTATGATTGCCAAAACGTCGGCGATGCGCTGGTTGCGCACGAGATGGAAGCCGATCATCGCGGCAATAGTCAGTGCCAGCGCGCCGGTGAGCAAAGCTGTTCGGCGATCGAATTCAATCCCGAAGAAAGTCATGGCAACCCCTTCGGAATGCCGGGCAGATCCGTCCATAATTTTTTTGGTGCGTCAGGCGATTCTTTATCGGGATTATCCGCTTGCGGCAGGTCACGCACGATCCGCATGGCAACGTCGATGTTATAGCGCGCATCCCAGTTTGCCGGATCGAGTTTGAGGGCGAGGCGATATTCGGATTTCGCCAAATTGACGAGCGCAGCCGCTCCGTCGAGATCCCCCTTGCGAACGGCCTCGGCCGCGAGCAGCGTTCTGGAATTGGCGATATTGTAAAGCGCAGCCGCATGAATGGCCCGGGGAACCCTTTCGACCGACGAACTCAAGGTTGCTTGCGCATCATCGATTTGATCGCGTCGCAAAGATTCATTTATGCGCGCCAGAATCTCCTGCGCCGTCGCGGTTCGAACGTTGATCGCAGCATCACTCCGTGCCAGGAGTTGGCGGATCGTGCTGTTAGCGCGTTCGGCTCGGAAGAAGTCATTGGCGGCGTATCCAAACCAAACCGCGCACAACAGCGTGAGAAACCAAAGAATTTTTCTGCGCTGATCCGATAAAAGCGTGATGAAGCGGTCAACGAGCATGCGCGCCTCCGGGCATGGCGTGGAGCGAGCGGGCGCAGAGCTTCGCAGCAAGAAGAAGAGCTAAAGCCAGCGCCGCATACCCGTATGCCCATCGCGACAGGTCGTATTGCGGGATGCGCTCGGTGTAGACGATTGGCGTCTGCTCAAGCTTGCCGATATCTTTGATGGCGGCTTTGACCGCATCAGCGTTCTCCGCTTCATAAGCACGGTAGGGAATGCGCAAACTCTGAAAGAACTTGTTGAGGTGACGTTCGGGGAGCGCCTGCGGCGTATCCTCTGCATCGGACGGAGGAGTGGCGAACATGCTGTTCGAACCTTCGGTGCGCAGATAGAGGAAATAGAGATGGACGGGGCGCCGGGCGAAATCCGTTCGCAACGCCTCCTGCACGCGCCGCCCCACGACCGCGACGCCGTCCGAGACCAGAACGATAGCGCGCGAACCAGGCAGAACATCTTCGTCGATCATGCTGAGCGCCATGCCGAGGCCGCGGCCGACATCCGTGAACGCGAGACCCGGCCGGTCGATCGCATCGATTGCATTGAGAACGACGCCTTTGTGATCGGTAATCGGCACTACATGTAGCGGCGCAGTTGAAAATTCGGCGATACCGAACCGGTCATGTTTGCGTTCCACGACGAAATCCTTGAGCAGCCGCTTGGCCGCCGCCGATTTCGATTCTTCTGCTCCGCTGGGCTGACGACCTGCGAAGGTATCATTCATGCTGGCGGAACGGTCTATCAACAGCACGATGTGCGCGCCCTGTCCAAAGCGCTCGATCTTGCGTTCACGCAGCGCAATTCCCGACAGTCCGAGAACGATGCCACCAATGGCGAGCACTCCCGCAAATCGCAGTGCCCAAGTCAGAACTTGCGAAAGCCGGTCGATCGGGAGGTCCGCAAGCGAAGGGTAGCCCTCCTGCTTCTGTGTCCCGAGAAAGAGCGGGATAAGCATCAGCGGCAGCAAATATAAACCGAGCGGGTTCGTAAAAATCATGCCGCCGCTCTTTCTTCGCGTGCAAGATCGCCGGCCAGCCTCTTCACGCTTTCAAACGGGAAGCGATCCTCGGCGGTGCGTCGATCGTCGCCGAAGAAATAAAGGCGCGAACTTTCGAAAAAAGCTTTGAGCCGCGGTGCCAGCCCTACAAAGCGCGGATGTTCTCGCGTGAACGCTGAAGCGTCTTCGGCAAATAATCGATGACCGGCCGCTTCGTCGAAAGCGCGATGCAGAATGAGAAGTGCCTCACGATAGGAAGCGTCGCCCACCCCATAGGGCAGGAGGTCCCGGATCTGGCGGTCGGCTTGCGTAAACGGACGGCCGGCGCGTTTCTTGAACGGCCAGATGGCATAATGCCAAAGCAGCAGTAGCCCACAGCCGAGAAGCGCGAGACCCGAAAACGCAAGCATTTTTTCTTTGGAGGCGACTGGAATCTCGTGTGCCTGCACGTTAGGACGCAGGACGTCCGAAAGTTCTTTCGTCTTTTCGGGCATGAGATCGTTCAAAACGAGATTGCGAAGCGGCGAGAGGGTCAGGCGCAGAGCAGGAACCGACGCGGAATATTTCTTCGCAGCTTCTTCCGAGTCATTCGGGGCAATTTCATCCGGCGCAACACTCGTCGGATTTTTGAACTTCAGCGGGAAGGCCGGGATGTCGAGTTCAGTTGCCTCGATCGCGGAATAGAAAATCTGATACTTCAGCTTGATATCGTAGATCCGCCGCCCGTCAGCTTCGCGCTCTGTGTGGTCGATGGAAACCAAGTCGAGCCAGTACGTCAGGGGACCGGGCCGTGGAAGTGCCGCCGTAAAGAGTTCGGTGTTACCGCTGGTGACGACTTGAACGTCGCGTTCGAGCATATCTCCGATAAAATAACCGAACGTTCGCGGCTCATAGATGTTGACGGCGTCTATGGCCGCCACCGCCGGGCGAATGCCGATCAGAATGAATACGATCATCCAAAAGATGCGCATCAGGCGGCCCCGTAGAGAAGATAGGCGGTAAGGCGCATCCAATCGATCGAATCGCGAATGGTGAACATCTCGCGAGCGTTCGCGTCGAGGACGCGCGTGATGCGATCGCGCCGCTCGTTTCGCAGCGTCAACCATTTCGCTTTCAATGATGGACGCATGGCGACAAGACGATGCCGTCCGGTTTCAAGGTCGCGAAGATTGAGCAGACCCCAACGCGGCAAGTCCTCAATCTCAAGACTGTCGCGCAACTCGATTGCCACGACGTCGTGGAAGGCGAGCGCCTCGGCTGCAGCCCGCGCCCCCTCTTCAGGCCACAAAAAATCGGAAACAATGAAGACAAGCTTGCGCGATCCGGCAATTGCCGCACCGGCTTCGGCGATACCTTCAATTCCTTTGTGCTCGGCTTTTGCGTGGCGAAGCCGGTCAATGGCGTCCAGGTGCGCCGCGCGTGACAGCGTCTTCCAGAGCAAGAGGTCCGGGCGCAACACGCTGTCAAACGGCAGCAATGCAAAGGTATCGCCGGTACGTTCGGTGCAAATCGCAAGCGCTTCGGCAATATCTGCCGCAAGGGCCATCTTGTTGCAGTGGCCTTCGAAGGCCATCGAAGCTGAAACATCGACGAGAACGACGACATCAATCGCGCTCGGCTGTTCGGCGCGACGGACAAGAAGACGTTCGAACGGGTCGCTCAACGAGGCGCGAACGGCGATGCGCCTCGGATCAGGAAACGCGGTCAGCGGAACGACATCGCGGAACAGGCCGCTGCTTCCCGACAGATAGCTCTTGTGCGCGCCGACGCGGACGCCGCTCGTACGCCAGGGTATGGCATAAGCGAGATCGCACGCGGCGTCGTTCATGGCGCCGGTACCCTGGCGAACACGCCTCTGATAAGCGACCGAATGATGTCATCGCGTCGAAGTTCATAGACCGGCGCAAGGAAGATGCGGTGCGCCATGCACTCAGAGAAAATCTCGCGAATATCCTCCGGCACAACCATGTCTCTGCCGGAGAGCCACGCCTGCACGCGCGCCGCTCGGATTAGATAACTCATGCCGCGCGGGCTGGCTCCGCCCGCCACGAGACGCGTGATGTCGACGTTTGGAATATCAATGCCGGCCTTCGCGGGTTCGCGCACGGCGGTCCAGAGATCGAGAACGTAGCTCTCCAGCGCCGGGCTTACGATGATGCTGTTCTGAATGACCTTGGAAAGCGCATTCAGACGCCGGTAGCCGATCACGCCTTCCCTGAGTGATGAAATAAGCGCGTCGACATCATGGAACTTCGTCTCAAAGAGCAAGTCTCGGCGCGCCCTATTGTCTGTCGGGGTAGCAATGCCAACTTCCATCAGAAAGCGATCGCGTGCCGCGGCAGGCAGCTCAAAGGTTTCCTCACGCTCGATGCGATTGCGATCAGCAAAGACGAGCAGATTGGGAAAATAGTGTTCCTTGTTGAAGGCCGTGATACTGCGCTCGGCCATCAATCGCAGCAGCAGCGAATGCACCTGAGGGCGCGCCCGGTTGATTTCGTTGAAAAAGAAAACCGAGAGATCGCTGCCATGGCGAAGAACGGGACCCGGATCGACGCGTGGCTTACCCTCTTCGTTAAGAAACGTATGATAGATCATGTCAGAAGGCATTAGATCGATCGTGCCTTCGATGCGCTCGTAAGCACCACCGAGCGCTCGAGCCACTGCGCGCAGGAGCGTTGTCTTGCCGACGCCGACGTCGCCCTCCAGAAGAACATGCCCGCGCGCGAATACGGCAATTGTCAGGAGACGGATTGCCCGTTCTTGGCCGACGACAGCTTTCGCGATTTCCTGCTCGAAGTCGCGAGCATCGCGGCGCCAGCTTTCGAGGTTAATTGGTTCGGACATATCGGCAGTAGGCTGCCGATCAAGCGTTGGGCGATTCATTATTCTTGTTCCCAAGCGTGGCGTGCTCAGCCGGCCGAACGACTGGACGTCAGATTTAAGTTCGGACGAAAAGGGGGGTGCTGTTTTGGGCAGCACCCCAGATACCTCGGAGAGGAAATTTTTTCGTCCTGCAAGCGTCGCAAGATCCGAGGATTATTTATCCGCCTCGACTATTGGATTTTCGAGACGTCGTAGACCCACTTGCCGGTCTTCTTGAAGTTCTCAGCGCGCTTCGCATTCCGCTCTTCCATGGCAGCCATGGATTCGCTCTGCTTCGCGAGCTGCTTCGGGTCGTGCTTCGGATCGAACTTCGTACCCTTGATCTTTTCGGGGAAGCCGGGCTTCGGCTCCCAGCAGTTGCCCGGAGCGCGGCAGTGCGTGCCATCGTAGGCCATGGCCGCGGGAGCCATCGCGCCAGCGAGGCCGGCAAATGCAATTCCGGCAACGAGCGTGAGTGAAAGGTTCTTCATAGGCATTCCTCCATTTTTCTACTCGTCTTCGGACGGTCTGATCCGTCCTTGTTGTTCCGTACCAGCCAAGCCCTGTGAGGCAGCCCTAATCAGGACATGAGCTAGTTGCCGGAAATCTTGCATTGCTGCTTCGCAGCGGCAGCGCGTCCCGTTTTTTCCCATTCGTCGATATTGAAGGCTTTGAAGTTCTTCTTCTGCTCGTCCGTCAGCCACTGAGCGTCTTTGACGTCGTCCTTCTGGATGTGGCGGATCCAAGCAATGAGCTTCATCATGTCGTCGAGCTCGATGTCTTGGCCGTGCGGACCCATCATGCCGTTGGCACCGCCGAAGATGGTCTCAAACAGACCCTTGTCGGTCTCGTTCTTCGGATAGGTCCAGTAGGAATCGTTCAGACCCGGACCGACCTTGCCTTCTCCGATATGCCCGTGACAGCCCGAGCAGGACTCGAGAAAGACCTCTTCGCCTTTGGGTAGGCAGCCTGGAACTTCGACGTAGGCATCCACACCGGTTTCCAGGAATTTCTTGACCGCAGGGGTATCACGGCCTTCCTTCGGTGCCGTGGCATCGACGTCCAGGGTTTCACCGGTAATGGTATTCTGAAAAACCTGTTGGGCATTGGCCATCTGCGCACCCGCGATCAACGACCATACGACAGCGCCGGCTGCCAGAATTCCAAATCTCATCTGCAATTTCTCTTCCACTCTTCTTCGATTGCCGATCTGCGGGACATCTGTCTTCAGGTCGGCGGTTGAGGCGCTTCGAAGGGAATTCCTTCGTCTTTCAGAACCGCATCGATTTTCTTCTGTATGCCCGGAAGGGCGGTGTTTATCGCGGCCATCAGATCTTTCTCGTCTTTGCGGACGGCGAATGACTGGTCGAAATGAAACGGAACGCGCTGGCCATCGTCGCGAACATTATTATCGGGAATGACAGTCAACTTGAGCGCGTCATTCGCCTTGACGTAACGCGCGACTTCCGGCGCGAAACCAATAGCGAGCTCGGCTTTTCCCGAAGCCACTTCGCCGACCATCCGATCTGGCGGAACGCGCGTGTAGGAGTTGCGCTTATCCTTGAAGTTGGTCAGCGACGACACGTAGTTGATATTGTCGTTATAGAGATCGAGCTTGGTAATCATCGTTTCGGCGGGCGTACCTTGCACGAAGCCAATCGGATTTGCCTTGACGATATCGGGACTATCAAAGCTGTCGATCTTCAGCGGCGAGTCCTTGCGCTGAATGAAAACATAGGCCGCTCGATAATAGGGCTTCGACGTCAGAACGCGGGGATCGTTGGCATCCGTTCCGATAATGACATCGCAAAGATTTTTATCGAGCTGATCGCGCACCGCGTAGATGGCATCTTTTTGAGACCAGACAAATTCGGCTTTTCGCCCCAAGCCATCAGCAAGAATTTTGGCGATCTTATTTTCGAATCCGGACTCGTCGTCCGCCGAATACGGCAGTTCTTTCGCGGCCGCGCAGACACGCAGGACATTTTTGTCATCCGCCGCAGCAGGCTTTGCATCATCCGACATCGACGGATTGAAAGCTGCGAGCGCGAATAGCGAAACACTGATGGCAGCCGCGACTTGCCAAAGATGCGAAACAAATGTCCGCGAATGAGCGGTCTCTAATTCGGGAGCCATGATTTGAACAAGGCCTTTCAAATCGGTCTGGCGGTTGCTCGCGCCTCGCGCGGGATCAAGCGCTGTTGCCGGAAATTCGAATGCATTGCTCGCGAGGCAGATAGCCGTCGTTGTGAAGCGAATAATCGACTATCGCCGCGCGGCTCGGGTCCTTTTCGGACACGAGAGATATCCAGTGGGCTATGGCGTCGGTGAAGATCGCCGATGCCATAGCCCAAGGCTGATTATCAGCCCTTCTCGTATTCGCCGACGTTGACGTCGTCGTAGGGGTTCTTGCCGTCAAGCGAGAACACTTCGACGCTGCCGCCCATCTGCGTGTAGTTCTGGAGTTGCTTGAAGGCGCCAACCGCACCGAGACCAGCGGTCGGATCCTGGAGGTCGAACACCAGACCGACGCCCGGCCAACCACCAACGCCCGACATGATAGCAATGTACTGGATGCCATTGTGCTCGTACGTCATCGGGTAACCGATCACGCCCGACGGCAACTTGTGCTTCCAGAGCAGCTCACCGGTGTCCGAGTTGCGTGCTTTGATGAAGCCATCAAGCGTACCGTAAAACACCAGGTTGCCAGCGGTTGCGAGCGTGCCGCCCCAAACCGAGAAGCGCTCCATGTGCTCCCACTTGTACTTGCCGGTGATGGCGTTGTAGGCCTTGATTTGACCGAGGCCCAGGAAGTTCTGGCGATCACCCTTCGGACCTGGGTACATCCACAACGTTGCACCAACGAAGAACTGACCTGCGCGGTAGGGAAGCATGAAGGGCTCCCAGTCCATGCAGATGTGGTTGATACCCATGAAGAACAGCTGCTTCTTGGGATCATAAGAGTCGTGACCCTGGTTGTGGTAACCCATGGCCGAGGGGCAGATGTCCGTGCCCTTGTGGTTCATGTAGGTACCGTATTCAGGATCGCGAACCGGAAGGCCGGTCTTCAGGTCGACCGTCTTGAAGACGTTGACCGTATCGTCGAGCTTGTTCGCCGAGATGAGGTCGCCGTTTGAACGATCAAGCGTGTAGACGATGCCGTTACGATCGGGATGCGTCAGAAGCTTGCGCTCCTTGCCGTCTTTGTCTTTCTGCTCAGAGAGCATCATGACGTTGACGCCAGCGAAGTCCCACTCGTCGTGAGGCGTCTTCTGGTAGCCGAACTTCAACTCACCGGTGTCGGCATCGCGGGCCATGATCGTCATGGTCCACTTGTTATCGCCCGGACGCATCGTTTCGTTCCACGGAGCGGGGTTGCCCGAGCCGTAGTAAATCAGGTTGAGCGATGGATCGTAGGCATACCAACCCCAGTTGGTGCCGCCGCCGATTTTCCAAGCGTCACCTTCCCAAGTCGCAAGGCCAAGGCCCTTTTGACCGTAGTGCGGGTTCGCCTTATTGAAGTCATCGCCGATACCGATATCGGCGTCCGGACCGGTCGCGTACTTGCGCCAGACTTGTTCGCCGGTTTTGACGTTATAGGCGGTTGTGTAGCCGCGAACGCCGAGTTCGGCGCCCGAAGAACCGACGATTGCCAGATCCTTCACGACGTACGGAGCCTGGGTTTCGGTCTGGCCGACTTTGATATCGGCGTTTTCGACTTTCCAGTATTCTTCGCCCGTCTTGGCGTTAAGCGCGACGAGGTGACCGTCGAGCTGGGTCTTTATGATCAACGCCGGTACCTTCCCGTCGCCCGGCCAATAAGCCAGACCGCGGTTCACGAGATCGCAGCACGCCACGGAACGAGCGGCTGGGTTCTGCTTCGGGCTGTGCTGCCAGAGGATGTGGCCCGGGTCGTTGAGATCAAGAGCAAAGGTCTTGTTGGGGAATGACGTATGAACGTACATCACACCATCGACGACGAGCGGAGCGCCTTCGTGGCCGTGCAGCTCACCGGTCGAGAACGACCAAGCATGCTTCAACTGCTTGACGTTGCCGACGTTGATTTGATCGTCTTCGCTGTAGTTATTCGAGTCGTAATTCCGACCCGGCATCACCCAGTTGTCTTTGCTCTTCGACAGTTCAACTAGCTTGTCATTCGCGTAAGCGCTGGTTGCGACGCCGAGCTGCATAGCGGCGGCTATCGCCATGCAGGACGCCGACATCAGCATTGAGGTGCCAACGACTTTTTTCATGCCCATTTAACCTCGCGTTTCCTAAACCCAGCTTTTTCTTATTCGGCCGAGGCGACTTCCCTTGTGAAACGAAGGGGTACTTTTGCCGTCCCGACCCTCTGAGGCACGAGCGGAATACGGGCAAAAGTCTCACCCGAGGCCACTCTTAGATGCGTGCTGCGCGTTCGGATCGCTGGTCGTCCGATGGTTGCGCGATCAGCACGGGCCGGACCGTAACGATGTAGCCTTGCGAGGTCTTCAGATTGATCGGCAAATTGGGCCGGGAAGTTTTGGCAAAGAAGACTGCAGACGTTGTCCTGGTAGTCTCTGCGCGCGTCTGTCATAGCTGGCGATGAGAGAATGAAAACCACCTGTAAAAGCGCAAATAATCGTGATGACCCATCGCCTTTCCATCTTTGCACTGGCCCTCGTGATTGCCGCCGGCTTAAACGGATGCAGTGACGAACAACCGACACAGCACCAAGCAGAACACCGTTCCGGGCTGACGAAGGTCGGCACGAAGAGCTGGTTGACGGAACAGGACGACGTGAGGCCGGAGATCTGGTTGATTGAGCATGAGACGAAGAGTGACGGGAAAGTTGCCGCCTCAAAATCGGGAGAAGTTCGCCGTGCTCTGATCGAGGCGTCCGAAAAGTTTAACGACTCGCCACGCATGGTCGCGAACCGCGCTGTCCAGCTCGAAGATATGCTGAAAGGTGCGGGCGGCGATGAAACCGCCATCAGCTTGATTACTATGTTGAACAACGCAATCGCCGCCAATCGGATCGAGAGTTTCGGCGCAGCGGGACAGCAGTATTACAATTTGCGCAAAGCCGGATTCACCGGCGAGCAGGCGCTCGATGCGCTTTCGAAACGTTATGGTTCCCGCAGTTGACGTAATGCAAACGACATCGCGTTTATCCGGTTTCGCTGCCCGCTTGCGAAAGGCGGCATGGTTTAGTCGCTCCATCCGGCAGCAAGTTCTGCTCGCGATTTCCGCGATGCTTTTTCTTGCCACCGTACTGATGGGAGCAACCGCCGTCCTCAATGGCCGCCAATCCGTGAACGTCGAAATCGAAGCGTCGATGGATACGGCGGAAGGCTATCTGCGCGAGCTTGTTCGGCGGATCAACGCCGAAAATCATCTCTCCGACCTCGATAATCTCGTTGCCCACGAAATTCAGCATCTGCGTCATGCCCGCGTTTACGTTGAAGATCCGGGCAAGCCGATGCGCGTCCTGCGATCACCGGAAACGGTGTCCGATATCGATGACGCCAATGATCGCACGCCCGACTGGTTCGAGGCACTGATGATGCCTAAAGGCGGTAACGATCATACCCGCGTCATCAGCATTGAGCCGAACGGCCGCTCGCTCATTCTGAAGGGTGACCCGGACGACGAGATCGCGGAGAAGTGGGAGCAGCTCTCTGCTTTTGCGACGGTCGCGGTCGTCGCCATCGTTTTCATCGTCTTGGCTTTCTATATCGTTCTCGGACGTATCCTCAATCCGCTGACGGACCTTGCGAAGGGACTGGTGGCGCTTGAAGCGGGTGAGCGGTCGCAGCGCCTCAAAATTCCAAAAGTGACCGAAGTTGCCGACATTGCAGTGAAGTTCAATTCGCTTGCTGCATCTCTCGATCAGGCGCGAGAAGAAAACGGCGAACTCTATCGGCAGATTCAATCCGTGCAAGAAGATGAGCGGCGCGAGATTGCGCGCGAACTCCATGATGAGGCTGGTCCCTGCCTTTTTGGAATTACCGCGAACGCGGAATCAATCAGCCGTCTCACCGATGCGCTCCGCGAAGACAGTGCTGAAGCCATTCGCAAAAGAACGGACGAAATCCTGTCGATTTCCTCGCGTCTCAAGGCGATGAATCGCGCGCTTTTGAAGCGCCTTCATCCTGTCTCCGTCGGCAAAGTGCCTCTCTCTGCGCTCATTCAAGATCTCGTCTATGATTTCGAACGGCGCCATCCCAACGTTCGCATCGGTCTTTCGGTCACCCCGCTCATCAGGCCCTACGGTGAGCGCATCGACCTCACCGTCTATCGCTCAACACAAGAGGCGCTGACGAATGCCATTCGGCATGGTCAGGCGACGCACATTGTCGTCCAACTTCGCGAAGAGGCCAGCCAAGGCGCCGGCAGCGATCATGATGCAATCGCCCTGCGCATCAGCGACGATGGCGTTGGCCTGAAGCCCGACGTGCAAGCAGGCTTCGGATTATCCGCGATGAGAGAGCGCGTTCTGGCAGCGGGGGGCAGCCTTGTCCTCGCCGGTCACGAACCCCACGGCACCACGATTTCAATCAAAATCCCGTTGCGGCCCCGAGATCTTCACGGTGGTTCCGTCAACGCATTTTCCCAGGCGACCGCATGACCAAAATTCTCGTGATCGACGACCATCCCATCGTGCTGCAGGGCTGCCGCCGCGTGCTTGAAGATGCCGGCATCGACGACATCATGCTCGCGTCAAATCTCATTGAGGGATTTCGCGCCTATCGCCACGATAAACCCGATCTCATCATCATCGACCTTGCAATCAAGAAAGGTGTGCTCGGAGGGCTATCGTTTATCCGCCGCCTTCGCATCCACGACAAGCACACGCCGATCCTCGTGCTGACGATGCACGAAGACCCCATGATCGCCAGCCAATCGCTGCGACTCGGTGCCAATGGCTACATCCTAAAAGATACATCGTCCGTAGATATCGTGAAGGCACTGCAGGCCGTGCGCCAGGGCAAGGCGTTTCTGAGTCATGCCATTGCCTCCGCAATTGCTGTGATGGAAACAAAAGGTCGGACCAACCCCCTCAACGGCATGACGTTGCGCGAATTGCAAACGTTGGAGTTGATTGCCCAAGGCAAGCAATATGCTGCTATCGCCGACGAATTGCACGTCAGCTACAAAACAATTGCAAATACATGCTCCCAAATCAAAACGAAGCTTGGCGTAAAATCGCTCCCCGAGCTGATGCGCATTGCCATCGATCACCTGCCTGAAATGTCGGGGCAGAGAATAAACGATCGTTCTGCGCCGCCAATGCGCCTCGGGAAGGTTTGGTAGCTCGAATTGCAGTGACTTGGCATGTGTTCCTGGGCCATCCGTTCGACTGTAAAAAATACAAGAACTTCGGAAACGGCTCGGGTAGGATTCTCATGAGATTTTTTGTTATCGGATTATTGGCCTTCATCGCCGGTCCGGCTTTCGCCGATCAGTCGTGCAAGGACCAAGTCGATGCGGCGTTCGCAAAGCTACGAGAGGCAAAAGCATTCCGTCTTGAAACCACGATTACGAATGCTGACGGTTCGTTGAAGATGAAAGCCGATTACGTTCTTCCCGATCGGATGCACCAAATCGTCGAAGTCTCGAACCAGCCGATGCCTATGGAGATGATCGTGATCGGCAAGCGCGCTTGGTCCAATCAGCAAGGCGTCTGGGCGGAGTTGCCTCAATCGTTCGCGGATACCGTCGCCAATCAGATCAAGGAAACGGTCGCGCAACCTCCGAAAGTCGGCACCGACTATAAGTGCGCCGGCAACAAGAATTTCGAAGGCAAAACCTACACAGTCTACCAAGGCACACTTGCAATGCCGCTCACAGCCGACGCGAAGGACAAGGGACCGCGCGTCTCTGCCGTGTCGGTGCCGAACCAGCAAAGCGTTTACATCGATAAGACCACAGGCTTGCCGGCACGCAACATCGTTACGCCGGTGACCGATCCAACCAAGCGGCTATTCGACGGAACGTTCACAGTCATGCCCAATCTGACGATCGAGCCGCCGGCAGTAACCGCCAACTGAAGCGTGGCATACCCCGGTCACCGAGTGGCGGCTGATGCCATCGCCTATAACAGGTGGCCGACGACAAGATCGCGATGCGCGAGGCGCGCCCGACCGTCTACGGTCAGATCATAGACCGACCGTGGATGTGTCGTTCGCGCAATCAGAATGACGCTCAGCTGCAATCGGTTCTCACGCAGCGACAGCCGGAAACCCGGCTACGCAAATCGGAAGCGACAGAAATGGGTTTTTCTTGTCTTCGAATTTCCGTTTTTTTCTCATGCCTAATGGCTGCCAGCTCCGCAGCGGTAGCCACTCAGCTACCTGTTCGAAAAGCCGGGCACTGGCAGCTGACGACGGTTGCGGCGACAGTTGGTATGAAAACATTCGACGCGTGCATCACAAGAAACGATCCGATTGTGACCGGTATAGGTAAAAAGAATTGCACGACGTCCGGCGTTAGAGTTCTTGGCGATGAGCGATACGTTGATGTGGTTTGTACGACCGGCGCGGGCAAAGAAACGACCAGCACAGTACTTACTGGCAATTTTTCAACGTGGTACCGCGCCATGTCCAAGATCACGTTCGATCCGCCGCAAGACGGCGTTGCTCACATGGGTGTGACGATCGACGGGAAATATCTTGGACCGGATTGTCCGTCGAATATGTCCACTGGGAACGTGAGATAGACTCAATTACTTGGCTTGCCGCAATGTCCGCGGTCTACTTCGAACAGATCTTTGCAAGAAACCTCAGCAAACAACTATGCTCCCGCAGACGTGGCGAATTTGTCCGCTGAGGTGTATCTCCATTTTCATTCCATCAAATTCTGCCGTCAGATCGCGCGCATAAGACCGGTCTGCGGATGGCAGTTGATATACTCGTAGTATTGGTTCGCACCATCGAATACCGACACTTCGTGATAGAGCGTCAAATTTTTGAATTTCTTTGCCAGCCGGTTGAACGTGACGAAGATCTGAAGGTGCGTTTGGTGCGTTGCGCCCCATGTTTCAAGTGACGAAACCGATCGCCAGAGGCTGTATCCAAATCCTCTCTCGGTTTTGTTCCCATTCTCATCCATATGATGGAGATAGCGGTTGCAATAGCAGCCGACCTCGAGTCCGTCGTCACGCAGATAGTTCATGCCTGCGTGCAGGACCGGTTCGATTTCCTCGTACCACGTGCGACGTTCTTCGCCCTCGGTCGTGCTCCAGTCTTCGCCGGAACGAATGAGCGTAAGATTATCATGCCCATTGATAATCACTCGTCCACCCAACGCCGGAGATCCAGAGTTAAGCGAGAGTTCGCCCTCCGGGTCCATCGTACTGGTCTGCGACAACGGCAGCCGATCGCGCATCGAGCCCCAATAACCGTGCTCGATGATCGGTTCGCTCATCTTGCCGAAAAGCACGCTAACGCCCTCGAACGGACCGTGCTCATGCGTGAAGATGGTTTCAAATTGCTCCATGCGTGGACGCAGGATTTCACGGAAGTAGCCAACGCCTTCAGTGAGGCGCTTATCTGACGCCCACCAATTTGCGATAGCGGGACTTTCATTCCATTTATGAAACGTATCAGAATCGAGCCAGTAGCCGACGGCTATGGCGTTGAAATACCCTTGGGCGTCGATGAATCGGACCAAGTCGTATCGTGCCGGCCCGTTCTGCTCTTTAAACGAGGCGACGATGTTCTGAAGCGCTGCGAGCGCCTGCTCTTTCTTCTCCTCCCCCTCGACCTGCACGCCGAAATACGACATCACGATATTTTCTATCGAGGGATCCGGGCGCGAGGAAAACGCCGGCACCGGCGGAACCCATTTATCGCTCACTTGGCGCGTGCGGGTTCGCGGACAGCGCAGATGGCTGGGTATCGATGAATCCAAAGTCATAGCAGCTTCCTCCCGACTTTCACTAGGCTGCAGAGCAGCATCAATCGTTGCACCTCCTAAGAGGGCTTTTGCGATCGACGGGAAAAGAGGTAGCTCGAAGTTTTCGGGCGAACTAGAGCACGGTGCCCTCAGGCTTCCGGGCAATATACCCGCTTAGTGCGTGATCACGCTGTCCGCAGGAATAAGCCCCGCGGCGAGTGCTAGCCACACGAGATGCGCATCGTTCTCCGCGCCAATCTTGGATTTCACGGCGTAGTGAATGTTGCGCACCGTCTTCAAACTAAGATTGAGCAGCGATGAAATCGACTCACTGCTGAGGCCGGTTGCAACGAGGCGCGGCACCTCTGTTTCGCGCGGAGAAAGGGCATCGATTGCCCTGTCGCCGCTCAGGCGATCGGCAGCAATCGCGCGCGAAATGTCTTCGCTCATGGCGCGGCCGCCTTCAGCAATGACTTCGACTGCTTTGATGAGTTCAGCAGGCGCGCTGCTTTTGGTAATATAGCCGCGAGCACCCGCCTCAAACGCTTTGAGCGCAAAAGCACTTCCTGCGTGCATGCTGAAAATTAGGATTTTGGCGTCCTTGTCCAACTCTCGGATCCGGCGCAATGCCTCCACACCGCTGACCCCTACCAGCGACAGATCCATGATGACGACAGAAGGCCTATGAGCTTTGTAGGCAACATAGGCCTGGTTGGCATCTTCGGCCTCCGCACACACGATAAACCGAGGTCGCAACTCGAGAAGACGGCGGTATCCTTCCCTCACGATCGGATGGTCATCGACGAGCAGGATCGAAATCGGTTTCATGTAGCCGCGCCTTCACTGTCCAATGGCACGCGCGCCGATATCAAGATGCCTTTTGGCGCATCGGCGATCTGAAGAGAACCGCCGAGTCCTGCCAATCTCTCACGTATGCCAAGGATCCCGTGACCGGCAGTCGTCGATAGATGCCGGCTGTCGCCGCCGCCGTCATCCTCGACACTCAACGTGACATGCGGCTCGCCAAAGCCGTGATGATCGAGACGAACCCTTACTTCCGTTGGTCGGCCGTGTTTGCTGGCATTTGTCAGGCATTCCTGAACAATGCGATAGAGATCTACAGCGACACGTTTCTGAAGGCCGGCCAACCGCCCCGTCATCTGCAGCCGAAAAATCGTGCCCGTCTTCGATTGTGCGTTGAAGTCGGTAATCAGCTGGCGAAGACTTGCTTCCAAACCCAGTTCCTCAATGCTTTGCGAACGCAATCGGATGAGTGTCGTGCGAAGCGTTCCCATCAGGCGTTCTTGCGTGGCTGCAATGGCCCTTGCGTCACGTGCGATATTTGGCCGATCAGGCGCACTGGCCTCGATGACAGTTGCCAGTGCCCTCGTGGCAGCCAGCGCTTGGCCAAATTCGTCATGGAGATCGCGCGCGAGCGACCTCCGTTCCTCTTCTTGAACTTGGAACAACCGCGCTGTGAGCGCCATGCGCTCTTGGTTTGTTTGCTTCAGTGTTGCAGCGAGACGGTTGACGGCATTCGCAATATGATTGAATTCGGTGCTTTTGAATTTTCCGAGACGTTGCCCGAGATGCCCTTCTTCGATCTCCTGCAAGGCCCAGATGATGGACCGGGCGGGAAGCAGGGCATGACCGATCATAGCTGCTGCGAGGATTGCGATGCCGCCGGCCAGCATGATGGCGATGTCGACGACCGTTGAAATTTCTTTCCACGCACGGCGAAGCGCAGCTTCCTGATCGGCGGCGGTCACGATAGGCCCCGCACTTTCATTGTGGATTGAAAGCGGTCGTACAACGGGCGGATACACGCCCAGGGTCGCAAGGTAGAGGCGTGCGAACCACGCTGGAGCGGGCGGCCCTAAGGCTTCAACCTGACTACATAGTTTGCGGGGGTCGCCACCGGGCAAAGCAAACGTTACGCATACGCCCGGCGAGATAATGCTCTGGGTCTCGACTGTGTCCCAATCCGGAAGAGGAACGAGAGATCCTCGCGAAATGCCGTTATGCCAGACCATATGCTGCCAATAGAGGGCCTGCAGACGTTGATCGACACGCGTTGCCGTTGCGGTCACGTCCCCTTCGATCGAACGATGCGCGTCCCACACGAGGCACGCAATCGCGACCGAAAGACAAAGCAGCACAGCCGCCATGAGCCGGATGATGAGGAGCGTAAGAAGACGCATGGTCTCTTCCCGTTTTTTGGCAACGTGCACCATCTGCATGTAAAAATGAAGAGAGCAGCCGCTCGGCGGGCATATTGCCCGGTTTGACGCAAGAGAAAGCCAGTAAGGACCGGGAAGGCCAGCGCCCTTTAAACTTATGGGCGGATATAGGCAGGAACGGCGATCCTGTTTGTGGTGCTCGTCTAATGGCGCGCGGATAGTCTTGCTGCAGCCAATTTCTTTTTAGCCGTTCCAAACGTCGTTTGCCGCATCGGTCATTATTCTGCCCGAGCACATCCTCAGCTCCTCCTGTTTGGTCAAATTCCTAAGCCCCTCCTGAAGCTTAGGTTTCCGCCGGAGGAAATGCGCCGAGTCGAGCGAGCAACTCGGGCACTCAGATGATTGAATTGGCTTCTGGTGTGACTATCGACGACGTGCTCAATAAAACCGATGGTTCGGATACTTCTGTAAGTCGCGATTTTTGTAATGCGACGACATTACGGATGCGGACAAGCGCTGCCCGCACACGCAGCGCATCCGCCGGATGAAAACTATCGTGACGACCTTGCCGCCCTCACGATAGTTTTTCGCCCATCGGCAATTTTCTGAACCGTTTGCCAGTTGCGGCAAAGATGGCGTTGGCGAGCGCCGGTGCGAATGGCGGCACGCCCGGTTCCCCGACGCCACCCGCATGCGTGGTTTCTGGTGTTTCGATAATGTGGACGGAGACTTTCTCCGGATAATTACTCATCCTGGTCACGTTATAATCGAAATAGTTCGACTGCTCGACAGCGCCCTTTTTGAAGGTAATGCCGCTGTAGAGCGCATTCGACATGCCCATGACGGCCGCCCCCTCCATCTGAGAGCGGATGCGCTCGGGATTGACATGGAAGCCGCAATCGATGGCCGAGGTAACATGCGGAACGCGGATGGTACCATCGTCGTCGATCTTCACGTGCACGACACTTGCAACGTAACTCGCAAAGGCACGATGCGCAGCGATACCAAGCCCTTCCCGCGGCGGCAGCGATTGCCCCCACCCGGCTTTCTCGGCAGCGACGCGAATGACGTTCTTCAGACGGGCCGTGTTGATCGGAAATTCCTCGTACGGCTCGCCGTAGTTCCAGAAGTCAGCCGGGAAGCCGGACGTCTTCGGATCTATGGTCCTGTCGGGGCCGATCAGCTCGAGCAGGAAATCCTTCGGATCACGGCCGAGCTTGTGCGCGACCTCGCACGCGGCCGACTGCACTGCGAACGCCCGCTGAATGTTGGAGACCGAGCGATACCAGCCGATGCGGGCATGTGCCATCGCCTGACCGTTCTCGCACCGGATGTTCGGGACGTCGAACGGCACATCAACAAAGCCCATGCCGTACTCGATGGGGAATTGGTAGCCATCGTCGGCCTTGAACGTGGAGACGATCGATGGCGCAACGGTGCGGTGGCGCCAGCCTATAACTTTACCCTTATCATCGACCGCGGCTTCGATGCGCTCGACAGACGTCGTGTGATAAAATGAATGCTGTATGTCGTCCTCGCGCGTCCACTGCAGCAGCACGGGTGCGCCGCCCAGCTTCTGCGAGACGAGAGCCGCCTCGAGCATGAAGTCCCACTTCGATTTGCGGCCGAAGCCTCCGCCGAGCAACGAGACATGTACGGTCACATTCTCGATCGGCATCTTCAGCGCCTCGGCGATATCCTTGCGGGCGCCGTAAGGACTTTGGACAGGCGCCCAGATCTCGGCCTTGCCATCGACGATGCGTGCGATCGCGACGAGCGGCTCCATCGGAGCCTGTACCATGTGCTGGCCGTGATATTCTGCGGTGATGACATCCTTCGCGTTTGCAAAGGCGGTATCCGGATCGCCCTGATTGCGCAGAACCTTGCCGGGCTTTGCAGCTGTTGCCGACATTTCGGCGGTATAAGCGGCCGTATCGTAGGAGACGTTCGGTCCGTTCTCCCACTCAATCGTCAGCGCTTCACGCCCCTGGATCGCCGCATAGGTCGTATCAGCGACGACGGCAATACCGCCGAGCTGACCGAACTTTCTCGGAACGGTAAAGACACCTTCGATCTCATGCACGGAATGGACGCCGGGCACCTTCAGCGCTGCGGACGCGTCGTAGGATTTCACCTTGCCGCCGACCACCGCGGGCCTGGCGACGACCGCGAACTTCATGCCGGGCAGACGCATATCGGCGCCATAACCGGCCTTGCCCGTCGTGATATCGTGAAGATCAACGATTTGGACTTCACCCTTACCCATCAGGGTGAATTCGTCGGGCGACTTGTAGAGGATCGTCTCCGGCGCGGGCACCGGGAGTGCCAGCGCTGCTTCAGCGAGTTCGCCGAACGTCAGGACCTTGCCTGTCTCCTTGCCGTCTTTGTCGAGCAGAGCGACCTCATGATTGCGCGCACGACAAAGAGAGACGTCAGCACCCCATTTTGCGGCTGCGGCGGCTTCCAGCATCTGACGCATCGCCGCACCGCATTGGCGCATCGGCTGGATGAAGTGGCGCATGCTGCGCGATCCATCCGTATCCTGGTTGCCGTATCTTGGCTCGTCGCCGGGCGCCTGCACGAGATGCACGCGAGACCAGTCTGCGCACATTTCATCGGCGACAACCATCGGCAAGCTCGTCCGGATGCCGGTTCCCATCTCGCTTCTGTGTGTGACGATCGTCACGTCGCCGGTCGCGGCGATGGCGATGAAGACATGCGGATCCGAAACGACGCCGCTCGGCATGTTGAGCCCGCCAGTCGGATAGGGCTTCAAGACCTCGCGCGCCTCTGCCGGCGCAAAGCGCACGGCCATGACGAAAGTCGAAGCGCCAAGAATTCCGCCGAGCACACCGCGGCGACTGACGTTCGAAATCTCGGCATCGGATTTCTTCTCAATAGCAGTATCCGCTTCGGTTTTGAGATAATGCAGCATGATCAAACGCCTCCCGCGGCCAGACGAACGGCTTCATGAATGCGCTGATAGCAGCCGCACCGGCAGATGTTTCCGGACATCGCTTCGACGATTTCGGCGTCGGATGGCGCGCGATTCTTGGCGAGCAGCGAAACTGCCTGCATGATCTGGCCGGCTTGGCAGAAACCGCATTGGGGAACGTTGACCTTCCTCCAAGCCTTCTGCACTTCGTGATTGCCGTCGGGGCTCAGCCCCTCAATCGTGGTGATCGACTTGCCAGCGGCGTCACCAAGGGTTGTCTGGCACGAACGGGCAGCAACACCATCGATGTGAACCGTACACGCGCCGCAGACGCCCGCGCCGCACCCGAATTTCGTTCCGGTGAGATTCAGGATATCGCGCACGTACCAGAGCAATGGCATGTTGGGATCGCCGCTGAATTCATGGAGCTCGCCATTTACTGTAACGGATGACATATCAAGCTCTCCTTTATGTCGTCGGTTCGAAATTCATGACGCGAACTTTGCTCTGCTGCGCCGGATGGCATTCCTAGAGTGCAAGAAGCTTGAAAGGCCAAAGGTAAGTCCCGGCCATAACGAGCAGGCCGACGAGCATCGCCAACGCCAGCGAATGGAAAAACACAAAGCGCAGGATCGACCCTTCATGGCCGTACCATTTGGTTGCGGTCGAGGCGACGACGATCGACTGCGCATCGATCATCTTGCCCATGACGCCGCCAGCGCTATTGGCGGACGCCATCAGGATTGGATTGATTCCCAGCTGCTGTGCCGTAATTTTCTGCAGGCCACCAAACAGCACATTCGATGACGTGTCCGATCCCGTGAGCGCGACGCCAAGCCAACCGATCAGCGTGCCAAAGAACGGATACGCCCATCCCGTTTGCGCGAGTGCCAGACCGAGAGTGGCGTCGCTGCCGGAATACCGTGTGACAAATCCGATGGCCATCATGCACGAGATCGTCATCAGCGAATAGCGAACCACGTAAATGGTCTTCGCGTACATTCGCATGAGATCAAGAACGCCGTAGCCCAAAAAAAGGCCGGAAACGATTGCGGACAGCAGGATACCCGTCCCGGTCGCCGACAGAAGGTTGACGTTAAAAACGGCGGCTTCGACCTTCGGCGTGGGAACAACGGGCGGCATCTTCTGCACGAGATCGTGCAGCCCCGCGACGGGAATTTTCTCGATCCAAATCCCATCAAGACCGGCCCGGACCTGCGGCGTTCCCCAGAGGAACACGAAGACCGCGAGGATGATCCAAGGCGTCCAAGCGCGCCATAACGCGTCTGAGGAATGCTGCGTCGAGTGTGCCGCCGGCGATGGTTCCGAAGAGCCAGAGTCCGACACCTCGGTCATCACCACCTTGGGGCGCCAAACTTTCAGAAACAAGGTCAGACCCGCCATGGATGCGAGCGAGGCAACGATGTTGACCAGCCAAGGTCCGTGAAAATTCGAGACGAGATACTGCGGAACTGCAAAGCAAACGCCCGCGACCAGTATAGGCGGCCAAACTTCGATCATTTTGCGGAAGCCGACGAAAGCCCAGACCACCCAGAACGGCACAATGATCGCGAATGGCGCGAGCAGCCTCCCGACTGTGGCACTCAGACTATAAAGGTCGAGGCCGGTGACGGCCGACAACGCCACGAGAGGCGTTCCGAGCGCACCGAATGCAACCGGTGCCGTGTTGGCGATCAGCGATAGCCCTGAAGCGGGCAGCGGCGGAAAGCCTAGACCGATCAGCATCGCAGACGTCACGGCGACCGGTGTTCCGAAGCCCGCCGCGCCTTCAAAAAAAGCGCCGAATGAAAAGGCAACGAAGAGAAGCTGCAATCGCTTGTCGTTGCTGATGGCGCCGATGGATTTCTGCAGGACATCAAACTCGCCTTTCTCGCTCGCAAGCCGGTAGAGAAAGATTACATTGAGAATGATCCAGCCGATCGGCAGAAATCCGAACGCAGCGCCATAAAGTGCTGCCGTTCCAGCCATCTGCGTCGGCATGCCGTAAGCAAATATCGCGACGAGCAAGGCAGCCGTCAGGCCGAGGATCGCCGCGACATGTGCTCGAACCTCGAAAATCCCGATGCTCGCAAGGAGCACAAACACCGGGATTACAGCTACAGCCGCCGAAAACAGCAGACTGCCAAACGGGTCATAAACTTGTGACCACATGCGACCCGTTCCCCCGGTAACGGCTGCTTTGACATCGCCGCCTTTTTGGTAAAATTTTTATACCACAACTTGGAAGCGGTCAAATCTGATTGCCATATAGCTGCACGGAAACGACCTATGGCATTGCTCATTGCGCAGTCTTAAAAGAGTGACACAATAATTCTCCGGGGCGGCCATTTCATGCTTACTGTTCGCACACCGAAAATTGCCGACGCCATTGCGTCTCAGATCGAGAAACTCATTCTCGAGGGGGCATTGCGTCCAGGCGAGAAGCTCATCGCCGAGCGAGAACTCGCACAGAAACTCGACGTATCGCGGCCTTCACTGAGAGAGGGCATCGACAAGCTCGTACACCGTGGACTGCTGAAATCTTCCAAGAATGGAACTTACGTGGCGCAATTTCTGTCGCCCATCATGGCGCCACTGGCGAACCTATACCGCGACAACGCGCACGCCTTTGCCGACTATTTCGAATTTCGCCAGTGCGTCGAGGCCCGGGCTGCGCGCGACGCAGCGCTTAGAGCAACCGACGTGGAGCGAGTGGCAATCCGTTCGTGTCTCAGCAATATGCGAAAAGCGCACAAACTCCAGGATCCTGAGCAAGAGGCAGAGGCCGACGTCACATTGCACATGCTCGTCTATGAAGCCGGGCATAACTTCGTAATGCTCCACGTGATGCGCGCGTTGAGCGAGCTTCTTCGCAACAACATCTTTTTCAACCGCAAGAACCTCTATCTGAAGGCTGGCGTGCGAGAAAAATTGCTCGCACAGCACATCGAAATCGGCAAAGCCGTGATCGCAGGCGATCCGGAACGGGCTGAAACCGCCGCGACTGATCACATTCGCTTCGTATTTGATACCGTCGCTGAAATTCAGCGTGCCAATGCCCGGCTTAATACCTCGCTGCTGCGGGCCAAACGCAGCGACCTTCTCGCAAACTGACGTGCGCGCACAGTATCGCTGCGCCGCCTACCGTTCCGCTGCGGCCTGACGCCAGCGCATGACGAACTCATCGAGCTCGTTCATGGCGAGGTCCGACACAACGATGTAATCGAAGTCCTGTCCACGCCAGCGGATGACCGAATAGCCGTCTTTCGTTGTGACGAGCGACGGTTCGGATGTTGCTTTTTGTCCAACCTTCGGAATCGCGACGACACTGATAATATGTGCGCGGCGATGATAGACCAGAACCGGCACAGGCTTACCGTCGATGACCTCGACACGACCGCCTGCCAGCGGAAAGCCGTCGCTCGACAGGTCGATGACCTGAGGCGACAGCGCAAGCTTGCTGTCAAACCAAGGTTTCACGGTGTGCCGATCGCTTGATGCAACATCGAACGGCGTCGCAGCAAGAAGCGAACGTTGATGATCGGCGACGATCGCGGCTATCTCGCTCGCCTCCGGATTAGGCCGCAAAATGCCGTACATGCCCATGCCGGTAACGGCGGCAGCGAACACAGCCGCCGCTGCCATGTGTCGCCAGTCATTCGATCGTCGGGCAGGCGCTGACAACGGCACGACAGTTTCTTTAGGAAATTGAGTTTCAGGACCTTCGGCAAGCATAGCAATACGCTTCCGAAAAGCATCTGAGGCGACTTCGCTTTTCAAATGAGAGGAAAGCACGGCCCGTAACTGGGTGAGCCGGTCATACTCAGCGCGAAGGGCGGGATCATTCGCAAGCTGACGCTCAATATTCAAAACGGAAGCCGCATCCAGCTCATTATCTATATAAGCGTTGAGCAGAAGCAGCGACTCTTCGCGCGATGACCATGAAGAAGGCTTGTTCACGCTGCACCCGCCTTTCCCTTGCCGACCATCGCCATACGCTGAATGAGGAGATTGCGCGCACGGGCAAGCCGAGACATCACGGTTCCAATCGGGATCGACAAGACTTGCGATATTTCTTGATAGCTGAGGCCTTCAATTTCCCTCAGCACAAGCGCCTCGCGATAGGACAGGGGGAGCGCCGCTATCGCGAGGTGCAAATATTCCGCATCCATTTTTCCAATGAGAATAGCTTCAGGAGACGCATGCGGTTCAATCATCTCCAGCACCGCCTGCTCGAACAATCCGTCATCGTCAGTTGCAACCACGGCCTTTGATCGATTCTTCGAGATCCAAGTGAATGCAGTATTGCGAACGATGGCGAGAAGCCAGGCGCGCCCATCTGTAGGCCTCACTGTCGCGATCGCCCTGAAAGCCCGGATGCAAGCGTCCTGGACGACATCTTCCGCATCAGCCACATTGCCCGTCAGCCAGCGAGCCAACGACAAAGCATCGTCGATATACGGAAGAACCGCCTCGTTAAACCGCTGCCGGTCGTCCATTGATCTTCGCTCCAAGCGCGCGTAGCGGGACTTTACGCCCGATGAAATTATTTCGCTCGCTCTTTCAAATATTCTATGACATCCGCTCGATCTTGGGCGGCATCGAGGTGAAAAAACATCTTCGCTCCGGGAACGAGCTTCTGCGGGTCCGCGAGCCATTTGTCGAGGGTATCTTCGGTCCAAACTATACCGGAAGTCTTGAGCGCAACCGAATAACTATAATCGGGAACTGCTCCCGCCTTTCTCCCGAATACACCGCGATGCTTGGGGCCGACATCGTTGGTGTCGAGCGAATGACAATCCTGGCAGCTTTGGTAGATCTCTTCACCGTGTACCGCACTCGGCGCGGCCCTGGCGCTTGGAACAATGATGAATATCCCGACCGCGACAGCGGGAAGCAATTTTGCAGTGCGAAGCATTTTGAAATCCGCCTCAATCCGCCAACGACGTATCTATGATGGCAAGTGGCGACTTGTTCTTTTTGAACGAGACACTCGTCAGCCCGAGCATGCCAAGCAGCTTGCCGGCTGGAACGACCATCGGCCCGGGTGACGGTGCTTCTCCGGGAGCAGGTTGTGGAAACGCTGTCGAGCGCGCCGTGTGAAACGTCACGTTGCCTTCGACTTTCTGCATCAGCTGATGAATGTGCCCGTTGAGAATGGTGACCGAGCCAAAACGCTTTAAGTAACCAAGCGCAACAGCAGCATCGTCCGTGCCCCATCCCCAATTCGGATAGACCGACCACAGCGGAATGTGCGCGAAAACAACGATCGGCGTTGAAGACGACAGTGCTCGAAGATCGTCCTCCAGCCATTTGAGCTGTTCATCGCCAAGAAATCCCAAGCCAAACTTCTTGAGATTGACCACGTTGTTCAGACCGATGAAGTGCACGCCATGTTGGTCGAAGCTATACCAACCGCCGCCCTTTACACCTTTACCGTACCGTTCGAGATAGGCCTTCTCAGTCGCTTGGTCCGTGATGTCATGCTCGCCGGGGACATAATGAACATTCAGGCGCGTCGAGCCTATTATCTCATTCGCATCGTCAAACTCTACGGGCTTCGCGCTGTGAGTAATGTCCCCGGTATGAAGCAAAAAGGCCGGCTTCTCGGGGAGCGCGTCGATCCGACCGATCGCCTCTTTCAGTGTTTCAATCGCATGCGGATTGGCAGGCTTGTTGAAGCCGACATGGCTGTCGGAGATTTGCAAGAAAGTGAAACCGCTTTTTGCCGCTTCGGCAGCTTCAACGTCATCGAGCAGCGAAAGTGATTTCGGCACTCCGCCCGCTACCGTCCAAAGGACGCCGGATCCCGCCCAAATCATGCATTCCAGCGCATGCCGCCGGTTGATAGCTTTCCCGTCATTTTGAGCCATTTTCTGCATTCCCTTCCAAAAGCCCGCGAATTGGCGTTTTGAAAGGGAAGACTCGTGCTCCTGGCGCTTTATTCCATCTCGCTAAGAAAAATTTGATGTCGCCTCGATATGGAATCGGCCACAGCATGATGCAGATCTTGGACAGGCTAGGCATTTGGTGTGTAGGCGCCGCCCCCCAGCTGCAACTGGCTGCGCTCAGCCAGTCGCGACCATTAGGAACGAGATGCTCGTCCCGACCTCAGTCTTGACATTGAATTAGATCGCATACAGCAGAAATATCGAAATGTGCGAGCGACCAAGAGCAGGTCGGATCGTCACTCGTGGGGAGCAGATAGATTGGACTCCGTTGTCGGCAGCAATGTACTTCCGCAGGCGTTCTTTGACCGTCCGGCCGCAAAGGTTGCGCGCGATCTCCTCGGAAAAAACCTCGTGCGTCGGATCGGGAAAATGCGAACCGCGTTGGCCGTGACCGAAACCGAGGCCTACGAAGGAGTTCACGACCTTGCCTCGCATTCTTCCAAAGGAAGAACGGCGAGAACTGAAGTCATGTTCGGGCCGCCGGGACGCTTTTATATTTACCGCATCTACGGCATCCATTGGATGCTCAATATCGTGACGGGCAAGGTGGGTGACGCATCGGCTGTGCTCATCCGAGGCATCGAAGGAGTAAGCGGTCCCGGCCGCGTCACCGCGTCGATGGGCATCGATGCCAGCTTCCACGGCCGAGAAGCTACACCCAAAACCGGACTTTGGTTTGCGGATACGAGCGAGAGCGCAGCGAAACTCCGCATTCACTCAACGCCGCGCATCGGCGTCGATTACGCAGGCCCAATATGGGCCGCCAAAAAACTACGCTTCGTCAGAATTTGAGGACAGCTAAGCCGCCGCGCCAGACCGGTCGGACGAAAAGTCCAAAATTTGCGCGTTTCGCAAATAATTCAGCCGACCCCCGTTTTCTCAAGAACTGAGTCTCTCCACGCTAGGTTGAGAAATAGCGCTTTTTCCGTGTATCTCATCGCAATCTGTGACTGGCATCAAAGTTGCTTTCCTCTCGTTGGCTTTCACCGCAGCGGGATGACTGGATGTACCGCGAATTTTCTGTCGAGGCGATGCCCCCACCGCAACGCATCCGCACATGGCAGGATGCGGTCTCCGAAACGATCTTTCCGGTCGAAGCATCATATCGGCAGCCTGAATCATTCAACGCTGTCCTGCGAAATTGGGACCTCGGCACCGCCACGCTGACTTGGATGCGGTCCGACGAGATCCGCTATATTCGCGGCACCCAGCACGTTCAAAGCGATAACGAAGACAACATCATCGTTTCATTCTCATCGGCTTCCGACATCTTTTTCGCACAGGACGGCATCGAGCTGACGTGCCCGAAAAAACAATTCTTCATCGAAAAAGGACGCACGCCTTCTGATTTTCTCCAAGCGACCCCGAACGAAGTCTGGTGCCTGAAGATACCGCTGGCATCCGTGAAACGGTATATCCGCTCCCTTGAGCCGTTCTTCGGCCGCCTTTTCGACGGCGATTGCGGAGTTGGCGGCCTTTTGTTTGATATGGTTCGCCACGTTCCATTGCGGTTCGGCTCATCCGAGCAAGCCTCCGCCGAAGGCGTCGGCAACACATTTATTGAGCTCTTCGTGCTCGCCCTTCAATCCGACGATCACGCGGCAAATAGCGCTCAGACATCGGTTCAGCGCGCACATCTCGGTCGTGTCGAGCGCTTTGTGAAGCAAAACATCGGCAATCCATCGCTCTCCCTCGATATGATTGCACGGGCATGCAACATATCCGTGCGCTATCTTCACACGCTCTTTCAGGGCAGCGGCATCTCCGTAGCGCAATGGATCCGGGACACGCGTTTGGAAGCATGCCGCGCGCAACTTGCCGAAACCCATAGAAAAGAGAGCATTAGCGAAATCGCTTATCGCTGGGGCTTCAGCGATCAAGCTCAATTCAGCCGGCACTTCAAGGCACGCTATGGAATGACGCCCCGCGAAGTGCGCGCCGCTGCGTCGCGTGCAAAAGAACGCGCACAAATGCCCTCCTGACGCGCAAGCTGAAACGATTTTTCGAAAGATAATGGGGCTACGGGGACCGAGCCTCGCTGCGGCAACCCGTCTGCCTGCATCGTACGCGCGACTTTTTCAAATCGAAAATGACACGTTGCGCGATTGCGCAATCGATTGTGCGCTCACCTGCAAGTGTGGGCCAGATCAGACTGTTATCGTGCCAAGCAAATGCACGGAGCCCCCAACTGAATTGGCAAGCTCCGGCAACACACCATCAGAACTTCCATTCTCCGAAGCCAATAAGGCTGCTCGGCATTGCCGGCGGCTTCCGCACGAACTTGCGAAGTTTCGACCACGGCAAACCCAGGGAATTAATTTGATGCGAAAACGCCTGCTCACGACACTCATCGCACTCGCGACATGCAGCCTGGCCTTCATGACGCCCGCGATGGCGGAAAAGAAAGATCACTTCCGGGTTGCCTGGTCGATCTACGCAGGCTGGATGCCGTGGGGCTACCTCGCCGACCACGGCATTCTCAAGAAGTGGGCCGACAAATATCACATCACCATCGATATCGTTCAGCTCAATGACTACATCGAATCCATCAACCAATATACCGCCGGTAAGTTCGACGGCTGCGGCATGGCCACGATGGATACACTGACAATCCCGGCCGTCGGCGGCGTCGACACGACTGTCCTCATCATGGGCGACTACTCGAACGGCAACGACGGCATCGTCATGAAGAAGGGCAAATCGGTTTCCGACCTCAAAGGCCAGCAGGTCAACCTCGTCGAGTTCTCGGTTTCCCACTACCTGCTCGCGCGCGCCTTGAACAGCGTCGGGCTGTCAGAGCGCGATGTGAAGACCGTCAACACGACGGAGAGCGACGGCGTCGCAGCTTTCACCAGCTCTAACGATATTCAGAACATCGTGAGTTGGAACCCGATGCTGAGCGACATCAAAAAGGTTCCAGGCTCAACGCTCGTCTTCGATAGCTCCAAGATCCCCGGTGAGATCATGGACGTCATGGCCGTGAACACCCAAACGCTGAAAGACAATCCCGACTTCGGTAAAGCTCTGACGGGAGCCTGGTATGAAATGCTGGCCCTGATGAACTCAGGAACGCCGGAAGCCGACAAGGCGATCGCGTCGATGGCTGCAGCATCAGGCACCGATGTTCCAGGCTTCAAGGCTCAGCTCGCCACCACGTACCTATTCAATACTCCGGCAGAGACGCTGAAATTCGAAAGCCCTGCCGAGATGAAGAGGATCATGGATCTCGTCCGCACGTTCTCATTCGAGCACGGCCTGCTTGGCCAAAACGCGGCGTCAAAAGATGTCGTCGGCATCGAATTCCCCGACGGGTCCACGATCGGCGACCCAAAGAACATCAAATTCCGCTTCAACACCAAGTTTACGGAGATGGCCGCCGAGGGAAAGCTCTGAGGTGCCGCGCATCATCAATATAAAGCCCAACCCGAGGATTGCACGTTTCCTCGGGTTGGTGCCCTTTATCGCCCTCATCATCCTCTATCTCATCTGCTCCGAGATAAGGTTGCATGCCAATCCCAACGACAAGCTCCTGCCGCCCTTCAGCGCGATGGGATCGGCAATTTCCCATCTTGCCTTTTCCGAGGATGCACGCACCGGTCAGTATCTGTTTTGGGCCGATACGTTTTCGAGCCTCCGACGTCTTGCCATTGGCTTGGGCACGTCCTTCGTGATCGCCATCGTCGTTGGCACTCTTCTCGGACTTATTCCCTACGCTGCCGCGCTCGCCAATCCGTTCGTGGCCGTGCTGGCGCTGGTCCCGCCGCTTGCCCTTCTGCCGATTCTGTTTATCGCCTTCGGTCTCGACGAACTTTCTAAGATCGTCCTGATCATTCTAGGCGTAACGCCCTATCTTATTCGCGATCTGGCGCTGCGTATCGAGCAGATGCCATACGAACTCCTCGTGAAAGCGCAAACAATGGGCGCCTCGACTTGGCAGATCATGACGCGGATCGTCCTACCACAAATGCTGCCGCGCGTGCTGGATGGATTGCGCTTCTCGATCGGACCCGCATGGCTGTTTCTCATCGCTGCGGAAGCGATCGCCTCGACCGACGGCCTGGGCTATCGCATCTTCCTCGTCCGCCGCTACCTCGCGATGGATATCATCATACCCTACGTCATCTGGATCACAGCTCTTGCATTTCTGATGGACTATGGTCTGCGCATCCTGAGTGCGAGGCTCTTTCCGTGGGCAAAGGCGGCCGCCCCATGAGTGAAATTACGATCAAGAATGTGTGGAAGGAGTACGGCAGTGCGACCGTACTCGAGCGACTGAATTTCACGGTCCAAAAGGGCGAATTTTGCGCCCTTGTCGGGCCCTCGGGATGCGGAAAGACGACGTTCCTCCGTCTTCTGTTATCGATGGAGCCCGCGACCCGCGGTGAAATTCTGGTCGGTGAGGAACAGATATCAACTGAGCCCGCGCGCGATCGCGGTATCGTCTTTCAGAGGTACTCCGTTTTTCCCCATCTCACCGTTCTTGGCAACGCAATGCTCGGGACAGAACTCGCGCAATCAAAAATGGGCGGACATCTCTTCGGCAATAAACGCACACAAGCGAAAAGTTCCTCAACCGATATGCTTGGGCGTGTTGGCCTCGGTCACGTCCTAAACCACTATCCGGCACAACTCTCGGGCGGCATGCAGCAGCGACTTGCGATCGCCCAAGCGCTTCTCTGTCGACCGAAAGTCTTGCTTCTTGACGAAGCCTTCGGCGCCCTCGATCCGCCGACTAAATCGAACATCCACACGCTGATGCACCAGCTTTGGCAAGATCGCCAGATGACGGTCTTCATGGTCACGCACGATCTGACCGAAGCATTCACGTTGGCAACGCGCGTCCTCGAATTCGGTAAAGTCCGGCGCGATCCCCAAGCTCCTGATGCCTACGGCGCAACTTTGATTCGCGATGTCGACCTTGCCGGCCAGACGCCGATTGAGCGTGGTGAAACTCTTGCCTCCTGGCAGGCGAATTCCGAAAGCCCGCATGTGATCGACCTCTTTTCCAATTCCCACCGCTAGCAACCATCCCTCCTATCAGGAATGAATTTTTGTCGTTTCGCGCAAAGGCGGCAGAATCTCATTGGGACGCAAAAGGCGTGATCTTATCGTTGGGCAGACGCACCAAATAACGGCAGCGTCTCAATGGAGATAATGAATGACCGCTAAACGCTTCCATCTCGGCTGGTTCACGAACTTCACCGCCGACGAATGGTTAGGCCCCTTCTCGAACGGCGGCGCCCCCTGGGACGGCAAGTTTTACGTTGAAATGGCCCAGTCGCTCGAACGTGCCTGCTTCGATTACATCATGCTCGAAGACAAACTCGCCATTTCCGAATCCTACGGCGGCACCGCTGAAATCACCTTGAAGCACGCTCTCGGATTTGCACCGAAGCATGATCCCGTACCGTTGGCCACGATGATCAGCGCTGCAACAAGCAAACTCGGCGTCGTCGCCACCATGTCGACGCTGGCCTATCCGCCGTTTCTGCTCGCACGGCTTGCTTCGACCGTTGACAGCATCGCAGGCGGCCGCTTCGGCTGGAACATCGTGACCTCGGCAGAAAACGCTGCTGCACAAAACTTCGGCCTCGATGCACTACCTCCTCGCGAGCTGCGGTACGAGATGGCCGATGAATACATGGACCTGTGCTACAAACTCTGGAACTCCTGGGAGCCGGATGCCGTCATTCGCGACCGCGCGACGTCGACGTATGCCGACTTCAGAAAAGTTCACACGGTCAACTTTGAAGGCAAATTCTTCAAGTGCCGGGGCCCGCTCAATACCGTCCGCTCACCGCAAGGCGTGCCCGCTCTGGTGCAGGCCGGCGGATCCCCCAAAGGCCGCGACTTCGCGGCCAGGCACGCCAACTCGATCGTCGCCGTGGCGCCGGGCATCGAAAAGATGAAAGCATTCCGCGACGACGTACGAGAACGCGCCAAGGCCCACGGCCGCAATCCGAACGACATCAAGATACTCTTCCTCGTCGCGCCCGTTCTCGCGGAAACGGAACAAGAGGCCAAGGCAAAGAACGCGCGCAAGACGTCCGATCCGATGTTTCTAGAACAATGCCTCGCGCTCATCTCCGCCATCACAGATATCAATTTCAAGAAGTACGACATCAACAAGCCGTTGCCTGAGAAGCTTACCACGAACGGCGAACAGGGCTCGCTCGACATGTTCCAGCAATGGGGTTCGAATAAGACGCTTCGTCAGCTCGTCGTCGAAGCATCCGGCGGCATCGTTGGTTCGGTCGAACTCGTGGGAACGCCAGAACAAGTAGCGGATAAAATGGCTGACACGATGGCCGCCGTTGGCGGTGACGGCTTTCTCATCACGACACCCGTGCAATCGACGAACCGCCGGACGGTCATCGAGGTGTGCGACGGCCTCGTACCTGTTCTTCAAAGAAAAGGTCTGGTTCGCACCGAATACACCGGCAAGACGCTGAAAGAAAATCTTGTCGCGTTCTAATGCGACGAGAGGCGGAAGATGAGTTCTCGTCCTCCGCCTCGTCTCGTGACAAAATACTGACAACAAAAAAAGGAACAGAGCGTACCTTTATTACGCAACGCTGTTCGCAGCAAACTTCACGGCTTCATCGAATTGACCGACCACCTGATCTAGCATCTCGCTATAGCGCACGTCTGTGATCAGTCCATTTGACGTCGGATCGAGAACGCTCTCGATAACGAAATGTCCCTGAACGGAATGACGTGCGCCAAGCGCATGGAGTACTGGCCGCAACGCATAATCAAGCATGAGCGCATGGGCCAACGTTCCGCCAGTCGCCAGAGGAAGGATTGCTTTACCCGCGAGCGCATATTGCGGCAGAAGATCGAGAAAAACCTTGAGCAGCCCGGAATAGGATGCCTTGTAGGTGGGCGTAACCAAGACGACGCCTTGGGCGTCCTTAAGAAGAGCTGCCGCCTCTGCGATCTGAGTATTTTTGGTATCCGCGCGCACCAACGCCTCGGGCGGCAAATCCCTCAGCCGCAAGTGCCGGGCTTCCATCTCCATCGAAGTCAGACGATCGGCAACATGCTGCGCCAATGCCGCCGTCTTCGATTTCTCGGAAGGGCTGGCAGAGACGACAAGGATAGACGGCATCGAGGTCACTTAGCTCCTGTGGGCTTCGATATACATAAAGTGCACGATAACTCCTATGCCGCAGAGGTCTTGCACTTTGATGCATAAGCCTTTGCACATCCGCGCATGGGGTCAAACTTCAGACTTGAAAGCCGGCACACTTGCAAAGAGACTTGCGATCACATCCGCTAAAGCAGGCGCCACTCAACGAGTAATCCAGGATACGGGGCTGAAATAAAATGCGACTGGCTGTCTGTCAGGTAAGCGCTGCGCTTGGGGACAAAGCGAAGAATATCGCCACGATCAGTAGAGCCGTCCACACTGCGGCATGCTGGGGGACCGATCTTGTCGTTCTGCCCGAACTATTCTTGACGGGATACAACATCGGCTCCAGAGCAGCCGAGTTGGCAGAAGCAGTGGATGGCCCCTCGCTCACCGCCGTCGCTAAAATCGCAGCACGCGAAAGCTGCGCGATATGTGTTGGGTTTGCCGAACGCGACGGAAAAAACGTTTTCAATAGTTCCGCCCTTTTCGACACGCAGGGCAATCTTGTCGCGCTTTATCGGAAGATTCACCTGTTCGGTCCGAAGGAACAAGAATTGTTCACCGCCGGTGACGAATTGGTCGTCGCCCGCCTCGGCGACTGCACGATCGGAATGGCGATCTGCTACGATATCGAATTTCCAGAATTCGCCCGCGCATTGAAGCGACGCGGCGCTGATCTCATCGTCGCGCCAACCGCGAATATGCTTCCCTTTGTCGAGGTTCCGACCACATTCGTCCGCGCCCGCGCACTTGAGAATGGACTATTTCTCGCCTACGCAAATCATTGCGGCACCGAAGCGGAACTTGAGTATACGGGCATGAGTGGCATCAGCGGTCCCGACGGCCTGGACCTAGCGAGAGCGGGCATTCGTGGCGAAGCGCTTTTGCTTGCGGAACTCCCGACCACCTATCCTATAGGTTCGCTCTCAACACAGAGCGATGATCTGCGACTATCAGCAGAGAAATAAGAGACATCGTTCGCATACGGCGCGAGGGCCGACGTACCGAAGAGTTCTATTCTTATACTCGCCGATTGCCGCAAAGCGCCGACAAATCAATCAAACAGGAGCGAAATCCTTCCAAGGAAGTCAGTTCGGTTCCCGCCTGAACATCCACTTGATGAACGCGAAATCCGCTCTCATGTACGGCGCTCACCATCATCAGATTGTCCGGCATGTCGAAACGCTCGACCGACGTGCCCGCGCTGTACATCTCCAGCAAATCTGCTCGACCATGCTCGTAATATCCGCTCGATCTCTGATGGAACGGCGACGTCACATGCGTGTAGCCGAGGACCGGCTTGCCCGTGGCAGCCATGAACCCCATTTCGAATGCCGTGCCTGGATCCATACTCACGCCCCGGAAGGGCGTCATATTTGCAATCACGGCATCGCATCTCTCCATGTGATCGAGATTACCGCGATAAATAGCGATGCCCTGGCTGAACGCCGAGAGTTTGCCGAGATCCAGCTCGCCGTCCATCGGTGATACGCCCTCGAAATCAAATTCAGCACACAGTGCTTTTTTTGCGTCGAAGACTGGCTTTCCAAATTCGGGCAAAAATACTTCAGGCCCAGCCAGATAAATCTTGTAGTTCGACACAATGCCTCCCGCTTTTGCCCCTGCGCACGACAGGACAAGACGATGCCTGTCACCCTGACTATGTGCGCGTGGAAATTCCCGCCAGGAGAATATCGACCAAACGTTTGGCCGCATCAGTTCCCGATGGACCCGTCGCAATCGTCGCGACGCCGGCCAACGCCCGCAAAAGATCGAGAGGCTCGACCGACAGCCGAATATCGCCACTCGCCGTCGCGTTTTCGACCAACGTCGAGATCGCCTGGGTGACCTTGGCGCCGGATGACGCGTAAAGATCTGACGGTCCGCAGACGAGTGAACTCAATGCTTCCGACATCCCGTGCTTGATCGCCATGTAGTCGACAAAAATAAGCAACCACGCACGCAACGCATCGACTGGCGGCCGCTCTTTCGCGAGCCGTGTAGCCGCCGCCATCAATTGCTCGGTCTCGTTGCGATAGACAGCTTCGATGAGCGCATCGCGCGTCGGAAAATGCCGATACAGCGTTCCGATGCCGACACCGGCATCGCGTGCAATCTCCTCCAGGCTCGCGGCTGATCCTTTGTCCGCAAAGACCACTTTCGCTGTTTCCAGCAGGCGAAGCCGATTGCGCTCCGCATCGACGCGGACCTTCCGGGCCGCAGTAGGCTTACGTTTATCGCTCACACACGAAATGCCTCTTGATAAACGGAGAACGCCTCCGTATATAAATGGAGGCACCCTCCTTTTATGCCAAATCGGGTCGGCAGACAATGCTCCGCCGCCAATGGAGGCGTGCGTCTACTGATAAAAGGAGAGTGTCATGGCCGCGGCTTTCGGAGCAACCTCAACAACAGAAGATGTCCTTCAAGACGTCAACTTGCATGGCAAACGCATACTTGTAACGGGCGTTTCAGCGGGCTTAGGCGTCGAGACCGCGCGTGCGCTAGCAGCCCATGGCGCTGAAGTCGTCGGTGCCGTACGCGACCTTGCGAAGGCAGAGCGTGCGACGGCAGAAGCCCGCGCCGAAGTCCAGAACCGCGGCAGCATCACATTTATAGATCTCGATCTCGCCTCCCTCAAAAGCGTACGCGCGTGCGCCGACGCTCTGCTGGCTGACGGACGTCCTTTCGACGCTGTAATCGCCAATGCCGGCGTCATGCGCACGCCCTTCTGGCACACGGAAGATGGCTTCGAGATGCAGTTCGGAACCAATCACCTCGGACACTTCGTCCTCGTCAACCGCATCGCCTCATTGATCGCACCCGGTGGACGGCTGGTGAACGTCTCCTCGGCAGGCCACCGTTATTCCGACGTCGATCTCGACGATCCGAATTTCGCGAATACGCCCTACGATCCCATGGTCGCATACGGTCGGTCGAAGACAGCGAATATTCTGTTTGCTGTCGAATTCGACCGACGCCACAAAGAAAAGGGCGTTCGCGCCACCGCGATACATCCGGGTGGCATCGCCACCGAGCTTGCGCGCCATATGCAGCCCGGCGAGATCGATGAACTATTGAAGCAGATCAATGCTCAAGCCGCAGCGGCCGGAAGACCGCCATTCCAGTGGAAGACCGTTCCGCAGGGCGCTGCAACAACCGTGTGGGCGGGTTTCGTAGCGCCAGCCGATGAAATCGGCGCAAAGTACTGCGAAGATTGCCACGTCGCGTCCGTAACCGATGGCAAGATGGACATCGTGAGCGGCGGAGTGCGCGCTTATGCACTGGACCCTGAAAGGGCGAAGGCGCTGTGGGCCAAAAGCGAAGAAATGGTCGGCGAACGCTTCTAATCGCTAAGCGCGAGGAACCGCGGCCCACTGCCAAAGTAGGATGCGGTTCCTCGCGGGCGATGTCTCGTCACTCGCAGAACGACCGTCTACGCCGAGTGCGCAATAGATTCTAAGAAAATGTATCCAGATACGCCGCAGCTTCATCTGAAATTCCGACAATCTTATTCGTGGCCTGTCGATAGAATTTGAAGTTGAGTTCTGTTTCAGGCCGGCCATCGTCCCAGTCCGAAAAAAGTTTAAGGTTGTTGCGACCAAGAGCTTGCTTTGCCAGGCCTGTCCGTTTGATGACCACGCTTACGCGAGGTGTCTGCCTCACGACGCCGAGTTTTCTCGCGACCGGTTCGGCAGCGACAATAACACCCCTCGCGATGAGACCAACACCGCCCTCATTTTCGCTGGCGAATACAAAGATCGTATCGCCCTCAGCAATTTTTTTGCCGTCATACATCGTCTTCTGCGACGCGAAGGCAAATGTCTTCGCCTTCACATCCAGCACTTCAACTTTGATGGCGTACTTCATGGCGGCTCGTCGGCAAATGCGCACATAAACTCAATCTGGAATATCTGGTTCGACGAGTTTCGCAAGCTGCTCCAGCGACTGTTGCCACCCGAGATAACAGGCTTCGACCGGAATGGCGGCCGGCAAACCAGACTGCTCGATGCTGACGTCCGTGCCGACTGAAACGGCCTTGAGCACAACCGTGACATGAATGATGCCGGGAAGATTGGGATCGTCGAATTTATCCGTATAGCGGATGAACTCGTTCGGAATGAGTTCCAGGTATTCCCCGCCAAACGAATGCACTTTTCCGCTCGTGAAGTTCTTAAATGACATTTTGAACTTGCCGCCCACCTTTGCGTCCATCTGCGCGACGTGGCAGATAAAGCCGTAAGGCGGCAGCCATCGCGCCATAGCATCGCCATCGAGAAATGCCCGATAGACCTTCTCCGGCTTGGTGGCAAAGACACGATGCAATCGAACGGTATTTGTGGCTGCTGCAGTCGCTTTCTGCTTATCCGACACGACGCTTCTCCCTGTTTCGCAGTCGCGGAAAAGCCGTTATCGGCTCCGCTCTGTCTTCAAGACGTTTGCTGCGCCGCCCATCCGACAACAGGAAAGGGTGATTTTTTTGGAATATTCATTCGCCATCCGGAGCGACAGCCCTATACCCGATGCCGTACTGCGATTTTTTTATTGAACATGTCGGATTGCCAGGCGTTGAGACGTCCTGGAAGCAAACACAGAGGAGACGCCATGCTCTACACGCTGCTTTGCTACAATAAAGAAGACGTCGTCTGGTCCTGGAGCAAGGAGGAAGACGACGCTGTGATGGGGCGGCTGAATGTGGTTCACGAGAAGCTCGTCAAGGAAGGCAAGCTCGGCCCCGCACTACGGCTCTTGCCGACCACCGCCGCAACCACGCTGCGTGGTCCCGACATCGTTATTGACGGCCCGTTCGCCGAAACCAAAGAGCAGCTCCTCGGCTTTTATGTCATCGACGTTCCCGATCTCGACGCAGCGTTGGCGGTTGCGCGTGAACTCTCTGCGGCCAATCCGACGAGCGTCTACGAAATACGTCCCGTAGCCCTCTACGTGCCTGAAGCGCGAGAGAATGCACCAAAGGATCGCATCAAAGCCTATTGATATGAGCCAGGTCATTCAAGATCCGACATGGATCGACAGCACACTTACCGCTTCCCGCCCGCAAGCGGTCAGCGCACTGCTTCGCTACTTTCGCGATATGGACATGGCCGAAGAGGCCTATCAGGAAGCCTGCCTTCGCGCACTCCGCAATTGGCCTCGAAACGGCCAGCCACGCGATCCGGTCGCTTGGCTAATCTTGGTTGGCCGCAATGCAGCTCTCGACGGCACCCGCCGCAAAAGCCGCGACATCGCGTTACCGCCTGATGAGATGATCTCCGATCTTGGCGATGCGGAAGCTCCGCTGATTGAGCGGCTGGATGACTCGCATTACCGAGACGATGTCTTACGCCTTCTCTTTATCTGCTGCCATCCGGAGCTTCCCGCGACACAACAAATTGCGCTGGCGCTTCGTATCGTCTCGGGCCTCTCCGTCGCGCAGATCGCACGCGCATTCCTTGTCAGCGATGCTGCAATGGAGCAACGCATCACGCGCGCCAAGGCTCGAATAGCGAAAGCTGACGTACCGTTCGAAACGCCAGGGCCGGTTGAACGATCCGAACGCCTCGCGGCCGTCGTAACGATGATCTATCTGCTCTTCAACGAAGGCTATACCGCGGGCAATGATCCTGCCCGCGCGTCTCTATGCGATGAAGCCATTCGCCTGGCGCGATTGATTTTGCGCCTCTATCCAACAGAACCGGAAATCATCGGGCTGACGGCGTTGATGATGCTGCAGCAATCACGTTTGCGCGCCCGGTTCGATGACAAAGGCGAAGCAGTCCTGCTGGAAGATCAGGATCGAAATCTCTGGAACACAAAATTGATCAACGAAGGCGTGGCTCTCTTGGACAAAGCCATGCGCCATGACCGTCCTGGCCCATACCAGGTCCAAGCTGCCATCGCCGCAACACATGCCCGCGCCGGAAGCTTCAAGGAAACCGACTGGCTGGCGATCGACGGTCTTTATGCAGCTCTCGAACGCATGCAGCCTTCACCCGTCGTCACGTTGAACCGCTCTGTGGTGGCAGCAAAACTTCGCGGACCCGACGCAGCTCTTGCCATGATCGAACCGCTCGAAAAGCCCTTGTCCGGATACTTTCATTATTTCGGCGCCCGCGGTGCATTCCTGTTGCAACTCGGTCGAACGGCGGAAGCACGCGCTGATTTCGATCGTGCCATATCGCTGGCTACGACACCGGCCCAGGCGGCTCATATTCGCCAGCACCTGGACCGGATCATCCGCGACGCCGAATGATTTTTTATCCACCCTGTAGGATGGCGACCGGAAGCGCCGTCCTTGAGGTGCGATAAAGACGGAGGAAATCATGACCGAAAGTGTCAAAGCGCCGGTAAAAGGTGGCGCCATCGTCTATTTATCCATTGATGGTGCAGTGAAGGCGGCGGAGTTCTATCAACGCGCGTTTGCAGGCACCCTGGCCGCTCTCGTCCCGCCCGACGAACAAGGACGGACGATGCATGCTCATCTCTACATCAATGGTTCGTCCGTGATGCTCAGCGACTTTTTCCCAGAGCACGGCTATCCGCCCGTCCCGCCCGCAGCCTTCAACATTACGCTTGCCGTCGAAAACACTGACGCATGGTACGAGCGGGCGATCGCGGCGGGCTGCACTCCTAAAGTTCCGATCTCGGACATGTTTTGGGGGACCGGTATGGCCAAGTCCAAGACCCCTTCGGCATCGTCTGGGCCATCAATGGCCCCGTAAAAAAATAATTCCATAAGGAGAGCTGCAATGAAAAACTACCTTGCCGTCTTCTTCGGAAGATCAGACGCGATGGAAGCTTGGAAGGCGCTGCCTGAATCGGAGCGCAAAGACCGCGAGCAAGCCGGTATGGCCGATCATAACGGCGTCATATCCGAAATGGGCTCGCCTCTCGGAAAAACAAAGCGTGCGGACAAGAACGGCATGTCGGACGCGCGCAACGAACTATGTGCCTGGACGGTGGTTAAAGCCAATTCACAGGAAGAAGCAACGCGCCTGTTCCTTAACCATCCTCACTTTACGATTTTCCCCGGCGACTACATTGAAGTGATGGAGTGCCTGCCAGTTCCAGGGATGGCGTAATAGCGTCCACCTCGGCGCATCCATCGCAAAATCTTTCAAGGGCGCGATATGTTTCGCGCCCTCTTCAATCTTCTGCCACCGCTATTACGGATATAGCCCCCGCGCCTCTCGCGCAGCCAGGATTCGCTCGCAAGCCACGATATAAGCAGCCGTTCGTAGCGAAACCTTATTGAAATCCGCGCACGCCCATATTTTGCGGAATGCTTCAACCATAAGCGTATCGAGACGCGAATTGATTTCGTTCTCGCTCCAGAAAAAGCTGGAAAAATCCTGCACCCATTCAAAGTAGCTCACCGTCACGCCGCCGGCGTTACAGATGACATCCGGCACCACAAGAATATTGCGGTCGGTAAGAACATCGTCGGCATCAGGAAGGGTTGGTCCGTTGGCACCCTCAAGCACAAGCTTTGCCGTCGTCCGGCGCGCACGCTCGGCCGTCAATTGCGATTCCATGGCCGCTAAAATCAGAACATCGCACGGCGTGTTCCAGAAAGCATCGTTAAGATCCGGCGACCCGCCGATCCCTTTTCTCGACGGCGCGCTCGCCATCAGCGCAGGAACGTCGATCCCCGCCTCGTCGATAACGGTGCCCCACTGATCCTGCAGCGCGACCACCTTTGCACCATTGAGAACGAAAAGCTCCGCCGCGGACGAACCGACGTTGCCGAAACCCTGCACACAAACCCGCGCACCTTCGAGGCTCAAGCCCATACGCGATGCCGCTTCGCGTCCAGTAACGAAGACGCCGCGTCCCGTTGCCTTGACGCGCCCCAACGAACCGCCAAGATGCAATGGCTTTCCCGTTACGACACCTGACGCCGTAAACCCAACCTGCATCGAGTAGGTGTCCATGATCCATGCCATGACCTGGGCATTGGTATTGACATCTGGCGCCGGAATGTCTTTTTGCGGGCCTATAATGATGCTGATTTCGCTGGTATAGCGCCGCGTAATCTTTTCCAGCTCATTATCCGACAGCGCAAACGGATCAACGCGAACGCCGCCCTTCGCTCCTCCAAATGGCAGATCCATCGCCGCCGTCTTGATCGTCATCCAGGCAGCGAGTGCCATTGTCTCCTCCAGCGTAACCTGCGGATGAAACCGAAGGCCGCCTTTGCCAGGCCCGCGCGAAAGATTGTGCTGCACGCGAAAGCCTTCGAAATGACGGACGATGCCATCGTCCATTTCGACAGGCACGTCGACGATCATCGTCCGCTTGGGATGCTTGAGCGTTTCCACCCAACGCGCCAAAGTCTTGAGATAGGGCGTTACGCGATCGACCTGGGCAAGATACGTTGCCCAGGGGCTTGGAATTGAAGACTTTGCATACGACAACCGCGGCGACGTCTTTTCTGTGATGTTGATCATGCGTTTCTTATCGCTGTTATTTGAAAGATGAATGTCCCTTATTCGATGGGCGCAAAACATGACGTGGCTGCGCCGGAAATGCGCCGCGGCCACTCACCGCAAAAACGCGCGATAGCTGTCCGAGCTAGCGGCCCGCAAGCGCGATATCGCGAAGAACCGCTGCCTCGAACTGCACTTCGTCAACTCGGTGTTTCAGAACGTCGCCGATACTGATGATGCCGACGAGATGATTATTCTCGACCACTGGAAGATGTCGGACACGCCGTTCCGTCATCAGATGCGTCACGTGCGCGATCGTATCGCCGGGAGAACACGTAACGATTTCGTGCGTCATGAGAGCTGATATAGGCAAAGCCAGAAGCCTATTTTCGTTGGTCGCCAAGGCGCGCACCACATCGCGCTCAGAAATGATCCCATCCAACGCTTGGCCATCTCTGCTGACGACCATTGCGCCAACCCCCTCGGCCCGCAGCATCTGTACGAGCTTAAGGATCGTGTCGTCCGGCCGAACGGTCAGAACATGCGCATTCTTTTTTGCTTTGAGGATACTTTGAACAATCATAGCCATAATCCTAAAAATTGCGGTTTGGCCACTCACACCCCCGAATCTATCACTGACGACGTGCCTGTGCAGGGCTAATTTAGTTGGATGCCATGTCTTAAAGGCGGGGAAGGAATGCCGGAAAAATCGACAACGGTCGCCGACTACCTGATCGAGCGACTCAAACAGGCTGGCCTTGAGCATGCCTTTGGCGTTCCCGGCGATTATGTCTTGACGTTCATGGATCGCTTGATCGCATCTGGCGTCGACCTGATCGGAACCTGTAATGAACTTAATGCGGGCTATGCCGCCGATGCTTATGCTCGCATCCGCGGCATCGGTTGTATCGTCGTGACATGGGGCGTCGGCGGCTTCAGCGCCATGAATGCCGTCGCGGGCGCTTATGCGGAACAGGTTCCGCTCGTGGTCTTGGTCGGCGGACCGCGCACAAATCAGCGCCGCTCCTCAATGCTGCTTCATCACGGCGTGGGCGAATTTTCGACAATGCAGCATGCCTATGCACACATCACAGTAGCGTCCGTTCTGCTCGACGATGCTGGAGACGCACCCCAACTCATCGACCGTGCTCTTGCCCGCTGTCTCTCTGAGAAGCGCCCGATCATGATCGAAATTCCCGTCGATATCGTTGATCAGCCCTGCGAGCCCTCGAAACGGCAGACGCCGTCCGGACCACCCGTGTCAGATCCAGACTCATTGAACGAAGCCCTGGACGAGGTCATGGCCCTGCTCGCGTCGGCGAAGCGGCCGGTCATTCTCGGTGGCGTTGAGCTGCATCGCTACGGCCTGATGCAACAATTCATGCGTCTCGTCGAAAGGAGCAAGCTGCCGGTTGCAACGACCCTCCTCGGCAAGACCGTCATCTCGGAACTTCACCCGCAGGCAATTGGAGTTTACGAAGGCGCCATGTCGCGAAAGGATGTTCGGGCAATCGTCGAAGCCAGTGACGTCCTGCTCTGCATCGGCGCGTGGATCAGCGACATCAATTTCGGCGTGTTTACCGGCAAGCTCGAAGGCCGCCAATTGATCCTCGCAAATTCCGGTCGCCTGAAGATCAGCCAACACGTCTACGAGCAAGTATGGATCGGCGACGTGGTGACCGGCCTCGCGGACCGCATGCCGGCCCAGGGGGTGCCCCATCCCCCATTCGAAAGCGTAGCCAAACGTGAGGCCAAGCCATCGATTGCGCGCCGCGGAGCCAAACTCACGGTCGACAAGGTCATGAGCCGCGTCAACGATTATATCTGCGACGACACCATCGTCGTTGCCGAGACCGGGGACAGCCTATTCGCCGCTGCCGACCTCGTCATGCATCATGATGTTGGCTTTATAGGGCAGGCGTTCTACCTGTCGATCGGCTACGCCCTTCCTGCCGTCCTCGGTGCATCGATCGCTGCCCCGAACCGCCGCGTTCTCGCTCTCATCGGCGACGGCGCGCTGCAAATGACGGTGCAGGAATTATCGTCGCTCTGCCGACGCAACATTCCAGCCGTGCTGCTGATCATGAACAATGACGGCTACACCACCGAGCGCGTCATTCACGAAGGCCCATATAACGATATTCAGCAGTGGGACTATCACAAGCTGCCGGATGTCTTCGGTGGCGGCTGGGGGCGTCGCGTCGAAACCGAGGAAGAACTTGAGGCGGCATTGAGCCAGGCGAGAAGCAGCAACGATGGCCCCGCCGTCATCGAAATCATGCTCGACAAACTGGATATGTCGGACGCCCTGAAACGCCTCGGCGCTGAACTTTCACCTGATAAAAAGCACAGCCGATAATAGGCGTCTCGCCTCGAAACCTTGCCTTTGGCCCGAGCGCAGAGCCTCAAGAGACACGAAGCGTTCCGACTGCCTAACCCGGCAAGCAAAGACTTGTCAGAGCTTCTGACGGAATGACGGCGCTCGCCAAGCCGAGTATCGCAACAATCGTCCCCGCTGCCGTTCTGAGACGCGGCCAAGAGAGCATACTCGCACCACCTACGGCCCGCGCCGATCCATACGCAGCGAGGCTGACCGCCGGCATCGTCGCAATTGCGAAACCGCCCATGAACAACGCGCCATCGGTCCCTGATCCACTGACCATTGCCATCATCAAAGCGTTGTAGACCATGCCGCACGGTGCAAATCCCCAGACCATGCCGGACACCACCGGCAAACCTTTCGTCATCCGTGCAGGTAGCCGCCGACGAATGCGCTCATGGACAGCGGGGACCGCCTTAAAAAGACCGTATCGCGGCAGAATGCCGGCAATCGACAGCCCTACTGCAACGAGGAGAGCGGCGGCCATGATACGCGCAGCTGCCTGTAATCCGGCAAGATGCATCAAACTCGCAAATGATGAACCGACCGAGGCGACCACCGCTCCGCCGAGCACATACGTCAGCGCGCGCCCGGCTTGAATGCTGGCAAGTGCGCGCAACTGCAATCTCTGCGCGGAAGAGCTGGGCGCCGTCGCCAACAGCAGCGACGACGCAATGCCACCGCAAACGCACGAGCAGTGAAGACTTCCCGCGAGCCCCACGACGAACCCGCCGGCCAACAAAGCTGTGCCTTCCATCTGTCAACCTCCTCGTCCCAAAACGGACTGGACCTCCAACGCAGCTATTTTCCGGTGTCGGCGTAGCAACTCGCAGCGTTAACGACGGGTGGCAAATTGATCGCCGGATTTCCGTCAAAGAATCCTGACGGCATCAATTTGAATCCAGCCGAAATGCACGGCTGTACGGGAAAGTCTTCTGGCCGAACCGAATGGTGCAACCCGAACGTGTGCCAGAGCACGATATCCGTGTTCTCGATCGGGCGGTTCTTCGCAACGAAAGACTTGATATCTCCCGATCCGTCCGAATGATTCATGAATTCGCCAGCAGGGAAACGCTCGGTCGGATCGTATGCCGAAACCCAGACGTGGTTTTGCGTGAAGGACGCGCGCTTGCCCGAAAACGAATTCGGCGCAACGAATGACGTCAGGCAATCCGGGGCATCGAGCTTGTATCCGACCGGCGTTCCAGCACGATTGAATTTGTTTGGATTGATAACCTTCCAATAGCGCTGCGTACCGAGATTTGCGGTCCGTGCGGCCTCGCCCTCCGTCTTGATGAGGGTCTCCTCTTCGTAGAAGGCGTTGCCGTAGGGGTTCTCTCCGTCTTCCTGCTCGGCATAGGTATTGCACTCGACAAAGCTGTTCTTGTCGCCATCGACGCACATCTCAAGCCGCGCGCAGAGGATGTGCTGATGGATCTGCCCGACGACGCCAGGCGCAACTTCGCGCCCGTATTTTCCCGGCTGGCCGGGAATGCAGGCCGTCGTGTTGATAATGCCGGTCGCCTTGAGTTCGAATTCGATCTTGCCGTCGAGAAAGAAATACCAGTACAGCGCATACTCATAGTTGCCGACCGTGCAGATCGACGAAATGACGAGCTTAGCGCCGCGGCGAATTTCAAACCGTTCCGTGCGGAAATCGGTATGCTTCCAGAGCAAGCCTGAATCTTCTTCGTGAATGCAGATCGCCTTTTTAATCGTCCACGGCTCGCCATCGCGCGTATTGAGATGCGCGTCGAGATACTTGATGACGCCCAGGCAATCGCAACCGAGTTCCAGAGAGTTCGCAAGCTTACCAATTCCGTATTCACCGATATCGAATACGTGCTTACGGAAGTGCCCGGCGTCCGGCGAACCATAGGGCACAGTCATCTCGACGATAGACGCCCGCCGGACGATCGGACGGCCGTTGAAGCTGATATCATGCAGCGTCAGCGACTCGCGCGTATTGAACCCGATATTGAGCGCCCAATTACGCCACGTCAGCCGACTTCCCTCGATTTTGAAATTCACGCCTTCCGGCTGGACGACATTGATCGGCTTTGCAGGCGGCTGGAATTCATCGAAGAACTGGTGTTCATAGTTGTATTCTGCCATCGGGATCGGCGTAACGCCGTAATCGTCGATCCGAATGACCTCACCGCTGTTAATGTCCACCACAGCGTTGAGGCCTTCTATAGGATGCGCGTAAAAGTTCTCGAACTCCTGGAGCCGAAGCCAGCAAAAAACATGGCAGAGATGGCGCCCTTCCTCCCCCGGAATATCGAAGCTCCCCGCCGACCACGGATCGACACACACTTTGCCCATGTCGGTAATGCCGCGCTTGGCACACGCAGCGATGAATTCCGCATTGCCGCGAACAATGTCCTCGATAGCCAAGAACTGTTCGAGTTGTATCATTGGCCGTTTGTCGGGGCAGTCTTCGCTGAACAACACCTTTCCTGTATCGAGAGAAACGACGAACTTTGTAACGCCGATCGTCTCGGAGCTTGAGGCGTTGACTGCCGCACGCCGCTCGACTGGCTTACATTCGGCATAAGCCTTGAGTTCATCCTTTGTCGGCTCGTCCAATCCGATCGACTCGAAGCATGTCTTCGGTCCGTATGGCGCGACGGCCTTGACGATCCCAGCGGCATTCCGGATCTCATCGGGCGATAACGGATCCAATGGATGCCGGACCAACGATGACTTTTCCAGCACGGCCGTCGAGCAACAGCTTTCTGACATGATTAGGCTCCCGAGTGTTGCAATGCGCTCTGGTTGGTCACGCACTTTGGCCGAACGACGCTGCTTCAACAGCAGCCGAGGCGACGCCCTATCAGGGCAATCGTCCTTTCTCGAAAGACCCTAGCCAGCGCCATACGGACTGTAATTGATAGTTGGCGCCAAAAAGCGAATCTGTTCGCTCAGAAACCGTTTGCTGCGCTCATCTGGAAACCACCTCCGCACAGAGATTCACGTTCAAAGGTGATCTGACGTCGCCGCAAACGAAGTGGTACGCTTCTTGCGATGCTGTCCCACTCAACGGCGACACTATGGGATAGAGTTGCATGCCTTCATCGGGCGTCATCGCGGCATCGATCATCAACGGAGTTCTCTCTACGATCGATCGCCGGAGAATGGACCCGGAGACGATTTCCGCGCGCGTCGGCATAGCAAACGATGGGTTGTTTGGACGCTCGCCTTTTCTTCCGCTCTCAGCCTTCACAACAATGCTGGAGATGGCGGCAACTCAAACGAACGATCACGCACTTGGCATGAAGTGGGGAAAACTCTTCAATATTCACGACTTAGGAGCAGCCGCCCAGTTATATCTCACCGCCCGCACCGTCGGCGAAGGGCTCACCAAGCTTTGTGAGTATTTTCCCACCTTCCAGGGCGGAACGCACTGCGCGCTGAACGTCAGCGGCGACACTGCACGCCTGACCTATTCTATTTTCGACAGAACCGTCTCGCATCGCGTCCAGGATGCGAATTTCTCAGAGGCTGTCTTGTGCTCGGTATTGCGCGCGACTTTGGGCAAGGACTGGGAGCCGCTATGCCTAGAGTTCGAGCATTCTCCTGGTGCAAATCTCGCCAGTTATCAGGCGCATTTTCATTGCCCACTACGTTTTGGCGCTCGTTATAACGCTATATTGTTTCCACTCTCGGAGCTGAGCCACCCAATACACTCATATGATCGCATGCTGCACCACCGCTTGGAGAGTGAGCTGTCCGACTGCCTAAGATCGCAGGAACTTGAACTCGATCTCAGCAACAGCGTCAAGGCATGGATCAACGCCAGACTATGCTGCGTTAAGAGCATCGACATCCAGGACGCGGCCAGCGACTTCGGCATGAGCGTCAGAAGCTTTCAACGAAAGCTCGCCGATGCTGGCCTGAATTATGCAGATCTTCGCAACGCCGTGCGAACGGAAATCGCGAAGGCGATGCTGGCGTTCACCGATCGCACCATTCCGGAGATCGCGTTCGATCTTGGCTATAGTGAAACGAGCGCATTCTCACGAAGCTTCAAAAGCTTCACCGGCTCGACACCAGCCAAATACCGAGACGGCGCCGTTCGCGCGCGAACGTCCTCGGGAGAAAGAGCTTCTTTCATGGCGCCGACGAGCGCCACAAGTCACTGATTGGATGAGACAGCGCTAAGCCTTAGACGCTGACGCAAGTCCTTTGCCGCGCGAAGCTACGACACCGATCACGATGAGAACAATTGAAAATGCAATCACCAATGTCGCAACGGCGTTGATCTCCGGCGTCGCCTCGCGACGAAGGATCGACCAGAGCGCCATCGGCAAAGTGTTTTCGCGGCCGGTCAGTAGGTATGTAACCGCAATCTCGTCGAACGAGATCGAAAATACGATCAGCATCGTACCGAAGATGGCGGACTTCAGGTTCGGCAACGTCACTTTAAAGAACGTCTCGATCTGCGAAGCGCCAAGATTGAAGGCAGCCTCCTCCTGGCTCCGACCGAGCTGCTGCAGACGCGCAAAAACTTCCGTGACATAGATGCAAGTCAGAGCCGTACCTTGGCCGAGCATGATCGTATTGAGTGATAGCCGAAACCCGATCGTGATGTAGAAACTCAAAAGCGCAACACCGGTAATGACACCGGGAAGCACAATCGGCAGCATCACGATCCGCCGGAAAGCGGCTTTCCCCTGAAACTCGTAGCGGTCCAGCGCAATCGCCGCTGGCAGGCCGATGAGCATACTCAGAATGACCGTTCCGATGCCGACATAAACGGACGCGCCGATCGACCGCATCAGCGTTTCGTTCTCGAGAACCTTCTCATACCAGGAGAGCGTGAAGCCTTTGAACGGAAGCCCGGTAAACTGGCTAGCATTGAATGAAAAGAATGCCATTACGAGCAGCGGCGCATAGAGAAACAGCAGCACTGCTCCGGCCAGACCTGCGACAAGGGGTTTGTTTCCAAATGCGCGCATTCAATTTGCTCTCGTCCGTTCTAGAAGAGCACCTGAAATTGGTGCTCAAGGCGATGAGCTAAGGCAACCAGCCCAAGCCCCAGGGCGATAATGACCAGACCGATCGCCGCCGCCATCGGCCAGTCGTAGGCCGCGCCCAGCAGATTGATAACGATATTGGATATCATGATGGAATCCGCGCCGCCGACGAGCGCGGGCGCCACGAAATCTCCAAACCCCAACGAGAACGTGATGACGCCGCCTGCGATGATGCCCGGAATGCTGATCGGCAGAACGATCTTGCGGAAGATCTCCATACGCGTCGCACCCTGGTCGAGCGCTACTTCGATAAGCGACGTCGGGATGCGTTCGAGTTGAGCGTAAATCGAAAGCACTGCAAATGGCGTGAAGATATAGGCGAGCGTCAACGTCACGCTGAACTCGTTATAGAGAAACAACGTCAGCGGATGATCGATTATACCGAGCCCGAGCAGTGAGGCGTTGATGAGACCGCCTGTTCCGAGAATGGTTTTCCAGGCGTAGGCCTTGACGAGATAAGACGCCCACCACGGCACGATTACCAGAAGATAGACGTAGCGTTTGGTCGCTTCCGAAGCATGAAACGCCAAATAGAACGCCAACGGATACGCAACAATCGACGACAACACCGCTGTATAGATGCCGATCTTCGCTGATTTGAGCATCACGCTGAGATATGGCTCGGTTGTAAAAACCCTGACGAAATTCGCCAGTGAAAAGCCCGGCTTGAAGACGACGTAATCGACCGATCCCAGACTGTAATAGAACAGCATGCAGTAGGGCAGGATCATAAAGACGAAGAACCAAGCCGCCGGAGGCAAAAGCCAGAACAGCATGCGCGCGCGTTCGATCTTTTTCGCCTTCAGCGCGCCTGGGCTGATCTCGGCGGCCGTCTCCAAGATGGCGCTTGAAGTCGTCATGACGGAAGCTGCAGTGTCATTCATGGATCAAGCTGCCAACACGCGAATATCATCCGGTAGAACGGAAAGCGGCACGACATCGCCGATGCTGGCCTGCGCGCCGGTCGTTCGATCTTGCACGCTTATCCGACCGGCACCGTCCGCAAGCTCGATCACATACTCATTCTTCGCACCGAGGAAGAGACGCTCAGCCACAGTGCCGCGAAGAATATTTCTTTGGTTAGATCCGTCCTCACCGATGGCAACGCGGTCGACGCGGATCATCACGCCGACTGTCTTGCCTGAGATGGTCGCGGCGTTGGCCGGTGCCGAAAGCGTTGCGCCGCCTGCCAAACGGATCTTAGCCGTCGGGCCATCGACGGCATCGACCACGCCTGTAAGAACGTTAGCCCGATCGATGAAGTTCGCCACAAACTTGGAATTCGGCTGGGCATAAACTTCTTGCGGACTTCCGCTTTGGACGATGCGCCCCTTATTCATGACGACGATGCGATCGCTCATCGCCATCGCTTCTTCCTGATCGTGCGTGACGTAAATGAAAGTCTTGTTGAACTGCCGGTGCAGCCGCTTGATCTCGACCTGCATCGCCTTGCGCAGATTGGCGTCAAGAGATGCAAGCGGTTCGTCGAAGAGAACGACCGCCGGATCGGTGATGAGCGCGCGCGCCAGAGCCGTGCGCTGCTTCTGCCCGCCGGAGAGTTCATGCGGCATTTTCTTGCCGTGATCGGCCAACTGCACGAGGCTCAAGTATTCATCAACCCGCGCACGGATTTGCGCCTCGGTGTAACGGCCTCGCATTTTTTTGAGGCGGAGACCAAAGGCAACGTTTTCTGAAATCGTAAGATTGGGAAAGAGAGCGAAATCCTGAAACACCATCCGCATGTCGCGTTCCGACGGCTGCGAATATGTTATGTCTTCGCCATCGATGCGAATCGTGCCCGTGTCCGGCATTTCGAAACCCGCAATGCAGCGCAGCGTCGTTGTCTTGCCGCATCCGGATGAGCCCAGAAGGGTGATAAACTCACCCTTCTGGATCGACAGGTCCACACCATCGACTGCTGCAACGTTCGAAGTTCCATACGTCTTGCGAATACCGATGAGATCTATGTAAGCGGCCATTCGCGCACCCTCTTGATCGCAGCTTGGACAGAGTAAAATGGGTCGTGGTTATTGCGCGGCTTTGACCTGGTTCCAGATTTCCAGATACTTCCCGCGCTGTTTCACCGGCTGCCACCAGCTGACGGTCTTCAGCGTCTCCGGATTCGTCATGCCGAGTTCTTCAAAGGACTTCTTCTGATCGTCCGGAAGGAAATCGACCATCTTGCCGTTCGAATATCCAAATCCCGTAACGGCGTGTCCGAGAGCTTGCGCCTTCGCACTCGACACGTAATTCAGCCATTTGTAGACGCAGGCGTTGGATGAAGCGCCCTTCGCAATCATCCAGCTATCGCTCCAGCCGCCCCGTCCTTCCTTCGGAACGACGTCGAGGAGCTTGCGGTCGCCGCCGCGCAGCTTAACGAGCGTTTCTTCCCATGCGTTGCCGCCGATGACTTCCTTGCCTTGGAGCAAGGTTGTCATCTCACCCGCTGTCGTCCAATATTTGCGAATGTTCGGCTTGAGCTTCAGAAGCGCTTCTTTGACCTTCGCTAGCTCCTCGTCATTCATGTCGTAGACGTTCTTGATCCCGAGATAGCGCGCAGCCTCGTAGAGCGTCTCGATATCATCCCACATCGCGAACTTGCCGGCATACTTGGGGTCCCAAAGAAATGCGAGGCTCGTCGGCGGCTCCGATACGGCAGTGGCATCAACGACGATGCGAATGATACCCCAGGCATAGGGAACGCCGTACGTCTTGCCATCTTTCGACAGCCACGGCGGCGATTTCAGCATCGGGAAGAAATCGGCCTCCGCTGAGATCTTGCCGGGATCGATCGGATCGACCAATCCAGCATCAATCAGCTTCATCGTCGTGTCGTTGGAGGGCGTCACGAGATCATAAGTGCCGCTGCCGGCCATCAGCTTGGCGAAAATTTCGTCGTTCGTTCCGACATAGACAGCCGAGACGTCGCAGCCGCTTTCCTTTTTGAAAGGCTCGACGAAACTCGCGTCGGCGTAGCCCTCCCAAACCAGCATGTTTAGGCTATCGGCAGACGCGACAGAGGCGCCAAAAAGTGACAGCGCCGTGACTGCTCCGAGCGTTCGCGACAGACGTCGGACCAAGCCGCCACGATTTTCCGAGAAATTTTTACGTTGCGATACGCGACGACCTTCCGGCATGCGTTCAAACTCCATCGTTTGCGAAACCGAGCACAGCTCACGCTGAATGGGACTGACGAATAGTGCCCTGGCTCAAGCCAACGCCGCGCGCGCTCCTAGCCGACAGCCTGGAAAAACCTATCCAGGTCAGACTGGGAAGTAATTGACAGTTCATGCCAAAGTTTTCAGCGGCTTATTTTGCAGCCGCCAGGCTCGCGTGCGAATAGCGAGGCCGCTATCTCAGGAAGCGCCTGAAGCTCCACATGGAGAGCGCAAACAGCACACAGCCGATACCAAGCAGCGCTGCGAACTGCGGCCAGACGACGTCAAATCCCGAGCCGCGAAACAGCACTGACTGAGCAAGAATGATAAAGTGCGTGTTCGGAGCGGCCAGCATGATATCCTGAATGATGGCCGGCATGCTCTCGCGAGGCGTCACGCCGCCTGACAGAACCTGCAAGGGGATAAGAACAAGAATAAGCAGCATACCGAATTGCGGCATCGTCCCCGCCATCGTCGCCAGAAAAACGCCCAAGGCCGTCATAGCGAAAATATCCAGGGCAGCGCCAACGAGGAACAACGGCACCGAGCCGTTGACCGGAACCTGCAACAATCCCTGCACGACGAAAATCAGCGACATGCTCGACGCCAGCAGCACGACGAAGCCCATCGACCAGATCTTACTGACCATGATCTCGAATGGTGTTACGGGCATCACGAGAAGATGCTCGACCGTACCGTGCTCCCGCTCTCGAATGAGAGCGGCGCCGGTCAAAATGATCGACAGCATCGTAATCGACATGATGACGTTCGTTATCGCACCGAACCAAGTCTTGTTAAGATTTGGGTTGTATCGAGCACGCAGCGTCAATCGAACGGGAAGATCACCGTTCGAGCGATAGCGATCGAGAAACTCGCTGATCTCACCTGCGAGAATGGATTCGATATAACCGCCACCCGTAAAGGCCTGCGTCATGCGGGTTGCATCGATGTTGAGCTGTATCGTCGGCGAGCGGCCTGCAAGTAGATCGCGTTGGAACTCGGGCGGAATATCGAGCGCAAACGTATCGGCGCCGGCATCCATACGCTCGTCCATTTGCTCCTGAGTGATCAGCCGCGGCACACTGAAGTACGGCGGATAAAATGCAGTGATGATACGGGACGATACGGGCGACTGATCCTCATCGACGATTGCGATCGCCGCGTGATTGAGCGTATCCGGCAACGCCCGCGACGCCGAATAGATCGAAACCGAGAAAGCATAGACGATCAGGATCAGCATCGTCGAATCGCGCATCAATCCGCGCAATTCCTTGACCCCGAGCTGCCAGATGTTCGCGACGCGCATCTTACGTCGCCTGCTTTTTGAGGAAGGCCGCGCCTAGGCCGAACAGGATGGGAATGGCAATCAGCAACGCCAGATAGTCGTTGGCCAAATCGCCAAACCCCAGCCCTTTCGAAAACGTCCCACGCGAGATCGTCACGAAGTAGGCCGCCGGGTAGATCTTGCCGATATAAGCACCGACTCCCTGCAGCGACGCCACCGGGTCAATCAAGCCTGAATACTGGACAGCCGGAATCAGTGTTATCAGCGTCGTGCCGAAAATGGCCGCTATCTGGCTGCTCATGAATGACGACACCACCAGCCCCATGGACGTCGCCACGATCACATAGAGCAGCGCTCCGAAGGTGTAAGACAGAAAGCTGCCCGTAAACGGCACGCGAAAGACGAACACCGCAAACGCCGCCAGCAAAACGAAGTTGAGCATTGCGAGCGCTACATACGGAATTTGCTTGCCGAGCAGAAACTCCAGGCGCGTCACCGGCGTAACGTAAAAATTAATGATCGACCCGAGCTCTTTCTCTCGCACCACGCTCAGAACTGTGAGCATCGCCGGGATCATCATGAGAAGCAGCGGAATAACCGCCGGCGCCATCGCGACGAGACTTTCTACATCCGGATTGTAGCGATAGCGCAGCGCGACCTGAAAAGCACCGAGCGCTGATGAATCGCCATAAAGTTCACGCGCCTTCTGCGCCAGCCACTCGGCATGAATCTGCTGGACGTAGCTTGCGATGGTATCGCCGCGCATCGGCATCGCGCCGTCGATCCAGGCGCCGATCTCGACGTTTCGCCCGCGTGCAACATCACGTCCGAACCCCGGAGGAAATTCGAGGACGAGACTCAACTCGCCATCTCCCATGCGGCGATCGAGGTCTTTATAATCGGTGACCGGCGATTTCTCATTGAAATAGCGAGATCCGGCAATCTGCATGGCGTAATCACGACTGATTGTCGTGTCGTCGCGATCGAGAACGGCGAAGCTCAGATTGTCGACGTCGAGATTGATGCCGTAACCGATGACGAACATCAAAAGCACGCTGCCGATCGTCGCGAGCGTGGCCCGGAGCGGGTCGCGCCGCAGTTCGAGTGTCTCGCGTCTCATATAGGCTAGCATCCGCCGGATGCTCTGGCTCAATGGGCTCGCCGGTCGAGCAGAGACAGCATGATGACCGGCTTCAAGTGACGTGGCGATCTGGTCGGCTTCAACGGCGCTGCCCGCCTTGCTCCCGATCGCATCCTGCAGATAGTCGATAAAGGCATCTTCGAGCGACGATGCCTTGCGCTGCTCAACGATCGCGGCCGGCGTATCGCTGACGAGAACGCGGCCGGCATGCATCAACGAAATGCGGTCGCAACGCTCCGCTTCATTCATGAAGTGGGTCGAAACGAAGATCGTCACGTTGTCCTTGCGCGAGAGATCGGCGAGGATCTGCCAGAACTGATCGCGCGCAACCGGATCAACGCCCGACGTCGGCTCATCGAGAATGAGCAATTCCGGGGAATGGATCATCGCCACGGCGAGCGACAGGCGCTGGCGGATACCGAGCGGAAGCGCATCAGGCAATGCGTCCATGACGTCGGAAAGATCGAAGCGGCGCACGACTTCAGCAATGCGCGGCGCGATATGATCGGGCTCCAGATGAAAGAGCCGCGCATGCAGATCGAGGTTCTGTGCGACGGTCAGTTCCGAATAAAGCGAAAAGGCCTGAGACATGTATCCAACGCGACGTCGGACGGCCATGTCATTGGGATCGACCTCTCGCCCGAACAATTTCACGGTGCCTTCGCTGGCCGGCAGAAGACCGGTCAGCATTTTCATTGTCGTCGTCTTGCCGCAACCGTTTGAGCCGAGAAAGCCGAAAATCTCTCCTTTGGTAATTCGGAAGCTGACATCATCGACAGCGGTGAAATCACCGAACCGCATCGTTAAATGATCGGCCTCGATCGCGACCTCATCGTCATTGTTTTCTGTGCGCGGCGGAATGACGACATCGACGTGTCCGCGGCGTTGATCTTCCGGCAATAGGGCAATGAAGGCTGCATCGAGATTGGGCGCACCGGTCTTCTTCAGAAGATCGCTCGGCGCGCCCGTTGCGAGCACGTTTCCTGCGTTCATCGCAATCAGCCAGTCGAACCGCGCCGCCTCTTCCATGTAGGCGGTCGCAACGAGAACACTCATGCCTTTCCGGCCGAGACGAATGCCGTCGATCAACTCCCAGAACTGCCGGCGGGAGAGCGGATCGACGCCGGTGGTCGGCTCATCGAGAATGAGCAATTCCGGATCGTGGATCAGCGCGCAGCAAAGCCCGAGTTTTTGCTTCATGCCGCCGGAAAGCTTGCCGGCCGGTCGGTCGGCAAAGGAGGCAAGACCCGTGCTCTTTAGCAGCTCGGCAATCCGGTCCTGTCGCTCATGCTGGCCGAGCCCAAAAAGTCGACCGAAAAAATCGACGTTCTCGAAGACCGACAGCGTCGGATAAAGGTTTCTGCCGAGCCCCTGGGGCATATAGGCGATCTGCGGACAGGTTCGTCGGCGATGGGCCGCGTCCCGCATGTCGCCGCCGAGAACGGTGACGCGTCCCTCCTGCATCTTGCGCGCACCGGAAAGGAGCGACAGCAGGCTCGACTTGCCGACGCCGTCCGGGCCGATCAGGCCAGCCATAACCCCCGCAGGGACATCGAGTGTAATAGCATCGAGCGCCAGCGTCTTTCCGTAGCTTAGACTGACATTTTCGAGACGGGCGACGACGGGTACAGGTTCGGCCGGGCCGCTCGTCATTGCACCAGCTTTCCTGCGAGCACCGGCCATTGCGCGTTGGGATCAAGCTTGACGTACGCCACGCCGGGCAGCCCAGTCTTGACTTGCCGGATGTACTTCTGAAGCAGCGCCTTGGGTATCTGCGCCTTTATCCGGAACATCAGCTTCAGCCGCTCTTCTTCCGTTTCGACGCTTTTCGGCGTGAACTGCGCCACGTCGGCAACGAACGTTGCCTTTGCCGGGATGATGTATTGAGGTGCCGCATCGAGCACCAGCCGGACCTCCGCGCCCAGCGCCACTTGTCCCGCTTCCGCCGTGGGCAGGAAGAACGTCATGTAGACGTCGCTGAGGTCGACCATGTTGAGCACCCGTCCCCCCGCCGACAGCACCTCGCCAAGCTGCGCGACGCGATACTGCACCCGCCCGTCTCTCGGCGCCCGCAACGTGCTGTCGTCGATGTCAGCGGTGATGCTGTCGATAGCGGCCTTGGCGGCGTCGACGGCCGCACGCGCGTCAACAACCTGCGCCTCGGCCGAGCTGATTGCCGCCTCGGAGGCCGCAAGCTGAGCCTTTGCCGCCCCGACTGCTGCAACCGCGCCTTCCTTCGAAGCGCGATCGTCGTCGAGCGTCTGCCGTGACACGACGTTCGTCTTGACGAGTTCTGCTGAGCGCTTGAACTTACTCTCGGCGGCATCGAGTTCGGCCTCCCGCTGCGCGACGACTGCAACCTCCGCCGTTTTCTCCGCATTGCGTTGGGTGACGAGACTCTTCGCCGTATCGACCCCGATCTGCGCACGGTGGAACTGCGCTTGGGCCTGTCGCCGTTGCGCTTCGAGTTGAGCGGTATCCATCCTCGCAACGACCTGCCCAGCCGTCACAAAGTCGCCCTCGTCGACGTATATCTCTTTGATTCGCCCCGCTATTTTGCTCGCGATATCGATTTCGACAGCCTCGATGCGGCCGTTGCCACTGGCGATGCCGGGGGGCAAAGCCGAGCTGAAAAATTCTTTCCAGGCGAGATAGCCTCCGACCGCCGCAATCAAGACGATGACGATCAGCGCATCGCGGCCGATCCTTGCTGCCAGTTTTTTGGCTCCCGGACCAAGCGGGTTTGTCCGCAACCAATGGCTCAACGATTTCTGCTCGCCGGCCGCCGGGGGCTGCTCAGTTTGAGACTCACTCATGCGCCCCCCCCAGGAGAACGGCCGGAACGACGACACCGGCGGCCGGACCGATATCGGAGCGGAGCAGTTTCGAGGGATGCAAGAGAACAACCTTTGATAAATGTTGGCGCTGCGATTTAGCCCATGCTGGGATGAGCCACAGCGAAGACTCCGCCCACTAGCTGGCCTGCGCTAGGTCAAGATGCGTTGACCTGGAACAATACAATCGTTCGGGTTCCGTCCCGGAAGTAACCTTCTCTTCGCCGCGCTGAGAGCCAAGCGAATCCCCTTCCGGCTCATCCGCCAAGAGATATTCCCCGATCGGAACGTTTGCCCCCATTGGAGTCACAATTTTTTAGTCGAAGCGGAACAAGATGACGGCGTCCGAGTTCGCCTGTCATCTGCTCCGGAGACGCGACTATGCCCTACTCGTTTTATGCGGTGCTCAACGTTTTGCCGCAGATCGCGGCCACCGCATTCCTGCCGATCGTCGGCATCGCCCTCGTAAGCTACCTGATCAAATCGACCCGCCCACAAGGCCCACAGAAGCCGATCGGAATCGACTGAACCGGGACTGAACCGGTCATTGAGCGGCTGGGACTGTTAGGTCGCGGCAGGTGGCGGCCAATTCTCTACACGTTCGATCGCATCCCCCAGGCTTACTTCCCCACCAGTAATAATGCGTGCCGTGTGTCCGCCGCGGCCGCGAACGGCGTTATAGCCTCCCGGCCCCAAGTTCGCCTCCATCTGGCTGCACGGCGCACACTCGCCACTGACCTCCAAGACAACCTCACCCATCAGAATGCGCCGCTCCTTTAGGGCATTCAGATTGAGCCCGCTCGTGACGAGGTTTCGCCGCAACAGCTCCGGCGAAACGTCCCTACCCATAAATGACGCTATCGCGGCGAGATCCTCAGCGGCAATGAGCGTCACTTGTCGCGGACCGTTCCGCTGCGTCTTGTAGCGATCACCCTCGATCCCTTGACCCGCAACGAAAAGCGCCGATGCTGGAGTGAGCATCGGCGCTTTGCGGGAAGGTCGAAGACCGATCCAAATAAGCCGGCCCGGCCCCACGGGACCGGCCAGTAATTTCGCCAGAATCGATTGGGGAGGCAGCGACTGCACATGCCCCTCCTGTCACCTTAGTTCTTAGGCGGTTCGGCATCCTTCTGAGGCTCGGCCGATTTCGTCAGCTCATTCCACTTATCGCCGAGCTGCTTCTTGAGATCGTCGATCTTCTTCGACGCCTCTTCGGCTTTGGCGTTATATTCGGCCCGGGCTGCGGAATAGTCGGCGTTCGAAAGCTCGAATTCTGTCATGAACGGGCAACCGCCGTGCGACAGGTTCGGCGCTGCATAGCGAACGAGCGTCGTTCCAGGCGTGGCGCCCGGACCGATTTTCATGATCACCGAATCCTTCTCCATGTGGCACTTCTCGCCCTTGGCGATCTTCTTGAGATCAACCGCCACGTACTTTCCGCCCTCGTTGAGCAGCGTCACGTCCATCGCGCTCGGCATGAATGCCAGCTCGACGCCGTTCTCGGCGCTCTCAGCGGCATAAGCAGCCGGAGCAAGGGCCAAGAACGACACGGCGACGAGCAGTGACTTCAGGGTCGTTTCCATATTTCATTTCCTTCCGCTGTCCGCAAACACGGCCAGAACCTTTGACGAACCAGGATGTATTCCCGATGAACAGTTGATGCCACACGTCTCAATGATGCCTCAACCCACGCAAATGGACGAGGTGGTCATGTTCGATGCGCGCACGTACGTTTTACTGGAGCCTCAAGCAGATTTTGCGGCAGCTTTAACAATCGACCCGCAGATTTGTTCCAGACTGTTCTGATAAACATCCAGTAATATTCGCTTGTTCGTCAAAGCCAACTCTTGAGTTGTCTAGCTCAGGCGGAGGCGCCGGTTTCTCAGTGCGCCTATGACTGGTAGCATCGCGCTCTGACTGGCCAAACGGAACCGACCGCACACCCAGCAATGGCATTCGTTCGGGCAACCCATGCGCACTTTTCCTCCTCGCCGGCTTGTATGCCTGACCGAAGAGACTGTCGAAACGCTCTATTTGCTCGGCGAGCAAGACCGCATCGTCGGCGTATCCGGATATGCCGTTCGCCCCCCGGAGGTCCGCCGCGAAAAACCCCGAGTTTCGGCATTTACCTCTGCCGATATCCCAAAGATACTCGCGCTCGAACCCGACCTCATCCTTGCGTTCTCAGACCTTCAGGCCCAGATCGCGGCCGATCTCGCGCGAGCAGGGCAAGAGGTGCACATTTTCAATCAGCGCGACCTCGCGGGGATCTTCGCGATGATCCGGACGCTTGGTACACTCATCGGTTGCGGAGACAAAGCCGAAGCCCTCGCCACCTCGCTCGCACAACGGGTAGAAGCCGTCAGCGCCGAAACAGCAGGACAGAAGCATCGTCCGCGCGTCTATTTCGAGGAATGGGACGACCCGCAGATCGCCGGTCTGGGCTGGGTATCCGAACTTATCGAAATCGCAGGTGGCGACGACATCTTTTCCAACCTGCGCCGCAAAGCGGCCGCCAAGGACCGCATCGTATCCGCCGAAACGGTGATTGCCCAAGCGCCCGAGGTCATTCTCGCATCATGGTGCGGTAAGAAGGTACGCCTGGAGACGATCCGCCGCCGGCCGGGCTGGGAAACCATTCCTGCCGTCGTCAACAATCTGGTCTTTGAAATCAAATCGTCACTAATTTTGCAGCCCGGACCGGCCGCACTCACCGACGGTCTCGATGCCATTAGCGCGGCGATGCGACAGGCATTAGTCACATTCAAAGATAACTGAGCAAATTCCGCTAAGATGATTTTTATCAGCCCACGGGAACGGCCGGGAAATCCGGGCGTAGTCTGTTAGGTTGGTGTGGGGGCACCCGAAGTCGAGTTTCAGACTGGTGCCATGTCTAATCGCGTCTACACCTCGCTATTTTATATAGCTCTGATCGTCGGAAGCTCTTGGATAGCAGTAACCGTCGGCGAAGCGTTGGCCCGCGAAGCGATGACCAAATTGGCCCTGCTTCCGTCGCGCGATCCGCGCCCCTCGCGCGTCGAAACCTATCTTGCCGAGCAAAAGCAGGCGCCAGAGCCCAAAGCCGACAAAACGCTGCTGATCCCAACCGCCCCCGTGATGACGGTCGGCGCACTGGCCAAGGCAATGGATGAGTCCGAGCAGATCAACTCAATCGATGTGAGCACCGATGGTCCTGTAACCGATCCGTCGCCGAATACTGCGGCGCCAAAACCGCGCGTAGCAGGCTGGATGAGACAGGCGCCGAGGCGCTCTCCATCGCTCGCCGAGCACGATGAAACATCGAACCAACTTATCATGCGCACGCTGCGCGCAGGTATGTGATTTCCCCGTGCGCCATACAGGCAAGGTGGTGGGCACCCGGCGGGGGGAATGAGGGGGATGGCCGGATGCCCACGCTTCAAGCCTCATTCCGGGGGGAGGACATGAGGTATACTGAATATATCAGATAATCGAGAGTAAGGAGTTAACAACTGCCGTTTTATCGAAGAACGATGTTTAAATTGAGCCAGTTATTCGATTTTTCCGCGAACTATATTGCACGAAAGTATGAGCTGATCTGCGCAAGCTGCAATCAAGCATACGCAATTGCAAAACATCCATTCCGAAAGAATTAACCAAGAGCAAAGGGCACGGGCCGATAGGCGCCGTGAATAGGCGAATTCCCACTTCGCTGGCGCGTCAATCACCGCGCGGACGCTGAGCGGCGTCAAAAGCCTCTGGGTCGATTGATGTCGCGGCGATGGGCAGGCGCCCGTTTCGCATCCGGACGGGTCGAAAGCGCCTGCTCCCACGCACGTGCCAAAACATAGAGAAGCACGATCCCAAACGCATAAAGGCTGGCGACAAAAAAGATGACGGACGCTGCATCTTCATCTGGCATTGGGACGGCCTCCAATATCGCGTCCACAGCAACATGGATATTCGGAAAGCTACGAACAAGACGGCGATCACATTGCCGCGGACTTTCAAAATGCCCGCCAGACATCGCGATCAGTCGCCGACCATCACGACAAAAGGAAGTCCCCTTTACGCATTCCCGTTAGCGAACCAGCCGCTGTGGAGACCAATTTGGTCGCCCTTTCTGAGGCAATCCAAATCACGTAGCCTGCGAAGAAGGGAGGGTCTTGCCTATGGATGCAAAGCTTGTCTCGCTCTTCCAGCGCGAAGCCACAGCTCGCTTGAACGCAGCGGAGCATGAGCTCGTCGCGTATACCCGCACATGCCGCGGTAAGGTCATCGAGCTACCTGAAATGACCCGGATCAGGCATCTGCGCTGGACCCGCTATTGTCTGCTCGCGGAATCCGGCGTCAACTGACGATCTGCATTCACATTAGGCAGATCGCCCCGCATTTTGTCTAAATACTGATCAGGAAATTTGAACGCCTCTGATGTAGATTACCGACGTGTGCTCACCGATTCGCGTTCCCAAGGGACGACAGGCGTGACACTGGTCTTCATCGTTTTTATTGGCGCTATTTGCGATTATTATTTCGGTGCCATCGGCGCCATCCTCGGCGCTTTGGTCATCATCGCATCGCTTTCCAAAGCCAAGGCGAGCGTTATCTTTCCCTCTCTGTTGCTGATCGCCATATCTTGGGCGGCCGGCACTTTGTTGGCCGACAGCACCGGCGCCATCCTCGGCGTCATCGCCGCGACGGCCTTAGCCCTCTGGCTCGAAGCGGGCGGCAAGCTTGCTATTCCCGGCAACCGGCGTCCGCAAATATCTTCTCGAGATAGTGCCGGGTCATGACACGAAGCTCAACAAGCGCGCTCGGCCGAACGCCGTTGCCAATCTCCTTCGTCAGCGCACCTATGGACTTCATGTTCTGTAACAGAACTGCTGCCGCGTCCTCAGCCTGACCCTTGCGAAGCTTCGGACAGCGATGGATGAGCGTCCGCGCGATGCGCTTGCGAAGCTCCCGGCGAAACTCAAGCCGGCGGGCTGACAATTCTGCTCTGCCCTCCAGAAGCGCGACGATGGTTTGCGTCTCCGATCGGAGATCTCCAAGCAGGTCGAGCAACGCGTCAGTCAACTCGGCAACGGAAAGCTCGCCGGCCCGTTGATCGATCGCATCGAAGAGCGAACCGGCCCTGTCATGAAACCGTTCGATCAGCGCGCTCGCAAGAACGTCCTTGTTGGGAAAAAACCGATAAAGCGATCCGATCTGCGCGCCCGCCCGCGCCGCAACCTCCGCCATCGTCGTGGCGTCATAGCCTTTTTCCGCGATGACAACTGCTGCCGCCTCAAGCAGCGCCGCCACCCGCTCCTGCCCTGGCCGCCGCTGCGGGCTCAAGGCGGTGCGCTCTTGCGTCCCTGTTGACTTACTTGAGGTCATCCTCAACTATCCAGAATAATTTGAGCGATGCCTCAAATATCACGAAACCGTAATCAGGCCAACGGGCACCAATGGCCAAGAGCGAAAGGCAGATGCCGATGCTTCAGCTTGACCCCCAAACGACGGCCCTCATCCTCATCGATCTCCAGAACGGAATTGTAGCGCGCAACGTCGCGCCACACACGGGAGCGGATGTCGTCAAGCGTGCGTCGGAATTGGCAACGCGCTTTCGTTCCGCAGGCGCCCCCGTCGTCCTCGTCAATGTCGCCTTCGCCAAAGATTTCGCCGACGCTGTCCGCGTTCCTGTCGACAGCCCCATAGCGATCCCTCCGGGCGGATTTCCCGATGACTTCTCAGAACTCGTCGATGGCTTAGCAATGCCGACTGATATTCGTGTTACCAAACACAACTGGGGCGCGTTCTACGGCACGGATCTCGACGTGCAGCTCCGTCGCCGCGGCATCAACACGATCGTCCTCGGCGGCATCGCAACGAACATCGGCGTTGAATCCACTGCGCGCCAAGCCTGGGAACGCAACTATGCCATCGTTCTCGCCGAGGATATTACCGCAAGCTTCTCAGCGGAAATGCACAACTTTGCCGTCGAAATGATTTTCCCTCGGATCAGTCGCGTCACCGAAGCAGACGATATCGAATTAGGTGGCCGATAACGGTGTCGCCCAATCCGACCCGAACCCCAGACGCACTCCTGGCCAACCTTACGAAGCCAGTTCAGTGGCTGATCCTCGTCGCTCTATCGTTTGTGGTGACGGCGCTGATCGGTCTGACTGGACTTCCGGCCGCGATTCTTCTCGGCCCAATGATCGCAGCGATCGTCGTCGAAACCAACGGCGGCTCGATCCGGTTACCGCCCTTCGTCAGGCTGGTGGCTCAAGCCATAGTCGGTTGCACGCTGGCGAGCGCCGTATCGCCGCAAATCGTCGCGAGGTTTGTAACCGAATGGCCCCTGCTGCTTTCGGTGGTTCTGACAGTGATTTCGGCCACCAGCCTGATCGGTTGGGTGTTGGGCAAATACCAGATCATGCCGGGCACAACTGCTGTGTGGGGGTTTTCTCCCGGAGCTGCGACAGCCGCAATCCTTATGGCCGGCGCTTATGGCGACGATGTGCGCCTGGTGGCGTTCATGCAGTATTTGCGTGTCATCATGGTTGTCGGGGCGGCCGCGATCGTCGCTCATATCTGGATCCAGGTCACGCCTACAGCCGATACGACCACGTGGTTTCCGCCTATCGATTGGACCGCATTCGCCGAAACGATTGCGATCGCGACCATCGGCGGAGCGGCTGGTCATCTTTTACGATTTCCGGCGGGTGTCATGTTGATCCCAATGGCATTTGGCGCCGTTTTGCAGTCCTCGGGTATCGTGAAAATCGAGCTGCCCGATTGGTCGCTGTCGGTGTGCTATGCCTCCATCGGCTGGATGATCGGCCAAACGTTTTCTCGCGACATTCTTATGCACGCGTTGAAAAAGCTGCCTCACATTGTTTTGGCCGTTCTGGTTCTCATCATATTTTGCGGGGGCCTTGCCGCGATCCTGACCGAACTCCTCGGCGTCGACCCGCTGACGGCCTATCTCGCAACGAGCCCCGGCGGCTTGAACTCGATTGCCGTGATCGCCGCCTCATCGAAAGTCGACATGTCATTCATCATGGCGTTGCAAACGCTGCGCCTCGTGATCGTCATCGCGGTCGGCCCCTCGATCTCACGCTTCGTTGCGCGACGGTTAGAGCAGACGCTCAATATTGGCACTTTGAAATAGAGCTTCAAACCGATAGACGGCTGCACGTCAGCCGTCCCCAAAAAGACGGCTTCTACCGACGGAGGAATCCCGATGGATTACGTCAAACTTGGCCATACCGGTCTCGATGTGTCGCGCATCTGCCTTGGCTGCATGAGCTATGGCCAATCCAACGATGGCGTCATGAAATGGGCGTGGACGCTCTCCGAAGAGGAGAGCCGACCCTACATCAAAACTGCCCTCGAAAACGGACTCAATTTCTTCGACACCGCCAATGTTTATACGCACGGCGAAAGCGAACGCGTGTTGGGCCGCGCCATCCGCGATTTTGCTAGGCGTGATGAAGTCGTCATCGCGACGAAAGTGTGCTCGCCGATGCGCGAAGGCCCGAACGGCCGCGGTCTCTCGCGTAAGGCGATCTTCGCCGAAATCGACGACAGCCTGACGCGGCTGGGCACAGACTATGTCGATCTCTATATCATCCATCGCTACGACTACGGCACGCCACTTGAGGAAACGCTTGAAGCCCTCGATGAAGTCGTGCGCTCCGGCAAAGCGCTCTATCTCGGCGCGTCGTCGATGTTTACTTGGCAATTCATGAAGGCGCTCGGCTTGCAACGCGCACACGGGTGGGCGCCGTTCGTTTCGATGCAGAACTACTATAATCTTCTCTATCGCGAAGACGAACGGGAGATGCTTCGGCTCTGCCAGTCAGAGGGCGTCGCCGTGACCCCATGGTCGCCGCTCGCGCGCGGACGTCTTGCGCGTCCCTGGCAGGACGAGCCGGAAACGACGCGCGCACAGAACGATCCCTTTGCACAGCGGCTCTACGAGAAATCAAAGAAACTCGACAAGCCAGTCGTCGATCGTGTGGTCGAAGTTGCAAAAGCCCGCGGCGTTCCGCCAGCTCAAGTAGCGCTTGCGTGGATGCTGCATAAACCGGTCGTGACCTCGCCCGTCATCGGTGCGACCAAGCCCTACCAGCTTGATGACGCAATAAAAGCCGTATCTCTGAAGCTCTCGGACGAAGAGATTTCCAAGCTCGAAGAATTGTATGAGCCGCACGCACAAACCGAAGCTTTTGTCTGACATTTACGTTTTGGGCTGAAACGTACCCCTAGCTCCTGCGTTCTCATTGCAGACGCAGTGAGCTTAACGGGGGATGTGATGCAGAAGACGGCCTCGGACGCGGAAACGCAAACGGGCGACATTATCGAGACGAGCATCCCGCAACGCCTCGATCGCCTGCCGTTCGGACGCTTTCATATCCTCGTCATCGCGGCGCTCGGCATCACATGGATCCTTGACGGCCTTGAGGTGACGATTGTCGGCGCTATCGCCGGAGCACTTAAAGAAAGTCCCGCGCTCAAATTCTCCAATACCGATATCGGCCTCGCCAGCAGCGCTTATCTCGCAGGCGCCGTTTTAGGCGCAATTTTTTTCGGCTGGCTGACGGACCGGCTGGGCCGCAAGAAATTGTTCTTCATCACTCTTGCGACATACATGCTGGCGACGTTCGCAACAGCATTTTCATGGAATTTGGCGAGCTTCGCAGCTTTCCGTTTTTTCACCGGCGCGGGCATCGGCGGCGAATATACCGCCGTCAACTCAACGATCCAGGAATTGATTCCCGCCCGCCTCCGCGGCTGGACCGACCTCGCGATCAATGGCAGCTTCTGGCTCGGCGCCGCAATCGGCGCGTTCGGTTCGATTGTGCTTCTCGACACGTCCCTGATTCCAACCGATCTCGGCTGGCGCCTCGCATTCGCCATTGGCGGCGGCATGAGCATTGTCACCTTCGCGATGCGCTTCTGGATACCGGAAAGTCCGCGCTGGCTCATCACGCATGGCCGCGCCACCGAAGCCGAAAAAATCGTCAACGGCATCGAAGCGGATTTTGCGCGCGAGGGTCACGCCTGGGATCGCACCGGCCTCTCGACAACGCAATTCAAAGCCCGCACCCACACGCCGCTGGCTGAAATCACAACGGCGATCTTCAAGACCAATCGCGATCGCGCCATCGTCGGCTTTGCCCTGATGGCTGCCCAAGCCTATTTCTACAACGCGATCTTCTTTACCTATGCTCTGGTGCTGTCGTCATTCTACGGCGTCCCGACCGATGAGATCGGCCTCTATATCTTGCCGTTCGCCGCTGGAAATTTCCTCGGACCTTTGTTGATCGGCCGCCTGTTCGATACCTGGGGCCGCCGGCCGATGCTCGTGCTGACCTATAGTCTCTCGGGCATTCTGCTTGCCGGTACAGGTTGGCTCTTTGCGGCCGACCTCGTTTCGACGTGGCAACTGACGGCCTGCTGGGTCGTCGTGTTCTTTTTCGGCTCCGCTGCCGCAAGCTCCGCGTATCTGACAGTCAGCGAGTCTTTCCCGCTTGAAGTTCGCGCACTTGCGATTGCCATTTTCTATGCTGTCGGAACGGGCGTCGGCGGCATTATCGGGCCTTATTTCCTCGGCCATCTAATCGACACCGGATCGCGCGATAGCGTGCTCATTGGCTACCTCATCGGCGCCGCCCTGATGATGACTGCAGCCGGTGTCGCAGCATTTAAAGCCCTCGCCGCGGAACGCAAATCTCTTGAAGAGGTCGCGCGCCCATTGTCGGCGACGGATTGATCAGTGTGCCGCCGCACCTGCGGCGGGTTTGGCTTTGCGCGCAAAGAGCAATGCAATCGCCGCGATCGACAGCATCACGCCGATGACCGCGAACGTGTCGCTGAATCCCATGATCAGCGATTGCCGCTTGACGATATTGCCCAACGCGACGATCGCCTGGTGCTTCGCTATCGCCACGTCGGACACGCCATGCGCCATGAAATAATTGGTCATCTCATCGATACGCTGGCGCACGTTCTCCCGATTGATGTTTACAGACTGCCCGATGATGTTCGAGTGAAACTGCTCGCGCTTCGTGATGATCGTCTCCAGCGACGCGGTCCCGACCGCGCCGGCGAGGTTGCGCAGCATATTGAACAGCCCTGACGCGTTTGCTGCATCCTTCGGCCCGATCTGTGCCGTCGCGATGGCCGTCAGCGGCGTGAGGATCAAGGCTTGCCCGACCGCACGCACGATATTCGGGACGAACAACTGATCACCGGAATAGTTGAGCGACATCTCGATATTCATGAAGCAGCTCGCAGCAAACAAGGCGATGCCGACGATTGTGATATAGCGAATGTCGAAACTCTTCATCAGGCGAGGAACGAATGGGATGATCAGAAGCTGCGGCAGGCCCGTCCAGGCCAGAACGTTGCCGATCTGCTCCGAGTTATATCCCTGCACCTGACCGAGATATTGCGGCAGCACATAAACCGTGCCGAACAGCGCAAAGCCAACGAGCATGTTCGCGACCGTCCCTATCGCGAAGTTCCGGTTTTTCAGCAGCTTCAGATCGACGAGCGGCTTCTTCACCACCAGCTCGATCCAGACGAACGCCGTCAGAAACACGACGGCTGTGACCGCGAGATTGACGATGAACTGCGACCCGAACCAATCGTCCTTGTTGCCTTCCTCCAGCATAGTCTGCAGTGACGAAAGTCCGATCGCCATCGTCACGATGCCCGCCCAATCGCCTTCCTTGAGCAGCCCAAGCTGCATCTTTTCCTTTTCGAGCGTCGCCAGCAGCGCAACGATCATGATTGCGCTCGGAATGGTGTTGATGAAGAAAATCTTCTGCCAGCCGTAGTTCTCGGTCAGATAGCCGCCGATGGTCGGGCCGATGGCCGGCGCAAACGTCACCGCAATCGCAAACAACGCAAGCCCGATCGGTTGCTGCGGCTTCGGCAGTCGGGTCACCACCATCGTGAAAGCCATAGGGATCAGTACGCCGCCCGCGAAGCCCTGAAGGCCACGCATCGCAATCATCTCACCGAGATTATGAGCGAACGCGCATGCCATCGAGAACACGGCAAAGAAGAACGTGCTCGCGACGATATATGTACGGAACGAAAAAACGCGACTGAGATAGCCGGTCAGCGGAATGACGACGATCTCGCCAATGAGATACGACGTCGAAATCCACGCCCCGTTATCGGCGCCGGTCCCGATGCCGCCTTCGATGTCGAGCAACGACGCGTTCGTGATCTGGATGTTCAAGATCGACATAAACGCGCCGATCATGCCCGCGATAACGGCGATCCACGTCGTCAGACTGGCTTTGTCTTCTGAAATCGAAGTCGTCTGACGGGGCAGAGTCGCGCCCGGCCCTGTCGTCTCAGCGATGCTTGCCATGACGTTTACTCCACAGTGCAGCCGCGCGTCATCACGCGCAGCCGCTGGGCTCACTTGGCTGCAACGGACGCAGCCGTCCCATCTGTCTTCTTCTTCGTCTCGATGGTCGGATAGACCGACATCCCCGGACGCAACTCACCCGCCAGCGGGCTATCCGGATCAAGCACAATCTTTACCGGGATACGCTGCACGATCTTCGTGAAGTTGCCCGTCGCATTGTCCGGCGGCAGCAACGCAAACTGCTGACCACTTGCCGGCGCGAGGCTATCAACGTGCGCCGGGATCTCGACGCCAGGGAACATGTCGACTTCAACATTCACCGGCTGCCCGGGACGCACATCTTCGAGCTGCGTCTCTTTGTAGTTCGCGACGATGTACGCAGCGTTCAACGGCACAACAGCCATCAGCTGCGTACCCGCCTGCACGTATTGGCCGACACGCAATGTACGATTGCCGACGACGCCATCAATCGGAGAAACGACCGTCGTGTATGAGAGATTGAGTTCGGCCTGATCCTGCACGGCCTCATCATGCGAGAGCGTAGCTTTCGCTTGCGCAACTTCCGCTTTCAGAATGTCGATCTGCTTCTGCGCGTTCGTCAGCGTCGCCGTATCGCGGGCGATAGAAGCACGGGCAGCCGTAATCCGAGCCTCCGCCTGCTGCGCATTCTGGACGCTACCATAGCCTGTCGTTGCAAGATGGCTGTAACGCTCGCTGTCTTGTTCCGCGAATGTCTCGTTGGCCTTGTCGACGTCGATCGTTGCCTTGGCGGCGTTGATAACCGACTGCTGGGCATCAAGCGCGGCAACCTTATTGGCAACAGCAGCCTTCGCCGCCTGAACGTCGGCCTTCGCCTGCTCCAGTGCGACATTGAAATCACGATCATCGATGCGCGCCAGAACCTGGCCGACCTTCACACGCTCGTTGTCATTGACAAGAACCTGCGTGAGGTAGCCTGAGACGCGCGGAGCTATGGTTGTATTATCCGCCTGGACATAGGCGTCGTCGGTCGAGACTTCGAAGCGCCAGACGTTCCAATACTCCCAGCCGACATAACCGGCAGCAGCCAACGCGAGAAGGCTCGCACCAGCAATGAGGACGCGTTTCAGCCCTTTGCGGGGAACAGGCTCAACGGCCGTGTCTGCTCCGTGCGTCTGCGAGGGAGCGACATCTGACTGGTCGGTGGCGCGACTATGCGGCGCGGTCTCGGCCGGTGCCGGAAGGCGCTGGAGCGTTCTTGGACGCTCAACGTATGGTACTGTTTCGTCTTCAGAAATTGACCTATCTGGCGTCAGAGCATTCGGATGAAGACTCATGGCCGGCTCCTGTACAAATGTCGGACTTAGCGCCCGAAGAATTCTTTTAGAAACTTGCTGTTTTCCAAAATAGGGACCATTATCTCTGTGTCAAGTGAATTTGGAAAATGATCATGGGACAAAATAGTGCGGTTCAGAAACGGTGCCGCGGGCGGCCCCAGGTCCGGCCGGACTCGGAGACGCTTCATCTTCTGGTCGAAGCCGCCACCGCTGAATTTCAAGCCAACGGCTTTGCGGCGACCACAATGGGTAACGTCGCGCAGAGAGCTGGCATATCGACCAAGACGATGTACCGTCTGGTCCCGTGCAAAGCTGATCTATTCGAGAAGGTGATTTCCGAGCGGATCGGCAACTTCATGCTGGCCGTCGATCCTGTCAGCCTCGACAAATTGGACCTGACGGAAGCGCTCGAACGTATTCTCATTTCATTCGGCACGCTGACGCTGAGCAGGGAGACCATAGGCCTTCTTCGCCTCGTTATCGGCGAAAGCGACCGCTTTCCCGAACTCGCGGCTGCCTTTCACGAGATCGCCGTGACCCAAACCACAAACGCCATTGCCGGATGGCTCGAACGCCAGCGTCAACGCGGTTTACTCAAAATTGACGATCCCTTCAGATCTGCCTCCGCAATCCGCGGCATGATGACAATGGACCTTCAGCGTTCGGCTATGCTCGGCGTCGGCCACGTGCCTGAACCCGACGAAATCGAGGCCCGCGCGAAGTTCTGCGCGCATCTTTTCCTCGACGGCTGTCGAGCCTGAGCAAAACCACGATAGCCGCTGATAACCTCTGCCATCTACATCGTGCGTTTCGGCAATTTTAGGACTTCCCTTCGGCGTCCAGATGGGGCAACGAGCCATGTATAGTGCCGTTGCGAATACTCTTTCTCTACGGCCATGATGTTCTGCCGGCACTGCTTCGAGGAGAGTCATGACCGACAGCCCAGCCGGCACGCAACAGCCCGACCCTGCAACGACCCCACGCCGCGCGACACCCGCCTGGGTCTTTACGACCTTGCGCGTGCTGGCGGTTGCCATCGCGATTTACATCGCGTGGTACGTCGCCGGGCATTGGGATCGCTGGACCGGAGCCGCGCGCTTCGAAACGACCGATGACGCATTCATTTCAGGCGACGTGACGCCGCTTGCGGCGAAGGTGTCCGGCTATATCAAATCGGTCGCCGTCAACGATTTCCAGTTGGTGAAAAAAGGACAGCTCATCGTCGAGATTGATCCTGCCGACTACAACGCCGCCCTGGTGCAGGCACAGGCCAACGTCAGCGCCGCTCAGGCAAACCTCGCCAATCTCGCCAACCAGAAAGATGTGCAGCGTGCGTTGGTCCGCCAGGCCGAAGCGACCATCGACGCCACCAACGCCGACCTCGATCGCTACAATCTGGAATCCGAACGTCAGCGCAACCTGCTGAAATCCGGCGTCGCCGGCACGCCGCAAGGCGTCGAACAGGCCGACGACAATGCCAAGCGAACAGCTGCTCAGCTTGAACTCAACAAGGCGCAGCTCACCCAGCAAAAGGCCATTCTCGCAAGCCTCGACGTCGAGCAGGTCCAACTCGAAGCGCAAGTCCGCGCCGCCAAGGCTCAGGCCGCCCTCGCCCAGAACAACGTCGGCTATGCCCGCATCGTTTCCCCCGTGAACGGTTTGGTCGGCCAGCGTCTTGTGCGACCTGGCCAGTTCGTCAACATCGGCACCCAAGTCATTGCAGTCGTCACACTTCCGGAAATCTGGGTCATCGCGAACTACAAAGAAACGCAGATGACCAATATCCGTCTCGGTCAGCCTGCGACCGTCCACGTCGACGCCTTTCCCGATTTGAAATTGACTGGTCACGTCGACAGCTGGTCCCCCGGTACGGGCAGCACGTTCGCCCTCCTTCCGCCCGATAACGCAACCGGCAACTTCACCAAGGTCGTGCAGCGCGTTCCGGTCAAGATCGTGCTTGACCATCATCCGGCTCTTGGCACGCTGGTGCGCCCAGGAATGTCAGTCGAAGCCACGATTGATACCGGCGCCGCACCACCGGAGTCCGCAGCAAGCCCAACGGCCGGCACACCGAACATTCCGTCGGGCTCCGGCAAATGAGCGCCGCTGCCGCGACAGCTCCCGTCCCATCCCTCGCAGCCGCGAGCGGCGCGGAGCAGACCGCCCAGCAGACCCACAAGATTTCGTCGCGTCCCTATATCGGGCTGGTCGGCGTCCTGCTTGGCGCAACGATGAGCACGCTTGGCAGCCGCACGACGACGTTTGGCCTCGCTGATCTGCGCGGCGGCTTGCACGTCGGCTTCGATGAAGGGGCCTGGATCACCACCAGCTTCGGCGTCGGACAAATGTTAATCGGCGTCGCCTCGCCCTACCTCGGCGCCATCTTCGGCGTTCGCCGCATCCTGCTGATGGGCATTATCGTCTTCTTCATGACGAGCCTGCTCGGACCGCTATCGCCGAACCTCACCGCCTTTCTCATCATGCAGTTTCTCGGCGGCATCGGTTCGGGAACGTTCATTCCACTGACGGTCAGCTACATTCTTCGGAACATTCCGAAAGGCCTCGTCATATACGGCATCTCGATCTACGCCATGAATTCGGAGTTGTCGCAGAACGTCGCCGCCTCGCTTGAAGGCTGGTACACCGACAATCTGTCTTGGCATTGGATCGACTGGCAGTACTGCATCGCACTGCCCATCATGTATTTATGCATCTGGTACGGCATGCCGGTCGAAGGCGGCCTAAGCCGCCGACTGCGCGATCTCGACTGGCCTGGGATTTTCTATGCCGGCGCTGGCTTCGGCCTTCTCTATGCCGCGCTGGACCAGGGCAATCGCCTCGACTGGCTGAACAGTGGCCTGATCGTCGGACTGCTCGTCGGCGGCGGCCTGCTGACGATGCTGTTCATCGCCCGCGAACTGATATCGCCCAGCCCGTTCGTCAATATCCGGGTCATCGCCCACGAAAACCTGATCCCGCTGCTGCTCCTGCTCGCCGGCTTCCGGTTCATCATTCTGTCGACCGCCTACATCATCCCGAGCTACCTGCAGACGGTGCAGAACTTCCGCGAATTGCAGGTTGGGTCGGTGCTCCTTTGGATCGCGTTACCGCAGTTCGCGATCGTCCTGCCGCTCGGCTACGTCCTGAACCGCGTCGATGGCCGCTACGTGCTCGCGCTTGGCAACTTGATGATTGGCATCGCGTGTCTGATGGGAACCAACCTGACGAGCGAGTGGGCGACCAATGATTTCCTGCCGTCGCAAATTCTGCAGGCGCTTGGACAGTCGTTCGCGTTGACGAGCCTGATCGTTCTCGTCATCAAATCGATCTCGCCCGCGGACGCGCTGACAATCGGCAGCCTCTTGCAGATGAGCCGATTGTTCGGCGGTGAAATCGGCACGTCTTTCATGCAAACGTTCGTGCGCGTCAGAGAACAGGTTCATTCGAACCTAATCGGACTTCATGTCGACGCTTCGTCCGTCATGACAGTCGACCGGCTAACGACGTACCAGAACGCTCTGGGCGCGCACTCCGCCGATCACGCCGTCACAGCCGGACGAGCGACAAAACTGCTTGGCTCGGCCGTCGCTCAGCAGGCCGCTGTTTATTCTTATATTGACGGCTTCCTTGCCGCGGCAGTCGGCTCGGCGATCTGTCTGCTTCTCGTGGCAACCGTCCAGAAGCCGAAAAACCCGGCGTTCTGATCCAAGCGGTCATCTGCGCTTTTGATCGCTTCGACTACTGCAGCCGTTCGCCGTCGTACTCTCTGAACCGAGAGACCGCGTGAACTTTCAGTCGATCCGGATCGAGCTGGCCAGCCTTTGCCAAGGTAATGACGGCTTTCGCAACCCGAGCCCGCCCCTCTTCGTCCGAGGGTGTAATACCGAGCTCTCGGCAAGCGATATCGAACGTCATCTGAAGAATATCGACTTGCGCGCTATCGAAGCCTCCGAAGGTACCTTTCATGTGCGCTCCATCACTAAAAAAACAGGCGGGAGCACACGTACCTCTCTCAGCCATCGGCGCCCGGGCGATAGGCCGATGATGGTGAGAGCATACTCGAGGTTTGCTTTGCGACCTAACGCCTTTTCGACATTCAATACAGCCCCCGGTTGATATTACCGTGAACACACTTAGGACCCTGCTTGCTATCGTCGATATGCGAATGCTACAGACGAACTGCTTTGAGTCCTCGAGCGCATAACAACATCAATCTCTTAGCGTCCCGAGTGCTCGCAAATGCTGTGCGTTACTTCCAGGCTTCTCCAGGTTTTCGAGCGCCGCGATGAAACTCTCGTCGCCAGAGCCGCGATAGACCGTTGAAAGACAACATGACCAAATCCAACATCAAAATTCATCACGGCGATCTTCCTGCCGGACTGTCGTTTCCCAACGGCGTCGCCATCGACACGGAAACGCTCGGACTTAATCCGCATCGCGACAGGCTGTGCCTCGTGCAGCTATCAAGCGGCGACGGGACGGCGCATCTCGTCAAGTTCGACGGCAAGAACTACGATGCGCCGCGTTTGAAGGCGCTGCTGACGGATCCGGCGATCGTGAAAATCTTTCATTTCGCCCGCTTCGACATCGCGGTGATGAAGCAGTATCTCGGCGTCGAAACGGCCCCGCTCTACTGCACCAAGATCGCCTCCAAATTGGCGCGCACCTACACCGACCGCCACGGGCTGAAAGACCTTGTCGGCGAGCTACTCGGAATTGAAATCTCCAAACAGCAGCAAAGCAGCGACTGGGGCGCACCCGAACTATCGGAAAGCCAGATGGCCTACGCCGCCAATGACGTGCTGCACCTTCACGCGCTCAAGTCGAAGCTCGACACGATGCTTGTGCGCGAAGGCCGCGCCGAGTTTGCGCAATCAGCCTTCGGCTTCCTGCCGACACGCGCCCGGCTCGATCTTGCCGGCTTCGAGGACGACGACATATTCGCTCACTAAAGTCGGGAAAAATCGCCTCAGGCGACAAGGTCCCAAAGTCTCCCCAATTTAAGGCGAGATTACCGGACCTAAGGGGGGCAATGGCATGGCCAGCATGGCTGCCGCTGAAACTTCAAGCGTCGCGCACGGACGGTCACGCGCATCGGGCAGCCGAATCGTCATTGCCGGCGATCGCACCCAAAGCCGCACGGCTGCACACCGCCATTCCCGCCGTGTGCGATTTCTGAAAATCGGACTACCGCTCACTGCCATCGCAACGGTGGCGCTCGCGACATTGAACATCCTTGAAAACATGGGGGTCGGGCCGACGCTGCCACCCATCGAGGTTCCGAAGATCATTGCCGACAACCTGAAGATGCACAACCCGCATTATCAGGGCTTCAATTCGGACGGCGGCCACTATTGGGTGAAAGCCGAAACGGCGCAGCAAGATCTCAAAACGATGACGGCCGTTCATCTCGACCGCATAACGGGCGAGCTGACCGACGCCAAAAAACAGAAGACCTACCTCACCGCTGCACGCGGCATCTTCGACAACAAGTCGAACATCCTCGAACTGTTCGACGCGATCAACGTGACCGGCGACGGCGGCCTCAATGCCAAACTCACGCGCGCGACGATTCAGACCAAAGAAAACATCATCACGTCGAACGAACCCTCGACGATCGTCATGGGCGCCGGTCAAATCACGTCCAATCAGCTGAAGATCCGCCAGAAGACGAAGGAATATACCTTCCTCGACAACGTGCGGACCCACATGCAGCCCAAGAAGACGGCCGCCTCCGCTGACAATCAGCAGGACCAGAATGCGCTGCCGTTCGGCAAGCCCGGACAACCCGTCGATGTCGCATCGAACCGCCTCGATATCGACGACATCAAGAAAACCGCGACCTACACCGGCGGCGTCGTCGCGAACCAGGCCGGCGCGACGATGACAGCGCCCGAAATGGTCGTCAGCTACCAGGGCTCGGTCGCACCGGCCGGCAAAGGCGACGACAAGACCAAGGCGCAGACGGCGAACGCATCGGACCCGTCTGGAACCCAGGTCAAGCTGATCGTCGCGAAAGATTCGGTCGTTCTGAAGCAGCCGAACGGCCAGACCGCAACCAGCGACCTGGCGACGTTTGACACTCTGGCCCATACCGCCGTTCTGGAAGGCAACGTCGTCCTCACCCAAGGCAACGACCGGCGTGCCGTCGGCGACCGTGTCGATTACGATGAGACCGCCCAGACGATGACGCTGACCGGCCCCGTTGTGGTGACCCAGGGCGCGAACGTGCTCAAAGGCCGGCGCCTCATCTACAATCGCGGCACGCAAAAGATGCAGCTTTCGTCTCCCGCGAACCTTATGGGAAGTTCGTCGGCGGGACGGATCACGGCGCATTTCGTCAAAGACCCGGCGAAGGCGTCGGCGGCGAAATCTGATAACGACAATGAAAACAGCGACGGCATCGCGTTTGGTGCCGCCTTCAAAGCCGACCCGAACTCACCTTATGATGTCGTGGCCGACCGTCTCGACGTCGACGACAACGCCAAGAAGGCAATTTTCGTAGGGAATGTCTCAGCCGTTCAAGGCACCATGACGATGCGCTCACAGGAGCTTACGGCATTTTATACCGGCAGCGCCGGAATGGGCGACAGCAACGACGGCAAGGCATCCAGCACCGCCGCTTCTCTCACCCACCTGACCGCGCGCAAGAAGGTCGTCGTCACCGCCAAGGATGGCCAGACGGCGACCGGCGACTGGGCCGAAGTGGATGTGAAGAAAAATTTGACGACGATGGGCGGTGCTGTCGTGCTAACGCAAGGCAAGAACATTGTTCACGGGACCAAGCTCGTGATCGACATGACAACCGGCGAAGCCACGATCAAAACAGAGCCGACGGCGACAAGCAGCGGAGCGATGGTCAGCAGCAGCGATGGCCAAGGCGGTGGTCCAGTGTTCAAGGCCGACCGGCCGAGTGCGGTCTTTTATCCCGGCCAGCTCCGAAAATCGAAAATTCAAGCTGACGGTTGGCAGGTCCGTACGTCGCCTTGACCGCGCCGCAGAGTTGGCCTGAGTTCGGGCGTCAAGGGAGCTTGCCGAACAGCGGCAAGGTATTTGGTGTTTAAGGCTCTACCCATCCGCCTGAAAAAGAACCGTGAGGCGCCGAATGGATCGGCCGCTTACAGCAACGGCGTGGCCAACGCCGCGCCGGCCGCGGAAGATCCCCACGCCATCGGTGCCGACGGCTGGCTGACGGCCTACGACGTTAAGAAATCCTATCGCAAGCGGATGGTCGTCAAAGGCGTCAACCTCGCGGTCGGACGCGGCGAATCCGTCGGCCTGCTAGGTCCCAACGGCGCCGGCAAAACGACGGTTTTCTATATGATTACGGGTCTCGTCGCCGCCGACGAGGGACGCATCACACTCGACGGCGAAGACGTGACGAACCTCCCAATGTATCAGCGCGCGCGCCTCGGTGTCGGCTACCTGCCGCAGGAAGCTTCGATCTTTCGAGGGCTGACCGTCGAGCAAAACATCATGTCCGTGCTCGAACTGATCGAGCCCGACCGCAAGGCGCGCAAAGAACAGCTCGACAGCTTGCTAGAAGAATTTTCAATCACACGGCTTAGAAAATCGGCGGCGATGGCGCTCTCGGGCGGCGAACGCCGGCGGTGTGAAATCGCCCGCGCACTCGCATCGCGCCCGTCGTTCATGTTGCTGGACGAACCATTTGCCGGCATCGACCCAATCGCCGTCGGCGACATTCAGCAGCTGGTTCGCCACTTGACCGAACGCGGTATTGGTGTGTTGATCACAGATCACAACGTTCGTGAAACATTAAGTCTCATCGATCGCGCATATATCATCTACGACGGTCAGGTTCTGACGCAGGGCAAGCCTTCGGAAATCATATCGAATGAAGATGTGCGGCGAGTTTATCTTGGCGATATGTTCGTTAATACCGGTTGAGTATAGGTCGCTCCGGAATTCCAAGTACGGAGTAGCAAAATAGCGTGGCACTTTCAGCAAAATTGGAGCTGAGACAAGGCCAGCAGCTGGTCATGACGCCACAGCTGCAGCAGGCCATACGCCTGCTCCAGCTCTCGAACCTCGAATTGACGGAGTTTGTCGACACCGAACTTGAGCGCAATCCGCTGCTCGAACGCGACGAAACGGGCGGCGCGAAATCCGTCGAAGAACCTCTGAACGAACGCCAGGAAGAACGCAGCAGCAGCACCGACGAGAGCTGGCTCGACCTGCGAGAGCCGGTCCGCGATCACACCGGCGGCCTCGACGTCGATTTTGGAAACGTTTTCCAGGAGCCGGGTACGGGCGAGCCGGGCTCCGCAGCGGGCGCAGCATCCGGGCTGAGCTGGGCCAACGTCTCGCAGCGAATGCACAATGGCGGCGACGGCGAAAGTGACCTCGAGGAATTTGTCGCCAACCAGGTTTCGCTGCGGGAACATCTGGCCGCGCAACTGCCGCTGACCGTGACCGATCCCGCTGAACGGCTAATCGGCCAGTACCTCGTCGATCTTGTCGATGAAGCGGGTTACATCCCGGCCAATCTGGATGCGATCTCGGAGCGGCTCGGTGCCCCGCTGGAATTCATCGAAAGCGTCCTCACCAAGCTACAATCGTTTGATCCACCGGGAATTTTTGCCCGTTCATTGGCGGAATGTCTGGCGCTCCAGCTCAAGGACCAAAATCGCTACGATCCGCTGATGGCGGGCCTGCTGGCCCACCTCGACCTACTCGCCAGTCGCAACATACCGGCCCTGAAAAAGGCGCTCGGCATCGACATGGATGAGCTGGCCGACATGATCCGCGAGATCAAGCGCCTCAATCCCAAGCCCGGTCTGAAATTCGGCTCGGTGCAGGTCCAGCCCATCGTCCCGGACGTCATCGTCAGAGCGGCGTCGGACGGCGGCTGGCACGTCGAGCTGAATAGTGACACTCTGCCGCGCGTCCTGATCAATCGCACCTATTATGCGCGGGTCGCACGTACGGCGACCTCCGAAAAGGACAAGACCTACCTGTTCGACTGCCTGCAAACGGCCAACTGGCTGGTGAAGAGCCTCGATCAGCGCGCCCGGACCATTCTGAAGGTCGCCGAGCAGATCGTCCGCCAGCAGGACGCCTTTTTCATGTACGGCGTGCAGCACCTGCGCCCGCTCAATCTCAAGGTGATAGCAGACGCCATTTCGATGCACGAGTCGACGGTCTCCCGGGTGACCTCAAACAAGTATATTTCGACGCCGAGAGGCATTTTCGAGCTTAAGTATTTCTTTACCTCGGCTATCGCGTCCGCCGCAGACGGCGAAGCTCATTCGTCCGAAGCGGTCCGCCACCGCATCAAGCAGCTCATCGATGCCGAAAGCGCAGAAGACGTCCTATCCGACGATCAGCTTGTAGACCGCCTGAAAGGCGAGGGCATCGACATCGCTCGCCGCACGGTCGCCAAATACCGGGAAGCCATGCGCATCCCCTCATCCGTTCAACGCCGCCGCGATAAGAGATTGGTGGAACGTTTGGGTGGCATGGCTTGAACTCCATGACCTTAACTTAATGAACAACCTATATTTTCTCGTTTCACTTAATTGCCCAAGCGTGATTTGACAGGGGAACTTGCCGAGCCTATCGCTATTAACAGGTACGTCCCGTCAGAAGTGGCGGTCACACTTTCCTCACGGACGTCCCGATAGGTGGCTCGCAACCTCTGAGCAGACATTGCTCGGTCCCGAGGCACGCACTTTGGCAGTGCAGAACAGGCATCTACATGACCATCCAAATCACCGGTAAGAACGTTGAAGTTGGCGACGCCTTCAAAAGCTATGCGGCCGATAAAATCCGCGCCGTCCTGCAGAAATACCTTGCGCGCGAAGTCGATGGGCACATCCGGCTGGAACGCGAGCGCGAGGTCTTCAAGACCACGTGCTCCGTGCGCCTGACGAACGGCCTCCTGCTCGAAGCCCATGGCGAAGGCGCCGATGCCTATAGCAGCGCCGATTCCGCTGCTCACCGGCTCGAAACGCGCGTGCGCCGCTACAAGGGCCGCATCAAAAACCATTCATCCGCCACCGCCCGGCGCAAAGTCGATATCGAGGCCCGCGACTACGTTGTGAGCCTGAACGATCACGACGAGCCCGAGCAGGACGAGGCGAATCCGCTTATTATCGCCGAAGGACAGCGCAATATTAGCCATATGACGGTCAGCGAAGCCGTCCTGCAGCTCGATTTGTCGGAAGCGTCGTTCATGATTTTCAAGAACGCCGCCCACGGAGGGCTCAATGTCGTCTACCGGCGCAATGATGGGCACATCGGGTGGATCGACGCCGATCTTCCCATGGGGGCAAAACCGAACGGCGCATCGGCGTCGAAGCACGTGGAATAAGCGTAGGCTTAACTTTGCATGACTGTGGACACCGCCCGTCATCCGGCGCGGCAAGCCACAATGGCGGCCATTTCATCGTGGATGGGACTGGGATGAACATCGAAGATATGCTTGCCGACGACGCGATAATTCCGCGTCTGGAAGCTGATGACAAAAAGCAGGCCCTGCAGGCACTCGCCGCCAAGGCTTCGGCCGCAACGGGAGCCGGTGCGCCGGACATCTATGCCGCGCTGCTCCAGCGGGAACGGCTGAGCTCGACCAGCCTCGGCCGCGGCATTGCGATCCCGCACGTCAAGCTTCCGACGGTAGAGGCGATCACATGCATTTTCGCGCGGCTCGAACACCCTATCCCATTCGAGAGCCACGACGGTGAACCCGTCGATCTTCTGTTTTTCCTGCTCGCCCCCGAGGGCGCGGGCGCTGACCACTTGAAGGCCCTTGCCCGCATTTCCCGCCTCGTGCGCGATCCAGCAACGCTCGAAGGACTGCGTAACGCTGAGGACGTCGACGCGTTGCGCAACGTTCTGATGAACCCCGTCACCTCGCACGCCGCCTGAGCCGGCCACTCACTTGGACTGTGGGAGACTGTGGCTGACTAGTGCAGCACCATCAGCGCACCGAGCCCCAAGCCGCCCACGAGAATACGCCACCAGCCGAAGAACGACAGACCGCGCCGCGAGATAAAGTCGAGCATGTAGCGCACGACGATCGCGCCGGTGATGAACGCCGCGATGAAGCCCAGCACGATGTGGCTGACATCGTCCGGCGTCAAAATCGACCAGTTCTTGTAGAGATCGTAGGCAAACGCGCCGGTCATCGTCGGCATCGCGAGAAAAAAGGAAAACTCGGCCGCCGTCCGCTTATCAGCTCCGAGCAGCATGCCGCCGACGATCGTCGATCCTGAGCGCGAGACGCCGGGGATCATCGCCAGACACTGCACGAATCCGATGATCAGCGCTTTAAGCGGCGGGATATCCATCACATCGACATATTGCGGCTGATAACGCATCCTGTCGACGACGAGCAAAATGATGCCGCCGATAACGAGTGAAATGCAGATGATCATCGGCGATTCGAAAAGGAAATCCTTAATAAATTTATGGGCCGCGACGCCGATGAAAACAGCGGGCAGAAACGCCAGCAGCACAGCGAACACGAAGCGCCGCGTCCGCGGATCGCTCGGGAAATCCACAGCTAAGCGCCAGAGCTTTGCGGAGTAGACCGTCAGCAGCGCCAAGATTGCGCCAAGTTGAATCAAAACTTCGAACGTCCGTCCCGTAGACGACACACCAAGAAGACGCTCCGTTAGCAAGAGATGCGCCGTCGAAGAAACCGGCAGATACTCCGTCAATCCCTCGATCAAGCCGAGCAATATGACTTGCCACGTTTCCATCGCTGCTTCCCCCCTCGGGCTCATACAAAACGAGGGAGCGTTAGCAGAATTTCCAACAACTCCAAAGCGGTCGTTTGGCCGAGTTGCCATCGAATTGACGACACCACGTGTATAGTGCCGCCACCACTACGATCAGGAACGCTATGCCACTGCGCCTTACGCAATACCGTCTTTGTCCGCGATCCCGGTCTATCCGCCTGGCGCTTGCCGAATACCGCGTCGACGTCGAACTGTTCGAAGAAAAGCCCTGGGAATGGCGGCAAAGCTTTCTCGCCAAAAACCCTGCCGGAGAATTGCCTGTCCTCGAACTAGAGAACGGCCTGACGCTCTGCGGCGCTTATTCGATCTCTGAGTTTATTGCCGAAGACATGCCGTTCAGCGCCGACGGCGCTACCGCCGCGCCGCCAGCCCTCATTCCAGGCAACCGTGAAGACCGCGCAGAAGTCCGCAGGCTGATCGATTGGTACCAAGGCAAGTTCGATCGCGAGGTTACCCGCGAGCTGCTGATCGAGAAGGTTTACAATTCGATGCGCCCGAGCGGCCCGATTGCACCCGATCCAGGCGTGCTGAGGGCCGTCCGCGCCAACCTCAAATATCACCTCTCCTACACCGGCTACCTCGCCGACTCGCGCCGGTGGTTATCGGGCGACGAGTTGAGCTTTGCAGACTTCGCCGCCGCCGCCCATATTTCGACGTGCGACTACCTGGGCGAAATCTCGTGGCACGACTATCCAGCCGTTAAGAATTGGTACCAGCGCATGAAATCGCGGCCGTCGTTCCGCGCCCTGCTGGGCGACCGCGTCCCTGGGACCGCGCCGCCCCTTGCCTATTCGGATCTCGATTTTTAAATGGCAGTATGCCTGACGCCAGAAACGCGAGTTCCGATCACACTGAGATGCTCCGCGCCGAAGCGCAGAAGCTCGGTCTCGATGCAGTCGGCATTGCGCGGCTCACATCCGACGCGCATCTGCCCGGCAGGCTCTCCCACTTCCTGAACGAAAAACGCCACGGCGACATGGACTGGATGGAAACCCACGCCGATCGGCGCGGCGATCCGCTCCGGCTCTGGCCTGAAGCGAAAAGCGCAGTCGTCTTCGGTCAATCTTATGCCCCGCCAACCAATCCGCTCGAAGCGCTCGATCACCGTTCGAACGCCGCTATCTCCGTTTACGCCAAAGGCCGCGACTACCACGACGTCCTAAAGAAGCGCATCAAATCTCTGGCACGCACGTTTGCCGAACGATCCGGCGCGGACGTCAAAGTCTTTGTCGATACCGCTCCATTGATGGAAAAACCTCTGGCCGCGAAGGCCGGTCTCGGCTGGCAAGGCAAACACACCATCCTCGTATCACGCGAGCATGGCGACTGGCTCTTTCTCGGTGTCATGCTGACGACGGCTGAATTGGAACCCGATGCCGAGATGACGGACCATTGCGGCTCATGCAGCCGATGCCTCGACATCTGCCCGACGAACGCTTTCCCAGCGCCTTATCAGCTCGATGCCCGCCGCTGCATTGCCTACCTCACCATCGAACACAAAGGCCATATCGCCCCCGAGTTTCGCACCGCTATCGGCAATCGTGTTTTCGGATGCGACGACTGCGCCGCGGTTTGCCCGTGGAACAAATTTGCCGGCGCTGCGACCGAAATTAAATACGCAGCGCGTCCGGAAACCGATAATCCGCCGCTCGCCGAACTCCTCGCGCTTGACGACGCGGCCTTTCGCCTGCGCTTCGCCGGCACGCCGATCAAACGCACCGGACGCGATCGCATCGTGCGAAACACGCTCATTGCGTCCGGAAACTCCGGCGACCGTTCGCTCCTCCGTCATATCGAACCGCTTCTTGCCGACGAGTCCCCTCTCGTTCGCGCCATGGCGGTCTGGGCAGCGCGGCGTCTCGCCGATACCAATGAACTGCACGCCCTGCAGCGCCGTTATCGAGATAGCGAACACGATCCTGAAGTCGCCGCCGAATGGATCATTCCAATGGAGGAACAAGCGGCATGAGCCGTCTTTTCTGTTTCGGACTTGGATACTGTGCCGCCGAGCTTTCCCGCCGCCTGTTGGCGCAAGGCTGGTCGATCGCAGGAACGACGTCGCACCCTGACAAGCTCCGAGGGCTGAAAGCGCAAGGCTTTACGCCCTTTCTTTTCGACGGAACATCGGCACCTGCCGATATCGCCGAAGCGCTCAAGTCGACAACACATGTACTGCTCTCTATTCCGCCCGACGCCGAAAGCGATCCAGCTCTGCGCTATTTCGGCGACGCCATCGCAGCCAGCTCCTCCATCACGTGGATCGGCTATTTTTCGACTGTCGGCGTCTACGGCGATGCCCACGGCAACTGGGTCGATGAAACGACCGAGCCCAACCCCGGAACAACGCGCGGTCAACGCCGCCTGCAGGCCGAAACCGGTTGGATCAACCTCGCCAGGAAAAGCGGCAAGTCGCTCGTCATCTATCGCTTGCCCGGCATCTACGGACCAGGCCGCAGCGCCATCGACCAATTGAAGGCTGGAACTGCACGGCGCATCTTCAAGCCGGGACAATTCACCAACCGCATCCACGTCGCCGATATCGCGACGGCTGTCGAAGCCAGCATGAATCTCGCGCCGGGAACGCATATCTTCAACGTTACCGATGATATGCCCGCGCCGCCGCAAGACGTGATCGAATACGGGGCCGAGTTGCTCGGCGTACCGTGCCCGCCGGCCACCGATCCGACGGACGAAGCGCTGTCGCCCGCGGCGCGCAGCTTCTACATCGAGAACAAGAAGGTCTCGAACGCACGCATGAAGACCGAGCTTGGCGTCAGACTGGCCTATCCGACCTATATCGAAGGCCTGAAGGCGATCGCCGGTCTTGCGCCGTGAAGTTTCTTGCAAATGGTCACATCATCTCCGCCATTCCGCCAGAATGGAGAATAATGGTCTCATCGTAGCCGTCGCACATTGCGCGACGCGCACTTCGGCGAGATTGCCATGAAGCATATAGTCTTTCTTGCCGCGTTGGCCGCAGTAACGGTATCCGCCGCTACGGCCCACGCTGAAACAGTCGATCCCGCGCAAGCCATCGCGCAGAAATTCTCAGACACGGACGCCGAGCCGCAGCAGCGGAGTTTCGCACGCCCCGGCGCAGACTACGAAGCCGACATGCTGGCGCGCGCCCAGGCCGAAGAATTGGCGCGCAAACAACAAGAAGCAGAGCAAATGGCGGCAAAACCGGCCATATCGGAATCGGCACCGCAGTTTGTTCCATCATCCACAGTGTCTGCGCCACCTGTCGCGAAGCTCGCTGCACTGCCGCCGAAACCGGCCGCCGATTTGCTGCCCACACGCTCTGAACCCGCGCCGATGCCGACGCCACCCACGCGCTCCGCGGCAACCGTTCTTCTCGTTCTTGATCCCGATAACACCGGTCTCGGCTTCAAACCCGACCCGATCCTCTGCATCGACAATACCTGCTGGCTCTCGAACGGTTTTCGCGCCCCCGCGCGATCGCTGCCGCGCAATCAAGCCATGGCCTTGAGTGGTACGAACGACATGACGGCGGAATCCTGCAGCGGCAAATCGGGTTGCGTTTTTCGCAACGTCATCATTGATCCGATGCATCGCATCGACGTCATCGAGGTTGGCGAAGGCGGTGGTGCTTCATCGGGTGCGTACACCATCACCGCCGACAAAACCTGCCGCGTCGACGGCACCAGCTTGGCCTGCAGCAACGGCCTCGCAACTCAGAATTTTCGCATCTGGGTCGTGCCGGAAGCGCAAGCCGAAGCCGCAGGCGCCGTACGGCTCGAAAACACCCTTGCCGAAGGCCTTCCCGAAATCGACGTGACGTCGGCCAACGACAAATAGCTAGACCAGTTTATCGAGTTCCGAAAACAGCAGATCGAGATCCTGCGGCCGCGACAGTCGATGCTCGCCGTCCGCAATCTCGATCAGCTTGACCTTGTCGCCCGTCAAAAACGTCTTAAGTTCCCTCGTATGGGGAGCTGGCACATCAGGGTCTTGAAGTCCTTGCAAGATGACGATTGGGCGGCCCGGATCGAAAGATTCGCGCGCAAGAAGATGTTTGCGTCCATCCTCGATCAGTCTGCGCGTAATCAGATAAGGCGACGCATAGGCGGACGGCTGCCGGTAAGAGCCTGTGGCCATAATGTCGCGGCGCGTCTCTTCCGGAAAGCGCTTCCACATCAGTTCTTCTGTCATGTCCCAGGCCGGCGCGATCAGCAGCATCGCTTTGATGCGCGCAGCCTCTTGAGACCGGTCGCGCAAGAGCCTCCGCAAAAGCAGAAGCGCAATATATCCGCCCATGCTCGAACCGATGATAACCTGCGGTCCGCTTGTTATGGTCGAGAAAATCGCGTCGGCCTCGTCGAGCCAGCGCCCGATGGTGCCGTCTTCCATGGTGCCGGACGAGCGCCCATGCGCCGAATAATCGAAACGTGTCGATGACAGTCCGCGCCCATCCGCCCATGCGGCGACGGCCGTCGCCTTCGTAGAGCCCATATCCGACATAAAACCGGAGAGCCAAAGTACTCCCGGTTCGCCTTTGGTGTGGTGGATAAACGCGATTTCCCGCACCTCCGTACCGACACCGACAGGAAGCATTTGCGGTTCAGAGCCCGGAATTTTATAGGAACTGTCCATCGTTGATCCCAACGAATCCCAATTGATGAGCTGAGATGACCAAGCCGTTGACCGTCCTGCAAGTAATACCTCGCATGCGAGCGGGCGGCGCCGAATTAGGATGTTTGCAGATCGCCGCTGCATTGGTCAAAAACGGACATCGGGCGCTGGTCGCTTCAGAAGGTGGTCCGCTTGCCGATCAGGTGGTCGCCACTGGCGCAGAACATATCGTTCTGCCGCTCGCAACGAAGAACCCGATCGTTCTGACGCAGAATGCTTCTAAACTTGCCGGCATCATCCGTCGCGAAAACGTCTCGATCATTCATGCCCGCAGCCGCGCTCCCGCATGGAGCGCGCTCCTTGCCGCACGACGCACCGGCATTCCCTTCGTCACCACTTACCATTCCGAGTATTCCGAGAAGGGTCGCATCAAGAACTTCTACAACAGCGTGATGGCGCGCAGCGACATGGTCATCGCCGTCTCGGATTACATGGCGCACCTCATTCGCACGCGTTATCACACGCCAGAGGATCGCATTGCCGTCATCCACCGCGCGTTCGATTCAGAGGTCTTCGATCCATCGAAGCTTACGCCCGAGAGACTGGCGGCGGTGCGCACGCTGCTCGACGCCGACGGCACAAAACCAGTACTGATGCTTGCTGGTCGCATTACACCGCGCAAGGCGCAGCACCATCTCGTTTCCGCTCTCGGTCTGTTGAAGCAGCGCGGCGCGCCGGATCTCGTTTGCGTGCTCGCAGGCGAAATCGAAAAGCCCGCGTTCAAGGCCGAACTCGAAGCGCAGGCCGAACGCCTCGGCGTTGCGCATCAACTACGCTTTCCTGGCCATGTCCGCGACGTCGCAGCCGCCTACGCGATCAGCGACATCGCCTTGAACATCTCCGAGCAGGAAGGTTTGCCGCGTGTTGCCATCGAAGGCCAGGCAATGGGCGTGCCGCTGATCGTTTCTGATACCGGCCCCGGACGCGAGGTCGCGCTGACCGAGCCCGATGTTCCGGCGAATGAAGCTACCGGACTGCGCGTCCCTTATGCAGATCCCGAAGCCGTCGCCAACGCCGTCGCCAAAATGCTGAGCTGGTCACCCGACGAACGCAAGGCCATGGGCGCACGCGGTTCGGCTCAGGTCAGGCGCCGCTTCACCCTCGACCAGCTCAAGTCGAAGACGCTCGCCGTCTACGAGCGCGTCATCGCGAGACGAACGTCGTCGAAGCAACGCGACAAAGAACCGACCGCAAGCTCGAAGTCGCGCTTGCCTGTTTCCTGCTTCATCATTGCGTTGAACGAGGCAGACCGAATCGGAGCCACCATCGCCTCCGTTCGCGACTGGGTCGACGAGATCGTCGTCATCGATTCCGGCAGCACCGACGGGACCCAGGCGATTGCCGAAGCTGCCGGCGCCAAGGTGATCTTCAATGCTTGGCCCGGCTTCGGCCAGCAAAAGCGCTTCGGCGAAGAGCAGTGCCGCAACGACTGGCTATTGAACCTCGATGCAGACGAAGTCGTAACCCCTGATCTGCGCCGGTCGATCGAAGCCATCTTCGAAAAAGGCCCGCCAGCCCAAAGCGTCTATGGCATGGCCGTCAAAATCGTCTATCCCGGCTGGACCAGACCGCGCCCAATAGCCAATGATCACTACTGCCTCCGGCTCTATGACCGTCGGCGGGTGCGCTTTGCAAACTCGACCTTGTTTGATTCGGTTGAGCCAAAAAACGAAAAGGTCGGCCACCTCCGCGGCACCCTCTATCACCATTCGATCCGGTCGCTGGAAGATCTGGCCCGCAAGTGCGACGAGCGCGCGACTTACAACGCCTTGAATTCAAAACAAAAATCTCCAATCGAACTCAGCATCCGGACGGTGACTGAATTCCCCGCGCACTTTCTGAAATATTACATCGCCCGTGGTCACTTCACCGGCGGCTGGACCGGCCTCGGTTTTGCAGGAATTACGGCCTATTACCGCTGGCAGCGGATCCTGCGAATGCGGGAAAACCGCAAGTCAGCTGGCCTCATATTCTGACGGCTAGCCCCTGTGCCGACCTCTGTCGCGGCCCAACATGATTTCACCACCTGACGGTCATCTCCGCTTGACTTTTAGCGCCGAGTTACGAACTCTGCGCAATCGCGAAACTCTGGCCCTAGGCCGGAGCAATTGCATTTACGACGGTGGATAACGGAAACAGCAAGAGGAGCTTTTACCATCCGTAGACCTATGCGCCCCGAGCCTCAGAGCCGGGAAAACTCAGGGCCCCGCATCAACGACCAAATCCGGGCCCGAGAAGTCCGTCTCATTGATGAGAACGGCCAGAACGTCGGCGTAATTTCAAAATTCGATGCCCTTGCCCGCGCCGAGGACGCCGGACTGGATCTCGTTGAGATCTCGCCCGACGCTGAGCCTCCCGTTTGCAAAATTCTCGATTTCGGCAAGTTCAAATTCCAGGAACAGAAGAAAGCCGCCGAAGCCCGCAAGAACCAGAAGATTGTCGAGCTGAAAGAGATCAAGATGCGTCCGGGCATCGACGATCATGACTACGACGTCAAAATGCGCGCAATCAAACGGTTCTTCGAAGACGGCGACAAGGTCAAGATCACGCTGCGCTTCCGCGGTCGCGAGATGGCGCACTCGCAACTTGGCATGGCGGTCTTGCAGCGCGTGAAAGCCGATACCGAAGCAATCTCGAAGGTCGAAAGCGAGCCGCGTTTCGAAGGCCGCCAGATGGTGATGGTCCTGGCTCCCAAGTAACCGAGCCCCAAGTGATCGGAAGGCGGCGGGGTCTCTCTTTTACCCCGCCCTTCGCGTCTCGGTCGGCCGGCCTACGACTTGCAGACGCACACGGACGGCTCTAGCTTGATCGGACATCTCGCGCCAGACGCCGGAGGCGCCGCATGATTGACGAGCAGCCGTTCGACTTTTCTCTTCTTGACCGCATCGGCGCACCATTCCGCCGCTTCGATGCGGGCGAAAAAATCTTTCTCGAAGAAGATGCCGGCAATGCCATGTACATGGTGCGCTCAGGCCGCGTCGACGTCATTACCTACGGGATCGTCCTCGAAAACGTCCGCGCCGGCGGTATTTTCGGCGAGATGGCCTTGATCGACGACGGACCGCGAAGTGCTGCCGCAATGGCCGCCGAGCCGACGGAGGTCGTCGCCATCGACAAGCCGACATTCCTTGCCGTCATTCGCGACGATCCGCAATTCGCCCTGAGGGTAATGGGCTTGCTCGCCACCCGTCTGCGACGGACGAATAAACAAATCTGAGAAAAATTCCCTGAAATGAAATCGCCGACGACCAAGTCCGGTCGCCGGCGTTTTTGTTTGAACGGCGAATACTCAGCAGCCGTGGCGCCACATGCAGCGGCGGAACCGCGGACCGCCCCAACCCCAGCGATCTGCGCAGATATGGCGCCACCGCCAGCAGTACCGGCGCCACGCAACAGGCGCCGCAAGCGATTGATTGGCTTCAATTCCTTTAAGAGGTGCGGGCGCGAACGTCGCCGCCTGCGGTGCGGAAGCCGCAGCAGTAACACCGATCGCAACAACGGACGCTGCCAAGAATGGTGCGAGACGCATGTTCAACTCCGTTTTTGTTTCTAATCGTGCCATAAGCGCTTACGTTTGTGCGCGTGCAGAATGTCCAATTTATTGGCTGAATGGTGACTGAACATCAGAAATACGGCGGATTATTCGAAAACTTCGAAATGCATCGTTGCTCGGCGGCTAGCGTCGCAATGACAAATTGGATCAATCTCAATCGAGATCGACAATTCCTAATGCGGCTAGCGAAATGAAGGTCGCAATCATGACGATGCCGACGACGACGACAAGCGCCGGATAGAACGCCGCGAACACAATACCCGCGCGCCAACCGGTGGTTGACCGCAAGCTGATGACGGCCGTCGGAAGTGCTGCAACAAGAAGAATGGCAACAACGAACGGATCGAGTTTCATGGCCGAACTCGCAACGGGGGGACACAAAAGCTTCCCCAGAATGCCATATCCCGACGTCTTCACCACTCAAGCAGGGGGAAATAGGCGCAATTGGAGGAAAACTGAACTTGCCGCTGAATGCCACCACACACGACTGAAACACCCGTCTCCGCTTGACCCGAGGCAAGCGGTCGGCTTGAAGCCGCGCTGCAAAATATCCATCCTCCGCCGACACCGACGAAAGCCTCGATCATGAACCCTAAGGTCCGCGAAGCGCTTCTCTATACGGGCGTAAATCTAAGCGCGACCATTATTGATTATATCATTTTCTTGACGCTGACCCACGCCTTCGGCTGGCCCATTTTGCAGAGCGTTATATCGTATTCCATCGCCACGATCGTGAATTACGGACTGACACGAACCTTCGTTTTCCGGCATGGCCTGTCGCCGAAGTCGGAGCATCGCCGCTTTCTCGAATTCCTTGCAACGAACGCCGTCGGGCTTCTCATCACGGCCGTCGTCATCTGGTTGACGGTTCACGAATGGGGCCTGAAGCCCTTCTTGGGCAAAACCATCTCCGTGCTAATCTGCTTCGTGACGCTCTATTACGTGCGCACGCAGATCGTATTCGGAAAGGATCCCGACGGGCAGAGCGCAAGCTCACCGGAAGAAGGCACCGGCCGCGGCTTTAGAAATTCACGTGCTGGATGACATAGCTTCCCGCTGCCGCGATGATGCCAGCCAGCAGCACGAACGGCAGCACCGATACCAGCACCAGCAAAAGCTCGACGAACGCTTTGAAAATCTGCTCGGCCGCCCGCCAGAGCTGGAAGAAGCCGCGGTAGAGCACATAGATGATCGCGATTACGACGATCGCCAGTACGACGATCTTCCAGATCGGTAGCGCCTGCCAGTTAGACTGAAAGATCGCGAACATCTGGCCGAACGACCACTGCCAGACCAGATCTACGAACTTGAAGATCGCCGTGATGCCCTGCTGGAGCAAATTGACGATCTGATCAACGATTTGCCTCACGCCCCGTCTCCCCTCGCGATTTCCCGCCCCACCAACGCATTAACCATGTACTTGGTTCGGTGGTATCCATACGGATTTTCGCGATAGGGCTATGAAAACCGTCAGCCGGGATGCTTTTTTTCCGGCGCGCGTCGAAAAAGTTGCACTTTTCCCAACTCTTCCCTATAAACCGCCTCCAGAGCCGCCCGGCGAGGCATGCCGTGGCGGTTCTTATGCTTTTGAAAAACCAGCGGAAACCGCAAAAAGCATCCCTTCGCAGGAGAGTGCGGACATCTATCTGTCTGCACTTCGGACCGCAAGGTCCGTGGGCGCGACCGCGCCCCGCCGCTAGCGGCGCCCCGCGGAGGGCCAGGATACGAAGCGCGTCAGCGCAAGTGTCCGGCGCGGACCGTCACCGATAATTAGGATAAGCAAAATGCCTAAGTTGAAGACCAAGAGCGGCGCGAAAAAGCGCTTCAAGATGACGGGCACGGGCAAGGTCGTTGCGGCCCAGGCCGGTAAGCGTCACGGCATGATCAAGCGCACGGCGAAGTTCATTCAGAAGGCGCGCGGTACGGGCGTTCTGAACGATTCTGACGCCAAGATCGTCAAGAAGTACATGCCCTACAGCCGCTGAATTCTCCGGCGCTTGCAGCCGGCTCCGCGAAGCGGAGTCGCAAGCGTCGAGTAGAGAATCTCAGCCCACCCAATAAATCTTGAAGTTCTAGGAGCTATCCCATGGCCCGCGTCAAACGTGGCGTTACCGCCCACGCCAAGCACAAGAAAGTCATCAAGGCCGCGAAGGGCTTTTACGGCCGTCGCAAGAACACCATCCGCGTCGCCAAGCAGGCGGTTGAGAAGTCGCAGCAGTACGCCTATCGCGACCGCAAGCGCCGCAAGCGCAACTTCCGCGCCCTCTGGATCCAGCGCATCAACGCTGCCGTCCGCGAGCATGGCCTGACCTACGGCCGCTTTATCAATGGCCTTTCGAACCTCGGCATCGAAGTCGACCGCAAGGTTCTGTCCGACATCGCCATCAACGATCCGGCGGGCTTCAAGGCACTCGTCGACAAGGCGGCCGCTGCTGCCTCGTCGCCCGTCGCCAAGGCCGCCTAATTTCGGTTCGCCGAACCTCCATTATTGTCGCCCTCGGGCTTGTCCCGAGGGCCCATTCTGCTGCAAATCACCACGCGCGCCCGCGTGCTCCTTTTTCTACCGCGACATCAGCGGGGCCTGCGCATGGATCCTCGGGACGAGCCCGAGGATGACAATCTGCGAGGGCACGTCCCGCCTATGACCGACACACAAACGGATCTGACGAAACTCGAAAGCGAGCTTCTCGTCGAAATCTCTGGCGCAGCCGACCTCGCAACGCTCGATGCCGTCCGCGTCTCGAGCCTCGGCAAGAAAGGCCGCGTCTCCGAGCTGATGAGCAAGCTCGGATCGCTTCCTCCGGACGAGCGTAAAAGCTTCGGTCAGACGGTCAACGCCCTGAAGACGAAAGTTGCAGAGGCGCTCGATGCCCGCAAATCCGATCTCGAAACCGCTGCCCTCGACGAGCGCCTGAAGACCGAACGCGCCGACGTTACACTGCCGGTCCGCCTCGGCCCCGTTGCCTCCGGCCGCATCCATCCCGTTTCGCAAGTACTCGATGAAGTCGTCGAAATCTTCGCCGACATGGGCTTCTCGGTCGCCGAAGGCCCGGACGTCGAAACCGACGAGATGAATTTCGACAAGCTCAACATCCCGGCCGAGCACCCTGCGCGCCAGGATCACGACACGTTCTATTTCTCACCGAAGGCAGACGGTTCGCGCCTGCTGCTGCGCACGCACACGAGCCCGGTGCAGATCCGCACGATGGTCTCGCAGAAGCCGCCGATCCGCATCATCGCGCCGGGCCGCGTCTATCGTATGGACAGCGACCAGACCCACACGCCGATGTTCCATCAAGTCGAAGGCCTCGTCATCGACGAGACGACCCACATGGGCCATCTGAAGTGGGTGCTGCAGGAATTCTGCAAAGCCTTCTTCGAGGTCGACGAAGTAAAGATGCGTTTCCGCGCCTCGCACTTCCCCTTCACGGAGCCGTCGATGGAAGTCGACATCGGCGCAGAGGCCATCGGCAAGCCGGGCCAATGGCTGGAAATTCTCGGTTGCGGCATGGTTCATCCGAACGTGCTGCGCAACTGCGGTCTCGATCCGGAAAAGTATCAGGGCTTCGCATTCGGCGTCGGCCTCGACCGGCTGACGATGCTGAAGTACGGCATCCCGGACTTGCGGTCGTTCTTCTCCGGCGATCTCAAGTGGCTCAGCCACTACGGCTTCTCGATGCTCGACGTCCCGACCCTCGGCGGCGGGCTGTCTTCCTGAAACCGGAGGCGCACTATGGCGTGGGTCAAAGAAATTGAATGCAAATCCGGCGATGGAAAATTGCAGCCAACCCAGGTCGTCGCACAGGTCAAAATATTCACGCCCAACGGTGCTCTTCCGGTCGTCCAAATTGATACCTACGGATCCGAAGAACGTAAGATCCCCGGAAAGCAAAGTCAGACACTTCAACTGGGAAAAGAAGCCGCCTTCAAACTCTACAAAATTCTGAAAGAGACTTACGGCTTCTGAGGAACGTATGAAATTCACGCTCTCCTGGCTCAAAGATCATCTCGACACGGACAAGTCCGTCGATGAGCTGGCAACTGTACTGTCTGCCATCGGCCTCGAGGTCGAAGGCGTCGAAGATCCGGGCAAGACGCTTGGAGCCTTCAAGGTCGCGCGCATCCTCGAAGCCAAAAAACATCCCAACGCCGACAAGCTGCAGATCGTGCAAGTCGAGATCGCCAAGGGTCAGCCGCTGATGGAAGTCGTCTGCGGCGCCCCGAATGCGCGCGCGGGCATGGTCGCGGTCTTTGCACCGCTCGGCACTTACATTCCCGGCTCAAAGATCACGCTCGAAAAGAAGCCGGTTCGCGGCGTCGTCTCGAACGGCATGATGTGCTCGGCCGCCGAGCTTGAGTTGTCCGAAGAAAGCGACGGCATTCTCGATCTCCCCGCCGAGTGGGCAGATAAGGTCGGCCAAGCCTATATCGACGTCGCCGGTCTCAACGATCCGATCATCGAAGTGAAGCTGACGCCGAACCGCCCCGATTGCACCGGTGTGCGCGGCATCGCCCGCGATCTCGCTGCGGCCGGCATGGGCACGCTGAAGCCCGAGCCGAAACTTGCGCCGCTTAACGAAGCTTTCGACTGCAAAATCCCGATCAAGCTCGAGTTCACACCCGAGACGGCGAACGCCTGCCCGGTGTTTGCCGCGCGAACGATCCGCAATGTCACGAACGACGCATCTCCCGACTGGATGCAGAACCGGTTGAAGGCCGCAGGCCTGCGCCCCATCAACGCTCTCGTCGACGTTACGAATTACATCTCACTCGATCGCGGCCGCCCGCTGCACGTCTACGACGCGCACAAGATCAAGGGCGCGCTGCACGCTCGTCTCGGCAAGAACGGCGAAAAGTTCCTCGCGCTCGACGGAAAGGAATACACGGTCGATGACACGATGTGCGTCATCGCCGACGACACCGGACCGCTGGGCCTCGGTGGCGTGATGGGCGGCGAAAGCACCGGCTGTACGCCGGAGACCAAAGCCGTCCTGATCGAAAGCGCGTACTTCGATCCCCTGCGCACCGCCGCCACCGGCCGCAAGACCGGACTGGTGACAGACGCACGCTATCGCTTCGAGCGCGGCGTCGATCCGGCATCAGAACGCCCCGGTCTCGATCTCGCGACCGACATGATCCTGAAGTTCTGCGGCGGCGAAGCCTCGAAAGCGAAAGTAGCCGGCAAGGAACCCATCGAGGAGCGGGTCATTGCGTTCGACTACGCAAGCGTCGAGAAACTGTCCGGCGTGACGCTTTCCGAAGCCGAAATTACGAAAATCCTGAAAGCACTCGGCTTCACCATCACCGGCAAGCCTAACGCAGCGAAGGTGACCGTTCCGACGTGGCGGCCGGACGTCCACGGCCCCGCTGACCTCGTCGAAGAAGTCGTGCGCATCGCCGGGCTCGACCGCATCCCGGCAACGCCGCTTCCGCGCGCGGACGGCATCGCCCGCGCCGTTCTGACGGATAAGCAAAAGCGCGCCCGCCGCGCCCGCCGTCTTCTTGCGGCCCGCGGCTTCGTCGAAGCCGTGACTTGGAGCTTCATTCCGAAGGGCGAAGCTACGCATTTCGGCGGCGGCGCTGCCGAACTCGACCTCGCCAATCCGATTTCCGTTGAAATGTCCTCGATGCGTCCAGGGCTTTTGCCGGGGCTTCTCGCGTCCGTCACGCGCAATCGCAATCGTGGCGTCGCGGATGTTGCGTTGTTCGAGCTCGGTCAGGCCTATCGCGGTGAGAAGCCCGAAGACCAATACCTGAGTGCCGCTGGCGTCCGCGCCGGAACGGCGCATCTCTCCGGCTCAGGACGCAACTGGGACGGCAACGCCGCACCCGTCGGCGTATTCGACGTCAAAGCCGACGTCTTCGCCGCACTTGCAGCACTTGGAGTCGACCCGACCAAGGCCCAAATAACTCGTGATGCACCGCACTGGTATCACCCCGGCCGTTCCGGCGCACTCAAGCTCGGTCCCAAAACCGTTCTGGCATATTTCGGCGAGGTCCACCCGGCGACGCTGAAAGCCCTCGATGTCGAAGCGCCGGTCTCTGCATTCGAGATCTTTCTCGACGCTCTGCCGCCCGAGAAGAAGAAGTCGCGCGCCAAACCGCCGCTTACGACTTCCGACCTCTTGCCGGTCACGCGTGACCTCGCCTTCATCGTGCCCAAGGATGTACCGGCAGGCGACGTCATAAAGGCGGCCGCGAATTCCGATAAAGCCTTGATCAGGGCGGTGAATGTGTTCGACGTATTCGAAGGCGGCAGTCTCGCTGCCGAGGGCAAGAAGTCGGTTGCGATAGAGGTAACGATCCAACCTGCGACGGAAACCCTCACGGATCAGGCTATTGAAACGATCACGAAAAAAATAGTTACCGATGTTAAAAAGGCGACTGGCGGAGACTTACGCTCCTAAAGCCGCCGTCATGACATGCGCATGAGGCCAAGATGAATTCGCTCCCCCCCGCGACCACCGCTCAAGCCGAAAGCGTGACCGACGAAAAACACCCCTACCGCATCGTCATCGTTGGAGGCGGCGCCGGCGGTCTTGAACTCGCAACGCAGCTTGGAAACAAGCTCGGAAAATCCGGTAAAGCGGAAGTCACCCTGGTCGACCGTGCTCGCACCCACATCTGGAAGCCGCTTCTCCACGAAATCGCGGCCGGCAGCATGGACACAGGCCGCCATGAGTTGCCTTATCAAGCGCAAGGTCACTGGCACGGTTTTCGTTACCGCTACGGCGAGATGATCGGTCTCGACCGCGCGGGCAAGCGCGTGCACCTAGGCGCGACGTACGACGAGGATGGTCGCGAGATCACGCCGGATCGCTGGTTCCCCTACGACACTCTAGTGATCGCTGTGGGCAGCATCTCGAACGACTTCCGTACGCCGGGCGTCAAAGAAAATGCGATCATGCTCGACACGCCTGAGCAGGCCGAGCGTTTCAACCGCCGCATCCTGAATGCGTGCGTGCGCGCCTATGCGCAGCCTGGCCCCATCAGAGACGGCCAATTGCACGTTGCCATCATCGGCGCAGGCGCGACCGGCACGGAACTGTCGGCGGAGTTGCATCACGCCGCGCGCGGCCTCGTGGAATTCGGTCTCGACAAAATCGATCCCGAGAAAGACTTCAAGATCACGTTGATCGAAGCCGCGCCACGCATTCTGCCCGCGCTGCCTGAGCGTCTCTCCAAAGCGACAACGAACATCTTGCACAGCATCGGCGTCGAAGTTCGCACCGGCAGCGCCGTGACGAACGTCAGCAAGGAAGGCGTGACGCTGGCGAATGGCGATTTCATCCCATCCGAGCTGGTAGTTTGGGCCGCGGGCGTCAAAGGCCCCGAAGTTCTATCGAACCTCGACGGCCTCGAAGTCAGCCGCATGAACACGCTCGTCGTGAAGCCGACGTTGCAGACGACCGTTGACGACAACATTTTCGTCATCGGCGACGCAGCCTATCTGGTGCCCGAAGGCGAGACGGCGCCTATTCCGCCGCGCGCTCAGGCGGCACACCAGGAATCGAGCCACCTCGTCACGCAGATTCAGCGCCGCATGAAAGGTGAGACGAAGCTCGCACCCTTCAAGTATCGCGATTTCGGTTCGCTTGTGTCGCTCGGCAAGTATTCGACCGTCGGCAACCTGATGGGCTTCATCGACGGCAAGTCGCTGCGCATCGAAGGCTGGTTCGCGAAGATCATGTACCGGTCGCTATACAAAATGCACGAGATCGCCTTGCACGGATACGTGAAGGTCTTCCTCGACACCCTGTCACGACTCCTGACGCGTCGCACGGAACCGCAGGTCAAGCTGCACTGATTGTTGGCGCCGCCGACACGCGTTTCGCGAGGCGGTCGGCGGCGCTACCGGCATAATCCACGGTTGTCAGCTTGGAATCCGCGCGTGCGGCCACCTCCGCCAAACGGAGTCGCACGCGCCATCATAAAGCCTTAACTCCGCTCTCTCAGCGCCGTCAGCAGGTCCGCCGTCGGATAGCTGTCCGCCGGCAGCCCGAACTTCATCTGCATCGTTTTCACGGCTGCGCGCGTGTTGGCGCCGAGCTTGCCGTCAACCTCGCCGACGTCCAGGCCACGGCGCTTCAACAGGCTCTGAACCTCTTTGATCTGCTCGTAGCTGAGCGACGCGACGTTGCCGTCGGCCCGCGTCAGGTTCGGAGCACCAGCCATGCGAGCGGCAAGATGCGCCGCCGTCAGGGCATACGTCAGCGACTGGTTCCACTGCGTGTAAACGTCGAAATTCGGGTACGCCAGGAACGCGGGTCCGTGCCGTCCCATCGGCAAGACGAGCGACGCCGGGAGATTGTCGGCGGGCAGCGGCTTGCCGACGCCCTCGACGCCCCATGCCACCCATTGCGAGCGCGGCAGCTTGATCGCCAGATCCGCTTTGTCCCAAGGCAGATCCTTGGTGACGCGAACCTGTTCCAGCCACGGCTCACCACGCTTCCATCCCATCGACTTGAGGAAGTTTGCGGTCGAGCCGATTACGTCGGCGTTGTCGCGAATGAGATCGACGCGGCCATCGCCATCGAAATCGACGCCGTAGTTCAGATAGTGCTGCGGCAGAAATTGCGTCTGACCAAGCTCACCTGCCCACGATCCGATCATCTGATCCGGAGTGAGGTCGCCGCGCTCAACAATTTTCATCGCGGCAATCAACTCGCCCCGAAAGAAATCGCCGCGGCGGCAATCCCAGGCGAGCGTCATCAGCGAACGCAGAATGGACAGCTTGCCCATGCCGCCGCCGAAGTCGCTTTCGAGAGCCCAAAAGCCCGTGATGACCGGACCCGGAACGCCGTACTGCTGCTCCGCGCGATCAAAGATCGCCTTGTAGCGCTTGAGATACGTTTTACCCGTCTGCTCGCGGTTCTTGGTCGCAAGCTTGAAATAGAAGTCGATGAACGTCTGCGAGAAGAAGCCCTGCTTCCGGTCGCGAGCGATCGTACCCTGGTCCGGCGTCAGCCCCCCGATCGTTTCTTCGATCGTCTCCGGCCGAATGCCTTGAGCGATGGCGTCACGCTTGAAATCGGCGAGCCACTGGTTGAACGGCACGGTGTTCTGGCAATTGCGCTTGTTTGCCGGTGGCGGCGGCGTGTTCTCCGCATGGGCACTGGCGGAAAGCCCCGCAAGCATGAAAGAGGCGATCGCTGAAACGATAAAACCTGCGCGCATAGAGGAATGCCTTCGGCCGTTGACGTAGGGCCAGCACATTGCCGACAGTCTGGAGAGCGTCAAGAGACTATGGCCTCAGTGAGGCCTTTAGCGCATTCGTCTACGCACTACCGATCAGAATGCCAACAGCAAAGACGATCAGACCGCCGACAACCACCTCCAGCGCCGCTCGCCAGAACTTCGTTTCCATGTACCGCGAGCGGATTCCCGCAATAATCCAGAGTTCAATGAACACCACACCGATTGCGATCGTGGTAGCTGTCCGAAAATCGGAAATGAGATAGGGCATCGTATGCCCGAGGCCGCCGACCGTCGTCATCGCGCCCGTTACCGAACCGCGGAGCCAAGGGTTGCCGCGGCCCGAAATCTCGCCGTCGTCGGACAAAGCTTCGGCAAACGCCATCGAAATGCCGGCGCCGATCGACGCCGCGATGCCGACGAGAAACGTCTGCCAGGTGTTATGGGTCGCAAATGCCGCCGCAAAGATTGGCGCCAGCGTCGAGATGGAGCCGTCAATCAGGCCGTTCAATCCCGGTTGCACGTACTGGAGAACGAAGGACCGTCGCGCGGTCTCGTCTTCGCTCAAACGCGCCTCATTCGTCAGCTCAACATCGGCGAGATGCTGCGCGATGCTTATATGCTGGCTTTCCGTCTCCAGGAGATCGCCGAGCAACTTGCGGATGTCGGCGTCCGTCGCCCGCTTCAACGCCGAGGCATAGAATTCGCGCGTTTCCTCCTCGATCTCCTGTGCCTGCCGGCGAACTTTCCCGATGCCGAGTGGCCGCACCATCCAGATCGGATCATGCCGCACGAGGCCCGAAACGTCGTGGCGGCGGATGAGTGGAATGTGATTGCCGAACTTGCGCTTGAAAATTTCGATCAGGCTGCGCCGGTGGGCGTTTTCCTCTTCGCCAAGCTCCGTGAAAATCTTTGCGCTGGCCGGATACTCGGCGCTGAGACCGGCAGCATAATCGGAGTAGATCCGACTGTGCTCTTCTTCCAGGGAGATCGCGAGGGCAAGAATCTCGCGCTGATCGAGATCGGTGAAACGACGCATGGCAGCCTAAATAAAATTTAGAATTATTCTAATTTAACATCTTGCCCGCCGGTCGTACAAGATCTCTCATGTCGCGGCGACGATGGCACAAGGGAGTCGGGGCCGGATCAAACGAAAGCGCCGGTCCAACGGACCGGCGCTGCCGAAGAAGAGAAAAGCTCGTAGATATAAATGCCTTAGCGCGAATTCGGCTTATTCATGCCTTTGACGGCGTTCTGCTGCGCTTCCATCCAACTCGACATGGCCTGCTGCCAGCCCTTCTGCCACATTTCGGCAGCCTGCATCCAAAACTGGATGGGGTTCGTGGCGCCAGCCGCGAAATCGGGCATGCCAGGGAAGCTTGCCCCAGCGCCGGGGAACTGCGGCATGCCGGCGCCGAAGCCTGAAACATTCGAGAAGTTGGGGAACTGGCCCGGCGCTCCCAGCGCCTTGACCTGCTTTTCCCAGACATCCATGACCTGATCGACCGCCTGCAATTGCAGCTTGGAAGCGCTCAGCATCTGTTTCCGGCTCAACTCGACGAAATCAGTGGGCCAGCCGAGCGACTTTGCCGCTTCGGCCATCTTGTCGAACACAGCGTTGCTGTTCTTTTCACCCAGTTCGGCGAGTTCGGCCCGCCAATTCGACATGGCGTCGAAAGCCTGTATGACCGCCTTCTTTGTATCCTCGCCGAGTTTCGTGAAAGCCGGGTTGGCTTCGAAGGGTGAGTTCGCCATATCGCTTCTCCAGGGGCTCATGATCGGCACAGAGGGACGGTGAGCAATTTTCGCACACCCCACCCCCGGTTGCCACACCTCTTATAGGCCATGCGGCGATCAAAACGGCTCCGAAGTCGCCCTAAAGCCTTAACGCCCCTTTTGCCGCCCAGTTCCGGGTGCTATGAGCCCGGCCCATGACAGCCATTTCACACATTCGAAATTTTTCGATCATCGCCCACATCGACCACGGCAAATCGACCTTGTCCGACAGGCTGATTCAGCTCTGCGGCAACGTCTCGAACCGTGAGATGAAGGAGCAGATCCTCGACTCAATGGACATCGAGCGCGAGCGTGGCATCACCATCAAGGCGCAGACCGTCCGTCTCGACTACAAGGCCAAAAACGGCGAAATCTACCAGCTCAACCTGATGGATACGCCCGGTCACGTCGACTTCGCCTACGAAGTCTCGCGCTCGCTGGCGGCCTGCGAAGGCGCGATCCTCGTCGTCGACGCGAGCCAAGGCGTCGAGGCCCAGACGCTGGCCAACGTCTACCAAGCGCTCGACAACAACCTCGAAATCCTCCCCGTACTGAACAAGATTGATCTGCCTGCGGCCGATGAGGACCGCGTCAAAAAGCAGATCGAAGACGTCATCGGCATCGACGCCTCCGACGCGATCGGCGTCTCGGCCAAGACGGGCCTCAACGTCGAAGCTGTTCTCGAAGCCATCGTCGAGCGCCTGCCTGCTCCGGAAGGCGACGCTAAGAAGCCGCTGAAGGCCATGCTCGTCGACAGCTGGTACGACGCCTACCTTGGCGTCGTCGTGCTCGCCCGCATCATTGATGGCACCCTAAAAAAGGGCCAGCGCGTCAAACTGCTTTCGACCGGTGCCACCTATCAGCTTGAGCGGGTCGGCATCTTCCGTCCCAAGCAGCAGATGTTGGATCAGCTCGGCCCCGGCGAGATCGGTTTTTTCACGGCCGCGATCAAAGAGGTCGCCGACACCCGCGTCGGCGATACGATCGTAGATGAAAAGAACCCGGCGCCGGAAGCACTTCCGGGCTTCAAACCGGCGCAACCCGTCGTATTCTGCGGGCTCTTTCCGGTTGATGCCGCTGACTTCGAAGACCTGCGCGATGCGATGGCGAAGCTGCGCCTCAACGACGCGAGCTTCTCATTCGAAACGGAAAGCTCCGCCGCCCTCGGGTTCGGCTTCCGCTGCGGCTTCCTCGGTCTTCTCCATCTTGAGATCATCACCGAGCGTCTCGAGCGCGAGTTCAATCTCGATCTGATCACGACGGCCCCGAGCGTCATCTATCACTTGCACATGAACGACGGCACGATGATCGAGATGCACAATCCGGCCGACATGCCGGATGTCGTCAAGATTGATCACATCGAAGAACCGTGGATCGAAGCCACGATTTTGGTGCCGGATGAGTATCTCGGCGCGGTGTTGAAGCTCTGTCAGGATCGCCGCGGCCGCCAGAAGCAGCTCACTTACGCCGGTTCCCGCGCTATGGTCGTCTACGAGCTGCCGCTGAACGAAGTCGTCTTCGACTTCTACGATCGCCTGAAGAGCGTCTCGCGTGGCTATGCCTCATTCGACTATCACATCAAGGACTATGAAGAAGGCGACCTCGTCAAGCTGTCGATCCTCGTCAACAGCGAGCCAGTCGATGCGCTGTCGATCGTCGTCCATCGCTCACGCGCTGAAAGCCGTGGCCGCTCGATGTGCGAAAAGCTGAAAGAACTGATCCCGGCGCACCTCTTCCAGATTCCGATCCAGGCCGCCATCGGCGCCAAGGTCATCGCCCGCGAAACGATCAAAGCACTCCGGAAAGACGTTCTGTCAAAGTGCTACGGCGGCGACATCACGCGTAAGCGCAAGCTGCTCGACAAGCAGAAGGCCGGCAAGAAGAAGATGCGCGAATTCGGCAAGGTCGAAATCCCGCAAGAGGCGTTCATCAACGCCCTCAAGATGGACGACAACTGAGATCAAGCGGCGCGCTGGCAGCGCGAGCTTTCGGTCGGCTGGCGGCCCGGTCCAGTTCTCAGGGATAACCGCCGAACGACTTCATCATTTCGTCGGCCGACGTGCGCCGCTTGACGGGTTTTGGTGGCAACGTCGTCCGTGTGACCGTCGGCTTCACGGCGGGAACCGGTTTCGGAACGGGCAGTCCGGTCGCCGGATCAATCGCAGCCGGTTGTCCGGTGCCAGTTTGTCCGCCACTCGCCGCGTTGCGGGCCTGACCGTTCAAATTCTGCGGCTGCGGCTCCAATGTGGATCGGTTGTACGGCTGTTGCCCTGCCCTGGCGGGAGGCGGCGCCGATCCGAAGAAATCATCCGGATCGTTCTCACTGCTGCCCTGAGACGGCGCCGCAGTCCCCGCCGACTCCGGAATGACCGGCGGCAATTGCTGCTGGATCCTTTGCTGAGCCGCAGCGCGATCCGCTGCTTCTTTCCGGTTAACGTCCATTTCCTTCTGCAGCCGCGCGCGTTCTTCGTCCGCCCGCCGCGCCTGCTCGAGCTGCTCCACGTTGCGCTCCATCTGGCGCACCGTGAGTTCACGCTGCAGATCGCCGACATCGGCGCTCACCGACAGGGAGGCAAGCCGGCCGAGTTGCCCGCTGTAGAGCACGATTGCAGCCGGCAGTTCAGATTTCGCCGTGGCCGCGGCCTTCCGTTTTGACGTCTGCGCTGCGGGTGCAAGCGCCGGCGGAACCACCGATGTCAGTTGGAACGACGCGCTCATGCCAAGGGTCGCAAGATCGGCCGAGACGGCTCCCTCAGCCGTGCCGACCACGCTGCGCAGATCGATATTGCTGAGCTTCAGCGTCCCGTCGGAAATGGAAATCGCCAACTTGCGGTCTCCAAGCGCCAACTCTGACGATCCAACCTCGCTGACCAGAGCGTTCGCAATAGATGACGGGTCATTCTGAACGGTGCCCGAGATCACATCGTCGACGACGTTCGTAACGGCGGTCGGCGACGGCCCCGTCAATCCGGCTCCGGATAGGGTTGCTGTACCCGATCCCGTCATCACGGCGATCAGCCCTGCCGGGCTTTGCGCCCGCGCTTCTGTATGCAGCTCGAAGGCGCCCGAGCCTTTGCCACCCGAATTGAGCGTCGCCAGCTTCACATCATCAAGCTTCAACTCCGATGCGAATGCGACGCCGTTCGAAACCTTCTCCAGGCTGGCATATCCGGCGAACTGGCCACCGGCCGCCGCCGCTTTAATATCGGTGATCGACAGCTTTCCGGGCGCGAGCGCAACCATCATCGTGCCGTCGCCCGTCGCCAATCCCTCGCTCAACCCCAGCGATTTGAAACCAACCTTCAGTGCTACCATTGTGTTGCCGAGCGCTGCAAAATCAAAAAGCCCTTCCGGCCAGACTTGCGCTACAGCGGCGCCATTGACGGCGTTCGGATTAGGAGCACTTGGCGCTGCTGAGACGGGAACAGTCGAGGGCGCATCCGTCACGGCCGACAACAGGCCCGGAACCATAACGCGATTGGCGAATATATTGCCGTCGATCTTCGTCGCTCCGCTCGCAGTCGCAGCCGTCACCCGCCCCGACAGCAAGGAATCTCCCAGCGAGACGTTCTGCGCCGTGACGATCCATGCGCCCTTGTCGCGATGGAGATCCAACGTACCCTGCAACGGAACAGCCGTCAGACCGCCGGGCAACGATAGTCCGGCAACGGCGAAAGCTTGCGCGCTTTGTGCGGCTTTGACGTTGAGCAGCCCGTTCAAGGCAAGGTCCGATGTGTCCGGCCATTGGGCGCGCCCGCGGAACCGCATATCGAAATCTTGCGACGAAATCTCGATTTGCGACACGGCACCGGAGCCCAGCGTGCCACTGGTCAGCAGCGACGCCAACGCCGGCTTCTGCGATTCGGCTGCGATACCACTACTGTCTCGCCCGAGAGTCGCAAGAAGCCCGGACAGCGTCGGCGCATCGAGCGTCGCCTGCAGCCGGCTCGGCTGGGTGCGCCAATTCGCAATGCCACCGTCGAACTCGGCCCTACCGTCAAACTTCGAACCGTCGAGCAGGCCATCGAACGTCAAGTCGGCGGTCTTCGGCCCTCGAAGACCCAGACGAACGAGGCCCGCGATCTTGCCGTCTTTCAATCCGCCGAAGCGATCCTCTCCGACCACATCGAGCAGACCGGCCTTGCGAATGAGATCCCGCATCGCATCTGCGGAAGGCCCGACAAGATCATAAGCCAAGGTCCCTACCGGACCGCTGTCCTGCGTTTCGATCCCACCCTCAAGCCCGATTTCGAGGCCGCTGTCTGTCGTCAGTTTCGCGACCGGCAGACTGACCTTCCGTCCCTGGATCGCGAACGACACGTCGACATCCCGGTAGCTATCTTGGCCATCCGTCAGCCGCCCCGCGATTACGCGCAGACGAACATCGCTCGGCAGGTCTTCGTCCGCTTTGCGATCATCCTTTCGAGACGCCAATCCAAGCGATTTGCGAAACTCGGAACGCAGCGCTTGGGAGATCTTCGGAAAGACCACCTGCGTATCCAGATCGGCGGCCTGAAGCGTCAGCTCCGTGCGCTCTCGATCTCCGTGCGTCACCTTGAGTTCGCCCGCGAGCGGCTTACCTGAAATGTCTCCCGACGCGTCTGTCAGGAAAAATCTCTTATCGTCAATTTCGAGCTTACCGGCCGCCGAGTATGCGCCATCGGCGTTAACGTCGATCGGAATGCCGGACTTATCCGCCCACGCCTTGAAACGCCCGAAGCTAGCCCCGCCGATGAACCCTCGGCCTAGGAAGCTCAGTTTGCCGTCCTTGCTCCTCAAATCGCCCGCGAGATCGAGACGCGTTCCGCCCGGCAGGCTCACCTTGAAGGTCTTGAGATGCGTGACGCTTCCCTGCCGTTCGGCATCGATTGAAAGGCCGCCGGCATTCTCGCCGCCGATCTTGACCTGTTCGAGATTGATCTTCGCCGATGCCTGGCTATCTCCCGCGACCGACTGCATCAGCCCAAGCGCGAGTTGCCTCAGCTTCGAAAACCCGGCGCCGCCCTTGCCTGCGCCCGCCAGCCAGTCGATGTCGAGCCATTTCGAATTGAGCGTCACATCAAGCCGCGGCGACGGCGACCAGCTTGCAACGGCCGCCCCCGTAATGGTCTGTGGTTCGGCAGCGTTATTGAGCGTCAACGTCAGGTTTTCGAGCTTGGCCGCCAGTGCATCCGCCGTCACATCGGAGCGAAGATCGATAAGCGGCGGCGGCGCTTTTCCGTTCGGTTCGACCGTTGGGCTTCCCGGCACTTGGACTTTCCCGGTCCATCGCCCCTTGAACGTTGTCTTTTCACTGGCGTTATAGACCCGCCCATCGAGCGTCAGAACGTTTGGCGAATGGTCCGTACGCGCCGAAAGCTTGAGTGCGAACGCGCCGTCACTTGCCGGAACGTCCGTTGCAAATTTGACGTCATGCTCGGTTCCGGCCCATGACGCCGAACCGTTGAACCGGAACGGCCCTCTGATCCCATCTGCCGAAAACACCCCGTCGATACCGTCAACGGCAGCGATCTGCTCTGACGCAGCGTTGTAGATCGACACTGCGCCGTCCGTGATCTGCACCGACCGCAGCGCGACGTCGCGCGGAACGAACGGCAAATCGCCTGCCCGCAATTCGATCTTCGACCAGTTACCGACGCCCTTGTCGTCGACGGACAAGCTGAGAACGGGCTTTTCGAGTTCGATCTGGCTGGCTTCTAGTACGCCGCGAAGCATCGCCGCCACCGAAAGCCACATCGTGAAGCTGTCGGCGCGAATGAACGGCTGTCCGGTCTGCCCAGAAACGCTCGCGATACGGACTTTCTCGAATCGGACGTAGGGAACCGGCAGGATCTTTAAGTTGACGTTGCCACCGACGCGCACGTCACGGCTCAGCACCTTCGAGGCTTCTTCCTCGAAAACACCGCGATAGCTGTTCCAGTCGATGAAATTCGGCACGGCGAACAACGCTGCGAAAATAGCAACGAGGAGTCCGCCGAGGAATAATAGCCCGTTGTTCATGAGCGTCTCTTGCAGTCGTGCTCGACACGCAATGCACACCGGCAGACGTGATCGAAGCTACGCCCTTGCCGCCCACCTGTATGGCACGTGAGCACAATACTCTGAACTTGAAATTTGGCTCATTTCCAGGCGTTTGACGTTTTTTGGGCCGTATTTTGGTCTGCTGTTGCCGGAACCTCGATCCACCGCGGCGCCGCGCCGCGCCAGTTGTACGATCAGCTTCGGTGGGTTACCTGAGTTCCATGACCTCGATTCAAAAGCCGGACGCTGCCGGCGGCGCAGATTTGCCGCACGATGACGACGATCCGCCGTTCGATTTGCCCGACGCTCCCGCCGCGAAACCGCACGAGAGCGGCAAGAGTGGTATGTCGATTTCGGCGCGCGCCGTTGCGGCGTCTCGCGGCCAGCCGACGTATCTGGACGGTCTCAATCCGGAGCAGCGCGAAGCCGTCGAAACGACCGAAGGCCCGCTCCTGGTTCTGGCCGGCGCCGGAACCGGCAAAACTCGCGTTCTGACGACCCGCATCGCCCATATTCTGGCAACCGGCCGCGCCTATCCCTCGCAGCTTCTCGCCGTCACGTTCACGAACAAGGCCGCCCGCGAAATGCGTGAGCGTATCGGCTCGCTGATCGGCGGCACGCTGGAAGGCATGCAGTGGCTCGGCACCTTCCATTCGATTGGCGTCAAGATTCTGCGCCGTCACGTCGAACTCGTCGATCTGAAACCTGGTTTCACGATCCTTGACGACGACGATCAGGTTCGCTTGCTGAAACAAGTGATCGAGGCAGCAGGTATCGACAAGGACCGCTGGCCCGCACGCCAGCTCGCAAGTCTGATCGACGGCTGGAAAAACCGCGGCCTGACGCCCGACAAAGTTCCAGGCGGCGAAGCCTTCTCGTTCGCTGCCGGCAAGGGCGCGCAACTCTACGCCGCCTATCAGGCGCGCCTCAAAGACCTGAACGCCTGCGACTTCGGCGATCTATTGCTCGAATGCATCCGTCTGTTCCGCCAGCACCCTGACGTGCTCGCCGATTACCATCGCCGCTTCCGCTACATCCTCGTTGACGAGTATCAGGACACAAACGTCGCGCAGTACCTGTGGCTCAGGCTTCTCGCGCAAGGGTCGCCGAACATCTGCTGCGTCGGCGACGACGATCAGTCGATTTACGGATGGCGCGGCGCTGAAGTCGACAACATCCTGCGCTTCGAGAAAGATTTCCCTGGCGCGAAAGTCATCCGCCTGGAGCGCAATTACCGCTCGACCGCCAACATTCTCGCCGCCGCTTCCGGCCTGATCGCTAAGAACAAAGACCGCCTCGGCAAGACGCTCTTCACCGACGGCGCTTCAGGCGCGAAGATCAAAGTCGCAAACTTCTGGGACGACGAGGCCGAAGCCCGCGCCATCGGCGACGACATCGAGAACCTGCAGCGCGCCCACGAACCATTGAACGATATGGCCGTGCTCGTCCGCGCCTCGTCTCAGATGCGCGCCATCGAAGACCGCTTCATCACGCTGGGCCTCCCCTATCGCGTCATCGGCGGCCCGCGCTTCTATGAACGCCAGGAAATCAAGGACGCAATCGCCTATCTCGACGTTGTCGCCAATCCAGCGAACGACTTGAAATTCGAGCGCATTGTCAACGTGCCGAAACGCGGCCTCGGCGATACGACGATCAAGCGCATTCACGAGCTGGCTCGCGCCCGCTCCATTCCTCTATATCAAGCCGCGCGCGAGATCATCGAAACCGACGAGCTGACGCCGAAAGCCCGAAAATCTCTATTCGATGTTACGCAATCGTTCGAACGCTGGCGCGCCAATCTGGAGCACATGCGCCACACCGACCTCGCCGAACTCATCCTCGATGAATCGGGCTACACAGCCATGTGGCAGGCGGACAAGAGCCCGCAATCGCAGACGCGGCTTGAAAACTTGAAAGAACTCGTGCGCTTCATGCACGACTTCGACACGCTGCAGGGCTTCCTCGAACATGTGTCGCTCGTCATGGACGCCGACCAGGGCAACGATGGCGACCGTGTCTCCTTGATGACGCTGCATGCCGCCAAAGGCTTGGAGTTCGGCATCGTTTTCCTGCCGGGGTGGGAGGAAGGGCTTTTTCCCCATCAGCGCTCGCTCGACGAAAGCGGGAAAGCCGGCCTCGAAGAGGAACGCAGGCTGGCCTATGTCGGGCTGACGCGCGCCAAGCGCCGCGCCAAGATTTCCTTTGCGCAGAACCGCCGCACGCACGGTCTCTATCAGTCGGCACTGCCATCGCGCTTCGTTGATGAGCTGCCCGAAGCCACCGTCGAGATTGTCGAAAGCGAGATGCCCTACGGCGGCCGGCAGAACCCGTTCGGCTTCGGCGGCTCGTTCGGCACCAGCCGGTTTGACCGCGCGGGCGGCGCCGAACCGTTCAAATCGAGCTACAATACGCCCGGCTGGCAACGCGCCCAGCAGTCCTGGAGCCGGAGTGATCAGAAACAAAAGAAGCGGTCACGCGGCCCGCTGACGCTCGAAGGCGAACTCGTCGCAGCGTCAACCGCCGCCGCCCCCTCGTTCAAGACTGGCACGCGGGTGCGTCACGAAAAATTCGGGCTCGGGACCGTCACCCACGTCGACGGCAACAAACTGACGATCGAGTTCGATGACGGCTCGACCAAACGGGTCGTCGCCAGTTTCGTTGACGTCGCATGACCAACCCGCTATAGTTAATACTCAGGTGGCGCCCAAGTCTCGCCGCCAGTTTCTTCATATTGCCGCAATTCTGAGGCATACGCTCCACTGCTCGTTGAGCTGTGGGGGTTCATCAGCTGCTGTAAATCTTTGCGCCGCCGGTTCATTACCGGCCGACGACGCATGCGTTGCGACCTAAGTTCCTGAAATAAAATGAAAAAAAAGTTGCGGGAGCGTGAAACTCGAGCGGGAATTCTTGGTTTGGGAGGGTAGAGTCCTTGAAAGGAGCTATCCATGAGCACTTACCGCTTTCCTCTGAGAGGTAAGATAGGCGTCGTGCGCGGGAAGGACGGGGAAACCCTAACGCGACGCATTGGTGCCCAGCGCGATTTGAGCCGGGCCAACCGGCGCAATTATGAATTAGCCGATATGCAACAGCCGCTGACCGAGGAGGAAGTCCGTAATCTTCCGGTCGCACATCGTTCTTCATCCTGATGACAGGCAAGAACAGCAAACCAGGGCTCGAATAAACGGCATCGCAAATCGCGGTGCCGTTTATTTCTCTACAATCACCGTTATCAAGCCGCAGCCGCCCGCTTCACCTTCAACAAGTCCCACGCCGCATTGACCTGCTTGATCCGCTGCTCGCGATACCGCCGGTCGGCTTCGTTCTTGGCGTGATCCGGATGCCACGACATCCTCAGCGCGTCGACGATCTTCTTGACCGCCGCATCTGGTGCATCCGGGTTGAGACCCAGGATGCGGTAAGCCTCGAACACGGTTGACGGCACATCGGGCTCAGGCGCCGCCGACGCCCGCATCTCGGCCGAAGCCGGCATTGCCCCCTGCGCAATCCGGCTGACACGATCGAGATCCCGCACAATCGTCCGGATCGCGCTATTGACCCGCTCTACGCCAAGCTGCGCCTCACGACGTCCCAGATCCGCGAGGCGATCATGCAAGCTATCGAGTTCCGACGTGAGGACGTCACGCAACAAGAGATCAGCTGGAAGCATCGAAACGAGAAACTCGGTTTCGTGCAATCGTGTACGGATCGGCGCCAGCATCTCGGAGCCGTCGTCGTCATCGTCGGCTGCTGACGATCCCGGCCGCCAAGACTCGAACCGCCGCTGAAACAGCGAGAATGGCGCTGCCGCGAACTCCCAGAATCGCGCCCCAGCCGGAACAGCGTTTCCGGCTCCGAATGAAAATTCGAACGCCATCAGCTGCCGCCGCCGCACCAGAACGATGCACGCGAGCAAGAGCGACACCAACAGCGTTGAAATCACGCCCGCTACTTTAAAGGCGTTGCCGGTCGCAGCCGGAGGCGCTGCGACGGGATCGACGACGGTCACCCAAGCCGCGGATTCAGGTTCCACCTTCTGCGCCGGCGCCTCGATCACCGCATCGCGCGATAGCTTCTCTGAGGTGACGCTCGGCAGCATTGTCGTTTTGCCGAACCCGGGAAGAACGAAGCGGCCTTTGAGGCGGCTCACCGGCGCATATCCTGGCGGGAGTTTTTCCGGCAGGACGACGCCCAACGCCTTGGCTGAAGCGGCCACCTTGGCCCAAGCAACGCGTTCCCCGCCACACTCGACGGTGAACTTGTGGACCATCATCGTTTCACAGGTCCAAGCCGCTGAAGATGCACAAGCTGTAAAAGGCTGATCTTCCCGTGGCCCGACAATCCGGTACGTTGTCATTTCGGATGGAGCGAGACGCGGAACACCTCTATCCATTATGCAGGAATAAGGCAGCACAAGCTCGTCAGCCGCCGCGACGGTGCTCGCAAGGGCCATGCACACAGCAAAGCCCAAGGCTAAAAAACGCAAAGCCCCCATTTCGCGCCCCCGCAAAATCCCCTGTCGTGCCGCCGTTCATGATCCTAGCTAAACAGCGGCAACACTGTGGCGAAAGAGCAAGTTATAAACGCAAATTATACAAGGCATGCGTGCATTTAATGATGTATCATCAACCAACTAGCGGACAACAAGTCCTTTGATCCTTGCGCCACGGCACGCGTCATTTTTCGGCGAAGAAGTGCTGACACGCTCGAAAATTCCCCGGTGACTCTATATGAGGTCCTGGGGGCAAGAAACTGGATCGCAAAGCAAGTTCGGGGGAGAGCATAATGGCGGCGACGGACTTTGCATCGGGTCGAATGCGCCGGAAGCAAAGCCTGTACGACAGGCTCTCGGATTTGGCCGACCTCGATCCAAAGCCAGCCGCGATGCCCGAGGACGCCGCGCGCGAACCCATCGATATTCTCGCGCCCGACGATAAGCGCAAACGCGAACGTTTCATCCCGGTGACGCGGTTCGCGCTGCTTGACCGCCTTACGCAGACGCACCTCTGGGCGCCCGGACGAGCCGCCGAGGCGCGGCGCTTCTTCCGCTATCTCGATTACTGGCGGCAACAGCAGTATTTCTCGATGCTGTTGGAACTCGAACAGACGTATGAGGCGTTCTCTCCCGACAGCGACCTCCTGATGACCCGCAAGTTCTCCGACGACGATCGCGAGGTCTTGCAGCATCGTGTCTTCGAAGGCGTCGAAAGCCTGCTCGTGCGCGCCAACTATGAGCGTATCGATCCCAACGACGTCGAAGTCATCCTCACTCGCGAAAGCCATTACGGCCTCGATCTCTTCGTCGATATGAAAGCTTTCGAGCGGATTGCGATCTACTATCGCGGCGCTTCAAACCGGAAATACGAGAAACGCTCCCTGCGCAAATTCCTGCACAAGGAAGAGTTCGACGTACCAATTTTCCAGCGTCTGTTCCTGATGTTCAAACTGAAGACCACCGAGACACGCGTCGAAGAAGTCATGCGCGAGAAAAAGATGTCGCGCGATGCCGCGGAAAAATGGGTCGAACATCGTCGCCAGCATCTGCCGCCCAGCATCAACGACAGAAACATTTATCTGAAGCTCTTCAAGAATATTCCGCGCACTGACGTCGAGATGATCTTCCCGAACACCGAAGTTCGCTTTCGTGCCATGGACAAGCTACGCCTGGGCGTGACGGCTGGCGGCGGGCTCGGCATGGGCGCAGTCGGAGCGGCGGGCAAACTCGCGCTGGTGTTGAGCAATCCGATTGCAGCCATCGGCGCGTTGGCGGGCCTTGGCGGCATCGCCGTCCGCCAAGCGATGGGCTTTCTCAATCAGAAACAACGCTACATGGTCGTGATGGCGCAGAACCTCTATTTTCACACCATGGCCGACAATCGCGGCGTCATCCTGAAAATCGCAGCGCGCGGCGCCGAGGAAGACGTGAAAGAGGAAATGCTGCTCTACAGCGTCCTCGCCAAGGAGCCCGCGACCCGCGCCGACCTGCCCTCCATCGACCTCGCCATCGAAAACTACCTGACGCGCACGTTCGGCATGAAAATCGACTTTGAGATCGACGATGCTTTGGATCGGTTAATCCGCGATGGAATCGTAACTGAAAAGCCCGACGGCACTTTTGTCACGTTGCCGCCGGCCGAGGCGGCGAAGCACATCGACGACAAATGGGATTTGTTCCTCGATCACCTGCCCGATCCGATTACCTCCGAGGGCTATGAATACGAGGGCAAATCCGTCCCCAACCCTTAGCATCCGATGTCAGTCAGAAAAGTCACAGCTCTTTTCGCCGATCGCACGCTCGCGTACGCGACCGGCAACGCCATGCAAGATCTGCTTGAGCCGCCGCCCGATGCCCTGACCGTCTTCGAAGACGGCCCGGATCGCTGGCGCGTCGAAGCTTATTTCGACGCCGAGTCCGGCGAACGCGACGTTGCCGCTGAACTGGCCGCGTTCGTCGAATGGCCGCTGCCGCCATTCGAAACAGAAGCGGTGCCGGAGTTAAACTGGGTCGCGATTTCGCAAGCTGCCCTGCCGCCCGTGCCCGCCGGTCGTTTCACGATCCATGGCAGCCACGATAAGGGCCGTGTCGCGCACGGACCGAACGCCATCCTGATCGACGCGGGCGAAGCCTTCGGAACGGCCCATCACGCGACGACGCTTGGATGCCTTCTCGCCATCGACCGGCTGACGCGCGCGCACGCTTACAAGAACATGCTCGACCTCGGCTGCGGCTCGGGCGTGCTCGCTATCGCTGCCGCAAAGGCCATGCCGCACACACGCATCGTCGCCGCCGACATGGACCCGCAGTCTGTCAAGGTCGCGAGCGAAAACGTCCGCCTCAACGGTGCGGGCAAACGTATCGCGCTGTTCGTCGGTAACGGTCTTGGACATCCGAGAGTTCGCGAGCGCGCACCCTTTGATTTCCTGGTCGCAAATATCCTGGCGGGACCGCTGATTTACCTTTCGTCGTCGATTGCCCGCGCCGTCATTCCAGGAGGAACACTGGTGCTCTCCGGCATTCTCTTGCCGCAAGCGCCCGAGGTCATTGCGACATACCTGGCTCACGGCTTCACCCTTCAGCGCCACGACCGCATCACCGGCTGGTCGACCTTGACCTTCTGGCGGCGTTGAAATCTCACCGCCCGGTGCTTAGAAAATCAGCCATGCTGCAGACATTCCATTCCTTGTCCAAGCCCGAACGCGTTGCGGAACGCGTAAAGGCGCTCCGCGCCTACATGGCGAAGTCGAAAATCGACGCCGTTCTTGTTCCCCGGGCCGATAAGCATCAGGGCGAATATGTTCCGGCCTGCGCCGAGCGCCTGAAATGGCTGACGGGGTTTTCGGGCTCCGCCGGCATCGCCGTTGTCGGCAAGAAAGCCGCCGTGCTGGCGATCGACGGCCGCTACACCGTGCAGGCCGCCGCCGAAACCGACACAAAAGTTTTCGAAGTTTCGCTCTTGTTACGTCCGAAGCTGGCGGACTGGTTGATCGCGAACGTCGCCAAGGGTGGCACGGTCGGATTCGACCCTTGGAACCACACCGCCGGAGAGATCAATCGCCTGACGGCGGCACTCGCGCCGAAAGGCATCAAGCTCAAGGCGCTGTCGAAAAATCCGATCGACGTTCTGTGGGGCAAGGACCGCCCTAAGCCGCCGCAAAATCCTGTCATCGCCCAGCCGATTGCCTTTGCAGGCCGAACGGCCGCCGACAAAATCTCCGAATTGCAGACGCGCTTGAAACAAGACGGCCAGAGCGCCGTCATCCTGACGCTGCCGGATTCGATCTGCTGGCTGTTCAACATTCGCGGCAGCGACGTTGCACATAACCCTGTCGTTCTCGCTTTCGCCATCGTTCCCGCGAGTGGCAAAGCCGAACTCTTCATTGCGCCCGATCGCCTCGACAACGAAGCCCGCGCCGACGTCGCACCCGTCGCCAGGCTGCTCCCACCCGCGATGCTGCCGGACCGCGTAAAAGAGCTGAAAGCCAAAGGCAAACGGGTTCGCCTCGATCCCGAAACAGCTGCCTATTGGTTCGAGCAAAAGCTCGGTGCCAAGCTCATCTCGCGCGGCCAGGATCCGTGCATCCTTCCCAAAGCCATCAAGTCCGATGCGGAGGTCGTCGGTGCACGCGCCGCCCATGTCCGCGACGGTCACGCCGTGGTACGCTTCCTCGCCTGGCTCGATGACTGGGCATCCGACGGCACGCTCGACGAAATCACCGCCGTGCAGAAGCTCGAAGAATTCCGCCGCGACACCAACATGCTGCGCGATGTGAGCTTCCCGACGATCTCCGGCTCCGGCCCAAACGGCGCCATCGTGCATTACCGCGTCTCCGACGAAACCAACCGCCGCGTGAAGCCCGGAGAACTGTTCCTGATCGACAGCGGCGGCCAGTATCCTGATGGCACCACCGACATCACCCGCACGATTGCCGTCGGCAAACCGACCAAGGACATGCAGCGGCATTTCACGGCTGTCCTGAAAGGTCATATTGCAGTCGCAACAGCGCGCTTTCCGAAAGGCACTCGCGGCATCGACCTCGACCCGTTCGCACGTCGCGCACTTTGGCAGATCGGCGCTGACTTCGATCACGGCACAGGCCACGGAATCGGCAGCTATCTGTCAGTCCATGAAGGACCGCAGTCGATCTCGCGCGCCGGCATGGCGCCGTTGCACCCCGGCATGCTGATCTCGAACGAGCCCGGTTATTACAAGGTCGGCGAATACGGCATCCGCATCGAAAACGTCGTGCTCGTGACAATGCCGGAAACCGTCGAAGGTGGCGACCGCGAAACGATGGAGTTCGAGACGTTGACGCTCGCGCCCATCGACCGGCGGCTTATCCTTCCCGAGATGTTGGAAAGGAGCGAGCGTGACTGGCTCAACGCCTATCATAAGCGCGTCTACGATACGCTTGCGCAGAGCCTCGATCCTTCGACGCGCAATTGGCTGAAGCAGGCGACGGCACCGGTTTAAACCGGGCGGCTCACGCCAGCCCAATCAGCGCAAGCCACCCGTCTTCGTCGAGCACGGTAACGCCCAGCGCCCGTGCATTATCGAGCTTCGAGCCCGCTTCCGCGCCTGCAACGACGTAATCCGTCTTCTTCGAAACAGAGCCTGAAACCTTCGCGCCGAGACGCTCCGCCTGCGCTTTCGCTTCGTTGCGCGTCAGCTTCGTCAGCGTTCCCGTGAAGACAACCGTCTTGCCGGTGACAGGCGACTCTTTCGTTTGCGTACGCACAAAAGGTGTAACGGTCACTTCCTTCAGCAGCGCTGCAATCTGTTCCTGGTTGTGATCCTCGCCGAAGAAATCGACGAGTGCATCGACCACCGTCTCGCCGATGCCTTCGATATTGTCGATATCCTGATAGGCGTCGCTGCCTTTTCCGCCCTCGACCGCCGCATCGACAGCCGAACGCAGCGCGTCCAGCGTTCCGTAGGCTTTTGCGAGGTCTTTCGCGGTCGTCTCCCCAATGTGCCGAATGCCGAGTGCGAATAAAAATCGATCGAGCGGAAGCTCGCGGCGCGCGTCGATGGCGGCAAACAGCTTGCGGACCGACGTTTCCTTGAAACCGCGGACTTTCAGCAGCGGTTCGTCCGACGCCTTATCGCGGGCTTCCAGCGTGAAAATATCCGCAGGCGATTTGATCCGCCCCGTATCGAAGAAAAACTCGATCTTCTCCGTGCCCAATCCCTCAATATCGAAGGCATTGCGCGACACGAAATGCTTCAGACGCTCTTTGACTTGCGCCGGACAAATGAGACCGCCCGTGCAACGGCGCACGACGTCCGCCTTGCCCGTTTCCTCGACGGCCTCTCGCACTGCATGACTGCCGCACACCGGGCAAACGGTCGGGAACTTGAATGGATGCGAGTGCGAGGGGCGCTTCGCCAGCACCACTTCGACGACCTGAGGAATGACATCGCCCGCTCGCTGCACGATGACCGTATCGCCTTCGCGAATATCTTTGCGCGCGATCTCATCTTCGTTGTGCAGCGTCGCGTTCGACACGACGACGCCGCCGACCGTCACGGGCTTCAGCTTCGCGACCGGCGTCAGCGCACCCGTGCGCCCCACTTGAATATCAATCTTTTCAAGAACGGTCGTCACCTGCTCGGCGGCGAACTTGTGCGCAATCGCCCAGCGCGGCGAGCGCGACACAAACCCCAACCGTTCCTGGTAGTCGAGCCGGTTCACCTTGTAGACGACTCCGTCGATGTCATAGCCCAGCGACGCGCGCTTCTCTTCGATATTGCGATAGAACGCCAGCAGCTCCTCCGTCGTCGTCGCGATCCGCATCAGTGGATTGACCGGCAATCCCCAATGCGCGAACGCTTTGACGACGCCCGCTTGCGTGTCCTCCGGAAGTTTCGAAACCGCACCCCACGCATACGCGAAAAAACGCAGCGGGCGCTTCGCCGTAATCGACGCATCGAGCTGCCGAAGCGAACCGGCAGCGGCGTTGCGGGGGTTGGCAAAGATCTTATCGCCGCTTTCAGCCTGTGCGGCATTCAACGCTTCGAAATCTTTGTGGCCGAGATAGATCTCGCCGCGAATGTCGATCAGCTCGGGAATGTCCTTGCCCTTGAGCTTATGCGGAATCTCGCGAACTGTCTTGATGTTGGCCGTAACGTTCTCGCCTTCCGCCCCATCGCCGCGCGTGGCGGCCTGCACCAACTCGCCATGCTCATAGCGGATCGAAATCGAAAGCCCGTCGATCTTCGGCTCGGAAGTCACTTCGAGCGTGTCGTCTTCGCCGAGCATGAGAAAACGGCGCACCCGCTCGACGAAATCGACGACGTCCTGATCGTCGAACGCGTTGCCCAGCGACAGCATCGGTACGTCGTGGCGAATCTTGCCGAACGCCGCGACCGGAGCCGCACCGACCTTCACCGTTGGGCTGTCTTCGCGCCGAAGCTCGGGATGGGCTTTCTCAAGATCACCAAGACGGCGACGCAGCGCATCGTATTCGGCGTCGGAAATCTCCGGTGCGTCATGCCGGTAATAAAGCTGATCGTGATGCGCGATTTCGGCTGATAGCCGGGCAATCTCGTCGGCAGGCGTCCCGCTTCCCGCTGACGCCGCTGAGACGGTCTTGCGCTTCTTTCTTGATTTGGCGTCAGACATCGTAATTTTCAAAGCATCGGAAAAGCACAAGCCCGAAATAAAATCGGGCCCCGCTTTCAGATCTAGCACAATGTGGAGGGTGTGACAGCGACAGGTTCCACCCGCCGGACCGACAAGATCAGCCGCTACCCATGCTGATGCTCGGCATCTTGATCGTCGGGACCGAGAGCTTCGGAACGGAATTCCAGGTCTTGCTCAGCCAGGAATCGCTGTCCTCGCGTGGCGCCAGACCGCCCGATTCCAGTAGAGCGTAGGAATCCTTGTACCACTTGCTGTCGGGATAGTTGTGTCCAAGGATCGCCGCTGCGTTCTGGGCTTCCTTGGTGATGCCGAGCGCCATATAGCATTCGACAAGACGCGCCAGCGCCTCCTCGACATGCGCCGTCGTCTGATAATCGCTGACGACCGTCTTGAAGCGATTGATGGCGCCGACGTAGTTGTGCCGATCAAGATAATACCGCCCGACATTCATCTCTTGAGCGGCGAGATTGTCCAAGCAGATGCGAATTTTGTTGTCGGCGTCCTTAGCGTACTCGCTGTCCGGATAACGCGCCTTCAAGATTTTGAGCTGCTCAAGCGCCTTGCGAGCCGCCGTCTGATCGCGGTCCGCCTTGTTCATCTGATCGAAATAGGCTTCCGCGATAATATGGTGCGCCATGGGCGCTTCTTTCGTGCCCGGATGCATCGCGACGTAACGCTCGGCCGAGGCGATCGCTTCCGGCGCCTTGCCGGCACGATAATACGCATATGCGGCCATCACGATCGATTTGCGCGCTTCCTGCGAGTAGGGGTGGTCGCGATCGACGGCTTCGAACTTCGTCGCGGCGTCTTCGAAATTGCCTTTCGTCATCATCGCGTCGGCGTCGGCGAACATCTTCGCTGGCGGATCGGGATTGAGCGCAGCCGTATCGAGCTTCGGTCCATTGCTGCAACCGCCGACGGCAAGCATCGAGAACGCGAGCACTAGCAACACCGACACTGTGCTCACGATTTTCAGAAGATGCCGTGCCGATATCATCATACGCCGCGTTGCTTCCAAAAGAGGCCGACGGCTGCGTTGCTGTCGACCACACGTCTCAACGATCGCAAGCGGATAGCACCCCGAGACGCGCCCCGAAAGATGAATCGTCGGCAGCGCGCTGTCTGCTAACAGCCCCGTGTGGCGAGTGTATCGTCAGAATATGGTGCATTCCAGGCCGTCGATTGGGCCAGGAGCACCAGCCGACGGGAATAAGCCGAAGCTTATTCCGCGGCGACAACCGTCTCAGACACGATCTGAACCGGCGAGCGGCTTGCACGGGTGCGCGGTGCCTGCGCGTATTCCCAGTTCGACGCATCGGCGAACAGGGCCTGAAGCACCATCGAGTTGAGCTTGTGACCGCCCTTGTAAGAGCGATACGCGCCAAGGAGCGGCAGTCCGGCAAGCGCCAAATCGCCAACCGCGTCGAGCATTTTGTGACGCACGAACTCTTGCGGATAGCGAAGGCCGTCACGGTTCATGACCTTGCCGTCGCCGATCGCAACCGTGTTGGTGAGGTCGGCTCCGAGTGCAAGACCTGCCTTCCACAACTTCTCGACGTCGCTCATGAAGCCGAACGTGCGAGCGCGGGAGATCTCGTGGCGGAAAACGCCGGGGCTCATTTCGTACTGCAGCCGCTGGCGACCGATCACCGGCGTTGCAAAATCGATTTCAACGTCCATGCGGAACCCGGCATGCGGCTCAAGTTCGCCCCAGCAGCCGTTTTCTTCTACCCGCACAGGTTTGAGAACTTTGATGTATTTGCGCGGCTCTGAAAGCTCGCGAATGCCGACCCGGTCAATGGCATCGACGAATTCCGCCGAGCTGCCGTCCATGATCGGAACTTCTTTGCTGTCGATCTCGATATAGAGGTTGTCGATCGAGAGACCGCGAAGCGCGGCGAGGAGATGTTCGACTGTGCTGATTGTTGTGCCAGCGCTGTCGCCGATGACGGTACAAAGTGTAAGATTTTTGACGTTCGCTACGTGTGCCGCGATTTCCGATACGACTCTTCCTCGTTTTGTAACGAGAAAGCGGAGCCCAGTATCAGCCTCTGCTGGATGCAGTGTGAGTGATACCGGAGCTCCGCTGTGCACCCCCGTGCCTGTCAACTGGATCTCGCGGGCAAGCGTGGTTTGCCGCGCACCGATGAATCGATTCGACATACAGCGCCGTCCCTCATTCTCTTGGCGGACCGCTGCTCCCCAGCATATGCGGCCAACCACCCCCTGACCTACCTTGAAGTCCTTCTGATTCTATCAGCTCGTTCCAGCCTTATTTTGGCCGCGTCCGCTCTGATCAAAGGCTCATCACAAGTGGTCGATGCACAAAAGCTAACTGCTTCGCTAAACACCGACAAATCACGCTTTCTTACATTGTGTTACGCTTTAGCAACCATTCTTGACGTTTCCCGAGACCTGATGCAGCCGCATTTTGACCGCGTTCTTCACCCGAAAAATCGCACTCTCTCGCCACCTTTCTATCACGTTCGAAGCCGGAAATGTGGCGGCGAGAAATTCTATTCCGTATACGGCTGATTATCTCCGGCCTAAACCGGCAAAACGTCCCAAAAGGCCCGGTTTTCTTTGCTCTTCTGCATCTCTGCCGTGGGTCCGCGGAGCGCCGTTCTGACGCGCATTCCATTCCTTCTGCGCCTGCGGCGGAAATTCCTCGATGCCAGGCACCCGGCGCGCGCCACGCTGGATCTCCGTCGGGGCCTGCGGCTCGAATCGATGATCGTAATTTTGCGCCGGAGCGTCGGCCGGAAGGGGCGGGGTCCGTAACAATGCGTTACCGGACAGGGGAGGAAAATTTTCCAGCCCGTCCTCGATCATGACATTCCCTGGGGCTACCCAGCTGTCGCGGCCACCACGCGGTTGTTCTCTGTGGATAGGCTCAGAAAAATTCTGTGGTGCCGCAGCCGTCGGCGCCTGCAAAGCTTCAGCAAGACGCCGCTGCAGGTCGCCCGGAGGTGCGGGGAGCACGGCACTGCGTTCCACCTGCTGCTGTGGCGCTGCATGCTGCTGCGACATCTCCGCAGCCTGCTGCTGTGACTGGGGAGCATACGTGCCCTGACCGTGACCCTGCACCTGCTGCGCAGCGTTGAAGGCCGCCTGCTGCGCCATCATACGTTCGGCCATCCGGTGATCCATGCCCGATGCAACAATCGAGACGCGAAGACGATCGCCGAGCTGCTCATCGAATGTCGCACCAACGATGATGTTGGCATCGTGATCGACCTCCTGGCGGATGCGGCTCGCTGCCTCATCAACCTCATAGAGCGTCATGTCGCGGCCGCCGGAGATCGACAGCAGCAATCCCTTGGCGCCGCGCAGCGTCACGTCATCGAGCAGCGGATTGGCAATGGCTTCTTCCGCCGCGAGTATGGCGCGCTGTTCACCGGTCGCTTCGCCCGTGCCCATCATCGCCGTACCCATGCCGCTCATGATCGTGCGGACATCGGCGAAATCGAGATTGATAAGGCCTTCCTTGAGAACAAGCTCGACGATGCAAGCGACGCCCGAATAGAGCACCTGGTCGGCCAGAACAAAGGCTTCCGCAAATGTCGTCCGCTCATTGGCAATCCGGAACAGGTTCTGGTTCGGAATGACGATCAACGTATCGACGAGATGGCGCAGGTTTTCGACACCCGCCTCCGCAATGCGCATGCGCCGCGCGCCTTCGAATTGGAACGGCTTGCAGACGACGCCGACCGTCAGCGCTCCAAGCTCCCGCGCAATCCGCGCGATGACGGATGCCGCGCCCGTGCCAGTGCCGCCGCCCATACCGGCCGCGATGAACACCATGTGCGCGCCAGCAATATGCGTACGAAGCTCTTCGAGCGCTTCTTCCGCCGCAGCTTCGCCGATCTCCGGCTTGGCGCCTGCGCCGAGCCCTTCGGTCAGATTGACGCCGAGCTGAATGCGATGTTCCGCACTCGAAGCATCGAGCGATTGCGCATCCGTGTTCGCAACCACGAACTGCACGCCCTGAAGCCCGGCGGCAATCATGTTGTTGACGGCATTGCAGCCCGCGCCGCCGACGCCGATGACGGTGATCCGAGGCTTGGCGTCGACCAGCTTCGGCAGTTGCAGCTTGATGCTCATAGCGTCCCCGAGAATGATAGTTGGGCGTTCGGCACGACTGTTTCTGCCGCCAACGCCGCCTGCTTCGACGATCTCATTTCTGTCTTCGACACGTCTTTAAAACCCGCCTTTAAGCCACGTTCCGACGCGACCGAGATATCCTTGCGTCACGGTCTTGCGACCGCGCGCCATGTTGAGTTCGCCGTCTCCGCGCGCCGCCACGATCGCAAGACCGGAAAGCGTCGCGAGCTGCGGCCCTGAGAGACTTGCGGCAAGACCGTGCAGATCCATCGGCCGACCGAGCCGGACCGAACGTCCGAACGTATCCGCGACGAATCCCGGCAATCCGGTGAGTTGGCTGGCCCCGCCCGTCAGTACGATCTTGTCTCCCACGTAGCGGCTCGCGGCGTTCAGCGTTAAGCGCTCGCGCACAAGCCCCAGGATCTGCTGCACGCGCGGCCGGATGATATCCGTGAGCCGCGCTTTCGTTGTTTCGTAGCTGCCGTCATCCTCCTCTCCGGCGATCGGATAGGAGAACGACTCATGCTCGTCTGACTGGGCGTTGAGGAGTGTGCCATAAAGCGTTTTGATTCGCTCGGCTTCTGCAAGTGGCGTCTGCAACGCCTTCGCAATATCGTAGGTAATATGTTGACTGCCGACCGGGATCACGTCGATGCCCGTAAAGCGCCCATCTGCGAAGAGCGTGATCGACGTCGTTCCGGCGCCGAAATCGATGCATGTCACACCGAATTGCCGCTCTTCTAGCGTTGTAGCAGCGAGCGCACTTGCATAAGGCGACGCGACGAGCGCATCGCAACTCGCATAGCACCGGTCGATCAGAACCAGCAGATTGCGCAGCGGCGCTTCATCCGCCGTCACGGCGTGCAGCCCGGCCGAGATTCGTCGCGCCGAAAGACCGAGCGGATCGCGGACACCCTGTGCCCCATCGACCTCATAGCCCAGGTGGTTGAGATGGAGCAGCGTTCGGCCGTTGCGCTCAGCGTAGCTTTCGCCCGCTGACATCAGCCGCGCCAGATCTTCTTCCCGCACGCTGCCGGTTTCGATATCCGCACGCGCCGTGCAATGAACCGATGAAATCCGCCCCGCCGATACAGACAGCGTAAAGCCGCCGACCGACGTTCCGGCCGCGCGCTCTGCTTGGCTGATGACGCCGCGAACGACGCCTTCCGCTTCATCGAGATCCGTCAAAACTCCGGCTTTGACGCCTTTCGAACGCTGCATGCCAAGACCCGCGAGCCGCAACGACGGCATCGCCATTCCGGCCACGTATTCGGCGACGACGACGGCGGCAACAGTCTTGCTAGTGCCGATATCGAGAAGCCCGAAGGTCTTGTAGGTGCGCCGCTCCGCCATGCCAGCCCCCTACTGTTGCGCCGAGGCGACCGCTGTCGTCCCGGAGCTTCTGAGAGATGCCGTCCGCGCAGATGACGTTACCGGCCGCATCGCGATCCGGCCCGGCGTGCGCACGTCGACGATCATCGGCGCGCCGGTCAAGGCTGCCTGGACCGCCGGCGTATTGGCGATTTCCTGCAAACCTTCGATCTCGCGATCGGCGGCGAGGTCGAGCGCCGTGCCGTTCCGCAAGACGATCCGCCACCGCCGCTCGGCAACACGCTCGCCATAGGCGTACTGCCGCTCGATCTTGGGAACGAGATGAACGGCTGAGAGCATCAGCATCGCTTCGCTGTCGGCGCCCTCACCGACCACGCGTGGCAATTTCCATGTGCTGGCGGTCGGCATCGGCCCAAGCGCCCGCCCCGTCGCATCAACGAGATAATTCGTTTCGCCCCGCGTCCACACGAAAGCCGGAGCGCGCTCATGAATGACGATATCGAGCGTCCCTGGATAGATGCGAGTAAGTTGCACGGTATCGATCCACGGAATGCGCTCGATCCGCTTCATGGCGGCGTCAGAATCGAAAGCTGCGAATGTTTTTACGTTGGTGAGGTCCAAGGCGTCGTACACGTCGGAATCGGATGTGAAATGCTGGCCGGAGAGGTTGACCTGATCGATGCCGAAACCCGCCGCGATCATCAGACTGTCAGCTTTGTCGGAGAAATCGAAAGCCACGAGCTTGTCGAGCGGCAGCGTATAGGCCGCCACGCCAGCGACAGCCGCGACCAGTGCGGCAACTGCCGACGGCATCACCCACCGCCGTCCGCGACGCGTGCGTCTCAGGCGACGTTCGCCACGCGGAATTTGAAGTTTGGTCGTCACGCGCTTGGAGATCGTATCCGCAGAGCTGCGCCCGCGGGTCGTCGGCGTCGCCTCGGGCGAGGGCGGCACCCATTGAGCAGCCTCCGGTTCCGGCGTTGGCGCATCATGTGCAGCCCGCCACCAGAACCGATGCTTGCTCTCTACCTGTTGCAACTCGCGTCCTCGACCATCCACCGGACTAGGTCACTGAACGACCACCCGGCATAACCCGCCAGCTCGGGCACCAGGGATGTCCCCGTCATGCCCGGCTGAGTGTTGACTTCGAGGCAGATCAGCTCGCCCGTTCCACCGGCCGTGTCGTCGTAGCGAAAGTCGGCCCGCGATACGCCGCGACAGCCCAAAGCCTGATGCGCCCTTAACGTTAAGGAACGGAGTGTCTGGTAAACATCTGGTAAAAGTTTCGCGGGCAGTTCGTGCTTCGAGCCGCCGGGTGCGTATTTGGCCTCATAATCGTAGAACGCGAGGCCGCGAAGCGGCACAATTTCAATGATATCCGTCACAAAATTGCCAATGACGGCGCAGGTTAACTCGCGCCCCGCCACATAACGCTCGACCATCACGATCTGATCGAGCGGACCACCAGCTGCGATCGAGTTCGGCGGCCGCTCGGCGCCGGGCGGCACGATTACGACGCCGACGCTCGACCCCTCCGTCACCGGCTTTACGACGTAAGGGGGAGCCATGACGTGGCCCTCCAGCGCCTCGCCGCGCGTCACCAGAGTGGCATCGGCAACGGGCACTCCCGCAAGCTTCATGATGTCCTTCGCCCGCTCCTTGTGCATGGCGAGTGCCGACGCCAGAACTCCGGAGTGAGTGTAGGGAATGCCGAGCAGCTCCAGCACGCCCTGCACGCAGCCATCCTCGCCGAACTTGCCGTGCAGCGCGTTGAAGCAAACGTCAGGCTTCAGCTCCTCCAACCGGCTGCCGAGATCGCGGTCGACGTCGATCTCGGTCACCGTGTAGCCGCTCTGCAGCAGCGCCTCCCCAACCGCCGCGCCGGAATTGAGGCTCACCTCGCGCTCAGCCGAAAGGCCACCCTTCAGAACGGCGACGTGATTGCGCGTACGCTTCGGGACCGGGCCGAGTGTGTTCATGTCTGGCTCGCTTGCAGATTGAAAATCATGTGCTGTGAATTAGTTTTGGTCGGCTCGCTCAGCGGCCAGCGCTTCCCCGACCGGACGGCCGGGTTTGGGAATACCGAGACGAATGATCTCCCAGTCGAGCGTGATGCCGGCCGTCTCGCGAACGCGCGCCCTAACCGTCTCACCGAGCGTCTCGACGTCTTCGCCGCTCGCTTGATTGTCATTGATCAGAAAATTGCAGTGCATCTCCGAAACCTTCGCACCACCGACGCGAAGCCCACGGCACCCCGCCTGATCGACAAGTTTCCACGCACTATGACCGGGCGGGTTCTTGAACGTTGAGCCGCCGGTCCGTTCCTTGATCGGCTGGTTCTTCTCTCGATACTCCGCGACCGCATCCATCTCTTTTAGGATTTCAGCCGGATCGCCGGGCTCACCCGCATACGTCGCTTCTGTGAAAATCCAGTCTTTCGGAATGCCGCAATGACGATAGGTGAAACCCATGTCGGCGAGCGACAGCACATGAACGGTGCCACTTGGATCAACCGCACGCGCGCCGATCAGACAATCTTTCGTCTCACGCCCGTGTGCACCCGCATTCATACGCAGCGCGCCGCCGATGGACCCCGGAATGCCGCGATAGAACGCGAGCCCACAAATGCCCGCGTCCGCCGCCGCCCGCGCGACCTTCACGTCGGGAACTGCCGTGCCGACGCGCAGCCGATGCCCGTCTTCGACGGCGATTTCAGAAAACCCGCGCCCGAGCCGGATGACGACACCCGGCACTCCCCCATCGCGGACGAGCAGGTTCGAGCCGAGCCCGATGACCTGCACCGGAACATCGCTCGGCCGATGCTTCAGGAAATACGCAAGGTCAGCTTCGTCGGCAGGCATGAACAGCATCTGCGCCGGACCGCCCACCCGAAACCAAGTGACATCCGCTAAAGACGCATTCGCGCTCAGCCTGCCTTTCAACTGGGGCATTGCAGCCTTAAGGTCGGCAGTGATGTCCGCGAACATCACCCCGCGCTCCCTGTCCGCTTCGGTTCTTCTGCAAGCCACGCGGGAAGCGCATTCGCCCACTCGGTCGAATTGCCAGCCCCCAGGCAAATAACCAGATCGCCGGGTTCGGCCAATCTCTTGACGGCGGGCGCGATAAGCGCCGGATCGTCGACCGCCTCCGCTGGCCGCTTCCCGACAGTTCGGATGCGCTCAGCCAGAGTGCGATTGTCCACGCCGTCGATCGGGCTTTCGCCCGCCGTGTAAAGCGGCGCTACGATCACGCTATCGGCGTCCATGAAGCACTGCGCGAACTCATCCATCAGATCGCGCACACGCGTGTAGCGATGCGGCTCGACGACGGCGATCACGCGGCCTTTCGTGCCGCCCCGCGCTGCTGCCAGCACCGCGGCGATTTCAGCCGGATGATGGCCGTAGTCGTCATAGATGGTCACGCCATTCCATTCGCCGGTGAACTGGAACCGACGTTTCACGCCCGAGAACCCGGCCATTGCCGCCTTGATCTTGGCGTCCGACAATCCCGCGTGCGTCGAAACCGCAATCGCGGCAAGTGCATTGAGCGCGTTGTGCGCACCCGGCACCGGCACCGACCAATCCTGTAATACGCGCGCGCCACCTTTGACACGCGCCGCCAAGCTCGCGTCGAAATAAGTCGTGTTTCCGACGATGCGCACACCCGTCAGGCGGAGGTCCGCATCCTCGCTCTGGCCATACGTCAGCAGGCGCCGGCCGTCGATACGCAGGTTCAACTGCTGCACCATCTCCCGCACCACCGGATGATCGATGCACGCCACAACCAACCCGAAGAACGGGATGTTGCGTAGAAAAGCCTCGTACTCGCGGTGCATCGCCTCGACCGAGCCGAAGTAATCGAGGTGCTCCGGATCGATGTTCGTCACGATGCCGATTTCCGTCGGCAACCGCGTGAAAGTGCCGTCGCTCTCGTCGGCCTCCACGATCATCCATTTGCCCTGCCCGAGCCGCGCGTTCGAGCCCCAGGCATTGATGATGCCGCCCGTGATGACCGTCGGCTCCTCGCCGGCTTCGGTGAAGATGTGCGATAGAAGGGACGTCGTCGTCGTCTTGCCGTGCGTGCCCGTCACCGAGATCGTCGAATAGAGCCGCATCAGCTCAGCGAGAATTTCAGCGCGGCGGATGATCGTCAGGCCCTTCTGGCGTGCCGCGACCAGTTCCGGATTAAGCGCCTTCACCGCCGTCGAAATCACGACATAGCGCGCCCCGATCAGGTTCACCGGATCATGGCCGACAAAAACGCGAATGCCCTTGGAGCGCAGACGTTTGACGTTGGCGCTCTCCTTCTGGTCGGAACCCTGAACGGTGTATCCTTTGGCGACCAGGATTTCGGCTATCGCGCTCATCCCGATGCCGCCGATGCCGATGATGTGGAAAGGTCCGATGTCGCGCGGCATTTGCATGGCCGGAAGCTTCCTCGCTGTCTCGATCTCGCGCGGTTCGACGAAATGCAGATCCCTCAATGGTCACGCCCCGTACCTGTTTTACGCCCTTCTGCTAAAGCCAGCGTAAAATCGGCCAAATTCCGGACGGCATCGGGGCGTCCAGCGGTTTTAGCGGCCTTCGCTGCCGCCGCAAGGGCGTCAGGCGCAATCAAGAGCTTTTCCAGTTCGTCAGCGAGGCGTTCCGGCGACAGGTTTCGCTGCTCGATGCACCACGCGCCGCCCGATTCCGCTAAGCGGCGCGCATTGTTGAGCTGATCGTTGTCGAGCGCGTGCGGCAACGGCACCAGGATGGAGGGCCGCCCCATCACCGTCAATTCCGCAACCGTGGAAGCACCCGCCCGCCCGATGACGAGATGCGCGGCCGCCATCCGAGCCGGGAGATCTGCGAAAAACGGCGCAATTTCGGCGCTGATGTTCGCCTCCAAATAGGCATCGTTGACGCGCTCGATATCCTCTTCGCGCGCTTGCTGCACCACGCGCAGCCGCCCCCGGATGTGATCGGGAAGCGCAAAAAGCGCGAGCGGGACAGTATCTGAGAAAAACCGCGCACCCTGGCTGCCGCCGAAAATTAGAAGACGGATCACGCCCTCCCCGGCTGGCGCTTCATAAGGGCGCGTCGCGGCATCCATGACCGCTTGGCGCACTGGATTTCCGGTCAGCACCGCTTTTTCGGCGAGCTTGCCTTCCAGAAACTTCGTGCGCTCGAATGACGTGGCGATTGCCGTGACGCGTTTCGCTAACAGCTTGTTGGCGCGCCCGAGCACGGCATTCTGCTCATGAATAGCAGTCGGAATTCCGCGCAGCCGCGCCGCAACAAGCGGCGGATATGTCGGATAGCCACCGAAACCGATGATGGCTGCAGGCTTTACACGGCCGAGGATCGAATACGCCGCCTTCGTGCCGCGCGCCAGCATCAGCGCCGTCTTCGCGATATTGCCAGGAGACCGCGACGCAAGCGTCGCCGACGGCACCTGATAAATATCGCGCGCCGGAAAACCGCCGCCATAACGATCGCCACGCATGTCCGTCATCAGATCGACGACGACGCCGCGGCGCTTCAGCTCTTCGGCCAAGGCGAATGCCGGGAACAAATGCCCGCCCGTTCCCCCTGCGGCAAGCATGATGGATTGCGCGCCCGCCATTACCTCTTGCTCATCGTGTTGGAGTTTGACCCCCGAGTTGTACTTCGTCGATAGCTGGAATCCATCGCGGCTTTTTGAGGCGCTGTGGATCGGGCCGCCATCGCGTCAACGCCAGCAGCATGCCCGCGGTAACTGCCAGCGCCAACATCGACGATCCGCCCGCGGAAATGAACGGCAGCGTCATGCCCTTCGGCGGCAGCAGTCCGATATTGACGCCCATGTTGATAAGCGATTGCAGCCCGAAAACGAGCGCCAGCCCCTGGATCGCGAGCCGGTCGGCGGTGTTGGGTTCGTTCGCAGCGCGCCGCATGGCCCGCGCCACGATAAAAGCGAAAACACCGAGCAGCGCGATACACGCGATCGCACCGTATTCCTCGCCGATCACTGCGAAAATGTAATCGGTGTGCGCGTCGGGCAGGATCGACTTGATCACGCCCTCGCCCGGCCCACGGCCGAACAAGCCGCCTTCCGTAAACGATTGAATAGCCCGGCCCGCCTGCGAATTCTCCATCGGCGCCGCGCCGAAAAACTTGTCGAAGCGCGATTGCACGTGCGGAAAGTAGATATAGGCCATCCCCATTCCGCAACCGCCAAGAACCACCAGAATGCCCGCACCGATCACCGGCATTCCAGCGAGCAGATACATGAGACCCGCAGTCGCGCTGATCAGCACGGTCTGGCCGACGTCAGGTTGCGCCACCAGGATCGCCCCGAAGAACGCCCAGAGCGCCAACCCGAACGGGAGCGCCGGCATATCGCTGCGCTTTCCCGCCTCGCCGAATAGCCACGCCAGGATGACGATAAACGCCGGCTTCGCAAATTCGGACGGCTGAATCGTATAGCCGCCGAAACTCAGCCACCGCTGCGCGCCGTTGATCTCGGCACCGGAAAAAATCACGACGATCATGCCGCCGATCGCGACGAGAAACAGCCCTGCCGCCAGTCGCCTGACGCCGCCCGGCGTAAAAAACGAAATGACGATCATCAGGATCGTACCGAGCGCCGCGAAGAACACATGCCGCTCGACGAAATAATAGGTCGGCAAACCTTTCTTGATCGCAACCGCAGGCGACGCCGCAACCGACAGCACGACACCAATGGCGATGAGCGACAGCAGCGCGATCAGCAGCCCGCGATCGATCGTGAACGACCACTCCGCAAGCAGACTGCGATCGGCGCGCGAGAGCTTCATGGCCCAGCCCGCAATTCAATGCCGGGAAGAGCTGCGACCAGCCCCCGGAAACAATCGCCGCGGACTTCGAAATTACGGAACTGATCGTAGCTCGCGCACGCAGGCGAAAGAAGCACGACGGGTTCCTGCCCATCGCTCAACTGAGCGTCAGCCGAAGCCGCCCATAGCGCCTCGTTCAGCGTGCCGCTGCGCTCGAACGGAACTTTGCCGTCGAGCGTCGCTGCGAAGGCATCCGTGGCCTCGCCGATCAAATATGCTTTCGTGATACCGCCGAAATGCGGCTCCAGGCTCTCGATGCCGCCGGCCTTCGGCTTGCCGCCTGCGATCCAATAGACATCGCGCGGAAACGACTGCAGCGCTTTCTCCGTCGAGTCCGCATTCGTCGCTTTGCTATCGTTGATGAACAGCACCTTGCCGATGCGGCCGATCTCTTCCATCCGGTGCGGCAGACCGGGGAACGACGACAGCGCACCCTGCCAATCGAGATCGGTCGTCCGCCCGAGCGCGCTGAGACACTCCCGAACCGCCGCGACGGCGGCCAATGCATTCTGACCATTGTGCTTGCCGCGCAGCGTCGGGACACCTTCAAGAGAGCCAAGCTTCACTGCGAGGCCCTCGCGGTTGCTGCATACGATCGTATCGCCCAGCAGGCTGTAACCCGGTGCGATGGATTTTTCCGCGCTGAAGGCCACAACAGGACCGACGTTGATCCGCCTGCGCAGCATCGCCAGGCCGAAGTCGTCATCGATGCCAACCGCCGCAATGTCCGCGCCGAGCACGAGGCGCTCCTTGATCTCTGCGTAATGCTCGATCGAGCCGTGGCGGTCGAGATGATCGGGCGTGACGTTCAGCATCACACCGACGGTCGGCCCGAGCGTCGGTGTCAGGTCGATCTGGAACGACGACAGCTCGACGACATGAAACCGTCCCGGCTCTGGCGGTTCAAGCGTCAGGATCGGCCTGCCGATATTGCCCCCCATCTGCACGTCGAGCCCCGCGTGCCGCAGAATGTGCGAGATCAGCGCCGTCGTCGTCGATTTGCCATTGGTGCCGGTGATCCCAATGAACGGCGAGCCGGGGGCATGCAGCGCCCGCTCGCGCGCAAAAATCTCGATATCGCCGATGACCGCAACACCGTGCTCGGTCGCGCGTTTCACCGTCCAATGCGGCTCCGGATGGGTCAGCGGCACGCCCGGTGCCAGCACCAGCGCGGCGAAGCCCGACCAATCCACAACAGACAGATCAAAAAGCGGAATGTCCCTGGCGATGGCCGCATCCCGCGCCGCAATACCATCATCCCAAGCGGAGACGATGGCGCCGCTGGCAATCAAAGCCTCGGCAGACGCAATGCCGGACGCACCAAGCCCAAACACCGCTACGGATTTTCCCTTAAAGGACGTCGCGCGAATCATTGAGGTCAATCTACAGCAAGTCGCGTCGTTTGGCGTCCTAGCGCAGTTTCAGGGACGAAAGCCCGATCAGCGCCAAAATCACCGAAATGATCCAAAACCGGATCACGACCGTCGATTCCTTCCAGCCCTTTTGCTCGTAGTGGTGATGCAATGGCGCCATCTTGAAGACGCGCTTGCCGGTCCACTTGAACGACAGCACCTGGATGATGACGGACAGCGTTTCGAGCACGAACAGGCCGCCGACGACCGCCAGCACGATCTCGTGCTTGATCGCGACCGCAATCGCCCCGAGCGTGCCCCCCAGCGCCAGCGAGCCGGTGTCGCCCATGAAGATCATGGCGGGCGGTGCATTGAACCACAGGAAGCCAAGGCCAGCGCCGATCAGCGCCCCGCAGATGACGGACAACTCGCCCGTGCCCGGCACGTGATGAATTTGCAGGTAACCCGCAAACTTCGCGTTGCCCGACAGATACGCGATCATGCCGAACGTCGCCGCCGCGATCATGACCGGAACGATGGCAAGGCCGTCGAGCCCGTCCGTCAGGTTGACGGCATTGCCCGCACCCGCGATCACCAATACGGCCATCAGCACGAAAAACGGCCCGAGATCGATGACCAGCTCTTTGAAGAACGGAAACGTCAAATCCGTCGCGAGCCCGGCCGGACTGAGCTTCATCAGCGCAAAGCCCGCCAGCGCGGCCACGAAAAGTTCGAGCAGGAAGCGGATGCGGCCTGAGAAGCCCGCAGTCGACCGCTTCGTCACCTTCAGAAAGTCGTCATAAAAACCGATCGCGCCATACGAAAGCGCAACGCCGAGCACGACCCAGATATAGCCGTTGTCGAGCTGCGCCCAGAGCAGCGTCGAGACCGTGACGCCGGCGAGGATCATCAGCCCGCCCATCGTCGGCGTACCGCGCTTCAAAAGATGCGTTGCCGGGCCGTCATCGCGGATCGGCTGCCCTTTGCCCTGCTTGACGCGCAGGAGATCGATGATCGCCGGTCCGAACATCATCACGAACAACAGCGCTGTAAAGATCGCGCCGCCAGTGCGGAAGGTGATGTAGCGAAAGACGTTCAGCGCGCTGATCTGGTCGCTGAAATTGACGAGCTCGTAGAGCATGCCGCGCGAACTTCCCCCTCAATGATCCCGGCCGGCTAAGCGGCGGGCCCGTCTTTGCCAAACTGTGATTTCAGCGCCGCCACCACAGCGCCGAGCCGCGTCCCGTTCGATGCCTTCACCATCACGACATCGCCCGCCCTCAGACGATCCGCAAGCGCGATTTCGAGCGGCGCCGACGTCAGAGAGTAGCCGCCTTTCTTGGCCGCTGGTAGGGCATCATAAAGGCCTTTCATATGCGGCCCGCATGCGAACACCAAATCGACATCCGCCGCATCGACGGCACTTTTGAGGCCGGAGTGTAGCGCCGGAGCCTCGCTGCCGAGTTCCAGCATGTCGCCGAGCACCGCAATCCGTCGCATAAATCTTTGTCGAGGAACCGCTCCGAGGGTCGCCAGAGCCGCCTGCATCGAGGCCGGATTGGCGTTGTAGCTCTCGTCGATGAGCAGCACTTCTCCATCGCCGACGTAGAGCGTGCTGCGCGCGCCCCGGCCGCTCGGCGGCACAAGATCGGCCAGCGCAGCGAGCGCTGTGGGGACCTCCGCGCCGATGGCAGCAACCGCGGCCGCAACCGCCAGTGCATTCTCCGCGATATGCCGTCCCGGCATCGCCAGATGAACCGGAATGCTCAGGCCCGCAATAGAAACGGTCATATCGCTGCCATCGTCGGACATCCGGAAATCCGACCCGCAAGCGTCGGCATTGCTGTCAAAACCGAACGTCACCGGCTTCGCGCCGAAAGCCTCGGCGATAGCTTTGAGGCGACCCGCAAACGGATTGTCATATTTGATGATCGCCGCCCCGCCATGCGGCAAGCCTTCGAAAATCTCGCCCTTGGCATCCGCGATGGCCGCGACCGACGGAAAATACTCTAGATGCACCGCTTCGACCGTGGTGATGATCGCCGCATGTGGACGCACCATCTTGGTCAGCGGCCGGATCTCGCCCGCGTGATTCATCCCGATCTCAAACACGGCGAACCGCGTATCGGCCGGCATCCGCGCCAACGTCAGCGGCACGCCCCAATGGTTGTTGTAGGATTTCTCCGACGCGTGCGTAGCCCCGAGCCGCGACAGACACGCGCGCAGCATCTCCTTGGTACCGGTCTTGCCTACGCTGCCCGTCACGCCGACGACGCGCGCATCTGTCGACAACCGTTTGCGCGCCGCTAGCCCCAACGCCACCAACCCATCAAGCGGATCGGTTACGCGAAACAAAGCGCCATCGCCCGCTTGACGAACATAATCGCGGCTGACCAGGGCCGCAGCAGCCCCGGCCTTGAACGCCGCCGAAACGAACTCGTGCCCGTCGCGCTGATCCTTGAGCGCGACGAAAAGATCGCCCGCTTGCATCGTCCGCGTATCGATCGATACGCCCGTGATGGCAACGCCGTCACCGTCGGACGCAACGCCCAATGCAGAAGAAAGTTCGGAGAAAGACCACAGAGCGTTCATTGCGTTCATCAGCTTGCGAGCGCCTTCCGGACTTCGTCGTGATCGGAAAACGGAATGATCCGATCGCCGATGATCTGGCCGGTTTCGTGACCCTTTCCGGCCACAAGCACGACATCGCCCGGAGTTATCATGCGAACCGCCGTCGCGATGGCTTCCGCGCGGTCGCCGATTTCATGAGCGCCCACCGCACCCGCGAGAATTTCCTTGCGGATTTCAGCCGGTTGCTCGCTGCGTGGATTATCGTCGGTCACAATCGTGATGTCGGCGCGTTCGACCGAAATGCGGCCCATGATCGGCCGCTTGCCCTTGTCCCTGTCGCCGCCGCAGCCGAACACCGAAATCAGCCGCCCGGTCGCAAACGGACGGCACGCATCGAGCGCCGCCGCCAGCGCCTCAGGCTTGTGCGCATAATCGACGATGGCGAGACCGCCGTTGCGCTCACCGATGATTTCGAGCCGCCCAGGCACGCCCTTCAAACCGCGAAGCGTCTGCAGCACGGCTTCCGTCTCTTCTCCGACGGCTATCGCAAGACCGGCAGCCACCAGCGCATTCTCGACCTGATACGCACCGACCAAAGGCAAATGAACCTCGTAAGATTTACCACCCGCGCTCACGCCGATGATCTGGCGAAATCCATCACGCGATAGCGACGTGCGCTGAAGCGCATCGCCGCCCGTGCCCACCATCATCACGCGCAAGTCCCGCGTCTTCGCCGCCGCCGCGACGTCACGCGAATAAGCCCCGTCCGCATTGATGACAGCAGGCTGCCCCGGTTGCAGAAGCTCCGTGAACAGCCGCAGCTTCGCACGCAAATAATCTTCGACTGTCGGATGATAATCCATGTGATCGCGGCCGAGGTTCGTGAACGCCGCCGCCGAAAGCTCCACGCCGTCGAGCCGATGCTGGTCAAGTCCGTGCGACGACGCCTCGAACGCCAGATGCGTCACACCTTCGTCCGCGAGCGCCGCAAGCGCGGCATGCAGCGTGACGGGATCCGGCGTCGTCAGCGAACCGTAAACGGCGCCGGACGGCTTGACGATGCCGATGGTTCCGACCGATGCCGCCTTGTGACCCAGCGCCGTGAAGATCTGCCGCGTGAAATCGGCGACGGACGTTTTCCCGCTCGTTCCTGTGACAGCGACGGCTGTTTTCGGTTGGCGGCCCGCGAACTTCGCCGCGATCTTGGCCAATGCGGCGCGGGGATTATCGACCTCGATCAGCGCCACGCCTTCGGGAACGCGCACGCCCTTGTTCCTGCCAACGATGACGGCAACTGCGCCCCGCTCGATCGCTTCAGGAACGAAACTAGAGCCATCAACTTTCGTGCCCGGCAGCCCGGCGAAAATCGCTCTCGGACCTACCGCAGCACTCGCGGCCGTGATGCCTGAAACGGAAATGGCGTCCGCATCTGGCGGCGGCGCGATATCCGCCGGAAGCACCTCGCTAAGCCGCATCATCCCCGCCTTATCGTCCCCCGGCCGCACCGCCCCTTGTCTGGAACGTGATAGGAGGCGCCAAGCGAACCGTCAAATCCAGCTGCCGTCGCGATCACCGGCTGGCCGTCTGGGTCTCCGGCGCGACGCCCAGCTGCGCCGCAATGCGGGCGATGAGTTGGCCGGTAATCGGCGCCGCGTTCCATCCCGCGGTACGATAACCGTGTGTTTCTTTACGGCCCTTCGGCTCGAACAGTACGACATACGTCAGGAACTGCGGATCATCTGTCGGAAATGTCGCGAGAAACGACGAAATGACCGAATTCGACGTGTACCCGCCTTTTGCAGCGACGTCGGCTGTACCTGTCTTACCGCCGACCCGATAGCCCGGGACATCGGCCTTTCCGCCCGTACCATCACGATTGACGACGTTGAGACGCATGAGGTGCGCCATCAGCCGCGACGTTGCCGGGCTGACAACGGCCTTGCCGTCTGCCGTCCCCGCATCGAATTTACGCAGGAATGTCGGATGCACGGTCTTGCCGTCGTTCAGAATGGTCGCGGCGGCGGCGACGAACTGAAGCGGCGAAACGGCGATACCGTGCCCGAATGACGTCGTGATCGTCGAAATCCGGTTCCAGCGCTGCGGCAGTTGCGGCGCCGCGAGCGGCCCTTCCTCGGTTTCCATCTGATCCAAAAGACCGAGCTTCTTGAAGAACGCTTCAAGCTTTTCCGGCCCCGCTTCAAGCGCCAGCATGCCGGCGCCGACGTTCGAGGAATGGGTGTAGACCTCGGTCACGGTCAGCGGGCGGCTTGCCGGATGAAGGTCCTTGACGGTGAAGCGTCCCGCTTCGAGCGGCTGGCGCACGTCGAGCAACGTATCGGGCCGCGCCAGACCTTCGTCGAACGCCATCGCGAGCGTCAGCGTTTTGAATACCGAGCCAAGCTCGTATGTACCCCCCGCCGTGCGGTCGATATGCTTCTGGTCGAGTGCCTCCATCGGCCACGACGGATCGACACGCGGCAGCGATGCGCTCGCCAGGATTTCGCCGGTCTTGACGTTGAGGACGACACCCGCCGCGCCCGCCGCCTTGTAGTCGCGCACGCCGTCGTCGAGCTCGTCTTCGAGGGCATGCTGCACCCCGATATCGAGCGACAGCCGCACGGGCGGGCGGCTCGATAGCACCGCCGAATGCACCGGATCGACGCCGACTTTCTGGTCGATATAGCGTTCGATGCCCGAGACGCCGCGATTGTCGACGTCGGTATAGCCGAGCACATGGCCGGCCATCATGCCGCCGGGATAGGCGCGTTTCAGCTCATATCGGAAGGCGATACCCGGCAGACCGAGATCATGCACTTTTTGCGCGATGCCCGGCGAGACGCCCCGGCGCACCCAAAGAAAGCGCCGCGATTTATCGGCAAGATCGCGAAAGAGCTGGTCGCCGTCGAGATCGGGCAGCACGGTCCGTAGCTTTTCGACGACCTCGTCGCGATCGATCACGAGCCCGGGGTCAGCAAAGATCGACGGCGCTTCGAGGTCGGTCGCGAGCAGACGGCCGTTGCGGTCGACGATATCGGGACGGCTGAAGCTCGTTGCCGCGACGGGTTCGGAAATGGCGAGTGTGATGTCGGTATGCCGCGATGCCGCCAACACCAGAAGCTGGCCCGCGACGCCCGCAAAGGCCGCGATCAGCACGCCGTAAACGACGCGCTCCGAACCTCGGCGCGAACCACGCATCATGATCTCTGAACGCCCCCCAGCCACGACCAACCGTCCCTCTATTGTCCGCCGGAAGTGTTCACTCGTCCGCTGAGTTGGGACACTTGGCCCTCGCCCTCAAACTGTTCAGGCTTCGGCGGGCCTAGTCCGAGTTGCCGCGCAAGCCCATCAATCCGGTCGGGGCGCGAGAGCGTGCCGCGTTCCGCCTTGAGCACGGCGATGTCGCTGCGTGCCTGGTCGGCGTAACGTTCCTTCTCCTGAACCTCGGCTTCGAGGCGGCGGGTATCGTAGTTCAAGGCATAAAGAAGCAGCGCACTCGACACTGCAAAAAAGAAAGCTGCAATATTCAAGAGACGCATTTTGAAACAGTTCCCGTTAAGCTTGCAATCAAGCTGCGCATTATCGCCGGTGCTGGGAGAGGCCCGTCGCGCCCGTATCTAAAGGCCATGCCGCTGCGTCTAAGCGGATGGCTGCCCGCAAACGTGCGGACCGGGAACGGGGGTTCACTTCCAATTCACCTTTAGAAGGTGTTAACGGGCGCGAGTTAACAAGTCGGAAACTTGGATCGGCAGATTTTATCAATTCCGGCGGCTGATGCCGCGACGCACCAGCAGTCTTGCCGCTGCGCTCGGTCAGAAACTTTTTGACAATGCGATCTTCCAGGCTGTGAAAGCTGACGACAACGAGCCGTCCGCCGGGCTTCAAAATGCGCTCTGCTGCCGCCAATCCGGTTGTCAGCTCGCCGAGCTCGTCGTTGACGAAAATCCGCAATGCCTGAAACGTCCGCGTCGCCGGATGGCGGCCGTCGACCTTCCGGCCATGAAAAACCCGTGACACCACATCGGCGAGTTCGAGCGTGCGCGAGAACGGCGCGTCAACGCGTCTTTTGACGATTGCCCGCGCAATCGCGCGTGAGCGATGCTCCTCGCCGAACTCGTAGATAACGTTTGCGATGTCTTCCTCATCCGCAGTGTTGAGGAAATCGGCGGCACTCATACCCGATGACGACATGCGCATGTCGAGCGGGCCATCCGACTGGAATGAGAACCCGCGCTCCGCATCGTCGAGCTGCATCGAGGAAACGCCGATATCAAGCACAACACCATCGACCTGCTGTCCCGGCAGCTCGGCGCCGACGGCGTCTTCCATCTGGCTGAAAGGCGTCTCGATGATCTTCAGCCGTCTGCCGAATTGCGCAATAAGCGGCGCCGCACCGCGAATGGCGTTCGGATCGCGATCGAGCGCGAGAACGGAGCAGTCGGCTTTTTCGAGGATGGCGCGCGTATATCCGCCCGCGCCGAACGTGCCGTCGACATAGGTTTCGCCCGCCTTTGGCGCGAGCGTCTCCAGCACCTCCGAGATCAGCACGGGAATGTGGCGCGGATGCTTGTCAGCTGGCCCCAGCGAGGCTCCCTCTGCCCCGCCACCGCGCGTCATTCCCGTGCTCCCTCGTTGCCGTTGTCATCCGACGAACGGCCACCCGCTGCAAAAAGTTTGCGCGTCACTTGGACTTTGCTGCGCGCTTCCTTGCGGCGTTCTTCGAAGGCTTTGGGCTCCCACATCTGGAACTTGTCACCAAGGCCAACAAACGTGACGGCGGTTGCCAGGTTGGCGTGCTCACGAAGGCTTTCAGGAAGGACGATGCGGCCGTCGCCATCGATCGAGAGAACCTGGACGTCGCCGTAGAGTGCGACAGAGAGCTCGTCTCGCTCATCCGAATAGTCCGGCAAGCCCGCGAGAAGCCCGTCGATTTTCTTTGCAAGTCTTTCGCCGCCTGCATCGAGAGCAGAAGCATCGAGCGAGGGGTAGCAGTAGAGGCCGCCGGCGTAACCGTCACGCTCAAGGACGGCGCGAAACGAGGCTGGAACGGAAACGCGCCCTTTTGAGTCGATCTTGTTTGTGAATGTCGAGACAAAGCGGTCCATCCCCCAGCTACGATTTCCGTCCTCCTACTCACTTACTTGGCCCTGACGACTCCGCTTCGCGGAGCCGGCCGTCAGGGCCGCACCAAAAACTCGGCCGCCGCGGCCGGGATGCTCCGTTTCGGGCGGCCGGCGCGCGGAACGCGTGTCGCCCGAAACAATCAAGAAAGGGGCCGTGGCGGTCGCTCAGATTTGGGCCCTCTAACCAAATCGGCGCCCAGCCACGGAGTCCTGCCCGGTGCGGACGGGCATATATGGGATCGCATGGGAATTGATGGTCGTCAACGGAATATTAAGGATATTTCGTGGTGAGAACTGGAATTGTCACCCGTGATCCACAGCCCGATGCCGACGGGCCTGTCCATCGAACGTCGCGGCCTACTGCAAGCTTCTGAAAACCTGGAAATTTTCCGAAACGCGCAAACGCGGTCACGGAGACCTGATTGGTCGCGGCGCACGCGGGAGCGCATGATCTGCACCAGCGCAAAGCGGGGCACACGTCAGCCGGTGCCGAGGCGGATGAGACCGTCGGCACCCACAAGGAGGTGCACCATGGCGAATCTCACGCGTCCGACGCCGTCCCATCCTCATTCCGACATCGAACTTCGTTGGCCCGCGTCCGTTCTGTGGCGCGACGGCGATCCGGCAGTCCGCTCGATCACGACGGCAGACGTCTGGCAGTCGCTGCGCGAGGGCATCGATGATTTCCGCGCGATGCCAACGCACGTCGTCTTCGCCTGCATCATCTATCCGGTCGTCGGCATCATCCTCGCGCGACTGATCTTCGGTTATGAGCTGTTGCATCTGATCTACCCGATGGCGGCAGGCTTCGCGCTGCTCGGACCGTTCATCGCCATCGGCCTTTATGAATTGAGCCGCCGCCGTGAGCAGGGCCTCGACGTATCGCCCGCCCGCGCGCTCGACGTACTGCATCGGCCCGGCATCGACTCGATCTTCACGCTCGGCGCTTTCCTGGCGCTGCTGTTCGTCGGCTGGCTCTACGTCGCGAACATGATGTACACGCAGATCATAGGCGGCACGCCGACGTCGCTGTCGGACTTCGTCAATCAGGTCATGACGACCGATAAGGGACGGCAATTGATGTTCGCCGGCAATCTCGTCGGCTTTCTCTTTGCCCTGTTTGTGCTGGCAATCAGCGTCGTGTCGTTCCCGCTGCTCGTCGATCGTGACGTCGGCGTCGGTGCCGCCATCCGAACATCCGTTCGCGCCGCGCTGGAAAACCCCATTCCGGTGGCGCTGTGGGGCCTGATCGTTGCCGTCGGTCTCGTTCTAGGTGCGCTGCCGTTCCTGTTCGGGCTCGCCATCGTGCTCCCGATCCTGGGCCACGCGACTTGGCACCTCTATCGCAAGCTCGTCGTGACCAGTCCGTGATGCACCCTCAGTGCTTGCGCACGAAATCCGCGAGCACAGGAAGAAGCTGAGGATCGAGCGGCAAAAACGAATTGCCGTACGTCGCGAAATTTTGCGCGCGATCCTCAGGCGCTTCCTTCAAGATGTGGTTCATGCCTGGAATGACGACCAGCCGTGCCGACGGCAATGCCGCCGAAAGGTGGTGAGCGTCGTCGAGAAACACCTGCAAATCGGTACTGCCCTGTACGATGAGGACGGGACAAGTGACCGTCGACAATTCGGCGGCCGGATCGATCGGCATCCACGACATCAGATACTCTTGCACGCGCGGCTGATAGAGCGCCACGAGTTCAGCCGGAACGTTCGGAACGGCAACGCCGTGTTCCAATCGCTCCGTAATCTGCTTTGAAATGCCCTGTAGCTTTGGCGAAACACCTGCGCTCGCGAGTTGCCGCGCCAAAACATCAGCAATCGGCCTCCCTGCGCCCTCAAGCAAGATAAGCCCCGTGACACTCATTTTTTTCGCCGCGAGCGTGCCGACAAGAGCGCCTTCGCTGTGCCCGAGAATGAACAGCTTCGAGACGTCAGGCCGATTGCGCAAAAAATCGAGCCACGTGATTGCGTCATCGACATATGTGCCAAAGCGCAAGTCCTCGACGCGTGGACCGGCGGCATAGCTCTCGCCCACACCGCGCTTGTCGATCCGAAGCGAGCTGATGCCGAGATCGGCGAGGCCCCGTGCCACAAGCTTGAGACTGTCGGTATCCATTCCAGGTGCATTGCCGTCGCGATCCACAGGACCGGAACCGGGCAAGATCAACATCATCGGCCCAGGCTTGCCGCCGGTCGCCGGGATCAGAGAACCGGCAAGGCCCTTGTGGAAAATGTCCTGTTCCGTCCAAGCCATTGCGGGAAATGATATCGCCGTGAATGCGGCAACGGTCATAATCGCGCGCTTCGCCCTAGGTAGCAACGAAAGGCTGACGTGTACGACGAGAGCGATACTCCTTCGGAGAGCGACCATAGCGCGCGCGAAATGCGCGGCTAAAATGGCTGAGATCATTGAACCCATAGGAATATGCGATCTCACCAATCGACAGGTTGTCATAGTAGGCATCGCTCAGCATTTCCCTACAGCCGGCCAAACGCTCGCCGATTATGAACCGCCCCAGCGATGTATTTTCCTCCGCTAGAAGGCGGTTGGCATGTCGAACGCTGATACCTGCCGAACGCGCGGCAAGTGTGGGACAGAAATCAGGATCGCGAATGTGCCTTCGTATCGCCTGCTTCAAGCGTGAACGCATCGCAGCATGGCCGTTCGCAAGCTGAAAAGCATCGCCGCGCTTGCTTCCGAGCGACAATGCCAACAGATCGACGACATGCTCTGCAACGCCTTCTGCAGCGGCTTTATCCAATTCAGAAACTCTTTTCGGCAACATACGCGCCAGCTCCAGGAAGAGACTGGCAACTCCATGTTCTCCGTCCACTGCTCTAGCCACGAACGGCGAAACCGGCCCGAGACGACCGACGATCTCGCTGCGCGGAAATTGCAGGCAAATAAGCCGCGTATCGTCGGACATGCGCAGGACGTAAGGTCGAGAGCTATCGTAAAGGGCAAAATCACCAGCATTTAGCACAGCCTCGTGGCCGTCCTGTATGAGCTGCGTCTTTCCCTTGATTTGGATGGAAACTAAGAGGTCATCTTCACAGCCCTTGGCGATCTGCCGCCGCGAGCGCTGAGCCTCGATGGCATCGCTTTCCGCTTCTACGACGCGAAGCCAACCGAGAGTGTCATAAAGCATCGTGGCCTTGAAGCGATCTCGCACTGTCGAATTGCAATCGAGCTTTACGAAGACATCGCAAACGAGATCGCTCCAATAAGCGAACGCATCTTTTGCAGCCACGCGATCCGTTGAAAAGGATCCCCTCATCCCACCTCCCGACGCTGGCCGCCGTGGCCAAGACTTTTGTCCTGATCAGTCAAGCGACTGCGCTGACGATTGTCTATGTAAATTCGCGAAAACAGTGGGAAATCGGAGCCAAGAAAGCCGTGCCAACACAATTCCTGTTGCTGACTGCAAGCCTATGTCTTGTCGTGGCCCTGCTTCAGGCTTGGCTCCTCGTCGCCGTCTTTTCATCCGACGACAGCCCAGTGCTCAAACTTATTCCCGGCCGCCAGGATCTGCTGAAGTCTCATATCGACTATCTGATGATGGCGCAGTTTCAGTTCATCTTTTTCATGCTGTTTCGCACGCTTGAAATCATACCGCCGACATGGATGACGGCCTTCATTTGCATCGGCTCTTTTTTCAACCCGTTTGCATTCTTCGTTCGGGCGCTCCGGCCGGGCTACCTGAAATCGCCACCGATCGCTTTCACGGCGATGATCACGTTGAGCTGTATTTTGACGACGGTCGGATATGGCGCGGCAGCCTGGTTCGCGGCAAAAGAGGCACTTTCGGCTCTCTAATCGCGAGGCATGCAAAAGAATAAAATACCAGCCGGCCTGTAAGCCGGGTTCTGTTTGGAGGATTGCGCCTCCGCGACGGCCATTCATCTGGGACGCCTGTCGCCAAGCGCCTCGTGCAATCAACCCGGGCAGGTAGCGTGAGAACGCGCCTTGCGTCTGCGGTTTCCCGCTCCGCGCGCCCACCCCTATTTGATCTTGCTCCCGGTGGGGTTTGCCCTGCCACTTCTGTTGCCAGAAGCGCGGTGCGCTCTTACCGCACCTTTTCACCCTTACCGCCGAGCCCGAAGGCGCGGAGGCGGTATGTTCTCTGTGGCACTTTCCCTGGGGTCGCCCCCGGCGGCCGTTAGCCGCCACCGTGTTCTCTGGGAGCCCGGACTTTCCTCCACCGGACGCTTTGCTCGCGAGCCTTTAGAGCCCGTTTCGCCTCAACGATATCCGGCAGCGGCCGTCCGGCCGGCTGGTGGGAGGAGATAAGCGACGTGCAAGGCCAAAGGTCAAGGGGCACGCACGGCGGTGGGCTGAGGGAGTTGGAAATTGCCCTCATCATCCACGACAACTTTGCAATTCGGTTAAGAGCCCACCGTGGCCACAGAAAAATATATGTCACCAACGTAACGGAACCGGAGATTCACTGGCCCGTTTTCAGCTCATCGAACAGGCGAGCGGAGCCAACAATGTACGACGATGAGTGGATGACGGGCTTTAGAGCGAAGGCGGCGCCGCGGTTGAAATCCCTCTTCGAGGCAGATCTTCGCGAGCCCTCGCCTCGGCTGGAGGAACTGCTGACAAGGCTAGGGGAGACCGAAGCCCAAGCGGGGGCCTTGGCATTGGCCGCCTAGAACCCGCGGGATATGAGCCACGCGGAATAATTTCACCCATAAACGGCGTGAGGCGTCGGGGCCGGAGTGGACAACACTCCGGCCTTTTCAAAGTGCGGCGGCCCGCATGTTATGGGAGCGATCGTGAATGGCGCGCTCCAGCCGGTTGCCCGCCGCCTTCGTCGTCAGAATCTGGTTGACGCGTTCGGCGATCTGTACGGCGGCTTCGCTCGGCGGCAAGCCGCCAGCATAGATGTTCGAGATCACCGTGTATTCGTAGCGCACATCCGGGTTGCCGCTGAACTGCGCTGCCTCTTTCTTCGCATCATCGTCGAGACGATACGCGATATAAGCCGACATGCTGCGCGAAGCGAGCGCGTCGCCGCCCGGTCGCTCCCCGATGAGATTGATCACGAGCTTCGGCTGCAACGCATCACCCAGCGCTTCGGCGAGCTTCACGCGGCCATACGGCGCGAGGATTGGCTTGCCGGCTGAAATGCTCTGCTCCTTCAAGCCGTCAAGCAACGCGGGCAGCAGGTCCGGAATGTTGTGATGCACGGCTTCCGCGCTCAATCCGTCCGACACGATGATCTGCACGTCGACGCTTTCCGGCGCCAACTCGGCTAAAATCTCATCCGCCGGTTTTGCACCCCGATCCGGATGACTCAAATGCACTTCCTTGCTCTCAGCCGATGTCTTCACGCGCCGGAAGTCAATGCCGGCAAGCCGTTCCGGCGTGACCTCGGCATAGATCGCTTCGCGCGCAGCCGCGAGATTAGCTTTGATCGCGCGCGATACCTGCTCGCTCGGCCGCGGACCGGCGCTCTCGAAGCCGTAAGCCGCCGGCAGGTTCTTGCACAGCCGCTCGAACTCTTCCTCCGAGCAAAAGATCTTCGGATTGCCCCAGTTCGGCCCGCGCTCTATCTCGCCGTCTTCGTTACGCACGAAGATGCCGCGCGAAATCGTCCACTCGAGAAACTCGGGCGCTGGCGTCAGGTCGTGCACCTCGCGCATCGTCTGGTCGTCGTGCCCGCACGTATCGAAATAGGCGAGCATGCGATCGATCGAGAGATAGACGTCCATAAAATAGTTGGCGCCCGCAGCCGTCAGCAACTCGGCTGCGATCTGCTGACCTTCCATCGTGATCTCGGAATGCAGCGTATAGCAGGGCGCCATGCCCATCGGCAGGCCGAGCAGCTTGCCCATGAAATGATCTTGCAGGTTCGATACGATCATCTCGAAGTTCGAGCGATGTGTTTCCGGCCCGATGAAGCCCGTCACGTTGTTGACCATGAACGGATCCCAGCGGCGCGCCAGTCCATAGCAGAGCGCTTCCGTCGTCGTCATGTCGATGTCGTTGTGTTTGCCGTAGGTCAGCTCGCTGCCCTGACCGGTTTCGAAATACATGAATTGATCGGCTTCGCCCGCGAGCGGCCCATGCTTCGCCATCGTCGTATAGGCTTGGTCGAGTACGTCGGCCGTGCAGTCGAACTCTTCGATGAGCGTGCGATCCGTGCCGGCCAGCGACTGGAACATGATCTCGACCGGCGCGCCGCTTTCAAGGCACGCGAGCTGCGTCTTGACGTGGGAGAGCACGCAGATCTGCGTCGGCGCACCCGTTTCGCGGCGCAGCTTGTCGAGATGCTTCAGCGCCTTCGTGATGTTCTCGACCGTGTCGATTGCAGGATTGAGCCCGAGCAGCGCATCCCCCGAGCCCATCGACAGACCCGTATAGACCAGCGCCGACATGGCATCGAGATCGTCGGTCGGGTGGTTGGGTTGCAGACGCGACGACAATGTGCCGGGCGCGCCGACGAGCGTCCTCGCCTTGCCGGACCGCTTCAATTTCTTCGCCGCATAGACAAGCTCATGCACGTCCATGAGTTTGGCGATGGCCGCTGCCATGACGCCTGTCAGCGCCCCGCCGATGCGCTTGGCTTCTGCCGACTTCGCGCGCAGCAGTAGGTTCTTGATCTCGCCGAGCGTCTTCGGCGCCAGCTCCGCGAAGGTCGCAAGATCGATATCGTAGTTGATCCGCATAACTGAATCGACCTGGCCTTCGTCGTCGGTCAGCGGCCGGTCGTAAAGGTGTTGCAGCGTGAGACCTGAAAGGATCGTCCGCGCGGCTTCGCGCTCGACGTCGTCCTTCGCTGCCAGTCCGCAATTGCGGTCGCCCGCCTTGTCGAAGTCGGCCGCGCCGAGCAGCGCCTTCAGACCGCGGAAGCTATAAGTCTTGTCGAAAAGCGAAAGCTGATAAAGCTCGTCCGGCTGCGGCTCCGGAACGTCGATCTGCCGCCAAGGCTTTAGCTCGATCCTCGGTTCGCCCATGTCACCGCCCTCATTGCTCTCATCCGGCCGGTTCGGAACGCGCGACGCTCACGCCGCTAAAGGCGTCCTCAACGCATGTACGGCCGACTGAGCACATCATAAACGAAGTTCGTGAGGCGCAAGTCAAGTTCCTATTAGTCAAATCTGGCAACTGCCGGAAAAGACGTCTGGATGCCTATTGGGGCTGGGGCAGCGAAGAACAGGACACACCCTGTCATCCTTGGGAGGAGCCGAGGACGAGAGCGCCACTACTGGCGCAGTGCCGCCGCGCGCCGGGCAACTTCCGTCGGGCTCACCTCTCCCGCGTCGACCAGGGCGTTGAAGCAGCGTTCCGATAGCCGCTTGCCGACCGAGCGCATGCACTGGCGAACCTCGGGGCTGTCCGAAGCGAACTGGCTGCAATAGGCATAGTAATCACGCGAGCAGGCCAGCTTGACGTGCAGGCTGACCGCTTCAGCGCCGGTCGCCCAGACAGAAGCCACTGCGAAAAATCCAACCGCAAACGATGCACATGGACGCAAACGGACAACTCCGCTTAGCTTCGACATTTCAGCACCCTGGTGTGGCATGAGGTGTTAACAGCCTGACAATAAACCCTTTAACAAAGGTTAATAGCAGTTTGCGATTTGTTTAAAGATGGTCCGATGTCTAGCAAACGCCAGCCTGACGTCGTGACATCTGAACATCGCTTATCTGACGGCGCGATCAAGATTGACGGCCTGATCGAGACCTTTGGCCTGAGCAATGCCGATCGCCCCCACGAAATTGGCGCCATCGAGATCGGCGCGCGTAAAGTCGGCACCCGAGATATCCGCACCTGAGAAATCCGCTCGCGACAGGTCCGCTTCGGTGAAGTCCGTGCCTTTGAGATTGGCGCCGTTGAACCGGGCGAACCAAAGTACGGCTCGCGTCATCTTCGCGTCTTCGAGACGCGCCCCAGAGAAATCGCAATACTTGAGAATGTTGCGATACGTCGTGGCAAGCGTTCCCTCACCCGGCCGGCCCTCAAGCGGATAGAAGTTGGCGTGAAAAAGGTTTGCGCCGCGAAAGTCGGCGCCGGACAATTCCGCCTGAACATGAACGTCTGTCAGATTGGCCCCGGTGAAATGGGGCGCATCTTGAGTGTTTGCTGAAAGATCCGTGTAAATTGTCGGCCTGAGAATTGTCGCGCCAGTCAAGTCGGCACCCGAGAGGTCGGCACGGATCAGCACCGACCGGTCCAGACGCGTATGTGACAGATCGGCTCCTTTCAGATTAGCACCGGTGAAGTCCGTGCCATAGAAATCCGAATGCGCCAGGTTCGCGCCTTTGAAATTCAGTTCCGACAGATCAAGGTAAACGAGAAACTTGCCTGAGAGATCGGGCCGGACGCCCGGCTTGGCTTGAAAAAGCAGAGTCGTGATGGCTCGGGCGTTCATTTCCGGCTTTTCCGGAACCGGGCCGATCGGCTGTTCAGCCCACGCCACCATCGGGCCGCAGATCACAGCCAGAAAAGACAACGCGGCAAGAATTCGACCCATGCTCAAATTTTCCAAGCGCAATCCATATACGGATCATGCATGAGTCCGGATGACCCGAGGATATCATTTTCGTCGCGCCTGGGTGGTGAAATCGTCGCGTCACAACCTGTCACGCTACGTTATCTCGTTATGGCGTGAGCTGCCCATAAGCTTTTCGCGTTCGGTTGCGGCAGCCCGCGAATAGATCGAGCGCCGGATCATAAACGCGCGTCTTCACGTTCATGATCCCAAGGGCAGAATGAAAAAGATTGTCGTGACTGACTCGCTCGCTCGCGTGCGCCACCATGCAGGACTGATCGATGCCGCGCGATTCACGCAGCGTCGGTGACAGCCACACCACCATCGGCACGTGTATCTGCGCTTCAGGCGCCAGCGCATAAGGCATGCCGTGAAGGTACATACCGTGCTCGCCGAGGCTCTCGCCGTGATCAGACACATAAAGCATTCCGGCATCGACGCCGCGGTTTTGCGCATCTGCGAGCACGCCGATAAGCCGCGCCAGAACGTGGTCTGTGTAGACGAGCGTATTGTCGTAAGCGTTGACAATCGTCTGTAGCTCGCACCGGCTGAACTGCGCGTCTTTGCAAGCCGGCGTGAATGTCTCGTATTGCGGCGGATAGCGCCGCCAGTACGCAGGACCGTGACTGCCCATCATGTGCAGCACGATGACCTCGTTGTGCTGCATCTTCTCGATGCGTTCCTTGAGACCATCGACGAGAATATCGTCGTAGTTTTCGGTGCTCGGAAAGAACGTCGGAACTTTGTGTCCGGTCAGAGTTTCGGTTTCAATGCGTGCGCAGACGCCCTTACAGCCCGCTTGATTTTCACGCCATAGCACATTCACGCCCGCTCGCTTCAAGACATCCAAAAGGTTCTGGCGCGTCTCCGCCTTTGCATTGGTGAAGCCGTCGTGGCCGTAGCCTGAAAACATGCACGGCACCGACTGGGCGGTATCGGTTCCGCATGAATAAGCATGCGGATAATTGATGAGGTCCGGCACCTTGGAGAGTTCCGGATTGGTTGGCCGCGCGTAACCGTTGAGCGCGAAATGATCTGCACGCGCAGTTTCCCCGACGACGATTACGAACAGCGACTTGCGCGCCGGATTCGACGCTGCCGCCTGATACGCATCTTCGCCGTAAGGTGCGGCCACCTTGACCTGCTTACGCCCTTCCCGCCGCCAATACGTCGTAACCGCCGAGATGTAGTTCAGCGGCGTCAGCGTCATCTTCAGTTCGCGATGCTCGCGGCCGAGCGAAAGAATATTGCCTAGGAACGGCAGCACCACCGCGACGCAGATGACAGAAGCCACCGTCGCGTATTTGAGTTTCGCCAGCGTTTCATCGCGCCACGACCGCTCCATCCACGGCACGAGCCAGAATAGAACGCCGGGCACAATCCCGAGAAATACGACGTACCCGATGAGCTTCCACGTGACGAGATCGCCCGACTCGCCCCTGTCCGTCTCAAGGATATTTCGCACCATATGCGCATCGATGAGGATGCCATACTCGCCCATAAAATACGCAGCCGCCGCCGTCACCGGCAGCAGAACGAGAACGAGCACACGCAGCAATGGCTTCAGCGAAACGGCAAGCAGCGCAAGATACGCGATGACAATAGTCGCGACACCAACCGCGCCGACAAACACCCAATCGCTGAACCGATGCGGCGCGACGAGGTTCAGAAATTTGTGCCAGAACGGCCGGTTCAGAACCAGCGCGACGTAGACGGCAACGATAAGCGCCAGAATTTCCGGCCGCCGCGGCTTAAACACTGTCTGCCCTGCTTCGGTTGTTTGTGCCGAGTTTCGCCGAGCCCCGGCCGGCGAGATGCGCTGCAATTCGTCAGCACACTCCCGGCATCAACATCACCGCTGAAGTTGCGTCAAGCAGCAGCCGGCTTCGACGATGCCGCAATAAGGCGTTCGAGCGTGCCTTCGGTCGAACGATCGAGCCGTCCGTCCACCCGGCGTGGCCTGAAATGCAGTTGAAAAGCCTTGAAAACCTTTTCCGTATCGGCGTCCAGTACGCCACTGGCGTCGAGGCCATATCCGTAGGCGGCAAGATTTTTCTGTGCATTGAGAACACGCGGACCTTCGGCGCCAAGCTCCAGCCCCGGATCGTCGGCCCGAACGGGCAACGGCCGGACCCACAGCCCCAGACCTTCCCGCGCCATCAGAAGCCAGTTGAACTTCTCGCCCGGATCGATCTTCCGCCCTGGCGCCACATCCGAATGCGCCAGAATGTTTTCAGGCCGGATATGATTTCTGGCTACGATATCCTTGGACAGCGCAATAACGGACCGCATCTGCGCTGCGGGAAAATCAGGATAGCCGTTCTGATGTCCAGGATTGTGGATCTCGATCCCGATCGAGTGCGAATTGATGTCCGTTTCGCCCTTCCAATTGGACACGCCCGCGTGCCACGCCCGGAGTTCTTCCGGCACGAGCTGCGTCACGACACCATGCTCGTCCACGACGTAATGGCAGGACACGCCGCTTTCCGGCCGCGACAGCCAGTCGATCGCTTTCGCAGCCGACCCTATGCCGGTGTAATGCAGAACGAGCAGCGACGGCTTTACGCCGCCGCGTCGCGGCTCCCGATTATGGGCCGTACAAACCGCATGCGTCAGCGGCGTATCCGGCTCGAAGGTCACGGAGTGGGTTCCAGCTCGCGCACCGCCCGCTGACCACGCTCTTCAAGAATGGCTTCGTAAGCCGCCGTGATCGCCGCCAGCCGCCGTTCGGCCCCGGCAAGAAACTCCGGCGGTACGCCCTTCGAAACGAGCGCATCGGGGTGGTGGCCTTTGACCAGTTCGCGATACCGCGCCTTAAGCTCGGCATCCGAAGCGAGCGGCGAAACGTGCAGCACCTCGTACGGGCTGTCGGCATCGAAGACGAAGCCGCGGCGCACGCAGCGGAACTCCCCTTTGCTCAAGCCGAAGATCTCGGCGACGCGCTCAAGGTACTTGTCTTCGCCGGGGTGCAAAACGCCGTCCGCGCTCGCGATATGGAAGAGGCTTTCAAGCACCGAGACCTTGATCTCGGGCTGGCCTTCGAGAATGTGCGCGATCTGCGAGGCGTACGTCTCGTATCCGGCCACATCCCGGCTCGCGAGTTCATAGAGCTTGCGTACGTGCGCGCACTCGCTTTCCGGCACCTGGAATTGGCGCTTGAACGCTTCCGCTTCGATCGGCAGCGAAACGCCGTCCGCCTTGCTCATCTTGGCCGCCAGCGCCACCACCGCGATCGTAAATGCAACGCGTGATTGTCCAGGCGTCTGCGCGCCGTCGAAGCCGAACGCCTCCTTGAGGTGTTCAAGCGCCGAGCGCAAGCCTCCACCATACGCAACAACTGCGTTTTTCAAAAATTGCCAGGCCATGATCGTCCGTGATTTTCGCCTCGAACAAGCCCGTCCGCCGTGACGGCCCTAGCGTTCAGCATAGCCGAGCCGGTACGGTAACTCCCCTAAAATATCAGCAACATGGGCGAAAAAATGGGGAATTTCTGCTATGCAGACGGGGCGCGCCGCCACGCCCCGATCGTCAGGCCGCTGGCCCGTTTTCTGCACGCCGCGATTTAAGAAACGCCTCGAACGCGGCGGCGTCGGCCGCACGCCGCAACCCATCGAGATACTTGCGGAATTCCTCCGCCTCAGCCTCGAGCTTCCGCAAAGTCGCGCGCCGATAATCATCGAACGCCTCATTTCCGAAACGCGCCGGCCGTGTTGCCTCCGGCCTTTCCTTCATGCGAGAGGCGCTGCCGCACCGCCGCCTGCGGAACGCCTTCGTCAGAATCACCGCTGCAAACGCCAGGAAGAGAAAGCCGACGACGTGAAACAGAACGAAAAACGGCAAGAAGATCAGATGGTGAAGATGAAACATCGAGTCCGCTCCGCGTGGTTGGGCACACCGAATGAAAAGCCGGAAAAGATGAAGCAGGGCGGCCACGACAGCCACCCTGCCTTATGTCATGGAAATCAAGTCGTGGGACTGGTACCGGGTTCCTGTCCAGGTTCCGGACGATCGCGCCTTTCAGCCATGAACTGGTCGAACTCGGACTTGTCCTTGGCCTGCCGTAAACGCTCCAGAAATTCCCGAAATTCGCGCTCTTCGTCTTCGAGCCGTTTCAGCGTTGCTTCGCGATAATCGTCGAAGGCCTTGTTACCGCTGGAATAACCGCCGCCTCTAGGTCCATCGCCTCTGGGTCCATGGCCGAAGCCGCCGAATTTCTCTTCCATTCGGCATCGCGCCCGCTCGAAACGTTCCGCCATCCGGTTTTCCCAGCGTTCGCGACCCCGACCACCGTGCCATCCGCAGTTCATGCGTCCACTCCAAAGCATATAGGCCAGGATGACAGCCCCAACCGGCCAGAAGACGATGAACCCCAGAACCATCGCGGCAAGCCACGCGGGCCTGCCGAAGTCATCGAGTGTCTGCACCACTTGCGTCATTGCCACCCTCTCCTCATTCAGGATGTAAATGTATTTTACATTCACATACGTGGGACGGCAAGGGGTGAGTTCAAGGGCTGGCCGCAGCTATCGCGTAAAAAAGGTTCGCGACAGGCTCACCGGCCGCCGCGCATCCGCTTCATCACTTCAATGGCGATCTCGTTCTTGAACGCATAGGGATCGACCACGACCCCCAGGATCGTCTGGCAATGCGGGCAAACATAGCTCGCCCCGCTGAAAGTGTTGCCCGCCATGTTTGTAATACCGATCTGCTCGGCGCGAACGTTGCCAACGACGTTTTGACATTTCGGGCATTTGCCGGGCATCGCGAACTCCTGAAGACGTTTTTAAAAATCGCATTCAAAAAATCAGACACGTCTGAGAAACGAGGATCAGACGACGGCGATTCAGCCGTTACCGAGTATGCGGATCATCGCGGGAGCGGCAATGATCCCAAGGGGGAAACCGCGCAGCTTTAAGCGGGCTATCAACCGCTGTTTGCTTTTCTAACGCCCAGCCCGTCGAGATAGATCAGGACGGCGGCGTCGAGCAGGTCTTCGGGCGTCATCGGGATCGGCCGGCGCGCCTCGTCGCCACGGGCAAAGAGCGAGGCAATCCCGTGCGCCTCAGCCCAAATGTGAAGCGCCATCATCATCACCGGCGGCCGCTTGGCCTCCGGCATCGTCGCGACCAGGGCCGCACATCCGTCCTTCAGCACATCAAACGCCCGCTCCCCTGCCACATGCAGATCAGGAAAAGCGGCGAACGACAGACCTGATTCGAACATCGCCGAATATTGCGCCGGTTCCTGCCGCGCGAAATCGAGATACGCCTTGCCGACACGCTCGAATGCCTTGAACGGATCAGGCGCACCGCCCGCCCAGGCTTGCCGCAGCTTCGCTTCGAACTGCTCGAACGCATGCCGCGCGACATCTGCCATCAGCGCGTCGCGGTCGCGATAATGCCGATAGGGTGCCGCGGGGCTCACGCCAGCCGCCCGCGCCGCTTCGGCAAACGTAAATCCGGACGGCCCCTTTGCCGCGATCAAATCAAGCGCCGCCTTCATCAAGGCTTCGCGCAAGTTGCCGTGGTGGTAGCCACGCCGGTGGCCGCTCGGTGGCGGATCGTGATCCCAAGTCATGGGGCGCTTCTAGCGGATTTGCGCGCACTCTGCACGCGGACCCTACTTGCAGATATGCATCAACCCGTCGCGGCCGTGGTGCGCCAGGTCGAGATGAAAATGATTGCTGTGCAGGCTGTTGTAGTTCGGACCGAGCACTGTCGTGAAATAAGCGCACGATCCGTCATGCACGACCCTCAGAAAGGCTTGTTCCGCCCGCGACCCATTCCAGCCGCGCTGGACGCTGATCGTCGTTCCGTCGGCGAGCGTGAAACCGCCGACGTCGATCGCATTCGCGTAGGCATGCTCCGAGATCATCGCCCCTTCGACATTGTTCATCGGCCGGCAGGAATAAGAGGCGAGCACTTTGATGCCGACAAGCTCCTGCCGGAATTGATAACGCGCCGCCGGTTCGACGACTTCCTTCACCCAGCGGTCGAGTTGCGGGATCATCGGACAGCGCAATGCCGCCGGCGGATTGAACGCGACCCGGCCGTTGTCCGCCGCCGACATCTCGAATGGTTCGACAGCGCCGCAAACGCTAGGACCACCCAGCGCCGAGCGCGCTCGCACGAATGCCGTCTGCCGCACCACGCCGGATGCCAAACAGGCGCGCTCTTCTGGCGTGCGCCACGGATCGTCTCGGACTTGAAAGCTCGGCCCTGTCGTTCCGCAGCCCCAAAGCAGACCGAGCCCTGAAATCATCAGGACGGCCGTGGGCACAAGAACTCGGATACGACGCGGAACCATGACGGCGAGTAAGCGGAGTTAACGTTAACGGCCGGTTAAGGAAGTGTGAGATCCACCCGGAAAACAGTTATATCGCTGGCTTTTCAGACGGATTTTGGCCGCCGGCTTGACGATGAAAAGACCGACTGCGGCGGTCCGGAGGCGGCGCCGTCATGTGGCAGTCAAGTCGCACAAAGTTGCAGCGCCAAAGTTATCCACAGTTAAAGCCGCGCCGACACACGCCTGAAATCGCCGCGTCATTGAGCAAGGCTATTTCGCAAGCGCTCCCGGAGGCGCTACCGGCCTCGAACTCGTATCGCGTGCGAGACCGGAATGAGTGCCGTCCCCGCGTCTTCGATCGGACTAGTACCGCGTACCGGTCCGAAGACGCACCATCGGGACAGATAAGCGCTTGCCGAAGCCACTCGCCTCGGCAGGAGCGTGTGCCCTGAGGACCTTCGAATCGGCCTAAGCGATCAATCCCCCGTGCCGGTCCGGTTCATCGGTCCCCAGGGCCACCGTTTCCCTCGAAAAATGCCAGCGCCTCGGACTTGAACGATCGGTCGCCGACGGCCCGATTGTGATCCTTGCCCGGAATTGTATAGGCCCTCGCACCGGAAATGAGCTTGGCAAGCTCCTCCGCCGATCCGCCAATGACGTCCTCGTCTCCCACGGCAACCAGTACCGGAACCGAGATTTCCCCGATCATCTCCGCCGTGATCGGCGCACGCGACGACCGTATGCACGCCGCCAGCGCCTGCAGATCGCTCTTCGTCTGCTCGGCAAAAGCGCGGAACGTTCGCGCCGTCGGGTTGGTCACGTCCGCGATGCTCGGCGCTTCGAGCGCCCGCGCGATGGGACCGGTCCCGGCCATTCCACGCACCATGTTGATGCCAAGTCCGCCGAACACGACGCGCGCCACCCGATCGGCATGCGTCAACGCCAGAAACGCTGAAATCCGCGCGCCCATCGAATATCCGATGACGTTCGCTGTCCTCACGCCGACATGGTCAAGCAACCGCCGCGCATCTTCCGCCATCAGCGGCGCACCATAATCGACAAGCTCGTAAAGCTTCTGACTTTGCCCATGACCGCGGTTATCAAGCGCGATGACACGATATCCGGCGCGCGTCAGAAATGTCACCCAGCCGGTATTGACCCAGTTGGTCTCAACGTTCGACGCAAAGCCATGGATGAGCAGAACCGGGGGTTTGTCGCCGCCGCCTCCGGTGTCGAGAAATGCGATGTCGACCCCGTCGCTGTCGAAATGGTCCATGCTGCCGCACTCAATTGCCCGAAAGTTTTTTATGTCCCCTACCATCCCCGCCGCCACGAGGATATGGTGCGGCCAAACATCTCCCATCGCGGAAGGATGAAGCATGGCCGGAGCCGTAATCCCGCACTTTGCCAACGACGTTGGCGCCGAGCGAATCTTTGTCCGGGTGAAAGAATTCAACTGCATGGGCGCCCGGCCGCCCTTTGATCATCCGCACGTCTACCTCGACATGGGACAGGACAATCAGATCCTGTGCCCCTACTGCTCGACGCTGTACATCTACGATCCGCGCCTGAAAGCGACCGAGAGCGATCCCAAAGACAGCCTCGTCGCAGACGCCGCTTGAACTCTAGACACGTTTCGGAATTCGCGTGACCGGCTCCCAACGCCCGAGCGCCCTGATCGCCGGTGGTGGCATTGGCGGCCTCGCGACCGCCCTCGCGCTCGCCCAGCGCGGCATCGACGTTCGCGTTTGTGAACGCCGCGCTGAATTTCCCGAAGAAGGCGCCGGCATCCAGATCGGCCCCAACGGCACGCGCATTCTGCAACAGCTCGGCGTCGCGGAATTTCTGGAAGACAAGGTCGCGAGCCCCGACACGCTCGTTGTCCATGATGGTGCGTCTGGCCGCGAGCTGACGCGCTTACCGCTCGGTTCGTGGCTTACCAAGCGCCATGGTGCTCCATACTGGACCGCGCATCGCCGCGATTTGCATTCCGCGCTGCGAACGCGCGCCGAAAGCGAGCCGCGCATCACGCTATCGCGCGCGACTGAAATTACCTCTTGCCGTGACGAGCCGAATGGTATCGCCGCGGTCGATGCATCAGGCGAAGTGTTGAGCGCTTCGCTTCTCGTCGCGGCGGACGGGCTGTGGTCCACGCTCCGCCGCGGCATCGCAGGCGAATCGGCCGTTCCGACGCCCGTCGGCAAAACCGCCTTTCGCAGCGTCACGACAGCGGAAAACATGCCGCCCGAACTTGCGCGCAACGCCGTCCATATCTGGCTGTCGCCGGGCGCACACGCAGTGCATTATCCCGTCACCGGCGGACGCGACGTCGCCATCGTCGTCATCGCCGACGATCCGGCGTTGAGCGAAGACTGGGACGCACCTGCCGCCACCGACGCCGTCAAAGACAAAATGAAATCCTTCGCGCCGTCGCTTCGGTCGCTGGCGTATAGCACGCAGACTTGGCGGCAATGGTCGCTCTATCGTCTGCCACCCCTCACACATTGGACGTCGGGCCGCGCGGCACTCCTCGGCGATGCCGCGCATCCGATGCTGCCGTTTCTCGCGCAAGGCGCCGTCATGGCACTCGAAGACGCTGTCGCGCTGGCGTCGTCCATCGCGGCTTCGAACAGTGAACTCGAACATGCGCTTCAGAACTACGAACAAGCCCGCCGCCCGCGCGTTAGCAAAGTTGTCGAGGCTTCCATCCGCAACGGGCGCATCTATCATATGCATGGCCCAACAGCACTCGCCCGCAACGCGGTCATGAAACTGCGGCCGCCCGAGCGCGTCATGGCAGGCTTTGATTGGCTCTACGGCTGGACCTCGAAATCATGCTGAGCCGCCTGAAATCTTTTCTCGCGCGACGCGCCGATATCGTCACGCTCGGCGCTCAAGGCCTGATCATCGACGACGCCTCGCGCGTACTTCTCATTCGTCACGGCTATCGTCCCGGCTGGCACTTTCCTGGCGGCGGCATCGAGCATGGCGAAGACGTCGAAACCGCGCTCGCACGAGAGGTGCTGGAGGAAACCGGCATTACCATCACCGCACCACCGCGTCTGATCGGCATCTATTCCCACTTCGATGATTACCCCGGCGATCACATCATTCTTTTTCTTATTCGTCATTGGCAGCGCGACGTCATGCCCGAAGCCAACGCCGAAATCGCCGAACAGCGTTTCTGCACCCTCGACGATCTGCCCGAACGACTGTCGCCCGGCACGGACCGGCGGCTGAGGGAAGTTTTCGGCGGAACAGAACAATCACTCAAGTGGTAGTCCGTTCGGCCGCACTATCGCGTCAGCGCTATCAAGGCTAGAAGATCGTCCTTCGATCTACCCGGGGCGTCCTTTAAGCGAAATCCATGGCTTACCTCAGCGGCATCATCACGAGTTTTCTCGTTGCCTTTCCCGCCTTGTTCTCGATCGTCAATCCGCTCGGCGGCGCGCTGATCTACAGCCAGATCACGCTCGGTCGCCCGCATCCCGAACGTGTCTCATTGGCGTGGCGTGTCGCGACCTATGCTGCCATCGTCATGCTCGTCTCGCTGCTCGTCGGCGCAACGTTGATGAGCTTTTTCGGCGTCGGCATCGATGCTCTACGCGTCGCGGGTGGCACCGTCGTCGCTGTCTCCGGCTGGCGCATGCTCTACAATCCGCAAGAGACCGAAGACCGCAAGCAGGACCATGCGTCCGGCACCAACAGGGCCGCCGCATGGGGCAGCGACGTTGCGTTCTTTCCGTTGACCATGCCGTTCACCACGGGACCCGGCACGATCTCGGTTGCGATTGCGTTGAGCGCCAACCGGCCACGCGAAGCCGCCGAGCTGCTGCCGTTCTTCGCCGGCACCTGCGGGGCAGCTATCGCCGTCGCGCTGACAGTGGGCGCCTGCTATGCCTACGCCGACCGCCTTGTCTCACTGCTTGGCCCAGGCCGCGCCCGCATCCTGACACGGCTCTCAGCGTTCCTGCTGCTCTGCATCGGCGTGCAAATTCTGATGACCGGCATCCAGGGCGCTCTGCAGGCGACCCTCACCTCAGTTCATTGAGGAACGTCAGCCGGCCTGCCGCGCCATCTCGGCGACGCGCTCGGCGGCTTCCTGCATCGTCGCGCCTCTGAGCAGCAATCCGAACCACGCGAAAAGCTCGCGCGAGTTGGCATTGTCCGCGACACGCCATTCAGGATGCCATTGCACCGCCAGGATTCGCTCGCCGGACTTCGGCCGAATGCCCTCGACGACGCCGTCGGGACTCGTCGCCTCGACGGCGAGCTTGCTGCCGAGATCGCGGATGCCCTGAAAGTGGACCGAATTGACGGTGATCGACGGCGCGCCCATCACGCGTTCCAGCACGCCCTCTGGCGCTAGATCAACAGGATGCTCAAACGCGAACATATCCGCAAACGCCACGTCGGGCGCCGCATGATGAACCTGCTCGCGTCCGGCGGCACCGAGGTCCGGCCTGAGCGTCGCGCCATAGGCAACCGCGACTTCCTGAAAGCCCCGGCAGATGCCGAGCAACGGCCGGTTCTGCTCAGCCGATTCCGCGATCAGCCGAAACGACATTGCATCGCGGCCGGGATCGAACGGCCCTTCACCTGCATCAGCGCTGCCATAGAGCTTCGGCGCGACGTTCGACGGGCTTCCCGTCAGCATGACGCCGTCCAGACGACTAAGGATCGAAGTCGCATCCATGATGTCCGGCAGCGACGGCACCAGCACGAGATCCGCCTCCATAAAAGGCGCGACCTTGAGATACCGCTCGGCAACGCCCTGAAACGGATCATCCGGATTGCGCTGGCAGCAAATGACACCGACGAGAGGGCGCTTGGACATGGAATGAAACCTTGAAGGATGGCGCGATGTGCCGCCCATATGGCATTGCGAAGCGTCGGCGGCAATGGACGGCGAAATATCTTGATCCGCGTCAAGACCAAATAAAACCAATTCATCGGCTATATTCCATATCGCTTCGACGACACCTATGGTGACGCCGAATTAGGAGTGCCGATCAGGAGCGCAACGTGTCGAGCGGTTTGAAATTCGACTGGGAAGACCCTCTTCTTTTGGAAGATCAGCTATCGGAAGACGAGAAGCTGATCCGCGACACGGCCCGCGCGTTCGCCCAAGATAAGCTGCAGCCACACGTCATCGAAACCTACGCTGAGGAAAAGACCGATCCCGGCATCTTCCACGAGATGGGCGCGCTCGGTCTGCTCGGCCCGACGCTTCCCGCAGACTACGGCGGCTCAGATTCGAACTACGTCTCCTACGGACTGATTGCGCGCGAGGTCGAGCGCGTTGATTCCGGCTACCGTTCGATGATGAGCGTGCAGTCCTCGCTCGTCATGCATCCGATCTATGGCTATGGCAGCGAGGCGCAGCGCACAAAATATCTGCCCAAACTCGCCAGCGGCGAATGGATCGGCTGCTTCGGGCTGACCGAACCCGACGCCGGTTCCGATCCCGGCGGCATGCGCACGCGCGCGGAGAAGATCGACGGCGGTTACCGCCTCTCAGGCGCGAAGATGTGGATCACCAACGCGCCGATCGCCGACGTCTTTGTCGTCTGGGCAAAATCTCAGGCGCACGGCGACAAGATCAAAGGCTTCGTCCTCGAAAAAGGCATGAAAGGCCTGTCCGCGCCGAAGATCGCCGGCAAGCTATCGCTGCGCACCTCCATCACCGGCGAGATCGTCATGGACGGCGTCGAAGTCGCCGACGAGGCGCTGCTGCCGAACGCGGAAGGCTTGGCCGGCCCGTTCGGCTGCTTGAACCGTGCCCGCTACGGCATCGCCTGGGGCGTGCTTGGCGCCGCCGAGTTCTGCTTCCACGCGGCACGGCAATACACGCTCGACCGCAAGCAGTTTAACCGCCCGCTCGCGGCGACGCAGCTCGTCCAGAAGAAGCTCGCCGACATGGAGACCGAAATCACGCTCGGCCTGCAGGCGGCGCTGCGCGTCGGCCGCTTGCTCGACGATGGCAAGTTTGCGCCCGAAATGATCTCGCTGATCAAGCGCAACAACTGCGGCAAGGCCCTGGACATCGCCCGCATGGCCCGCGACATGCACGGCGGCAACGGCATTTCGGAAGAGTTCCAGGTCATGCGTCACATGCTGAACCTCGAAACGGTCAACACGTATGAAGGCACGCACGACATTCACGCCCTGATCCTCGGCCGCGCCATCACCGGACTGCAGGCCTTCGCATGACGACGTCTGAAAGTCCGAAACCGCTCGCGGGCCTACACGTGCTGGAACTTGCCCGCGTGCTCGCCGGCCCCTGGGCCGGACAGACGCTTGCCGACCTCGGGGCCTCCGTCATCAAGGTCGAACGGCCCGACGGTGGCGACGATACCCGAGCCTGGGGGCCGCCCTTCATCGTCGATGACGATGGTCCCGGATCGGCGGCCTACTTCCACGCGACGAACCGCGGCAAGCGATCAATCGCGCTCGACTACGATAGCCCCGAAGGCCGTGAAGCGGCGGTCGCGCTCGCCAAACAGGCCGACGTCATCATCGAGAACTTCAAGGTCGGCGGCCTTGCCAAATACGATCTCGACTATCCGGCGATCAAAGCCATCAACCCCGGCGTCATCTATTGCTCGATCACCGGCTTCGGCCAGACGGGGCCGTATGCCCCGCGCGCAGGATATGACTTCATCGTCCAGGGCATGGGCGGCATCATGGACCTGACCGGCGCGCCGGACGGCGAGCCTCAGAAGATCGGCGTGGCATTTGCCGACATCTTCACCGGCATCTACGGCACCATCGGCATCCTTGCGGCCCTTAACCGCCGCAATGCGACAGGCGAAGGCGCACATGTCGACATGGCGCTGCTCGATACGCAGGTCTCGGTGCTGGCCAACCAGGCCATGAACTATCTGGCGTCCGGAACGCCGCCGCGCCGCCTCGGCAATGCGCACCCCAACATCGTGCCTTATCAAGTGTTCGAAACGGCCGATGGACCGATCATCATCGCCGCCGGCAACGACGGCCAGTTCGCGCGCGTCTGCGATCTACTTGGGCTGAAAAGCCTCGCTGCCGACGAGCGCTTCAAGACCAATGCCCGCCGCGTCGCCAACCGTGCCGAACTGATCCCGCTTATCGCCGTTGAAATTGCAAAACGGACCGCAAGCGACCTGCTTGCGGCTCTGGAAGCCGCCGGCGTTCCGGCCGGTCCGGTCAACCGGCTCGACCAGGTCTTTGCCGACCCTCATGTTGTTGCGCGTGGACTACGCCAAGATCTTCATCGGCCCGGCGCGCCCCCTGTGCCCACCGTCCGCAGCCCCATCGTGATCGACGGAAAGGCGTGCTTGTCCACAATCGCAAGTCCGACACTCGGCGAGCATACCGATGTCATTATCGAGCGGCTCCGAACGAAGAACGATCCGTGGAGTGATGAATAGGCGTTCAGCTCTTAGAGCGTAGCCGAGTGCTTGTCGTGAATGTCGTTGAACACGACTTGCGGCCCCGTGATATCGGCATAGTTTTCAGCCGGAAGCGGCTTGCCGAAGAGGTAGCCCTGAATTTCGTCACAACCGATAAGGCGCAGCATCGCCAGCTGTTCCTGCGATTCAACGCCTTCGGCCACTACGCACAGCCCCATCGAGCGCCCAAGCCCGATGACCGAATTAACGATCGCGGCCGCGTCTGAATTGTTGATCATGTCTCTAACGAAGCTGCGATCGACCTTGATGCGGTCGAACGGAAATGCCCTCAGCGTGCTGAGCGATGAATACCCGGTGCCGAAATCGTCCATCGCAACGCTGACGCCCAACCGCTTCAAGCGGCGCAAGATCGATGAAGCGGCCGCGAGATCCTGAATGAAGAGGCTTTCCGTCACCTCGATTTCGAGACGACAGGGTTCCAGCCCCGTCTCGGACAGCACATCGGTCACGAGTTGCACGAAATCGCTGCGCATGATTTGCGCAGCAGATACATTCACCGCGACCCGAAACTTTTCACGCCATCGCGCAGCTTCCCGGCAGGCTTCCCGCAAGGCGAACTCGCCCATCCCGTGAATGGCCCCGTTGGCCTCCGCAACGGGAATGAAATGATCCGGCGAGATCAGACCCGCATCCGGATGCACCCAGCGCAGGAGAACCTCGAAAGCTCTGACTGATCCGGTTTTCGCATCGACCTGAGGCTGAAAGACAAGCGAGAGCTCCTGTCTCTCGACGGCGAGGCCGACATCGCGTTCGAGCGAACGACGCTGCCGCCGCTCGTACTCCATCTGCGGCTCGAACAATGCAAAGCGCGCACCGCTCCGTTTGGCGCGCAACAACGCCATCTCGGCGCGTTCGAGCAATTCGTCCTGATCTTCGCCGTCCTGCGGAAAACTAGCCACGCCAGCGCGCACATCGATCATGAACTCTTCGCCGCGCTCGACCCGATAGCGTCCGCGCAGACCCGAAACGATGGCTTCGGCGAATTGCTTGGAATCGGAATCGTCTGACGCCTTGGTTTTCACGACGACGAACTCATCTCCACCCATCCGCACGATGAGATCACAATCCAATGCCACAGAGCGCAGCACCTGGGCGACCTTGATCAGCGCCATGTCGCCGACGACACGGCCGTGAAGATCGTTAATTGCGCGGAATTCAGAGATATCGATATGATACACGGCGACGGCGCGCCGCATCTCGCTCGCCCGCTGCAGAATAATGCCAAGCCTGTTCTTGAGCGTGACGCGATTTCCAAGTCCGGTCAGTGGATCGAAGAACGCCAGATTATTGAGCCGCTTCCTCGCCTCGGAATTTTCGATGGCCATCGCGCAGAACTTGACGCATTCGCCCGCAATCTGACGTTCGAATAAATTGACGCCGCGCTTTTCCCGAAAATAGAAAGCGAAGGCACCAAGAACGCGTCCATCGGCAGCCTCGATCGGACACGACCAGCATGCCCGCAGATCGAAGGGCAAAGCGAGCGATTTATAGGGCGCCCACAGCGGATCCGTCTCGATGTCACGAACCTCAACGGCGCGGCGTAAATAAATGGCGGTCCCGCAAGATCCAACATTAGGCCCTACTCGAATGCCGGCAATCTGGCGCGCATATAAATCGGGGACGGAAGGACCGGCGACAAACGTCAGCCGCTCGTCGTCCACGCCCGAGATCGAGCAGATGACCCCCGGCGCTAGCGCCTCAACGCCGATACAGAAAGTTGTCAGGACATTCTCAAGCGAATCGCCCAGCGCAATTCCTACAAGAATTTCCTGCTGGAGAGCATGCAGCCGCTCTCCAACATGCATTTGGTCCGGAACTCTTACCTGCCCGGTCATTGCCCGCCGGCTATCACTCGTTAAATGCGCGAACGCGCATAGAGAAAAACTGCTCGAATATCGTCCAATAGAAAATGCAGCGAAAGAGTTTAAGAAACTAAAACTGGGGCGCGAAACAAGAATATCGTCCGAATAGTGAGCGATTGTATAATAAGTTCTTCAATATGACCGCATCTGTAAAAATCGCATACTTGGACCGCGCACTGATCCGATCTGCCCGGAAACGGCGGGAAATTAACCGTTGGCCCCACCACGCTGCCGTTCGGCGGTGCAAAAACATCCTGCCGGAGACAGATCCGGCGCACAGGTAAGCGCATGGCCGCCCTTAAGCACAAAGCTAGGAGGTGGGCAGCGTTCACCACCGTCAGTATCTTGCCCGATCCCGTACCTTATTGCCATTTTGTCAGTCGACGAACCGCCAAGTTCGTGGCTTGGATCCGCCTAGTCGCAATATTGCCAAACTAACTCCGTGTCTCTGACCACAGCGTGCGTTTGAAAGGCAACGATTGAAACCTAACTGCCATCCAAAGTTGCCTTCCGCCGACGAAGGGCTTGGCCCTGCGACAAAGTTGAAATAACCGTCGGGCCGCCGATATAAGCCCTCGCAACATCCAATCATCCAACCCTCATCTGGTCTCTGAACAACATGCCTTTCACGCTCGACCGTCGACACGTTTTAGCCGGCGCTCTCACGACCACGGTTGCGGGATGGACGACCTCGGCCAGAAGCGACACACCTGTCGGTGCAGCCAATCTTGGCGCGCCGCAGCCGTTTTCCTTCGATGCCCTGAAGCAGCAGGCGAAGACGCTCTCGAAATCGCCGTACGTTCCGCCGCCGCAGCCCGACAAGTCCGATCCCTTGCGCGACATGACGTTCGATACGTTCGCTCAGGCCGTGTTCAAACCTGACATGGAGCTTTGGCATGGCGTCCCGGGCGCCCAGACCGTGCGATTGTTTCCGCAGGGCCGCTTCTACGCCGAGCCCGTTCGCATCTACGTGCTCGAAAACGGCTCGGCGCGGGAAGTTGTCTATAGTCCCGACTATTTCGATATGCCGGCCGATCATCCGCTGCGCAAACTGAAGAACGCCGGTTTCGCGGGGTTCCGCCTGATGAGCCGCGGCGGCGTCAGCGATTGGCTCGCCTATCTCGGCGCGTCCTACTTCCGTTCCTCCGATCCAAACGATCAATACGGCGGCTCGGCGCGCGGACTTGCCATCAACACCGGCAAACCGGAGGAATTCCCCCGCTTCACGAGCTTCTGGCTCGAACAGAACGGCAGCGGCATGACGATCTATGCGCTGCTCGAAAGCCAGAGCGTGACGGGTGCCTATCGCATGGACAGTCGACGGATCGAAGGCGGCCAAGGCGGCGCGCTGCAGGACATCGAGTGCGAACTCTATTTCCGCGCCCCTGTTGACATGCTCGGCATCGCACCGCTCACCGGCATGTTCTGGTATGGCGAAAACTCCGGTTTTACACGCGGCGACTGGCGGCCTGAAGTCCACGACTGCGATGGACTGTCGATGTGGACCGGCCGCGGCGAACGCATCTGGCGCCCACTCTCCAATCCGCCGCGCATCGTGACGAACAGCTTCGTCGACGAAAATCCGAAGGGCTTCGGATTGATTCAGCGCGACCGCAATTTCGAAAACTACCAGGACGACAGCTTGTTCTACGATCGGCGGCCGAGCATGTGGGTTGAACCCCTGTCGGGCTGGGGCAAAGGCTCCGTCAACCTCGTGCAACTGCCGACGACCAACGAAACCGAAGACAACATGGTCGCCTTCTGGACGCCGGCGGAGCCCGTGGTTGCCGGCTCGGTCATCAACTCGCGCTATCGCTTGTTCTGGGGCATCGATTCCCCGCCGGTCGGTGATGTCGCGCGTATCGTGGCGACCCGGATCGGAATAGGTGGTCTCGGCGGCCGCGACCTTGACCTGCGCCATATCAAGCGAAATGCCAAGAAATTCATGATCGATGTCGAAGGCAAGACGCTTGACGATGAGACCCGCTATGGCGGCACCAAAACCGTGGTGACGACGAGCCACGGCACGCTGAGCGGCATCGAGGCCTTCCCGGTTGTCGGCACCAACCGCTGGCGCATGATGTTCGACCTTAGTGACCTGAACGGCCAGCCTGCGGATCTCCGCGCCTATCTTGCGAAGGACGGCGAAGCCCTGAGCGAAACCTGGATCTATCAGGCCTTCCCCTAAGCGAAGTCTCCGGCCAGCGATTTGTGTTGTGGCAGCCGCACAGCCCAAAGCTGTGCGGTGCAATCCATTTTTGACCTGGCGCAGATCGCCGGGAGGCGTCTTGCGCCGTGATTTTGCTGCGACAGAGCGCCTTTTTGAGGCACACTCCTGCCCAATCCCTGAGCGCTAAAATGCTGAAAACGCTTTGGATATACCGTTTACGCATAACGGTTATTCCGCCACCAAGCGTTGCAGAAAAAGCCCATTTCGCAGATGCAAAAGAATTGCCGGGGCGGCGATTGATGGAAAAGGTGCGATGGGCAAACCCGAATTCATTGGCAAGAAGTCGAAAGCCGCTGGCGGCTGGGGCGCACTGAAAAGCTGCGGGAAAAAACTTCTCGCAAGCGGCGCGCCGCTGTCCGGCGCCGTCACGATGCTGAAGGCCAACCAGCCCGACGGTTTCGATTGCCCGGGTTGCGCCTGGGGCGATCCTGAGCACGGCTCATCGTTTGAGTTTTGCGAGAACGGCGTCAAGGCCGTCGCCTGGGAATCGACGGACAAGCGCGTCCATCCCGACTTCTTCAAAAGCCACACCGTCACCGAGCTTCGCACCTGGACCGACTACGAAGTCGAACGCGCCGGCCGCCTGACCAACCCGATGCGTTACGACCGCGCGACCGACCGCTACGTTCAAGTTACCTGGAACGAAGCCTTCTCCGAAATCGGTCAAATTCTGCGAAACCTCGACAGCCCGGATCGAGCCGAATTTTACACGTCCGGCCGCGCATCCAACGAAGCCGCCTACATCTATCAGCTCTTCGTTCGCCTCTACGGCACGAACAATTTCCCCGACTGCTCCAACATGTGCCATGAGGCGAGTGGCGTAGCGCTTGAGCAAGCCGTCGGCATCGGCAAGGGCTCCGTTCTGCTCGAAGACTTCGAGAAGGCCGACGCGATCTTCGTGATCGGCCAAAACCCCGGCACCAATCACCCGCGCATGCTGGGTGATCTCCGTCGTGCCGCGCTACGCGGCGCCAAGATCGCGGTCTTCAATCCGGTCCGCGAAAAAGGCCTTGAGCGCTTCGCCGACCCGCAAGACAAGCTCGAAATGATCACCGGCGGCAGCACTGCGATCGCCAATGAATATTATCAGGTCCGTCTCGGCGGCGACATGGCCGCCATCCGCGGTATCGCCAAAGCTGTGTTGGCAGCCGATGACGCCGCAATCGCCGCCGGGCACGCCTCGCTTCTCGATCGCGCATTTCTGAAGCAGCACACAACCAGCTTCGACGCCTATCGCGCCGCCGTCGATGCGACGACGTGGGAACATATCGAAGATCAGTCCGGCATGTCGCGCGAGCAGCTCGAAGGCCTGGCGAAAATCTATATCGAATCCAATCGCACGATCTGCACATGGGCGATGGGTGTCACCCAGCACCGCCACTCGGTGCAGACGATCCGCGAGATTGCAAATTTCCTGTTCCTTCGCGGCAATGTCGGTCGCCCCGGCACCGGTCTTTGCCCTGTGCGCGGCCACTCTAATGTGCAGGGCGACCGCACGGTCGGCATCAACGAAAAGCCGTCGAAGGCTTTCCTTGACGCGATGGAAAAAGAATTCCGCGTGCCGATGCCCCGCAATCCCGGCCATAACGTTCTGGCCGCCATCGGCGCCATGCTCGACGGCACGGCGCAAGCGTTCATCGGCCTCGGCGGCAACTTCGCCCGCGCGACGCCCGACAGCCCGTTGATCGCCAAAGCGCTGATGAACCAGAAGCTGACAGTCAATATCGCAACCAAGCTCAATCATGGCCATCTGCTGCCGGGCGAAGTGAGCTATGTGCTCCCTTGCCTCGGCCGCACCGAGATCGACCGCAACTCCGATGGCGTCGCGCAGATCGTGACGGTCGAAGATTCGATGAGCATGGTGCATGGCTCGGGCGGCATCAACAAACCGGCTTCGCCAGAGCTGAAGTCTGAAATCGCCATCATTGCGGGTATCGCCGAAGCGACCGTCGGCTCCGAGATCGTCGACTGGAAAGGCCTCGCCCACCATTACGATCGCATCCGCGATCTGATCGCGCGAACCATTCCTGGCTTCCACGACTTCAACACGCGCGTTCGCAAGCCACGCGGCTTCCGCCTGCCGAACGGCCCAGCCGAACGCATCTGGAATACGCACTCGGGCAAGGCGACGTTCTCGGACTGCGAGCTTCCCGTAAAGACCGAGCATCAGCGCGCGCTCGGCGAGCACGGGACGTTCGTGCTTCAGACGTTCCGCTCTCACGACCAGTATAACACCACGGTGTACGGCCTCGATGACCGCTATCGCGGCATCTACGGTGAGCGCCGCGTCGTATTCGTCAACCCGGACGACCTCGCCGAGATCGGCGCCAATGCCGGTGATCGCGTCGATATCATCGGCCTGCACGACGATGGCGTCGAACGCATCGCCGAAAGCTTCCGAGTCGTGCCCTATCAGCTGCCGCGCGGCTCCGTCGCCGGGTACTATCCGGAATTGAACGTGCTCGTACCGATTTCAACGGCGGGTGAACTCAGCGATACACCGACGTCAAAATCGGTTCTCGTGACCTTCCGGCTGTCCGAGCAAGCTCAGGCCGCATGAGCTCTGCGCCTGAAAGCGAACTCACCGAAGACGATTTTCTCGAGGCCGTCTCTGCCATCCGCTTTATCGCGCCCGATCTTTCACCGATCGGCGCGGCGATGCTGGCTGCAATTCATTTCGGCATCGCCAACGACAGTCGCGCCTTTTCACTGAAGCTCGGCGTCGAGCATGCTCTGACCCTTCGCGAAGTCACGGCACTATCGAGCCCCGAGCTTGGACTTTTGAATATCGTCAGTCGTAGTGAGCGCACACAACGCACGCACTTTGCGTTGACTGACAAAAGCAATCAGCTCATTGCGCGCGCATTCGCTTCAAATTGAACGAATGCCGCGCCGATGCCGCTCGCGACAATGTGATGATCTCTGAAACGCACTTTCTCTCACACTGCGGAAATGCACGCATTCTTGCGATGAACACCGACCAATCGGCATATGCTCTCCAGCAATGCGTATAGAGCTGATGGCTTCAGTGTCTTCGATCTGACGTGAGCATGTGCTACGGTGTTGCGTGTGGGGGAAGAAAGTTCGGGAGTGAACCGATGGACTCTTCTCGCGCGTACCTGCCAGACGCACTCGATCGCATGACGATCGTCCTCCAACGCGCCGCCAAAGAGCTCAATCTCGCTGGCTTGCCGTCTTCAGAAAAAGAACGACTGGCTGTCTGCATTCTCTCAGTCGGCAATACATATACCGACGTCAATCGCCTGCTCGAAAAATCGGTCCGCATTTATCTTCGCGCCCGCACGGCGAGCATCACGCAGCGACGTCAGCCTGCTGAAGTGACGGCCTTCTTCTAATCTTGTGTCGGCGCCAAACTCGGAATCACGTCGTTATCGGCATCCGTTTGCGTTACGACGCCGTTTCGTTCCGACAAACTCTTGTCGTTATCGATGCTGTAGCCGACCGCAAACAGCATCCCGAGCACAAAAACGGCCAATAGCCAAGGGAACGGGCCGTGCTCCGTTACACCGTCTAAGCTGCGTTGCGTTGATCGAGGCGTTCGGACCATACGTCCTCCGGAACGTTTCTTTCGTTTCCTCCGAACCCGCCATCATCGTCGAAGTTCCACGCTTTCAATATTTGCCACGCAGCTCCAGAGCGCGCCAAATCACCACGGTCGAGCGAATTGGATAATTTCGAACTGAGCCGGGCTCAGTGCCCGCTCCACGGCATGATCGGAACCGTCGAAATGGCATTATACGGCGAGCCATCGACCAGCCGGTCGCTGATCGCGACGTAAACCAACGTGTTGCGCTTTTTGTCGATAGCTCGGTAAACGTGCGTGTGCTTGAAGAACAGCGACGTGCTTTCCGAATAGACTTTCTCTTCGTCGGCGAGCTTCGCAATGTCGACGGTGATCGGGCCGACTTGGCGGCAAGCGATAGAAAATCTCGACGGATCTTCAGCGATTCCGAACGTGCCCTTGAGACCGCCCGTCCTAGCCTGACTGATGTGGCAGGCCACGCCAGGAACTTTAGGATCGTCAAAAGCGCTGATGCAGACTTTGTCGTTGGCGCCGATCAGCCGGAACGTCGTGCTGATGCAGGCGATGTCATCCGCCCTGGCGCCCGGAGCGTTGGCCATCCAAAGCCCGAGAGCTGCCGCCAACCAAGTATATCGCATCGAACATCTCCATTCCGATCGTTCGTCGAAGAATGGAGAAAGTGGCCATTACCCAAGAAACGCGCAAGGCCGAGGCGCGCTTGGGCGCGCCGTCAGCCCGCAGCGATCAAGCGCTCAAGCTCGGCAAGATAAACCTGATCGACCTCGCGCATTTCGCTCGTCAGGTTTTCATTGTGAAGCCGCTCCTCGGCCTCAGCCTTTTGCAGCCTGAGCAGATCCAGCAATCCCATTCCCGCCTCCATGGTAGCTTCCAAAAAGGCTACACCGAACCATGCTCTGCGCGAAGAAAAGCGCAGAGCATGCAGGATTTATGTTGTGGATTGTCGATTCGCTCTAAACGCGGATACGCGCCTGATACCGCTACCTTCGTTGCTTGAGATAGCGCGCCGGAACTTCGCCCGCATCAACCAGCGCCTGCACGCATTCAGTGGAGAGCACGCGGCGATTGCTCTCGAAGCAACGGCGAAGCTCTGCGCTTCCCTGCTTGTACTTCGCACAGAGGCTTCCATAGTCTGCCGAACAGGCATCCTTGACCTTCTGTGAATAGGCCAGGGCCGATGTGCTCACGAGGCCGACCGCACCTGCGGCAATTACAAGGTTCAGCGCGATTTTACTTTTCTTCATTGCGTCCTTCCCAACAACTTGCCCCTCAACTTTCTTAACCCGAATTGCCAATGCCACGACATTGGTTTCCACGTTATGCATTTTGCACGGATGGAGGCTAATGTGGCACTTCGCGCCATGAACCTGCGATGAACCCGCATTGTCTCGGCCGCATCTTGCAACCCATTTCAAGATAACCATATTTTTGCCGCGATGAACCTTCGCGTTTGCTGGCCGCCAGAAAGCCCTTAAAGTCGTTGGGATGTGCGGTTGTACTGGATTTGGTTCGCAAATCTTCGGGACAGGGTCGCGATGACGGACGGACTGAGCGTTGGTTGGCGTTGGAAATCGCTACGCAGCGGCATCTGCGGCGGCGCCGTATTGGCTATGTCGCTGCTTTCGAATGCCGCCGCCTACGCCGTTAGCGATCGCGTCAAAAGTGCCTGCCGAAACGACTATTTTCAACATTGCAGCCAATACATGGTCGGCAGTGAAGAGCTTCGCCAATGCATGCGCAAGGTCGGCGAAGACCTCTCGACACCATGCCTTGTAGCCCTCGTTCAGGACGGCGAGATCACCAAGCAGGACGTTGAACGCCACAACGCCGCAAAGACTGCGGTCGAGAAGACCGGAACAGCGAAGACTGGGCCCACCAAAAAGACCAGGGTCGGCCAGGCGGCAAACGAAGCGATGGAAGACCCCAAGGCCGCGGCAGCCAAGGCAACAGCCGCTCAGACCGCCAAAACGCATAAGACGGCCGGCAAGAAAAAACATGCCAAGAAGACGGACGCGGAGAGCGCCGCGAAACCAAAGAGCGCAACTGAGCCAGCCGTGACGTCGGCCAAAACCCACCACTCCGGGAAGAAAACCAAATCGGCGAAATCGACGAAGGCAGCCAAGACGACCGCCAAAAAACCGATCTCTGGCAAAAAAGCGAAGGCGAAAACTGCCGCGAAGACCGCCACGAAAAAGGCTTCGCACTCCAAAAAGACCGCCAATGCCGCTCACGCCAAAACCAAGTCCGCAAAGACGGCAAGCAGCGCCGGGACAGCCGTTAAAACCAAGAAAACCTCAAAGAAAAAGAGCACGGCCAAACATGCAACAAAACCTGTTGACGCGACGGCGCCTTAAGGATTTTGACAAATCGCAAACGACCGCCGCGCAGGACAGGCGATCGTAGTCAGGCACTCCGCCCTTCAGGCCAGCCCAATGGGAGAATTCATGTCAGGCCATTTCCACGCTGTCGTTTGGATCGATCACCACGAAGCCCGCGTTTTCCACTTCAGCGCTTCAGAGGCCGATACCATCGTTGTCCATCCCAAGGATCCTGTCCGCCACATCCATCACAAGGCGAATTCCATCGGCAGCGGCCACGCGAGCGAAGATCAGGAATTTCTGCAAAATGTCACGAATGCGCTCGCAGATGCCGGAGCCATTCTCGTCACCGGCCCGGCCAACGAAAAGAACGTCCTTGTAAACCATATCGCACAGCACGCACCTGCGCTGAAGCCAAAGATCCAAGGCGTCGAAACGCTCGGCCATCCCACGGACGGTGAGGTGCTGGCGTTGGCACGCAAATTCTTCTGGGAAGACCACCAGGAACCGCCCCGCGTCAGCTAATTACGATGGGTCGAGCCTCCTATAGCGGCTTGCTTCGCGGCATTGCTAAAACGCCCGATTAACGGCGGCGTGGATAGCGACAGATCGCGGATAGCGCGCTAGATTTCCCCTCCAACGAGCAAAAACGTCGACGGACCGATCCCCAAGGGAAAAAGTATCTATGTCGAACAAAGACCCGATGAGCTGGATGTTGTCCGAGGCCGTCGAATCCCTCGCCCGCGCCGAACGCATGCATCGCCAGTTTTTCCGGCTGCAGCCTTCGGGGCCAGCGAACGAACCTTCGTGGGAACCGCCTATTGACGTTCTGGAGACCGAAACCGAAATCCTGGTGTTCGTGGCGTTGCCGGGCGTCGATCCCGACAACGTCACAGCCGCCATCGACAACGGCGTTCTTGTCGTCTCGGGACGCCGTGTCCTGCCGCGCGAGCTTCGCGACGCAATCATCCACCGCCTCGAGCTGCCGCAGGGCCGCTTCGAGCGCCGCCTTCAATTGCCGGCGGGCCGCTACGTCGTGCGGCAGTTCGTACAAAATGGCTGCCTTGTCTTTTCGCTGACAAAGGCCGGTTGAGGGATTCCCAATGAAGACACTCGGTGAGACGAACCCACCCACCTCGGAAGGCTCTGCGCCTTCGAGTCAGGGCGCTACGCCGAACATTGCACTACCGTCGGACGCACTGATCCTCGTGCCGGTTCGCAAGCTTGTGCTTTTTCCGGGCCTCATTCTGCCGATCACCGTCGGTCGCGCGAAATCCATTTCCGCAGTTCAGCAGGCCGTGCGTGAGGAACGCCAGATCGGCATCGTCCTGCAACGCGATCCGGAAAACGATGATCCCGGCCCCGACGATCTGCACCGTGTCGGCACACTTGCCAACATCGTCCGCTACATCGCGGCGCCCGACGGAACGCATCACATCGTCGTCCAAGGCGTGCAGCGCATTCGCATCCTGGATTTCCTTCCCGGCACCCCGTTCCCGGTGGCTCGCGTAGTCAACATTCCCGAGCCCGAAACGCGCTCGACGGAAATCGAAGCGCGCTTCCGCAATTTGCAGGCCCAGGCGCTCGAAGCCGTTCAGCTTCTGCCGCAGGCGCCGCCGGAACTGATCGCGACGATCCAGAACGCGACATCCCCGGCCACCCTCGCCGATCTCGCGGCAGGCTACATGGACATCCCATCCGAGCAGAAGCAGTCCATCCTCGAAACTGTCGACCTCTCGACGCGCATAGACCGCGTCTCGGCGCTCCTTGCCGAGCGCATCGAAGTCATGCGTCTCACCCAGGAAATCGGCCGCCAGACCAAAGCTGCTTTCGACGAGCGTCAGCGCGAAGCCGTGCTGCGCGAGCAGATGGCCGCCATTCAGCGCCAGCTTGGCGAAGGCGACGGCAAATCGCAGGAGGTCGCCGAGCTGACGGAGGCCATCGCCAAAGCGAAAATGCCTCCCGAAGTCGAGAGCCAGGCCAAGAAGGAACTCGCACGCTATCAGCGCATGCCGGAAGCGGCAGGCGAAGCAGGCATGATCCGTACCTATCTTGACTGGCTGATCGAATTGCCGTGGAGCTTGCCGGAAGTAAAGCCGATCGACATCGCCGAAGCCCGGCGCATCCTCGATCAAGATCACTTCGGCCTCGAAAAGATCAAGACGCGCATCATCGAATATCTCGCGGTGCGTAAGCTGGCCCCTCAGGGCAAGGCTCCGATCCTGTGCTTCGTTGGTCCCCCAGGCGTCGGCAAGACGTCACTCGGCCAGTCGATCGCGCGCGCCATGGGCCGCCCGTTCGTACGCGTCAGCCTCGGCGGCGTTCACGATGAAGCCGAAATCCGTGGCCATCGCCGCACGTATGTCGGCGCGCTGCCGGGCAACATCATTCAAGGCATCAAGAAAGCCGGGGCGCGCAATTGCGTCATGATGCTCGACGAAATCGACAAGATGGGCCGCGGCATCCAGGGCGATCCGTCGGCCGCGATGCTTGAAGTTCTCGATCCTGAACAGAACGGCACCTTCCGCGACAACTATCTCGGCGTGCCGTTCGACCTGAGCCGCGTCGTTTTTATCGCGACAGCGAACATGCTGGACACAATTCCTGGCCCGCTGCGCGACCGCATGGAGATCATCAGCCTTGCGGGCTATACGGAAACGGAAAAGTTGCAGATCGCGCGCCGCTATCTCGTCAAACGCCAGCTCGAGGCCAACGGCCTGAAGCCGGAGCAAGCCGATATTGACGACGAAGCAATCGCCGCGATCATTCGGGGTTACACCCGTGAGGCCGGCGTCCGCAATCTCGAACGCGATATCGGTCAGGTGTTCCGCCACGCCGCCGTGCAGATCGCGGAAGGCAGCACCCAGCATGTCCATATCGGCGTCGCGGACGTCAGCGCGACGCTTGGACAGCCACGCTTCGAGAACGAAGTCGCCATGCGCACCAGCGTTCCGGGCGTCGCGACAGGCCTAGCCTGGACACCCGTCGGCGGCGACATCCTCTTCATCGAAGCGACCCGCGCACCCGGCAAAGGCGGCCTGATCCTGACCGGCCAGCTCGGAGACGTCATGCGTGAAAGCGCCCAGGCGGCGATGACGCTCGTCAAGAGCCGCGCGACCTCGCTCGGTATCGATCCCGCCATTTTCGAACGAAACGATATCCACGTGCACGTCCCCGCCGGGGCTACGCCAAAGGACGGCCCGAGCGCGGGCGTCGCGATGTTCATGGCGCTCGTCTCGCTGCTGACGAACCGCACGATCCGCAGCGACACCGCAATGACTGGCGAAATCTCGCTGCGCGGGCTCGTGTTGCCGGTCGGCGGCATCAAGGAGAAAGTTGTTGCAGCAGCCGCGGCCGGCATCACCCGCGTGATGCTACCCGCGCGCAATCGCCGAGACTACGACGACATCCCGGAGGATGCCCGCAAGCACCTGGAGTTCATCTGGCTCGAACGCGTCGACGATGCTGTAGCTGCAGCGCTCGAAAGCGCGCCTTCCGAGAAAGTGCAAAGCTGATACTGCCGCTCGCCGAGCGATAGGGAATTGCAATTGCGGCCAAGCTCTAGCAACCATACGGCAAATGAGCGAAACCGCACTTTCCAAAAGAGTTGTCTACGCCGCCCTCATCGGCAATCTGCTCGTCGCCGCCACTAAATTTGTCGCCGCGGCGGCGACCGGAAGCTCGTCGATGCTGAGCGAAGCGGTTCATTCGCTGGTCGACACCGGCAACGAAGCTCTGCTGCTCTATGGCTATTTCCGCTCCAGCCGCCGACCCGACGACTCGCATCCCTTAGGATACGGTCGCGAACTCTATTTCTGGAGCTTCATTGTCTCGTTACTGCTGTTCGCGATCGGTGCGGGCGTGTCGATCTATGAAGGCATCGCTCATATCATCGAGCCTAATCCGATCACTAATCCGGCCGTCAATTATATCGTATTGGCGCTGTCGGCGATCTTCGAAGGCGCGTCTTGGTGGATCGCTTTGAAGCGGTTCGGCAAGCTCAAAGGGCGGCGCAGTTATTGGGAAACGGTGCGCGACAGCAAAGATCCGCCCTCGTTCATGGTGCTGTTCGAAGACACTGCAGCGCTCATCGGTATTGCAATTGCGGCGGCCGGAAACTTCGCCGCACAGCATTGGGATATTTCCTGGGTCGATGGCGCAGCGTCGATTCTCATCGGCATCGTTCTCGCGATCGCCGCGACTGTCCTTGCCCGCGAAAACAAGGCGCTCCTTATCGGCGAGCGCGCCAGCGACGAAGTGATCAATTCGATCCTCTCGCTCGCGATCGGAGAACCGAGCGTCGATGGTGCCAACAACGTCTTCGCGCTGCATTTGGCGCCCGATCAGATTCTGGTCGCACTGAGCCTAGAATTCTCCGATGAACTTCGCACACCGCAAATTGAAGCCGCCGTCGTCCGTCTCGAAGAGCGAATTCGCGCCAAGCACCCGGAGGTCATATCGCTCTTCATCAAGCCGCAGACGCGCCGCACGTTCGAAAAAATGCGCGCAGAATTCTACGGCGATAGCGAAGAAACCGGCTGACGACGCAACAGCGGAAACGGCGTCGACGTCGACCTTTAAACAGCCAAAACCTTGCGATCGCGGGATTGCGTGCGATGTGCGTAACGCGAATCGAGGCGGCGACGTAACGCTTCTGTATGTTCCCAGTGATCCCAACCCTTCGCGGGTGCCTGCCAAGCTACCGGTCCAGCCAATCCGCCTCCTTCATGAAACGAGGACACGAACCGTGAAAGCTTTTATTATCCTCGCCCTCGCAGTCTCTTTCTTGGCGGCCGATGCCGCGCAGGGGGCTCCCTTGGAATCGACGTCCGCTTCGACGACTTATCACCGCGTTGCGATCGACGGCATCGGCATATTCTATCGCGAGGCCGGCCCGAAGAACGCACCGGCGATCGTTCTGCTGCATGGCTTTCCGTCGTCCTCTCGCGAGTTCGACACGCTCATTCCTCTGCTCGCGACGCGCTATCATGTGATCGCACCGGATTTTCCGGGCTTCGGCCAGAGCGACGCGCCCCCACCGTCAGCTTATGCTTACACGTTCGATCATCTAGCGAACACGATGGACGCGTTCCTCGATCAACTCGATATCAAGACGTACTCGTTCTATCTCCACGATTATGGTGGACCTGTAGGATTCCGCATCATGCTCGCGCATTCGGAGCGCATAAAGTCGCTCATCATCCAGAACGCAAACGTCTACAAGGAAGGTCTGGGAACCAAGTGGGCGACTATCGCAAAGTACTGGTCCGATCCGAAATCCCACCCCGAGGTATTTGAAGCATTCGTTTCGCGGACAGCGACCGAGCAGCGCCACACCTTGGGCACATCGCATCCGGAGCGTTACAATCCAGATACGTGGACGGACGAGTACGCTCATCTCTCAAAACCCGGACAGCACGCCATACAATCCGCGCTTCTCTACGATTATCGCACGAACGTCGCATCCTATCCGGAATGGCAAGCGTGGCTGCGGGCGCACAAGCCGCCGACGCTGGTGGTGTGGGGACGGAATGATCCCTCGTTCATTGCGCCGGGTGCCGAAGCATTCAAGCGCGACCTACCCGATGCCGAAATACATTTGCTTGATGCGGGACACTTCGCGCTGGACGAGAAAAATGACGACATCGCTCGTCTGATACTCCAATTCCTGGCGAAACGTGTCGACCGGGCCGCGCCCTAAGAAGCGGCGGCACCCTCCGGGCGGCAAGTAACAAACCGATCCCAATGCACGTAGTGCTCGACGGCAGGGCAGTCATGCTTGCCGCGATCTCTCATGTTCGCTCAGCTTTCCAAGAATTCAACCCGGAGCATCCGATGACCCCCCGCATCGCAATCATATTAACCGGCGTCTTGATCGCCGCAGGAAGCAGCGTCGCGCAGGCAAAGCCTCACGCCAAGAATCCCGATAAGGCACAGATCGTCGCCGTAGATCGCTTCAGCGCCAAGGCGGCGCATTTACAATTGCGCACCTCGACCAATGGCATCCCGGGCCCCAATAAGCCCGTCGATTTCGACAAAGGCCCTTTCATTACCACCGGACTGTCACCTACCACGGGCAAGCCGGTGCGCTATTACAATTTCGATGTCCAGAATCTGACCCCTGCTCCCGTCTATGTCTTCTATCGCAAGGGTGAGAAAAGCCCGATCTCAGATCAGCTCGACATCATCGACAATCTGCCGGGAGAAAAGGGCTATAACGATTTCCGCCAGGTCTACAAAGTCTCGGTTCCATCCGATTATGTGGCGAATTCAATCACCGATAAAACTCAATTGCGCCAGTACGGTTACACGATCGAGAAAACCGATACCCTGTTCAACATGCCTGTGGTTCCCGACAAATCGGTTGCGAGACAACGTTTGAACGGTGAGAGCGCCGAACTGCAGCGCGCCTGGTACAAGGGCAAAGTTGCGAAGTATTTCGCTTTCAACGAAGCGCCGCTTTCTGTGGCTGGGGCGGACGTCCCCATTTCGCCGATCTACGTAACTTTCAATGTCAATCCCAATGAGCCGAAGGGCGGTCCAGGTTCGGGTTTCCGCAGCGAACCCAACTCCCCGCAAACCCACAACGTCCCAGCCACGCTTCCGGGCGAAGAAGGTTATTCGCCGCTGTGGTCGGTCAACGTCTACGACAATGCCGATTGGTCGAAAGTCAGCAATCTGGATACCGCGCAGAACGCCAAATTGCTCGGCCCAGGGGTCGCAAACGTGAATTGCCCGATCGTTTTCGTCACCCCTTGAGGTGACAAGAATGCGGAGACCACCGGGGCCTCTGACACTCCCGCACTTCGCCGCGCGTGAGCCGCGTTACCGGCCACGCCGCGAATTGGCCCTATAAGCTGACCGCGGGATGACGGCATCGTCGTCCCGAGATCAACAGAAGTTGAGATGGTTCACGCCGTGCGCAGAAACCAACGGGCGAGCGAAACGGCTCGCAATGACGGACAGAATCAACAACCCAGCAAACGAAAGGGCGTTGACTTCAAACACTCGGGCGACGGTTGCGACCGAGAAGGCATCATCCGAGCTTCCGAGCGGGATGCCTGCGACGTAGAGCGCCAGCTCATAGGCAGCGAAAGCCAGCAAGAACGAGACGGTCAGAAGCCCCGGCCAAGCGCGGGTCATCCCAGTTGCAAGCCGAGCAGCAGCGAATGCAGCGATCGTTGCGACGCCGATCGCCGCGCCCCAGGCATACGACTCGAACGTGTGCGGATAGCTCAGGAACGCATAACCGACGATCTGGTTGGTGAGCCATGCCGTGACGACGAGCGCCAATCCCGTGCGGGCATCCATTCGTGTCGCCGCCAGCGCTGCAATAGCGGCGAGCGGCGCGGCGCAGGCGAACGCGAAGCTGCCGCCAACGCTCAAAGCTGCGATGAGCGCCACCCAAATGGCACTCAGGGCAAGCGAGGAGGAAAACGTCTGATCGTCAAATCGGGAACCAAATTTCATTGTCATGTCCTTCTGAAATCGTTCTCTGTCGGACGAAAGCGCCGGGACGGGAGGCTATCCGTAAATACCATAGCCGTCGCCCGCCAGAGAAGCCCTTAGTTCGTAAACCTGATACCGCCATAGGCGCCGATGCCGGTCGCCAGGAAGCCGTCAGGAATCTCGTAGTGCTCGTCGAAAAGGTTATCGATGCGGCCGTAGATGCTCATATTGTCGGTCAGCTTGTAGTCGGCCGCGACGTTGACCACCGTGAAGCTCGGCAAGATCTCGTTCTCGAATGTCGCGCGATTGATGTCGAGCGAGTCACCGTAGTAGAGCACCGCACCCGTCAGGAGCAGCTTGTCCGTCGGCGTCCATCCGAGAGTGACGCTCGCCTTGTTGTGCGGGCGGCGCAGAAGCCATCCGCCCGTATCTTCGTTGGTTGCCTGCGTGTAGGTATAATCCGCACGGATACGAAGATCCTTCGTCAAATCCGCTGAAATAAACGCTTCGACGCCATCCGTTTTCGCCTTACCGACATTGGCATACGTTGAAACGAAGGTCGTTGGATCGTAAGTGCTCTCGATCAGATCCGTGATGTCGTTCCGGAAGTAGGTCGCGCCAAACTGTGCGCGGCCACCGAAAATTGCTTGCTCGAAGCCGACATCGTAACCGGTATTTTCCTCCGGTTTGAGATCAGGGTTTCCATAGAAAAAGTAAGCGGGATAATCCTGAAACCGCTGGCTGAGGCTCGGCGCTTTGAAGCCTGTGCCAATGCTGCCCTTGATCTTGGTTCCTGTGCTCTCGATCACATAGGCCGGCGCAACGCGCCAAGTCGTGTGACCGCCGAAGTTCTCGTTATCATCGTAGCGCACGTTCGCCGCGACGAAGAGATTGCGAATGACCTCAGCCTGAAGCTCCGTATAGACACCGTTGTTCCACTCCTCGGCGAATGTGTGCTGGCCCTCATAGGAAGAACCGCCGCCCGAAAAGACCTCATTGATCTGGCGGCCATCAAATTGCTCGATCTGATGTTCGGCGCCTGTAACCAGCGTATAGCTCGGCGCGAGGTTCCAAACATTGCGCCAATCGTACTTAACCCGGTCGCCTTGATAGTAGCTGTTGCCAGTGAGGTTGACGTGGTCGATATTATCGGTCTGAGAGTTGGAATAATTGATGCCGAAATAGTTCGTCAGATTGCTGAACGTGCGCCAGACTACTTCGCTGCGCGAGTAAAAATCATCGACGTCGGAACCCGATTGATATGGCGCCGGATAAGATGTGTTTGTGAACGGATCGTAGGCGTCACCCGTGTAATGCAGCGTGCCGTCGGTATATCGGGCGACGAGATTGACCGTCACATCCTTGGTGATATCGACACCGACTTTCGATGAGTAGGTCCAGTTATCGTATCGGTTCGAATGACGCTGCTCTCCCGGAAGAAGTAAATTCCCGGGCGTCACGGGGATGTCGTCGGCGCGAAAATGCGAGACATTGAAGTAGTAGTTGTACTTGTTCGTGCCACCGCTAATGCTCGCAGCCTGATTGAACGTCCCAAAAGAGCCGCCCTCTATCATTGCGGTCGTCTTCGGCGGACCATAGCCCCTCTTCGTGTAAATCAGGATCACGCCACCGAGCGCATCCGCGCCGTAAAGACCACTCTGCGGACCGCGCAAAACTTCAACGCGTTCGATATCCATGGCGAGCATCTGGCCCAGATCGAACGTGCGATTGGGTGTGGTCGGATCGCTGACGTCGATGCCGTCGATCAGAATCTTCGTGTGATTGGAGTTCGTTCCGCGCATGAACACCGACGTCTGACCGCCAGGACCGCCGGTCTGCACGATGTTAAGGCCGGGAACCATCTTCAAAACGTCAGGCAGCGTGCGGCGCTGTTGAGCCGCGATTTCTTTTGCGGTGATCACGGTGACGGAACTTCCGATCTGATCGACTGGCTCGGGCGTACCCGTTGGAGACACCGCGATGTCAGAGGATTCGGCGGTCGCCGAAGAACCGCTGGAATTCGAAACGGCCGGCGTTGAAACCTGTTGGGCCGCTGCCGGCGCGTTGACCTTTTTGGACGGCGCATCGCTGTCGTCGTCCGCCATGACGTTGACCGCCGGCAACTTGGTATTCGGCGAAGCTGGAACTTGCGCGCTCGCTTCCTGAGCTGAAATTCCAACTGTTGCAAAGGCGAACGCTATCCGCATTTTTCGCCGTCTTGACACGCGCAGCATGAGACCCCCGGTCGCTGAAATCGGGGTGAGTTTCCAATTCGATCTGCAGATGTGCGGGATACGAGCGCGCGGACTATGCGACGCGGCTCTTGAAAGCTGCGTCCCATGAATGCCTGCACACTTGAAAGTTTTTATCCGCTCAGCATAACGACCTGCACGACCGAAGTGGTTGCCCACCGGTTGACATACAGCCGCCGCTACGGGTTTCCGCTCTACCGCGCCCTGCGCACGGGAGATGGGCAGCTTGTGCCGGCAGGTCTCCTGACTTGCGGCTCAGGCGTCTTCTCCGGCCTTCCCGAGGATCTCTAATGCAAGATCTTCAGTGGCTTTAGTCGGAGCCGACTCGCCGCTTACAGTTGCGAGGGCAGTCTCGGCATTGGCGCAAGAAGCGCCGCACCGCGTTCCCTTTTCATGACCGCTCAGCTTTCGCCGAGGGCCAACCGTCACGCCAACGATAAAGAAATAAGTCGGCCGAGCTGTCAATCCGAGATTTAAAGAAATTCAGCAGCACGCGTTTTGCGGATTTGCAATGCATTTGCCGCTGCCTTCCGGGAATCGGACAAATTCAGCATACGGATGTATCTCCCTGGATATTTTTCGAGGATGATTACGACCGGCGAGGATTGGCTTTTCTTTCTTCGCAACCTTTCGAGATCAGTGCTTCGACCATCACACGCGCACTGGATGAATAGCACGACCCTCCACTCCAAAGACACGCTCGTAGCGTTTCATTTCCGCAGACTCTCCCGTAGCTTTCGCGGAATTGTCAGACAGCTTGACCGCCGGTTTGCCATTGACGCGCGTGACCTTGCAGACAAGCGAGATCGCATCAAGACCAGGAGCGCCGTCCGGATCGCAGCCGCGAAAATCATTGGTGAGATTGGTGCCCCAGCCGAAGCTGGTTCGCACCCGCCCGTGAAAATGACGATACGTGTCTTCGATACTGTCGATATCCATACCGTCGGAGAAGATTAGTAGTTTTCCGCGCGGATCGACACCGTGCGCCTTCCACCACGCGATAATCTGTTCTCCGCCCTCGATCGGAGGCGCGCTGTCCGGGCGAAAGCCAGTCCATCCTGCAAGCCAATCGGGCGCACGCGCCAGAAAGGCTTTGGTTCCGAAAGTATCGGGCAACGCGATCAGCAGATTCCCGCGGTATTCCTGCCGCCATTGCTCCAAGACGCGATAGGGCGCCTTCGCCAAGTCCTCGTCACTATCTGCAAGAGCCGCTTCCACCATCGGCAATTCGTGAGCGTTGGTGCCGATAGCTTCTAAGTCGGCATCCATTGCAAGCAGCACATTCGACGTTCCGATGAAGTGTCCGTCCAGCCCTTCTTTCAGTGCTTCGACGCACCAACGTTGCCATAGAAATCCGTGCCGACGCCGCGTGCCGAAGTCGGAAACGACAACGTCCGGCAGAGCGCGCAGCCGCTCCACCTTCTGCCAGAGCTTCGCCTTGGCGCGCGCGTAGAGCACGTCGAGCGCAAAGCGACCCTTGGCGCGCATCGCGGCGCGCGACCTGAGTTCGTTGACGATCGCCAACGCCGGAATTTCCCACATGGTCGTGTGGGTCCAAGGCCCTGCGAAATCGAGTTCATACTGACCATCGACTTTGCGAAGCTCATAATCCGGCAACTGAAAATCGGCGAGCCATGCGATAAAGTCGGCACCGAACATCTGCGTTTCGCCGTAAAAGCTGTTACCGGCGAGCCAGATCAGCTCCTTCTTGGTAAAACGTAGAGCACGCGCATGATCGAGCTGAGCACGCAACTCGCCCTCATCGATGATGTCGGCAAGACGCACATCCTTCGAGCGGTTTATGAGCGAGAAAGTCACCCGCACGTCCGGGTGGACCTTGCGGATCATTTGCAGCATCAGCAATTTGTAGAAATCGGTATCGAGCAAACTGCGGATGATCGGATCGAGCCGAAAATTGTGATTGTAGGTACGCGTCGCAATGTCGGTGACGGTCATGATGTCAATCTAAGATGATGCGCTAAATGATGAGCTACAGCAAACGCCAAAGTTATCAGCAGCAATAGTGGATAAGCCCTGAAGCGCCATACCTCCAACAGTTCTATTTGCACATGGCATTGTGAAGCCGGTTCATCAGATCTACGGCATCCGTCACGGTATCTGGAGAGACCGCAGCCTCAAGAACCTCCTCAATCCGCATCACCTCAGCATTTGCCGCCTCGGCCTTCAGACGCCCTTTGGGCGTTAAACGCGCAAGCTGCCGGCGACCATGATGAGCGTCCTGTCGGCGCTCCACGAGCTTCCATCCTTCCAGCTTCGCCAAAACGCCCTGCATCGATTGCGGCGTTATGAATGCGCGCTCCGCAAGATCCGCGTTGGTCTGGTCCGGCCTCGCATTCAATTGGGCGAGCACCGCATATTGCGCAGGATTGAGCCCAAGGGGCTTTAAAGCCTCCTCCAAACGGCGATGCAGGGCATGCTGAGCAAGCTTCAGCCGGTAACCCAGCAGCGGGGTCATGTCCTTGTTCATTGCAATATCAGCCGCCTTATATTATATCAGGTGACTGATATTATCACCGCACGCCAAGGAGGCAACGATGAGCAGACTGACTGGACCCGATTTTATCGCCATCCAAACCGAAGACCTTCAAGCTGCCCGAGCCTTCTATGGCGACAAGTTGGGCCTGCCCCTGTTGCAAGAGACGCTCGAAGCGGTCGTCTTCAACAGCAAGCCTGTTCCGTTTGCGGTCCGAAAGCCGCTGATGGATCTGGAAGCCGCTCAAGGAAAATTGGGCTGGGGCATTGCGCTATGGTTCGCCTGCGATGATGCCGACGCGCTGCACGAAGAATTAGAGGCAGCAGGAACACCCATCATCTTCTCGCCGAAGGACGGCCCATTCGGAAGGTATTTCGCGTTCCGCGATCCATTTGGCTACACGATCACGGCGCATACCGTATGACACGCTAATGGATCGGCATTGCAAATCGCGAAAGCAGACTTCGACAAATTCGAGGCGCGGCGGAAACGTGATCTCAAGATTCCAGATGCAGCGGAAAGCAATTTCCACCGGCCCCAGCCCATACCCAATCGATTAAAGAGGGAAATCTGCGGCACAAGCATCAGTCGTTCGCAAGGGTAGTCAAAACTGGCGGTGCGGACGGTCTGACGCGAACTCGTGTCTCGCAAACCAAATTCCCTGCGTTTTAAGCGAAGCAGCGAACTTAGCGCGCGATCAGACATCTAAGCCGAATGCGGAGCCACAGTACTGCGCCCATCCGTTGCTGTCCGCATTCGGATTACGAGTGGGCGGCATAGCTAAAGGATCGAAGCCTCGTCACGACCCTTAGCGGTCATCACGCTAACTCGGAACCCCGTCGCTTGTTTTGCGATCAACAGAGAAAGCAGACACCGCCCCTTGCTCGCTCCGGTCCGAAAGCTGAGCAATTCTCCACATGGCGGGGCCAAGCGCACCTCACCTTATCTCACAAGGAGGAACTCGACGATCGCGACAGCGATAAGCAATGCGGAAATGCATTTCCAAAGAAGAACCGGATTGCGCCTGAACAGCGGCACCGCATTTCGTGGCGGCAACACATTCAGCATCCCTGTTTCAAGCTGGTAGATCAGCTCTTCCACGTCTGCAAAGCGGTCGTCTCGGCGCAGGGAAATCGCTTTCATGATTGCGGCCTCCAATCGCGCCGGCATCTCAGGACGGTATTGAGAAGCGGGGATGGGTGGACCAAAAAGAGGCGTAGTAAATGGTGCGGTCTCTCCATACGGATAATGCCCCGTGAAGAGGCGATAGATCGTGACGCCGAGAGAAAATTGGTCGGAGATGGCATCGCCAAGCTCTCCTTTGAAGAGTTCGGGAGCCATATAACTCGCGGTTCCGGGCACTTCCTTTTCCGGAAGTTCTTTAAAATTTGGTACGCGTGCGATGCCGAGGTCGATGAGTTTGAGCCCTCCGTCACTCGTTAAAATGACGTTTCCAGGCTTGATATCGCGATGTGCGATGCCTCGCCGATGAAGCGAGGCAACCCCGCGGGATAATTTTAGTGCGATCGCAACCGCATCGCGGAGGGGAACCTGTTCTTCGGAAATTTTAGTCTCGAGGCTTTCGCCCGCATAAAAGGGCATCGCAATATAGAGCCGGCTTTGACTGCCTTCGGGCAAGGCCAGTGTCCGTCCCACATAGGGACTTTCGACTTGCCGCCCAAGAAAGCCCTCGCGCAGGAAGGCAAGCCTTGCACCATCCTCCGACAGCAACATCGTTTTTGGAAATTTCAGGACGATCCGATTTTCCCGATCTCTAGCGACGAAGATACGAGCGTATGCGGCGTCGGAGAGGAGATGTTCGAGACGATAGCCGTCGATTGTTTCTCCTTCTTCCGGAGGCGGTAGAATCGCGAGGCTATCCATTTCCGCCGCCAACGCATCAAAATCAACCGATGGCAGCGCAATGAAATCGACGACCAATGCTGTCACATTGTCCTGCGATCCGGCAGCAAGCGCTGCGGCTGTAATCGCATCCGCGTCAGCCTGCGAGCTTTTTCGAGCGCAAAGCAATCGAGCGATCTCTTGCTGCGTGAGGACCCCATGTACGCCGTCGCTCGTGAGGAGGAGCCGATCGTGATCGTCAAGTGACTGCCGAATGAAGTCCAGCCGTAACACGGGTTCAAGCCCAAGCGCGCGCAACAGAACTGCCCTATCATCGCTACTGATCGAAATGTGATCTTCGGTCAAGAGCGCCAACGCAGCACCACGCAAGTGCCAAGCCCGACTATCGCCGATATGCAAAACAAGTGCCTCTCGACCGCGAAGGACGACGCCCGTGAAGGTCGTTGCGGCGCCCTTCATAGTGGGCGTTCGAGCCTGAGCGTTCAGCCATCGATTGAAGCCATCCATGGTCTTTGTCGCCGCCGAAGCCACCCCACCCAGAGGATTTTGCGAACGATACCCATCAAAAAAATTTTGGACTGCAAGTTCGGCTGCGATACGGCCACCTTTGCTGCCGCCGACGCCATCGGCGAGAGCCACGAGCACGCCCTGAAGTGCACGCTCCTCCTCAGAACCGAGATCGGCGGCGGCAAAATCCTGATTGTCGAGGCGGGCACCGCAGTGGCTGGAGAAACCTATGCTGACTTCTATGTTGGTGCGGCGCGCCATCACAATTTCCCGATTAACGTTTCGTTTCGGCGAGTGCCGCACCCAATCGCGCTGTCGCGGCGGCCAATTCCTTGACGTCGAGGCTGGCGAAACCCAACCGAAGCGCGCCGACCGCTTGTCCAGTGGACGAGAATGCATCCGGCATTTGAATATGGAGCTGCTTCTCCCGGCACCGCGCGACCAGACGCTTCAAGTCAATACCATCGAAGCGAACCCAAAAGGCGAGACCACCGTCAGGCACGTTGAATCTTGCTCTCCCTCGAAGTACTGCATTCAGCCCATCAGCAAACTTCGCCCGCCGCTCGATATAATGGCGAAGCATTTTGCGCGTGTGGCGATGGATTTCGCCTACTTCGATCAGCTCCGTGATTGCTGCCTCCATCGCCGGATCGCCCTGCCGGTCGATCATCATGACTTCTCCCGCCATCCGATCAATAAGTGACCTGGGCGCACAAACGTATCCGAGCCGCAAACTCGGGCTCAGGAGTTTCGAAAGCGACCCGATATAAATGACATGCCCGGCAGTATCGAAGCTTGCCAGCGGTAGCATCGGCTGATGGCTGAAATGAAATTCATGCTCGTAGTCATCTTCGATGATCGCGAAGCCGAACTGAGCCGCCAACAGAATAAGCCGCATCCGCCGCTCGGGCGTCATGCAAACCGTCGTTGGAAAGTGATGATGCGGCGTCACGTAGACCGCGCGCACACGCTTCCTGCGGCACACCCGCTCAAGATCCTCGACATCGATACCATCATCATCAACATGGACCGTCGCGATTTCCGCGCCCACGCGCCGAAACGCTTCCCGTGCGGGAGGATAGCTCAACGTCTCAACGACGACCGTATCTCCAGGGTTAATGAGCGTCTGCGCTGCGAGAAAAATACCCATCTGACTTCCTCGCGTCAGACAGATGTTGTCGGAGCCAGCCGCCAAGCCCCGGTCCGCCGTCAGCATCGCCGCGAGCGCAGATCTGAGGCCCTCCGATCCCCGAGGATCACCATAGCCCAACCGGCGGAGTTGCAGTGTCGAGCGCAAGCCGTTTCTATAGGCGCGCGCCACGGCTTCGATTGGCACGTGACGTATTTCGGGTGCGCCGTCATTGAAGCTGAGCCATTTCGATGGTGGCAGATCGGCAGCAAGCGTGACTTCCGGTCGAGAGAGCTTGAAAGATGGCTCTAGCGGAATGGTACTGGCGCGCGGCCGCTTGTCGACGCTGACCTTTGCCAGTTGCGGAAGATTTTCCGCAACGAACGTTCCACGACGCAATTCCGTTGAAACCCAACCTTGGGCCTCCAACTCGGCGTAGGCGTCCATCACCGTTTTTCGATTGATGCCCAGCGTCTCACCGAGTTCACGGCTTCCTGGCAATGGGAAGCCCGGTGCAAGCCGTCCGCGTCTCACATCCTCGATGACGGCGTGAACAATCTGTTGGGAGACGGATTTCTTTCCCCGCGTGAGTGCGAGAGAGAGGTGCCAGGGGCGCAACATTCTGGTCCACTCGCTTTTTAAGATCTGGCTGTGTTGATGGGGCCAGTTGCTAGCATATCCTTTTCGCAGATGCAGCAGGAAAGAGCCGAATGACGGGTCGCGAGAAACACGCGGCACCGAACGATGTCCCTCGCGCTCAATAGGAGATACGGGATGCAACCCACGAACCAGCTAAAGTCGAACTGTCTCAGCTTCACGGAACTATTGGCCCAAGCTGTGGCCTTGATTTCGCCCACCATGACGGCAGCGCTAATTATTCCCGTCATGTACTCGAACACCGGCGACTGGAGCTGGCTTTCCTATGCTCTTGGCACGGTCATGTTGCTGTTCGTTGCCTTCAATCTCAATCAGTTCGCGCGCCGCTCGACAGGGTCTGGTTCGATGTACGCTTACATCTGCCGCGGGCTTGGCCTTAATGCTGGCGCTGTTGGGGGATGGTCGCTGCTGTGGGCGTATATGGGAATCACCACGGCAGGGGTGACAGGCTTCACGATTTTCTCGGGCAAACTTCTGGCGATGGCTGGAATCAGCGCGCAGCCGCTGCTGCTTTCCGCCGTTTGCGTCGCCACCGCCTGGTTCCTGGCATGGAAGAACGTGCAGCTTTCGGCGATCATGATGCTCGTCTGCGAAGGCGCCTCGATGGCCCTGATCGGCTTGCTCTGCTTCATTGTCCTCTTCCAGCATCACTTTGCAATCGACAGCGCTCAGTTCGCGACGTCGACCTTCCCAGCATCTAGCATGGGCCTCGGCGTGGTAGTGGCGATCTTCAGCCTTGTCGGCTTCGAGTGTGCAACGGCTTTTGGCGATGAAGCCAAAGATCCGCTGAAAACGATCCCTCGCGCGGTCGTCATGAGCTTGCTGATTTCCGGCGCCTTCTTTGTCTTCGTCACCTACGTCATGGTGCTCGGAACGCGTGGATACTCGACGTCTCTTGATAAGCTCGACGCGCCCCTGAACGTTCTCGCCGATCTCGCACACGTGGGCGCTCTTCAAGTTCCGCTTTCGCTGGGCGCGATGATCAGCTTCTTTGCGCTCGCGCTATCCTGCCTCAATGCCGGATCACGCATCCTCTACACGATGGGTCGCCACGGCATACTTCCGCCCGTTACCGCGACGTCGCACAAAACGAATGAAACACCGCATGTCGCTGTGACCGCGCTCGCTGGCATCGCCTTCCTCATCCCCGTCGCGGCGACGGCCGGCGGAATCGCGATGCTTGATCTCTTCAATTATGCTGGCACATGCGCAGCATTTGGTTTCCTCGTGCCCTATGCGCTGATAACGATCGCCGCACCCGTCTATCTGAAAGCCATCGGCCAACTTCAAACGAAAGATGTGGCGGTTTGTATAGTCGCGTTGATGCTGCTCGCGATCCCGACTGTCGGAAGTGTCTATCCTGTGCCGGCCGCGCCCGTGGACAGCTTCCCATATCTTTTCCTCGCCTATCTCACGATCGGCCTTGTCTGGATCCTAGCCTTCCACCGCCGCAAACCCTCGGCCGCTGCAGATATCATCAGCGACCTCAAGAGCAATCACGACCGCTTCGTTCCTGGCAGCGGCCCGGCCCTCAATGCTCCCTGACGCCGACGTGAGAGGCCGAGCCGCCGGCCTCTCTCACTTTACCGCGCGATCGAAGGAGAGAAAATGAATGTCCGATACACTTACGCTTTCAAAAAGCGAGTTGGTCTCGATAGCCCACCAAAGAATGGGCACCGAACTGGCCGACGGCGATTACTCGACGAGGCAGAAGCTCGCGCTTACCTGCCGCATTCTTTTTGACGGTGGCCACGATTCAGGCCTTGCTGGCCAGATCACGGCGCGAGCCGAGGAGCCCGGCACTTATTACACACAGCCCTTCGGGCACGGTTTCGACGAGATCACCGAAGACAATCTTCTTCGGGTCAATGAGAATCTCGAGACCGTCGACGGTCGAGGAATGCCAAATCCAGCCAATCGGTTCCATACCTGGATTTATCGCGAGCATCCGCGCGTCAACTGCGTAATCCACACGCATCCATTCTATTGCTCCGCGCTTTCCATGCTCGAAATTCCTTTGGTGATTTCGCACATGGATACGTGTCCGCTCTACGAGGACTGCGCGTTCCTCGAGAAGTGGCCGGGTATCCCTGTTGGTAATGAAGAAGGGATCATCATATCGGGAGCGTTGGGGGAAAAGCGCGCCATCTTGCTTTCTCACCACGGAATGCTCGTTACCGGCTCCACGGTCGAGGAAGCTTGTGTGCTCGCGTTGCTAATGGAGCGAGCAGCAAAGCTTCAGCTGACTGCAATGCCCGTCTCGGACATCAAGCCTGTCCCCGAGCTTTTGGCCCGCGAGGCGCATGACTGGATTTCGACGCCCAAGCGCTATTCCGTCGCTTTCAATTATTACGTCCGCCGCGCCCTCAAGAACCACGCGGACGCCATCAGAGCCACAGCCTAAATCACCGTCAAAAAGAGGTTTATCATGACACCGAAATTCAAGGGCATCATCGCTTATCCGATTACGCCTTTCACGAGCAATGAAGGCATCGACGCTGCGGCGCTAAAGGCATCGATCGACATGATGATCGCAGATGGCGTGCACGCGATTGCGCCATTGGGAAGCACAGGCGAAAGCGCCTACCTCACCGATAGTGAATGGGACGAGACGGCTGAGACGGCGATCAATCAGGTGGGAAAGAGAGTTCCGGTTGTTGTCGGCATTTCCGATCTTACGACGCGCAACGCCGTACGCCGGGCGAAATATGCCGAGCAAGCCGGTGCAGACGCGGTTATGGTGCTTCCGATTTCATATTGGAAGCTCAACGAGCAAGAGATCTTCGCGCATTACGCCGCGATCGCGCAGAGCATCAGCATCCCGATCATGCTTTACAACAATCCAGCAACTAGCGGCATCGATATGCGGCCGCCCTTCATCGCCAAAATGGTGAAGGAGATCGACAATATCACGATGGTCAAAGAAAGCACCGGCGACATCCAACGGATGCATCAGCTCTACAAGCTCTCCGACGGTCAGATCCCATTTTACAATGGTAGCAATCCGCTTGCGTTCGAGGCTTTCGTTGCCGGAGCTACCGGTTGGTGCACCGCGGCGCCCAATCTCATTCCAAAGCTCAATCTCGAACTTTACAGTGCGATACAGGCGGGCGATCTCCCGGGGGCGCGCAAGGTGTTTTACGACCAGTTGCCGCTGCTGGAGTTTATTGTCGGCAACGGAGGATTGCCGCCGACGATCAAAGCGGGCCTCAAGATCAAAGGTCTTGATGCCGGCAAGCCGCGGAGCCCATTGAAGCCTCTTTCGGACGAGAACGTAGCGATCCTTTCGAATCTCATGCGCACGCTCAGCGCCGACCCTTACAAGGCGGCGGCGTAGGCGCAGGGTTTGTGCGAAGGATCTGACGGTTGAAAAACTCGTCATCTTCGGCAACGGCATGGCACCGGGGCGGATGCTCGAGCATTTGCTCGAAGCCGCGCCGGATCGTTATGCCGTGACGACCTTCAACGCCGAGCTGCGCATCACAAGTGGTTGTTGGACTGGGTCATGCCGGCGGCCACAACCATGCGCTTCCTGACGAAGTCGATTCCGGGTAAAAGCGCTTGAGAACCTGATGGTGTCGAAGGCGCTGTTCGATCCCACCGCGATTGACGAAATGGTGGACTACTACGAAAACCGGATCGGGCCGCATATAGTCGCGAAAATCGTTGCGACAGCGTGGAACAATGCAGCATTCAAACATCGTCTGCTTACCGAGCCTTTGCTTGTCGTCTAAGAGAATGCTTAGATACTTGCCAGTGGTGCTGGCTCCGTTTCGGGTCAGGGCGGCGGACCTGCCCACCGCAACTACTGAGCCGCCTTTTGATCCTGCTCCATTGGGGTACGTTTGTGCAGGTCTATTCCTAATCAGACAGCCGACCTCATGACTTATTCTGCTAATGGCCATTCAGCGGAAAGCGGCGCGAATGGCCCGAGAAATCGGTCGTAAGCTGGATCAGCACGTCGGCGGATCCACCTATGGTGGCGTGACCTGACTATCGCGAATGTCGGGGGGCATGTCATGGTTCTGCATGGTCGAGCAAGCCGCGAGAGAAAGCGGCGCGACCAATAAAAAAAGCAGCGCAATTCGTGTCATATTTTCGCCTTTGCATTCTCCGCTGTGTAGCCTTTGACGATCCCGTCGTACGCAATCCGTCCTTCAGTTCTTGACCGCCGCCGCTACCAAGCCCCGCATGCCAAAGGGCAGCCTGATCGTTTCGATGAAGATGTTCCGATCGTCGAAGCCGCCCTGGCGAAGGGTACGGTTTAGGTCGGCGGCGTCATAGAGCCTGTGGGTGTCAGAGCCTGAGAACTTCCACTTGCGCATCGTTGCGCGGTCAGTGACGTAGATCACGACGCGTCCTCTGGGCTGCAACACCCGATAGATCTCGGCAATCTCCTTGCCCTCAATGCCGAAGAAATAGGCGACGTTGATCGCGATCACCTTGCTGATGCTGTCATCAGCATAAGGAAGATCGTCAAAATGACCGAGACGTAGATGCACTCGGCCGTGGGAAATTTCTTGACGGTTGGCGCGCTTGGCGATGTCGAGCATCTCGGGCGAATGATCGATTCCGAGCACTTTTCCCCGCATGACTTGTCGTGCCAAGCTGACGATGCCTCGGCCCGGGCCAAAACCAAGTTCCAACACCGTATCGTGGGGCTGAACGTCGAGCGCAGCAATGGCGCACCTGTATGGTGCGCCATTAATGAGTGCCATTAGCCGACCAGCAAACCGGCCGTAGCGCCCGCTAGGCGTGCGCAGTTGCTTGCCGAGGCCGGCCCAGATCGAGACCATGTGCATGGCGGTCCTTTTTCTTCAATGCATGCAAAGTCCGCCCATCACGAGCGTTCTTTTTCCTGCACTTTGGCGAGGAGGCCTTGCATTACCTTTGGGAAATACGTGTTCCAGATTGGCCGCTCCGGATGCGCCGGAGATGACAGCCCTTGTTTCAGCTCATACTCAGCTGCTTTGTAGTCTCCCTGCTCGTATAAGAAGTCTGCATAGAAATAGTGGGCGTCTCTACCGTTTGGGGCGTTCTTGACCGCTTCCTCCAGGTAAACGCGGGCCTTGTCTTTGTCGCCCCAACCGAAGGGAAAACCGGGCACGCGATAATAGAGGACGCCGAGGCTGGTGGGTGCACCGGCGTCGGCGGCCTTGGGGTTCAAGCTTTCAGCTTTAAGAAGCACGTCGCGCGCCTTCGAGGCGAGGTTGAGGGCGCCGATGCCCCAGGTAAGCGAAGCGCGCTCGCTGGTAACGATCCCGTCCCAAATCAAAGCCTCTGGCCGATCGGGATACCGCTGCGCGAGCTCATCGGCCTTCGCTCCAACCGCATCCATATTCCGCTGGCGCTCGTCATTCGACTTGCTCAAATATTTGACGCGCGCCCAGTCATTGGCAACGGCTAGAACATCCTCGTCGAAGCGACTTTTTGCTGCTGGAGCGGACTTGGCATGCGATACGAATCCGCTGGCGATCACTGCGGTGATGGCAGCGGCAGCGATCGTGAGGTGATTGTTAGCCAGTTTCATGAGTTTCCTCATTGGTTGCTTGTTTTTGAGTCTGCGGCTGACTTGCGATTTTCACGTGCTTCCACTGCTCCGCAATCCGACCTCAAGCGTCGTAGGGGATCCGTTCTGGCTCATTAAGAATGCACGCACGCGCGTGTCCGCCATCTGTGCCTCCAGCGAGCGATCAACGAGCTGCGGGAACAGTCTCTGCACGAGTACGAACAGACGCTCGGGGCCTTTCGCATAGACGCTGTCCGCATCACGTGCGACGGCCGCCCAGATATCGCGCGCGACCTTCGCAGGATCATCGACGCGCATCCGCAGCGGGTCGATGAGACGTGCGAAGTTGCTAAATGCATCCGTTTTTGTTGCGCGCGGCGCCGCATAAGTAATGCCGACCCCGAACTCCTTGAACTCGCGCCGCAGTGCAATCGAAAGCCCGCGAAGGCCGAATTTAGATGCCGAATAGGCCCCAAACAGTGGGTAGGCAATGTCACCGAACATGGACCCGATGTTGACAACTCGCGAGGGAGCTCCACGATGAAGCAACGGCAACAGCTCACGAATTAGAGCTGCTGGCGCGATTACATTTGTCTTCATCAGACGCTCCAGTTCGGCGTCGCTGGTACTCGCGAGTGGCCCGACGGCTAGCACACCAGCGTTGTTGACAAGAACGTCGAGCCGCCCCCACCAGTGCGCGATGTAGTTTTTCAAGGCGATGCGAATTTCCGGATCCGTGATGTCGCCGGGAAGCGCCACGTGATTGCGCTGATGGCCCATCATCTCGAGCGTTCCATGCAATGCGTCGGCGCGGCGGCCGATTAATGCCACCGTCAGACCTCGCCGAGCCGCTTCGACAGCAAGCTGGCGGCCGATACCCGAACCCGCGCCGGTTATGACGGCTAGCTTACCCTTAAGCTGCATCGCGGAGGCCCGGATGACGCAGAGATAGCTCACGGAAGATGTCGCCGTAGAGCCTGTAAATAATCTTCGATGTCGAGATGATGACGGGACGCGCCTCAGCTGAAATTTCGTCGACAAGGCTTTTGAAAAAGGCGACGTGCTGAATATCAAGCGCACCGTGCGAGCGAAGGTAGGAGAAGCCTGACTTGTCCGGAGGAGCAAGTGAGCGCTGAATGGCGTCAGCGGCTTTGTCGGCCAGCATCGTCGACATGCCCTCCAGCACATGCACGCTGCCGAGCATTGCATAGGGGCTGATCCACTCGACCGCATAGTAGGTGTAGCCGACCATGATCTGGCATGCCTGTCCCGGCGCACCACATCTCACCGCTTCGACATCGCCACCGAATGCGCGAATATCATCGAGTATCCACTTCTCATGCCCGCGCTCTTCCTCCATGTATTCGACGAGTGCATCCTGGTAGGTCTCGTCGTGCGTGCGTGCAGAAGCGAACGCCAACAGTGGAAAGGTGTGCTTCACGTGGTGATAGGCCTGCGTGAGAAAGTCGACGTAGAGTTCGCGGGACGCTCCCTTCTGCATGGCCGTCTGAATGAGTGGCATGGACAGGAAGGCCTGACGGTCAGGTGCTGTCTCGGCTTGCAACGTGTCGTAAAAGCTCATGCGCTCATCTCCTCTTCTTGCGTAACAGGACGCCGCTCGGCGGCGGCTTTGATCTCGGCGTAGGCGTCAGGCAGTAACGCGCGGCGGAATCGGCCGTTGGGTGTGAGAAGGTTGCGCCGAACTGCATCGTTGCGAGCGAGCAGGACGAAATCGCGCGGTATCGCGTACACAGGGGCGTCGCGGCAGATATTGGAGAGCGCCAACAGCACTTCTGCTTTGCTGACAGTGGCGAACCAATCTGCAATTCGAGAACTCGGAACTATGAGTACGCTCAAATATGGCTCGCCGTGACCCAGCACGGCGCACGCGGCAATTCGCTCGTCCGTCGTTATCAGTGCCTCGATCCATTCGGGGCTCACATTGCGGCCGAACGAAGTGACGATAAGGTTGTCCTTGCGGCCGGAGATCCGGAGATAGCCATCGGCGTCGAGCATACCCAGATCACCGGTCCGCCAAGGATGGGCCGCATCGCAGCCATTCTGATAACCCTGCATGATCGTCGGCCCGTCGACGACGATCTCGCCGTCTTCGATGCTGATGTTCAAACCTGGCAGTGGCTGTCCCACCGTCCCGGGTCTGCGCTTGCCGGGGCGGTTGACTGCGACGACGGAACAGCATTCGGAAAGACCGTAGCCCTCATGCGCGGGGATGCCTTTGCTCCAGGCCTTATCGGTTATGGCTGTCGCAACCGGGGCACCGCCGATCGCAACAAAACGCAGACTAGTCGGTGCCCTTTGGCCGCTTGCATCGAGCTCCGCCACCCATGCGGCGAGAAGCTCGGGTACGAGGACGGAAGTTGTCGGATCATGCTTGGCAAAGGTTGCGCTCAGTCCTTGCGGCTGGCCTCGTGCCACCGAGGCGGTCATGGCCCGATCGAAGCGCGTGCGTGCCTTGGCGAACAACGGCACGCAGATCGCGCATATCGTCTCGAGAAGGAGGGGAAGCGGCAGCACAGAAAGATACAAGTCGTCTTGCGTGGCGCATGTCGCTTGCGCCAACATGGCTGCCGAGCGCTCGATCTGGGACAAGGCGAGCCGCACGCCCTTTGGGCGCCCAGTGCTTCCTGATGTGTAGATGATTTGTCCGCCACCATGGCGAAGCTCCGGCGGAGAGGCCCGCCGCCCGTTTGTCACCGGCACAACCTCGACACCGAGCTGGCGTGCCGCATCGACCGCGTTCGGAGTCGCGATGACGTGCGAAACGCTGCAGTCGGCAAGAATGTGCTTCTGCTGTGCAGAGCTGAAGAATGCAGGGATCGGGACGATTATTTTGCCTGCGACCCAACCTGCGAGTTGCGCGACGACCGCGTCGTTTGAGTTTTCTCCCAAAAGTCCCAGGTGGTGGGGCAACGACTCCAGATTGGCCGCACATTCAGCGACACGGGCTGAAAGATCAGCGTGCGTTAGCGAGCCAGAGTCATCGGAAAAAGCCGGAGAGGCATCTTGGTCGATAGCGTTGCGGCGCAGTGCGGAGATGATATCAAGCATGGACCACCGTGCTCGTCTGCTTGTTGAGATAGATTTGCGCCGCAGAGCGGCTGACAGCACAAACGAGCGGCGCGCCGTCGTAATAGGATCCCCACACTTGGGGATTTTGGGCGCGCTGCTTGTAAGCATCTCCTAAGACGATGTGCGGTAGGCCGAGAGCGCTGAGGAGACTGCGTAGGCGCTTGGTGGCGGTGAAGAAGGCCCAGTCGAAGCCAGCGGTATCACCATACGAAACGATGTAGTGAAGAAATTGTGCGGCCCGCGCCGGTGCACGGCTGGCGAGGCCGGAAACCTCGAAGATGCTTTCGCGATTTACAGCTGCCCCAGAAGCTCGTGCAAGAAGTATCTCGATCGGTTCATCAAGATAGCACTCGGAAAAAAAATCGCTCTCAGCAAAGCGCAGTCCCGAAGCGCACAGCCAATTACCATCGCGCCCGAGCAAAGCAAGGAGTGTAGGTGAGAATTCTGGAACGGAAGCCCCGTAATGCCTACGATAAACATCAGCAATGAAGTGCTCAACCTCGGACCGACGAGCATGGCTCTGCGTCACGACAATGATCTGCACCGAATCGCTCCCCTCGTTGTTGCGACCGGCCATGACCATCGAGGTAAGCGCTTACGGCGTGCTTACAGCCTTCAAGAAATCACAATGAAAAGTTGGGTCCGCTGTTTAGTTCGAAGGCGAGGGGACAGCCTCTCGATGAAGGCGATACGAGGCAACGGCAGTGAAGTAAGATGGATTTCAATTTACAAAATTACGAAAAGCGAACGTCTGTTGTCCGCGCCACATCTTTTGGCGGTAGGAAGCGCAATGTGAACACCGCGCCTCCTCCTGGGGCATCGCCTACGGACACGGATCCGCCAAGGGCGGCAACAGTGCGTGCAACGATATCGAGGCCCAACCCGGCACCGCCGCCTCGGTCTCGCGTACCTTGCCAGAAGCGCTTAAATATGCGCTCGCGCTCTTCCACCTTAACACCAGGCCCGTGATCAATTACCTCGAGCGCGGGAGGGTAAGAAACGACCATCACGACAGACGTGCCAGGGGCAGTGAAGCGAATTGCGTTCTCGACCAAATTGCGCACGGCAGACGCCAGCATATCGTGGCAACCATTCACCTCAACCTTCATCGGACAAGGTAAAACCTCCAGGCACTTGCCGCATTTGATGGCCATCGGCCCAAGTTGCAAAACGACTTCTTCGACAATCGAGTTGAGATCCGTCACATCAGTTGCGTCCAACACGACGACATCCAGCCGAGCCGAATCGAGCAGCTGATTGACGAGGCGTTCGGCAGCCCTGATCTCCTCCTTGAGAGACTCAATTTCGGGCGAATTGGGAAGAATGCCGACGTGGGCTTTGATCACCGCAATGGGCGTTCTCAGTTCATGCGCAGCATCAGCGATGAAATGTTGCTGAGAATGGAATGCGATTTCAAGCCGGTCGAGAGCCCTGTTTACAGAACTCACGAGCGCGTCCACCTCACGTGGAAGTCCTTCATTTGACAACCTAGTCGAAACAGCGCTCGGGCCAATGGATTCGGCCTGCAAAGCGGCGATCCGTAACGGCCGCAAACCGATCCGGGCAACAAGAAGATTTGTTAGCAGGAGGAAGATGACGAAGGGCAGCCAGATCCATCCGATATCGACGACAAAGTTTTGTAGCAAGGAGTCAAAGGCTGCCTCACCTTGTGGTAATGCGATTTGAATCCAAACTGGCTTTGATCCAAACATCCCTTTGAGGGTAAAACCATACAGTCGTCCTTTTCGCCTATCGGCCGCGGAGACGAAGAAATCGCGGGTATTTTGGCCGTCGATCGGAGCCAGCGGCGCGTTGACACCAGTTGAGGCAGCCAGAAGAACTCCGTTTTCGCTAACGATGGCGAACTTGCCATTCCCGTTTCGGAAGTCGCCTGTCAGGAAATCCGAAAGTTGAAGCGGCCTCCCTTCGGCCGCACGCTGAAGAAGGTTTTTTATAGCACGCGCGTCGTTCTGAAGCGTGCGATCCCTAAATTCAGAATTCGTCGAGACAAATCTCTCGTAAATCAGCCAGCTCGTGGCCGTTGCGGCAAGTAGCGAAACTGTAACAAGGCCGACGATCAATCGCAGCCAGATCGAGGGTGCTGCTTTCGAACTCTGCATGCCTAGTTCGTGGAATTTGATAAAATATACCCAACTCCGCGCAATGTGTGGATATGGACATTGGCGTTGGCATCGCTCATGCGTTTGCGTAAACGATGGATGAGAACTTCGATTGCGTTAGATGAAAGCTCCTCGTCGAAGCTGTAGAGCGCTTCCTCGATTGCGGTCTTGGGAACGACCCGCCCCGCGCGTCGGAGCAAAAGCTCAAGCGCACTGCATTCGCGTTTTCCAACTTCGACCCCGACGCCATCGACGAGCACTTCTCGCGTGCTCGTATTGAGCGAGATATTGCCGTGAGAGAGATGCGTCCCGATGGTATGGTTCGGCCGCCTCAGCAATGCGCGCACGCGCGCAACGAGTTCATCGACCTCGAACGGCTTGCGCATATAGTCGTCTGCGCCAGAATCGAGCCCCTGCACCAAATCGCGTAAAGCGTCTCGGGCAGTTAGAACGAGAATGGGAACTTGATTGACTTGCTTTCTAACGGCGCCAAGCCAAGTAAGGCCGTCGATATCAGGTAATCCAAGATCGAGAATAACTGCGTCGTAGGATGTTGTCGCGATCGCGGCATCACCATCCGCGCCCGTTCCTACGGCATCGACGGCAAATCCTTGAGCGCGAAGTGCTGTTCCTATGTATTCAGCAATTCGCACATTATCTTCTACGATCAACAAGCGCATGCATTTCCCCGAATCCCCGAATGCATTCACGTCCGCGACTGCGGGTTCGGCCCCCTTTCCGGCCCAACAGCAGTGTGATGACGTCAGTGCCTGATGGACCCGCGGAAGGGATGCAAATGCGGCCCTTAAAATACAGAATTGTTATTCTTGGACGCTTTCCTGCACGCGTCTGACACAAGTCACAATTGTAAAAAATGAGCTTAGGTGGAGCCTCTCCAACTTTGTCTCATTGGCGATATTTCAAATCCAGGCATCCAAAAATTCCGCACTCGTTTGTGAGCTGTCCGTTGCCGGCTTGGTTCGATTCAAAGAAATCTATCGTTTCGACGCGAAGCGTTTCCGAACAACTGCGTCGGCAGAATACCCATTGTCCTCCGGGCAGCTGCACTTGCCATCCCAGTTTATCCTGTCTGATCGGAGCAGTGATCATTCCATTGCCGTATCTGCTAACAGCACTGACGCTGTCGCCAATTTCAGTAGCGTGAACCGGAGTGGACAACAGAAGCGAATAAAAACTCGCTCGGATGAAGTGCCTACGATTTTTACCGAAGTTCATATTGTGCGCGAACAAGACATGAAGGTTTGGCGGCAACCGATGACGAGTGAAGCTAGTAAGTGCTTAACACAATCTGCTTCGCGCGCTGTAGCGGAGCGATCACAGGCAAAGTCCAGTCACTTGCGGCTCTTGTCGTACAAAGATGGTGGCGCTTATCGTCACCAATTTTGTCTGCGCGACGTAAGCAAGTCGTAATGTTCGCAGCTCACAATGTGTTGTCGAGTCCGTCCGCGACGTGCTCTCATCCCGATCTTTTCCGACATGCACCGGTACCGCTGCAGTGAAGCGGACATAGTCAGCCCTGTTCTCGCATCACGTAAGACGCGTGTAATCAGGGCTCGACATCAAAACCCGTCATAGGAAAGCGCCCGACGACGCCACTTGGTCCATCGGAATTGCCGACCCTTTCGGCTCAAGTACAGCGCTTGCCGCTTTGTTCGTGCCTGGTGGTGGCATTGCGACCAGCGGGACTTATGAGGGATGGCGAACTTCTCGCGTTATGGGGCAGCGAGTGTCTTTTCTAGACACGAAGAGACTTCGCTCCACCATCCGCATCGCTCGTTCTGAATCTGAAAGGGGCCATCGGTCTGTTCTTGAGTGAGGAGCAGACGTGCGCATGCGCCGTCCGATGTCATTCGGCGAATGCTGCTCGATGCCCGCCTGCTCTGCATCGCGACAACAGGAGCAACAGAAGGTGTGAACTTGTGGGGAAATTCACCGCCTGTCCTAATGAGACCATTGAGATAATGCCGTTGGACCTAATTCAGGCATACGAGATCTCAGTCGATTATGTTCTATCTCAATCGTGCCTATCCCGCTCTGCCACTCAGGGGCGCTACCGACCAACTCTGCGCGACAAAACAAAAAGTCCTTGCCAACGGGGTGCCGTCCACACATGGGAACTTCTGGCCGAAAGTCTTACGTGGCAGGCTAACCAATATTCGAAGCGCGCCAACCTGCCTCTGGCGTTTACGCCGAATACCGGCTAGGCACGCTAAATAACGACATTCTTGACGAAGTGCGCCTGCCACTCGAACAGAGCCAGGTGGGCTTTCTCCATTCGAAAAGTCTTCACAATCATGGCCTTCTCGTCGGTTCATCCCGCGCTCGAGCGCGCTCTTTCTGCGCGCGGCTATTCTGCGCCGACCGCCGTACAATTAGCGGTTCTCGAAGCCAACACGATTGGACGCGATTTGCTGGTCTCGGCGCAAACCGGCTCTGGCAAAACGGTCGCCTTCGGACTTGCGATGGCGCCGACGCTGCTTGGAGAAGCGGAACGCCTCCCGCAAGCCGCTGAGCCGCTGGCGTTGATCATCGCGCCGACGCGTGAGCTTGCGATGCAAGTTCAGCGCGAACTCGACTGGCTCTATGCAGACACCGGGGCGCGTGTTGTGACCTGCGTCGGGGGCATGGACGCACGTGCGGAAGCCCGCCAACTCGGCTTCGGCGCCCATATCGTGGTCGGCACGCCCGGACGTCTGCGGGACCATTTAGAACGACGGCGGCTTGACCTGACAAAACTCGCAGCCGTTGTGCTCGACGAGGCCGATGAGATGCTCGATCTCGGATTTCGCGAGGATCTGGAATTCATTCTCGACGCAACCCCTGAAGGGCGCCAGACGCTCCTGTTCTCGGCCACCATGCCGCGCGAGATCGAAGCACTGGCGCGCCGCTACCAGCGCGACGCCGTTCGCATCGAAACGGTGAAGCGCAACGAGCAGCATGCCGACATCGAGTATCGCGCCATTCGCGTGGTTCCGGGCGATATTGAAAACGCCATCGTCAACGTGCTTCGGTTTCACGAGGCCGGCGCCGCGATTGTGTTCTGTTCGACGCGCGAAGCTGTAAAGCGGACGCACGCGCGTCTGGTGGAACGAGGCTTCTCTGCGGTCGCCCTATCCGGAGAGTTGACGCAGAACGAGCGCACGCATGCGCTGCAAGCGCTGCGCGATGGCCGCGCGCGCGTTCTCGTCGCGACGGATGTGGCGGCGCGCGGGCTCGACTTGCCGGCTCTCTCGCTCGTCATTCACGCCGATCTGCCCAATGATGCAGAGACACTTCTTCACCGCTCGGGTCGCACGGGGCGGGCCGGCAACAAGGGCCTGTGTGTGTTGATTGTCCCGTTCAACCGCCGGCGTAAGGCAGATGCGCTGCTGGCCGGTGCGAAGCTCAAGGTCACGTGGGGCCCGGCACCGACCGCTGAGGAGATCCGCGCACGAGATCAGGAGCGCTTTCTGGCCAGCTCTATCTTCACCGCTCCCGCGACGGACGAGGATCTGAAGCTTGCGCAATCCCTTCAGTCTAGCCGCACGGCAGAAGAGATTGCTCTCGCGTTGGTCCGCATCCACCGAGCCCAGCTGCCCGCGCCGGAAGATCTTACTGAGGATACGGGCCCGCCGCGGCGGCGCGATGATCATGCGCGAGTACCTCGGGAGCGGGTCGAGGATAGAAAAGTACGCAGCCAAGGGCCGCAAGGCCGAGAGGAGCGCGCGAGGGCGCGCCCGAGAGACGGCCGCTCCACGCACGCCGTTCGTGATCAGGGCCGTGAGATGGTCTGGTTCCGGATCGATATAGGCCGCGAGCGTAATGCCGAGCCCCGCTGGCTGCTGCCGCTTCTCTGCCGCGCCGGCAATGTGACGAAATCCGAGATCGGTTCTATCAAGATCTTCGACCGCGACACGCGCTTCCAGATCGCCGCCAATTCCGCAGACACGTTCGCGGATGCCGCGCGCACCATGAAGCCTAACGAGGGGCGGATTTCGCGCATCGGCGCCACCATGGGTGACGACGCTGGCACGCACGGCGATCCGCCCCTCGCTGCCCGGCAGCAGAAAGACGACGAAGCCAGAGCCGCAACCTTGTCTGATCCTCAAACGGGTCGGCACGCGAAGACGCCATGGCGGGATCGAAACAAAGAAAAAGCTGGCGCGCATCCTCATCGAAAGCGTGACGCGCAGAAAACTCATCCCAAGGGCACCGGGCCTCACCCAGGTTCATCAAAATCAAGCGGCGAATATAAGCCTGTGCCAAAATACGCTCATGGGAAGAAGCAGCAGAAGAAGCATCGCCCGGCCTCATAGCGATTTCCGAACTTGAACAAGTCAATTCAGGGCTTGAACACGTGATCGAGCATCCGAAGATTCGACCTATCTCGTCTCACAGCGAACGTGGTCGGCGGGGCTCCCGCATCGCCGATCGCTGCCACTCCACGCGACAGCTATTGGGACCGACCGTCGGCTCTGCCGAGACGCCGACGCCTCCTGGCTCTGCTTTCCCGGAGGTGAAGCGATCCGTTAGCTTCACTCGAGCGGCCGCGTTACGGGCAATAACGCGCCCGATGCATCTTTGCGGATAGTGCTCGACATAACTGCGAGGTTCGAGCCGCAAGAACAGATTCAAAACGAGGCCACGTCTAGTGCCTAGTTTAGAAGCAAAGCCAGGGGCCCAAGCAGGCCGCAGGCGTCCCGCCCTTACAGGCCATCTGCGAGGAGTAACACTCAATCATCGCCCCTGATTTGCAGGTGGTTTTCACTGGCCCCTTCGGTATAAGCCCTTTCCCGGCGATCGTATTCTTAAGTGCGTTGTGAGAGAACAGCACCGCCAAATCGTGGGTGAAGTTATCGCCAATGGCGGCGACCCTCGTACATTCGGCCGCCTGAGCCGTCGCCGAAAGTGCGCACACCATAATCGCGGCCACGAAGCCTGACTTGAAAACCTGCATTGCAACCCCCCGGTCCGGACAAATCACCTCTAACGCTAGTCGAGTGCTCGGCAGTTGCCAAGTAAAGGACTGTTGCTGTCACAGATATTTTCCGCAATGCGACTCTCCACACACACGCCATGGCCATCCATGCGTGTCCGATTTGGGTCAAAAGCGATGACCACTAACCAAGCTACGAAAGTTTTAGCCAGAATCCGGTTGTCGAGTAAGGCGTAGGTGTTGCCGCGGAGCATGTTCGTTTGTCTCTCGAGAAATGAGACAAATCCTGGAACAGGAACATACCCGAAAGCCAGTGACCCGAGTGCGACTACTTAGAATCTGACCTTCATTCCACCGTAAGCCGCAAGCGGTGTCGCCGGGACGATCGTGCGCGGATCCGTGAAATCTATGGTTCCGAGCGATGCTGCGGTTGCGTCATCGAGCGTGAAGTAGTTGCCGTACGTTCCGTACTGATGATCGAAAATGTTATTCACGATCGCATAGAGCTGTATGTTTTGCGTGACGTCGTAGGACGTATGAAGATTGACGACGGCATACCCAGCTAACGGCTTATTCAAGTTCGCCTCGTCGCCGAAGAAAATCTGATCGGACGCGGCCGTCAAATCGCCGCCGAACTTCCACTGGTGCGTCAGCCAGTAGTCGAAACCCGCCTTGAACCTGTGCTGCGGGATACCCGGCATACGATCACCCGGATGCACGGTCGTTATGAAATCGTCGCCGTTCGATGGGTTCTGAGGGTTGTTGGGCGAATTGACGTCGAACGTGCTCTCAAAGCGCGCATCGGTGAAGTTATAGTTGGCGAAGAGATACAAACGATCGTTGCGATAATCGATGCTGGCATCGAGCCCTTCGCGAAGCGTGTTGCCCGCGTTCTGAAAGTAGCTTCGACCGGCGATCGACGACGCCACATTTATAATGTCGTCGCTATTCATGGCGTGAAAGAAGCCAAGTGTCCAAGTGACTTTTTGATTGTCGCCGAAGCTGGTGATCTCACCGCGGAGGCCCGCTTCCGCGGTGCGCGAGACGACCTGCTTTAACGGAGGATCAGAGGTCAGGAAGCTTGAAATGAGGCAGGGATTGTTGGGATCAGCGCAGGCTAGCTCAGCTGCGACCGGCGCGCGGTTGGCTTCTGAATATCCGCTGTAGAGCGACAGCCCCGGCAGAAGTTCATAGGTACCTCCGGCCATCGGATTGAAACGCTGATAGACATTATTGCCATTGAGATCGGGAGCCAGCCCCGTGTTGTCCTTGAGACGGATATCGGCGTAATTGAAGCGGCCGCCGGCCGTCAGCGAGAGCCGGTCAGTTACATCAAAGGTGTCGGAAAAGAAGACGCCGTAATAGGTGTTCGTCGTCGTGATATCGACCGGCGCTATATCCGAGTTGGCGACGATCTGGCCGTCGCCGGTTACCGTGAAATTGGGACCGATACTTCCGATCTCGGCGCTGGTCTGATAGCCGACGCGGCCATGATCGATGCTGCCGCCCAACAAAAATTGATTCTTATGGCCGAAGATCTTCGCCTTCTGCACGCCCTGCAATGACGCCCCGTAACTTTCGGCCTGTTGCGATGTACGATCAATTTCGCCGACGTAATTGTCGCCGCCAGCCGGCGTTAACACCGGGTTGCCGTTTTGATCGACGAGCTGAACGGTCGTGCCGTCGAGATTGTCGAAGCAGAGCACACTTGCATCGCCCGCGCAGGGCGCCGCTTCGGAACCGTTGGCATCGACATGATGCTGATTAAACCGACGATAGTAGCCGACGCCCGAGACCTTCAACGTATCCGTGACATTCACAGAGCCGTTGACCGATCCCATCGCCATGTCGTTCTGCGTCGTCTGCGGATTTGTGTAGACGGCGCTGTAGCTTTCATCCAGCAGCTGGACCGGAGAGGCCGTAACGGCCCCAACGAAGTTGTCGGCGCCAGTGAAGTTGGCATGGAGCTCGGCATCGTGGTTCTTGAACCCGATATCGGCGAACGTGCGGCGGATATCGGATGGTGAGAACTGCCGCCAACCGCCGTCGTGAATATCTTCGACCGCGATATAGGCTGCGTAATTGCCGACTTGCTGCCCTGCCTGTACCGACCCTTGTATGCGTCCGAACGAACCGCCGCGGATGTCGGTCTCGACGCCCTGAAAATTAAATCCGTCCTTCATCGATATGCTGATGGAGCCACCGAGCGCATTGAGGCCGAACGCCGGATTGTTGCTCATCACGGCAATATCGGAAATGGCAATCGACGGCAGGAAGTCCCAGTTGACGACGTCGCCGAATGCCTCGTTGATGCGGACGCCATTTTCGTACACCGCCAAGCCCTGAGGCACGCCATCGAGAGGCGAGGCTTCAAAGCCGTGGAATTGGACATTCGTCTGGAACTCATTGCCCTGCAAGTCATTCACGATGACGCCGGGGATGCGCGATTGGAGCACGTCCTGCACTGCCATCGCGCCGCTGCGCGTCACGTCGGAGGATGAAACCGTACCGACGGACCCCGGAACCTTCGCGATCGGAAGTTCGCTGCCGCCCACGGGCGACATCTTCACCTGCGTGGGCTCGGCAACCGAGAAGTCCTTTTCAACCGGTGCCGTCGGTGGCGTCACCGGGGCCTGGGCAACGGAAGCTTTCTTCGGCTTCGCAGTCTGCTGGATCTTTCGCGGTGGCGGAGCTTTTGCCTGCTGCTGGATGACCTCTACTTCCGGAAGCTGCTGCGTGTTCGCGGCCGGAGGCGTGGTCGTAGTCCCGCTCGCGGCGGGTGGTGGCTGCGTGGTGGGTGCTTGCGTCATCGTGGCGGGGGGTGGGGTTGGAGCTATATCCGTGCCGCCGCCGGTCTGCTGCGCGAAGACACTGTCGACGCCCCCCGTCAACAGAAGAGCAGCTGCGAGCGCGGCCAGGCGATAGATCGGCAGCATTCCAATTTCCCCCGGTGCGATCTCTTGGAGTCGGCTTTTTCCCGCCGATTCACCCTCGTCGGAGGAAATCTTCCTTCCTGAAAGCGGTCAAACGATCTGGCAGCAATTGCATCTTTTTCCTGAAGGAGGTTGTAAGGACGCAACCGTTCGAGCCAGAAAAGGAAAATGTCGAATTCAAATTATCCCGATTTAAGCAGTGGTCTCGATATGAATTCGATATGCACCTGCGTGTTTCTTGACCGGCTTGTCGGACCGGGGCGCGCGGCGAACGAGAAAATGATCTGCTCCGAAACGGAAACGTTCCAACCTTAGAGCGGGGGAAACCGGCTATGCTGATCCGGTGGATGCTGGCATCGAAGACCCCACTCCTTTCCGACACTCAGCGGTACCACCTGAAAGCCGACAAGAGACTTTCGGCACGACGGCCTCGCAATTCCGGTCCGAAACCCGTCTCTCAGTCGCGCGCCGACGGCGTGCACGCGCTAAGTCTCCGACGGCGCCCAGGAATTTGCGACGACCGTAGAGATACGAATTTTCCTATTTGTATTTAATATTTTATGGCGGAGAGGGAGGGATTCGAACCCCCGGTACCCTTGCGAGTACTCCGCATTTCGAGTGCGGCGCGATCGACCACTCTGCCACCTCTCCGGAAGCCGTGGCGCCTGACGGCGAAGTGGGGCTTTTAGCGGCGCTCGCTTCCGGACGCAAGCGGCTCAGACCGCCGCATGCCATTCAAGGTCGAGGGATTGCGTCGCAGGGCCATCCGCCTCGTAGCCACGCGCGAGGAGACGGCCGGTCTTGGCATCAGCAACCATCGCCAACCGCGTCTTGGCGTTGAGCACCGGCGAGGCAAGCCACGCGAAGCCGTCATCGAATGTCGGGGGAACACTCTTAAGGGCTCGGCACCGCTCAAAGCTGCTGTCACCGCGCGGCCGTCCCCTCCAGCCCGCCTCGCTCCAATGGTTGGCGGCGACCGCATCGACACCGTTACGCACACGCGCCTCATGCTCCGTCCGTTCGATGACGACGGTCTCGTCAGGTGCCAGCCCCGCAAGCGTGAAGATGCCGGGCGTGGAAATCAGCGCATCCGTCAGCATCCGGCGCGCCTCGGCGAAGTCTCGTGCCTCTTCCGCAACCCGGCGCAGCAGGTGCGCAGGTGTTGGAAAGGGCATTTTCCACACGCGACGTCGATTGACGGCCCAATCGACGTAAAAAAGCCCCGTCGGATCACGCATCGGCGCCTGGTTCAGCGCCGCCGAGAACCGGCCCGGCGCCATCACCTGCAGCACGCCGGTGTATCCCGGCCAGGTGAGAACGGCGAACGGCCCGGCGGACGAACCCACGACTTTTGCGCAAACGAGGTTCGCGCCAAGCCCCGGCGTCTGCCAATCGAGCACTCGGATCAAACGCGCCGAACGGCCATCCGCCGACGACGCCGCTCGGCAGGTGCAGCCCCACTCATAGTTGATCGAAAAGAAATAGGCGCCTGGTCGGCCCAGCGCTTCGGCAATGGCGTCGATCTCGGACAAATGCACATTGTTCGCGCGAACGAGCCACGCCCGCGAAACCCCGTCGAGGCCCGCCAATAATCGCTTCGGATAGCGCCGCGTCGCCACATTGAGCAGCGCATGTGTTTTTTCTACTGAGGCACGCAGCGTTGCCAGCGGAAAATCCAGCCCGGTTTCGATCACAGGTATCGCCGGCAGGACATCGCTCTGCGGTCGCGTGCTGACAGACGAAGCAGGAACGGCCATCATCACCTCTGGTGACAATCCCAGGAGCCCCTAAAAATGGGCGACCCGAGCGGCATTTACGATGTGTTATCAAAAAGAAATTGGCCGGCTGAAACGCCGCACGGCCGTTGACAATAGCCCTCACATCGACAATAAAGCCCGCCACCCGTGGGCCAGGAAAACTGCCCGCGTTGAACGCGCTGCCCGAGGCTCCTTGCTGGCTCTAGCTGGCAACATATTGAAAGTTCACCGTTTTCGGTGACGCCATAGGGCGCGGCAACAGGCCTGAAAGGCCGAAAGGACAAGAGCCATGTACGCTGTCATCAAGACAGGCGGCAAGCAATACCGCGTTTCCAAAGACGACGTCGTAACGATCGAACGTGTAGCTGGCGATGCCGGCGCTACCGTTGAATTCGGTGAAGTTTTGATGGTCGGCTCGGGTGCCGACGTCACCATCGGCGCGCCGTTCGTATCGGGCGCCAAAGTGGTCGCCGAACTCGTGAAGCAGTCGCGCGGGCCGAAGCTGATCGCCTTCAAGAAGCGCCGCCGCAAGAACTCTCGCCGCAAGAAGGGCCACCGTCAGGACCTTTCTGTCGTGCGCATTACCGACATCGCAGGCGCGTAACGAGCCGCCGCTCCATTCGAGGATTTTGAAATGGCACAAAAGAAAGCAGGCGGTTCGACACGTAACGGCCGCGATTCAGAAAGCAAACGCCTTGGCATCAAACGCTACGGCGGCGAATACGTGATTCCGGGTAACATCCTCTGCCGCCAGCGTGGCACGCAGTGGCATCCGGGTTCGGGTGTCGGCATGGGCACCGATCACACGATCTTTGCCGTCGAGGAAGGCACCGTCGAATTTGCCACCAAGCGCAACGGCCGCACCTATATTTCGGTGAAGCCGGTCAAAGCGATCGCCGCGGAATAATCCGCTTTCGATCGAAAAGCTCGGTTGTACGGACTACGGGGATGGCTCTGCCATCCCCTTTTGCCTTTTCAGAGCTCCCCTCATATCGTCAACGGATTGCCCCACAAGCCTAAGGCTCCTTCGCCTTTGATCGGACGTCATGAAAACCGCCCGTCTCACTCTCCGGACTGTTGTCCATGGTGATGCCGCCCGCATCGCCGTGCTGGCCGGTGACTGGGACGTCGCAAGTATGACAGGGCGCATTCCGTTTCCCTATTCCGAGGAAGCCGCCAATCACTGGGTCGATGGCGTCGCCGAGCATGAAGAAGTGTTCGGTATTGACCTCAACGGTGAGCTGATCGGCATCTGCGGCTTCACGCTCGACGACAACGGCGACGCCGAGCTCGGCTATTGGATCGGCAAGCCCTACTGGGGCCAAGGATACGCCACCGAAGCCGCACGCGCCGTGATGGCGCATGGCTTCGCGAAATCCGGCGTTCGCCGCTTCATCTGCAAACATCTAACCGGCAACGAGGCGTCGGCGCGCGTCATTCGCAAACTCGGCTTCCGCCCCACCGGCACCTCCACGGGCTGGTGCGAGGCGCGCCAATGTGAACTTCCGGCGCTGACGTATGAACGCCGGCGTCCGTGGACCATGGCCATTCGAGCGCGCGCATCATGAAATTTCTGGATCAGGCAAAAATCTACATTCGATCGGGCGCAGGCGGAAACGGCTGCATCGCCTTTCGTCGCGAGAAATTCATCGAGTTCGGTGGACCGAACGGCGGTGATGGCGGCAAGGGCGGCGACGTCTGGGTCGAATGCGTGCAGAACCTCAATACGCTGATCGACTACCGCTATCAGCAGCATTTTTTCGCCCAGAACGGCACGCCCGGCATGGGTCAGAACCGCGCCGGACCGAACGGCAAGGACATGATCGTCAAGGTGCCCCCCGGCACGCAGGTTTTCGCTGAGGACGGCGAAACGCTCCTTGCCGATCTCACCCATCCGGGCGAGCGCGTACGCCTGGCAAAGGGTGGCAACGGCGGCTTCGGGAACGCGCACTTCAAAAGCGCGACGAACCAGGCGCCGCGCCACGCCAATCCCGGCCAGCCGGGCGAAGAGCTGACGATCTGGCTCAAGCTGAAACTTATCGCCGACGCCGGTCTCGTGGGCCTGCCGAATGCAGGCAAATCGACATTCCTCGCGGCCGTCTCGGCGGCCAAGCCGAAGATCGCCGACTATCCGTTCACGACGCTGCATCCCAACCTCGGCGTCGTCCGTGCGGGCGATACCGATTTCGTGCTCGCCGACATTCCAGGCTTGATCGAAGGCGCCCACGATGGTGCCGGATTGGGCGATCGCTTCCTTGGACACATCGAGCGCTGCCGCGTGCTTCTTCATTTGGTCGATGCGACCTCCGAAGACGTCGCGGCCGACTACAAAACCGTCCGCCGCGAGCTTAAGGCCTATGGCGAGGGCATCGAAAAAAAGAAAGAGATCGTCGCGCTGTCGAAGTGCGATGCGCTTGACGAAGCCACACTCGCAGAACGCCGCGAGATTTTGAAGAAGGCCGCCCGCAAGACGCCGCTGATGCTGTCGGCGGTCTCCGGCCAAGGTGTCAAAGATGCTCTCTATGCGCTCGTCCGCGAGATCACGCGCGCAAATGAGACAGACGATGAAGCTGACGGCGACGAGGCCGGTCCCTGGCAACCCTAATCGCCATGATGTCATCCTCGGCTTCAGGCCGAGGATGACATCATGCAGATCACTCGCTGATGAGTAGATCCTCAGACTGTCCGGAGGATAACATTCTGCGGCGTTCTCAGACATCGCAGAGGCTACAACGCAGCCCTTGAGCCAAAACGATCGCCTTGCCGCCCGCTGCCAACTCGCTCACAATAGCTGCCTCGCATCCAGCAATTCCCAACATCAGGAAGTCTCGAAATGACCCACTCCGCGCGCACACCGGTCTGGACATGGGTCGTGCCTGTGCTTGGGCTTCTACTTTTCATCGAAGCCACTGCTACGAGCTATGGCGAGGATTTCTCGACGCACACTCTCGGTATCGTCAACACAATCCTCCTCGTCCCGATGCTCATCGGCGTTGTGTTTGCGGCCGTCTACCACGCGGAGGAAGTCGCCCACATTATGGGTGAGCCAGTCGGCACACTCGTCCTGACAGTCGCCGTCACGATCATCGAGTTGGCGCTAATCATCTCATTGATGCTCACCGGCAAGGCGACGCCGACGCTCGTGCGAGAAACCGTCTTCGCCGTCATCATGATCGTAACGACCGGCCTCGTCGGGCTTTGCATCGTCGTTGGAGGTCTTCGCTTCCGAGAACAGACCTTCGACGTGACGTCGGCGAAGATCTACCTCGCTATGCTGATCGTTCTGGCGACGCTCACGCTCATCCTGCCGAACTACACGACGACGGTTCCAGGAGGGCTCTATTCGGAAAGCCAGCTTAGCTACATCAGCATCGTGACGATCGCGCTCTATCTGGTGTTCCTATATACGCAGACCGTTCTGCATCGTGGCTATTTCGTCGGCGAGCATCCCCATACCGCGACGGAGTCGTCGGGTCCGGCGGAGGGTAAGCTCGCGCTCTCGGCGTTCTTCCTTTGTGTTGCATTGGCGGCCGTCGTTCTCTTGGCAAAGCTCGTAGCGATCATCATCAACGTCGGCGTCTCGAAGCTCGAGGCACCATCGAGCATCAGCGGCGTCATCATCGCCCTTATCGTGCTGCTGCCGGAATCGATTGCGGCGGTGAAGTCTGCCCGAAACAATCAACTTCAAAAGAGCTTGAACCTCGCACTTGGCTCGTCACTGGCGACAATCGGGCTGACGATTCCGGCTATCGCGGCCGCCAACCTCTTTCTGCACACGCCCCTGGTCCTCGGTCTCGAACCGGGAGACCTGGCGCTCATCGTCATGACGCTGGCGGCCAGCATCCTGACGTTTGGAACCGGCCGCACCAACGTCCTGTTCGGCTTTCTTCACCTTGTGATCTTTGGGACGTTCCTGTTTCTCTCCTTCGTGCCGTAAAGAGGCGTTTAGCGACGTTTTCGCGGCATATTTGGTAAAATTCCACCCGGCATTGCCGATATGCGAGCCCTTCCCCTTGCCGGAATGACGACATTTGCAGATAAGGCACGCCCAAGCTTACCTATTTTGACACCGTTTCCGAGATGACAATGGCCGGCATCACCGCTTCCAACGCTACGACGCCGACCGCACGGCCCGAATGGGCCGAGGCGCAGCGCATTGTCGTCAAGATCGGCTCGGCGCTGCTGACGGACCGGACAACCGGCGGCCTGAAAGCCGAATGGCTCAATTCGTTGATGGATGACGTCGCCGCCCTTTCGCGCGCGGGCAAGGAAGTCATCCTAGTCTCGTCGGGCTCGATCGCACTCGGCCGCCATGCATTGGGTTTGCCGAAAGGCCCGTTAGCGCTCGAACAGAGCCAAGCGGCCGCCGCCGTCGGCCAGATCAGCCTCGCCCACGCCTATCGCGAGCTTGCCGGAGCCCGCGGCCTGACGGCTGCGCAAGTGCTGCTGACGCTCGGCGATACCGAAGAGCGCCGACGCTATTTGAATGCCCGCAACACCATTGAAGTCCTGCTGAACCTCAAGGCCATTCCCGTCGTCAACGAGAACGACACCGTCGCCACCACAGAAATCCGCTACGGCGACAACGACCGGCTGTCGGCCCGCGTCGCATCGATGGTGTCCGCTGATTGCTTGGTGCTGCTGTCGGATATCGACGGCCTCTACACGGCTCCGCCGAACGAGCATGCAGATGCGCAGCACATTCCGCTCGTCACCGAGATCACGCCTGAGATCGAAGCGATGGCGGGCGACGCCGGGACCGAGCTGTCGAAAGGCGGCATGAAGACCAAGATCACGGCCGGCAAGATCGCGCTCGCCGCGGGCACCAACATGGTCATCACGACAGGCAAGATTCACCATCCGCTGCGCGCCATTTCCGAAGGCGCGCGCGTGACGTGGTTCATCGCCAAATCCGATCCCGTAACCGCCCGCAAGCGCTGGATTTCCGGCCAGCTCGTGCCCAACGGCCAGATTTTCCTGGATCTCGGCGCCGAGAAAGCCTTGCTGACAGGCAAAAGCCTCCTACCTGCTGGCGTAACACGCATCGACGGCTCGTTCGACAGAGGCGATGCCGTTATTATACGGTCTGCCGACGGCCGTGAGCTTGGGCGCGGCCTGATTGCCTATGCGGCGGCCGATGCCCGGCGTATCATGGGCAAGCATTCGAGCGATATTGCCACGATCCTGGGCTACGAAGGGCGCACCACTCTCATCCATCGGGACGACATGGCGCTGACGAGGACTTGAGCGATGAACAAACCGGAGCGCATCGAAAACGAAACCGCAGCGATCATGCGCGGCATCGGCGAAGCTGCGAAAGCTGCGAGCCGCCGCCTCGCCATCGCCACGCCGGAAGAAAAGAACACGGCTCTGAAGGCCGCGGCCAAAGCGTTGCGCGCTGCCGTTCCGAAAATCCTTGAGGCCAATGCCAAGGATGTCGAAGCCGCGAAAGCCGCCAACCGCCTCGCATCCTACATCGACCGCCTCGAACTCAACGAGAAGCGCATCGAAGGCGTCGCCAAGGGTATGGAAGAGATCGCGGAGTTGCCCGATCCCGTCGGCACCGTTCTGGCGGAATGGACTCGGCCGAACGGCCTGAAATTCCAGCGCGTTCGTGTTCCGCTTGGCACCATCGGCATCATTTATGAGAGCCGCCCGAACGTAACGGCTGACGCCGGTGCGCTTTCGCTCAAGGCGGGCAATGCCTCGATCCTGCGTGGCGGCTCCGACAGCCACCATTCGAGTATCGCCATTCACGCTTGCCTCGTCGAGGGCCTGCGCGCGGCCGGACTGCCCGAAGCCGCGATCCAACTCGTGCCGACGACCGACCGCGAAGCCGTCGGCATGATGCTGCGCGGCCTCGAAGGCGCCGTTGACGTCATCGTACCCCGCGGCGGCAAAAGCCTCGTCGAGCGCGTGCAGACGGAAGCGCGTGTGCCGGTCTTCGCGCATCTCGAAGGCATCTGCCACACCTACGTCGACAAGGCCGCGAACATGGACATCGCGGTACCGCTCGTCGTCAACGCCAAGATGCGCCGCATCGGCGTCTGCGGCGCGACCGAGTGTCTGCTGATCGACAAGAACGCGACGTCTGATATCGTCACGCCGCTGGTGAAAGCCTTGCTGGAAGCGGGCTGCGAAGTCCGCGGCGACGCTGCGATCCAGAAAACCGATGCGCGCGTGAAGCCCGTTGCGCCCGACGACTTCGGCAAAGAGTTTCTGGATGCGATCATCGCCGTGAAGCTGGTCGACGGGGTCGAAGGCGCCATCGACCATATCGCACGCTATAGCTCGCAGCATACCGACGCCATCATCACCGAAGATGCTGCCGCAGCCGAACGGTTCCTCAACGAGGTCGACTCGGCAATCGTTCTGGTCAACGCCTCGACCCAGTTCGCCGATGGCGGCGAGTTCGGCTTTGGCGGCGAGATCGGCATCGCGACCGGCAAGATGCACGCGCGCGGCCCGGTCGGCGTCGAACAGCTGACGAGCTTCAAGTACAAGGTGCGCGGCACCGGCCAGATCCGGCCGAAGTGACGTATGTGGAATGAGGCACGTCTGAGTTGACGCGAAAGATTCCGCCGCAAAGCTTTGGCTCCCTTCGCGTCCACACCCCTCTCTGCCTTCCCGGGCAGCGCATCGGGATCATGGGGGGAACGTTCAATCCGCCCCACGACGGTCACCGCATCGCTGCGGAGGCCGCCGTGAAACGGCTTGGCCTCGACCAGTTGTGGTGGCTGATCACGCCCGGCAATCCGCTCAAATCCCACGACGGCCTGTCGGGACTCGACAGCCGCATGGAACTCGTCGAGGTCTTCGCTCACGGCCCGCGCATGAAGATCACCGGTTTCGAGCGCGAACTCGGCACCCGCTACACGGCGGGCACCCTGTCGTTCCTCCGTCACCGCTTCCCGGCCGTTCGCTTCGTCTGGGTCATGGGCGCCGATAACCTCGCCTCGTTCCACCGATGGCAGCATTGGCGCGAGATCGCCCAGACCATGCCGATTGCCGTCGTCGACCGGCCCGGATGGCGACACGCTGGCCTCGCCTCCCCCGCCGCCCAGTGGCTGAAACGCTACCGGCTTCCGGAGTCCGAAGCCGCTTCTCTGGCCGACCGCCAGCCCCCCGCCTGGATGCTGCTGACCATCCGGCTTTCCGGGCTTTCCTCCACCGCCCTGCGCAGAGCAGCGCCCCACTCTGCGCGTGAAAACACCTAAGCCTATGACTTTTATGACACTTTTAAGGCGGCCTAGAGCGCATTTCCAATTGCGGCTCAGGCCGACGCCCTTTAATATCGGTGCTGTCCGGATTGTCCGGGCCGTAGTGACATGCGGGACCAACCAGCAAAGGACGCTCGCCGCTTGATCCGACCCACAACCGAGGCCGCTCGCAAGAGCTCCTCAATCGCCCCGTCCGCCGCCAAGGCGCCGGACACGGCAGCCCTGCTTAACGACATCGTCAATTGGCTTGACGAAGCTAAAGCAGAAGAAGTTGTTTCCATCCCCCTCGAAGGCAAGTCAGCGCTTGGCGACTACATGGTCGTCGCGTCGGGCCGTAACGACCGGCACGTCGGCGCCATTGCCGAGCAGTTGCGCGAGAAGCTGAAGGCGCGCGGCGAAGCCCGGGTTCGCGTCGAAGGCCTGAACGCCTGCGACTGGGTGCTGATCGACACGGGCGATATCATCGTCCACGTCTTCCGCCCCGAGGTCCGCGAATTCTACAACCTCGAAAAGATGTGGCAGGCGGAGATCCCGCCCGACGCATCGCGTGGCGACTCCTCGCAGCACTAACGGCGAGGTCTGAGAAGAATTTCGTTGAAACGCGGCTGAAACCTTCGGCCGCGGAGCGTTCCCCTGATGCGTATCGCTATATCTGCCGTCGGCAAATTGAAAGACGCCGAGGAGCGCGCCATCGTCGAGCGCTATGCCAAACGGTTGAACGGCGCCGGTAAGCCGCTCGGCCTCGGCCCCATCGACATTCGCGAATATCCCGAAAGCCGCGCCGCCGACGTCGGTGAGCGCAAACGCGACGAAGCAGAAAGATTGCTGCGAGACGTCGGCCCTGGCGACATTGCCGTCGCCCTTGAGCCAACCGGCAAGTCGCTCTCCAGCGAGGCTTTCGCCGCCTTCCTGCGTGACACACGCGACGGCGGTGCGAAGTCCTGCGTCTTCCTTATCGGCGGTCCAGACGGGCACGGCGAAGCAGCCTTGAGTGCTTGTTCGTTAAAACTCTCACTCGGAGCGCTGACGCTTCCCCACGGCCTTGCGCGTGTTGTATTGGCTGAGCAGCTTTATCGTGCCGCCACGATCCTCTCAGGCCACCCCTATCACCGCGCATGAAAACGAGAGCCAAGGCATCGCCACCGCCGGCGATCAAATACAGCTTCCCGCCCTTCGTCCCGAACGGCGCGGGTCTTCTGATTCTCGGCACGCTTCCGGGAGAAGAGTCGCTTCGGCTACAGCAGTACTACGCCCATCCGAGAAACGACTTTTGGCCCCTCATAGCAGCACTCGCGGGAAAACCATTGCCCTCGCTATTCATCGAGCGTGTCGCGCTTCTTGAAAGCAACCGCTGGGCGCTATGGGATGTACTCGAAGGCGCCGAACGCATCGGAAGCTCGGACGCTGCCATTCGCAATCCGATTGTCAACGACTTCGGCGAGTTCTTCGCCAAACATCAAGCAATCAAGACGGTCGCATTTAACGGCCAAAAAGCCCGCGATCTCTTTCGACGCTATATCGTGAAGCCCGGCATCGTCGGAGAAGAGCGCTTCACGGCGATCGAGCTTCCGTCATCGAGTCCGCTTCACACGATTCCTTTCGACGAAAAGCTGAAAGTGTGGCGCGCAAAACTTGGCATGTATTTGCCCAGCAGGGGTCAAAACCGACGCGCGAAATAATCGATCGCAAAGTTCGGCAGCACCCGGCGCATCACCGCTGCCAGATACGTCGGCGTCGTCACGTAATAATGCCGCCGCGGCCACGAACTCTCGACCGCATGGATCAGCTTCTTCGTCACCGCTTCCGGTTCGAGCTTGAACATCTGCTGCCCGCCCGCCTGCATCGCATCAAGCCGTGCGCGATAGATGTCACGATGAGGCGAATTGTCGATATCGACCGTCGCCAGCAGCCGGTTCACGGAATGCTCGACGAACCGCGTCCGGATCGGTCCGGGCTCGATCAGCGACACGTGAATGCCCGAGCCTTCGAGTTCGAGCCGCAATGACGTCGTCAAGGCTTCAAGTGCAAACTTCGAAGCACAATAGGCGCCGCGATAGGGCGCAACAATCATGCCGAGCACCGACGAGCAATTGACGATCCGCCCCGCGCCGTTCTTGCGCATCGCCGGAATGAGCCGCCGCGTCAGATCGTGCGTGCCGACGACGTTGACTTCGAACTGCTCCCGCAGAAGCTTTGGCGTCAGATCTTCCACCGCGCCGGGCTGACCGAAGGCGGCGTTATTGAACAGCGCATCAAGCTTGCCGCGCGTCATCTCCAATGCACGAATGGCGCATGTCGCGATCGACTGCGAGTCGGCGAGTTCCAGCGGCAGAACCTCGACGTTCAGAAAGTTCTTCAAGCGTGCGAGATCGTCAGGCTTGCGCGCGGTGGCAATAACGCGCCATCCGCGCTCGCGCATGGTCCTGGCCGCGTCAAGGCCAATGCCCGAAGAGCATCCGGTGATGAGAATAGACCGTGTCATTGGGCTCCAGTTATTGCGGCTCTTCGTTCGCGCCTTCCCGCCGGTTCTTCAGAGAAGAGTCGGAAGGCGCAAACAAAATACTGGAGGTTTGCCTTAGCACGAGCCGAAGCGTCGCGTCTTTCCCCGAAAAACGGGTTATGCCGCAGATGTTTTGAGATCGGGCTTGGGCGTGCGAGCCGCCCGCCACGAATCACTTACGGAATTTCACGAGGTCGTGGCCGTCTTCCGACTTGAGAGTCAGCGTATCGCCCTTCACGACGAAAGAACGCGCAGCTTCGAGCGCCGAAAAATACTGCGCTTCAATCTCCGCCTTCCCCTCGCACATCATCTTAGTCGCCGCGAGCGGCCCGATCTGGATAGCGTCGTCCTCGATCGAGATCGGGCCTTTGAAGCGGTTGCAGCCGCCCGTGCCCGACACTCGGTCCGTCGAGTAGGCAAGCGTCGGTCCGTCGACAGGCTTGCCGCCCAGTTCGGTAGCGACCCAAGTTGCCGTGAGGGGGCCGTCATCGTCCTCTTGCGCCATGGCCTGCGCCCCAAGCGCAAACCAGAGCACACCGCCAAGGATCGCTATGACGTACCTCATCACGAGTCTTTCCTCGCTGCCCGCTTAATTCGCACCTTCGAGCAGACGCCGTGCGATGACCTGTGCCTGAATTTCGGCGGCGCCTTCGAAGATGTTCAGGATGCGCGCATCGCAAAGCACGCGGCTGATCGGATATTCGAGAGCGAAACCGTTGCCGCCGTGAATCTGCAGCGCGTTATCCGCGTTGGCCCAAGCGACACGCGCGCCGAGCAGCTTCGCCATGCCCGCTTCAAGATCGCAGCGCCGGCCGGCATCCTTCTGGCGCGCCGAGAAATAGGTGAGCTGCCGCGCGATCATCGTTTCGACCGCCATCATCACGACCTTGTTGCGCACGCGCGGGAACGAATAGATCGGCTTACCGAACTGCACGCGTTCCAGCGCATACTTGAGGCCGAGGTCCATCGCGCACTGCGCCACGCCGACCGCACGCGCCGCCGTCTGGATGCGCGCACCCTCGAACGTGTTCATGAGCTGCTTGAAGCCCTGTCCCTCGACGCCACCGAGCAAGTTTTCCGCCGGGACCTCGAAGCTGTCGAAGGAGATGTCGTATTCCTTCATGCCGCGATAACCGAGAACTTCGATCTCGCCACCCGTCATGCCCTTGGCCGGGAACGGCTCGTCGTCTGAACCGCGCGGCTTCTCGGCGAGGAACATCGACAGGCCCTTGTAACCCGCCTCATTCGGATTGGTGCGCGTCAGCACGGTCATGATGTCAGCGCGGACGGGATGCGTGATCCACGTCTTCTGGCCTGTGATCTTGTAAACGTCGCCGTCCTTCACAGCGCGCGTCTTGAGCGACGCGAGGTCGGAGCCCGTGTTCGGTTCGGTGAAAACGGCCGTCGGCAGCATTTCGCCGGACGCGATCTTCGGCAGATACTTCTCTTTCTGCTCTGGCGTGCCGTTGTGCAATATGAGCTCGCCCGCGATTTCTGCGCGCGTACCGAGCGAACCGACGCCGATGTAGCCGCGCGACAGCTCTTCCGAAGCGACGCACATCGATTCCTTGCCCAGCGCCATGCCGCCGAATTCTTCCGGTAGCGCCAGACCGAAAACGCCAAGCTCCGCCAGCTTCGCGATCACTTCGAGCGGAATGTATTCGTTCTTGAGGTGCCACTCGTGTGCGTGCGGAATGACTTCCTCAAGGCTGAACTTGCGCATCAGATCCTGGATCTGCGCGTGCGTCTCATCGAGGCCCGTATCGCCGAAGGTCATGGCTTCGGGCTGCGCCGCGATCAGCTCGGCAAGGCGGGCCTTCACACTTTCCGCACCACCTTCCGCGACGAGATCCGCAACCGAATCCTCGTAACGGCGAAGCTCTGCCTTCGGCACGCCAAGCGCATCAGCGCGGGCGATTTCGAGCTGGCTCATCGGGATGCCGTTCGCGATCTGCGCCGCGTATTCGCCGAAAGCTGCGATCAGCAACAGTTGCTCGAACTCGCCGAACCGGCCCTCGTCCTGGAGGCGGGCCGCCCAGTCGTGCATCTGGCGCAGACCTTCGACCGTGGTCGCCAGCCACGCCAGACCGTGCGCGGCATGTTGCGCCTGATCAACGCCGCCCTCTTCCTGAATTTTTATCCTGACACCGGCTTTGGCGGCCTGCAGGATCTTGTCCGCAGACGCCACGGCTTCGCCGCACCGCTCTATAAGCTTGACGGGACCGGCGGCGAGAAGATTTTCTCCAGCCTTCATGGGCGTCACGGACATACGTTTCTCCTGAAGAATACCTATATGCCCGGGCTGACGCCGGGCCAAATCTGATGCGCTGCGCGACCAATTCACCGCTCGGGAATGATTAGTCAACTGGTCATCGACCGCAACAAATGCTCTCGCGACCTATCCGCGCGAAAATGCGTCGCGGCCCACCTCCCGAAAGCATGACGAACCGCACCGGCCTTTCCGTGTTTACGATATCGAACCCGTCCTTTGGACTGTGTCCAAATTGCCGACGTCTCGCTAGACCCGCACTCACAGCCGGAAATTGACCTGTGGACCGGAGTTGGCCGAAACACTAGGTTCCGCGCCACAAAATCAAGGCGTCCCGGGAGAAGAGACACCATATGAAGCGCATGCGCAGATTGGTCGAAGCCCTTTATCGGGTTTACGAGCATTCGGGCTTCGCGATGGCCGGCGCAGTCGCGTTCTCGTTCGTCGTCTCGATCTTTCCGTTCTGCATCTTTCTCGGCGCCCTATCAGGCTATTTCGGCGGCCGTGAGCTGGCACAGGACGCGATCAATCAGCTGTTTGCAATTCTGCCCGCCCCTGTCGCCCAGGGCATCGCCCCTCAGATCGAAGCCGTGATGGGCACGCGGCGTATCGATCTTGCCACCGTCAGCGGTTTCCTGGCGCTGTTTTTCGCAACAAGCGCCGTCGAAACGCTGCGCGCGGCTTTGAACGGCGCCTACCGGGTCCGCGAAAAACGCCCCTATCCGTTATGCCTGCTCATCAGCATGCTGTTCGTTTTCGTTAACGGCATCTCGACGCTGGTGCTTACCTGGGCGGTCGTCGTCGGCCCGAGCGTCTTCGGCCCCGCGATCGCGTCGCACCTGCCCGACAACTGGGTCCGAATTCTCGTCGATTCGAGCGACATCGGACCGGTCATTCGCTACGGCCTCTCAGGTGCCGTGATGGCCGCGCAGCTCTTTGCGTTGCATTTACTGCTGGCGGCAGGCCAGCGGCGGATGGCCGATGTCTGGCCCGGAATCGCGCTGACGATCGTACTCTGGCTGGCGCTGGCAGGACTATGGTCGAACTATCTCGAAATCACGAACTACTCTCTGTTCTACGCCGGTCTTTCCCAGCTCATGATCGCGCTGATCTTTTTCCAATTCACGGCCATCACGATCCTGCTCGGTGCCGAATTCAACCGCGGAATCATGGAAATGAAGCGCATGCGCCGGGAAGCTGCCGAACGCGCCGCCTTCCGCGCCGACGCCTCGCGACAAGCGCCAGCGCAACAAAAATCCTGATAGGGCACAAATGCAAAAGGGCCCCTCACCGGCAAGTCCGGTAAGGGGCCCTCGATATTAGATCGTGAGTAAAATCAGGCTGACTTCGGCCCGGCCTCGATGACATCTTCAAGCGTGCGAAGACCCGTCGTCGGCGCCTGGACAAGCACCGCCATATTGCCCGGCTTGTGCTCGTTCCTCATCATGCGCATGTGCGCCTTGGGGATCTGCTCCCACGAGAACACTTCCGACATGCACGGGTCGATGCGCCGCTCGATGACGAGACGGTTGGCCTGGCTTGCCTGCATCAGGTTGGCGAAGTGCGAACCTTGCACGCGCTTCTGGTGCATCCAGAGATAACGCGCATCCATCGTCAGATTATAACCGGTGGTGCCGGCGCAAATCACGACCATGCCGCCGCGCTTCACGACCTGCACCGAGACCGGAATCGTCGTCTCGCCGGGATGCTCGAACACGCAGTCGACGTTGACGCCTTTGCCCGTGATGTCCCAGATCGCCTTGCCGAACTTGCGCATCTCCTTCAGCCACTCGTGATACTCAGGCGAGTTCACTTTCGGCAGCTGTCCCCAGCACTTGAAGTCCTTGCGGTTGATGACGCCTTTTGCACCGAGCTGCATGACGAAGTCGCGCTTGTCGTCATCGGAAACGACGCCGATGGCGTTGGCGCCCGACGTCGCACACAGCTGCACCGCGAATGCGCCAAGACCGCCGGCAGCACCCCACACCAGCACGTTATGGCCGGGCCGCAGGACATGCGGACGATGGCCGAACAGCATGCGGTAAGCGGTTGCGAGCGTCAGCGTGTAGCAGGCGCTTTCTTCCCACGTCAGATGCTTCGGACGTTCGAGAAGCTGGCGGTCCTGCACGCGGCAAAATTGCGCAAACGAACCGTCCGGCGTCTCGTAGCCCCAGATGCGCTGCGACGTCGAAAACATCGGATCGCCGCCGTTGCATTCTTCATCGTCGCCGTCGTCTTGGTTGCAGTGAACCACAACCTCGTCCCCGACCTTCCAGCGCTTCACCTTTGAGCCAACGGCCCAAACGATGCCCGAAGCATCCGATCCAGCAATGTGGTAAGGCTGCTTGTGGACGTCGAACATTGAGATCGGCACGCCCAGCGATGCCCACACGCCGTTGTAGTTGACGCCGGCCGCCATAACGAGGACGAGCACGTCGTGGCTATCGAGTTCCCACGTCGGCACCACCTCAACCTGCATCGCCTTGTCGGGCTCGCCCTGACGCTCCTTGCGGATCGTCCAGGCGTACATGTTTTTGGGAACATGTCCGAGCGGGGGAATTTCCCCGATTTCATATAGGTCTTTCTTAATTCCTGCCGTCACCGAAGCATCGGATACTTCGCTTTTGGCTGCCAAGTTCTGGCTCGACATTGGTGTTGCGTCTCCCGACCTTGTCCCCGCGACGAGGGCCGTTATGGCTCGTCTTCTTCGCGTTTGCCCCCTGCTCTCCGCGCGGGGATCGCAGTATGAAGCACGTTTTTGCGCTGCAATGAAGAGGGTTAGTCCGCAGTTAATATTCGCTCAATTCCTCTTTAACGGGAGAACGATATTTTAGCTGCCTAATCCGCCCTATATGGGCCTCTAGGACGCACGCAATGCAAGACTTTTGGTGGCAGCTCCAGGACGTCGATTCCATCACTGTCTATATTTCCCTCGCATTTGCGGGCGCCGTCTGTCTGTTTATTCACGAGATTGTCGGCTCGCCAACGCTCGCTTGGCTCTCCACGCCCATTCTAGCGGCTGGAGGCATCCTCGCCCCTACCCTTCTGGCCCAACAGTTGATTACCCTTTCGTACGATAAGACCGTCAACACCGCGATCTCGGTGGCGATCGGGACACTGGCCGCATTGTTTCTTATTCTCATGGGCAACTGGCTTTGGGCGCTTTTCACCGAATACCGCGTGAGCCGGACGAAGCTCGTCGCCATCCCATCCAGGCCGCCGCGCATCCGCCGCTAGGCTCATTGCATCGCCGCCGACAAAACCGCCGCAACCCGAAAACGCGGCGAACTGCCGATTTTGCTGTATCGCCGCAATCGGTTACTTTAGGTCTTTTCCAGTGTCTTTGACCCGAGCCTAAGGGGCACCCTTTCGATGTCGGATAAAATCGTGCGCGACAAGCCGTGGCTGTTCCGGACCTACGCCGGACACTCGACCGCTGCGAAGTCGAACGCACTCTATAAGAAAAACTTGGCAAAGGGCCAGACGGGCCTCTCGATTGCTTTCGATCTCCCGACTCAGACCGGCTACGATTCCGACCATGAGCTTGCCCGTGGCGAAGTCGGCAAGGTCGGCGTCCCGGTCTCGCATCTGGGAGATATGCGCACCCTGTTCGCCGATATCCCCATCGAGCAGATGAACACCTCGATGACGATCAACGCCACGGCGGCTTGGCTGCTGTCGCTCTACATCGCCACAGCCGACGAGCAGGGTGCCGACCGCAGGAAGCTGCAGGGCACCATTCAGAACGACATCATCAAGGAATACCTGTCGCGCGGCACCTACGTCTTCCCGCCGGAGCCGTCGCTGCGTCTCATCAAGGACACGATTGTTTACTCCTACCAGCACGTGCCGAAGTGGAACCCGACGAACGTCTGCTCCTACCATCTGCAGGAAGCAGGGGCCACGCCGGTGCAGGAACTCGCCTACGCGTTGGCGACCGGCATCGCTGTTCTCGACACCGTGAAGGCTTCCGGCGAGGTGCCCGAGAAAGACTTCGGCACCGTCGTCGGGCGCGTCTCCTTCTTCGTGAATGCCGGCCTCAAGTTCATCACCGAAGTCTGCAAAATGCGGGCGTTTAACGAACTTTGGGATGAAATCACGCGCGACCGCTACGGCGTCACGGACCCCAAGAACCGCATGTTCCGTTATGGCGTGCAGGTGAACTCATTGGGCCTGACTGAGCCGCAAGCCGAAAACAACGTCTATCGCATTTTGATCGCGGCGCTCGGCGTTACGCTCTCCAAGAACGCGCGCTGCCGCGCCCTTCAGCTTCCGGCATGGAACGAGGCGCTCGGCCTTCCGCGGCCATGGGATCAGCAGTGGTCACTGCGCATGCAGCAGGTCCTCGCCTACGAGACCGACCTGCTTGAATTCGGAGACATCTTCGATGGCTCGGCTGAGATCAAGCGCAAAGTCGACGCCTTAAAAGAAGAGGCGAAGAACGAACTCCAGACGATTGAACGCATGGGCGGCGCCATCGCCTCCATCGATTACATGAAGCGCAATCTCGTCGAGAGCAACACCGCTCGGCTGTCCGCCATCGAGTCAGGCGAACAGGTTTTGGTCGGCGTCAACAAGTGGACCGAGACAGAACCTTCTCCGCTTGGCGCAGGTGAGGGAGCGATCCTCGTCGTCGATCCAGCCGTCGAGATCGATCAGGTCGAACGCCTGAAGTCTTGGCGCGCGTCGCGCGACGACAAGGCCGTCGCCAAAGCACTCGCAGATCTCGAAGCCGCCGCGAAAGAGGGGCGCAACATCATGGAGCCCTCGATCGCTGCCGCCAAGGCCGGCGTGACGACGGGCGAATGGGGCGGCCTGTTGCGCAAAATATTTGGCGAGTACCGCGCTCCGACCGGCGTCTCGCAAGCTGCCGTCGCGCGCGATAGCGCCGCCTTGGAAGAGGTGCGAAAATCGGTCGATGCAGCCTCCGAGAAGCTGGGCCGCCGCCTGAAGTTCCTCGTCGGCAAGCCCGGCCTCGACGGCCACTCGAACGGCGCCGAGCAGATCGCCGTCCGCGCCCGCGACGTCGGTATGGAAGTCGTCTACGAGGGTATTCGCCTCACCCCAAGCCAGATTGTTCGCGCCGCAGTCGATGAGTCGGTTCACGTCGTCGGCCTGTCGATCCTCTCCGGCTCGCACGTCCCGCTCGTCAAAGACGTGATGGATCGCATGCGCAAGGAAGGCTTGGAAGACGTCCCGGTCGTTGTCGGCGGCATCATCCCGCCGGAAGACGAAAAGACGCTAAAGGCCTTTGGGGTCGCTGCCGTCTATACGCCCAAGGACTTCCAGCTGAACGACATCATGGCCGATATCGTGAAGCTCGTGGATCGCTACGCGAAGGCAGCCTGACGACGGAGGCTCATTGTCCTCTCCCGGATCCGGTCGCCCGCCGCGGCGACCGGCGCGGAACGCGTGTCGCCGCAGCCCCTGAAAAGAATCGATGAAGACCTGGGTCGTCCTCTTCCTGATCTTGCTTGCCGCAGGCATCGCCTGGGGCCTCGCCCGTGATCTGTTTTCGCGAGAGAAAGGGGCGCTCACCGGCACCGTCGTCGCCGTCGACCGAGGGAATCCGGTGCCGAAATGGTTCCCAGCCACCCCGCCGCGGTTCAAAGTGCGGCTGCCGGACGGCCGTATGATCGACGTGGCGACCAAAAATCCCCAAAGCTTTCCCGTCGGCGCGGACATATCCATCACGGAGTGGATGACACCCTGGGGCCAGGTCTGGTACACGCAGCGCGATTAAGGGAGGGGCCCTTGCGCGAAGAAACTAGAAAGCGTCTTGAACGAGCACTCTGGATTGACCGCGCCAAAATGGCCGCCATCGGCCTCGGCATCATCGCGGTGATCGGCTTGGCATTCAGCTACGAAGAGCTGGATCTCAAGGTCGACAATAAGGACATCGGTGGCACAGTCACGGACCTGGAGCCCCTGGTTTCCAAGCAGAATTCGGCTGACGGCGAAAATGTCATCGTCCGCCTGGACGACGGCCAGCTCGTCCGCGTGCTCGCCTATAAATCCCGTAACCTCAAGATCGGCGACAAAATCCAGGTCGTCGAGCACCACCACGCTACGGGCCGGGTGACGCATACCCTCAGATAACCGCTTGCCCTGCGTTGACGTGGCGACAACGGCCGTTATAAGTCGCCGCTTCGCCCCGTTTCCGGGGCGGCTTGCCTCAGTGGCGGAACGGTAGACGCGGCAGACTCAAAATCTGCTATCCGCAAGGGTGTGGGGGTTCGAGTCCCTCCTGGGGCACCATTTTTTGCTGGCACGCTGCCAGGCACCCCCTGCGCGCGAGACATTTCGCGGTGCTGAATTCCTGAAGCGATTGGACGCCCGCAGTCGGGCACCGCCGGCCTGGAAAGCCTACCCCTCACGCCGTAACAGCTGATCGACAATTGCTGTCGGAAAAGGTCGGGGTTGAAAACGCGCGGTAACGGCATCGCGATCGTAGCAGGTTGCGACCCACTGTCGAAAATCAAGCCCCCGCGCCTCGCCTTCGGCGCGATAGGCCTTGATGACCTCTCCGAGAATCCCGGCGCGCGAAGTGCGCAAATGGCCGAAGCGAAGCGACAGCTGACGCATCGCGTCATCGGCGCGGCGGCCCTCGATCGCCATGAGATAAACGGCCGCGACGAAACCACTCCGATCCGCGCCCGATTTGCAGTGAACCAGCGCCGGATACTCGATTGATGAAAACAGATCTATCAGCGCAAGCAGATCGTTCCTGTAAGGCGCCTCTCGGCCACGAATGCCGACCTTATAAAGTTCGAGACCGAACCGCTCACAGGCTTCTTGCTCAAGGGGCCAAGGCCGGAACGGGAACCCCCCGCGCACACACAGCACCGTGCGAATGCCGCGCCGTTTTTCCCGCCGTAAGTCACGGGGAGTCGGCTGTGCAGAGCGCCACAAGCGCTGATCGACCCGATGCCGGTTGCAATAGCAGAGCCGCAGCAGACCGTGATCGACAAAAACAAGATCGAACCAGGCACGCACCCGATCGGTTGGGGTCAGCACCGGTCTGGGAGCAAAGCCCTTCGTTCCGACACCATTTGCTCTATCGACGACTTCGTCCATCAATCTCGCGCCGGGATTTCAGTCGGTTAGTACGTGTAAATCACAACGATGACGCGACGACGATGCCCCCAAACTGCCTGAAGACAGGGCGCATCCGCCGGAGCCATGCATCTATGCCTTTAACCTGGACCAAAGGGCAATTGCAAATCTCCGACGCAGATGCGCGAAGATAAAAAGAGCATGCAATTTCAGCCACATAAGTCCACGTGTCGAACGCGCTACTGTGCATCGAAATGCGCGGCGTCATACTCAGCCAGAGCCCCTAGGCAAAATGGCTATGTCGTCTGTTCACGCCGTAGCGTCACCGCCTCGTGGGCGCCGCTGCCCCTCCCGAGACCCAAGAGGGCCAGGAACGTCAGTGTGGCGGCCGCGGTGAGATAAAGCCCGACAGCGTAAATCCCGTATTTCGTCGCCAGCGTCGTCGCGATATAGGGTGCCAGCGACGCACCGAAGATGCCCGCAAGATTGAAGGCCAAAGACGAGCCGGTATAGCGAACTCCCACTGGAAACGGCTCCGACAGCGCCGTCCCCAGCGGCCCATATGTGAATCCCATCAATGCCAGGCCGATGATCATAAACATGATCACGCTGAAGGTCTGCCCCGATCCGAACAGCGTCTCGAACGATAATCCGAAGACACCGATCAGCGCCGTTGTCCAAAGCAGCACTGTCCGGCGGCCAAAGCGATCTGCGAGCCATGCCGAAAGTGGAATGGTCACGGCAAAGAAAATCACACCGAGCATCTGAATGGGCATGAATTCATCGCGCGTGAAGTGAAGCGCGCTGATCCCCCAGCTCAAGGCGAAGACGGTCATCAGATAGAACAGCACGAACGTCGCCAACGCACCGAACGTCCCCAGAATCAAAAGCCAGAAATGCTGTGTCAGCACCGTCGCCAGCGGCACACGCACGCGCTCGTCTTTCTCGATTGCGCGCTGGAAAGCCGGCGTCTCGGAAATGCGCAGCCGGACATAAAGCCCGACAAAAACCAGAACGGCACTCGCGATAAAGGGAATGCGCCAGCCGAACGCCTTGAATTGCTCGTCCGTCAGCGTTTCGGTGATCAGCAAAAAGATGCCAGTCGAGCAGAGAAAGCCGATCGGCGCGCCGAGCTGCGGAAACATGCCGAACCACGCCTTCTTCGAGTCCGGCGCATTCTCGGTGGCGAGCAGCACCGCACCGCCCCATTCACCGCCAAGCCCGAGCCCCTGAAAGAGGCGGCACGCAGCAAGCAACAACGGTGCCCAGATACCGGCTTGCGCATAGGTCGGCAGCAAACCCACGGCGACGGTCGAAAGACCCATGGTGAGAAGCGCCGCGACGAGCGTCGCCTTGCGTCCGATGCGATCGCCGAAATGGCCAAACAGCATGGCGCCGATCGGGCGCGCGAAGAACGCAATGGAAAACGTCGCGAACGATTGCAAGGTCGCGGTCGTCGGATCGGCGTTTGGAAAGAAGAGGTGCGGAAAAACCAGAACCGCCGCCGTGGCATAGATATAAAAGTCAAAAAACTCGATCGCCGTCCCGGCGAGACTGGCCATCAGCACGCGGCGCGTAGAAACCGGTTTCGATCCTGTCAAAGGGCTCACCTGGCGAAAAGCGATTCGGACTGACGGAATATTTCAGCCGACGCCGAGGTCCGCAAGCCGAAGAGGCTTCATCTTGCAATAGATGAACGGCAAATTATGACAGCGCGTCCGCCGTGATAGGCTGCCGGTCACGGTCCTTCCGTAACTGGCATTCGAGCACGGCTTCCCGCTCAGCAAGGTGAAAATCTGTGTCCGCATTCGATATCGGCGCTATTATTCTCATCCTCGCCACCGTCGTCGGTATCATTAACGAGCGCTATTTCCGCATCCCGAGCGTGATCGCGCAATTGCTTGGCTCATTGCTGCTTTCGCTTCTCGTCCTGCTTGCCAGCCACACGATCGAAAATTTCCACATCGCCGCGCTGATCGAAGAACGCATCGGCGGCGCGCACCTGCCGCGCGTCTTGCTGGACGGTCTTCTCGCGTTGCTGCTTTTCGCGTCGAGCTTGCACGCGAACCTTCGCGATCTGCGCATTAACGCCGTTGCTGTATTCAGCCTCGCGACGTTGGGCGTGATGCTCTCGACGGCGATTTTCACATTCTCGTTCTGGGGCGTGTTGCATCTTTGGGGCATGGCAATTCCCCTTGCCTGGTGTTTCCTGCTCGGAGCGATCCTGGCTCCGACCGATGCCATCGCGGTCGAAGGCCTGCTCAAGTCCGCGCCGCTCCCGCCGTCTTTGAAATCGACCATCGTGGGCGAAAGTCTCTTCAATGACGGAACGGCGATCGTATTGTTTCTGTCGGCGCTGGCCGTGATCGCGGGCGACCGAAACGTATTCGGTCACGGCCGGTTTCTGTCGGCGATGCTGGTCGAAGGAGGCGGCGGCATCTTGCTCGGTTTAGTGACTGGATTTCTCGTTTCGTGGCTGATGACCATCATCAAGGACGACGAGATCGCGATAATCGCCTCTCTCGCATTGGCACTTGGAACTTATCGGCTGGCAACGAGCATGGGATTATCCGGCCCGCTTGCCGTCGTCATTTGCGGCATCGTTCTCGCCAACCGGCCCATGTCGAAAATTGACGACGATGAAAGACAGCGGAAAATCCGCGTTTTCTGGTCACTGGTCGATAGCGTTCTCAACGTGCTCTTGTTTGTCCTGCTCGGCTTTGAGATTCTAGCGATGACCGTATCGCAATTCGCCATCGTCTCGGCGGCAACGGCGATCCCGCTTGCGTTTCTCTCTCGCTTCCTGAGCGTCGGACTTCCGCCGTGGCTCCTGCGACGGAATACGAAAGAGCCGCTGAAAACCCCATTCCTTTTGACCTGGATTGGACTGCGCGGCGCGATTTCAGTTGCGCTGGTTCAAATCGCGCCGCAAGGCCCCTACACCGATGACCTGATCGCTGCTTGCTACGCCGTCGTGATTTTCACCATCGTCGTCCAAGGACTTCTGGCGCCGCGCGTCATCGCAGCCCTCTACGGAACTCCGCCCGATGGAAAAGGCGAAGCGGTGAAGCCTTCGTAACTTGCGGCATCAACGGATCATATAGACTTTGCGGACGGTCTCGTGGACGGTGCAGACGCCCTTCCAGTCCTGCGGAAAAAATGCAGCCGTTCCCGGCAAAATCTCGATCACTTCGCCATCGTCGCGAACGTACGTGCACCGGCCCGAGAGGAAATGGCAGAACTCATCGCGCGTCACATGGCATTCCCACTTTCCCGGCGTGCACACCCAGATTCCGCACTCCGACTCGCCATTCGCGTTCTTATGCAGCAGCTTGCCCGACGTCTGCGATTGCCCTTCGAGCATCGTCGGGATGACACCCCAATCTGCAAGATCGGTAACGTTTTCTGGGTTGCGTATAATCGGTGTGGTCACGGATTTGTCCTTGCTGGATGGATCGTTCAACCGTCGTAGCGGCCGCTTTGAAGCAATGCCTCGATGATCGCCGCGGCTTTCTCCGGGCCGTTTTGTGCGAGCATCTGAGCGCTTGTCTTGGCAAGCTTTGCCTGCATTGCCGGATCGTGCAGGCAGGCGTCAAGCTTGGTCGCCAGTTCTTCGTCGCTCCAATCGTAACGCGGCATCTTGAATCCGTGCCCCGTCTCCTCGACGCGCATGGCGTTATCGTGCCCGTCCCAAACATAGGGCATGATGATAGCGGGCTTCCCGAAATAGAGGCACTCTGTGAACGAGTTGTTGCCACCGTGATGAATGACGGCATCGACCTGCGGAATGACCGACGGCTGCGGAAACCACTTATCGATGACGACGTTCGGGGGTACGGACTCATATTGGTCCATGTAATCGCCGACGTTGACGAGCGCGCGGTATGGCAGCGTGCCCATCACCCCGATAATCCGCTTCAGGAGTTCGGTGTCGCCCGATCCGAGACTACCGAACGAAACATAAATGAGCGGCTTGTCGTTGTTCGCTGCAAACTCCGGAACCTCGTAGGGCTTCTCCTTACGTACACAGCCTTCGAGATACTGAAACTGCGATGGCGTCAGAGGCTCGCTGCGGCTGAACTTTGCGGCTTCCGGATAAAGCAGCAGGTTCATGTAGGGCGAAGCCTCGAAGAACTGGCCAATCGGATACGGCGCTTCGTTGCAGTCCGCCAGAAATGCATTGAAATCGTCATGAATGGGTTTGATCACGTCGTTGAAGTGATCGCGATACCGCTGATGGCCTTCGGTATCGTTCTGCGCACATCCCGAAAGATGCGGAGGAATGGCCGGATCCTCGATCTCGTTTTCCGAGCACGAGATGATCCGCACCCACGGCTTGCCGAACTGCTTGATCGCGGGAAACAGGATCACGTTATCGACGGCGATGAGATCGGGGTTGAGCGTGCTCAAGACGCTGGGCAGATCTTTTTGCGCCCATTTCGCGCTATCGACGATCGCGGTCCAACAATCCTTCACATAGTTGTCGATCTGATCGTACGGGGATTTGCGGAAATTCGGGATATGCCCGTTGATGAAATCGATCCAGAACTTGGCCATCTCTTCCGGCGGCATCGGCTCCGACAGATTGACAGGATGAGCTTCAAAACCATACGAGCGATAAACGTCGACGAAACCGGGATCCGACAGAAAAACCGCTTTATGTCCACGCGCCTCTATGGCCTGAGCAATACCCACCGAATTAAGCGCCGGCCCGTAGGCGGCCTCTGGAAAGAACGCCACCGTTTTCTGCTCGGCCATCCGCACCCCGCTCCCTACCAGCCCGATCACCGGTCGATATCATCAACCGGCGGACCAAGCTTCGGCAAGAGGGAACTGAGCGCTTACGCGCTCAACCGGTGATCGCAGGAATGCCGCGGGCAACGACGTAGACGCCGACCACGGCCACGATCGCGGCGAAACTTTGCGACAGCAGACGCTTCTCTTTCGCCAGCGCCGAGCTGGCTTGCCGTCCGATAAGACCACCAATGACACCGCCGGAAATGAAAAGTCCGACAAGCTGCCAATCGACAAATCCCGACAGCGCATAATTGCCGGCCGTCGTGAAACCGAAAGCTGCGACGCAGAACAGTGATGACCCGATGGCGAAAATCATCGGCATGTTCGTTGCAGCCATGAGCCCTGGAACGATAAGGAAGCCGCCGCCGATCCCAAAGAACCCCGAAACGGCGCCGACCAGGACGCCATAACCCAAAAGATAGGGCAACAGTTTCGGCGCGCTTTCAGCGGTCAATTCGACTGTTTCGTTGCCGCCGGAATGTTTCTTCATGAACATCATCCCGGCAATGACAAGCATGAGAATGCCGAAGAACAGCAGCAGCTTTTGGCCGTCGACCTGCTTTCCGAGTTCCGACCCAAGTGCGGCTCCGACGATACCGGCCGCGGCAAATACGATGGCGCACCGCCATTTGACATGATCGTGCCGCGCATGATCGACAAGGCTCGCGACGGCACTTAGGGCCACCGCAACGGCGCTGGTGCCGATCGCCACATGCGGGGACTGCACGCCGACAACGTAGACGAGCAAGGGAACGGCTAGAATCGATCCGCCGCCACCGATCAATCCCAAAACGAATCCGACCAGCGAACCGGAGAAGACGGCTAGAAGATTGTGTTCCATGAAATCACGGCCTTCCCGTTAGGCCATGACTTTGGGCTTTGCCATCCACTCGCGGCCCTTCAGCATGGCCTGCCAGTAGATCGGCGGGAGAATGCGTTCCTTGAGAAGCCAAGCCGCTCGCGATGGCTTGCGACCATCAAGCAGCACCGATGGGAATGACGGCGAAAGCTTGCCGCCATAAGTGAACTCGGCAAGCACGATCTTTCCGCGTTCTACCGTGAGCGGGCAAGAACCGTACCCATCATAGACGCACTGGCTTTGGCGATACCCCATGTCGTGAAGAACGTTTTCGGCGACGACGGGCGCCTGTTTGCGCGCGGCGGCTGCAGTTTTCGCGTTCGGCGTATTGGTGGCGTCGCCGAGACCGAAGATGTTGTTGTACGTCTTATGTCTCAGTGTCGATGGATCAACATCCACCCATCCTGCAGCATCGGCCAGAACACTAGCACGAATGAAATCCGGCGCGATCTGCGGCGGACAGACGTGCATCATGTCGAATGACTTTTCGACTATCTCTTTCGTGCCATCCGGCAAAGCCTTCGCGAAACGCGCGCGCTTCGCCGGACCGTCGACCGAAACTAGATTGTGCCCGAAGTTGAGCTGCACATGGTAGCGCTCAATGTAGTTCATCAAGGCGGGAACATAGTCGGGCACGCCGAACAGCACCGCACCGGCGTTATCAAACTCGATGTTGATCTTGTTGAGGCATCCTGTCCGCAGCCAATGATCGGCCGACAGATACATCGCCTTCTGCGGCGCTCCTGCGCACTTGATCGGCATTGGCGGCTGGGTGAAGATCGCCCGCCCCGCCTTCAGCCCTTTGACCAGCTCCCATGTATAAGGAGCAAGGTCGTAGCGGTAGTTCGACGTTACGCCGTTCTTGCCGATCGTCTCCGTCAATCCTTCGATACCGCCCCAGTTGAGCTTCAACCCGGGACAAACGATGAGATGGCCATAGCGAATGGAACGGCAGCCTTCGAGCACGACGCTATTGTTGTCCGGATCGAAACCGGCAACCGCGGCCTTGATCCACGTCGCCTTTCGCGGGAGCACGGAACCCATCTTCCGCACGGTTTGCTCCGGCGTAAATACGCCGCCACCAACGAGCGTCCAGCCCGGCTGATAATAGTGAACGTCGGCCGGATCGATGATCGCGATTTTCAGATTACCCTTTCGCGCGAACAAACTTCCGGCAACCGCAGCCCCTGCAGCGCCGCCGCCGACAATGACAATATCGTATTTTTCGACCGGGCCGTTCGATGCGATCCGGCCGCCTGTAGCGATGCGACTGGCAACGCCGGACATGTCGTAACCTGCCGCACTCGCCTTCGACAGAATGTCGGCCATCGGCATGCGGCCGGCCTCGGCGAGCGCCCAAAGCGTGGTGCTGCGCGTGCCGGTCCGGCAATAAGCAAGAATAGGTTTGGGCATATGCGCAAGGGCTGCGCCGAACTCCACGGCATCGGCATCGCTGACCTTGCCGCTTTCGACCGGCACATACCGTGCCGTCAGTCCACTCGCTTTCGCAGCCCGCTCGATTTCGGCAAATGAGGGCTGATCCGACCCTTCGCCATCAGGCCGATTATCAATGATCGACTTGAATCCCATGGCCGCCAGCTCGGCAACATCTCCGGGCAAAATCTGAGGCGAAACCGAGAGATCGTCGGTAAGCTTTTTAGGGGTCATCACGAGGTCCTATGGCGAAAATCGAAAAAGGCGGGGGATTAGAGTTCGTTGATCGGCACCTTGAGCTGTCGTTTGCCGTTGGCGTCGGCATCGGGAAGATTGCCGCCGCGAATGTTGACCTGAATGGACGGAATGATCAGCTTGGGCAGCGCCAGAGTTTCATCGCGCGCCGTCCTCATCTGGACGAATTCGTCCTCGCTGACACCGTCGTGGACATGAATATTGTGCGCACGCTCTTCCGCGACCGTCGTTTCCCATTTGATGTCGCGGCCATTGGGGCCGTAGTCATGACACATAAACAGGCGCTCTTCCGGCGGCAGAGCCAGAACGCGTTTGATCGAGTGGTAAAGCACCCGTGCGTCACCACCCGGAAAATCAGCCCGCGCCGTGCCACCGTCTGGCATGAAAAGCGTGTCGCCAACGAACGCGGCGTCACCCACGACATGCGTCATGCATGCAGGCGTATGTCCCGGCGTCAGCATCGCGAACGCCACCATTCCGCCGATCGTATAGGTATCGCCGTCTTCGAAAAGGCGATCGAACTGGCTGCCATCACGCCGGAACTCGGTGCCGTCGTTGAAGATTTTACCAAATACTTCCTGCACGATCTTGATGTTCGCGCCGATCCCGAGCTTACCGCCAAGCTTGCCTTGAATGTACGGCGCCGCCGACAGGTGATCGGCATGTGCATGCGTCTCGATCAGCCATTCGACCTTCAGGTTATGATCCTGAACGAAGCGAATGATCTTATCGGCCGACTGATAGCTGATGCGGCCCGCCGCGTAGTCGATATCCATGACACTGTCGAAGATCGCGCAGGCGTCCGACTTCGGATCTTTGACGACATAGCTTACTGTGTTGGTCGCCTCGTCGAAAAAGGCGGTGACCTCCGGCTTGACTGAGAGATCGACGGGGTGGGGGATTTGATCCATCGCTGTGCTCCTCGAACGCCCCTCGCGGCGCTTTGTTATTTGTTCTTGCCGGCAGCCTTGGCGCAGCATCCGCAGGTGCTGACGCCGGCAAGCTGATAGGCCGGACAGAACCGTGCGAGACCGGTCAAAAACGGCACCAGCCCCACAAGGCCCCAAAGCGTTTTCGGTCCGACGAACACAAGGCTCAAAAGGATCAGACCGACGACAATCCTGAGCATCCGATCGAACATCCCGACATTTGGGCTCATAGTAGCCTCCGAAATTAAATTCCAGAGACTGGTCTAATGTTAAAAAAAACTCCGTATGTGATCAAGTCACATAGCAAAATACTAATGCATAGTGGCGAGCTGACGCAGGGCCCCCGGATTGGTCAAGTCAATGCTACCTCTGGATGTGGTGCCCCATCCGCGGCGCTGAAATTCGTTCAATTGCCGCCCGATCACCTCGCGCGCCGACCCAAGCTCGGCCGCGAGTTGCTGATGCGTGATTTCGATATGTCCAGCCGCGTCCGCAAGTTGCAGCAAGCGTTGCGCCAGCCGTTCGTCGATCCGTGAGAACGCCACCTCCTCGATGAGCTTGAAGAGCGTCGTGACGTTGACGCTGAAAGCCGTGAATACGAACTTCCGGAAAGCGGCAGAGCGCGCAATGGCTTCGTCAAACGTCGCTCTCGGAATGGCGACGGCCGTCACCGCTGTCTCAGCCACGCCTTCAGCCTGATAGTCCTCATATCCCATCAGGCAGGCCGTGGTCAGCGCACAGCTTTGCCCGGCGGCGACCCGATAGAGCACGATCTCGCGACCGTTCTCAGAGACCTGCTGCACGCGAACCGTCCCTTCGAGCAGCAGCAGATAATTTTCCGGCGATTGTCCCGGCCCGAAGATCCGCGTCCCGGCCGGCAAATCCACGACCATGCTGGTGCGAAGAAGTAAATTCGTGATCTCCGGTTCAAGGGGCTTGAGACCCGGAAATTTTGATGTCCACTGATGATCTGCCATAACGAACTCTTCGCGCTGCGCAATAAACGCTGATCATCGGGCATATGTCGCGATTGACCGGCGTTGAGCATGACGCACGATAACCAACAAAATTTCGAAAAAAGCCAGCAAGAATAATCGCCCGCTCACACCGAAACGTCTGCAGGCGTAACAGTACTCAATTCCGCAGCGCAAACAGGAACCAGATAGGCGGCCCAGTCGTTCTTCCGACAGGTATTCGGAGGAAAAAACATGACATACGAAGATCCGCAATCCGGACGTGAACGCAATTTAGGTCAAGACGACGTCGGTAATTCGACGGGATCATTGATCGTCGGCATCGTCTTCCTTGCTGCGATCGTCTTTGGCGGTTGGTACTTCTATAACCAAAGCCAGAAAGTCGCCGATACGACCGCAACGCAGCCCGCTACCTCATCGACCGCAGAGAATTCTAACGCGACGATGTCGCCGCAAAGCTCAGGGCCAGGCGTTGAAGGCGCAGCCGGCGGCAAGAACGGCCCGGCAGCGCAGCCTGGAAACAGCAGCTCTTCGACGGGTGCCTCGTCGGGTAACACAGGCGTCGGCGGCGACAACACCAACATCGACAAGTCGACCCTCCCTTCACAGGATGCAACCGGCGTAAAGGGTGACGAAGGTAGCAAGAACGGTCCGGCAGCGAATACGCCCGCTCCGTCAAACAACAGCAACAGCACGACAACTCCGCCAACCAATCCGTAACCGCGGATCGACATGCCGGCATGAGAAGCTCGCCCCGCCGGGGCGAGCTTTTTTCGTTCTAGAACTTCTGCGATACGCCGACGAAATATCCGCGCCGCGGACCGTACTGCGGCGCGAACACGCCGATGCCTTCACCATCGCGGATCGTGTAAACCTCATCGAACAGGTTGACGACATCGAAACGCACCGTCGTCGGGCGCCCGAACAAATTCGCAAACTCATGCGAGATCCCGAGGTTGACTTGCGTGTAGGCCGGAACGCTCGCACCGTTCGGAACGTCGTCAGTATCGGTACGCAGCCCACTGCCGTAAATCATGTCGATGCTGAGCCGCGTCCCATCCCACAGATATGAAAACCCGGCCGACGCCGTAATCGTCTGCGAATGGTCGGTGAAGATGTAATGGTCGGCAATGAACGCCAGATCATCCGGATCGATCAGGAACTGGTTGGAGATGATGTTCTTGCCCTTCTGCTGGCCGATTGCGACATTGCCGTAAGCGCTGAAATTACCCCAATTGTATTTGGTCGTAATTTCGATGCCCTTGTTGACGGCCTTTTCATAGTTGAAGGCATTGAGCACGAGAGCAGCGCCGAACTGCCCGTCATCGAGAAGATCATGCGCTAGCTTGTAGTAGGCATCGACGCCGACTTCGAGCCCGGGAAAAATCGTCTGCGTAATGCCGGCATCGAAGTAGTGCGACCGCTCAGGCTGCACGAGCCCGCATCCGCCTGCCGGACAACTGCTTGCCGCGACAGTCCCATCGAAAAGCGCAATGTTTGTCGGCCCGGATGCCACTTGCGGGGGCGGTGTGAAATACCGGGCATATCCCGCATGCAGCGTTGTTCCTTGGAACGGACGGTATTCCAAACTGACCCGCGGGCTCCACTGATTGGCATCCACGTATTCGTACATCTGGTCGAAACGCAGACCGGCATTGAGCGTCAACTTGTCGGTCAAACGAATTTCGTCTTGTGCATAGACGCCGATCAACCAGCCAAGTTTCGAAGTCTCGTCGAGCAGCCCATTCTCGACAGAGCCATCGTCGGTGATCACAGACGAATTGCTGATCGCTTTCGTCTGCTCGGCGCTGACGGTGAACCCGGCCCGCAATGTGTTGTACGCATTCAGCCGATACGAGCCGTCAGCTTGCACGCCATTGAGGAAACTGCGCCGCTGGACATCCGACGCGATGCCGTTGAAGAACAAGTCACCCGTATCGTCCGGCTTGAAATGCAGATCGCTGTAACGTGAGAAGTACGCGATTTGATAATCGCCGTTCTCGATCTTCTTCTGCAGCGCGATCACATCATAGTAGTTCTGCTCGAACTGGTTTTCGTTGAGCAGCGCCGAGTTGAAATAATTCGGAAGACCGCCATTACCTGCAAATGGCGTATCCGTCGGCAGCCCGGGCGTATTCGGAATCTGAAAATTTTGCACCGACACGCCGGATATCCAGCTCAACCGCGTCGAGTCATCGAGCACCGCGGAGACATAGCCGAACCCCTTCTCTTGATCGGTATGATCGTGAATGGCGTCCCGGCTCGACGTCGGGTTTTCAATCCCTTCATCGTTCATCAGATAGCGGCCGGTGAAAAAGTAATCGACCGCTCCGGTGCTGCCGCCATATTCGAGACTGGGCGTAAAGGTGCCGCGACTGCCGCCATAAAAGCCGATCGTGCCGCCCGGCTCCTGCGCGCCCGACCGCGTCGTGATGTCGACCAGCCCCGTGGTATGCAATCCGTACTGTGCCGGCAAAGCACCGGTCACCAGCGACAGATTGCTGATGAAGCTTGTTTCCAGCACATCGCTGAAGCCCGAAACGCCATCGGGAAGCAGAATGCCGTTGATCCGATATTGCACATTGGCGTGGTCGTTGCGCACATGGAGCTGCCCGCTCGCCGCCGAGTCCTGACTGACACCCGGCGCCTGCAGAAGCGCCTTGCTCACGGGCGTTTCCGTACCTTGCGGCAACGCGCGAAGCGCATCCTCACCGAACGAATACTGGTTCGTTCCGATCTGCGTGAAGATCTCGTTGCGCGCCGCGTTGAAGGCATTGTTCTGAAACACGAGCGGATTCTCGGCGCTTTGCGCTCCGCCAACGGACGGCTCTTGGCTCGGCGCCGATGGTCGCGCGTTTGCATGCGATGGCGGTGTTTTGGCGCGCCGAGCCGTTTTGACTTTTTTAGTCGCCGCCTTGGCGTTCGGCTCAGCCACGACGACGGCAGGAAGCTGCGCTTCCGTCGCATTGTCCGTCGTGCCCGGCGCAGGTGACGCCGTTCCCCCCGTCGTCTGCGCCGATGCGCTCGAAGCATGGATGACGCTCACACCCGAACACAGAGCGAGCATAAGCCCGCGCACTCTCGAAATAGCCATACCGGATCTTTCGTATTGTATGTTATAATATCCGATATAGAAAAGCGCGAGGCCAAACATGCAAGCGCGCGTGCCGTCGCGCCCTCCGAATCTGCGATTGCATGTTGTTGTGAAGCCACAAGCGGAGACGTGAGGCTTCAAGCAAAAAATGCCGCCCGCTGAGACAGCAGGCGGCATAGAGACGATACAAAATCAGCGAGACGATAAGCGCGCGTGATTTACGGTTTCGCAGCGGGCGTTTCGACAGACGCTTGCGCCGGAGCAGCGGCGGGCACCTCGGATGCAAGGCCCAGCGCGCCGCGAACGCATTTCGTCGCTTCGGGTAACATGGTCCGGAACTGCGCATCGTCGGAGAACTCTTCTTCCGCCACGGCCATGCCGAGCAGCTTTCCAGCTTCGATGTCGCTGCGATAATGCACGCCCGCAATCATCCGGCTGTGACCGTAATCCGCAGCCCGCGCCAGAAAGACGGCACGCTTTTCCGGCACCATATATGCGAGGACTGCGCCGAGCGCCGTACCGGCCGTCGTGTGCCCCGATGGATAGGATGGGCTATACTTGTTGCTGGACTCCAACGGCTTCAGATCGTTGTTTGGAAGATTGAACGGCCGCGTCCGGCAGAATGAATTCTTGGCATGCTCAGCCGCGGATTTCGTCCGCTCCATCAGCCGATCAAAGATCGGATGGCAAGCCTCAAGTGCCGCACCATCGAACTTGATATCAGCGCCCTCGATAAAACGCGCGAGCGAAATTTTATAATCGGCGTGTGCATGGTCTGCCTGCGCCTCTGTTCGATTTTGCTGCAATGTCTGCAGTTCTTCGAGTTCCACTTTCGTCTGTGCGCAGCTATCACAGGGTGGCGGCGACAATAATTTGACGAGCGGATCTGTCGTCGGCTTGGGGCAGGATGCCTCCTCTGCCGAGAGCGCAATCGGCATCGAGATGCATGCGACAAGCACCGCGCAAAAAATCGTGGTTTTCCGAAACATCGTGCCGAGCCTCTTTAATTGTAAGCTACGCATGGTCGCGCATTGGAATACCCCCCAATGGGCCGCGAGCGTTAAAGACCTATGACACCCATCCTTCACGAGTGCGAAGCGAGATAAAGTGTCCCAATCCCCGTTTCGCAATAGCCGTTGGATGACGGACGCCGATCCATCGCCCGCCCCGAGCAAGCCTGCGGCGTCCGATAGCAAGCCGAGCTCGGCCCCGCCTCCCTCGGTCGCACGCGCCCCGCGATTATCGTGAGCATCAATATCGCAGCGATCGTTGGTCTCTCGTTCCGGTATTTGGCTCAGCCGCAACCGGTCCTCGTGCAGGGCGAGGCTGCCGCTATTCTTCATGGTCGGCGTCGCGTGGCCGCGCGAGGTGATCCCTGCGGCGCTCAAATCCTTCAGCTTCATCTTCCCGAGCACATCGGCCATCGACGTCTAGTACGCGTCAACCGGATGGGTGCGACACTGCATGAACTGTCCCATGACTGGCTACAGCTCTGGATTCTCGTCGCCGTTTACACGGCACTGACGGCCCTGTCCGGTTGGCTTCCGGGCCGCCGCTCGGCTCGGCTTACGAACGGGCAACGATGATGAAAACCCGCATTCTCCTGCTCGGATTGGTCACGCTGTGCGCAGCGGGCGGCACCTATTATCTCCACCGCGAGCCACCGGCCGAGATCGCAACGCCCATCGGCATCGTGCGCGAAACCGAAATCAGGATCGCTCCCGAAGGCATTGCCCGGCTGGACTCGATCCTCGTGAAGCCCGGCCAGCAGATCCACAAGGGTGACGTGCTCGCGGGAAGCTCCTACCTCTCGGTGAATTCGCCGTGTGGCGCGCGGCTCGGGCCGTCAACGATCACGACCTGAACAGCTTCCTGGTACGGATCGACCCAATCAAACCGGCCGAAGGCATCGAGCCCGGCATGAGCGCCTGGATCGAGAACGCTTCGCCGCCGCGCAGCTAAATATCCGCCGCGAAAAAATCCAAATGACCGCATGTGATGCAAATGAGCCGCGATTCCACCGAAATCGACCAACGTTCATTATTTGTCATGAACACCGTTTCTTGCGCTGTGGCACCCTCTCCGCTTGCTATTCACATTGAGGAGTGAAGCCGATGCGCAAGATCACTGTTTTGACATTTGCCGCTCTCGCCGCTGCGACGTTCTCCGCCGCTCCGGCCAGCGCTCATTCGCACTCATGCTTTAAAAAATATTCGATGGGCGAGGCGCTCACCGAAGACACAGCCAAGTTCCAGGCTGACGAAGCTCTTCTTCAAGCCACAGACTGGGGCGTTTGGGCAGTTTGGATGACGGGCGCGGGAACACCGGGTTACACGTTCAGCCCGCGCAAATACCATTGCTCGCAGGGCGGCTTTGGGTGGACCTGCCATGCACAGGCGACACTCTGCAAACTCTGAGATTTCGACGAAGCAAGGCGAAGGAGGCGGCAAGCGGGCGCCCCTTCGCGATCATTTCGATGCATTAGTCCAAGTAGTGTCCACTTCGCCAATGGCGTTATTTGCGCTTCCGCCGCGCCGCATCCGTTTTGATGGGCTTATGGCGCAAAAATCCGGATAAACCCGAAGGGTCGTCAGAACTGGTTGAAACGGCGAAGATGATCGCGCCGACGACGACCAGTCCAAGCATTAGAGCGCCAAGGTCTACGAGCGAAAAAAAATCTGCCGTCATTACACGTCATCCGCAATCGCGATAAAGCGCGATGGTTCGCATGATGTCCCGCCCCCGGCTGTTCCTTGCGGAACAACCCGTCGGCATTGTCCGCCCAACGTCAGTGCGCCGAGATAAGCATTTGGCGATGCGCGCAATCTATGACAGTAAGGGAGATGGCCGACGGCCGACATTCTCAATAAGATCTTATTTGCACTCGACAATTCCGGAAGAACCGCATGTCATCCGCCCCCGTCGCATCGCCGCTGTCCAAACTCCGGGCCGCGGCCCTCGCCTGCCTCGTGCTGTCTGGAACCGCGGGACAGGCGCTCGCCCAGTGCGGCAACGGCCCCAGCGGTTTCAACGCGTGGCTACAAAAATTCCGCCAGCAAGCCGCAGCGCAAGGCATCAAATCCAGCACGGTGGTGTCGGCGTTATCGGGCGTGACGTACGATCCGACCGTAATCCACCTGGACCGCTCACAGCACTCATTCAAGCTGAGCTTCAAACAATTCTACGCCCGCCGCGTCAGCAACGCGATGATCCGGCACGGCCGCGCGCTGATGCAGCGCCATCGCGCCCTCTTCGATCGCATCGAAAAACGGTTCGGCGTGCCAGCGCCCGTTATCGTTGCGATCTGGGGACTGGAAACGAACTACGGCGCCAACCTTGGCGCCCGCTATTCGATCATCCGTTCGCTCGCAACGCTTGCCTATGATTGCCGCCGCACAGAATTCTTCACCGGCCAGTTGCTCGACGCCCTGCGGATCGTTGAAGAAGGCGACCTGACACCATCGCAATTGCGCGGCGGGTGGGCGGGCGAAATCGGCCAGACGCAATTCCTGCCGACGCCCTACATCCGCTACGCCGTCGATTTCGACGGCGACGGCCGCAAGGATCTGATCCACAGCGTACCGGACGTTCTGGCCTCGACCGCCAACTTCCTTGCCGGGCACGGCTGGCAGCGCGGCGCAGGCTGGCAGCCCGGATCGCCGAACTATGGCGTCATCGCCGAGTGGAACAAAGCCGACGTCTACGACCGCACGATCGCGGCCATGGCCGACCAGATCGCCGGCCGTTGAAACGCCGGATAACGTCACGTCGCCCAGCGGCGGAAGATCACCGAAGCGTTGACGCCGCCGAACCCGAAGCCGTTCGAGAGCACGTATTCAACCTCGCTCTTGCGCGCCTCCGGTCCAATCAGGTCAAGGCCTTGCGCTTCCGGATCGGGATCGGCGAGGTTGAGCGTCGGCGGCAAGACGCCGTCACGTAGGGCCAGCACCGAGAAGACCGCTTCAAGTCCGCCCGCTGCCCCGAGTAAGTGCCCCGTCGCTGACTTCGTTGATGAAATCGCAGCGCCGAGACCATTTCCGAAAAGCGCACGCATAGCTGCGAGCTCCCCGCCGTCTCCCACCTGCGTCGACGTCGCATGCGCATTGAGATACCCGACGTCGCCCGGCGCGATACCCGCCATCGCCAGCGCCGCCCGCATGGCGCGCAGTGCGCCGTTTCCATCCGGCGGCCCGGATGTCAAATGATAGGCATCGGCGCTTGTCCCATAACCCACCAGTTCGGCAAGCGGCTTGGCCCCGCGCGCCAGCGCATGCTCGTCTGTCTCGATCACGAGCATGCCGGCACCTTCGCCCATGACGAAACCGTCGCGCGCCGCATCGAACGGCCGCGAGGCTTTCTCCGGCGTATCGTTGAAGCCGGTCGATAACGCCCGCGCCGCTGCAAACGCACCCAGCGCCACACGATTGATGCATGCTTCCGCGCCACCGCACAGCGCGATATCGGCTTCGCCGCTGCGGATCATGCGCATGCCGTCGCCGATCGCCTGTACGCCCGCAGCGCATGCCGTGACAGGCGCACCGAGCGGCCCCTTCAAACCGAACATGATCGAAACGTTGCCAGCCGCGAGGTTGACGAGAAACGCCGGGACCGTGAACGGCGAGAGCTTTTTTGCGCCCCGTTGATCGACCGTATGAACCGCATCGGTGATGGTGAGAAACCCGCCGATGCCTGAGCCGATTACCGTCGCCGTCCGCTCGCGCGATGTTTCATTGTCCGGTGCCCACCCTGCCTGCGCCAACGCTTGGCGCGAGGCTTCAACGGCGAATTGAATGAAGCGATCCATCTTTCTCCGGTCTTTCACCGGCACGGCCTTCGCGACGTCGAAACCGTTGGGATCTTCGCTGATGTCAGGAACGACGCCCGCAACCTTGCAATCGACATCGGGAACGATGGCATCGTCGAGCCGCCGGATTCCCGATTGGCCGGCGACGAGGCGCTGCCACGTCGTCTCGACGGTCGCTCCAAGAGGCGAGACGACGCCCAAACCGGTCACGACGATCCGCGGACTTGTCTTTCGATCTGCCAAACTGCGTTCCCCTTCCGATCCAAATTTTGCTGGGCGGCCCTTCCGTGTTCGGGGCCGCCCGCGGCAACGCGCAAATACATGATATATGCAATTTAAAATGACAAGCGGACGATATGCATCGGCCACAGAAGAACGTCAAATTCGGACACGATTAGGCCCTCCAACTCCGCCCTGCCGTCAAGCCCCCTGTTGCAAGCTTGCAGCGCTATCCCAGTAGGCGTGCTGAACGCCAGCATTTTGCGCAACAAAGTGCGCTCCGGCACTATGCGGCCGCCGTCCCAAGCCCTAGAAAAAATCCATTCCGGTCACCGCAATTGCGCGCGTCCAGCTCGATTGCGGCTTTTACTATCTACCGCGCCCGCTGGATGACCCTCATCGTCATAGTCGGGCCGGACACGTCGATATGTCAGCGTCTGTTTTGTAAGCAGAGTATCGTAAGAGTGGGTAGCGTTCGGACCATACTGGCCAGCCTGTTTACGGCTCTCGGCGGCTTTTTCCTCCTCGCCATGACGGTGGGGGTGGGCTTTGCCCTCTATCTCGCAACCGCGCCTGATAGCGTCTCGGCCCCGGCCGACGCTGATGCCGTCGCCGACCGCCCTCTCGTCCGCGCCCAGCTGTCACAATCGCCGAACCTTATCCGCGAAGCCGCGATGTCGGTGCCGCGCCCGGTCGGCCTTCCCGCCCCCGCGGTCGATCGCGCCGCCCTCATTCGCAAACTCCAGAAGGCCCTGGCCCGTGCCGAATGCTATGACGGCCCGATCAGTGGCGTCTGGAGCGATGCGTCGAAAGACGCTATGCGCGGCTTCCTCAAAACCGTGAACGCCGAACTGCCGGTCGGCGCACCGGACGCAGCGCTCGCCGCTTTGATCGACTCCAACGCGGCTGCGATCTGCCGTCCCGAACGCACAATCGAAACTGGTGCTCTGGGTTCGGCGTTGCAGGCATCTGCTGCTGAGGCCAACGCCGTGCTGCAAGGTTCAAAGATGCGTGCAGCTAATGGCGCCGCGGAAGATCGTCACACCACGCCCGCACCCTCTCTGCTCGGCCGCGCCTTGGCGCCGGCTGGAATGCTGACGCCAACGGCCATGGCTGCATCGGAAGATAAGCCAGCATCATCCAGCACGCCTCGCGCCGCCGCGCCGGAAGTGACCGCCAGCAACGATGTATCGCCGACCGATGATACGTCCGCTCCGGCTTCCACACTCCATTTCGAAGGCGACAGCCCGCTTCCGGCCGCGCAATCCGTCGATCCACAACCGTCCGAGATGACGCCGCAGCCCGAGCCTCGCAAGGCAACATCGGTAAAGACGAAAAAAACCAAGACAGCGCGGCGCCGTCCTGCCAAATATGAGGACGTCGAAACGACGATCAGCAAGGGCTTCAATTCCTTGCAGCAGTCGCTCTCGTCGATGTTCTAGCAATTCCCAACGGAGCAAAGAATGATGCCGAGACGCGCCATACTTCCGATGGTGACGGCGATAGCGCTCGCAAGTGCCTCAGGCGCGGCTTGGGCTGGTGATTACGCCCCTCTCAACTGTCACAAAGCCAGCTCCCCCTCAGAAAAAACGATCTGCAGCTCATATCCGCTCGGCCAAAGCGAAGCCCGCATGGCGACGCTGTTTTCGGTCGCGACATCGCTCGTCGCCATGGGCCAGCGTGGCGACATCCAGGATGCCCAGCGCAACTGGCTCGCGTCGCGAGACGCTTGCGGCAAAGACGTTGGTTGCCTCGACGCCGCCTACCAGCGGCGCATCGGCGCACTCAATAACGTAATTGCGAATATTGCTTCCCGCGGACCGTATTGAGCCTTCCCTAACGGCTCCCCATATGTCGGGCGGAACGTGACCGGCGGCCCAGCGTTCCGCCCCGGAAACCCGCTGCGTGCCCGCATGCACGTGCGCCGATTGGAGAAACTTCCATGTTGAAGTCCAATGCCGCACAGTTCGTCTTCCTCACAGGCTCATTCATGATCGCAGCCGCGACAAGCGCTAGCGCTATCGAATGTCGGGAAGACTATCAGATCGTGAACGGCCAACCGATCTCGACACCCTATTGCCGCGACGGCTACCTTGCTAAGGTGGCCCGCGAATACGGTTTCAAAGCCTCGGCCAGCGCCATTCGAAACAATCCATCGCGCAAGGAAGAAGTTTGCCGCTTCATCGGCAACGACATCCGCGTTCAGACCGCGTGCTCGGAGGTGCTGCCGACACCGAGGGACTCGCGTTGAGGTAAACAAGCGCCGCGATCATTGGCTCGATAGAATTCGACCGGTTATCGCGACGCTTTGTTCATGCGTTGTGTCGAATGCCGTTGCCAACCAATCCTCATGCGTCCCGAACCGGGCGCGACCCTCCGACCTGAACCGCTCACTTAGAAACGAAAGGCAGGCAGCAATGTCATCGAGCACAATCGTCAAAAACCACTCCGGAGTCTTCAAGATCGGCGGCGACATGCCGGTCAACCGCCTAGGCTTCGGCGCAATGCGCATCACCGGCAACGGCATTTGGGGTGAACCCTCCGACAAGGACGAATGCCTGCGCACGCTTCGCAAGCTTCCTGAACTCGATATCGATTTCATCGACACCGCCGACAGCTACGGCCCCGAAGTCAGCGAGCGCCTGATCCGCGAAGCGCTCTATCCCTACAAGGGCATCAAGATTGCGACCAAGGCCGGCCTCGCCCGCACAGGCCCCAACGTCTGGGTCCCGCTTGGCCGCCCCGAATACCTTCGCCAGCAGGCCGTTCTCAGCCTTCGCCGGTTGGGCGTCGAACGCCTCGACCTCTGGCAACTGCACCGCATCGACCCGAAGGTGCCGCAGGCCGAACAATTCGATGCGATCAAAGAGATGCAGGCTGAAGGTCTGATCTGGCATGTCGGCTTGAGTGAGGTCGGCGTGAAAGAGATCGAAGCGGCGCAGAAATTCTTCAAAGTCGCGACGGTGCAGAACCGCTATAACCTCGCCGACCGCGCCAGCGAAGACGTGCTGGACTTTTGCGAAAAGCATGGCATCGGCTTCATCCCTTGGTTTCCGCTTGCAGCCGGTGATCTCGCTAAGCCCGGCTCACGCCTCGAAGCAATCGCCAAAAATCACGACGCCGGTCCGAGCCAGATCGCACTCGCGTGGCTCTTGAAGCGCAGCCCTGTCATGCTTCCGATCCCCGGCACCTCGAAGGTCAAGCACCTTGAGGAAAACATGATCGGCGCCAACATCAAACTGAGCGATGCTGAATTTGCCGAACTCAGCGCACTCTCTAAGCCGAAGGCATAACGCCCGGCTTCACAGGCGGAGAGCTGGCGAATGACGTCGCCAGCTCTTTCATCAAAGCGCGCACTTCCGGACGCTCGTTGCTATCCCAGTCCGCGAGCATCTTCTCCAAATTATCCTGCCGCTGACGCAGCAGGCGCGCATACAGCTGCTGACCTTTCTCCGTCAACTCCACAAAGCCGCCCGGCGCCTCGCGGGCCATGCCGGCCTCTTCGAGACGGTGAAATACCCGCGGCTGCCGCGTTTCCTTCGGCCCGAGCCGCTGGCGAAGTTCCGCCTTGTCGGCCCCGCCGCCGATTTCGCCAAGCCGCGCCAGAAGCCAGAATTCATCCGGCTGCAGCGCGACATCGAACCGCTTCGCTGCCTGCTCGTAGTAGCGCCAGCGGTTTTCTTTCGCCGTAATACGCTCGACGATCCGCGCCAGCTCTTCAAGCGACGTCGCATCGCGCGGCATTTGCAGCGGATCGTTCTGCGGCTCCACTGCCAGGGTCGCCCTTAGCGGCACCTCCTTGATCAGGAACGACAGCAGAAACGCAACGAACGCCGTTGCGGCGGCCGTCCGGAAAACCGGATGCAACGCCGCGACGAACAATTCGTTGTACGTCGCCTTCAATTCGGCGGAGAGCGCGCCGATTGCAGTCGGATCGCTCATCGTATCGGCGAGCTGCGGAGCGTGGGCTGCAATTTCTCGGTTCAATGCAAAGCCGAAGATCGCTCCAAACAGCGCCGCACCGACCGAGCCGCCAATCGACCGGAACAACGTCGTGCCCGACGTCGCGACGCCAAGCTGCTCGTAGGCGACCGCATTCTGCACCGCCATCACCAGGATCTGCATGACCATGCCGAGCCCCAAGCCGAGCAGAACCATGTAGACCGACGCCGTCGACGCCGAGGTATCGACCGTAATGGACGATAGCAGCACCAGCGCCACCGTCATCATGCCCGTTCCCATGATCGGAAACATCTTGTAGCGGCCGATCCGACTGATGATCTGCCCGCTCGTGATCGAGCTGACGAACACGCCAAGCATCATCGGCGTCAGATGCAGGCCCGCGCTCGTCGGATCGAGCCCTTTGACGATCTGCAGGTAGAGCGGCAGCAGCGTGATCGAACCGAACAGCGCCAGCCCGACAATAAACCCGATCGCCGCGGCGACAACGAAAGCGCGGTTGGCAAACAGCGTCAGCGGCAACAGCGGGTCCGCAACCCGCATCTCAATGTAAATGAATGACGCCAGCGACACGACACCGAGAAGCGAAAACGCCACGAGACTGACCGGTGCTTCCGATGCCAGTGTCGCCCCGAGGCTCGTGACGATAACGATCGACGTCAACGTCAAGGCCAGCAGTATGGCGCCGGGATAATCGATCTGGATTTGCGACGGTTTCCGATGCGGGCGGAAGGTCCTATTGATTACGGCGAGTGCCAGGACGCCGAACGGCAAGTTGATCAGAAAGATCCAGCGCCACGACGCATTGCCGACGATGAACCCGCCGATCAGCGGACCGAGCACAGTCGACAGCCCGAACACACCGCCGAAAAATCCTTGATAGCGCCCGCGCTCGCGCGGCGGCACGACGTCGCCGATGACCGCCATCGCCGTCACGATCAATCCGCCGCCGCCGAGGCCCTGCAGAATGCGGAATGCGATCAGCTCCGGCAGATTCTGCGCCACACCGCACAACGCCGAACCTACGAGAAAGATCAGGATCGCGACCTGCAGCACGATCCGCCGTCCGAACAGGTCGCCGAGCTTGCCGTAGAGCGGCACGACGATTGTCGTCGCCAGCAGATAGGCCGTGACGATCCACGACAGATGCGACAGCCCGCCGATCTCACGCACGATCGTCGGCAGCGCTGTCGAAACGATGGTCTGATCGAGAGATGCGAGCAATAACACCAGCGCCAGAGCCGAAAAAATCGCGATCCGCTCGCGCGCGCCGGTGTCGGTCGCAGACTGTTGTCCAGAATTGGAAATTGCCATGTGCCGAACATCACCCCCGCATTTTTCAGCGCATGCCATTGCAATGCACCGCGATCTCGCAGATTTAGCCCGACAAATTCAAATTGAGACCAAGCGTGTCATCACGCCTCACAGCCAACGAAAAAAGCCAGGGTATGTCCCACGAGGTGGGGAACGCGCCGATGCCGTGCTGGTATCCCACAAAAGGGCATATTAAACTTGGGGGCCGTGAATTGCTGAATCTCGATCACAGAGCAAGCTTTCCCTAAAGTAGCGCCGCATAAGCAACACAACTTGTCATAAGCTTCGCGCCGTCCGGGCCGTCGGTTGGCCCGTTCGTGCGAATATGTTAGCCCAGCCTAAGAAATATTGAGGACCGTATGCGCTCACTGACGACGGCCATCGTAGCAGCAGTGCTGATGTGGCTGGCGGCTTCACCCGCCGCAGCCGGCCCCGCTCTGCTGTTCGAGCCTTCGACGGGAAAGATTCTGTACGCCGAAGATATCGACGACATCTGGCATCCCGCGTCTCTCACAAAACTGATGACGGCCTACGTCGCGTTCGAAGCGGTCAAGAACGGAGAGATTCATCTCGACGACAAAATTCCCTGCTCATTGCCCGCAACGCTTCAACCGCCGAGCAAGGTCGGCCTGCAAGTCGGCCAGACGCTGACCGTCAAGCAGGCATTGCAGGCCGTGATCATCAAGTCTGCCAATGACGTAACGGTGATGCTGGCGGAAGCAATCTCAGGCAGCGAAGCGAAATTCATCGACCGCATGAACGCGACGGCGAAACGCCTCGGCATGACGCACACGAGCTACGTCAACACCAATGGCTTGCCTGATCCCGGACAGCTAACCAGCGCCCGGGATATCGCCAAGATCGCGCGCGCCGTAACCAGCGAGTACCCTCAGTACGCCAGCTACTGGGCAATGCCTGCCATGCACATCGGCAAGCGCCGCCTCGGCAGCCATAACGCGTTGCTCAAAACATTCCCCGGCGCCGACGGGCTGAAAACCGGCTTCACCTGCGATTCCGGCTACAACGTCGTTGCCGCCGCGACCCGCGACGATCACCGGCTGATGGCCGTCCTTCTTGGCGAGTCCTCCGGCAACGAACGCGCCATCCGCGCCGCGGCCATGCTCGAATACGGTTTCCAGAACTACGACTGGAAGCAGCTCTTCAATACCTCGACCATCGACAACTACCCGATGGACCCGAACTATAAGACGGTGCAATCCGTCCGCGATTCGGTCGCGGCATGGGGCTGTCACCCCCAACGCAGCCATACCGCCGGACACAAGCACAAGTCGAAGCGCAAGCTTGCAGCCGCCAAGAAGAAAGCCGCCGAAAAGGCCGCTGCCGCTGCGAATGCTGAACCTGCGGCGTTGAAGGGGCCGGTTGATCCAACGCCGAGCGCTCCCGCAGCGAGCGGCGATGCGCCGAGTGCTGCTGCGACGGCCGATTAACCGCAATAGCACTCGCGCAGTCTAGACCAGTAGCTCCAGCGGCCTGTCGTCAAAGGGGCATCCGGGAGGCTGAGCCGAATCCGGCGGAGATGCCTGATCGGAATTGTCGCCGTCGTCGCCATTCCCTCCATCGTCATCCGGCGACTGGGCGCTATCGTCTCCCGAAGAACCGTCGTCAGGCGAAGCTTGCGACGGTGGTTGCGCCGAATTGGCATCGGGTGCGCCATCGTCCGGCGCAACGTCTTGCGCGAGTTCCATTCCGGCACACCCGCGCAAAACAGGACACTCGCGGGCCATTACGGGCGAAGCGGTAACGAAAACAGCGATCGCAACAGCGATCAGCGCCGATGCCTCGGAAACGTTATTCATACGACTTTCGCCCTAGCTTTCCGGTCTATGCGCCCGAAATCAATCAAAAGCTGTTCAGTTTAACCTACCTTTAGGACGTACGGAAAGCATCCGCACGCAACATGGCTCCAAACTTGCTTTTCCCGAGTCGTCAGTTTTCCAACTACGACTTGAATAGGAATTTGCGATGACTTGGCCTGCCCGGGCGACCTTGAACAAAGAAATGGATTTCACGCCGCCGCCCCAGGACCTAGGCGCAATGGCCGAGGTCCTCGAAGGCAAACACGGATTGTATGCGGCGGGGATAGCCGAATTCTTCGCGCTGTATCACGGCCAGAAAGGCGATGTGGGACGCGCATGGGCCTGGACCGGCGTCGCCGAGCTTGTCCGCACGCGCGAACGCGAACGTCTCGACGAGATGTAACCTAATTTCCGCGTCGGCGGCCGGCGCGCGGAACGCGTGTCGCCGACGCCAAAATAAAACTCCTACATCGGCGCGGCGATAACGAGGGTCCAGAACGACTTGAACTCGGTATGCGGATCCTGCACCAGCGCAATACCCATGCTGGTCGCATCCGGCGTCAGCAGGTTCTTGTTGTGGCCGGGGCTTTCTTCCCAACCCTTCATCACTTCGTTGAAGTTGATCTGGCCCGTGCCGACGTTCTCCGCCGTCAAGCGCGCTTTATAGCCCGTGCGCTTCACGCGGTCCCACGGATTGGAGCCGTCAGACCCGTAATGCGAAATGCGATCCCACTTCGCGAGATCGCGCGAATGCGCCTTCGCCGCCTCGGTGAGTTCCGCATTGAGTTTTAACGGCTTCAGCCCGTACTTCTTGCGATAGGCATTGATGACGTCGCGCGCCATCTCGGCGCTGAGCGCGGTGTGCGAATAGTCGCGATTGGAAAGAACGCCCGGCTCCGCCCGTTCGTAGGTTCCAGCCGGCGCCTTATCCAGCATCGCGACCTGCGTGCCGCGCGACGTCGAAGGCTCGCCGCCAAGTCCAACGCTCTTGGGCGCCGACAGATACGACGACGGCGACACCGAAGACGTCGTTTCGGGTTCCGTAAATCCTGACGAGATAGAAGACGAGCCGAGGCTACAACCGGCGAGTGCGGTTACGAGCCCGGCGGTGAGCGCAACGCGATACATTCTGGCAACTCCCGGCACGAAACGTGCGGCTGACGTCAGCATTGCCGGAAATCCGTTAACCGGGCGTTAACGCTAACGAAATGCGACTCGCAGCATTTGGCGCGCCGCCGCGACGCCTGAGAGCCAATCATGACACCGGAACCCTCAACGAAACTCTGTCCCGCCCCGCCTCAATGATCGCGCCAACAAGGTGTCGCGATTTTGACCGCCGCACGGCGAAAGGCTGGCGCAGCAAGCGCTTGTGAGTATTTGCGCCGACCTTCCCTCACTGTGGGTCTTTGTCGACCGGCTCTTGGAAGTGCTGGACCAATCATCAAAGTTGTCGCGACAGCGCATTTGATTCGCGCCAGGAGAGACCTTTCGATGACTGCAGCCATCGAACATTCCGAGCTGAAGACCGACGACGAGCCATCGCCGCTCCTCACGGTCCGAGATCTCTTGCTACTGCGCATCGCGGTCGGCAGTGCAACGCGCGCCGATCTGCAACGAGACGTTGCGCCATTGCTGGCATCGAAGATTTCCGGCCTGGAATTCCGCCGCTCCGCCGAACTGGCGCTCAGCACGCTCGCCGGCGCTCAGCTCGTCTCAGAGGCGAAGGGCGGCCGGCTGACCGCCACCGACAAGGGACGCCAGGTTGCAGAGGCGAGCTTCGCCGCATCCCGCACCTTCCCTGCGACCTGGAGCGACGCCAAGACGTCGCTCGTCCTCGCTGCGCTCGCAGCCAGCGACACGCCATCGATCCGTAAGGGCTTGGCCCGGCCCGAGGGCCTCGCCGCACTCATCGTGCAACGGCACTTCGGCAAGACGACGGGCCGCGTTCTCTCGCCCGCCGATCTCCGCTCCGAGCTGGCTATCATCGCGCTCGAACGCGCCTTCGGAAACAAGATCAAGACCGGCTTCGGCAAGAGCGCGGGCCTGCCCGCCAAAGCCGGACGCCTGCTCGCCGGTCAGCTTTTCCGCTCGCCACGCGAAATCTCGACCGACGGCAAGCTCGTCATCCAGCTTGCATGTGAAATTGTCAGCGCCCGCGAAGGCAGCCTTGCGGCGCTCGAACTTGCGCTGCTTCGCACCCTTCTCGCGCAGAAGGAGGAAAATGCCCGCGCCGAGACGTCGCGTCCGCCGCAACAGCGTGCCGAACCGCCGAAACGTCCTCCCGTGCGCACGCCACCTCCGCTCCCCGCCAACGATCGTTTGCCGCTCGACGAAACCCAGCCGCCGCCTGCACCGCGAGTTGTCTCGCCACCCGACATGCAGGAATTTTGTCAGGCTGTTGTTGATGCGGCACGTCCTGTCGCGGAGGGCTGGCCAGGCAACCGGAAGGCGTTTATCTCTTTGGTATGGAAGGCGATTCGCAACGCACGACCCGACTGGGGTTTATCCGAGATTGCGTTCAAAGGAATGCTCGCGGAAGCCCATCGCTCTGGCCGGCTTGAACTAGCGACCGCTGATCTCAAAGACGGTCGCGATCTCAAATCGCTCGAGGATTCCAAGATCCTCTACAAGAACACCGTCTGGCACTTTGTGCGCGTTCAAGATTGAAGGCATTTCGATTAGATCAATGGGTGTTGAAGGCGCTTCCCTCAAACAGTCGACGTTCGCCCCCTCGCTCGCGCCTGACAAGCTGAGCGAGGCGTTCGAGCATTCGATCACCTGGGAAGACGATCTTTGGCGCGCTGACCCGGTCGACGTGCCGGAAATTCACGCCAAGGCGCGCCAGAAATTCAACGATCTGCTGACGGCCGTCACCTCGGGCCGCGGCTATCACATGCAGGATCGCATCCTGCTGTTTCACGGCCAGTCGGGCGCCGGAAAAACCCATCTTCTGCGCGCGCTCAGAACGGACTCGCATCGTACGGGCCAAAGCTATTTCGGCTACGCACAGATGACGCCCGACGTGCAGAACTACGCCGATTTCTATCTGCGCCGCCTCGTGCACTCGCTGGAAAAGCCCTACGATCCGGATCGCTTCGGCGAATCCGCCCTATCGCGGCTGACGAACCGGATGGTGCTCGATTCCGAGGTGATCTCTTCCGAAGACCTCGACAAGCTCCGCGACGACACGCTCGACGACAAGCAACTCGCACAGCTCATTCTGCGTCTCGCCGACCAGATCGTCGCCTGCGAAAAGTTCCAGACCCAGGAACTCGACATCAACATCGTGCGCGCGCTTCTCTATCTGCAGCGCCGCGATCCGCGCATCGACCAGCGCGTGCGCCAATATCTCAACGGCCGTAATCTGACGGCGATTGCGCACGAAGCCGTCAGCGCGCTCGACCCGAACGACGGCGAAGATCGCGCTTTCGAGATCATCAAGGCGCTCGGCGCACTCGTCTGGACGGTCGATCGCGCCGCGCTCGTCTTCTGCATCGATCAGGTCGAAGACCTGCGCTTCTTCGATAACGCCGAAGATCGTTTTCAGCGCGCCGTGCGCGATCTCATCCAGATCGCCAATCGGCTGACGAACGCCATCATCATCATTTCGTGCCTTGAAGATTTCTACGGCCAGGTGCGCAGCCTGGTCGCGCAGTCCTACATCGACCGCATCGAGAAATCCGGTCCCATCCTGCTGCGCGAAAGCCGGACGCCGGAAGAAGCGCGCCTCATAATATCGAAGCGTCTTGCCTATCATTCCGAGGTCAACGGCGACGGCTTGAGCTTCCCGGATGCCTCGCAATTCTTCGGCCCGCAGTTCTTCGAAGAGTTCGGCGGCCTGTCGACGCGGCGCCTGTTGGAGCACGCCCAATCGCGCCTGCGCGAAGCGACCTCGACCGAAGGCGATGACCGCGAGCCGGAACCCGAGCGTCCGTCCTTCATCTCGACACTTGCGCAAGCGCTTGGCCAGGCAATCGGCTTCAACGACGAACCCGACCCGCCGGGCTCATTGTCGGCCGTCCAATTCCGCGAAATGTGGGAACGCTTCGCCAACGAGAGCGAAGCCGAAATGCCCGCCGATGAGGGTGAACTCGTCGATATATTGTCCGGCGCTCTGCAGCTCGCACGCGAAGAATGGAATAGGGCGATCGAGATCACGACTAAGAGGCTGGAACTCGGCGACGAGCTGCCTGCGCTAGATCTCACCGTGCGTCACCGCACCGGATTTGCCAACGACGTGCGCATTTTCATCTGCAACGGGAAGACTCAGGGCGGCGCCTTGAAGCGCCAGCTCGACAAAGTGCTGACATCGATGCAGGGCAAGCCCTGCTTCATGCTCCGCGCGAGCGACTTCCCCCCGAACTCGAAAAACCAGACGGCCCAGGCGCTCCGGAAATTCCGCGAAAATGGCGGCCGTCAGCTTCTCGTGCCGATCCCCGAGTGGGAACGCATGATGACGGTACGAGAGTTCACCGCGCATCATCGCGGCGATGCGAGCATGACGCAATGGCTGGAAGGCGCAAAGCCATTGTCCAGCCTGATCTCGATCACGCACCTTTTGCGTCTCGATCTGCTCGGCCGCCCGGTGCCCCGCCTCGTCGCCAAAGAGATGGACGACCCGCAGTCGTCGCTCGACGGCTTCGACATGCTGTCCAACGAACAGGCGCGCGGCGCGAACCCGAACGGCAACGACTCTGGTCTTCCCGCCAACGATGACGACCTTCCGATGTCTGTCATCCTCGACGAAGACGGCAGCTACGGCGCGAGCATTCTCGCGGGCCGCGAAAACGGCATGCGCGGGCCGCGTCCCGTGACACTCAACAAGAGCGTTCTAAAGCGCCACGCGGCGTTCCTTGGTGGCTCCGGTTCCGGTAAGACGACCCTGGCGCTCTCAATCATCGAGCAGCTTTTGCTTCGCGGCATTCCCGCGGTCCTGATCGACCGCAAAGGCGACCTTGCGAGCTACGCCAACCCCGAAGTCTGGCGTTCGAGCGAAAACGAAACGCCGGACCGTCGCTCGGAGCGCGAGAAACTCGCCGACGCGATTGACGTCGCCGTTTACACTCCGGGTCGCGCATCCGGCCGGCCGATCTCGATTACATTGCTTCCGAACGGTATCAACGAGTTGCCCGATCACGAGCAGCAGTTGCTGGCAAACCTGTCGGCCGCCGCTCTCGGCGAAATGCTGCATCTGAAGAATTCCGCGACCCACCAGAAGCAGTCCGGCGTGCTCGCCGTGGCGCTGCGCATCTTAGGCTCGCTGTCGACCAACGAAGTGACGCTCGCCGACCTGATCCATCTGCTCGAAGACGAGCATCCGGAGTTAACCGACCAGACCCAGCGCATGGATCCGTCGGGCAAGCTGCGCCGCGATCTTGTCGCTCAGTTGGACTCGCTGCGCCTGCGCAACGCCGCGCTCTTCGAAGGCGGCGGCGAAAGCCTGCGCATGGAAAGCCTGCTTGGCCTCGGCCGTTATCAACGCCCGAACCGCACACGCCTGTCCGTCATTTACACGGGCTTCCTGGGCGACAACGAAAACATCCTGTTCTGGGTCTCGCAGTTCCTGTCGGAAGCGCTGCGCTTCTGTCAGCGCAACCCGAACGACGAACTGCAGGCCGTCGTCATGTTCGACGAAGCCGACCTTTACATTCCCGCCAACGCAAAGCCTGCGACCGCAGAGCCTCTGCAAAGCTTGCTGAAACGTGCCCGTTCCGCCGGTCTTGGTTTGATGCTCGCCACTCAGTCGCCGGGCGACCTCGATTATAAGAGCCGCGACCAGATCACGAGCTGGTTCATCGGCCGCGTTCGCGAAGACACCGCCCTTCGCAAGCTCAAGGCCGCCTTCCAGTCGGAATCGGGCCTCGACCCAGCCTTGGCGCTGCCGGGCCAAACCGTCGGTGAATTCCACCTTGTTCAGGAAGGTCTCGTCCGGCCGATCAAGGCCCAGCGTTCGCTGATCGGCGCCGAACAAGTGCCCTTCGACCGGATCGAGCAATTGGCCGCCGAAACCCGCGGCACGGACGAGCGGCAGCTACGCCTGTTCGACGCTAGATAAATTCAATTCGCGTTTCAAAACATGACACAGCGTGTGATGTTGCGCGGCCAGAGTTTGCCGCCGCGAGTGCGAACATGACCGCATGATGACCTGGCAAGACGCTGATATCTCAGCATAAAACAAAATTACCGCCGATTAGAAAACGATGCGCTGACCTATGGGTTAAGCATCAATCGCTATGTGATCTCTGATCTACTACGGCGACTGCAAAATCGAGGCAGGCCCTGTCAAGTTTTTTTGCAAGGCTGTATCCTGATAAAGCTGGGAAGAGGGGTTTATGCCCGGCAGCGCTGATCGGGGGCGGCTCCTTTCAGTGGAATGAGATGCGGCAACCGAGGGGGCAAACCGGTTGGATCATCGCTTAGGGCCGCGCGTAACAGTGGAGAGAACTTAAAAGTTCGAGTGCGGGGTAAAGAGTTATGGTGGCGAAACCATTCGTGATGATGGTCGTTGCGGCCCTCATCGGTCCGGCCGTTGGCGTCGGCCTTTTCATTCTTATGAACAACTTCTGATCCGGCGAGCCGTCAGGCTTGCCGATCAACAAGTCATATCACTCGCTTGCAGCTATCGGCTGCCAGCGCAGGCCACATATTTGCCGTCTCCGGGCACCGAAACCGCCCAGAGTCCGTTGAGTTGACGCCGCAAAGGTCAACTAACAATCCGTGCTGAGCCGCCGCCCGTCCCCGGCGACGGCATTAGCGCGGCTTTGCGACACCGATGTTACGTCTTCTGCGGCATCTGACCGCCCTCGCGGACTTCTGCCTCTGGGCACCGCGTTGGATTGCGCGTTGGCTGATGATGGCGGTGGCGTTCAACCCGAAGCTCGGGCCGCTCCGTCACGTCTTCACAGCCGCGATCGTCTACGTCTTCTTCGCGCTGATCCTAGTCTATATCGCTGCGCCCATCCGAGGCTACCTCGGAGATGTATCTATGCACGACAAACTCGGCTACGATGCCGAGCGCTGGCTCGCGACAGCGATCTATGACCCAAAGGGTAACTTCGTCGGCACCTTTGATCCGCGCCTCGATAGCCTGCGAGATGTGAACTATACCGACAGCGCCATCGCGCTCGGCGATTACGTCGCAAACCCCGATCACAAATCGATCCCCGTGCGCACAGTGCCGGAACAATACTGGCGCTGCCTCTCGTACCACGAAGATCGTTATCTCGGCGGTCCGCTCAATCCGTTCGGCATCGACCTTCTCGGCGTCCTGAAAATTCCGGTGACCGCCGTCACGCGAACGATCGCGTCTGGTCGCCCTTCTCTGGGCGTTGGCGGCTCGACGCTGCCTATGCAGTTCGCGCGCGTCATCTACAAAACCCCGCCAAGCGCCGACGAAAGCGGCATCGACAAACTCAGGCGCAAGTTCGGGGAATGGTGGCTCGCGCCCGTCATCTACCGCGACCTCACGCGCGGCGGTGACGACACGCTGCTGAAGCAATGGGCCGCGAACCACATCTGGCTCGCCCAGCGAACCGGCGGCCAGCCTCTTCACGGCGTGGAAGTCACGAGCCAGGTCGTGTTCGGCAAGGAAGCAAAAGACCTCTCGACTGCCGAGCAGTTCGTGCTCGCCTCAGCCGTCAACAAGCCGATCATCCTGCTCGAAGGCAGCGACCGCCTGAATGCCGTCCGCCTCGACCGCTGGCGCTACATCACAGAGGTGCGTGCCCGCACCTGCGCCGAAAAGCTCATCACCGACGAAGCCGAACAGCGCAAAGTCGTCTTCGAGCTGATGGCCCTGGCGGGCGGGCCGCCCGATCCGAAAGTCAAACCAAAACTCGAAGCCGCCCTCGAACGCTTCGCGCCGCATGAAATGAAACGCGCCGAAGCCAACCCGATGATCCGCGCCAACCTGCTGCTGCCCGCCGCGCGCTTCGGCATCCGCGAAGAGATGAAGCAGCGTTACGGATTCGCCTGGCGCGACTACATCCGCGGCGTAACGACGACTTTCGACATCGGCGACAACCTCGCCTTCCGCGATAAGATTGATGCGGAACTCTCCGTTCTGGACACAAAATGGGCCTCCCGCATCGACCCGGCCTTCACGCTCGATCCGAAAAAGGTAACCGCGGACAAGACGCTTCCGAACGTCATCGTCGTCGCGGCCGACGGCAACGGCAACATCGTCCGCTATTACGAATCCGGCGAGACCGCGGCCTACTTCGGCTCGCTCCCAGCCCGCCGCTCCGATACCGGCTTTTACGATCCATCACTCGAAAGCCGACAGGTCGCTTCGACCGGCAAGATGATCCTGGCCGTCGCGCTCGCCAACCAGGGCCGCGATGGACCCGGCAGTCTCTACACCGATCCGCAAGCGCCCGCACAAGGACTTGATACATGCGCTAAAGGCGGGAGCACCGGCAGCCGCAAAGCTATCGTCGCGTTTGCATGCTCGCTTAATGCGCCGCTCATCACTCGCGGCGCGCAACTTGGGCAAACGCCGATCAAGCGGCTGATCGACGGCTTCGGTTTCACGATGCCGCCCGCCGCCGCGCAAGGCGGCACGCCGCCATCAACCGCCGTCGTCCTCGGGCAAGTGGCGGCCGCGCCGCGACGCGTCCACTTCATGTCGAGCCTCATTCTCGCGTCTCTCATCGGCCGCAGCACGCAGCCGATGCGCCCGCCAACGCTGATCGCTGCATACGACTACACGCAGAAAGGCCAAGGCGGCGCCGGCATAGCGGCCCAGGCGAGTCCTGCGATCATCCCGAAAGCCTTGATCCGCCCGGGCGCCACCGGCTTGATCCGCGCGCTTCTCGAAGCCCCGCTTTGCTATCAGACCGGCGGACAATCCTACGGCACACTGAGAAGCCTCAGCAAATGGTGCGCGCGACGCCGTGGCGACCTCCGAGTGCACTTCGCGAAAACCGGAACCTCCGTCACGCTGGACCCCGACGCGACGGTCGACACCTGGGCCTCGGGCGGATTGCAATTCACGAACGGCGCCGCTTATTCGTATGTCGTACTCGTCGGGACCGGAAACGCATCGCGCCCCTGGGCTCGCCATTTGCACGCGGCCCAGATCGCAGCACCCCTGCTCGACGTCTTGCTTCACGACCTCGAAGACGACGCAAAATCTCACCCGCGCCGCGACTTCCTCCCGCGACGGCGCGGAGTGCCGGTCGCAGCTACGCGAACACCGACAAAAGAAATAGCTGACGCTGCGCCGGCTCACGGCCCATGAAAACTTTCGCGCCTGATTGGCGGAACCAACTAGCGATATTCGACGCCGGTCAGCGCTTCAGAGAAGGCCCATAACCTCGATGCGACGACGCTATCTTTCGCGCGATCGGGCACGACTGCCAGCCCCGGATAGCCCCGCAGTTCGTTCCAGCCATTGGGCCCATAGTAGGAGCCGCCTTCAGCCAAGGGCGATGTCGCAGCATAGAGCGTCGGCAACGCACCTTGCGCCGCCGGCTGAAATAAAAACCAGGCAAGCGACCGTAGGAGGCCCGCGGCGCCGAATCTTCCCGCCCCGTTCGGCAACAGCTCGGTCCGCGAGATACCTGGATGTGCCGCGATGCTGGAGATCCCCCAACCCTGCGCTAGGCTGCGCCGTTCGAATTCAAATGCATACATAAGGCAGGCGAGCTTCGACTGGCTGTAGGCCGACATCGGCTTGTAGCGCCCCTTCGCCTGAAAGTCCTCGAAATCGATGCGGCCGTCGCGCGCTGCCAAACTCGAAAGCGAAACGACGCGCGGCTTGTTACCTTTTTTCAAGAGCGGCAGAAGATGGCCAGTAAGTGCGAAATGACCAATATAGTTGGTGCCAATCTGAAGTTCGAACCCGTCGGAGGTTTCGCGCCGTTGCGGTGGCATCATCACCCCGGCATTATTGATCAGTAGGTCGAGGCTGTCGCGTTGCGCCCGCAAGCGACTGCCGAAGTCGGCGATGGATCGCAGGTCGCCAAGATCCAAAAGTTCAAAACGAACGTTTGCAGCAGGAATGTCCTCGCGTATCCTTTTGACAGCCTGTTCGCCCTTCTCTGGGTTGCGTCCGGCGATGATCACCTCGCCGCTAGCTCCTGCGAGTGCTAGGGCATCCTCAAATCCGAGTCCGCCGGCACCCGTGACGATAGCTGAGCGACCTTGTTGAGAAGGCATATCGGTAACGGTCCAACGTTGCACTAATCTTTGCCTTTCTCGAAATCAAAACTGCACTGAGTGCAAAAGATATTGCACCGAGTGCAAATTTACAAGAAGGTTGGGAATTGTCCGACGACAAAAAAAAGGAAGCCGCTCCGCAGGATACTGGAATTCGAGAGCGCAAGCGGCTCGAGACGAGGCAGCGCATCGCAGAGACGGCGCTCGGGCTGTTCGTGAAAAACGGCTACGACGAGACCACCTTGGACGATATTGCGGAAGCGGCCGAGATTTCCCGGCGCACCGTTTTTTCGTATTTTTCGTCGAAAGAAGACATTCTTCTGGCGTGGCAGTCGGGCATTGCGGAAGCTTTGCGGGCCGCGGTGCTGGCGGAATCCACGGATCAGGAACCATTCGATGCCGTTGCCAACGCGATGCTGAAGCTCGCGTCCGCTTACAACTCGGACGACAACATTGTCATTGATCGGCTTTTGCGTTCCACGGAAACCCTGCGCGCGAGCAAGCAGGTAAAATATATCAAACAGGAAGAAGCGATTTTCCAAGCTTTGATAACGCTATGGCCCCAGCCAGGAAGACAGCAGGCCCTCAGGCTCGTCGCAATGGCATCGGTCGGAGCTCTTCGGCTTGCGACCGAAGCTTGGGCTGCAGACAACGGTGCACACCCCGTCTCCAAATATCTTCGAAGAGCTTTCTCCAACTTGAAGGCCGAGATTTAGCGTTCGCGTCATATCAGCATGCAAACTCACTCTGCCATTCATCGACGCGCTGAAAAACGGCCGGAAGTCCGACATTGCTCAGCCGCAGTTTAACCATCAAAAACGCCGACTGGCCGCGGAGTCTTGACGCCTCTCTTGGGTAGGGTTGGCAGACATGAACCGGAAAGGCGCGGAACGCGGAGGCGAGGCAGGCTCACTGCGCCTCTGTGCAGACGCACGCGCCGAAGCAGACACGCAGCAAAAGCCTCCCCGCGACTGGAAGCGCGCCATCCTCATTGTCGGACTCGGCGCGCTGTCCTGGGTCGCAACCTACGTCGGCATGCTCGAACTGATCGAAGCCAACATGGGCGATCTGCCGATCGTCCATCGCGTCATCGTCGGCTTCTCGGTGGCGATGCTGATGACGATGATCGTCTGGCTGCTCGACCAGCTTTTTCGCCCGCATCCCTTCGTCACGAAACTTTCCTATGCCGGCGGCTACATCTTCCTGTCGCTGATCTCGATCGGATTCGGCTTTGGGTTTTACTGGAAGGTTCTCGAAAGCCGCGGTGAGGCGACGCGCTCGGCCGAAAGCGCCGTCTCCGAAGTCCAGAACGCGCTGCACGGCGCCGAGACACGGCTCGAACAATTGCAGGCGACGCTGACCCAGCTCACCCAGGTCTCGACAGAGAAGGCACAACTCGAACAGACGAAAGGCACCTCATGTCCAAACTCGAAACCGGGCGACGGACCGCGCCGGAAGATGCGCGAAGACGATGCTCAGCGTTTCTCCTTCGCGTCCGACTTTGTGAAGGGTCGGATCGGCGCCGTGAAAACGGATATGGAAGCACTGAACGGCGACTTGACGAAAATCGTCTCGGCCGACGCCTCTACGTTCGATCCCAAGACGGGAACGCGTAATGAGTTCATGCGCGCGCTTGGACGCAAGCTTGACCTGACGGCGACGGGCTTCAACGCCTTCCGCACCGATCCGCAGCTTCGCCAGATCCGTTCCGATCTCGCCGACCGCGCCGAGCGTACGACCTTCAGCGACGGCCGGAACGGCACCGTCACCTGCCCCGATCCGCAATTGCAGATGGCGCTCCGCGGCGTTGTCAAAGCCATCGATCAACTGCCTGAACTGCGGAAGCCCGAGATCGCGACCGTCGAAGGCTCGGAAGCGACCATCGAAGCCTTCCGCCGGCTGACGACGACCTTCTACGGCCTGCTCTCGTTCAAGATGCCGCCGTCCGCCGACCAACTGCGCGAACTGCAAAAGAAGGCGATACAATCAGTTGAGAACCCTGCCGAAATGCGCAACGCCGACGATCAGGCGGCGGGCTTGTCGAAGCGCGACTATGTTCCGCTTGCAGTCGCGCTGTTCGTCGATCTTTGTCTCTTCCTCGTCTCGATGGGCAAGCGCCCCGGCGGCCGTCTCGACGGTCTCGTGCCGAAGATGCAAGCCGCCGAGCGCGGTCCGGTGATCGAAATCCTGTCGCGCTTCAACGACATTCACCGCGACAAGCAGATCCGCGAAAACTTCGAGCTGTTCCGCCATGTCGTCTTCGACATGAATGGCGATTACTACGTTGCCGTGCCGCTCGATGCGCCGCCGCGTCTCAATCCGGCCGAACGCGAGAACCTGCGCGTCGAAGCCCAGCTTCTGGCCAACTTGTTCGCGAGCTTCGAGCGCGAAAAGATTTTCAAGCGCACGCTGCTGCCGACGACCGGCAGCGTCCAGAGGCGGCTGGCGCGCCAGGGTTCGAAGTTTGCGAACTCGGACTCGTTCCGCGTCTATAAGTTCACGAACGGCGCTTGGTCCGACATCATCCTCGGCGCCGTCATGGGTGCCGCCCGCCGCGCCGAACGCAACGAGTTGCGCCGCCACGACATCGACGAGCACGATGCCGCGCCGTCATCGCCCGTGCCGTCGGCGCCATCGCCGGAAACAAAGCACACGCCCAACGCCGCCCAGCAAATTGAAACGGACGCGTTCAAACCGGACGAACCAGCGCCACGTCCAAAATTCGACGCCGACATTCGCAGCGCCAGACCCGACGGCGCCATCGACCCGGAGCACGCAGCGCGCTTCGGCCCCTACGCCGGTATCTACCGCCCGGAACCGGAATTCTCGCCGCCGCAAGCGCCGCGCGTCAGACGCCCTGTCGCCAAGCCCGAGCCGGAAGCCGACGTCACCGTCAAAGCCGCCAACAGCAACACCAGCCGCGCCACGCCAAGCGAGCCACCGCCGCTGCCCGAACCCCGCCCCGCGACCGTCGTGACAATTCCTCGGTCCGTCGAACCGCGCGCCAGCGTCACCCTCCAGCGCGAAACTGCAACATTTTCCGTTCCCGTCAGCGAGGCCGTTATGCCGGATTCGTTAAAAGCCGCGATGCGTGCCTTCGATGCGCAAAGGCACGTCATATCGGCCGATGCCGACGACGATCAGCCCGATCGCGCCACCCCTCCGAATCACGGCCGGATCGTCGCATTTCATTCGGAAGATCAGCTCTCGGACGACGACCGCGCCTTTATTCGCCGCATCGCCCCACCCGCCGCCGAATGAAAAAGCGTTGGATAGAAAACGGGATAACGATGTTCGCCTTAAAAGGAACCGAGCCGCAACGCTTGTTTAACATTCTTCTTGGCTTAATGGGGTCGCCGGATGCCCAGCGGGGGGCAGTTCGATCTCCGAACATGACCGGCTCGAAATGGGAAAGAATAAATGCGCATCGCTTCACCTTCGCGGCCAATGATGATGTCTCGAACGGATAAGGAAGCACGGCTCAAGGACTTCATCGGCGAGGCCTTCACTGCCCGCGGTGGAAATCCGGCACGTGAAATTTGCCTGACGCTCTTTGTCCGCAACCCGGATAGCCCGGCCGCGCGCGCGCTTCATGCCGCCTGGTCCGATGGCCTGATCGCAGGCGCACGCATTCTCCTTGTCGTCGGAGACACGACCGTCGAAGAACCATCGTCACCGTCACTCCTCGACGTCGCAGATGTGGAATATCGTGTTCTCGGCGAGGCGAGCTTCGCACCAGCCCACGAACAGCTGACCGTCGGATCGACGCGCGTCTGGATCGGCGATTGCCTCCGCCGCGATCCCACCAAGCGCGACGCCTTCGAGCTTTACCACGGCGATGATGCGACGAACGCCGTCTTCGCGCTCGCCTCGTTTGAGAAGCTCTGGAAGCGTGCCCGTCCGCGGAAACTGCCGCGCACCGAAGCGCTCTCGCCGGAAATCATCGCCGCCCAGTCGGATGACGCCAACGCGCTCCCGCTGCGCCCGCGTCATTAACGAAGGGGCCATCGGCGACACGGCAGATCTTTAATGCCATCTTCGGCTTCGTGCCGAAGGTGGCATTTGCGTTTTTACGCCTTCGACTTCGCCCCCGAAGGGACAAGGCGAACACCTTTCAAAAATTCCCCAAACCGAAACTTATCCCCGCCCCTCGGCGCGGTGATAAATTGCTTGCCTGAGCCAACGCAGGAAAAAGGCCGCAAGAACGCGCAAGCACCGGAAATTCCTAATTATCGCCGCGCTTCGGCCTTTGGACCTTGTTGGTCTTTTGCTTGAAACGCCAACTGGCGATACTCCACCAGAGCTTCGTTGAGCGCGTGAGACCGCGTGCTCGCGCACTCGGACGTCGAGGCTTTCACACAGGATGCCACCCCCATGATTTTCCTCGCGCGCCTTGCAGCGGTTTTCACGCTCATGCTGGCGACCTTCGCAACCGCCAGCGCCGATCCCAAACCGTTCCTGCATCAGGGCATCGCCGCCGATGCCAAACGCTATGAGGCCTATCTCAAGGCCAACTGGAAACCGGACGGCAAAACGCCCGCCGCGCTGAAAGCTCAGGCCGAAAAAGACTTTGCGAGCGATCCGCGGGCCGCCTCTCGCGCGCTCGCCAATGTCGTCTCGGCAAACGCTCAGGACTCTGCTGCCTGGACGCGCCTCGCCGAAGCGCTTCTCGCCATTCCGCCTGATCCCAATAATACGAGCGAACGCTACGATCTCGCGATCTATGCCTCCGGCGCGGCTTACACCGGCTACCAGCGCGCAACCGATAAGAACGAGAAAGCCCACGCGCTTTACGTGCTCGGGCGCACGCTCGAGGCCCGCTCCTATTGGCGTCCCGCGATCGACGCGCTGAGCCTCAGCCTCGCGCTCGCCGACGACCAGACCACACGCGAAATGTATGACAAGCTGCGCGGCCAGTACGGCTTCCGCATGACCGATTACAAGACCGACAACGACGCGACGCCGCCGCGCCTCTGCCTGCAGTTCTCAGAAGACCTGTCGCGCACGCAGACCGACGTTGCGAAATTCATTTCCGTCGGCGGCAAAGACCCGCAAAACCTCGTGCAGGACGGCAAGCAGCTTTGCCTCGAAGGCCTGAAGTACGGCGAACGCTATCAGGTTCAGATCCGTGCCGGACTGCCGTCCGACATCGGCGAGAAACTGCTGAAAACCTCCGACATCGCCGTCTACATTCCCGACCGCACGCCGTACGTCCGCTTCGGCGGCAAAGCCTATGTGCTGCCCTCACGCGGCCAGCAGGGCATTCCGGTAACGACGACGAACACCAGCAAGATCGACGTCGAAGTTTATCGCATCGGCGACCGTAACCTCGCGACGACGCTGCAAAACGGCGACATGGCGCGCCAGCTTTCGAGCTACGACGTCGACAACATTCGCGATCGTTCGGGCATCAAGGTCTACGAAGGCCAGATGGACATTGCCTCCAAGCTCAACGAGGACGTGACGACCGCCGTGCCCGTGACCGACGCCACCGGCAAGCTCGAACCGGGTGTCTACGTCATGGTCGCCAAGCCCTCCGAAAAGCAAAAGCAGGAGAGCTATGAACGCGCGACGCAGTGGTTCATCGTTTCCGACCTCGGCCTCACCGCGTTCAGCGGCAATGACGGCGTGCACGCGTTCGTCCGTTCGCTGAGCGACGCCATCGCTGTCGGCGGCACGTCTGTGAAGCTGATTGCCAAAAACAATGAGGTGCTTGCGACTGCCACGACCGACGAGCATGGCTACGCCAAGTTCGACGCCGCGATCACCAAAGGCGAAGGCGGCTCGGCGCCCGCAATCCTCGTCGCACAGAAAGGCGAAGGCGAATACGCTTTCCTCGATCTGACGCTCAACGCCTTCGATCTCTCCGACCGCGGCGTGCAGGGCCGCGATCCGTCCGGCCCCGTCGATGCCTACGTCTATACCGAGCGCGGTGTCTATCGCGGCGGCGAGGACGTGAACGTCACGGCGCTCGTGCGCGATCAGTTCGGCAAATCGTCATCCGTCCCGGCAACGCTGATGGTCTTCCGCCCCGATGGCGTTGAGCAGACGCGCTTCCTGATGAACGATCAGGGTCTCGGCGGCCGCGCGCACGTCGTGCATCTCGCCAAGACCGCAATGACCGGCACCTGGCGTGCGAAGCTCTATACCGATCCGAAATCAGAGCCGATCGCGGAGCGGTCATTCCTCGTCGAAGATTTCGTCCCCGAACGCCTCGACATGACGCTCTCATCGAAAATCAAGGCGCTCGCGCCGGATGAAAACCAAGCGATTGACGCCGATGGCCGCTATCTCTACGGCCCGCCCGCCGCTGGGCTCGGCCTCGAAGGCGAAGTCGTCGTCAAGGCATCGAACGGAGACGTTCCCGGTTATACCGGCTATATCTTCGGCCAAGCTGACGAGTTCGTAACGCCGGTACGTCAGGCGCTGCCGGCGAACCTCGCGATGGCTCAGAACGGCAAGGCGTCGATCCCGATCACGCTGCCGCAAATGCCGAAGACGGCTAAGCCTCTGGAAGCCGCGATCTCGGTCAAGCTGCGTGAGGACGGTGGCCGCACGATTGAGCGCAACATCACGCTGCCCGTCGATCTGAAGCTTGAACGCGTCGGCATCAAGCCGTTGTTCGATAACCTCACCGCGCCCGAAGACCAGCCCGCCGAATTCAACGTCGTTCTGCTCGGAGCGGACGGTAAAGCCGAAGCGTCAAGCAACCTCACCTGGACGCTGACGCGCCTCGATACGACGTGGCAATGGTATCGCCGCGACGGCACCTGGACCTATGACTCCGTAACCGTGAAGCGCAAGATCGGCAGCGGCCCGCTCTCCGTCACCGCCGACGGCGCTGCCAAGATCTCGCAGCAGATCCAGTGGGGCCGCTACCGGCTCGACGTCGCCTCGAACGACTCCGATGGTCCGGCTTCAAGCCTCATCTTCAACGCCGGTTGGTACACATCGGGCGACTCAGTTGATTCACCCGAGCAGCTCGACGTCGCGCTGGATAAAGACAACTACAAAGCCGGCGACACCGCGAAGCTGCGCATCGCCTCGAAGCTGGGCGGCAAAGCGCTCGTCGCCGTGCTCGGCACCGGTCTCGACCTGATGAAAGAAGTCGATATCGCCAAGGGTGGCGGCGAAGTCGAAATCCCCGTCGATAGCAACTGGGGTCCGGGTGCCTACGCCACCGCGATCCTCTATCGCCCAATGGACGAAGCCGCAAAGCGTATGCCGAGCCGCGCCATCGGCATCCGCTGGCTGCCGATTGACCAGAGCAGCAAGCAGCTCAAAGTTGCCGTGACACTTCCGGACAAGGTGAAGTCCGGTGCACACGTCGATGTGCCGCTGAAGATTGCTGGCTTGGCACCCGGCGAAGACGCTCGCGTCGTCGTTGCGGCTGTCGATCTCGGCATTCTAAATCTCACCCGCTTCGAAACGCCCGCCCCGGAGAAGTGGTTCGGTCAGCAGCAGAAGCTGTCATTCGAAATCCGCGACTTCTACGGCAAGCTGATCGACGGTATGCGCGCTGACCGCGGCAAGCTCCGCTCAGGCGGCGACGGCACCGCCGCGCTGCAAGGCAATCCGACGGTCGAAACGGTCGTGTCGCTCTATTCCGGCATCGTACAGGTGAAAGACGACGGCACTGCGAGCGTGTCGTTTGATCTGCCGGACTTCAACGGCACCGTCCGCTTCATGGCGGTTGCCTGGAGCAAGGATAAGGTCGGCCACGGCTCGGGCGATTTGATCGTCCGCGACGCCGTTGCGCTGACCGCCGCCGTGCCGCGCTTCATGACGCTTGGCGACGAGGTCGATCTCGGCTTCTCGATCCACAACGTCGATGGGCCGGCCGCGCCGTACAAACTCACGCTGTCCCAGAAAACCGGCGACGACCGCAACGAAATGCTCTCTCCCGTTGCCGACAAGACGGCCGACTTGAAGCGGGGCGAACGCATCATGCCGCGTGTTGTCTTCAAGCCGACCGAGCTTGGTGAGATCACGTTGAAAGCCGTCGTCACCGGCCCGAATGATATCGCCGTCAAGCGCGAGATGACGTTCAATGTCTTCCCGCCCGCGGGCGACATCAAGCGCACGACGATTTCGTCACTGAAGCCCGGCGGCAAGCTCGTCGTCTCGTCCGATATCGCTTACGACCTGATCCCGTCACGCACGCGGATCAACATGTCGGTCGGACCGGCCGCGCGCCTCGACGTGCCGACACTTCTCGCCCAGCTCGACCGCTATCCCTACGGCTGCGCCGAGCAGACGGTGTCGCGTGCGATGCCGCTCGTCGTCGCCAATGCGGTCGCGGCTCAAATTGGGATCGCACAGGACAAAGAGCTGAAGGAGCGCGTGCAGAAAGCCATCGGCCGCGTCTTCGAAATGCAGGACTCGACAGGCGCGTTCGGCGTCTGGGGTCCATACAGCACCGACTTATGGCTGACGGCTTACGTCACCGACTTCCTGACCCGTGCGAAGGAAGCGAATTACGACGTGCCGCGCGAGAACTTCAATCGCGCGCTCGACCGGCTGCAAAACTTCATCGCTTATGCGTCCGACTTCGAGAAGGGCGGCGAAGACAGGGCCTATGCGCTCTATGTTCTCGCCCGCAACGCCCGCGCACCCATCGGCGATCTTCGCTACTACGCCGACGAACGCATCGACCGCTTCTCGACGCCGCTGGCAAAAGCGCAAATCGGCGCCGCGCTCGCGATGATGGGCGACAAGGAACGCGCCGAGCGCACGTTCTCGGCGGCTCTCGCCGCAATGCCCGATACGCCCGATAGCGGCTATCGCAGCGACTACGGCTCGACGCTTCGCGATGGCGCAGCTCTCGTCACGCTCGCCGCCGAAACCGGCATTGCGCGGGAAGAGCAGCCGAAGCTCGCCACCGTCATCGCCAAGGCCTACGAGACGCGCACGTACACATCCACGCAGGAACAAGCCTGGATGCTGCTCGCCGCGAAAGCTCTGAACGATGAGGTGAAAGCAACGACGCTCGCCGTGGACGGTAAACCGGTGAACGGCCCGTTGCTGAAGGGTCTGACGCCCGCCGAATTGAAGAATGGCGCGCTGACGATCACCAACAACGGCGACACCGCCGTCGATGCCGTCATCTCGGTTCTCGGCGCGGCACTCACGCCTGAGCCGCCGGTCTCGAAAGGCTTCAAGATCGAACGCGAGGCCTACACGGTCGATGGCAAGAAGATCGATCTCGCAAGCCTTACAGGCGGCAAGGCCAAGGTGAAGCAGAACGATCGCTTCGTCATGGTCGTGAAGGTCACGTCCGATGATCCGGCGGGCCGCGTCATGGTCGTCGATCGCTTGCCCGCGGGCTTCGAGATCGAAAACCCGCATCTCGTCGAAAGCGGAGCGATCGCGAACCTTTCCTGGTTGAAATCGACGGCCGCACCCGAGCATACCGAGTTCCGCGACGATCGCTTTGTTGCGGCCTTCAACTTCGGAGCCGTGGCTTCGTCGTCCGACAGCGAGAATGGCGACACCAGCGACAACACGGTCACGCAGCCCGACGGCACGTCGCAAGCGAAGCCCGCGCCGACAACGGCAATGCTTGCCTACATCGTTCGCGCCGTGATGCCCGGTACGTTCGTCTATCCGGCGGCAACCGTCGAAGACATGTATCGGCCGGAACGCTACGCCCGCTCCGCGGCCGGCACGCTGACCGTCTCGCTGAAGGAGTGACGCGACGTGCGGCTGGGGCTTCGTTTGACATCGCTTAGAAGCAAGATCTCCTCTCTCCATTTCTTGAATGGAGGGAGGAGCACGCTGAGACGCATCGCGATTGCGGGGATTGTGGTCCTCGCAGTTGCCTCGGGCGGCGCCTACGGGCTCTATCTCAAAGCCTTCGCCGATGCCGGACCGCTGCCGCTCGAAAACGCGAAGGCCGTCTCGACCACCGTCGTCGACCGCGATGACCGCTTGCTTCGCGCCTTCACCACGACCGACGGCATGTGGCGCCTGCCGCTCGACCCGAAAGACGTCGATCCGCACTATCTGAAAATGCTCTTCGCCTTCGAAGACAAGCGCTTCTATGTCCACCACGGCATCGACTCCAAAGCCGTCGTCCGCGCCGCGCTGCAGATGCTGCGTCACGGCCGGATTGTCTCCGGCGGCTCGACGCTAACAATGCAGGTCGCTCGCCTGCTTGACGGCCGCCACGAACGCACCGCCAGCGGCAAGCTTCGCCAGATGGCCCGCGCCATCGAACTCGAACGCGCGCTGTCAAAACGCGAAATTTTAAAACTCTATCTTCGTCTCGCGCCCTTCGGCGGCAATCTCGAAGGCGTCCGCGCAGCCTCGCTCGCTTACTTCGGCAAGGAACCGAAACATTTATCGTTGGGCGAATGCGCGCTGCTCGTCGCCCTGCCGCAGTCGCCCGAGGTCCGCCGTCTCGACCGCAACCCGAAAGCCGCATTGCACGCCCGCAATCGCGTGCTGAATCGCGCCGTTGCCGCACACGTCATCACTGCCGCAGAAGCCGAGCGCGCCAAGGCCGAACGCATCCCGTCAGCGCGTTACGCGTTCCCTCTGCTCGCGCCACATCTGTCGGAAAGCGAAGTCGCCGCGCATCCGACCGAAAGCGTCATCAAACTGACGCTTGACCGCTATCTGCAGGCAAGCCTCGAACAACTCGCCCAGGATCATGCCCGATTGATCGGCGACAACGTCTCGACCGCCATCATCGTCGCCAACCACCAGACCGGCGAAATCCTCGCCGAGGTCGGCTCTGCCGATTATTTCGATAAGGATCGCCAGGGCGCTGTCGATATGGCAACCGCCATACGCTCCCCCGGCTCGACGCTGAAGCCGTTCATCTATGGCCTCGCCTTCGAAGCCGGTCTCGCGCATCCCGGAACGCTCATCGAGGACCGCCCGGTGCGCTTCGGCACCTACGCGCCGAAAAATTTCGATGAGGGCTATCACGGCACGGTTTCGATCCGCGAAGCTTTGGAGCAATCGTTCAACGTACCCGCTGTCCGCGTGCTCGCGCGCGTTGGACCGGGCAAGCTCGTCGGCCGCTTCCGCCGCGCCGGCGTCGAAGCCCGCTTTCCGGACAAATCCGAGCCGACGCTGGCAATGGCGCTCGGCGGCACCGGCCTGACGCTCGAGGACATGACGCAACTCTACGCGGCCCTCGCGCGCGGCGGCGATAGCATCATGCTGACCCACCGCTGGAGCGAGCGCGGCAAGGTCTGGGCGACGTCGCATCTGAAGCCGCTCGTCAATGCGCACCGCCTGATGTCGCCCCTCGCCGCTTGGTACGTCACCGATATTCTGAAGGACGCGCCGCCGCCGCTCAACGCCAAGGGCGGACGCTTCGCCTACAAGACCGGCACATCCTACGGCTATCGCGACGCCTGGGCGATTGGCTACGACGGCAAATATGTGATCGCGGCCTGGGTCGGCCGGCCAGACAATTCGAGCATTCCCGGCCTCGTCGGCCGCAGCGCCGCCGCGCCGATGTTGTTTGACGCGTTCGAGCGCGTTCCCGGCGGCCGCACGCCGTTGCGCGGCGCGCCTGCGAACGCCATCCGCGCGACGAACGCCGAGCTTCCCGCCCCGCTGAAACGCTGGCGCGATCCCGGCGACGATCCGGTCGCCGGAAAATTTCTCGAACCGCCGGTGCTGATCTCTTTCCCGCCCGATCAATCGGAAATCGCCGAATCCGATCTCGACGGCGATCCGCTGATCTTGAAAGCCGACGGCGGCGCGCTGCCGCTGACGTGGCTCATAGACGGCAAGCCCATTCCGTCCGATACCCACACGCGCGAAGCCACATGGCAACCCACCGAAGGCTTCGCCAAGCTGACCGTCATCGACGCAAACGGCCGCACCGACCGCGCAGCGATCCGCGTGCGGTAAGCGGTGATGTCATCCTCGGGCTTGTTCCGAGGATCCATCAAGCATCAGCACGAACTGCAAAACGGCTCCTCCGCCTAAAGCCGAGGATGACAATATTAAGCAAACTAAATCCGCTCCCCCGAGCGAGCACCGAGCCAAGTCAGACTTCAAACACAAATTCGGTGGCGTACAGGAAACCAAAAGTCCCATTTGGAACCGCAACGCCGATGGTGCAGAGTGCGCTGCGTATTCCATTTTTTTGACGCTTCGCGCATTCCGGATTTCAAACGCCCTATGATGTGTTGCCATTCCTTTTTCCGCAGCTTCGCGCTCGCCTTCGCCCTGATCGCAGTCGCCATTGCAAATGGCGGCTGCAACGACGCACAGCACGATGCGTCGTCGGCGCGGCAGCTGCCCGCACTTGGCGCCAAGGTTGATGAAACATCCGTATCGGGCATCTCATCGGGCGCCTACATGGCGGGTCAATTCCAGATGGCGCACGCCAAGCGCGTGATCGGCGCCGCTATCATTGCGGGCGGCCCTTACGGCTGCTCCGAGAGCATCTTTGCCAACACCATGCCAGGCACCGGCACGGCAATCTTGAATCTCAGCAAGGCCGTCAACGGCTGCATGCTGAACCTGCTCGGCATCTGGGGCGTCTCCGATCCCGAAGACCTCGCGAAGAAAGCCGAAGAACGCGCCGCCAAAGGCGAGATCGATCCGATCGCAGACGTCGTTCGCGACCGCATCTATCTCTTCACCGGCACATCCGATCGCACCGTTGCCCCTGCGATCGTCAGGCACGCGGCGGAATTCTACGAAAAGCTCGGCGTGCCGAAAGCCAACATCGACCTTGTCTCAGACCTGCCTGCGGGTCACGCGTTCGTCACCGACGATGAAGGCAGCGCCTGCAGCGTTTCCAGCGAACCCTACGTCGTCAACTGCGGTTATGATCAGGCTGGCGCGCTGCTGAAATTCATCTACGGCGATCTCCAGCCCCGCGCGACGACGCTCTCCGGCAACTTCTTTGAATTCGATCAGCGTCCATTCGTAAGTGACGACAACAGCGCCGAGCTTGCGGAAACCGGCGTCGTCTACGTGCCGAAGGCCTGCACCGAGACGCCCGGCTGCCGCGTCCACATCGCCTTTCACGGCTGCGCCCAGAATCGCGAGGCGGTCGGCGACACGTTCATCAAGGAATCGGGCTTCGCGCGATGGGCGGACACCAACCGCTTCATCGTGCTTTTTCCACAGGTGGCGGATTCGGCCGCCAACCCCCAAGGCTGTTGGGATTGGTGGGGTTATACAGGGCCACAGTATTTAACTCGTGACGCGCCGCAGATTGCCGCAGTGAATCGTATGCTCGATGCCTTGCAAGCGCCCGGCGGAGGCGCATAAAGCCTACCAGCAACAAACGTCGGGCAACCAGTAAGACCGGCGCATCAGGAGCACGGCAAACGGGGGGATTTTCAATGCTCGCACGCGAACGCCTTTTGGCACCCTTGTGGCCAGCACCCGGATCGGTTCGCAGGCCTTCGACATCCACCATCGCCCGCGCCGTCGAGCTGACGGTAGCCGCCGCAGCGATGGGACTGCTCGTGATGGCGGCAGCGCTCCCGAACGATTCCGATACGCGTGCCGCCGCGACCAATCCTCCAGTCTCAACCGCCCAGCATCCCGGCCGCGAAAGCGACTTCGGCGCCTACCTCGGCGCGCCTTATCACTATCCGAGCGATTTTCATTACGTGAAGCCCGGCAACTCTGATCTGACGATCAAGAAGATCGACTGGTTCACACTGCCGTTCGAAAACCCGCTTTACTACGGCGTGCGCATCCAGCGCTGGTTCAGCGGCCGCTTCGGCACGATGCTTGACTTCACGCACTCGAAAGTCCACGCGCCGTTCGACGACCAGCAGTTCGACATGGAAGGCACCTTTGACGGCAAGCCGGTGCCGCCAAAAGGGCGCGTTGGCGATTACTTCAAGAAACTTGAATGGACGCACGGCCACAACATGCTGACGCTCAACGGCCTGATGCGTCTGCCGTCGCTCGGCATCTTCTCGCCCTACTTCGGCGCGGGCGCAGGTCTGTCGTTCCCGCATTCGGAAATCTATCCGAAGAACGCACCATCGCGGACCTACGAATACCAGTACACCGGTCCCGTCGCCCAGGCGCTGTTCGGCATCGAGCTGCGGCTCAAGACCGGTTCGGTCTTCATCGAATACAAATTCACGAGCGCCGATTATTGGGGGCCGCTAACGGGCCGCGACGGCACCTGGTTCCCGATCGACATGTGGCGCCAGTTCTCGCGCTGGTGGTCGGGCGAGCCGACGAAAGACGGCTGGGCGGGCGCCAAACTGACGAGCCATCAGGTGATCGGCGGTTTCCTCACGCGCTTCGTGCCGAAACCGGCAACGCCCTAAGACACGCGAACGCTGCGGGACCGGGGAGCAGCTTTGGCTTTTCCGGTCTTACGGCTTTTGATTGAAGTTGCTGTCTGCATTGATTTGAGGGCCGCCTGGAACGTCTTGAGTTCGGCGGCAAGCCAAGTTTCGAATGCCATCGCCGCGTCCGAAATCTTCGCACCGGATCGGCGCACGAGATAATAGCCGAACCGCGTCGCCCTGATATCGAGCGGCCGAACAAGCCGGCCAGCGATGAGCGCATCACCCGCCTGGATTTGATCGGCGAGCGCCAAACCTTGCCCGGCTTCGGCTGCAGCAATGATGAGGTCGCCATTAAGTGTCGGCCCGGACGGCGTTACCTCGTCCGCGACGCCTGCCGCCGAAAGCCACGCGTCCCAGCATTCCTTCGCCGTCTCCTGAATGAGAAGACTGCCGTCCAGATCGGAGGCGACAAACAATGGATTGTCGCGCAAGAATTGAGGACTGCAGACCAGCGTCAGTTCAGAGAGCGCGAGTGGCTTGCTTTCGAGTCCTTCCCAGGCCCCGCCGCCCCAGCGGATGCCGAGGTCGACGTCCTCTTTGGAGAAATTGACGAGACGGGGCGTTGCATCAAGAACGATGTCGATATTCGGGTTCTGCGCCGTAAAGCCGCCGAGCCGCGGCACCAACCAGAGCGCGGCGAAAGCCGGATCGGATGTGACCATCAAACGCTTGCGTCGCCGCGACGGCCGCGCGAACTGACTGACCGCCGAAGCAAGAAGATCGAACCCTTTTGTAAGTTCGAGCGCCAGCGACCGGCCGACTTCCGTCAGCTCCACGCCGCGTCCCGTGCGTTCGAACAGTGGCGTGCGAAATTCCGCTTCGAGCGCGCGCACGTGACGGCTGATCGCAGCGTGCGTGACGTTGAGTTCGGAAGCCGCACGCGAAAAGCTCGACAGCCGCGCCGCGGCCTCGAACGCTTTGAGCGCATTCAGCGGTGGTAATCGTCGAGCCATGGCTGATGTAACAAAAACTTACACGTTATGTAAAGTAACGCCGTTTGTCCTGCGCGCGGAGGAAGCGCACCGTTCTCTCAGTGAATTCAAGAACGGAGGACGCAATGATGCGCGTGATCGAACACCTGATCGCAACTATCGAAGCGCTGATTTATCCCGACCGCCGCCCCTTCGATGACGAACCGCGATCCTGACAGAATGGAAGTCGGCGTGGGATGCCTTTCGTCAATGTTCAGGCTTGGAGATAGTTGCCCTGCTCGTCGGCCCATGGGCGAACGACTGACGCGCGCTTATGGTCTTCGTCGTCCGAAAAGAGCTTCTGCGTCAGGATCGCATAGGCAGCTTGCGCGTCGACGGATCCTTGGTCGAACGTTTGCGCACCATTCAGAACAAGATTGTTCACCGCTTGCTGAAGCGCATCCAATTTCGCACTGTCTTTGTCGGGCGTAGCATTCCGCGCCCCGATTGTCGGGTACGCAATTTGCTGTTCGGCTAAATAAGCAGGCATGTCTTTGAGCGACGGAATGGTTGTCGATCCCCATGCCCCGCTCCCTGTCGTAAAGGTTATAGAAAACTCCTCAGGCGGAAAATCTTCGCGGTGCGCAATAATCACGTCAAACAACGCATTGTTTCGAGCGTTGTCGGGATCCATATCAAAGATACCTTGTGCGCGCCCGTTGGCGATTTCTTCGTGGATCTTTTCACTGAACTCATCTTGCAGCGCCGGGTCCGAGAACGCTTGCACCAAGCCGTCAAAAATTTCGGCCGAGTTTGTCGTGAAATGAGCTGAACCGAGAAATTTGAAGACATCCGCAGAGGCCTCTTTGTGCGACAGGCTCTTCAACGCGGCCTTGGCGATCAGCGATGGAGGAGGCAGAGGTGTCGACGAGGACTGCGTACTAGCCTCTTCGCGCATCTGGAGAATGGAGAGGGCGGTGAAGGCGCTGGCAGAGGAAATCGGATTCATTATCGGCTCAAAAAAGCTAGCGGGGCGCTTCGTGACCGACGGACAAAAAACAGTCATATGCCTTTTGACATAGACCGCGTTAAGAACTCGCTAACCAAACTCTAACCTAAGCATTATTCGGGGGCGGACGTGCCGAGCAACCTCCGCGCCCGATATTAAAACCGCTTCAGCAGCCGGTCGATGTATTCGAGTTCGTCCTCGGGACGCGTATTCTGACCGGCGCGCTTGCGCAGCTCTTCGAGGATCTCACGCGCCCGCTGGGCGTCGATCGCATCCGGCACCTTCACCGAATTGCCGAAGTCCGGACCTTGCGCCCGCTGCGGCCGTCCAAACGGATCGCGCGGTGAGGAACCGCCTCGGCCCAGCCGCTGCTGCGCGTTCTTCTGCATCTGCTCAGCCATCTGCTGCGCGCTCTGGCGCATCTGGTCGAGCGCTTGGCCTTGCTGGTTCGCGGCTTCGTCGAGATCGCCCTGCTTCAGGGCATCCTGAGCCTTGCCCATCGCATCCTGCGCATTGCCAAGCTTGTCGGGATCGCCGGCGCCCATCTGCTCAAGATCCTTCTTGAGCTGATCGAGTTCGTTGCGCAGTTGCGCCTGCCGGTCCTGCAAGCTGCCCTTGCCGCGCCGCTGCTGCTGCCCGCCGGACTGTCCCTGCTGGCCCTGCGGACCTTCGCCCTGGTCGGCGCCGCCTTCTTGATCGCCCTGCATGCCGTTGTCGCCGCGCTGCTGGCCCTGGCCCTGCTTGCCCTTGGAACCGGTCCGCGGTTGACCGTCCTGACCCTGCTGGTCTTCCTGCGAGCCGCCCTGCCCTTCCTGGCGGCGACGCTCGCTGAACGTATCGTCCATCAGCTGCTGCTGCTTGCCGGTGAGATCGCTCAGCTGATTGAGCTTCTTCATCATCTGCTCGGCGCGCTGTTGCTGCGCGCGTGCTTCCGGCGTGTTGGCCGCCTGCAGGCGATCCATCAGCTCGCGCAGCTCTGAGAGCATCCGCTCGGCATCTTCGCGTGACCCTTCCCGCGCGCTCTTTTCAAGATCCTTCATCATCTGATCGAGATCTTGCTGGCCGAGTTGCTGGCTCTGATCGTCTGGCGGATTGCCTTGAGACGGATTGTCCTTTTCCGCCTGCTTCTGCATCTCATTGAGATAGTCATTGAGCCGCTTTCGCAGCTCCGCCATCGCGTCTTGAATTTCCTTATCGTCGCCTTTCTCGATGGCATCCGACAAGCGATCCTGCGCGTCTTTCAACGCCCGCTCGGCCTGCGAAAGATCACCGTCTTCGATCTTCAGCGCGATCTGCCAAAGCTCCGAGACCGACGAATTGATCGCCTCGCGCGAGTCCTCGCGGTCGAGCCGATGAAAGACCGACCTGAGCCCCAGATAGACGCCGTTGTCCGTGATGAACCCTTCAGGCTCCATCGTCAGCGCATCGAGCGCACGCACGACCATCGGCCGATTGCGCGAATCGTCCATGAGTTTGCCGCGCTGCTCCACAACGGCGCGCGCCAGCGGATTTTTGAAACGGCGCGACGGCAGCACGACTTCGATCGTCTTGCTGCGCCCGATCTGGCCCCCGACATCCGTCGCTTCCAGCCACAGCTTGACGCGTTGCCCTGCAAGCGGGTTCTCAGCCACGTCGAGAAGCGTCGACGTATCGACCGTCTTGGCGCCCGGACGAGGAATGCGCAGGCTCAGCACCGGCGGCCGTTCGAGCGGCAGTCGCGGCCCGGTGAGCGCGGGCGGCTGCGCCCACGCCTTCGACGGATCGACGGGCTTAGGCGGAATTTTTTGCACCTTCACCTCGGCACTTTGAATGCCGTAATCGTCGTCCGCCTTGTAGGTCACGCGCATCGAGCCACGCGGAGTGCCGCTAATCGGCTTCGTCATTGCGATCTTCGGCGGCGCATCGACGATGACGTCGAACGTCCACAACCCAAGCTCTTGTGACCCCGCAAGCGCCCGCACCCGCGCTGACTTGCGGATCTCGTAACGAACCTCGGCGACATTGGCCATGTCGCTGTTCTTCGGTGCGTCGGCCTTCGGCTTCTCGGGCTTGACGGTCAGCGGCTCGGTCGCGCCATCCGCGAGGACTTCGAGCGAGACGCCTTTGGAATCGAAGCCGACGCCTCTCAGCGTCAGCAGGCTATGATCGGGCACCTCGAAAAACTTGCCCTGCTCCGGTGTTTGCTCATCGGCCTGCTTCGAACCATCAGCCAGCAACACGGGCGGTAAGCCGGTGTAGGGCGGCGGAGTGACCCAGGCATCGAGACGCGCAGGCGGACCATGCTCGTTCGTGCCGAAGCGGAACGCAGCCGCAAGCCGGTCTCCGAGGCTGCCGGTCGCCATCACCGCGACGGGGATCAGTAGCAGCAGCAATAGCCCGCGCACGGCCCACGGATCGAACCGATCCGTGCGCGGCGCAGGATTACCGACCTTCAGCCGCTGAATGGCTTTCGCCAGCCGCTGCCGGTGTGCCTGCCACAGCGCCGAGGTGTTGGCGTTTTCGGCACCCGAGGTCAGCGTATCTTCGTAAGAGGTCGCGGGCCGATGCGGCACGCCCGAACGGCGCTCGATGCGCCGGATCGCTTCATCGCGCGTCGGCCACGGAATGCGCACCGCGTAGATCACCGCGGCGACTGCAGCGATCGCGAAAGCGCCCAGCAAAATCTTATGCGGCAGAGGATCGAGGTTCGGCCACAACCCCAGGAACGACAGCATCGCGAACAGCATCGCAATGCCGAACACAAGCCATAGGCGCGGCCAAAGGCGTTCAAAGAACAACGCCAGCGCGCTGAGACGAACTTTACGCGCGAAAGAACGCGACATTTCGGGACCGGGGTCCCTGCTTTGGGGCTCTGGCATTAACTCAAGCTATCACGAGGACCAGCCTTGGCACGTTAACAAAATGCAACTTCCCTGATTTTGGAAGGGGCACGTGAGCCGGAAGAACAAGCTTGTGCCGACGTCGTTCCTGCGGCGGAAATAATCTCCACTCCACCACAAGTTGTCGCAGAGCGTCAATTCGCCTGCGCGAAAACTCCGTCGTCTGAGCAACCGCAGATTGACCCTGCCGACCAAAACTGTCAGCACTCCTACTAGGATGCCGGCGGACGATTCAATACGGGGCGCGTTCGGGCACCAAAGGATCGTTATGCTCTCTGAAGTGAATTCACAAGGTGCCGACGCCGTTAGCGCCCGCTTGGCGTTCGCCCTTCAAAATGGGCATATTTGGCCGGCATTTCAGCCAATTGTCGATATTCAATCAGGCGGCCTGCGAGGCTTCGAGGTTCTGGCGCGCTGGACCGATCCTCAAGCCGGCGAGATCAGCCCAGCAACGTTTATTCCCTTCCTGGAACAGCACGATCAGATCGATAAGCTTTTCAACCATCTCGTGTATTCGGCATGCCCTGCCGCCGCAGACTGGCCCGGCCAGTTCTTTCTGGCCTTCAACCTTTCGCCCAAGCAGTTGGTCGGCAAGGGTTTCCCGGTCGAGCTCGCCGAAACCGTCCAGTCGACCGGCTTCCCCCTTGCACGCTTCCAGGTAGAGGTCACGGAGAGTTCGCTCATTTCGGACGTGGAGGGTGCCTACGCCAATCTCAACGAACTCGACGACATGGGCATCAAAGTCGCGATCGACGATTTCGGAACTGGCTATTCGAGCTTGGCGCGCCTTGAGGCCTTCCCCTTTCGCAAGCTCAAGATCGACGCCTGTTTCGTCCGAGGTCTCGACCGCGACCGAAGCAAGCGGCGCATAGCGGCTGCCATTATCGGACTAGGCCAAAGTCTGGGGATTACGGTGGTGGCCGAAGGCGTCGAAACCTCGAGAGAGGAAGGTGTGTTGCGAGACTTAGGATGCAACCTAGGCCAGGGCTGGCTCTACGGCAGACCAACATCGAAAGATGAAGCTAGGCGGGCGCTGCAAGTTCTCTCATCGACAAGCGAAGTCGACGTACCACTCGATGTCTCGCCGTTTCAGCAGCTTCACCAGTTAGCCACGCTCTACAAGCAAGCACCTGTTGGCCTTTGTTTCTTGGATCTAAGCTTCCGGCACGTGCGGGCCAACGATCGGTTCGCAAGCATCCATAACATGACGGGCAGCGAGCTAGAGGGGAAAACCATCTCGGACGTCATGAGCGGACCGACCTTGGCAACGGTGAAACGCATCCTCAATCAGTCTCTGCTCAGCGACGAACCGATCACAGAAAATTACGTCCACGGCGACAGGCACCTTCGCGTGATATGCACGAGGGTTGTTGATCTCACCGGCGAGGTTATCGGCTTTTCAGGCGTTTCCCTCGACACCGAAGCGCCTTTGGAGAGCTGCCAACGCGTGCTGGAAGGCGCAGTCGCGTTTAGAAAACATCCGCCCGTGCTTCGAAGGTGCCCAGGCTGCAGCTCGGGCTCGCAATCCCAATTCAATGCTGGGACTAGCTGATCGCCAGCCTTACCGGTCGGTCGAGAGCCAAGGCGGCAGGTGATCCGCGCCGATCAGATCGTCATAGCTCGGGCGAGACCGGACGACCGCATACTTGTCGCCATCGACTAGCACTTCCGGAATGAGCAAGCGGCTGTTGTAGGTCGACGACATCACCGCGCCATAGGCCCCCGCGGTCATCACAGAAATCAGGTCGCCGGTCTCGAAAGGGGGCAGCGCGCGGTCTTCGGCGAGATAATCGCCTGTCTCGCATACCGGCCCGACGATATCCTGCTGGATGGGCGCAAGTTCGCTGCGGGCTTCGGCGACTGGCCAGATATCGTGATAAGCCTCGTAGAGTGTCGGGCGGATCAGATCGTTCATCGCCGCATCGACGATCGTGAACGTCTTGTCGGTACCTTCCTTGACGTAGCTGACTTTCGTCACGAGCACGCCGGCGTTGCCGACAATCATGCGCCCCGGCTCCATCACGATCTTGAGGCCGAGCGGCCCAAGCGTCTCCTTGACGACAGCCGCGTATTCATCGGGCGTCGGCGGAATGTCGTTGGCGCCGCGATAAGGCACGCCGAGGCCGCCGCCAATATCGAGATGCTCCAGGCCCAAGCCATCGCCCTTGAGATCGCGCGCCAGATCGGCCATCAGCCGGAACGCATCGCGGAACGGCGCAAGATCGGTGATCTGGCTACCGATGTGCATATGAATGCCGGAAATCTTGATGCCCGGAAGCTTCGCCGCCTCGGCATAAAGCCGTCGCGCATCGGCATAGGGCACGCCGAATTTGTTCTCGGCCTTGCCCGTCGAAATCTTCGCATGCGTCTTGGCATCGACGTCCGGATTGACGCGAATGGCGATCGACGCCGTCCGGCCCATCGCCGTCGCAACCTCGCTCAGCGCCTTGAGTTCCGGCTCGCTCTCGACGTTGAAACCGAGAATGCCTTCTTCCAGCGCATAGGCCATCTCGCCCCGCGTCTTTCCGACGCCCGCGAAAATGATCTTCGACGCCGGAACGCCCGCGGCGCGTGCGCGACGAAGCTCGCCTTCCGACACGACGTCCATGCCCGCACCGAGCCGTGCCATCGTCTTCAGCACGGCCTGGTTGGAATTGGCTTTGACCGCGAAACAGATCAGCGCGTTCTGCCCTTTGAACGCTTTCGACAAAACTTCGTAATGGCGCACCAACGTCGCCGTCGAATAGCAGTAGAAGGGCGTGCCAACCTCGTCAGCGATGCGTGCGAGGCTCACATCCTCCGCGTGAAGGAGGCCGGACTTGTATTGAAAATGATGCATGGAAGCGCTTCTAGCGGATGAGAAACGTCCGCTTCACCGGAAAATGCAGGAAAGGTCAAGACGGCGCTAAAAAAGCGCCTATCGCAGCAGCGGATCGAGGATGAAGTTCTCGTGCGGTTTCGGCGGCGCGTCCGAATTCTTGCCGGGGTCGGCGGCATCCGCCGATTTGGCCTCGCCCGACGCCTTAGCGCCCGGCGGCGGCTCCAGCGGCCCCTTAACGCCGCAACCCGCAAAACCTGCGGCCACAGCGCCAAGCAGCACCATGGTCCCCCAGGTCCTCATGCAGCGCAAAAGCGCGGCCATGCCCAAATTCACTCCAAAACCCCTCAACCCGCGAAGCCTGCGGGCAACCCTTCCTGGTACTTAGCCCTTCTGCCGGGCCTTTTCCAACCGCCGAAGCCACTGGCGCGCCATTTTGGCGACGTTCTGTGGCGCGGTTCCCCCATAACTGGTCCGGCTTTTCACCGAGTTTTCCACAGACAGCACCGAGAATACGGCTTTTGTGATACGCGGCTCGACCTTTTGCATCTCTTCGAGTGAAAGCTGTTCGAGATCAATGCCTTTCGTCTCCGCCGCCTTGACGATCGAGCCCGTGACGTGGTGCGCCTCGCGGAACGGCATCTTGAGTTCGCGAACGAGCCAGTCGGCAAGATCGGTCGCCGTCGAATAACCGCGCCCTGCAGCAGCCCGCATAGCGTCCGCATTGGGTTCGAGGTCGGAGATCATGCCCGCCATCGCCGCCATCACGAGACGCAGGCTCGACAGCGCGTCGAACGTCGTCTCCTTGTCTTCCTGCATGTCCTTCGAATAGGCGAGCGGCAGCCCCTTCATCACGATAACGAGGCCCTGGAACGCCGACGCGATGCGCCCAACCTTGGCGCGCGCCAGTTCGGCCGCATCCGGATTGCGCTTCTGCGGCATGATCGACGAGCCCGTCGTGAAGCGGTCGGAAAGCTTCACGAAGCCGAACTGCGGCGTCATCCAGATCACGATTTCTTCTGCAAGCCGCGAGAAATGCACCGCTGTAATGGTGGCAGCCGCCAGCGTCTCCATCGCGAAATCGCGGTCCGACACGCCGTCGAGCGAGTTCGCCATCGGGCGGTCGAAGCCCAGCGACTCGGCTGTCTTTTCACGGTCGATAGGGAATGACGTTCCCGCCAGCGCCGCAGACCCAAGCGGACTTTCATTGAGACGTTTGCGCGCATCGGCAAAGCGGCCGCGATCGCGCGCGATCATTTCGACGTAGGCCAGAAGATGATGACCGAACGTCACAGGCTGCGCGGGTTGCAGATGCGTGAAGCCGGGCATGACGGTCGCCGCATGCGCTTCCGCCTTCTCCGCCAGCGCCTGCTGGACCGCGGCAAGCGCCACGTCGATGCCGTCAATCGCATCGCGCACAAAGAGCCGGAAATCGGTCGCAACCTGGTCGTTGCGCGAGCGCGCCGTGTGCAACCGCCCCGCCGCTGCACCGATAAGATCCTTAAGACGGCTCTCGACGTTCATGTGCACGTCTTCGAGCGCACGCGAAAACGTGAACGTCCCAGCGTCGATCTCCGCCTTGATCTTGTCCAGACCCTTTGCAATCTCGCGCGCGTCGGCCTTCGTGATGATGCCCGCTTCGGCTAACATCTCCGCATGCGCCTTCGAGCCGCGAATGTCTTGCGGGGCAAGCGCCTTGTCGAAGCCGATCGAGGCATTTATCTCCTGCATGATCTCCGCGGGAGACATTGCAAAACGGCCACCCCACATGGCATTGGCGTGCTTGTCGGTCACGAACGGCTCCGTATCAGAGAAACGAACAAGGTTAGCAGATGGCAGCGAACAGCAAGGCACGGCCGCAGAAAGCACTTTGGATCGTGGCGCTGTCGGCGCTTGCCGGGTTCGGCGCCGTATACGTCATCGGGGGCTGGTTCGACAACAAAGCGACAGAGATTTCTAGTGCCGCAGCCCAGGATTCATCCGCTCCGGCCGTCGGCGCGTCGGGCAACTCGTCGTTCAAGCTCGGCGAGATGGCGGCATTTGTGACGAAGAAGCCGCCCGAAGCGCTCCCCGACATCACCTTCGAGGACGCCGCCGGGAAGGAAGTTCACCTGTCGAGCCTCAAGGGCAAGACGATCCTGTTGAACCTCTGGGCAACGTGGTGCGGGCCTTGCCGCGAAGAAATGCCGGCGCTGAACAAGCTGCAAAAGGAAATGGGCAGCGACAAATTCGAGGTCGTGACACTCAGCCTTGACCGCGGCGGCTACGAAGCCTCCCGCAAATTCCTCGACGAGCTGAAAGCCACCGACGTGCACCTCTACGCCGATCCGACGGCGAAACAGGGCATGGCCCTGAAGCTGATCGGCATGCCGACGACGATCCTAATCAACAAGGATGGCTTGGAAGTCGGTCGCCTGGCAGGCTCGGCGAAATGGGATTCCGCTGACGCCAAAAAGCTCATCGAAACCGCGATCAATTAAGCCCGCACAGCTCGGGTTCATCCCACCGCTCTTGCAAACAGCGGCCTTACCGAAAGCAATTGTCATCCTCGGCTTTATGCCGAGGATTCATGTTCTCGCCCGGGCAATTGCTCAATCAATCCTCGGGACAAGCCCGAGGACGACGCCAGTTCCTTGAAGATTACTTCTTCTTCGCCGCCTTGACCTTCTGCGTCAGGGCCGAAGCCGCCGCCGACTTGGCTTCCTTGCTGGCCGTCTTGCTCTTCAAGATTTTAGCTGCCGAGGAAGCCACCTTGGCGCTGGTCGTTTCCGTGCTGCCCTTCTGCGTCAGCGCCGAAGCCGCAACCGCCTTTTCCGCCTTCGTCGCCGTCTTGCTCTTCAAAACCTTCGAGGCAGCCGACGCGACTTTCTTGCTCGTGCTTTCCGATTTCGCCATGGACATCGCTTCCTTGTTGCAGCGGCCGCAGAGGCGCGGTCCGACGAGGGCGAACCATGCCAGATTCGATATGCGGGCGGAATCACACCGAAGCCCGAACGCAACCGATTTTCAGCACCTTTCGCACGGATGCTCCGTGAGCGGCCTCTCGGGTCAGCCAGGAATAGACAAGCCGAGGGTCAGGCAGAAATTGACACCCCACGTCCAAGAGGCGACAAGGCGCGTCGCGAATGACGATAGCCAGCCCTTGGAGAAGACTTCCCATGACGAACGATGCGCTGAAATCCACCATTGAAGCGGCATGGGAGGCCCGTGACGGCATTTCGTTCGACACAAAAGGCGAAGTCCGCGACGCCGTCGAAACGGCTCTGACCCTGCTGGATAACGGCCAGGCCCGCGTCGCCGAGAAGGTGAACGGCGCATGGACCGTCAACCAGTGGCTGAAGAAGGCCGTCCTTTTGTCCTTCCGCCTCAATGACATGGAGATGATCTCGGGCGGCCCGGCCGGCAGCTTCTTCTGGGACAAGGTGCCGCCGAAGTTCGCGGGCTGGACCGAAGCTGATTTCCGCAAGGGCGGTTTCCGCGTCCTGCCCGGCGCCGTCGTCCGCCGCTCGGCCTACATCGCGCCGGGCGCGGTCGTGCTGCCCGCCTTTATCAATCTCGGCGCCTACGTCGATAGCGGCACCATGGTCGACACCTGGGCGACGGTCGGAAGCTGCGCGCAGATCGGTAAGAACTGCCACATTTCAGGCGGCGCCGGCATCGGCGGTGTTCTGGAACCGCTCCAGGCCGGTCCGGTCGTGATCGAAGACAATTGCTTCATCGGCGCCCGCGCTGAGGTGGCCGAAGGCGTCGAAGTCGGCGAAGGCTCCGTGCTGTCGATGGGCGTCTACCTCGGCGCTTCGACGACGATCATCGACCGCGCCACGGGTGAAAAATTCTTCGGCAAGGTGCCGCCCTATTCCGTCGTCGTCTCGGGAACGATGCCGGGCAAGCCGCTGCCCAACGGCGCGCCGGGCCCGAACCTCTACTGTGCCGTCATCGTCAAGCGCGTCGATGCTAAGACCCGCTCGAAGACCAGCATCAACGAACTCTTGCGGGATTGATCGTGGCGCCGCGCAGCTACCGAGCCCTCGACCCCGCGAAAATCGTGGAAACGCTCGAAAGGCTCGAGCTGCGCATCTCGTCTCGATTTCCCGGATCGGGCCTGTCGCGCGTTTGCGACAGCCTGATCGACGTTGCGAAACAAACGTCGCAACGCATCGAATACGTCTCGCGTCCGAACTGGATGCTGCGCCTGCTTTTGATTGTCATGATCGGCGCAGCGCTGGCGATGCTGCTTTACTTCACATCGCAGATTTCTGCCCTCAAAGGCACCGACGAACTCTCAGAAGCGGTGCAGGGTCTGGACGCCCTGTTTAATCTCGTTGTGCTCTTGGGCGGCGGCGCCTTCTTCGTCTCGACGCTCGAAACCCGCTGGAAGCGCGCCCGCGCCTTGAGTGCACTGCACGAGCTTCGCTCCATCGTGCACGTCATCGACATGCACCAATTGACCAAAGACCCGAGCGCTATGGGCGCAGTACGAACAGAACCCTCGCCCGTCCGCAACCTGACGCCCATCGAACTTGTGCGCTATCTAGACTACTGTTCCGAGATGCTGTCGCTGACCGCGAAATGCTCCGCTCTCTATGCCGAACGGCTGAGTGACTCGGTCATCGTCGATACGGTAGGCGATCTGGAACGGCTGACATCGGAACTGTCGAATAAGATTTGGCAAAAAATTACGATCATCGAAACGCTCTACGGCCGCGACGTACCATTGCCATCGATTGAACAGACCTCTAGAAATCCCGGCTTATCATGACCCTCGTTCCGACAGATCCCGTAGCACTCGCGCAGGCTCTCATTCGCTGCGAAAGCGTCACGCCCGACGAAGCCGGCGCTTTGACGCTGCTGCAAAACGTGCTCGAACCGGCCGGTTTCACGTGCCACCGTCTCGTGTTCTCGGAACCCGGCACGCCCGACGTCGATAACCTCTATGCGCGCCTGGGTACCGGCAGACCGCATCTTTCGTTTGCGGGCCATACCGATGTTGTCCCCGTCGGCAACGAAGCGGCCTGGACGGTCCCCCCATTCGCCGGAGAAGTGCGCGACGGTATTCTCTACGGCCGCGGCGCCGTCGATATGAAAGGCTGCGTGGCAGCGTTTCTCGCCGCGGCCATGAAGTACATCCATCACTATAACGGCCTGCCGCGCGGCTCGCTCTCGTTCATCATCACGGGCGACGAAGAAGGCCCGTCGATCAACGGCACGATGAAAATTCTCGACTGGCTGAAAGCACGTGACGAAGTCGTCGATGCCTGCCTCGTCGGCGAACCGTCAAACCCGAAAGCTTTAGGCGATGAAATCCGCATCGGTCGGCGCGGCTCGCTGACGATCGATCTCATCGTGCACGGCAAGCAGGGCCACTCGGCCTATCCGCAGCTCGCGGACAATCCGGTGCCGAAGCTCGCGCGCATCATCGACCGGCTGTCGACCACGAAACTCGACGACGGCACCGAAAACTTCCAACCGTCGAACTTGCAGGTGACGGTCATCTCCGTGCCAAACACGGCGACGAACGTCATCCCCGGCCGCGCGGTGGCGCGCGCGAATATTCGCTATAACGACGCCTGGACGCGCCCCAAGATCGAAGACTGGGTCAGCAAGACGGTCGCCGCCGCTGCAAAAGAAGTCGACGCCAAATACGATCTTGAATTTTCCGGTACCGGCGGCGTCTTCCTGACGAAGCCCGGCCCGCTCGTTTCCACGCTGAAAGACGCGGTGAAATCCGTCACCGGCCGGACGCCCGCGCTGACGACCGGCGGCGGCACATCGGATGCACGCTTCATCAAAGATATTTGCCCCGTGGTCGAGTTCGGCCTCGTCAACGCCACGATCCATCAGGTCGACGAGCACACGAGCATCTCCGACCTCGAAACCCTGACGACGATCTACGAACGCTTCATTACAAATTATTTCCGCAACGGCTGAAGCTTTTCTCGGCGCCCACGGCTCCCCTGCGGGGGGCTGGTTGTGTGAAACACTCCCAACGTCACCCCGGCGCAGGCCGGGATCCAGTCAACTAGCAACACTGGCCATTTTGAAACTTGTCTGAGTGCCGACCTCGTCGGCATGACGGTGGTACACAGCGCGAAATGCGCGTCGCCACTGAACGCGCCACTACCTGACCATGCCCGCGCTGGCGGCCGGCTCCGCGAAACGGAGTCGCCAGCGCCAACAAAACTTCCGTTTCGGGCGGCCGGCGCGCGGAATGCGTGTCGCCCGACCACCGTCGACTGTTTCAACATGCCCGCGCCGACGGCCGGCTCCGCGAAGCGGAGTCGTCGGCGCCAACAAAAAAGGCCGCCGTGGCTCCGGCGGCCTTTTCGAATTCAACCCCGCTGAGGCCGAGTCTTAGATCGACTCTTTCAGCTCTTTCGCGGCGCGGAAAGCGATCTTCTTCGAAGCCTTGATCTTGATGGCTTCACCCGTTGCCGGGTTGCGGCCCATGCGTGCCGGGCGCTTGCGAACCTGGAGAACGCCGAGGCCACCGATACGGATGCGCGCGCCCTTCTTGAGGTTCTTCGCGATCTGAGCAACGAGATCTTCGAGCAGCGCAACCGACTGCTTCTTCGGAATCTCATGCGTTTCCGCGAGCGTCGCGGCCATGTGCTTCAACGTGACGGTATCGATCTTAGCCTTAGCCGGCGCTTTGGCTGGTGCTTTCTTTGCTGGCGCTGCTGCCTTTGCCATTGTCATCCCTCTTGATGCGAATGCGAATCGCTTTCAGTTCGAACACTACATCGACAAAGTCCAAAAACACGCTGTTTTAGGGCCTTTTTCGAATGAGGTCGGCGAAAAGAGCAGCATTTGTTGCCCGAAAGCAAGCGCGACATAGCGCTTGGACGCAAAAAAACGCCAAAATGCGGGATTTTGGCGTCTGAAGGGATGAACGACAGGGGAAAGTAGGGACGAAAGATCAGAAGGTCAGCACGCTTCCGCCGGTGACATCGACCGTCTGACCGGTGATCCAACGCGACTTCGAACTGGCCAGAAAGGCGACGACATCGGCGACGTCTTCGGGCTGGCCGATACGTTTCAGTGCCTGCTTCCCGATCGCAAATGCCTGCCCCTCGGGATTGCTGACAAAATCGGCAGCCATATCCGTATTGATGACGCCCGGCGCCACGGTGTTGACGGTAATGCCTCGCGGTCCGAGTTCCACCGCCAAGGATTTCGCCAGATTGTCGAGAGGAGCTTTGAGCATCGAATAGGCTGCAACGGCCGGAAGCGGCGTGCGGACGACACCGGAAGATGTCGAGATGATGCGCCCGTTGTCTTTGAGACGTTTGACCGCTTCTTGCGTGATAAAGAACAGAGATTTGACGTTGACGTTGTAGATCTCATCGAAAACGTCTTCGGTCGTCTCGTTGAAACCGACGAACGGCGCAATGCCCGCATTGTTGACGAGGATATCGAACCTGGTGTCGCCCGTGCGCTGCTTCAACTCCTGATCGACGCCGGCGAACAACGCCTGCGCTGCGCCCTTCTTCGTCAGATCGGCGCCGACTGCGAAGGCATCCCCGCCGCTGGCCTTGATCTTTGCGACGACTTCATCGGCCCCGGCTTTGCTTTTTCCATAATGGACGGCAACCAGCGCGCCTTCCGCCGCGAGCGTTTCGGCAATGCTGCGCCCAATGCCACGGCTGGCGCCAGTGACGACTGCGATCTTTCCGGCAAGAGATTTGGACATGTTCTTCTCGCGTTTTTTCTCAAACGATCTGTCCTTCTAAGGTTGGCCGGCCCATCCGACAGGCGCCCCGGACGATGCAGGAGATAATGCCCTAATCCAGTAGTTCAAGATCTCCGAACTATTGAAATCTCACATTCTCGTGGCTATGTTTTGCTTATGCAGAGGCCATTCGTTCATCCCGCAGTTGAAGACGTGACACTTGAGAGCGTGCTCTATGCGCTCGCCGATCCGACACGCCTTGAGATCGTGAAAACGCTGGCGACCGGCGGCTGCGCCATGAACTGTTCCAAGGCCGCGCCGGCCGATTTGCCGAAATCGACGCAGTCGCATCATTTCCAGGTGCTGCGCGAAGCGGGCCTAATCCGCTCCGAGCGTCGCGGCACCGAAGTCGTCAATTCGCTGCGTTGCGCAGAACTCGACAAGCGTTTTCCGGGCGTTGTCGCCTCGATCCTCAAAGCCAGCGAGAAATCAAAGAAGCGCTAAAACGGCCCGTTGTCTGACAGCAACTATTTGGCGGACGCGCGGCGATACCTATCTCCAGAGCGGACATTACGGTCCGCTAGGGAGAGAAAGATGAGCTACGTCGACGGTTTTGTCGTGCCGGTCCCATTCGAGCGATTGAAAGATTACCGCAAGCTGTCGAAACGAGCCGGTAAGGTTTGGCGCGAGCACGGCGCGCTAGCCTACGTCGAATGCGTCGGCGATGACGTCCCGCCCGGCAAGCACACGTCGTTTACGAAGGCCGTCAAACTGAAGGACGGCGAGGTCGTCGTCTTTTCCTGGATCGTCTTCAATTCGCGCGCGCACCGAGACGCCGTGAACAAGAAGGTGATGAACGATCCGCGCTTCGCCACCCTGATGAAAGTCACACCCTTCGACGGCAAACGCCTGATCTACGGCGGCTTCAAACCAATCATCGAGATGTAGCGCTTTCGCCGACGCATCCGCGTCAATAAAGAGCCCGCGATTGGCGGCCAGCTTGGCGAAGCCAAGTCGCCAATCGCAATCAACGGATCCTATTTAAAATGCTTCGAGAGCTTCAGACCTTGGCCTTGATAGTTCGACTTGAGGCCCTGCCCGTAGAGCGTCGCGGGCGTCTCGATCATGCGCTCGTAGATCAGCCTGCCAATGATCTGCCCGTCTTCGAGAATGAACGGCACCTTGTGCGAACGTACTTCCAGCACGACGCGTGATCCGTTGCCACCCGCCGCTGCATGTCCGAAGCCCGGATCCATGAAACCCGCATAATGCACACGAAACTCGCCGACCAGCGGGTTGAACGGCACCATCTCGGCCGCGTGTGTCGGCGGCACATGCACAGCTTCTTTCGACGCCAGAATATAGAACTGATCTGGATCTAGGATCAGCCGGTGCTTATCCTTGACGTGGATCGGATCCCAATAGTCTTCGATCGGATAGGCGCCGACGCGATCGACATCGACGACACCAGTGTGCCGCCGCGCGCGAAACCCGACCAAGCCGTCTCCATCGCCCGCAAGATCGACGGTCAATGCGATACCGCCCGCAATATCGGCGTTCACCGCCGAGACCAATCGCTCCTTGGCATGAAGCTCGCGCAGCACCTCGTCGCTGTCGGCCGCCGGTCCATTGCGAAAACGGATCTGCGACAGCCGCGATCCCTTGCGCACCACGATAGGGAACGTCTGCGGACAGATCTCGGCATAAAGCGGCCCGTGATACCCGCGCGGAATTTGATCGAACGCGCCGACGCCGTCGGCGATCACGCGGGTAAAAACATCAAGTCTTCCGGTCGAACTTTTGGGATTTGCCGAGGCTTCGATGTCGGCCGGCAACGCCAGCGTTTCGAGCAGCGGCACGATATAGACGCAGCCCGTTTCGAGAACCGCGCCTTGACTGAGGCTGATCGTGTGTAACGCAAGTTCATCGAGCTTGCCCTGCACCTTGCCGCCCGGGCGCGGCAGGAAGCTCGCACGCACGCGATAGGCAACCGCGCCAAGTCGCAGATCGAGACTTGCAGGCTGTACCTGCCCTTCCGCGGGCGGCTCCGCCAGCACGACCTCCCCGTCCGCGATCATGTGCGAAATCGCCTGCGACGGCAGAATACCGACCGCGCGCTCGCGCCGTTTATGCACTGACGTGGATTTTTCTGCTTTCGTCATTCGCTTTGGCTCGGCCCCTTCGCACCCCGTCTAGAGCAGCCGCAAGTCTTCGCCAAGGGCAGCAATCTTCACCATACACGCTTTGCTGGCCCCTCAAGTCCACCTCTTGACGCAACCGACCGCGGGCGGTAAGTCCGACCCCGATTTCGTGGTCCTTTGGCCGGCCGGCTTGCAGCCACGTTAAATAAATCGCTAAAGAGGCCGTGCGCGCACCCGGTTTCCCGCGCCCGGCTTTTATCAGCCGGCAGCTCGGAACCGGGATTTTTATTGCGCGAAAGGCCAAGCCGATGGCGAATGACGAGAAGTTTCCGAACAACAATCCAGCCTGGCGGCCTGAGACGGCGCTCGTGCATGCGGGCATCACCCGCTCGCACTGGGGCGAGACGTCGGAAGGCCTGTTTCTGACCCAAGGCTTCGTCTACGACAGCGCCGAGCAGGCCGAAGCCCGCTTCAAGCAGGAAGATCCAGGCTACCAGTACACCCGCTTCGGCAATCCGACGATTTCGATGTTCGAAGATCGCCTGAAGATCTTCGAAGGCGCTGAGGAATGCCGCGCCACTGCGACCGGCATGGCCGCCGTCACCGCCGCGATCCTGTCTTACGTCAAAACCGGCGATCACATCGTCGCCGCCCGCGCGCTGTTCGGATCGTGCCGTTACATCGTCGAAACATTGTGTCCGCGCTTCGGCATCGAGGCGACGCTGATCGACGGCAAGGACCTCGACGCGTGGAAGGCAGCCATTCGCCCGAATACCAAGATGTTCTTCTTCGAGACGCCGTCGAACCCGACGCTCGAACTCGTCGATATCGCCGGCGTCTGCAAAATCGCCCGCGACAACGGCATCTTCACGATCGTGGACAATGTTTTTGCAACCCCGATGCTGCAACGGCCGCTGGCGCTCGGCGCCGATATCGTCGTCTACTCCACGACGAAGCACATCGACGGCCAGGGCCGCTGCCTCGGCGGCGCCGTGCTCGGCAAGACCGACTTTGTCGGCAAGTATGTCCAGGAATGGCTGCGCCAGACCGGCCCGTCAATGAGCCCGTTCAACGCCTGGGTCATGCTGAAAGGCCTTGAAACACTGCCGATCCGCGTGAAAGCCCAATGCGAAACGGCAGCCAAGATCGCCGACGTGCTGACCGGCCTCAAAGGCGTGACGCGTGTGATTTACCCTGGCCGCGCCGACCATCCGCAGGCGGCGCTTGCAGCCAAGCAGATGCCGGGCGGCGGCCAGATGGTCGCCTTCGAGGTCGAAGGCGGTAAAGCCGGTGCATTCCGGTGCCTTAACGCGCTCCGCATCATCCGTATTTCCAACAATCTCGGCGACGCCAAGAGCCTCGTTACGCATCCGGCCACAACGACGCATTTCCGCCTGACGCCCGACCAGCGCTCGGAACTCGGCATTAGTGATGGTATGATCCGTCTTTCGATCGGACTTGAAGCCGCTGAAGATTTGGCGGACGATCTCGCAAATGCGATGAAGACGATGACGGGGTGACGGGAGCCATGAGCAAAAGTACGCCGACAACGCCGACAAAACGGCAGGCCGCTGACGACTTCCACGCCTATGAATCGACGACGCGCGGCATCCGCATTCGCGTCGAGCCGAAATACATGGAAGAGCAGTCCTCTCCCGAGGACAGCCATTTCGTCTGGTCCTACGCCGTCGAAATCTCCAATGACGGCAACGAGACCGTGCAGCTTCGCTCGCGCATGTGGCGGATCACCGACGCGCACGGCCGCACCGAGGAAGTGCGCGGCGCCGGCGTCGTCGGCCAGACGCCGGTCATCGAGCCAGGCAAGGCATTTCACTACACGTCGGGCTGCCCGCTCAAGACGCCGCAAGGTATCATGGTCGGCAGCTATCAGATGACAGACGAGGCTGGCCAGCTTTTCGAAGTGGCCATTCCCGCGTTCTCGCTCGATAGCCCCTATACCCGACGCAGCATGAACTGACCGGCCATCAGCCGATGAGCGCAGCAAAAGGCAAAAGCTTCACACCCGTCGAATTGCTCGCGCGTCTCGTGGCCTTCGATACGACGAGTTCGAAGAACAATCTCGGTCTGATCGCTTTCGTCGAAGATTATCTGGCAGGCCACGGCGTCGCCTCGCGTCGCATCGTCAGCGACGACGGACAGAAATCATCGCTCTACGCGACCATCGGACCAAACGACGAAGGCGGCGTTGCACTGTCGGGCCACACCGACGTCGTGCCGGTCGATGGCCAGACCTGGACCAGCGATCCGTTCACGCTGCGATCCGAAGGCGGCAAGCTCTACGGCCGCGGCTCCGCCGATATGAAGGGCTTTATCGCTTCCGCACTTGCCGCCGTTCCGAGCTACAAGGCGCGCAGGCTCAAAAAGCCGATCCACTTGGCATTTTCTTACGATGAAGAAATCGGTTGCATCGGCGTCCGCCCGATGATCGCCGAACTCGGCAAGGATCTTCCCAAACCCCGTATGGTCATCGTCGGCGAACCGACGAGCATGCAGGTTGTCGATGCGCACAAAGGGCCGGTGCGCTGGCAGGTCGACGTCAAAGGCCGCGCTGCGCATTCGAGCATGGCGCATCTCGGCGTCAATGCCGTCACCTACGCCACGCGCCTCATCGGCGAGCTCGAGCGCATGGAGCAAGAGCTGAAGCAGCGCGTGATCGACATCCGCTTTGAGCCGCCCTATTCGACGCTCCAAGTCACCAAGATCGACGGCGGCACCGCAACGAATATCGTGCCGGTCGGTTGCACGTTCGTTTTCGATATTCGCGCACTGCCGGGCCTCGATCCGGACGAGATCGAAACGCGCCTGCGCCGTTTCGCGGAAAAGCGCTGTCTTCCCGAAATGCACGAAATCGCACCGGAAGCCGACATCCGTATTGAACGCGTCAATGCCGTTCCCCCGTTCGGCGCCGAGCGAAAATCCGAGGTCGTCGCGCTCGCGTTGAAGCTCACCGGACAAAACGAAACCTACGGCGTCTCCTACGGCACCGAGGCCGGTCTCTTTCAGGAGGCAGGCGCTCCCGCCGTCGTCTGCGGCCCGGGCGACATCGCGCAGGCCCACACCGCCGACGAGTGGATTGCCGAAAGCCAGATTGCGAAATGCATGGATTTTCTCGACCGCCTCGGCGACTGGGCCGAGACGTGATCGCCCTCAAACCGTGCTTTTTCGCTCCAATTGAGGCATAAACCGAAAAGTACACGCGTCTTCAAAGACTTACGATCCGCCAAGATGTGTGGCACACATGCGACAGCTCATGCGACAAGTTGAGCGAACACACGACTTTTTTCCGCTAGCGCCGTGCTTCCGACCCACTGTTCGGCGTACCAATCAGCCAAGCCGCCGAGCATCGCAATTTAAGAGACGCGCCCATGTCGAAACGCATCTACCTGCTCACCGCATCCGCGTGCGCGATTTCAGCGGCGATCGCCCTGGGCGGCTGTTCCACGGCCTCGCTCCCGAGTGTCGGCTCGATCAACCCGTTCGGCAGCGGCAACACGATTTCCGAAGTCGACCGCGCTTATCTTCAGGCGGCCGGAAGCTGGGACCAGAATCACGATAGCGTTGTCACCTGTGACGAGTGGAAGTCCTACGCCGAGGATCTGTTCAACGGCGCCGACGCCAACCACGACGATTTTCTCGACGTCACCGAATGGCAGAACCTGACGAACGTCGACAAGATGTTCGTGACGGCCGACCTCAAATACTTCGACGCCAACGGCGACGGCAAAGTTTCGCGCCAGGAATTCGTTGACAAGCCGAACCCGGCTTTCGTCCTGATGGACAAGTCTGGAACATGTAAGCTCGACGCCAACCAGATCGCCAGCGCCCGTTCGAAGACCGAGTACGACCTGTCTGGAACGAAGCCGCAAAACAGCGACCCGCGTGAACAGGGCGGCCAAGTCGGTCAGGCGGCGAACGGCGCTCTTCCGGGACAATAACGCCAGCGCGGATTGCGGCGGGGCAACGAGCTAGCCCCCGCTCTCCCGCAGCTCATCCGGCGAAAAGACGTAACGCCTCGTGCAGAATTCGCACGTGACGACGATCTTGCCGTTGTCATCCAGCATGTCCGACAGCTCGGCCGCACCGAACGCCGAGAGCACGTTCTCGACCTTTTCCCGGCTGCACCGGCAGAACGCCGAAAGCGGAATAACCCGCTCGACCGCCACGGCTTCTTCGTGGAACAGCCGCAACAACAGTCGCTCGACAGAAAGCCCAGGGTCGAGCAGCTCATGATCTTCAACCGTCGCCGCCAGCATTTCGACGCGCTTCCAGTCGTCGTCGCTCAGGCCCTCGCTCTCGTCCGATGCGCCGAGGCTCTGCACCATCAATCCGCCTGCCCGCCGATGCCAGCGCGACTGAGGATGTGCCTCCTGTCGCGATCCGACGTACTGCTCTGCGACAGCCGAGCGAATGAAAGTCGGCAGATTTTCGCGCTGCTGAAAGTAGGCCGCGACCGTACCCGACAGCGGCGCGTGCTCGAACGCCAGCACGCCCTGATAGCGCTCTTCGCCTGGCCCGGAATCGAGCGTGATCGCCAGATGTCCATCGCCGAACGCCGCCGCGATATCGGATCGCGTCGCACCTTGCGTGAAGGCCTTAAGTTTCTCGGCATCGTACCGCGCATAGCCGCGCAGCTTTCCGCTCGCTGCGTAATCCGCAACAAGAATGGACACCGCCCCGTCTGAGCGCATCATCAAATTGAGATTGCCGCCTTGCGGGAGCACCGATCCGCACAGTGCCGCAAGCGCCAGCGCTTCCGACAGCGCGCGTCCCGGCAAATCAGGCATCGCGTGCGGCGTGACGATCGCATCTAATGAGGCGCCGAGCCGAACGAGACGCCCGCGAATATTCGAATTCTGCGTGCGAAACGCGACGACGACATCATCTGCCGGAATGGAAGGCGGCGCTGGCGGTGCATCAACCGGCATCGACAGAACCCTCCATCAGGCGCCGAAGCACCACGCCAGAATGGCCTTCTGAGCATGCAGACGGTTTTCGGCTTCGTCGAAAATCACCGACTGCGGACCCTCAAGCACCGCTTCCGAAACCTCATGGCCCCGATAGGCGGGCAGGCAATGCATGAAGATCGCGTTCTTCGCTGCCTTGCTCATCAGCTTTTCATCGACCGCGTAGGGCGCCAGCATCTTCTTGCGCTTCGCCGCATCCGACTGACCCATCGAAACCCAGGTATCGGTCACGACGCAATCGACGCCTTTCACAGCACGCTCCGGGTCCGTCCCGATCTCGACGTCACCCTTCTCGCGTGTGACCCACTCGACGGCTTCATCTTCCGGGAACAGCGCCTTCGGACACGCCAGCCGCAGCTTGAAGCCGAAGCGGACCGCCGCATGCATCCACGACACGGCAACGTTGTTGCCATCGCCGACCCAGGCGACCGTCTTACCCTTGATCGGCCCCAGGTGCTCCTCGAACGTCTGGATATCGGCCATCACCTGACACGGATGGCTCTTTTCCGTCAGACCATTGATGACCGGGATCGTCGCATATTTCGCAAGCTCCGCCAGCGTCGCGTGCGCGTTGGCGCGGATCATGATGCCGTCGACATACCGCGACAACACCCGCGCCGTGTCGGCGACCGACTCCCCGCGCCCAAGCTGCAAATCGGTGTGATTGAGAACCAGTCCGCCACCGCCGAGCTGACGCATAGCGACATCGAACGAAACGCGGGTCCGCGTCGATGGCTTCTCGAAGATCATCGCCAGCACGAGATCCTCGATGCCCTTCGGCCGCAGCTCCTTCGGAACGCGCTTGCCCGCTTTCTTCATCGCGTGCGCTGCGTCGATGATCTTACGCAGCGTCTTGCCGTCGAGATCTGAGATATCGAGGAAGTGCCGAGGAGACTGTTTGGAGGTCATGAATTCGGGAGCTTTCTCCAGCTCTTCTACCAAGCCGGACATCAGGACGTTTCACCAGCCACGCGGCCGAGCGCGCGGGAAAGAGCGAGCAACCCATCGGAAATATCCTGATCGGTCGCGATGAGAGGCGGCAGCACGCGCACGCAGTTGTCGCCCGCGCCGACGAGCAGCAGTTTTTCAGCGTTGGCGGCTTTCACCACTTGCGGCGGCGTGACGTGCGACTTGAGCTTCAGCCCCATGAGCAGGCCGGCGCCACGCACCTCTTCGATAAGATCGGCGTGCTGATCCTTGAGCCCTTCAAGACCCTGTTTCAGCCGCAGCGTCTTATCCCGCACGGCTTCGAGGAAAGCGGGTTCGGAGACAATGTCGATGACGGTCGAGGCGACCGCCATGCCGAGCGGATTGCCGCCGAAGGTCGAACCGTGTGTGCCGGGCGTCATGCCCTTTGCTGCTTCCGCCGTCGCCAGCACCGCGCCGACCGGAAAGCCACCGCCGAAGCCTTTAGCAACCGCCATCACGTCCGGCGTAATGCCTGCCCATTCGTGTGCGAAGAGTTTGCCAGTACGGCCCATGCCGGTCTGGACTTCGTCCAGCACGAGCAGCAGACCATGCTTGTCGCAAAGCTCGCGAACGGCTTTCAAAAATTCCGGCGTCGCCGGGCGAACGCCGCCCTCACCCTGGATCGGCTCCAGCATGATCGCGGCGGTTTCCGGCCCGATTACCGCTTCGACAGCCGCGATATCGCCGAGATCGACATGGTCGAAGCCCTCGACCATCGGCCCGAAACCTTCGAGATATTTTTCATTGCCCGCGGCAGCCAGCGTCGCCAGCGTCCGCCCATGGAAGGCGCCGCGGAACGCAATGATCCGCTGCCGTTCGGGCTGGCCAGAAACATAATGATAGCGGCGCGCCACCTTGATCGCGCCTTCGCACGCTTCCGCCCCGGAATTGCAGAAGAAAACCGTGTCGGCGAACGTCAGCCGCGTCAGCTTCTCGGCAACCGTCTCCTGGCCTTCGACGCGATAAAGATTCGACGTATGCCAGAGCTTTTCCGCCTGGGCTTTCAGCGCCGCGACGAGTTGCGGATGCGCATGCCCCAGCGCGTTGACGGCGACGCCGGAGCCGAAATCGAGATAGCGCTCACCGGTGTCGGATGTCAGCCAACAGCCTTCGCCGCGAACGAAAATCACGTCCTGGCGAGCATATGTGCCCATCACAGCGGACGATGGGCCGCTGGAAACAGCTGTGTCTGAAGCGCTACGGGGAGCTTTCCCCAACGCAGCAGAGGAACTTCCCATGGCGCGTGGATAACCCTGAGCAGAAAATCAAAAAGCCGCCAAATTCGGCGGCTCGATCACAACCCCTGATACCTCCTGATGGCTTCGCTGTCAACAAAAGCTCTGTCGCGCGCCCGCGATCCCGAACCCAAAGTTCAACGCCAGATGCCTATGGTTGAATCGCCCCCCGCCATGCACGGAAATCTGACATATCCCCTGCTGCGAATCGTCTGTGGCCTCCTCGCAACTTTTCCCTGTCAATACCCCTAATGTGAAAGCTCCGGCTTGTAGGCGGGATTCAGCATGTTGTAATCTCACCTAGTCAGGCCACGAGATATGGCGGCGCCAGTCGCTAAATCATCGGTTGTGTATCGGCTCTGACCGCGCTTTGGGCAATCTGCCAGTTGGCGGCCGCCCGCGTCTCTCGCGCGTTTCTGTTCTGCGTCTTCTCAAGTTTTTGCGTTTGTAACCGGTTTGGGACCGTCGTCCTTCGCCGCGCGTCGCGTTCGTTTGCGCACGCTTGGCATGGGCTCGATTTCGGCCGGGGTAACCGCGGGCACCGGGGGGTGTTCCGCCGCTGATGCGGCTCGAGAGGGAGCAATCGACGCTATGTGGACTGATGAGCGCGTGGACCTTTTAAAAAGACTCTGGTCTGAAGGACTGAGCGCCAGCCAGATCGCCGGACGCCTCGGCAGCGTAACGCGCAACGCTGTCATCGGCAAAGTCCATCGCCTGGGCCTTTCCGGCCGCGCCACCACCTCGCGGATGAAATCACACCGCCCGCGCACGCGCTTGGCGAACGTGAAACGGCCCGTCAACAAACCGCGCTTCGCACAAGTCGGCAATCCGGCCGTGCGCGCCCTCTATGTAGACGCCGAAACTTACGTGGCGCCTGCGGAGGAGATCGAGATTCCGGTCGCCGAGCGTAAAACCATTCAGACGCTGAGTGAATGCAGCTGCCGCTGGCCGATCGGCGATCCTCAATCTGCCGATTTCCATTTCTGCGGCAAGCCGAAGGTGCCCGCGCTGCCCTATTGCGAGGTGCATGCTCGCCGCGCGTTCCAGCCGGTCGCTCCGCGTCGCCGCGAACGCACCGAGATCGAAGCGCCTGTTGCGGTCAGCCTTCCGGCGCCTGCGATCGCTGGTACCGATCCAAAACAGAGATCCTGACGGGATTGCCCGCCGGCCGGCTGGGGGGCAGGCTTGGCGGAAGAAGCGGAAAGCCAGCAGTCGCGGGGGTGGCTGCTGGCTTTCCCATTTTAGAAAGCGATTGACCATCGCAAGTCCCACGCGACACCGCCTTGAAGCGGCATGCTAGGCTCGCCATCGTTATGTGCCGGAGATGGTAAATGGCGAAGAACAAGCACAAAGACAAAAAACGCGAAAGACTAGAAGACGAGCCGTTGCCCGACGAGGCCGCCACCGCGATCTCCGTGCATAACGGCGGCATCGACGAGCCGTTGGAGCACGCGTCGCCTTTGCCGAAAGGCTTCTCGCTGTCCGATCCGAAGCTTCCAAAGGAAATCGAAGACGCCGCCATGCGTTCGGGCGGCTATCCCTATGACAAGCGCATGAAGCGCGAGGACTACGAAGAGCGGCTTCTTGCGCTCCAGATCGAGCTGATGAAGCTGCAAAGGTACAATCTCAAGGTCGGCAATCGCATTCTGTGCCTCTACGAAGGCCGCGACGGCTCCGGCAAAGGCTCGTGCATCAAAGCATTCAACGAGCACATGAACCCGCGCAACACGCGCACCGTCGCTCTGCCCAAGCCCACCGAAACCGAACGCGGACAACTCTATTTCCAGCGCTACGCCGTGCATCTGCCGACGGCGGGCGAAGTCGTGCTGTTCGACCGCTCCTGGTACAATCGCGCCGGCGTCGAGCGCGTGATGGGCTTCTGCACCGAAGACCAGCTCGCCGTTTTCCTCCGCGAGGCGCCCGAATTCGAAGGCCTGCTCGTCCGCGACGGCATCAAGCTCTTCAAGTTTTATCTCACCATCGGCCGCGAAATGCAGATCGAGCGCTTCCACGACCGCGCGCAAGATCCATTGAAACAGTGGAAGCTGTCGCCGGTCGATATGGCCTCGCTCAACCGCTACGACGATTACACTCGCGCCGAGGTCGAGATGTTCCGCTTCACGCACACCGCGATTGCACCCTGGGTCGTCGTTCGCGCCAACGACCAGCGCCGCGCCCGCCTCGAAACCATCCGTCATGTGCTGCTGGCCATCGACTACGAAGACCGCGATCTCGATGCCATCGGCAAGCACGACCCGCAGATCATCGGCTCCGGCCCGGAGTTCTTCCACCCGCAAGTCGAGAAGGCATCAGATTGAAGTGTATTTGTCATCCTCGGCTTTACGCCGTGGACGATAGCTGTGCGCCTACCGCACCAGCAGGATCGGCGCGCGCGCGACGACGGACACACGCGACAGCTCGCGTCCGTCCGCAATAGCCGCTCCCCCGAACACGGCGATGACGAGGCTCGGCCGCAGCCGCGCAACGACTTCCGTCAGCGCTTCCGGCACGCCGAATGTCGGCCCGACCTCTTCGAACACGACAGGCACATGGAATTCGAGCGCGATCAGCCGCGACTGCGCTTCGATCTCGGCATAAGACTCGGCCGTATCGGCGCCGATGACGACATGCACCGGCCCGCGCGGACCCGACAGCCGCTCGGCCGCCCGCAGCATTGACGTCAAACGCTCGGCATCTTCGACGATCACGACCACGCGCGGCTGTTTCGTCCGCTGCGGTCCGCAGAGCAGAAAGCCGGTCGCACCGCTGACGTTCGCAAGCAGCGTCCCGATGACGTTATCGCTGCCCGACACAGGCATACGCCCCAGCGCAACGATATTCCAAGGGCCGCGTTCAACGCACATTTCGGAAATCCGGTCGACGGCATCGCCGCTGGCCAAAGCATGCCGCACCCGAACGCCGTGCGCCGCGCCCACATTGTCGACCGCCCGGCGGCACCGCGTCACCAGAAGCTCGAAGTGGTGATCATGCTCGGAGAAATCGCGGCGACCTGAGGCACCGGAAGGCGCGATAACGCGGATCGGCACATCCACGGTCAAGCCGCTGCTGGCATCCGCAATGACGACTGTTTCGATCTCGGCGCCATAAGCTGCTGCGAGGCGCACCGGAGCCTCAAGCCGAGACGCCGGATATTCCGCTTCCGGATCGAGCCAGAGCACGACCCGCCCGCTCAGTTCCGATGCTTCGGCGACGTGGGCGATCACGGCGTATCGCCATCGGCGCGGCGGGCGAGCGCTGCGTTGAGATCGGCAACGCGAATTTGCGATGCCGAGTGATCTGCAGCAACGGCATCCGCCTCTTGCAGCAGATGCAAAAGCTGAATGCCGGCAAGCGACACACGCCCGCCGCCGCGGCGAACAGCATCCTTATAGATGAGCGGGGCAACACCGGCGTTGATCGGGCGAAGACCGTGATCGACCGCCAGCCGCGCCGCGCCTTTCGCGAACTCGTCCTCGCTGAGCTCCGACATCGGCACCGTGTCTGCGAGCTTTGCGACGTGCGGAAAATATCGCGCGATGCCAGGCTCAATAGCTTCGAGCTTCGACCACGATTGCGCATCCGAGACCAGTACGACGGTCGCAGCAAACGGCATCGGATCAATCTTTACGCCGACGCCTGGCGCACTGAATGGAGAAATTTGCTTGCTGCGGATTGCGGCGCTAAGCGCCAGCCAAGCTGCCGGATCGGCCGCGAGCCGCCACGCCTCGACGATGACGATCCCCGACCCAGCACGCATCAAGTGGCCGGGAAGAAGAACAGGAAACCCCAGCGCATCGCGGCTGACTTCGCCGAGCAGATCGGTTGCCGACGCCAGCCGCGCAATGACGACTTTACTCGGCACTGTCGGATCGACGAGTTGCACGTCCTCGGAATCGAGGAAAATGACCGGCGCGAAAGTCTCGGTTCCTGCATGGCGCGTAGCCGCCGAAAGAAACGCCTCTTCGATGGCATCGAGCGCCGCACCGATGGAAAGCCCGTCGGCATAAGCGCGCCGAACGGCAGCCAAGCCCGGACGCAATGTCCTGAGCGCCGCTTGACGAATGAGCCCGTCATGCTTCTCGCTGGCCTCAAATTCGGCGTCAGGCAACGTTGCAACAATCGACTGCAACTCGTCTTCGAGCACCGTGATCTTCGCTTCGACGTTGCGTTTCAAAGCTTCCGGCAGCGCCCGAAAAACATCCGAGCGCACAACGCGCCCTTCATGCATCGGCGCCAGCACGTAACCATCGAGAGATTTCACGACCGCAATGTTCTGCGCTTCAGCTCGGCGACGAATGGATTCGACCGCGCGCTCGCTGCGATAGCGCATGTCCTCTTCGAGCAGATCGAGACTGATGCGGTGCTCTTCGCTTTTTAGATAACGTCCAAACGCTGCGCACGCTTTGTCCAGCGTAATTCTCGTATCGCGCCGGAACCGCGCGCCTTCGCCCGGCGGCAACTCGAATCCTTTAGCTCGCGACGGCGCGTTGGGATCCACCACGAAGATCCAGTCGGCGGCAGGCGCACGGTCCACTTCGGTGCCGAGCTCTTCCGCAAGTTCCAATCGGCCGGTGCCCGGCTCGCCCAGGATGAGAAGATGTTCGCCGCGACCGGCGCCGAGCGCCGCGCGAATTTTGCCGATGGCTCGCTTCTGTCCGAAGAAATGCGTCTGCTCGACCGGCTTGATCTGCGCCAGATCGCGCGCAGGCCTCTCTGAGACGGAGCGCTGTTCCTTTCCCGCGCCGCGCTCGCCGGTGGGCGCAACATCCGCGAGGCGATCAGCAAGCCGACTGGTCACGAGCGTCACCACATTGGTTGATGCTTCGGCCTCGATGATATCAACTGTATCCACCGCGGCCTCCGCCGCGGGCTGCTCCGCTGCTGCCGGCTTGACGGTAGTGATCGGTGGCGGCGTTTCCGCTTCGACTATGACCGGCGCCTCGGCCTTCTTCTCCGATCTGTTGCGCCAGAAGACCATTCGCACGCTCTCCCCCCTGGGACCCTAGCCCCTCGAACGACGTTTTGGACGACCAAGAGGCCGCCCCCGCTGCCAGCTTGTCTGCAACAGTCGCACGGTCATAATGGCGGGACCATGACCGACGGTTCCTCTTCCTCAACGAATCCTTTTCAGCCTGTCCCGAATACGGACAGCGCGGCTACCGAGGTCGTTCGCAACTACGAGCGGGCACGTGCAATCCTGCGCGGGACGCAGCGTCTGCTGCGCACGCTCAACTTCGAAAGTTTGCACGAGATCACACTCGGCAACGGCCGTCGCGCCGACGTTCTCGCTATCGGACGCAACGGCGAGATTTGGATCGTAGAGATCAAGTCGAGCATTGCCGACTTCCGCGCCGATCAGAAATGGCCGGAGTACCGTGAGTACTGCGATGCGCTGCTCTTTGCGGTGGCGCCCGATTTCCCATCGGAGATCCTACCGCCCGATACTGGGCTTATTCTCGCCGACGCCTATGCTGGAGATTTGGTGCGTCCGCCGCCATCGCATCCACTTACGGCCGCGCGGCGGAAGGCGTTAACGATAGCGATCGCGCGCACGGCGTCGATGCGTCTGCTGGCGCAGATCGACCCCGGCCTCGCGATCGAATAAGTCGTGTGAGGTAGCAGTTGCGAAAGCAGCGCGCTTACTTCGGCGCGCGCTTCGCCAAAATCCGCTGCAGCGTGCGGCGATGCATGTTGAGCCGGCGTGCCGTCTCCGAGACATTGCGATTGCAAAGCTCATAGACGCGCTGAATGTGTTCCCAGCGCACGCGATCAGCCGACATCGGGTTTTCCGGCGGCGGCGCTTTCGCGTCCGTCGGTGCCAGAAGTGCATCCGTCACGTCGTCAGCATCGGCAGGCTTCGCGAGATAGTCGACAGCGCCGAGTTTCACAGCCGAAACGGCCGTCGCGATGTTGCCGTAACCCGTCAGCACGATAGCGCGCGAGTCGGGACGAGCCTTCGCCAGTTCGGCAATGACGTCGAGGCCTGAACCATCCTCAAGGCGCATATCGACAACGGCGAAAGCCGGAGCCTTCTCGCGGATCAGATCGACGCCTTCCGCAACCGAGTGGCCAAAGCGGACTTCGAAGCCGCGAAGCTCCATTGCGCGCGCCAGACGTTGCAAGAAGGACCGGTCGTCATCGACGATGACCAACGAACGGTCGGCCGGCAATTCATCCTGCTTAAAAGACAGGTCTTCGGTAACCAAGGGAGCCTCCCGCATCACGGTTTATCCGTTAGCTTTTTTCATGACAGGCCATATTTCTTATGCGGCCTAAAGGGCTAACGTCCCTTAAGCAAGCAAAAAGCAACCCGAAAGGTTACTTCGCGGGCAATAAAAGATAGGGCTTTAGCAGCAAATTGCCAGTCTAGGCCGCATTTAGAGGCATACCACGCCGTCCCGGCCAATTGAAGGCCCCCGGCGGCAGCTCGAACGCCGTTCTTGGCCACGAAATCTGGATGTTAGCCCCCCGGCGGGGAGGCGACAGGTTCGAAAACGTCACCGTTGCCCCCGACCGCTCCAGCAACGTCTTGGCGATGAAAAGCCCAAGCCCGAGGCCTGAATGGCCGTGCTCGCCTTTATCCTCATAACGTCGAGAAGTGACGTAGGGCTCGCCGATCGAGTCCATCATTTCCGGCGCGAAGCCCGGACCATCGTCCGTGATCGTGAAGTAGACGTGCGAGCCGTTCCAGCGCGCCGATAGTTGCACCTCCGACTGCGCAAAGCTCACGGCGTTCTCAATGAGGTTGCCGAGACCGTAGATCACACCCGGTCGCCGGTGCGCGACAGGTTCGATCCGCACTTCGTCGTCGAGTCCGGGCAGCGGATTGGCCGAGATGATGATGCGCTTGCCCGCGGACCGATGCGCCGCCGAAGCTTCTTCGAGAAGCTCGACAACGGTCAGGCTCGCATGCATCGGATCCTGCTCGTCGGGCTTGCGCGTTAGCTTCTGCAGAATTTCACGGCACCGCCGCGCCTGGCTGTGCAAGAGCTGAAGATCTTCGCGATATGGGCTGTCCTTGCCGAGCTCGTATTCGAGCTCCTTCGAAACCAGAACGATCGTCGACAGCGGCGTACCCAGCTCGTGGGCCGCCGCAGCCGCCAGGCCATCGAGCGCGTGCAGGCGCTGTTCGCTCGCGAGAACCATGTCGGTTGCGGCAAGCGCCGCCGACATCTGTCGCGATTCCTTGTTCAATCGCCACGTGAAAAAGGCCATGAAGCCCATCGTCGAGATCAGCGCGATCAACGCACCGACCTTATAATCTCGTGGCAGATCGAACCGCATGCCCTGGTACCACGGCAACGGATAGTGATGGCTGATGAGCAGCGTTCCGGCGGCGATCACCATCGCGCCGAGAAAAAGCGTGTAACGTGGCGGCAGCGTCGCCGATGCGACCGTGATCGGCGCAACCAGCAAAACCGCGAAGGGATTCTGGATCCCGCCCGTCAGATACAAAAGCCCTGCGAGCTGCAACACATCGTAAACGAGCAGCGCAAAGGCGAAATGTGTCGTCAAACGATGGCGCGCCGGATAGCGAATGGACAGGAACACGTTGAGCCATGCCGACGCCGCAATCAGCACGAGACAACTGCCGATATTCAAAGGAAAACCGTAAAGCAGTGTCACGGCGGAGATCGCGCCGAGCTGCCCAAGCACCGCCACCCATCTCAGGCGAACGCTGGTGACGAGCCGCAATTGACTCTCGCGCTCGTTGACGATGCCTTTCAGAAGCTGCCCCGCCGGAGGGCCATCCATTGACGTGCTCATAAACGCAATGATCCAATGTTGAATGTCGTGACTTCACGTCGCACGGTCGTCACGTATGCGCTCGCGCTATGAACGCAACTGCAGAATATTTAGCATTGCTAGAAGCGCGGTTGTAGCCCATGTCAGGGTTACCCCACTCGCCCGGATGGGGCTTGGCCCATCGTGAAACCATAAAGGTCCCGCGAAAAGTATCCGACCCGCGATGAGAGCGATGCCTGCCGCATGCAGCACTATCTTGTCGCCGCCGTTGAGTTCATAGAGAGCCATGAGCAGCGCACAGAGGGGAATGTTTTCGACGGTGTTGCCGTGTATGCGGACCATGCGCTTCAACACGTTCTGTCCACCGTCACCGAGCATCACGCCATATCGGAAACGATGCACCGTAACGTTGATCCCCATTGCAACGATAATGAGAGCCAGGATGCCGGAGTAGAGGGCTGTAATCGCAACGGGCATGTCGAGACCTTTGCTTGCGGATTCCGAGCGAAGGGCCGCTCCATCGATGCGGCGACTTCGGCGCCCGACAACATTTCTAGCCAATGCGAGTTGGAGACATCAAGATTATGAATCGCACGACGATAGCTCTCGCCTTTGCCGGCTTGCTGACCGGCACGGCGCTCGGATTTATTGCACTCAGAAGTCCGAGTTCGACGATAGAAGGTCAGTCGACCGTCTCCGGGCGCCCCTCCGTCGGCGGACCGTTCAGCTTGATCGACAACACCGGCAAGCGCGTAACCGACAAGGACTACCTCGGCCGCTACATGCTGGTGTTCTTCGGTTACACAAACTGCCCGGACATCTGCCCTGCAGGCCTGCAAGTGATGTCCGCCGCACTCGACAAGCTCGGCAAGCGCGCCGACGACATCGTGCCGATCTTCATCACACTGGACCCTGCTCAGGATACGCCCGAGAAGATGGCGACATACGTTAAGGCGTTCAGTCCGCGTCTTGTTGGTCTCACCGGGACAGAAAGCGAAATCGCAGCGACTGCGAAGGCTTATCGCGTCTATTATCAGAAAGTCGCCGATGAAAAGGATCCCAAGAGCTACACCATCGATCACTCCGCGATCTTTTATTTGATGGGGAAAGATGGAAAACTGCTCGCGCCGATCCCGCATACGAACGATGTCGATCAGCTCGTTGCTTCGTTGGACAGGGCACTTCCGCAGTGAGCAAGCGGCGATTCGTTCCTGAGACCCGCGGGCCACACTTTCACATGCTGGAACATCCCTGTGACATTGCATCTGGAGCGACGACGAGAACCTTGATAGGTCATCATCGTGCTGTATTGATCGACCATTCGCGATCGGCACTTCGTTGCATCACTTGGATGCGCGTCGGCTTTAGGGGGCAGAGCGCATGAGGATCATGAACGGACGGCGCGCCATCGACTTGAGTTCCAAAACACGATCCGTCCGCCTCGAAGACATCGGTGCGCAGTTGGAAGTGCGTCGTCATCCCGGCGCCCGGCGTCTTACGCTCCGCGTAAGTCGCACGCGCCGCGCCGTGATCGTCACGCTGCCGCTGCAATGCGATCTCGACGAAGCGGGCACCTTCCTCAATCGCCACATCGATTGGGTTCGCGCCCGCCTCGACAGCTTGCCGAACCATGTGCCGTTCGAGCACGCCGCCGCCATGCCGCTGCGCGGCGTTCCGCACACGATTACCTTCTCAGGCCAAAAGCGCTCACGCATCATCGCCATCGACAAGCGTGGCGCGCATCCATCGATCGTCGTTCCTGGCGACGAAGACTTGGCGCCCAACCGTTTGACGCGCTGGCTTTTCGAGGAAGCCAAACGCGATCTCGCAGCGAGCGTCGAAAAACACACGCGTCCGCTATCGCTCCAGGCCAAGCGCATTGCGATCCGCGATCAGACGAGCCGCTGGGGTTCCTGCTCGACGACTGGCGCGTTGTCGTTCTCGTGGCGCCTGATACTCGCGCCTCCATTCGTGCTCGATTACGTCGCCGCGCACGAGGTGGCCCATCTCATCGAGATGAATCACGGCCCGCGCTTCTGGGCGCTCGTCAAAAAGATTTGTCCGGATTTCGAAAGCGCCAAGCAATGGTTGCAGGTGCTCGGTCCCGATCTTCACCGCTACGGCCCTGCCCACTGTCGCGGACACTGACAGGGCATCCCGGCGTTACCACCAATTGCTGAATGGGAAGGTGCCGCTTTGCGGCGTCGCCGAGTCCGGCGCTGCGACTTGCGCGGCGTGACTGCTGCTATTCGCCTGCGATGACGCCAGAGCTTTCTCGATGAAGTCTTCGCCGATGCTGTTGGCCGGATGCGATGCATTCGACGCTGCGAGCGATACCGAAGTCGCCGAATAGGGCTGCTGTAGCAGGGCACCCGGACGACGCTGCCATGGCAGAATTTCCGGCGCTTCGACCACACGCGGCAGCCGGTTCGCAAGGCCGCCCCATGTCGCCGCCTCGACCTGGGGGTTCGCGACAACGGTTCCGGGTAACAATAGCGGCGGCAAGCCTTCGTCGGCAACTCGCATCACTTGCCGCCAGATCTCGGCTGGCAGACTGCCGCCCGTCGCGCGGTTCATCGACTTGCCGTTATCATTGCCAACCCAGACGCCTGCCGCAAACTGTGCCGTGTATCCCATGAACCAGGCATCGCGGAAATCCTGCGTCGTACCGGTCTTGCCCGCCGCAGGCCGATCGGGAAGCGCGGCGCGCCGTCCGGTGCCGTAATCGACGGCCGCATTCAGGATGTCGTTCAGCGCGCCGATCCGGTCGGCTTCTGGGATGCGCGCGTTCTGCGGCGGCTTGTATTCGTAGAGCACACGGCCGCGGCTCGTCGTGATCCGCGTGATGACGTGCGGCATGACTGCGTATCCACCATTCGAGAACGCCGCGTAAGCACCCGCCATTTCAAGCAGCGTCACTTCCGACGTCCCGAGCGCGAGTGACGGACCATCATGCAGCTCCGATTTAATGCCGAGCCGCTGCGCCAGATCAACGGCCGTGCCGCGCCCGATCGCCTGATTGAGGCGCACCGCAACGGTGTTGATCGACTGCGCAATCGCGCGTCGGATCGGAACCGGCCCTGCGTATTTCCCATCGTCGTTCTTCGGCGACCACCCGCCGATCGTGATCGGCGCATCATTGATGATCGTGTCGGGCGACATGCCCTTATTCAACGCGGCGAGATAGATGAACGGCTTGAACGCCGACCCCGGCTGTCGCTTGCCTCTGATGACGCGATTGAACTGGCTGCCGGCATAATCGCGGCCACCGACCATCACGCGCACACCGCCGCTGCCGTCGAGCAGCGTCATCGCCGCTTGGCTCGCACCGTAGGCCTCGCCTTTCCGTGCCAGCGTATCCGCGACGATCTCTTGCGCGCGCCGCTGTAGCTCTTTATCGACGGTCGTCTCGACGATGAGATCGGCCTGCTCGTCCTCGCTGACCGCAGCGGGCAACTGATCGAGAACCCAATCGACGACATAGCCCGCGTCTGCCGCCGTCTGCTCGATCTTCTGTTCGTTGAACACCAGTGTCTGCGCCAGCGCCTGCGTCTCCTGCGCTTCGGAGATGAAGCCGGCATCAAACATCTTGGCAATGACGACGCGCGCCCGCGCGCGGGCAGCGCCAGGGCTCGCCGACGGCGAATATTTCGAAGGCGCCTTCAGAAGCCCGGCAATCATCGCAGCTTCCGGGATCGTCAGTTCGCTCGCAGGTTTATTGAAATACCGCTCGCTTGCCGCTTCCACGCCATATGCGCCGCTGCCGAAATAGACTTGGTTTAGGTAGAGTTCCAAAATCTCCGGCTTCGTCAAACGAACCTCGAGCCACAGCGCCAGGCCAAGCTCGGCGATCTTGCGTGACAGCGTTCGGTCTTGCGTCAGAAACAAATTCTTCGCGAGCTGCTGCGTCAGCGTCGAACCGCCTTGCGCGAACCGCCCGGCGCGCAGGTTCGCAAACATCGCCCGCAGCATGCCAGCCGGATCGACGCCGTAATGATCGAAAAAGCGCCGGTCTTCTGTTGCAACGACTGCCGCAGGCAACGCTTTGGCCATTTTTTCGAGCGGAATGTATTCATGCGGCGCACCACGCACGGCGAGCACCGTTCCGTCGCGCGCCAGGATCCGGATGAGCGGTGCATGGCCGGAGGCGCGCAGCGCCAGCGGGTCCGGAAAAACAACGGTGTAATAGACCATCATGAACGCAAAAGTCAGCATTAACAGACCGGTGCCCAGAACCGCGCCGCCGATTGCAACGCGATATCTCAGCGTCAGCCGACGCGCGCGTTTCTGTTTCGGCTGCAAAGCCGATTGCACAGCCTGAACAGGCTTGTCGTCCCCGCGCGCACCGAACGCCCGCGTCGCAACGGATTGAAACGAAGCCGGGAGCGTCGGCTCGGGCGAAGCAGCGGGCTTGCGCCGCGGTCCGAACAGAATCCTGCGGACCAGCCACAACACAAAACCCAAAGCTGCTGCGATGGCACGCAACACCGTCAATTCCTTCGAAGGCGGAGCCCCCTCCCCTGCGCTGCGTCGGTGGCCCCAGTCCGACGCAGATCGTCTGCGAAACTGTTACATAGGGTTGGCTAAAGCCGCGTTAAGTTCGCGGGTTGCGAGCGCTCAGTGCCGAAACATCCGAACGGACTGCCAAGTTGTAGGCACGCAAAATTTCCGCACACGGACGAGCGAGCGAAATGCCCAGTGGCGCGCGGCGTTCCGGGCCGTCATACTCTTACCAACTGTTAAGGAGAGGTGATGTCGGCTGCGGGAAATCTGGCGAACTACAAAGATGCGCTTCTGGTTTTGGGCACGGCTGGTGTCGTCGTGCCGCTATTGCATCGCTATGGCGTCAGTACCGTTCTCGCTTTCCTCCTCTCAGGCGCGTTCCTCAGTCCCGGCGGCCTCGGCGCGCTGACGCCCTACATTCCGCATCTCGACTGGCTGACGATCACCGACCCCGAACGGCTCGCAAAATTTGCCGAGTGGGGCGTCGTCTTTCTGCTCTTCATCATCGGCCTTGAGCTGTCGTTTGAACGCCTTTCAACGATGCGTCGTCTGGTCTTTGGCCTCGGCGCATCGCAAGTCGTTGTTTCGGCAGCCCTAATCGGACTGGTCGCCTACCTGTTGGGCCAGCCGCCGGTCATCGCCCTCGTCATCGGCGCCGCGCTCTGCCTGTCGTCGACCGCAATCGTTATCGAAATGCTGGCGAACCAGAAGCGGCTCGCAACCTCCGTCGGCCGAACGAGCTTCTCGATCCTGTTGTTCCAAGACCTCGCTGTCGTTCCGATCCTGATCTTGATCAGCATATTGGAGCCAGGCAACAAAGGCTCGCTTCTCGCCGGCATCCTGATGGCCGTCTTGCAAGCTGCAGCGGCGCTCGTCGCGATTGTCGGCGTCGGGCGCTACGTTCTTCAGCCCCTATTTCGCGTCGTCGCGCAGACGCACAACGAAGATCTGTTCATCGCCACCACGCTCTTCGTTGCCGTCAGCACCGCATTCGTCACGGCCGCGGCAGGCTTGTCTCTCGCACTCGGCGCATTCGTCGCCGGTTTGCTGATAGCCGAAACCGAATATCGCCGCGCCGTGCAGACGACGGTCGAGCCGATCAAATCGCTACTGCTCGGCGTCTTCTTCTTTTCAGTCGGCTCGCAACTCGATCTGAAAGCCATGGTTGCGGCGCCCGGAGCTATTTTTGCAGCGACAGTCGGACTACTAACCCTGCAAGCCGTGATCATCTACGGCCTCTCTCGCCTCTTTGGCGTTGCCCGCGGTGCAGCCCTCGAAACAGCAGCACTGCTGGCACCCGGCGGCGAATTCGCGTTCGTCATCCTGACGCTCGCGTTGGAATCGCACCTCGTCACCCGCGAATTGACGAGCATCCTGCTAACGTCAGTGTCGCTGACGATGGCGCTGATCCCGGCCTGCGCCAAGCTCGGCCGCTGGCTGGCGAAACGCAACGCCCCCCCTGCTACCGTCGATCCAGCGCTCACCGTGACGCCCGCCGGCGAAGGTAACATCAAAGCGCTCGTCGTCGGCTACGGCCGCGTCGGTCAACTGATCGGCGACCTGCTGGCTGAGCATAAAATTCGCTATATCGCCGTCGACCGCGCGCCGGGCCTCGTCGCCAACGCCCGGCGCGAAGGCAAGCCGGTCTATTTTGGCGACGTCCGCAACGTCGAATTTCTCGAACATTGCGGTCTCGACACCGCCAAGGCCGCGATTATCACCATCCACACACAGTCTGAGATCGACGCCATCGTGAAGGCGCTGCGGACGCGCCACCCGAACCTGCTCATCGTCTCGCGCGCCAAGGACGCAAACCACGCTCGCCACCTCTACGAGATTGGCGTCAACGACGCCGTGCCCGAGACAATCGAAGCAAGTCTTCAGCTATCGGAATCGGCGCTCGTCGGCCTCGGCATTCCGACCGGACTCGTCATCGCATCGATCCATGAAAAACGCGACGAGTTCCGTGCCGAGCTTCAAGGCGCCGCCAAGAAAGCAGGCACCGAGACCCACGCCCTTCCCGGCCGCAAAAGGGTCTAGCCGCATGTCATCCTCGGCCTTGTCACGAGGATCCATCAGGCACCCGCGCAGAATGAACGATCTAGCCCGTCACTGATTGAGCCAGTTCGCGGGCGTAGTCTCCCACCCCTCGAAGCGTTCGGCAACGTTTCGAATGATTGCGTGGTGGTCCTGACTATCTTCGATCGTAAACAGGCGAGATTTGCGATCAACTTTCTCGATATTGCCGCTGACATATTCGACGAAATCGTCGGTCAATGAAAACTCGCCCTCTTGAAAGGTTTGAGAAGAACACTGCCGCTTCCCTGGAAAGACAACTTGAATGCAGTTTTCGACGACCAGTTTCGAACCGTTCAGGGAAAGTGACGTTTCAAAACCCACATAACTTTCCGCAACCCCGATACGGTAGAAAAAAGGCCCATAAGTCTCCGCCGACGCGGAAACACTGCAGATCAAAACCAGGAGTAAAAATCCGAGTGTCCCGGCCGATGCGAGTGAGCGACACCTCCACTCACACATCAAGGTTCGAAACGTTGAGCGCGTTTTCCTGGATGAAGTCGCGGCGCGGCTCGACGACATCGCCCATCAGCTTGGCGAAAATTTCGTCGGCTTCCGCCAGATCGCCGACCTTCACCTGCAAGAGCGTACGGACGTCCGGGTCGAGGGTCGTCTCCCAGAGTTGCTCCGGATTCATCTCGCCAAGGCCTTTGTAGCGCTGCAGATCGAGCCCCTTGCGGCCTGTCTCGTAAACGGCTTCGAGCAGCGAGCGCGGCCCAGTGATGACATCCGTCTTGTCCTTGCGCTTGAGCTTCGCAGGCGTCTCGTAAACTTCGACGAGATGCGCGTGCCGCTCGTTAATGCGTCGCGCATCGAGCGAGCCGAGCAACGCCCGGTCGAGGAAGTGCACTTCCGTCACGCCGCGCACTTCGCGCTTGAAGACATAGCCGTCGTTGCCGTAACGGCCTTCCCAGCCTGTTTCCATCTCTTCCGAAATCGCATCGAGCCGCTTCGCGACATGTTCCGCGATCGCGTTTGCCTTTTCGGCCGACGGCGTATTCAGGAGCGAGGCATCAAACGCGCCGCCGATCGCGCCCTGCTCGGCCACGTCGCGGTTATAGCGATGGTGCAGCCCATTGATACCGCCCGCAATCTGCCGAGCTTGCTCGACGATATCGCGCAGATCGCGGCCTGCGCGCTCCGCGCCATCGCCCGTGACGAGAACCGCGTCGGCGAGGCCTTGATCGATCAGATAATCTTCCAGCGCGCGTTGATCCTTGAGATACGAATGCGACTTGCCCTTCGCCACTTTGTAGAGCGGCGGCTGCGCGATGTAGACATGCCCCTTGTCGACAAGCTCCGGCATCTGACGATAGAAGAACGTCAACAACAGCGTTCGGATGTGCGCGCCGTCAACGTCGGCGTCGGTCATGATGATGACCTTGTGATAGCGCAGCTTATCGAGCTTGAACTCGTCGCGTCCGATGCCGGTGCCCAGCGCCCCGATGATGTTCGTCACCTGCTCCGACGACAGCATCTTGTCGGTACGCGCGCGCTCGACGTTCAGGATTTTACCTCGGATCGGCAGCACCGCCTGGAACTCGCGCTTGCGGCCCTGTTTCGCAGAGCCACCGGCCGAGTCGCCCTCGACGATGAAAAGCTCGGTCTTGGACGCGTCGCGATCCTGGCATTCCGCGAGACCGCCCGGTAACCGCAAACCATCAAGCGCACCCTTTCGCCGCGTGAGATCGCGTGCCTTGCGCGCCGCTTCGCGTGCCAACGCTGCTTCGACGATCTTGCCGACGATGACCTTCGCTTCTTTCGGATGCTCTTCGAACCAGGCGCCGAGCTGATCGCCAACCGCCGCCTCAACGACCGGGCGAACCTCCGATGAGACAAGCTTGTCTTTCGTCTGCGAAGAAAACTTCGGATCCGGCACCTTGACCGAGAGCACGCACGTCAAACCCTCTCGCGCATCGTCGCCCGAGAGGTTGACCTTCTCTTTCTTCGCAATGCCTGACTCTTCGGCGTATTTGTTGACGATACGCGTCAACGCTCCGCGGAAACCGGCGAGATGCGTGCCGCCGTCGCGCTGCGGGATGTTGTTCGTGAAGCAGAGCACGGTCTCGTGATAGCTGTCATTCCACCACAGCGCCGCCTCAACGGTAATCCCGTCTTTCTCGGCATTAATCAGGATTGGCTCACTGAGCGCCGACGTCTTCGAGCGGTCGAGATAGCGCACGAACGCAGCCGTGCCGCCGTCGTACATGAATTCCTCACGCTTCACGTCGGCGTGGCGCGCATCGGTCAACACGATCTTCGCGCCGGAGTTGAGAAACGCCAGTTCGCGCAGGCGATGTTCCAGCGTCGCGAAATCGAATTCCGTCACGTTGTGGAACGTCTCGGTGCTCGGCAGGAACGAGACTTCCGTGCCGCGCTCCTCGCCCGCATCGCCGACGACCTTCAGCGGCGCAACAGCGTTGCCGTTGTGAAATTCGATGAAGTGCTCTTTGCCATCGCGCCAGACGCGGCACTTGAGCCACGTCGACAGCGCGTTGACAACCGACACACCAACGCCGTGCAGACCGCCCGACACCTTGTAGGAGTTCTGGTCGAACTTGCCGCCCGCATGCAGCTCGGTGAAAACGATTTCCGTCGCCGAGCGCTTCGGATCGTGATCGTCGTCGCGCTTGATGCCGGTCGGAATACCGCGGCCATCATCGCGCACCGTGCACGAGCCGTCGGGGTTCAGCGTCACCATGCACGACTTCGCATGACCGGCGAGAACCTCGTCGATCCCGTTGTCGACCACCTCGTAAATCATGTGATGCAGACCCGAGCCGTCATCGGTGTCGCCGATGTACATGCCGGGGCGTTTTCTGACCGCATCGAGCCCCTTCAGCATCTTGATGCTGTCTTCTCCGTAGTCGTCAGACTCAGGGGTTTTCTTGAGCGGTTGCGCGTTCATTTTTTGGCTTTCTCAGCGGGCGGATATTCGGTCGTTTTGTATAGCACAAATCGCCTCGAAAATGCGCAAGAAATCGACAGAATTTGAGGCCAAAAAACCTTTGTTTTTCAGCATTTTGGATGTGGCTGTTTGTCCCTCTTGAAGTCGTTACGGAAGGGCTTCGATTTTTCCCTCGTTCACGCCCCAGAATCGGGCCTTTTCGGCAAGCGCGGAAAAGGCATCCGCGTCCGTGCCCGTCATCCAGGCTTGCGCGCCGAGCCGCAGGATTTCATCGAAAAGCGCTGCCCTGCGGTGAACGTCCAGATGCGCCGTGATTTCATCGAGCAGCAGGATCGGCGCAGCGCCTTCCTGTCGCTCCGTCAAAAGCTCAGCGTGCGCCAGAACGAGCCCGAGCAGCAGCGCTTTCTGCTCGCCCGTCGAGGAATGCCGCGCTTCGAGTGCCTTCGGCCCATGCTCGACGATAAGATCCGACCGGTGCGGCCCATCGAGCGTCCGCCCAGCGCCACGGTCGCGTTCGCGCGTGTCGCGCAATGTCTTGGCATACAAATCTTCCGCTTCGACCGCCGACATACCGCTCAGGTCGTCTTCGATCGTCCCTTCGAGCCGGAATGCCGACCAAGGAAACGCCGAGTTCGGATCACGCGCACGCCGCTTCTCGACGATGGCGCGCATGGCAGCGACCGCTTCGAGCCGCGCCGCCGCCACCGCAATGCCCGTCTCGGCCATCACTTGCTCGAAACCCGAAAGCTGCGCGTTGTCGCGCACGCCATCTGCGAGCAGCCGGTTGCGGCTTGTCATGGCGCGCTCGAAGCGCCCTGCGATCGTCCGGTATCCATGGTCAAAACACAGGATCAGCCGGTCGAGAAACCGCCGCCGCTCGGATGCAGCGCCCGTGAACAGCCCGTCCATCGCCGGCGTCACCCACACGATTTCGAGGTAATCGGCGAGAATACCCGAGCCCGATTGCGCCGCGCCGTCGATCCGCACGATGCGGCCCGTGCGCTCGCCACGCGAATTTGCACCGGGCGCTAAACCCGTACCGAGATCGGCAGGTCCGGCAAGTGTATGCGCCCGCGCCGCCACCGCGAACCCGCCGTCGCCCACCGCCCGCGCCAAATCGAGAAACGGTACACGCCTTAGTCCCTGTCCAGGCGACAGCAACGACAATGCTTCGAGAAGATTGGTCTTGCCCGACCCGTTCGCGCCGACGATCACCTGCGGCCCGGCGTCCGTCGTCACCCTCGCCGACGCGTAGCTGCGAAAATTCGTGAGCTGCAGCCGCTCGACCCATAAGCCAGCCCTGTTGCAATCGACAATTTCAGCCCTCATCGGGAGTGTTTACAATCCGAATAGGACGCGTGGGCTCCAAAATAATTCCATTGGCAGACTTTATGTTCGCCCATGTTAGCCATTCGTGCTTTGTGAGCCGCTCTGCTATCCGCTGCTTATCCGGCACAAAGAGAATTCTATCTTCTCCATCAACGCGCGGAGTGACGTCAATTAGTCGATCCGCCTTTTTAATGACGGCGTGGAATTCGGCTTCGATAAAATTTGCATTTCTGTCCAGCCAGATTGCCCACCCAAACACTACTTGCCGATTCGGTTTCTTGGCTTCTAGCTCGCAGTTGTCTAGGCACATTCGCGGCCTATAATTTTGCGAAATTAGTTTGAAGCGCAAGAATTGTGGCCGCGCATCCAGACCTGCGGCAAACAGGAATGCGCGAACGCCAGCAGAAATAGATGTGGGCGTCGTCGAAATCAAAGAAAACCTGTTACGGCCTCGTCAGCACTAATACTCAGCGTGCGTCTTGCTCCTAGCGTTCCCCTCCTCTTCAAAAGGAGTGAGACTCCTTCGAGCCGATCAAACCCGCATCGGCATCAGCACGTAGAGCGCGCTGGCGTCGCTGCTATCGCGCACCATCGTCGGCGAACCGGGATCGGCGAGCAGGAACCGCGCATCCTCGCCTTCGAGCTGATCGGCGATGTCGAGCAGATAGCGTGCGTTGAAACCGATCTCCAGCGGCCCAGCGCTGTAGCCGACCGGAATTTCTTCCGTCGCGCTGCCGCCTTCCGGATTGTTCACCGTCAGGATCAGCTTGTCCTTGCCGACATTGAGCTTCACCGCACGCCCGCGCTCGCTTGCAATCGTCGACACGCGATCGACGGCGCTCTTGAACGACGCGTTCGGGACCTTCATTTCCTTGTCGTTGTTGTGGGGAATGACGCGGCCGTAATCGGGGAACGTACCGTCGATCAGCTTCGACGTCAGCACGACCGAGCCAATCTCGAACCGCACCTTCGTCTGCGAGACGCCGACCTTCACCTTCGCGCTCGAATCTTCGAGCAGCCGCGTCAACTCGTGCACCGTCTTGCGCGGAATGATGACGCCCGGCATGCCCTCCGCGCCCTTCGGCAGCGGCAATTCCACCTGCGCCAGGCGATGACCGTCGGTCGCGACAGCACGCAGCGTCTTCGTGCCGTCCGTCTCAGCCGGATGCAGATAGATGCCGTTGAGATAGTAGCGCGTCTCTTCCGTCGAAATCGCGAATTTCGTCTTGTCGATGAGCCGCTTCAAGTCGCCGGCTTCCATCGTGAACTCGTGCCCGATCTCGCCGACCGCAAGATCCGGAAAATCATCGGCCGACAGCGTCTGCAAGCTGAAACGCGAATGCCCCGACGTGATCGTCAGACGTTCTTTATCGCCGTCGCGCTTGATCTCGATCTCGGCACCGTCCGGCAACTTGCGCACGATGTCGTGCAGCACATGCGCCGGAACCGTCAGCGTGCCGGGCGCCGAAACCTTGGCGCCGACGCTCTCGCTCACCTCGCGTTCGAGATCCGTCGCCTTGAACATCAGCGCGTCGCCCGCGGCCTTAAGCATAATGTTCGACAAGATCGGGATCGTCGTCCGCCGTTCGACGACGCTTGTGACGTGGCTGAGCGCCTTCAAGAGTTCCCCACGTTCGATCTCGAGACGCATATTTATCCTCAGCTATGGAAGTGTGCATGGAAGCGCGGTCGAAACCCGCCGCAGCATCTCACGCAAAAGAACGAATTTGGCGCGGACCGCGCCGCTGGGCGGAATCGCCCGTGGAGCCGGATCAGACCCGAAAGAAGCTAGTTTTTCAAGTAAGATGTATGGGTCAGCGCACAATCTGCGTGATACCGCCAATTACGGGCTTATCCCACACGCGGCAAGGCCGGCACTCCAGGGGGATGAAATGCCGGCCCCGCGTCGCATCAGGCCGCAAGGGGTGAAGTTGCGGTCAGTGGTTGAGAAGCCGTTTCAGCTCCTCAAGCTCGTCTCCGAGGTTCGGATTCTTGCTGATTTCGCCCTCGATCTTGCGGATCGCATGCAAAACGGTGGTGTGGTCGCGGCCGCCGAACCGCCGTCCGATTTCCGGCAGCGAACGCGCTGTGAGATGCTTGGCCAGGTACATGCCGATCTGGCGCGGCCAAACGACGGAACGATGACGGCGCTGCGACAGCAGATCGCCCTTCGACACGCCGTAATGTCGGGAAATAATCCGCAGGATATCCTCGATCTTGATCCGGCGCGGCTCAAGGTTCTGCACGAGGTCACGGATGACCGTCTCGGCAATGTCGAGCGTGATCGGCGTGCGCATGTACTGCCACGTCGCGTAAAGGCGCGTGACCGCCCCTTCGAGCTCGCGGCCGTTCTCCGTCAGGCGCAGCGCCAGGAGATCGACGACATCGCGCGACAGCGAGAATGACGGGTCGGCCGCTTTCTTCTCGGCCAGACGCTTGTCCAGCACCTTGAGGCGAAGCTCATGATCGAGAGACTGAAGCTCGGTGACGAGACCACGCTGCAGTCGCGACCGCATACGCTCGTTCAGCCGTTCGATCTGGTTCGGCGCCCGCGCCGAAGCAACGACGACCTGCTTACCGCCGTCGAGCAGTGCATTGATGATGTGATCGAACTCTTGCTCGGTCCGCTCGCCTTGCAGGAATTCGAGGTCGTCGATCAGCAACATGTTGATGTTGCGGAAGCGCTCCTTGAACGCCAGCGGATCAGACGACCGCAGCGCTTCGACGAACTGATAGCGGAAGCGTTCGGCCGTAAGATACAGCACCTGTGCATTCGGCGCCCGCTTCTTCACTTCCCAAGCGATGGCATGAAGAAGGTGGCTCTTGCCGAGGCCGACCGCCGAATGGATGTAAAGAGGATTGTAGCCGGGCGCACCCGTTAGGACCGTTTCCGCAACCTGCGTGGCGCCCGCATGCGCCATCCGGTTCGACGCCCCGACGACGAAGCTTTCAAATGTATAGCGCGGATCGAGCGGCGAACCTTCAAGGCCGCCCGCAGACGTCCGCTGGACGGGCAGAACCGGAGCCCGCAGCGGTGCTGCCGGACGCGGCGTCTCGACGTGCGCGATGGGTGCTGGAATGGCAGCGCTGGTGTGCGCGGCGTCTCCGATACGAGCATCCGCCGGCCGCTGCGGAACCGCACCGGGCTGCCGCCAGACGACTTCGACGCGCTCGGCCGTTGCGAATTCAACGCGCGAGCAGCGCAGCAAGTGCTCGGAATAGTGTTCTTGAATCCAGTTGCGCACAAACTTGACCGGCACCGAAACCTTGACGATCCGTCCATCGAAGCTTTCGAATTCCAGGCTCTTGAACCAGCTCGAATAGACCTCATCTCCGAGCTGAACCTTGAGCATGGCGCGGACCTTGTGACCACGGCCCTCTACCGCAACCGTCGGCGTCTCGGCGCTGTGCTCATTACCTTGAGACTCTGCCTTTTGTGCTGCCTGCATAGTGATGTACTCCCGCTGATAACGCGGGACGCCTGAAAGCGTCCCCCCTCATCACCGTCCGGCATTACCCTCTGCCTTCCGGTGCCGTGCCTTCCGTGTGACGTCTTGCTACCCTTGCAGCCAGTTGAGACCGGCGAATTTCCAGCCTGCGATTTGGCTCCGGTGTTGGGCAGCGTCTAACGGTCCCTCAAAGCCCTCCATGACGTTTCGACACCTCGAATATCCCGCTCCGGCGATTGCCTCGGCAGCCATCCGGCTGCGCCCGCCCGAACGGCAGATAAAAAAAATCTCAGTATTCTTCTCGACTCCCTTGGCAGCCAACGCCGCCGTCAATCGTTCGATAAAGTCCGGAGCGATCCGGCTGTCAGGGAACGTCTGCCATTCGATCAGCATGACGTCCTTGTTGATCTTCGAAAGGTCGGGCACACCCACAAAAGCCCATTCGGCACGCGTCCGAACATCAACAAGAACAGTCTTCGGATCGCCTTCGAGACGCTTCCAAGTTTCGAGAACGGACACGTCCTCGACGCCAGAAGCCTCAACTTTTTCCACGAATTCCCCTCACGCCTTACACAAGTACTGATAAAGACCCGCGAGAATATCCCCAGCCAGAACCAGAGAATACCCAACTATTCTTGGGCTAGCCAAAGCAACTCCCAAGTTGAAACGCAGGTCTTTATCTATTTTGGCGATACAGTCCGGGTCATCAAAGCTTGAAAGACCCGAATGCTACGCTCGCCGAACTTACCAGTGCGAACGACCGCTTTACCCCGCTGCCATCCACTAGAAATTTACTATCCCTTAACCCTCTTTTCGACAAGCACCCCAGCGCAGCCATTGGGGCGATTGAGGCGCACCAAAAGTTGTCCACAGGTACTGGTGAAAACGCGAGTCACATCGCAACCTCTGTGCATAAACCATCTGACTCTATTCGCATTTTTTCCACTGACACACTCTGGGTTGCATCGCCGCCACGACCGTCACCCAGACGTCATTTTCTCTTGCCGTCCGACTCCGCCTCGAAAGAGCGCCAAACTTATCCGGCATCAGAACATCCCGTCCAATGGGCCGGATTCCGGGCGATTAATGACGATAAAAAAACAGCGGGCCCGTTGGCGGGCCCGCTCTTTACCGTAGCGAATATGCAACAGGGAGAAAAATTGGCTCCCCTTATTCACAAGTGCGTTATGCGCTCATGGCCTTGACACGCTGAGCAAGCCTGGAAACCTTCCGGGCTGCGGTCTTCTTGTGCATGACGCCCTTCTGAGCGGTGCGCACGAGAAGCGGTTCAGCGGCCGAAAGCGCAGCAAGTGCCTTGGCTTGGTCGCCCGACTTGATAGCTTCCTCGACCGAGCGAACCTCGGACTTGACGCGCGAACGGCGCGACTTGTTGACTTCGGTGCGGCGGATCATCTGGCGCGTGGCTTTCTTTGCCGACGACGTATTTGCCATTGGGTGTCCTTACGTTTGCTGCGAATGCGCCGTCGCATTCGCAAAATGCTAAGCGCGGCAATGGGTTGAAGATATTGATCGTCGGCCCGGGATTTTCGCTCCAGGCACGGTTTGCGGCGGATATACCCGCCTAACGGCCGCCGGTCAATGAAGCGCACCCGGAAAAGCACGAATCCGTCACAAAAGCCGCCACCGACGGCCGGTCGCAGCGCTTTGCGCCGCCATTTGCGCTAAGTCCATCCCGACTTACATGCTTTTGATCCAGAATTGGGAGACCGCCAGAGAATGTTGTCCATGACCGGTTGGCTGTTTTCTCTCGCGGCTACTGTTTGCGCGACTGTCCTGGCCGCCTCCGCAGAACAGCCGACCCTGCAGATGGCGGCCGTCGCGGTTATCTGCGTAGCCTTCGCCCTGATTGCCATCCGTGATCACCAGAAGCTGAGGAACACCGGCGCGCCGATGAGCGCCATCGCCAGTTCGACGGCGCGATATCTGGCTCTGGTCTGGGCTTGGGCCGCGCTCGCGATCCTGATCACGTACCTCTTCGTTATGGATAAGCACTGGGCCGAGTGGTGGCAGTTTTTCATCGGCTTTCTGTTTGCTGCCGTCGCCACCATCGGCTTCGCCGTCCTTCTCGATCGCGACCGCTCCGCCGGACGCGACGACGCCATGCTGGTGAAGATGGGACGTCTTCTGCTTCAGTTTCAGGTGATCGGCATGGCGGCCGGCGTCATCAGCCTGTTCGTCGATCACAAGTTTCCGCGCGCCGCGACCCACGCCGATTGGGCGGGATGCAACATCTTCTTCTTTGGTGCGCTCGCCATTGCAGCTATCAGCTTGGACGCCCTGCGCTCACGCATGTAGGTTCGAGAGCAGGCCACCGCGCCGTCCAAAAGGGGGAGCTTCCGACACCATGACCTTGCGCCCATCGCTGCCTTGGCTGGCAGTGACACTCGCCGCAGCTCTCATCGCCATGTATCTCGCCTGCCGTCTGATGAAGATCGCGGACTCGGCAGTCGCCGCCGCGGTTTTCTCAGCTGTCATGGTCATGGCCGCGCTGCGAACGAATGCTCCGATCTGGCAGCGCCCGGCAACCGGATCGGCCGTTGCCACGCAGCGCGAAGCGATGCGCGCGAACGTCTTTCTGATTGCCTTGGCATTCCTGTGGTGTGGCGTGGCGTTCTACGCCATCTATCTGGGTACGCACGTACGTTGGCAGCACGGCTGGGAATACGGTACGGCTTGCATGCTCTTTGCAGCCGCCTACGGCTATTACTTGAAGCGGCTTTCAAACCCGAATGACCCGCTCGCGCAAACATCGTCGCTCGACCGCATGGCGAAAATCGCAGGCTATCAGGCGATCTTGATTGCCATCGGCCTTGTCTGGCTGATAGCTGCCGGCAAACTCGCCATCACGCATAAAGGTGACTGGGCCGCGAACCAGCTTTTCCTCGGCGGCGGCTTCGCCGTGATGTGCATCAGTGTCATCCTGATCAAGACGAACGCCGCACTATGCGAGCGCTCAGCCACCTCAACGGCAAGCTGACACCACTTCAGCGCTGACACCGCCGGCAATAAAACGTCGCGCGCCCGGCATGCACCGCGCGACGGATTTCGCCGCCGCATCCAGGAGTCGGACACGTGCCGCCTTCCCGGTCGTAAACGGCAAACCGTTCTTGGAATGCTCCCTTCTTGCCGTCGGCACTGCGGTAATCTCGCAGTGTCGAACCGCCCGCTGCGATGGCCCGTTGCAGAACATCCTTGATCGCGATGACGAGCTTCTCGGCCTTATCTATACCTCCGCGACGGTTCGCCAACGTTGCCGCAACACGATCGGGCGATAGCCCCGCCTGAAACAGCGCCTCGGACGCGTAGATGTTGCCGAGCCCCGCCACGACATGCTGATCCATCAGAAAGGCTTTGAGATTGACCTTCTTGCCCAGCGCTCGCCGCGCCAGATATTCGGCCGTCAATTCATCGCTCAGCGGCTCCGCCCCGAGCTTGCGAAACAGCGCATGCTCCGGCCGCTCCGCGTGCGGCATCATGACCATGAATCCGAACCGCCTGGGATCGTTGTAGATCACCTGCGTCCCGTCGGAGAGATGCAGCACAACGTGATCGTGCGCCGGATCAGGCCCCGTCTCGTGGATGTAGTCCCCCGGCCGGTCGATGAAGTCCTTATGGATGACGGAAAACCGCCCGGTCATGCCCAGATGCATGACGAGATCCTCACCGCTCGAAAGCGTCGCAATCAGATATTTCGCACGCCGCTCCAGCCCGACGATGTCTTGCCCCGCCAACCGCTCGCCGAACCGTTCCGGCAGCGGAAAACGCAAATCCGGCCGCCGCGCATCAATCCGCGCAACCCGGCTGCCGACCAGCACCGGCGCCAGCCCCCGCCTCACGGTTTCGACCTCGGGGAGTTCGGGCATAGGAGAAATGTCACCTGAAATTGACGATGAGATGCGCCGACGATAGCGCGGCCGCCCGCGAGCGGCTATGGTCCCGGATATGGATCAAAACTCAGAAACCGCAAGCCAGAGCACCGCGTCGTTCGGCTTCCGCACCGTGTCCGAGGCCGAACGCCAGGGACTCGTCAACAAGGTCTTCGCGTCGGTCGCCGATCGCTACGACCTGATGAACGACTTGATGTCCGGTGGCCTGCATCGCCTCTGGAAGCGCGAACTCATCACGATGCTGAACGCGCCGCGCAGTGCCACGCCGTTCAAGCTTTTGGACGTTGCCGGCGGCACCGGCGACATTTCCATCCGCTACGCTAAAGATTCAGGGCCGAACGCCACCGCCGTCATCTGCGACATCAGCCCCGAGATGCTCGACGTCGGCCGCCGCCGCATCGCCGATGCAGGACTTGAGAACCGCATCACCTGCGTCGAAGGCAACGCCGAAGAGCTGCCTTTCGAGAACGCGAGCTTCGACGCCTATACGATTGCGTTCGGCATTCGCAATGTGACCCACATCGACAACGCGCTTGCCGAAGCCTACCGCGTGCTGAAGCCCGGCGGACGCTTCCTGTGTCTGGAATTTTCCGAATGCCGCGTGCCGTTGCTCGATCGCGCCTACGACTTCCACTCGTTTGAGGTCATTCCGCGTCTCGGGCAGCTGGCTGCGGGCGATTCGGAATCCTATCGCTATCTCGTCGAAAGCATCCGCCGCTTCCCCAAGCAGGAAGCCTTCGCCGACATGATTCGTAACGCTGGTTTCTCGCGCGTCGCCTATCGCAATCTGACCGGCGGCATCGCGGCGATTCACGGCGGCTGGAAGATCTGATCGGCCACAGCGTGAACTACGTTTTTTGCCCTTCAGCGTAAGTTCAATTGACGCTGGCGGCTGCGATTCATAGCTTTCCCTCTCGGGGACGAAGGAATGACTTTCTTCTATACGAGGAGGTGGGACACATGAAATCGAAGCTATTGATCGGCGTCGCTGCTGCGGCGCTTGTTTCGCTCGGCGCCGGCGTCGCCAATGCTGGCTGCATGACGAAGGGCGCGGTCGCCACGTCAACGTCGGCCGATTCGGCAAAATGGTTCGCGATGGAGACGATGGTCCAGAACGTCAGCTGGGGTCTCTGGCCGGGTTTCCTGGCGAACGGCCAGGTCGCCGGCTACAAGGTCGTCAACAAAAAGTATCGCTGCAGCCCGAACGGCGGCATGGTCACCTGTCACGGCCGCGCAACGTTCTGTAAGCTATAGATCGAGCTGAGCATTTGCTCGAAAGTAGCGCCCGCGGCAATCCGCCGGGCGCTATTTTTTTGTCCGCAAGTTGTATGGCGTCCAAGCCGCGATGGCCCTGGCTGCGGCAGTTACGAATGCCGTCCCGGCTTAACCGTTTTTACCCCTCCGAGCGGCTACACTTGACCCAACGAGGTTGCGGCGCAATGTGCCGAGGCCGAGCGAAACCACGGCCTGCGCCCCCAGAGAATTCAGGACGACGAAATCACCACCATGCCCGGAGCGCTTCTTAACTCCCTACGACTCGCGCGCGCCGGTTTTGTGCTTGCGCAATATGGCGTCCGCTTCGTTCCGAAGGGCATGCCGGTACCGCTGCCTCTAAAACTTGCGCGCATCGCCACATTGCCGGTGACGCTCGTGGCATCGGCCTTCCGCAAAGGCGAGCCGCAATCCGCCCGCGTCGCAACAGCATTGGCGAAGCTCGGGCCGAGCTATGTGAAGCTCGGCCAGTTTCTCGCCACCCGCGCCGACGTCATCGGGCCTGAGCTTTCCGACGATCTGCGCCAGCTTCAAGACAAAGCCGAACCGTTCTCGATGGCGGAAGCCCGTGAAGCCGTTGAACGCGCGCTCGGCGGCAAGCTCGAAGATCATTTCGTCGAATTCGGACCGCCCGTCGCTGCCGCTTCAATCGCCCAGGTCCACAAAGCCTACGTGCTCGACAACGGCGTGAAGAAGGCCGTTGCCGTCAAGATTCTGCGGCCGAACATTGAGAAGCGTTTCTATCGCGACCTCGACAGCTATTATTTCGCCGCGCGGATGATCGAACGCATGTATCCGCCCGCGCGCCGCCTGAAACCGGTTGCCGTTGTCGATAATCTGAAGCACACGACCGACCTCGAGATGGATTTGCGCCTCGAAGCCGCAGCCATCTCCGAGATGGCGTCAAACATCAAAGAGGACGAAGGCTTCCGCGTTCCCGATATCGACTGGAAACGCACGGCCAAACGCGTTCTGACGATCGAATGGATCGACGGGACGCCGATCGCACAACGCGACGTTCTCAAGGCCAAGGGCTTCGACACTGCCGCTCTCGGCATGACCGTGCTGCGCTCATTTCTTCGTCACGCCATGCGCGACGGTTTCTTTCACGCCGATATGCATCAGGGGAATTTGTTCGTCGATGCCAACGGCAAGATCGTCGCCGTCGACTTCGGCATCATGGGCCGCTTGGGCCTGCCCGAGCGCCGCTTCCTCGCAGAAATCCTGCACGGCCTCATCACCCGCGATTACTACCGCGCCGCCGCCATCCACTTCGAAGCGGGCTACGTGCCCCCGCATCACAGCGTCGAAGAATTCGCCCAGGCGATGCGCGCCATCGGCGAACCGATCCAAGGCCGCACGGCAGAAGAAATTTCGATGGCCGACCTTTTGGGCCAGCTCTTCGCCTATACCGAAGTCTTCGACATGCAGACACGTCCGGAGCTGATCCTGCTGCAAAAGAGCATGGTCATCGTCGAAGGCGTCGCACGCGATCTCGATCCAACGTTGAACGTCTGGGTTGCCGCCGAACCGGTGGCGAAGGAATGGATGGAATCCAATCTCTCGCCTCTCGGCCGCTTGCGCGAAGCGGGCCGTGGCGTTGAAACAATTGGCGATGTCTTGATGAAGACTCCGGCGCTTCTGCAGAATGTTGCGCAGGCAATTAACGGCATGTCCCAAATGGCCAATGCGGGACTTCGCCTCGACGATGAATCCGTCGATAAAATCGCATCGCGCTCGCGACGCAGCCGGACAGCCGACATCGCACTTTGGATCGCAGCCGTCAGCCTAGCGATCATTATGATAAAAATGATCAGCGTATTGTAAGCCAGACAACAGACTTCATTAGCGGCGCAGACATTAGCGCGTTGCTTTGCGCGGCCCGACAAGATGGGTTCCGTGCGCGATAGCCGCCGTTGCTCGCATCGTCGCCGCGATATAAATGACTTCCGCAATTTCTGCTTCCGTCACACCGGCATTCTCTGCGTTGGTGCGATGGACTTCGAGGCTGTACGGACACTGAGTTGCGATGGCGACGCCAAGCGCGATCAATTCCTTATAGCGTCGTGGAATGGCACCCGCCGCCATGGCAGCGCGATCGAAGTTTTCGAACGCCGACATCGTCGTCGACGATAGATTTCTTAGATGAGGCAGATTCGAAAGATTGGCGATGTCGTACATGGTAAGTGCTCCCTCCCGCAGGTGTCGTCGAGCGATTTCGATCTGCCGCCGAGACTCGTGACGTTCGCGTCCAGGGTCAAGCAATCCCTCCACTGTCAAATTTGAAGGAGACGAAAATGTCTGAAAGCAGACCGCCGTTCCCGCCCTTCACGCGCGAAACCGCCATTCAGAAAGTCCGCGGCGCCGAAGACGGCTGGAATAGCCGCGATTCGCAGAAGGTCGCGCTGGCCTATTCGGTCGATAGCGTTTGGCGAAACCGCGCCGAGTTTCCGGTCGGCCGTCAGCAGATCATCGAATTCCTGACACGGAAGTGGAACCGCGAACTCGATTATCGCCTCATCAAGGAACTCTGGGCATTTACCGGGGATCGCATCGCCGTACGCTTTGCTTATGAATATCGCGACGATAGCAACCAGTGGTATCGCGCCTACGGCAACGAAAACTGGGAATTCGGCCCCGACGGCCTGATGCACCATCGGTATGCGTGCATCAACGACCTGCGCATTTCCGAGAGCGAGAGGAAATTCCACTGGCCGCTCGGACGCCGCCCCGACGATCATCCGGGATTGTCGGATCTTGGTCTTTGAGCCGATGAAATAAAAAAGGCGCCCCGAGGGGCGCCTTTTTTCTATGCGCTCTGACTGACCGGTTTCGCCGGCGCTCGCCAGATGTAGCTCAAAGAGAAAATTGCAGCCGCCGTTGCGACATACGCGATGAGCTGCATTCCCGTCGGCCGGTCCATGTAACCAACCAGAATGCTCAAGACCCGCCCCGGCCAACTGTTTTCCGACAGAATGGACGAGCTGTCCCAGACCGTTGAATCGAACGCATTCAACAGGCCTGCATTCGACAGCTGCTTGACCGCGGAGGCTGCAAGCCCCGCAGCCAGCAATGTGATGAGAACGCCGGTAAACGCAAACATCTGCCGGATCGGAATGGCCGCGAGCCCAAAATAAAGCGCCATCGACACGACAGCGCCAAGCAGCAGCCCGATACCCGATCCGATCAGAAGTTCGAAACCGGTATCCTTGCCCTGCATGATGATGCCGGTCATGAACAGCACGACCTCGCTGCCTTCACGCATGACCGCCACGGCAACAGCCGCGCCGAGCGCAAACAGCGATTGCCGTCCGGCAGAAACATCGCTGCCCAGCTGCCGCAACTGCTGCGTCATCTCGCGAGCATGATGCGCCATCCAGGCGACGTGCCACCCGAGCATGACGACCGCAAACAGCAGGATCGCCGCGACAAAAATTTCCTGACCGCGGCCGTCGAAAGCGTCTGAGATCCGCGAGGCAAACATCGCAACGATGATTGAGCCTGCGATCCCTGCGAGGACTCCGAGCGATACCGCACCGTTACGGCTATGAACGCCGCGCGATGCCGCGAGCACCACGCCGATGATCAGGCCCGCTTCGAGAACTTCGCGAAAGACAATGATGAGAGCCGCAAGCATCGCCGCCTACTCCGCAACGACGTGACCGAGCGCGCTATCCTGGTGAAATTCACCGAAGAACATGTAGGTGCCAGGCTTTAGCGGCTTCACGCGAATGACCGCTGAGCTGTTGCCGGCAATGATCTTCTCGAAGCCGAGGTCGTGGCTTTCGAATTCTTCCGGCGTCGCGTCGAGGTTCTTCACCGTGATCTTGATCGGCTTGCCGATCGGCAGCTTCAGCGCATCCGGCTCGAACTTATGATCTTTGATTGAGATCTCGACCTCGTGCGTATCCTCCGCCTGGACAGCGACGGCGCCCATCACGACACCGCCGACGGCGAGAACAGAACCAAGAAGAATGGAAGAAAATGACGAATGACGCACGGCACGTGCGAAACGTGAAATACTCATCTCTGCTCCTAATAGGTCAGGATTCAAGGTCCCGAGATCAGGTCCACCGTCAACTGAGCGAACGCCACTAGAAGAGTCAAGAACATTGATCTCGGCCTGGACAGAACCGGTTGGACGGACTGGAGAAAACGCCGAAATTCCATCATTTTTCGTCTTGCCATTTTTTGGCCAGGACAGTGCAGTGCATATGCAGCGCGGGAAATGACATTCGCTGGAAGATTTGAGGATCGGCCAATGTATGCCCGCGCGTCTTATTCCGCTGACGAATTTCCCTCGTTCATGATCTCCGAAAGCGATGCCGATTTCGCGTCGCAAGACTTCTACGCCGGTGAGCCGGTTTGCCCGCAACCGTCACGACGCCTGGAAATCGTTCCCTATACGTATCTTTTCCTTCTTATCGCCGCCACCGTCGGATGCGCCTTCGCCACCGATGCTGAGACGCGACAAGAATGGACTTCGAAATTTGAACGCATCGCATCGTCGTTGGCGACACCAGAACAAGCGCCCTCAGCGCCATTGCCGACGAAAGAGATCGCATCCGCCGACACGCCAGGCTCAACGCCACTTGCCCCGCCTACTCCCGTTCCGCCGCCTGCAGCGATCGCGCCGCCGAGTCAGCCCCTGCCTGAAGTCACCGTCGCCACTGCGCCAGGCGATACGAACGACGACGAAGCGGGTGCAAAAACACCAGCAAAACCGCATGTATCTGACGCCTATGCCCCACCGCGGCCATCGAACGATCCGTTACGCAAAAAGGCCGAAGCCGCCGGCTTGCACCCTGATCTATCGCGCGCGGTTCTCGCACGTCTGACGTCGACGGATTATCGCAACGCGGCTTACGCGATCGGCAAAGCGATCAAAACGGTGCCGAACAACGGCGAGTTCGTCTGGCCACACAAACGCAAAGCCGGACTAGCGGTCTTCACCGTGCATTTCGTCCAGGGCGCGGGACGCGACTGCCGCCGCTATGTCGTGACGGTGACGAAGGATCGCTGGACATCGACCGCACTCCCGATGGAGAAATGCGGTGTCAAAGTCGCGATCCGTGGCGGCAAAGAAAATGCGATCGAATGATCGCAAAACCGCACGCGACTACGGTCCCTGCAGACCGAATGCGACGCGAAGCTTTTTCTGCAGCGTCGAATCTTTCGATTTATCGCCCGCTTTGCCGCTCTTTGGGCCATCATACGTCGCATAAACAAAATCGCGGACCGCAGGATTGCGATCGTATTGATGGATCGCGGCCGGCACACCGCCTTGCGCTGTCACCAGCAGTCCGTCTTTGACCGATAGAAAATTCGTGTTGTGTCCAGATAACGTCGCGACCGCTCCGTCGTATGGCATCACGACCGACGACGGCACGAGATTGACACGTGCGATGACGTTCGTCGTCGCCTGATCGACGCCCGAGCGCATGTGATGACGCCGGCGGACCATTTGCCCGAGTAAAAGCTTCTCCCAGCAATACATCAGCGTGACGCCGTGCCGCCCCAGAACGGTGCCGCTGCAGATCACTTCGTGATGTTTGATTTGATCGTAGACCGGCAGCCCAAAAGTTCGCCGGATCGCATTGCCGTTCCAGCCAGCGGATTCCAGAGAAAAACCTTTGCCCTCTTCGAAAAAAATCATCGGGGCATCAGGCAGCGCTTCGAAAATATCGCCCTGGAAAACGACGTCGCGCGTGTCGGCCAAAAATACGCGTTCGACCTGCCCCGAGAGCGCTTGCAGCACCGCGACATAATCGGTCACGCGCGCAAAATTCATATGAGGCCGCCCGAGGCTCGATGAAACATCTTCGAGGACACAGTCGACGCCCTCCGCATCGAGCGCTTTTCCGAGCTCCGGATCGTTGTTGATGACCAGGACGATCCGGCAGTCATGAAACATTCGCGCTGAACGGACAAACGGACGCAAGTCGGAAATGCTGTAGTTGCGCGCAATCCCGAGGATCAGGTTCGTGCCGGTCCCGTGTTTCAGATCGATTTTAGGCAAACGTCTGACAAGCTGAGATCGGAGCCACTGCGCATAAAGCTTCGACCAGATGTATTGCAGCATATCGTGTGACGCCCCCCAATTTCGCAGGCGCCCCGAGACACCGCAAAAGCAAAAGTCGAATTGCCCAAAAGCATATTCGTCGGATGCGGCGTGAATTAGTTTGTGAAGCTCAAACGCAAAAACGCGCCACTGGCTCAAGGCACAGCGGCGCGTTCTCGAATTCGATAGAGGGCACTGATTGACTTCGTTTTTCAAGAATTCACATGACGTCTCTGCAGACCTGGCAACGACCTACTCTCCCGCGTCTTAAGACGAAGTACCATCGGCGCAGGGGCGTTTCACGGCCGAGTTCGGAATGGGATCGGGTGCAGCCACCCCGCCATAATCACCAGGTCGGCGGAGACGTCATATGACTTCTGTTTCTGGTCTATTTTTTCTGAGCCCTACGCTCATCGTTCGGCGCTCGTGAGAGCGCGCCATTGCCGAAAACCGTTTCGCGGTTTCAGGCAAACGATGAGCATTGCTAAATGAGAGCAATCAAGCCAATCGAGTTATTAGTACCGGTAAGCTACACGCCTTGCAGCGCTTCCACACCCGGCCTATCAACGTGGTGGTCTTCCACGACTCTCGAGGGAGAACTCGTTTTGAGGTGGGTTTCCCGCTTAGATGCCTTCAGCGGTTATCCCTTCCACACATAGCTACCCTGCTGTGCCGTTGGCACGACAACAGGTCCACCAGAGGTGTGTCCAACCCGGTCCTCTCGTACTAAGGTCAGATCCTCTCAATTCTCCTACACCTACGGCAGATAGGGACCGAACTGTCTCGCGACGTTCTGAACCCAGCTCACGTACCACTTTAAATGGCGAACAGCCATACCCTTGGGACCTGCTCCAGCCCCAGGATGTGATGAGCCGACATCGAGGTGCCAAACGACGCCGTCGATATGGACTCTTGGGCGTCATCAGCCTGTTATCCCCGGCGTACCTTTTATCCGTTGAGCGATGGCCCTCTCACAAAGAACCACCGGATCACTATGGCCGTCTTTCGACTCTGCTCGACTTGTCAGTCTCGCAGTCAGGCGGGCTTATGCCATTGCACTCGACGGTTGATTTCCGACCAACCTGAGCCCACCTTCGCACGCCTCCGTTACGATTTAGGAGGCGACCGCCCCAGTCAAACTGCCCACCATGCGCTGTCCCGGATCCGGATAACGGACCGCGGTTAGACAACCATAATCACTAGGGTGGTATTTCACATTTCGGCTCCACCCGAGCTAGCGCCCAGGTTTCATAGCCTACCACCTATCCTACACAAGCAGTCACGATTGCCAGTGCAAAGTTGCAGTAAAGGTGCACGGGGTCTTTCCGTCTAACCGCAGGAACCCCGCATCTTCACGGGGAATTCAATTTCACTGAGTGTGTGCTGGAGACAGTGGGGAAGTCGTTACGCCATTCGTGCAGGTCGGAACTTACCCGACAAGGAATTTCGCTACCTTAGGACCGTTATAGTTACGGCCGCCGTTTACTGGGGCTTCGATTCAAGGCGTGAACCTCTCCTCTTAACCTTCCAGCACCGGGCAGGCGTCAGGCCATATACGTCGTCGTTGGACTTAGCATAGCCCTGTGTTTTAGGTAAACAGTCGCCACCCCCTAGTTTGTGCCCTACCCCTCCGGTTGCCCGAAGAGATAGCCTGCTTCTCCCGAAGTTACGCAGGTAATTTGCCGAGTTCCTTCAGCACACTTCGCTCAAGCTCCTTGGTATTCTCTACCAGTCCACCTGTGTCGGTTTCGGGTACGGTCTATGTGGGGGCTATTTCCAGGGACACATTCGCTGCCTCGGCAATCCAATAAGCCTCAACAACTTGCTGCATCCGTCACACACCCACTGGCCCACGAATATTAACGTGGTTCCCATCGACTACGGCTTTCGCCCTCGCCTTAGGGGCCGGCTAACCCTGCGCAGATTAACTTTACGCAGGAACCCTTGGACTTTCGGAGGAAGTGTTTCTCACACTTCTTTCGTTACTCATGTCTGCATTCGCACTTCCGATACCTCCAGGAGCCCTCACGGGTCTCCCTTCACAGGCTTACGGAACGCTCCGCTACCGCGTACATTGCTGTACACCCGCGTCTTCGGTACACTGCTTTAGCCCCGTTACATTTTCGGCGCATGAACCCTTGTTTAGACCAGTGAGCTGTTACGCTTTCTT